>NZ_JAHLJF010000058.1:0-501 GCF_018887255.1 Methylosinus sp. KRF6 | reverse complement strand
CCGTCGAGCCGGTCCATCGGGATCGAGCGCCCCTTGCAGCCGGTCTTGCCGACGCGGGCGGCCGTGGAGCAGCTGTAATAGCGATGCACCTTGCCGCTCTTCGAGGTCCCGGTGCGCAGCGTCATCGCGCCGCCGCAAGTAGCGCAGACGGCGAGGCCGGTAAGGAGAATGGGGCCGGTGACGACGCGGGGCGGCAGGACGCGCGGGTCTCTGGCTTTCAGGTTCGCCTGGGCCTTGTCGAAGACGGCCGTTTCGATAATCGGCTGGACGGCGATCTCGATGACTTCACTTTCGGCTTTGGTTCTCCCGGTTTTGGCCTCGCGCTGGTTGAAGCGCCACCGGCCCGCATAGACCGGGTTGGTCAAGACCTTGTGGACCGACGCGACGCCGAAGCGCGCGCCGAGTCGCGTTCTCAGTCCGCGCCCGTTGAGCGTTTTGGTCACTTCCTTGACGCCCATCGGCCCCTTGCCGGCCTCGCCTTCGAGATACAAGCGGTAGATC
>NZ_JAHLJF010000057.1:0-549 GCF_018887255.1 Methylosinus sp. KRF6 | reverse complement strand
ACGTGGTGCGGCTGAGCGCGGAGGAACGCGCGAAGCTCACGGACTTTATCGGCTCGGGCAAGCGCTCGGCGCAATTCCTGACGAAAGCGCGCATCCTGTTGAAGGCGGACGTTTCGAACGCCGGTGAAGGTTGGAGCGACGGCAAGATCGCCGAGGCGCTCGACACCAGCGTCGCCAATGTCGAGCGGACGCGCCGACAATTGGTGGAGGAAGGGTTCGAAGCGGTGCTGATCCGCAAATATAATCCGAAGTGCGCCCGGCCCCGGATTTTCGACGGCGCGGCGGAAGCAAAGCTCATCGCGCTGGCCTGCGGGCCGGCTCCGGCGGGCTACGCCAGATGGACTCTGTGCCTGCTCGAAGAAAAGGTCGTCGAACTGAAGATCGTGGAAAAAGCCAGCGACAACACCATCGGGCGCACGCTCAAAAAAACATTCTCAAACCGCATCTCAAACAGCAATGGGTGATCGCGCCGCAGGCCTGCGCCGCTTTCGTCGCCAATATGGAAGATGTGCTCGCCGTCTATCAACGGCCGCATGATCCGCAGCGCCC
>NZ_JAHLJF010000056.1:0-616 GCF_018887255.1 Methylosinus sp. KRF6 | reverse complement strand
CCCCGATTGGTTCTCGGCGAGGCGACGATCGACACGGTCGGCCGCCAGATTCTCCGGGCGGATATGACCGCCGAAATAGGCGCCGTCGATCTCGGCGACTTTTCCCTCGCCGCCGATCTTCAAGGCCCGCAGGCTCGCGGCCATGGCTTCGCGCAGCTTGTGTGCCAGCACGAAAGCCGTCTTATATTGAACGCCAAGATCTCGGGACAGGGCGAGCATGCTCTTGCCCTTCACCTCGTTGCAGAACAAGACGATCGACAAGAGATAGGTTTTCAGTGGCAGCTTATGCGACGAGAACAGCGTGCCCGAGGTCAGGGAAAAGTCGCCGCCGCAGGCCTGGCATCGCCAGCGCAGATGCGCGCCGCGTCGACAGTCGTAGCAGGCCGTGCAGCCGCAGTTCGGACATACGGGCTTGCCGTCGGTCGCAGGCCAGCGCAGCCGTGCGAAAACATTCGCGGCGCCTCGGTCGGACATGCGCATGACCTTGCCGATGCAGAGAGATCGCGCGGCGGCGGACAGGAGGAAATGCTGAGCCATGGCGCCTTCGCCAGATAGAACAAACAATGAACAATCTCGGCGAGATCGCGACCGATGTCAAGCGATGGTGGCGGTTGCT
>NZ_JAHLJF010000055.1:0-630 GCF_018887255.1 Methylosinus sp. KRF6 | reverse complement strand
CCTCGTCCTCCAGCCGCTCGAGGTCGGGGAGCTCGCGCAGGCTGCCGGGGCCGAATTTCCATGTCGTGACATAGGCGAAAGGCGCGCCGCGCTCGGGCGCGCGCAACGCGCCATCGATGAGAACGAGACGCTTCAGCCGGCCGACGTCGCGGCTGATTTCTCGGCCGGCGAGCCGCGCGAGCTCCGCCCGGATCGCGGGCTGCAGATAAGCGATGGCGGTCAGCGCCAGCAAGTCGGTGGGCGTCAATTCGGGCGCACCGCTGTCGCGCAGCACGCCCGAGCCCGCCGTGCGGATCGTGCCGGCGAAATGCGACTGCGTGCGAAACTGCCAGCAGCTAGCGACGGAGATGATGTCGTAGGGACGCCCGCGCAGTTCGTCGACGATGTCTGCGAGAAGATCGTCGAGATTGCACCCCTGCCCGACCAGCCGCGCGAACGTCTCGCGGGGTACCGGATCGCGCGCGGAAAAAATTGGTGCCTCGACGCGGCCTATTCATTCGCGCCAGCGCATGGGCTCGGGCAAGTCGGTCGAGATCCCCGTCGAAAGACACATCGGGGCCGGGCTTCCGAGATCGGCTTATAGGCGGTTCTCTACAGCCCGGAGAGTGAACGCCTCGGCGACGGGACTAG
>NZ_JAHLJF010000054.1:0-634 GCF_018887255.1 Methylosinus sp. KRF6 | reverse complement strand
CGAACGCCTCGTCACGCTCGTCGCCGGGATCAAACGGGCCAATCCCGATCTGACGCTCGCGCAAATCGGCGCGCAGCTCGAAGCCATGTATGAGCGCACGCCACGCGGAGGAGCCCGCTGGGCGCCCTCCTCCGTCAAAAGCCTGCTCGACCGCGCCGAAAAGCTCCGATTGCTCGACGCCGAAACGCTGTGAGCGCGTGGACCGCCGAAGCGCGTCCGAAAATCCATCCCCACGTCACCCCGTTCTCTTGCGCTCTCGCGCCGCCTTCGCAGCCTTGCCGCGCAACAGCGCCATCAGCACGGATCCGAGCGAGAACTCCCCTGCCCTCGCCTTTTCGGTCAGGACGCGGAGATAACCGCCCGCGCTTTTGATTTCCTCGCCGCGTTGCAGGATCGCGGCGATGACGATCGCGGCGTCATGCTCGCCGAGGACATCCGAGGCCTGCGCCCAGGCGTCCGGCGAAACGCCGAGCGCCGAGCGCACGATCGCCGCGGCTGCCGCCAAGTCTCGCCATGAGGAAATTTCGCCACTCGGGCCGTAATCGACGATGTCCGGACAGGCCTCCAGCACCATTCCGAGCGGATAGGCTCGAAGCGCTGGCTTGGGATCGGCAATCCGAGAGCGATCCGAGGA
>NZ_JAHLJF010000053.1:0-701 GCF_018887255.1 Methylosinus sp. KRF6 | reverse complement strand
GCATCTATGACGTTCTGCGTGAAGTCACGGAGGCGATGACCACGCGCGATGTCGTCGCAGGCGTCATGAAGGCGAAGGGTCTACGGGAAGACGACGCTCGCACGCGTGAGTTGGTTCACAAGACCGTTCTCTGCTCGTTGAACCGGGCGAGGGATACGATCGAACGTAGCGAGGCGGCCGGGATCACGATGTGGCGCGTGATTTAGCCAGCCTTCGTCCGCTGCCAATAGCCGCAAAAGTCGATCGATGGTCCAAGGCCCATCGCCAATCCGATGACGCCTTCCGCTTGGTCGCCATTGCCGATGCGGCGGTGATCTTCACGCCATGCCGCTTCCTGCGCGTATCTGGCGAAATAGATTCCGGCGATATGGTGATGATGCCCGAGCTCGCCGCGGCGCATTCGTGAAAAGAACGACTCGGCGCCATTGGTGCAAGCGTCGTCGATGCTGAATCCCTCCTGATGATTGATCCGCTTCATCGAGAATTTGGCGTGCAGCGAATTCCAGGCCGGGCTCTCGTCGGCGTGAACCACGGTTCCCTTGGCGACCCGGCTGCGAATGAAAGAGGTCGCCGCGTCCTCGGACTCGAACACGGACGGCAAGGTACGCCCGTCGCGTTCTCGCACCACCACGACGACTTTGCGTTTCCCCGATTGGTTCTCGGCGAGGCGACGATCGACACGGTCGGCCGCCAGATTCTCC
>NZ_JAHLJF010000052.1:0-704 GCF_018887255.1 Methylosinus sp. KRF6 | reverse complement strand
CGTCTCGCCATCGGCCGCGCTCACGAAAGTGTCGCCACGAAAACGAATGACATAGCCGAAGCCCATCTCCTCGAGAAAGCGGAACAGCTTCACGTCGCCGAAGCCGCGGTCGGCCAGGATCGTCACCTTCGTTCCTTCGGGCAGCGCCTCTTTGAGCCGAACGAGGCAAGCGTCCTCGATCTCGTTGCGCTTGCCCGACAGTTCGGCTTTGAACACGGAGAACCACAGCAAGGGCTGCGCGCGCCCGTGCCTTGTGACGAGGTTGAGCGCCAGCGTCGATTGATCGTCGGCGTCGAACTCGGTCCAGTCCATGGCGACGACGAGATCGCGGCTCGCGCCGATGGTCTCCGCGATCCAGAGCGGGAGCAGCTCCCACACCTCTATGCCCTGATTGCTCAAGAGACGGTCGACCTGCTTGATGGCGTGCTTGGCCGATTTTCCGCGCGCCTGCGCGAGCGCCTGACCGATGACGGCCACCGCGAGCGACGCGCTCGTCATCACGCCAAGCACAGCGAGCGACAAGGAGCAGACGCGCTTCGCATGCAGATCGCCGCCGAATAAGGACGTCAGGTAGTTCTGTATGAATTCAAGCCGTTGCGTTGTCGCCCGCATTGCCCCGCCATCTCCGAAACCGATTCGTTAACAATTTGTTTCGCGAAGCGCCGCGGCAAAAATGAGTCAGAAAAAATGAGGGGATTCGTGAG
>NZ_JAHLJF010000051.1:0-732 GCF_018887255.1 Methylosinus sp. KRF6 | reverse complement strand
GACGAGCGCACCAAGCCGAAGCAAGGCGAGCCCATCTAAAAAAGCAACTGTAATGCTAGGGCCCAGACTCATAACCAGTAGCTGACGGTCGCAGCGATGCAGACGGCGGCGAGGAAGTTCGCGGCGTTTCGATCGTATCGCGTCGCAACTCGGCGGAAGTCCTTCAAGCGGCAGAACATGCGCTCGATGGCGTTGCGGTTTCGATAGAGGAAGGGCGAGAAGCAGTTCTTCCACTTGCGATTGGCCTTGGGCGGAATGTTCGGCATGGTCCCGCCGCTCTCGACCTTTCGCCGGATGGCGTTGCTGTCGTATCCCTTGTCGCCGTGGAGGATTTCGCACGGCGGAAGATGCGAGAGAAGGTCAGCGCCAGCCGTGCAGTCGGCGACGTTGCCGCCCGTGAGCATGAATGCGATCGGTCGACACAGCGCGTCGGTCAGCGCGTGGATTTTCGTCGTTCGTCCGCCGCGCGAGCGGCCGATGGCCTGATTGTTCTCCCCCCTTTGCCGCCGCTGGCCGAGCGATGCGCCTTTACGGCGGAGGAATCGATGAGAACTTCCGCCGGCGGCCCGCCGGCTTGCGCGAGCGATTGAAACAGCTTGACCCAGACGCCCTTGGCGGCCCAGCGGACATAGCGATTGTAGAGCGTCTTCTTCGGCCCGTATTCGGGCGGCGCGTCGTGACGTGCCCCTGAAAAATCCCCCCAGCATCGATTAGAGTCCGGCCGATTGCAGG
>NZ_JAHLJF010000050.1:0-774 GCF_018887255.1 Methylosinus sp. KRF6 | reverse complement strand
CGGTTGGGGCTATGATCGCCGGGCTGGGGCAGGCGGAATAGCGTGATGATCGATTTCAAGGGCAGCCATTTTGAACGCGACGTGATCCTGTGGGGCGTCCGCTGGTATGTGGCGTATCCGATGAGCTATCGTCAGCTCGAGGAAATGATGGAAGAGCGCGGCGTCGAGGTCGACCATTCCACGCTCAACCGCTGGGTCGCGAAATATGCGCCTTTGCTGGAGAAGGAGTTTCGTGCTCGCAAGCGCGCTGTCGGGTCGAGCTGGCGTCTCGATGAGACTTATGTGAAAGTCAAAGGCTGCTGGAAATATCTGTATCGGGCGGTCGACAAAGCGGGTGCGACGGTCGATTTCTTTCTGACGGCCAAGAGGGACTGCAAAGCCGCGTTACGCTTCTTGCGCAAAGCGATCTGCCAGCACGGCAAGCCGAAGAAGATCACGATCGACAAGAGCGGAGCCAACACAGCGGCGATCGAAAGCTACAATGAGGAGAGTGAAGCGGACATCGAAATCCGGCGCATCAAATATCTCAATAATATCGTCGAGCAGGACCATCGAGCAGTGAAACTGCGTGACGCGTCCGACGCTGGGTTTCAAATCATTTCGATCGGCTGCCGCGACGCTTTCTGGAATCGAGCTGATGCACATGATCCGAAAGGGGCAGATGCGAACGACGAACGAAATGCGTCCTGCGCAGCAATTCTATTCCCTCGCCGCCTGAGCCACGTCATTCTCACTTGCCCGGCGCGCCTGTAGACAAAATTTGCGACAGAACCC
>NZ_JAHLJF010000049.1:0-837 GCF_018887255.1 Methylosinus sp. KRF6 | reverse complement strand
GGCTCTGGTGCAAACGGCGTGAGCGGGACATAATCCTTCGGAGGGCGGAGCCGAACTCTGGGGTTATGGACGATGCTGAGCGTGGACGATCTTTTCAAAGGACGCCATTTCGACCGCGAAATCATCGTTCTCTGCGTGCGCTGGTATCTGCGATACAAGCTCAGCTTCCGAGATCTCGTGGAAATGATGACGGAGCGCGGTTTGTCGTTGGCCCATACGACCATCATGCGCTGGGTTCAGCGCTACGTTCCGGAGTTCGAAAAGCGGTGGAACCGTTTCGCGCGCCGGGCTGGCGGATCGTGGCGCGTCGATGAGACCTACGTCAAGATCAAGGGTCGCTGGGTCTATCTCTACCGCGCCGTCGACAAGGCAGGAAAGACCGTAGACTTTTTGCTGCGCGCGAAGCGAGATGTCGCCGCCGCCAAAGCGTTTTTCCGTCGTGCGTTCGCGCGTCACGGACGGCCGCCGCGCAAAATCACGCTCGACGGCTATCAGGCGTCACATCGGGCGGCGCGCGAACTTCTCGCGCAGCATCGAGGCGGCGCACGGACTCGCATTCGATCATCGAAATACCTGAATAACCTCATTGAACAGGATCACCGATCTATCAAGCTTCGTTTGGGTCCTATGCTCGGGTTCAAGCGATTCCGAAACGCGGCGATCACCATCGCCGGCATCGAACTCATGCATCGCATCAGGAAGGGGCAATTCGCACTGAGCAGATTTAGAGCCGCCGGGACGACTGCGCCCGAAATCTGGAGTGCGATGCTCGCCGCCTGATCCTAACGAACTGCCGGACCCCATCGCATAGCTATCGGCAAAAATTGCACCGCAACC
>NZ_JAHLJF010000048.1:0-883 GCF_018887255.1 Methylosinus sp. KRF6 | reverse complement strand
GGATCGTCGTCGCCAAGGGACCAGCGAACCTGAAGAGCCTCGTGGAAATGATGGATGATGCGACTATAGATCTACCGGAGACGGTGCGTGATATCGTTCGGCTCTATCTCGACCAGATCGAATTGCTCACACGTAAGGTCGACGAGCTTACCTTGCGCCTACGCGATGCGGCGCGCGAGACCGTCGAGATGCGGCGTCTATGCACGGTTCCAGGCGTCGGTCCCATCACGGCTGGCGCGGTCCTCGCCTTCGCGCCCGATCTGCGCGCTTTTTCCAGCGGCAGGAATTTCGCCGCCTGGCTCGGCCTCGTACCGCGGCAGCATTCGACAGGCGGAAAAACGCGCCTGGGCTCGGTCAGCAAAATGGGGCAGCACGACATTCGAAAGCTGCTGATTGTCGGCGCCATGAGCCGGATCCGCTGGATCGTCCGCAAGGGCGTGCTGCCCGACAATTGGCTGGGCCGCATTCTCGGGCGCAAGCCGCGCATGGTCGCAGCCGTCGCCTTGGCCAACAAGATGGCCCGTATCATCTGGGCCATGATGACGCGTGAACAGAATTATCGTTTGGCGTGATCCGTTCGCTTCCGAAAGGAGCAAGGCGGAGAAGCGCTGAAAGGGCCGGCTCGGAGCCGGCTCGGCGAGGAGATCGACCGACGACATATGCGGCAAGGACTTCAATGTTCAGAATGGGGAAAACCAGTCCCGGGGCTCGAGCAAACCAAGCTCTCTGAACCGATGTGGACCCTGTTCTTCGAACTGCATGCCGGCCCGTGGCACACTTCAGGCCACGATGAGAGGCCTGACACACGACCGATAGAAGCGCCGAGCCGAGTAGTCGCCGAGAAAATCACCTTGCAAAAGCGGGGGCATCCACACACGCCCCG
>NZ_JAHLJF010000047.1:0-964 GCF_018887255.1 Methylosinus sp. KRF6 | reverse complement strand
GGATGACCAAACGCGCGCTGTTGACGGGCATTACCGGACAGGACGGAGCCTATCTCGCACAGCTTCTGCTCGGCAAAGGCTATGAAGTCTATGGCGTGATCCGCCGCTCCTCGCATCGCGGCGTCGAGGATCATCGGCTGCGCTGGCTCGGCGTCGCAAATGACGTGCAGCTGCTCGACGGCGACCTCGGCGATCTCTCCAGCCTGCTGCGCATCGTGCAGGAAGTGAAGCCCGACGAAATCTACAATCTCGCCGCGCAATCCTTCGTCGCCTCCTCCTGGCGCCAGCCCATTCTCACCGCCAATATCACCGCCGTCGCCGTCGCCAACATGCTCGAGGCGATGCGCATCGGCGCCCCCGGCGCGCGCTTCTATCAGGCCTCCTCCTCCGAAATGTACGGCCTCATTCAGGAGCCCATGCAGAGCGAGAAGACGCCCTTCTATCCGCGCTCGCCTTACGCCGTCGCCAAGCTCTACGGCCATTGGATCACGGTCAATTACCGCGAGAGCTTCGGCCTGCACGCCTCCTCGGGCATTCTCTTCAATCACGAGAGCCCGCTGCGCGGCATAGAATTCGTCACCCGCAAGGTGACCGACGGCGTGGCGCGCATAAAGCTCGGCCTCGCCAAAGAGCTGCGCCTCGGCAATATAGACGCCAAGCGCGACTGGGGCCATGCGCGCGATTATGTGCGGGCCATGTGGCTGATGCTGCAGCAGGAGACGCCGGACGATTATGTGGTGGCGACGGGCGTCACCACCACTGTGCGCGACATGTGCCGCATCGCTTTCGCCCATGCCGGCCTCGACATGGAGGCGCATGTGGTGATCGATCCGAAATTCTACCGCCCGGCGGAGGTCGACATTCTGCTCGGCGACTCGAGCAAGGCGCGCGCGGCGCTGGGCTGGGCGCCCGAGACATCGCTCGATCAGCTCATCCGCGAAATGGTCGACGCCGATCTCGAGCG
>NZ_JAHLJF010000046.1:0-1164 GCF_018887255.1 Methylosinus sp. KRF6 | reverse complement strand
CTTGTCTTATGACTTTTCCTGCCGCTGAGGCAGAAAGGAACCGCTGGGAGAGGGTGGCAGCCCTCTCGTCAGCGGCGAGGGACGGATCGGGAAACCGCGGACCGTTTGACGGGTCGAGCTAGAGTTTGATCGCCCTCGTCTTTTCCTTTGGCCTGAACGGATACTCGGGCGTTCGGCCCGAATGACAAGCAGAGGCATGGAAAAGATGAACCCTTCTACCATTGGCGTCGACGTTTCAAAAGATTGGCTCGACGCGCATCGCCTCGTGGACGGAGCCGCGCGCCGTTTCGCCAATGACAAGACCGGCCGAAAGGCCTTGATCAAATGGATGGGCGCCACGCCGGTGAAGCGTGTCGTGTTCGAGCCCACGGGCCCTTACCATCGCCCGCTCGAACGCGCGCTCGACATAGCCGGTCTGCCGATCGCCAAAGTCAATCCGCGCCAGGCGCGCCGCTTCGCCGAGGCTGCCGGCAAGCTCGTCAAAACCGATCGCGCAGACGCCGCCATGCTGGCGCGCATGGGAGAGGTTCTCGACCTTGCGCCCCGCCCTTGTGTCAGCCAGCTCATCGCCGAGCTGAAAGAATTGCATCTGGCGAGAGCTGCGCTCATCAAAGACCGCACCGCCGCTAAGAACCGCGCGAAGGCGATCACGCTTTCTTTGCTCGAAAAGCAGAACAAAAGGCGCATCGCCGATATCGACGCGAAAATGGAGGAGATCGACGCCGCTATCGAGCAGCGCATCGACGGCGATCCGCTCCTCGCCCGCCGGTTCGAAATTCTCCTCTCCATCCCCGGCGTCTCGAAAATCACGGCTTTCGCCCTTCTCATCGAGATGCCGGAACTCGGCTGCCTCGAAGGCGGACAAGCGTCGAGCCTCGCCGGCCTCGCGCCCGTCCAACGACAATCCGGCTCGTGGAAGGGCCACGCCTTCATTCGTGGCGGCAGAGCTTTTCTCCGCCAAGCCCTCTATATGCCAGCGCTCGTCGCCTGCCGCTTCAATCCGCAGATGAAGGCCGACTATGCCAGGCTCGTCGAAGCCGGGAAGCCGGCCAAGGTCGCTATCACCGCCGTCATGCGCAGAATGATCGTCCTCGCCAACGCATTGTTGCGCGATGACCGGCTTTGGGCCGAAAAAGCCCCTTGTCCATAACGGATACTCTAGCG
>NZ_JAHLJF010000045.1:0-1285 GCF_018887255.1 Methylosinus sp. KRF6 | reverse complement strand
GATCGGCTCAGGCATGATTCCCTATCGGGGGAGTGATTCTGGAGCCGCCGTGATGAGCCTCGCCTTCGCCCTGTTCAAAGAGAAGTCGCGTCTGAAGGCGCTTCTCGACCATTTCTCGATCATCGACGATCCGCGCGAGCCCTGGCGCGTCGCGCATCCGCTTCGCGAGGTGCTGCTGCTCGTCGTCTGCGCCTCCATGGCCGATTGCGATCATTTCGACTCCATCGCCTCTTGGGGCGAGGCGAATCTTCCCTTCCTGCGCCGCTATTTGCCTTATGAGCATGGAGTTCCCGGCGGACGCTGGCTCACCCTGCTCATGAACCGCGTCGATCCGGCGCTGTTCTCGGCCGCCTTCACCGCATGGGTGCGAGAGACCTGGCCGGAGCGCCCCGAGCTCATCGCCATCGACGGGAAGACCTCGCGCCGCAGCCATGATCGCGCCGAGGACAAAGCCCCGCTGCATCTCGTCTCCGCCTTCGCCACCACCAGCCGCCTCGTGCTCGGGCAGGAGGCGGTGGAGAGCAAGAGCAACGAGCTGTCCGCCATTCCCGTCCTGCTCGATCGCCTCTCGGACGGCGGCGCGCTGAAAGGCGCTCTCGTCTCCATCGACGCCATCGCCACCAACGCCAAGATCGCCCAGGCGATCGTGGACAAGGACGCCGATTATCTGCTCGCCGTCAAAGCCAATCAGCCGACGCTGCGCGCCGAGATCGAGAGCGCCTTCGCCGCTGCGACGCGCATCGACACATTCGTCGATCCCGACAAAGGCCATGGACGCATCGAACAGCGCAGCGTGAGTGTCCTCACCGAGGTCGACTGGCTGAACGGCGAGCGCCGCTTTCCGGGCGAGCTGCGCCTGCCGAAGGTCGCGACGATCATCCGCGTCGAATCGCGCGCCGAGCTCGCCGACCGCAGCCGCTTCGAGACCCGCTATTACATCTCCTCGGCCCGGCTCTCCGCGAAGCGGGCGGGCGAGGCCGTGCGCGGCCATTGGGGCATAGAGAATCAGCTGCACTGGGTTCTCGACGTCGTCTTCGCCGAGGACCAATCGCGCCTGCGCAAGGGCCACGGCGCGAGAAACATGGCCGTCGTCAGGCATTTCGCGGTCAATCTCATCCGCACCGCCCCCGAACCCGAGCGTCCGCCGCCGATGAAGCCGCAACGAAAGGCGACCAAGCCCAGGCGCACGAGCATCAAGCTCCGCAGAAAAATCGCCGGATGGAGAGACGATTATCTCGCCACAGCCTTGGGCGCTTCAGCCCGTTAACCCGGATTCGGAGCCCTG
>NZ_JAHLJF010000044.1:0-1308 GCF_018887255.1 Methylosinus sp. KRF6 | reverse complement strand
AGCCCGCCGAGCCGCTCGAAAACGAGCTCCCCAGCGCCTCCGCCGGCTGACGGCGGGAGCATGTCGGCGGGCTCGGTTTTGGCGGCTCACGACCTTGGAGCTGCGGCGCTTGCTTTTGGAGGAGCGCGTCCCAGATGCTGCGGAGTGAGAGCGGCGCTTCGGGCGCCGGCGCAGCGGAGTCGATCGACGCTTTGGCCATGACGAGCGACATGCGGGACATAGCCCTCGTCACAGGCGCGAGCGGTTTCATCGGAGGGGCGGTCGCCGCTCTGCTGCACGAAGAGGGGTTTCGCGTGCGCGCCTTCGTGCGGCCGACGAGCCCGCGCGCCAATCTCCGCCCCCAATACGAAGTTTTCGAAGGCGACGTGACCGATCGCGATAGTCTGCGCGCTGCGCTTCGCGGCGTTCGCTATCTCTTCCATGTCGCCGCCGACTACCGGCTGTGGGCGCCCGATCCGACTATCGTCATGCGCACCAATCTCGAGGGCACGCGCATCGTCATGGAGGAGGCGCTGCGCGCCGGCGTCGAGCGCATCGTCCATACGAGTAGCGTCGCGACGCTCGCGCCCGACGCTTCCGGCCTCTGCGACGAGACGCGGCGGCTCGCGGTCTGCGATCGGCTCGGCGCCTATAAGCGCAGCAAGCTCCTGTCCGAACGTCTGGTCGAGGAAATGGTCGAGCGCGACGCTCTGCCGGCCGTCATCGTCAATCCCTCCGCGCCGCTCGGGCCCGGCGACGTGCGCCCCACGCCGACCGGACGCATCGTGCTCGAGGCGATGCGCGGCAATATGCCGGCCTATGTCGACACCGGCCTCGCCGTCGTTCATGTCGCCGATGTCGCCGCCGGCCATCTCGCCGCGCTGCGCCTGGGGCGCATCGGCGAACGCTACATCCTCGGCGGCGAGAATGTCGAGCTCTCCGAGCTGCTCGCGGAGGTCGCGAAATTCAGCGGCGGCCGCCCGCCGCTGATGCGGCTGCCGCGCTGGCCGCTGCTGCCGGTCGCCCACGCCAATGAGGCGCTGGCGCGCCTCACCGGCCGCGAGCCTTTCCTCAATGTCGAGAGCCTGCGCCTCTCGGCGGTGACGATGTTCTTCGACGATTCCAAGGCGCGGCGCGAGCTCGGCTATCGTTCCCGACCCTACCGCCATGCGCTCGCCGATGCGGTCGAATGGTTCGGCGCGCGCGACCGCGCCAAGCGCGGGCCGCCGCAGGCCGCGCGCCGGGCCCCCGGCGACGCGCTCGGCGAATAGGCGCCAGGGCTCCGAATTCGGGTTAACGGCGGTTAACGGATCGGCTCAGGCATGATTC
>NZ_JAHLJF010000043.1:0-1327 GCF_018887255.1 Methylosinus sp. KRF6 | reverse complement strand
GGAATCATGCCTGAGCCGATCTGTTAACCGCCGTTAACCCGAATTCGGAGCCCTGCCCGTCCCTTGCGCCGGCTTTTCAAAAGCCGCCCGCTCTAGTACATGTCCGTGTCGCGGTCCCGGTAGCTCAGCAGGATAGAGCGAGATTTTATACCGACCGGGGTACCATGTATGTAGATGGCCATGAAATCTGGGCCTCCGCACGCAACGCTCGACCGGTACCCCGTACCGACTACGGACCTCGCCGAGAATTTGGCTCGTTCGCCAAGCCAACACCCTGATATCCAATAAAGAGTTCTGTCTCCGGCCCCTGACCTTCGGAGCCGCCCCCCACTCCGGTCGTTTTGGCACGGTCGTGCTCGCCCGCAAGGCATCCACACACGCTACGCGTGTGCGGACCCTCCTTGCGGGCTGCGCGCGCCCGCGCCATACGCCTCCGTGAGGGGCGGCTCCGAAGGTCAGGGAGGAACGGGGAAGGCATCCCGAGCGGGCACGCTCGGGTTTCTTAGGTTCGTTTCGGGGCTCTCCAAAGGTCAGGGGGCGAGGAATCCCGCTGCACTACGAACGAGCCACCGATCTTTGAGCATTGACGACACTGGCAAGCCAACCATCGGATCCGTTTAAAAAATTGGAAACACCATTCATTACGTCCTTCAGATTTTCTATATCGACGTCCGAGTGTAGTAAGCTAATTACGGTGCCACGCTTGTTGGTGGCATACCGAAATGCCACCCCGTGCCGATCCCAGTCATGAAACTGTTTTATGATCTTACCAACGGCCAGTAGCTCCTCATCATGCATTTCTGCCCCGCAGGCTTTATTGATCTTAGCGAAGTGGCGCCATAGCTCTAACAGATTATGGGTGTCATTTAAATCTGGCGGTGTCACACCAACGTGCGGACCATACTGTATAATTAGCCACTTCAGTCCAGTCTCCACAGCATGACGGTAACAGAATAACATCGGATATACCATCTCGAATCGTGAAGCTCTCTTGTCCAATATTAGGTCAGCGATGGCTTTTCCTGCCTGCATAAATCCTTCCATAATAAAAACCGTGCGGGATGGACCGTCCGCCGCCAAATTTCCAGCAGCTTCAACCGTCATCGCTTTCCGAAACGGCAGATCTCCTTTCTTAGGCCATCTATAAGGTTTGGGCGTAAGAAGATCTTCGAACTTCATGGCGCATGATATCCACTAGAGTTATCGTGGCCGGCCAGCGCAATGAACCCCATGCGCTGAGCTTCCTTGGTAATCAAATAGACCCACAAGAAGCGTAAGCGTTCACCCGGCGCCATTCTGGCGGCGCATGGCGTGGAAGTGGTAGCGG
>NZ_JAHLJF010000042.1:0-1471 GCF_018887255.1 Methylosinus sp. KRF6 | reverse complement strand
TAGCATTACAGTTGCGTAATTAGGCGGTTTCTGACTCACTAGGCCACCATGATTCGGTTCGGGGATCGTGGGATGGCGGGAGCTTCGATCGAGACGACGCTGGAGTTGTGGGCGTCGTCGCTGCGTGATGTGAAACGTCGGATGCATCCGCTGTTCACGCAAGACCGCGTGGCGCGATCGGCAGAGGCTTTCCTCGAGGGACTGCTCGGCGAAGAACGCCGCAAGACGGGCTGGATGCGGGCGGAAGCCGCCGGCGATCCGGGGCCCTGGCGACAACAGGCCATTCTGGGCCGCGGACGTTGGGACGCGGATGCGCTGCGTGACATTGTGCGCGACTATGCGCTGGAGACGTTGGCCGACGACGATGCGGTCTTTGTCGTCGACGAGACGGGCTTTCTGAAGCAAGGCAAGGCGTCCTGCGGCGTCTCACGGCAATACACGGGCTCGGCGGGAAAGATCACGAACTGCCAGATCGGCGTTTTCGCTTGCTATGTATCGGGTCACGGGCATGCCTTCATCGACCGCGAACTCTATCTGCCCAAGAGCTGGACGGACGACAAAGCGCGTATGGCGAAAGCGCATGTTCCGCAGGAACTGATCGATCGCGCCAATGGCGGCTTCGCCACCAAGCCGGCGTTGGCGCTCGCCATGATCGAGCGGGCGATCGCCGCGAATGTTCCATTCTCCTTCGTCGCCGCCGACACGGTCTACGGAGTCGGCGACATCGAGATGGCGTTGCGGCGCGCCGGCAAAGGCTATGTGCTGGGCGTCAAATCCAACGACACGTTCTACTCCTGGGGCAAGCCGAGCGCCGTCGCGGGCACGGCGAAAGAGATCGCCGACCGCTTGCCGCTGTCCGCTTGGAAACGTCTTTCGGCTGGCGCTGGAACGAAAGGCGAGCGGCTCCATGATTGGGCCTATCTCGAGCTCGCCGATCTCGCCGGCGGCGATTACAATGAGGCGCAGGGCGGCCAGGTCTGGACCCGCGGATTGCTGATCCGCCGCAAGATCGCCGATGGCGATCTCGCCTTCTTCACGACATGGGCGCCGAGTGGAACGACGATCGAAGCGCTGGCGAAAATCGAAGGCCATCGTTGGGCGATCGAGGATAGCTTCGAAACCGCCAAGAACGAGCTGGGCCTCGATCACAACGAAACGCGCTCATGGCATGGATGGCGGCGTCATGTCTCGCTCGTCATGCTGGCCTTCGCCATGATGGCGACGATACGTGTTCACGCCAATGGACCGGCGACGCCGTCCCCCAAAAAGATCCGGCGCGCAATGACGACAAAAGCTACGCGGCCTCGATCGACGGCGAGCTGATCCGCTGGTCGATGCAGGAAATCCGACGCATCGCCACGCGCCTCGCACGAAAACGCATTCGTCCCGAGTTCGTCATCGCATGGTCGTTATGGCGACGAGCGCACCAAGCCGAAGCAAGGCGAGCCCATCTAAAAAAGCAACTGTAATG
>NZ_JAHLJF010000041.1:0-1732 GCF_018887255.1 Methylosinus sp. KRF6 | reverse complement strand
AATGCCACCAATCGGACCCATCGCCCCGAGTCCTTGATTGAACTGCCAATCGACAGGAGCCACGAAGGAGGAGAAGAATGATGACACGAAGAGCGACGAGTTGAAGAACGAGGAATCGAAGCCCGAACTCTACAGCGTTCACGGCCAGATTACCAATATCGTGCAAGGCTATCCGAAATTTCCGGCTCTCTACAAAGGGCAGAACAGCTTTCCGGCGAACGGCCAGGCTCGTCTCGGATCGACCGCCAATCTCTTCCTCGGCGTTCACCTGTGGGAGGGGGCCGGCGCCTATCTCAATCCCGAGATCGACGTCGGATATGGCCTCGCCAATTCGGTCGGCGCGGCGTCCTATGTGAACGGCGCAGTCGCCAAGGTCGGACGAGCCGCGCCCTATATGCGCTTCCAGCGCTATTTTCTGCGCCAGATCATCGGTCTCGGCGGCGGCCGGGCGGACGACCCCGACACCGGCTCGTTCAGCGAGACACTCGAATCGACGCAGAACCAGCTCGCCGGCAAGGTCGATCGCGATCGACTCACCCTCACGGTCGGCAAGTTCGCGGTCGGCGATGTATTCGACGACAATGTCTACGCGCATGATCCGACCACCGGATTTCTGAACTTCGCGTTCAACTCGATGGGCACTTTCGACTATGCCGCCGACGCGTGGGGCTACACGCACGGCGTTGCGCTCGAGTGGAAGCAGGATTGGTGGACGGCGCGCGGCGGCCTGTTCCAGCTCTCGAGCATTCCCAACAGCGCCTATATCGAGCCGGTGCTCGGACGCCAGTTCATGAGCGTCGGCGAATTCGAGATGCGCTACGACCTCGCCGAGCAGCCGGGCGTGCTGAAATTTCTGATCTATGGCGACAATGGCTATCTCAATAAGGTCGACGAGGTGGTCGCTGTCTCTCTACTAACCGGCCAATTTCCGCCCGACATCACCAACAATACGCTGCGCAGGCGTCGTGTGAAGCTCGGCGGCCACATCAACCTGCAGCAGCAGATCGCGCCCAATGTCGGTTTCTTCCTGCGCGCCGGCATTTCGAACGGGCGCTTCGAGACCGTCGACTACACCGACATCGATCGCCAAGTGTCATTCGGATTGGTGGCGGCGGGCAAACTGTGGGATCGTCCGAAGGACGAGATCGGCGCGGCAATGGCGTTCAGCGGCCTCGCAGGTTCGCGCGTGCGCTATTTCGCGCTCGGCGGAACGAGCGTCTACATCGGCGACGGCGCGCTCTCCTACGGAGGCGAGAAGGCCATCGAATCCTATTACAAGCTCAATCTGATCGACGGCGTCGATTTGACCGTCGATTACCAGTTTATCGGCAATCCCGGCCATAATCTCGATCGCGGCCCGGTCAATGTATTCGGACTGCGTATGCACGCACAGTTTTAATCCGCCGGCTCCGCTTGTATGCGACGGCGCAATAGTCGGCGCCAATCAGCGGCGCTTGGTGCGTCCATGGTGTTGTTGCACGAGCTTGCATCGTAGATATCAGCTTACGTAGAGAACGATGATTTCGCGGTCGAAATGGCGGCCTTTGAAAAGATCCTCCATGCTCGGCATCGCCCTTTACCACCATCAATCCGATTGCACCTCGTTAGGGTATTTATGTCCCGCTCAGGCGTTTGCGCCAGAACCTTGCCGTCTGGGTCCTCCTTCGGCTCCGCAATTGTGCAGATACCGACGTAGAGTTCGCGTCGAGACGCCGAGTTCGGCGCAAATGTC
>NZ_JAHLJF010000040.1:0-1761 GCF_018887255.1 Methylosinus sp. KRF6 | reverse complement strand
TCCGCTCCGCGCGCCCGAGCGCCGCTGCTACACCTCTCCAAGGGGCACGACCGCGAGTGATCCGAAATCACGAAGGCTCGGGGTTACTATTCTAGGCCAGTTGGGCTCACCCGCGCGCACCTTTCCAGAGGAATGCTGCGACGCCCTCCTCGAGATTATTCACCGCGAACAGGACAGAGATGTCTTGATAGCGACTGTGTTCGCCTTTGGCCATCTCGGAAACCGTCGTTGCGAGGGTGCTCTGATCGGGCTGCGCAACCATTCTGACGACGACGTCCGCCACGGCGTGGCGTTCTCCCTCTGTGGTGCGACTTCGGATGCGGCGGTAGGCGCTCTGCTGGAGTTGATGGACGATCCATATGATAGGGCGCGAGATTGGGCCGCCACAAGTATCGGCCAGACCGTTTCGATTGACGGCCCCGAGATTCGGGATGCGCTGCTGCGACGGGTAAATGACGCTGACGTCTTCGTAAGAGCCGAGGCGCTCCATGGCTTGGCTCGCAGGCGCGACGACCGCGTCGTGCCTTACTTGGTCGCCGAAATCTCGGCGGCGGGCGAGCACGAAGGACTCTTCGTGGACGCCGCCAAATCATATCTCGGCTTCAGCGTCGATCCCGACATGGATTCCGAGGCGCTCGCGAGATTGCTGCAATTGCCGAACAGGCAATCGTAAAGCAAGCGCTCATCGTGGACGCAGGATCCTCGCGTCAGCGCTCTCGGTGCGACTTCATCTCTTTGTGGATTTTGATGAGCTCGACGAGGTTCTCGACACCGAAGTCGGTGAAGGCCAGGATCTCGAGGTCGCCGAGGCCATAGACCCAGATCACGTCATCCTCGGGCTCCATTTCATTGGCGACGTCATGGAGGAAGTCGACGCTTTCGCCGAGCTGCGCAGCGATGCGATCGATGGTCGTGACGTGAGAGACCTTGTTGACGTGCATGGTCAGGCCGCCAGCGCCGGCGCGGCTTTATCCTTCTGGCTCCAGTTCCACGGCAGCAATTCATCGAGCCGATGCGCCGGATGCGCGGCGATGCGCGCGAGGACGTCGGCGAGCCAGGCCTGCGGATCGACGCCGTTCATCTTCGCTGTGACGATGAGCCCATACATGGCGGCGGCGCGCTCGCCTCCGCGATCAGACCCGCAGAACAGCCATGATTTTCGTCCCAGAGCAATTCCGCGCAGTCCACGCTCGGCGGCATTGTTCGACACGCAAACGCGCCCGTCGTCGAGGAACAGCGTGAAGGCCGGCCATCGCTTCAGCATATATTGCATCGCTTTGGCGAGGTCATGTCCACGCGAGAGCTTGGCGAGCTGTTCGCGCATATAGCTTTCCAGCGCGTCGACGAGAGGTCGGCTCGACGCCCGGCGAACGGCGAGGCGTTCTTGCGCGCTCTTGCTGTTGATCGACCTCTCGATCTCGAACAGCGCGTCGATGCGGCGCACGATCTCCATGGCGATCGGCGACAGTGGAATCTCCTTTTTTCCCGCCGCCTTACGACGAACGTTCGCATCGATATCGGCCATGACGAAGAACGGGCGCCGCGCGTGCGCCCAACACGCCGCTTCGAGAATCGGACCAGGCTTGCGCTCCGCTGCATACAGCTTGTTGTAGCCGTCATAGGCGTCCGCTTGCAGAATGCCGAAGTAGTTCGCCAAATGGGTCTGCGGACGTTCGCCTTTGCGATCACGCGAGTAATAGAAAATCGCGGTCTTATGTAGCAGCCGCCACTGGCTTCCTCTACTGGCGCGGATTTTGAAGC
>NZ_JAHLJF010000039.1:0-1996 GCF_018887255.1 Methylosinus sp. KRF6 | reverse complement strand
TCATGCCCTGGAATTTCAAGCCCACCGAGTGAACGGCGCCGGGTGTGCGCTTACCAAGAAGCGTTGGTGTCCGCAGAGGGACTCGAACCCCCGACCTAAGGTTTCATACCACTTCGGCTTTCGCCGCCGCCTTCCGGCGTTCGTGGTCTGGACTGTCCCTCCGTCATAGACCCGAGGCCCTTAGACGCCGCCCGTCCAGTCTCTACACCTTCCCCTTGCGGGGCTTGGCTCGGGATCGGCAAGGCGCGAGATGCGCCCAAGCTTTCCCCGACTTTGAGCGGATCCGTTGCACCGTTTCCGAGCACAACGCCCAATTCAATAGGAAACCTTCGCTCTATCCTGCTGAGCTATGCGGACTTTCCTTAGACGCCTGACTTAGGAGAGGCGATGCCTCTCTACACGAATCATTTTAGCCGACCGACCGCGGCTTCACAACCGCTGGCGTTCATGGGGGCGGAACACGTAGCTCACTCGGCCTCTATAGGCTTGATGACATAGCCTGAAAATATCGTCTGAGTGCAAGGGATGTGCGAGAGGATCGCTGTGAGTGTCAAAATATCCTCACTCGTGGATACAATGACCTGCTGATCGCTGCGGTGACATGCGGCTGCATGCTCAAGCAATCGACCGAAACTGACCTTCGACGACGATTGTTGTCTCGGTTCGTCGAAAAGCAACATGCCGGGATGATTGGTCGGATATGTATGCCCGAGTTCT
Organism: Methylosinus sp. KRF6; assembly: GCF_018887255.1. Taxonomy (NCBI): domain Bacteria; kingdom Pseudomonadati; phylum Pseudomonadota; class Alphaproteobacteria; order Hyphomicrobiales; family Methylocystaceae; genus Methylosinus; species Methylosinus sp. KRF6. Next base: position 1,279 of record NZ_JAHLJF010000039.1, on the reverse strand, counting down.
AACAGCCCCAATTGATATGCCCATTTCAATCGGATCGCGTCGCTTGCGGACGTTTCGAAACCGATTTCGTAGCCCTCTTTTTGTGGCCTGTAGGTATTGTCATCGATAGTTAACTCGTTCGAATCGAACGTCGAAAATCCATACTCGCCCGCTTGACGCTGCAAAAGTTTGGTCAGAGCTTCAAGTTTTTCCTTGTCGAGAGGGCTCATTTTATCTTTCGGCAAGGCTGATCTGGCACTCAGCAGCCTTTCAAGTGTGGCGGCAAGCACCGTCATTCGCTCGACCGTGTCGTCGAAAACCTCTTGGATATTTTCAAGCTCTCTAACTCTTGCTTCCGCTCGAACCCGCTCCTCGATTGCGACCGCTGAAGGATTGCTGTTCGGAGCCATAAGGTCCGCCCGCACAGTGCGGATTCGGCTATACAGCTCATTCAACTCCCGATCGCCTTCAGCAGCACGAAGTTCAAGCCTTCTCAGATCTTCTTGCTCCCGCCTGAGAATGCCCTCGAACATTCGCAGTTGCGAACGAAGATATTCAATATTTGCTTCAATCGGCATCACGGCCGTGATTACATCTTGAGATAGCAATGTGTCCACAAGCGCTTGGTGACAAGTCGGACAGTGATCAGGGGCAAGAGATCCACCAATACCGGCGTAACGTTCTAATTTCTGCACGTCTAAGTTCTTTTGAAGATCATCAGAAATTGACTCGATTCGTCGACGTAATGATGCAACATCGGTATCCTTCAACTGTTTTGCCTGAAAAACTTCGATCCGTGTCTTGTTGATTTCGCCAACCTCTAGATTGAGGGCTTCGAGCTGCTGAGCTAATCCATCCGCGGAGATACCTACTTCTGGGACAGCTATGGCGGCCAAATCGGCGATGCGACCACGTAGGCTCTTAAGCAGATCAGACAAAGCCACCCATTCCGCCTTATTGGCAATCATGACGTGACCTCGGGCGAGTTCCTCGGAATTTACGGTCGGCTTCTGCGGCAGAGTGTCGACCCTAGCCGCACTACGCCGGGCGAAGCGGTCCATTTCGTCCCATAAATTACGCCAATCGCGCGCGTTCTGGTCGATCTGTTCCGCCAAACGCTGTCGCTCAAGTTCAAGCTTGTGGACGTCGAGGTTTAGGATGAATTCTACCGCCCGCTTCTGAACTTCTCTAATGCCCATGTACGTCGGAATCGCCGCAGGGATTGAGGACCATCCCGCCTTTTGTTTGACGTGCCCCTGAAAAATCCCCCCAGCATCGATTAGAGTCCGGCCGATTGCAG
>NZ_JAHLJF010000038.1:0-2278 GCF_018887255.1 Methylosinus sp. KRF6 | reverse complement strand
GGGACACAGGGGGGCGATAAAGCGCGGGCGTTGCGTGGAAGGCCTTGTCTTCGACATAGAGACGGGGTCATTTGGGCGCGCGGCGAAGCTTCGGGAGCGGCCCGGAGCATTGGTCGGGGGCGGCGTGGTTTTGAAGACGCTTCGTATTTTCTGTGTTTTGGCGGCTGCTTCGCTCTCGGGCTGCAGCCTGCTTCCAGGCAGCGGCCCGTCCGGCGATGCGGTGATGACCGCGGGCACGCCGAGCGAATCACGGCCGGAGACGGCTTTCGCCCTCGTCGAGATCGACACGAATGTGGTGGCGGCGCTGGCCAGGCATGGCGCGCCGGGCCTGCGCGGCTCCTTCGGCGATTATCGCCCGCCCGCCTCGCAGCCGATCGGCATCGGCGACACGCTGCAGATCACTCTGTGGGAGGCGGCTTCGGGCGGCCTGTTCTCCTCGCCGGCCATGGAACGGGCGAGCCCCGGCTCGCGCTCGGCGACCATACCGGACCAGACGGTCGGGCGCGACGGCTCGGTGACGGTTCCCTACGCCGGGCGCATACAGGTGGCCGGCCGCAGCCAGCAGGAGGTGGAGGCGGCCATCGTCGAGCGGCTGCGCGGCAAGGCGATCGAGCCGCAGGCGCTGGTCAATGTCTCGCGCAACGTCACCAATACGGCGACCGTGACCGGCGAGGTGACGCAGGGCGCGCGCGTGCCGCTGACCTTGCGCGGCGACCGGGTGATGGACGTCATCGCCGCGGCGGGGGGCTTTCGCTCGCCTGTGCACGAGACCTTCGTCAGCCTGACGCGCGGCGACCGCACCGCGCGGGCGCCGATCCAGGCGCTGCTCGCCAATCCGCGCGAGAATATTTTCGTGCGTCCGGGCGATGTGCTGACGGTGGAGCGCACGCCGCAGACCTTCACGGTCGCCGGCGCGACCGGGGCCAACGCCGTGGTGCCCTTCGACGCGCGGGGGATCACGCTGGAGGAGGCGATCGGCAAGGCCGGCGGGCTCGCCGATCAGCGCGCCGATCCGAGCGGGCTGTTCGTGCTGCGCTATGAGCAGACGGCGGCGATCGCCGAATATCCGACCGTGTCGCCGCTGCTGGCGTCGCAGCGGCTGACGCCGGTCGCCTATCATCTCGACATGCGCAATCCGGCGGCTTTGTTCACGGCGCGGCGATTCGCGATGCGGGACAAGGACATATTGTATGTCTCCAATGCGCCTGTGACGGAGATCGCGAAAGCGTTCCAGCTCGTTTCGATGCTGACGCAGCCGGCGATCCAGGGCGCGGCGGTGGGCGCTGCGGTGAAGTGAGGCGAGGCTTGTGAAGCGAGGCTCGGGCGGGCTGCGTCGAGATTTGCTCGCCTCTGGAATGCGCCTTAGGTATAGCAATCTCGGTTGACGGACGAGTCGGGTCCGGGCAAGCTGACGGCGCAGATATTGCGATGCGATGAGGAACGCGGCCCACGGGCCTGCGGGCTTGGTTTTTCGAAGGTTTCTCGGCGGACCGCGAGGGGGTTTCTTGGCGAACCGATTGAATACGAGCCTGTTGGCGGCTGGCGAGCGGCGTGTGCTGCAGGCGCTCGTGTTTCGGCTTCCCGCCTGGACGACGCCGGATCATCTGACGGCGGTGGGTCTGGCCGGTGCGGCGGCGACGGCGGCGGGCTTTGCGCTGACGCATTGGTCGGCGTGGTTCCTGTGGGTCGCGGTGGCCGGCCTGTTTTTGAACTGGTTCGGCGATTCGCTGGACGGCACGCTGGCGCGCCATCGCGGGATCGAGCGTCCGCGCTACGGCTTTCTCCTGGATCATTCGAGCGATCTGATCGCGCAGAGCCTGATCGTGGTGGGTCTCGGGATCTCGCCTTATTTCACGCTTCCGTCGGCGCTGTTCGTGCTGTCGCTCTATCTTTTGATGAGCTCCTACACTTATCTTCGTGTGGCGACGGCTGGGGTGCATCGGCTGTCCTATGGCGGCATGGGGGCGACGGAATTCCGCCTTCTGGTGGCGGGCTGGAGCGTTTTCGCCTGGTGGCTGGGCCCTGCTGTGACGGAAGCGCATATCTGGCGCTTCGCCATTCTAGACGTGTCGGTGGGAACGCTGTCGGCGATCGCCTTTGCGCTGTTCGTGTGGATGGTGCGGCAGGATTTGTCGCGGATGGAGCGCGAGGACGATCGCGAGACGGCGACGATCCACCGCCTGCCGACGACGCGCCGCCCGATGGCCGAGCCGGCTCCGGCCGAGCCCGCCGAGCCGCTCGAAAACGAGCTCCCCAGCGCCTCCGCCGGCTGACGGCG
>NZ_JAHLJF010000037.1:0-2496 GCF_018887255.1 Methylosinus sp. KRF6 | reverse complement strand
TGTTGATTTCCACTGAGAGCTGACCCAGGCAGCACGAGTTTTTCCACCGAGAACTGACCCATGTTCGAACCTTTCCCCCTCGACCGTCGCGGGGGACCTGGGAGTGATCGACATGGAGTTATTGAGCGTCATCCGACGCTGGCGATATCGGCAGGAGTTTTCGATCCGAGAGATCGCGCGACGCACGGGGCTGTCGCGCAATACCGTGCGCAAATACCTGCGCTCGGACAGCGTCGAGCCGCGGTTCGCCACGCCCGATCGACCGAGCCGGCTCGATCCGTTCGCCGACAAGCTGGCGCACATGCTGCGTCACGAGGCCGCAAAATCGCGCAAGCAGAAGCGGACGGTCAAGCAGCTGCACGCGGATCTGGTCGCCCTCGGCTACGACGGCTCCTACAATCGCGTGGCGGCCTTCGCGCGCGAGTGGAAGGCGGCGCGGCATCGGGAGCAGCAGACCTGCAGGCGCGGCGCGTTCGTGCCGCTGACGTTTCTGCCCGGCGAGGCGTTCCAGTTCGACTGGTCGGAGGATTGGGCGATCATCGCGGGCGAGCGGACCAAGTTGCAGGTCGCCCAGTTCAAGCTCTCCTATAGCCGTGCGTTCTTCCTTCGCGCCTACCCGCAGCAGACGCATGAGATGCTGTTCGACGCCCACAACCACGCCTTCCGCGTGCTGGGCGGCGTGCCCCGGCGAGGCGTCTACGACAACATGCGCACGGCGATCGACAAGCTCGGGCGCGGCAAAGAGCGCCAGGTCAACGCCCGCTTCGCCGCCATGGTCAGCCACTTCCTTTTCGAGGCCGCATTCTGCAATCCGGCCTCCGGCTGGGAAAAGGGGCAAATCGAGAAGAACGTTCAGGATGCTCGTCATCGCCTCTGGCAGCCGATCCCGAGCTTTCCGTCGCTGGCGGCGCTCAACGACTGGCTGGAGGCGCGATGCCGCGAGCTTTGGGCCGAGATCTCGCACAGCGCGCAGCCGGGGACGATCGCGGAGGCCTGGCGCGAGGAGGTTCCGCAACTGATGCAGCCTCCGCGGCCATTCGACGGCTTCGTCGAACACACCAAGCGGGTCACGCCGACATGCCTGATCCATCTGGACCGCAATCGCTACAGCGTGCCGGCCTCCTTCGCCAATCGCCCCGTCAGCGTGCGGGTCTACCCTGAGCGCGTCGTCGTCGCCGCCGAGGGGCAGATCGTGTGCGAGCACTCCCGCGTCTTCGCCCGGTCGCATAACGACAAGAGCGTGACGGTCTACGACTGGCGGCATTATCTCTCCGTCATCCAGCGCAAGCCGGGCGCGCTGCGCAACGGCGCGCCCTTCGCCGAGCTACCGGTCGCCTTTCGGACGCTGCAACAGCGCATGCTCGAGAAGCCGGGCGGCGACCGTGAGATGGTCGAGATTTTGGCTCTGGTCCTACAGCACGACGAGCAGGCCGTGCTGACCGCCGTCCAATTGGCGCTGGAGGCCGGCGCGCCGACCAAGACGCACATCTTGAACCTGTTGCATCGCTTGGTGGACGGCAAGCCGGTCGACGCGCCGCCCGTGAAGCCGCCCAACGCGCTGACGCTCACCACCGAGCCGCAGGCCAATGTCGAGCGTTACGACGCGCTGCGCAAAGGTCGGGAGGCGCGCCATGCGTCATAATCCCGCCGCCGGCGCCATCGTCATCATGCTGCGCAGTCTCAAAATGCACGGCATGGCGCAAGCCGTCAGCGAGCTGACCGAGCAAGGCTCCCCGGCCTTCGAGGCCGCGCTGCCGATCCTGTCGCAACTCTTGAAGGCGGAAACCGCCGACCGGGAGGTGAGATCGATCGCCTACCAGCTCAAGTCCGCGCGGTTCCCGAACTATCGCGATCTCGCCGGCTTCGACTTCGCCAGCAGTGAGGTCAACGAGGCGCTCGCGCGCCAGCTTCATCGCTGCGAGTTCCTCGAGGATGCGCATAACGCCGTCCTGGTCGGGGGACCTGGTACGGGCAAGACGCATCTGGCGACAGCGATCGGCGTCCAGGCGATCCAGCATCACAGAAAGCGCGTCCGGTTCTTCTCCACCGTCGAGCTCGTCAACGCGCTCGAAGCCGAAAAGCACCAAGGCAAGTCGGGCCAAGTCGCGGCGCGGCTCGTTCATTCCGATCTCGTCATCCTCGATGAGCTCGGCTACCTGCCGTTCAGCGGCTCCGGCGGGGCGCTGCTGTTCCATCTGCTGAGCAAGCTCTACGAGCGGACCAGCGTCATCATCACGACGAATCTGAGCTTCGGCGAATGGGCCGCCGTCTTCGGGGACGCCAAGATGACGACCGCTCTGCTCGATCGCCTCACTCACCGCTGCCACATCCTCGAAACCGGGAACGACAGCTTCCGGTTCAAGGACAGCTCGGCAAAGGCGGACAAACCTGCAAAGGAGAAGACCAAAACTTGACGACCGACTGACCCGCAAGCCATCTTCAACCCGGGTCACTTCTCAATGGAAATCCTGGGTCAAATCTCGACGGAAATCGACA
>NZ_JAHLJF010000036.1:0-2508 GCF_018887255.1 Methylosinus sp. KRF6 | reverse complement strand
AATCATGGTGGCCTAGTGAGTCAGAAACCGCCTAATTACGCAACTGTAATGCTAAGGGATCTCGCTCATGCAGAATAGGCGGAGCCTCGATCCGGAGCAGCGGCTGCTCTACGGCGCCAATCTCCAGCCGCCAGCGGGTTACGTCTTCGACGCCGCGGTCGCCACGACCTATTCGCTCGACTTCGAGACCGCGCTCGCCGTGCCGGTCAGTCTGGCCCTGTTTGCCGCCGAGGATCGAGACAGCATCCTTTCCCATCCCCTGGCGCTGCTCGAGGGCGCCGAGCGCATCGCCGGACGCCTCGTCGTCTTCACCGACGCCGGCCATATCCAGGCGGGCGTTAAACCACATTCGCATTACCGTCTTTGCTCACTGCTCGAACGCACCGTGGTCGAGGTCGTCGCCCCTCGAGGCGGCGCTTTCCATCCCAAGATGTGGGCTTTGCGCTTCAAGCCGCTGCGGCCCGAAGATCCCGCGCGCATGCGCCTGCTGATCCTTTCCCGTAACCTGACGCGCGACCGCTCCTGGGACATCGCCGCGACCCTCGACGGCGTGATCACGAAGCAGCCGAAGGCCGTCAATCGGCCGATCGCCGACTTCCTTCGCCAGATCCCCGATCTGGCGACCATCGGCGTTCCGGAAGGAACGAAGGCGCTTGTCGACGAACTGGCCGAAGACGTGCGCCGCGCCGAATGGACCCTGCCGGAGCCGTTCGAGAGCGTCTCCTTCGCCGTCAACGGCTTCGGCGCGAAGCCGTGGTTTCCGGAACGCCGTGGCCGGCTGGGCGTGGTTTCGCCCTTCTGCGACGATGAGACCTTGTCGAAACTCGCCGACGGCGCCGACGAGCCGATCTTCATCGGGCGGTCCGACGAAATCGCCAAACTGGACGGCGCGACGCTGGATTGCTTTTCCCGGGTCGCCGTCCTCGACGAGATGGCGGTCACGGAAGATGGCGAAGACGTCGACGCCACTCCCTTCCAGGGGCTCCACGCCAAGGCATTCGTCGTCGAGATAGGCTGGGACACCAACATCACGATAGGCTCAGGGAATGCCACGAAACCGGCGCTGGTGACCGGCAACAACGTCGAGGTCTTCGTGACCCTGACCGGAAAGAGGTCACGGGTCGGCTCCGTCGAAGAAATCCTTGGCGAAAAGGGCTTCGGCCGTCTGACGCGGCCGTTCGTTCGCAACGAGACGGCTGTCGCCGATGCCGCAAGGCGGGCCGCTGAGGCGCGTCTCGAGCAGGCCCGGCGCGAGATCTGCCGCAGCGGCCTGAAACTCCGTTGTGAGCGCGGCGAGCCGACCGCCGATGGCGCGCCCGTCTGGAGGGTCTGGCTGGTTCCTCCCGGGCCGCTTCCGCTGGCCGGGATCGGCGTCCTGCGCGTCTGGCCGATCACCCGCGGCGAAGCCCACGAGCGCGATGTGCTCGAGCCGCTTCGGCAGGGACAGTCCGCCGATCTTGGCGGGATGCCGCTGGTCGACATCACCCGCTTCCTTGCATGCCACCTGACGGACGAGACGGAAGACGTCTCGATCCTGTTCAGCACCGGGCTCTCGATGGACGGGCTGCCCGCTGGGCGCCACGCCGCCATCCTGCGATGGGTGATCGACAGCAAGGACGCCTTCTTCCGTTATCTGCGACTGCTCCTCTCCGAATTCGGCGACCCGTTCGCCGCCGCGTTGGCGGCGCAGGGCGAGACCGGTCACGGCGCCTGGCGCGCCGCCGGCGACGACGCCCCGATCCTCGAGCAGATGGTCCGGGCCTTCTGCCGGGGCGGCGACCAGCTTCGCGCCATCGAACGGCTCATCGAGCGGCTGGAGACCGACGGCGCCGACGCCGATTCGATTCCGGCCGAATTCCGGGCGCTCTGGAACACCTTCCGCATCGCGCTCGCCGCAGAGGACGCCTCCAATGGATGAGCGTTTCCATGCCGAGGCCGCGCTCGCCCCTCTCAAGGCCTTCCAGCGGCGCACCGTCGACTATGTCTACGAGCGGCTCTACGGCGAAAACGATCCCGTGCGCCGGTTCCTCGTCGCCGACGAAGTCGGTCTCGGCAAGACGATGGTGGCGCGCGGCGTCGTCGCCCGCATGATCGAACACCTTTGGGACAGCGCGAAGCGGATCGACATCCTCTACATCTGCTCGAACCAGGCGATCGCGGCTCAGAACATCAACCGGCTGAACGCGCTCGGACGGCGAGAGTTGGCCTTGCCGACCCGGATGACCCTCGTTCCGCTGAACCTCAGAGGCGACAACAGCCTCGACGCCAACAAGGTGAACTTTATCAGCCTGACGCCGGGTACTACCTTCGAACTGCGCTCCGCTACGGGCGTCAGGCTGGAGCGCGCATTCCTGTGCCATCTTCTCCGCGACCTCGTCTCCCATCCCCGGGGGCTGCACAATCTGTTGCAGGTCGCCGCCGGCGTCGACGGCTGGAACCGCGAGGTGGAGAGTTTGTTGATTTCCACTGAGAGCTGACCCAGGCAGCACGAGTTTTTCCACCGAGAAC
>NZ_JAHLJF010000035.1:0-2648 GCF_018887255.1 Methylosinus sp. KRF6 | reverse complement strand
TATGGCGCGACAATCTGGATGAGAAGCGCGCGACAAACAGGATGAGAAGTTTCGGTCGCGGTGACGAGATGATTGTCGCGGAGCGACAATAACGCAAGCGGATTTTTGGCGACGGTCGTTTTGATTGACGCGGCACGACAATCAAGATGCGGATTTAATTGTCGCGCGCGCCGGAGTTCGGCCTGGGCCGGCAGCTTTTTTAAGCGCGGATTTTCGGCGATAGCTGTCGACGTTCATTTCGAAGATTGTCGCGTGATGAACGAGCCTGTCGACGGCGGCGAGCGTCATGGCCTGATCGGGGAAGATTTTCCCCCACTCGCCGAAGGGCTGATTTGCGGTGATGAGCAGCGAGCGTCGTTCGTAGCGAGCGCTGATCAGCTCGAAGAGCACGCTGGTTTCGGCCTGATCCTTGGCGACATAGGCAAGATCGTCGAGGATGAGCAGATGATATTTGTCGAGCTTGTCGATCGCGGCCTCGAGGGCGAGATCGCGCCTTGCGACTTGCAGCTTCTGCACGAGGTCCGTCGTTCTCGCGAAGAGCACACGCCATCCGTTTTCGATGAGCGCGAGACCGAGCGCTGCCGCGAGATGCGATTTTCCGGCGCCGGGCGGGCCGAACATCAGCAGATTGGCGCCTTTTTCCAGCCAGGCGTCGCCGGCGGCGAGGGCCTGCACTTGCGCCTTCGAGACCATCGGCACGGCGTCGAAGTCGAAAGCGTCGAGCGTTTTTGCGGGCGGCAGGCGCGCTTCAGCGAGATGTCGAGCGAAGCGGCGCTGACTTCTGTCGGCGAGTTCCTGTTCGGCGAGCGCGGCGAGGAAGCGTGCGGCGGGCCAACCTTCCTTGTCGGCGGTCGCGGCGAGCGCGTTCCAGACGAGTTTGACGCCGGATAGACGCAGTTCGGAGAGAAGCAGGTCGACGCGGGCGGCGTCGATTTTATCGTTCGCCTTCATGCCGCCGCTCCTTCGCAAGAGGCGAGCGCGTCATAGACGGCGAGCTCCGGCAGCGCGACGACGACATTCGGCGCCGTGGCGATTCTCGGCGCGAAGCGTTCGGTCAGCGCGGCAAGATCGGGCAAGCGGCCATGGTCGAGTTCCTCATCGATTGCAATAGCGAGTTCGGCTTCGCAGGCGCGTTCGTGCGCAAGGGCGAGCAGAGCAACCATGGTTTTGCAGGCCGTCTTTTCTCCCGTCTCGGCAAGCAGCGCGTCGAAGGCTTTGGCGTAGGCGCGTCGCGGAAAAAGCTGATCGCGATAGACGAGGTTCAGAAGCGCCATAGGCTTGCGGCGCAGGGAATGAATGACGTGCCGATAGTCGGCGACATGGCCATGTTTGCCGTTTGGTCCAGGCCTGCCGCGCGGCAGGTCGAACAAATGCGTCGACCCCTGAAAGACTTCGAGCCGATCGTCGTAGAGGCGCACGAGAAGCTTGTGGCCGATCAGCCGCGACGGCACGGTGTAGAAGACTTTGCGCAAAGTGAAGGCGCTGGACGAGGTGACCGAGACCCGTTCCTCCTCGAAGTCCGACGTCTTGCGCGGCGGCAGATCTTTCAGTTCCGCGCGTTCGAGATCGACGCGCGCGGCGTTGCGGGCGTTGCGCCGACCGACGAGCTCGTCGACGAACCTTCGCCAGGCGCCGAGATCGTCGAAGTCGCGCGAGCCGCGCAGCAGCAGCTCGTCCTCGAGCGCGGCTTTGATATGGCCGTGGGCGCTTTCGATCGAGCCGTTCTCATGGGAGACGCCTTTGTTGTTGCGCGTCGGCGTCATGCCGTAATGGGCGCAGAGCGCTTCATAGCGGCGCGTCATATCCTCCTTGGCGTCGGCGTCGAGATTGCGGAAGGCGGCGGAGAGACTGTCGCTGCGATGCTGCTGCGGCGCGCCGCCGAGCGTCCACAGGGCGTTCTGCAAGCCTTCGGCGAGGGCGACGAAGCTCTCGCCGCCGAGCACGACATGGGCGGATTCGAAGCCTGAGAATGGCAAGCGGAAGTGATAGAGCCGGTGATCGAGCGGAACGCCGGCGATGGAGACCTCGAGATCGCGCATGTCGCAAAAATCCGAGAGCCCCATGCGGCCCGGAGGATGCTCCTGCCGGAAAATCACCTCCTGCTCGGGACCATGGATGGCGCGCCAGTTCCGAATGCGCCGCTCCAGCGTGCGGCGCACGCCGGAGCCGAGTTCCGGATGGCGGCGGCGCAACTCCTCGAGCACGCCGATCGGGCGCAGGCCGGGCGCCGCTTTCAGCATGGGTATGACCTCGCCGTCCCAAACGCTCTCCAGCGGATCTGGCCGTCGGCGGGCGCGTGGCGCCTTCTTTTGCGAGGGAAGCCGGGGATCATGTTCCAGCCGATAGGCGGTCGCCGGGCTGAAACCGGCTTTCGCTGCGGCGACGGCGGCGCGGTCGGTTTTTCGAAATTGCATGAAGAGCCTCATCTGGCGGTCGGTGACATGGCGGCCGGGCAACGAATCGGTCCTCCCGAGGGGAAAACCGACCCTTCACCCGGCCCCGCGACCGGCGGACAGGCCGTTTTTTTGAGCGCGCGCAGGGGTGTCGGCGCAACTACGGTCGGGCTTCGCCCTCCCTCCGTCGCGCCGACACCCCCGCGATTCTCATCCTGATTGACGCTGGACTCTCACCTTGATTGTCGCGCGGCA
>NZ_JAHLJF010000034.1:0-2766 GCF_018887255.1 Methylosinus sp. KRF6 | reverse complement strand
TGTCGATTGGCAGTTCAATCAAGGACTCGGGGCGATGGGTCCGATTGGTGGCATTTCATTTGAGACTATTTTGGACTGAATCTCGATTGAAATGCCGTTTTTGGGTTGGGCGTCAAGCGAACACGGTTTCCTTCTCAAGGGCAGGTTTCCAGGACTCGATGTCCTCGTCGGCAATGCGCTCCGTGCCCGCTCGGATCGCCTCGATTGCCAATTCGTTGAGTATGGCGAAAACCCGCGCCGTAACGCCGTCGCTCATACGAGCGAGATGACGCAAGCCTTGGCTTGATAGAGCTGAAGGTTGCTTGATCGGCAAACTCCGCAGAACTGCGCTGACGAGCTCGTGGAATTCTTCGTCCACTTTCCATCGCGGTAGCACGATTTGATCGAGACGCCGCGAGAGTTGAGTATCGCCTGCGATAGCGTCGCGGGCGTCCATCACGCCGAGGCAAACGAGCGACGCTTTGAGTTCGTTGCTCAGATATCGCAACAGCTGGAGGATTACGCGTTGCTCTCTGGGATTGCCCGCGAGCAGATTATGAACTTCATCGAAGACCAGGACACGAACATTGCAGTTTTTCAGCAAAAGCATGGTCCTGATTTCAAGGTCCATGAGGGTCGCGCGCTCATTGACGCTGGCGCCAAGAGCCATCAGCAGCTGACCGTAAATCCGTCGCTCCGTTGGGCGCGAGGTCAGAGTGATGGCAAGAACGGGAACAGCCTCGGAGCCGGTGTTGCGGTCGACGACCGGGGGGTGATCCCGTCGAAACTTCTCGACGAGCATTGTCTTGCCCATCCCGCTATGACCGTAAATCGCAAGTCCCGGTGGCCGCGTTGATGGCGGATGATCACACAGCGCATCAAGATATTGCAAAACGCGTCGGGCGCGACCGAACCCAACCCAGCGGTCGGATCGGATGGCGCGAATGCGCACATGGTCTGGCGCGTTAATGAGGGCGGCCGCGCCGGAAGCCAAATGGGAGGGCTCGATCATTGGTCCCAAAATTCCATATCGTCGTTGGAATAACCCGGTTTCGCTAAATCGACGCCTGTGATTTTCCCGCCGTCGTCTCTCGGTTGGTCGGGCCGGCGCGTCACATTCCGGCGTGCTGTTGCGCTCGCCTGTGCGGCGGAATCTTCGATTTGTCGTTGCTGCGCAATAGAAGCAAAAATGGTTTCTTCGTTCAATTCGCGTTTCCCTTGTTCGCGTAATCTCTTCTTTGCGTGCTTCCACTCCCACCATGAAACGGGAGGGTACGCGAGATTTCGATAACGAGCCTCAACGAAATGACCGTCCGGCTGGCGAACGAAGATACGCGAAAGATCGCGTGGATCATATTTGATTTTCACTTCAGCGCCACGGCCCACATCGCGGGATAGGACGTCAGACCAATATCGGATTTTTTCCAAATGGATGCCATCCTTCAGGAGGCGCCGTCGTTCTTCCGGCAAGAAGCTCGTCCAGAAAGCCATTCGGTCGGGTGGAAGGTCAAAATCGACATCACCCTGAAGATCGCGCCAGACCGCGACTGGGGGGCGCAGGAGCGCGGAATGGATGCGGTGATGGTATTTACCTGCGATCTCTATCGCGATCCACTTTTCCAGTTCGCGCAACGTGAAAGTCGCTCGGCATTCAGCGTCGTAATCGCCTTTGATTTCGACGTTGCTGAACGTTGTGCCGGGCAGCACATGCACCGCGCCCATCATCGTCCCGATGAGACGTTCAATATGCCCTCCGAAACGCGGAGTCGCCGGCGGTCTGAACTGAAGTTTGACGCCGTATTCTCGGCAAGCGTTCGCAAGAGCGCGTGAGCGAAACTCGGCGCCATTGTCGCAATGAAGTACCTCGGGTAACCCTGCGACGGGCCAAGAAATATCTATCTCGCGCTCGTTGAGCCACACGGTCTTGTCATAGACGGCATGAAGCAAGCAAAGCCCAACGGACACGCTGGAAGGTGCCTCAAGGGACAAATGAAAGCCCGCCACCATCCGCGTGCACACATCAATGGCGATTGTCAGCACTGGTCGCCCAATGGGACGGCGAAGCTGTTCGTCGACGATGATTACGTCGACAACGGTATGATCAATCTGCCAAATGGCGTTGGGCCGACTGGCGACGAATTGTCCAGGGCTTGGAGTCGCAGCAGTTTCGATGTCCCGCTCCCCGCGCTTACGGGCGGCGGATATCGGTGTCAAATCCATCACCCGTCGCCGCACCGTTCTGTAGTGCGGGGGATGCAAGCCTTCGGCAAGGCAGGTCCCGCGGATGCGCTCCATCAAGGCGCTGAATTTCGGCTTCTCCTTCCTGAGCCAGAAGCGCTCGATCTGCTCCGCGATAACATGCTCAACCTCGGGCGCGAGCCGAAATACGCCATCCGGCGTTCCACGCTGTTGTTGTGCAAGGCTCGAAGTAAGTCGGGTGCTCCGGAAACGTGACGCCATCCGAAAAAGCGTTGACCTTGGAATATCGAGTTGCGTACGCGCGATGTTGACGATTTCGGCGGTCACTTTCCAATTGGATCGACGAAGAAGCTGACGGAGAAAATCCTCTCGCGCTTCCGGCGCTTCCTGTCGTGCGTCTTGTGGTTCGGTGCTGTCGGAATCCATCCTCCAACGCTACGGTCGATCGACCGGTCGATCAATCCCATTTTGACTGCCAAATTTTCTTGCGCGAGTCTCGATTGGAGTGCCGTTCACGGCAGGTCAGTCTCGGCTATTTAATTGAAATCGTTGAATGGGCGAGTCCCGCCTTGAAAGGCAAATCGACAG
>NZ_JAHLJF010000033.1:0-2975 GCF_018887255.1 Methylosinus sp. KRF6 | reverse complement strand
ATTTAATTGAAATCGTTGAATGGGCGAGTCCCGCCTTGAAAGGCAAATCGACAGCTCCCTTGCGCACCTTGCCCTTGTCGTCGCCCGCCTCGCGTTTGCCGCTCGCGGTCTTGGCGGCTTCACTCTTTTGCGCTGGGGCCGCTTCGGGTGCAACACCGTCGCCGGTCAGATGGAGACGGTCGCCGATGTCCTTGAGGCTCTCGCTCTTGTTTGACCCGCTCTTGTCATTCTTGTTCTGGTCCGCGCCGATCCCGGCGCGCGCGTCCTGCGCCACGCCGAATCGGTAGTTCAGCCCTAGGCGCAGGACATGGGCCTCGCTCCGTTGGCGCGCGCCGTATTGGGCGGCGATTCCATCGCCATAGACGCGCGTTTGCAGCTCCTGATTCAGATAGAGATATTCGAGCCGCGCCGACCATTGGGTGTAGAGCGCATAGTCCACTCCGGCGCCGACGACATATTTCATGCGTGAGGATCGAGACGGCGGCGCGTAGAACGGTGTGGCGGGCGACGGCCCGAAGAAAAACAGCGACGATGCGCCGCGTTCGCCGCCGGTCGCGACGCCGCCGGTGGCATAGAACAGAGAGCGATCGACGGCGAAGCCGAGCCGGGCGCGAACGCTCGCGAAATAATTGCCATCGTCGCCCGAGGTCAGGCCGTAGGCCACGATGGCCGGAGCGAGGCTCGCCGGGGCCGCGAAGAGGCCGGTCGAAGGGCTCCGCACGCCGAGAGAATTGAGCTCGGTCTCGACGCCGTACACCCAATGGCCAACCTGCCAGTCATAGCCGACCTGAGCGCCGAGGGAGGGACCTAGGGCGTCACGATTTGGCGCGGTGAGGTCGAAGAGAGCGGAACCAGGAAAGCCCCCGAGCGCCTCCAGCTTCCCACCGCTCGCGATGGGAAAGCCGACGCCGGTATTGAGTCCGATGTGGAAGCCCGCCCAGCCGAAGGCCGGCGTCGGCGTGTCATGGGTCGCGGGGCGGTCGGCGGCCTGAGCGCAGAGCGCTCCGACAGCAACCCAGCCTATCGTCGTCGCCAGAGATCGCCTCGAAACGTCGCGGCAAGCGGAGCGGATCGCGTTCTGCGATAGATTTCGGTCACCTGCGCCGCGATGCGGCGACACCGTAATATCTGCTCCTTTTCGGGACGATGGCGTTTCTCGCTTCAGGGAGAGGCGGAACGAAGTAAAAGTTGCGTCCACCGAGTGATCCCTCGTATCGCACATAGTCTCGGTCACGGCGCAGCAGTCTGAATTGGACGTTGGTGTTCGGCACCGCCAGCGTCAGAACGGCTTCATCGCGCGAAATGACTTCGGCTTCTAACGTTTCGCCGGGCCGATCCGAGTCGGCTAGAATTATCCGCCCATCCACGACAATTTCTCCTAGCGGAACGATGATCGCTGAACGTGTCCAATCTTATCGATGAGATTTGACGTTGCGCCCAACAACCCTCGCGTCTCGAGCGGCTAATCGTAGCGAGCAGATCCACCGAATCTGCGACCGAGAGCGGCGCCAGCTCCACACGGTCACCGGATCCCGCTTCAATCAGTCTTCTCCAATTTCAGACCAGGCGCTCCAATCGTCTTGCCAGATTGGAACGCGGTCGTCGTCCCACCTGTCCCTCCAGCGATCGACTTCGTTGGAGATCTGGTAATCTCGGTAATGATTCTCCCAGTAACTGTCGATATGGAAGGTCACCACCGGCCAGTTTTCCTCATACAAATATGCTGGCAAGTGCACTCGCCGCGCATCGCGTACGATCTCGATGTATGCGCTCGATACCCAGCCACGAAGGCCTGCCGCTGTCACATCGCACCAAATGTAGCGGGCGAGGCAACCGTGAACGGTTAAGGGGATTCCTGCGCTCAGCATGCCTACTGCTGGAAATCGCGAACTGGGACCCGCCCTCACGTTGACGTTCACGGCGGAATAGACAGCGGCGCTTGCAACAGCAGGTGAAATGCCGCCGATCAGGAGAATCGCCGCCATCGCGCGAACGATAGAGATTATCTTTATCATGCACGTGTTTCTCTGACTTTGCTCAGCAACGCTACGCTAAACCCTCCTTGTCGAGATTTCGCGGAGATTATGTGGATGTTCGGTGGATGCACTGGTTCTCGGCATGCCTGTCGGCTCGAGATGTGCAGCAACGGCTCGCATCGGTGTAGATCCAGATCGTTTTTTGATGTCGGCACGTGCATTTCGATGACGCATCTTGTGACGCATGAGATTGGCGTTGACTCGTCTTGCGAGATCGTGAATGCTGCCCATCTTTTCGATGCGTTGCGCGAGGCGGAGCGGCAAATGCGCGATGAGCGACGCCGCAAGCTGGATGCGCGCCGCACTTTACTAGCGGCCCATCAGCTGCTTGATGCGAAGCGTCGTTGTCATAAGGCAAAAAAAGCAGGTCGACGAGCTAGGCCGGCGGAATTGACCGCACGCAATGCCCGAACTTGCCCATCTCCCGTCCCCAGAAATGCGCCCTCAGCGAGCTTCCATGGCTACGAGCGGAATCCGATGAAGCTGCATCATAGCCGGATGCGGCGAAGTAATTCGCGCATTCGCTCGGCGTGACGCTTCGCAGGGCCTGGGCGACCGCCGCGGCGAGCGCATCGACAGTGCGCGCCGCGATGCGCTGGAGAACCGACTTGATCTTCGAGAAGGATTTCTCGATCGGATTGAAGTCCGGCGAATAGGGCGGAAGATAAAGGACCTTCGCGCCTTTCGCTTCGATCGCCTCCCGCACGCCCGCGACCTTGTGGGTGCTCACATTGTCCAGCACCACGATCTCTCCCGCGCGGAGCGTCGGCGCCAGAACCTGCTCGACATAGGCCAGGAACGAGCGGCCATCGAGCGCGCCGTCGATCATCATCGGCGCGTCGATGCGATCGACGCGCAGCGCCGCGATCAGCGTCGTCGTCTTCCAATGTATGGCGCGACAATCTGGATGAGAAGCGCGCGACAAACAGGATGAGAAGT
>NZ_JAHLJF010000032.1:0-3105 GCF_018887255.1 Methylosinus sp. KRF6 | reverse complement strand
CCCGCGATTCTCATCCTGATTGACGCTGGACTCTCACCTTGATTGTCGCGCGGCAATCGGCCGGACTCTAATCGATGCTGGGGGGATTTTTCAGGGGCACGTCAATGCGCCGGCGGCATTCGCCCGGACGAAACCAGTTGTTGTGCGCGCGTGGCGCGGTCGATCGGGTCTCCTCGTCTTCGATGCTGGGGTCGAACAGCCGTATCGTGGCGTCAATATGCCCGAGATCGGCGCGCTGTCGATCGACTTGACGCTCCAGTTGGGCGATGGCGTCAGCGAGTTCTGATCTCTTGTCTCGCAAGGCCGAGATGATTTCCGTTGCGCTCATCGCCGTTTCCATGCTCAATCAATGATGAGCCGACAGCATAGCGCTTCAAAATCCGCGCCAGTAGAGGAAGCCAGTGGCGGCTGCTACATAAGACCGCAGATTCGCACGGCGACGGGCGACCAACCCTTCGAGATCCTGCGTCAGGATTGGGTCGGCACCGCCATCGTAGGGCTCAAGCCGGCGCGCGTCGGGTGCTTCCGCGTCCTTCAGAGAAATGACGGCTGGTCGGCAGGGTCGCTGAATCTCGACGCCGCAAACGACATACCTTTTATGCCACCAATGTCGCGGACTACGCGGGTGATGTGGTGCGTTGTGTTGATTTCGCGCCACGTGGAGCCATTTCCAGGGCCGTCCCATCCGTTTGCAGTCTTGAAAATGTAGTCGTCCGCTGAACAGAAACCCCGTCCCGCGAACTCGCCGCTCTTCAAGATGCGATCGCAGACGTCACGCATCACCATATCAGCCTGGCCGACAGCGGAGCCGCGGACAACCAGCCAATTGTTGCGCGTCGTATATCTATAGTGGCGGATCGGGATTCCTCTGGATGCCCTGAACTCGAACTTCGGGCAGTCAGCTCCATAATCGCCGAACACGAGGTGCTCTGGTGAGGTACCGTCGAGTTGGATCGCTTCTCTCCAGGCCAGCCACTCATTGCGAGGAATGACCGTCGTGTGGCCCGGTTCGGCCGGGTTCACTTCAGGATAATTTGTTCCCTGGAACACGACCTGACGCCAACGTCCGATCCGCTGCAAATCTTCGAGGGCAGCCTGCGCGATGTTTGCCACCGCACTGGCATCAGAGAAGTCCGCGTCTCCGAAGTCAGCCAGAGCGGTGCAATCGTTCGGGGCCAAGCCGAGCGCGGCCATCGCGACGGCTATGCGGCTCGGGAGCTCTTTGTCGATCTCGCCGGAATCGATACGTATTGCGGCCTTCGTCACATTTTCGATCGCCAACGCCTGACGAAAGGCTGCGGCCCGGGGTCCAAGGGCGTCTGCAAGGCTTATGACGGGGATTGGCTTGGCATTGGCTTTACGGGCCACGTCAAACATCCGCGGCAACCAGTCGATGCACTCCGACTCACCAAATTCTCTGAACAGAAAACGAACGTCGAGTAGGGCCTCGCGCATGATCCAATGATCCGCGATGCGGCGTCCAGTTTCGTACACGATCTCGTCTTTGGTGAGCAGGCGATGCTTTTCAAGATCACGCTCCTTCGGGGGCGGAACAACGAGGCGCGGAATGATCCTATCAGCAATCTCAGGGGCAAGTCGTTGCAAACCGCGATACTCGCCCTGTTTGAGGCGAAGCGCCGGCACGTAAATCGGAAGAGCATTACGACTCATAGTCTAAGCCCCTTGCGTCTGCTCAAGAAGGTGCGTTCTGACTCGCCCTCTACCAATCATGTTTGAGAATATTGCATAGTTTCCCCTCTCTTTTTGTATTCTTCCAAATACGATTGCCGGGTCGATCCCTAACTCTTTCGCAAATTTTTCAACTACTTCATGGGACTTGGCAATACGGGCGGGCGATCGTTTCCAAATCTCATCGGGGATGAGCATATTAGATGCGAACTCGTTAGCTTCCCTCTCGATTTCGTCGACGTCAGCAACATCCGTATCGTCGAAGAATCCTATACCGAGGCCTGTCCGATAGTGAAGGATAACATGCCCGACCTCATGAAGTAGGGTGAACCAGAAACCGTCCACCGTGTCCCGCCGCAACGTCAGGGCGACCACTGGCACGCCTTCCAGCAAGAAGGCAGCTCCATCGACCTTCATCCCCGGTATTTGAGGCTCGGCCACCACCACAATCCCCTTACTCAACAGCAAGTCACGCGCACGCGCTGGTCCGTCGACAAAACGGCTAAGCCGGACCAGCTCCAAGAGCCAGGTTATTTCAAGCGGACGATAGATCGTGTCATGAGCGGCGATGATTTGCTCGGCGCGACGCGTAACCCGGGCCTTCCAGGCTACGAGCAGAAAGTCTTCAGAGTGATCTTGGACGTTCAAACCCGTCCGCAAGAGTGACGGGTTTCCGTATTTCAGAATTTGGTCCGACACATACCGCTGAAGGTAGTTGAAGCTTTCTTCATCGGCCAAGATCGTTGGATCGTCGTCGTCGAACCACCCACTGGCGCGGGCGTGCTTCAGTATTTTCCTAACTTCAATGGCAGAAGCATTGCGTGCCGCGCTCCAGGCGCCGCCACACCACTCCGACAGCCTAATCTCCCAATCAACGCCGAGAACGCTCGCTATGCGCCGAAAGTTGGCTAGGCTTATGGAGCTATATCTGTCGGCCTCGTATCTTTGAATTTGTTGCTCTTTCACGCCGAGCTTGCGTGCCAACTCCTTCTGCGTGAGGTTGCGCGCGATGCGGGCGATTATAAGCGAAAGACCTGGGTCGTTCCCTGTTCGACGCTTCAGGTCTTCAAAGTTTCCACCTTTGGCGGTCTCATAGGCCTTGATCAAGGCCTCAAGCTCTTCCTTCTCAACTTTGATTGCCTTTCGGAAGCCGGTCACCACTTGCGGGGGCAGGCCTGCTATGATTGGCTCGAATTCCTGTTCCGACGACAGCACCTTACCGAGCTCGGCCACGGTCGCCCGAGCTTCACGAGCTTCTCGTTCATTTAGAATCACCGAAGGACTTATCATACCCTACATTACACAACAAAATTGTTGTTTTCAAGAAATCTCACCCAAAGATCCGAAACTCCGTGTCTGCCTAGCATTACAGTTGCGTAATTAGGCGGTTTCTGACTCACTAGGCCACCATGATTC
>NZ_JAHLJF010000031.1:0-3266 GCF_018887255.1 Methylosinus sp. KRF6 | reverse complement strand
TATCAACCGCCGGGACTCAACTCGCCGCTGGATGAAACTTCGGGGGCACGTCACCGCCTACATCACGCCCGACGCGATCGCGTCCATGATCGGAAAACAGAGCGCTATCGCCGCCACGACATTGTTGACCCGGCTCGGCGTGAAGCCCGTCGCCGGGCCGCCGCAGCTCCGCTTCCAGCTTTTCGACCGTCCCGTCGTCGAACATGCGATCTCCGAGTGGAAACGCGACCCCTCGATCGAAAAACGCCCCTCGCGCGACGCCGAGGACTTCCTGTACGCTGGCGACGTCGCGCGCCGACTGAAGACCATCGACACGATGGTTCCCGCGCTCATCCAAGCCGGTCTCCTGCGCGCCGATACGACCGGAAAGGCGACCATCATCGCGCGCGTCGATTTCGACGCGTTCCAAAGCGAATACGCAATGTCAAACGAGTTCATGGACGCGTTCGGGGTCGGACACGCGAAGGGCGTCACCAAGGCCCTCGCAGTCCACGGCGTCACGCCGGTCGCGGCGGATCGCCTCCCGCGCGCGCTGTTTCGACGAAAGGAGGTGGAACGGGTGGTTCGCGGAATGCGGCGCTGAATGACTCTTTTTCGAAGGCGGCAATTCGATTCACGCAGAGAGATTCGCTTTATCTGTTTCGTGCACTTTTGACTCCAATTCGCTCCAGAGGACGATCAACCGTAGCAGACGCAAAAAAACGGGAGAAGTGAGAATGCCAATTTCCAGAGCATATTGCTTTGAACTTGACGAAATAGTTACAATTACGCAAGCTCGGCGTGCGTATTTGTCGCGCAATGATAGGAGCAGACGATTCAATTTTAGCTGCACAAATGAAATATGCAGACGAAATGGCGTAGTTATATCTGGAGTAAATCACACCATTCACCCCGAGGATTCGTCAAGGTGCATAACGCCGCATTTTCGTGATATATATGAGGAAAAACACGTTGAAGATTGCGAATGGAGAGTTATAAATAATATAATTGATGTTCAGAACAAACTTGAAAACGAAGATGATCATGAGTTCTTGCAGAGGCAACTGAGACGTAAGCTTTCCGATTTCATAACTGATTTCGACCCCCGTGAAACGGAAGACCACAAAGCGTCAAATGGCCTGGCTACGCAACAAGGTGGACGCTTGGATTACCATCAAAATTTCGTAAATTTTGATGGTAATCCAAATCATGGTATGTTGCGTGTAAGGACAAGCGACCTAGAGAGACTCGTAGAGTGCTATCGAGACACATTTATTCATCTTTCTTTCGAGGAAAGATGCACTATGTCATTCAATATCGTGGGAATCTGTCGCGTTCCTATGTTTGATTACTTTAGAAAAATCTCACGCTGCCTTTCGAGCCCGTATCCTGCCGTGATTTTCGGAGACGCCTATGTTGCGGCGAGGGATCGAAGCGGCTTTACATTGGAATTCAACGAACAAGTAAACCAGCGGCCCGTGCGTATAGTAATTACACATGAAACGATGGAATCGTATAGATTCCGCAACTACCTTAAAAGCTTCATCGAGCCAAACAATCAACGTTTGTTGGCATATGTTCTTGGTACACCAACGCAAGACGAAGAACATGAATTCCGGATCGGCATCACCGACCTGCGTCGCCTAGTTCTGGTCAGAAAGTGGGCTTGGCCGGTCGAGCCGCATTGAAAGACGCGCCGATCGATGTTGCAAGCATGGCAATGAACCGCAATGCATCGAGGTCGCTCGCGACGCAGAACTCGCACTCGGTGTACCCTCCGTTCTTCCTCCATTGCGGTAGAGTGAGGTCGGGCAATTCAACATGACCGTTCGCCATTAGCGTCAGATATACGGTAGCCGTCGATCCATGGATGTCGCATGTGATGTATCGAATCCCGTGCCCGTAGGTGTAGCATCGGATCGCAGGGCGTTCTCCTGCAAGCCGGCCGACGTCCATGCAGAATTTTTGCAGTTTGGTGGCGAACTCGGCTTTCGCGATGATGCCGGTCGGGCCTGTGTCGAACAACCCGGAAGGCGCCGACGATAGCGTTTCGATTGCTGTATTCATTTGTCGCTCTTTCCAAGAAGAACCGGAAAACATTCCTCTCAGATTCGCACGGATCCGCACATCGTCAAGAGTCTTCAATTTGGTTCGCTCCATGCGCCGCATCGATCACCAAAAAGAGCGCCTCGCTGAAGCCGGGTGTCGACTGCGGCGTTCCCGGATATAAAGATATGTTTCTGGATTCGGAGAATTCCCTTGGCCCGCCTGTTCCTCTCCTACTCCCATGCCGACGAAGCTCTCCGCTCCCGTCTCGAGACGCATCTCGCGATGCTGAAACGGGACGGGCACATCGAAACATGGAATGACCGCCGCCTGAACGCCGGCGATGAATTCGATCGCGGCATCCGCGCCGAACTGGAACGCGCCGACGTGATCCTCCTGCTCATCTCGCCCGACTTTCTCGCCTCGAACTATTGCTTCGATGTCGAGGTGATGCGGGCGATGGAGCGGCATGAAGCCGGCGAAGCCCGCGTGATCCCGGTCATCCTGCGCCACTGCGACTGGCTGAACGCGCCGTTCGGGAAATTGCTCGCGGCGCCAAAGGATGGAAAGCCCGTGCAGTCGTGGCCGGATCTCGACGAGGCGTTCCTGGACGTCGTCCGCAAGATCCGCGACGCCCTGCCAGCCACCGGCCACTCTCGTGAGCCGGTCCTCCGAGCGGCGGTCGATTCCCAGAGGATATCCGAACCGGGTCCACGGTCCAGCAATCTCAGGATTCGCCAGTCCTTCACCGACGCCGACAGGGATGTCTTTCTCCACGACGGTTTCGACTACATGGCCCGCTTCTTCGAGGCATCCCTCGAAGAACTCCAAGCCAGGCACGCCTCGATCCGTACGACATTCCGGCGATTGGATGCGAACCGCTTCACCGCCGTCGTCTACCGCGCCGGCGCGGCGGTCGCCCGCTGCAAGATCGCGCTCGGCGGCATGTTCGGCAGCGGCGTCACCTTTTCATACAGCGATCAGGCCGCGGACAATTCATGCAATGAAAGCCTGAGCGTCGAGGCCGACGACCAAGGGCTTTATTTCAAAGCCATGGGAATGGCGTCCATGGGGCGCGGCGCCGACCGTCATCTGACGTTCGAGGGCGCCGCCGAATACTATTGGGGTCTCCTTATCGAGCCGCTCCAGAGGGTGCGGTGAGGTTTCGGGCAATCGTTGGGTATCAGCGGTCTTATGTAGCAGCCGCCACTGGCTTCCTCTACTGGCGCGGATTTTGAAGC
>NZ_JAHLJF010000030.1:0-3685 GCF_018887255.1 Methylosinus sp. KRF6 | reverse complement strand
CGGAGCGCAAAGAAAAACCGGCCGGGCGCGAGGCCCGGCCGGCGTTGTCATCAGGCTATTCGAGGTTCGATCAGGGCATGTCGCCGGCGACGAACTTCGGAATGACCGGGCCGCCGATTTCCGCGGCGTAGCGCTTGCCCGACGGGCCGAAGAAGAACAGCAGACCGCCGACCTGGCTGTCCGTGTCATAGGCGAGGTCCGAGAGACGCTCGATGTCCCAACGCGCGTCCTGCACCTTGATCTCGATCGTCTTCGTCTCACCCGGCGCGATCGGCGTCGGATCCGTCGACAGACCACGGTCCGCCAGCAGATAGTCGGGGAACTCCGGCTTCGTCGTGAACACGTCGGGGTTCAGGAAGCGGAGGCCCGCCGCCGTATACTCGCCGAGCTTCAGCGGCTCGTCCGTGTGGTTCGTGATCTTCACCTGAACCGTCAGCTCGCGGCCCGGCACCTTGTAGACGCCGCCCTTGAGATCCGCCGTCACCACCTTGGTGCCGACGCCGACAGTGCCTTCTTCCGTGATCGGCGTCAGCGGCTTCTGCAAGCCGGCCTGAAGCGGGATCGTGCGCGGGAAGGTGCTGTTGGTCACAGCGTAGCCGATGATCGTCGCCAGGATCGTCACAGCGAGAACGATCGCGCCGACGCGACGGTCGTCGTCACCGATCTGCTCGTCTTCCTTGCCTTCGCTGACGCGCAGGTAGGAGGCGATGAGGCCCTTCTTGAAGAACCAGTAGAGGATCCAGGCCGCAGCCGCGATCATCCACGGGAAGTGCCAGGCGTAGATGCGGTCGATGCCGTAGGTCTCGAGGTCCACGGTCGTGCCGTCCAGCAGCGTGACCGGATCCTTGAAGTCGGCCATGTCGCCCTTGATCTCGATCCACTGGCCGGGTCCGATGATCGGGCCGCCGCCTTCGACGTTGATCTGCGCATGAACGTGCCAACGGCCCGCGCGGCGCGCCTTCAGATCGATCTGGAACGCATAGTCCTTGCCGATCTCCAGCGAAACCGAACGCGGAGCGAACTGCTCGCCGATGAACTGCGCCGTGCGAACCAGAACCGGGCCCGGCTCGCCGGCGTTCAGGAACGACGACTTCGGGTTCGCGACGGCCTGCGGCCAAGCCGAGAACACGTGCACCTTGCCCGAGAGCACCATCGACTCGTTGACGTTCAGCGAGGTCTTCGACCACTTCACGTCATACCAGTTCAGCGTGCGCATACGCAGGAACGCCTGCTGCGACTTCTCGCCATGCGCCGACGCCGGAGCGACGGAGCCCATCGTCGCGACGACCGCAGCCGCCATGCCCAGGCCGAAGAGCCGAGCGACCCGTCCGGTCGCCAGCACGGCCATTCTCTCCAACAGTTTCATGGAACAACCTCCCAAGTTTCTCTTCGCGGACCGGCCCGTCGGGCCGATCGTCCGCTGTCGTCCTTGCCGGAGCGGCTCGCTCCCGGGCTCTCTTGCAGGAGCCCTTCGCAGCCGCCCCTCCTCGCTTTGAGCGATCGCTCGATCCAACGCCTTGCGGCGGATCAGATCTTCTGGATCACCTTGGTGGTCGAATACCACTTACCGACGAACCACCACAGGAAGTAGACGAGCATCGACACGAAGCCCGAGAAGAACGCGGCCACCGGCACGACGTCCTTACCGAAGGTGCGCAGCGTGCCGCGCTCCACCATGCGGATGTATTCCGGCATCGAGGTGCGGACGAAGTGGAGACCGATCAGATCGGCCAGAGACATCAGCTGACCATGCTGCTCGGTCGCCTGATGGAAGGCCGCGATCGCCGGCCAGTTGTTCGGGTAGAACAGCAGACCCCAGCCCAGGGCGCCGACCACGGCCGTGATCACATAGGAGCCCGACAGCAGCAGGATGATGTCCAGCCACAGCGCCGGAACCACCAGAGCCGACGGGAACACCAGGCTGATCGGGAAGTAGGTCCAGCCCCAGAAGTTGACGTAGCGGTTGATCCACTCGCCGATCAGAAGGCCGAGAACCGCGAAGGTCGCCCCGAACGGGAGGCGGAAGTTCTCCCACAGGAACGCCTGAGCCGCGGCCGCGAAGGTCACGCCCAGGATCGGGATCACCGTCGGCCACATACGGCGGTCTTTCCAGTCGACCCAGAAGTCCCAGTCGCCCGCCGTCAGCATGAAGTGAATATGATAGCCGCCCAGCACTGCCAGAAACAGCAGCGTCAGAATCAGCCAATCGGAGGTCTTGACGCATCCCGCCGCTTCCGCGACAGAATGGAAAGGCCCGATTGCCCCCCCGCTCTTCGATGTAGACATCACTCTTCTCCTTGGTGTCTGTCCGCCCGGCGTCTTCGCGCCGGCGTCTCGAGACCTGCCTCCGGCTCTCTCGCGCCGGATTGTCCTTTAGAACTCGTCCCGCCGACGCCCTCCCCGAGCCCTCCTCGAAACCCCGCCCGAACCGCCGACCATGCGGCCGTCCGGACGAAGCCTTCGCTCCGAGAGCATTCGGAAAATTCAAATCGACGGAGGCGGCCGTCCGCGCCGATCGCGCGGGCGGCCCTCTTTCAGGCCGCTATCAGCCGATCAGCGCCGCGACGCCGTCCTTGCCCAGCAGGCGCTTCACGCCGGCCAGGATCTGAAGGACCACGCCGAACACGCCCAGCGCCATCCAGCCGAAGAACACGAAGCCCCAATGCAGCGGAGCGACGAACAGCTCTTCCATGAACCAGAAGGTGTGGCCCCACTCGTTCAGGCCGACGTTCGGGATGATCATGAACGGGCCGATGGCCACGATCAGGAACGCCAGCGAATAGCCGTGCGCGAAATACGGAATGCGGGTCTTGGCGTAGAAGAACGAGCCGACGCCCATGATCGAGTAGATCGGGTAGCTCAGATAGAACTCGATGATGTGCGACGGCGTGAAGTCCGTGTCGCGAATCACCGTCATGTGCCAGGTGCCGTCCTGCTCCGTGAAGAAGCTCGCGCCCCAGTAGATGGCCACCGCATAGACCGTCAGCCACTGCAGCAGCACGACGTGACGGCGAAGCTCCTCACGCGGAGAAACCGCGTCGACGTTGCGGTCGCGGGTCTTCCACAGATAGCCGGCGAGACCGAGGCCGGCCACGAGCTCCAGCGGAATTTCCGTCCACAGCATCGTCAGCCAGTAGGTCTGGAACTCCGGAGCGAAGGAGTCGAGGCCCGCGCGCCAGCCGAAAATCTGCTCGTAGATGCGGATGCAGAGGTAGAAAATATTGAGGCCGGCGATGCCGATCCACATGGTCTTCAGGTCCACGATGGCATCTGAGCCGGCGGCTGCGCCGGCCGATGTCTCTGTCGTTACGCTCATCTCAATTCCTCCTAAGTGCTCCCAGGGATTCTCGAAGCGATTTCGCCGCGTCCCGCCTCCCTGCTCGGCACGCGCCTTCGTCTCCAACGGTTCTCGTCGTCGCAGCCGCTTCTTCTCGAGGACGAAGTCCCGAAGACCGAAGCGAAGTCCCGACCTCCCGATCTCGCCGCCGTCCGCGCCCCCGCGAAAAGGGCCCGCCGACTGCTTTTTTCTTCTTTGCTCGGAGACGAATTCTCTCGAAATCGCCGCGCGAAACGAAAACCCCGGACCAACCCCGCCTCCCAGCGCAAGCAATCCGAAACGCCCTCGTTCGGCGAGCCGCAACCATTTCCGTTCCGCTGCCTAATGACAATATCCAATAGGGTGGGT
>NZ_JAHLJF010000029.1:0-3829 GCF_018887255.1 Methylosinus sp. KRF6 | reverse complement strand
CTCATGCCCTGGAATTTCAAGCCCACCGAGTGAACGGCGCCGGGTGTGCGCTTACTTCCGAAGACGGCTCGCCCCCTGAAAAGCGCTCCTCCGGTACCCCGCGAGAGCTGAAGAAGTGATCGCCTCGAGTGTCTGAAAGAGCTCGAGGCGAGGATGCGCGACGTCGCAAAGCGGCGTTTAGTCCGATGGGCACGAGAAGCATATCCCCGAAAATAGGCGCCACGGGAGGCTTTTCGAGACCGAGCGTTGGCGAACCAGAAAAAAGTTCGACATTTTCGAGGGTAGATCAAAACGGCTTCACGCTGTAGAGCCGAACATAATTGATGTGCATGACGAGCGGATTGGGCGTCGTCGAATTGGCCTGCAAATAGATGTTGGAAGCCATCCAACTCGCATCTGCGACATAGTCCATGACGGGTGTCAGCGATACGCCCTGATAGGCGGCCACTAGAGGAGCAGGAGCCGAATAAATCAACTGCTGGTCGGCGTAGAAGTCGATGTGCTGCGCCGTCCAGTCCATCCCGTAAGTGTGGAATTGGCCGTCGATCAACCCGGCGTGCTGGCCTATCGTGGTTCCATTATTGTTGGTCGCGCCGCCTGAGTGGATGGTGGTGTAGAAGACGTCGGAATGACCAAAGAATTCGAGCAGATCAATTTCCGCATGCGGCATATTGGGGTTTTGTCCGGGCGTTGAATAGAACCATAGAGCCGGAAACATGCCGGGTCCGGCATTCGGAAAAGCCGCGCGAAACTCGAAGTAACCGTAAGTAAATCCTGGAAATACGGCCGGATTGGCCTCCAGACGTCCGCCGATGAAGGAAGGGATCGGACCCGGAGTGCCTTGCGCGGTCATTTCGGCTTGGATTGCCGGTTCCAGATTTGTGGGCGTCCGGCTCGCGGAAATCGTCAAATAGCCGTTCGCTTGCGAAAACGGGCTGATTCCCAGCATAGTCGGATCATTGGGGTTGATGTCAAAAGTGCCGCCGGCCATGTTGCAGACGCCGGAGGCGACGTCCGCAAAAGAGCAGGGCGAGGCCGCGAAGTCGACATAGCCCTGCACAGGCGACTGCCAAGTCATGTCGTTCGGCATCCACACGCCCGCAGTAGCGCTGGAGGCGCTTCTCAATGTGAGAGGTGTGACGCTGAAGTCCTGCTCCCATAGCAGAACCGCGTTATTGCCAGTGAGAACCGGCGGACTCGTGGTCGAGTTGGCGACGACGGAGAGTGTAGCTAGTGCCTGCGACTCGGCAAGCAAGGTCCAAGGATTAGAATTGTAGACGGAGATCTTTCCGATGTAATCGGATAGTTGGGCATCTGCGGGAATGTTCAGGTCGAAATGAATAGAGTTTCCCCCTGCATTCAAAGTTACAACCTTGCATTCTCCAAAATTATATTGGTATTGGTCGGTGAAACCAACGCAGACAGAATCTGATGTTGTAGCGACCGTTGTCGTCAAAGTGGCTGTAACGCTCAATTGGCCGTTAGGCTTGGTGTTCCCTAAATAATTCAGTGATGTAAATGTATATGTGCCTGTCTGTGGCGTCATCGAGAGCGTGGCTAGCGTCGACGACTGGGCGAGTAGGGTCCATGGATTTGAGTTATATACTGAAATCGTGCCTGTGTAAGTGTTTAGTTCCGCATCAATTGGAATATTTATGTTGAAATTTATATAGTTGATGCCTGTATTTAGATTTATGACTTGGCAGTTTCCGAAGTTGTATTGAGATGGACTCGCAAAACCTATGCAGACAGAGTCGGAGCCTATCGCCGACGACGCCGTCAGAACGGCGACGCCGCTCAACTGGCCGCCTGGCTGTAGATTACCTGAATAACTCAGCGAAGAAAATGAATAATATTCCGTTGAGCGCGCTGGCGAAGTCATGAAGGCGAAATAAGCAGTGAATAGAAGAGCAACAATTGTCTTTACATTCATGGCGTGACTCCATCCGCCAATGCTCGAGTTCACTGAAAATTTCAGCGGCCGTATAGACGGCAGGCTCGACGAACAATGGAGGCCGGGTGCTGTGAGCCTTATCAAGGAGGCTTGAATAATGGTGACGATGGACCATCTGGCGCTCGGCGACGATGACGTATTCTGAAGGACGACGAAGGCGTCACAATTTTTTGTATAGATGGTCACGGTTGGAGGCTCCGATTAAGCGAATGAATTTACTTATAAGCTGCGTAGCGTCGATCATTAGTTCTACGAATTATGCGCGATCATGACTACATTAGTGCAACATAGTCGTAGATGTGCGCTTTGTATCATGAATTCTGCTGCGCGCTTGAGCATAAGGTAGGTGAAGGCGAGGACGCCGCCAAAATCCTACAGCGCATGTTGCCAACCCTCGTTTTGCAATAAAGATATTCAAGCGGGGCTGTTCCCGAGTCTCATTCAGGCGGACGGCGCAACAATACGTAGTGTCGATCACGTTACAATGACACTCCATTGGACGCCAGAGCGTCGGCCGGGAATATTTGCACGCTTCTCCGATCGGCCGCGTCGCGACGTCCGAGAGCCGGATCGGCGAGAAGCGCCTGGTGGCGCGGTTCGATCGGCTCGACCCCGACGTTTCCGGCGCGGTCTTATATATGATAATGTCCTTTATCAGATGCTAACTTTAGTGACCACTCGATTTGAGTGGTTGACTTTTGGGTGGAAGTTAACTACGTTTTTTGTGCTGTATATAAATTGATAGGGCGCAAAATGAGCAGTAGGTTCGAGAATTACGCTGAGACCGAGATAGGTCGCAAGATTTCCTACATAATCAATTGGCCGGACCGTATCCTGGAATATCGGCTGCTCTCAAATCTCGGAATGCCTGCAGTTCAGGCGATAGCGGCGGAGGTAACGCCGCTAATCGATGCTTTGCCCGACAAGCGTTCCCGCGACGCCGCTTCCCAATTTTGTGGCTGGGCCGTGGGCCGGAGATTGCGTGCGGCTGGTTACGAGGTGGTGCGCGACCGGGGCCGAGTGAGCGACGCTCCGTTTAAGACGGGCGCAGTCTGGCACCGGACGCAGCCTTTGCAGGTAACCGCCGAGCCTGGAGGACCGACTGAAGGCGGTAGTGTCGAGCTTGGAGTGGAACGAGGCAAAGAGGGAAGAGTCATAGGCCGCTGGCGGCTGAGCATCACGGGCGGCCCTTATTCCTATTCAATCCACGAAATGAAAGGCATCAAAATTCCGCTCCATGAGGCGTTCCACGATGCTCGTGAATATGCCGAGAGATATGGATTTGCCACCTTGAGGGTCACGATTCCGAGCAGCGAGTTTTCAGAAGAGGAGCGAACTCAAATTCTCGAAAGCTTGGGCTTATGAACTTTCCCGCTTTTATCTTATATTCGCTTGGTCGCCGCGAGGGTTCTCATGACGGATGCAGAAATCAGGGGCTGGCTCCTCGCGCACTTTCACAAGCTGCGAGACGTCAACGGCGGATGGTGTCCGGCGGACGATATTGTTTTGAGCCCGCATCCGGTCAGTCGTCCGGCCATTGCAAACGCCTGCGAACATTTGGCCGACGCCGGGTATATCCGATGGGAGCCTTTCAATTCTCCGATCGAGCAGCATTCCATCGGAAGGGCGAAGATCACGGGTCCCGGAGTCGATGTTGTCACCAAGGCCCGCACGCCCACCATAGATATTCGTTTCCCTGGCATGGGAGAGCGCACCAGGCCACCCGAGCCGAGTGCGCCACTCTCGGAAGCCGTCGGGGTGCCATCGGCGTCGATCGAGAGCAGGCGCAACGAGCTGCTGACCTTGAGACCCAGCATGTGGGTGACGTGCCCCCGAAGTTTCATCCAGCGGCGAGTTGAGTCCCGGCGGTTGATA
>NZ_JAHLJF010000028.1:0-3927 GCF_018887255.1 Methylosinus sp. KRF6 | reverse complement strand
CGGGTCACTTCTCAATGGAAATCCTGGGTCAAATCTCGACGGAAATCGACACCTTCAACGCAACGCGGATCGGCCATCCGTCGCGATGCACTAAAACCATGTTCTGCTGATGGCTCTCGACGGCGATTCCACGGGCGAGAAGCAGATGGACGACCGGAAGCATGGCTGCGCGCAGCAAAGCCGTGGCCCATGCCGCCGCGCCGTATCGTGACACCCACTTTTCGATCGCCGGAGGGCCGTCGTAGTCGAGATGCGTGAGCAGGGAGAACGGGACAGCCTTCTCGCCCTCGGCGAGAAAAATGCCGATCGGATCGCGCCAGATCGCCGCCAGACCTCCGTTCAGCCACTCGAACGGATCCTCGTCTCGAGGCAGGGCGACGGCGCTGCCCATATGCTCGGCGAGGAAGATTGCGCCCGTCTCGGCGAGGAACGAATCCGATGATGCGACGCTTTTGAGCCAGTCGCTGATGATCGGCGCGTTCAACACCGTATGATGCGCGAGCGTGCGGGCCGTCGACGTATTGCATATGGACAGCGAGAGCTTCAAAGACGGCGCGCGCGGGTCCGTCATGTCCGACATCGTTCGGATCGATTGCTGGGGCAGATATCGGCGCTGTGATGTCCCCAGAAGGACGATGCGCGCATCCGCTCTTTGTGCGACAGTTCCCGCTTCGGCGATTCTCTCCCATTGCCAGGGATGCACGGGGAGCCAGTGATATGCTTCTGGATCGTCGACTTCACTGGCGAGCGTCGCTGTGAATTCTCGCCTGCTCGTCTCGTCCATCGATGCGGCGATGATCTCGCGATCCTGGCCATGCCCCGCGCGGATGGCGCGGCTCGCGATCAGCTCTGGGTGGACGGCGAGCCAGATCGGCCGTACGGCATTTGCGAATTCCGGTCCGAAAGCAAGATTGTCGCGGGACGAGAAGCCTATCCTGGACTTGAAGCATGGATGGTGACGATGCCCATCCGTCAGAGCGCTCTCGGCTTCCTCGAATGGAAGCGCCGACAGTCTCTTGCCGTTGGCCGCGCCGAAAAAGAGCGACTGTGTGTGGTTCGACCAGGTGCGAAGAATTTCCTCGGCGAACCGCGCCTGGGTTTCCTTCGTTCCCGGAAGCGCCGGAAGAAGGTCGGCCAGCAGGCGTATCGGATCGTGAATGTCCTGTTCGATGCTCGAGATCCTGCGTATCGAGTTCTCCATGATCGACAGACGCTCGTAAGCGAGCGCACGACGCGCCCGAGCCCTGTACCGGAGCGACCCCGGAATGACGTCCAATACGATTTCCGCCTCTCGAATGCTTACAGCCTCGATCGAGATCATGCCCGTGGGAGTGAGATTTTCGTTCACGATAGCCGACAGCAATTGGGCCGCGACCCGACGGCCGGCGGCCGCCCAGGCGGAAGGATCGATTTGATCATGCGTCGTTCCGCTCTGCTCACATTTGGTCATGGCTTCGCCTCTTCGACCTTTGGGAGACAAGCAGCCGGGTCGCCGGCCGAGAAGGGATTGGCGATCATCACGTAATCCGGCGTTTCGCCGCGACCGGCGACGCAGCTCGTGAAATTTGCCTTGGCCGGCAGAGCCGGGGCGGAAAGGAGTTCTTCGATAATCGCTCGTGCGGGTCCGTTCTCCTTCTCGAGCGTTCCGCGGCCCGCCATCCACAGGCGTGTCTCGTCGACATCGGAGAGCTCCGCCACAACGGACATCACATGAGCGACATGATTGACGATAACATAATAGAGAAAACGTCGGCCGACGACGTCTCGCTCGTAGAACAGGACATCATCGAGATCGGCGACGATCGACGGATAGGCGCGCCCGAAGGCTTCGCGATCGACTGCGACGCCTTCGAGATCACGCACGAAAAGGCGCGAAGGCCAGCCGTCATCGAAAGCGACGAGGCTGTTCTGCGCATGCGCCTCGAGGCAGAGCCCCGTCGTAGCGAGCAATCGAACGAGTGGAAGAAGAACGACCTCCATATATCGCTCGACCCACTCGAGCGTTCCTCTGCGCTCATCGAAAATCCGTCCGGCGATGGCGGACAAATTCGGACGACCCGTGCGTGGATCGCGCTCGACGAAGCCGGCGACGACAATCGGATCGACCTCCTCACCGAAATCGGCCAATCGCAAGAGAAAGCCAGTCTCTGGATAGGTCTGGCGCAAATGGCGCCTGCCATCACGCAGGATTCGTCCGCCGGCCTCTCGAAGAATAGTGAGACCTGCTGCACGCGCCTGCTCTTCGGCGATCATGATCGCGCGCGCTCCTGCAATGCTGCGGGCGAGCTGTTCCGCGGTGTTCACACGCGAGAAATTGGTGATCCGAGCTTCGAGAGGCAGCTTCACGAAGAGGCGACGCTTCTTGAACCAGACGGTGCGCACGGAAGACGTCGGAATCGCGATTTCTCCCGAGGGTCCGACAAGCGACAATGCTCCCGAGCCCAAATCGTCGTGAATATGTCGGAGCCGCAGCAGGCGCTCCGCCTGCCACGGATGACACGGAATGAGCGTCCGTCCGCCGATCGCGCTCGCGCTCAATCCAGACGCCTCGGCCAGAATGGCGTCGGCGCTCGACATCAACTCCGGTGCGCAAACATAGCTCTCGACGCGATCCGGCTCGACGAGAAGCCAGGAGAGTTGGAACTTCGCGCCTCGTTCGGGACCATATTTCTCGAAATCGGCGGACGTGAAACCCTCGACGCTCTTTGCGAGTGGATGAAATGGATGACCGAACCAAAGACTGCATTCGGCCCGCTCGGCAGACGAAACAGGCGACTGCGACGAAAGGAACACGGCATGACGACGACTCGATTCGATCGATCGAGCGATCCGTTCGGAGGCTCGTCTCTTCGCGTCCGAAGTCCCTTGATCGATCGAAGCGAGCATGAGGCAAGCGAGGTCATGAGGCGCGATCTCGTCTGCGTTCGTCTCGGGGCCATGGAGCCGAATCGCGGTCCACTCGTGGAAGCCGCCGGGCGAATAGCGTCGACAGACGGCGAGCACGAACTGGCGGCCAACGGGAATTTCCCACACTGCTCCGGCCGCCCCGGTCCGTCTCTCGGCCATCTTGGCTGCAAGCTCCGGACATCTCTCGCGTAGCCAAGTGTTGATGAGCCGGTTATGTTCCAGACGGTCCCACATAGCCGCCGGGTTTTCACTCATGGTCGTCATCGATCGCCTCGCACGGTGAAGAGAACGAGCAACCCGATGGCGGGCAGTCCCGCCGCGGTCACCAGCGCGCCATCGGCGCCGACGAAAGAAACGACAACCCCGCATAGAGCAGGCCCGAGAATCTGCCCGAGAGTGACGCCGGTGCGCGCGGAAACGAGCTCTCGATCTGGCTCTTCGGATCGGCGTAATCCGGCATAGAGCGCCGGATTGAGTCCAGAATGAAAGGCGCCATGCGCGACGCGAAAAGCGATTATCGAGTGCGCGGTGGTCGAAATGGACAGCGCAACGCAGGCCGCGGATGATCCGATCAATGACAGCGCGATCGAGCGGGTTGCGGCCGCCATGTCGATTATGCGACTCCAGATCGGAAGGACTATGATCGCAGCGAGCCATGCCGACGCGTGGACCATGCCTACGGCGCTCGCATCGAAGTGCACGGCGTCCCGTGTCGTCGACCATTCGGCGAAAAAAGGAATGAAGCCGAAGGCGCCCGCCGTCCCGAACATGGCGGCGACAGTCAGGACACGACTTCGGCCGAGCTGTCGCCCTGTTGTCGGCTCGGATATATCGATCTCGCCTCGACGCCTTTGCGGCAGATCGAAGCGGGCTGTCTCGAAGAACAGGGCGCAGGCGATCGCGAGTGCGAAAAGAGCGGCCGCTGCGACGCACAGGAGCGCAGAGAAGCTCTGATGAACGAACGCCTGTCGATTTCCGTCGAGATTTGACCCAGGATTTCCATTGAGAAGTGACCCGGGT
>NZ_JAHLJF010000027.1:0-4444 GCF_018887255.1 Methylosinus sp. KRF6 | reverse complement strand
TTCGGCTCCGCCCTCCGAAGGATTATGTCCCGCTCACGCCGTTTGCACCAGAGCCACAAAATTTGCGTCAACGCCGCATCATGCGCGTCGCCTCCCGGCGCGCTGGCGCAATCCTGCGGCGTGGGCCTTCAGGGCTCCAAAGGCCACGCCTCTGTCGTCACCGATCAGGAATGTGTGAACGCCTCGTTCCAGCCAGGCGTCGAGCTGGCCGTCCACGCGCGGCACGGCACAAAATGCCACGCCGGCTGCCCGACAGCACGCGGCGACATGAGCCACGGCAGTCAAGACGTCGGGATGCTGGGCTTGCGCCGGCGCGCCATAAGATTGCGACAGATCGATCGCTCCCTCGATCACGAGATCGACTCCGGGGACCGCGACGATCTCATCGATGGCCTCCACGCCCTCGCGGTCCTCGATCATCACTGCCACGAGGATCTCGGCGTTGGCGAGCGAGAAGTAGTCGGGCAGGGTCAAACTGCCGAAGCCGGTGGTGCGCCCGCCGGAGATCCCGCGTTCGCCGAGCGGATGGTAGCGGCTGGCGCGCACGGCCGCGCGCGCCTCGTCGGCATTGCGCACATGCGGGATGACCACGCCCTGCGCGCCGGCGTCGAGCGCATGCAGAATAGCGTCCGAGGCCGCGCCGGGCATGCGCACCAATGGGGTCACCCCTGAGCATTCGGCGGCGCGGATCAGGTTCTCGAGCGTCTCCGGGTTTGGAGCCGCATGCTCCTGATCGATGACGACGAAGTCATAGCCCGCATAACCCAGCATTTCGACGAGCAGCGGCGCTGGCACTGAATTGATGAGGCCGACAAGTGGCCGTTCCGCGGCGCCGAGCGCGGCTTTGAATTCATTCCGCCGCAACATCGAGCGCCTCCTGCGTCGAGAGAAAAATTTGATCGGGATGTGGATGGCGCAGGAAGTCGTGGTGCGAGATGTGCCACGCATAGGCGCCGGCGTAGGGAAACAGCAGAAGGTCGCCGACCCGGACGCGATTGACCATCGCCTCGCTCGCCAGAACGTCCTTGGGTGTGCAGAGTTGGCCGACCACGGTCACCGGCTCCGCCGCCGCCTCCGAGCGCAGGTAAGGACGCGTCCAGCCATCCACCGGCAGTACGTGAAAGGGATGGCTGTGGCCTTGGGCGTGAGGAGTACGGAAATGATGGGTTCCGCCGCGTCCCACGACGAAAATGCGCCCGAACGTGCGCTTGATGTCGAGGACTTCCATCGCGTAGACGCCGCAGGCAGCCGCGACGTAGCGGCCCGGCTCGAAGCGTATGCGCCAGTCGTCCATTCCGTTGCGTTCGACGATGCGGCGAAGTCCGCGCGCGAATGTTTCCCAATCGAACTGATGCGCCGGATCGCGGTAGTTGACTCCCATGCCACCGCCGAGATTCACATCGTGGATCTCGAGAGCGTAGCGTTCGCGCCAGTCCCGCACGGCGCGCAAGCAGGTCTCGACGAGCTCGAGGCGCTTCGTCGCCTCGAGCTGCCCCGACATAAGATGAAGGTGGAAACCCGCGAGCCG
Organism: Methylosinus sp. KRF6; assembly: GCF_018887255.1. Taxonomy (NCBI): domain Bacteria; kingdom Pseudomonadati; phylum Pseudomonadota; class Alphaproteobacteria; order Hyphomicrobiales; family Methylocystaceae; genus Methylosinus; species Methylosinus sp. KRF6. The sequence continues at coordinate 2,916 of NZ_JAHLJF010000027.1, read as the reverse complement.
CAGCTCTGAACGGTCGCGAAGCCAGGCCAGGCAATCCGGCAAGAGCGCAGCATCGATGCCGAAAGGCGTGGCGCACCCTCCCATTGCGAGCGGCGCGTCGGGCATCGCGGGCAACGGCAGGTTGATCCGCAGAAGGATCGTCTGCGGGAGGCCGCGCCGACGAGCAAAATAGGCGAGTCGCTCGAGCTCGCCCCGACTCTCGACATGGACCCGCTCCACTTCCATGGCGAGCGCCGCCTCCAGCTCGGCGTCGGTCTTGCCGGGGCCGCCAAACACGAGCGGCGCATGGGGGAAGCGCCCGCGCACAAAGGCGAGCTCGCCGCCGGATGCGACCTCGAATCCTGCGACCACGTGATTCAAAGCTTCCAGAACGGGAGCTTCCGAATTGGCCTTTACGGCGTAGAATAATTCGCAATTCGGCGGCAGGCTCGCGACCAGGCGGCGCGCATGCCGGCGCAGCGCCTCGAGATCGTAGATATAGCCGCACCACGGGCCATCGGCCGCGGCTTTGGCGCCGAGCGCGGCTGCGCTCAGCCGGTCCCAGCTCACATCCATGACGCCGGCTCCTGAACGAAAGGATTGGCGAGCGGCGCATAGCCGAAGAGCCGGTCGGCCTGCTTGGCGACGCGGCCGAGGAGGTTGGTTTTCGCCGGCAGCGGCGCGCCCGCGAGAAATTCCGCGAGACGTTCGCGCGATCCCGCGGAGCCGTAACGGGCCTGGTAGCGTTCCAATTCGTGACGCAGAATGCGCCACAATCGCTCCCCGAGCGCGTGATCGCCTGCGGCGAGACACTCGACCGCTTCGCCGATCTGGTTGACGAAGAGGCAATAGGCGACGCGGCTCCATCCACGTTGCTCGTCATATGAAAGAGCCTCGCGGGCGCGCGGAGAAAGATACGCGATCGCCGCCCGATCGAAGCGACCCTCGATGAGCTTCACTCCCTCGAAGTCGCGCAACACGATCTGCGCTGGCCAGCCATCCCGCACGGCGACCAACGTGTTTTGCAAATGAGGTTCGAACACTACGCCATGCGCGAAGAGGGCGTCGAGAACGGGTGGCGCGAGGCGTTCGACATAGGCGGCGAACCATGCCTCGGCCGCCGCCGCATAGGATGTGCGCTCACGAAGGGCGATGTCGCGGCACAAGTCGCAGGCGCGTGGTACCCCCGCGTCGATGTCGGCGAACAGCGTGGCCGCCAGGAGCGGAGCCACGCCCTCGGCCGCGATCCCCTGCACGCCTTCCCTCAAGATGAGGCCGAAGGTCTCGTTGACCGCTGTGCGCTCGTCGGCCGCCGCTTCCGGCAGGTCCACGGTGAGGAAGGCCGGCTCCTCCAACACGCGCAAATCGGGAAACGCCTCGGCGAAACGCGGTTGGATCTCGCGCCAGAGGCGAGTCACCTCGACCGCTCCGTCGAGCTCGTAATGCGCGTTCTTGCGCAAGCAGTTGGTGATGCGGACATGCAGCGACAGCTTGAAGAAGAACGGGTTGGTCGGATGGAACAGCGTCCGCAGCGACGAGGTCGGGATATATTCCGGCCCCGATGGACCGAGGTCGCGGATCGCGCCTTGCTCGATCGCTCGTCGCACCGCGGGCTGAATGAGCGCGTGGCGGCCCTGCCAGGGATGTGTGGGAACGAGGGCCCATTCCGACCCCACGTCCAACGGAGCGTGAGCGGCCACGGCGGCGTCGGCGCTCGACGAGAGAAGAGAGCGCTGAAGCAGCCGGTTGCGGCGCACGGCGAACCAGCGCAACGGGAAGCGGACGCGCAGCTCGGGCGAATAGAGGCGACGATCCTCCTCGCTGAATCCTTGCCTGCTCTTCGGCGCGGGATGGAAGGAGTGACCGACGAGGAGGGCCTGCTCGGATTCCGCGTACAACGCGAGCGGATCGCCGGCTTCCGGCGGCCGGCTCCTCTGCGTTAGTATGGCGGCCACCGTCTCGACGCTGTCGCTTATTTGCGCCGAGAGTTCATCGTTGACAGGAACGCGTTCGCGCAAGGACAGCTCGCACAGAAGCAGAGCGGCGAATTCGCGCCAGTTGAGCGGCGCCCAGGCGCGTCCCTCGGTCTGGATATAGAGCGCCGAGCGCAATCGCAAGCGGCCGAGCGGGAGCGGCCGATCCACGGCGGCGACGAGGCGCGCCTTCGCGTGCGGCAGAACGAGGTGTATCGCCGATCGGCCGAGGAGCGTCGCCTTCAGAGCCAAAGGCCAGTCGTTCTGTCCGAAGGGCGAGCCGAAGCTCGCATGTCCCTCGCGAAAGGCGAGTTCGCGGCAATAGCAGTTGAGCAAGGTCTGAAGAGCGTGCAGACCCGCTTCCGCGTGAAGGGTCGGAGCTCGCGACCGCGCGAGCGCTGTGTCAACGATCATGACGTAATTTCTCCGAGTGAAAGATTTCTCGATGGACGGCGCCGGAGCCGGCGCAAAGAGCGGCTGCGGCCGACAGGGTGAGCGCAAGCGCCCCGGCGAACATGGGAGCGCCGTTTCCGAACGCGTCCGCGGCTAAGCCGGCGACGATGCCGGCTCCGACGCCGCCCCATTTCGAGGCGCTGTCGAGCCAACCGAAGACGCGCCCGGCGTTTGCGGCGCCGGCGATTTCGGCGACGGCGCCATGCAAGCCGATAAATCCGGCCGTCATCGCGAGGCCCATGACCACTCGCCAAAGGCAAAGCGTGGTCGGGCCGCCCGAGAACGCCTGACCCGCGAGGCTCGCGGCGAACAGCAGAAAGGCGGCGGCGAGCGTCGACCGCGGGCTCCGGCGCGCAAGATGAAGGCTGAGCGGGGCGGCGCTCACGAGGTAGACGAGATGCGGCAGGCCGAACAAAACGCCCGCGAGAGCCGGCGAGTCGCCGCCGAGCCGAGTCTGTGTCGATTTCCGTCGAGATTTGACCCAGGATTTCCATTGAGAAGTGACCCGGGT
>NZ_JAHLJF010000026.1:0-5130 GCF_018887255.1 Methylosinus sp. KRF6 | reverse complement strand
GCGATGACCGGCTTTGGGCCGAAAAAGCCCCTTGTCCATAACGGATACTCTAGCGTTTGGCGAAATCGGCGAGACTCGGGTGATCTCGCGCAATGACCTGTCCGATATATTTCGAACCACTTATATTCAAGTGATGGGAGTCCCGGAATAACAGGACGCCGTCCCGCGCCATGCGGCACTCGGTTTCGTCGCAGAGCTCGCCTGCGATCGAAATGATTTCGACCGCTCTTGTTTTGCTTGCAACGGATCGCAAGACCGAGCGAAACACCCGAAGCTGTCTATTCGTCGGCTCTGCATTTTGTGAGCAATTGTTCGTCTGGCCCAATCTTCCGGCGTATTTGCATTTGTATGGGTCGAATGAGAAATTCGGAACGTCGTCGGTCACGTAAACTCGCTTGCCCATAGCGGCGAGATATCTCACGGTGTCGATCAGGTCGGATTCGAGCTTTTCAGAATCATGGTACCGGGCGGCGAGCTTCACATTCCAATGGGCCGCCAAGATTACAGCGGAGATATTCTCGTTGTTCGCGACATAAGAAAATATGTGCTCGAATTCCTTGTCATTGGCGAAGGGTATGCCGCCTTGTCCATATACCACCAAATTGACGTTGGGGAGCGCTTCGGCCAAGCCGGAAAACAAATGCTCTGCGTGGCTGTCTCCGATGAGGGCGATTTGCTTTTCCGACGTCGGGGCCGATTGGAAACATCTCGGTATCCCGCGCCAGACGTCCGATTCTCGTTGTAGCTCGAGCGGAGTGCAAGGAAAGAAATTGTCTCGCAAATACTGGAAAAAGCGCTCATTGCCGGTATCGCCTGCGTTGACCGCCTTCGGCGTCTCGATCAAAGGAAGCCGGAAGTCGTCTTTTGTGTAGGCGCTCCACCCGACCCAACCCACAAAGACCATCGAACTCAGCAATATCGCGATCGTACGACGGCTGGCGACGGCCCGGCGTATGGGCATTTCGACGTATCGATAGGTGAGCCAGGCGAGCAAGATCGAAACGAGAACCGTCAAGAGACGAAGCTGTTGTGACACCTCGCCGCTATGGAAAATGCGGGAAAACGAAAGTAACGGCCAGTGCCAGAGATAGAGCGGGAAACTGATCAGGCCGAACCATACCAATATAGGGCTAGATAAGATAGTCCTATTCGGCCATGCGTTCGAGCCGGCGGCAATGATCAGAGCGGCGCCGACCGTCGGCGCAAGGGCCCGCCAACCGGGGAATCGCTGATCCTTGTCGATCAACAGAACCGCCGAGAGGATCAACAACCCACCTCCGCAAGACAGAACGTTGCCTGCTAACGCCCCTTTTTTGGGGAGACAGGCCCCGACGCTGGATGCATATGACGCCAGCGCAGAACCGATCAGCAGCTCCCAGAAGCGTGCGTGTGGAGTATAAAATGCCGCTGACGCATCTTTGTTCACATAGTAAATATTGAACAGGAACGATACAATAATAATACACGTTATCACAATATGTGTATTTCTGCTTTTAGGTCTCGCATATAAAAGAGTTGCAGGCCACAGTATATAAAACTGCTCTTCTATTCCTAGCGACCACAAATGTAAAAGCGGTTTCGTTTCCGAATCGTTGTCAAAATAACCGCTTTCACTCCACAATATAAAATTGCTTGCGAACGCGGCACCGCCCGCGACGTGCTTGCCTAGCTGCACGTACTCGTCCGATATAAGCGCAAATTGCGCAATCAGGAGACATAAAAATAGAACAAGCAACACAGCTGGAAATATTCTCTTTATTCGTCGACTGTAAAATACAAATATGCTGAAGCTATTTTTTGAAATATCAGATAGTATAATTGAAGTAATAAGAAATCCAGAGATAACAAAAAATATGTCTACTCCAATAAACCCTCCATGTATCCGTCCCGGCGCTGCGTGAAAGGCAACGACTAAAATGACGGCCAGTGCTCGAAGGCCGTCGATATCGGACCTATAATTTTCACCTCTCGAATAGACCGGCCCCCTCTTGAGAGCTATTGCCCTCGATGAGCTACTATTAGCTAAGTAAAATGAAGATTCTTCGATTGAAGAAACGTCCGACAACGGCGGCTGTCTAATATGTCGCATGCGTGTCATACCAGCCCGTGCCCGCTGAAAATAACCTCGCCAGGACTCGTCGCACCATCCCGTTCTTTACATTACGAAATACTCCAATATGCGCTCCGACGAAACCCATATTCCAATAGATCCACCGGTATGATAGGACGACTTTATCGTAATCGATCCATCGTCCGGGCAATTCTTTGCCGAAGAGCCCACTCGTTCCCGCGCCGAATTCGAAATCGAGATAGTTTCCTTCAAGCGAGGGCCGTGGACAAACCTGCTTGTAGACATTGTTCTGGAGGACAATTTGGAACTTGCTGTAGCCGAGGCGCTTGAGCAGATCCAATTGATGCATCGTGGCGGCGGCCGATGTTCCGCTAGCCTCGACGGAAATATATTTTGGCTTTTCATTGCGGCCGACGAGGGCTTGCAGGCATAAATAGTCATATCCTTCGATGTCGACCTTCATGTAATAGGGCGTGCCATGTTCATCGAAGACGTCTTCCATTCTCGTCGAAGGGACTTGTATTTTATAGCTCGTGGCACCGAGAGCTCCATAACGCTCCATGAGGTCCGCATCGGCGGTTCCCCATAAGGATTTTTTCTCGTTCACGAAAAAATCGACCGTTCCAGGAGCCTCGCTGATCGCTCGATTGACGATCGTCAATCGCTTTTCAGCGAGCTCGGTGGAAAAGCGTTCTTCGCAATGCCGACAGAGTGATGGATTGGCTTCAATCCCGACGACGTCGAATCCTTTGCGGAGATAGAAGTCCGTATCCGCTCCCGAATGCAGCCCTACGTCATAAATGAGATTTTCCTGCATGTGAGGACGTTCCATATGTTTTCGGTGATCGAATTTTGTCTGAAACGGCATTCGTTCGACGTCTGAAAGGAAGCGGAGCGCGAGCCGCCGAACGTTCGATGCGTTCGAGCTCCCTCATGCTACCGCCGTTCAGGTGAAGTCTCCGCCTCCCTGTCGTCAGCCGTCGAAGTGCGCCGGCCGTCAGAGGCCGCGGTCCGCTTTTTGTGTAGAAGCGCGATCGTGACGGCGTTGCGTCGCACGCCGTGACATGGAGAATAATCATTCGCGGCGGCCGGCGTCGTATCGCTGCCTATCAAATGCGGCGGCGGTCGGCCGGCGGGTCACTGTCGAAACTCGCGATTGCCGTGGCCTCACAGCACGATACGAAATATGCCGTCGCCGATTTTGTGACAATATGTCCAATGCGGACTTCGACAGGCCGATGCAAAAATCTTCCCCCTCGTCATCTCGTCGAACGGATTTTAACCATTACCAGAAACAGGAGCAACCGAAGGTGCAGGCGGAGATGGGTGCGGATAATACGCACGTATTATGAGTCGTTCCGACGGCGCGCGGCGCACACGTGCGATGCGTAGGCAAAGGGCGGAAGGAGAGGACCACACCGCTGACCACACTCGCGCGGCGCGCGCTTCAGGCATGGCTCAAGGAACCGACCCGGAAAGGAGCGACAGCATTGTTCCCCAACATGCATGGCGGCCGGCTCAGCGCCGACAGCGTTCAGTCGTTGCTGAAAAAACATGTTCGTGTCGCCGGCGAAACTTGCCCTTCTTTGAAGGCCAAGAAGGTGTCGCCGCACGTGCTGAGGCACAGCGCCGCGATGGAACTGCTGCAAGCCGGCGTCGACTCTTCCGTGATCGCGCTGTGGCTCGGCCATGAATCAGTTGAGACGACGCAGGCCTACCTGCACGCCCATCTCGCGCTTAAAGAAGCAGCTCTGGCGAAACTCAAACCATACGAGCGCGGCAAGCCAACCCGATTCCAGCCGAACGACAGCCTGCTCGCCTTCCTGGAGGCGCTTTGAGCTGACAAACTATGCCGAATGGGACCGAGGCATCCGTTCATTCGATGGCCGATATCGCCGTCAAGATGACGCGCCGTACCGGACTCGCTCGGCATAGTTCAGCGCGCGGCATAAACGGCGAAACTGAACGGCGTCGATCCGCAAACCTATCTGGCGGATGTTCTCGAGCGTCTCGTCTCCGGCCGCACCAAGATCAATCGGCTGAGCGAGCTGCTCGTGTGGAACAGGAAGGCCGCGTGCACGGCCGAAGCCGGCGCGGCTGCGGCATGAGCCGACGCGCTCGCAAGCCCACGATGAATGCGAAGGCGACGGCCGACTACGCCATGTCGACCAAAAGGCTCGACCATTGGCTGCGTGATCGCGCCATCGCGGCGTCGGCCGATTCGACGCCGATCGAGCGCTCGGCGGCGAGCTCGCTGTCGATGCTCGACGGCTTCGTCACGGCGATCGTGGTCGGCCCCGTCTCGCTGTCGCCGCCCGAATGGATCTGCTCCTTGCTCGGCGTCACGCCCGACGCTTTCAACCACAATGATGAGTTCGCCGCGATCGCCACCACGGCGATACGCTTCAATCTCATCGGCGAGGCGCTGGTCCAGGCGCATGGTCGATACGAGCCGCCGTTGACGCATGCCGATGGCGTCGTCGACGCGCGCCCTTGGTGTGAAGGATTCTACGCCGCGATGAAGCTGCGGCTGCTCGCATGGTCGCTGTTGATGGCACAGCACTCGATCGAGCACGGGCTATTGCTCCCGATCCTGTTCTATTGCCGCGACGACAAAGGTCGGCCGCTCCTCCTCTCCACCACGCCGGCGCTCGCACATGAAGCGTGGCGCGACATCCGCGCCGTCGTCCCCGCGCTCCGCCACTTTTGGAAACCGAGCCGGTATCCGCGTGGCGCGTAGCGGAACTCCCGAGTGGGGGCGTCGTGCCGCTTACAATTCGCTGGCGATGGCGTCATGCCGTTCTGCCGGCCAAGCCGCATACGCTGACACTGAGGGTGAATGCGCGGCGGATCGATCACGATTGGCGCAGAACGAGTCGTCGTTTCAGCGAATCGCGCCTATTGGCCCGCGTCATTGCTTTTGACGGTTAGTTCTGAATCACTGCGGCTGCGGAACAGCGCTGGAGATGATTCGTGGCCGGGAAAGAGATCGCCGTCAAGAAACACGTGGTGCGGCTGAGCGCGGAGGAACGCGCGAAGCTCACGGACTTTATCGGCTC
>NZ_JAHLJF010000025.1:2500-5743 GCF_018887255.1 Methylosinus sp. KRF6 | reverse complement strand
TGGTTGCGGGGACAGGATTTGAACCTGTGACCTTCAGGTTATGAGCCTGACGAGCTACCGGGCTGCTCCACCCCGCGCCAAGGACAACGGCCGCTCTCTACGGAGCGGGCCGAAGACGAGAAAGGGGAGTAGCGAATGGCGAATAGATATCGTCTACTCGCTCTTCGCTACTCCCCATTCGCACATCGTAGATAAGGAAACTCTTGCCCTTTGCAGGCCTGGCGACGACCTACTCTCCCAGGTCTTGAGACATAGTACCATTGGCGCTGAAGCGTTTGACGGCCGAGTTCGGGATGGGATCGGGTCTGATCGCTCCGCCGAGGCCACCAGGCCGGCAAAGGGCAAGTTTGAAGCAAACTGTGATTGGTCTTTCGATCGCGCCATCTGGGAAGATGGGCATGGATTAATGAGAACGATCAAGCCGATCGAGCTATTAGTACCGGTAAGCTCCGCGCGTTGCCGCGCTTCCACACCCGGCCTATCGACGTGGTCGTCTTCCACGGCTCTCGAGGGAGAACTCGTTTCGAGGTGGGTTTCCCGCTTAGATGCATTCAGCGGTTATCCCGTCCATACATAGCTACCCTGCACTGCGGCTGGCGCCACAACAGGTCCACCAGAGGTATGTTCATCCCGGTCCTCTCGTACTAGGGACAAATCCTCTCAATTCTCCGACACCCACGGCAGATAGGGACCGAACTGTCTCACGACGTTCTGAACCCAGCTCACGTACCACTTTAATCGGCGAACAGCCGAACCCTTGGGACCTTCTCCAGCCCCAGGATGTGATGAGCCGACATCGAGGTGCCAAACAACCCCGTCGATATGGACTCTTGGGGGTTATCAGCCTGTTATCCCCGGCGTACCTTTTATCCGTTGAGCGATGGCCCTTCCACGAGGGACCACCGGATCACTATGACCGACTTTCGTCTCTGCTCGACTTGTCTGTCTCGCAGTCAGGCAGGCTTATGCCATTGCACTCGACGAGCGATTTCCGACCGCTCTGAGCCCACCATCGCGCGCCTCCGTTACTCTTTGGGAGGCGACCGCCCCAGTCAAACTGCCTACCATGCACTGTCCCGGCCCCGGATGACGGAGCGCGGTTAGACATCCATGACGATAAGGGTGGTATTTCAAGGGTGGCTCCACACGAGCTGGCGCCCATGCTTCAACGCCTACCACCTATCCTACACATGCCGACACGAATGCCAGTGCAAAGTTACAGTAAAGGTGCACGGGGTCTTTCCGTCTGACCGCAGGAACCCCGCATCTTCACGGGGAATTCAATTTCACTGAGCTGACGCTGGAGACAGCGGGGAAGTCATTACGCCATTCGTGCAGGTCGGAACTTACCCGACAAGGAATTTCGCTACCTTAGGACCGTTATATTTACGGCCGCCGTTTACCGGGGCTTCAATTCGGTGCTTGCACACCTCCTCTTAACCTTCCGGCACCGGGCAGGCGTCAGACCCTATACGTCATCTTGCGATTTCGCAGAGCCCTGTGTTTTTGGTAAACAGTTGCCACCCCCTGGTCTGTGCCCCTCCCGCCCGCTTGCGCGAACGGAAGGCCTCCTTATTCCGAAGTTACGGAGGTAAATTGCCGAGTTCCTTCAGCGTCATTCTCTCAAGCGCCTTGGTATACTCTACCTGTCCACCTGTGTCGGTTTCGGGTACGGTCTGATGCAGGGGCTATTTCCTGGCGCGGGTTCACCGCCCGGACAATCCAGTAAGTCCGAACGATTTACCCCACGCGTCACCACCTGCTGGCCCACGATTATTAACGTGGTTCCCATCGACTACGCCTTTCGGCCTCGCCTTAGGGGCCGGCTAACCCTGCGAAGATTAACTTTACGCAGGAACCCTTGGACTTTCGGCGACACTGTCTTTCACAGTGTTTCTCGTTACTCATGTCAGCATTCGCACTTCCGATACCTCCAGGATGCCTCACGGCTGTCCCTTCACGGGCTTACGGAACGCTCCGCTACCGCTCGCCTTGCGGCGAGCCCAAAGCTTCGGCTCGTGGCTTGAGCCCCGGTACATCTTCGGCGCGGAAACCCTTATTTAGACCAGTGAGCTGTTACGCTTTCTTTAAAGGATGGCTGCTTCTAAGCCAACCTCCTGGTTGTTTTGGGATTTCTACATCCTTTCCCACTTAGCCACGAATTGGGGGCCTTAGCTGTTGGTCTGGGTTGTTTCCCTCTCCACAATGGACGTTAGCACCCACTGTGTGTCTCCCGCATAGTACTTCCAGGTATTCGGAGTTTGGTTAGGTTTGGTAAGTCTGTGGGACCCCCTAGCCCATCCAGTGCTCTACCCCCTGGAGTATTCGTGCGAGGCGCTACCTAAATAGCTTTCGCGGAGAACCAGCTATTTCCGAGTTTGTTTGGCCTTTCACCCCTAACCACAAGTCATCCGAGTCTATTTCAACAGACACCGGTTCGGTCCTCCAGTGCATGTTACTGCACCTTCAACCTGCTCATGGCTAGATCACTCGGTTTCGGGTCTAAAGCAACGAACTGAACGCCCTGTTCAGACTCGCTTTCGCTGCGCCTACGCCTATCGGCTTAAGCTTGCTCGTTACTTTAAGTCGCTGACCCATTATACAAAAGGTACGCAGTCACCCAGGACGAACCTTGGGCTCCTACTGTTTGTAGGTATCCGGTTTCAGGAACTGTTTCACTCCCCTCGTCGGGGTGCTTTTCACCTTTCCCTCACGGTACTGGTTCACTATCGGTCGCTGAGGAGTACTTAGGCTTGGAGAGTGGTCTCCCCATCTTCAGACAGGATTGCACGTGTCCCGCCCTACTCATGTCTTCCATGCTTCGAAATCCATACGGGGCTGTCACCCACTACGGCCCGACTTTCCAATCGGTTCTGATTAGAAGCACACAAGAACTGGCCTGGTCCGCGTTCGCTCGCCACTACTAACGGAGTCTCGTTGATGTCCTTTCCTCTGGGTACTTAGATGTTTCAGTTCCCCAGGTTTGCCTTTGTATCCTATGTATTCAGATACAAATACCTTCTCATGATCTCTGCTAGTCCGAGGACATGCGTCTTCAGACTTGCCAAACGCCGCACGAAAATCCCGAGCCTTTGTGCAGGCCGGAGATTTCCTCGGATTAACAGAGATCGAAGGTGGGTTTCCCCATTCGGAAATCCGCGGATCAAAGCTTGTTCGCAGCTCCCCACGGCTTATCGCAGCGTACCACGTCCTTCATCGCCTCTCAGCGCCAAGGCATCCACC
>NZ_JAHLJF010000024.1:0-7161 GCF_018887255.1 Methylosinus sp. KRF6 | reverse complement strand
GCGGATAGGCTCGAAGCGCTGGCTTGGGATCGGCAATCCGAGAGCGATCCGAGGACGCTTCCGGCGCTCGCTCGATCGGTTCCCTGCCCTGTTCGAGATTTAGCTGGGGTGGATCGGTCCTGCCTTCTTGAAGGCTAGGTTCAAGATCAGAAGAGTTTGTGGTTTGATTCTGTATGTGACGCTCAGTTTGAGACTCATTGCCGCTTATATTTTGAGCTTTTATATGCGTTTCCAGTGCCTTGTGTATTTCCGTCGCCAGCCCGGCGAGTTCGCCGGCCAACGCCTCCAGATCGGAGCGGGAAAGCCGCCGCCCGTAGCGCCCCGAGAGCGTCGCATACTGTTGGTGCGCGTCCTCCCAGTCGCCCGAAACGCCCTCCTCCAATCCGGTCTCGATCATCTTGACGATGTCGCGCCGAGTGATGGTGATCTTTTCGCGCAGCAGCGCGATCGCGCGGTTCTCCGCCCGCACCTCCTCGGCGAGATTCTCGATTTCGCTCGAGCGCGCGACGAGCGGCGCCAGGTCGAAGCCGAAAGCGTCTTCTATGGCTCCCCCCTGCCCTTTCCGGGCGAAGCGTTTGCCGTTCGGAGAATCGCGGCGAATGATCAGTCCAGCGTCGACGAGGCAGGCGAGATGCCGCCGCAGTGTCGCCGGCGCCATGCCATGGGCGCGGATCGAAAGCTCCCTGTTCGACGGGAACACGACGATGCCGCCGGCAGCTGAGCCGGCGTCCGCCGCCTTTGCATTGGTCTCCGGCAGACTGAGCGCAGTCTCGTGGTGAAAGCTCAGTAGCGCGTGCAGTACGGAAAGCGCGCGGTCGGTCACGCCGAGCGGCTCCTTGGCCTCGGTGAGCGCCCGAAACAGTCGCCATTTGTGTACGACAGTTTCGGATGCCCCCGGCTTTGTCGCGAAATTTTCGGTCGCGGTCTGGCTCGCCATCATGGCGAGCGACAGCGGCCGCTGCCCGAAGGGCGTCGTTGGACGTGTCTGCATGATCCTTTGCCTCGTTCAGGCAAAAGAAATCCGCTCGCCGAAACGGCGCCAAAATGCTTGACAGCGATTCGCGGAAGTGTGATTCTTTGAGCGCCAACACAAAGAAGGGGCTTCCGGAACGGCGACGTGACGGGGGCCTTTTTCTTTTGCGATAAATCTCCGTTGGTTTCCTGAACGCTCGAACGGCGCCAAATACGCGGCGCGAAAGAAGCATCAGCTCCCACGATCTCCGTTGGCCTTGTACTCCTCATAGAGAAGCTGCAGCCTTTCGGCGACGAAGTCGCCAAATTGCGGGACCACACGATCGTCGAATGTGAGCGTCAGCTTTTTACCGGTGCGCATGATGCGGGCGACCCGCGTCCCATCCTCTGCATTCCAGGTCTCGGGGCGAAGGCGGGCTTCGCGAACGCGCAACCGATCATAGAGGGTCTGGAACCTTTTATCGGTGTCCAAATCTCCGAACGAGGGCTCCGCCACAATGGCGCGCGCCCGTGCGCGATTGTCGTCCACATCGAGAAGCTCGGTCAGCTCCTGCCAGCGCACTCGGCCAAATCCTGGCGCAGGGCCAATCGCATCGATCAGCGCGCCGGGAACGCGCGTCGCGATGGCGATGAGGCGCGACAGCGCGGCCTTGTCGACATTGAGAGACGCCATGATGATCTCGCGCGAGAATTTCCGATCCTCGAGCCGCGCCGCGAAGCGGGCGCGCTCGATAAAGGTGAGATCGGTCCGGCCGCTATTCTCCTGCCCCTGCGCAATGACGAGCTGCTCATCGGTCAGATCGCGCACGACGGCGCGGACTTTGATGCCGAGCTCGCGCGCGGCACGCAATCTGCGATGGCCGAAGGCGACCTCGAACCGCTCCGGCGTCTTGGGGCGGACGAGTATTGGAACGTTCTGCCCATGCTCGCGGATCATCTCGCGAAACGCCGCATTCTGCTCCGGCGTCGCGTCCATGCGATCGGGCACGAAGGAGGCGTCGATGAGATCGGGATCGATCTCGACGACGGTTTGGCCTGCGACCAGCTTTTGCTCGATCTGCTCGGCCCGCTTCACACGCTCGGAAATGTCACCCAAGGATTGCGATATGGCGCCGAGAGCGCTCGATTGCTTGATCGGGCGATCGAGACCGAGAAGCGGACGGGCCGGATGCGCCGCCGCCGCGCGCGTCGGCGCCTCCTGAGGCCGTGTCTCCTCCAAAGGCGCGTCGAAGCTGATTTTCCGCGCCATCGTCAGCTCCTTCCCCAAACGCCGCGAATAAGACCTTCGATCTCGCCATTGACAAGATCCAGCGCTTCGACCGCGCGGTCATAGGTTCCGCGCGTGAACTGCTGCCGCTCGACTTCATAGAGCGTCTGCTTCGTCAGGCCGGCGTCGGCGATCGCCGTGCTCTTCACCATCGGATGCGTGAGCACTCGGGAGCCGAAGATCGATCGCAGCAGACCCACCATGGTGGTTTGCGGGCCGTCGCTCGGCTCGTAGCGTGTGACTAGATATCGCATCCAATCATATTGCGTTTCGCCGCCTGCGTTTGCGACGACGTCGAGCAGGCTGCCCGTCATGTTCAAGAACTGCGACATGGACATCACATCGAGCATTTGCGGATGCACGGTGATCAAGACCGCGGTCGCGGCGCAGAGCGCGGAAAGGGTCAGAAAGCCGAGCTGCGGCGGACAGTCGATCACGACGATGTCATAAGCGAAGCTCACCTGCGAGAGCGCCTCTCCGACGCGCGCAAAAAACAATGAGCTGTTTCCCTGCCGCCCCATGAGCTCCTTGGGCGTCTCATGCTCGAATTCCATGAGCTCCAATTGCCCTGGAACCACATGCAAATTTGGTATGTACGTGGCGCGCACGATCTCCGCCATGTCACGTCGCTGCGCGTCATAGCGAATGGCTCCGTAGATCGTCTCGCCTTCGCCGACGTCGAGCTCCGGCTGATGGCCGAAAAAGGTCGAGAGGCTGGCCTGCGGATCGAGATCGACTGCCAGCACGCGATATCCCCGAAACGCCAGAAATTGCGCGAGATGTGCAGCGGTCGTGGTCTTGCCGCTTCCGCCCTTGAAGTTCATCACCGAGACGATTTGAAGAGGCTCGCCGTCCTTGCGATGCGGCACATAGCGGCGCGCGCCTTTGCCATTGCGGTCGAGTTCGGCGCGGAGGCCGTCGATGTCTTCGACCGAATAGGTCCGCCGATTGTTCGGCTGGGCCGGAGGCCCCTTCCCTTCCGCGACGAGCTGTCGCAAATAGCCCTCGTGAATCCCGATGAAGCGGGCGGCCTCCGCAGGGGAAAATCGCCGAATGGTCTTCTGCGCGGCCGGCGGAAAATCCCTGATCTGCTGCGCGCGAAGGCGCATCGACAGCTCGGCGGCGTCGGCATTGATCAGTGACCGCAGGTCGTCGGGACCCCGCTGCTGGCTTATGATCGATGTCGGCATTTGACTTCCCTGGATCTGCGGAAATTTCAGCTGTTGGCCCTGAAATGCGCTGATCGAAGAATAAGGGCCGATTCGCTCCACATCGCAAGGAGTTTTTATTTAATGAGAGGTTACCGCCGCGTCCAACGCCTTCGCCGCCAGGCGGCCCTATTCCCCAGTTGCACGCGGACAACTCGGCCGCTTCGATCGCGCCGGCTTCGGCCAACAGTTGCGCCCACTCGGGAGTTGCACGCGTGCAACTTGAATCGATGCGAGCGAGATTCTATCACCTAACAATACGACAGAGTGTCGGAGTGGCATTCGCACCCGACCAGGCCTCTGCGGAGAGCCGAATGCCGTGGCGATTCGGGCTATTCGCTTTTCGAGCGCCGCTGTTTCCCATGCGTCCTATGAGGCCGCCCCTCACACATCATCGATCGCGCTCTCGACGACGCCGCAAATCGGGGATGCATCAACTATCACTCCCCTCACTGCAACCAGCCCTTTTTGGGCGCATCCACGCCCCCACGCGGGACGCTCTCACGGGGACGAAGGTGGTGTTGCACGTAAATCACCCGCAAGTTTCGACGGGAGGCGTCCAGGGTCACTCATCGGACCTCTTTTGAACCAAAGCGTGTCACGCTCGTTCCTAAGTTGTCCGCGTGCAACTCGACGGAGAGCGGTCAACCGGCCGTCGCGCGCCCGCGTCGAGATCAAAGCTGGACAGGGCGGTCGAGAAACAACAGCCGCCCGATCAAAAATTCGCTTGGTGAGTGTCGACGACCGAGGCCCAACTTCTCGCTCGCGACCTCACTAGGTCAGACCCCGTCGCGTCCGCAGTCGTCGGAAAGGATTGCCCCGAAAGACGGCCCCAAGTCGATCCCGAACCGTTCACAAAAGAGGGCAGGGAGCGCGAAGAGGGCGACGTCACTTGACGGGTGGCTAAGCGGAGAGGGGCGATCTTCGGCCATCAGACCATCGCTCGTGAAGTACGAGCGCCATCGTTCCCACCACAGATCTACTTCCGATTTCCGTTCAACCTGCGCCTCGTCGAGGAAACGCTCCTCGAACGGGAGGGGCGCTCTCCGCAAACACCCGAGGCGAGAAACGGAGGTCATCCTCGCAGCGGAGCCGTTCCTTCGCCGAGAATGTCGAGATAAGCGCGGTAGCTGAAAACGCGCCCGCGGCGACGGCCCGTGATCTCCGCGACGATCCCCAGACGCTCGAGATCGGCCAGCGCCGCATTGACGGTCGGCGCGCTCAACCCCGCACGCGCGACGAGGTCGTTCGCGGTCACGAACGGATGCAGCTGAAGCAAGTCGTGAATGCGAAGAGAGGACCCAGTCCGATCGCTTTCGGCTACTATCCTTTCACGATCGTTCGCGAAAAGACCGGCGATCCGCACGGCCGCTTCGAAGGCCTGATTCGCTGTTTCGGCAACGCCCTCCAGAAAAAATTCGAGCCAGCTCTCCCAAGCGCCATTCTCGCGGACCTCTTGCAAAAGACGATAATAGTCCGCGCGATGGGTCTTCAGATAAAGGCTGAGATAGAGGAGGGGAGTGCGCAGCACGCCATTGGCGCACAGGAACAGCGTCACCAGAAGGCGCCCCACGCGACCGTTGCCGTCGAGAAACGGATGAATGGTCTCGAACTGGACGTGAAGCAGGCCAGCTTTGATGAGCGGCGGCAATTGCGATCGAGTTTCGTGAATAAAGCGCTCGAAGGCGTCGAGACAGGCGCTAAGCTCGCTCGGGGGCGGCGGCACGAACAACGCGTTGCCTGGCCGCGTGCCGCCGATCCAATTTTGCGAGCGACGAAATTCGCCGGGGTCTTTCGTCTCGCCACGACCGCTCTGCAGGAGGCGGGCGTGGAGCTCGCGAATGAGTCGAAGCGAGAGTGGGAAGTCTTCGAGCCGCTCGAGGCCATACATCATCGCATCGACATAATTCGAGACTTCTCGGATGTCGTCGATCGGCTGACCAGACTGCGCCTCGGTCTCGAACCGAAGGAGATCGGCGAGGGTCGACTGCGTGCCCTCGATTTGCGATGAGAGCACGGCTTCCTTGCGGACATACATGTAAAGAAAAAGTTCCTGTCGCGGCAGCAGAACCGCTGCTCCATCGAGCCGGCCGAGCGCACGTTCCGCCGCGCTGAGCCGACCGAGAAGGGGCAGAAGGTCGATGTTCGGGCTCGGCGGCAGAGGAGGGGGAACGAAGGCGCGTACAACTTCGCCGCCGACAGTCGCCTCCACGTATCGACCGAGCCGAGAGCTATGGGAATTCTGAACGCTCATGGGCGCAGCATGACCCAGGCACCTTATTTAAGCAACTGGATGCTTCCTTAAATAGTTGACCTGGGGTTTTAAGGCGGCTTAATTAACCGGGCGCCCCACCGGACCGCCCCCGTCACAGTTGCGGCGCCTCCGCGAAACTCGATTCGGCTATAAACTCCCTCATGGCGTCGAAAAACACGCTCAACGCTCAAAACCTCGAAGCGCTCGGCGCCGCGCGGCTCGCCGAACTGTTGATGGAAATCAGCAGTGGCGACGCTGCCGTAAAGCGACGTTTGCGCCTTGCGCTCGCCGGCGCCCGCAGTCCGGCCGACGCCTCACGAGAAATTCGCAAACGCCTCGCCGCGATCTCCCGGTCCAGCGCCTTCATCGATTGGCAGAAACGCCGCGCTCTCGTCGACGATCTCGAAACGCAGCGACGCGCAATCGTCGATCACGTCGGACCGGCGGATCCGAAAGAAGCGCTCGATCTCATGTGGAGCTTCACAGCGCTCGCCGCTTCGGTGTTCGCGCGCTGCGACGACAGTAGCGGCACGATCATCGGAGTTTTTCACCAAGGAGCAAAGGACCTCGCTCGCTTGGCCGAGAACGCACGTTGTAACGCAGTGGAGTTGGCCGACCGCACATATCAGGCGCTGCTCGCCAACAACTATGGACAGTACGACCACCTCATCGCCACGTTGAGCGGTTCGCTCGGCGACGCCGGTCTCGTGCATTTGAAGCAGCGTCTCATCACGCTGTCCAACGAGCCGACCAAAAAACTTGCGGATCACGAAAGACGCAAAATCGGCTGGTCGTCGAGCGGTCCGATATTTGAAGACGATATCCAGAATCGCCATCAGGCCAGCGTCATCCGGTTTGCGTTGAGCGACATTGCCGACGCGCAGGGCGACGTCGACGCCTTCATCGCGCAATATGACACACGAGCGACGAAATTTCCGAAAATCGCGGCGGAAATTTCCCGACGGCTCACCGCCGCCGGCCGCGCCGACGAGGCGCTGCAGATTGTGGAAGCCGCCGAGCGCGGGCGCGCCGACCGCCCTGAGTTCGAATGGGAAGACGCGCGCATCGCGGCGCTCGACGCGCTGAGTAGAAGCGAAGAGGCGCAATCAGCGCGCTGGTCGTGCTTCGAGCGCTTTCTGTCAGAGCGGCATTTACGCGAGCATTTGAAGCGCCTTCCCGACTTCGACGATATCGAGGTGGAAACAAGAGCGCTCGACATCGTCGAAAGCCACGCCAATTTCCAACAGGCGCTGTGGTTCCTGGCGTCATGGCCGGCGCTCGATCGGGCGGCAAAGCTTGTCCTACAGCGCTCCCAGGATCTCGACGGAGATCGCTATGAAATTTTGACGCCGGTCGCCGAATCCCTGGCAGGAAAGCATCGCTTGGCGGCGACGCTGGCATTGCGGGCTCTGGTGCAAACGGCGTGAGCGGGACATAATCCTTCGGAGGGCGGAGCCGAA
>NZ_JAHLJF010000023.1:0-7984 GCF_018887255.1 Methylosinus sp. KRF6 | reverse complement strand
CCACGTCATTCTCACTTGCCCGGCGCGCCTGTAGACAAAATTTGCGACAGAACCCCTTTGCTGGAGAAACAGTTCCGTGCTCGCAAGCGCGCGATCGGATCCAGCTGGCGTCTCGATGAGACCTACGTGAAAGTCAAAGGCAGCTGGAAATATCTGTATCGGGCGGTCGACAAAGCGGGTGCGACGGTGGATTTCCTGTTAACGGCGAAGAGGGACTGCAAAGCGGCGTTGCGCTTCTTGCGCAAGGCGATCGGCCAGCATGGCGAGCCGGAGAAGATCACGATCGACAAGAGCGGCGCCAACACGGCGGCGATCGAAAGCTACAATGCGGAGCATGAAGCGGACATCGAAATCCGCCGCATCAAATATCTCAATAATATCGTCGAACAGGACCATCGAGCGGTGAAGCGAGTGACGCGGCCGATGTTGGGTTTCAAATCATTTCGATCGGCTGCCGCGACGCTTTCTGGGATCGAGCTGATGCATATGATCCGAAAGGGGCAGATGCGAACGACGAACGAAATGCGCCCCGCGCAGCAATTCTATTCCCTCGCCGCCTGAGCCACGTCATTCTCACACGCTCATCGCGGTCACAAACAAAAATTTGCGACAAAGCCCGCTGTTTCTCGCTCACCGGTCCCCCGCCGAGACCTCGTCGACGCTCAGAACTTCGTCGTTAGTGAGGAAAGATTCCTACGAACAGGGTGCGGGCCGAGCGGCAGAATCATGCGAGCAGACAACTTTCATGTGAACGGGGGGAATGCAAAGCTTGTCCACGCTCGCGCGCCACAGCTCCCCTACCGGCGTATACCGATCGAATACTGCGTCTGATGGCTCCAGCCTATCGAAGCCGAGCTTCTCATAGTGATCTCGGACAAGTCCATTGCGAGGCGTCGGAATATACTCTCCGATGATATCCCGGACTCCTGCTTCCCGGGCGCATTTCGCGATCTCATGCAACACCGCGGCCTCGACTCCGCGCTTCAACACTCGACACGACATCACCCAGAGATCGATATACGCAAAGGTCCTGTTGCGTCGCAGTACGACGACGCTGATTATGCCGTTGTCGCCGAATGCGTCGGTAAGTCTGAATTGCAGCCCGATCGATGCAGGATCTCTACTTATGTCGTCGACATCGTCCAGCTGATAGCGCCGCGTGGTCAGATTGAACTGGTTCGATTTGGATATCAATTGAGTGATCCGCACCTTACCGAGCTCATCGAAGCGCGACACGGTCAGCGTCATTTCTAAAGACCGGAGGTAATCGTCGTAGTTTCCGATTTGCGACAGCATTTCGGCGCGGCGCGCGTTGTCTTGATATGATTTGGCGCGATCGAGATCTTCTGCGTTCAGTCGCGGATTCTCGAAGTAATGCGCCGCTGACAGACAGGCCGTGTACCAAGCTGGATCATCGGGTAGCTCAGGAACCGCCACCTCGGGCAACTCCCGTCTGACACGCGCACGTTCGGCAGGGTTGTCATCGACGAACACGAAGGCGTCGAGACCAAGATCCAGCGTTTTGGCGATCGACACGATGTTCGACGCCTTGTCGCTCCAATTCGCCTGAAACACCGCGATGTGATCTTCGCGGAGCAACATCTCTGGGTGTGCACGAAACGGTTCGCGCGCGATGGCGTCGTCGTTCTTCGAGCAGACAGCGAGAACGATTCCGCGGCGCCTCAGCTCCAAAGCGTGACGCTGAAGCGCAAGGTGCGCTTCACCGACAGCATCTCCCTGTCCGATGACGATGCCTCCTATGCCGTCGTCTCCAATGACGCCAGACCAGAGAGTGTTGTCCAGATCGAGAATGAGCCCGCGACGCGCCTTTCCAAAAAGTCCCGCGAGCGTCGCGCACAAATGATCAGCAACGACGGGCGCCAGACGAATGGCGAAGGGACTCTTGGTAGAATGCCGTGAAACGGGATCGCACCACTGCCGTCGACCGATGGATGCAGCCAAATGATCCAAATCCCATACGACCGCCTCTCCGCTCTTGGCGAGATCGATGATCTGCATGTTCACATCATTGATGAAGCGACGCGTCGAGCCATCCACTATGATATCGCTCGCGTTCAAATCATCGTCGGGGTCGTATACAATCGTAGATAGAACGATCGGGCACTTGAAGCTCTCGCGCGCGCTATGGAGCGTACGCTCGATCAGATTGCGGGCCGCGAGCACTGCCTTCTCATGCGCGCTTTGATTCATTAGTTCCGAAGCTGCCGCGAACGCCCCGGCGTCGAGGATCAGAACGACCGCGTCCGTCCCCTGAACGACTCCGCCCTGCGCATCGAAGACATTCTGGAAAAGAGATCCATATTCCCCGAGTTGGACGTCGATGGAAAGCCCGTGCCTTAGCCCTGAACCACTGAGGCAGTCGGTCAGAAAGTCGAGCGTGCGGTTGCCGAGAACGCCGACGCTCAGCGACCTGAACTGAGAAAGTTGCGCCAGCCCGAATTCCGTTCTGCGCAGATCGCCGACAGCCGACTTCAGACGTCGCAACTGCGAGGAGTTGAGGCGAAACGACGACAGCCTTCTGAGCTCACGAGCCGGCGACGCAGAAAGAGAAAGGGACGACAACTCGTCCGAAAAGCCGGCGTCCGGCTCAGAAAGCCAAAAAAGAGTCGAAGGGTCAAATCTTTGACTAATCACCTCAGCCCTCCAAATAAAACAGAGCTTTCGACCTGTTACGCGAAAGCAGCTCTGTTTTCAATTCGAGGTTAATCCTTAATGAATGGATTGTTTGACGAAGCCGACACACCGAGAGCGAGCGAGATCGCGGTGGCGCTGCGAGAGCTTCTCATTGCAGGAGATGAAAGCGACCGTGCAGCGGATTCTTCGGTTCAGCCTTCGAGAGCCCGACGGCCGACGATGTTGCGAGTGGTTGAAGTCCAAGATGGCCCAACAGTCGAACTGCGCCCGGGCAATCTGCTCGGGAGGATATCGTCGCCCACCCCGAATATGAGTATCCCGAACCCGCATATCTCCATCTTGGCAGAATCGAATGAATCACTTTACGACAAAAGCCGTCACTCGTCCGAAGAGATCGCCGAGGCCAATCCCTTTTTCCTCCCAATTGATGGACATCAATGAAACGACGAGCGCCACGTAAGTGTTGGTCATCACCACTTTCAAATATCGAAATCCGGGCGCTGTGGACCATGGACCCTTGTCGAGGCGGTAATGACGCACCACCGCGTCCGCATAGTGTTCGACTACGAGGGCGGCTCCAAACAGGAATCCGATCGACCAGAATTGCCAACCATTGCCATGCCACCAACCAATTAGAAGAAACACGACCATGAACGAAACAGCCACGGCATGGATCGGAGGCAAGCGCCGGAAATGCCGCACGAGGAAACCAACCAGCGGCGAAAAGACAATGTCACGCATCCACTCGGATAGCGAGACATGCCATCGTTTCCAGAATTCGGTGCAGCTCGTCGCGAGATACGGACGATCGAAGTTCTCTTTGACGAGGATTCCCATGAGAGCCGACATCCCGATCGAAACGTCATTGGCTCCGGAAAAATTCGCGTAGAGGAAAACATAGAAGCCGAACGCCGCGAGGACGAGCTCCAAAGGCTGATGCGCTCGATAGTCGGAGAGATAATTGTCGGCCGACATCTGTTGAAACACACCCGCGATCACGACGAATTTGACGAGACCTTTCAGGATACGCAGTCCTGCCTCGCTCACCGGCGGCGGCGCGTACTCGGGCAATCGATTGAAGGACGCATGAAAGTAGCTGAATGGAGAGATCGGCCCCAACAAATAAGTCGGGACAAAAAACAGATGGCAGAGGTACTGATCAAAAGGCACAGAGCACACGCGCTTGAGTTGGACCTCCCACACGAGATGCGCGACTCTGAAGCTGAGATATGAAAGGCCTACGATCGTAAAGATCCCGAGCGACTTGGAGAGACACAGCCAAAGGAGTGGCGCGAAGAAGGCGAGCTGCCAATAGGACTGCTCCAAACAACGTGCTTTTTCGATAACGACCCAAATCGCAGCGAGCGCCAGCACAGACAGTCCAAACGCGATTGCGCCCTTCTCGTCCGACGCGAAAAATAAAATATACGTAAACCCCATATTCAGGACAGCGAAAGAATAGCCGCGAAATTCGCCTTTTGGCAATGCTCGGCATATGAATATCGCGGCAGTGCAATAGATCACCGCGTAAATCGCTGTTGTCGAAAAAAACAGGCTGGACATCAGAACCCACCATAGACAGCACCAGGATTCAGGCTATCGGGCGAAATTCCGGCGAACAGCCCGATTGTGACCAGAGCGAGGACCACGAAGCCGATGAGCAGAAACTGTCGCATCTAGTCATGAGCCTTGCTGATGGTGGTCGCAAGAAACGGCATGATCGCCTTGGCGATCGCATATGCGTTTTGCTTCGCTCCATTCGCGTTCAAATGGCTCTCGTTGTAAAAATAATCCTTCATTATGCCAGCATCCCCTGTCCCGAACGTCGAACGGAGCGTTGCGTATAGAATAGGAACGCCGAGATCGCGAGCTCGCCTCGGGATCGACACGCTATCGATTTCATCGGACCGCATCAGCGGTTGCCGCAACAGGACCAGATTCGCTCCGTGCTTTTCGCACAGTTCTCGAATAGCCGGAACATACGCCATCTCGAAGTCGCTGAGCGATTCTTCGCCGAACCGCAAATCTTGGAATGTGGGGTCGTTATGCGACACGAGCGTATAGCCGTCGACGCCTTCTCTTATCCCGACCACATGGAAGTTCTTTTTCTCCATACCGTCACGTGATTGGAAGCCGCGCTCCGCCAACCACGTCCCATGTGTCTGTTCCTCATTCTCGCCAACCTCGCGCCACCATCGGTAGCCCTGGAGAACCTGTCGTCCCGGAGGAAAAGCCAATGCTGAAAGAAGTCGAAGCGATATGAGACTCATTTCGGCGTAGTTCGTCGCGGCCATACGCAAATTGGCGAGGCTCAAACCCGGGTCGGCCGTCTGCAATCTCCGCAAGTATTTCGTCGCCGAATGCGAAGATTCTTGACGCGGCCCGAGCGGCAACACGACAAGCTTGACGCTTCGATGCCGGAAAAGCTCGCTCAGATAAAGATAGGCGAAATCGAAGTTGGCCCAGGTCATGGCGACCGTAGCGGAGGTTGCAGAGACTCCGCGTCGAGCGATCTCATGCTGTAATACCGAGTGATCGATGTTGGTCAAGGTTTGCGAATGACCGACAAAGAGAATGTCCAAACTCGAGGAATCGGACAAGGCAATCTTCGAAAGCCAGTCCGACGGCCCGGTTCGGCGGGACATAGTTTGGTACCGAACGTCTACCGGCACGAAGAACGAGTTGACGACTGGAGCGAAAAGGACGAAGAAAAGGACGACGACCCAACTCGCGAGATGGGAAATGCTTTGGAATGCGAGTTTCATTTTAGGAAGCATGTCGACGTTCTTCCTCACTGAGCGCTCAGCAATTCTATCAGCCCGAATCCAGGAACCAAATGGAAGGACACCAGTCGACCGCCGAATAGGATTGCTGGGCGTGGCGGCGAGGCCAAGGTGACACGGAAGCCGGAATTCTCCAGCGAGACTAACGCCCGATCACGATCATCCACCTCGTAACATGTATGATAGATGAGCTGATCAAAGCGTTTCAGCATCTGAGAGAGCGGACCATCGCCTTTGCCGAATGTGACGATTTCGACGGAGGGAGCCCCCGTCTTCTCGCACATGCGAAGCCGAACGTCCTGTTCCAGATCATAGACGAGCGGTCCGCAAACATAGCCCATCCACGTCAAGAATTCCGCAGCCGTCTCGTCGGAACGGACCGCGAGACCCATATGGTGGAAACGGAGATGGAGCGGCGCATCTTTCATGGCTTTCGGAGAACATAAGCGACGTTGATCGAAAGCTTCTGCGTCATCGCCTGCTCCAGCGTCGCTCCGTCATGAGGCAGGCGTAGATCCCTCTCGATTTCGAGGCCCGATCGCACAATGACAGACTCCAACTCCTCCACCGTGCGCCAGAGATAAATGTGATCTATGGCCGGAGCGTTTATGCAAGTGGTGACGTAGATGAAAGCGCCAGGGCGAGCGAGTTCCGCGATACGGCCAAGGAACAACTCCGGGCTTTCGACATGCTCCAGAACTTCTCCCATCACGATAGCGTCGAACGACGCGCGAGGGAGTGTTTCCGCAACCAAGAAGTCACAATGATACAAAGAAACTTTGGAAACGGCGTCCGGTGTGAAGAAACGGATCAATGCGCCAGTTTGCGCAACGCTCGCCTGTGAAATATCGACTCCGGTAAAGTCGTCATACGAACTCTGTGACACGGCCGTCATCATATAATAACCGTGGCCCGGCCCGATCTCCAGGTAGGCGCCGCGACGGTCGCGCGGAAGATGCCCGGCGAAAAATCGGGCCATCTCGACGTGGTTCGGCCAGAGGAACGCGGTGATGACCAAACCATACATGTAGCGGTTCATGTAATCAGAATTGTTGTAAACGAACTCCGCGACTTGTTCGAATGTCGAATGCCTGTACCTTCCGTGCCGGAAGAAATACATCTGCTCTGCGATCGTATCCTGCACGACGGTCAGGTAGCTTTCTGCAATATAGTCGATGGAGGTGCCGTTTCCGGCGCAAAAACAGAGGTACTGTTCGAAACGATCCATTTCGTCGGGGGCAAGCCCCGCCAAGGCGCGGCCAACGAACACGCTGTGCATCGGATTCTTCGCCGCGATTTCCGCGATCAGCTGCGGCGCGAGCACGAGGTTCGAACGAGGTTTGTCCAAAATCATCTTTGAATCCGATGTTCGACGCTCTTGGTCGAGCGGTCTGCGCGGTTATTGCCGCAAATGATCCATGACACGTCGAGCGAGTTCGCCGACATTCTGAACGCCTCCGATTTCGACCGTCTTGAAGCGAATGCCGAACTCTTCCTCGACGCGCAACATCAGCTGGATATGCGCAATCGAATCCCAGCCCGGAACATCGGCCGCCGTTGTCGATTCACGCAGTTGAAGCCCAGCGACGCCGAAGTGTTCGGCTGCGATCCCGCTCAGCTTGAAAAGGATGTCGTTCACATCGGCAATAGCCATTCGAATATCCCCTCGAAGCAAAAGACCACGCAGAAAGCGGCGATTTCAGAAATCCCAAAGATTTGGTGAGGCTACCAGCGGCGCGATGGCAAATCAAGTAGACTGGACGTGATGAGCTCCTACGTATTTGCACCCGCCGACCTTGTCGCAGCGGGTCGTCATGCGAGCGACGACGCTTGACGATGTTCTCGCGACCGCGAAGCCAGGCCCGGCGCATGCCGCCGCGATCCAGCGCATGGGCGAAGCTGCGTTCGACCAGTTCGCCGCGCTTGCGCATGGCGGCGCGTCCAACGCCCGATTTCAGTCGCGAGCGGTTGGCGTAAACGGCGTCGCGCGCTTCTTCGGGCTTTGTCGCAAATTTTTGTTTGTGACCGCGATGAGCGTGTGAGAATGACGTGGCTCAGGCGGCGAGGGAATAGAATTGCTGCGCGGGGCGCATTTCGTTCGTCGTTCGCATCTGCCCCTTTCGGATCATATGCATCAGCTCGATCCCAGAAAGCGTCGCGGCAGCCGATCGAAATGATTTGAAACCCAACATCGGCCGCGTCACTCGCTTCACCGCTCGATGGTCCTGTTCGACGATATTATTGAGATATTTGATGCGGCGGATTTCGATGTCCGCTTCATGCTCCGCATTGTAGCTTTCGATCGCCGCCGTGTTGGCGCCGCTCTTGTCGATCGTGATCTTCTCCGGCTCGCCATGCTGGCCGATCGCCTTGCGCAAGAAGCGCAACGCCGCTTTGCAGTCCCTCTTCGCCGTTAACAGGAAATCCACCGTCGCACCCGCTTTGTCGACCGCCCGATACAGATATTTCCAGCTGCCTTTGACTTTCACGTCTCACGAATCCCCTCATTTTTTCTGACTCATTTTTGCCGCGGCGCTTCGCGAAAC
>NZ_JAHLJF010000022.1:0-9181 GCF_018887255.1 Methylosinus sp. KRF6 | reverse complement strand
GCGGATAGGCTCGAAGCGCTGGCTTGGGATCGGCAATCCGAGAGCGATCCGAGGATGCTTCCGGCGCTCGCTCGATCGGTCCCCTGCCCTGTTCGAGATTTGGCTGGGGTGGATCGGCCCTGCCTTCTTGAAGGCTAGGTTCAAGATCAGAAAAGTTTGTGGTTTGATTCTGTATGTGACGCTCAGTTTGAGACTCATTGCCGCTCATATTTTGAGCTTTTATATGCGTTTCCAGCAGCTTGTGAATTTCGGCCGCCAGCACGGCCAGCTCGCCGGCCAAAGCCTCCAGATCGCCGCGGGAAAGCCCTCGCCCATAGCGCCCCGAAAGCGTCGCATAGCGCTGATGCGCGTCGTCCCAGTCGCCCGAGACGCCCGCGTCCAATCCGGTCTCGATCATTTTGACGATGTCGCGGCGGATGAGGGTGATCTTTTCCCGCAGCAGCGCTATGGCGCGATTCTCCGCTCGCACCTCCTCGGCGAGGTTCTCGATTTCGCTCGAGCGCGCGACGAGCGGCGCAAGGTCGAAGCCGAAAGCATCCTCTATGGCTCCCCCCTGCCCTTTTCGAGCGAAGCGCTTCCCGTTCGGAGAATCGCGGCGGATGATCAACCCGGCCTCGACGAGGCAGGCGAGATGTCGGCGCAAAGTCGCCGGCGCCATGCCATGGGCGCGGATCGAGAGCTCCTTGTTCGAGGGAAACACGACGATGCCCGCGCTAGCGGAGCCCGCCTCGGCGGACATCGAATCGATCTCCGGCAGGCTGAGCGCCGTCTCCTGATGAAAACTCAGCAGCGCGTGCAATACGGATAGCGCGCGCTCGGTGACGCCGAGCGGCTCCTTGGCTTCGGTGAGCGCGCGAAACAGTCGCCATTTGTGGACGACGGTCTCAGCCGCGCCCGGCATTGCGGCGAAATTCTCGGTCGCGGTCTGTCTCGCCACCATGGCGAGCGACAGCGGCCGCCGCCCGAAGGGCGTCGTTGGACGTGTCTGCATCTTCCTTTGCCTCGTTCGGGCAAAAGAAATCCGCTCGCCGAAACGGCGCCGACTCTTGACAGTGATTCGCGGAAGTGTGATTCTCGGTTTGCTAAAGACAGAGAAGGGCTTCCGGGACGGGCGTTTCGGGGGCCTTTTTCTTTTGCCGCTACGGTTCCTTTCACGAGTTCAGGGTACGCGGTTCACGCATCTTCACGGCGATTGAACGCCGCATAGATTTCTGGCAGCTGATCGACAAGGTAAGCTCCGAAATCCGGATCGAGCCGGTTGTCGATTGTGAGTCGGGTCTGATCTTTGCCACGCTCAACGCGCGCGACCTGTTTCCCGTCGGAGGCTTTGACGACGTACGTCGCCGGTTTCTCCGGACGCCGAATCAGGGCGTTCAGGACGCGCTCGAACCGAGTATCGCTCGGTAGGGCTGGGAAAGTCGGGTCCGAGATGATGTCCCGCCATTTTGCATCGCCTTGATTGGCAAGCGATGCCAGCTGCTCCCATCGCGGTCGACCGATCTTCGGGGCTGCGCCAATCGCGATGATGAGTTCTTCCGGCAGGTCTCTTGCGAGCGATATCATCGTCGACAAGTTTCCTTTTTGCACAGAGAGTGCCGACATCAACGCCGCTCGCGTGAATCCTCGTTCCTCAAGACGAGCTGCAAAGAGCGCGCGCTCGATAAATGATAGGTCCTTGCGATCTGTGTTTTCTTTTCCTTGTGCGACGATGAGTTCCTCATCGCTGAGTTCTCGAACGATTGCTCTGACTGAGCGGCCGAGTGACCGAAGCGCCGCGACCCGGCGATGCCCGTATGCGGCTTGATAGCGTCCAGGCGCATCCGTGCGAGGACGAACTAGAATCGGAACCTGTTGTCCGGCTTCCGAGATGCCCGCCTTAAACGCCTCGAAATCTTCCCCTTCGACATCATCAAGGCGATCACGAATGAATGAGGGATCGACGAGGTGTGGATCTAGCTCGACAACGTGCGCGCCCGATGCGAGCTGAGCCCTCAGTGCTTGGGCTTCTTCCGCATCATCCGACAGGCTTTTCAGCGACAGCCCCATCGCCTTGAGCGAACCCGATGCCACGGGCGGACGGGCGAGCCGATCTTCGCTCTGGGCGGGCGGCGCAGTGATCGGTGCCATCATTGCCCTGAGCTGGTCGCGACGCTTATTCATGCCGCCCTCCCCCAGGCCTCGAGAATAAGGGTCTCGATTTCTGCATGGACCGTGTCCAGCGCCTCGATCGCACGGTCATAGGTGCTACGGGTAAAGTTCTCGCGCCCGATCTCGTAGAGCGTCTGCTTAGTCAGGCCAGCGTCTGCGATCGCAGTTGACTTGAGGATCGGGGTCGTAAGTACACGCTCTCCGAATAAGCTCCGCATGAGACCGACAATCTGGCCCTGTGGACCGTCGGATGGCTCATATCGGGTGATTGCGTACCGGAAGAAATCGTAGTCGGCATCGCCGCCTGCCTGCTCAACGACATCGAGAAGGCTGGACGTCATGTGTAGGAATTGGGACATCGATGCGACGTCCAGCATTTGAGGATGAATGGTAACAAGAACGCTCCTGGCTGCGCAGAGCGCAGAGAGCGTCAGGAAGCCGAGTGATGGCGGGCAATCGAGGACGACGATGTCATATCGATCTTCTACTGAGGCCAGCGCCGTCGCTATGCGGGAAAAGAACATTCGGTCCGAACTTCTACGACCCTCCGCGAGTACGCGCGGTGTATCGTGCTCAAACTCTTGTAGTTCAAGATTGCCGGGGACGATGTCGAGACCGGCGAAATAGGTCGAGCGGATGACGTCGCTCATAGGACGTTGCTGGTCGTCGTAGCGAATCGCGCCGTATAGGGTGTCGTTTTCTTGTAGGTCGAATTCCGGCTGTAGCCCGAACAACGCCGACAACGATGCCTGGGGGTCCAAGTCTATCGCAAGGGTGCGGAAACCGCGCATCGCAAAATACTGCGAAACATGTGCAGCCGTCGTTGTCTTGCCAGATCCGCCCTTGAAGTTTGTAATGGCGATGACCTGGAGGTGGTCGCCGGTTCGACGTCCCGGGAGGTAATTTGGCTTTGAGCGCGCTAGCGTACGACGCACCTCGTGTATTTGTTCGAGCGTGAAGAGACGTCGACCACGAGCGTTCTTTTCGGTTTCGGGAACATCGCCTGCGAGGGACAGCTGCCGAATGTATGCGTCTGTGACTCCAACCAGTTTAGCTGCCTCCCCTGACGTGAACTTGCGTAGTTCCTTCTGTGCCGCGGGGGGGAATGCCCTGGTGCGGAGTTCCTTCAGCTGCGCGCTCAGCAGGGCGGCATCCGACTCGATCAAGCGAGTCAGAGAGCGCACCTTCTTTCCGGTGCGATGACTGGGGTCGATTTGTGCTTGTTCTGCCATCTACGCTCAATGCCGTTATTTTTCGCGTTACGCGTAAACTCTCTCGTTTGGCCGAGTCGGTCAAGCGATTTAGAGTTAACGCGCATTAACGACTGCCGCCCGGCAGCGGCGGTCATGCTTTCATCCTACGATAGCCGGTCATGAACCAAGTTGCGGTGAGACACGGCTGAAGATCCGCGATTGGCGCTCCTCTTGGAGTGCTTCGCGCCCGATCGACCGCGCGGAATTATTCCGGTGCGCAGGTAGGAGACCAATCGGGTAAAGAGGAGCTGCTGCGCAGCGAGGGGCTGCACACGCCGGTCTGCGGTGATTCGGCGATCGCGGCCAGCGCTGTGCCCCTGAACGGAAACCGAATGGCTTCGGCTTGCACGCCTGAGCTAGTCCCTACAGCCCGGCGCTAAGAGCTGCGCCGTGGCCGTGGTCGGCGCGAGTGCAAAGCGCGCTGTGACGGGGGAGGCCGCTGAGCGGCTGATCGCGGCATGCTGGAACGACCCATTCACGCGGCCTTCGCGGCCAGAAGCAACGTGTCAAACCAGTCGTGGCGTTTGATCCACGGGACCCGCGCTCGCCTGCGCTACTGATGCGTTTCGCACCCCTCTCGGTCGTCATCAATGCCAGCGACCCCGGCGAGAGAGGGTGCTTTTGGACAGTCTGTGGAGGCTTCGCGCGATGGCTCCAGCGGTGAAATGTTCTCAGCTGAGAACCATCAATTCTTACGCCGCCGTTTTACATCCCGGAAGTCACGAGCCCCCCGAGCTCCCGAGAACGCCTGTTAGCACGGAACGTAGAGTTCTCAGCTGAGAACTTGTATTCATCGCCGCCCCTCAGCGGGCATTCTATGCCGAGGATAGCTCCCGCGTTACGTTGGATCCGGAGGTGGTGTCCGATGAAATTCACACCGCCCGAACCTCCGTCACGGGACGGCACCGCCAGCGGCAACGGCCCAGCCTACGAATGGAGGGCGGAGCCCGGAGCCCGCAGCCAGTATTCGCGAATGACATCGGGCGCAGGTTCTGAAGCCGCTCGTCGCCGACACCTCGCTCGCAGCCACGTGGTTCCTTCCCGACGAGCAGAATGAGGCACCGGTCCGGTAATGGCCAAGCTCGCCGTCGATTCCGACCGGGCACCGTCACTGTTCTCGGTCGAGAACCACAACCTCTTTTTCGTCGCCGAGCACTGCGGCCGATTTCAGCCCGCCTGCTCTAGGAGAAGAAGTCAGCAGCACGCTGTTACCAAATGGGGGACATCGTTCCGGCGCCTCGACTCGACGATGCGTTTTGGCTGCTTGCGCCCCAGTGGCGGTCATCCCGTGGTTATCGATGTTCGCCTGCAAGCGGTCATTGGGCGTTTCCAGCCGATCCATCAGAAATCGCAAGATCGGTCGAGCACGTGATAGTGCAAAGCGACTAGCTGGTGCCGCCACAGAGGAAGAAATTATGAAGGCGGCGCTTCAGAATTATCAGGCGCGGATGCAGCGGGTGCTGGATTATATCGACCAGCATCTCGACGGCGATCTGGACCTGGATACATTGAGCGGGATCGCCGCCTTTTCCAAATTCCATTTCCACCGGCAGTTCATGGCGACCTTCGAGGTGTCGGTGCACCGCTATGTCCAGCTTGCCCGGATGAAGCGCGCTTCGGACCGGTTGGCCTCGAAGGACGGCCAGAGCATCACCGAAATAGCGATGGATGCCGGCTATGATTCGCCGGATGCCTTTGCTCGCGCCTTTCGGCAAAGGCTCGGGCAATCGCCTTCGTCGTTCCGGAAATCGCCCGATTGGGCGCCGTGGCTTGCGGCCTTCGGGCCTTTGAAAAGTGCGAGGAGCAAGCTGATGGAGAAGACCTACACCTACGACGACGTGACGATCCGCGACGTACCACCAACCCCGGTGGCGATCCTGGAGCATCGCGGCGACCGAGCGAGGCTGAACGAGACGATTGAGACGTTCATCCGCTGGCGCAAGACGGCGGGGCTTTCGCCCGAGACGAGCCCGACCTTCAACATTTTCCGCTCCGAGCGGACGCCTGCGAATCCCGACGATTACAGCATGGACCTGTGCGTCGGGACAGATTTGCCGATCGCCGCGCACAACGCTGTGATGAAGGCCGGCACGATCCCCGGCGGGCGCTGCGCAGTGCTGCGGGTCGACGGTGCATCGCACAATCTGGAGCCAGCCGCGCTCTATCTCTACCGCGACTGGCTGCCGGCCAGCGGCGAGGAGGCTCGCGACTTCCCGATCTATTGTCGGCGCTATATCAATTTCCAAGCCGATGGGGCGGCGGGTGACCTTGTCGCGGAGCTCTTTCTGCCGCTGAAATAGAGCCCGTGGATGGCGGCTTGTTCCTTCCGATTGCTGGAAGCGGGCAGGCCGCTACCACCAAACTCGGTCTGAACCGATCACAGTCGAACGTCGTATAATTGGCCTTGACCACACATCTCCCAGGTGAGCTGGGGTGCGCGGCAAAGAGCGGGCGCGTCGGCAAACGGCGTCGCGGCGCGCAAATCGTTCGTCGGCCGTATGGGGGCCGACCTGGGCTTGGCCTTCGTGGTCGTCGCGCATCTCGCGCCCGATCATCCGAGCCCTGATCGAACAGTAGGACCTCGCGATGAGCGAAATACTGGCGACCGAAACCGAAATGCCGGCGAAATCGTTATTTTCCGGCCTTTCGAGGCGCGCTGGCAATGCTTTAACGCGGTCGGCCCGCGTGGCGCCCCGGCGAGGCTGGCAGACGGGCGAGAGGTCCGCCGCTCGGGACTATCGGGACGTGGCCCGGTCGGGGCCGCAGATGGGCAATATGCAAGGTGATCCCGGGCAGCTTCGTGACGTCGATGTTGTCAGCGACAGGAAGCGGGGATCGCTCCGCCGAAACAGGCGCCCGATCACCACGCGATGTTCGCGCCGTTGCAAACCGCCAGTTCAGGCGCCGGCGGCCCAGGGGTCGATCACGGTTAGGCCGGCGGCCGTGAATGCGCTGCGATCGCGGGTTGCAACGACGAAACCATGCGATGCGGCTATGGCGGCGATATAGCCGTCCGGTGTGGGGAACCCCTTTCCGGCAGCGCGCGCCTTCACCGCCAGATCGGAATAGCCGCGCGCCGCGTTCGTATCGAACGGGAGGATGCGGTCCGCGAACAGCTCCAGCACGCCTTCGAGCGCGGCGGTCAACCTGTCCTTGCGCTTGCCCTTGGGAAGCGCGCCGACGCCGAACATCAGCTCAGCGATCGTGACGCTCGAGAGATAGAGCGTTTCCGCCGCCTGTTCATCGAGCCATCGGCGGACCGCCGGGTCCGGTTCGGGCTTCATCGCCTCGGAGACGACATTGGTATCGAGCAGGATCATTCGAAGCGCAGCGGCTCTGCCGGCTTCTGCTCGCGGGCCTGTTGGAGGGCTTCGACGTCGGCGTTGGTCAGGCCGATCTTCCGGCTCATTTCCGCCAGCGCGCTGCCAAGGCGGAGACGATTGGCCGGGCGCACGGCGTCCTCCAGGATGTCGCGTATCTCCGCTTCCGTGCTGCGGCCGTGCTGCGCCGCACGGACCTTCAGCGCGCGATGCGTCTCGTCGGAGAGGTTGCGGATGGTGACAGCAGGCATGATGGCGTTTCTGTCTCAGGTGATAGCGATGCGATCAATATATGGCACATGATAGCGTCAAGCAACTGCGCCAACTCGGCTCCCTTCGTGCCGCAAAAAACGAGCGCGGCTATTATGTTCACGGATTACCGATTCGTCGTCGAGCCAGGCTCGCGGCGCGCATCGAGGTCGAAGGTTGGAGACGAGCCTTTATCTCCCGGTCAAGCGCTTCCTCGAAGGGTTGGGGTTCGAGGCGAAAGGCGAGATATGCGGCTGCGACGTCGTGGCGGTGGATCGCGGCGCGCCGATCGCGCTCGTGATCTGCGAGTTGAAGCTGAGCTTCACGCTCGATCTTGTTCTCCAAGCCGTGGATCGATCCACGGCTTGCGACGAGGTTTGGCTCGCCGTCCGCGCATCGGCGCGCGGACGCGGACGCGAGTCCGACCCCCGGGTGAAGAGGCTCTGTCGAATGCTCGGCTTCGGGCTGCTCAGCGTGCTCGCTTCCGGTAGGGTGGAGGTCTTGGTCGAGCCGGTTGCCTGGCGGCCGAGGCACAACGCAAAGCGCCGCTCTCGGATCCTCGATGAGCATCAGCGGCGCAGGGGAGATCCGGCGACTGGTGGCGGCACGCGACGGCCCATCATGACCGCCTATCGACAGCAGGCGCTGCATTGCGCCGGGGCTATGGCGCACGCGCCGGCCCGCGCACGCGATCTGAAGCAGGCCATTCCGGACGCGCCGAAGATTTTGCTTCGCAATGTCTACGGCTGGTTCATCCGGGTCGAGCGCGGAGTCTATGCGCTCTCAGACGCCGGACAGGCCGCGTTGGTGACGTGGAGCGCGCATCTTCCCGAACCGTCCGCCACGGGCGGTGACGAGAGGCAAAAGAGGGCCGTTTTGCCCTGAAGGCACTCGAGTTTTGTTGGGACTCGCGGGTCCGATTTTAGGGGACTGTCAGGAATCTTGTGTGCGCGGCCATAGTAGAACCGCCGGGAGGCGGGCCGTGGCGATCAATAAGGAGTCACTGGATCAGTTGCTCTCGGGACGCCATCCGAAGGAGGTTTTTCCAAAGACGGCCTGTTCGACGAGCTGAAGAAGGCGTTGGCGGAACGTGTTCTGAACGCGGAGATGTGCGGCGTCGGTAGGGGAGGGGAGGTCGTCGGATGCGTTCAAACTCTGTCTGCTGGCTGGGGGCCGCGCGGCCCCATCCCCCGCCAGGTCGGCGAACGCGGTTTTATGACCGTTTGACGGCGCATCCGAAGGCTGACGTTCGCCTCCGCCTCATAGTGGCGAGCAGGAGAAAGCCCGGGAAAACAGCTTTTTTGTCGATTTGCGGCCCGAAAGCTCGCCTCCAGAGCCGTTCCGAGGCTTGATTTCAGCGGCTGCGGCGACGGGTTTCGGTCCGGTCTACTAAGGAGGAACGGGCATCGCCTATTACTCAATCTATAATCCTTTTCACTTGATTAGCGATTCGATTCCCGCCAAATTAAAAAAGGCTTAGGTCTTCCCGGCTCGGTTTCATTCGAGCACCTGTAAGCGCCCTTCGAGAGCGCGTCGGACGCCCTCGCGCGTTTCAACGAGCGGCTTCGCCTAGTGTCCCGAGTCACTGGAACTGCGGGTATAGCGTTTTCAGCTTGACGCGAGCGTCGCGGGTCGTGAATTGCCAGTCCGCCTTGACGTGACGTTTGTTGCGATTGTCCTGCCAAGCGGCGACTTCCTGGATCAGCGTCGTCTTGTCGGGAATGCGTCGATCGAGACATTGGGTCGCGAGAACGGCGAGTTCGGACTCGGCCATATCGAGCCAACTTCCATGTTTCGGCGTGTAATGCCATTCGAAGCGCTCAACCAGCCGTCGCGCCTCGGCGGCGGGGAAAGCGGAGTAGAGCGAAGCGGCAGTGTGCGTCGAGAGATTGTCCTGCACCAGCACGATCTTCGCCGCGTTGGGGAAATGCTTGTCGGACAAGTCCCTGAGCACATGGGCGTAATCGACGGCCGCGTGGCGGTCGGTGACATCGACGCAGCGCCAGCCTTCGAGCGGCGCGAACATCATGAACAGATTGGCCACGCCATTGCGTTCGTATTCGTAATCGTGGCGCGCCTTGCGCCCTCGCTTCGCGGGAAGGGGCGCGCGCGTCTCTTTGATCAGTTGCTTGGAGGTCTCGTCGAGACACACGACGGGGCGCTGCGGATCATGCGGCCGTTGATAGACGGCGAGCACATCTTCCATATTGG
>NZ_JAHLJF010000021.1:0-9277 GCF_018887255.1 Methylosinus sp. KRF6 | reverse complement strand
CTAACGAACTGCCGGACCCCATCGCATAGCTATCGGCAAAAATTGCACCGCAACCAGAGATCGGGCTTACGATCGCGGATGGCAAAACGATCATGAGGCGTCTGCCGCAGCTCGTCGTTAAACCGCAGTGTGAGGCCTACGTGCTGACGAGCCGGTATTGCACCCGATTGTCAGACGTTCCGGCGCATCGAGGGCTACGGTAAACGCAAAATCCGAACAGTCTATAAGTCAGCAATCGCGCATTATGAATTGTCGACGCTATCCCTACTTGTGTGGCGCTTCGGCCGTTTTGCGCGATATTTGCCCTGACGGTAATTTCCGACGGGGCTGAGATCATGAAACGCCTACCAAAGGCGTTACCGAAGCCTGCAGCGCACATCCTCGATTGGTGTTCTTGCCGCGCTTGTCGCACATCGGCGACAAGAGGGCTTGATGCGTCTCATGCTTTCCAAAGTCGCTGATGTTTGCCGCCAGCCCGGCGCATTCCGGCACATGGCGCGCCGCGTGTCGCCCTGCGCGTCGGGCAAGTCCGAGCTTGATCCTATCTGCCCGGATGAAGTAGTATCAGCATATAGTGCATTTTTCGGGGCGGTTTATGAAACGCTTTTCAATCTCTTGCGCCTTTGTGGCGCTGCTCTTCTCTGGCGCGGTCTTTTCGACTTTCGCCCATGCCGCTCAATCGCGGGCCGCCGTCCCGCAGGGTTGCGCCGCGATCGTGAAGGCGAGGATCGTCGCGCTGGAGCAGGCCTATCTGCTCAATCGCTTCTCGGCCTATGTGCCGGCAGGCATGATGTTCGTGCTCGAGGCAGACATAGAGTCGCTCGACAAGGATGCGGAGCCGAAGCCCGGCCGGGTCAAGCTGCGGGACGCTAAGCGTCCCCGCCCGCTGGTGTTGCGCGTCAACAAAGGCGATTGCCTCGAGGTCACATTCACCAATCTGCTCGCCGAGCAGAGGGGGGTCGAAGGCGGGACGCCGCCGGACAATGACGGCCGGCTTCCGGGGAGCCTTCGCGCGCTTCCCGGCCGACCGGGATCGAGCCGGCTGGTCGAGGCGGAGAAAGTCAGCGTCGACGCGCCGCGGACCCGCTCGGCGTCTTTCCATGTCACGGGGCTTTCCGTTCTTCCGATTGCGCCGCAATCCTGTCCGCGCGACGCGGCTTGCGGCGGCGACGGCTCCAATGTCGGCCTTCCCGAGCAGCAGGGCGTCGTGTTCCATCCGGATACGTCGATGGCTTCCCGCGCCGCATTTTCCGGATTGGGATCGCTGACTCCGCCCGGCCACACCACGGTGACATTGTGGAAGGCGAGCGACGAAGGCGCCTTTTTCGCCCATTCCACCGCGGCGCCGGTCGGCGGCGAGGGCGACGGCGGCCAGATCGGGCTCGGCCTTTTCGGCGCCGTGATCGTCGAGCCGACGGGCTCGCGCTGGTACCGATCGCAGGTCACGCATGACGAGCTGTCCCGGCTTCGGGGGCCCGACGAGACAGGGCGCCATCCCTATCGCGCCATCGACTACGATCGCGTCGCGCAAGTGAAGGGACATTCGCGGCCCGTGCTCGCCATGCTCGATGCGGATCGCAACATCGTTCATTCCGACCTCAACGCCATTATCGTGCGCGACGAGCACAAAGATCCGGCGGCGGACTCCCAGCAATGCCAGAAGACCCATTTCGCGAGCTCCTGCGGTCGGCCGTATCGCGAGTTCACGGTGATTTTCCACGATGAAGTCGACGCGGAGCAGGCATTTCAGGAGCTCGCCGACGAGAACAATCCGCTGCATCAGGTCCGTGACGGCATGGGCGTGAACTATGGCGTCGCTGGCATGGGCGCGCCGACGCTGACGACGCCGCAATTCAACACGCCGGACATTCTCAAGCCGGGTCCCGCTAATCATTGCCCCGAATGCCGCGCGGAGGAATTCTTCCTGTCCTCCTGGGCCAATGGCGACCCCGCTCTCATTTTGAAATACGACGACAAGGACGAGCCGATCGGCGCGCGGTATCCCGACGATCCGTCGAATGTGCATCATTCCTATCTCGGCGACCCGGTGCGCTTTCACAATATCCACGCCGGTCCCAAGGAGACGCATGTCTTTCATCTCCATGCGCATCAATGGGTGCTCGACGAATCCGATCCGCATTCGAGCTATCTCGACTCGCAGACGATCGCGCCGGGCGCGACATTCAGCTATGGGATCGCCTTCGGCGGCTCGGGCAATCGCAATTACGCTCCCGGAGATTCGATCTTCCACTGCCATCTCTATCCGCATTTCGCGCAAGGCATGTGGGAACTCTGGCGCGTCCACGACGCTTTCGTCGACGGCAAGCCCGGCCTTTTCGATCCCGAGACGCCGATCGGCGTGCGGAATGATCCGGGCAGCATGAATCTGCCCGATCCCGTCGTCAAAGCGGGGATCGAGACGCCGGCCGTGGTTCCGATCCCCGGCTCGGCGCTGGCGCCCATGCCTTCGGCGCAATTCCGCGGTTATCCATTCTATATTCCCGGCAAGCCCGGCCATCGGCCACCGCAGCCGCCATTGGACATGGACGTCGCCGCGGCCGATTGGACCGATATGGCGTCGGAGCCCGCCGCCAATTCCATTGTCAATGGCGGCTTGCCGCGCCATGTCGTGGGCCATGGCGAATTGGAGCGCAGCGCGCAGAGGTCGCTCGAGAAAGGCGGCGAGGCGGCGCAGCTGATCGCCGCCCGCGTGGCGGCGCAGGATCCCGCCGCGCTCGACGCTTTCGCCTGGGAATGGAGCAAGATCGGGATCGAGCCCTTAGCGCATAGCGGCGAGGCGCGTGAGCGCGCCGCCATGGCCTTCCACGAAGGCGCGCTCGCGGCGCCGGGGCTCGAGCGCGTCATTTTGCCGAACGCTCCGCATCCAGAGTGGTGGGTCGCGCGTGTCGCTTATAAGACCGACATTGCGGCGGCGCTCCCGATGCAGAAATCGGCGACGCGCACGCCCTACTTTCACGTGAATGGCCGCCCGCGGGCGCCCGGCGCCCCATTCGCGGACCCCTGTCCGCAGGATGCGCCGCATCGGGACTATCGCGGCGCCTTCATCCAGACCGAGCTGACCTACAACAAGCACGGCTGGTTCGATCCGCAGGGACGGATCGTCATTCTCGAGAACGACATCAAGGACGTCATCGACCCCGACCACCGCTCCAAAATTCCCGAGCCGCTGTTCTTTCGCGCCAATTCCGGTGAGTGCATCACTTTCAAATCCTCGAATTTCGTTCCCAGCGCCTTGAACATCGACGATTTTCAAATCTACACGCCGACCGACACGATCGGTCAGCACATTCATCTCGTAAAATTCGACGTGACCTCCTCGGACGGTTCGGGCAACGGCTGGAACTATGAGGACGCGACCTTCTCGCCGGACGAGGTGCGCGAGAGGATTTTCGCTTGGAACCGCGCCAACGCCGCGACGGGCGCGGACAAGCTGCGCCCGCGCGCGCATCCGCTGTTTCTGCCCGGCGGCGATATTTACGAGGCCGCCAGGAGCCATCCGGAGCATCCCTTCTACGCAAGGCTGCTGGAGAAGGGGCGCTGCCCGGAGCAGAAGCTCGGCGAATCCGACCCGAGCTACGAAAAACGTCTCGGAGACCACCATCCCTATTGTGGCGCGCAGCGCACGACGCAGCGTTGGTGGGCCGATCCGATCCTCGATCGCTCGAACGACAAGGACGACACTCTACGCACGGTCTTCACCCATGACCACATGGGTCCGAGCTCGCATCAGCAGCATGGGCTCTATGCGGGGCTGGTGATCGAGCCGGCCAATTCCGTATGGACGCGCATCGGCGCCTCTCTGACGTCGGCCGAGCTGAGAGCGGCGTCCGCGAGCGCGCTCGGATGCGATGCGCCTTCCGGCGATGCGCGCCGTTCGCCGATCTGCGACAAGCTGCTCGGCGGGTCCGATCTCGCGGTCAAGACGGCGGCCTCGCTGCTCGCGCCGCAAAACCGCATCGAAGGCGTCGTCGAGCCGCGCGCGCCCTTGCGCCTTCAGAGCGACGGCGGCCCGACCGCGACCATGGCCAACATTGTCGCGCCCGGCTGCACAAAGGACAGCGACTCCAATCCGCTGCAACTCGACGATGGGCGCAATCATCCGCCGCAGGCGCCCTGCGAGGAGAAGCGGCTGACCAATGACACGCGCCGGGAGTTCATGCTCGCGCTCGCCGATTTCGGCGTCGCCTATAATATGGCGCTCGAGCCCATCAATCCCGAGCCGCGCGGCGATTCCGGACGGCGCGACGAGAGCGCCCGCCGTTTCGGACGACGGCATGTGGCGCAAACGCCCGCGCGCCCGCTCGGCATTTCGTCGGAAGATCCCGGCAGCCAATATTTCAACTATCGCCACGAGCCGCTGGCTTTGCGCGTGAGTGAGGAGACGAGCAACGAAAAGCTCGGCGGCTGGGATTATCGTCAATCGATTCTGCGCGCCGATCTCGCGACGAAATGCGGCGCCGGGAGCCAGGATTGCCTCGGCGATCCGGCCAACGCCTTCAGCACGCTCGCACATTGGCGGCGGGATCGAAAGCTGGCGACGGAGCCCATGAGCGTCTCCGTCTCGCCCGCGATCCGCGAATTCGCGCGCTCGCGGGGCGAGGAGGCGAGGCTCGACGCCGTCGTCGCCAGCGCCGAGAATTGGCGGCGGCGCTTCAATTGCATGATCTACCCGGAGTCGATGATGGGCGCCGCCCAAGGATGCGCGCCCGACATCATCCGGCTGGAGCCATGGCGCGTCTTCGGCGATCCGGCGACGCCGATTCTGCCGGCGTTCGAAGGCGATCCTATACAAATCCGTCTCATCCAGGGCGCGCAGGAGGCGCAGCACATCTTCACGATGAACGGCGTGAAATGGCCACGGCAGCCCGGCCTCGTCGAGAAAAACAATTCCGGCTGGGTCAACACGCAGCCGCTCGGCATCTCCGAGCATTTCGAATTCGAAATGTCCGTTCCCGGCTTCAAGATGCCGCATATCGACTATCTCTATTTCGGCTCCTCCGTGGATCAGCTGTGGGACGGGATGTGGGGCGTCATGCGCAGCTATCTGCCGTCCGACGATCCCGGCAGGCGCAGGCATGTCCATACGCCCGTGGCCAAAGCCGTCGATCCGCGGCTCCATGAATTTTTCGATCTCACCAATGTTCTCGCGCCGCTACCGGGCGTCGATCGAAGCGCGGCAAATGAGACGCTGCGTGCGGCCGAGCCGGATGATTGGACGCGTCTCCATCAGAAATTCGAGCAGCTCAAAGCCAAGCGCGACGCCAAGCACGATCGCGACGCCGAGCACGCGCGCGACGTCAGGCGCCAGCGCGACGCGCGGGACAAGCCCGCCGAAAGCGTCGCCGCGGCGTCCGGCGAGGACGCCGATCTCTGCGTCGATTCGCCCAAGGGTCACAGCCCGGCCAATCATCACCGCTTT
The DNA here is from genome assembly GCF_018887255.1 of Methylosinus sp. KRF6. Classification (NCBI taxonomy): domain Bacteria; kingdom Pseudomonadati; phylum Pseudomonadota; class Alphaproteobacteria; order Hyphomicrobiales; family Methylocystaceae; genus Methylosinus; species Methylosinus sp. KRF6. Next base: position 3,837 of record NZ_JAHLJF010000021.1, on the reverse strand, counting down.
TTCGATGTGAGCGCCGTTCGCGTCTGCGACCTCTACGACAATTGCGGGAAGTCTTCCTCCAAAGGCGTCGTCTATAGCGAGCGCTTCGACATTCACGACGAGAAAGCGCTGATCTATGTGCTGGAGGAGGAGGGCGTTTGCGCGCGCGCGAGCGTCGAGAGCGCCATTCCCGATTGCGAGGCGCATGAGAATTCCTGGCGCGCCGAGAGCAACCGCCAGACGCTCGCCCGGTTGCGCGGCGAATTTGCCGCGGGTCGTCCCGTGGAGCCGCTGGTGCTGCGCGCCGCGGCGGGCGATTGCCTGCACGTCAATCTGCGCAATCTCCTGCCGGCGCGGCTCGACGACGGCCCGAAGGTCGGGGTGGGCGACGCGCCGGCGGAAGTCCCGGAGGCGCGCGCGTATCACAATCTTCTGCCGATGATCACCGACGGCTTCAATATGAATCAGTTCCGCATGTCGAGCTCGGTCGGCCTGTCGGCGCCGCGTGTGGCGCAGCACCCGGCCCATGGCGACGGCAGCAATATCGGGCTTAATGCGCCGATCGTGGTCGCCCGCGAGACGGCCGGCCGCCAGCTCGACCTAAAGCGCATTTTCGAAAAAACGCCGGACAGCCTGCATCGGCAAGGCTCGCTCGCGCCGCCTTGCGTCGGCCGCGACGACGTCGACGGCGAGCGCGAGAGCCGCTGCCGGGCGAGCTATATTTGGAGCCTCGTCGATTTTGTCTTCGAGCGTCCGGACGAATATCGGCCGGTCGAATTCGGAGCGCTGCCGCTGCGCGGCCTCGGCGATCCGATCAAGCATCCGGCGCATGGGCTCGTCGGCGCGCTGACCGTCGGACCGGAAGGATCGCGCGTCTGCGCGCAAAATCGCTTCGCGCGGGAAATCCGCCTGCGCTCCGGCGCGACGCGCGCCGTGCCCGGCGGCGTGAGCGCCGAAATCTGCCGGCCCGACGGACGACGCTATGTCGATCATGTGCTGGTGATGCAGGATGCGGTCAACGCCACGCGCGGCGGCCTGCCGCTCCCTAATCTCTCGGGCGCGGAAGAGCCCGACGATTATGGCGTCAAGGCCATCAACTATAAGACGGAGCCTTTATGGGCGCGGCGCGGCGGCGATCCCAGCATCGGTTTCTCCGATCGCAACGGCGACGATTTTGCCGGCGTTCTGACCTCGGCGACGACGGCGCCCGGCGATGTTCCGTTTCACTGCCTCTCCGGCGCGCCGCCGGTCCTGGCAATGCGCAATCCCTGCGATCCCGAGACGCCAGTCCTCGCCGCGCGGCCGGGTGAGACAGTGCGCCTCGGAATCGTCCATCCGGGCGGCCACACGCGCCAGCAGGGGCTGGCGCTCAGCGGACACGCCTGGAACCCCTATCCATGGGCGAAGAACTCGAGCGTGCTCGATCCCGCTCAGGGCTCGCATATCCGCCAGGGCGTCTACAACGCCTTTGGTCCGATGATGGGGATCTCGCTGGAGATCGCCGCCGGCGGCGAGGCTCGGACGGCGATGGACTATCTGTTCCGCAGTCAGGCGAGCTTCCTCTTCGACGGCGGCCAATGGGGCATTCTACGCGTTCGGCCGGATGAGTCGCCGCGGCGTCCGGCCGAGCCGTGATTGCGAGGGAGCCGGAAGGACGCGGACCATGCGCGCGATCGATCGCCTCGTGACGGCGGCGGCGAGATGCATGCTGGCGCTCGCCGCCGCGGCCGCTCTGTCCGTCGCCGGCGCCGCGGGAGAGGGCGCCGAGCAGAACGGCGAGATGGAGGATGGTGGGACGCTGGTCCGCTGGAGCTATGTCCCGACCGCTCCCGGACTCGGACAATTGGGCGTCGAGATCGTCGACGCCGCCTCTGGAACGCCGCTCCGCTACGAACGCGGCCGGCTCGCCGCCTGGCTGCAACGCCGGCGCGACATGCTGCGCGATTCGGAGCCGAGCTGCGCGGAGCGCGTCAAGACGCTCGTCGAAGCCGGGATCGGCCGGCGCGCCGACATAGATGTGAACGGCTATCGCTTCGTGACCTTGAACGGCGACGGAACCTCGGCGTTCATCAATCCCTTCGTGGGCCTCGACAACGCCAAGCTCGAATCGATCGTCGAATTGGGCGGGACGCCCGTGAATTGGATCGTCGCGCCGGACCGGATGGAGTTCTGGGCGCTACTCGAATCCGGACGGCTGGTCGTCGTGGACGCGCAGCAGCGCAGAATCGTCCGCACGGTCGAGCTGCCCGCCGGCGCGAGGGCGCGTGATCTCGCGCGCGATCCTGTCGCGCCCATTCTCTGGATCGCAATGCCGGGGCTGGGCGCAATCGGCCGGCTCGATATGTCGCGGCGCGACTCCACGCTGGTCACGGCGCCGTCGCCGGCGGCGGGCCGCCTGATCGCCATAGAGTCGCCGGCTGCGTCGCGCGCGCCTGTTTCGAGACCCCCCTCCGGCGTTCTCGTCCTGCAGCCGTCCGGCGAGGTGGAATGGCGCGACAGCGACGGCGGCTCGACGAGCTGGCGCATCGACGCGCGGCCCCCCACGGCGGCGCGCTATAGCGCGCTCGGCAGGCGCTTCATCGTCGCCGCGGCGGATGGACAAATCGTCTGGATCGACCCGTTCGGCGGCGGCGATATCGAAAGACGCGCGCGGCTCGATCATGCGATCGACGTCTTCGCGCTGTTCGACGACGGACGATACGGGCTCGCCATCGGCGCGGGACGCGCCAGCGTCATCGATATCGCATCGGCGCGGATCGTCGCCGATATGCGGGCGCCGGGCGGCGCGCTCCGCCTCGTCTTCACCGCCTCATTCGCCTACGCCATAGATGCGGCCTCCGGCCATGCGACCATGTGGCCGCTCGCCGATTTGCGCGCGGGACGCGAGCAGCCGGTCGACGTCATCGTCGGCCGCGCCGATCCTTCCGCATCCGCCGACGTCCCCGAGGGGATGCGGTCGGCCGTCCCTGGCGCGGATGGCGCCGGCTTGATCACGGCGAGCGCCGCCGATGCGCGGCTCTACCAATATAGCGAGGGGATGATGGCGCCCAATGGCGGCTTCTCCAACTACGGACGCACGCCGCTGGCGCTCGCCGTGCTCGACACCTCCTTGCGCGAGACGGCGCCGGGACGGTTTACCGCCGCGATCCGTCATGACCGCGGCGGCGTCCATGATCTGCTGCTCGCCGGGCTCGCACCACGCCTTTCGGCCTGCGCGCGCATCGTGCTGCCTGCGGTCGACGATGAGCAGGCGCTCAAGGCGCCGCGTCTGCGCGCGACTTTGGTTTCCACGACGCCGCTGCCGGGACGCGCCCCGATCGAGACGCTCATTCGCGTGCGCCTGCGAGAAGCTTCCGACAGCGGCGCGGGAGGCGCGATCGCGAACGCTCCCGATCTCACTCTGCTGGTGTTCGATCGCCTGCGAGGCTGGCAGACGCGAGCGCCGCTGCGACGCACAGCGGACGGTGAATATGAAACCCAAATCGCGATCCCGCGGCCGGGGCGCTACGCGCTGCACGCCGCGAGCCCTTCGCGGAACCTTTCGTTCGTCGAGGGCGCCATGGGCGAAGCGCAGATCGGAGCGGCTCCATGATCGCGACAACGACCGCCCTATTGCGGCTCGTCGGTTTTCTGCTTTTCGTCTCGACCGCCGCGGGAGCCGACAGAGCGGCGAAATGGCCCTCGCCTGGCCCGGAGCTGCCGGCGGTGACGCTGCTCGATCATGAGGGGCGCGACGTCCGATTGGACGAGGTGGGACGCGAGCGGATCGTCATCGTCAATTTCTTTTTTCCGCGTTGCGCCACCTGTCGATTTGCCTTTCAAGGCGGGACTCGCCCATTCAACGATTTCAATTAAATA
>NZ_JAHLJF010000020.1:0-10431 GCF_018887255.1 Methylosinus sp. KRF6 | reverse complement strand
CGTATCAACCGCCGGGACTCAACTCGCCGCTGGATGAAACTTCGGGGGCACGTCATGTTCCACCCAAAAGAGTGGAAAAATGGTTTCGAGGTACAGCTTGCAGTCTGAACCCTCGTACCGCCTAACCAACGGCAACTGCCACCCTAAGAACTGCTCCAAAAAGTGATGGAAACCATCCTCACGCTTCGCCGCGCCGCCATCGACGACAAAAAAGTTTCGTCTCTCAGTTCTTACGGTTTTATCAGTCAGCGTCGGACCAAAATCGACGCTGATGAGGCGGTTATCGACGAGCGCGTTTTTGATCGAGCGGTGCACGGTGATAACCTGCTTTGCACCGTTTTCTATCTCGAGAGAAACAGTAGATTCTAATACATTCAACTGGGTTTCATCGTCGTTTTTCAGAAAGGACGTCATAGCATGGGGCAACGGTACTTCCCGCCTAGGGCTGAGCATTCGCTCCAGCCCTAGGGCATAAAGCATTCCTTGCATACATGTAGACTTTCCCTTGGTGTTATCCGCCCAAATAACATTGAGGCCTGATGCGAAGCGAATATCCGCGCCGTATGGGCCGGCAGGGGTCTTTGCGCGCATACGAAGATGTCGAATACGCAGCGTCACGACGGATCCTCCATCCGCCAAATCTTGTCGAGTTGCGCCTCCGTCAGCCGCCGTGCGGCCTCTGCGAGGAAAGCTCGCTCCGCGATGAACACCTCATTGTTGGCGTTAATGGCTGCCGCGGTCTCACGTCCTTTGTCCGTTAAGCTCACTGACTTGCCCTTAGCCACGCCCAGCAAGCCAAGACCATGCGCGAACGCCACGGCCCGATTGAGCCACGGCTCGACGCGCACCGAGAGATCTGAACTATGCAGTTCTCCTCTCAGTAGGGCCATCACGTCTTCCCTTCCCTCGCGGATTCTAACCGCGTGGGCAAGGAACTGGAGTTTCTGAAAGCTCGCCTTTTTCCCATGGCTATAAAATAGAGCGAGCAGGAGAATACCAATTCCCCAAGACATCCTGAGATCCCCAGGTACCGGTTCCGGTCTGGCTGTAAAGGAGAATGGCGCGTCGAGGACCGCCTGCTTGAACAAATTGTCAGTCCGCATCGTCAGGGAAAATCCAAAGAGCACCGCATAACCCAGTCGGAAATCGCACCCCAAGCTATCTCATAGGCGTTCTCCGTGGACAGACTTGGCGCAGCATCTTTGATAGCGCCGATCAAGGACTCGCTTTCGCTATGAAGAATCGCACTTGGCGCAGGACCTCCGCTTGGCCCGGCCAAGCTAAGTCGGCGCGCATGACGCGTTATGGCGCCGGCCACCCTCTCGTGCAGATCTGGCGCGCTGGAACGTAACTCATCAATTAAGGCGTTGCCCTTCAAGAATGATTCGACTGCGGCGCTCACCGCCGCCTGTTCTTTTCCTACTCCCGTGCGCTTGCCCAGCTTCTTGGTCGCGTTGGCGAGAAGATTCGGCGAGCCCGCCTGCCACGACTCCAACTCTTCGGGTGTCGGCGGCTCAACTCTGAGAGATACGTTTGTCAGCGCAGATATCGCTGCCCCCACAGTGCCCGCCGGGAAAGAACTTTGATCCTGTATGCTGACTTCAAAGTTCTCGTCAAGATGGCTCAGCTTAAGATTACGCAAATCGCTCGTCTTTTTTGAGCAGTGTAAATTAACATCCTTGCTATCATGAATCGGAACAAGTAAAATCCAATTTCTAACTGGAACCCCGATAAACAGCTTTGATATCTCATTGCTATTTTTAATTAACTTCCCAAGGTCAGTAGTTATTTTTTCTTTTTGGCGTTTCGCACGCTTTGAAATGTCGACTGGTTCCTCAACGGCGAAGCACTGATAAATTACTGCTTCTCCTGTACAATAGAAGTCGATGCCGAGATCGCCTATATGGCCGGCTGGCATCTTATGAATATTAAATGAGCCGTGCCGCCCTTGTAGCAGACTCAATGCGAAGGCCTCCCAGTCATCGGGATTCCACTGCTGCGCGACGCTGACCACGCCTCCTCCCAAATTCCAGCGAAACAAGCCGATGAGTATGCACGACCATAACTTTGACTCAACCGATTTGGAGCATCGATCGAACCTTATGCAGGCCTATGTTCTGTATGATCTCCAAGCCCGTCAGCACAGCGACTTCAGCACCTCGACGACTTCAGGCGGAATGACGACCCGCCCCGGGAAGCTTTTGTTGGTAACGCGCACCCCGGCCGGCTCCAGCTTGAGCGGGCCATCGTTAGAGTTCAGCCCGTCCATCCATTTCTTCAGGACCGACGAAGACTGAAGGGGTAAGAGAGCCGGCGTCGCCGCCGCGACCATTTCATCCTCTCGCCGGGGTGCAGGTATCTCCTTCAAGATAATGCTTTTCAAACGATTGTTGTCGCTTCGCAGCTCTTCCAGAGTCTGCCGCAGCGTCTGGACGAGCGCCTTGCTGCTGCTGTCGAGATGCTCCAATGTGCTGCCGAACACCTCATCGGAGACCTTGAGCGCTTTCGGCGCCGTGACGCTCACTATCGCCTCGTACGCGCCCCGCCAGATGCGGAGAAGATCGCGGTAGCGGTTCTTCAGGGACTGCTTGGCCGGAAAACTCGGGTAGCGGACCGCCCCGGCTTCCGCGACGCGAATAGCCGAGGGCTCCTGGACAGGCTTGGCCGTGAGAAACTCCTTGCAGACCGCGACGACCAGTTCGGCGTTCGCGCGATGGGCTCCCCGGCTTTCGTCGATCTCGCCGATCAAATCCCTCGATCGCGCCTCGGCCTCGCGGACTATGTCATCGACTTTCTTGCTCATTTCAACGTCTCCTGCCGCTCCAACGCGGCCAATTCGAACGGAAATCCGGTAACTCTCATCGTGCGCCGACCGACCGCCGCTCGGAGCGACGACTTGGCGCCGACGAGGACGACCTGCTGGGTGGCTCGCGTAATCGCGGTGTAGAGCCACTCCCTTGTCATCGATTGGACGCCGTCCAAGGCCACGATGACCCGCCGGGCTTCCGATCCCTGCGCCCGGTGGCCGGTGATGGCCCAAGCGGAGACGAGCTCGGCCAGCGCGTCCCGGCTGACTTGTCTAGCCACCTCCTCGCCGTCGAACCTGATCGCCGCCGGGTCGACGCTCTCGACCCTGCCCAGCAGCCCGTTCATCAACGCCTCGTCGTAGCGGTTCTTCGTCGCCATGACCGGGTCGCCGACCGCCACGAAGGGCGCGAGCGGGCCCAGTCGGGCGCCGGGGGCGCCCGACGCCTCGCGCTTCTCCTGCATGTCCTTGCAGATGCCCCGGCAGGTCGCATTGAGCGCGGCGAGAACGAGCACGTCGTCGCCGCCGTCGGCCCCGGCCATTTCGGCGCGAAGGCGTTCGACAACCTCCACTATGCCCCCCGTGGGACATTCGACCATGAAGACGCCTTTTCTTTCCGGCCCGGCATAGACGGGCGGCGTCGGAACGACCCCGTCGCGCACCAGTCCCGCAGCGGCGACGATCGGATTGTCCTCGGCTTGGCGCATCACCCTCGTCAGCCGGCTGACGAGACGACCGTCCTCGACGAGATCGTGATAGACGCGCCCGAGGCCGACCGGCGGAAGCTGCGCCACGTCCCCGACCATCACCAGCCGGCCCCCTGCCGGCAGTCTGGCGAGCACCCGGCGCCAGGTCGCGAGGTCGACCATCGACGATTCGTCCACCACCAGCATCGTGTCGGGACCGATCCGCGGAAGGTCCTCGGGAATGGGCCGGCCTTCGCTCTCCAGCTCGGCGCGCCTCTCGAGGCCGTGGAGTAGACGCGCCAGCGTGAGCGCAAGCCGCCCGGTGGACCGGGACAGTCGGAGCGCGGCCTTGCCCGAGAGCGCGGCCAGAACGATGCTTCCGCCGGCGCCGAGCCACGCGTCGACCACGACGCGGACCGTGGTGGTCTTTCCGGTGCCGGCCCCTCCCTGAAGGATCGCGACCGGCCTTTTGAGGATCTCGACGACGGCCCGCCTCTGCTCGTCGGTGAGGGGGTGCGTCTGAGGCTCATGGCGCCGCACCAGAAGCGGCCACTCCTCGATCGCCGCCGGCGCGGCGGCAAGGCGGGCGAGTTCGCCGGCGACAGCCCGTTCGAGACGCGCCGCGCCGGGCGCGCGAAGCACGCCGGCAACGCGAATAGCGCGGCGAGCGGCTATGCCGAGTTCCAACGCCTCCCCGGCGTCGACGTCCAAGCGTCCGAGCCTCATAGCATATTCTTCGGCATCCGCCGCCGTGCTGCCGCCGGCGAGTATCGCGCGCCAAGCGGCGTCGCACGCGCCGATCAATCGGTCCCGGTGCCGCAGCGGATCGACGGCGTCCCCTCTGGCCCTCAGGAGCCGAACGCCGACATGATCGGCTGCGCGCCAGTCCAGCACCGCCGCGACCGCGTAGGGGTGCTCGAGGAGCTTGGCCCACGAATTCGTCGAACCCAGAAGCCGATAGATGGATCGCGCGGCGCGCCGGTCCGTCACGCCGTATTCCTCGAGCCGGGCGTAGAAGGAGCCCTCGTCCAAAGCCGTCGCCTCCGCGGCGCGCATCGCGACCCAGCGAGCTTGCAGAAGCGCGGCCAGCTTCGACCCGAGATGCGGACGCCCCGGCGCGAGAGCCTCCGCGAGTTCCGCGGATTGCGCCGGGTCTCCAAGGGCTTGGATCAATCCTGCGCCGAACCGCTCGACCAGCCGTCCAGCGCGCTCGGCGCCGACGCCGGGGAGCGAGCGCAGCCAAGGCCCGAGCAGCGAACCGGCGGCGCTCGCCCTTTCGACCGAGTCCGCCTCGATCTGCCGGCGCCTGCCGCCGCGCTCGTCGACGTATTCCCGCTCCGCCCCGGTCACGTCGTAGATTTCGCCGGGGGCAGGCTTCAGCGGCTCGCCGTGGCGGACGACGACCGGGCGGCCTTCCTCGGTCTTCGCCGAGAAGATGACGCCGTTCGATCCGGCCCAGAGAATGTTGGTGACGGCGACGCGCATCAGAATGGCGGAACGCCCCCGTCGTCGCAGATCCGCAAGCGGGCGCGCAGGGATTCGTTTTCCAACCGCAGGCGTTCGACCTCGGCTCTGGCGGCGGCGAGTTCGTCAAGCAGCACGGCGGCGGCGGCGGATTGTTCCGTGGCCGCTTGGGCGTCCCTTCTGGCCTGAGCCGCCGTCCTCGCGATGTTGGCATGGATAGCCTCGTCGGCGGCGTCGCGGTCGGCGCGGGCGCCGATCGGCGCCAGCCCCTGTTCCTCCGCCATCGCGTTCACCGCGACCTTCACCGCCTCCTTGCGGAAGAGATGCTGCGCGTCGGACGTCCTGAGGCCGAGCTCCCGGCACAAGGCGGCGACGTTGACCTTCCCGTCGTTCGTGCCGGGCAGCGCGCCACCCCTCGCGACGAAATGGTCGAGGGCATAGAGAATCTCGGCCTCGACGTCGCGCTTCGTCATCCGACCGGCTCCGAGCGACCGATCCGGAAAGGATCGCGCGGCTTTGCCGACAACATGAACGGCTGCCCGACCGCGGACGAGAGCACAGCGGCAGCTTCGCCCTCGAGACCGATGTCCTGAAGCCGCAACGCTTTCGACGCGAAAGCGCGGATTTCCTCCCGCTCGGCACGTTGAAGAATGAGCTTCGCAAGAGCGTCGAACCCGCGTCGCTTAGCCTCGTCGGAAAGCGGGGCAAACGCGAGCGGAGTCCCGCCGCTGTTCCACAGCAGCGAATTGAGGAAGTGGTCGCGCGAGGCTTCCGCCTCTTGGTCATGCAATACCGGGTATATTCTGCTGGCGGCGGTGATGATCGCCGCCTGCTCGAACTCCGATACCTCGACGAATTCGACGACCGACGATCGGTCATGCGCTATGAGAGCGACGCCCTCTGTCTGCCCGTCGGGCGAAGGCGAGGCCTCGATCCCATCGCAGATTTCCAGCAATCTAAACACGTTCCATATCGCGTTTCCGAGCAGCTCCCGGTCATGGCCGAGGCGGTTCATCTCGCCCTCGCGCCGCTCGATCTCCCGCGCAATTCGGCGCCCGTCCCCTTCGGCAGCCCCCTCGCGAAGGCGCACGACTTCCTCCTGCAACTCCTCCATCCGCTGGGACTTGGAAGCCAGTTGCCGTGTGAGCTTGGTTCCGTAGAGCCAGAGCGGCGTGCGCCACGCCGGGCCGGAAATGAAGTGGCGGCAAAGGATGCAGTTCCCCTCTCCCCCTTCGACGGGAGCGTAGACGTCTTTGCTAACGCCGTGAACCGTGTTTTTCCTGAGCCGCGGCCCCCCGTCGCTGCATCGTTCTCCATCCCACGGGCATATTCCAAGGCCGGTGTCCGACCACAGCATCTTGCCCGATGCGTCCATTTGCGTCGCAGCCAGCAACCCGTCCTCGGAAATGACAGCGGCCTTTCGCTGAGCTTGCTCGAAGGAGGCTGCCTTGAGGTCCCGCAGGCTTGCCGCGATCATCGCGGCTTCCTTGGACTGGGCGGCGGTCTCGAGTGCCTCATGCACGGAAGCGGGGTCGGCCTTGATGTAATACAAGGTCATCAGAATGGTCTTGTGGCCGGCGATGAGCTTGCTGATCACCTCGATGGGCACCTTGGCTTGCACCATCAGGGTCAGCCCGGCCACGCGCAAGCCATGGGGATTGTATTTCGGGGCGGAGAGAACGCCCTTCTCGTTTACCGGCACTATCTCGATTCGGTCGTCTGGATTATCCCGGTTCCACCGGGTCTCCACCTCGACCATGAGTTTCTGCCAGAATGAGTATGTCTGCGTTCCGCTCGGCGGACAGCCAGCCCGTTCATTCGCAGCATGAACGGGCAATCGGAAAAGGGGGAAAATGTCTGGATAGTCATTTTCCAGTTTGCCTTCATCGGCTTTATCTGCGGCGTCCACATACTGGGTGGGGACGATAGGACGAGCTATCGGATTGTAACGCTCCTGCCAAAGCCGAAGCTCGTACAGCATTCGGTGCAAACGTTCATTCTGCCACGGTACGACATAAGGTTGGCCCGTCTTGTTCGTATTGATCGCGAAGCCAGTTATAGGAGGAGTTCCCGCCCGATGGGCATAGCCCCGGTTGGGCCATTTTCTGTCTTCTTTTCTCCAATAGCCCGCAGAAGGGGCATCGTTGCGACCCCATGACAGGGAGCTTCCATCGAAGCGGTCGACATCCCCTTCACCGCTGTCGAGCCTCTTCATCTGGCCGACCCTAAGTGGTATCTCGAACAATGCGAGGAACAGCGTCGGATAGACAGGGCAATAGACGGTCGTGGCGACGCCATCGTTACCGATAACGGTCGAGTGACAAACCGACAGCGTTCCCGGCCACCCGGCCTCGCCTTCGGACAGGATTTCTTGAGTGAGCCGATAGAGCCTGATCGGGAGAGGTCTGGACACGGCCTCCACCCTTCGCCCGCCACCGGCCGCCTTCAATCGGTTCCGCGCTTCGGCGAGGTCATTATCCGTAACTAAGTGGTAGAACACCCTATCGTCAGATAGTTTCTTCGCAATGAACTCGGAAAAACTCAATGCCTTCCCTGCCGCATCCATACAAGATGAGGCCGCTAGATCATTATTTGATGCAATGTATTCATAAAAACTAACATCCCTATATTTATTTATCATAAATTCTCTAACGTCAGAAATTTTATTCTGTGGGAATATATTTAACCATTCGACAAGTCGAAAGAACATTGGATTATATTTTGATGCAATAGCCGGCATAGTATCTCGCCATTCTATAAACAACTTCACCCATTGAACAAGATGATCTGATGGATTATTTTCAATATCTTTCCACTTGCTTGGAACTGCTGGCCTGCGTTTTACGGCTTCCGCGACGTCAAATCCGGTGAGTCGGCTGTAGGCGAGAGCAACCTGTTTCAAGCAGCTTACTGTCCGTTTATCGCTTCCTAACGCATCCCTACGCCACCCACCCTCTTCCCGATCCCGGAAATAGTTTAACCAGCACAGAAACGGCTCAAGTGGAAGCTCTGTTATATTTTTAGCACCATAAATTGAACCACATAGACTAGCAAATACAATGGTCATTCCTCGTCTATATTCTCCTCGAACTACATCGCTTTTCTGCTTTGCGATTCTCTCATGCACTCCTTTCGGGCCGAGTTCCGCCTCGAGCGAACGGCCAAGCGCGGTGCCCTGCACAAAACGTTCAGCGACAAAATACGGTAGGTGCTTATCCATTAAATAGTCAATGTTGCCGATGAAACATCCGGGGCTTAGCAAGATACGCCCCTGCATATGCTTATCGAGTATGAAATCCATCACCATGTCAGTCGTCTTTATGACATCCCGCTTGTGGTCCGTATTTCCTTTTCTGAACCTATAAATACCAACCTCGCTGTCTGACATAGTTGCAAGCCAACTTATCCCGGTAGATAAAATATCCTTTTCGTCATCGTAACTTCCGATGGCTATCGGACTATCCGTATTATTAACTATTATTTCACGGCCATCGACTTTGAAAATCTCTACCATCCTCTTCCCCTCGCCAAGCTTCTAAGGTCTTCGAGCATGGTTCCCAAGTCACGGAAAATCGGGCTTGCCTCAGGCACCATCGTCGGAATTTGTTCGCCCGCGACAGCGGAGCGAATACGATGCGCCCCTTCTCGAAGATTTTTGTCGACGAACTCGTCTCTCGGCTTCGTATATGTCAGTGAGCTGAGCGGACTCAGGTGATGCATGCATTCTTGAATCAGCTTTTCTCCGATCCCCAACTCCCCGAGCACCCCGCCATATAGATGCCTGAGTCCGTGAAGTGTCGTTCCCAACGCCTTGCGTACGATCAACGTCTCGTCTTCAGGGTATATTGCAGCCAATCGATTAATAGCTTGTTCCCAAGCTTTCCCATGCGCACCATGGCTATACGGTGAACCGATAGGCTGCTCGTCATCCCCTTGATGCGAGTCACCAGACGAAACGAGAAGAAAAGGGTGATCCTTGAATCCTCGCTCGATCCTCTTCCGCATCAGCCGCGGCCTTACAAATCTCATATATGTTTGATATGTTTCCCAGAACCATTCATTCAGTCCCTCGAACGGAAGAAAAAAGACGGGCGCCCACAAATCCTTATTGCATTTGATGCCCTTCCAGCCGGCATGGAGTTGCCCTGCCATTTTGTCTCGAGAGTCCAAACCGCAGTGATCTCGCAAAAATTCGGCGCGCGTCATCTTGGCAGAATTAAATTTCGTGGTCGCATTGGGGTCATGAAGAAAAACAACCGCTCGCCCATCGACCCACTGGACATCATCGACCCAAATATGGAGAGGCTCGCTTCGCCGCAGGCCGCCGAACGCGCACAGCATCGACGCAAGCTTGGCCGTCATATTTTCTCGTTGCCAATCCTCTTTTGCTTTCGGACGGCTGATAAATCCGCGTTCGAACAGCGGAACAAGATAATGGACCGGGAAGCGGACGGTGCCGTCGCTTCTATACCAATCACGCCTGTCGGGTCCGACGATGGACCTGTCGAATGGCGTTTCCGTGCGCTTGCCTTGGTCGATATGCCCAAGAAATGAAAGCGCTTTTTGGAAGCGCGCGACATAGAGCAGGTGCATCAATTGCTTCCCGCTCGAGGGGGCTTGGAAATCCGCCAAGCCGTGCTCCAGACGGTCACCGTGCCGACTACCGCGCGTCCAATTGATAAATTCCTCGATCCCGCGGCACAAGTCGACGACGATATCGGCAGACAACCGCGCGGACCAATAGAGGCCGGTCTCATCGACGCCGTCGACGATCGTGCCTCGCCACAGATGGTTCTGGAATTCGGACAACGCGGTCTCATGCACGCTGCCGTTCGGATCTTTCGCCACAACGTCGAAATATGCACGACGTTGGCGAACGTAGTCGTAGAAAAGACCGACTCCGCGCGCGCAAAGACGCATCCACCTCAAAGAGTACGCGGATCTGCTGACAAAATAATCCGTCAGCACATGAAGCGGTATCGGTTCGCTCCCGCCAGCTTCATCCGTCTCATCGAGATAGAGAACCGGGACATACAGCGAGTTTTGACCCCGCACTTTCTGGACAACTATGGAATGATGCAGCCCACGACGATAGTTCTCTAAATTTGCGCTGACCACGACCGCCCTCGAATCTCCGAGCACGGCGAAGGTTAGACGTGAGCGGATGCTCCCGACAACCAGGCACGGCCCGTAAGCTCAAGGCCGCGGCAAGCTTCACGTAAGGTCGTTTCGCAAACGGACGGGGCACGGCGAGATCGCGTATCGAGGGAAGAGAGAAATGGTTGGACATCGCCGCGCCGAAAATACAACTATCGGTGGTGGCGCCTGCGCGTGACGGCGCGCCGCGATCGCGTGACGCCGCACGCCCAATGTGGTACCGATGGGTACGATGACTTCGGTATCAAAAAGAGCAACGGTTTCCTAACATTACAGTTGCTTTTTTAGATGGGCTCGCCTTGCTTCGGCTTGGTGCGC
>NZ_JAHLJF010000019.1:0-11564 GCF_018887255.1 Methylosinus sp. KRF6 | reverse complement strand
GAGTAGTCGCCGAGAAAATCACCTTGCAAAAGCGGGGGCATCCACACACGCCCCGCCGCGAGCTGTTCCGCAGACCTGAAAGCTGCGCTTTGCCAAATCGATCGCCAAGACATGGACTTCCGCCATAATGACCTCCTTCGTCGCGCCCCCCTTCCGGGCGCCCTCCGACATCATACGACGCCGGCCGAAGGGGGCATCCACCCCATCAGTTCATGGTCCATTCGATCCCGAATCCTTTGAACGAACCAACGGCGCTCGGCTGGACACCAACCCCGTTACGCCGCTCTCCTCATGCCGTCATCATCCAAATTCCACCATAGCTTCGCGTTCAACGGCGTGGGAACGCCTTCGAACTGCGCCTCTACTCCGGCCACGACGGCTTGCGACGCCGCCCCGCGTGCATCGGCGATGTCAACCGTCCAATTCCCCATGGACGTCTCGCCCCGATCCGCGCCGGAAATCGTCGAAGCCGTATTCAAACGAATCGCACATCGCTCGCGGTCAGCGACGCCTTTGAAAGGCCGCTGAGGATGATGCTGTCGCCGAACACGTCTGTGATCACAGCGGAGCCGGCGGCGTTATCCGCCGTATGCGCCAACAATGCCTGCCAATCGGCGTTTTGATCGGCCGCGGTCAGACCCGCGCCAAAAGCCGAGGCGTTGAACTGCAAGGTGTCGTGTCCTGTCCCGCCACCGGCCACAAAGCCGTAGAGAATGTCCTGGCCCGCTCTGGGCGTAAAAACGAATGTCTCGTCGGTCAAACCGAAGGCCGTGATCGATTCGGACACATGCCCGCCGAATGTAAATGCGTTTCCGGCCGCCGTAGCCACAGTCGATTGTGTCGGAGAAAGCGTTATGGTCAGGTCATCGCCTTGCAGGAAAAGGCCGCCGCTCCCGTCCGCATTATCGAGCGCGTCGCCCAACACCGCGCCGGATTGGTAATTGCCGCTCTTGTCGACGTTCCATATCAGGAACTGTTTTTCAGTCGATTGGAGGGCGACTTCGTAGCCGTTCGCCGTCGCCTCCGCGCCGACCAGCGACCACCCGGGGAACTGGCCCGGCGTCACGCCCGCGCCCTGATACCGCAGGACAGGTCCCGTCGTCGGATTCCCGGCGCCATCCCTGCCGTAGAGCCAGCAATAGCCGCTCACCGTCACGAGGGCGACATTGCCGGTGTTTTCGATCACCCCGCTCGGCGAAATCGGCGCGCCGATCTTGCCGTCGCCGTCGAGGTCGAAACTGAGCTGCGTCTCATACGACCACAGACCCGGGTCGTTCGCCTCGACGCCCACATTGGAAACATAATTGCCGTCGGCGTCGACGCTCCAGATCGAAAACGACGTGAGAGCCGCATTCCGGAACGCCGCCAAATAGCCGCTCGCGGTTTGTTCCGCGGCGACTAGCGACCACCCGGAGAACTGACCCGGCGTCACGCCCGCGCCCTGATATCGCAGGACCGGCCCCGTCGTCGGATTTCCGGCGCCATCCCTGCCGTAGAGCCAGTAATAGCCGCTCACCGTCACGAGAGCGACATTGCCGGTGTTTTCGATCACCCCGCTCGGCGAAATCGGCGCGCCGATCTTGCCGTCGCCGTCGAGGTCGAAACTGAGCTGCGTCTCATACGACCACAGGCCGGGGTCGTTCTCCGCGACGCCCACATGGGAAAGATAATTGCCGTCGGCGGCGACGCTCCAGATCGAAAACGACGTGAGATCCGCGCTCCAGAACGCTGTCACATAGCCGCTCGCGGTTTGCTCCGCGGCGACCAGCGACCATCCGGGGAACTGGCCCGGCGTCACGCCCGCGCCCTGATGCCGCAGGACCGGCCCCGTCGTCGGAGTCCCGGCGCCGTCCCTGCCGTAGAGCCAGTAATAGCCGCCGACCGTCACGAGAGCGACATTGCCGGTGTTTTCGACCACGCCGCTCGGCGAAACCGGCGCGCCGATCTTGCCGTCGCCGTCGAGGTCGAAAGCGAGCTGCGTCTCATACGACCACAGACCCGGGTCGTTATCCTCGACGCCCACATTGGAAACATAATTGCCGCCGGCGTCGACGCTCCAGATCGAAAACGACGTGCTGTCCGCACTTCGGAACGCCGCCACATAACCGCTCGCCGTTTTTTCCGCGGCTGCCGGAGACCACCCGGAGAACTGGCCCTCAGTCACGTCGGCGCCCTGATATCGCAAGAGCGGCCCCCGCGTCGGATTCCCCGCGCCGTCCATGCCGTAGAGCCCGTAATAACCGCCCACCGCCACGAGAGCGACATTGCCGGCGTTCTCGATCACGCCGCTCGGCGAAAGCGGCGCGCCGATCTTGCCGTCGCCGCCGAGATCGAAATTGAACTGCGTCTCATACGACCACAGACGAGGGTCGTTCTTCTCGATGCCCACACTGGTGACGTAATTGCCGCCGGCGTCGACGCTCCAGATCGAATACGACGCGGCGTCCGCACTCCGGAGCGCCGCCACATAACCGCTCGCCGTTTGCGCCGCGGCTACCGGCGACCACCCCGAGAACTGGCCCGCAGTCACGGCGCCGCCCTGATATCGCAGAAGCGGCCCCGTCGTCGGATTCCCCGAGCCGTCCTTGCCGTAGAGCCCGTAATTATTGCCTGCCGCCACGAGAGCGATGTTGCCGGCGTTCTCGATCACGCCGCTCGGCGCATCGGCGAGCGTGGCGAGGGCGGCGATCGCGGATGCTCCAATTTGCGACCCGTCGGAGAAGGTGAGCTTCGTAAGCTGCGCATATGTGCCAGCGAACCAGTCGCGGACAGCGACTCGGCTCTCGGCGCCGATCACGGTGATGACGAGATCATTGCCGGACCGCATGAACCGGAGGTCGAATAGAGAAACGCCACCGCCCATAGCGAGTTCGCCTTGCGGAAGGGAAACGACGCTGACGCCATTGACGATCGTCTGAACGCCACCCGTCCCGGAAAACTCATAAATGTCGTATCCGCCGCCGCCGGTCAGTGTGCTGCCGGAGACGCCCTTGATCGTGTCGTTATATTTCGATCCGATGACATTGGTGAAATCGCGTAAGGTCGATCCGGTGCTGTCGCCGCCCGCGGCGAGATCGATCGTCACGCCGCTCGTCGCCCAGGAATAGCCGATGGTGTTTAGTCCGCCGCCGCCGTCGAGCGTATCCGCGCCGCCGCCGCCTTCGATGAAATTGTTCCCGGCGCCGCCGACGATGGAATTATCGTTCGAATCGCCCTTCAATATATCGTCGAAATTCGATCCGACGAGGTTTTGGATATGGATCAGTCCGTCCTGGTCGCGGCTGGTCTTCGATGAGAGATCGACGTTCACGGAGCCGCCGTTGTACTGGAAAGACGCCGTGGAAACGCCAGCAATGTTGTCATATAGGGAGAGCCTATTGATGTTGACGTTCGTAAGCGTCACGTTGGCGCTCGTTCCATAGGAGAGAATCAGGTTCACCGCCGAGTTCTGAAAGAAGAGCGTATCGGCCGTCACGAGAAAAGCGGCGAGATTTTTGCCCACGCCCGGGGCGAAACCGTTGACGACATCGCTCCCGTTGACGCCCGAGAAGAAAAACGCGTCGCTGCTCCGGTTCGCGTTCAAAGTTTCATTGCCTGCGCCGGCAATGAACAGCGTCGGATGATTGACATTGTCGCCGGAGTTGTTGGGTGTCGGCGGCGGCGCCGTCTCTCCTGGGGCGCCGAAGATGGTGTTGTCGTAGCCGAGCGCCTGGCCGGACGCACCGAGTGCGATTTTCATCGCACTCTTGGCGACGACCATATATTGGAAATCATGTGCGAGAGATTTGTAGAGCGCGGACGCCGCCTCCGCGTCACCCGAGCTCACAAATCCACCGCCGGCCGGCACCAATCCATTGACCTCGTTTTGAACGCGGAGAATGTTGCTGGCCGCGGTTACGGCGTCGGCCTGGGCCCGCACATAGGCGGCAATGGCGTCGGCCCACGCGCTCTGCGCTGTCGCAGCAGCTTGTCGGGCGGCGGCCGCCGAGGTCGAAAGATCCGCCGCGCTGGCGCCATTCGCCGCCACCGCCGCTATATCGTCGGCTCCCTGAGCATTCGCCGCCGCCTGCACCCGCGAGACGAAGGTCGTCACTTCCCTGATCAGAGCAGACATGCTCTGGCTGACGCTCTTCGCGTCGCCTTCGACATGCGGATAATAGGACACGCCACCGCCCGGAGAGGCGACATAAATTGCGCCGGCGATCTCGTAAATCGTCTGCAGACCGCTGCGATAGTTGCCGTTCGACTTCCCCATATAGTAATTGATGAGGCCGGCGTCGCCGGACAACCAATATAGCGGTCCATATTGGTCCTGCAGCACGCCGAGCGCGCCGCTCGCCTGACCGGCGGCCGATTGCGCCGTGCCCGACTGCACGCGCGCCAGCATATGCAGCGCCACGCCGCTCTGCAGCGTGATTTCTCGCGTCTCGCTCGGAACGAGGGACAGGCCGATATCGTCGATGACGCCGCTCGTCCCGTCGACGCGCCTGTAGGTCGCCGTCGAGACGACGCTGTTCCCATTGACGTCGCGACCGACCGCGTTGGTTTGCAAGCCGATCGACTGGATGCCGAGATCGGCCAAGCGGAACAGCTCGCCCGTTTGCGTCGCGCCGTCCTGATTCGCGTCGATCCATACCTGCAATTCATCGAAATAGCTTACGCCCGACGCCGGATCGATCAGCGATGTCGCTTCGGAGAACTCCGTCGCTCCCGGCTGCGCCAGAGTCGCGAGCGCGTCGAAGCCGGTCTGGCCCGCGGGCGGCGCCGCGCCGTCGCGCGTGAAATTCTGCCCGAACCATTCGGCCGAGCTGTCGACCACGCCATTGCGGTTGCGGTCGAAGACGAGAATGCCGTTGGTCGCGCCGACCCAGCCGATCTGCCGCCGCACGCCGTCGGCCAGGGCGTCGAAATGCGCCGCGCTCTGAGACTGCGCCACCAGCTCTATGCCGCGGCCGGCGAGATCGAGCACCAACGGATATTGCGGAACGCTGCCGCCGCCCGTGCCATAGCCCACCACCGTCACATCGATGATCGACGGCAGCGGAATGTCGCCGCCGAAGGCCGAGGCGAGTCCCATTCCCGTGAAATAGGCATTGCCGTAATAGGGCGCCGTCCCGGGCAAGGTTCCAGGTCCGGCGAGCAACGTCCGGTTGAAGAGATAATTCTGCGTCGCCGCCGCCACGGCCTCGTCGGTCAAAGCCGCATTGGCGAGCGCCTCTTCGTCATCGGGCAGATAGGAGGTATGAGAGTGGAGATAGCTCTGCGTGTTGACGAGGCTCGTATAAGAATTATTGGAGCCTGTGGAGAAGGCGCCGCTATAGGAGGCGGAGAAGGCCGAGGTCAGGGCGCCCGAGAGATCGCCAGCGCCGTTCCAGGAGACCCCGCCGACGTCGAACTGGCGGAGATTGTAGCGGCTGCTGCCGTCCGGGTTCTCGCCGATCAGGCTGAACACATAGCTGTTGCCGCCGCTCGCCTGGGTGAGCGTGACGGCGGCGTCGGTGCCGATGGCGAGCGTCGTGTCGAAGCCGTCATGCGTGGACCGAACGGTGAGGCCGTCGGACGCCGCGCTCACGATAGAGCCGGGCGCAAACGAGGTGGCCGCCGTGCCTCCGAGGAGGATCGAGCCGCTGTTGCCGGTGGAGCCCAAGTCGACCGCTCGGGACACGCCGTCGGCATCGGCCGACGTGAGCAGGCGAACGCCGCCGTTGCCGTCGAGGACGATGCCGGAGAGAGAGTTTTGAGCGAGCACAATCGAAGAGGCAGCGATCGTAGGATCGCTGCTGTCGCTGGCGAATTTCAAGGATTCACCGAACTTGCGCAGGACGATTTTCGCCGCGACATAAGGCTCTTCGACCGAGAGATAGAGGGCGTTGAGGAAATCGGACCAGAGGCCGCCCGAGGTCTGGGAACTGATCGGAGTCGAAACAAAGGCCCGCTGAGCCGCGGCGTCGGACGCGCGGAGAATGAGCATCTGCTTGTCGAGAGGGATGTTTTGCAGAAAGGAGCGATCGACGAAATTCGGCGCCAATCCAGCCGCCAAGTCGGCGTACGCAGGCCACGCATATTGATCTAGTATAATGCCGTAATCATTGCGGAATCTATCAACGATATTCCTAGTGTCGATAGCACCAACTTGGCTAAATGGCTGAATTGTACCATTCGAAGCATTGATTGCACTGATAACATTATTTGCCAACAGATCAGAAACGGGTTGAAACATGGCGTCATCAATTCCCATTCCTGTTGTCATTTGCGCATATATTGAAATATAATTTCGTACAAAGAAATGGATGAACGATGTTGAATACAGGTCGTTTATTTCTGCCGCATTTGTATACCACGCGATTGTATCCGCGCCGATTGGGGCAGGCAACCCTGCTTGTTTCGCAGCCGCGTTCTGCGCATTCAGGTCATCGCGAATAGATCTATATGCGGCAGGATAATTTTTGGCCGCGAGAGCCGAGTTCACCGCGGCGAGCGCCGAAGCACTGAGTTGATGTATGTCTTCCATGGCGGATTACTTTCGTAAAAGGTCGATTAATCGAGTCGTATTTTCGTATAGATTCTTCCAGTGTATAAGGTGATCGCTAGAGAAAACGACTACCAACTTCAGGTCAGAGTAGCCCACCTCGAACTGACATCCGCCTCCAACGGGACCGGGAGGGAAGCAGACTATCTCGAACTCGACCGTTGGACTCGGGGATGCGACATATCGATGCCATCCGAAACCTGTATCTCTGTCGTAGAGTTCCGTCAGTCCGAAAGCAGCCTGATGCATCGCAAATTTACTGTCGTTATTTTTTCTGTTCGCTATTATTTTTTCTACGCTGGTCACGGGTAATTCCTTGAGGCTTCCTAAAGAAATAAGCAGGCGATTCTTTGCATCATCGAGCTGATTGCTCTTTGGCGGCGCCGAGAAGTCCGGCCATCGAACAAAAAGTCGGATCACCGCTTCGTGCGGCCAGGCGGGGTTTGGATTGGGATCGCGGCTGTAGTCGGGCTTGTAGATCGATTCGAGAATGCCCTTCGGTATTACATATATATGCGCTCCGAGCTTCTGCGTGACGAATTCCTGCTGTACATTGTCCCGCCGCACAAAATCCTGCCGACTTGTCACAACGAGCGCGCTGGCCGCCGCAACAATGCAGAGCGTCGAAAATATGGCAGTGCGCAAAATATTCACCAAATCATTCTCTCATTTGTTTTGCTCTCTCGGCACACGCTAGATGAGCCTCTTGACAATAAGACGTTCGAGCGAGCTCCAATCCGAAGGCCGTCCGCGAATTTTTTCGATGCCGACGACCGATGCGCATCCTGACGTGCCCCTGAAAAATCCCACCAGCATCGATTAGAGTCCGGCCGATTGCAGGACGGACACGATGAAGAAGAAACGGTTCACGGAAGAGCAGATCATCGGGATTTTGCGGGAGCAGGAAGCCGGCGCGAAGGCGGCGGACCTCGCGCGCAAATATGCGGTTTCGGAGACGACGCTCTACAATTGGAAGGCCAAATTCGGCGGCATGGACGTTTCCGAGGCCAAGCGGCTGAAGGCGCTGGAGGAGGAAAACGCGCGTCTGAAGAAGCTCTTGGCCGATCAGATGCTCGATGCGGCGGCGCTTCGCGAGCTCCTGGCAAAAAAATGGTAGGGCCCGCCGTCAAGCGCGACGCCGTCGCGCACCTTCGGGCCGTGATGGGCCTGTCGGAACGTCGGGCCTGCCGGATCGTCGCGATCGATCGCAAGACGGCGCGCTACACGTCGAAGCGCCCGGCCGACGCCGAGCTTCGCGCCGAGCTGCGCGATCTCGCCAATGCGCGTCGGCGCTTCGGCTACCGGCGGCTGTTCGTCTTGCTTCGTCAGCGGGGCGAGCGCTCGGGCAAGAACCGCATCTATCGGCTCTACCGCGAGGAAGGGCTGACGGTCAAAAAACGCCGCGCGCGCCGCCGCGCCGTGGGAACACGGGCGCCGATTGTCGTCGAGGCGAAGCCGAATGCCCGATGGTCTCTCGATTTCGTGCACGACCAGCTCGCCAGCGGCCGACGATTCCGCATCCTGAACATCGTCGACGACGTGACGCGTGAATGCCTGGCGGCGATCCCGGACACGTCGATCTCTGGCAAGCGGGTTGCGCGCGAGCTGTCGGCGCTGATCGAAAGGCGCGGCAAGCCCAGCATGATCGTTTCCGACAATGGGACGGAATTCACCTCGAACGCCGTCCTGTCCTGGTCGGAGGCGAATAAGGTCGAATGGCATTTCATCATGCCGGGCAAGCCGATGCAGAACGGCTTCTGCGAGAGCTTCAACGGCCGCATGCGGGACGAGCTGCTCAACGAGACGCTGTTCTTCGGCCTCGACCATGCGAGAGAGAAAGTTCGCTCTTGGGTTCACGATTATAACCACCGGCGCCCGCATTCTTCGCTCGGCTATGCGACGCCGGCGGACTATGCGGCCGCGCTCACCGCAACAGGCGATCGGCTGCGCAACCCGGACCAGCTCCGCCGATCGCCTGTTGCTCACCCCACGCCCGCGGGCGTATCAACCGCCGGGACTCAACTCGCCGCTGGATGAAACTTCGGGGGCACGTCAATGAAGTTTGACGCTGCTGGGCGCCGAGGAAGACAAGACCAGTGCTGAGGCCGACATGGTTTGGCGAAGCGCAACTTGCGCGGATCCGCTTGTGAATTCCCAATTGACGAAAAAGCGTCTTGCGGTCCCTGATGCCAACACCCTCAGCCAACCCCTCATTTTCATCCAACGGCGAGCACGGCGGCCGTCACTGAGTTTTGCATGATGAACGCCTGGAGGCGTTCCAAGAGCGCGATCAATTTCGGCTCTGGCATGTTCGGATTGGCGCCATAATAGAGGCATCCCTGGTGGAACAAGGAAAGGACGCGGCGCTTGGTCGTGTTGCTTTTGAGCAGGCGCTCCATGCCGTGCGCCCCACCGGCTCCGCCGAGCAGGGTCAGCAACAGGAACGCGATGGCGCCAATCAGCAGCTCGGTCTTCTCGTCCGCGCCGAAAAGCCCCTCGGTCTGCCGCGCGTCGTCCGCCAACCTATTTCGGCACCCCCGTGCCGACTTGGCTGGGCGTGGCGCCAGAAGCGGAGGCCCGGTCCGGCGCGGACTTTGGTCTAGCCGCAGGGCCTTCGGCGGCCAGTCCCGGCTTCGCAGACATCGGGGAGCGCGAATTGACATTCTCGCGCTGCACCTTTCCGTCCGCCACCACTCGCGCGGCCTTGATCCTGTCGCGAAGAAAGGCGAGGCGGCGTTTCGCGTTGGTCGCTTCCTGCTCGGTAACGAATTGCGTCACCGCGCCGTCGAGATCGATGCGCGGAGCTCCAGGAATCATCCCGCGCAAATAATCGAGGCCCGTCACAAAGACCCAGAGAGCCTTTCGCACCTTCGGCAGATCGAGATCGGGACGGCGCTCGAGGATATCGCTGTGAATGCCGATCGCTACCGCTGGCCGGCCGCGGACGTCGCGCGGCTTGAAGCAGGCTGGAAAGCTCATGACCAGCTCGGCGAGCACGGCATGACCTTCGCTCGCCGGGATTTTACGGGATCGCGCTCTGCTCTCGAACTCGAGAAGGAGCCGCTCGGCCTGCCCGATCTCTTCGGATGTGATCGCGGCTCGCACGACGCCATCGAGATCGACGCGCGGCGATCCGGCGATCACGCTGCGGTAATATTCCGGAACAGCGGTGTAGACCTGCAGAGCCCGGCCCAGCCGGTCGGGATCGATGTGAGGCCGGTGGAGGAGGATGTCCGCTTCCACCCCGATGGCGAGCGGCGGTTGATCTTTTGCGCCATGCGGTTTGAAGCAGGCGGGGAAGGCCTCGATCAATTCATCGAGAAGCGCGCGAACTTCGGCATGAGAGCGCTTTTGCGCCTCCCGGTCGATCGAGCGCCGCGATTGGTCTGCTGCTTGGCTCTCTGTCGTGTCGGTCATGAGGACCCGTCTTCGAGATTGGCGAAATTTTCAATGACTAGCCAACGGGTTCGCTAGATCGCGATTCATTATGATCGAGCGCGCGGGGCGCACCGTCCCGGTCGCAATCGCGCGTCGCCGCTAAGGTCGCGCGCCGCCGGCCGCTCGAGAGTTTCGCGCGAATTCTCCCTGCATTGCAAGACCGTCCCGTGATCGGGAAATTTCGATAGAGATACGCGCACCTCCATGTTCGGCTCGGGACGTCTTCCAACACGAGGATCCCATGTCCACAGTCATATTTCGTCCAACCCATCGCGGCGATATACGCCATCGAAATATGTCCAGGCTCGCAACCGCTCTCTTGCTGGCGTTCGCCGTCCCCGCCTTCGCCGGCGATCCTGTTCCCGTTACCGAGAGAGGTCTCCCGCAAACAGTGCATCCGACCTATCAGGAAAAAGGCGCGCCAAATTTCTCCTATCCGACCGGCTCGACAGATGTCGGGTCCGGGGGAGGCAACAATCCCGGCGGCGGCAATATCGACTACACGGCTTGCAGCGGCTGCGATCCGCTGCAAACGATGAACGCTCAGTCTTGGGGCGGCCAAGCGTGCGACGCCGCCACGACGGTCGGCGTCAGCTGCGCGTCGCTCGCCGCCACCTGCGTCATGGAATCGGGCTGCAAAAACGTCCAGGGCGCCGGAACCGTCTCCGGGGCGTTTCAAATGACCAATGCGACTTACACGGAAACGATCAATCAGGCGGCGGCGGACAATCCGAACGCAGGGATCGACACGAGCCTCGCCGGGAAAAACGATCCCGCCAATCAAGCCTGGGGCGCCGCACAATACGAGTACAATGGCGCAACGTACCTACAAGATAACGGAGTCCAGGATCCGACATTCATTGACGTGAGAGGCTATTATCAGTTCGGCCCGGGCCCTTCCGTCAACTTGGCGAAGGCCAACGACAGCGACAACCTCGAAGGAATTGTTCATTTGCCGCCTCAGACGATGGCCGCGAACGGCATTACGCCAACGACGACGGTCGGCGATTGGCGTCAATCCATCGCCAACAGAGTCGACCCCACGGCCGGACAGTCCGTCTTGAATTAGCCGTAACGCGAAGGGAATAGTATCATGATCTCATTAATCAATCCGATCCTCGCCGCAAGTTTCCTTGTGCTTCAAGCGGGCGGCGCCGGGAGCTTTACGCCAGTTAGGCCAATCGAGGGTTATAAATGTTTGAGAGTCCACATCCCGGAAGAACGTAGATTTGATCCCAGCGCGGTGCCTCTGGTGTTCGCGGCTCCGACCGAGGCGTCGAAGCTAATTGGACATAGTGGAGTGGCCGCGTTCGTAAAATGGCCCTTGAACGAGGTCGATGGTTTCGTCGAGATAATTTGGGGAGATCACGGCATAAAAGCCTGGATCCATAAGGACGTCCTTCGGCCCTGGCGAACGAAGTGGACTCCACCCGGACCAGCGTCCGAATGCATCCCGACACTGATGTCGAACGGGATGATCGGAATCGGCAACGCGATCCCGTATAAACATCAGTAGCGGTCTGCCCTCCCAAACGACGTCGCCTGTTGATTTCCACTGAGAGCTGACCCAGGCAGCACGAGTTTTTCCACCGAGAAC
>NZ_JAHLJF010000018.1:0-13058 GCF_018887255.1 Methylosinus sp. KRF6 | reverse complement strand
CCGCGATTCTCATCCTGATTGACGCTGGACTCTCACCTTGATTGTCGCGCGGCACAGGGCTCGATCAATCCCTCGGCGACGAAACATTTGACCGCGCGCTTGAGGCGCTCGACGGTCCATTGGGGCAGGGGAGCGCCGCTGACGCCATCGCGCTTGGCGTTGAGCACGCGCACGACATCCTG
This sequence comes from Methylosinus sp. KRF6, assembly GCF_018887255.1. NCBI lineage: Bacteria > Pseudomonadati > Pseudomonadota > Alphaproteobacteria > Hyphomicrobiales > Methylocystaceae > Methylosinus > Methylosinus sp. KRF6. The sequence goes on along the minus strand of NZ_JAHLJF010000018.1, from coordinate 12,876 downwards.
CCAGCGGTGATCCGGGCGCATTTGCCGGACGACCGGCAACCAATGTTCGGCCGTTCGATTGACGCGCTCGAAATAATTCGCCGCCTTGGCGTCGACGATGCGCTGGATGGCGTCGCGGTCGCCGGCGCGCAGTTTTGGGTTGCCGCCGATGCGGCCGCGCTTCTTGGCGGCGCGCAGGCCGTCCTTGGTGCGCTCGCGGATCAGGGCGCGCTCCAACTCGGCCACGGCGCCGAGAACCTGCAGGGCGAACCGGCCCTGCGGGGTCGTGGTGTCGATGGGATCGGCGAGCGATTTGAAATGCGCGCCCTTGGCGTCGAGCTCGGCGATCAGGGCGAGGAGATGCGACAGCGAGCGGGCCAAACGATCGAGCCGCGCGACGACCAGCACGTCGCCGCGGCGCACCCGCGAAAGGGCCTTGGCGAGTTCCGGCCGCGAGGCTTTCGCCCCCGACATATGCTCGCGAAAAATCTCGACGCAGCCGGCCGCCTTCAGCACATCGGTCTGCGCGTCCGTGACCTGATCCTCGGTCGAGACGCGGGCGTAGCCGATCAGGGGCATGGGTCAATCTCCCCAAGGCCCGCCGACTGGCCATTTTCCAAGACTGGTCTGTCCGTCAGCGGCGGACAGAAAGACCGGCATCAGAAATGCGGCGATCGACGGGATAATTTGGTTCAGCGGCCCCCGCGCCATCGCGACCTCGGTGCGCCGAAGGAAGGCCTGCCACTGCGTTTGCTTCACCGGATCCGTGGCGAACGCCTCTGAAAGTCCGAATGGAATTTCGGTCGGCGGCGTCGTTCCGCGGCGCTCGAATGTCGCGCGTATGGCTTTGGTCAGCACCACCCCATCGAACGCGAAGGTCCGACTGATCGCCCAGAGATCGTAGAAATCCTTCATCCTGCTGTTGGCCACGCCGAGCGATACGAGAGCCTCGAGTTTTTCCGCGACAACAGTCTCTGGCGGGTAGGCCTTGAGTTTCGGCGCTGGCATTCCGATCAGCGACGGATACTCGATCTCCTGCGGGGCAGGGATGACGGCGTCGCCGAACCCGATGTCCACCTGGATCGGCAGCCGAGCATTGGCGATCGAGGCGTCGAATAAAATCCGTACGCCTGCATATTCGTCTTGTGATCGGGTCGGCTCGGCGCGCAAAGTGTCGGGTCGGAAGGCGACGCCGTCTTCGACGACTTCGACCTGAAGAATTGCTCGAAAGACGGAGATCAATTGTTCGAGCTCGGGGTTGCCTGTCCCGAGAAGATCGAGATCGCCGGTAGCGCGATAAGGCGTCGGCGCCCACAGGCTGAAGAGCATAGCGCCCTTCAGGATGAACCGTTCTCGATGCTGCGAAGCGCTCAGTCGATACAGGAGCCTTTCGATCGCGTAGCGGGTCAGGATCAGCTGAACATTCTCGCCGGCGGCCCGCGCACGCTGGGTCAGCCGGTCTCGCACCGAGGCCGGGAGATTTTTGAGCGGCTCTCGGGTCACGAAAGCGCCTCCAGATAGGGTCGCATGACATTCTGGACGCGATCAATGGCGGCATAACGCCAGATTTCGTCGCGCGTGGCCCGCTTTTTCGTCATGCAGTCCCGTAGCGCCTCGATAGCCACGTCGAGGCCGATTTTGCCGCGATACTTGAAACAATCGGCGACCGTTTTCGCGGGCGATGTAATGGGGACAACCACCCGATCGACGAGCTGCTGCTCGACTCCGGCTTTCAGCGACTCACCGCTGGCGCGAAGAATCTTCAATGTGACGGGCGGTCGCCTCGGCGACCATGCCTTTGATGGCAGGAGCATCCAGACCTGGGGCGGAAGCTGGGTCGTCAGCTCATGGAACTGCAGGGCCGACAGCAGTCCGATGACCCCGGAAGGAACGGATTTGGCGGCCTCGGCGAGACTGTGATGTGCGCTGATTTGGCCGTCTGCGAGTGCGTAGAGGCCACGTCCCGGTTGCGTGAGCAGTCCCTCGTCTCGGAGGCGTTGAAGGTAGATACGCGGGATTCCGGCGGCTTCGAAATCCCGCGAACGCGCAATCCCACGGTCGCGAGCGACGGCGAGAGCGAGTTCCTTCAGGTTTTTGGCCTGGATCGCGGGCATCTGTTGCATTTGTCAGGTTGATATCACGAAACGCCTAGAGTTTGCAACATATATTGCAGAATTTGATGACATCACAAATCGGTCGTTTGGAAACGCATCCGAAGGCCGATGTTCGCCGCCGTGGCATTGCTGGCGAGCCTCGAAAGGCCGGAAAAATAGCGCTTTTCGTCAATTTGCGGACCGAAAGCCCGCCTTCGGAGCCGTTCCGAGGGTTGCTTTCGGTCGGCCGCGCCGACGCATTTCGATGCGGTCGGCGAAAGAGAAAATAGTATCATCTATAACTCAAGCTAAAATCGAGGTCGATTGATAATGGTCTTGATTCGCGTGGAATTGAAATGGGGTTAGATCTTCCCGGATCTGTTTCATTCGAGCGCCTGCAGGCGCCCTTCGAGAGCGCGTCGGACGCCCTCGCCCTCGCGCGCTTCGACGCGCGGCTTCGCTCCAGTCCCGTCGCCGAAGCGTTCGTTCTTCGCGCGCATTTCCACCACGCCTGCGCCGCCTTGTGGCGCGCAGGCGAATTCGTGCAGATCTAGGATCTCGTCCTTACATCACGCCGGGAGGGACACGCTCGCACGCGGCGGCATCGCCGACACATGTCCACTGCAAGCGTCGATGGCGAGTGCCGGGCGTCGGTCGCGCGATAGCGACAGCCCCGCGAGAAGAGGAGACTGCGCGGCGAGTCTGCGAGACACGAACTCGGTGAAGAGCCGCACCCGCTTCGTCTTGCGTGTCTCCCCCTGAATGAGAAGCCAAACCGGTCCATACAGGTGTAGGTCGGTACCTGGCACCCTCTCCAATAGGGAATCGGCGTCTCCGACGAAACACGGCAGTTTGGTGATGCCGATCCCTTGCCTTGCCGCAGCGATCTGCGCGTCGGCGTCCGGCGTCCTGAACGGAACCCCGGTCGCACGAACCTCGCCCTCGTCGGCCCAGTCCGGAACTCCATGACCGCCGATGACGATGGGCCGGATGGGATCCGGCGCGCCCGCACGCCACGCGGCAAGTCGAGCGCGGGACATATAAACGCCTGCGAACAGCTCCGGACCCTTCAGGCCATGAAGATTGAGCGGCAGGGTCGTGCGATCGGAGACAATGCGGATCGCAACGGCAGGCTTTTCGATCGAACAAGTGGCGTTGATCATCGGCTATCGAGCCTGGAAGATGCTTCGTCGATATACGCATCTCCAGGCGGAGCAGTTGTATGCTCGAAAGAGCGGGATGGCGGCTTGAATCCAGTGCGTGCATGAGAAGCAAAGGCTCTGCAGAGGTGTCACGCGTCTTGCCGATCGAGATGCGACCGCATCACCAGCTCCGAATAGGTTCGTCCTTGCGAAACGAGTTCGTCATGCGTGCCGCGTTCGACGATCCGGCCCTTCTGCAAAACGATGATTTGATCGGCCTGCCGCACTGTCGAGAGGCGGTGGGCGATCGTGATGGTCGTGCGTCCCTGCGATAGCGCAGCCAGCGCGGACGCCATGGCGTGCTCCGTCTTGGCGTCGAGGACGCTGGTCGCTTCGTCGAGCAGCAGGATCGGCGGATCGCGGAGAATGACGCGCGCGAGCGCCAGCCTTTGCTTCTCGCCCCCGGAAAAGCGATAGCCTCTCTCCCCGACCAGCGTCTCATAACGGTCGGGCAAGGCCATGATCGTCTCGTGGATCTGCGCGACGTGCGCGGCCCTCGCGAGCTGATCATCGGACGCCTCCAAACAGCCGAAGCGCAGATTCTCGGCGACGGTTGCATGGAGCAGATAGGGCTCCTGCGTCACGACGCCGAGCATGTCGGCGAGCGTCTCGAAACGAAGCGCGCGAATATCGACGCCGTCGAAGGAGATGACGCCTGCGTCCACGTCATAGAGTCGCGCGAGGAGATAGCCGAGCGTGGTCTTTCCAGAACCGGTCGCGCCGACAATGGCGACATGGCCTCCGGCCGGAATGTCGATGGAGACATCGCGCAGAGCGGGAGTCGCGGCGCCCGGATAGAAAAAGGAGACATTGTCTACCCGGACCGCGCCGCGCATGTCGGCCCGGTCGAGCGCGACCATGTCGGCGCGCTGCGTGATCTCGACCGGTCTGTCGAGATAAGCGAAAATCCGCGCGAAGAGCGCGCGGGTCGTTCGCATCTCCCGCGCGATTTCCAAAAGCTGCTCGAGCGGCCACAACAATTGCTCCTGCAGCGCGATCATTGCGACGAGCGTGCCGATTGTGATCGGCGTGTCGACTCGCATCAGCAGTCCGCCGACCAGCAGCGTCAGCGCGGGAAGCACGGAGAGCGCGAGGTTGATGAGCGCCCATTGCCATTCGCCCGCCGTATGCGCGCGAGCTTCGAGCTTCGCCACCTCTCCGGAGAGGCGCGAGAAGCGATGCGACAAATGCTCGCCGCGGTTCATCGTTCTGGCGAGGATCACGCCGGAGATCGAAAGCGTCTCCTGTATTGCCGACGACATGTCGGCGATGCGCTCTTGCTGCTCGAAAAGCAGCTTTTCGCGCATTCGCGCGACCCGATTGCTGATCGCCACCGTTCCGGGAACGATCAGAAAGACGAAGAGAGCCAACCGCCATTCGAGCAGCAGGATCGCCGCGGCGGTCATGACCACTGTGGCCGTAGACCGCGCTAGATCGTTCGCGCTGGTGGTCACGAGCGATTGCAGCCCGGAAATATCGCTGGCGATGCGCGACTGAATCTCTCCCGCGCGCGTCGCCGTGAAGAAGGCGAGAGACAAGGATTGAAGGTGCGAATAGACCCTCACCCGCAGATCATGCATGATTGCTTGCCCGATCCTGACCGACAATATCACCTGCGCCGTGCCGAGGCAGGTCGATAGGACCGCGACGAGCAGCAGGCTGACCACCAGCGCGATGAGCTGATGCAGATCGGAACGGGGCAGAGCCTCGTCAATGATTGCGCGCAAGAGAAAAGGCGACGATATGCCCGCGCCCGCGCCGAGGAGCATCAGGGAGGCGACAATTGCGATCTTGGCGCGGTAAGGCCTGAACAGCTCGAGAACGCGGCGCAGAGACACATGCGTTGCAGCGACTTTCTCGTAATCGCTATTGGGCCGGTCCATTGCAGGTGTGGCGGTCATTCGATTGTCCATGTTCGTTCGATCAGCGTCATGGCGGCGCCGTTATTCGGCCGGCGCGTCGCCGCCGATGCGATCGCGCGCTCGGGCGAGCGGCAGAACGATCTCGAAGATCGCGCCGCCGGCGGTGGCGGAGGCTCTGTATTGCGCGCGGCCGTGATGCGCCTCCGCTATGGCGCGCACCACGGAGAGGCCGAGGCCCGCGCCGCCATGTCGACGCGAGCGTGAGGCTTCCGCCCGGCTGAATGTGTCGAACGCATGGGGCGCGAAGTCGGGAGCGAGGCCCGGCCCCTGATCCTCGACGGCAATCACGAGTTCGTCCTCCTCCACTCGCGTCGAAACGCGCAAGAGCCCCGGCGTCGCGTAGCGCTTTGCATTCTCGAGAAGCGCGAGCAGCGCCTGCCGCAATCGAACGCCGTCGCAGGCCAGAACGATTCGGCGGGTATCGAGCTCAATCGTGAAGCCGGCCTCTACGAGAGCGGGTCGCATGGCGTCGACGGCCTGCCGAATCTCCTGCTCGAGATCGGTCGGCTCGAAACGCATCTCCAGCCGCCGACTCTCCGACAATGTGACGATGCGCAAATCGTCGACGAGACGCGACAAGCCCTCCACTTGCGACAGGAGGTTTCGGAACAATTCGTCGCTCGGCGCGAACACGCCGTCGGCAAGGCCGTGCAGCCGCCCCCGTAGAATCGTCAATGGCGTCCTGAGCTCATGCGCGATCGCCGCGTTCCAGGAGGCCATCGCCGCGACGCTATCCTCGAGGCGTTGCGCCATCGCATTGAAGTCATCCACCAGTCGAGCCGTTTCACCCAGCGATCTGTCGCCAGGCGAGGCCCGCGCCGTGAGATCGCCGGCGGCGATCCTGCGCGCGCCTTCGGCGAGCGAATTGAGAGGAACGAGAATCCGCTTCGTCAAGCGAAGCGCAGCGAAGATCGCGATGACGAGAGCAACGAGCAGCAGGACCGCGATCAGCACGAAGTCCGGCGCCTCGGGAAGAAGTGGCAGGGGACCGGGCGGCGGCGGGTAGTAGGTCAGATAGATGCCGTAGAAGGTGAAGGAGCCGACGAAAACGATCATCACCGCGACGGCGACGACAGCGCTCATCGACAGCGTGATCTGTCGGCTCAAGCGATGGCGGCTCATGGCGCCGCCAGCCGATAGCCGACGCCGCGCACGACATGCATCAGGCCGGTCGCGCCGGCCCCGTCGAGCTTACGGCGCAGATTGCTCACATGACTGTCGACGGTCCGCTCGAGCGCGTCGGCGCCGGGCAGGCAGGCGTCGACCAGCTCGCCGCGACTGAACGTCCGCGAGGGCGATTTCGCCATATGCGCGAGGAGCCGGAATTCTGTCAACGTCAGAGTCAGCGATGTCGCCGTATCGCCACATCGCAACGTGACGAGATAGGCTTCCAGGTCGATCTCGAGCTTGCCAATGCGCAGGACGGGGCTGTCGGCGCGCGCATTGGTTCGCCGCAGAACCGCTTTGGCGCGCGCGACGATTTCCGCCGGATTGAACGGCTTCACCACATAATCGTCTGCGCCGAGACGCAGCCCCTGAAGCCGTTCGATGTCCTCATCGAGCGCGGTGATCACGATGACCGGCGTGTCGCCGCGACGCCGCAATTCCGTCAGCATCTCCCAGCCGTCGACATTCGGCATGTTCACATCCAGAAGGACGAGGTCAGGTTTCAATATGGCATGTTGATCGAGAGCAATCCGACCATCTGCTGCACTTACGGTTCGGAATCCTTCCCTCGCCAAATAGGCTTCCAGAATCGCGGTGATTTCCGGTTCGTCGTCGGCGATGAGAACGAGTTCGTTCATTGTCGAGCTCTCGGCGGCTTGCTGTTTGGGCTTACATCGGTCATCGCAGATCGGACAATGTCGTCCCGCGGAATGACTTTGGTCACCCGCGTCGACATATGGTTGAATTTCCGGCTGTTAAAAATGATCCTGAAGATCCCGCAAAGAAATGGGCCTGCGGTGATATTTGACCGATAACCTGAAAGTTTTTATCTGCCGGTATCGAGGGGGTGTCACGAATGTCGATATCCAGGCATAGTTTTTCCATGAAAAGTCGACCCACTAACTCGTCGATATGCGCCCGCTGCTCTTCACGTCGCTTGCTCTGCGATTTCGCCGCTAATCTCACGGGTATTACGAAGCCCTCGCGTGCGGGTAGTCCGCCGCGTTCGAGCCAAAACGCGTCGTAATCGGCACGCATCCGCCGGCGTTGCCACCAGGCGTCGGCATTGATCGAATGAGTGTCATTCGATACGGCGTGGATTCGCTGCGCTCCTATGGCTCGGGCGAAGGTCGCCATCGCCAGGAAGACAGCCATTTTGGGACGCAGCCCCCAGAGAGCCCGCGTCGCTTTCACGATTCTCACTTTGGTATCCGGGCCGCAATGCGACGATGGTCCTTGCAATCCTCCGATCAGAACGCAGGGCGCTCCATCATCTTCCTTGCCGAGCACAAAGGTCAGTTTCGCGAGTTCGAGACCGTCCGCCGCGTCGCTCAATACGAAACTCAGTTCCCCCTCTTTGTGGCAATACTCCGCGGGGCGCAGCGACAGCCGATAAATTTCGCCGTTCTTGCCGCGCAGTAGACCGACATCTACGCTCCATATACCCCAAGAAACGGCGATCAAAGACGGAATAGTGTCGTCAAGTAGGCGATAGTGGTCCATTAAAATCGCCGCGCGCTGAGAGAGTGAGAGATGATAAATGACGTAGTTGAAGAATGGTTTCTTGATCAATTGCGTTGGAGCAGCGCCAAAAGGATATTTATCTTCGATAGACTCCAGAAACGTCAACCATATCGCCGATGCGCGCGTATCCCGCAACGACGACAGGAGGAATACTCCCGCCTGCAATGGCGAATCATTTGCCGTGATCACGCTGACGCGCCGCCACATCGTTTGTATCGATTTCTGCACCACGCCTCCAGACAAACGAATATGCTTCCCAGGCTGCGTCCGCCGTGATGGATCAGCATCAACTATCAGTAACGAAACATACACACAGCAGCAATCATTTGCCCGCTCAGGCTAAGTGGCCTCCACCAAATCTCCATCGAATCTGGACGATCCACGCACAATGACGGCGTAGGTCACGATCGAAGACAGACATCTTTAGCCCCGGCTCCAGCCGAGGCGATCCAGCCAGTTTCTCGAAAGCGCGCCCATGAATTTTCGCCCGACGATCGCCGCCTTCACCGCCGCCGTCGCGCTCACCGGATGCGACTTCGTTTCGAGCGACCGAAGCAAGGCGTCATCTGTGCGGCCCAAGGTCGGCGTCGTCACCTTGCATCCTCGAAATGTCGCCGTCGCCTCCGAGCTGCCCGGCCGCATCGTCGCTTCGCTGGTGGCGGAAGTGCGGCCGCAGGTCGCGGGGATCATTCAGAAACGGCTGTTCCAGGAAGGCGGTGAGGTCGCTGAGGGCGCGCCGCTCTATCAGATCGATCCCGCCCCCTCTCGAGCCGCGTACGACAGCGCCGTCGCCGCCTTGCAGAAGGCCGAGGCCGCCGTGCCCAGCGCTCGAGCCAAGGTCGAGCGCTACCAGGGGCTGATCAAAAAGAACGCCGTCAGCACGCAGGATCTCGAGGAGGCTGTCGCCACTCTGGCCCAGGCGCACGCCGAGGTGGCGACGGCTCAGGCGAATGTCGCTAGCGCGAAGATCAATCTCGACTATACGACGATCAAGGCGCCGATCGGCGGCCGCGCCGATAAATCCTCGCTGACGCAAGGCGCGCTGGTGACGGCCGGTCAGGCCGACACGCTCACCACCATCCGCACGCTCGATCCGATCTATGTCGACCTCACCCGATCGAGCGCCGCCTTGCTCGATCTGAGACGAGCCATCGACGAGGGCCGCATCCGATTGTCGGAGCGCAAAGTCGATGTGAAGCTGAAGCTCGAAAATGGCTGGGTCTATCCGCTGACCGGACGGCTCGAATTCACCGAGGCCAAAGTGAGCCAGACGACCGGGACCGCGACAGTACGGGTAGTTTTCCCCAATCCATCGCGACTGCTTCTGCCGGGAATGTACGCCCGGGCGATCGTCGAGGAAGGCGCCGCGTCCGGCGCGTTTCTCGTCCCTCAGCGCGCGGTCGCCCGCAACGTCAGGGGGCAGGCGACGGCGCTGGTGCTCGGCAAGGACGACAAGATCGAGGAGCGCGCGCTCTCCATCGGCAGGACGGTCGGCAATAATTGGCTGGTCACGGCGGGGCTCGGCGACGGCGACCGCGTGGTTGTCGAAGGCCTGCAGCTCGTGCGCGCCGGGCAGCAGGCAACGGGCGTCGAGCTCGTGATCGACGACGCCACCGGCGAGCTGCGCGAGCGTGAGCCGACGACGACGAAAATCCAGGCGAAAGGCTGACGCGCGTGATCTCCGCATTTTTTATCGTCCGTCCGATCTTCGCCTGCGTGATCGCGATCGTCGTCATGCTCGGCGGCCTGCTGGCGCTCATCGGCCTGCCGGTCTCGCAATATCCGGAGATCGCGCCGCCGACGATCCAGATCACCGCCACCTATCCCGGCGCCGATGCGCGGACGGTCGAGAATTCGGTGACCAAGATCATCGAGCAAGGCATGACCGGCCTCGACCATCTCGACTACATGACCTCGACGTCGACATCGACCGGCCAGGCCGACATCAACCTCGCCTTCACCAACGCCGCCAATCCGGATGTGGCGCAGATGCAGGTGCAGAACAAGCTGCAGCTCGTCACCGCGCTTCTGCCGACCATGGTTCAGTCCAATGGCCTCACCGTCACCAAATCGTCGAACGCCTTTCTGATGGTCGTCGGCTTCGTCTCGACCGACGGCAAGATGACCGGCACGGATCTGTCGGATTACGTCAAGAGCGCGCTCAACGACACGCTGAAGCGGGTCGAAGGCGTCGGCGCCACGCAGCTCTTCGGCGCCGGCTATGCGATGCGCATATGGCTCGATCCGGACAGGCTCGCCGAATATGCGCTGATCCCGAGCGACGTCGCGAGCGCGATTCAAGCGCAGAACGCGCAAGTGTCGGCAGGACAGCTCGGCGGTCTGCCGGCGCGCAGAGGGCAGCAGCTCAACGCCACCGTCACGGCGCAGAGCCGCCTGCAGACGCCGGAACAGTTCCGCGACGTCATCGTGAAAAGCGCGGCCGATGGATCGCTGGTTCGCATCGGCGATGTCGCGACCGTCGAGCTCGGCGCCGAGGATTATGTCAGCGCCTCGACCTACAATGGCGCGCCGGCGACCGGCCTCGCCATTAATCTGGCGACGGGCGCGAATGCGGTCCGAACGGCCGCGGCGGTCAAGGCGGCGATCGATCGGCTCGCGCCGACTTTCCCCGAAGGCGTGAAAGTGGTCTATCCCTACGACACGACGCCTTTCGTCAAAATCTCGATCGAGCAGGTGACGCATACGCTGATCGAGGCGATCGCGCTCGTCTTTCTCGTCATGCTGGCCTTTCTGCACAATATTCGCGCCACGCTCATTCCGACGCTCGCCGTGCCGGTGGTGCTGCTCGGAACTTTCGGCGTTCTGGCGGTCGCTGGATATTCGATCAACACGCTCACCATGTTCGCTATGGTGCTGGCGATCGGACTCCTGGTCGACGACGCCATCGTCGTGGTCGAGAATGTCGAGCGCATCATGCATGAGGAAGGACTGTCGCCGCGCGAGGCGACGGTCAAATCCATGAGCGAGATTACCGGCGCGCTCATCGGCATCACGACGGTCTTGTCCGCGGTCTTCGTGCCGATGGCCTTCTTCGGCGGCTCGGTCGGCGTCATCTATCGCCAGTTCTCGGTCACCATCGTGTCGGCCATGGCGCTGTCGGTCGGCGTCGCGCTGATCCTGACGCCGGCGCTCTGCGCCACAATTCTTCGTCCGCCGAGGCCGGGCGCCGAGAAGGCCGGCTTGTTCCGTTGGTTCGATCGCAACATGGAACGCGGCGTCGACGCCTATCGAGATGGCGCGGCCGCTGTTCTGCGGCGCCCGAGACGTGGATTTGCCGCTCTCGCCGTGATGACGATCGCGGTCGCCGCGCTGTTCACGCGCTTGCCGAGCTCGTTTCTGCCGCAGGAGGATCAGGGCTATCTGATGGTCAGCGTGCAGCTGCCTGTCGGCGCGACCAGCGACCGCACGGAACGCGCGCTCGATCAGGTGACGCGCTATTTCCTCGATCAGGAGGGCAAGGCCGTCGATGGCGTCATGACCGTGAGGGGCTTCGCCTTCAGCGGCCTCGGCCAGAATGTCGGCATGGCGTTCGTCGGCTTGCGCGACTTTTCGGAACGCAAGGCGTCCGACCTGTCGGCGACGGCGGTGACGGAGCGCGCGACGGCCGCGCTTACCGGCATTCGCGACGCGCAGGTCGTCGTGCTGGCGCCGCCCGCGATCGAGGGATTGGGCACGAGCAGCGGCTTCGATTTCTATCTCGAAGATATGACCGGCGCCGGCCACGAAAAGCTCTTGGCCGCGCGAGACCATCTGCTCGCAGACGCCGCGCGAAGCAGGCTCTTGAACGGCGTGCGGCCGAACGGCCAGGACGACACGCCACAATTTGCGATCGAGGTCGACCAGGACAAAGCGAGCGCCCTCGGCGTCGGCCTTTCCGACGTCAACGCCACGCTGTCGACGGCCTGGGGCGGAGCTTATGTGAACGACTTCATCGATCGCGGCCGCGTCAAAAAGGTCTATCTGCAATCGGCGGCCGATTTCCGAATGCAGCCCGACGATCTCGACCGCTGGCATGTCCGAACTGCTTCGGGCGAGATGGCGCCCTTCTCGTCCTTCGCGTCCGGCCGCTGGGCGTTCGGCTCGCCGCGCCTCGAACGCTACAATGGAGCGCCCGCCGTTCAGATGCAGGGCGAGGCCGGAAGCGGCGCCAGCTCCGGCGACGCCATGACGGAGATCGACCGTCTTATCGCCGGACTGCCGCCCGGATTCTCCCATGAGTGGACCAGCCTGTCGCGGCAGGAGCGGCTCTCGGGCAATCAGGCCACTGCACTTTATGCGATCTCCGTCCTCGTCGTCTTCCTGTGCCTCGCCGCGCTCTATGAAAGTTGGACGATCCCACTCGCCGTCATGCTTTGCGCGCCGATCGGCGTGCTCGGCGCGCTCATCGCTGCGCTGATGTTCGGACAGGCCAATGACGTCTATTTCAAGGTCGGCCTGCTGACGACGATCGGTCTCGTCGCCAAGAACGCCATTCTGATCGTCGAATTCGCGATCGACCATCAAAAGGCGGGCATGGATGCGATCGAAGCGACGCTGCTCGCGGCGCGCCAACGGCTGCGCCCGATCGTCATGACGTCCTTCGCCTTCATCCTCGGAGTCGCGCCGCTCGCTTTCGCCGGAGGCGCCGGTTCGGCCGCGCAAAACGCGATCGGCGTCGGCGTCATGGGCGGTATGATCGCGGCCACAGCGCTCGCTATCTTCTTCGTTCCCCTGCTGTTCGTCGCCGTGCGTCGGATCTTCGAGGGCGCGCCCTGACGTCCAGTAATGCGATCGAGCCGAGCGGAGAACATGTCGTCGGGGCACGTCAGGAGGATTTCGATGTTTTCGATCGTGGGGCCCGTGCGCGCGAATTCTGGCCGTTTTTGTCAAGGGCATGGTCGTCGTCAAAACGAGGAAAGGCCGTATCGGAGGCAGCGTTCTTCCGGCGCGGGAGGACGTAGAAAAAAAATGATGATAGGTTATGCGCGC
>NZ_JAHLJF010000017.1:0-13111 GCF_018887255.1 Methylosinus sp. KRF6 | reverse complement strand
CCCGGGTCACTTCTCAATGGAAATCCTGGGTCAAATCTCGACGGAAATCGACACCGAGGCCATGTGCGAGGAGGCGACGCTGCAATTGTTTCATGCGCTCGGAGCCCCGAAGGCGCGGCTTCCGCGCGTCGCGACGCTCGCTTCCGTCCTGGCCACGATTCGCGACGATGATCGACTGCGTTTCGGCCGAAGCATCGGGCGTGAGAAAATCGACGACGAGCAGTCCGCAAAGCTGTCGCTTCTGCGCTTCAAACGCCTGCTGGAGGCAACACAGGAAGACGAGATCGCGGCGTCGTTTCGACGCGCGATCGCCATCGCCGGGTTTGCTGCGAATGTCCGCGACATCGCAAGACTCATCATCCTATTCGACGACGGCAAGACGCGGCGCGATCTCGTCTTCGATTATTACGGCGCCGGCGAGCGGCCGGGCTCGACAACCGAGACGCGACCCGTCGAGGCCTAAATTTTTATATCGAGAGGCACGATCATGAATCGGTTCGTCCAACTGCATCTGCTGACCTTTTATCCGCCGTCGAACCTCAACCGCGATGACACGGGCAAACCCAAGACCGCGATCATCGGCGGCGTCACGCGGCTGCGCGTGTCCAGCCAGGCTCTAAAGCGCGCCTGGCGCACGAGCGACATCGCGCATGACGTACTCGCGCAGCATCTCGGCGAGCGCACGCAGCGGATTGGTTCGGTGGTTCTCGATCATTTGCGCGACAAGCTCGATGCCGGTAAAGCCATGGCAATCGCCCGCGAGGTCGCCTCGGCCTTTGGCAAGGTGAAAGGCGAGAACGATCCCAACCCTGAATTCACGGAACAGCTCGCCTTTATCGCACCCGAGGAGCGCGAGGCCGCGCTCGCCTATGCCGACGCCCGCGCCTCGGGAGAACGCGCCGCTGAGGAAAAAAAAGCTCTCGCGGAAGCCCTCTTGCGCAAGACCGACACGGCGGCCGACATCGCTATGTTCGGACGCATGCTCGCCGATAGCCCGGATTTCAATCGTGAGGCGGCGGTGCAGGTGGCGCATGCCGTCACCACGCACAAGGTCGTCGTTGATGATGATTATTACACCGCGGTCGACGATCTCAAGACGAAGGCGGAAGACGCTGGCGCCGGCTTCATCGGCGAGACCGGCTTCGGCGCGGGCGTGTTCTATCTCTACATCAACATCGATCGGGCGCTGCTGTTGAAAAACCTCTGCGGCGACGCCGAGGTAGCGAAAAAGGCAATCGAGGCGCTGATCCGCGCGAGCGCCACCATCGGGCCACGCGGCAAATCGGCGAGCTTCGCCAGCTTTGCGCGCGCGCATTTCATTCTGGCCGAACGCGGCGACGCGGCGCCGCGCACGCTGGCCGGCGCCTTTCTGCAACCGATCGACAATGTCGTGAAAGAGACGGATTTTCTGAACGCTTCGATCGAAAAGCTCGTAGAGACGCGGGAGAATTTCGCCGCCGTCTATGGAGACGAAGGCGTTTCCGAGCGAAGGATGAACGCGCTGACCGGCGTGGGGTCGCTCGCCGACATCGTCGCCTTCGCCAGCGAGGCGCTGTAATGCAGAAACTCCTGCTCTTTCAGCTCGTGGCGCCGCTCGGCTCTTTCGGCGGCGTCGCCGTCGGCGAGCGGCGCGAGACGGGAGTGCGGCCGAGCCATTCCGCGCTCGCGGGCCTTCTCGGTGCAGCGCTCGGCCTCGAGCGGGCGGACCCGCGCCAAGCCGATTTCGCCGCCGGGCTCGCCTTCGCCTCGCGCCGCGACCGCCTCGGTCCGCTGATCGCCGACTATCACACCGCGCAGACGCCGCCGGCACGCAAAGGCAAGACATGGGCGACACGGCGCGACGAGCTTGCGGGCGAACGCAACACCATTCTCTCGCGTCGCGATTATCGCGCCGATTGCGCCTTCACCATCGCGTGCGGCGCTCTGGAGCAGAGCCTGTTCCCTCTCGACACCTTGGCGGAAGCGCTACAAAAGCCCGCCTTCACACTCTATCTCGGCCGAAAGTCCTGTCCGCTCGGACTGCCGCCCGATCCGCTCCTTGTCGAGGTGGAGGCGCTGGAGGATGCGTTCGTCGATTATGATCGGCGCCGGAAGCGTCCGGAGGACTACGCACATTATTTCGAACGCGGCGGCGAAATCGCATTCGACGACTATTTCACGGGTCTTGCTCGAGGAAGCGCCGCCCGCGTCGAAATGCGCCGAGATGTCGTGCTGGATCGTGAACTCTGGAGCTTCGACCTGCGCGACGAGCACGTCGTCACAGCGATAGGGGACGCCGCGCCATGACGCCGCTCTATCTCTCCCGTGCCACATTGAGAAGCGTCCCGAGCCTAGAGTCGCTCGCGCCAGTGCTCGCGCCGACCGATCCCGCCGCGAGATCACAAGTCGATCATCGGCTCGTCTGGTCGCTGTTCGCCGAGGATCGAGACGCGACGCGCGACTTTCTGTTTCGCCGCGAGGATCGCGGCGCGCCGACGACGCGGGCCTGCTTCCTCATTCTGTCACGTCGTCCTCCCGATCGGGCCTCGCCGCTCTTCGACGTCGAGACGAAAGAGTTCGCGCCCGCTCTCGCAAAAGGCGACCGGCTCGGCTTCTCGCTGCTCGCCAATCCGGCCGTGACGCATTGGCGCGTCGTCGACGGCAAGAAGGTTCGGCGACGTGACGATGTCGTGATGCACGCGCTCGCGACAATTCCGAGCGGGGAGCGCACGGAGAGGCGACCGCAGATCATCGAAGAGGAAGGCCGACGCTGGCTCGAAAGCCAGGGCGCGCGGACGGGATTCGCGATTTCAGCGACAGATGCGCTGAAGATCGACGGCTATGATCAGATCGAGATCGACCGCGATCCGGTTCGGGCGCGCACTGCCCGCGGCAAGCAGACGATCTCTGCTTCTATCCTCTCGTTCGACGGATGTCTCACCATCGTGGAACCAGAGCTATTCCTCGAAAGTCTGGCGCGCGGTTTCGGGCGCGCCCGCGCGTTCGGTTGTGGACTCATGCTGATTCGGCGGGTGCGATGAACGAGCCCGCGGAAAAGGACCCGCGCGACGGAATGCCCGGTCTAGCGCCGCCGCGCCCGATCCCGATCAAGGATCGCTCGTCGATTATCTTCATTGAATATGGACAGATCGACGTGCTCGACGGGGCCTTCGTCGTCGTCGACGCCACGGGCGTGCGCACGCAGATTCCAGTCGGCGGATTTGTCTGCCTGATGCTCGAGCCGGGAACACGGCTGTCACATGCCGCAGCGGCGTTGGCGGCGCGCTCAGGAACGCTTATTGTTTTCGTCGGAGAAGCCGGCGTAAGGCTCTATTCCGCAGGTCAACCAGGCGGCGCTCGCGCCGATCGCCTTTTGTATCAGGCCAAGCTCGCCTTGGCCGAGGATCTTCGGCTGAAAGTCGTGCGGAAAATGTTTCAGATGCGCTTTCAGGAGGATGCCCCAGAGCGACGCTCCGTGGACCAACTTCGTGGAGTCGGAGGGGCCCGTGTGAAGCGCATCTATGAGCTGCTCGCGCAGCAGCACGGGGTAAATTGGCGCCGGCGTGATTATGATCCCTCGCAATGGGACGTGTCAGACATTCCGAACCGCTGCGTGTCAGCCGCGACCGCCTGCCTGCATGGGCTCGCGGAAGCAGCGGTGCTCGCCGCTGGCTATGCGCCGGCGATCGGCTTTCTGCACACTGGCAAGCCGCTGTCCTTCGTTTACGATGTTGCCGATTTGTTCAAATTCGAAACGGTCGTGCCGATCGCATTCGAGATCGCAGGAAAAGCGGCCAAGGGAACGCTGCGCGATGAGCCCGCCCGCGCTGTGCGCCGCGCCTGCCGCGACAACTTTCGGCGCGCCGATCTGCTGACGCGCATCATCCCAGCGATCGAGGAGGTGTTGGCTGCCGGCGGCGTCGAAAGGCCGCCGGCGCCGCAAGACTCGGTCGGTCCTGCTTTTATCGAGAAGGAGCAATCGGGCGATGCTGGTCATCGTGGTTGAGAATGCGCCGCCGCGTCTGCGCGGTCGCCTGGCAGTCTGGCTGATCGAGGCGCGCGCCGGCGTGTATGTCGGCGTCTATTCTCGCCGTACCCGCGAGATGATATGGGCGGACGTGGAAGGTGCCATCGGCGAAGGAAATGCGGTAATGGCCTACGCCGCGCCCAATGACGCTGGCTTCGTCATCGAAACCTGTGGCCAAAATCGGCGAATACCCGTTGATCTCGACGGCTTCACACTAATGCAATTTGTTCAGGAGCCCGGCGCCCCGCCGCCGGCTGCGCCAAGGCGTCGGTGAAGGGGGAGATGAGCAGCGGAACATAGCATCAACGCCGGTGCGCTGTTTGATATCGTGAAGAAGAATGAGATTCAATGCCTTCTGGCAAGAGTGTTCCCCGCAGGCGCGGGGATGAACCGGCCCGGAGCTGGTCAATCTGCCGCGCGGCGCCGTGTTCCCCGCAGGCGCGGGGATGAACCGAGGCGACGCGGCTGCAAAAGCGAGCGACGGCCGTGTTCCCCGCAGGCGCGGGGATGAACCGCGGGGATGAACCGAGAGCGGCGGCTCCGAGCGGTCGGCGGCCGATGTGTTCCCCGCAGGCGCGGGGATGAACCGAAGGATCACTGCCCTTCGTCATGCCGGATCAGGTGTTCCCCGCAGGCGCGGGGATGAACCGGCCGAGATGAAACTGCTTATTGCCGCGTCGGAGTGTTCCCCGCAGGCGCGGGGATGAACCGCTCGTTACAGGGGATCGAGGACAATCTCATCAGTGTTCCCCGCAGGCGCGGGGATGAACCGGTCGTTCTCAGCGCGACGCCGGAAGTGGTCGAGTGTTCCCCGCAGGCGCGGGGATGAACCGCCGGTGACAGCATGGATCGGCCCGCGGAATTCGTGTTCCCCGCAGGCGCGGGGATGAACCGTGTCGCTCGTCTCGGCCCGCGCCTCGATCGCAGTGTTCCCCGCAGGCGCGGGGATGAACCGTGGGCAGTCACCGCGAGCAGCGATTTCCTATTGTGTTCCCCGCAGGCGCGGGGATGAACCGAGAATGTGAGCGTCGAGCTCACGAGCGGCCATGTGTTCCCCGCAGGCGCGGGGATGAACCGGTCGAGACGGCCGTGCAATATGGCGCCTATTCGTGTTCCCCGCAGGCGCGGGGATGAACCGCGGCGAATAGCCCGATGACTTCGCGACGCAGGGTGTTCCCCGCAGGCGCGGGGATGAACCGCTGCGGATCGCCGTCCAATTCGAAACCGAGATGTGTTCCCCGCAGGCGCGGGGATGAACCGGATGTAGCCCGGACCCCAGCGAAGTTTGCCGGGTGTTCCCCGCAGGCGCGGGGATGAACCGACACGTCAGGCGCGAATCAGTCCCGAAGTTCAGTGTTCCCCGCAGGCGCGGGGATGAACCGGCGTATGCGGACTCTGAATTCGTGATCGGAGCGTGTTCCCCGCGGGCGCGGGGATGAACCGGTGAGGTGGCGTTGCAGCCCGTCGCCGTTTTCGTGTTCCTCGCAGGGGAGCCCGGAGCCCGCAGCCAGTCGGCATCCAAAATTGGCTCTAGAGCCAGACGGCGTGGGCGATGATCTGCGGTGGGAAGCGATGGCGCTTGTAGCTCGAGGTCGGTGGATTCATGATGCCCAAAATGGCCCGCCGCGACCTACTTGCCGGTTAACGTGACATCGCCCCTGCAGCCTCTGGACAAGCTTAACAATAAAATGTAAAAGCGTATGAAATTCGTTGTTTTTAGGAAGGTTTCGCATGCGCCTCAAACATGCCTTTATTTTCCTCGTCTCTCTATTGCCAGTAGGCAGCGGCAACGCTATGGCAGCTTGCCCAGCACTTCCGCATATGCTGACTAATGGGCAGGTTGCTGACGCAAATGCCGTTATGGCTGATCTCAATGCAGTTGCCAATTGCGCAGGCAATGCTGTTACAGCAGCAGGGGCGCCGCCGACCGGAAGTATTCCAATTTTTGCCGGCCAGAGCACGATAACAGCCGGCGATTTGTCGGGGGACGTCACCACGTCGGGCAGCTCGGTTACGTCATTGTCAAATAGTGGTGTTACGGCGGGATCATACACTAGTGCGAATATCACTGTCGATGCAAAAGGGCGAGTAGTTAGCGCTTCCAGCGGCGGCGGTGGCGGCGGAGCCTTGGTTCTACTCGGATCGCAGTCCGCATCGAGTTCATCTGTTCTGGATTTTACAAGTCTTATTACCGGAGCGTACGACACTTATATTATAGAATTTGTTGACGTGTCACTAAGCGATGACGCAACGCGCCTTCAGATGTTATTCTCGACAGACAATGGCGCCTCTTGGGACGTCGGCCCGAATTATGACACCGCTATATATCAAACAAATCAAGGAAGCTTTTCAAGTAATGCGGGATTGAGCGGCGGAAATTACACATATATATTGCACGGATACTCTAATTCTATAGGAAATTCAGTAAATGGTAGAGTAGAATTTTACAATCCGCTCGGCTCAAATTACAAATTCCTTACGCTGCACTCGGCGGCTCTCAAAACTGATGGAAATTTTTATAACAGCATCGGCTCGATTAGATACAAAAACACTTCGCCAGTGAACGCTTTCCGAGTTTCCCCCTCGAGCGGGCTAATAAGCGCGGGCAAGGTCCGTCTCTACGGCATTTCTCATTAGGCGCCGCAATTATGATCGACATCGCGTCGTCAAAGAGAAGCGGCGACATTTCTCAGGTTTGAGATGCCACGAGCACAATGGCTAATAATACCCGTCCGGCTATCCCGCTTTCCCCGCGGCCGCGCGAATGGGCCGAATGGAAGGCTTGTCCTGTTTGTCTGTCTTTCTAGCGGAGACGTCACGACACCCAAACCTCAGGGCATTTGGCGAAAGATTTTTCGAGTTTTGTGAGGAATCGTGCAATGATAAGCCATTCGATCTTCGCGGTGGTCGGCGTTAAAGCGCCTGCTTTTGGCATCTCGCTCGTAAAACTAAAAGCCTTCAGGCTTAACTGTCGCGCCATTGCGCGATTATGTACTTTTGTTTTTATTTTTCTTTCTGAAGGCTGCCTCGTCGCAGAAGCAATGATTATTTATAGCTACGATCGGCTTGGACGGTTGACCTCAGCCGCTTATGAAAATGGCGTATGCCTCACTTATTCTTACGACGCCAACGGTAATCGCACTGTGATCAGTTCGATAATCGCTCCCGTTGGCCCGCCGACTTGGGGGGCAGCCCCATTCGGCTGCTTCAATTGGACAGCGCCATAACGAGAGGCACTTCGGCGCAGCATCACGGTAGCGGACAACCTCTCAGCAGAGGGATCGTAAATGAACACCCGAATTCGGTCGATTTGCCTCGCCCTCGCCGTGAGCGTCCTCGCGACACTGCTCCCCGACGTTTCTTGTCTGGCGAACCCGGTACGAGCGAGCGCTCCTTCCGATCCTCACGAAGTCGACACGCTCATCGGATCGGTCCATTTCCCGGAAGCATTGGTGAGCACGGCGCCGACGTCGACAGCCGAAAACCTCGCGCTCGCGCAAGCGATCGTCGCTTATGAGAATCGAAGCGAACCCGATGATGTGGGACCGCTGACGCAATTCGTGGCCGAGCATCCGAATTCGGGTTGGTCCACGTCGATCATGACGAACGTCGGTTATTCGAATCTCCACTTCGGATACTATTCTCGCGCTCTCGACGCGTGGCGACGCGCCTGGGTTTCGGGAAGAGATGCGACCGAGCCGCGGGCCAAGGCGCTCACCGACGGCGCCGTCGGTCAACTCATTCGCCTCTACGCCGCCTTGGGCAAAATCGACGACGTCTCCGCGCTGTTCAAAGATATCGGCGAGCGTCCGATAACCGGTTCGGCGACGGAAGCAGTGCAGACGGCGCGCGATATCGTGAGGTTGTCGGAAAAAGATCCGCGGCACCTCTTCAATTGCGGTCCGACCGCCCTCAAGGCGCTCCTGACGTCGCTGGGCGCGACGCCCGAGCAGGTGGATTTTCTCCAGTGGTATCGGGCTCCGCCCGGCGGCACTAGCCTCGAGGAAGTCGGGCAGCTCGCCGACAAGGCAAAATTTCCATTCAAGCTGATCTTTCGCAAGCCTGGTGAAGCGATTCCGAAAACGGCAGTCGTCCATTGGAAGGTCGGTCATTTCGCCGCGATCGTCGGAGAAAGCGCCGGACGCCTCACCGTAGTCGACCCCATCTTTCCGGGACGTTCGGTTCGGATGACCAAGGCGGCTCTCGACGCAGAGGCCAGTGGCTACTATCTCGTGCCGGCGAACACGGCGATCGACGAATGGCGGTCGGTCGACAATCGCGAGGCGAGCTACATTTGGGGAAAAGGTCCGACGACTGGGGTCATGCCGGGCGACGCCGGCGATCCAGACGCGAACCCAAATGGCTGCCCAGAAGGCATGTGCCGTTACAACATCAAGGAGTCGGCGGTTAGCCTGACGCTGTCCGACACCCCGCTCGGGTATTCTCCTCCGGTCGGCCCCTCCCCGCGAACGATCATCTCTTACAATCAGCGCGACACTAGCCTGCCCGCAACCTTCAACTTCTTCAATGTCGGGCCGAAGTGGTCGCTGAACTGGCTCACCTACATCCACGACGATCCGACCGATCCGGGCGCAAACGTCTCTCGCTACAACGGGGGTGGCGAAGAATATTACTATACAGGCTACAGCGGCAACACAGGCCAGTTCACGGCCGAAACTGTCGAGGGCTCGATTCTGACGCTCGAATCGCAGAATCCGATTCGCTATCGCCGCCTGCGCCCGGACGGAAGCGCCCAAATCTACGCGAGCCCGCAGAGCGGTCAATTCAGTTTTTCGCGGCGCGTCTTCTTGAGCCAAGTGATCGATCCGCAAGGAAACGCTCTCACGCTCGACTATGACGGCCAGATGCGGCTCTTGTCGGTGACCGACGCGGCGGGACGACAAACAACTTTCAGCTACAATCCTCTAGGATGGCCCTTTCTGGTCACGGGCATTACCGACCCTTTCGGGCGCACCGCCAAGCTGAATTACGACTCCTACGATCGCCTGGTTTCGATCACCGACGTCATCGGTCTCACATCGAGTGTCACCTATGATTCTGAGTGGTACATCAACTCCCTGACCACGCCCTACGGCGTGACGAATTTCTCTTTCACGTCGGCAGCCACGGCCGGTCCGCCGCGCTTCCTGCAGATCACCGATCCGCTCGGCTACAGTGAGCGCGAGGAATGGCTCGAGCCGGCGCCGATCCCCGGGAGCGAACCAACCTCG
The DNA here is from genome assembly GCF_018887255.1 of Methylosinus sp. KRF6. NCBI lineage: Bacteria > Pseudomonadati > Pseudomonadota > Alphaproteobacteria > Hyphomicrobiales > Methylocystaceae > Methylosinus > Methylosinus sp. KRF6. Next base: position 3,874 of record NZ_JAHLJF010000017.1, on the reverse strand, counting down.
GCGATCCCGCAAGGAATGCCGGTCACTCCGACCAACCAATATCTCGAATATCGCAACAGCTTTCACTGGGACAAAAACCAATATGTCTCGGCCGGCTGTACCCCGACAGGCGGCTGCGACTACACGAAAGCCAGGGTCCGCCACTTCACCCACGTCCCGAATTCGAGCCTGAAGTCGACGACCATCGACAGCGTCAAGGAACCGCTCGAAAACCGCGTCTGGTTCTCCTACCCGGGGCAATCGAGCAGCGTTTTTTCGGGGTCCTACAACAAACCGATCGCCATCGGCCGCGTGCTCGACGACGGCTCGACGCAGCTTACGCAATTCTCATACGACGCCTCTTCGTTCTTCAACTTGACGCAACAAATCGACCCCATCGGGCGCGTCACGCAATTCTCATACGCGGCCAATGGCATCGATTTGCTCTCGATCGCTCAGAGTACGGCCAAAGGCGTGCTCACGCCCATCGCACAATTCACCTACAACGACAAGCACCGCCCTCTGGTCTATACGGACGCCGCCGGACAAAGCACTTTCTACACATACAACGCCGCCGGACAGCCGACCTCCGCCACGAATGCGCTGAGGGAAACGACCAGCTATCAATATGACACCACCGGGAATCTGACGACGATCATCAATGCGAACGGTGCCACGGCGGCAAGCTTCACCTACGACGGCTACGCACGCGTGAGGACCTACACCGACTCGGAAGGATGGACCGCGACCTACGATTATGACGCGGCCGATCGCGTGACCAAGATCACCTATCCGGATGGAACGGCGGACCTCTATGTCTACGACAAGCTCGATCTTGCTTCCTTCCAGGATCGCGAAGGCCGGCTTTGGATCTACACGCATGACGCCAACCGACGTCTCACGAAAATCGTCGATCCGCTCGGCGAGCAGACGCTGTTCGGCTACAATGGCGCCGGCGCTCTCACCAGCCTGACCGACGCGAAAGGCAATGTCACGAGCTGGACCTACGACGTCCGCGGTCGGCTCGCATCCAAGCAATATGCCGACAGCAGCATGGTTTCCTACAGCTATGAGACGACGACGAGCCGATTGAAATCGGTGACCGATGCGCTCGGCCAGATCAAGCAATACGCCTATGCGAATGACAATCGCCTCACGGGCGTTGCCTATTCCAACGCCGTGAATCCGACGCCGAACGTCGCCTTTTCCTATGACCCCTATCTCCCGCGGGTCGCCTCCATGACAGACGGCAACGGCGCGACGCGATATAGCTACGCCGGCAGCTTCTCCTTCGGAGCCTTGCGGCTGCAACAGGAATGTTTCGTTCCGACCGGCGCATCGAGCTGCGCCTATCAGATCGACTTCGCCTATGACGCGCTCGGACGGAGGAGCTCGCGAACCGTCTCCGGCTTTGGAGCCGAAACCTTCCAATATGACGCCATCGGGCGGTTGACCGGCCATGCGAGCGACCTCGGCTCCTTCGCGCTGAGCTATCTCGGCCAGACCGACCAGATCACCCAGCGCAGCCTTCTGCCGCTCGGCTCGACGCTCTCGACCAGCTGGAGCTATCTCCCCAACTCCGGGGACCGGCGTCTCGCAGCCATCAACAACGTGGGACTGTCGGCGAGCCAGTTCTCGAATTTTCAGTTCACGACGACGCCGGAGAATTTCATCACTTCGATCACGGAGACGAGCGACGCCGCGCCTGTCTATCCTTCCGTGATGAGCCAGACGGCGAGCTACAACAACCTCAACCAGCTGACGAATCTGTCCGGGCAGTCGCTGAGCTATGACGCGAACGGCAATCTGCTCTCGGACGGGCAGCGCAACTATAGCTGGGATGCGGAGAGCCGGCTCGTCGGCATCGCCTATCCGGGGCAGCCGGGAAAGGCGACAGCTTTCGCCTATGACGGGTTCGGCCGGCGGACGACGATCGCCAGCACGCCGGCGGGCGGCGGGAGCGCTGTCGCCACCGGCTATGTCTGGTGCGGCACGCAAATCTGTCAGGCTCGGAATGCGAGCAATTCGCCGACGAGGGGGTATTACGATGAAGGCGAGTTCGTTCCCGGGTCCCCTGCGCTGACATACTATTACGGTGTCGATCAGATCGGTTCGGTGCGCCGCGTTTTCACAAGCGCGATCAACGCTCCGACGTACAGTTTCGATCCGTATGGCAATGCGCTGCAGGTCACGCTGCCGCTAGCGAACTTCGGCTATGCAGGCATGCTTTACAACGCCGACAGCGAGCTTTCTTTAACGCATTTCAGAGCCTATAATTCAACAGTTGGTCGCTGGTTATCGCGCGACCCGATCGGAGAAGCCGGCGCTACAGGCTGGAATCTATACACATATGCTGGCAACTCACCGGTCGTTTATGTTGATCCAGACGGTCTTCAGGAAATCCTGCTGGGACGGATTCCGCCGTGGCTCGGAGAACTTGTCAGAAGCGGTAGAATCGGCCGGGCAGAACTGGATTTGCCGAAAGAACCCGTGCCCGGTCGGAGCGGCAAGGAAGGGGCCACCGATGTTCCAAGTTGGTGCCGGGGCCAAAGACCGAGAATTGGCGAATCTGGAAGCGACTTTGCCAAACGGCTCATGGATGATGAATACGGACCCGGTAATTGGGAAAAAGGGACGGGATACGAATATAATAAGATTCAAAAATGGGGCGATCGGAGTTTTCGGATACCAAAATGGTTTCTGGACCGCTACAGAACTTGATTGCGGCGCTAAGGAGACAACGCTATGGACGTCGTTTACGTGTTATTCCATGTATTCGAACCGCTTGATTTAAGCTGTGACGATATTGACGAGCGAGCAAAGTTTATCGGTGTTTACCGCACAGAGGCAGATGCAAAAGCCGCAATTCAAAGGTTGCGTGACAAGCCTGGCTTTTGTGACTATCCTGAAGGATTTGAGATATCACGCTGTCCTCTAAACAAGGATAATTGGCCGAAGGGCTTCATTACAGTTTGAACAAGTACAGCACCTCGTCGTTCAGTCAATGCGCGCCCACCGGGCCCGTAGAAAGGTCGCGGTAGGGACGTGGGTTGCCCCACCAAGGCTGTGCAGTTCTTAACGAACCCCTGCTATTTCGAGGGCAACTTGGATATCGAGAGCGGCGCGCCATCTGGCGTTCTTGATGTTGTCGCAACCATCGGCGCGCAGGAGATTATAGGCGAAGGAGCGGGGCCGCGCGACGATGTCTAGGTTCTTGCGAATGCGCGAAGCGTCCTCTGCGAACGCCACGTCGCGCACATAGTGGCTGCCGTTCTCGATGCGCCAATGGCCTCTGATCCATTCGTTCCAACGTAAGCGTTCCAACGTAAGCGATGGGGTGGACGCCCCCAGACGGCATCGAATGTGCCAAGGTAGAGGTGTTAAAACAGCCGCTACGAAGGGGACGTCCATGGAACAGGTTAGCATCATCGGGATCGATTTGGCCAAGAACGTTTTTCAGCTTCACGGCGCGCGGCCGGATGGATCGGTTGCATTCCGCAAGAAGCTCTCTCGGTCGAAGCTGCTGTCGTTTTTGTCGTCGTTGTCGCCATGCTGTGTGGCAATGGAAGCCTGCGCCGGCGCGCATCATTGGGGCCGCACGATACAGGCGCTCGGGCACGAGGTGCGCCTGATTGCGCCGAGCTACGTCAAACCCTTCGTCAAGCGTCAAAAGAACGACGCAGCCGACGCGGAGGCAATTGCAGAGGCGGCAGGAAGGCCAACGATGCGGTTCGTGGCGGTAAAGAGCATCGACCAGCAGGCGTCATCGATGGCCTTCAAGACCCGCGATCTTTTGGTTCGTCAGCGAACACAGACGATCAATGCGCTGCGGGGGGCACTTGTCGATTGGCAGTTCAATCAAGGACTCGGGGCGATGGGTCCGATTGGTGGCATT
>NZ_JAHLJF010000016.1:0-15763 GCF_018887255.1 Methylosinus sp. KRF6 | reverse complement strand
GCCGGAGCCCCTCGACGGGACCGACCAGAGCTACACCACGCTCTGGGGCACGATCTCACTCGCGCCAGACAGTGTGATCGCGGCGTCGAAGACCTCTCTTGTCCCCCGAGCTTCCAACACTGCTAGGGGATTACAAGAAGCACGCTTCCCGTCCTCATCATCGATCCGCGCCAACGAAGCCGCTATCGACTCCGCCGTTGAGCGACTGTCTCGCTTCATCTCTTCGAGCGTGCTCAAGAGCGCTGATCCCTTCAAAACCGTTCGCGTCTGCAAACTTACGACTTGGAGAACTGTCGCCCAGGAAAGCTTTGCTTGCGACGTCCTTGCGAAGTCACCGCAAAACGCATTAGCGAACTTCTGTCCTGGAGCATGGAAGGCACATCATTTATACCGCCGCCAATGCAGCGTAAATGGCCCGCGCTGGCCGCTCCGCCGTCAGCGTCGAAACGTCGTCCTGCTGACCTGCCGCCTGCTCTTGCGCCGACGGCGCCTAAAAGCGCGAGGAAGGCCAAGGACGCGACGGAAACGACGGGGACGAGCGTGCCGACAGGCGCCACGACGACCATGAGCAAGGGCATGGCGGCGCCCAGCGAAAACGTAGCTGCGGATGTCAAGGCCGCTTGCACAGGACGGGCGGTGGTGATCTCTGAAATTCCGAGTTCATCGCGCGCGTGGGCAGTCAGGGCGTCTTTGGCCATCATTTGCTCGGCGACTCGAAGCGCGAGCTCTCGATCAACACCGCGTGTGACATAGACGTCGGCGAGCTCATCGAGTTCGAACGCGATGTTGTCGCTGAGCTCTTTACGTTCACGCGTGATATCCGCTCGCTCGGTGTCGGATTGCGAGCTGACGGACACATATTCGCCCGCGGCCATCGACATGGCTCCGGCCACCAGTCCAGCGACGCCCGCGATCAAAACATCGTTTCGCGTCGCGGTCGCCGCGGCTACGCCGACGATCAGGCTCGCGGTCGAGACAATCCCATCATTGGCCCCGAGCACTGCGGCTCTCAGCCAACCGATGCGATCGACGAGGTGCTTCTCAGCGTGCAGGCGAAGACGACTCATCCGACCCCGTTCGCGCGACGCCTGAGTTGGTGCGAACAAGTCGTCCGCGCGCGCTTTCCATGCAAGTTACACCGATCGAGTTGCGGCGGTCTCGATCAAAGCCGTCCTGTCAGGAGCAACACGACGACGATGATCAGAAGAATGCCGATGACGCCGACGCCGCCGTGACCGTAGCCATAGCCATAGCCGCCGAAGCGGCCGCTGAAGCCACCGAACAAAAAGATGATAAGGAGAATGACGAGTATGAGCCCGATCGACATGAGCGTGTCTCCCCGTTTGCGGCCGTCTCGATTCAGCCCGACTGCGAGGGGCTTTTTCCAATATAGAGATTCGAACGAGCTGCTCGACGCCTTCGACGGCCTGCTTCAGGTCGTCGGGAAAGCTCTTTCAAAAAACATAGCGCGGCTGCGCAATCATGCAATGACGCCGCAGAGCGCCGGCCCGCCCTCTCGGGCGCGCCGACGTCGCGACAACCAGAGGAAATGCATTCAATGGCCAAAAACCTAATTGCACGTTATCGCTTTTCGGCGGCGTGCGTCGCCGCTCGGAGAAGACATTTCGGAGTGCTATCGCGCGTCGTCACTTGATCCACCCGAGCCCCAGAATTCCCGATACGATCAAAAAAATCGCGACGATGTAGTTGAGGAGCCGAGGGATGATCAGAATGAGAACGCCGGCGAGCAGCGAGACGATCGGCTGGAGGTGCTCGATGCTGATGTTCATGGGCCTACTCCTTAAAGCAATTTTTGGAGATTTCACGAATCGGATCATACCTTGAATTAGGCCGACGGAGCGAAATCGCAATCCGAGATGAACCGATTTCGCTCCGATTGTCAGGCGCCGACAGTGCAAATCGCGAAGGGAAACCCGCAGAGGCGCGGGGGAAAGAGCGCGACGAAGAGGCCTGGAGGTCCGTACGCCTCCGTGGTCGACGACGACGCCTCGTTCCCTTAGTCAGATTGCGCTTTAGACTTTCTTGGCGTCCTTGATCGCGTCCTTGATCGTATCCTTCGCCTCTCCGACCGCGCTTCGAACCGCGCCTCCGAGCTGATCGGCTTTGCCATGCAACTCGAGCTCCTTGTCGCCGAGAACCTTCCCCGCGACTTCTTCGATTTTGCCCTTTATCTTCTGTCCCGCGCCCTTGATGCTTTCCTTGTCCATGACATGATCCCCTGTTGGTTTATGTCCCGTAGGTTTGTCATTAACTAGGGCGCATACGGAGTTTAACGAGTGGCGCAGTGGGCGCTTTTCCGGCGACATGTGACGCCGCCTCGAGATGAGTGCGCTGGCCGAGGTCGGCAGGTCGGCGGAGCAGTGGCTTTTTTCACGCACCGTATCGGAACGCGGACGTCGACGCGAAATGATCGCCTCGACATCGATCAATGCGGCGCGTTGCGGGGGCAGCGCTCCACTTCGGGCGCGTTTCTTTCCAGCCATTTCCGCCATATGGCGAACAGCACGGCGAGAATGAGCGGGCCGAGAACCAATCCGACCAAGCGGAAGGTGAGTAGGCCGCCCATCGCGCCGAGGAAGGCGATGACGAGAGGAATGTCGGCGGCGCTGCTGATCAGCAGCGGCTCGAGAAAATTGTCGGTCGGATTGACGAAGAGCACGCCCAGGCGAGCATATCTGTCGATTTTGCAGGTCGCCTCCTCGTTGCATTCGGGCCTGTCGAAGTTCTCCCAATAAAGCGCAATATCGCCATGGCGACCCCGCGCAGCGGCTAGAGTATTTACCGAGGCTGATCGTCGCCAGTCAGGCGCCTATATTACAGATGTCGACCGCTCGATATCGAGCCCGGATCTCGCAACGGAGGCCCAATCCTTTCGTGCGCGGTGCGAATTGGCGATAAATCGCGTCCATCGACGCTCAGAACGTCCGCGCCGCTCGGCTCGATGAACTTCGCTCGAGCGCCGTCTTTGGGAAACTCGTGGTCGTGCTCCGGGCCGCGGGCAACGTTCGGCGCGATCGTTAGGCTTGCGCGCATTTCACCGCTGCTCGGCGCGTTCACAGCCGTCGATGCCACAGCGTCGCGCTCGTCGCCCCATTCGCCTTCTCGAAAGGAGGCTCTCATGAAACGCTTCGACGAAATATCGATCGCGAGTTTCGCGTACCACTTTCAGGCCGCGACCGCGGTCAAGACGCTCTCGCAGGCCGGCTTCGATACCGGGCGATTGAGCGTCGTCGGACGCGGATATTGCTCTGATAGAGATGGCGTGGGCTTTCACAACGTCGGCGGACAGATCCGAATGTGGGAAAACTATGGCGCATTTTGGGATGGCCTATGTGAGCTATCCGCTGGAGGCGTCTTTTCGACTTCGCCATCTACCGGACCGGTAGTGGCGCTCGGCGCCATTGCCGCCCTCATCCAGCGGCAAGTCGCCGGCGCGATGTCATCCAGCGGCGCGAGCGCCTTGGTCGCGGCGCTCTGCGGTCTCGGCATTCCGGAGGACAGCGTTCTCGATTGCGAGCAAACATTGAGGGCCGATGGATTTTTGGTCTTTGTCCATGGACGTGGCGCGGAGTCGACACGAGCCCATGCGATTTTGGCGAGCCTGAAGCCGACGCGTTTGGAGGTCCATTCAAGCCCGCTCGCGCGAGCGCGAAGGGGGCATATCGTTCACGTTGCGGCGTGAAGGCATAATCCGCTTCGAGTTCCTCGAGCAAGCAATTTGCGGCCGCCATCGATTTGCACGCCCAGATGCAGCAGGCCCATTGAATTGTTCGCGGGCAAAGCTTCATCGCGTTTCACGAACACGTCCTCCGAGCCGCGGGCGCCGTCGAGGATTGCTCCGATCGATCGCCGAACGCGCCGGTGGACTCTGCTGCGCCTGAGACCTGTAAGCTCGCGCCCCGCAGATGATCAGAGATCGAAGGAGCAATTGCCAGCTCACGACAGCCGTGGATCACTCGGCGTCTTCGGTGACCTCATCTGTCCAGACACGAAAATTTTCCAGCTTGTTGGGACCGAAGGTCGTGACCATCGCCACATCCGCTGCGTCGCGCCCGCGCGCCAGCAGAACGCGCCCGATCCTGGGCGTGTTGTTCCTGGGATCGAATGTTTGCCAAGCGCCGCCGATGTAGGCGTCGAACCAGGCAGCGAAATCCCCGGGCGGATAGGGAGGCGGCGTACCCACGTCGCCGAGATAGCCGGTGCAGTAGCGCGCCGGAATGTTCAGCGCGCGGCAAAAGGCGATGGCCAGATGCGCATAATCGCGGCAGACGCCGAGACGCTCTTCATAGGCCTCACATGCCGTCCGCGTCGCCCGCGCGTGCTCGTAACCAAAGCAGATATGGTCATGCACGAAGTCGCAGATCGCCTGCACTCGGCCTCTTCCTGGCGTCGCGGCGCCGAACAGCGTCCAAGAGAGTTCTAGAAGTCGGTCGCTCTCGCAGAAGCGACTCGGCAACAGAAAGACCAGTGTTTCCTCCGGTAAGCTCTCTACAGGCGATTGGTAAGTTCCCGAGGTGACGATATCCGGCAGGCCGGAGTCACGTATCAGAGCGTTGGTCGAGATGAGCGTGCTGCCCGGCCCGAGAACGGCGCGGCTGCACCAATTGCCGAAGCTGTCGCGGTATCCCGAGATCGGAGCAACAGGCGCAATCGAGATATGGTCGGGCCAAGAGAGATCGGAAACGCGCGTGAAATGCACGTTGAGAATCAAGACGGCCGGCGTCGGCTGCGGAAAGTCGTATCGAAGCTCATAGCCGATGCGAAATTTCATGGCCGTGCTCCAGTTTTCGTGGGTCGGACCCACATTTCTCGAATTCCACGCAGCGCCTCATGTCGAGCGTGGCCGTGATCGAGCGTCAGCCTGCTCGTCTTTGTCGTCGCCGCGCTTGCTTTGCTCCTTTCGGGCGCTTTGGCGCTCTACCTCGACGCTCAGTCGCTGGTAGACGCCAAGTCCGAGCACGATGAGAACGGCCGTCACGAGCAGCGCTATCGGATAGAGCATTTGCGCTACGTCCTGCTTGCTCACCTGAAATACGATGACCAGACCTTCGATGAACACGGCGATGACGATCGTCGAGATGAACTTCGAAAGGCTGCGCCGCGCCTCGGACGCAGTGAGCGTCCCAGGGCGCCGTATGACTTCTTCTTCCACGAAATATTTGGCGACGTCGAAAACCGCTATCGCGATTACGACATAGCCGATCGCCGTAAGAAGCGCATTGCCGCCCTCGTGCCAGGACTTTTTCAGCTCGGCGACCAGCTCGAGCGCGCCAAATGCGACGAGCGCTAGAGCGAGCAGCATCAACATTGCACTCACGATCCCGAATGTCACCCGTGACAGAAGCGCCATCATTCAGCCGATCCTCCCTGCGGCTTCGCCTCGAGGCGGCGCCATTCACTCGACCGGAAGCGACGCGGCGTGCAAAGCGTGTCGAGCCGAACAAAGTCCAGACATTCATTTCGTGGCGACCCGTTGCGGTCACGATGCGAGACCGGGCGACGTCGGACGAATAATCCATATGCCCGTCCAGCCGGCGGTCGTCATGAGCATTTCGCTCCCATTGCGGTCGGACCGTAGAGCAGGTGTCGACGCCAATCGCACTGAAGCTCGCTTACGCATACTCGGTGCCGGCAGGAACGTGTCTTTAAACCCCCGTCGTGTCGTAGATTGGATCGGGAGTGCGCCGTACCCGTAATTGCCATAACATGGATAGCGAAGTTCTGCGGCGACCGCGGCCAGCGGAAAAAAAGACGTCGCCGAGCCAGGATCCGTCGATTGGTTGCGCTGTGCCCGGTCAAGATGACGAGGGGAAGCATTCCAAAGCGCGAGCGCCACCATTGGTTCTTCAGTTATCGAAAGGCGCGTAGTATCGATTGTGATCATCGCTTGACCAAGCGAAGAGTGTATCCGCCTTTCTCCTGAAGCGCCGGCGCCTTGCTTGCCGCGTGGCGAGCTCGTAGCTCATTTCAAGCGGTCCGGGCAGGTACGATGTTCGTGATTTCTAGGTGTCCTCGATAGCGCAGCAGCCATCATTCCATTGATCATCCGCGCCGCGCAACGAGTCCCGAGAGGCGGTTCACGCTCGCGAAGCATGGAAAGGGTCGATAATCAGAATGTCGCAGCTCCCGAAATCACGGACATTTCGGGTCGCCACCGCGGTTCCCTGGCGACAATCGGCTTCCATGAATGGTTGCCCGACGGCTCACGGCGATTACTACGTGGGCCTTCGCGGCGGCTTTGTCGATGGGCAGGAAGTGATCGATAACTTCCGCGGTCAGCATTATCTTCTCCAAAAGTCGTCAGTCCCGGGAGGTCGCTTTGGAAATTGATTGCCGCGACTTCAGTCGTTCGCGCGTCGCCGACTTCGCATAGCGACCCCCGCGACCGTCATCGGGGGAACGAAACTCACCTCCAGCCGATCGGGCGCCGCGAACGTCCGCGAAGTCCAATGAAAGCCGACCTACGGCTCGAACAGGGCGAAGGTCCCCTTTGGCGGAACCTCCCCGTACGCCGAAGGAGGAACTTCGGCGCCACCTCGCTGTTCGTGAACATGAAATAGTGCCCTCTCCCGTCGTTCCTACCCGGAGCCGAGAGAAACACGCCTTCAGCCACTCCTCCGCGCGCAATACGTTGTTCGTATTGCTGCGTTACAGATCGGCGTGACATCGAACGCTTCGAAGCGCATATAGAGCCGAGGCGAAAGGCGCTGCCGATGAACCCGGACATATCGTTTCCAGTCGTAGGCGTCGGCGCTTCCGCGGGAGGCATCCAAGCGCTGGAGAGTCTGTTCCGCACCATGCCCGCCAATCCGGGCATAAGCTTCGTCGTCATCATGCATCTGGCTCCAGATCGGAAGAGCCTCCTTACGGATATTTTGGCGCGCCATGCCAAAATGAGCGTCGAGGTCGCCCGAGACGGTCAGGGGCTCGAAAAAAACAAGATCTATGTCATCCCGCCGGCAGCGGTCCTGACGATCGCCTCCGGGCGGCTTCGGCTGATAGCGACTGACCCCGCCCATCACGAGCGATCGCCGATCGACGTATTCTTCAGCGCTCTCGCTCGCGATCGCGGCGAATTGGCGGTCGGGATCGTCCTTTCGGGGAGCGGCAGCGACGGCGTTCTCGGCATCAAGGCGATCAAGGAGCACGGCGGCGTGACCATGGCGCAGGCGAGCGACGGGTCGGGTCCCGGATTTGGAGGAATGCCGGGCAGCGCCATCGCCAGCGGACTGGTGGATTTTGCAATTCCCGTCGATGCGATGGCGGAAAAGCTCATCGAGGTCATGCGCGATCTCGAGGAAACGGACGATCTCGCATCCGACCGGCGAATGACGGACGATGACGGCGTCGTTCTCGAGGCGCGCCAAGCCATCTATTCGATCCTGCGTGATTCTGCGGGGCACGACTTCAGCGGCTACAAGACCAAGACGTTCATGCGCCGGGTCCGTCGCCGAATGCATATCCAGCAATGCGAGAAGATCGCCGACTATGTGGAGCGCCTGCGCGAGGCTCCCGAAGAGGCGACGGCGCTTTTTCGCGACCTCCTGATAAACGTCACGAGCTTTTTTCGTGATTCGGACGCATTCAACGCTCTTCGACAAATCGCCGTTCCGCGGTTGTTCGAGGGAAAAGGAGCGGCCGACACGGTGCGGGTCTGGATTCCGGGTTGTTCCACGGGCGAAGAAGTCTACTCGATCGCGATCATTCTTCGCGAGCATATGGACGGATTGAGAGTCGCCCCGCGCGTGACCATTTTCGCGACCGATATCGATGACGCGGCTCTGACGATCGCGCGCTCCGCCCGCTATCCCGTCGCGCTGATGGACGGGGTCTCGGACCAGAGACGTAAACGCTTTTTTGCCGGCGAGTCCGGCAGCTATGTCGTCGTCAAGGCGGTTCGTGACCTCTGCGTCTTCTCTCCGCACAGCATTCTGCGCGATCCGCCTTTCTCGCACATGGACTTGGTGTCCTGTCGCAATCTGCTCATCTATCTCGGCGCGGATGTGCAGAGAGAAGTGATTCCCATCTTTCACTATTCTCTTCGAGCCAGCGGGATTCTTTTTCTCGGTATGTCCGAGAGCGTAGGCCAATTCTCCGACCTCTTTACGCCGATCGACAAGAAGCATTGCCTGTTCGAGGCCCGCGATCCCGGCCGGCGCGTGCGCATGCCGCATTTCATGCCTGGCTTGCGTGCTCTCTCCTACCCCGCTCCTGCGTCCAGCAAGACCAACGCCGGATCCGCATCACAATTGCGGCGCAGCGTGGAGGCGCGCGTCGCCGAAGGATTCGCGCCTCCGCATGTCGTCGTGACCGAGGATGGCGACATCGTTCATTTTTCCGCCCGAACGGGCAAATATCTCGAAGCGGCGCCCGGAGCGCCCGACCGTCAGATCTTCGCGATGGCGCGCAAAGGTCTGCGCCTCGATTTGCGCAGCGTGCTGCGCGAGGCGATCGAGACACGCCGGACAGCGACGCGTCAAAACGTAAAAGTAGAAGCCGATAACGACCACACGGAACTCGTCTCGCTGACCGCCGAGCCTCTGCTGGACCGAGAGGGCGGCAAGGCGCTTTTCTTGATTTTGTTCCAAGCGAGAGAACCATCGACAGCGGACACGATGTCTACCTCTCCGACCGAGCGCGAGCCGGCGGGCGACGCGGCGCGGCTCGAAAGCGAACTGTTCGAGACCCGCGAACGGCTTCAGGCGACGATCGAGGAATATGAGACGGCTCTCGAGGAATTGAAATCTGCGAATGAAGAGCTGATCTCGATGAACGAGGAGACGCAGTCTACCAATGAGGAGCTCGAATCCTCGAAGGAAGAGCTGCAATCGCTCAACGAGGAGATGAGGACCGTCAACCATGAGCTGGAAAGCAAGATCGACGAACTGGACCGGGCCAACAACGATCTGAGGAACGTGTTCGCGAGCACTCGCATCGCGACGATCTTCATGGATCGTAGTCTCGTCATCCGGACCTTCACGCCTGCGACGTCTCAAATCTTCAACATCATCCCTTCGGACGCCGGGCGACCGCTCACCGACCTCGCGGCGAAGCTCGATTACCCCGAATTGACGGCCGACCTTCTCGAGGTGCTGGAAAGCGGGACCTCGATCGAGAGGCGCGTGCACAAGAACGACGTCGATGCGCCCTATTATCTCGCCCGCCTCACCGCTTATCGTGGAGGCTCTCAACAAATCGATGGAGTCGTGGCGACCTTCATCGATGTGACCACCACGACGCGCTCCGAAGAGAAGGTGCAAAAACTGCAAGCAGACCGATTGAGCTCCATGAAGGAAATGGGCACGGGCCTCGCCCATGAGATCAATCAGCCGCTCTCGGCGGCCGCGACCTATCTCCATGCGGCGCAACGTTCGTTGAAAATTCCCTCCGACCAGCGCCCCGCGAGCATCGAAAGCATTTTGGGAAGCGCGGTCGAGCAGGTGATGTGGGCCGCGCAGGTGGTCGATCACCTGCGAGAATTCGTCTCCCGCGACGAGCCGAAGAAAACTTTCTCGAGCGTGCATAAGCTGATGGAGGAGGCCTATGAGCTCACCCTCCCGACCGCGAAGCAGTCCGGGGTCCATGCGACATTTCATTTGAATGCGCAGGACGATCGCGCGCTCGTCGACGAGGTTCAGGTCAAGCAGGTCCTGATCAATCTGATGCGGAACGCGATCGATGCGATGAGCGCTTCGGATAAGCGCGAGCTGACAATATCGACGTCCTCGGCCGAGGGAGACATGATTCGCATCGATGTCGCGGACACCGGTCCCGGCGTGCCGGACGAGATCAAGGCGAAGCTGTTCGAGCCTTTTGTTACGACGAAGACGCGCGGAATAGGCGTCGGGCTGTCGATCTCCCGCAACATCGTCGAAGCGCATTACGGAAAGATATGGGCCGAAGCCAATCCGGTAGGCGGAGCGATCTTCAGCTTCACACTGCCTCTGGCAAAGACGGATGCGGGTTCAATCGACGAGGCTCGAGGCCCGACGCAGCCATGAGAAGCCGAACAAGTCGATCGGCGCGTCGGAGCGCCAGCAACGCGCCGCCGCTTCAGAGGCCGAGAGCGGATGCGAATGCAGGACGACAAAGAGAGCACACGAATCGAGATATTCAGCGACGGCGCCTTCGCGATCACCATCACGCTCCTCGTGCTCGAAATCAAGGCGCCAGGTCATGAGGTAGTTTCGGAGAAAGGTCTCGCGTATTCGGTTTGCAGGGGCTTGGCGCGGCTATCTGGCCTTCTTTATCAGCTTCGTCACCATCCTCGCCATCTGGGCTCATCACCATTGGATGTCCAGCCGATCCGCCGAGGCGAACGTCCGCGATATTCGGGGAAAGCAGACCCATGGTTCACGCAGGTGAAATGACCGATTGTGGCGCGAGTTCCCCCTTCCGGCGAAGGAGGAACTGTGGACCTGCAGCGGCTGCGGGATCGCGTCCCTCGAGAGAAAATGCTTTTTGCTTACGCTGATGCCAATCGAAGTCTCGCGTTAGGTATTCGAACGGGCCAGTGAACTAAAGAAATTTACGACGCTACCCTGCGGTCATTTCGCTCCTTACAGCGAGAACTTCGTCCAATCCGGTCCGGCGGCGCGCGACTGGTTCGTCGCGCATTTCTAACGGCCCACGTCTCCACGCGACCCTCGTCCGGCGCGACCGGCTCAAAGCGGTCTTTCAGAAGCTGGAAGGCGTCGGGAGCGATTTCGAGAGTTTCGTCACCGGAGAGGAGAGAATGTCTCGGGGGTGAGCAATATCGTCTCCACGCTGGAGAGCCAAGCGATGTCGAAACCCGCCATGTCCGCCTTGAACAGATCGCTGGCCATATAGCGATCCGAGGCAGCCTCGGGATCGACACCTTCGGGATAGCCGACGAGCGCGACGACTTTCGCCGGGTCGCTCGCAACGGCAAACACGCCATGCGTGACGATCCCGAATGCTTTCAGGCTCTCGATATGCTTGATCCAGATCTTGCGATAGGCCGTGGCGGCCTCGACGGATTTCAGCGTGTAGATGCGCATTTCATAGGTCGTCATGGATTTTCTCCGCTCGATGACGCGTGATCGGACGCTCGCTACGACATCGGTCCGGGCCATGGAGGCGACGCCTCGTCGCTCGACGATCGGCGGTAACGCCGACTCGTCTCCCCGGACGCTCGTTTGCGGAGCAGATCGAACTTGCCCAGTTCACATTGCTCGAGGCGCGACCCTCGAATAGCCGGCGATCAATTCCTGCATGATGACGCTCGCGGGCAAAATGGCGTCGAGCAGCCCGAGGTTCTGGCCGACGACGAGGCTGCCGTTCTCGACGTCGCCGTCGATGGCCGCCGCGCGCAAGACGCCACGACCGATCTCGCGGATGCGCTCCGCGGCCTCTTCGGGCGGCAGGTCCCGTTCGAGGCGCAGCATTTCATCCGTCAGCCGGTTTTTGACGCCACGCACCCCGTCGCCGGCGCTGACGCCGGTCAGAACGGTGTCGCCCTCCCCGGCGGCGACGATTGCGTTCTTATAGTTGGCGTGGATCGGACATTCCTCGGCGACCAGGAAGCGGCTCCCGATCTCGACGCCAGCAGCGCCGAGCATGAACGAAGCGGCGACGCCGCGTCCATCGGCGACGCCGCTCGAATTGATCACGGGGATGGAAACGGCGTCCACGACCTGGGGTATCAGCGAGAATGTGCCGGTGAGGCCGAAGATGTGACCGCCGCCGTCGTACCCCTTGACCGAGATGAAATCGACCCCCGCCGCTTCGAACACTTTGGCCTCCGACACCGAGGACGCCTTGCCGATCGTCGCGGCGCCGTGGCTCCTGAGCGCTTCGACGTAACGCGGAAGCGTGTCGAAATAGGCGGGGAACGTCTCGATCTCGACAACCCTGATCCCTTGGCGCAGGGTGATTTCCAGCAGCTTGTCGGCGTCGGGCAGGCAGGTGATGATGTTGAGGCCGAAAGGCGCTTCCGTCAGGGCTCGGGCCGCGCGGATCTCGGCCTCGAAGACGGCCGGCGGGCAGAAGCCGAGCCCCATGATTCCCAGCCCGCCGGCGTTGGAAACGCTCGCGGCGAGCTTGCTGTCCGACGCCCAGGCCATCGGCCCTTGCAGGATCGGGTAGCGAATGCCGAGCTTGTCGCAGACAATGTTGGTCATGATTCCCTCTTGCCTACCCTGACGGCGACGACGTCCTTTGTGGGATTGGACGGGCGCGCGCGGCGCCGCGGCCATCTCTTCCGAAACATCGCGCCCCGTTCAAATGAACGGGTTGGTTTTGCATTTCCACGGCAAAAGGCTATCAATAACCATGCGAACCGTCAACTATTGAACGATGTCGTTCATTTACGGATAGAGAATGAGGATCGCAATGGCGGAGCCCGGCAGGCCGAAAGTAAGGACGAGAGGGCCGCGAACGGTCGAGCGCATCGTCGAGGCGGCTCACCGGTTGTTTCTCAGCCGAGGCTTCGCCGAAACATCGATGGAGGCGATCGCTCAGGAAGCCGGCGTCAGCAAGGCGACGCTCTACGCGCATTATGGCAGCCGGGATGAACTGTTCACGGCTGTGATCTGGTCGACCGGCGATCGGTTTTCATCTGGCCTGGTGTCGGGGGTGACAGGCGCCGCGGATTTGAGAAGCAAAATGGAGCGTCTCGCCGGCGCAGTGCTCGATCTATTGCTGTCGCCCGAGGTGGTGGCCACGAACCGGATCGTCGCGGCCGAGGCCCGGCGCTTTCCCGAGCTCGGCAAGCTCTTTTACGAGAACGGGCCGGACAGGCTGATCGCGCGATTGGCGGAGGTGTTCGAGACCGCAATGGCGGCGGGCTCGCTCCGCCGGTCTGTTCCCCGCGACGTCGCCAAGCATTTCATCGGCCTGATCCGTGGCGACCTTCAGCTGCGGGCCATGCTCGGCGACGAATCGGCATTGTCGGCGACCGAGCGCAACCGCGCGATCACCACCGGAGTCGGGGTTTTTCTCGCCGCCTATGCTCAGGCGGAGCCTTTTCGAGAGAGCTGATCGTCGACAGCGAGGCCCCATCGGCAGCTTGTCGGTCCGCCGCCGCTATGCGGTGGGCGTCGAACGAACTCGGAACTCGAAAGAGGCTGCCGTCGAGACCGGCAACAGCGCCCGCAGATCCGCCCGACGAAGCCTACTTCGGAAAATCCGAAACTGCCGCCATCAAAGCGTTGGATCTGACGCTCGCGCTTCCTCGAGGAGCCAAGTCGCAAAGACGTCGATCGGACCGCGCTCAATGGGAGCGTCTTGGAGATCGAATCACCATCAGGCCATGGCGCAACCAAGCGACCCTTCGCCAGCTCGGCTTCGATATAGAGACGCGGCGCCGATGCGACACCGAGCCCGGCCAAGGCAGCTTCGATTTGCATGGAGTGACGCCGATCTGTGTCCGACACCGATGGAATTATACGCTCCGCAGCGACCAAAACGCGCACATTTACGCACGATAGCGCCATTTGCGTAAAATCACCAATTTTAACTCCGAATATCTAACGATATTAAAGAGACTATCTATCGTACATGTATTTGTTCGCGATTTTCATCTCTCTCGATTTCCTTTCATGCATCGCTATGCGACGAGGACTATTATGTATAGATCGTTTAAATCAGCTCTCGGCGGAGCAATTGCCGCGCTTGCTTTTGCGAATCATGTCGAAGCGGCGACCGTCACGACCACTTTCACCGTGTCGGCGAATGTGGCGAGCACTTGTGAGGTTTCGGCGCTTCCGCTGCCCTTCGGTCTTTACAGTGGAACCCTCGTTCAAGCGACGTCCGCTATCACTGTCAGCTGCTCAAATGGCATCGCTTACAATGTCGGATTGAACCAGGGATTGTATGGCGCGAGCACCACGACGCGTCAGATGAAGGCCGGGGGATCGGCGTCGCTTTTGAATTACTCGCTTTTTCAAGACGCCGGATACTCGATAAATTGGGATGATGTGGCCCCGGGCTGGGTCTCTGGCGTCGGCACCGGCGCGCCTCAGATCCTGACCGTGTATGGGCAAATTCCGGCTGGGCAGTTCAGCACTCCCGATGGGTATTCCGACACGATTACCGTGACAGTGAATTTTTGAACGAGGCGATTCCGCTTTTTACCGAAAAAGACGCCCGATCAATCTCATGAGAGATCGAAGACCTCGAGCAGGCGGCGCATTTCGCGAGAAACGCCGGCCCCTTTCTCGCCGTTCGTCCTCATCGTCCACAGAGGGATCGCAGTGAAATCTAAGAGGCTATTTTCCGTCTTCTCTTTGCTTTGCGCCGGGGCCGTCTTCGACGGCGCCTCTGCCGCCTCGCTCGAAGTTTTGCCGATTTCGCTCGAGGCGGCAGCTCCACAACAGACGATGACGATCACGCTTCGAAACAGAGGAAATCGACCGATCAATGGCCAAGTCCGCATTTTCGTCTGGCGACAGGAGCATGGAGAGGATGTCCTGGAGCCGACGCAAAATGTCGTTTGCTCGCCTCCCATGGCGGAGATCGGCGCTGGCGCGGAATATACGATACGCGTGGTGAGAATTGTCGAAGCGCCGATAGCGGGTGAAGAAAGCTATCGTCTCGTCGTCGACGAAATCCCCGACGCAACGACGCGCCGCAATGGGATTATTGCGGTGGCGCTGCGCTATGTCATTCCCATTTTTTTCTATGAGGAAACGCGAAGTCAGCCTCGCCTATCCTGGTTTGTCACGAATCGCGACGGCGGTCGGTTCCTCGTCGCGAAAAACGAAGGCGATCGTCGGGCCAAAATCTCTGCTCTCTCTCTGAACGGCAAGCCCATCGCGAATGGGCTGGCGGGCTATGCGTTAGGACATTCCGAAAGACGTTGGAAGCTGCCGGGAAAGTTCGATCTCAAGGACGGAAAAGTTTCGGCTACTGTAGATCGTGAGTTCATATCCGTCGTCGCAAAACCTCGATAGGTTCGACATTGCGGCGGCTCAGCATCATAGCCGCCAGCTGCATTTTCATAGAATGCGCGCTTGCCGAAAGCCGCGCGCGAGCCCTGGAGCTCGAACAAAATACGATCGCCGATATGGAAGGCGATCGTGCGTCCGCAGGGACTTTGGACCTCCGTCTGGAAGCCTACGTAAATGGCAAATCGACGGGTCTGCTCGTATCCGCCAGGAAATCGCCAGACGGCGTCTTCGCGGTCGAGCGAGGCGATCTCGAGGAAATCGGGGTCAAGCCGCCGGGCGCGGGCGGGCGCAAAGATATGGTCGTTCTGAACGGCTCTGGATTGGCATATCGTTACGACGAGCCGAAGCAGCAGCTCTATTTCGATCTGTCCGACGATCAGCGCATTCCAAAAATTTACGACAGCCGCGGCGAACGTCCCGCCGTTCCGAGCGCGACGTCGTCATGGGGAGGTTTGGTGAATTATGTGATGTTCGCTTCGTCCTCCACGGCGATCACGCATTGGAGACCGGCGATCACGGCGGCCAGCCTATCCACGGATATCCGAATTTTCAGTCCCTATGGGGTCGTGACGCAGACGGGCATCATCGGAAACACGAACAACTTTAATCTATACAGGGCGAACTCCACGATCGGATTGCGACTCGAGACGGCGAACGTCCGCGATATTCAGAGAAAGCGGTCCCTGCCGCCACGCGCGACGAATGGCCGGTCATGGCGCCTCACGGAAATTCGAACCGGGCCGCCAGCTTCGCCCTCCGCCCCCCCCCCCCGAGGCCAGGGCTCCGAATTCGGGTTAACGGCGGTTAACAGATCGGCTCAGGCATGATTC
>NZ_JAHLJF010000015.1:0-16119 GCF_018887255.1 Methylosinus sp. KRF6 | reverse complement strand
CCTGCAATCGGCCGGACTCTAATCGATGCTGGGGGGATTTTTCAGGGGCACGTCATGGGGCATCAGCATCGACTTGAAAGAGTTGTGGCGGCGCATTCATAGTTGGCGACTATCATATGCGATGACTGGGCCGACAAGGCAGGAAGCTGAACATAGGAGCGGTTCCGGGATGCCGAGCAAGGAACCGAACACTCTAAACAGTCGGATTGCGTCGGCGACGGCAATAGTGGTCGCTCTCACAGCCTTGTTGAGCGCAATCGATGCATTTTCAAATAAAACGGAGGCGGTTACTTGTATGCATGTTTGGTCGAGATTTCCATGGTGCAGGGTAATTAAGTATAGTGGCGTTGAGATTAACACTGTTGAGGAAATAGCAAAGCAGTTAAGAGGAAAATGAAATGAATATAAATGCTATGCAAGCGGCAATGCTTTTGTGTCTGATTAGCGTGCCCGTAAATGCCGAATGCCCTGACCCTTTTCCGCAGACACCATCTGCTGACCAAATCAGAGAGTGTCTTTCTGATGTAGCAAAATTAAGAATAGAAGTTTCGCGACTGCGAGTTGGCTTGAAGTCAATATCTGGTCACTATAACGGGGCCGGGCTTGATAGTCTGACGCCAGAATCCGGCGTTAGGTCATCTATTGCGGGGCCGTTTGTTAGAATTTCGTTCGACAGCTACAATTTCAAATCGCGGCCTGTTGTATTGTTGACAACAAGAGAGGGGTGGCACGTATATATTCACGAAATTACAAATGATCATGTTGATGTTGTTACCCAAACAATTGATGACGGACGGGCAAATGGTTCGGTGCTGACGAATAAAGATTTTTGGTTTCAAATAGTGCCGACAGCCTTCTGAATGAAGGAACTGGTTGCAATCGGTCATTACCCCGTTCACGCCCTTGTGGCCGCTGCGGGGGATCGTGCTGCATATAGCTTCCTCGAATTCTTCGTCGCCAACATCCGTAACGCGCACACGCGGCGTGCCTACGGCCGCGCCGTCAGGGACTTCCTCGGCTGGTGCGAGCAGCGCTGCCTCGCGTCGATCGTCGACATCGAGCCGCTGCATGTCGGCGCCTATGTCGAATTACTCACGCGTTCTCACAGCGCGCCGACCGCGAAGCAGCATCTCGCCGCTATCCGTATGCTCTTCGATTGGTTCGTTACCAGCCAGATCGTGCCGATCAATCCGGCGGCGAGCGTGCGCGGGCCGAAGCATATCGTCAAAGTCGGCAAGACGCCGGTGCTCGATCCACAGGAAGCGCGTATGCTTCTCGATAGCATCGACGTGACGACGCCCGCCGGTTTGCGCGACCGCGCGCTCATCGGGTTGATGGTTTATTCCTTCGCGCGCGTCGGCGCTGCGCTCGCCATGAATATTGAGGACGTCTATGTGCAGAACCGCCGCCTATGGGTGCGGCTGCACGAGAAGGGCGGCAAGCGCCACGAAATGCCGTGCCATCACAATCTCGAGAGCTATCTGCACGCCTATATCGACGGCTGCGGGCTCGTCGGCGATTCGAAGGGCTTCCTGTTCCGCACGATCGGCCGCGGCACGGGCGAACTGACCTCGACCCCCCTGCCCCAGGCGAACGCCTATGCGATGATCCGGCGCCGCGCGCTCGCGGCCGGCATCGGCACCAAGATCGGCAATCACAGTTTCCGCGCCACGGGCATCACCGCCTATCTCAAGAACGGCGGCACGCTCGAAAAGGCGGCCAGCATGGCGAACCACGCCTCGACGCGCACGACGCAGCTCTACGACCGCCGCCGCGACGAAATGAGCCTGGACGAGGTGGAGAGGATTACGATTTGATTCAACGCGGCATCTTCTCTCTCGGAACTCATGAAATCCGAAAGCGGCTTATCTGCGCTTCTTCTCACTCGGCCATTTCTGTGCGCCATGCAGCAGCCGCAGAATCTCGACGCGCTGGGGCGACCGACGTAGCCGATAGACAAGCACGAAGGGCGTTCGAGCGATAACCAACTCTCGCGTGCCGGCGACGCGCCCGCGGCGGCCAATCTTGGAATATTCGCTCAAGAGCGCCTCAGCGCCCTCCCGGATGGCGCGCGCCATGGTCAGCGCGCCTTGCGGACTTTCCCGCTCGATATAATCGAGAATACGATCGAGATCCGCGATGGCCTGGTCCTGCCAGAGAACCGGAACGTTCAAGCGCCGGTTCTCTTGTTGAGGCGCGCGATCCGCGCATCGAGTTTCATCATGACGGTTTCGTGGGGAATCCATTCCGCTTCGCCGCTGTCGGCGCGCGCCAGAGATTTTTCGACCTCGGCGCGGAACCATGCGTCGTGCTCAGCGGCTTCGTGCTTATGCTTCATCCGCGCGGCTTGATCAGGACGCCGCCGGGCGCCGGCGTCGGGCGCATGAGCCTGCGCATCGACCTCGAAGCGGGCGACGCCCAGCTCGTCACGCACAAAGGCGGCCGCCGTGGCGAGATTGCGCCAGAGGCGGGGGGTACGGGCGCGCTGCGCGGCGACGGCGCGTTCCAGGGCGCCGTAGCGCACGAGGACGGCCCATCCGCCAGGCTGGCCGAGGACGACGGCTCCGCGAATGGCGTGCGCCTCGACGAGGCTCTGGACGGCCTTGCCGTCGATGACTTCCGGCTGCGCCGTCCTGATCGTCATTTGGCCGCCATACCTTCTAAATGTGAGATGTGGAAGTATTTAGTATGATCGCATGGAAGTCCAGGCCAAACCGAGCTTGGTCGTTCAGCGCCTTAAGCTCCCAGGGGAAAAGTTTGCTCCGCTATCAATGCTGGTTGCCAAGTTGCTGGCAATAAGGCAACCAGGAATTATGCCTTGAAGGCAAATCATATTGCTGCTACACCAGCAAATATGAAGATTCTCGCCATTTTGAGCCAAAAGGGCGGCGCTGGGAAAACGACCCTTGCCCTTCACCTCGCCACCGCAGCTGAAGCGGCGGGCAAGCCTTGTGCAGTGATCGACCTTGACCCCCAGGCGAGCGCGGCGGGGTGGAAGGACACCCGCCCTGCTGAAACGCCCGTGGTTGTCCCCTTGCCTCACAGTCGGCTTACAGCGGGGGTGCAGGCGGCACGGGAAGGCGGGGCCTCCCTTTGTATCATTGACACTGCACCGCACGCGGAGGGCGCGGCCATGGCCGCCGCCCGTGCCGCTGACCTTGTGCTTATTCCCTGCCGTGCCGGAATTCTCGACCTTAGGGCCATTGGTGCAACAGCCGACTTTGTGAAAATCGCGGGCAAGCGGGCCTTCGTTGTTCTCAATGCCCTGCCACCTCGCGCTTCGCACATCCTGAACGACGCGCGGGAGGCAGTAGCCGTTCATGGCATCGACGTGGCGCCAGTGACTTTGCAACAACGCGCCGCATACGGCCATGCCCTGACGGCAGGGCAGACCGCTCCAGAATACGAGCCGGGTGGGAAGGCGGCCGAAGAAATTGCCGCTTTGCGGGATTGGCTTTTTGCTGAATTGCAGCTTTAGCAGCAATACATATTGCCAGCAATTAGGCATGCTGCTATGTGCCAGTAAAGCAAGAGCAGGAATTTTGCCTGATGAGCATGAAGCGCCCTAGCCTAGCCGACACCATGAAAGCCGTCGCAGCACAGAAGGCCGTACAGTCCTCTACGCCACAACCAGAGCGTAAGGCCGAGGAAGAAGGGGGTAAGCGGTATTTCGCGGCGACGCGCGAGGGCATGAAGCGGATCACCGTCGCCGTCGCGCCCGACGAACACAAGAAGCTGAAGCGCCTTGCCGTGGACGCTGGTCGCTCGATCGAGGATTTGATGCGCGAAGCGCTTGCCGATTTATTCGCGAAGCAGGGGTAGGGCTCCCAGTTTGCTGTAATGCCTGATTGCTGGCAATACAGCATTGGACATTCCTTACGCCGCCACCACCCGCCAGGCTGTCAGCTTGGCAGGCTTTTTTTTTCACGCAACAAGGATTGTTTTTTTAGGGGTTGCCAGAATCGAGCGACTCACGCAGTTTGACTAGTCAGCGAGGTGATTTGTGTTGGCTCAGGCGCGGAAATCGACAGCTCCGTTCAAGGCCGCTTCTCGTCGTAAGAAGCAAGCTGAAGGATTCTACGAGACGACCGTTTTCGTTCATGAAAGCGCTCGGGATGCGATCGACAGATTAATTGCCAAAGGCCAGTTCAAGACTCGTCGCGAAGCGATGGAGCACGCGATCCATAGCCTGTTCCGTCCAGAGGAAAGCGCAACAAAGCCGCGCTGACCCCTGAAAAGCAAAACGGCCCCAGCTTTGGCGAGCTGAAGGCCGTTGATGACGACTGTGGGAGCCGCCGAGATAGCCCGGCAAATCTCCCACAGCCCGAGTTTCGTGTCAACGCAAAGCCGTGAGGTTTTGTGAATGGCGGAGCTATGTTTTCAACCGGCGAGCCTTGCTCGCCCGGCAATGGAGACGTGCGCCCAGCCGCCAGACATGAGCTTTGCTGATCGGGAGGTTTTCGCGGCCCTGGAGAAGGGCCTATGACTTCGTTGGAATTTTTGACCGCGATCAGCGGCACGAAATCTCTTTCCACCCTCGACGGGTACGCTCGCGCCATCTGGGCCGATTGGGGGGAAGGGCGGCTCACCGACGAGCAGGCGAGCGCGTTGGCGGAGACGCTGGAGGCACGCAAGCGAGAGGTTCGGGGAATCGACACGGTGGCCAACCGGGCGCCACAGGTCGCCGCGCTGGCAAAGGGGGAGGGGCGACCGAGCCACTTTCCACCCAAGCGGAAGGCGGCGCGCTCGCCCGATCGGCGGGCTTCGATCGAGCGGCGCCGAACCCTCGCGGCGTCCGGTCCCATGCCGCCCCGCCTCGCAAGCCGATTCACGACGGGGGAACTCGCCGCCCTGCGCATCGTCGCCGATGCGACGCGCGATCGTGGCGCCTGTTTTCTGACCCTGGGGGAGATCGCCGCGCGGGCCGGGGTGTGCGTCACCACGGCCCGTAACGCCTTGCGGGCAGCCGCGCGCGAAGGGCTCGTGACCATCGAGGAGCGGCGGCGCGACAAGCGGCCGAACCTCGCCAATGTGGTGCGTGTGGTGTCGCGGGAGTGGAAGACGTGGATCGAGCGGAGCGCCAAACGAAACGCGCAAGCGCGCGGCGGTTCGGCCGAGAGGGGAGGGTGCAAAAAAGTAGGGGCCACGGACAAAGGTTCTTTCAGAACCTTACATCGAGACCGCGTTTCACGCGGTCAACATTCCAAAAATGTCCTCCTCGAGACGCTAAACAGCGTCTCGAGGAGGACATAGCTTTACGCGGCTCCGCCGCGAAGAGGCTTTTCGATGAAAGTGAGGCGGCGAGGTTCGGCAAAACGAACAAGGGAGAGGAAGCTCGATCCTCCGAACGGCAACCTTTGCTTGTAGTTATCGCGTCGCATCGTCGAAAGCGTGTCGCAAAAATTGCGCGAAAACCGCGCTCGGGTCGAGATCCATCGCTTTTACGAATTCGGCGAACTCGACCACGTCGAGACGACGTTCGCCGCGCTCGTATTTCGAGACGAAAGATTGTGTCCGGCCGATGCGTTCGGCGAGTCCTTCCTGGGTGAGACCGGCGCGCTCGCGCGCGGCGATCATCAACGCCAGAAATTCCTTGTAGGGCTTGCTGTGGACCGAGCGGCCCATCCCGGGCTGCTCCGGTTGGGAAAGACCGGACTGGAAATAAAGTCGTTTTCAGACTAGTCCAAAATCGACTATTCTGCGGCGCGCCGAACGCCGGCCGATCCGGCCAAGGGAGGCGTCGGCCTCGCCGGACGATTTCAGACCGACCCGATTTTCAGAAAAGATTGCGCAATGCCTTCCGCACGCCCGACCCTATCAGGCTATCTGATCGACCCCGCCGCCGTGACAATCCGAGCCGTCGAACTCAATCCGACGCATTTCCACCGCACTCTCCGCCGGTTGATCGGGTGCGACGACATGGAACGGATCCATCTCGACGACGCCCATGTCGCCTATTGCGACAGCCGAAGGACGACGGAGCCGGTCACGGGGCTCTGGACATTCCCGGCTCGTGGAAGCCGACCACCAATCGCCGGCAGGGCCGTAATCGTCGGAAACAACGGCGCGTCCACGCTAGGGCTTCCCCTGCGATTTTTCGCCGCGACCATCTCCGTCTATCGCCCGGTGATCATTCCCAACGCCGTCGCTCTCGCGCGGCTGGCCGAGTTCGACGCGGCGGATCAGTGCGGCGCCTTTCGGCGACAGGTTCGAATTGACGGCTTCCAACTGGAAGTCGAGCGCCATCGCCTGCTGACGGTCGATGACGATGTCTGAAAATTGGATGGACCTTTCTGAAGCATTTTGGAGAAGACGCCGTGGAAAGATACATAATTCTGGTCGATGTGGATCGTCCGGGCGAAACTTTCGAAGTCGAACTTCTCGCCGTCGACGAGAGAGTTATGAAAGTGGCGGTCCCGAACACCGTCGTTCAATTCAGCTTGTTTCGTCGTGAACGCGCCTACGAAGGCGCACTCGGCGGGCGAATATTTCGGTTCACGCCAGCCGCCGCCGGCAGGCAAGAGCGCATTCGTGAAAACATCCAAAAATAGCGCACGAACAAGGTCGGGGCGGCGAAGGCTACCTTACCGACAGAGAAGCGCTCGTTCAAATCGAGCGGCGCCCTCGAGACGGGCCTTCGCTCTCTGGGGGCGGAAGGGGAGCTGTTGTTCCAACCGCTTCGATATCGTCGAGCCAGGCGCGAAGATTCTGCTTAATCCGGCATTCGATTTCGGCCAGGCGGAGCCCTTTGTCCGCAAGCTCGAGAACGAGATCGGCGATTTCACCGTCCTTTGGACCGTACAGCGGCCAGTCCAGCAGGCCATCGTAAAAATCGGGGTGGCTCATGGGAGCATCCTCTGGCGTCGATGCGATATTCTTCGCGGCGGGCGGCGGAATCGGAGACCACTACAGCACGGCTCACTCGCCGGTCCGGCGTTCCAATCGGCGCGCCATGGAGCAGTCCAACTTGTCGAGGATGAATTTAGCGCGTTCGAGGTCGACGAGGTTTTCGGCCGCCATGAAATCTTTGAAGACCCGGTCGCAAATCGGTCGTTCCTCGAACGCGTTATCGGCCGCAACATAGATGATGGACGAGAGCGCTATGGCGAGCATGGCGCCCATGAACAAGAACCCATTGGAACCAGAATAGCGCCTGCTGGTGGGAGCGATATTGGTCTGCATGATCGTCCTCTCGCAAGTAGGAATTATGGCTCATTTCGATCGCGAGTCGGCCGACAGCGGCTGCTCTCAGCGTGGTCCTTATCGTCCGAATTAGCTAAACCGACGCGTCGGCTGGTTCGGTCTCTCGCGACGGCGGCACCGCAACCTTCTCCTCCGTCTGCCCGAGCATCTCTCCGAACAGCGCCTTGTCGGAATCGCGCGTGAGGAACACCGGCAGCTCGCGGCGCAGCCAGTCGCCGAGGCGCTTCGAGAACTCTTGATCGCCGCTGTTCTCGAGCCGATGCAGAACGAGAGCGCCGAGCAGAACCTTGCGACGCGTGTCGTCGGCGCGTTCCTGCTTTCCTTGGCGGGCTTGCAGGGCCTTCTTGCGGGCGTCAAGTTGAGCGATGCGTTCGGCAATTGTCTTACGCGCCATGGAAAATTCCTTCGAGGTAATCAATTCAGGATACTAGAATCATAGCTGAGCGAAAAGCCACGGCAAAGCGCTTTCGCGACCGTGACGCTAGCGCGATCATCTTCGACGGTTTTGGTGTCACACGCTGACCTAGCCATGCTGGCAGAAATCCGGCTACAGGGCGGACACCTTGAACGATCCGAGCGTAGCGAAGGATTGTTCAAGGGCGCACTTACGAGTTGCTTCGCAACTCTGGCGCGGATATGCTTTCCTGATCGCGGTCTATGATTTCGAGCTTATCCCATTGGCGATCTATCACCTTTCGATGAAGCCGATTGGCCGTGCATCCGGCAGAAGCGCCGTAGCAGCGTCCGCCTATCGTTCCGGTGAATGCCTAACCAACGAACGCGACGGCCTCACCCATGACTTCACTCGGCGCGACGGCGTCGAGCACAGCGAGATCGTCATTCCGCTCGGCTCCGGGGCTGAATGGGCGCTCGATCGTTCGGCCTTATGGAACGCCGCCGAGGCTGCCGAGAAGCGCGTCGACGCTCGTGTGGCGCGGGAATTCGAGATCGCGCTGCCGCATGAATTGACCGCCGCCCAGCGTGAAGAGCTTTGCCGGGAATTCGCGCGAGGCTTGGCCGATCGTTATGGGGCGGCCGTAGATTTCGCGATCCATTCGCCGCAGCGGGTGAGCGACATCCGCAACCATCATGCGCATTTGATGATGACGACGCGGGCGGTGACGGCCGACGGGCTCGGCGACAAGACGGCGATCGAGCGGGAGAACAAATGGCTGATCGCGCGCGACATGCCCAGCTCGCAGGCTCAGCTTCGAGACATCCGCCAGAGCTGGGAGCAGATGGCCAATGAGCATCTGGCGCGCGCCGGCTTGGAAATTCACATCGATCATCGCTCGCATATGGAGCGGGGGCTGGAGATCGCACCGAGCGAGCATATGGGCGTTCATGCGACGCAGATGGAGCGGAGTCGCCAGAGGGTGGCGCGCGCGCGGGTCGACAGCGAGACGACGCGCCGCAACGCCGAATTGATCCGCGAGAAGCCGGAGCAGGTTCTCTCCATCATCACCGGCGAAAAGAGCGTGTTCGATCGCCGGGATGTCGCGCGGGCGCTGCATCGCGCGATCGACGGCGCGGAGGCTTTTCAAGCAGCCTTCGGCAGTGTGATGGCAAGTCCGGCGCTGGTCGAGCTGCAAGGCGAGCGGCGGGGGCCGGACGGGCGGATCATCGAGGCGGCGCGCTATTCGACGCGCGAGATGGTGGAGATCGAGCGCGGCATGGTTCTGTCGGCCGCGCGCATGGGCGAGGTTCGGGAGCATGGCGTCGCGGAGCGCCATGTCGAGGCGTCGCTGGCCGTGCGACCGTTCCTGTCCGAGGAGCAGCGGGAGGCGGTTCGTTGTCTCGCCGGCGGGGAGGAGATTTCTGTCGTGGTCGGCCTCGCCGGGGCGGGCAAATCAACGATGCTGTCCGCCGCGCGCGATGCATGGGAGCGCGCGGGCTATCGCGTCCATGGGGCGGCGTTGTCGCGCAAGGCGGCCGATGGCCTCGAGCAATCGTCGGGGATCGTGTCGCGAACTCTCGCGTCGTGGGAAGCCGGATGGAGCGCCGGGCGGGGAGAACTCGGCAAGGGCGACGTCTTCGTCATCGACGAGGCGGGCATGGTCTCGTCGCGGCAATTGGCGTCGTTCATCGGCGCGGCCGAGAAGGCGGGCGCCAAGATCGTGCTGGTGGGCGATCCGGAGCAATTGCAGCCGATCCAGGCCGGGGCGGCGTTCCGGGCCGTCGCCGAGCGCGTCGGCTTCGCGGAGCTCGCGCAGGTGCGCCGGCAGGCGGAGGGGTGGCAGCGGCAGGCGTCGCAGGAATTCGCGCGGCATCGCACGGAAGACGGGCTCGCCGCCTACGCCGAGCGCGGCGCCGTGCGGTTCTCAGAGACGCGGGACGAGGCGATCGACGCGATCGTGCGGGACGTCGGGCGCGACATGCGGGAGCGTCCGGAGGGAAGCCGCCTGGTGCTGGCGCATCGGCGCGCCGACGTTCGCGAGCTGAACGCCGCGATCCGCGAGGCGAGCCAGGCGGCGGGCGAGCTGGCTCGGGGCGACGACGCCGGCGAGCGGCGTTTCATGACCAATGACGGCGAGCGGGCGTTCGTGGCCGGAGACCGCATCATCTTTCTGGAGAACAATCGCGACCTCGGCGTGAAGAACGGGATGCTCGGCGTCGTGTCGGAGGTTTCGGAGGGGCGGCTGTCGGCGCGGCTCGACGATGTGGATGGACCGGGCCGGGGTCGGGAGGTCGGCGTCTCGCTGGCCGAGTATGCGGCGATCGATCACGGCTATGCGACGACGATCCACAAATCCCAAGGGGCGACGGTCGACCGCGCCTATGTGCTGGCGTCGGAGGGGATGGATAGGCACCTTTCCTATGTGGCGATGACGCGGCATCGCGAGGAGGCGCGGCTCTACGCCGGGCGCGACCAGTTCGCGGATCTGCGCGCATTGTCGGGGCGGCTGTCGCGGTCCGGGGCGAAGGAGACGACGCTCGACTATGCCGAGCGGCGCGGGATCGCGGCGGAATTCGGCGTGTGCAGCGACATCGAGGTTTCGCGCGAGGTCCAGGGGCGGGCGCCGGCGGCCGACGAGGATCGCGCGGCGGCGGCGAGAGCGGGCGGCCGGGACGAGGCGCGCCACGACCGCCAGGCGCAGGGGCAAGACGGGGAGAAGGCGTCCGAGGGGTCGCAGCGCGCGCGTCCGGAGGAGGACGCCGCCGCGGCGCAGCGTCGGCAGGCGCTCATTCAGGAGGCGAAGCTCGCCTTCTACAAATCGCAGGGAGCCGCGAAGGCCCGCGAGGCCTTCCAGCAAGCGGAGGCGAGGCGAGCGGAGGAGGCCGAGCGTCAGCGCGTCGAAGCGGAGCGACAGCAGGAACAGCAACGGCAGGAAGAGGTCGACCGCGAACAGGCGTCGCGGCAGCGGTTTCGCGGTCCTGGACCGGGATGATGATTTTCGAGGGTGGCTTTTGCTCGAGGAGATTTGAAAAATGGCGACGGATTCCGGCGACGGCAGGATCATGGAGGAGATCGGCGGGCTGCTCGTGCACGCCGAACAAGCGCAGGCCGCTCTCGACAAGGGGCTGGCTCAGCAAGCGCAGCACGCCGAGGCCATCGCGCGGCTGATCCTCCATGCGGAGCTGGTTCTGAAGCAGCTCCGCGCTGAGGCGGAGCAGATCGGAGCGCGGGCCGAACAGGCCGGAGCCGAGGCCGTGCGCGACCAGGTGCGGGAGAGCCTTTCCCAGGCGGGCGCCAAAGTCGGCAAGGCGGCGGGGATCGCGTTCGCGCCGCTGGTGACCGGCTTCACGCAGCAGATCGAGGATGCGCGCCGCGCTGCAATCATTCTCGACAAGCAGGCGGCGAAATTTTCCGATCGCGCGTTCGCCGTCATCTTGGCAGGCGTGGTCAGCGCCCTGGCGCTGATCGGGCTCAGCCTGTGGGCGGCGCTCTCTTGGCAACGGGCGGAGCTGGCGAATCTGGCGCTGGAAAAGGCCGATCGGCAGGGCGAGATCGACGGCATGAAGATGACTGCGCAAAAAATGCGGGATCAGGGATTGAAGATCGAATTCGGGAACTGTGGGGAGAACAAAGGCCGCGTGCGGGTTTGCGTCGCCGTCGAGCCGGGATTGAAACACTGGGGAACCGAGCAGGCGCCGTTCGCCATTCTGAAAGGCTATTGAGGCGAGATGTGAAGGCCTCACGATTCACCTATTTCTAGATTCAGGGGGCAGACGTACCCACCAAAGACGGGCTCTATATCCTCACTCGCTTGACCAGCTGATGAGCGCCATCCATGCAGTCCACAAATAATTCGGCCAGGTATGTTGTGCTGGACAGCTATCGTTTTTTAGCTGCGAGCGGCGTCGTCCTATTTCATTATAATATTGACTTTCAGTTGGGGTTGGCGACGCGGTTTACCATTGTCGCAAATCTCAGTTGCATGGTCGATTTTTTTTTAATTCTCAGCGGCTTAGTCATGGTGCAGGGTTATCGGAGCCGTCTGGGATCTGCTCGGGAATACGGGGAGTTTCTACGGGCCCGGTGGGCGCGCATCTATCCGTTGCACGTCCTGATTTTGGCTTGCTATCTGTTGCTCATCGCCATTGCGCATCTTCTGCACGTTCAGCCCAATCACCCGGAGATATTGGCGCTTTCTGGCCTGCCGGCGAATCTGCTCCTCGTGCAAGCCTGGGGGTTCCTCGACCATCCGAGTTTTAATGTGCCCTCGTGGTCGATAAGCGCGGAGTGGTTTGTCTACCTGCTGGCGCCCGCCGTCTTCGCTATCGTTCGCCGTGTCAGTCTCTCGTTTAGCATGCTTTGCTCCCTGCTGATGGTGGCCGCCATGATTGTAGTTCACAATGCACTCGGCGCACAGGATTGGATGGACTTGACGTATCAGTTTGGAATGTTGCGCGCCCTCCCCAGCTTCTTTGCCGGCGCCGCGACCGCCGAGGCGATATGCAATGGCCAGTTACGCGGCAAGCCATCCTGGTGGACTGTCCACGCGCTGGCTGCGAGTGCGCTGGTCGTGCTGTCACTCGACGTTCGGCGTGAATTGGTCTTGCCGGTTTTCTGCTCGCTCATCGTTTTCGCTGCTCTTGCTGATGCAGGCAAGGTCCCCTCTGTAATGAAGAACCGAGTTCTCCTCGTTCTCGGGGAGAGTTCTTACGCGCTCTATATGTCGCACGTTCTTGTGAGTGTGCCGCTTCTGGTAGCGGCGCGGCGTCTGCATCTAATCGAGACGCCGTGGACCTTCGCCTTCGCCTTTGCAAGTTTCGGGATTACGATCGTACTGTCCTTGCTTTCCTACCGCTACTTCGAACGGCCTATGCGGAGTTGGATTACGCGAGTCGCCAAAACGCCTTCGGCGAATCCTAGCCGAGACAGCGTATCGACGACCTCGTCTTCGAGTACGATACGCGGAGGAGACTAGAAATATCAATGATTCCCCCTTAAGCTGCGTCGCGGCTATTCCGTCAAGGAGGAAGTCGTAATCGCGCATTTAAGTGCAGTTAAATGGATTCTTGCTGCGCGATTTATAAGTAATTTCATCTACTTGCCTTGGAGATTTGAGCTGTGACTCTCTATACGAAAACGTCCGACACTGCGGTCATCCTTCAGAATGCGGCATCGTCTCCGGGCGCCGGATGGTCCACCGTGGCCAATGTTCAAGCTGCATTTGACCAAGCTCGAAGCGGTGGCCTTCCATTGTTCATTAAACCAGGCGTCTATACAACAACAGAAATTCTCGTGAACTCCAGCACTGGAGGGGGACAAACCCTGGCCGTTTATGCAATTCCGGGCACGGTTGTGTTGCAGCTCACGTCTGGAAACAATCTTTTGAATATTAGTGGCATATTTTGCTGTAAAATTGATGGCATCAACTTCAACGGAAACAACGTTAGTTTCACTAATTTAAGCGATTCCTCGGCGCTTCTCTCTGTCACCAACGCGCCATATATCGAAATAACCAACAATCAGTTCTATAATTCGGTGGCTTGTGGCGTATATGTCTCTGGTTCAGCTTGCACGATACGAGATAACCTCGTCTATCAATGCAGCTACGGTGTTTGGACAGTAGATGCCGTTTCACGTATCAATGGCAACACGGTCCAGAATTGTGCCAATAACGGTATATTGATTTGGACATCGACCGTCACGGGCAACGGCAGCATCGTATCCGAGAATAATATCAATGGCATTCAAAGCGGAAGTGGCACGGGTCAAAATGGGAATGGCATTCTCGTCTTCCGCGCGGTCGCTGTCACAATAACGGCAAACACCATCAGCGGGTGTCAATATTCCGCGATCCGATGCAATGGCGGCGGAGATTTCGTTATTCAAGGCAATAACTGCTATGGTTCCCGGGAGATGGCGATATTCATCGAAGCGCCAACCGCGGGGATCGACCTGAACGGCGCTGTCGTCTCGGGGAACATTATCGATACGGCGGGCAATGGAATCGCGGTCGCCAATTCGGGAACCGGTGGTCAAGGCACCGCAAAGAGCGTCACCATCACGGGCAACCGTGTGACCAACATCATTCATCAGACGATAAATGATCCGGGATATGTTCCGACTGTCAGCATCGCCTACGGCATTTATGCGGAAGGCGCCGCCGTCATTTCGGGCAACCTCGTTGATGGAGCCGCAGGAATTGGGATCAACCCAGGCCATAATGCATCGACCCACGATCTTAATGTCAATGGCAATTTGGTTTTGAATAGTCCGATCGGCATTGGCTACAGTGCTCAAAGCGGAGCCGGGCAGATTGTCATTTCGAGCAACCAAATTCAGGGTGCGACGGGAGGTGCGATCGTGTCTGTCGTGTACAACGACAGCACCGGCACTGTTGCACGCGTGTCGGGTAGCACCGACTACGGAAACCAGTACGACACCCAGATCGGCAATGTCTTCGTGGGAAACAATCGATCTTATTAGATGTGACTAGTGCACTTTGCCGGCTTCGTCCAGATGAAAGGCTCGGCGGATTTGTTGTGCTGCCGGATATAGCGGGCGATCTCGGCTTCGAGCTCGGGCACGGATTTGAACACGCCGCGACGGATTTTACGGCGCGTGATCGTCGAGAAAAACCCCTCGACGGCGTTCAACCACGAGGCTGAGGTCGGCGTGAAGTGGAAGGTCCAGCGTGGGTGATCGGCGAGCCACTTCATGACCGCGGGATGCTTGTGGGTCGCGTAGTTGTCGAGGATGGCGTGGATGACCTTGCCCGCCGGCATGGCACGCTCGACCGCGGAGAGAAAGCGGATGAACTCCTGATGCCGATGCTGCTTCATGCAACGACCGATGACGGTTCCGTGCAGGATATCGAGCGCGGCGAACAGGGTGGTCGTGCCGTTTCTCTTGTAATCGTGGGTCATGGTCCCGCATTTTCCGGGTTTGAGTGGCAGCCCGGGCTGTGTGCGGTCGAGCGCCTGGATCTGGCTCTTCTCGTCGATGGAGACCACGACGGCGTGAGCCGGCGGGTCCATGTAGAGGCCGACGACATTCTCGACCTTCTCGGCAAATTGTGGATCGGTCGACCGCTTGAATGTTCGGATGCGATGCGGCTGGAGGCGATGCTTTTCCCAGAGGCGCTGCACCGCCCGCAGCGAAACCCCCATGATGCTGACAGTCTGGGTCATGAGCACGGACTCGCACATTGTGGTGCGTCTTTGAATCCTTTGTCGGTGTCGTGCACTAGCTGAGCCCGTTCCCGCCTTTTTCACCATCGGCCGGGGCGTCACCTCTGATTTTATCGAAGCGAGGATTTTTTTATGCGGTTTCGTGTGCTCGATGGTTGGCGAGGAGTTTGCGCCCTTTGCGTCGCGCTGTTTCATCTGGACATCCTCTCCCCGGTCTATTCCGCCGGCTTTGTCCGCAACTCCTGGCTCTTCGTCGATTTCTTCTTTGTTCTCAGCGGTTTTGTCATCACCCACGGCTATGCTGAACGGCTGGCCACAGGCCGAGTCTTTGCCGACTTCGCATTGCGGCGGTTTTGGCGGGTTTGGCCTCTGCATATCGTGGTCTTGATCGCTTTCCTCGCCGTCGAAGGAGCGAGAAGCCTCATACAGGCGCAGGGCCTCGTGACCTTCGCCGATCCGCCCTTCTCGGGAGCGACGGCGGCGACCCGGCTTCCCTCGAATATTTTGCTGCTGCAGGCGCTGGGGATCAACGATCGCCTGACCTGGAACGGTCCGAGCTGGAGCATCAGCTCGGAATTCTGGACCTATCTGATCTTTGCGGGGACTTTGTCTCTCTCTGGCCTGGCGGCGAGACGCTTTGCCATTTTCTCGGAAATGCGCACCACCGCCTTTGTGCTGGCGGCGCTGCTCGCCGCGAGCTATGCGGCGCTCGTCT
This sequence comes from Methylosinus sp. KRF6, assembly GCF_018887255.1. Taxonomy (NCBI): domain Bacteria; kingdom Pseudomonadati; phylum Pseudomonadota; class Alphaproteobacteria; order Hyphomicrobiales; family Methylocystaceae; genus Methylosinus; species Methylosinus sp. KRF6. The sequence goes on along the minus strand of NZ_JAHLJF010000015.1, from coordinate 617 downwards.
CTCTCTCCCGGGACATCGACGTTTCTTTTAACTTGGGTTTGCTTCGGTGCCTTTCCGGCTTCCTCGCGGGATATTTCACTTACCGGGCGTGGTGCGCCACGACGCCGAAATTCGGCTCGTCGGCGGAATTATCCGTTCTCGCGGTCGTCATTGTCTTCGTCGCCACGGCCGGGCATGGAGCGGCCTCCTTTGCGGCTCCGCTGGTGTTCTCCGTGGCAGTCTATGTTTTTGCGTCGGAACAAGGCCTGATTTCCGCCTGGATGAGCCGTCCCCTGTTCGATTGGCTCGGACGCTCGTCATATTCGATCTATCTCTGGCACGCCTTCATCATCGCCAATTTGATCGATCGTCCCGTTCAATTCATCGCAAAGGCGACGCATAGGGATCTGACGACATTCGTCGCGGGATTCGACGGCTCGCCGCTGAAGGTGATCACGCTCGGCGGAGACGTTGCGTCTCTCGCCGTCACCATCGCTTATCTCGCGACAGTGCTGGCCGTCGCCGGACTCAGCAGGCGCTGGATCGAGGCTCCATCCGCAAAATTATCCGGAATGCTTTTCCGAAGGTAAGCGTTCACCCGGCGCCATTCTGGCGGCGCATGGCGTGGAAGTGGTAGC
>NZ_JAHLJF010000014.1:0-16536 GCF_018887255.1 Methylosinus sp. KRF6 | reverse complement strand
CTATGTCATTCGTTTTCGTGGCGACACTTTCGTGAGCGCGGCCGATGGCGAGACGCGCCGCGCAGCGGACTGGGTCGGCGTCGGCGGGCGGGCGCGCAAGCTCGCGAACGCCGAGGTCTCGAAAGAGCGGCAGAAGATCGGCGCGGTCGTCTGCGTCCACGCCAAGGGCATGAAGGACGCTTGGCATCTGGCGGCGAGCGACGCAACGGCGACGCCGCGCGCCATCATCGACCTTTATTCTCGGCGTTGGAGCATAGAGCCGGAGTTCCGGGATACGAAGGATCTTCGGTTCGGCATGGGCCTGAGCTCGACACGCGTCGGCGATCCTTATCGGCGCGACCGGCTGCTGCTGCTGAGCGCCATCGCCGTCCTGCTGCTGACGCTCCTCGGCGGCGCCGGCGAAGCGCTCGGCATGGACCGGATGCTCAAAAGCAACACCGTCAAGCGCCGCGTGCGTTCCTTGTTTCGCCAGGGTTGCCTGTATTACGACGCGATTCCCAACATGCCGGAAAAAGACTTGACCGCGCTCATGGAGCGCTTCCAGGCTGCGCTCTCAGAAAACAAGGTCACGGCCGCCGTGCTCGCCGTGGGGTGAGAAAATGAGGGGATGCTTGAGCTCGCCTCCTGCGGTTCTACTATGGCCCCACACACAAGATTCCTGACAGTCCCCAAATAACCCTTCGCGGGCGAAGGCTCGCTGATCCGGCTCTTCCACTCGCCGTCGTCGAGGCCTTTCAAAACCTCGTGCGAATGATAGCCTTTGTCCGCGATGATTTCGCAAGGATCGTCCGGGGTCGGCGCGAGGCCGACAGCTGTGAGATTGGCCTTCGCCGTCTCCAGCGTGTCGCCGAGCGTCGTCGTATCGCCCTTGTCCGCCTCATGGATCGGCGCGGCGACGATCCCGCCTGTGTCGAAGGTCGACCGCATGTTCCGGCTTGTAGGCGAGATGCGTCGTCCCGTCTTTCATCCGCGCGATCTTCGCCTCGGCGTCCGTGGCGCTCGTCCAGTCGTCGTTCGACAGCTTCTTAGCCGTGCGCTTGCGGTCGAAACGCGCCAAATCCTCGGCGTTCGGCGTCGCGATCCCGCTTTCCTTCGCCATGCGCTCGAGCATTGCGCGATAGGTCTCGCCATTGTCGCGCCGTACGATGCTGCGCAGTACCGCATTCGCCTCCATGGTCGAGCCGTCGACGCCGATGCGCTCGCCCTTCACGAGGCCGCGCTCGGCGACGAGCTTCAGACGAAACCGAACACCTTCTCGTGAACCTCGTGCGGCAGACGCGAGCGCGTCTTCGACAGCCACGAATGATCCGGAACTTTCTTGCGCGCCGACAGCCGCAAAAAATCCCGCAACGAAAAAGAATCCGCGCAGCGCCATACGATGCCGCGTTCGCTGTCGAGCCCTTCGAAGTAGCCGACCATGTGCATGCGGAAATAGCGACCTGGCGGCAGCGAAGGCGCGTCCATCTTCGCTGCGTAGTAGGGCTTGCAGGCGTTCTCGACGAAAACGTCGAAGCCCGCGTCCAGTAAAACCTTCTGAAGCTCGTCATAATATGCGTGCCCCGGAGAGCGCGGTAGCTCGGCCCAGCCGACAACCAGATCCCCCTGCGTCCCTGTCTCACGCCGCATCGCCATCGAATCAACCTCAGCCGAATCTCACCTGAAAACGGAATCAGTCAGACGCGACTTCGTCAACGGGCTGTTAGGCCCCCATGCCGTCATTGAGCCTGCGGCCCGCGAGGATAATTTGCGGGTGGTAGCCGATAGCCTCGACCTTGTAGGTCAGATAATAGGGGTCGACTCCGATGCAATGTCCGCCGACAAGTCCCGGCCGAAAGGGCAGAAAATTCCATTTTGTGCCCGCCGCCTCCAATACCGCCTCCGTCTCGAGGCCCATTTTATTGAAGATGATGGCCAGCTCGTTGATCAATGCGATGTTGAGGTCGCGTTGCGTATTTTCGATCACCTTGGCGGCTTCCGCCACGCGGATGCTCGACGCCTTGTGGGTTCCGGCGACAATGATCTCACGACAGAGTTCGGTCGATGAACTCGGCGACTTCGGGGGTCGAGCCTGCAGTGACCTTCTTGATGGTCGCAACCCGATGGGTCTTGTCGCCGGGATTGATGCGTTCCGGACTGTAGCCGACGTAAAAATCCTTGTTGAATTTGAGGCCCGACACCGATTCGAGCTCCGGCACGCAGTCTTCCTCCGTCGCCCCAGGATAGACGGTGGACTCGTAAACTACGATGTCACCCTTGTTGAGCACCTTTCCGATGATGCGAGATGCCCTGATCAGCGGCGAGAGATCCGGGCGCTTGTGCGCGTCTATCGGAGTTGGCACTGTCACAATATAGAAATTGCAGTCGACGAGATCGGAAAGGTCGGTCGAGTAGCGCAGCCCGACGGCTTCACTCAGCTCTTTTTCAGAGACCTCGAGCGTCGTGTCCTGCCCGGCTCGGAGTGCGGCGACACGTGCGGCATTGATATCGAAACCGACAACCTCGCGATGCTTTCCGAACTCCGCCGCTAGAGGCAGGCCGACGTAACCCAGCCCGATGATTGCAAGCCTGATGTCCGAGGTATCGTCGGTGATGCTCATTGCTTTCTTCGCTCTCTATCAATTTCCCTGAAGAACACACACATTCGGCAATTATCGATAGACGTCGCCGCCGGACATCCGGTCCTGCAGGGCGAAGAACGACGGATGTCGAATCCAGGTGAATGCGCGACGCCACTTTCAGCGTAACCTTTATTGCGGTGACGTAATATCTGATCGGCGTCCGAATGCCATCATGTCAGCGATTACCGGCCGTAAGAAAATGAGAAGCCCTCTCGAGAAAAATGCTATCAATCGAAATGCAAATGGCTACGACAACGAGAACGGCGGCTTCGGGTGCTGATTCTTCCAGATACAAAGGGAGCGCGGCGCTCAATTCGTCATCCGAAGCGAACGCCCATCCACCTTCTCTCCCTCGTAATCGCTGCGACGACGCGCACTCTCTTCGTATGCGCAACTCTCGTCGGAGTCGACCAATTCCAGAGTTTTGATGATTTCGTCATTCCATCTGCCGACGAGGTTCGACGCGCCTCGGCGGCGGTCGTTTTCAGCGGCGCCTTCGAAAGGGTCGACGCGGGCCTTCAGCTCGTGAACTCCGGCGCAATTCCGCTTCTATATATTTCCGGCTTGAATCCAAACGCCGGCCTACGCCCGAGTCATTTCGTCAGTCAGTTCTCGACTCGCAATCCTAACATTGTCGATTTGCAGAGCCTGGTTCAGTGCTGCGTGCAGTGGGGCGAGAACGCCGACAACACGCTTCAGAATGCATTCGAAACGCGATGTTGGGGGGAACGTCGCAAGGCGCTGGGCGCGTTGCTGCTGATTACCTCGCGGCGACATATGGCGCGTGCTCTGGCGGCGCTTTCGAACGAGCTCCCTGGGCATGCGCTCATTCCCTATCCTGTGCCGGACTCGCCTGTATCGGGGTCGCCATTGCGGCCGCGGGCATTCGAATATTTGAAATACCTTGCAACGAATGTCATAGTTCGTATCCCTTTGATCAACGTCCTCGTCGGGATTAATCCGCCGTTCGCAAATGGCTGCCCCCCGTGACGTCGATGCGAGATGGGGACGCCAAAGACGAATCGACGCTCGGACCGGGTCTTCGAACCAACTGCAGATTCCGGAAAAACGCTGTTCCATTCGCCACCAACTCGGGCGCGACTTTCGCGCTGAGCGCAAGTCGTAGCACCGGAAAGTCGCAGCCGGCAGTAGGCATTTCGAAGTCGACGTAGAGGTCCCGCCATGGCATGGACCCGCGCAACGCCTCCGTTTCCGCGAGAACACGCTCCCGCTCTCCACGGCACGAAATCCGCCAGACGACGCCGCGCGCGGCACGCAAGCTATCGGCGCGCGCTTCCATTTTCAGTCGATAGCGCCCCGACGACAAAGATAGGTATTGATGAGCGGAGAGCCTCGGATATCGCGCGCCGACGAACTCGATGCGCATCGCCCTTTGTCCACCTGAGCTCGGCTCCTCCAGGAATCCGATGCTGCCTCTTGGAAATTCCATCACATTCCACTCGAAGGGAATGTTCGAGGGATCTTCCGTGAAACCGCCATCGAAAAGAAGCCTCGCTTTGGACTTCTTCGACTCCGGGATAAACTGTATCCAGGCCAGATACGCTTCGGCGGTTCGACCCTGCTTCGTCAGGAGTTGAAGAACCGGAGCGAGGTCGGCGGCGTGAAGCGCGTTTCGCTTTTTGGCAAGCTCTGTCAGCAATCTCAATCCCGAGTCTGCATCCTGATAATCGCTGAGGCGCGCGAAAAGCGAGTGACGCCATTGAGGCCCTTCGACCAGAAATTCGCTCAGCGCCGAATAGCTTCGAGCGTCGATAGCGGCACTCGTCAGGAATTCTCCGAGTATGTAGCGAATTTTTCCTCCGAGACGCTGCAACGCGTCGGCGGTCGCTATCGCTCCGAGGTAGTCAGCCTGGCTTACCTGAAAGTCGATCAATCTCGTATGGGCGATTACACCTCGGAGCGAGCGGCCCCCGGCGAGACGAAGTAACGCGACGGATCGACGCCGATCACCCATGCGCGCGGCAATGTCGGACAGCAGCACGAGCGCGCCCTGCTGCGATGGATCGGAAATCAGGCTGAGCTGCGCGAACGCCTTCGCTGTGCTCAGATAGCTGTCACGAAGATTGACGCTCGGATGCTCGAGGACATAACGCGCAGGCACCGGCGAGCGACGACCGGCGTCGAATGCAGGTTGCAAGGACGAATTCGGCTCGATCTGCGCCTCCATCGCCGCCACAATCGCTGCCGCTCTCTTGTAATAGCCCCTGCTGGACTGCAGATCGATCCATCTCGCTATCGAACGCAGATCGCCGATAGTCGGGCGCTCGGCTCTTGCCAGCAAGACATTCGCAGCGCGGGCCGGCGCGCTTTCGTCGAATACGAGCTCATTGTCCTTCGCCGGTCGGAACAAGACGCTCCGCTGGCGCTCCGAGCGCGTCGTCCAGGTGGCTCTGACGAAATAGTCCTCCCCCGATGACAACAAAGCCACCGAGTTATCGACACGCCAACCGAGCGCCGCTTTGGCGTCGTCCGCGCCGTAATTATCCGCCATGGACGTCGCCAATATGAGCCATGCGACCCGGAACAGGCCCAACGTTAAGGCGAGGCCGGCTCCGAATTCGACGGCGACCGCCAATCGCCTCTCGAAGGGACTGTCGCTTCTCATCTTACCGCTCGACGACTGCGTTGCTGCAGACAGCCAAAGAGTCTTTCCGGCAGCTGTCGCGCGTTCCGATAAGCGATTGTCCTGGCGCCTCGCTCACGTAGCACTTTCCTGCCTCTAGAAAATGGGCGTCCGATGCGCCGTCCTGCAGCATGACGACGATGCCCGCTATCCCCGTGATCGCCATCGCGGACAGGATGGTGATCACTATCCTGGACGGTCCAGGAGATCTGGCCCGCGATCGGACTTGCGTCGTCGTCGCTGTTCGGCTTGGCGGCGCAGCGAGATGCGGCCGCAACCCCCGTCGATCTTCCCCGGGCCGCATCATGCCTTTTTGCAGCAAGCCCTCGAACGCGCCATGATCGGGAACTCGCGAATCGGCGTTCACATCATTCCATGCCGTCACGACTCTTGCCATCTGGGCGGCCTCCCAGACGTTGCCATTGACGTCCGGATGAAGCCATTTGATCAGCCACCGCTTGTGTCGAAGCGCGATTTCACGCGCCTCGGAACCGCGTAGACCGAGAACACGCGCCGGCGGAGCGCCCGGAAAAAGCAAGGCCGCGTGCAGATAGTGCATCGCGGCAGCTCGAACGACTTCCGGCTTTCGCCCGGTCAATTTCTGCAGTTCGAGGCAAATGTCGCGGCAACCGGCGGCGACCTTGATCAGGTCGAGCACGTCATCGGGCACCGGCTGGCGCCGCAGCTCCTGACCAAGCCAGGGCATCTGCATGAGCTGCAGGGCTATTTGAATGGAATGCTTCGCCATCAGCGCGCCGTCGCCGGCTCCGTCGAATGATCGAGCTGCGGCGAGTCGCGCTCGACGTCGGTTTCGTAACCATAGTTGTAGTCGTATCCGCTGACTTGACCATACGGGTGACGATCGAGGCGGAACCTGTTGAGAACTGCGCCGAGCAGATGCGCGCGAGCCATGCCGAGACGCTTGAGCGCGATACCGACGACATCTCGACGGGTTTCCCCGGCCGAGATCACGAAGATCGTCTCGCCCGTCGCGTTTGCGATCAAAGGCGCATCGGCGAGGCCGAGCACGGGCGGCGCGTCCACGATGATCAGATCAAAAAACTCGCCTCCGAGCGAAATGAGAGACGAAAATTTCGGACCGCTGAACAGGTCCGCTGGATTTGGCGGCAGCGGACCAGAAGCAATGAAAAAGAGGTTCTCGACGTCGGTTCGCTGCACAACCTCCGAGGCCTGCATGGCCCCGGCGAGGTAGCTGCTCAGTCCTACTGAGCTCGAAAGCCCGATTGCTTGGTGAAGCGAGGGCCTTCTAAGATCGGCGTCGATCAAAAGGACGTGCATTCCCTGCTCCGCGCAGATCCTCGCAAGGGCGAACGAGGTGGTGCTCTTGCCTTCCTTCGGCCTCGCACTCGTAATAGCAAGGCTTTTCGGCAAGCCGTCCGGGGACGAGAATTGAAGCGCCGTCTTCAACGATCGCAAGGCTTCCGACACATTGGAACGTCGATCCTGCAGCGCCGCCATTATCGACGCCTCGTCTTCTGCGGCCGGAACCAGCCCCAGCAATGTCAGCCCGAGTCTCGTCTCGACGTCCTGCGGAGATCTCACGGTATTGTCGAGATACTCGATGATCAGGGCGGCCACAATGCCACAAATGAGGCCGACAAGCGCTCCGACAAGAAGGTTCATAAACAGCTTCGGAGAATAAGGCGTGCTCGGCCTTTCTGCAGGATCGATCACAGAAATATTATTGGAGCCCACTGCCCCGAGGACGCTGATCTCTTTCGCTCGCTGGAGCATCTGCTCGTACAGGATTCGATTGGTCGCAACCTCTCGCTGCAACATGTCATATTGGATGGCGCGAGCCTGTTCATTAATGAGATTGGATTTGAACTGTTCCAGCTGCTTCTCCAATTCGACTTCCTGATTCTTTGCAGCAAGATATTGCGTTCGAATGGAGTCCTTCACGACGGTGATGATTTTGGAAGCCTGGCGATCGAGCTCGTCCATTTGTGATCTGAGTGCGACCATCACCGGGTAGCTCGGCTTGAGAAGCGACGCCTTCTGCTGGTATTCCGCGGCTAGGCTCGCCCGCTTTTCTCGGTTTGCCGACATCCCTTTATTGTCGAGCACCTGTGGCAGGGCATTTACATTGTCGGTCTGAGCGATAGCCCAAAGCTGCTCCAGCTTCGTTCTTTCGATTTTCGCATTGGTCAGGTTCGTGTTCGCCGTCGCGAGGTTGACGGACGCCAGGGTCGATTTGTTTTCACCGACGCCGGCGCTCATGAGCTGCTCGCGCGCTCCGTAAGCAATGACCTCGGCCTCGCTTTTTTCCAGCTTCCCCTTCAACTCCTGAAGCCGCTCGTCCAAATAGCTGCGCGCATATGTGGACGCCTCGAATCGGCGCTCCAGATTGCGGCTGGTGAAAACATCGGCGACCCCATTGACGATCAACTGCGCCATGCTCGGATCAGGATCGAAATAATGGATCATTACGAGCCGTGACCCTCGCTTCGGCTCGACAACGAGATTGCTGGTGAACTTCGCCACCGCCGCACGTCTGCGAGTCAACGCATCCACCTCGGACGACCCTCTTGAAAGAACGCCCCACAGGCGTTGCGTCAATCCCGGCGATTGGGGCGGGAGAAATCTCGGATCGTCGAGCAATCCAAGCCTTACCGCGACCTGTTCCGCGAGCGAACGACTTTGCAAGAGATCGTATTGCGTCCTGTAAAATTCCGCGTCGCTCCTCCCGCCTTCTTCACCAGTTTCAAGACCTTGACTCTGAGTGAAGCGGGTTTCGTGTCTTTCGATCTGAATGACCGCAGTCGCCCGGTAGATCGGTGTCTTCAGCAGCGTGGCGAACAATGCGAGCACGGCAAAGGCCGAGACGACGCTTGCAATCAACTTGATATGTCGTAGAAGCAGCTGCCAATAGATAGCGATATTGAAATCGTTATTGCCGCTCGCTCCGGTCAAGTTGGAAGCGAGCAGCTGAAGCCCGGTCACGTTGTGGGTCGGGATAGCGCCGGCGCTGGCGCTCGGCAAACCAGAGTGATCGAACTGAGGCCCGTTCTCGACTTTCATTTGTTAACCTGTTTGACCGTTAGAGAGGCGTGTGGCGAGCTGCGAAGGAAGCTGAAAGCAGACCAACGAGGACGACAAGCCGGCGCGCGCCGCTTGTGTTCGGCCGGAAAACGGCAGGCGTAATGCGGCCGAATCACGAGCTAAAGGGCAAAGCGCGCCGCGAACCCCGCCCCTTGTAGTCCAACGCCGAATAAGTCTTTGAACTCTGTCCACGTGGATCTGACCGCAGACTCTCCGACCACGACGACGTCTCCGGCGACGAGAACCGGGTCTTCCCGTTCGCCCGAGCGAATAGCCGAAAGATCATATCGATTCGCGACGCGCGCGTTGTCTACAGTTCGAAAGACAGCTACCTCTTGATCCGCGACCCTCGTCAGTCCCCTGGCCTGGGCGACCGCCTGCAAAAGCGTTATCCGGCCGGTTATCGAGTAGACGCCCGGCGCCCCCACGGCGCCTTCGATCGTAAATCGCTGGCTCAGGTACTCTTTCACCGAAACATGGACGTCTGGGGAATGCAGATAATTCGCGCCGAGTCGAGCGGCGATCGCCGTCTCGAGCTCCTTGACGCTTTTTCCCTTTGCCTGCACGTCTCCGATCAATGGCATCGAGACATAGCCTGTCCTCGACACCTGTCGAGTTCCATTGAGCTCCTGCACCTGAAAGACCGTAATTTCGAGAACATCGAGCGGTTGTATCTTGTAGTCGGACTCAGACGCGTTGGACATCGGGATCTTCGACTGCGCCGCCGGCGCATCGGCGTAGGCGCGTTCACGAACAAGAGACCCTGTCTGATCATTGAAGGAGCTGACGCTTTCACTGCAACCACCGAGCGCCAGCAATATGCAGGACGTCGCCAGCACACGCCGGCGCCTCGATCCCATGGCGACTATGACCGAGCCTCGCCTGTCGTTATTCAAAACCTCGGCCCTCCTGCGAATATCGTCACGCATCGCGGTTCGGCATCTTGCCGACCTTCCGTGACGCGAGCCGTTTGATGTGCAATGGCGCCGCAATTTGTGACGCCGACGTCAGCGACGAATTCTCGTCGGAATTGAGGACGACCGCCAAGGGGCGCGTCGAGACTGAGGTGTCCCGCCCGCTCCGCCCCGACCACGTGCCCAGGGATTCGGATCACCTCCACCATGAGCGGCGGCGGTCGCCTCATATCATTCAGAGTCACGATCTTTCTGGACCGAACCGCCGAAACAAAAAGCCAGATGGATACGCGCCGGGAGCCGACGAACGTCACCGATATTTGAGCGTCGTCGATGGCCTCCCGAGTTCCTCGAGAGTCGCGCGGCAACTCCGAACAACGGCTTCGAGAAAAGGAAATCGACGATATCGATGTGAGTCCCATGCTACCGCACTTCGGGTGAAACCGCTCACCCTAAGCCCAATCCTCGTCTTCGAGGCGTGGCCGGCGTCATTTACGCCTTCGCCGCCCCGCCGAGTAATGTCACGCGCCGCCCTCGATCGGCCGATGGTTCAGAACGCGTTATATCTCTCGCTGCTCGTCGGCGAGACATGTTGCTCAAGAGATTCCGGCCTGCTGCAGCTCACGCCACGCCCGTCGAATAGCGGCTGGACCTACTCGCCGAAAATGACGAGCGATATCGTACGCAAAACGATTTCGAGATCGAGCACAAAAGAGGCGTTACGCACATACCAGACATCGAGCGCTGCCTTGCCTGCGGTGGAAATCGCTCGAGCGCCAATGACCTGCGCCCAACCGGTCAAGCCGGGCTTGCACGAGAAAGCCTCGCGGAATAGGCGGCCGGCTGGTCGACCGGCAACAGTGGCCGCGAACCGACGAACGACCTCTCGCCACAGAGGATATTGAAAAGCTGCGGAAGCTCGTCAAGACGCATGCGTTTCATGAATCCCCCGATGGGTGACGTACGCAGCTCGTCCGGCACCCTATGTCCATGAGCATCGTAGTCCTTCGCCATCGTGCGAAGCTTGTATAGCTTGAACGGTCGCCCCTCAAGACCAGGCCGCTGGTGCAAGAACGTCACAGGCCGGCCAACATCGATCGCTGCGAGAATTGCAGCAAACAAGGCAAGAGGCGACATTATGCTTGAGGCACCGATAACGTCGATTGCTCGCTTGACGCGCCAAAACGGTCTCCGCTTCAGCGCCGCGAGCTCGCTGGCATCGAACGAAAGCGCGGCGACTTCGTGAGAGGAGCCGCCCGCAGTCGCTGCGCCCTCAGCGGACGACAATCGGAGCACCATCTGATCCACGAGAAACTCGAGACTGATGTCAGAGAGCTTCTCTATCTTCAACAATTCGCTCCGCGCCCGTGACGACAGATGTTCATACGGCATCGCCACGATGATGCAATCGAGGAAGACCCCATCAACCTCGAGGACCCGTAGCGCCTTCGCCACTTGCTCCGGCGTGCCCAAAATCGGATGCCCATGGCAGGAACGTCCCGTGCGGCAATCGTCATCGCTGAGAATCCCCGCAATTCTAGCGGGACGCGGCGCAAGACGGGAAACCGATCGCGAATAAAGTGTCGCGAGATCTCCGAGACCGACGATGAGCACCGTCTTGCATCCGTCTGCGCCCTCATGGAACGCGGCACTCGGCCTTTCGTGCAATGGATGTGGCATGCGCATCAGGACGCGCGCTCCGACCAGGCAGAATAGAATCAGCAGAGCTTGTATCATCGGAAGAGCGCGCGCGACTCCGGCCATACGATTGAGCATGAGCGCGCCGATCACCAGGGCAATGGTGGCGACGTAAATCCGCAAATAGTCGGTCATGGTCGTGAACCGCCATATGGAACGGCTCGTTCCGAGAGTCGGCCGAATCACGATCGCGGACGACAGTGTGCAGAGCATATATGGTGCAAGGTCAATCAATCTTTCCGCAGAGACTTCGAGATTGTCCCGCAGCACGAGAGCCAACACAGTGGCTATCGAAATTAGAGAAAGCTCGACGAGCAGCAAATGTGATTGTCGCATCTAACGCAGCCCCAAGTCACAGGAATTGCCAGGCCGCAAAGCCAACGACGACAAATCTCGAAATGCTTTTTTTTGGCACCCAGCCTGCTCCCTAGATACGGTACATTCGATTAAAAGGCTCGCTGGGAAAATTACCTAGTGTCCTGTTTCATAAATTTGTATCCATGTCTCCGCGATCGTGATTCTTTGGTCCCAGCGGGGATTCGGAGGGGTGGCATGGGGAAAGCCAGAGCAACCAAAGCGAGCAAGATCGAGCTCAGCGAGGTCGAACGGGAAACCCTCGACCGGCTGGTTCGGCGACGCAAGGTGGCGCGCGGGGATGCGCAGCGCGCGGAGATCGTATTGCGGGCCGCCGAGGGGCTCAACAACTGCGAGATCGCAGCCGCAGTCGGCGTAACACAGCAGACGGTGCGCACATGGCGTGAGCGTTTCGCCAAGCACCGGCTCGATGGCCTCGACGATGAACCGCGCTGTGGCGCGCCACGCAAAATCGGCGACGACTGCGTCGAAGAGATCGTGACCAGGACCCTCGAAACACAGCCCGAGAAGGCGATGTCACATAAACCCGATTCTGGCGCGTTGACGCCACGCGGGTCGATTTCAAGCGGCTGTCGTCACAGACTTCCACTCAGCCATCGCCCCGAGGCGATGCAGGCGGATGGCGATGGCGGACCGTCCCGAAGGTCGGGATGGAACGAAGAGATTGCGGACTGCGGAGAAGACGTCGACGAAATGTTGCAGCCCTCGCCACGATCGGAACCCCTGCGTCGCTCGCTCGCGCTTTCGTAATGGGACGTGGGAATTTTCTGCCCGGTTGTTCAAACCCTTGTGCTGCCGATGCTCGACCCCCGGCATGAGCTTGCGGCGCGCCACCGCATAGGAGCCGAGCTTGTCGGTGATCATGCGCCTTGGGCGGCAGCCCTGCTTGTGAAGAAGTCGTTTCAGCAGTCGTTGAGCTGCTTTGGCGTTACGACGAACCTGAACGCTTTCGTCGAGGACATATCCGTCCTGATCCACCGCACGCCACAGATAGCGCTTTTCGCCGTTGATCGTGACGACGACTTCGTCGAGATGCCAAATGTCGCGTCGACCCGGCTTTTTGCGCTTCAGGCGACCGACGTATTCGGGTCCGAATTTCTTGGCCCAGCGGCGGACGGTTTCGTAGGAGAGGTCGATCCCACGTTCGAGGAGCATCTCCTCGACGAGGCGCAGACTGAGTGGAAATCGGAAATAGAGCCAGACGGCATGGGCGATGATCTGCGGCGGGAAGCGATGGCGCTTGTAGCTCACGGGTGATTGTTTCATGGCGGGAAGATCGCCCGTGTCGGCTTACCCGCGCGTTAATGTGACAACGCCAAGCGAGATGTCGCCGCCGCCAAAGCGTTTTTCCGTCGTGCGTTCGCGCGTCACGGGCGGCCTCCGCGCAAAATCACGCTCGACGGATATCAGGCGTCACATCGGGCGGCGCGCGAGCTTCTCGCACAGCATCGAGGCGGCGCACGGACTCGAATTCGATCGTCGAAATACCTGAATAATCTGATTGAACAGGATCACCGATCTATCAAGCTTCGTTTGAGTCCTACGCTCGGGTTCAAGCGATTCCGACATGCGGCGATCACGATCGCTCGCGTCGAACTCATGCATCGCATCAGGAAGGGGCAATTCGCGCTGAGCAGATTTAGAGCCGCCGGGACGACTGCGCCCGAAATCTGGAGTGCGGTGCTCGCTGCCTGATCCGAACGAACTGCCGGACCCCATCGCGTAGCTATCGGCAAAAATTGCACCGCAACCGGTTTTGTCATCGCCATGCACACACTCTTCTGTCTCGCGCAGGCAGAGGCGGTTTTCGATCTGAAGCACGTCGGGAATCGCGACGCGCGGCAGAAGGAGAGGCAGACTCTCAGGTCTCCCCGCGTTTCAGGCGCGCCAGATACTCCTCGCGCGTCATGGATCTCGATCCCGCCTCCTCGCGCCGAACTCGATCCCGGCCCGGGAGGGCGTCACGGAGGACGTCCAGATTCTTCCAGGGCGCCATCTCGTCCCCGCGCGGCTCGCCCGGCACGAAGGGGGATGTTTCCGCGCGCTGATAGCGATGCACATAGCGCGAGCAGTTCACGAAGGCCTCATAGACCTTCACCACCAGCAAAAGCTCCGCGCCGGGAAAGGCTGCAAGCTCCGCCTCGTCGCGCACGAGGCGCGCGGCGCCGTGGATGCGCAGCCGGTGCGGCTGCTCGAAATCGATGAACAGCAGTCCGACCTTCGCATTGGCGGCGACATTGCCCGCGGAGAGATACATGCCGTTGCCATCGTAGCTCGGCAATGCGAGGGTCTGGTCGTCGAGCACCCGCACGAAGCCCGGCGCCCCGCCCTTGTAGGAACAGGTCGGAAAGCCGCGATGGTCGACGGTGGCGAGGAACACCATGTCCCGTCCGGCGATGAAGTCCCTGTGCTCGGCGGTCAGCGTGCTCGTCACCATCATCTTGCGCAGGGCGTTGGCCAGCGGCCGGCTGTCGAAGGCGTCCTGCAGCGAGCGGTGCGACTCGCCATAGAGCTCGGCGATCGCCCCGAGCGATGGGCGAAAGGCGGGCTCGTCCGGCGGCGGAACGAGCGACCAGACGAGCCGGTCGAGGCAGATCGTCCACAATATGCGGTGCGTCGCGGCCGCATCCTCCCCCTTTAGCTCGCCGTGGGTGAGCGTCAGCTCGCAAGCGTCGGCGCCCAATGGGCGCAGATCGACGTCGACCCGCGTCGGCGGCCCGCACAAGCCGGCTGCGGCGCCCTCATATTCCCAGCTCAAGGCGATCCGCCGCTCCGGCGCGACCTCGATGTAACGGCCGCAGAGCCGATAGCGCGTTCCATCCGGATCGAGGCCCTCCAGCCGGTATGCGCCGCCCGGACGCGGGTCGATGACCGCCTCCCGCAGCGCCCCGGCTCCCGGAATCAGCCAGCGGACCAGCCATTTCGGGTCCGTCCAGGCGGTGAATATCTGTCTCGCCGGCGCGTTGATGCGGCGGACCAGGACGAGCGAGACCGAACGACCCGCGGCGCTGGTCATGGCACGCGCTCCAACGTCACGCGGTCCAGGGCGCGGCCGCGCGTCTCGGGCAGGAACAGTCCTCCGACCACGAGCGCGACCAGCAGAACGCCGGCTGCGTACCACAGGCCCGCATAGAGATCGCCCGTGGCCGTGAAGGCGGCGAAGGAGATCGCCGGCAGGAAGCCGCCGAACCAGCCGCCGATATTGTAGGACATCGCGAAGGCCGTGGTGCGGATGCGGGTCGGGAACATCTCCGCCATCCAGGCCGAAAGCGGGGCGGACGCCATTGCGACGAAGACGCTGAGGGCGGCCATGAGCGTGATCAGCATCGACACATTGGTCAACTCCGGCGCGGCGCGGGCAGGATATCCCGCATCGGCCAACGCAGCGGCGAGGGCGACGTCGAAGGCCTTGGCCTGCTGCGTGAAGGCCGCCCGGTCGAGCCCGACGCCCTCGAAGGCGGGAACCACCGCGGCGCCGATCTCCACCTCAGCGACGCGGCCCGGCGACGCTGCGCGATTGGCGTAGGGCACGCCGAGCTTGGCGACGGCGCGCCGGGCGATGTCGCAGGGGTTGCGGAACTCGGCGAGGCCGAACGGATCGAACTGGGGGCTGCACGTCGCCGGGTCGGCCGCCACCGTCACCGGATGCGTGGTCATCGCCGCCGCAAGGCGCGGGTGCGCATAGTGGGTGACGCCGAGGAACACCGGATAGGCGGCGAGCGCCGTGCCGATGAAGCCGGCGAGCACGACGGGCTTGCGGCCGATCCGATCCGACAGCCAGCCCGCCAGGATCATGGCGGCGATGAAGACCACGCTGTAGCCGAGGATGGTGTAGTGCAGCAGGAAGGGATCGATCTTCAGGTTCAACGCCAGGAGATAGATCGGATAGGAGCCGGTCGCGATCGCGACCGACTGGCCGGCGGCGGCGCCGAACAGGACGAGCAGCGCCACGCGCAGATGGTCCCAGCGACCGAACGCCTCGCGTAGCGGCGTCCGCGAGCCGCCACCCGACCGTTTCATAGCCAGGAACACCGGAGATTCCTGCAGGCGCAGCCGGATATAGACCGAGACCAGCATGAGCACGGCGGAGAGCAGGAATGGAATGCGCCAGCCCCAGGCCTCGAACGCCGTCTTTCCGAGCGCCAGCTCGCAGGCGAGCACGACCAGGATCGCCAGAGCCAGGCCGCTCGCCGCGGTGACGGCGATCGCGCTGGTGGCGAAGCCGCGCCGGTGGGCGGGGGCATATTCGGCGATATAGGTGACTGCGCCGCCGAACTCGCCGCCATAGGCGAGGCCCTGCAGAATGCGCAACGCCATGAACAGCAGCGGCGAGGCGACCCCTATGGCCGCGTAGCTCGGCAGCAAGCCGATGAGCACGGTCGACAGGCCCATGATCAGTATGGTGAGTAGAAAGGTGAATTTGCGCCCGGCGCGGTCGCCGAGGGGGCCGAACACCAGCCCGCCGAATGGGCGGGCGACATAGGTCACGGCGGCGGAGAGCAAGGTGAAGATATAGGCATAGGCGGGATCGAGCCCGGAGAAGAACTCGGCGGCGACGATCGCGGCCATCGGCCCGTAGAGCACGAGGTCATAAGCTTCGAAGATGGCTCCGAGAGAGGAGGCCACCACCACCCGGCGCAGGCTTCCGGGATCGGCCGCCTGGTCGGCGGCGGGCGCGGGCACGGACGTTGTGGCCCGTTCGCTCGAGAGGGCATTCTGGGTCAAGCGCTTCCTCCATCTTGTTTCTACCGGTTGACGCCCGACTCCTAGGGGCCCGTGTCCTCCGCCTTCATCTGAGCGACCACGGCATCCAGGGCGTCGAGGCGCTCGCTCCAAAAGCGTTCATGCGCATCGAGCCAGTTCCGGGCGGCGTCGAGACCACGGCGGTCGAGGCTGCACATCTGATGACGGCCCTGCTTGCGTCGGATGACGAGACCCGCTCGTTCCAGCACCTTCATGTGGTTGGAGACAGCGACGAAGGAGATCGGAAATGCGGGAACGATTTCTCCAATGCTGCGCTCGTGTTCGGTCAGCATACGCAGAATCGCCCTGCGATGCGGGTCGGCCAGAGCGTGAAAGACCGTGTCGAGCGTCGCCTCAGAACATTTAATCATCTTATTAAATATCATCGCCCGCGACGTCCGCTGTCAAGATGGAGTGCGGAAATAATCAGGGCTCCGAATCCGGGTTAACGGGCTGAAGCGCCCAAGGCTGTGGCGAGATA
>NZ_JAHLJF010000013.1:0-16769 GCF_018887255.1 Methylosinus sp. KRF6 | reverse complement strand
CGGGTCACTTCTCAATGGAAATCCTGGGTCAAATCTCGACGGAAATCGACACCTTGGCGTTGCGCAGGACCTGATGCGTGCTCTTGCTGAAGGCCTCATTGGCGAATTGCGGAATGGCGAGAATGACGGCGGCTTGCTCCTTCTCGTCATAGGCGACGGGAATGCCGAGCGCGCGCAGCTCATCGGCGAGGACGGCCTGGGCGAATGCGCCGAACTCATGGACCCGGGCGTGGAGGCGCTGGGTGTCGAGCGATCCGATATGGCCTTCGCCGGTCACGACCAGATTGAACAGGGCATTGTGGATGTGATCGTGGGGATCGCCGGCGATCGGCGCTTCGAGGAGATAGGTCGCGCCCTCGCGGCCGTCCTGGACCGGCAGGGTCGGACGGGCGATATAATGCTTGAAGCTCACCCACCCGACCGCGCCGGGATCGGCGCCGCTCTCCCCCGCGCGCCCGCGCCGCGCCCAGCCGATTTCGCGCGCGACATAGCGCATCGCCGCGTCATTGGCGCGATAGATCGCATTACGGATGGCGGCGGCCTCCGCTGGATCCTGCGCGAATTCGGCGGCGAGCGTCACGGATTTGTGGGGCGAGAAGGTGAAGTCGTAACCGCTGATCTCGCGCTTATGCTTGGACCAGGCCTCGCCCGTGTCGGCGCGCTTGCCCTCGAAGAGCCGGTCGAGCTCCTCGTCCTTGGGCGCATGGTGAGAATTAATGCCGAGCGCGCGGGCGACGGAGAGCGGCATGTCCGATCGCCACGCCGGCCCGGCGTCGCGGCCGGTGTAATAGCTGGTGAGACGTGAGCCCGGCTCCAGCTGCTGCTGGCCGAGGGCCTCGGTCGCCTGCTCGGGTGGGGGCGGGCCGAGCCTCGCCTCGGTGAAATACGTGCGGACGAGCTTGCCGTCGGACGCGGCCGCGAACTTGCGGAAGGTGATCATCGATCAGGCCTTCGCGAGGGAGGAAAAACGCTTTTCCAGCGCCTCGACCATCTTGTTCGGGAGGCTCTGCTGCATGTCGACGAGGAGATCGAAGGTCTTACGCGAGAGGATGAGCTGCTCGCGGTTCTGCGCGATCAGATGGGCGAGCAAGTCGCTCAGTGTCGGCTCGCCGGCGTCGTCCTTTGGCGTGAGCAGGGCGATGATCTCGTCGAGGCGGGCGATGGTGATGCGGATCTGCTCGTTCTGCAGGCCGACCGCTTCGACGATTTGGTGGGATTCCTGCTCGACGCGAGCGAGCCCTTCTTTCAATTCCTCGGACATGATTGCGCCTCCGCTACGAGCACGAAGGGTCGCCGGGGTCTGCGCGAATGGAAACGATCGGCGCCAAAAGATTCGAGCTGGCGTCCGGCGCCGGCGGCGCGCGGTTCGCGACATCAGCAGTCATGGGCGATCACGCCACGCTGCGCCGGCGACCGCTCTACCGAGAGTCCCCGGCGATCGGGGATGCTCCCGACGCCGTCACGGCCGATTTGAGATGTGGCGCCGCTTTGAACACGACCACCCGACGCGACGAGATGAGAGCCGCGGCGCCGGTTTTCGGATTGCGGCCCGGGCGAGCGTTTTTGGAGCGGATGCGAAAAGTGCCGAAACCGCGAAGACTTACGTCTTCTCCGCTGGTCAGGGCGGACAGCATTTCCTCGAGCGCGCAATCGAGCAGGGCTTTTGCGTCCGCGCGGGAGAGGCCGGGGATGCGGGCGTAAATGGCGTGCGCGAGGTCGTCGCGCGTCACCGTGCTCCTGGAAACAGCTGCGTCCAAAATCCCATCCGGCTTTTCGCCGTTCCCTCGAAAACACACCGCGTCGCCCGCAGGGGAAACCAAATCACATTGCGGCTCAAGAATGTCTAATCCGCAGATACCGGGCAGACCAGCGCTGCCCCCGCTGGGTATTTGGTCACAGCGGTTTTTCGTTGGCGATCCCAGCGAGTAGCCGGCGGCCCGCAAGCGGGGGGAGGGGGGCGATGACGAGGATGCGCCAGAGTTCCTCGTTCACCGTTCCCAACGGCCGGGCGGCGCCAAGAGCGGAAGGTTCGATCTGTGTTTGGGATTTCCAATGAACGCGTCAGCCCAACGGCTCGGCTCCGAATCGTCGCCAGAGGTTTGGATAGCGTCGGGCCAAATGATCCTCATCCTCTTCGAAAGGCTCGCCGAAAGGCCCAGGTCCCCCCAATCCGGCTTCCGGCTCTGAATAATCGCGCACGTCGCCTTTGCCGCCTTTTTCCTCGAAGACTCCCATCGCGACATAGTAGATCTCCTCGAACTCCCATGTGCCATCAGGACCTGGCCTCACTTTCAGTTGCGCCAAGCTGTCGGGATCGGCCAACGCGGACTCGTACACTTCGCGCCCTTTCGATATAAGCCAGCGCCGAAAGTACTCGAAACCATCATCAGAGCAGCCGCCATGGATCACGTATGCCGCACCCCAAAGATTCCATGTGTAGGCTTTGTTGAGATAGCGCCGAAAGGCCATTTCGAACGATATGATTTCCTCGGGAGTAAGCCCGCGCAACTCAACGCGCAAGGCTTCGATATGGGCGGCGGGATCATCGTCGAACTGTGCGGCGTGCACTATGATCTCCCAGAACTGATTGGCAGGCATTTCGGACGCGCTCATGAGTTTTCTTCCCCCGACTGTAATCCGCACTGATGGATGATTCATATGGCCCACCCCCATGTATGCCATGGGTAAGAGTTTCGCGCTCCCTAACGGGGAGGGCGCGC
Source organism: Methylosinus sp. KRF6 (assembly GCF_018887255.1). Taxonomy (NCBI): domain Bacteria; kingdom Pseudomonadati; phylum Pseudomonadota; class Alphaproteobacteria; order Hyphomicrobiales; family Methylocystaceae; genus Methylosinus; species Methylosinus sp. KRF6. The sequence goes on along the minus strand of NZ_JAHLJF010000013.1, from coordinate 14,049 downwards.
CAAGATGCGTCATTCGTAGGTAGACGGTCGAACGACCCGAACCGATCGGGTGTGGGCATTCGCGAGCAGTGCGCTGAACGGCCGCCCCGCCAGATCAGCGGACGGCCCAGATTTGGACCATGCCCTCGAACGTTCCAACAGCAAGACGGTGACCGTCGGGAGAAAACGCCAGCGCAAAAATAACTCCGCCCGGCAGACCGCCATAAAAGGTCGCCACCTTCTTACCATCTGAGGCGCGCCACAAGCGAGCAATGTCGAAAAAGGCTCCAGTAGCCAACTGCGTTCCATCGGGTGAGAATGCCGCGATCACATGTGGTGGAATATGCCCACCCAATTCGAAGACAGGCTTGCCGGATGCAATCTGCCAGATTCGCGCGCTTCCATCCTCCGCACCGGTAACGAGGCGCGCCCCGTCGGGTGAAAAGCCAATTGAATCCACTGGGGCCGTGTGGCCCAAGAGCGCCGCGATTTCCTCTCCCGTCACAGCATCCCAAATCCTCGCGGTCTTGTCCCAAGATGCGGTCGCTATACGCTTGCCGTCGGGCGAAAAGGCAACTGCGTTCACAAAGAAACTGTGCCCTGAGAGCGTCGCTTCGGAAGCGCCGGTGAAGGCGTTCCAAATCCTTGCCGTTCGGTCTGCCGATGCGGTCGCCACCCTCGCGCCGTCAGGCGAAAATGCGATACCTTGGACGAGCATCGCGTGGCCAGTGAGGGTCACCAGCGGCTTCATGCTATCTAGCGAAAAAATGCGAGCGCCTTTGTCGCCGCAAGTCGCGAAGCGTTTCCCATCGGGGGAATATACTCCGCCGTACTGCGCAAACTCCCGATCAGGAACACTATGAACGACTTTCGCGTCTGAAACGGTTAGCAAGGACGCAACCCCATCGACCGAAACAGCCAAAAGCATCTGCCCGTCTGGAGAAAACGCGACCGAACGGATTACGCCGCCCAGCTTGTTCGATTGCGCGAGCAATTCAGGGGAGATGCTGCTGCTTTCGATTTCGCTGCGGTAGCGCATCACTTGGCGGTTGATTTCTTTCGCAATGATCGCCTGCGCGGACGTATTGACTTCATCGCCGGAGGCGCTGAACGACGTTACAACTGTCAGGGCCGACACCAGAAATGCTCGTTCGAAAGACATTGATCGTCTCAAATCTGAATTGTTCGTAGGAGGCCAACCGCGCGAGCGTCCCTAGGTTCATTCACGAACGGATGGCGCGCCGTCGAGAGGCGGCACAGGCGACACGTTACTCCTACAGCTTCCTCATCTTCGTCTTCATCGATCATCCCCACATCCCCCGCATCTTCGCCCGCACATCGACTCGCAGCCCACCCCCGGCGAGACGCTCGCCCGCGGCCGCCGCGGCGGGCCAGCTCACGCAATCGTAAAACCGCAGCATCTCCGCTGGAATGAAGCGCGTGCGCGCGGCGTAGACGTGCCGGTCGCCCTGCGCCGGCTGGCCATGGGTGAAAAATCGCTGCGGCGTCACCAGACGCAGGCTGTCCTTCGCGCGCGTCATCGCGACATAGAGCAGCCGGCGCTCCTCCTCAATCTCCGCCGCTGTTCCTGTCGCGAGATCGGAGGGGATGCAGCCGTCGACGCAGTTCAGCACGAAGACCGACTTCCACTCCTGCCCCTTGGCGGAATGAATCGTCGAGAGAATGAGATAATCCTCGTCGCGCAGCGGCGGGCCCGCCTCGTCGCTGGTCGCGTCCGGAGGGTCGAGCGTCAGCTCGGTGAGGAAGCGCTCGCGCGAGGGATAACAGGCGGCGATCTGCTCGAGCTGGACGAGATCGGCGAGGCGGCTCGGCGCGTCCTCGTGCAGGCGCTCGAGATGCGGCTCATACCAGCGGCGCGCCGCTTCCATTTCCGCCGGCCAGCCCTCTCGCGCATGCAGCATTCGCAGCGTTGCGACGAGGCCGCGCCACTCTTCCCCGGCGCGCGGCGGCGTCGGCGCCTCGGCGAGACAGGCGAGCGGGTCCGGGCGCTCGATGAGGAAATCGAGAATCTTCTGCGCGGAGGAGGGGCCGACGCCGGGCAGAATTTGCAGAATGCGAAAACCGGCGACGCGATCGCGCGGGTTCTGCGCGAAGCGCAGCAGAGCGAGCACATCCTTCACATGGGCGCTGTCGAGGAACTTCAGCCCGCCGAATTTCACGAAGGGAATGTTGCGGCGCGCGAGCTCCAGCTCCAACATGGCGCTGTGATGCGAGGCGCGGAATAACGTCGCCTGCTGCTTCAGCGTCACGCCCGCTTCGCGCGCCTCGAGCACGCGCTCGGCGATGAAGCGCGCCTGATCGCTCTCGTCGCGTACGGTGACGAGCTGCGGCCGCTCCAAGGAGCGGCGCTCGGTCCAGAGGCTCTTGGCGTAGCGCTCGGCGGCGAGCGAGATGACGGCGTTGGCCGCGGCGAGGATCGGCTCGGTCGAGCGATAATTGTGGTCGAGCGTGACGACCTCCGCCGGCGGCGTGAAGCTCTTTGGAAACTCGAGAATGTTGCGCACCGTGGCGGCGCGGAAGGCATAGATGGATTGGGCGTCGTCGCCGACGACGGTGAGCCCCTGGCCCTTCGGCTTCAAGGCGAGCAGGATGGAGGCCTGGAGGCGATTGGTGTCCTGATATTCGTCGACGAGGATGTGATCGAAGCGGCCGCCGATCTCCTCGGCGAGTGCTTCATCCTGCATCATCTGCGCCCAATAGAGCAGGAGATCGTCGTAATCGAGAACATTCTGCGCCTGCTTCGCCTCGACATAGGCAGCGAATAAGCGTCGCAGCTCCTCATGCCAGCGCGCGCACCAGGGGAAGGCGCCGAGCAGCGCCTGCTCCAGCGGGGTTTCCGCGTTCACGGCGCGGGAGTAGATCGCGAGGCACGTGCCCTTGGTGGGGAAGCGGCTCTCGGTCTTGGAGAAGCCGAGCTCGTGGCGGATGAGATTCATAAGATCGGCGGAATCTTCGCGATCATGGATCGTGAATGCGGGATCGAAGCCGATGGCGCAGGCGTATTCGCGCAGCAGCCTGGCGCCGATCGCGTGAAATGTGCCGGTCCAGGCGAGGACATCGCCGCCGCCCTTGGCGCCCAGCGCCTCGGCGCAGATGCGCTCGACCCGGCGCATCATCTCGGCGGCGGCGCGGCGGGAGAAGGTCATCAGCAACATGCGCTGGGGATCGGCGCCTCGGACGATGAGATGCGCGACCCGATGGGCCAGCGTGTTCGTCTTGCCGGAGCCGGCGCCCGCAATGATGAGCAACGGGCCACCGGCGGGGGCCGACAAGCCGTCAGGAAGCCCGTGCTCGACGGCGCGGCGTTGTTCGGCGTTGAGCTTTTCGAGATAGGCGACGGCGGTCATGGGCGAATCGGTGGCGTGAGCGGGCCTGCGGACTGAACCATAATTCTTGTTTTGTTCGCAATGACCTTGTGTCTCGAAGGAGGAAAGGTGAAGCTGGCGGCCCGGTTCGAATTTCCGTGAGGCGCCAGAGTTCCTCGTTCGCCGTCCCGAACGAGGAGGTTGCGCCAGAAGGAGACGTTCGACGCCGGTCGATCTCGAAGACCTCGATCGCAGCGCTCGACACCGAGCGAAGTCCACACTCAATTCCATCCGATGATCGTGGAGCAGACCACGTTCGGCTGATAACGCTTGTCCGTGAGATACTGGTTGATGTTAGAAAGCAGCCGCGCTTCGTCGCTCTCATGGGAAAGCTCCTGCGCGACGAAGTCACGATCACCGAGATTGGCGATCGCTGCCAGGATTGCCTTACGGCGTTCGTGCTTTGGATTCGAACTCAGCGCTTCCCTCAGCGGGCCGACCAGTTTCGACGCCCAGCGCTTGTCCGCGTAGCACGCGCCTTTGATCCTCGCCAATCGATCGATCGCCCGCGGATCGAGATCGGCGCCAAAGGGAAGAAGATAAGGCGTAGGATCGACGCCGAGGCGCCCGACAGCGGGCAGCAATATTTCCTGCACGGCTCGTCCGCGATCGAGCAGCGCGACGATCTGATCGGCGTAGGGCTCGAGATATGCGGGGGCCAATCGAGGGAATGTGTAGGCAGCCTGGCGCGCGGCTGTGTAATCCGGCCCTATCCCATCGGTCGCGATTATTTGAAGAATGTCCGGCATCAGCGCATTTGTGACGACGGGGTTATGCTCGAATATTCTATCGAAAGACATGGGCGATCGGATGCGCCGGTCATGCGCGATCCGGCGCAAGAAGTCGATCGAGGGCGGAGACCACTCCTTCATATTGGTCGCGTGCTCGAGCCAATCCTGTATCGGCTTAGCCTGTTGGGGATCGAAGGTCTCGGTCTGCGGCAGGTTCAGAGCGGCGAGAGCCTCTCTGGTCATCAAATCGTTGACGCCCTGCCCGCTCCTAGGCTTGGTTTCGACCGCCGCCACGCCGGCCGGCGGCTCGAGCGAAAGACCGAGGCGCGCCAAGGTCCCGTTGAGCGAAATCTGATCGATGACAATGCGACGCCTCATGATATCGAGGCCTTCGCTGTGCATGCCGTCCATGATCGGACCCCAGATCGCCGGGACCACGGCCACATCGACTCCGACTTCCGTTTGATGGAAGATTTCAGTTGCTTCGCCGCCTTCCCGCCAATGCGCGGTGACGATTCTGGTGGTCCGTGGAACCACCAGTCGCAGCGGGTTCGGCTCATCATGTGGAAGGCGCGACAAGGCGTCGAATTGGATCGTCAACTCGGGCGCTTCTCCGGAGTCTCGCGCCAGCAGGACGCAAGTCGCGGTTTCCGACATCGGGCCGCCAGGCGCGGCGCAGCTTTTTCCGCGCTCGAGCCTGTAGAGCGAGCCGGCCGCGGCTCCATCGACCATGACAACCCGCACCCATTCGACCCGACCATAGGTGAGCAGAGCGCGGCATTCGTATCCGCAGGCGTCCTGATCCATGAACGTCTGATCGTAATCGGCGGAGCGACGACGAATCTCCAGGGACGTCACCCCGATCAGCCCCGGGGGCGCAAAATCAAATCGCTTGAAGGGTATCGAGACCTCTTCTGCTCGCCTCTGGGCGTCGTATCCAGGGACAATGGCGACGGTCGCTATGATCCCGGCGGAGAGCGCGACGCCTTCCCAGCCCGAGCCGAAGCGCCGACAGACGACGGCCGGCAAGGCGCAAACGCCGTAGACGAACACGGTCGCCGACAAAATGATCGGCAAGCCAAGTCCCAATGTGAGAAGCGCCACTGCGATCGCCACGTCGCGGACCGTCATCAAGGCCGCGAGAGCGCCGGCTATGGCAATAGCGACAAAGTACTTTAGTAATATCATGCGCGCCTCGAAATCGGCTCTTCGACCTCGCGGCAGTGAATAGCCGCGCCATGACAAGGATCTGTTAAATCGGATACGCCCACTGAAAAGGACAACTCACGTCATGCCCCGAATTAGATGGCTCGCCAGGGACGTCGGAACGATCGAGAATCTGTTGACCTCTGAGGCGTGTGACGACTACATCCGCCTCAGCGAGGCCCATCGTTACGAGGAAGCACCCGTTTCAACAGACCGCGGCGCGGTCATGATCAAGGATTTGCGCAACAACGATCGCGCTATGTTGGATAATCCTGAACTCGCTGTAAAGTTGTACAAGCTAGTGGCCGATAATGCCCCGCAAAAGTTTCGTAAGAAATGGCGTCCAGTCGGCCTCAACGAGCGCTTCAGGTTTTACCGATACGATATTGGACAGCTTTTCGACTGGCATAGCGACGGCTATTACGCGCGCTCCAACGGAGAGCGAAGCTTTTTTACATTCATCATATATTTGAACGACAATTTCGAAGGTGGCGGCACCTCGTTTCACGATGAGGGCTTTCGACGTTCGGAATACGGTCCATTCACAGTGAAGCCAAAGAAAGGCGCCGGCCTGCTGTTCCATCATCCGATAAGGCATCGAGGCGACGCGGTCACGTCGGGCAGAAAATACGTGCTCCGAACCGATGTAATGTATGAACGGATGCGCTCTCGGCGGGATGCCGACCATATTTGCGCCGCCGAATTGAGGAGCCTCGACGGCGCGTGATGCGGCGGCGTCCGGGACGACGCGTCGCCAACGGACGATTGCATGTGACTTTTAGCGATAATTGGCGCGGTCTATCGATGGATGAATGGCGCAGCTATGGGGAGGACGGTTTTAGGATGCGACAGCTTTTCGCGCTCGCTGCGCTCGCAATTCTAATTCTCCCGGCCCGCGCCGAGGAGCCGGCTACCTTCCGGCAGAACCCAAAGGAATGGCGCGCGCAGGGCGGCAACGACGCCAATTGGCGCTATTCGACGCTCACGCAAATCACGCCGGAAAACGCCGGAAAGCTGCAAGTGGCGACGATTGTTTCGACGGGAGCGCTGCGCGGCCACGAAGGCGCGCCGCTGGTCGTGGATGGCGTCGCCTATTTCACGACGCCTTTTCCAAACGAGGTGTTTGCACGCCGGCTCGCGAATGGCGCCGATGAAATCCTATGGCGCTACGTCCCAAGGCAAGATCCGTCGATCTTGAAAAAAATCTGGGGCGATGCGGTCAATCGCGGCCTCGCCTATGGCGACGGTAAAATCTTTTTATCCCTGCTCGACACGAATCTCGTCGCAATCGATGCGAAAAACGGCAAGGCGATATGGTCTCGCACCAACGGCGATCCGCAAATCGGCGAAACCTCGACCGGCGCGCCGGCTATTTTCAAGGACAAAGTGCTGGTCGGCCTTTCGGGCGGCGATTTCGGCGTGCGCGGCCATGTCACCGCCTATGACGCAAAGACGGGCGAGCGCCTTTGGCGCGGTTATTCGACCGGTCCAGACGCCGACACGCTGATCGACCCTGAAAAGACGACGCATCTCGGCATTCCGGTCGGCAAGGAGGCCTCGCTTGCGAGTTGGCAGGGCGAACAGTGGAAGATCGGCGGCGGCGCGCCCTGGGGCGCCTTTTCCTATGACGCGGATCTGAACCTCGTCTACTACGGCACGGGCAATCCGGCGCCCGAAAACGCCAAACAACGTCCCGGCGACAACCGATGGACTGCGACCATTTTCGCCCGCGACCTCGACACCGGCGTGGTGCGTTGGGTCTATCAGGTCACGCCGCACGATCAGTGGGATTACGACGCGACGGGCGAGATGATTCTCATCGATCTCGACATTGACGGCGCTACGCGCAAGGCGCTCGCTCATTTTGACAAGAACGGCTTCGCCTATTTTCTCGACCGCGCCACGGGCGAGCTCTTGTCGGCAGACAGATTCGGCGCCCATGTCAATTGGGCGAGCAAGATCGAACTCGACAAGATCTCGCCGTTTTATGGTCGGCCGCTGCTCGTAGAAAAATACGCGCCTGAGATCGGCGGCGAAGACGTCAACACAAAGAGTATCTGTCCGTCCTTCTTGGGCGCGAAAGGACCGGAGCCCGCAGCTTATTCGCCGAGTGAAAAATTGTTTTATTTACCGCTTACCACCAAATGCATGGACAACGAGCCGTACGCCACTAGGTATGAACCCGGCAAGCCTTATCTTGGCGTGACAACGGAAGAGGTTGTCGAATCGTATGTGACGCAAGCTAACGATCGCCGGGGAGCAGGTGCCCTCGTGGCATTCGATCCGACATCGAGAGACATTCGCTGGTCGCTTCCCGAACGATATCCCATTCGTTCGGGTGCGCTCGTCACCGTAACAGGCGTCGTCTTCTACGGCACGATGGAAGGCTATTTGAAAGCGGTCGACGGGAAAACCGGCAAGGAGCTCTGGAGTTTCCACACGGGTTCGGGAATCGTCGGCGACGTCATCTCGTACGAGCATGACGGCAAGCAATTCGTCGCCGTGCTGTCGGGCGTCGGCGGGCGTGCCGGACTAGGGTTGATCGATTTCTCGCGATCGAACGAAAGCTTGCACGGCCCGCGCTACGGCTTGTCCTACTACAATACTCTCGGCGGCATGCTGACAATATTCGCGCTGCCGAATTGAGGAAACCTCGCGGCCGCATCCAGGGCGAAGAGGAGTTGGCCAACGAATGACCGCTTGGGGTCACAGTTCCCCCTTCGTCGTCGGGAAGGGGGAACTCGCGCCAGAAGCGGATGTTCGTCCTGCACGTTCTTCCGTGTTGGCCGGACAAGCGAATTTGTTCGTTGTTACTTTTCCTCATAGGGGCGGCCGGCATGGCTTCGCGCTGCTGCGACCGCTTCGGGCGTTGGTCTGGTCATACACCACCAATGATCAGCAGAACCGTCTTGACCGTGAAGGGGAATCTGTCCATGCAGGCCAATCGTCCAGGCGGTGAATCCTTCGTTCACGGGACTCTGCACCCCGGAGTAAACGAAGCTGCCGCGCCCCAGATCGCAGTTTATGCGGGGCGCTTCTGGAGGGAAGAAATGGGAGACGCTGGCCCACATGGACGCCTCGGCCTCGGGGCGGATCATTGACACGTCGGGGGTCATGTCATGAGGAAGCGGCTTGTGATAGTGATGACGATAGAGGCCTCTTACAATGAACTGTAAGAGGCGATTGATCTTGTCGACATCGACAGTAACTGCATGCATTGGCTGCAAAAGTCCGTTGATCTCAGTCCAAACTGGCGGGGAATCGATGTTCAACTCTTTCCGAAGCTTTTGGTTCCGATCAAGGCGAGGCCGTATTTTCTCACTGCGGTAGCGGTTCGCCTCCGGATGTTTGCTTCCGATCAAGAGTGTGCTGCCGATATAACCTTCAAGCTCTGACTTCTCATTATTGCAACGTTGACATGCGGCAACTTTAGGGATCTGCAAGCCTACCCCGCGTTCAGTGTCAAGGAAAAATGACCTTGCAATGACATGGTCATTGGTTGACGAGCAGCCTAGCTTGCCGCAGTAAGCGCAATCTTTCCCTTTGTATTGCTTGCTAGCGCCCATTTCTTATTGTCGCCTCAAAGAGGTATAATTCCAACAGCGCGTGATTCTCACAGTCACATGCAAACGGATCGTAATTACTTCGAGTACGCTGCTCTCACAGTTAATGCGCGTGCCCGAAATCCAGGGTCGATTTGCCCTGCCGCTTCGAGTCGGCCGAGCAATGGGCGCAACGCTTCGCTTCTCGTATCGGGAGTGGTTGCGGCCAACAATTTATCGAAGCCCGCTTTGATTTTCATGTGCAGTTTGTTAGGGACGCGTGGTCCAGTCGGCGTGTTGCAAACACCAGTCAAGACTTTCGGTTGGTTTGCACCGAACACATGTGCCTTGTGGGATTTGAGGCCGTGGCGTGCGATGATCTTTCGGACTTCGAACAGCGTGCTCTTGTTTGCGCGCGGCCCGCTCAGCGCCATGTCATCGACATAGCAGGTCATCGTCAGTCCATGGGCCAATGCGAACTGCTCGATTTCATCGAACATTGGCTTGAATGCGTAGAACGCAAGGATTGGACTTGCCGCGCTCCCGGTCGGAAGATGAGCGTCGAATGTCAGAATGTCGGCGAGCAATCTCGCCACGTCCCGACGGCACTTCATCGGACCTACGAAGAAATTGAAGATTGCGGAGCGCGGTACCGAAGCAAAAAACTTTTTCACGTCGACTTTGAAAGTCGGCATTGACGGATCATGCGCCGCTGCATTGGAAATATATGAGCGGCCACGAACGGCGGAGTGCAGGTATCCCGGAACTTCAACACGGGACAACAAGGCATGAATTCTGCCGTGAACCCATTGGAGGCGGCGCTTCGGCTCTTGAATTTGGCGCGATTTTCCAGCGGCGTTCGTTTGCGAAAATAGGCGGAAATTTCCGGCATCCTTCGCCAGCATTGAAAGTTCGGCCACCTTTATCGGGTGTTTTGCTGTTTGAAGTCGTCGAGCAAGATCGGTCGGAGACGCGAGAGCATAAAGCCAGCAGTCAGATAGCTTCAAGTTTGTCCTGCGCTTATTCATTGTACCAATCAACTCGCGTGTGCGTCGTCGTGGCTCGTCTCAGCAAGCCACTCCAGCATTTTGAGGACCTTGTCAGCTGCAAAAATCCGAGATTTCTCACCCAAATCGGATGCACTAGACCTTTCGGCGAAGAGCAACAGCGACGACACGGGAATTTTGAAAAAGCTTGCATAACGCTCAAGAACGTCGAGACTCGGTTTTTTCCCACCCGCTTTTTCCAATTCGGAGACGAATGACCGCGACAGGCCGAGCTTGTCCGCCAGTTCGGCTTGCGACAGCCGATGGTATTGTCGGATCAGCTTTAGCGCCCGATCGTACATCTTGGATACCTTGCCTTTCGAGTGTTGTGGGAATTTAGCTTAGAGGTCACCGAACAGCCCGTTCATTACCTTCGCAACACGCACCACCAACTCGATGATGCGGATTGCAATCATAAACGTCTGCCTGTTGACGAAGTTGCGGCGGATGCGGCGCCCTCGTCTCCAAAAATCGGCACGCTTTCGTTCGTCGCTCGGGGGATCGCTGGTTTGCACCATTGACCGTCTCCTTGTTCCCCGGAGCACTATTGCTCCGGTGCCTTTGAACAAAGAGCATCTCGAACGAAAGGACCTCTAAGCTTCCCAGCGTGCATCGTGCCTTTCGATGCACGCCTATGCCGGACGACAGGACGCGACGCGCGGACGGCGCGACGGCATGAGCCGGGGCATTGGAGGATTCTTGCGAATCCCGAGGGCGGATCGCTCCACCCGGTCTGGGAGGCATGAATGTCACCCAAGCGCAGACGGAGCTTGGGTGATTCGCGCCTTAAGCGCAACGAAAATTCGCCAACAGCGAACATTATCCACCAACCACATGGTGGGAGCCCTTGTCAACCGCACCGGCGCCAGTGGCCATTCAGCAAATGTCCCCATCAGGTCAGAGTTTCCATTCGTAGCGCGGCCCTCCGTGCAAGAGAAATATCCGAAAGCCCGTCCTCTTGACTCCCGACCTCGAAGGGGAGAACATTTAGAGAACATGGCATTGAGCCCCCACCCAGAGGTCGAGAAGGCGCTTGCGGCACCAGCCCGCCATAGAGTCGTTGCGCGCGCAGATCGAGAAGATCGAAGGCCGAGCGCGGCGCGTCAAATCGGTCCTTCCGTTCGGAATCGCCGACATCGACGCGCGTCTTCCGGGCGGCGGTCTCCCTCTCGGTGCGCTCCATGAGATCGCCGGCGGCGGAAACGGCGCCGTGGACGGCGCGGCCGCAGCGCTCTTCGCCGCCGGGATCGCGACCCGCACGAAAGGGAAGGTTCTCTGGGTCATCACCCGATCCGACCTCTTCGCCCCGGCGCTGGCGCAAGCGGGCTTGGCGCCCGATCGCGTGATCTATGTCGAGGCCGGCAACGACAAGACCGTGCTCGCATGTGTCGAGGAAGGCTTGCGGCACGGCGGTCTCGGCGCGGTCGTCGGAGAAGTTGAGCGTCTCGACATGACCGCGTCCCGGCGTCTCCAGCTCTGCGCCGAGGGAAGCGGCTCGATCGGTCTCGCGTTGCGGCGCTGGCGCCGGCAATCCGAAGCCGTCGACTTCGGTCAGCCGACTGCCGCGGCGACCAGATGGCGCGTCTCGGTCTTGCCCTCGGCGGCTCTGCCGGTCCCCGGCGTCGGCCGTCACCGTTGGCTCCTGGAGCTGATCCGCGTCCGCGCCGGTGAAAGCGCGGATTTCGAAGTGGAGGCGTGTGATGAGTCGGGTCGTCTCGCTGTTCTTGCCGAGCTGGCCCACAGACCGGCTTCGACGGCAGGCGGGCGACGCGGCGCCGCCGGCTGAGACGCCGCTCGTCCTGATCGGTCACGACGGGAGGAGGCAGGTGGTGCGGGCTGCGGATGCGGCGGCCGTGGCCGCCGGCGCGCGCGTCGGAATGCCGGCCGCCAAGGCGCGGATTCTCGTGCAGGGACTCGTCGTTCGAGATCACGACGCCGCGGCCGACGCCCGAGGGCTCGACCGTCTCGCGCTGTGGGCGCTCCGACGCTACGCGCCGATCGTCGCGGCCGATCCCCCGGACGGCTTGGTGATCGACTCCACCGGCGCCGATCATCTCCTCGGCGGCGAAGAGACCATGCTTACCGGCCTGATCGACAGGCTTTCATCGTCCGGCGTGCGCGCTCGCGCGGCGATCGCTGACAGCTGGGGCGCAGCGCACGCCTTGGCTCGTTACGCCGCGCGGCCCGTGATGATTGCGCCGATCGGCCATGGCGGCTCCGTGCTGACAGGCCTTCCGCTCACCGCGCTTCGCCTGCCCGCCGACATGGTCGCCGCGCTCCATGTTCTCGGCTTCGAGCGGATCGGCGATCTCCTCGCGCAACCGCGCGCGCCACTCACTCTGCGCTTCGGGCCGCAGCTCGGCCGCCGCATCGATCAGGCCCTGGGAGTTCTCAGCGAGCCGATCGAGCCGATCCGCCCCGACGAGCTGATCGAGGTGAAGCGCAATTTCGCGGAGCCCATCGGCGCGGCCGAGACCATCGCCCGTCATATCGGCGAGCTGGTCGTCCAGCTCTGCGCCGGACTGGAGGCCGAGGGGCTGGGGGCCAAACGTCTCGACCTCATTTGTCACCGGGTCGACGATCGCCTGCAGGCGGTCCGTGTCGGGGTCGCCATGCCGGTGCGCGACGTGAAACGTCTCACGAGGCTGCTGACCGACAAGATCGAGACGATCGAGCCCGGCTTCGGCATCGAAACCCTCGGCCTCGCCGCGACACTGGCCGAGCCGCTCGCGGAAAAGCAGACCCTGACCGCGATGGTCGATGACGGAGCGCCGGACGTCTCCGATCTCGTCGACACCCTCGTCAACCGCGTCGGTGAGCGGCGCCTCTACCGAGCCGCGCCGGTCGCCACCGAGACGCCCGAGCGCTCGGTGCGCCGAATTCCGCCCATGGCGCCGGACACCGGCGAGACATGGCAGGGGCGCTGGCCGCGGCCATCGCGGCTGTTGCCGTCTCCCGAGCCGATCGAGACGATGGCCGCCCTGCCGGATCATCCGCCGGTCGCCTTCACCTGGCGCGGCGTCCGGCGGCGCGTCCGTCGCGCCGACGGACCCGAGCGCATTCGCGGCGAATGGTGGCGGCGCGACGCCGAGCTGACCGCCGTGCGTGACTATTTCCGCGTCGAGGACGACGCCGGCGAACGTTATTGGATCTTCCGCTCCGGGGATGGCGAGGATCCCAACAGCGGCTCGCAGCACTGGTTCCTGCACGGAGTATTCGGATGAGCGGCCGATTCCGCTACGCCGAGCTGCAGGTCACATCGCATTTTTCGTTCCTGCGCGGCGCGTCATCCTGCGACGAGCTTTTCGCACAGGCGGCGCTGCAGGGCGTCGAAGCGGTCGCCGTGGTCGACCGCAACTCGCTGGCCGGCGTCGTGCGCGCATTCGAGGCCGCCAAGGCGACAGGCGTGCGGCTGATCGTCGGCTGTCGCCTCGATCTCATCGACGGCGTGTCGGTGCTGGTCTATCCGACCGACCGCGCCGCCTATGGCCGGCTCTGCCGGCTTCTGTCACTCGGCAAGAAGCGCGGCGGCAAGGCGAAATGCGTCCTCGAATGGGCCGATCTCGTCGCCTATGGCGATGGCCTGATCGTCATCCTCGTTCCCGACGAGGCCGATGAGACCTGCGGCCTGCGATTACGTCGGCTGCGCGACGCCTTCGGCGACCGCGCCTATCTCGCATTGACGCTTCGTCGGCGCCCAAACGACCAGCTTCGCATCCACGAGCTGTCGACCATGGCCACGCGGATGCGCGTGCCGAGCGTCGTCACCAATGACGTGCTCTATCACGCGCCCGACCGGCGCATGCTGCAGGACGTCGTGACCTGCATTCGCCACGGCGTCACCATCGACGAGCTGGGCGATCGGCGCGAGCACGGCGACCGCTACATGAAGCCGCCCGAGGAAATGCGCCGGCTGTTCCCGCGCAATCCCGAGGCGGTCGCGCGCACGATCGAGATCGCGGCGCGTTGCCGCTTCGATCTCGGGGAGCTTTCCTACCAATATCCGGAGGAGCGCGACGATCCGACGCTCACCCCGCAGGAGACGCTGGAGAAGCTCGTCTGGGAAGGCGCGGAAGCGCGCTATCCCGAAGGCGTGCCGGAGAGCTGTTGATTTCCACTGAGAGCTGACCCAGGCAGCACGAGTTTTTCCACCGAGAAC
>NZ_JAHLJF010000012.1:0-16941 GCF_018887255.1 Methylosinus sp. KRF6 | reverse complement strand
CCCGCGATTCTCATCCTGATTGACGCTGGACTCTCACCTTGATTGTCGCGCGGCATCCAATGTCCAAATGGGATCGACGCCCGGCAACGCTCCCCGCGCGGCGACCGGCCGAAGCGCCGTGCCATGTTCGTCGAGATGCTGGCTTCATCGATAAAGACGAGCTTTTCCGGGTCGAGATCGAGTTCGCCCTCGAACCATTCCTCTCGGGCCTCGGCGACGTCCTCCCTGTCCTGCTCGGCGGCGTGGCCGGTCTTCTTCTTGCGCGTGATCCCATGGCGCGCGAGGAACCGCCACACGGTCCCATAGCCGACGGCGAGGCCGTGGCTCTCCCTGATCTTGTCGCGCAGCTCCATGACCGTCATGTCGGGCTAGTCCTTTATCTGCGCGAGGATGAAATCGGCGTGCGCCTCGATGCGCTGCGAGCGGCGGTCGCCGCCCATCTTGCCTGGCGCCACTTCGCCGGTGATCTCGACGCGCTTGGCCCAGCGCACGGCGGTCGCCGGACCGATATCGAACCGGGCGGCAGCCTGTCGGCGCGACATCCCACCCCGGATCGCCTTCATCACCTTCTCGCGAAGATCCATCGACAGCGTCATGATCCCCTCCCAACCGCTCGCGCCGCTCAATGCCGATCAGCGCTCCGCTTGAGATATGGGAATCCGTCCCGCTTTATTGAATCGCCATGCTCGGATAACGCTCTACGATCCACGACGATTGGGCGGCAAAGAATTCCAGCACCTGCGCTCGCCGCAACTTCGTGCGGAAAGCAACGGCGCCCGAGGCATCCGCGCCACGAGCTCGAAAAACATTCTTCGCCAGTTCCGACCCGATAGTGATAACGTTTGTCATTGACGACTCCCTCGAGTGAGATTCAATACCTCCACTCTGGCGCATCGAGGCCGTCGGGAGCGCCCACACCATCACAGCTCCGACAGTGATTACCCGACGTCCAGACATGATATTGCCGCTCGCGATCCGTCAGGACGAATCATCTCCGTATGCGTCTTTTTTCGGCTCTGCAATGTGCAGATACCGACGTAGAGTTCGCGTCGAGACGCCGAGTTCGGCGCAAATGTCGCGGGAATGCATCCCTCTGTCTCGCGCGGCTTGAAGAGCCCAAGCAATTTGCAAGGAAGTAAGCGATTGCGGGCGTCCGAGCTTCCGGCCGCGCGCGCGCGCGGCGGACAATCCGGCCCGCGTTCTCTCGCTGATGATCGAACGTTCGAACTCGGCGAGCGCGGCCATCATGTGGAACATCAGTCGGCCGCCAGAGGAGTTGGTGTTGATGTTCTCAGTGAGCGAATGAAAGTTGATCCCGCGCTTGCCGAGCTGATCCATCAGCGCAACGAGACCGGATAATGACCGGCCCAAGCGGTCCAAACGCCAGACGACGAGCGTGTCTCCTGGCGCGAGGGACTGCAACGCGGCATCGAGGCCGGCCCGGTCGAAGCTGAGGCCGGATCGCCCTTGATCCGTGTGGATCATGTTGCATCCCATAGCCTCCAACGCTCTGAGTTGTAAATCGAGCTTCTGCTCGTCAGTCGATACGCGCGCATAACCTATCATCATTTTTTTTCTACGTCCTCCCGCGCCGGAAGAACGCCGCCGCAGAGTGGAAAAAGCCTCCAATAAGGCCTTTTCTCATTTTGACGACGACGACGCCCTTGACATAAACGGTCCTTTCCTTCCGGCTTTGAAAACTCGCGGGTCGGTTCTAAATACCGTTGTGAATCCGATGCTTTACAGATCGGATATCACGGACTTTCCTTTGTCTTCATTCTGGCCGTAAACGACCGTTTATGTCAGATAAACAGAGCGTCGACGATGCGCTGGGTCGCGACGGTTGCCACCAGAACGCGAATTACGTGCTTCCTCGAGAGTTTTTGCACGCAGCGGAGGAAGGTGCTTCCGACAGGCCGGGGCCGCGAAAAAGCCGTTCCGACTCATATGACCCGGAAGGGGACGGGGGCGGCGCAGCCATAGTCGGCATGGCGATGGCCGCGCTTTCGGGTGCGATCATTGGTTTCCTGGCGGCCGGAAATGCGACCTTCGCCATAGTCGTGGTCATGACCGCGATCGTTAGCGCCTACGCAGGCTGGCAAGTCGGGGTGCTGCGATGACGTTACGCATTCCCGGCTCCAAACCGCCGCCGCCGTTCGGAAGACGCACGCGCGAGGGCGCGGATCCGGCCAAAGCGCCCGGGCGGGACGACGACCAATCATTGTCGCGGCCGGCGGCGCCTTATCGCCGTGTTCGGCTGCGCACCCTCGGCGTTGATCTAAGCCTGTTCTACGAAGCGACGTTCGACGAGCTCGCGCCGCAATTCCTCGTTCGTCACGACGAGGGCGGCCCATTCCTCTCGGTCGGCGACCCCATCGGGCTTTTGATCCAGACCGAGCGCGATGCGACAATGCGCGAAGTGCAGCTTCGACGCGTCGCTGCGCAAGAACGCGCGGATAGTGCGGAGCCTCTCCTTCTGATGGTAGGAAGAACGCCCGATAACGATCGGCGCACGTGCAGAAGCGACGTTCTCCCGCTTCGAACCGATGATGTCGCCGTTGACATGCTCGTCGGCAATTCGCTTGAGGCGGTCGAGCGCCGCCTCGTTTTGCGTACCCTGCGCAGATTCAAGGGCGACTTCCGCCGGACCGCCTTAGCGCTCGGAGTCTCGAACGAAGAATTTTGTCGCAAGCTATCCGCCATTCTCGTTCCCGCGCCCAGCGACCCGTTCGCGATCTGAGCAAGGCGCTTTCGCAAACGAAGTCCAGCGTCGCCTCCTGCAGCCGAGGTGGAGGTGTTCGGCTCGTTTACCGGGAAACGTTCGACGACCAAAAGTCAGAGGGCCGTGCCCCTTCGAGGCACGCGAAGCAGCGATGATCGCTACGATCGGACAGGACTTTTCGAAATCAGGTCGGCGCAATTGTCACGGAGCGTGTGAATGAATGATGTGGGATCTGCCTCTCGCTCGAAAGTCGCAGTACACAGTTGTCGTGAGGATTTGGCGCCCCCAGTAGTAATGATCGTCGAGGATGACGCAGAAATGCGTTGGCTCCTGCGCAATATTTTCGGCGACGCACGCATTGCAACAATCGAGGCCTGCGACGGTAGGGAAGCGTTCGAGCTCGTGCAGCGGCGCCGGCCGGACATCGTGCTTCTCGATCTTCGGCTTCCGGGGGATGATGGCGTGGAAGTGCTGCAACGGCTGCGGTGCTATGACATGGCGCTGCCGGTGATCGTGATGACAGCCTATGGAACCATCGCCAGCGCCATGGACGCGCTTCGTTCAGGCGCCTTTGATTATTTGACCAAGCCATTTTGTAACGATCATCTGCTCGACACGGTTCTTCGAGCCATTTCGCAAACTAAACGCCGCGCGCCTCTTGGTGGTTCGGATTTTCGTCGAGGCATTATGGAGACGATGGGCGAAAGTGCCGCGATCCAGAAACTCGTCGATCAATTGGAAATCGTGGTCGGGACCGATTATTCAGTTCTGCTCCTCGGCGAAACGGGAACCGGCAAGGAAGTTCTGGCTCGGACTCTGCATGCGAGCGGGCGACGCAAGGAGGCGCCGCTCGTCATTGTCGATTGCGGCGCTCTGGTGGAATCGCTGACTGATGTCGAGCTGTTCGGAGCCGAAAAGGGCGCCTACACAGGGGCCCACGAACGGCGTCGTGGCCGATTCGAAATAGCGGGGAAAGGCGGGACATTGTTCCTCGACGAGATCGGGAACTTTTCCCTCATCGGCCAACAGGCGCTGCTGCGGGTTCTGGAAGAACGGGCGATCTACAGGGTCGGCGGCAATGTCCCGATTCCGGTAGATGCGCGAATCATCGCCGCCACCAATGAAAATCTTTATGCGCAGGTCGAGGATCGACGCTTCCGCTCTGATCTCTACTTCCGTCTTGCCGAATATGTCATCGAGTTGCCGCCGCTGCGAAGCCGCATGGAGGACATCGCACTCCTCGCCCGCCGTTTCCTCATGCAAGCATCAAAGGAGTTGGAACGCGATCCCATCGATATCGCGCCAGATGCGATCGCTCTTTTGGAGCGCCACGATTGGCCTGGCAACGTAAGGGAGCTGCGGAATGTCGTGCGACGGGCCACGCTCACCGCCACGTCATTTCTCGGCGCCGAGCATGTCGAAGCCAGCCTTCGGAGCAGCCGCTCCTATCGACCGACGGCAATAGTGAGCGCGCGGCGGACCACGGGTAAGTCGCTGCGGCGCATAGTCGCCGATCAGGTTCGTGAGACCGAGCGGCTGGCGCTTCTCGACGCGCTCGATCAGGCAGGTGGCAACAAGGCGCAAGCCGCGCGCCTTCTAGGCATGGATTACAAGACCTATCGCACAAAGCTGAAACAGCTGGGATCGGCGGGGCCAGCGCCGGACTCGAGGACGGAGCCCGGACATGCTTCGCATTGAGGCGCAGACTGATGGGAGGGGAGCGTGTGACCCTGCGGGAAGCAGCTTCTATCTCTATGCCTTCGTGGACACGGAGAGGAAGCTGGAGTCGTTTTCGTCAAATCCGAATGCGGAGGCGAGCGCCGATTTTCGTCTATTTCGAGCGGGAACGGTCGCCGCGCTGGCGGCGCCGACGCCCACCGCGGATTTCATCGGCGCCGTCGGTGAACGCAACCTCGACGACCCGGCCTGGG
Organism: Methylosinus sp. KRF6; assembly: GCF_018887255.1. Taxonomy (NCBI): domain Bacteria; kingdom Pseudomonadati; phylum Pseudomonadota; class Alphaproteobacteria; order Hyphomicrobiales; family Methylocystaceae; genus Methylosinus; species Methylosinus sp. KRF6. The sequence continues at coordinate 12,288 of NZ_JAHLJF010000012.1, read as the reverse complement.
TGGCGGCGCGCTGCCGTCGACACGAGGCCGTGCTCGAGCTCGCGATGCGGGATGGAGCCGTGTTTCCGGTCGGCTTCGGCACGTTATTCTCTTCGGCCGAGGTCCTGCTCGATTTCGTTGGCCGTCACGAGCGACAGATTGCCGGCTTTCTACGTGAGACCGCGGACCACGAAGAGTGGGAGGTGAGCGCGTTCGCAACCCTCGACGCGCATGATCTTCTCGAAAGGACGGCGGCAAGCGAGTGGCCGGATTTTCTCTCACTGTCGGCGGGAGCGCGTTATCTCCGCCTTTGTCGCGAGCGGACGGCGCTCATCGCCTCGGCGAAGCGACTGGCCTGCCGTGCGGCAGTCTCGCTTCTCTCCGAGCTCCAGCATGAGCTCCGACCATCAAACGCCGTGCTCAGGCCGCCTCGCCCGCGATTGCGAGTTACAGGGAACGAAATAAATGGAGAACAGGTCGGCAGCCTTGTCCTTCTGATTCGTTCCGAACAGGCGGCGGCGCTCCGTACGACGCTCGGTTCGTTAAACCCGGCCCGCGTCAAGGTGGGCTCGCCGCTCCGGCTCGCCGTTTCGGGGCCTTGGCCTCCTTATAGCTTTCGGCCGACTCTCGATTGAGAAGGGTGATTGTCCTCGACCCCGAGAGAGAATCGCGGCCGTCATCGGTTGTCTATCGCTGGATACGGCGACAGTCGGATCCGAGCCGGCGTTCCGACCGGAGCATTCCATGAATTTCACGACGCCGGACTATGAGAGCTTTTTTCACGCAGTGAACGCGTCGATCCCATCGTCGATTTTTATTTTCGACGAGAAGCTCCGCGTGGTCATGGCCAATCAAAACTTCCTCGAGAAATCCTGCCGTGGCGTAGAGCAGACATTGGGCAGGCATCTCCACGACGTGTTGCCCGTCGCCTTTCGCGATACGCCGCTCGAGCAGCAGCTTCGGAATGTCATCAGCGATGGCGCAACGCTTCGTAGGCAACGCATGACATATCGGGCGCCTGGTGTCTCGACGCGCATCTACTCCTATAATATTTGTCCATTGCGGCTGCGTCGAGATTTCGCCGCAGCGATCCTGGTGATGGATGACGTCACCGACCTCCTCCGGCTTTCCGACCAGGTCAGAGAGATGCAGATGCATCTCGCGAGCGTCGTCGAAAGTGCGGCCGATCTGATCATTTCCACCAATCCCGAAGGCAGAATCCTGACTTGGAACGCCGCGTCCGAACAGGCCACAGGCTTTTCGTCGAACGACATGTACGGTCGCCCGCTCGCAAATCTGATCGAGGCGCCGAAGAACACCGACGTCGAGATCTGGTTTCACGAGATCGGGCAGAGCGAACGGCGGCGCTCTGCTGAATGGCCCATGATGTGTAAGAACGGCGAGAGCATCCCGGTCTCGTGGAATCTCTCGCTGATGACCGACATCAACGGAAAAGTCACCGGCGCCGTCGTGGTCGGTCGCAACCTTCTCAAGCAACGGGAGCTCGAAGCGCAAGTGCAGCAGGCCGAGAAGCTCGCGGCGCTGGGCCGAGTCATCGGGGGCATAGCGCATGAAATCCGCAACCCGCTCGGGGTGAGCTCGGGCGCGGCGCAGCTCCTCAAGCAGCGGATCGCCTCGCCGGCCCTACTCGACGATTGCGTCGACAAAATCATCAGCGGCATCAGGCGGGCGTCGCTCATCGTCGACAGCCTTCTGCGTTTTGCCCGGCCGAGCCGTATCCGCGAGACCGAATCGGTGGACATGACGCAGGTGCTGAAGAATGCGGTGATGTTCGCATCGGGCGAAGCTTCCGTTGGCACTTCAATCCACTGGGACGTGCGCGGCCCTGAGGAATCGCTTCACGCCCAAGGAGTCCAAAGTCTTCTCGAGCTTGTCATGATCAATCTCGTGAGCAACGCTTTCCAGGTCATGCCGAAGGGCGGAGAGCTTTCCATCCTGTTGACTGCGGAGAATGAAAACGTCCTGATCGAGATCGGGGACACGGGCGCGGGAATTTCCGAAGAGCATATCTCCCGGATATTCGATCCTTTCTTCACGACCTGGAAGGACAGCAGGCGTTTGGGGCTCGGCCTTTCCTTGTCACATTCGATCGTGATTCAACATGGCGGCAGCATCAATGTGCGGCAAGGGTCGCCGCTCGGTAGCATTTTCTCGGTTCGTCTCGCGCAGGCGCTCCCGCCAGCCGCTACAGCGCTTTCCGCTCAGACGATGTGATCGCGATGACGAACACGCTGTCGGAGCTTCCCATTCTGATCATAGACGACGACTCGGACATGTGCTGGGTGCTTCGACGCATAATCGAAGCATGCGGGCACAGGACGGTGGTCGCTCATAGCGGACGTGAATCGTTGGCGCTGTACGGTGAGGGCAATCGGTTCGCCATCGCTTTCGTCGATCTGCGACTACCGGACATCGAAGGCATGCAATTGGCGAAAATGATCGCGGAGCTTCAGCCGCGGATCGAGATCACCGCGATTTCCGGCTATTTCTCGGAAGACGATCCAAAAATCGTCGACGCCATTCGAAGCGGCGTTATCAGTCGCTTTCTAGCCAAGCCCTTCGATATCGAATCCGCCATGGCCGGGATCGCAAATTCGGATAGAGGCGAGAACGCCTGCCAACGCGGCGGCGCTGAAAGCGAGGTGGGGACTAACGCCCGTAACGGGCGGTAATGCCCGCCCGCCTGAAGCGGCCCCATGACGATGGCGACCATAGCATCGTTGAAATTACACGATGTTTTGCGCAGGTGCCGATGGCATGACCTTTGCCATTCATAGACGGCCCACGTGAGGAGAAGTCTCTCGCGGGCAATCGAAACACAACGCCATCGAAGGAGTTCAGCATGGCCCGTGTACAGAAAACCACCGATTCCTCCAGCCTCGCGGAAGTGGTCGATCGCATCCTCGATAAGGGAATTGTGATCGACGCGTGGGTGAAGGTCTCTCTGGTCGGCATCGAGCTCATCACCGTCGAGGCCCGCGTTGTGGTGGCGTCGGTCGAGACGTACCTGAAGTATGCCGAAGCCGTCGGCCTCACCGCTTCCGCTGCGACCCCGGCGTAACGCGGAACTCGCCACGCGAGCCTGCCGGGAGAACGCCTCGGAGACCGACGGTCCGAGAGCGCGCACCTCCCGGCGGAGCTCTCTTCGCTCAACGTTTTTCAATTCAGAAGGGTCCCGCCATGCCGAGTCTCTACGAAGATTTTTCTCGTCTCGCCGATGAGATCGTCACTCTCCGCCAACGCTTCGCGACCGCCTCCCAGGAACGGCGAGCAAATCTTGAGGAGCGACGCGCCACAGTCAGATCGCAACTCCGGGAGCACGAGCGGACTCTCACGGCGCTTTCTCGTGTGAGGCAGGACGCTGCGGCAACCGATCGCCGTGGCCTGCGCCAGGAGGTCGACCGGCTACTCGCCGACGGACGGCGCACGGTGGCGGCGAATGGGCAGGCGCGTCAAAGTGCGGCGAACGCTCAGCGGGCGAGCGCCTGTGCTTTCCTGAATGACCTCACTGGCCAGGTCGCTTTGCTGCGCGCCAATTTCGCTGAGGCCAGAACGATCCGCACCGCCGAGCGCCAAGCGATCTTCCGATCCGTGCGAGACCATCTCGGCGCCGCGTCGGCCGATCGCCTCAGGGCGCGGGCTGCCTGGCGCGCGCGACTCTCGGGAGCCCCAGCGACGTCGCCGGCGCAGACTGTCGCCGCAAGCTCTCCCGAACCCGTTCCGGTGCCCGTCCATGCCGTCGACGTAGCGGTTCCCGCGTTCGCATCGGAGAGTGCCAATTGGGAGTCTGGCCAAAGGGATCATTCAAATCGCTCGGGTCGACGGCGCGCGTCATCCGTCTCCGAAACCGACAGCGCGGAGATTTCGGAATGAGCGCGACGGAGCGACTCGAAGAAACGCTCGCCGAGTTTTCCGATGCGGCGGAAAATTCGGCGATCATCCTGCGACCGAGCGACGAATTCGTCGCCTCGCGCACGCTCGATGAGATCACGAACCGCGCGCTCACTTATCTCAACGCGGGATATTCGGTGCATTTCTCGGGACCGGCCGGGACCGGGAAGACCACGCTCGCCTTTCATGTCGCCGCGCTGCTCGGGCGACCGACCACGCTTCTGCACGGAGATCACGAATTCGGAAGCTCCGATCTGGTCGGGCGCGAGAGCGGCTATCGAAAGTCGCGAGTGATCGACAATTTCATCTCTTCGGTCGTCAAGCTCGAAGAGCGGGGCCATGCGCTCTGGGTCGACAACCGAATCACCACCGCCTGCCGCCATGGCCACACGATCATCTATGACGAGTTCAATCGCAGCCGTCCGGAGGCCAATAATCCATTTTTGTCGATCCTGTCGGAGGGCGTGCTGAATGCGCCGCAGCTCCATGGACGAGGCGAGGGCTATGTCAGCGTGCATCCCGACTTTCGGGCAATCTTCACCTCAAACCCAGCCGAATACGCCGGCGTGCATCGCGCTCAGGACGCATTGCTCGACCGCATGGTGACGATCAGCCTCGGCCATTACGACAGGGAGGCCGAGATAGCGATCACCGCGTCCAAGTCGGGCATAGATTTCGCCGAGGCGGAGCGCATCGTCGATATCGTCGCTCTATGCCGACGCGAGGGCAGCGATCCAAGTCATCCTACGATCCGCGCCTGCGTCGCCATCGGGCGCGTTCTATCGCTGAGATGCGCCAAGGCGGACCCGGACGACAAGGATTTTCTCTGGGCCTGTCGAGACATGCTCGCCGGCGTCGCGCCGAATGGTCTCCGCGTCGAGGCGGGGGAAGGACGCTACGATTTTATCGACAGTCTGGTGCGGCGAAGCTGTGGCTCGGCGCGGCGGGCACGCGGCGCGCGAACGACGACCAAGACGGGAGACGCGGCATGAACCGTATCCGCCGCGTCATGCCGCCACGCGGACTGGCTCAGATTCCGACGCGTCGCGGCGGCGAGCGAGAATCCGTTCCCGCCCATAAGGCTTATTTGCGCATTAGCTTCCTCGAGCTCGAACGCGCCCGTCACGCCCAGGAGATCCGTACGGGGCGGGCGCGCATCGCGGCTCTTCTCGCGCGCAGCAATGAAATCGAGGCGGAAAAGGCGCAGATACTGAACATGGTGCGCGCTCTGCTTCCAGCAGACCCGTCCGACCGGATCGGCCGCGGAGCGGAGCCGGGCCGGCCCCGCGGAGGACGTTTCCGCTACGCCTATTGAATCGAAGGAGCGGGCATTCGCCATGGCAAAGAAACCGGAAGCAAGGTCGGAGGCCGTTCTGAGCGAAGGCGCGGAACATCGCCGCGTCGAAAATGGCTTGCGCGCGGTCGGAGCCGCCGCGCGCGCCTTCCTCACGGACGAGCTGCAGGCCCGAGAGATCAAGATCACGCGCATCGCTCCGCCCGCCGGCGAAGAGGGGGTCTGGACAGTCGAGGCCGATGTCTTGACCCCTGACCTCGCCGTCAAGGCGCTGGGCATTCCGGTCAGCCAGGAGGTTTTGAAGCGCGAGCGGTGGAGCCTGGACATGGACTCGCAATTGGCCGTGATCGCCTTCGAGCTCGACGAATAGCGGGAAAGAAAATCAGATGTCGATGTTCGTCTATGGCATCCTCGGCGCGGCCGAGCCGGAATTCGAGCCGCTCGGCGGCATCGGAGGGCGGCCGGTCACATCGATCTCACACGATGGAATCTGCGCCATCGTCAGCGATCATCCGGGCGGCGCCGTCCGGCCCGAGCGGAAACATATTCTGGCCCAGCAGCAGGTTCTCTCCGCTCTCTACCGGCGATACGACATGCTGCCCATGGCCTTCGGCACGCTCACCCCGTCGCGCGAGGCCCTGGCCGAATTTCTCGGCAGCCGCCACGCGGATATCGCGGCGATGCTCGAACGGGTTCGCGGCTGTGTCGAGTTCGGATTGCAGGTCAAGCTCGACGGCCCCGATCCGATCACCTATCTGGTCACGCGCTCGCAGGAGCTGAAGGCGGCGCGCGACCGCGCCTTCGGCCGCCGCCGCGCGCCCACGCAACAAGAGCAGATTCGCCTCGGTCAGCTTGTCGAATCCGTGTTCACGCAGTTTCGCGGGACGGTGGCGGAAAAGGTGAGCGAAGGCGTCGCTCCGGCCGCCGTCGAGGTGCAACTTTTGCCGCCCCGCAGCCAGACGGAAATCGCCAATTTCGCCGTGCTGGCTCGGCGCACCGAGGTGGACTCGCTCGCCGCCGCGATCGAGGCGGTCGCCGCCGATTTCGGCGACGAATTCGTCTTCGGCCTGAACGGCCCATGGCCGCCGCATAATTTCGTCTCGCTCGATATTTCGGCCGGGCTCGAGGAGGTATGAGCGATGTTCCTGATCGACGATCTTCTGATGGCGCCCGCGCGCGGCATGATGTTCGTGCTCCGCGAGATCGCCAAGGCGGCCGAGGCCGAACGCGAGGCGGAGGAGCGACAGCTCCTTGCCGAGCTGACCACGCTGCATCATCGGCTGGAGAATCGGGAACTGGGAGAGGAAGCCTTCGAGCGGCAGGAGAACGCGCTGTTGGAGCGGCTCGACCGTCTACGCGGCAAGCAGCAAGAAGTCGGAGGGGAGGATGACGGGGGTGCAGCCTAGAGCCTATCCCACGGCGGCGCCGAACGAGGAGCTCGGGCGGGACTTCGAGGCGTCCCGGCCTGGAAGGGAGACGCTGGTGTCCCTGGCCGAGGCGCTCGATCGGCTGCTCGAATGCGGCGTCGTCGTCGACGGCAATGCGACGATCGGCGTGGCCGGAGTCGAGCTAATTCACCTCGATCTGCGATTGCTGCTTGCCTCGTTCGACACCGCTTTCCCAGAGGGGCCGCCCGCGCGGAGCGGATCGCCTCGACGCCCGGTCCCGCGTGACGGCGCTCCCTTGTCTTCGGCGATCGATGTTCGGCCCCGCCTCACGTCGAAGCGAGCGCCGCAGGCGCGCCTTGAAGCGGTCGACGGACCGAAAGACGTGCGGCAAGAAGAGCTGCCGAAAGGATTGCTGCGACTGGTGCTGACCCTGGTCGGCCTGCTGCATGAGCTGTTGGAGAAGCAGGCTCTGCGCCGCGTCGAAAAGGGAGCGCTGAGCGACGCGGAGATCGACGCGCTCGGCCGCGGGCTTCTGGCGCAGGCCCAGGAGATCGAGACGCTCCGTCGGCTGTTCGGACTCGAGGGAGAAGATCTCGCGCTCCGTTTGGGAGCGGGCGCTTTCGAGCCCGCCGCAACAGAAGAAAGAGGCGTGACATGACATCCATTTCCGATTCCCGCGCCGGCCTCACCCATGCGGTCGAGAGCACTAATCTCGCCGATCTGCTCGAGCGAATACTCGACAAGGGAATCGTCGTCGCGGGCGACATCAAGGTGAAGCTCGTCGAGGTCGAGCTTCTCACCGTCGAGCTGCGGCTGGTCATCTGCTCGGTCGATCGCGCGCGCGAACTCGGACTCGATTGGTGGAACGCAGATTCGAGAAAGAATGGCGACTTCCCGCTTAATGACCTCGAAAGCCGCCTGCGCCGGCTCGAGGCCGGCGTCCCCGCAGAAAAGGAGACGACACCTCCATGACGAGCGAGAATGACAAGGGCGCGAGCGGCCTCTCCCGGATCGCGCGTCGGCTAGCCGATCTCATCGACGCGCTCGGAGAAATCGAGCAGAGCGGCAAGCTCCCTCGCCGAGGCCGCCAGGAAAAGAACGGCGTCGTGGTCGAATATTCACTCGGCCGCCGCTCGCTGCGGCCCGATGCGGACGAGGAGCCCGTAGCGGATGCGAGCGCGCGAGGGTCCTGTCGTGCCGAGACAGCTCGCCCGCGGCAGCCGGATCTTGTCGAGCCCGCCACCGATATTTTCGACGAGGACGACGAAATCATCGTGCTGTTCGATCTGCCCGGCGTTCACGGCGACTATTCCTGCATCCTCGACGGCGACATTCTGGCGCTGGACGCGAAGAGCGGCTCCAGACATTTCCGCAAGGAGATTCTCGTCCAGGGCGAGCTCGCGGACGAAACGCCGCGGCTGAATTTTCGCAACGGCATTTTGGAGGCGCGGCTGAGAAAACGACCGCAGCCGCAACCATCCTGATGTGCGAGACCGACATGCCACGCCTCATTCAAATCCCAATCTTGCACAGCAGCGTCGACATGGGGTCGCAAGGCGCCGCCTATAGGGCCGCCTTCATCGCGCAATATGGCGCGCAAAAATGGGAGGAGCGCGTTCGCGATTACGATGCGATCTGGCGAGCCATCGAAGACGCGATCGACGCTCTGACGCTCGATATGAGACAAGTGAAGCTCTATCAGGACAGCTTGCCTCTGTGCGGACGCGAGGCCGATCTCGTGCATACTCTGGCCGCTCTCGGAAGCCGCAATCATGCGCTGCTCGAGCGCTTGACGAGCGCCGGCGCGACGCTCGTCGGCTCCGAGTCGGCGGAGCTGTTGCTGGAGGAGTACCGCCTGCTCGGCGCGGGCGGCGGCGAGCAGGCCGACTCATTGCTGGATCGGCGCGATCGCTTCATCGCCGCGCGCATCGCAGAGACGCTCGGCCCGACGCAAATCGGCTTGCTGTTTATCGGTGCGCTGCACGATCCCGGAAAATATCTGCCGCCGGACATTATTTCGGAGCCGCTCGTCATCCACGCGCCGCCGACCTTTTTCTCCTCGAAGGAGCCCCCCCGATGATCGACGTTTCGGCGGACGCGCCGCTTTCACTCACCGTCGCCGAGGCGAGGCGCGAGGATGTCGGCCGCGGCGTCGTGCGGCTTGATCCAGAGGCTCTGGCGACGCTCGGCGCCGCGCCCGGCGACATTCTCCTGCTCGAGGGAAGGACCCGGACGACCGCCAAGGCGATGCCCACATACAAATCGCATCGCGGCCAGAAGATCATTCAGCTCGACGGTGTCGTGCGGATCAACGCCGGCGCCAAGCTGCACAGCAAGATCGGCGTATCGGCGGCGCCGCGCCGGGAGGCCGTCCGCGTGGCGATGACGCCGCTCGAGCCCGGCCGGATCAGCGAGGAAGAACTCGATTTCATCGCGCGACGGCTCGATGGTCTGCCCGTGCTGCGCGGCGATCTGGTGCGGGCGGCGCTGTTCTCGGCTGGGCATCGCGATTTTCGCGTCACGAGGACCGAGCCGGAGGGGCCGGTGATCGTTCATCCCGACACCCTTCTCGTCATCGACAAGGAGATCGGGCGGGAAAAAAGGGCGGAGAACGCCAGAAACGAAGTGGAGGGAGTCGTCACCTATGACGATCTCGGCGGCATGGAGCGCGAGCTCGAGAAAGTCCGGGAGATGATCGAGCTGCCGCTCACTCACCCAGAAGTTTTCGACCGGCTCGGCATCCGTCCGCCCAAGGGCGTGCTCCTGCATGGCGCGCCGGGCTGCGGCAAGACCTTGCTGGCGCGCGCCATCGCGCATGAGACAAACGCCGCCTTCATCTATGTGAGCGGTCCCGAGATCATCCAAAAATTCTACGGCGAGAGCGAAGCGCGGCTGCGCAAGATATTCGACGATGCGAAAACGCGCGCGCCGTGCATCGTTTTCTTCGACGAGATCGACGCGATCGCGCCCAAGCGCGAGAAAGTCGAGGGCGAGGTCGAAAAGCGCGTGGTGGCGCAGCTTCTGGCGCTGATGGACGGGCTCGAGAGCCGGGGCGAGGTCATTGTCATGGCGGCGACCAACCGCCCCGACAGCCTCGATCCGGCGCTGCGTCGTCCCGGCCGCTTCGACCGCGAAATCACCATCGCGGCGCCGTCCAGGCGGGGGCGGCGGGAGATTCTCGAAATTCATTCGCGTGGAATGCCTCTCGCCGCCGATGTCGATCTCGATCGCCTGGCCGAGGCCGCGCATGGGTTCACCGGGGCCGATCTCGCGGCGCTCTGCCGCGAAGCGGCGATGGCCGCGCTCCGACGCAATCTGCCGATCCTCGCGCCCGACAAGGGGCCTGTTCCTTACGACGCTTTGCTGGCGATGGAGGTCACGATGGAGGATTGTTCGGCCGCGCTGTCGGAGGTGGAGCCGTCCGGGCTACGTGAGTTCACGATCGACGTCCCCAATGTCGGCTGGGAGGAGGTCGGAGGGCTCGACACCGTCAAATCGGCTCTGCTCGAGGCGATAAGCTGGCCGCTATCGCAACCCGATCTCTTCGAGAAAATCGGGCTCCAGGCGCCGCGCGGCATCTTGCTCTATGGACCGCCCGGCAATGGCAAGACATTGGTCGTCAAGGCGCTCGCCACGCAGGGCAATCTCAATTTCATCAGCGTCAAAGGGCCGGAACTGCTCTCCAAATATGTCGGCGAATCCGAACGGGCGGTGCGCGATCTCTTCGCCCGCGCCCGCCAGTCGGCGCCCTGCCTCGTCTTTCTCGACGAAGTCGACGCGCTGGCGTCGAGCCGAGGGTCGGACGATCGATCGCCGGTGACGGATCGGGTCACGAGCCAACTCCTTACGGAACTCGACGGTATCGAGGCGCGGAAGGACGTATGGGTGATCGCCGCCACCAATCGTTCCGACATGCTGGACGAGGCGCTGCTGCGCCCTGGCCGGCTCGACTATCATATCGAAGTGCCGAGACCCGACGCGACGGCGCGAAACGCTATATTGGACGTGCTTCTTCGGAGAAGGCCCGTCGATTCGGCGGTCGATGTCGAGGATCTTGCTCGGCGCACGGAAGGCATGTCCGCGGCCGAGCTGCGCTTTTTTTGTGATCGCGCCACGATGAATGCGCTCCGCCGCATTTTTCCGTCGACATCCAACGCCGGGCGAGCATCCGTCGCCAATATTCAGCTCCAGCAGGAAGACTTCGAGCATGCTCTCGCCAATCCGGTCCGTCGCGCGTCGATCGGGGCGTCGCCTTGATCGCGGTGACGCCGCGATCGCCCCGCCCTTCGTGAGGATGGAGTCTTTTGACGTCCCTACCGTCCAATTCGCTAGACGGCGGCGGAGCGCGCTCGTCGCTCGCCCAACCATGCGGGAGTGCTGAACGAACGCCCCCAAACCCTCGATCGACTTGATGTTCCCAAAAAGCGCGCAGTGGTTCTGGGAAACATGTTCTAGAGCATTTTCATGGTCTGTGGCGATATCCTGAGTTGTCGAGGTAATTTTCGCACTCGTGAGGTTTGAATTTGGTGAGCGCGTCGGCGATGGCGTCGATCAGCGCTTCGAGGGTTCGCGCAGCGGCTTTTCGGAGCAGCGACTTGAGTTTGGCGAAGAACTGTTCGATGGGATTGAGATCGGGGCTGTAGGGCGGCAAATAGCACAGCCTCGCCCCGGCCCTTTCGATCGCCGCTTTGACGCCGGCGACCTTGTGGCTCGACAGATTGTCCATGACGACGATGTCGCCTTCACGCAATGTCGGCGCGAGGAATTGCTCCACCCACGCGCGAAATGTTTCGCCGTTCATCGGTCCGTCGAACACGCAAGGCGCCGTGATTTGATCATGGCGCAACGCGCCGACGAAAGTCGTCGTCTTCCAATGACCGAACGGAACATAAGACACGAGCCGCTCGCCGCGTGGACAGCGGCCGTAAAGACGCGTCATTTTGGTCGATGCGCCGGTTTCGTCGATGAACACAAGGCGCTCCGGGTTCAAATCGGCCTGGAGCGCAAGCCAGTCCTGACGCGCCTGTGCGACGTCGGCGCGCTGTTGCTCTGCGGCGTGTTGCGACTTTTTTTGAGCGTCAGCCCAAGCCGGCGCAACTGCTTCCACAGGCAGCCGACGCTGACCTTGGTCGCATGTTGGGCCAGGAACCAGCTTTGCAGTTCGACGAGTGTGATGTCGGGCTCCTCAGCCACCCGCTCCCGCAAGGCCGCGTCGAAAGGCGCGAGCTTTTGCGCCGGGCCGCGACCGGAGGCGCGCGCGGTCGTCTCGCCGGTGGCGCGACGGCGACCGAGAGCCTTGTAAATATAAGAAACACTGACATGGAACACCGCCGCCGACGCATAAGCGCCAAGGCCGCCATCCACTGCCGCAATCACACGCTCACGCAGGTCAGGCGAATAAGGCGCACCCATGGAAGCCTCCGCGTCGATTCGATATACGCAGAGAATCACAGCTCCACGTCGCGGAGAACCCCAATCGATTCCATCAATCGTGAAAATGCTCTAACGACGGCATGTGCAGCACATCCCAACGTCTCGAACGAATAGTGTATAGCCATGCCGTTTTGCCCACAATTCGATGAATATGATCACGTAAACCATCATGTATAAGTATATTTCAATAATATGATATTTGTCGGCCTCGCGGAGGTTGAAGGCGGGGTTGCGGTGCAATTTTTGCCGATAGCTATGCGATGGGGTCCGGCAGTTCGTTAG
>NZ_JAHLJF010000011.1:0-17218 GCF_018887255.1 Methylosinus sp. KRF6 | reverse complement strand
TCCGCTCCGCGCGCCCGAGCGCCGCTGCTACACCTCTCCAAGGGGCACGACCGCGGCGCCTGTTGCAGGCGCTGGCGAGGCCCGCCTGGGCCTATGATGTCGGCCTCATGGGCCGGCCGCATGATCTCGGCAATGTCGCGGCCTATCTCGGCGGCGCGATGAAGCAGAAGAATTATCTGCGCGACATCGCCGCCAATGTCGATCCCACGCTCGACTGGTCGACGCTGGATTGGGTGCGCGCGCGCTGGCCGGGCCGCATCATTCTGAAAGGCGTGCTGGACGAGGCCGACGCGCGCGACGCCGTTCGCTGCGGCGTGGAGGCGATCGTGGTCTCCAATCACGGCGGCCGCCAGCTCGACGGCGCGCCCTCCGTCGCGCGCATGTTGCCGCGCATCGCCGATGCGGTGGGCGACGATCTCCTCCTCCTCGCCGATTCCGGCGCCCGCTCCGGCCTCGACGTGTTGCGCCTGCTGGCGCTGGGCGCGAAAGGCGTGCTGCTGGGCCGCGCCTACGCCTATGCGCTGGCCGCGGCGGGAGAGGCGGGCGTGGAGAACATGCTGGATATTTTCGCGGCGGAGCTGCGGGTGGGGATGATGTTGTGCGGGGTGGGGGAGGTGAGGGGCGTGGGGCGGGGGATTTTGGGGTGAAGTGGTTTTTGATATCTCATTACGCACGGGTGGAATCGCGCCCATAAACGCAACCATGATGTCCAGCACTGAGAACTCAAAAGACGTCATGACAGAGAGCTTTCAAATGCTTACTAAATACCAGATATTTGTCTCTTCGACATATCGTGACTTGGTGGAAGAGAGAAATGCAATAATGAGGTCAATATTAGATCTCGGTCAAATTCCCGCCGGGATGGAATCGTTTCTTGCTGCTGACGAAGAGCAGTTGTCGTATATTAAAAAAATAATAGATGAATGTGATTATTATATGGTAATAATAGCTGGTCGCTACGGCTCTCTGGACGCTAATGGGGTGAGTTATACGGAACGTAAGTATGATTACGCTGTCGAATCTGGTAAGGTAGTCCTAGGATTTATCCATGAGGATCCGATGCAGCTGCCTGCAGCAAAAAACGAAGTTGATCCTTTATTAAAGGAAAAGCTTGAGGCATTCTGAGAAAAAGTAAAGAAAAATCGTCTTGTCTCATTTTGGAGTACTGCTCAAGGGGTGGAGTTGGCAGCCATAAAGTCGCTTAGCAAAGCAATGCAGCAGCAGCCTTCTGTTGGGTGGGTGCGAGGCAATGTCGTTGCGAGAGAAGATGTCTTGTTGCAGGTTAATCAGCTGAGAACGGAAAATGACGACTTAAAGCAGAAACTAAAGGATGCCTTGGCAGCGTCAAGTCCGATATTAATGGACGCGGCAGGACTTAATGAAAACGTAGTGCTGTCATATACTGGGCGAGATAGTAGGCTTGGATATGTCGGGCGAAGTGCGTCCGTGAAATGGGGAGAGGTATTTTTGTATATAGCACCAAATCTAACGGCGCCGGTGTATGCGTCGTCAATTAATTCACTCGTGAAATATTTCATTTATCATAATATAGAGCGGCTAACAAATATAAATCCGAATCCGGGAGACTGTAATAGTGTTCGGCTACAATTCGAAGCGCTTGGTTTGATACGGTGCTTTACCAGCGAATCGACTGGCGGTGGTATTTCAGCATTTGTGCAGCTTACCCCGCTAGGAACAAGGTCGATGATCGAACTGGGAGTGGCTCGGACAGCGTAGCGGTCCGGGGTAGCGTCACGCCCGAGATCGGGAGCGCCGCTCCTGCTCGCCTTCGGCGATCGACCTCCCCCTCGAGGGGGACCCCGTCCGGCTATTGCCAGCAGACCCCTCCCCCTGAAGGGGAGGGTGAGCGCGCCCCTTTCGGCATTCGCCCGACCGCGCTGGAGCGGCCGCGCCGCCTCGGCGTGAGGCCGCCCCTTGACACATGCGGACTAAATTCCTATCTTCCTCCCTGCCTCCGCCGGTGGGGCGTCGTCTTGAAGGGTAGGCGACGTCGGCGGGGGTGCGGTTCGCAAGGGCGGGGGCAGACCCTCTCTCGTCTCGAGCGACGCCACGCCGCCGGCACGGCTTCTCCTTCGTGCAGAGGCATGTGGGAACACATGCGAAAGTCGGCCGAATTTCCGAGGCTCGCGCGGGGATAGACTACCCGAAAGGGGAAAACAACCCTGAGCCCGCAGGCGGCGAACAGAAAAGGCGGCCGTGGTCCGGGATGCATTCCGGCTTCGATGCGCTCTTCTTCACCAAGCGACGGCCGAACGGAGCCGCCGCGTCCCGGACCTCCCATCCTCCCGCGCCGAATTTCGGCGGCGGGCGCGACGCCGCGCGCTTTCGTCGCTCGTGGCGCGCTGCATCCAAAAAGCTTCGCCCTCCACCCTCCCCTTCAGGGGGAGGGTCGGACCGCGGAGCGGTCCGGGGTGGGGTCAATGCCCGAGACTCGGGGATCACCCCCTCCCGCTCGCCTTCGGCGATCGACCTCCCCCCTCGAGGGGGAGGTGGGCGCGCGCCCAGCGCGAGAGTCGCCGCTACCCCTCGCGCGCCTTTCCCCCTAACCTCCGGCCATGACGGAAGAGACGATTCGCATTCTCGGCATAGACCCGGGCCTTCGCAACACGGGCTGGGGGGTCGTCGAGGCGTCGCGCGGCTCGCGGCTCTCCTTTGTTGCTTGCGGCTCGCTGCATTCGGATGGCGACGCCTCCATGGGCGAGCGGCTCGCGCAATTGCAGCGCGGCCTCGCGCGCATCATCGCGGATTATGCGCCGCATGAGGCGGCGATCGAGGAGACTTTCGTCAATCGCGATCCGCAATCGGCGCTGAAGCTCGGACAGGCGCGCGGCGTCGCGCTGGCGGCGCCGGCGCTCGCCGGGCTCGAGGTGGAGGAATATGCCGCCAATGTCGTCAAAAAGACCGTGGTCGGCAATGGCCATGCCGATAAGGCGCAGATCGCCATGATGGTGCGCGTGCTGCTGCCGCTGAGCCGGGCCGAGAGCCCGGACGCCGCCGACGCCCTGGCCGTCGCCATCTGCCACGCCCATCATCGCGCCGGCCGCGTGGCCGCGCGCAAGCTCGCCGCGGGGGCGCGATGATCGGCTTTCGTTCGAGGAGCGAGCCTGAAGGCTCGCGGTCCGGCAACAATCACCCTCGCCCTCATGCTGAGGAGGTCGCGCAGCGACCGTCTCGAAGCACGAGGGCGAGATCCAGAAGGCGGCGCGTGACGCTTCCCTCGTCCTTCGAGACGCGGCCTGCGGCCGCTCCTCAGGATGAGGGAAGCTTCACCCCATCATCCGGTGGACGCATCGGATCGGCCTTCATCGCGGGGGCGAGATGATCGGCAAGCTCAAGGGAATCGTCGATTCCTATGGCGAGGATCACGTCATCATCGACGTGCATGGCGTCGGCTATGTGGTGAGCTGCTCGGCGCGCACGCTGCAAAAGCTCGCGCCCGTGGGCGAGGCGGCCTCGCTCGCCATAGAGACGCAGGTGCGCGAGGACGCCATACGTCTGTTCGGCTTCTCGTCGGAGGCCGAGCGCGATTGGTTCCGCCTGCTGCAGAGCGTGCAGGGGGTGGGCTCGAAAGTGGCGCTCGCCATTTTGTCCATTCTCTCGCCGGGCGAGCTGGCCTCGGCCATTGCGGGGCAAGACAAGGCAATGGTGGCGCGCGCCTCCGGCGTCGGCCCCAAGCTGGCCGCGCGCATCGTCGCCGAGCTGAAGGACAAGGCCCCGGCCTTCGCCGGAATCGATCCGGTGGTGGCGCGGCTTTCCGGCGAGGAGCCGGCGGCGGCGCCCCAGGCCGCGCAGGACGCCATTTCGGCGCTGGTCAATCTCGGCTATGGGCGCCCGCAGGCGGCGGCGGCCGTCGCCAAGAGCCTCGAGGCGATGGGCGAGGGAGCGGATACGGGCGCGCTCATCCGCCGCGGGCTGAAGGAGCTGGCGGGCTGACGGGTGCGGTCACTCCCCGCTAATCATGTCCCGCGCTCGCGCTGGAGGGGCGCGGGCGCCGCTCCATTTGACACTCTCGGCCGGTTCGCGGCCTCGAGGGGTCCAAAATGTCACGAGCAGATTTGGGCGCGCGTCAGATCGGCGCGCTTTTTGTCGCCTTCTCGGCGCTCGTCTTCTTCACCATCGTCGTGCTGATGGAGCGCGCCTGCGCGGCGCCGCCCGCGGCCTATCGCATTCCGCTCTTCGCCCAATGCGGGCTCGAGGGGCTGACGCCGGAGCCGGGCGCGGAAAAGCTCGCCCTGCGCGAGACGAGGGAGGGGCGGTCGGCCGCTTTCCAGAGCTGGGCGGCCTCGGCGCGGCCGGTGACGCCCGCGCGGCTCGCCTTCGGCCCGCGGCTGGACGCTTTCCCGGCGGCGCTCTCCGCCGGGGTCGATCGCAAGGCGCGCTATTGTCCCTCGGGCGCGCGGATCTGAGTCCGGCTCAGGCCGCGGCTTTGCGCTCGAGCTCGCGCAGACAGGCGACGATGGCGCCGATGGAGGCGAAATTGCGGCGGCGCAGCATATGCTCGGGGAATTGGACGCCATAGGCGTTCTCGAGCGCGAGCATGATGCGCACCGCCGCGAAGGAGGTGAGGCCGAGCTCATAGAGGTCGGAATTGACGCCGAGTTCACGCGCCGGCGCCGACAGGCGTCCATGCTCGTCGATGGCTTGCCGAACGAGGTCGATCACTTTTACTCTCCGCTCCTTTGCCGCGCCGGGGGCGGCTGCGCCCCTTCGTCGCAGACCACGATCATTCGACGACAATTCGACGCTATGATCGTGAATCCGACGCTAAGATCGCGGCGCCGGCATGAATGCGGCGTGAACCGAAGCGGCCTTTCGAATTGTAGAGGTTAGGAAATCCTTTCTTTCTCGGTAATTACTTATGGCCCATAGCGTGATCCGCCATTGCCGGGCGCGTTTCGGCCCTCTATGTTCTCCGGCATCGATTTTCGGCCGGCGACTTGCGCGCGCTTCGGAGACGGAGCCGCTGACGACCTCTCCCTGACATCGATCGACCCGGCCCCGCGCAGGCGGGCCTTCTCCTCTATGTTCGGAGAGACGAATGGCGACTGGAACGGTAAAGTGGTTCAACGCCCAGAAGGGCTATGGCTTCATTCAGCCCGACGGCGATGACAAGGACGTCTTCGTCCATATCAGCGCGGTGGAGCGCGCCGGCCTGCGCGACCTGCGCGAGGGCCAGAAGGTGAGCTTCGAGATCGCGCAGGACCGCCGCACCGGCAAGTCCTCGGCGGACCAGCTCAAGGCTCTCTGAGGCTTTCGGCGCTCTGAGGCTTTCGACAAGAGGGCCGCCGCATCGTGGCGGCCCTTTTGGTCATTTTCATCGTTTTCGCCTTTTTTGTCTCGTTCATCGTTATTGTCTCGCAGCCGGCGCCTGCGCTACAGTCGCCTCATGCGCCTCGCGCCCTCGTCCCGATCTCTCGCCGCAATGCTCGCGGCTATGGTTGTCGCCGCGCCCGGCGCGCTCGCCGCAGGGGCGGAGCAGCAATTCATCGAGATTCCGGGCATAGGACGCATTCCAATTCCCTTGCCGCCCGGCGCGCGCGTGTTCTCGCCGCAGCGCCGTCCGGCGCCGCCGGTCGAGCCGGAGCCCGAGCGGGCGCCGCAATTCGCGCGCGATTCCCTCGACGATCTCATCCGCCGCCTGTCGCTCGCCGAGAGCGAGGAGGAGGAGGCCGCGCTCGCCCAGGCGATCGGCCGGCTGTGGGCGCGGTCGGGCTCGCCCACGGCCGATCTGTTGATGCGCCGCGCGCTCGCCGCCGTGAGCGTCGGCGGCGAATCTCTCGCGCTCGATCTCTTCGACCGCCTGGTCACGCTCGAGCCGCAATGGGCGGAGGCGCTGGTCGGCCGCGCCAGCGTCCGCATCGCGCTCGGCGATCTCGACGGCGCCGAGCGTGATCTCGAATCCGCCGTGCGACTGGAGCCGCGCCGTTTCGACGCGTTCGGAACGCTCGGCGCTCTACGGGAGCGCATCGGCGCGCCGGCGCGCGCGCTCGAGGCCTATCGCCGCGCCCGCGCGCTCGATCCGCGCCGCGAGGACTGGCGCAAGGCGGAGGAGCGCCTGCATTTCGAGGTCGAGGGCCGCGACATCTGACCCGGCTCTGCGTTCTTTCGTCGAAACGAGGAGCGAATGAGATGGCGCCGGACGGATTTTCGCATCGCGAGACTTTGAGCGCGGAGACGCTCGCCCAGCTCTTCACAGAGGCGCGCACCCATAATGGCTGGGTGGATCGGGACGTCCCGGATGCGCTGCTCCAGCAGGCGGTCCGGCTGGCGCTCTTCGGCCCGACCAGCGCCAATTGCCTGCCGGCGCGTTTCGTCTTCGTGCGCTCGGTGGCGGGCAAGGCGCGGCTGGCGCCGGCGCTCGCGCCCGGCAATCTCGACAAGACGCTGGCGGCGCCGGCGACAGCGATCGTCGCCCATGACATGCAATTCTACGAGCATTTGCCGCGCCTCTATCCGGCGACCGACGCGCGCGCCTGGTTCGTCGGCGACGTCCCGCTGATCGAGACGACGGCCTTTCGCAACGGCACGCTGCAAGGCGCTTACTTTCTGCTGGCGCTGCGGGCCGTGGGGCTCGACGCCGGACCGATGAGCGGCTTCGACAATGCGAAGGTGGACGCCGAATTCTTCCCCAGCGGGACGGTCAAATCGAATTTCCTGATCAACATCGGCTATGGCAATCCGGCGAAGCTCTATCCGAGGGGGCCGCGTTTCGCTTTCGAAGAGGTCGCCTCGATCGTTTAAACTCTCGAAGACGTTCCGCCTGCAGGCCGAGCGAATATTCGGATTTTTACACTATAGACGTCCGGCGGCAACCATGCCGTGCGCGAAACTCGGCTCACGTCGCATGGGATCGGAACCCGCTCCCGTCAAACAAAAATGCGGAGCAGAAACGAAAACGGCCGCGCTCGTCGCGCGGCCGTGAAACTCCAGCGGACGGGCCGAAAGGCCCGAAACCTCAGCGGATCACGTAAGGCAGAAGGCCGAGGAAGCGGGCGCGCTTGATGGCCTGGGCCAATTCGCGCTGCTTCTTGGCCGAGACGGCCGTGATGCGCGAGGGCACGATCTTGCCGCGCTCGGAGATGTAGCGCGAGAGCAGACGCGTGTCCTTATAGTCGATCTTCGGGGCGTTGGCGCCGGAGAAGGGGCAGGACTTGCGGCGGCGGAAGAAGGGGCGGCGGGCTGCGGCGCTCATCAGAAAGTCTCTCCTTCGGAGCGGGGTTCGTCACGGCGCGGGCGGCGGTCGCCACGGTCGCCTCTATCGCCACGGTCGGGGCGCGGGCCGCCGGGGCCGCGGCGGTCGCCACGGTCGTCGTCGTCACGCTTGCGGAGCTGGGCGGAGGGGCCTTCCTCCAGCGCCTCGACGCGCAGGGTGAGGAAGCGCAGAACGTCCTCACTGAGGCCCTGCTGACGCTCGACCTCGGCCAGGGCCGCGGGCGGGGCGTCGATGTTGAGAAGGGTGAAATGCGCCTTGCGGTTCTTCTTGATCCGATAGGCGAGGGACTTCACGCCCCAATATTCGGTCTTCGTCACCTTGCCGCCGAGCGAGGCGATGATGCCCTTGAACTGCGTCGTCAGCGCTTCCACCTGCTGGGGCGAAACGTCCTGGCGCGCAAGATAGATATGCTCGTAGAGAGCCATTCTCTTGCCTTTCCTCATCGTCGCGAGCCCGCTCTCGGCGCAGAGCCCTTCGAGCCTTCAAAGGAAAGGCTCGATCGGGAAGTTCGAAGGCGGAGACACTGGAAGACGGGCGAACCCTGCCTGTGGCGGAGCCAAAGGCCTTCCGTTCAGCCCCCGGCCGGAAGCGTCGCGAAGCGCGCTTTATAGCGGCGTGGGCGCAGGATGCAAGTCGGCGCCGCCGGAACATTGCAATGGGCGCGCTCACCCCGCATCTCGTTCGCCCGATCGCCCTCCCCTTCCCATTTCGGCCGTATTTTCTCCCGACAAACGACTCCGACGTAAACGGCAGGGAGGCCGAAAGGAATGGTCTGCACCAAGACGCGCGCGACTTGCGCAATTTTTCTCGGCTTCGTCCTCTCGGGAGAGGCGAAAGCGGCCAATTTCCTGGATCGCGGCCCGGTCGCGGATTTCGTCAATAATTTCCGCCTGCAGTCCATTCCGAGCCAAGAGGTCGTCTGGAGCCATCCGCAATATAAGAAGGGCACGATCGTCGTCTCCACCAAGGAGCGGCGGCTCTATTATGTGCTCGGCCCGACGCGCGCGATCGAATATGGCGTCGGCGTCGGCCGCGAGGGCTTCACCTGGTCCGGCGTGAAGACGATCACCGCCAAGAAGGAATGGCCCGATTGGCGCCCGCCCGCCGCCATGCTGAAGCGCCGGCCGGATCTGCCCCGTTATATGGAGGGCGGCCAGGACAATCCGCTCGGCGCGAGAGCGCTCTATCTCGGCTCCAGCGAATATCGCATCCACGGCTCCAATGAGGGCGAGACGATCGGCGAGGCCGTCTCCTCCGGCTGCATCCGCATGACCAATCGCGACGTCGCCGATCTCTATGACCGGGTGAAGGTCGGAACCCGCGTGGTCGTGCTGAAATGACAGGGACGCCCTTCTCGAGCTATTAACCCGCGCAGCCCTATCGTGGCGGCGACGGCGGCGGAGTTTCGAGGAAGAGGATCATGCGCAAGCTCTGCATTCTGGCGGGTCTCGTCGTCGCCTATGCGCTGCTCGCGGGTTGCGACAAATGCACCCACGAGCTGCAGGACATACGCCTGCCCCTGCCGCCGCAGGCCTGCGCGCGCTGAACGCTTTTTCTGCGGGTCCCTTTGCTCTATAGAGCGCCCTGACGCGGATCGAGGACGGTGAGCGCAGATGGCGGCTGGCCATTTCGTCGAGATGAAGAAGCGCGGCGAGAAATTCGTCGTGCTGACCGCCTATGACGCGCCGACCGCCCGGCTCGAGGCGGAGGCCGGCGTCGATATCGTCATGGTCGGCGACAGCGTCGGCACCAATGTGCTGGGCTACGCCAGCGAGCGCGAGGTGACGCTGGACGATATGGCGCATCACATCGCCGCCGTGCGCCGCGGCGCGCCGGACGTCTATCTCATCGGCGACCTCCCCTACGCCACCTATGACAGCGAGGCGCAAGCTCTCGCCAGCGCCGCGCTTCTCGCGCAGGCCGGCGCCGATTGCGTGAAATTCGAAGGCGCGCGGCCGGAAATCGTGCGCGCGCTGAAGCGCGAAGGATATGAGGTGTGCTGCCACATCGGGCTCGAGTCGCAGCATCAAGAGGGCAAGCGCCGCCAGGGCAAGACGGCCGAAGCCGCCGCCAAGCTCCTCGCCGACGCGCTGGCGCTGGACGCGGCAGGCGCCGATTTTCTCGTTCTCGAGCTCATCCCGCGCGAGCTCGCAGCGAAGATCACATCGCGTCTGCGCGCGCCGACGATCGGCATCGGCGCCGGCGCCGATTGCGACGCGCAAGTGCTGGTCGTGCATGATCTCGCTGCGCTGGGAACGCGCGACTTCAAGCATAATCGCCGCTATGTGGAGCTAGGCGCCGCGCTGCGCGAGGCAGTCGCCGCTTATGCGCGCGACGTGCGCGAGGGGCGCTTTCCGGCCGAGGAGAATGGCTTCTCGCTGGAGGCGGCGGAACTGACGGCCTTGGAAAAGATCATCGCATGAGCGCGTCTCGCATCGGGCTTCTGCTCGTCAATCTCGGCACGCCGCAGGGCGCCGATTATTGGTCGGTGCGGCGCTATTTACGCGAGTTTCTGTCGGATCGGCGCGTCGTCGATGTGCCGCCCGTGCTGTGGCGTCCCATTCTCGAGAGTTTCGTGCTCACCTTTCGGCCGCGCCGCTCCGCGCGCGCCTATCGCTCCGTCTGGAACGAAGAGCGCGACGAAGGCCCGCTGAAGACCATCACGCGCGCGCAGGCGGAAAAGCTCGGCGCTCGCTTTGCCGAGCGAAACGTCATCGTCGATTTCGCCATGCGCTACGCCGGGCCGTCCATCGGCGAGAAGATCGACGCGCTGCGCGCAAATGGCTGCGAGCGCATCCTGATGTTTCCGCTCTATCCGCAATATGCCGCCTCGACGACCGCCTCCGTCGTGGACGAGGCCGCCCGCGCGCTGGCGCTGCTGCGCGAGCAGCCGACATTGCGCATCGTCCCGCCCTTCTATGACGATCCCGCCTATATAGAAGCGCTCGCCGCTTCGACGCGCGCGCAGCTCGCTGCACTCGATTTCGAGCCGGAAATTCTGGTCGCCTCTTTCCACGGATTGCCGCAGGCGCAGATCGACCGCGGCGATCCCTATCGCCGCCATTGCGAGGCGACGCTCGACGCTTTGCGTTCCGCGCTCGGCATGTCGCCGGAGCGTCTGCGCCTCGCCTTTCAATCGCGCTTCGGCCGCACGCAATGGACCGGCCCCTATACGGCGAATGTGCTGCAGGAGCTGGCGCAGAAAGGCGTGAAGCGCGTCGCCGTGCTGACGCCGGGCTTCGTCTCCGATTGTCTGGAAACGCTCGAGGAGATCGGCGCCGAGCTGCGTCATTCCTATCTCGCCGAAGGCGGCGAAAATTTCGCGCGGCTCGATTGCCTCAATGACAGCGAGGACGGCCTGCGCGCGCTGGAGACGATCGCGCGACGGGAGCTGTCGGGCTGGCTGTGACGCGCCTCGGGCGCGTCGAAAGCGCGGCCGCCGCAGGGTTATCGGTGAACGAGACGCGCGTCCAACTCCACCCCGGACCGCTTCGCGGTCCGACCTCCCCCCTGCTTCTGTCGTTCGCCCGGACCGCCGCTATTCCTGCGGAGCGCGGGCGGTGATCGTCAGGGCGTGAACGCGGGTCGCCAGTTCCTCGGCGAGGAGCGTGTTGACGATGCGATG
Source organism: Methylosinus sp. KRF6 (assembly GCF_018887255.1). Taxonomy (NCBI): domain Bacteria; kingdom Pseudomonadati; phylum Pseudomonadota; class Alphaproteobacteria; order Hyphomicrobiales; family Methylocystaceae; genus Methylosinus; species Methylosinus sp. KRF6. The sequence continues at coordinate 6,359 of NZ_JAHLJF010000011.1, read as the reverse complement.
GCGCTCCACGAGCTTCTTGCCGGCGAATGCCTCGCTCACCACCTCGACCCGAAAATGGCTTTCGCCATCTTGATGATGGCCGCCATGCCCGGCGTGCTTGTCGGACTCGTCGATCACCTTCAAGGCGAGGGGCGCGAGCCCTTCGGTCAGCTTCGAACGGATGCGGGCCTGGACGGCGCCGATATTGCCTTGCTCGGCCATGATGGACTCCTTCTCGTCGCCGAGGCCCAAGCAAAATTCCCGCCGAGTGAAATTGGCGACGGGTTCCGCTTGCAGCCTGCGTCCAGTCTACCATAATGCAGCGCCATGGATTTGAATTCGCCCCTCTTCGATCGCATACGCGTCAAGCCCGAGCAGAGGCAGGAGCGCCGCGAGACTCGTTTTCGCTGCGACGCCCCCGGCTGCGAGGCGGCGGGGGAATATCGCGCGCCCATGGGCCGGCTGCGCGAGGGGCAATATTTCTGCTTCTGCCTGGAGCACGTGCGGGAATATAACAATTCCTACAATTACTTCAACGGAATGAGCGACGAGGCCGTCGCCCGCTATCTGAAGGACGACGCCACCACCGGCCATCGCCCCACCTGGTCCATGGGCGTGAAGCGCGGCCAGGCCTCCTTCCGCGAGGACCCGCTGCGACCCGACAATTTCGCCGATCCGATGGGCCTCTACCGGCAGCGGGCGCATCGCGCCAGGCCGCAGGCCGAGGCGAGCCCGCGCTATTCGGCGGTGACGATCAAGGCGCTGAATGCTCTCGGTCTCGATGAGACCGCCGGTGCGGAGGCGATAAAGACGCGCTATAAGGAGCTCGTCAAACGTCACCATCCCGACGCCAATGGCGGAGATCGCTCCTGCGAGGAAAGACTGCGGGAGATCATTCACGCATATAAGACGTTGCGGGCCGCCAAGCTCGTTTGAACAAGCGTTTGACCAGGCCTTGCCGGCGCGAATGTCGCGAGCGCGCGTCGGCGAAACGGAGGATCAATGTCAACCCCAAGCGACAAAGCGGCCGGGTCCGCGCCCCTGCCGGACCTCAAAGTCTCCGTGCGCCAGCTGTTCGGCATCGACTCCGATCTCGAGGTTCCCGCCTATTCCGAGCGGACCGAGCATGTCCCGGACAAGGATCCAGACTATCTCTTCGACCGCGAGACGACGCTCGCCATTCTCGCCGGTTTCGCCCGCAACCGCCGCGTCATGGTCACGGGCTATCACGGCACCGGCAAATCGACGCATATCGAGCAGGTGGCCGCGCGGCTCAACTGGCCCTGCGTGCGCGTCAATCTCGACAGCCATGTCTCGCGCATCGATCTCGTCGGCAAGGACGCGATCGTGCTGAAGGACGGCAAGCAGGTCACGGAGTTCCGCGACGGCATTCTGCCCTGGGCGCTGCAGCACAATATCGCGCTCTGCTTCGACGAATATGACGCCGGCCGCCCGGATGTGATGTTCGTCATTCAGCGCGTGCTGGAGGTTTCCGGCCGGCTGACGCTGCTCGATCAGAACCGCGTCATTCGTCCGCATCCCGCCTTCCGCCTCTTCGCCACCGCCAATACGGTCGGCCTCGGCGACACATCCGGCCTCTATCACGGCACGCAGCAGATCAATCAGGGCCAGATGGACCGCTGGTCCATCGTCTCGACGCTCAATTATCTGCCGCATGACGCGGAGACCAATATCGTGCTCGCCAAGGTGAAGAGCTTCAATGCGACCAAGGAAGGCCGCGACGCCATCAATAAGATGGTGCGCGTCGCCGACCTCTCGCGCAACGCCTTCATGTCCGGCGATCTCTCCACCGTGATGAGCCCGCGCACGGTGATCACCTGGGCGGAGAATTCCGAGATATTCGGCGATGTCGGCTTCGCCTTCCGGCTCACCTTCCTGAACAAATGCGACGAGCTCGAGCGCCCGCTGGTCGCAGAGTTCTACCAGCGCTGCTTCGGCAAGGAATTGCCCGAGAGCGCGGTGAATGTGGTGATGTCCTGAGCCCTTGAGTGAAATGCGACCGGACGAGCCTATAGACGGCTTATTCACCCTCCCCTTCAGGGGGAGGGTCGGCCGGCGATAGCCGGACGGGGTGGGGTGCACCCCCACCCGAGCGCTTTCAGCGCTCGACCTCCCCCCTCGAGGGAGAGGTGGAAGCGCCTTTTCCGGCGCGCGTCTCTCTCACCCGATCGTTCAGCAAATCCGGTCGCCGCGCGCGCGTCAGCTCGAGCGCGCGCTCATGGCGCCAGCGCGCGATCTTGGCGTGATCGCCGCAGAGCAGAATGTCGGGAATTGCGCGGCTCTCGAAATCGCGCGGCCGCGTATATTGCGGATATTCGAGCAGACCGCTCTCGAAGCTCTCCTCCTCGCCCGAGGCCGTCTCGCCCATTATGCCCGGCAACAGACGCACGCAGGCGTCGACGAGAGCCATGGCCGCGATTTCGCCGCCCGACAGCACATAATCGCCGATCGAGACTTCCTCCAGCGCGCGCGCCTCGATGATGCGCTCGTCCACGCCCTCGAAGCGTCCGCACAGGATGATCGCGCCCTCCCCTTCGACCAGCGCGCGCACGCGGCTCTGCGTCAACGGCGCGCCGCGCGGGCTCATCAGCAGACGCGGCCGCGTATCGCCTTCCAGCGCAGCGGCGTCGATCGCCGCGGCGAGAACATCGGCGCGCATCACCATGCCGGGGCCGCCGCCGGCGGGCGTGTCATCGACGGCGCGATGACGGCCGAGGCCATGCTCGCGAATATTGCGCGCCTCGAGCGACCAGAGCCCGCGCGAAAGCCCGTCGCCCGCGAGCGACAGGCCGAGCGGGCCGGGGAACATTTCCGGGAAGAGTGTGAGGATCGTCGCGCGCCACATGGGGCGGGTTATGGCATGGGCGCGCGGGGCGGGAAAGGCGAGGCGCTTTCGCCAGCGGTTCTCCGGCGCTAAAGTTGGTCGACGCCATTCGCCACCCCGAAAATTTTCCGCTCGTGGCGCAGCCTCCGCGATGAGGCCCGCGCAGGATTGAACGACAATGGATTTCTTGCAGTTCACCGTCACAGGAAAAATCTGGAGATATCCCGGAAAAGGCGGCTGGTTCTTCGTCTCGCTGAGCGAAGCGGATTCGCTCGTGTTGAAACAGGAAAAGCGCATCGAGCGGACCGGCTATGGCTGTGCGCCGGTCACCGCGACGCTCGGCTCCACCGTCTGGACGACGACCTTGTTCCCCTCGAAGGAAGGCCCCTATCTGCTGGCGATCAAGGCCGATGTGCGCGCCAAGGAACGCGCCGGCGTCGGCGACGAGGTCATCGTCGATTGTCGCGTCGCGCTTTCGAAATCGGCGCTAGACGTCTTCCCCTGAAGGCGCATCGCCCTCGATCTCGAGCGGCGGCTCCACCACCACGCGGCCGCCGGCGACATCGACGATCGGAACCACGGCCTTGGTGAAGGGGAAGAGCAGCGTCTCGCCTCCGGCGGGCGGGCGCACTTCCAACAGATCGCCCGCGCCGAAATTGCGCACGGCGATCACCACGCCGAGCGTCTCGCCGGCGGGCGTTTCCGCGCGCAGGCCTTCGAGATCGGCGAGATAGAATTCGTCTTCCTCCGGCTCCGGCAGCGCCGCGCGCGGAAGATAGAGCTCGACGCCGGTCAGCGCCGTCGCAGCCTCGCGGTCGCGCACGCCCTCGAGACGCGCGACGAACATGTCTTTGCCGACCGGCCGCAGCGAGGCGATGACGAAACGGCGCGCGCCGCCGGCGTCGAACAAGGGACCGTAAGTGGAGATCGCCGAAGGATCGGCGGTGAAGCTCTGCAGGCGGATTTCGCCGCGCACGCCATGCGCGGCGCCGAGCCGGCCGAGGAGAACGGCGTTCTTCATGGAATAGCGAGCCTGAAGGCTCGCCGCGCGAGCGAAGCGCTCCAGAGGCCGCCGCGCGGCCCCAGGTCGCTTCGCTTCGCTCGCGAGGACGGCGTCATCAGGCCGAGGCGGCCTCGGCGGCGGCGGCCGCAGCGGCGGCGCGCTCCTGCGCCTTCTTCTTCGGCTGGGCCTTCTGCGGATTGCTGCGCGCCTCGCGCTTGCCGACGCCGACGCTCTCGAGCAGACGGGCGACGCGATCGGTCGCCTGCGCGCCCTTGGCGATCCACTCCTTCGCCTTCTCGGCGTCGAGCACCAGACGATCGGCGGCGTCCTTGGGCTTCAACGGATCGAACGTGCCGAGACGCTCGATGAAGCGGCCGTCGCGGGGCGAGCGCGAATCGGCGACGACGACGCGATAGAAGGGACGCTTCTTGGCGCCGCCGCGGGAGAGTCTGATCTTCAGGGACATTTGGTTCTTCCTTTGTGAGAGCGAATAGCGAGTAGCGAGTAGCGAATTGAGGACGGCGAGCTATTCGCTACTCCCTATTCGCTATTCGCCCCTTCATTTCTTCTTCCCGAACGGATTCAATCCGCTCAGGAAACCTCCGCCGCCGCCGAGGCCCGGAAGCGTCGGCTTGGCGGAGAATGCGGAAGCCGGCGGCGCAGCGGGAATGCTGGGTCCGGCGCCGGGCGGCAGGGCGCCGCCCATTTTCTTCTGCAATTGCGCGAGCTGCTCGGGCGAAGGCGCCTGCATCCCGCCCACGCCCACGCCCATCATCTGCGCGGCCTTGGCCATCATGCCGCCGCCCTTGCCGCCGCCCATGGCCTTCATCATGTCGGCCATCTGGCGGTGCTGTTTCAGCAGCTTGTTGATCTCCTCCACCTTCGCGCCGGAGCCCGCCGCTATGCGGCGCTTGCGCGAGGCTTTGAGAATGTCGGGATTGCGCCGCTCCTTGGGCGTCATCGACAGAATGATCGCGCGCTGGCGCTTGAACATTTTGTCGTCGATGTTGGCGGAGGCGATCTGCTCCTTCATCTTGGCGACGCCGGGGAGCAAGCCCATTATGCCGCCGAAGCCGCCGACCTTCTCCATCATGGCGAGCTGATCGGCCAAATCCTGCAGATCGAACTTGCCTTTCGCCATGCGCTCGGCGGCGCGCTGCGCTTGCTCCTGATCGACGGCGGCGGCGGCTTTCTCCACCAGCGCGACAATGTCGCCCATGCCCAGAATGCGATTGGCGATGCGCTGCGGCGAGAATTCGTCGAGCGCATCCATCTTCTCGCCGGTGGCGATCAGCTTGATCGGCTTGCCGGTGACGGCGCGCATGGAGAGCGCCGCGCCGCCGCGGCCATCGCCATCGACGCGCGTCAGCACAATGCCGGTGAGGCCGACGCGATCGTCGAAATTCTTGGCGAGATTGACCGCGTCCTGACCGGTCAGCGCGTCGACGACGAGCAATATCTCATGCGGCTTGGAGACGGCCTTGATCTGCGCCATCTCCTCCATCAGCGGCTCGTCTATGTGCGTGCGGCCCGCCGTGTCGAGCATCACCACATCATAGCCTTCGCGCCGGGCCGTCTCCTCGGCGCGCTTGGCGATCTTCACCGGGTCCTGGCCCGGCACGATCGACAGAGTGTCGACCTCCACCTGCCGGCCGAGAATGGCGAGCTGCTCCTGCGCGGCCGGGCGCTTCACGTCCAGCGAGGCCATCAGCACGCGCTTGCCGTGACGCTCTTTCAGGCGCTTGGCGATCTTGGCCGCGGTCGTCGTCTTGCCGGCGCCCTGCAGGCCGACCAACATGATGGCGACGGGCGGCGCGGCGTCGAGATCGATCGGCTGCGCGGTGGAGCCCAGAGTCTCGACCAGCACGTCATTGACGATCTTGACGACCATCTGGCCGGGCGAGACCGACTTCACCACATTGGCGCCGACGGCCTTGGCCTGCACGCTGTCGGTGAATGTGCGCACGACATCGAGCGCGACATCCGCCTCGAGCAGAGCGCGGCGCACCTCGCGCAGAGCCTCGGCGACATCGGCGTCCGAAAGGGCGCCGCGCCGCGTGAGCTTGTCGAATATGCCGGAGAGCTTGTCGGAAAGGCCCTCGAACATGCGGTTCTCCCAGGGAGCGAGTAGCGAATAGGGAGTAGCGAGTAGAGCCGAAGCTCGATCTCTTCGCTACTCCCTATTCGCCACGCGCCCGTCCAAAGCAAAGCGCGCCCGGGGGCGCTCAGCGCTGCCGGACGTTGGCCCCACGCCTCTTGGGCGAATGGGCGGGTCATAGGTCATCTCTGACGAGATTGGCGCGTTTTTAGGCGCTGGGGGCCGGGAAGTCAACGCGGAGCGTGGCGGGCGATCGAGGACCGGCGCCCCACCCTCCCCTTCAAGGGGGAGGGTCGGACCGCAAAGCGGTCCGGGGTGGGGTGCAACGCCCCAGACTCAGGGGTTCACCCCCTCCCGATCGCCTTCGGCGCTCGACCTCCCCCCCTCGAGGGGGAGGTGGAAACGCCTCTTCCGGCGACAAATCTCGGTCCAAC
>NZ_JAHLJF010000010.1:0-212 GCF_018887255.1 Methylosinus sp. KRF6 | reverse complement strand
GAGCCGATAAAGTCCGTGAGCTTCGCGCGTTCCTCCGCGCTCAGCCGCACCACGTATTTCTTGACGGCGATTTCTTTCCCGGCCACGAATCACCTCCAGCGCTGTTCCGCGGCGGCAGTGATTCAGAACTAACCGTCAAAGGCAATGACGTAGGCCACTAGTCCCGTCGCCGAGGCGTTCACTCTCCGGGCTGTAGAGAACCGCCTATAAGC
>NZ_JAHLJF010000009.1:0-24070 GCF_018887255.1 Methylosinus sp. KRF6 | reverse complement strand
CGAGCCGCAACCATTTCCGTTCCGCTGCCTAATGACAATATCCAATAGGGTGGGTCAAAATAATCTATAGAGTGGTTATAGGTATTCTCTCGGGCGGTTTATGCGGCGCCGCAATTTCGGGCGGTCCCACCCACGCCGAAGGCCGAAGGCGCCTCGGCATCGGCAATGAAATACCGATAATTCAAACATCTGTGAGATAGGCAGCGCCTATGGACGAGGCGCCGTCGCTGCGGACAAGCCTCCCCGGCCGGGCTGTGACAGAATGACTTGAGCCGCGCCGCGGCGCCGATCAGCGGGCGGCGCTTCCCGGCGCCGGCGCGGCGACGTCCAACGCATTGCGCAGATCGGCGGCGCCCTTGTCGCGCGCGGTGAGCGGCGCCAGTCCGAAGCGCGTTTCGATCGTCGCCAGAATCGACGCAGTGTCATAGACCGTGTGGTCGACGAATCCCTTTTTCGCGAAGGGCGACAGAATCAACGTCGGCACGCGCGTCCCGGGACCGAAACGGTCGATCTGCGGCGGCGCGACATGATCCCAGGAGCCGCCGTTCTCGTCGGCCGTGATGATGATCAGCATGTCGTTCCAATTCGGACTGCGCCGCAGCCGCGCGACGACATCGGCGAGATGCGCGTCGCCGGTCTTCAGATCGGCGTAATGCGGATGCTCGTTGAACTTGCCGACCGGCTTGTAGAAAGAGACGGCGGGCAGCGTCCCCGCCTCCGCCGCCGCGAAGAAATCGTCGGCGTCCTTCAAATGCCGCTCGCGCGCGGGCGTTCCGGGACCGAAATCGGCGAAATAGAGAAAGGGCTGGTGATGCGTCTGAAAGAACTCGGGCGCCTCGCGCTGGCGAATGCGCCCGGCGCGCATGTCGTTCCAGCCGCCGGCATACCAGGCCCATGAGACGCCCTTCTCGCTCAGCCGGTCGCCGATCGTCGGCTGCGTCTGCGGCGGCAGGCCGAGGCCCGCGGGCGTCGGAGCGTCGCGCGGCGACAAGGGCGTCGTCGGCTGCATCGTGCTGACCACGAAGCCGTCGCTGGTGACGGGTCCGGGCTTTTTGTAGCGCGGCGGACCGATATGAGCGCTCGCCGGCGTGTCGGCGGCGCGCGCGAGAAAGCCGGTGGCCTCGTCGATCTCGGCGATCAGCGACGGCGGCGCCGAGGGGAAGGTCGGGGCGCAGGCGCAGACGAGAAACATGTGATTGAGGAAGGAGCCGCCGAAGGCGCCGTGGAAAAAATGATCGGCGAGCGTGAACTCCTGCGCGAGGCGCCATTGCGCGAGGGAGCGGCCGTCGTAATAGCCCATGACCAGCCCGCCGGCGCCCGAGACGGCGGCGAAGCGATCCATTCTGCCGCCATTGATCTGCTCCTTCTCCTGGAAGAAATCATGCGTCAGATCGGGCGTCTTCTCGGCATTGGGCAGGAAGGCGTCGATGGGAAAAGGCGCATTGGGGAGAATGGAGGGAAAACGGGCGTCGACGCCCTTGTCGCCGCGGATCGGCGGCAACTCGCCGAAAGGCTTGCCGTCGACGTCGACCTGGGCGAAGCGTTCGGCGCCTATGCCGAGGCCATCGGCGCCGGGATAGAGGCCGAAGACATTATCGAAGCTGCGGTTCTCGGTATAGATCACGACGATGTGGCCGATCGCCGCAAAAGGATTTGCCGCCTCCTGCGCGAGCGAGGAGCCGACGAGGCCGAAGAGAAATAGCAAAAGGGAAGCTCTGGCCAAAATTCGTGAGAGCGTCACGGCGCGGCTCCATTCGCAATTGTCTTTTTCGCAAGCTAAATGCGCAAACGCACAATTTCATGACTTCGCAGAAAAGCCTCCGCGCGCGGGCGCGGAGGCTGTGTCGAGCGCAGCGAGAAATCCGCTCAGTGAGCGTGCTTCGTCGCGAGCTCCTGCTGCGGCTTGGGCGTCGCATTGGTGCGCGCCGGCAGGACCGGATAGTCGACTTTCGGCTGATCGCCGGTCAGCGCGCCGAGGAAGGCGACGATGGCCGTGGTCTCGTCGGGCGCGAGCTGCACGCCGAGCTGGGATTTCGCCATGACCTCGACCGCCTCCTCCAGCGTCCACACCTGGCCGGTATGGAAATAGGGCGCGCGCAGCGCGACATTGCGCAGCGGAGCGACGCGGAAGGAGAAAACGTCCGCCGGGCTCTTGGTGACGGCGAAACGACCTTTGTCGGCTTCCGGCAGAATGGCCGCCGACGGCTTTTCCACCGCGCCGAACTGCGCGTAATTGCCGCCGCCGGCGTTCACGCCGTCGTGGCAGCCGCTACAGCCCTTGTCGATGAAGAGGCGCAGGCCCTTCTTCTGCGTCGCGTCCAGCGCTGCCTCGTCGCCGGCGAGGAATTTGTCGAGGCGCGAGTTCGGCGTCACCAGCGTCGCTTCGAAAGCCTCGATCGCCTTGGCGAAATTGTCGAAGCTCGCCGGCTTGTTGTCGCCCGGGAAGGCCTTCTGAAACGAGGCGACATAGGCCGGAATGCTGTTCAGCGTCGCCTCGACATTCGACGGCGTGTTGTTCATCTCGACGCCGGCCTGCACCGGACCCTTGGCCTGAGCCTTCAGATCCTCGGAGCGGCCGTCCCAGAACTGAGCGACGTTGAACACGGCGTTGAGAACGGTCGGCGCGCGGCGCGGGCCCTTCTGCCAGCCATGGCCGATGGAGGTCGAGCCGGCGTCGACGCCGCCGAGGCTCAGATTATGACACGAGTTGCAGCTGATGAGCTGGCTCGAGGAGATGCGCGGATCGAAGAACAGCTCTTTGCCGAGCTCGATCTTGGCGGGTGTGAGTTCGTTGTTCTTCACGGCCTTGGCGGCCGCAGCCGCGGTGACCGGCTTGAAAACGGCGTTGGCGTCCGATCGCAGATCGCCGGCGACTGCGGCGAAAGGGATCAGCGCCATCGCGCTCAGCGCGGCGATGAATGCACGTGACATTTCCCAGGGCTCCTCCGATGGGGCTCGCGCGTGCGCTGCGAACGGACGCCGCTCGAACCGCCGCCCGCCTACCACAAGCTGAGCCCGCGGGCAAAGGCAATAATGCGCCAAACTGGGAGATGTCATGTAATTACAACTATAACTCTACTATTTTTCCGGTCATGTCGAATTGATGACGTCGCCCCGGCGCCAGATATTTTTCTTGCGCCGCAGGCTTGAAATATTGGTCGCGCGGCGTAGCTTCGGTTACTGGCGGCAGGCGAGACAAAAGCTGGAAGACCGCCCCGAGAATCCTTGCCGATGAGAAGGATTCCAGGCAGGATTGCGAATGCTCGCGCCGAACGAAAGAAGCGGCTTCAGCCGACAGGCGCAGCGGGGAGGACGACATGGCCGTGCGCAAGCGCGCCGCGACCGCGGTCGCGGCAATGTTCAGTCTCTCGTTTCTCGATCTCGCGGGGCTCGGTCTCGCCGGCCTCGGCGCGGCGGGACTTTCCGCGGGCGTCGCTGTCGCCGAGCCGCTGGGCCTGCCGCCCATCCCCATCCCCGCTGATAATCCGCAGACGGCCGAAAAAATCGCGCTCGGCAATCGTCTGTTCCATGATCTGCGTTTTTCATCCGACGGCACGGTCGCCTGCGCCACCTGCCACAAAGACGACCGCGCCTTCACCGACAGCCCGCGGCGCACATCGGAGGGCGTCGGCGCGAAGACCGGCACGCGCAATGCGCCGACAGTGATCGATGCGGCCTATTTCACCTCCTTTTTCTGGGATGGGCGCTCGGCCTCGCTCGAGGATCAGTCGCAGCATCCATTCCTCAATCCCGTCGAGATGGGCCTGCCCACGCATGAGCCGATTCTCGTGATCGCGCGCTCCGATCCCTTCTATGTCGAGCTCTTCAAAAAGGTCTTCGGCAAGAGCGGCGACGGCGTGACGATGGATGAGGTGAAGAAGGCCATCGCCGCCTATGAGCGCACCCTCGTCTCCGGCGATTCGCCCTTCGACCGCTGGCGCTTCGGCCATGAGGAGAATGCGATATCGGAGGCCGCCAAGCGCGGCTTCGAGGTCTTCGTCGGCCAGGGCCGCTGCGTCTCCTGCCATGTGATCGAGCAGGATCAGGCGCTGTTCACCGACAATCGGTTCCACAATATCGGCGTCGGCGTCAATCGGATGCAATCCGCTATTCCGCGCCTCTCCGCCGAATTTCTGAACGCGAAATCGAAGGGCGTCGATGTCGACAAAGCCGTGCTGACCGACCCCATGACCTCGGAGCTCGGCCGCTTCGCCGTCACCGATCAATTCGACGTCATCGGCGCCTTCAAGACGCCCACGCTGCGCAATGTCGCGGTGACCGCGCCCTATATGCACGACGGCTCGCTGAAGACGCTGAAGGACGTCGTCGAGCATTATGACAATGGCGGGCGCAGCAAGGGCGATCCGCCGCAGGTGAATGATTATCTCTCCGGCGGCATTCGCCCACTGAACCTCTCCAAGCAGCAGCAGGACGATCTCGTCGCCTTCCTGGAGACGCTCACCTCGCCGGCCTATGTCGGCGCGGCGACGAAATGAACGCGCCCGGCGCGATCGAGAAAAGGGAGCCGAGCAGATGAGCGAATTCGTCACCAGGCGCAGCGTTCTCGCGGGAGCCGGGGCCGGCGCGGCGCTGACCACTCTGCCGATCAGCATGGTCACGCTCGCCTTCGGCGGGGAGCGCGAGGATTTCACCTTCACCTATATTTCCGACGCGCATATCCAGCAGATCAAAGGCGCGAGCTTCGTGCGCAATTGGGATCAGGGGCTGAAACGCGCCGTCGCCGAGGCCAATCTGGTGAAGCCGGAATCGGATTTCGTCATCTTCGGCGGCGATCTCGCCCAGCTCGGCAAGCGCGAGGAGCTCGACCACGGCGCCGAAATGCTCTCCAAGCTGAAAGGCAGACTGCACGCCGTCATGGGCGAGCACGATTATTATTTCGATCTCGGCGATTATTGGAGCAAGCTCTACGGCCCGCATTATTACAGCTTCGACCATAAGGGCGTGCATTTCATCGTGCTGAACTCGATTTTGACCAGCGAGCAATGGACCTTCCATCGCTGGCCGACGGCCGAGCAGCGCATGTTGGAGATGGCCGGGCTCGACAATCCGAACGGCTCGCCCTTCATGGTCGGCGACAAGCAGCGCAAATGGCTCGCCAATGACCTCGCCAAGGTGGACAAGAAGACGCCGCTCGTCGTCTTCTCCCATTCGCCGCTGCAGAAGATCTACAAGGGCTGGAATTTCTGGACCGACGACGCCGAGGAGGTGCAGGCGCTGCTGCAGCCTTTCGACAGCGTCAACGTCATCTACGGCCATGTCCATCAGATCCAATATAATCAGATCGGCAACATCAGCTTCAACTCGGTGATGGCCACGGCCTGGCCCTGGCCCTATCCGCAGAGCTATGCGCAGGCCGAGAGCCATCTGCCCGTGCTCACCATTCCGATGAACCGCGCCGATCCCTTCTTCGAGCGCGACGCCACCGGCTGGCAGCTGATCGACATAGGCTCGGGCCGCGTCACCGCGCGCTATCAGCTCTGGGACAATGACCAGCGCACCGTCGCCTTCGACCGCAAGGCCGGCCATCCGGTCGACGTCGCCTATCAGGAGCCGACGCAGCGTCGTCTACCGCAAACTCATTATTGATCGGAGTTCGCCATGCTTCGCTCGACCTTGCTCCTCGCTTTCAGTCTCGCCGCCTTCGCCGCGACGACCGCGCGCGCCGATGAATTCACCAAGACCGACGTCGAGCGCTATCAAAAAGAGTTCGAGCAGGTGGCGGCCAAGGGCCGCGAATTATGGACGAGCGGCACGCTCGGGACCAATGGCGTCGCTTGCGCGCAATGCCACCCCAACGCCGCCAACACGCACCCAGAGACCTATCCGAAGTTCCAGAAGCAGCTCGGCAAGGTGGCGCAGCTGTTCGAGATGGCGAATTGGTGCATTCGCAATCCGCTGCAGGGCGCTAATCTCGCGCCGGACGATCCGCGCATGACGGCGCTCGTCTCCTACATCACTTTCGAGCGGCGCGGCGTGAAGCTCGCGCCCGGCCAGCATTGAGGACAGGCGCCATGCGGAAATCCTTTGCTCTCGCCCTGCCCGCTTTGCTGATCGCCGGCTCGGCCTGGGCCGCCGCAAGCGACGAGACCCGCGCCGATGTGCAGAATTTGGCGGGCGCCGCCGCCCCGGCTCAGGCGGCGGCCGCGCCCTCCCCTTGCGCAGGCTGCGCCGGCCACGATTGCGCCAATTGTCCGTTGGCCCTGGCCGCCGCCGCGCAGGCGGCGACCGGAACGGCGCAACCGCCAGCCCCGATCCGCTGCAACGTCGACTGAGTCCGGCTATTCGGACGGCGCCGCAGCCATTGCCGCCGCGGCCACGAGAGGAATGCCGAAAAAGCTCTCCTCATCCGAGCCGGCGGCCTTGTGCAGCTCGAAAGCGTCCGTCCAAACCGCCCTCTCCGTGTCGTCGGCCGGGCGGTAGGTGCATTTGGCTTCGGCATTGCCGGCCTGAAGCCATTTCCTGCTGTTGCGAACGAAGCGGTCGAGCGCTTTCTGATCGGTCGGGCGAATAACGCATCTGGGGACGCCATCGACCAGGACGACTTGCGGCAGCATGTCCGATCTCCGACAAAGGGCCTGAGCCCATCTGATTGCTTGTCTCAGAATTAGATAGCAATCGACATGCCATGCCTCGCAGGATCAGCCGATGTAATCCTGCACCACATCGCCCAGAATGCGGTTCACATCGTCTATGGTCGAGACGTCATAGCGCGTGGTCTTCTCGCCGGCGGCCTCGTCGTCGCGCTCGAATTTCGGATGGCCGAAGCGGATCGAGCTTCCCTCGATCTCGAAGGGCAGCGGCAGCGGCTCCTTGAGCGGACGCGAGACGAAGAGCAGGCCCATCACCTTCTGCTCGACGGCGCTCGCCTTCAGCGCCAGCTCGACACCGAATTTCGGGCCGATATCCTTTTTGATCGAATCGTCGAGGAAGGCGACCCAGCGGAAGAAGCTGTCGAAATTGCGCCGTGCGGCGGCGAGCACCTGTTCTTCCGCCTTGGCGAGGCTCGCGCTCGGATCGCTCATTGTGTCAAATCCCCGGTCTGCGGCGCCTTTCGCCGAAGAAGCCGAGAACTACGCGAAATTCGTGCCGCCAGACGCTCGACTGGCTTCATAGGCGCGCAAATGCGTCGCGGCGATTTCCAGCGCCGGCGTCTCCAGCCGCGCCCGCCGCGCCCGCGCCAGCATGTCGCCGAGAATATGCTCGCCCTCGGTGCGCCCTCCCCGCTCTATGTCGCGTAGCATCGAGGCTTTGAGCGCCGAGCCGCGCACGAATAAAATCGACAATAGTTCCGGGAACTCGGGCGACGGCGTCCAGCCCTGCGCGCGGGCGACGCTCTCGCATTCCGCGAGCAGAAGCCGGATGAGACGCTCACCTGAGGGCGTCGCCAATATGTCTCCGACGCTCGCGCGCATCATCGAGGTGATCCCCGCCAGCGTCGCGAGCAGCACGAATTTGTCCCAGAGCCGCCGCTCTACATCGTCGACGAAAGTCGCCGCGACCGACGTCCGCGCGTAAATGGCCTCCAGCGCCGTGAGCCGCTCGTCCGGTCCGCCGTCGCGCACGCCGAAAATCAAGCGGTTGCGCTCGCCGAAGTGGCGCACGACGCCATCCTCGGCGAGGGTCGCGCTGATCTGTGCGACGCCGCCGAAGACTTTCGCCTCAGGAAAGCGCGCCTCGATTCGATCGAGATGCGCGAAGCCGTTGAGCAGCGGCAGCACGCCCGTTCCCGGCGCGACGGCGCCGGCGATGGTCTCGAGGGACTCGTCGAGATCATAGGCTTTGCAAGTGAGGATCACGAGATCGAAAGCCGTCAGCGCTTTCGGGTCGAAGACGGCTTTCGCCGCGAGATTCATGTCGCCCAAAGGGCTCTCGATCCGCAGCCCGCGCTCGGCGAGGAGGCGCGAGCGCGCTTCCCGCACGAAAAAGGTCACATCCGCGCCCGCTTCGACGAGCCGGCCGCCGAAATAGCCGCCGACGGCCCCCGCGCCGAGGATCAGAACGCGCATCACGCGCCGCCGGTCGGATAATTCGGGCTCTCTCTGGTGATCGTCACGTCATGGACATGGCTCTCGCGCAGGCCGGCGTTGGTGATGCGCACGAATTCCGCCTTGGACTGGAACTCGGGAATGGTCGGCGCGCCGACATAGCCCATGGCGGCGCGCAATCCGCCGGCGAGCTGATAGAGGATCGGCGCCACCGGTCCGCGATAGGGCACCTGGCCCTCGATTCCCTCCGGCACCAGCTTCAGGCTCTCCTTCACATCCTGCTGGAAATAGCGGGCGGCGGAGCCGGCCTCCATCGCGCCGACGGAGCCCATGCCGCGGTAGGATTTGAAGGAGCGGCCCTGATAGAGAAACACCTCGCCCGGAGCCTCCTCGGCGCCGGCGAGCAGCGAGCCGATCATCACGGCCGAGGCGCCGGCGGCGATCGCCTTGGCGAGGTCGCCCGAATATTTGACGCCGCCGTCGGCGATGACCGGCACGCCGGCTTTGAACGCCTCCTCGGCCGCGTCCATGATCGCCGTGAGCTGCGGCACGCCGACGCCCGCCACAATGCGGGTCGTGCAGATGGAGCCAGGGCCGATGCCGACCTTCACGGCGTCGGCGCCGGCGTCGATCAGCGCCTTGGCCGCGTCGCGCGTCGCAATATTGCCGGCGACGATGGAGACTTTGTTGGAGAATTTCTTGATGCGGCCGACCTGATCCAGCACCGCCTGCGAATGGCCATGAGCCGTGTCGATGACGATGAGATCGACGCCGGCGTCGATCAATTGCAGCGCGCGCTCGAAGCCGCGATCGCCGACCGTGGCGGCGGCGGCGACGCGCAGCCGCCCCTCGGCGTCCTTGGCTGCGTGCGGATGCAGCGTCGCCTTTTCGATGTCCTTCACGGTGACGAGGCCGACGCAGCGATAATCCTCGTCGACGACGAGCAATTTCTCGATGCGATGCTGATGCAGCAGGCGGCGCGCCTCCTCCTGATCGACGCCCTCGCGCACGGTGATGAGCTGCTTGGTCATCAGCTCGGCGACCGGCTCGCGCATATTGTCGGCGAAGCGCACGTCGCGATTGGTGAGAATGCCGACGAGCTTGCCGGGCTTCTCGCCATGGCCGCGCTCGACCACCGGAATGCCGGAAATATTATAGCGCGCCATCAGCGCCAGCGCGTCGGCGAGCGTCTCGTCGGGATAGATGGTGATCGGATCGACCACCATCCCGCTCTCATAGCGCTTGACCTTGCGCACCTCGGCGGCCTGGGCGGCGGGGGTGAGGTTCTGGTGGATGACGCCCAATCCGCCGGCCTGCGCCATGGCGATAGCGAGGCGCGCCTCCGTCACCGTGTCCATGGCCGAGGAGATGATCGGCAGGTTGAGCGTTATGTCGCGCGTCAGGCGAGTCGAAATATCGACTTGCGACGGCATCACCAGCGAATGGCTCGGACGCAGCAACACATCGTCGAAGGTCAGAGCCTCGTGCAACGGCGGTCGTGCGTATGATGTCATGAAGCCAACTCCCTCGGGGGCGCAAAAACCGGCCATGCTCGAGGCCGGACGACGTAGAGACGGCGACGACGGCCGTCTTCCGGGTTGGCGCGTGCTCATAGCACCAATATGACGGAAGGCAAAATCGGCGCGCGCCCACGGTGGAAAACTCGATCGAGGCCGCGCGACGGAAGCCTCACGCCGTCTCCAGCGCCGCCGCCGCCGCTTCCGCGCCCATGTCGAATTGCAGCCGCGCCAGCCGCGCATAGAGTCCGCCCGCGGCGACGAGGCTCGCATGAGTCCCCTGCTCCACGATGCGGCCCTCGCTCATCACCAGAATGCGGGTGGCTTCGAGCACTGTGGCCAGCCGATGGGCGATCACCAGCGTGGTGCGTCCCCGCATCACATCATGCAGCGCCTCTTTCACCAGCGCCTCGTTCTCGGCGTCGAGCGCCGAGGTCGCCTCGTCGAGCAGCAGGATCGGCGCGTCGGCGAGAATGGCGCGCGCAATGGCGAGGCGCTGGCGCTGGCCGCCGGAGAGCGTGACGCCGCGCTCGCCGATCTCCGTGTCATAGCCCTGCGGCAGCGCCTCGATGAATTGCGCCGCCTGCGCGCGCTTCGCCGCCTCGATGATCGCGCTGCGCGAGACGCCCTCGCGGCCATAGGCGATGTTGTCGGCGACGCTCATGCCGAAGACGATCGGGTCCTGCGGCGCGAGCGCGATGGCGCCGCGCAGCTCGATCGGATCGAGCGCGCGCAGATCGACGCCGTCGATCGTGATCGCGCCCCGCGAAACATCGTAGAAGCGCTCGAGCAATTGGAACACGGTCGATTTGCCGGCGCCCGAAGGGCCGACGATGGCGATGCGCTCGCCCGGCGCGACGGCAAAGCTCAGCCCATCCAAGGCCGCCCGTCCCGAGCCCGCAGGATAAGAGAAGCCGACATCATCGAAGGCGACGCCGCCGCGAACGGGCTTCGGCAGATGGAGAGGAGCGGAAGGCGCAGCGACCGTGGGCTGGATGGAGAGAATCTCGCCGATGCGGCCAGCGGCGCCGGCGGCGGCGGAAACCTCGCTCCAGACCTGCGACAATTCTCCGAGCGAGCTCGCCGCCAGCACGGCGTAGAGCACGAATTGCGAGAGAACGCCGGTGGTGATGCGGCCGGCGAGCACATCCTGCGCGCCCAGCCACAACATTGCGACGACGCTGCCGAAGGCGAGGAAAATCGTCACCGAAGTGACGATGGCGCGAGTCTGCGTGGCGTCGCGCGCGGCGGCATAGGCGCCTTCCGCCGCGGCGCCGAAACGCTCGGCCGCGACTCGCTGCGCATTGCAGGCCTGCATGGTGCGCATGGCCGCGAGATTTTCCGCGGCATAGGCGCTGGCCGTGGCGAGTTGATCCTGCGCATGGCGCGAGCGCCGCCGCATCACCCGCCCGGAGGCGATGAGCGGCAGTACGATGCAGGGAATGGCCGCGAGCGCGACGCCGGTGAGCTTGGGGCTCGTCAGCGTCATCATCACGATCGCCCCCGCGAACATGAAGAGATTGCGCAGCGCGATCGACACGGAGGAGCCGAACACGGATTTCAGCTGCGTCGTGTCCGCGGTGAGGCGCGAGGTCAGCTCGCCGGTCTTCGTCTTGTCGTAGAAGGCGGCGTCGAGCGAGGTGAGATGGCGGAAGAAATCGCCGCGCAG
The DNA here is from genome assembly GCF_018887255.1 of Methylosinus sp. KRF6. Taxonomy (NCBI): domain Bacteria; kingdom Pseudomonadati; phylum Pseudomonadota; class Alphaproteobacteria; order Hyphomicrobiales; family Methylocystaceae; genus Methylosinus; species Methylosinus sp. KRF6. The sequence continues at coordinate 12,878 of NZ_JAHLJF010000009.1, read as the reverse complement.
ATCGGCGACGATGCGCTCGCTGAGCGTCATCACCAGATAATAGCGCGTGCCGGAAGCGAATGCGAGAATCGCCACGACGCCCACCATCGCGCCGAAATAGAGGTTCACGGCGGAAGGATCGTCGGCGGAAAATCCGTGATCGATCATGCCGCGCACGGCGAGCGGCAGAGTGAGCGTCGAGACCGCGGCCACGCCGAGCGCGATCAACGCCAGCACGATTCGGCCCTTATAGCGATAGGCGTAGGGAAGAAGCGGCTTCAGCGCGTCGAAGGCGCGCAGCCGCGAACGAAAATCGCGAGAGGAGGTTTCGGCTGTCATGCGGGGGATATAAGCGCCGAACCGGATCAGTCCAAGCCGCATCGTGTCGGCCGACGCATTTCACGACGCCGGCGATTTCGCGGGGCGCCACGCCAAGCGATTGATTTGCCGAGATTGAGGAAAAAAGGCCGCGTTTTCTCGAAAAACGGCCGACGGAGCCCGCTAGACAGTCGACAAGGTTATGTTAGGCTCGTCATCGTCGACAAGACAGCCCCGCAGAGAGGGGTAGGAGCGCACCCGCCACCGAATGAACGATAAGGCGGGACGTTCTGGAAACCAAAGGAGTGACACCAATGGCTGAAAAAGAATTCGAACTCAACACCACCGTCTATATTTTCGCGGGCGTCGGCGCCCTTCTGCTCGGCGGCCTCGGCGCTGCTGGCCTCGGCGGCGTCGCGAATACGCTTTCCGCAGCCGTAGTCGGCGCTCTCGCCGGCGGCATCCTCGGCTTCTACTTCAAATAAGCCGCGAACCGCTCGACCTCTCCCCCATGGACGCCCGAGTCGGAACCCCTGTCCACGGATCTCGGCCAACGTCCGAATGTAACGCCGGCGACCGCCTGTCGCTGGCGTTACTTTATGCCCTGCCTCAAGCCGCTCGCCACTGATTCGCAACTGCGGGTCTGATGCGGCGGAACCTGGGCGCAAATAACCACAGAGCGCGGCCTGCGGTAAATGCGCCAGATTGTCGCGCCCCCTCGGCTCAATCGTCGTCGAAGTCGAGAGTCTTGAGCCGGCCGAACACACGGTCGGCGTCGAACTGATCTTCCTCCTCGACCGGAGGCGCGGCCGGGCGCTTGCCGAACACATCCTCGGTCGTCGTCGGCTCGTGATGAGGCGCAGTGGTGATCTCGGCCGGCTGCAGCGTCTGGCCCTGCTCCTCGAGCGCGGCGGGACGATCCTTGGCGGCGCGATTGACCTCGAAATCGAGATCGATCTGCGAGCAGAGGCCCAATGTCACCGGGTCCATCGGCGCGAGCGCCGCGGAATTCCAGTGCGTGCGCTCCCGCACCGCCTTCAGCGTGCTCTTGGTGGTGCCGACGAGGCGCATGACCTGCGCGTCCTTCAGCTCGGGATGGTTGCGCACCAGCCACAGAATCGCGTTGGGACGATCCTGGCGGCGCGACAGCGGCGTGTAGCGCGGCCCGCGCTGGCGCTTGACCTCCGGCACCTTGACCTTGGAGACGGACAGCGACAGCCGGTGGGCCGGGTCGCGCTCGCCGCGGCCGATCTCCTCGCGGGTGAGCTGACCAGAGGTGATGGGATCGAGCCCGCGAATGCCGGCGGCGACCTCGCCATCGGCGATGCCCTTCACCTCGAGCGGGTGCAGCTTGCAGAAATCGGCGATCTGGTCGAAGGCGAGCGACGTGTTCTCGACGAGCCAGACGGCGGTCGCCTTGGGCATGAGCGGAGCGGTGCTCATCGATCGATTCTCCTTCAGATGCGCAAGATAAGCCGATCCCGCGCCGCGGGGCCGAAGCCGCGATTTTTACGGATTACCATGCGGGGGATAGCCTCCATATAGACCGGCCGCCGGCGAAGCGCAATCGCCGATCCGAACCACTCGTCAAACCCCTTCCCGCGCATGGGCGGGCCGCAACCCCCGCACATAATCGGGCAGAGACGCGCCGATCGCCGCGCCGAGCCGCGGCCCATGGCGATGGAACAGCAGGCCGGCGGCGATGACGGCGACGCCTATCCCCGAGAGGGCGAAGGGGAAGAGAATCGAGTCCTTGAACACCTCGGCCGCCAGATGACCGAGATAGAGCGTCACTCCAAAGGCGCCGAACACGGCGTAGGCGCGGCGCATCAGCACCAGCGACAGCAGGAGAAGACCCAGATTGATCGCGCAATAGAGCGCCTTGCCGATCTCGTCGCCGCTGTGCTGCGCGGTCAACCCGCCCCAAAAGGCGAGAAGGCCGGAAAGATGCAGCCAAAAAGCAAAATCTCCGCCGCGCCAGCGCTTCAGATCGACGAGCCAGGCGGCGGCGATGACGAGCGCGCCGAAAGCGAGGCTCACATTGGCGCGCTGCTCGAAGGTGAAGGCCTCCTTGCCGACCAGCCAGGGCGTCAGGTCCATCGACATGAACCACAGCGTGAAGGCGATTATCATCGTGAGGAAAGGAAAAGGAAAAAGCGCCAGCGCCAGCAGCGCCGCGGCGATCGTCCCCAGCTCCATGGGCAGCCAGCTCGCGCGCACCCAGACATAAAAGTCGTGATAGGGGACGGATTCGGTCGGATCATGACCGCCGAGGAGCTGGAGCGCGAAGACGAAGAGCGGCGCCATGGAGACGGCGCATGTCACCAGCAGGCCGGCGGGCGTGCGCAGGCCGCGCCGCCGCCACAGCCAGCCGCCCACGGCAGCGAAGCCGACGCCATAGGCCAGCGAGGTGATCATCAGCGCGCGCGGACCCCAGAGGCCGAAGGCGGTGGTGCTGAACAGGCTCATCGCACCCATGACGATGAGCGCGCCCATATACCAGAGCACATTGACGACGTCGAAGCGCGGCGCCCCCTCCCCTGCGCTTCCGCGCTCGGCGAGGAATTGCGCGAGCCGCCGATGGGCGTCGGCGTCTATGACGCCGGCCTCCAGCGCCGCGCCGAGATCGTCGGTGGTGAATTTCGATCGGGCCATGGCGAATTCTTTCCCGTCCAAGAAAATCATTCGGGGGCCGGACGCGACCTCGGCCGCGCCTTCTCGCGCCCGACTATAGCCGCTCCGCCCCGCATTCGCCCCTGCATAGCGCCTGGAAAGGGACGAAAATGTGCGTTTCCGCATTCTGGAGCCCACGTCTCCGCCGAGAGGGAGAGCCGGATGGCCGTCGCAACCCCAATTTGACAGGACGCCCCCCTTTTGCCCATGTTCGCGCCCCGACGCGGGCCGGGCTCCCCGGCGAAGTCAAGCGGCGAGCCGCCCGCGACCGGAATTCTGAAGGACTGCTCGATGAATGTCGTCATCGTCGAATCGGCCGCCAAGGCCCAGACGATCAACAAATATCTCGGCCGCGATTTCAATGTGATCGCCTGCTACGGCCATGTGCGCGACCTGCCTCCCAAGGACGGCTCCGTCGATCCGGCCGAAGATTTCGCGATGAAATGGGAGAGCGACGCGAAATCGGCGAAGCGCATTTCCGCCATAGCGGAAGCCGTGAAGAGCGCCGACACGGTCATTCTGGCCACCGACCCGGATCGCGAGGGCGAGGCCATCTCCTGGCATTTGCTCGACATATTGAAGAAGAAGAAGGCGCTCGGCGGCAAGCGCGTCGAGCGCGTCGTCTTCAACGCCGTCACCAAGGACGCGATCAAGCAGGCTATGGCGCATCCGCGCGAGATCGACCAGGCGCTGGTCGACGCCTATCTCGCCCGCCGGGCGCTGGATTATCTCGTCGGCTTCACGCTCTCCCCGGTGCTGTGGCGCAAATTGCCGGGCGCGCGCTCGGCCGGCCGCGTGCAGTCGGTGGCGCTGCGCCTCGTCTGCGACCGCGAGCTGGAGATCGAGAAATTCGTCACGCGCGAATATTGGTCGCTGATCGCGCATCTGAAAACCAAGGCCGGCGAGCCTTTCACCGCCCGCCTCTCGGGCGCCGACGGCAAGAAGATCACCCGCCTCGACATCGGCTCCGGCCAGGAGGCCGAGGACTTCAAAAAGGCGCTGGAGAGCGCCGCCTTCACCATTCGATCGGTGGAGGCGAAGCCGGTCAAGCGGCACCCTTACGCGCCTTTCACCACCTCGACGCTGCAGCAGGAGGCCTCGCGCAAGCTCGGACTCGCCCCGGCGCAGACCATGCGCATCGCGCAGCGCCTCTATGAGGGCGTCGACATAGGCGGCGAGACCGCCGGCCTCATCACCTATATGCGAACCGACGGCGTCGATATGGCGCCGGAGGCCATCGCCTCGGCGCGCAATGTGATCGCCAAGGAATATGGCGATCACTTCGTGCCGAAGGTTCCGCGCAAATATACGGTGAAGGCCAAGAACGCCCAGGAGGCGCATGAGGCGATCCGGCCGACCGACCTCTCGCGCCTGCCCAAGCATGTCGCCAAGCATTTGGAGCCGGAGCAGGCCAAGCTCTATGAGCTGATCTGGACCCGCACCATCGCCAGCCAAATGGAATCCGCCGAGCTGGAGCGCACCACGGTCGATATCGACGCCCTCGTCGGCAAGCGGAGCCTCGAGCTGCGCGCCTCTGGCCAGGTGGTACGCTTCTCGGGCTTTCTCGAGCTCTATCAGGAAGGCCGCGACGACGATCAGGACGAGGATGGCGGCCGCCTGCCGGCGATGCAGCCCGGCGAGCCGGCGACGCGCGAGAAGATCGAGGCCAGCCAGCATTTCACCGAGCCGCCGCCACGCTATACGGAGGCCACTCTGGTCAAGCGCATGGAGGAGCTCGGCATCGGCCGTCCCTCCACCTACGCCTCGACTCTGGCTGTGCTGCGCGAGCGCGATTATGTGCGTCTCGACAAGAAGCGCCTCGTCCCCGAGGACAAGGGCCGCATCGTGACAGCCTTTCTGGAGAGCTTCTTCACCCGCTATGTGGAGTTCGACTTCACCGCCGGCCTCGAGGAGAAGCTCGACAAGGTCTCCAACAATGAGATCGACTGGAAAGAGGTGCTGCGCGACTTCTGGGCCGATTTCTCCGGCGCCGTCGACGGCACCAAGGAGCTGCGCACCACTCAGGTGCTCGACAGCCTCAACGATCTCTTGGGGCCGCATATTTTCCCGGCCAAGCCCGACGGCTCCGATCCGCGCGCCTGCCCGGCCTGCAGCGCCGGCCAATTGTCGCTGAAGCTCGGCAAATACGGCGCCTTCATCGGCTGCTCGAACTATCCCGAATGCCGCTTCACCCGCACGCTCTCGCCGCCAACCGGCGAGGCCGCCGAGGGCGCGCGGCCAGGCGTGAAGGTGCTGGGCCAGGACCCGGAGAGCGGCGCCGAGATCACTCTGCGCGGCGGCCGCTTCGGCGACTATGTGCAGGAGGGCGAGGCGACCGAGGAGGGCGAGAAGCCCAAGCGCTCCTCCATCCCCAAGAGCATAAAATCCGACGAGCTGACCCTCGAGCAGGCGATCCGGCTGCTGTCGCTGCCGCGCGAGGTGGCCAAGCATCCCGAGAGCGGCGAGCCGATCGTCGCCGGCATCGGCCGCTTCGGGCCTTACGTCCAGCACGGGAAGACCTACGCCAATATCGGCCGCGACGACGATATTCTGACGATCGGCGGCAATCGCGCCATCGATCTCATCGTCACCAAGGAGAGCGGCGGCGGCGGCTCGCGCTTCGGCCGCGCCTCAGACCCCGGCCGCGCCCTCGGCGACCATCCGCAGGGCGGCGCGATCTCGGTGAAGAGCGGGCGCTTCGGACCTTATGTGAATTGGGGCAAGGTCAACGCCACTCTTCCCAAGGGAACCGATCCCGAGAGCCTGACGGTTCAGCAGGCGGTCGATCTTTTGGCCGCCAAGGCGAGCGGCGCGCCCTCGGGCGGCGGCCGCGTGCTCGGCGAGCATCCGCAGGGCGGCGCGATCACGCTGCGCGACGGCCGCTATGGGCCTTATGTGAATCTCGGCAAGGTCAACGCCACTCTGCCGAAGAATATGAGCCCGGAAGATGTGACGCTGGATGAGGCGATCCGCCTGATCGAGGAGAAGGGCGGCCCGGTGAAGGCCAAGAAGGCGCCGGCCAAAAAGGCCCCCGCCGCCAAGGCCAAAGCGCCCGCCTCCAAGGCTCCGGCAAAAAAGGCTCCGGCGAAAAAAGCCGCCGCCAAGAAGGACATAGAAGAGAGCGACGAGGTTCCCTTCGAGGATTCGAAGCCGGCGAAAAAAGCCGTCGCCGCAAAGGCGCCGGCCAAGAAGCCCACGAAAAAGGCGGCCTCGGGGAAGTGAGCGCGAGGCGCGAAATTGCGATTTCGCGCCTTTCGACGTTGCCTCTATGCGTTCGAGACGTCATATTCACGGAATGTCGACGAAAATCGCCTATAGACTGCGCAATAGCTGAAGGGCAATCCGATGCTGCTGCGTTTTTCCGTCGCCAATTTCGGCTCGATCCGCGACGAGCAGCAATTGTCGATGATAGCCTCCGCGCTCAAGGACGAGCCCGGCGGCCTCATCGAGACACCCGCGCTACGCTCGGAAAAAATCCTGCCCTCGGCCGTGATCTATGGCGCCAACGCCTCCGGCAAGAGCAATCTCGTGCGGGCGCTGGCGCATATGAAGGAGTTGGTGCGCAACTCGCACCGCCAGGGCGAGCCCGGCGCGCCCATCCCGCTGAAGCCCTTCCTGCTCGACCCGGCCTATGCGACCAAGCCGAGCGTCTTCTCCGTCGAGTTCATTTGGAACGGCGCGCGCTACGCCTATCGCTTCGAGGCGCTGGGAAATGAATTTACTCAGGAATCGCTTCATGTGTGGCGCGGCGGGCCGGTGACGCTGCTCTTCGAGCGCGAGCGGCAGGAGTTCAAATTCGGGCGGAGCTTGAGGGGGCGGAACAAGGTCATCGAGGATTTGACGCGGCCGAATAGTCTTTTTTTGTCGGCGGCGGCGCAGAATAATCATGAGGAGCTGGGCGAGGTCGAAAGCTTTTTTGCCTCGGTGATTTTCGAGTTGGGCGACAGAACACGGGTCTGGCGGGTGGCGCGCGAGTTTCGGGAAGACGAGCCCCTGGATCTCAGGGCAACCGCGCTTCTCTCTGCCCTCGATACCGGCATCGAAACGACGCGCGTCAAAGTAAACAAGACCGGATCGCTTGTCGATTGCCTCCTCCAGCTCGGGCATAGAACCGCGCATGGGGAGACCGTGTATCTCGACATGTGGGACGAAAGCGCAGGAACGGCGCAGTTGGTTTCAGATGTGAAAGCAATTTTTCGCGCATTGGACCTGGGCGCCGCGATCGTCATCGACGAATTCGGCAGCCGCGTGCACACACGCGCCTCCGAGCTTATCCTCTCCCTTTTCGCCTCCGAAGAAACAAACCCCAAAGGCGCCCAGCTGATCGTGACGACGCACGACACCAATCTGCTGAACGCCCCTGCCCTTCGGCGCGATCAAGTCTGGTTCACAGAGAAGGACGAGGCCGGCGCGACGCATCTCTATCCGTTGACCGACATAGAAACCCGCAAGGGCGACAATCTCGAGAAGGGCTATCTGCAAGGCCGCTATGGCGCCATTCCCTTCGCCGGCGCCGCCGCCGATCTCTTGAAGACGCGCTGATCCATGGCGCGCGATCGCTGGGATCTCGCGCGCGAGAAGGCCAAGCGCCAGCCGAAGCGTCGAATCATCATCTATTGCGAGGGCAAGAAGACCGAGCCCGCCTATTTCCGCGCGCTGGAACGCCATTATCGCAACGCGCTGATAAAGGTCGAGACGATTCAGGCCGGCGTGCCCATGACCGTGGCGGAGCGCGCCGTCGCGCGCGCAATCGACGAGGGGCTGTCGAAGCGAAGCCGGCGCAAGCCGAAAAACTCGTTCGAGGAAGGCGATCAAGTCTGGGCGGCCTTCGACGTCGACGAACATCCGCGCTTCGACGAAGCGGTCGCGCTATGCGTCTCGACGGGCGTCGGCATCTGCCGCTCGAACCCTTGCTTCGTGTGGCTGATCCTACACGAGCAGGAATTTCATAGCCCCGCAGACCGTCACGCGGTCTGCGCGCATCTCGAGCGCCTGCATCCAGAATATGACTCGAATGGCGCGAAGACCTGCGATTTCGAGGAAATGGTTCATCGCGTCGAAACCGCCGAGACGCGCGCCAAAACGCAGCTTCAAAGCCGCGAAAAAGAACGGGCGCCATTCGGGCGCCCGTCCACCACCGCCGGCGAATTGACGGCCGCGATCCGCGAGGCGGCAGCGCTTCACAGGCCGAAGCGCTGATCTCCCCTCACTGCGTCAGCCGCAGCGAGCCGAGCCCCGTGCCGATCGTCGAGAAGGCGAGGTTGAGGCTCTCCGCGTCGGTCGCCGCGAAATAGTGATCCTTGTTGGTCGCGCAATTCTTCAAGAGCGTCAGGCCCTGATCGTCGATCGGATCGCTCGAGATCGAGAAGCCGATGGTGAATATCTCGACGCCTGCCGCTTTGGCTGCAGTGCAGGCCTCCAGCGTCAGATCGTCCTCGGCGCTGCGCGATGTCGACAGATAGCTCGTCTTGCTTCCGGCCGAGGCCGTGAGCGCCGATCGGTAATTGACGCCGTCGCCCGCCGAGCCGTCTGGAAGCCGCGCATTGGCGGAGCCGTTGTAGGTGTAATAGCCGAGCGACTCGTAGTCGGACCCGACCACGGTGCGGGTTTGCGTTCCCCAATTGTTGAAGCCGTCGGTCATGAACACGATGACCTTGTGATTGCCGGTGGCGCTATAGGCCTTGCCTCGAGCGAAGGGACCGACCGGCGAGATCGTCCGCCAACCCCACATGAAGCCGACATGGAGATTGGTGTTGCCATTGGCGGCGAGCTTGTCGATCTTGTTCTCGACGGTGGTCTGCGTCGAAGTGAGCTGCAAAACCGTCTGCGTCGCATTGTCCGGGCAGAATTGATTCGGCCCGAAAAAGCTCTCGGGGCCGAAGGAGCCGCTGATCGACGAGCTGGTGTTGTATTTGCAAACATGGGTGAGCCGACCCCATTCGCTGCTCGCCGTATCGCCGCAGGTCGAGGACGCGCTCCCGCCGCCCCAGTCCCAACTCCACCCCCCGTACTCGGCGTCGTTGTCGTCGAGATAGCTGTTGCCGTAGCCGTTGCTATCCGGCTCGTCGGGCGCGAGATAGGGGACGAACAAGGTCTCGGCGTTCGTCGAAGAGATCGTCATATCCTGCACATTATAGGGATAGATCGGCTCTTCGAAGCAGCCGCGCCAATCCAGCGAGGACCTGCGGCTCGCGAGCTTGCTGAAAATGTCGAAACGGTTCGTGAAGCCGGCGGCGGTCGCCGCCGTCTTGCCGCCGAAGGCGGCCCAATGCTGAGAATTGGCGCCCTCGAGATCGATCCAGGAGGCCGAACGATTGGTCGAGACGGTGGGATCGACAGCGACGACGCCGCCCGCGAAAGGCGTCACCGCGAACTTCACCCGTCCCGGCGCCTTGGTGAACATGGTGCCCACGAAGCTCTTCGCGGCGGTTCGCAGGGCCTTGAGCTTCGTCACGCCGCCCGTGCTGCGAGTCATCGAGCCGGAATTGTCGAGCACCAGCGCGATCTCATAAGTGTCATTCGGGCTGATGCCGCCCTGCAGCGCCGCGCAGGCCGTCACCTGGGTGGACATGGACGTCGTCCCGGCGATCTTCATGATGGCGGTCGCGACCTGCGCCTGCGCCGTGACACAGAGCGAGAGCCGATCGGCGGCGATGGCCGCCGACGTCACCGTCGCCGTGGCGTTGCGATAATTGGTCGAGAGATAGACCTGGGCCTGGCTGCGCGCCTGCTGATCGGTCGTCGTGCCGACGATGCCCTTGGCGACCGCGAGCACGGCTGTGTCCGCCGCCTGCTGCAACGAGCCGCGCGCGGCGGCTATGCGGCCATAATCGACGCCGGCGCCGATCATCATGACGACCGGCACGAAGCTCAAGCCGAATATGATTCCGACGTTTCCTGCTTTGTCTCGTGCGAAGGAACGAGCAGATCGTTCCTTATTCGCCACAGGCCGCATCATGTAGGGGCTCTCGATGTTCGTGAAAATCGGACCGCCTACGCTTACGGCAAATTTCTCTTTCGGTTCTAAACCGATCCGGACAATTACGGTTGACCTCCGGTAACCTCGAGAAAGCGTAAACGGAGCCTATTCGCCCCCTCGGCGCCGGGCCGCGCGCTTCGGCGTCGCACGGTGTATATATCGGCGTCCCAGCGCCGACCGCCGGGACGATTCCGCGGCCTTCGAGACCGACTTTGACCAGAAAAACACGCGAGTTCGCCTCGCCCGCCCCCGTCCTTCCCGCACGCGAGGAAATTCTCGCCTTCATCGCGCGCGAACGCGAGGCGATGAGCCGCGCCGGCAATACGGGAAAGATCGGCAAGCGTGAGATCGCACGCGCGTTCGGCGTCAAAGGCGCCGATCGAATCGGATTGAAGCGCATTTTGGCCGAGCTCGAAGCCGAGGGCGCGATCGAGAGGCGCGGCAAAAGGCTCGCGCGTCCGGGCGTCCTGCCCGCTGTCGTGCTGGCCGACATCACGGGTCGCGACCAGGATGGCGAGCTGATCGCCGCGCCGGCCGAATGGGATTCCGACGAGCTCGGCGCGCCGCCGCGTATCCGCATCTCCGCGCCGCGCAGACCCAAGCCCGGCGAGCCGCTGCCGGGCGTCGGCGACCGCGCTCTGGTGCGCGCCGAGCCGGATCGTGACGCCGGCCCGAATGATCCGCCCTACGCCGGGCGTGTGGTGAAGCTCCTCTCCAAGGCGCGGGCGCGCATCGTCGGCGTGCTGCGCGTCGCCGCCAATGGCGTGGCGCACATAGAGCCCGTCGAGAAGAAGCAGGCCGGACGCGAGATGGTCATAGCGGCGGAGGATCGCGGCGAGGCCAAGGACGGCGATCTCGTCTCCGTCGATCTCATCGGCAAGACGCGGCTCGGCGCGCCGCGCGCCCGCGTGCGCGAGACGCTCGGCTCGCTCGCCACCGAGAAGGCGATCAGCATGATCGCTCTGCGCGTGCATGGCGTTCCCGACGAGTTCCGCGCCGAGGCGATCGCCGAAGCCGCCGCCGCTCTGCCCGCGCGGCTCGAGGCGCATCGCGAGGATTGGCGCGAGCTGCCGCTCGTCACCATCGATCCGCCCGACGCCAAGGACCATGACGACGCCGTCTTCGCCGAGCCCGACACGGCGCCCGACAATTCCGGCGGGCATATCGTCACCGTCGCCATCGCCGATGTCGCTTATTACGTCCGCCCGCATTCGGCGCTCGACAAGGATGCGCTGGAGCGCGGCAATTCGGTCTATTTTCCCGATCGCGTCGTGCCCATGCTGCCCGAGCGCATCTCCAACGACCTCTGCTCGCTGAAGCCACACGAGGATCGGCCGGCGCTCGCGGTGCGAATGCGCATCAGCGAGAAAGGCCATAAGCTCGGCCACACCTTTCATCGCGTGATGATGCGCTCCAAGGCCAAGCTCAATTATGCGCAGGCGCAGGAGGCGCTCGACGGACGTCCGGACGAGATTTGCGCGCCGCTGATGGAGCGCGTGCTGGAGCCGCTGTTTCGCGCCTATAAATCGGCGGATCAGGCGCGCGAATTGCGCGCGCCGCTGGAGCTGGAGCTACCCGAGCGCAAAATTCTGCTGAAGGCGGACGGCACGGTCGATCGAATCGTCGTGCCGCCGCGCCTCTCGACGCACCGCTTGATCGAGGAATTCATGATTCTCGCCAATGTGGCGGCGGCGGAAGTTCTCGAGGAAAATCGTCAGCAACTCATCTATCGCGCCCATGACGAGCCTTCGCGCGAGAAGGTGGCGGCGCTCTCGGAGTTCCTTTCGACGATCGGCGTAAAGCTCGCCAAGGGCCAGGTGCTGCGGCCTTCGCATTTCAACGTCATTCTGGCGCGCGTGCGCGGCAAGGAGCATGAGAATATCGTCAATGAGATCATACTTCGCACGCAGGCGCAGGCCGAATATACGCATGAGAATTACGGCCATTTCGGCCTCAATCTCCGCCGCTACGCGCATTTCACCTCGCCCATCCGCCGCTACGCCGATCTCGTCGTGCATCGCGCGCTCATTCGCGCGCTGAAATTCGGCCCCGGCGCCATGCCCGAAACCTCGGCCGGCGAGCTGGCGGAGATCGCCGCGCGCATCTCCGGCGCCGAGCGGCGCGCCATGGCGGCCGAGCGCGAGACAATCGATCGGCTGATCGCCGCCCATCTCGCCGAGCAGATCGGCGCGCGCTTTCCGGCGCGCATTTCCGGCGTGACGCGCGCCGGCCTCTTCGTGCGGCTGCTCGATACGGGCGCGGACGGATTCATTCCGGCGGCGACGCTGGGGCGCGAATATTTCCGCTATGACGAGGCCGGCCATGCGCTGACCAGCGGCTCGGGCGAGAGCTTTCGCCTCGGCGACATCATAGAGGCGCGGCTCGTCGAGGCGACGCCGATCGCCGGCGCCCTGCGCTTCGAGGTGGCGGGCGGCTCGCGCCGCGGCGCGCCGATGAAAAGCGGCCGGCTCTCGGGACGCGGCCGCGTCGAGCGGGCGAAGCAACGGCGCAAGTGAGGCGGGCGAAAACGGGAACTTGCATCCCTACCGAAATTGCGGAGCCGCCCCCTTTAAGGGCCCGGGGGCAACGCGCTCTCGTATATTTCTGTCATTCACTCGAACACCTTGTGACGCGTGCCCCGTTTGACCCAGGGCAACGAATCCGGGTTAACAACCCGTTGACGTTCCACCGTCATGGCCGGGCTTGTCCCGGCCATCCACGCCGAGACGTTCCGCAATGCTTCATCAAAGCGGATTTGTTCTGCCTGTGTTCGCAGTTCTCCGCGATGTCGCGGCGTGGATGCCCGCGACAAGCGTGGGCATGACGCGGCTGTTAACCAATTGGAAACCTGAATTCGGAGCCCTGCCCGTTTGACCAGGGCTCCGAATTCGGGTTAACGGCGGTTAACAGATCGGCTCAGGCATGATTC
>NZ_JAHLJF010000008.1:0-219 GCF_018887255.1 Methylosinus sp. KRF6 | reverse complement strand
CCGCTACCACTTCCACGCCATGCGCCGCCAGAATGGCGCCGGGTGAACGCTTACGACGCATCTACAGCCTCACCCGATCCGCCTCCTGCCATGGGTGCAGGACAGGTTCGAGTAGGTAGGCGACCACGTCTGCGGTAGGGAAATCATCGTCGCACTCGACGATTGCATCGTAAGCGCACACCCGGCGCCGTTCACTCGGTGGGCTTGAAATTCCAGGGC
>NZ_JAHLJF010000007.1:0-29496 GCF_018887255.1 Methylosinus sp. KRF6 | reverse complement strand
GCTTATAGGCGGTTCTCTACAGCCCGGAGAGTGAACGCCTCGGCGACGGGACTAGGCGAAGCCGCTCGTTGAAGCGCGCGAGGGCGTCTGACGCGCTCTCGAAGGGCGCTTACAGGCGCTCGAATGAAACCGAGCCGGGAAAGCCTAAGCCTTTTTTAATTCGGCGGGAATCGAATCGTAAATCAAGTGAAAATGATTATAGGTTGAGTGATAGGCGATGCCTGTTCCTCCTTAGTAGACCGGACCGAAACCCGTCGCCGCAGCCGCTGAAATCAAGCCTCGGAACGGCTCTGGAGGCGAGCTTTCGGGCCGCAAATCGACAAAAAAGCTGTTTTCCCGGGCTTTCTCCTGCTCGCCACTATGAGGCGGAGGCGAACGTCAGCCTTCGGATGTACCGTCAAACGGTCATAAAACCGCGTTCGCCGACCCGCGATGGACGCACATGTTTTCCCACGCTATCGTCAGTCGGCGCGACACCATCCCGCTCAGAGGAACGACGTGGCAAAACGGCCCAATTCGCCCACGGCGACCGACGCCCAAGTGCTGACGTTGCTCGATCGTTACCAGTGTCCCGTGCCATTCCACGAAGTCCGTGCGCGGCTCCTCGGCAACATCGCTAGCCCTTCCTCGAAGTCGCCAATCGAGACCGTGAAGAGCCTGTGGGGTGGTGAACTGCCTCCGTTCGACTCGATCGACGAAGCGAACGAACTCATCGGCGCGCTCGTCATGGGTCTATGGAACCGATTGACGAGGCATCAGGAACGTAGCGATCCGTTCCGGCTGAAGCGAGTGCAGTCACGGGCGATTAGAGAGGAAATCATGTCGCTGGCGACCATGCGACGGCAGGAGCTGGATGGATTCGCGGAGGGGCTGTTCGGGGGCGCCGAGGAATTGGATCTGTCGGAACGGGCAGTTGACGCGATGGCCGTGCTCTCCACGCTCCGGGCGATGTTCGTGGCGATCGAAGAGGTGACGGGAGATCCTACGAAGGCGGCGAATGAGAAGGATTTTGCCGAGACCCTCGATCGAATGCGAGAGATGACGCTCACCGCCGAGAAGTCGATCCATGCCGTGGTTCTTGCCTGCAAGCGCGCCCGGGCTTCGGATTTCTCAGGGGGGCTTGCGAAGAGGTCGACTTTACACTGAGACGGCAGGCCGTGAGCGGCGGCCTTGAAAACGGGAGGCGAAGCGCTGGCGCACGTAAAGGGCGCTTGTTCGTCGGTTGTTTGCGCTCCTGTACATCTGCGCGAGCTTCGCAAGCATGCCGGGCTAACTCAGGCGGAGATGGCTCGTCTCAGGGGATGAGCCTGTCGGGCTATCCGCCGACTCGCCCATTGCTTCATCAGCTCAGGGGCCAACCGTTGATAAACGTTCGAACCATTTCATGACTTCGGCCATTGTTGCGCGCCGTGCAGTACGCGGACCAGCTCGACGTGTGTCTCGGCGACGCGATAGACTACGATAAATGGCGTGCGTGGTACGAGCAGCTCGCGTGTGCCGCTCAGGCGGCCGGGCCGCCCGGAATTCGGAAACTTTCGTAAGCGTTCGACTTGAGACTCGATTTCATCCCACATCGCGAGCGCGGCTCTCGGCTTGTCCTTCGCGATGTGTTCGACGATACGGTCGAGGTCGTCGCCGTAGCTGTCGCGGCGTAACAGGCGCACGCGCTAACCGTTGTGTTCGGCGGCCCGACGCGTAAGCTCGGCGCGTTTTTCGGCCGCTCGTTGCGCCCATGAGTCTTCGTCTAGGAGTCCGATCTTGCCGGCGTCGATCCTGTCGAGAGTGTTCTGCACCTCGGTACGAAACCACATGTCGTGCTCCGCCGCCTCGCGCTGCTTGCGTAACCGTTCGGCCTGGTCGGGGCGTCGGCGTGCGCCGGGGTCTGGTTCATAGGCTTGCGCGTCCACCTCGAAACGCACGACGCCGAGCTCGTCACGCACAAAGGCTGCCGCCGTGGCGAGGTTGCGCCAGAGGCGGGGTTTGCGAGCGCGCTGGGCGGCGATGGCGCGCTCAAGGACGCCGTAGCGTACAAGGACGGCCCATCCGCCCTTCTGGCCGAGGACGGTCGCACCGCGAACGGCATGCGCCTCGACGAGGCTCTGAACGGCTTTGCCGTCGATGATGTCGGGGACGGCGGGTCGATGCGCCACTTTTCGAGCCATGGGTTCTGAGTGCGATGTGGTGGATTATTCAATAATCACGCGCGTTTGTCCAGTCGGCCCATTATGACCTGGGTGAAATGCGCAAGGTGGCATCATGCCGAACTGCCGCGCGTCGATAGTTGGGCGGACGCACGCGGCTGAGCTGAACCGTAAACACCCGTGAGACTACGGTTGAAGCGCACGATCTTTCACAGGGCTGGGCGCGTCTCGCGGGCGGTGACGGCGATGGATTTCGAAGGAGTGCCGTCGTCGACCTCGGTATGAATAAGGGCGTCAGGATCCTCGCCCCGCGTCATCGCGTGATGGACGATATTTTCGGCCGCCCGACTTCTGTACCGGCCCCTCCCTCCCCTCCCCTTTCCAGATCGGGAATCATCGAGGTCGTCGCGTATTAAGGTGCGGGCTGTGGGCGTTCTGCGTCTCCTTGGATAGATAGGGTTCGTTCGGGACTAAGTCCCGGGCAAAGCTCCTTGTTCTCATCGGCGGGGCGTCGATTAGCATTCCGTTAACTCAAAATTGCTGGACGTGTTTGGAGAATCGTGGCTATGTCTGACGCTCTAGGGGCGTCAAAGCGCCCTCTGACCGTCACGAGAATGCTGGAACGTTGATGACAGCTTTGACCTCGGCCAGCGTAGCCGGCGAAGACGCAGTCGACAAGATTGTGCATCACGCCGAGATTTTATCTACACATCTTCAAGATGTGCGCGAACGCATGTACCCACCCAGCGCAGAAAAAGGCCTCCGGTACTTCATGACGAATGAGGTATCCAAACTCACATCGATCCCTGAATCCACTTTGCGAACGATGTCGATTGAGGGAAAGGGCCCCGCGCCCGCTCGTCTCGATAACAACCATCGTGCCTATACTCTCGCTCAGATCAATGAGCTGCGGCAGCTATTCGCGCAGCAAAAGCCTGCGGACGCTTTGCGGTTTCTTCCCCGCCGCCGTATCGGCGATCACCTTCAAATTTTGGCTATCGCGAATTTTAAAGGAGGGAGTGCAAAGACCACAACCAGCGTGCACCTCGCTCATTACCTGGCGCTCCAAGGCTACAGGGTCCTTGCAATTGATCTCGATCCGCAGGCCTCTTTATCTGCAATGTTCGGTGCCCAGCCCGAAGTGGATGTTGGCGAAAACGAAACCGTCTATGCAGCGCTACGTTACGATGAGCGACGTCGACCCCTACGCGAAATCGCTCGAAAGACCTACTTTTCCGGTATTGATCTGGTTCCTGGCAACATCGAGGTCATGGAATATGAGCATGACACGCCTCGGGTGCTAGCCGAGAAAACTGGCAACTTTGGCACAGTATTTTTTGAGCGTCTTCGCTCAGCGATCGCGGAAGTCGAAGACGATTACGACGTCGTGATCCTGGATACGCCGCCATCGCTAGGCTTTTTAACTCTGGGAGCGATTTATGCAGCGACGGGGATGATCGTAACGGTCCATCCCGCGATGTTGGACGTCGCGTCCATGAGCCAGTTCCTTCTCATGATGGGGGATCTTGCGATCGTTATTCGCGACGCAGGCGCGACCCTTCGCCAGGATTTTTTCCGTTACTTGATCACGCGTCATAATCCAAATGATCTACCGCAAACAGAAGTTGTGACGATGCTTCGGCATCTCTTTGGCAGCGACGTGCTTGTTCCGACAGCGATTGAAAGCACAGCGGTCGAGGCTGCGGGACTAGCGAAGCGCAGCCTCTATGAACTGGAGCCAGGGCAGATAAGACGAGATACATTTCACCGAGCGCGCGAATCGATCGACGCGGTGAATGAGCGGATCCTTGGGCTGATCACGGAGAGCTGGGGACGAGCGGCATGACCAAGCGCGAACCACGAAAATCTATCATCGCAAATTTCGGCTCCCTCTTAAGCGATCAGCCAGGATCATCTGCAGGCAGCACCGCGGAGTCCAGCGTCGGAGGCAGGACCGTAGCGCGAGTGGGTGCGGGTGTTATAGGCGCGACCCAAAGAACACTCACCGACATTAGGGAGGAACGGGATCGGCTACGCGCTCAACTTGAGAGTGGCAGCGGACTGGAGGTCGATCCTGATCTAATCGAACCTTCGCCATTTCCAGACCGGCTCCCAGATGACTCTGAGGAGGACTTTGAAGCGTTCAAAAGACAAATCGAGGATGAGGGTCAGAAGATCCCGATTCAAGTCCGGCGCCACCCCGGTTCCCCCGGGCGCTATCAGGTAGTCTATGGGCATAGGCGGTGGCGGGCAGCCAAAGAACTCGGCCGTCCCCTCAAATGCATGATCGTGGACTATTCGGACAGCGAACTTGTTGTCGCGCAGGGAATCGAGAATGCGGCGCGACAGGATTTGACGTGGATTGAACGAGCTCTTTTCGCTTGGCGCATGGATGCCGCTGGGATCAAGGCTAGGGATATTCGAGCTGCCCTGGGTATTGACGACCCTGAGCTTGCGCGGTTCCGCTCTGTTTGTCGGGCTATCCCGGAAGGTATTCTTGAGGCGATCGGCCGAGCTCCAAAAGTAGGACGACCTAGGTGGGTCGAGCTTGCGTCAGCTTTGACAGCGGATCCGACCGGCTTGGCCAAAATCGAAAAAACCTTGGCAGCTGACAAGGTCTTGGGGACTCGTTCTGACGACCGATTCCGAATCGTGCTTGGAGCATTGAAGGCATCGTCAGCCGAACAAGGGCGGGATGTTCAATTACTCGCAAAGTCTGGGAGGGCCATCGGCAAGGCGACGTTCAAAGGTGGAGACATCAGATTTAGCCTCGCTCGCGAACATTCTGAGGCGTTCTCAGAATTTCTGAGAGGAGAAATTCCACACATCGTGGAACGATTTCTCGCGAGAGAAGAGGAGGCCTGAAAGCGGCCCCATGCTTGAGAAATGCCCGATGGAGTCGGGCCAATTTGACGCAATTTAGAGGAAGCAACCTAGACGCAAAAGAAAAAGGCCCCCGAAACCAAGTCCCGGAAGCCCTTCTCGTTCTGTAGCAAGCCGAGATTCTCACTTCCGCGAATCACTGTCAAGCGTCTCGTGAGAGACTGACGTCGTTTCGGCGAGCGGATTTCTTTTGCCTGAGCGAGGCAAAGGATCATGCAGATACGTCCAACGACGCCCTTCGGGCGGCGACCGCTGTCGCTTGCCATGGTGGCGAGCCAGACCGCGACCGAATATTTCTCCGCAAGGCCGGGGGCATCCGAAACCGTCGTCCACAAATGGCGTCTGTTTCGTGCGCTCACCGAAGCCAAAGAGCCGCTCGGCGTCACCGACCGGGCGCTATCCGTATTGCACGCGCTGCTGAGCTTCCATCAGGAGACCGCGCTAAGTTTGCCGGAGATCGATTCGATGTCCGCCGAGGCAGGCTCGGCTAGCGCCGGAATCGTCGTGTTTCCCTCGAACAAGGAGCTCTCGATCCGCGCTCATGGCATGGCGCCGGCGACGCTGCGGCGACATCTCGCCTGCCTGGTCGACGCTGGGTTGATCATCCGCCGCGATTCTCCGAACGGCAAACGTTTCGCCCGCAAAGGGCAGGGGGGAGCCATTGAGGACGCTTTCGGCTTCGACCTCGCGCCGCTCGTCGCGCGCTCGAGCGAAATCGAGAACCTCGCCGAGGAGGTGCGGGCCGAGAACCGAGCGATCGCGTTGCTGCGCGAAAAGATCACCCTCACCCGGCGCGACATCGTCAAAATGATCGAGACAGGATTGGAGGAGGGCGTTTCGGGCGACTGGGACGACGCGCATCAGCGCTATGCGACGCTCTCGGGGCGCTACGGGCGGGGGCTTTCTCACGCCGATCTGAACGCTTTGGCCGGCGAACTCGCCCTGCTGGCGACTGAAACCCACAAGCTGCTGGAAACGCACATAAAAGCTCAAAATATGAGCGGCAATGAGTCTCAATCTGAGCGTCACATACAGAATCAAACCACAAATTTTTCTGAACTTGAACCTAGCCTTCAAGAAGGCAGGACCGATCCCCCCCGGCCAAACCTCGAACAGAGCAGGGGGCCGATCGTTCGAGCGCCGGAAGTATCCTCGGAACGCTCTCAAACTGTCGATTCCAAGCCAGCGCTTCGCGCCTATCCGCTCGGCATGGTGCTGGAGGCCTGTCCGGACATCGTCGATTACGGCAGAGGCGGCGAAATTTCCTCATGGCGAGACTTGGCTGCAGCGGCGGCGACGGTGCGCTCGGCGCTCGGCGTTTCGCCAGACGCCTGGTCGCAGGCCCTGGATGTCTTGGGCGACCATGACGCCTCCATCGTCATCGCCGCGATCCTGCAACGCGGCGATGAGATCAAGAGCGCCGGCGGCTATCTCCGCGTCCTGACCGAAAAGGCGAGGGCAGGGGAGTTCTCGCTCGGGCCGGTGCTGATGGCCTTGCTGCGCGGCAAGGCCGCGAAGTCGGCGCGAGATCGCAAGAAAACGGGGTGAGGCGGAGATGGGTTTTTGGACGCGCCTCGGCCCTTCGCTCGCTCACAGCGTTTCGGCGTCGAGCAATCGGAGCTTTTCGGCGCGATCGAGCAGGCTTTTGACGGAGGAGGGCGCCCAGCGGGCTCCTCCGCGCGGCGTGCGCTCATACATGGCCTCGAGCTGCGCGCCGATTTGCGCGAGCGTCAGATCGGGATTGGCCCGTTTGATCCCGGCGACAAGCGTGACCAGGCGCTCGCTGCTGACTTTTCGGCTGGCGGCTTGATGGAGGAGGCGGGGCTCGATCAAGCCCTCGGCGACGAAACATTTAACCGCGCGCTTCAGGCGCTCGACGGTCCATTGGGGCAGGGGAGCGCCGCTGGCGGTATCGCGCTTGGCGTTGAGCACGCGCACGACATCCTGCCAGCGGTGATCCGGGCGCATTTGCCGGACGACCGGCAACCAATGTTCGGCCGTTCGATTGACGCGCTCGAAATAATTCGCCGCCTTGGCGTCGACGATGCGCTGGATGGCGTCGCGGTCGCCGGCGCGCAGTTTTGGGTTGCCGCCGATGCGGCCGCGCTTCTTGGCGGCGCGCAGGCCGTCCTTGGTGCGCTCGCGGATCAGGGCGCGCTCCAACTCGGCCACGGCGCCGAGAACCTGCAGGGCGAACCGGCCCTGCGGGGTCGTGGTGTCGATGGGATCGGCGAGCGATTTGAAATGCGCGCCCTTGGCGTCGAGCTCGGCGATCAGGGCGAGGAGATGCGACAGCGAGCGGGCCAAACGATCGAGCCGCGCGACGACCAGCACGTCGCCGCGGCGCACCCGCGAAAGGGCCTTGGCGAGTTCCGGCCGCGAGGCTTTCGCCCCCGACATATGCTCGCGAAAAATCTCGACGCAGCCGGCCGCCTTCAGCACATCGGTCTGTGCGTCCGTGACCTGCTCCTCGGTCGAGACACGGGCGTAGCCGATCAGGGGCACCGATCAATCTCTCCAAGGGCCGCCGACCGGCCATTTTCCTGGACTGGTCCGTTCGTCAGCGGCGGACTGAAGGACCGGCACAAGAAATGAGGCGATCGACGGGATAATTTGGTTCAGCGGCTCCGGCGCCATCGCGATCTCGGTGCGCCGAAGAAAGGCCTGCCACTGCGTTTGCTTGACCGGATCCGCTACGAACGCCTCTGAAAGTCCGAATGGAATGTCAGTCGGCGGCGTCGTTCCGCGGCGCTCGAACGTCGCGCGTATGGCTTTGGTCAGCACCTGCCCATCGAATGCGAAGGTCCGACTGATCGCCCAGAGATCGAAGAAATCCTTCATCCTGCTGTTGGCCACGCCGAGCGATACCAGTGCCTCGAGCTTTTCCGCGACGACGGTCTCAGGCGGGTAGGCCATGAGCTTCGGCGCTGGCATTCCGATCAGCGACGGATACTCGATCTCCTGTGGGGCAGGGGTGATAGCGTCGCCGAATCCGATGTCCACCTGGATAGGCAGCCGAGCATTGGCGATCGAGGCGTCGAACAAGATCCGAACGCCCGCATATTCGTCCTGCGGTCGCGTCGGCTCGGCGCGCAAAGTGTCGGGTCGGAAGGCGACGCCGTCTTCGACGACTTCGACCTGAAGAATTGCTCGAAAGACGGAGATCAATTGTTCGAGCTCGGGGTTGCCTGTCCCGAGAAGATCGAGATCGCCGGTAGCGCGATAAGGCGTCGGCGCCCACAGGCTGAAGAGCATAGCGCCCTTCAGGATGAACCGTTCTCGATGCTGCGAAGCGCTCAGTCGATACAGGAGCCTTTCGATCGCGTAGCGGGTCAGGATCAGCTGAACATTCTCGCCGGCGGCCCGCGCACGCTGGGTCAGCCGGTCTCGCACCGAGGCCGGGAGATTTTTGAGCGGCTCTCGGGTCACGAAAGCGCCTCCAGATAGGGTCGCATGACATTCTGGACGCGATCAATGGCGGCATAACGCCAGATTTCGTCGCGCGTGGCCCGCTTTTTCGTCATGCAGTCCCGCAGCGCCTCGATAGCCACGTCGAGGCCGATTTTGCCGCGATATTTGAAACAGTCGGCCACTGTTTTGGCCGGCGATGTAATGGGGACGACCACCCGATCGACGAGCTGCTGCTCGACTCCGGCTTTCAGCGCCTCACCACTGGCGCGAAGAATCTTCAGCGTGACCGGCGGTCTCCTCGGCGCCCATGCCTTTGATGGCAGGAGCATCCAGACCTGGGACGGAAGCTGGGTCGTCAGCTCATGATACTGGAGCGCGGACAGCAGTCCGATAACCCCGGAGGGAACGGTTTTGGCGGCCTCGGCGAGACTGTGGTGTGCGCTGATTTGGCCGCCCGCGAGTGCGTAGAGCCCCCGTCCGGGTTGCGTGAGCAGTCCCTTGTCTCGGAGGCGTTGAAGGTAGATGCGTGGGATTCCCGCGGCTTCGAAATCCCGCGAACGAGCGATCCCGCGGTCGCGAGCGACGGCGAGGGCGAGTTCCTTCAGGTTTTTGGCCTGGATCGTGGGCGTTTGTTGCATTTGTCGGGTTTATAGCATGAAGCACCTATATATTGCAACATCTGTTCCAGAACTATAGCACATTATAAATCGGTCGTTTGAAATCGCATCCGAAGGCCGAAGTTCGCCGCCCACACACGGAGGCGAGCAGGAGAAAGGCCCGAAAAACGGCCCTTTTCGTCGATTTGCGGGCCGAAAACCCACCTTTGGAACCGTCCCGAGGCTAGCTTTCGGCGGCCGCGGCGCTGCATTTCGATCCGGCAGGCGAAAGAGAAAAAAGCATCTTCTATCACTCAAGCTAAATTCGATATAACTTGATAATAGTCTTGATTCATACGGAATTAAAAATGGATTAGGCTTCCCACCTCTGTTTCATCCCAGCGCCTGCAAGGGCCCTTCGCTAGCCTGCGGGGCGCGTGTCGCGACTACACGGCATTCTCCTCACGGCGACCGCTGCCGGCGCGGGCGCCCTCGAGGACGAAGACGCGGCGGTGGATGAGCTCGAGACCGTGGAGCGATCCTCATCGGGGAGTTCGACGAAATCGACGAACTACTGGCGCGAACGTCGCGTTTGGCAGAGTACAGTCACGCTGCCAGTAACACGTCCTCGGCCTTCCGCTGCACCAGCGCCCAGATGTGGCCGAAGGGATCGAAGATCGAGGCTACGCGACGGTGGTCGTGGCAGTCTGGATTTCGTCGCGGACCAGACTCGACGATCCGGTCGAGAAACGCTTCGACCTGCCTTCGATGCTGGCGATTTCGCGCGCATTGGCGATTACGTTCCATTCGGCGTCGTCCATGAAGGCGGCGAGCCAGGGAGCATCGGCCGGAGCTGATCGGCGACCTTGCGCCAACGCGTCTTGGCGGCGCCTTCGTTAGAGGCGTGGCCCTTTATGTCCGCGCTCCATCTTGACAACCGACGTCGCGGGCGATGATATTAAATGAAATGATTAAATGTTCTGAGGCGACGCTCGACACGGTCTTTCACGCTCTGGCCGACCCGCATCGCAGGGCGATTCTGCGTATGCTGACCGAACACGAGCGCAGCATTGGAGAAATCGTTCCCGCATTTCCGATCTCCTTCGTCGCTGTCTCCAACCACATGAAGGTGCTGGAACGAGCGGGTCTCGTCATCCGACGCAAGCAGGGCCGTCATCAGATGTGCAGCCTCGACCGCCGTGGTCTCGACGCCGCCCGGAACTGGCTCGATGCGCATGAACGCTTCTGGAGCGAGCGGCTCGACGCCCTGGACGCCGTGGTCGCTCAGATGAAGGCGGAGGACACGGGCCGTTAGAGTCCGGCGCCTACCGGTAGAAACAAGATGGAGGAAGCGCTTGACCCAGAATGTCCTCTCGAGCGAACTGGCTACAACGTCCGTGCCCACGCCCGCCGCCGACCAGGCGGCCGATCCCGGCAGCCTGCACCGGGTGGTGGTGGCCTCCTCTCTCGGAGCCATCTTCGAAGCTTATGACCTCGTGCTCTACGGGCCGATGGCCGCGATCGTCGCCGCCGAGTTCTTCTCCGGGCTCGATCCCGCCTATGCCTATATCTTCACCTTGCTCTCCGCCGCCGTGACCTATGTCGCCCGCCCATTCGGCGGGCTGGTGTTCGGCCCCCTCGGCGACCGCGCCGGGCGCAAATTCACCTTTCTACTCACCATACTGATCATGGGCCTGTCGACCGTGCTCATCGGCTTGCTGCCGAGCTACGCGGCCATAGGGGTCGCCTCGCCGCTGCTGTTCATGGCGTTGCGCATTCTGCAGGGCCTCGCCTATGGCGGCGAGTTCGGCGGCGCAGTCACCTATATCGCCGAATATGCCCCCGCCCACCGGCGCGGCTTCGCCACCAGCGCGATCGCCGTCACCGCGGCGAGCGGCCTGGCTCTGGCGATCCTGGTCGTGCTCGCCTGCGAGCTGGCGCTCGGAAAGACGGCGTTCGAGGCCTGGGGCTGGCGCATTCCATTCCTGCTCTCCGCCGTGCTCATGCTGGTCTCGGTCTATATCCGGCTGCGCCTGCAGGAATCTCCGGTGTTCCTGGCTATGAAACGGTCGGGTGGCGGCTCGCGGACGCCGCTACGCGAGGCGTTCGGTCGCTGGGACCATCTGCGCGTGGCGCTGCTCGTCCTGTTCGGCGCCGCCGCCGGCCAGTCGGTCGCGATCGCGACCGGCTCCTATCCGATCTATCTCCTGGCGTTGAACCTGAAGATCGATCCCTTCCTGCTGCACTACACCATCCTCGGCTACAGCGTGGTCTTCATCGCCGCCATGATCCTGGCGGGCTGGCTGTCGGATCGGATCGGCCGCAAGCCCGTCGTGCTCGCCGGCTTCATCGGCACGGCGCTCGCCGCCTATCCGGTGTTCCTCGGCGTCACCCACTATGCGCACCCGCGCCTTGCGGCGGCGATGACCACGCATCCGGTGACGGTGGCGGCCGACCCGGCGACGTGCAGCCCCCAGTTCGATCCGTTCGGCCTCGCCGAGTTCCGCAACCCCTGCGACATCGCCCGGCGCGCCGTCGCCAAGCTCGGCGTGCCCTACGCCAATCGCGCAGCGTCGCCGGGCCGCGTCGCTGAGGTGGAGATCGGCGCCGCGGTGGTTCCCGCCTTCGAGGGCGTCGGGCTCGACCGGGCGGCCTTCACGCAGCAGGCCAAGGCCTTCGACGTCGCCCTCGCCGCTGCGTTGGCCGATGCGGGATATCCTGCCCGCGCCGCGCCGGAGTTGACCAATGTGTCGATGCTGATCACGCTCATGGCCGCCCTCAGCGTCTTCGTCGCAATGGCGTCCGCCCCGCTTTCGGCCTGGATGGCGGAGATGTTCCCGACCCGCATCCGCACCACGGCCTTCGCGATGTCCTACAATATCGGCGGCTGGTTCGGCGGCTTCCTGCCGGCGATCTCCTTCGCCGCCTTCACGGCCACGGGCGATCTCTATGCGGGCCTGTGGTACGCAGCCGGCGTTCTGCTGGTCGCGCTCGTGGTCGGAGGACTGTTCCTGCCCGAGACGCGCGGCCGCGCCCTGGACCGCGTGACGTTGGAGCGCGTGCCATGACCAGCGCCGCGGGTCGTTCGGTCTCGCTCGTCCTGGTCCGCCGCATCAACGCGCCGGCGAGACAGATATTCACCGCCTGGACGGACCCGAAATGGCTGGTCCGCTGGCTGATTCCGGGAGCCGGGGCGCTGCGGGAGGCGGTCATCGACCCGCGTCCGGGCGGCGCCTACCGGCTGGAGGGCCTCGATCCAGATGGAACGCGCTATCAGCTCTGCGGCCGTTACATCGACGTCGCGCCGGAGCGGCGGATCTCCTCGAGCTGGGAATATGAGGGGGCCGCAGCCGGCCTTTGCGGGCCGCCGACGCGGGTCGACGTCGATCTGCGCCCTCTGGGCGCCGATGCTTGCGAGCTGACGCTCACTCACGGCGAGCTCCAGGGGGAGGAAGCGGCTGCGACGCACCGCATATTGTGGACGATCTGCCTCGACCGTCTCGTCTGGTCGCTCGTTCCGCCGCCGGACGAGCCCGACTTTCGCCCGTCGCTCGGGGCGATCGCCGAGCTCTATGGCGAGTCGCACCGCTTGCTGCAGGACGCCTTCGACAGCCGGCCGCTGGCCAACACCTTGCGCAAGATGATGGTGACGAGCACGCTGACGACCGAGCACAGGGCCTTCATCGCCGGGCGGGACATGGTGTTCCTCGCCACCGTCGATCATCGCGGCTTTCCGACCTGTTCCTACAAGGGCGGGGCGCCGGGCTTCGTGCGGGTGCTCGACGACCAGACCCTCGCATTGCCGAGCTACGATGGCAACGGCATGTATCTCTCCGCGGGCAATGTCGCCGCCAATGCGAAGGTCGGACTGCTGTTCATCGATTTCGAGCAGCCGCACCGGCTGCGCATCCACGGCGCCGCGCGCCTCGTGCGCGACGAGGCGGAGCTTGCAGCCTTTCCCGGCGCGGAGCTTTTGCTGGTGGTGAAGGTCTATGAGGCCTTCGTGAACTGCTCGCGCTATGTGCATCGCTATCAGCGCGCGGAAACATCCCCCTTCGTGCCGGGCGAGCCGCGCGGGGACGAGATGGCGCCCTGGAAGAATCTGGACGTCCTCCGTGACGCCCTCCCGGGCCGGGATCGAGTTCGGCGCGAGGAGGCGGGATCGAGATCCATGACGCGCGAGGAGTATCTGGCGCGCCTGAAACGCGGGGAGACCTGAGAGTCCGCTTCGTCCCAATGGCCTTCAAGACCACGGAACGGCTAAAGCCTCGAAATCGTGCTGCGCGAGACATTGAACCGCCGCGCGAGATCGGCTTGCGTCGCGCTGCCTTCCGCGAGCGCCGCAAGCGCTTCCTCACGCTGATGGCGAGTGAGGGCAGGGGGGCGGCCCATGTGAACGCCCCGCGCCTTCGCGCGGCTGCGGCCCTCGCCGGTGCGCGCGCGGATCAACTCGCGCTCGAATTCAGCAAGCCCTCCGAGAACGGTCAACATCAATCTGCCGTGTGGGGTCGTGGTGTCGGCCCATGCGTCGGCGAGCGAGCGGAATCCCGCTCCGGCCTTCGCCACGGTGTCGAGCGTGTTGAGTAGGTCGCGCGTCGATCGCGCCAGCCGGTCGAGGCGCGTCACAAGCAACACGTCGCCGTTGCCGAGCGAGGCGACGGCGCGGCGCAACTGGGCGCGGTCGCTCTTCGCGCCGCTGGCCGTCTCCTTGAAAATCTTTTCCGCACCAGCGGCGCGGAGCTGCCGCACCTGAGCATCAACGCTCTGTCCGTCCGTCGAGACGCGGGCATATCCGAAAATCGTCATGCGGACAGGGTAGGGAAGCGCTCAACTTTTGCACCTCGGAAGCCCTTGAAAAGCAAGGGCACGGCGCGTGTTACAAAAATCTTAATTTTTGCAACGGTAGGGACGCGCAACATCGACCTCGCTCAAGCCTGATTCAGGGGTCGCCGGTTAAGGCGAGAGACGAGGCTTAGGGCTGGCGGTCGTCGTCACGGCGGTAGTACGTCACCTCGAATTCCCGGACTTTCAGCGACCAGAATTTTTCATGGTAGCCTGGCCGCTTCGCGGGCCAGAGTCGTCGCAGGAACGAGAGGCCGTATTTAACCGCAACGGCATGAAGCCAGCCCGCCATGTTGTCGAACATGCGGGGTCGGCGTCTCGTGGGTGGATGCCAACAAAAAACCCGCCAGAGGCGGGTTGGGGAAGCCGGGCGCTAATCGCCCCGCTATCGAAAATATAGCCGAAAGCTCCCGTTTTTGTGCAGCCCCTTTCAAATTTTTTTTTCGCCGCGCTCAAACCGGAACACGGCGAGTCATCGACCTGATGACCCTAGCCGGTCGCTATCCAAATATTTGTTGCACGTCAAGGAATCCGGGCACTCAAGCATGACGGGCTTGGCGTGCCGCTCGGATTGCAATCGCGTTACAGCGCCCGTCGTATCTTCTCGTGATCGCAATTGACGTCCTCCGGGCCCGGCGAAACTGGGCACGACGAATCAATTCCGAAGGTCGCGAAGATGGACACGCATTCGATAAGCGAAGCGGCACCGCGCCCCCGCCCGGCGCTTCGCCGCGCGGCCCAGCCAGTCCGCAGCCGCCCGGCGGCCCCAAGCCCGCGCCGCAAGCGCCAAAGCCGCCGCCTGCTTCCTCAACGCCGAGACAAGAGCGGGGGGGCTACTACCTCCGGATGTTGTTCAGGCACATAGGACAAATCTTTACATTTGTCGCGCCTGGTGAAAGTCAGAAGCGGGGCTGGCGACGACATAGTCGTTTGTATTATAAAGGATATTATCATATATAGTAGAGCGTGCACCAGCATGAAGGTGCGAAGGGGTTTTCAAAAAAGGCGCGTCACCTGTGGAAGCAGGCGAACCTCAGGAGCGGCTGTCGTCGTCGCGGTCATAGGTCGTCCACTCGATCGAACAAAAGCGCTCGCGCCGACAATAGCGGTGACGAGGCCGCGCAACCTTCAAGGCCAGGATCAGTGAAACGACGCCGATCGCGAAGCTCAGCCAGTCCCGAATGTCGTTGAACATGTCGGGCAGAGCGTCCTATCGGAGCCAAAGAGAACCCGCCTATCGGCGGGCGTGATTGCGGCCAAGGGCCGACTCTAAATCATGCTTGACGACATGAACGGGACTGTTATCATTCAAGCTTAAGGAATTGTGAATTCGCTCACCCAAAAAGCGATTTCTCACAGCAATTCGAAGTTGAGAATTTGGCATGCTTAAATTCGTTTAAAATGATCACCATGAGTAACAATGGCTATTTGGAACCTCCAGTCGAGTGACATAATCTTTAAAGGAGAGCAAGTATGAACGACGCGTCGAAAATTGTGCTTAGTCTTGCCGCTATAATTTGCGCCGCGTCAGGAATATACGTGATGAATGCTCGACTTGCGATACAAAAATGCAGCGGAGACAAGCAATTGCTATATAGCACTTTCTTTGTCTTCGCACGGTATTTGCCGTTTTTTAACGTAAAAATTCAGGCTAGGGAATACCACATATCTGTCCATGATGCGGAAATTTTGGCAAAATTTTCAAGACTCGCTTTTGCCGAGTGCGCTATTATAGGAGTTGCTGGCATCTATATTACGTCTTACATCACGTCACACCAGAACTAGCTTCTACTAGTCTACTTTCTAACTAGGGCACCTATCGGCAACTAAATAAATTAAAGAGGGCGTCATGGACGGGTATAAAGCATATGGATTTTCCGTATCGTGGCCCAGCGGTTCGCTTCAAATTGGCTGGGTTTGGGATTCCGCTCATCCTTCTACTTTTTTTACCGGCGTCTCGGAAGGCGCTCAATGGTCTTATGGTTTGCCATTTGGAGGATTTGGGGCTTTTGGGAAAGATGGGACTACGGTAAGTGATTTTATGGGTAGAGGCTATTCTGTTGGCGGAACTGCCGGTGTAGGCGCCGGACTATTATTTAATAGTGATGGAGAGGCAACTGGCGTAATGACAGGCTTATTTCCTAATGTTGGAGTTGATCTAGGATCCGCGACAGCGACGGGGGCTCCATTTAGTACGTATTATAGCGGCAATAAAGATGTCAGGGTTGCGAACCCTGACGGGAGTGTCACAGTTTATCCAAATGCCGTTTACGGCGGCAATAATACTATTATTAGCAAGGGGAAGACGGTCCCTGCGGGAAAAGTAAGTCTCGGCCCTCTTATCCAACGCAGCGAGCCGCGTCAGACAATAACTCCTTGTTTCGCCGCGGGTACGCCGATCCAGACCCCATTCGGCGGTATACCCATTGAACGAATCGTCGTTGGTGATTTTGTTTTGGCTTTCAATCCGATCGACGGCGTTATCTCTCCCCGCCGCGTCGTGCGGCTTTTCGAAAACGTTTCTCAGGAATGGCTAATCCTGCGTAGTGATCGCTGCAATGGCGCTCCGCTCGAACTCACCGTGACCCCCGGCCATCTTTTTTATACTCCAGACGGTGGCTTCCGCCGCATCGACGAGATCATGGCGGGCGACGGCAAGATCGTTCTCGCCGACGGCACCGTGATCGAGGTCACGGCCGAGCGCGTAGTCTATTCGGAAGAGACCGCGCATCTATATGAACAGGCTGAGCGCATCGTCTATGCCACCGAAGGCGGCCTTGCGCTGGCGCCGCGGATCGAGCACGGCTGGAGGACTTACAATTTCGAGGTCGAAGAACTTCACACCTACATCGCCGGCGGAGTTAGGGTACACAACGATTGCGACACTCTCGGCGAAATCGCCACGGACATCGGTTCTTTCTTCGACGATCTAGGCAACGAACTTTCCTCGCTGTTCGACGACATCGGCGCCGGTCTGGACAACTTCTTCTCGGGCTTCAACGATTCCGGCCTGTTCTCGGATTTCTCTCTCGATTTCGGCGACTTTGGATTCGGTGATTTTGGTTTCGGCGACTTCGGCGCCAGCTTCGATCAGGCTTCCTGGCAGCAACAGGCTGATTGGGATTGGCAGTTCTGGGACGACTGGTGGAGCGCCTGGCCCGTCATCCTCGATCTCGACGGCAACGGGATCAAGATCGATCCGCTGACCTCGTCGAACACCTATTTCGACATGGCGGGCGACGGCTATCAGCATCGCACCGCCTGGGCCGGCGCCGGCGACGCCGTGCTCGCCTTCGACGCCAATAATGACGGCGTGATCAATCAGAAGAACGAGATCGTCTTCACCGAATGGGACCCAACGGCGACCTCCGACATGCAGGCGCTGCTCGATGTGTTCGACACCAACCACAATGGCAAGCTCGACGCCGGCGACGCGCAGTTCGCGCAATTCAAGCTCGTCGTCACCAACGCCGATGGAAGCAAGACGCTCCAGACCCTGGTGCAGGCCGGAATCGCATCGATCGATCTGAAGGAGGACAATTACGCCCAGACCTTCGTCGACGGCTCGTCGATCGACGGTCAGACGATTTTTACCCGCACCAATGGAGCGACGGGAATCGCAGCGAGCGTCTCGCTCGTCTATGACGCCACGGGCCACGCGCTGCAGACGACCACCAGCACGGCTCCGAATGGCGCGGTGACTGTCGACAACAAGGCCTATGCTGCCGACGGCCGGCTCGCGAGTGAGACCATTTCCGTCACCTCGGCGGACGGAAGCTCCCGCACGCTCTCTCAGGACGTCGACGGAGATGGCGTCATCGACCTCGTCCAGTCGCAGCAGACGGTCGTCAACGGCGACGGCTCGAAGACGGTGACGTTGACCGATGCGACCGCGGGCGGCGTCAATCTCGACAGGATCGTCACCACGACCAGCGCCGACGGCAGATCGACCACCATCCAGCGCGATATGGATGCGAATGGCGTCTTCGAGCAGACGGAGACGCTGGTCACCGAGGCGGACGGGTCCAAGACGAACATCGTCTCCAATTTCGGCGACGATGGAACCTTGATCAGCAAATCGAGCTACATCACCAGCGCGGACGGCCTGACGCGGACCGACAGGACCGACGAGAATGGGGATAATGTCTGGGACACGACCTCGACCGACGCGTCCGTCGTGAACTGGGACGGAAGCCGAACCGAAACGGTGACGGTCACGAACGCCAACGGGTCCCTGCGCGCGTCCACGACGATTCAGACGAGCGCGGACGGACGCACGAGAACGAAACTGGCCGACATCGACGGCAATGGGACGATCGATCTGAAGACGGCCGAGGTCGTCACCACCAACGCCGATGGGTCCTATTGGACGACGACGACCGAGCGCAACGGCGACGACACGCTGCGAAACCAGGCGAAGACACTGCTGTCGGCGGACAATCTCTCGAAGACGACCTATGTCGACGTGAATGGAGACGGCTATTGGGAGCGCGTAACAACGGATGTGACCGTCGTCGCGCCGGATGGAACCCGGACCGAGACGACCACCGACCTGAATGCCGACGGCTCCGTGCGGGCTCGAACGATCGTCGTCAAAGGAGCCGATGGTCGCTCTCGAACGATTCAGTTCGATCAGAACGGCGACGGCGTGTTCGACACAGTCGAGACGATCGTCGTGGCGGCCAATGGGTCGAGCGTCGATACGATTTCGAACTATACTCCGAGGAACGGCCTGATCGACAAGACTGTGGTGACGACCAGCGCCGATGGCCTCACGCGCGTCACGCAGGTCGACGCCGACGCCAATGGATCGTGGGACACCACCACGACCGAAACGACCCTCAAGAATGGAGACGGATCGTCGACCAAAACGACGATGCTCACCAATTCCAACGGCTCCATTCGCGAAAATTCGGTCGTCACGACGAGCGCCAACGGACTGACGGTCACGACGCAAGCGGATCTCGATGGAAATGGCGCCTATGACCTGACGACGACGGACGCGCGCAGCGTCGCGGCCGACAACAGCCATGTCGAGACCGTCAGCCGCAACAATGGCAATGGTTCCTTGCGCGATCAGACGATTACGTCGGTGAGCGCGGATCGACGCAGCACGACGATCAACCACGATATCGACGGCAATGGCGCAAACGATCAGACGGAGACCATTCAAATTCAGTCGAACGGCGCCACAATCGACACGACCTCGAATTTCAGCTCCGACGGCGGCGTCAAGAATCAGCGAACGACCACGGAGAGCGCGGACGGCCTCTCCAACGAGACCGACTTCAGCGAATTGGTGACGCACTACAATTGGATTTGGGTAGGATATTGGATTCCGATCCCCTATCAGTCCCTCGACGTGGTGAAGACCGTGACCGATGTCACAGTCCTGAACGGCGACGGCAGCAGGGTCGGAACCTATACCCAGTATAATGGCTCGACGTCCGGTAGTATTCGCGAGCAGATTGTCACGACCGTCAGCGCCAATGGCCTCTCCATCTCCAAACAATGGACAGGATCCAACAGCGGCGCAAGCATCAATCTGGCGTCGAGCGACGTCACGACTTATAATTCGGATGGTTCGACGACACGGGTCGTGATCGATCAGTCGACCGACCCTGGGATGATGTTTTTGTACGGATCGAACGCGCCCATCCTGATCGACAAGGCCGTAACCACGGTCGACGATTCGAATTTGGCGACGACCTATCAGCTCGACGTCAATGGCGACGGAACCTACGATACGATTGACGTTTCTACCGTCACGGTGGACGGCGCCGCCGCGGACACGCTGACCGCCAAGAATCTCGATGGCTCGCTGCGCCGGAAGGAGGCCACGACCGTCAGCTGGGACGCGCTGAGACAAAATCTAGCGCGCGATGCCAATGGCGATGGCGTTTATGAGCATTTCGAGAATAGTGGCCAAGAGGCGAGCGGCGCATCGGGCGGCGTCATATGGGAAACCAATTCCAGCGGCGCGCTGAAGGATAGAATTGTCACGCTCGACAGCGCTAACGGTCTGACGGCATTGAAGGCGATCGATGCGAACGGCGATCGCTCCGTCGATTGGTCCCGATCGAGCGTCGAGCGTCTCAATGCGGACGGGAGCCATACCGTCACAACGTCGGATTTCAACTCGAATGGCACACTGCGAGCCCGCATCGTCACGACAGTCAGCGCCAACGGCTTGTCGAAGACATCGCAGATCGATTTGAATGGTCTCGGCTCCGCTATCGAGACAGAGACCGACCTGACGACGCTGAATGCGGACGGCAGCGTGACGCGCGAGGTCGCCGATTTCTACGCAGGGGGAGCCCTGAAAGGAAAATCGGTCCTCACCACGAGCGCCAACGGCAAGTCCGCGACCACGACGATCGATATCGATGGAGACAATGTCACCGACAAGACCGTCTCGGTGACGGAGGGCGCCGATGGCGTCAAAGTCTCGACGATCACGTTCAAGGACGGTTCGACCGCGACGACCACGACGAGCTTCGACGGCCTGACGACGACAATGAACACGTCGGCCGGAATTACTCAGAATAGGACGGAGCTGGGCGACGGAACCGGGAGCTATAATTGGAGCTCGAAAGACTCCTATGGCAACACCATCGGCTCCTCCTCCCATACGATCGATGAGAATAAGGTCGATACATATGCCTACTCGAGCTCGAACGCTTCCGGGACGATCCGGATCGAGTCCGACGCTTTGGGTCAATATCTCGATTTGGCGATGCGATTGTACGACGCCGCCTTCGATCGCGACATGCTGGTCGACGAAAAGGAGCTGATCGGCAAATACATCAATTCGTCGACGGATGCGTTGAATTCGACGCAGCTGGCGAACGATCTCATGAACGCGACGGAGTTTTCCACCCGCTATGGCGGACTGTCGAATTTGCAGTTCGTCGAACGCGTTTTCGAAAATGCGCTCGGCCGCGCTCCTTCTGTCGCCGAGCTCACCGGCTATCTCGGTCAATTGAACGCCGGAGCGCTCAGCCGCGCCGACGTGATGTTGCAGATTTCCGAAAGCGCGGAGCATGTGCTTGTCGGAAACGTTCATGCAACGACGAATAATTCTGTTCAGTCGATGGCGTCCTTGGCGTCGGACCATATCGTCGATCAGCAGCTCGCCAAGGACATGGTCACGCGAGTATATCAAACGGCTTTCGGACGCGACCCGACCGCCACCGAACTTTCGGACGGCTATCAGGCGATCGTCGGCGGAGGCGCCAATGAGGCGGGACTGGCGAACAATATCGTCTCGGTTCAATGGGTATGGTGGCCTTATTTCTGGAATCCGAGCATTTTCGACCAGACCTATGGGGCCTTGTCGAACACGGACTTCGTTACCCGAATCTATCTGAATTCCTTGGGACGAAACCCGACCGCGACGGAAAGCTCCGATTGGGTGTCGATGCTCGATAATAATAGCGTGAGCCGCGGCGACATGATCTACGCGCTCGCCGAAAGCGCCGATCATCTGGCCTATATAGGCTCCCAGGCGGGCCAAGCGATCGCCGCTTCCTACCAGGCATTGAATTTCGCGGAGAATGCGATCGTTCGTGTTACGGGAAGCGGAAACACGATCAACGCCGGGAGCGGCGATGTCCTGACGATCGGCGGCAATGGCGCATGGGGCGCCAACAATGTCGTCAATATTTCGAATGGCTCAGCGAGCCTGCTCGCCGATGCCCATATGGATATCGTCGGTTCACGCAATGTCGTTACCGCGGACGTGGGCAGCAATATGGGAATATTTGGCGACGACAATATCGTCTCCGCGAAGGCCGATGGCCTCTGGGTGGGAGGATCTGGAACGATCGTCAACGGCTCGAACAATACAGTCACCGTCTTTGCAGGAGTGGATGCGAACATTGTCGGCGACGCCAATACGGTCTATGGCGAGACGGGAGCGAAAATCACGCTTTCGACGAATGGGCAGAACGGTTCCGGCGACGTCGTGAACATGTCCGACGGCTCGCTCGTCATGAGCGGCGGCGCGAAGGCCACGCTCAACGGCTCCGGCAATACGGTCACTTTCGAATTTGGCGACGCTCTGACGCTCACCGGAAGCAATAACAAAGTCGTGTTCGGAGCCGGCAACGACTCCGTCGACGATACGGGCTCCTTCGAGACGTTCATTTTCGAAGCGAATTTCGGCCAGGATCAGATTTCCGGTTTCGACGGCAGCGATCGGATGCAGATCGACAGCTCGATCTTCGCCGATTGGGCGCATCTCATCGGAGCGACGCAGCAGGTCGGAGCGGATACGGTGATCACGGCGAGCGCGGCGGATGCGATCACATTGAAAAACGTCGCGGTTTCGAGCCTCAATCAGAACCAGTTCCAATTTGCCTGATGGTTCTCGACCTCCTGGGCGTGTCGGCGACACGCCCAGGAGAAACGCCGCCGACATCGAATTTCCGTGTAATCCGGGACTTTTGACACGAAAGCGGCGAACACGCTCTGCGCTATTTTTCTCCCGGACCGTCCAGCCCGAACCATTTGCCGCGACTCTCTTCGAGATGCGGGACGGGGTCATAGATCGTCGTCTCCAGCCGCAGGCGCTCGGCCGATAGGCGACCGAGCGCGGCCAGGGCGGCATAGGCGGCGACGATGCGGTCGCGTTGGGCCGTCACCAGATCGACGCGCGCATTGAGCAGCGCCTGCTGGGCGTTGAGCACGTCGAGCGTCGTGCGCTGACCCAATTGCGCCTCGTCACGCACACCCTTCAACGCTACTTCCGCCGCCTTTGCCGCGACCCGCCCCGCGGCGATCGAGCCGATCGCAGTCTTCAGCTGGCTGAAGCTCGCTACGACGGCGGCGCGCGCCGCATCGCGCTGCATGTCAGCGTTGAAACGCGCCTGACGCAATTGTGCCTTGGCCTGGCGGATCGACGCATATTCGACCCCGCCCTGATAAATCGGCACGTTCAGCGCGCCGCTAACCTGTGCAGTGAACTGTCGTGTGCCCGGGATGCCGAAGAAGGATTCATATTGCTGATTGACTTGCAGGTTCGCCGAGACGGTCGGGAGGAGGGCCCCTTCGCCGACTTTCACCGCCGACTCGGCGGCGTCGACCTGATGCTGCGCCCCAACGATACTCGGATGCTCGGCGAGCGCAATTACGATCGCCTCGCTCGAAGATTTCGGTAGCAGATGCTCGATCGTCGCCGCGGGCTCTAAATGATGCGGCTCGACGCCGATCACCTGACGGAAATTGGCGGCGCTGGCCTCCAGCCCTGCCTGAGCGGAATTCAGCTCCATCTCCGCATGGGCTAGCGCGGCTTGCGCCTGCGCCACGTCGGTCGGACTCAGTTCGCCGAGATCCTGCCTATGCCGCGTCACGCGCAATTGCTCTTTTAGAACGGCAATATTGTTCCGGCGCAGATCGAGAACGGCTGTGTCGCGCAACACATTCATATAGGCGGTCGCGCCGTTCTGGAGTGTCGTCTGTTCTGTGAGCCGCATCGTCTCTCGCGCGGCGAATACGCCGGACTCGGCTTGGCGGACAGAATTATCCGTGCGCCATCCATCGAACAGCGGCTGCGACAGCGCGAAGGCCGCGGCGCGCGGCTCGCCGATCGTCTGCTCTATGCTGTAGAGCCGCTCGTTGGAACTGTTGCGACCCGCCGGCTGGCGCAGCCGATTGAATTGCGGTCCGCCGTTGACGGAGGCGTTGAGCTTCGGCCGCATGCCGCCCGCCGCTTTCACGACATCCTCATCGCGCACCCAGACATTGGCGCGTTGCTGATTGAGGTCTGGATTGCCAGCATAGGCCTTGGCCAGCGCCGACTCTATTGTTTCCGCCCGAGCGGGGCAGCTCATGAGCGAGCCGATCAGAGCCGCGCCGAGCGAGAGAGCTCGGCCGGAGCGAATTCCACGCACAGAAACACCCGACGCCACGCGTCGGACCAAATTTCGAAACGCCATCACGCAACGCTCTCGATATTAGCCGCACTCGACGAAGACACCGTTGGAGTCGACGCCTCCTCGTCATCTCTCACGCAATGCCCGCGACGCAGTCTCGACCAGCGGCGAGAACAAATATTCGAGAATGCGCCGCTTGCCGGTCCTGATTTCGACCGACACGGACATTCCCGGCGAGAGGAGCACGTCTACGCCATCCACGCTCATGAACCGCCTCTCGGGAGCCACCGTCACAGGAAACACCAGATTCTGAACGCGCTGCGCGCCGCCGAAATAGCTCGTCTTCTGCGACTTCGCCGGATTGGCTTCGGCCGCCTGCGCGTCCGGCTCGGGTATCGCGTCGCGCGCTACGCGCGTGACGACGCCGTCGAGAGAGCCGTAGCGCGTGAAAGGAAAAGACTCGATCTTGATCACCGCCTTTTGACCCGCCTGGATGAAGCCGACGTCCTTGTTCTCCGCATAGCATTCGATCTCGAGGCCGGCGTCGTCCGGGACGATGCGCATGAGCTCCTCGCCCGGCGAGACAACCTGGTGCTTCGATGTGATGGAGAGGCCGAGGACCGTGCCGGCGATCGGACTGATGAGTGTCATATGATCGGTCTTCGCATGGGCCTTCGAGGCCTTCTGCTCGAGATCGTCGACCTGACGCCCGGCTTCCGCGAATTTCTGGGCATTGTCGGCAATGAAGCTCTCGAACGCCTTCTCGCGCTCCTTATTGAGAACATCGACATTGGCGCGCGCCTCGAGGAGCTGGCCCTTCTGCGTCGCCAGCGCCGTCTGCTGATTCTGGAGCGTCTCCTGCGCATCGAGCAGGCCCGCCGGCGCGATCGCCTTGCGCGCGACCAGCGCCGCGCGCATGTCCACGCGCTTCCTCAACGTCTCGACGAGAAGCTCCTGCGCGACGATCGTATTCTCGAGGCGCTTTTCTTCGGCATGCTTCTCGACGATCTGAGCCTCGAAGCTCTGCGCCGAGGATCGCAATTGCGACAAATCGCCCTCGAGAACTCTCTGCTCGCGTCGGCGCGTGTCGATCGGAATATCGTCAGGCCAGTCGATCCTTTGCGCCTGCGCGACCTCGCGTCGCTCCGCAGCGGCGATAGCGGCCTTGCGCCGCAGCCATTCGGCGCGAAAGGCGGTGAGCGCCGCCTTTGACGATGTCTCATCCGCCGCGGCCTCGGTCGGATCGAGCTCGACCAGAATGTCTCCAGCCGCGACATGCCGCCCGTTCTCTGCGAGGACGACGGCGACCTTGCCGATCTCTAGAGACTGCACGGTCTTCACGCGACCGGACGGCTGGATTTTTCCTTGGGCCGTCGCCAATATATCGATTTCGCCGAAATAGCTCCAACCGATCGCGAAAGCCGCCAGTAGGCAGATGCTCCACAACAGGCCGATCTGGATCGGCGAAGGCGGCGTCTCCAGAATGGCGAGCGCCGCCGGGAGGAATTCCTGATCGGAGCGCGTCATGCGCTGTCGAACCGCGTCTCTCTGCTTGTCGGCGAAGCGGCTCCAGATCGTCATCCCGCCCTCGTCAGATCGTTCTGCAACGCCCAGAGATGCGCATAGACGCCCTTCTTTGCGAGCAGCTCGTCATGCGTTCCGACCTCGACGATACGCCCCTCATGCATGCCGATGATCTTATTGCAGGGACGCACCGCCTGAAGCCGATGCGCGATGATGATGACGGTGCGGCCTTTGACGATCTCGAACATGTTCTTCTGGATCACGCGCTCGCTCTCGTAGTCGAGCGCGCTGGTCGCCTCGTCGAAGATGAGGATCGGCGGATTCATCGCGAGCGCGCGGGCTATGGCGATGCGCTGCCGCTGGCCGCCCGAAAGATTGGCTCCGCGCTCCTCGATCACCGTATCATAGCCGCGCGGCAGCTTGCCGACGAACTCGTCGGCGCCGGCGAGCCGCGCCACGGCCATCACCTGCGCGCGCGCCATGGAGGGGTTGGAGAGGGCGATATTGTCGTGGATCGAGCGGTTGAACAGAAGATTTTCCTGCAGCACGACGCCGATCTGCGCGCGCAGCCAAGCCGGGCTCACCTGGGAGAGATCGACGCCATCGACCAGCACCTGTCCCTCCTCAGGCAGATAGAAGCGCTGAATGAGCTTGGTGAGCGTCGATTTTCCCGAGCCCGAGCGTCCGACGACGCCGACGACCTCGCCCGGCCGGATCGACAGCGAGACATTCTTGAGCGCCTCTGGCGCGCCGGGCCGATAGCGAAAGGCGACATTGCGCAGCTCGATCGCGCCCTTGGCCCGCGGTAGATGGCCGTGCGCGACATTCAGCGGCTCCGTCGGCATGTTGAGAATGTCGCCGAGCCGGTCGATGGAAATCTGCACCTGCTGGAAGTCCTGCCAGATCTGCGACAGCCGCAGGATCGGCTGGGCGACCTGTCCCGAGATCATGTTGAAGGCGACCAGCTCTCCGACCGACAGTTCGCCGTCTATCACCGCCTTGGCGCCGAACAGCAGCAGCGCCGCGCTGGTCAGCTTGCTCACATATTGAATCGCGCTCTGCCCGCCCGCGCCGACCAGCCCCGCGTCGAAAGAGCAGGAGACATAGGCAGCGAGCTTCTCCTCCCATTGCGCCTGCATGGTCGGCTCGACGGCCGACGCCTTGATGGTCTGCACGCCGACGATCGCTTCGACCAGCATCTGCTGGCTTTCGGCTCCGCGATTGAACTTCTCCTTTATCAGCTCGCGAAGCGCCGGCCGGACCAGCTGCGCAATGAGGAGGTAGAGCGGGATTGAGATCAGAACGATCAGCGTCAGCTTCCAGGAATAGGCGAAGAGGACGATGATGAAGACAATGGTGAAGAAGATATCGAGCGCCGAGAACAGGCCCTGCCCGGTCAGAAAGGAGCGGATGGTCTCGAGCTCGCGCACGCGCGCCACGGTCTGTCCGGCCGAACGGGTCTCAAAGTAGCTCATCGGCAAGCGGAAGAGATGAAAGAACAGGCGTCGCCCGAGCTCGACGTCGATCCTGTTGGTCGTGTGCGACAGCGCATAGCTGCGCAGATATTGCAGGACGACGTCGAACAGGCCGATGACGGCGAGGCCGCCGACGAGGACGAAGAGCGTGTCGTAGCCCTTGTGGCTGAGCACCTTGTCGATCACCACCTGGAAGAACAGCGGCGTCACGAGCGCGAATATCTGCACCATGAAAGAGGCGGCGATCACATGCGCGAGCGGACGCCGGTAGCGCCAGATCGACGGCAGGAACCATTTGAAGCCGAAAGTCTGGGGATCGACGCCGGCGCCACCGAGCTTGCGGGAGACGAGGATCGCCTCGCCACCCATCTCCTCGACCAGACGCTCGAGCGGCAGCTCGCGATCGATCCGAGTGACCGGATCGACGAGCCGATAGTTGCCGGAGGGGAGCCGTCCGCCGAGCACATGGAAGGAGCCGTCGTGCATTCGGGCGATCGACGGCGCCGGTAGAGCGCCGATGCGGTTCTTGTCGGGATCGGCGATGATGCGCGCCTTCAGGCCGATCAGAAGGGCCGCGCGCACGATATCCCGAGAACTCACCGGCCCGTCGCGCAAAGCCAGTTCTCGGCGAATATGCGCCGGATCCGCCACGATCCGGTAATAGGCGGCGACGCCGCATAGGGCCGAAAGGCCGGAGTCGACGCTGACGGCTGCGGCCCCAGGCCGGAGAGTCTCGTTCATGGACGCTGCAGTCGCATCGAAACGCCGAATCCTGTTCTATCCGCGCCGGACGCGACGCAAGGGAGCAACGCCGACACTTTGATCGAACGCCCACTCGGACAGACCGCGATGAGGCGATGCGAGGACTCCATCGATTGCATCAGAGTAGAAGCAACCGGATGCGCCAGCGCGGAAGCGCCGAGGCGTCTAGAAGGTCGCCAGAGATGTCAGGAAGGCAAGTCATTCTTGCTCAATCGAAAGCGGTGGGAATTATTTAATCGCGATATATTTCGTGACACGACACGACTTCCTCGCGGCCGACGCCGACATGCGAGCCGGACCCAGCGTATTTCTACTGCCCTACTCGAGGCGCCGTTTCAAGCTGTTTTTCGTCGCCGGTTACGAATGTCACGTGCAGGTTTGTCACCACGGGTGAGACCCGATC
This sequence comes from Methylosinus sp. KRF6, assembly GCF_018887255.1. NCBI lineage: Bacteria > Pseudomonadati > Pseudomonadota > Alphaproteobacteria > Hyphomicrobiales > Methylocystaceae > Methylosinus > Methylosinus sp. KRF6. Next base: position 1,584 of record NZ_JAHLJF010000007.1, on the reverse strand, counting down.
GAGCGGGGGTAGCGAGTAATGCGAATTTTGCGAATTCCGCCGTTCGGCGGTTCGACGTTTGTTTTCGGCGTGGGCTGGAATCTACGTCGAGCGCTCGGCTTTCGTGATCTCATAGAAATGATGGCCCCCTATTTCTGGCCCACCGAACGCCGAAGCTTGGCGCGAGCTGCCTCCACCCAGTGCGACCGGAACCGCGCGGGCTGGACAACGTATGACGGACTTGTGAATGTCGGAAGCCCGGGACCATGGGGGTTGTCGGGTCTGACCGGAGGCGCCTTCGAGGCGAAAGCGAGTTGCAAGGGACACGATTTATCCTATGAACGAGCCGAGGATTTTCATACCCACACGCGACAGCGAAAAGTGGATTTCCGAATTTCTAGATGCTTATCGGCGCGCCGGCGTCGAGCCTCTCTACGTCGTGGACGATCGCAGCTGCGACAGGACGCTTTCCATCTTGCGCGACAAAGGAGCCGAGGTCGTCGAATTCCGACCGTCCGCCGATTTCGCAGAGGCGGGGATGGTCGAGTTCGGCGCGAGGCGTGCGGGAACGCGTTGGGTATTGCGCCTCGACGACGACGAATTTCCGTCGCAAGCTCTCCTGCATTGGATGAAGGATACGGCGAATCTCGCCGGCTACGCGGCTTGGTCGATTTCTCGCAGAGAATTGAGCTGGCGCAACGACGCGCTCGTTTATTCGCAGTGGCCGACCCGCATCGATATTGCCGACGGCGTTCATTTCAATGGCCAGCTTCGCCTCTGGGAGGCAAGCGGCGTCTCCTACATAGAAAAGATCCACAGCTGTGGAATCGAGCCTCCATCAACATTTGGTCGTGCGCCTGCCGGCATATGCTTCGCACACTTCAATAATTTGCTGCGTAGCCTGCCCGAGAGGCTGGAGAAGGTGCGGCGTTACGCGGCGTGGGATCAATCTCTCGCTTGGCGTCTCGCCGATGAAAGTCTGCCCGAATTGACCGATTCGGCGCTCCATTCCTTCAACTCGGAAGGCGTCGAAGAGTTCGAGGCTCTGGCTCTCCGGACACGGGCTTCGGACGCCTTCTCCGACGGATGCCTTACCCTCGAAGAGCAGCGCCTGCTTGCTGTCGAATCGCAGCGCTGGATGGGCGAAGTCATTCGAGCCGCACAAGGGACGGTCGCACGACATCGCGCAGAAGCCGCGGCGTTACGTGCCGCCGTTCCGCTGCTCGGCCCAGCAATTCGAGTCATCGCGGAATGCTACTGCACCGCCGGCCGACTGAGCGGATCTACTGCACTCCAGAGCAGAGGCGCGGCATTGTGGAATTTGTCACGGGAGCGCTAGGAGAACGACGCGCATTTTTGTTGCGAGCATCCTCGTTCGAGAGGTTCGGGCCGCAGGTTTGACCTTGCCGCGGCGTCGCGCTCGGGAGCGGGGCAGTGTACCGGACCGGCGTGAAGCCAGTCCAATCGACCAGCGCAAATTCCGACGCCTGAATTCGATTTTCGGGGGGCGTTCAGCCATGTAATACGAATGACAAGCCCGGTTTTCCTGGTGTCGATTGGCAGTTCAATCAAGGACTCGGGGCGATGGGTCCGATTGGTGGCATT
>NZ_JAHLJF010000006.1:0-38551 GCF_018887255.1 Methylosinus sp. KRF6 | reverse complement strand
CCCGGGTCACTTCTCAATGGAAATCCTGGGTCAAATCTCGACGGAAATCGACAGCATATCGCCAAATCGGCGTCGAGCCTTTGTATATTGTCGATGCGCGCAGCGACGATCAAACGCTCTCGATCTTGCGCGGAAAGGGAGCCGGCGCCATCGAATTCCTGCCCTCTGACGACTTCGCGGAGGCCGGGATGATCGAGGTCGGCGCCAAGAGCGCGGGGACGCCCTGGGTACTACGCCTCGACGATGACGAGTTTCCATCACGAGGTTTGTTGAACTGGGCTAAAGAATACAGCGAATTTCGTCGGTCGCCCGGCTTGGTCGATCTCTCGCCGAGAATTGAGCTGGCGCGACGGTGAACTCGTCTACTCGCGTTGGCCAAGTCGCTTCGAAATGACCGATGGAGTCCACTTCAACGGGATGGCGCGACTTTGGGAGGCCACTAAAGTCTCCTATATCGAGCAAGTCCATAGCTGCGGAATCGAGGCGCCGTCGAACACCGGTCGTGCACCAGACGGAGTCTATTTTGCGCATTTCAACAACGTCCTCCGCAGCGTGCCGGAAAGGCTCGAGAAAATCAGACGCTATGCCGAACTCGACAAAAATCTGGCGTGGCGGCTGGCCGATGAGAGTCTCCCGGAACTGACAGACGTCGAACTCCACGCTTTCACCTCGGAGGGGACCGAAGAGTTCCTGCCGCTCGCTCGCAGATTTGCCTGTCGAGTTTCTGTCGATAAAGGATATCTGAATCCCGACGAGCAACGAATGCTCACTGCCGAATCGCAGCGATGGTTGGCTGAAGTCATTCGTGCGGCCCAATGGACGATCACGCAACATCGCGAAGACAGGAGAGCGTTAAACGCCGCTCCTCTTCTTGGGAGCTGCAATTCGAATCATCGCCGAACTCACCTGCACCATTGGTCGACTGACAAACTCCCACGCCTTGCAAGAGCTCGGAACGGCCCTGTGGAATATTTCCAACGGCCATCTGGAGGCGTCGACCCGGCTTTTTGCGCTTCAAGCGGCGGGCATAATCGGGTCCGAATTTCATGGCCCAGCGACGAACGGTTTCGTAGGAGACCGCTATCCCGCGTTCGAGCAGCATTTCCTCCACGAGCCGCAGGCTGAGTGGAAAGCGAAAATAGAGCCAGACGGCGTGGGCGATGATCTGCGGCGGGAAGCGACGGCGCTTGTAGCTCGAGGTCGGTGGATTCATGATGCCCAAAATGGCCTGCCGCGACCTACTCGCCGGATATCGTGACATCGCCCGCCTGTGCGATCGAAACGTTGGCGAAGGCGGACGCGAAGGAGCTCGACAGATTGACGCTCGCGCGCGAGCTCCTGCTCAGAAAATGCGAAGGCCGAAGAACGAATTCGAGGATGTCGCAGCTCGTCGAATTGTGTCTCGTTTCACCGGTCGTCACCGTCCCTCTTGCCGCCAAGGAACTCCGCGTCTCTCAACAAGCCGCCACCACGATGATCGACGAACTCTCGTCGAGCCTTCGCGAGTTGACCGGGCGCGGGCGATGCAGAGCGTGGGCTGTTATATGAAAGTGCGAAGAGATAGCTCTCATCAGGAGTCATGTGTGACGGTTAGTCAGTGTATGAATCGGCGAGGGGGCTCGATACTGAGCGGCGTCCTAAACCGTTGAAATTTTGCGCTCCGCGAAACGGACGAAACCGTAGGCGCCGTGCGTATCGAATTTTGTCGACCTCCGCTTGTCGTCGCGGCATTGTCACGGAGCGCGATTTGGCGCCAAAGTCGAGTATTTGGCGGAGAGCTGGAGATCGAGCCGACGATGGCGAAGGACGCATCCACACGACCAGGGCCGGTCGCGGAGCCAGGATGGATCTCTCGAGAGTTCGCGCGCGAGGCGCTGACTCTCGGGCAGGTCCTCTGGGGCTCGCCGGCGCGAGGCGTTCTGATCGGCATATGGGCCGCGCTCATCGTCGTCATCGGCGCGACGGCCTACGGCCAGATCGCGCTCAACGCCTGGAATCAGCCTTTCTATGACGCGCTCGCGCGGCGCGATGCGGAAGGCTTCGCGCATCAGCTCGGCGTTTTCGCCGTCATCGCCGGCGCATTGCTCGTTCTGAACGTCGCTCAGACATGGCTCAATCAAATGTCGCGCGTTGAATTGCGGAGGAGATTGACGCGCGATCTCTTCTCTCAATGGCTGGCGCCCAAGCGCGCCTTTCTGCTCGCCGGCACCGGCGACATCGGCGTCAATCCCGATCAGCGCGTTCACGAGGACGCACGCCATCTCAGCGAGCTCACCACCGATCTCGGCGTCGGCCTTTTGCAGGCGGCGCTGTTGCTCGTCTGTTTCATCGGAGTGCTGTGGGGCCTCTCGAAGGGCGTGACGCTCCATTTTTGGGACAAGAGCGTCGTCATCCCTGGCTATATGGTGTGGAGCGCTCTGTTCTACGCGGGCGCCGCCTCGCTCGCGAGCTGGCTCGTCGGCCGGCCGCTCGTCGGTCTCAACTCCGAACATTACGCTCGTGAGTCCGACATGCGTTTCGCGCTCGTGCACGTCAACGAGCATAGCGAGGGCGTCGCTGTCTATCGGGGCGAAGCAGAGGAAGAACAGAAGCTCGACCTGACCTTCGACCGCCTGCTCGTCGTGTTGCGCGACCTCGTGCGCGCGACCACCAATCTGAGTTGGGTGACGGCGGGCTATGGCTGGTTCACAATCGTCGCGCCCATCGTCGTCGCAGCGCCCGCCTTCTTCAGCGGAGATCTCACCCTCGGCGGCCTGCTGATGAGCGCGGGCGCCTTCACCCAGGTCCAGCAGTCGCTGCGCTGGTTCGTCGACAACGCCGGCGCAATCGCGGATTGGCGCGCGACTTTGCATCGCGTCGGCGCCTTCCGTCTCGCCCTGCTCGAACTCGACAAGATCGGCGAGGCTACGAGCCGAATCGAATTCCGCGAAGCGGCGAGCGAACGATTGGTTCTCGACGAATTGCAAGTATCGCTCCCCACGGGTAGCATCCGATTGAGCGAAAGCCATGTGGAGGCCTCACGCGGCGCGCGCATATTGATCGTCGGCGCGGCGCGCTCGGGCAAGACCTGCCTGTTTCGCGCCATCGCGGGTCTTTGGCCTTGGGGCTCGGGCAGCATCGAGCTTCCCTTGCCCGCTCGGGTCATGTTCATGCCCAAGCGTCCCTTCATTTCTGACGGCGACCTGCGTCATATCCTCGCTTATCCCGGGCCGCCGGACGCCTTTCAGGATGAGCAGCTGCTCGCCGCGCTGACGCGTCTCGATCTCGGCTATCTCGGCCCCGATCTTCATCGATCGGCGCGCTGGGACCAGGAGCTCACGCATGAGGAGCAGCTCGGCCTCGCCTTTGCGCGGCTGCTCCTGCACAAGCCCGATTGGGTGGTCGTGGACGAAGCGATCGAGGCAATCTCGCCGGAGAGGCGGGATTTGGTCTTCGAAGCGCTCGCCAATGAGCTCTCGTCGACGTCGCTGCTCGCCATCGGCAGTCCGCGCGCGGAGGCCTCGCATTACAATCGAATCTTGCGGCTCGTCTTCGACCCGAAGGGACCGCGTCTCGCGCCGATCGGCAAAAAGTCGGAGGTCGCGTGAGAGGCGACCGATGACATTCGAAAGCACGCAGGCCTCGGAGGGCGGAGAATGAACAACGACGACAAAGGCCTCCTCGAATGGACGATGGACCAAAATCGCTTCTGCGCCACCGCGATGTCGCGCGCCGTTTCCGCGACGAATCTCGTGAAACATCGCCCTGCGCTGGGGCAGACGATCCGTCCTGCGCTCGGCTCGATCGTGGCGTCGACAGAGATGGCGGCGTACGATCCAGATCCGGACTATTTCTTTCACTGGCTGCGCGACTCCGCCCTCGTCGCCGACGCGCTGCGGGACGCCATCGAAGACGGAACGCTCGAACCATCCGCAATCGAGCATCTCACGAATTTCGTGGCCTTCAGCCTCGATCTCTGTCGTTTGGACGGCCCATCCTTTCTGCGGCGCGGCTTCTATCCAGAAGCGGTGGAGCCGTCCTTCCGGCAACATCTGCGCTCACGGGAGGAGATTGCCGAGATCGCCGGCGACAGAGCGCTCGGCGAAACGCGCTACAACGCCGATGGAAGCATCGACCTCATGAAATGGGCGCGGCCGCAGAGTGACGGACTCGCTTTGCGCGCGCTCACAGTCATGCGCTGCTTCGCCTTGGACGGCTTTCGCGAGCGGGCGGGCGAAACAGCCTCGGCGTTGCTGCGCTACGATCTCGATTACACGCTATCGCATTGGCGGAGGCCTTGCTACGATCTCTGGGAGGAAAATCTCGGCTTCCACTATCACACGCGCCTCGTCCAGCAGGCGGCGCTCGCCGCAGCCGCCGAGTTTTTGGCGGCGGAGGGCGATGCGGAGCGCGCGGCCGCCTGCGCTGACGCCGCGTGTGCGCTACTCGTCGAACTCGACGCGCATTTCGATCCGCATGACGGCGTCTATCGCGGCCGTCTCCCGGATGCAGCCCCGCCGCCGGATGTGCCGCCGCCGCGGCGCCTGGACATAGCCGTGGTTCTCGGGGCGATCCAGGCGGGCCGGCGCGCAGGGCCGCACGGCGTCGTCGATCCGAGAATGCTCGGGACTCTGGCTGCGCTCGAGCATCTGTTCGAGCAGGACTATCCGATCAACCGGACGCGTCCCGCCGATTGCGCGCCGGCGCTCGGCCGCTATGCCGGCGACAGCTATTTCACGGGCGGCGCCTATTTCTTCTCGACACTGGGCGCGGCCCAATATTGCTTTCTTCTCGCGCAGGCCGCCGCGGAGGGGGAGGCGGTCGTCGTCGCCGACGAGAGTCGCGGGCCACTGGCCGAGCTGCTGCGGACGCCGGCGGAATCGCTCCCTTCGGGCGCGCTCGCGCCACCGCTTCGAGAACGGCTTGCCGAAGCGGCGCTTCGACGCGGCGATATGTATCTCGCAATGGTGCGACGACACACGCCGGCGTCGCGCGAGATGGCGGAACAGTTCAGCCGATACGACGGCGCGCCGACATCTTCGCGCAATCTCTCCTGGAGCTACGCCTGTTTCATCTCGGCCGTCGCGGCGCGACGACGCGCCGCTCTCGCGATGGAGGATGCGAGCGTCGGCTGAGCTGGGTTCAGTGGCGCGCCATGCTCTCTTTCGTACTCAGCCGAGCCTGACAGACAGGCGGTTCATGCCATCGTCGATGATCCGACTCAGCACGGATTCGATCGCGATTTCCGCGGCGCCGACGCGGTAAGGATTCTCGCGGCGAAGGAAAGGCATGTCGACGCCGTTCAGATTCGTCGCGATGGGACCAGAGCCGACTTTGTCGACCGCATAGGTCACTTCGAAATCATGACCGAACAGCTCGATCTCGACACGCAAGCCGTTCAGGCTCGGAGGGATCGCCGGATCGAGCACGAGCGCCGATTTTTCCTGCGTCAATCCGAGGAAGCAACAGATGATCAAACGAACCGCGACCCCCGGCCCGCTGGAATAGATCCTCCAACCGCCCTCGGTCTGGATCGTTCCGCGCATGACGCGATCGTAATTGTCGCGCGCCTCATAGCGATCGGCGAAGTCGGCGTCCGAGCTGGTGTAGTAGCAATTCGACTGGCGTAGCGCCGCAGAGGGCGTGAGGTCGCGAATGCCGATGGGGTTTGCGAGGCAAAGGGCGCGAAAGAACCCATCGACGTCGCCGAAACGCCACAAGGCCTCCGCATAGCGCAAATGCGCATGGGTGTACATCAGCCCGACCTCGCGGCCGAAGAAGGCGGCGGTCTCGGCCCGCTGAAAGCATTTTTGCGCGCCGCCCCGATATTCGATCGGCCGATCGAAAAGCCTGGCGCCATCGGGCGCCAGCAGATGGCGCTCGATGATGGCAAGATGTTCGCGCGCTTGCGCGGGCGTGAAAAGGCCGGCGATGATCGCATGGATCATCGGAATGAGGCTGTAGGAGACGCCCGTCGCCGCATCGCGTGGATGCAGCAGATAATCGACGCGATCGGCTCCACGGCGATCTGCTCCACGGAATGAGGCCAGTCCGGCGACCACGCCGTCGACGATCAAGAGGCGTTGGAAGTCCTCCCTCACTTGCTCCGCTCGGGCGCGGATATCCGCCGCCCTCGCAGCCGAGCCTTCGCGAAGATAAGCGTCTGCGAGGGCGATATAGGTCTGGTAATGCAGCGTCACGGTCCAGGCGCTGCAATAAGTGTCGCGCATGCTCGCGTCGGCGGGCTGCAGCGTGTCGTTCCAGTCGCCGCGGCCATAGGCGGCGAGGCGCGTTCCGTGGATCACGCGCCGGTCGATGAGCTCCAGCGCTCGCTCGACATGCTCTTCGATCGTCGCAGGCTCAGCCGAATTGTCTCGTTCCGCGAAAAAAGGGACGCGCTCGGCGAGGATCGAACGATCTTGCGACGCGCAGAGATATCTCGCCAGCGCCAGCAAGGGCCAGAAGACGATGTCGCCATGGGAATCATCGGCTCGGTCGTATCTCTCCCGCTCGAAGACGCCGAAGAATTGCGGCCAGTCGCCGTCGGGATTCTGCTGCGCGAACACGCGCCGCAGAATGTCGCGCAGCGCGTCGAAGCGGCCGAGAGCGAGAAGCATTTCGACCGGCCCCTGCGCGACGTCGCGGACGCCCCAGCTGCCGCCGGAACATTGCTCGAGCCCCCTCGGCGCGAGATAATGGATGAGCGCATTCTGCGCGAACCAGGGCAGGATCTCGCCGATCCGCGCTGCGTCCTGCGCCAGAGGCGCGTTCGCAGGCGCGCGCATTCGCAAGCCCAGGGACATATCGCGCCAATAGCGATCGGCCGGCGCGCCTGTCGGCCGTGACGCCGGCAGCAGACGGCCGAGGATGCGAAAGCCGATCGATCGCGCGGGCGAAGCGATCAGGCAGAGGAAGGGCTGGCGCCGCGAAACGTCGTCGGGAAAGAGAGCTTCATCCCCTGCGACGCTTTCGATGCTCGCGCCGGGCAGCGGATCGATGCGGAAGCCGCCGCCGGGAAAGCGCCTCCCGATTTCGCTGTCCGGAGCCGCTCGAACGAACACGCCCTCGCCGTCGCGAACATAGCTCGGCTGCGCCTCGTCGGCGCCGTCGTCGCCGTCGAGGGCGATGTGGCTCGACAGAAGGCAGCGCATCGGCGCGCCGGAGAGAAACTCGACGGATAGTCTCAGCTCGTGGCTCTCTGTCTGCGCCCGGCTCTCGACCCGTATCAGTCCGGCCTTGTGCTTATAGAGCCAGCGACAGGCGTCCGGCGTCATCTCGAAAGCCGAGGGCGCGTCGAGCAGCCGCCAGCCGCTCCCATCGTCGACGAATAGACGCTGTCCGTGCGAACGGAAAAGGCCGAGGTAGCCGCGGCTCCCGGAAAGGAGCCGATCGACGCCGACATGGCCTTGCGTCAGCTGCGAATGAAATACGCCGGACATCCAGACCGTCGAGGTCAGCGCTGCCTCCTGCGGAATCGAGCCGCCGCCTGTGTGCAGGATTTGGCCATGAGGCCGCAGCGTTCGCAGCTCCTTCGATTTCAACGCCACATGGCTTCGTTCGCCGCAGAAGAAGGAGAGAAGCCGCCCGTTCTCCCACTCCGCATGCCGAAGATTCTCGCCGAAGAGTTTCGAGATTTCGCCCTCGGGCAGCTCCAGCGCCTCAAGGAGCGGCGCCGAGCAGAACAGGCTCGGCGGATGCGCAACCGCGCGCTTGCTTCCGAGAGGCAGCCACGCGGAGCGCGCTTCGGGCAGCGCCGAGGCTCGATCGACGAAAGCCAAGTCTGCAGCCGACGTCGGCGCCGAATGGTCGGGCTCGAACCAGCCGAAAAAGCCGCGCTCGATTCGCTCTCCCGGCGCGAGTTGGAACGGCGCATCTTGTATGGCGGCCAGCGAATGCTCGTGCTGGAGCCGCTCGCCCGGGAGGCCTCGCGTCATCGCTTCCGGGGAGCCGCCCGCCCGCGTGGAAAGACCATTGACCTGCAACGCGTCGGTGGCGAAGCTGATCCCTTGCCCGAGCGAGCCGATGATGCACCACGGATAGCGCCCGTCGACGGGCTGGTTCTGGCGGGAGGCGACGACGATGCCGCGCTCCGGGTGAGACAGCGGCGCGTGATCGACATATTGGCTGACGTAATATTCGTTGGATCGCGCCGCGCCATAATCGGTCAGGCCCAGGTCCTGCACATAGATCAAATCCAGCCGCTGGGCTTTGTCGCCACAATTTTCCAGCGCCAGCCGCCAGAACCATGCGGCGGCGGAGCGAGCGAGAACGAGCGTCAGGGAAAAGCGAATGTCTCGCCACGCGCCCTCGACGGTCATGCCTCGATCGTCGAACTGCGCGGCCGCGCCGCTGCGTGGTCCGAGCAAGCCGATCGCATCGCCTCCATCGTCGTGGCGGCGCAAGTAGATATTGGCGGGTCCGCCTTCGACCTCATTGGCGAGGAACAGGTTGAGCAGAACCCCATGGCGCCGCATGCGTCGGATCGAGCCATTGGCGTTGGCTTCCACGGTCAGACCCGATTCGCTCGTCAGCAGGCGAGGGCTTGTCGGAGCGGGGCTCGCTTCCATGCGGTTTTATCCTCGTCTCCGCGGCGCGTGCTGCGTCCGCTCGAGACAGAATAGGCTTCGTCGGCCACCCGTTCCAAGCGCCTACGCCAGATCGGTCGGCGCGCGAAGGAGAGGCTGCCGAAGGCGGGGCTTGCGTCCGGCTCGGCGTCGGGAGTTAATCGGCGACGGGACGCGCATGTCGTCCGTCGGAGGCGAGAGATGAACGTCCCGCCGAAAGCCCTATGGAAGGCGACCGCGAGCAGCGGCGATCCGCGCCATGCGATCGACGATCGCTATTCCACCGCATGGTCGGCCGAATCGGCCGAAAGGTCGTGGCTCGCGATCGATCTCGGCGAGGCGGCCCTGCTCGGCGGGCTGGAAATCTACTGGGGGCGGCGCGCGTCGAGCGCATATTGTTTCGAGGGTTCGCAGGATGGACTGCGATGGATGCGCCTCTGCGGCTCCCGACACGGTGAAGGCGGCCAGGAGATTTTCGCCTTTCCGCCGACGCCGGCTCGATTCCTGCGCTGGAGCGCGGAGAATCCAGAGGGCGGGCCGGGTCCCGACATCGTCGAAATCAATATCTACGGCCCGGCTGACGCCGCGACGACGCTGGAGGCGGGACGCATCACCGCGCTCGGCCATGCGCCGGTCTCTCTTCGCAGGGGCGAAAGCATCACCGTCGACTTCCGTTTCGCCAGATCCGTGGTCGGCGCGCTCGTCGAATGGGGAGACAGCTATGGACTGGATTTCTCGGCCTATCTCTCCGACGATGGCGAAAATTTCCGCGAGCTCGGCCGCATCACGGCCGGCGGAGGGGGAAATGGCAGCTTCTGGTGGCCGTGCGCGAGCAGCCGGTTTCTCCGCCTGACGCTGCACGAGGCGAGCGCGCCGGAAGGCGCCGTCGTCGACGAGCTCAAGCTCCGCATCCTCGACAGCGACCGCATGCCCATCGGCCAGCTAGAGCGGGCCGCGCGCGCCGGGCGCGGCGAGCTCTACCCGCAAGCGCTGCTCGGCCGTCAAGTCTATTGGACCGTGCTGGGGGAATTCGATCGAGAAGGAGAGGCGCTTTTCGACGAATATGGCGGTCTCGAACCCCGCCGCGGGTCGCCGCAGATCACGCCGCTGCTGCGAGCAGGCGAGAGATTGCATGGAGCGTCGGCGAGCGCGTGCATCCGCCATTCCCTCGTCGGCGGATCATTGCCGATCCCGAGCGTCACATGGTCCGTAGATGGACTGGAAATTTGCGCGACGGCGCTCGCTCACGCCGGGCAGGCGCTGGTGCAGTATCGGATCGTCAACACATCTCGCGCGCCGCGAAAAGGAGCGCTCGTGCTGGCGGTGCGGCCAGCGCAGATCAATCCCTATTGGCAGCACGGCGGTCATGCGCCGATCGACGCCATCGCCGTCATCGGTCGCGAGGCGCGAATCGACGATCGAATTTATGCCGCGTTTTCGCGCGAGCCGGACGCGGTGACGGTCGCCGACTTCGACGACGGAGACGTCGTGAGGCTGATCGAGGGCGGCGCGAGCGGGACGGATCGTAGCCTTTGCTCCGACTCGGGGCTGCTCAGCGCGGCTGTCGAATTCGCTTTTTCGCTGCCGCCGGCGGCGAGGGACGTCATCGTCGTCGCTGCGCCTTTGCGAGACGGCGTCACACCGGACGCCGACGTGACCTTCTTCGCCGTGCGAAAAATCGTCGCGCGTCGCTGGCGAAAAAAGATCGGCCCCCGGAGGATAACGGTCGGCGACCCACGCGTCACCGAGACGGTCGAGGCGCAAATTTCCTTGATTCTCGTCAATGCGACGCGACCCGCTTTCAAGCCCGGCCCCAGGAACTACGACCGCATTTGGATACGAGATGGTTCCGCTCAGGCGCTCGCCTTGCTATGGGCCGGCTTGGCCGAAGAGGCCGAGGACTTCGTGCTCTGGTATTCGCAGCGTCTCTATCCCAACGGCATGGTCCCGCCCATTCTCGACGAGAATGGCGCGATAAATCGGGGTTACGGAAGCGATATCGAATATGACGCGCAGGGAGAGTTCGTCTGCGTCGCGGCGGAGGCGTATCGGATCACGAGAAGCCGCGCATTTCTGACCGCGGTCCTCGAGCCCGTGGTCCGAGCGACGCGATTCATCGAGGAGCTTTGCGCCCGAACCAATGCGCAGCATGGCCCTACGTCCCGTTTCCACGGTCTCTTGCCGCCTTCCCTCAGCCATGAGGGCTATAGCGAGCCGAGCTACAGCTATTGGGACGATTTCTTCGCATTGAGCGCCTTTCGGGGCTGCGCCTTTCTCGCCGATGCGGCGGGCGAAAGAGAAACAGCGGCGTGGGCGCGAGCGAAAGCGAAGGGGTTCGCCGAAGATCTCACTCGCTCGATCCGCATGACCTCCGAACTCATGGGCGAGGGGATGATCGCGGGCTCCGCCGATCGCGAGGACGTCGATCCCACCTCGACCTCCATCGCCTTCGAGCCGTGCCGCGTGGAGGACGTTCTTCCGCCCGAGCTGCTGGCGGCGACCTACGACCTTTGCGCCGCGCAAATAAAATCGCTCGGCGCTCCAGATTTTGGGGGAAGCTTCACGCCCTATGTCATTCGCAATCTGAACGCCTTCGTGTCCCTCGGCCGGCTCGAGGACGCATTCGGTCTGCTCGAGCTGCTTCTTTCCTGCCGGCGCCCCGAGAATTGGCGGCACTGGGCCGAGGTGGTCTGGAGCCCGCCGCGCGCGCCGCAATATATCGGCGACATGCCGCACACTTGGATCGGGGCGGAGTTCGTCACTGCCATACGAAGTATGCTGCTGCGCGAAAACGGCGACGCCTTGGAGCTGTTCCGCGGCGCGCCGGACCATTGGTGGGACGGCGAGGGGATCACTCTGCGGAATCTACCGACGGCTTTCGGCGTCGTCGATCTGCTGGCCTGCCGGACGAAATCCAGAGCGACGATCGAGCTGGCCTCGGCCGGGCCGCCGCCCGAGCGCGTCACGATACGCTTCCCCGGGGCGAAGCGCGCATGTGCGGACGGACAATCCTGCGTTATCGATGGCGATGTGATCTCCTCGGCGAATTTCAGCCGGATGGTCATCGATTTTTGAGCGGGTCGCGCTCGATCAACTCTCTGCGGCCGCCACATGCTGCTTCACGACGACAAAGCTGTCGGGCGTCACCGATACGGAATCGATCCCGCATTCGACCAGGAATTCGGCGAAATCGGGATGGTCGCTCGGCGCTTGCCCGCACAGCCCGACCTTGGCCCCCGCATCGCGCGCGGCGTCGATGACAGTGTGGATCATCCATTTCACCGCCTCGTCCCTCTCGTCGAACAGATCGGAGAGCTCCGCGGAATCTCGGTCGACGCCGAGAGTGAGCTGCGTGAGATCATTGCTGCCGATCGAGAAACCGTCGAAGCGCTCCGCAAAGGCGCGGGCGAGAATGACATTCGAGGGAATCTCGCACATGACATAGACCTGAAGCCCGTTCTCGCCGCGCTTCAACCCATTGGCCGCCATGACCGCGAGCACGCGATCCGCCTCCTTTACCGTCCGGCAGAAAGGGATCATCACGATGACGTTGGTGAATCCCATTTCTTCGCGAAGACGGCGCATGGCGTGGCATTCGAGCGCGAAGCCTTCTCGATAGCGCGGCGAATAATAGCGCGACGCGCCGCGGAAGCCGATCATCGGATTTTCTTCCCTGGGCTCGAATTGGGCGCCGCCGATCAGCGCGGCATATTCATTGGTCTTGAAATCGCTCATGCGCACGATGACCGGCCGCGGATGAACGGAGGCGGCGATGCGGCCGAGCGCCCTCGAGAGCCCTTCGACGAAATAGTCGCTCTTGTTCTCGTATCCGACCGTCGCCTCGGCGATGATCTTTTTGGCCGCCTCGTCGGTCAATGAATCATAATGGATGAGCGCCATCGGATGGATCTTGATATGATTGTTGATCACGAACTCCATCCGCGCGAGGCCCACTCCGTCGGAAGGAAGACGCCACCAGCGAAAGGCCGCGCCGGGATCTGCGAGATTGAGCATGACCTCGACGCGCGTCGTGGGAACGGCGGCGAGATCGAGCTCCTCGATCTCGATCTCGGCGACGCCGTCATAGACGAATCCCGTGTCGCCTTCGGCGCAAGACAAGGTGACGATCTGCTCGTCGTGGAGCAGTCGCGTCGCATCCGGCGCGCCGACGATCGCCGGCAATCCGAGCTCGCGGCTGACGATCGCCGCATGCGAGGTGCGCCCGCCATGCTCGGTCACGATCGCGGCGGCTCGCTTCATGATGGGCGCCCAATCCGGATCGGTCGTGCGCGTGACCAATATGGCGCCGTCGACGAATCGACCAATTTCGCGGACGTCCTCTATGACGCAGACCTTGCCGGTCGCCACCGCATCGCCGATCGCCAATCCCGTGCAAATCCTGCGGCCTTTCTTGCCGATGCGATAAGACTTCAGCGCGCTCGCCTCGCGTCGCGATTGAACCGTCTCCGGACGCGCCTGGACGATGAAGAGCTCTCCAGTCTCGCCGTCCTTGGCCCATTCCATATCCATCGGCCGGCCATAATGGTCCTCGATCAGGCAGGCCCAGCGAGCCAGAGTCAGGATGTCCTCGTCGGCGAGCACGAAGGACGCGCGCTCGGCCTTTGACGTCGGGACATTGCGCGTCGGCTGGTCGTCGCCCTGCGCATAGATCATCTTCACCAGCTTGTCGCCGCGTTTCTTCTCGATGATCGGCGACAGCGCTGCATCGGAAAGGAATGGCTTGAACACGACATATTCGTCCGGGTCCACCGCGCCCTGCACGACATTCTCGCCGAGCCCCCAGGAGGCGTTGATGAGAGCGACCTTGTCGAAGCCCGTCTCCGTGTCCAGCGAGAACATCACGCCGGCGCCGCCTGTGTCGGACCGGACCATGATCTGCACGCCGATCGATAGCGCGACTTTCATATGGTCGAAACCTTGCGCCTTGCGATAGCTTATCGCGCGATCCGTGAAGAGCGACGCGTAGCAGCGCCGACAGGCGTCGAGCAACGCCCACTCGCCGCGAATGTTCAGATAGGTCTCCTGCTGCCCCGCGAAGCTCGCATTCGGCAGGTCTTCAGCGGTTGCGCTCGACCTCACCGCGACGTCGGGCGCGTCCCTGCCGATGCGCCGGCCCAGCTCGCGATAGGCCACGACGATGGCGCTCGCCATTTCGCTGGACCATTCGCCGCGTAGAATGGCGTTACGAATCGTTCGACCGGCGTCGGCGAGCGCGATGCGGCCGGATTCGAGGTCGTCGAGCGTCGTGGCGATGACATTCCGCGCGCCATTGCTGTCGATGAAGCGCCAATAGGCTTGCGCCGTCGTCGCAAATCCAGAGGGCGTTCTGACGCCTTTTTCGGTGAGTCGGGAAATCATTTCTCCGAGCGAGGCGTTCTTTCCGCCGACGCTCGGAACATCGTCGCGGGTCAAGTCCTCGAGCCAGACGATTTGCCGCGCCATGTCGGTCATGCGACTCCCCTCGCTTCGAATCTCGAAGTCTGCTCTTCTCGTCGTCGGGCCACGATGTCCGCGACGCCCATTTATGGCTCATTCTAGCGAGCGCGAGCAGAGCGACCGAATGTCACTTCCTTCCACCGATCTCGTCGATGTGGAACAATAGATCGGCGGGATCGTCATAGACGCGAAACGCGCCAGACTGCCGCAGCTCCTCGGAGCCGTAGCCCCCGCTCAGAAGGCCGACCCCCAGCGCACGGCATCGGGTCGCGGCGAGCATGTCCCATATGCTGTCGCCGACGACGAACGCTGTCGTGATGGGCGCGTTCAGCCGTCGGGCGGCGGCGAGAAAAAGATCTGGGTCGGGCTTGGCGTGGGCGACCTGGTCGCGAGTGACGACCGGCGTGCGGGTGGGATTGACGCCGAGCGCGGCGAGATTGACGTGCGCCGTCTCCATGCGACCGCTCGTCGCGATCGCCCAGGGGACGCCGGCGTCGGTGAGCCATGCGAGGAGCTCCCTTGCGCCCGGGAGCGGGCGCACCCCGTCGGCGATCTCGAGATAAGCGGCGGCGTGGGCGGCGCTCAAACGGCGCACGCGCTCAGCGTCGATTTCCATGCCGGTCTCGCGCAGCAGCTGATTGGCGAACAAGCCCCCGCTCATGCCGACCTTGCGATGAATGCGCCAGACCGACAAATCGATGCGCTCCGCGTCGAGCGCTTTCTTCCAGGCGAGGACGTGCTGATAGACGCTGTCGACCAGCGTGCCATCGAGATCGAATAGGAAGACCGGGTCGATGCGCATCGGGGCGTTCACTCCGTCTTCTTCGGATAGCCGATCGTCTGCAACAAGAGCACCTGATGGTCGTGGCCGAGCCCCAGCGCTTGCGCGATCGCCTCGCGATCGATCCAGGCTCTAATCACAGTGGCGAGGCCCGCGCTCGCCGCGAACAAATACACATTCTGCGAGATCGCCCCCGCTGCGACAGAGGCGAAGCTCTCGCGCTGAGAGACCGACACGAGCGCCATTCGCGCATGGTCGGCGACGAACACCAGATCGAGCGGCGCTTCGTCGACGAAATCCTGATAGCCGGTCACGCGTCTCATGTCGCTCGCTGCGACCAGCTCTAGGGCGTGCGCGGCGGCGACATAGAGATAGGCCCCGGAGGGCAGCGCGACATAGACGTCGATTTCCTGAGCGTCCAAAGCGGAGGGCGCGGTTCGTCCGCCGTCGGCTCTATTCACGCCGTCCGCGGCCCACAGCAGGTCGGACAAGAGCTGCAAGGGTAGTTCGTCAGGCGCGAATTCCCGGGACGACCTCCGCTTCGCGAGCGCCTCCATCAATGGCGTTCCGCCTTCCTTGTGCGGAGGGGGAAGCGCGATCTGCGCCGCAACGGCGCCTCGCGCAGGTTTCGGACGCAAGCGCCCCATCATGCCGTGCACGAGCTTGGTCAGCGTCGTCATTGCGACGGCCTCCTCGTGAGACCATGCAATATCGTGGGGAAATGTAGATTTTCGAGGGCGGAGAAGAAATTTGTGCATTCGCGGAGGAGAGCTCCTTCAGCGTTGCGCCGACCCTGTTCCATAGGGCGTCGACGGTTCGCTCGGGGGCTTTGTGGAGCAGAGCTTCGAGCTCGCAGAAGGCCTTCTCGATCCGATCGAAGTCGGGACTATGGCGCGGACGAGTTCGAGCGAGATTCTCTTGCTTTTTCGTCGTTTTGTGAAGCTGTGGGTGATATGTGGCGTGATAAAGTCCACGCTCCGCCAGTCGCCGAGGCTTCGGTGCGCCGAGTCGGGGGAGGCCGGAAGCGGGAGCCACCGATTTCGCCGCCAGCGGCGTTGAGCGAGGCAAGTCGATGACCCGAATACTCGCCGCAGCCTTATCGAGCGCGCTCCTTCTCGCGAGCGCTTCGGCCGAGACATTGAAAGACACTCTCCCTCATATTTCCGTGACGGGAGAAGCCTCGGAGGAGGCGCTTCCCGATCGAGCGATCCTCCACCTGGACATTGTCGTGGATCGGCCCACCGCGACCGAGGCCGTGGCCGAGAACGAGCGGAAGACGCGCTCCTTGTCGGAGGGCCTCGTCCGGCAAGGAGCGCCGAGCGACGGCATTCGCGTCGTCGGGGCGACGCTTCAGTCGGTCGCGACGGAGGACGCCGCGCCGCGCGGCGCGCATGGGAAGCGTGTCTCCAGGGGCTTTCGGGCGCGAAGCGAGCTGAGCGCGACGGTGAATTCGCTCGATGAGGCCGCGTCTCTGCTGTCTCACGCGATCGACGCCGGCGCGAACGACATACGTGGTGTGGAATTCGTCTTCAGCGACGAAAGGACGCGGCTCGAGCGTCTACGGATCGCCGCCGTGAAAGATGCGGAACAGCGGGCGAGAAACTATGTCGAGGCCGTGGGCGGCAAGCTCGGCCGCCTCATCGAAATCGATCGCCAGGAGGAGACTGTGGCCACAGCAGCCGACGGCCGAACCGAGCCTTCGGCCTCCGCGAATGGAGCGGCGTCTCTGCCTCTGCGGCCCGGCGCGCGACGGCTCACCGCGAGGGTCTCGGCGACTTGGGCGCTTTCGCGCTAGAATGTCCAGGATTTCGAACCAATCGGCGAGATGCTCGATCGGCGTGCATATGAACGAGGCGGCTTCTTCTCACGCGAGCATGGCGCGACACGGAACGGTCTTAGCCGTTCGCGGCGCCGTGATCGACGTGCGTTTCGAGGAGGGCGAGCTACCGGCGATCGAGGACACCTTGGTCGTCGAGGCCGACGGCGGACGCGCAATTTACGCCGAGGTGCAGGCTCATCTCGATCGGAACAGCGTCCAGGCCATCGCTCTGCAATCGACGGTCGGCCTCTCGCGCGGACGCCGGGTGAGGGCGACCGGCGGGCCGATCGAGATTCCGGTCGGCGTCGCGACGCTCGGACGGCTGATCGATGTGACGGGAGCGATCGGCGACAATGGACCGCCGCTGCCGGTGGACGCGCCGCGCCGGCCGATCCATCGCGCGCCCCCGCCGCTGGCCCAAAGGCCGAGCGGCGGTGAGATTTTCGCGACAGGGATCAAGATCATCGACCTGCTGACGCCGATCGCTCAGGGCGGCAAGGCCGCCATGTTCGGCGGTGCGGGCGTCGGCAAGACCGTGCTCGTGATGGAGCTCATTCACGCAATGGTGACGGGCTATCGGGGCGTATCGGTGTTCGCCGGCGTCGGCGAGCGCTCGCGCGAGGGCCACGAGCTTCTGCTCGACATGGGCCGCTCCGGCGTGCTGGAGCGCACGGTTCTGGTCTATGGCCAGATGAACGAGCCCCCCGGCGCGCGCTGGCGGGCGCCGCTCGCCGCTCTCACCATCGCGGAATATTTCCGCGACGAGCAGCGCCAGAACGTGCTGCTGCTGATGGACAATATCTTCCGCTTCGTCCAGGCCGGGGCCGAAGTCTCGGGCCTGCTGGGGCGATTGCCGTCACGCGTCGGCTATCAGCCGACGCTGGCGAGCGAAGTGGCGGCGCTGCACGAGCGGATCGCCTCGGTCGGCGGGGTCGGCGTGACGGCGATCGAGGCGGTCTATGTCCCCGCAGACGATTTCACCGATCCCGCGGTGACGACGATCGCCACCCACATCGACAGCATGATCGTTCTCTCCCGACAAATGGCGGCCGAGGGCATGTATCCGGCGATCGATCCGATCGCTTCCTCCTCCGTGCTGCTCGATCCGCTGGTCGTCGGCGAGGCGCACGCCGAAGTCGCGACCGAGGTCCGTCGGGTGATCGAGCATTATCTCGAGCTGCAGGATGTCATCGCCTTGCTCGGCGTCGAGGAGCTCGCAGCCGAGGACCGCAAGATCGTCGGGCGCGCGCGGCGCCTTCAGCGCTTCCTGACCCAGCCTTTCGCCGTCACCGAGGCTTTTACCGGAGCGTCTGGCCGCTCGGTTCCTCTCGCCGACACGCTCGCGGGCTGCCGCGCGATTCTTTCCGGCGCCTGCGACGATTGGCGAGAGAGTTCCTTCTATATGGTCGGGACCATCGACGAGGCGGAGCAGAAGGAGAAGGCCGCCGCGCGCAAGGACGCCGAGACGACGGGAGGCAGGCCGTGAGCAGAGCGTTGCGGCTCGCCATCACCACGCCGAACGCCGTGCTGCTCGACGAAGCCGGCGTACGATCCGTCCGCGCCGAGGACGAGAGCGGCGGTTTCGGCTTGCTGCCGGGCCACGCCGATCTGCTGACGGTGCTGCCGCCGTCGGTCCTGCGCTGGCGATCCGCCGACGGCGCCGAGCGCTATTGCGCGATCCGTGGGGGCGTGCTGACCGTCAGGGGCGGAGAGAGCGTGTCGGTCGCCTGCCGCGAGGGCTTTCTCGGTCGTGATCTGCGCAAGCTCGACGCCGAGGTGCGCGCCGCGCGCACGGCCGAGAAGGACGCGGCGGCGCGCGCGCGCGTCGAGGAGACGCGGCTGCACGCCAGCGCCGTGCGTCGCCTCGTCCGTTATCTGCGTCCGTCCGGCGCTTCGGAAGTGTTCGGCGACGGAAAGGACGCGCCATGAGCGAGGCCGGTCCCGAGCGCGATTCGATGGCGGAGGCCTCGCGACTGGCCGCCGAGCGGCGCGAGATGCAGCGCAGGAACGCCGAGCCCTCGCTCGGACGCCGGCTGGGGCAGATCGGCGTTCTCGGCTGGACCATCGTCCTGCCGGCGCTCGCGGGGCTGTTCCTCGGACGTCGGCTGGACAAGATGTACGACATGGGCGTCTTCTTCTCCGCGCCTCTCGTCATGATCGGCGCCGGAGTCGGCCTCTGGCTCGCCTGGAAATGGATGTCGCGCCAATGACCGTTTCCGCCGCCCCGCTCGCTCTCCAGCTCGCCCTCGGCGCGGGCGCGGGATTCGCCGCGGGCCTCGCTTACTTCCGCGCCCTGCGTTGGAATGTCGATCTCTTCGAGCGGGGCGTGACGCCGAAGGCCATTCTCTTGCTCATAACGCGCTTCGCGGCGCTGGCAGCTGCGCTCACAGCTCTCGCGAAGATCGGCGCTCTCGCTCTGCTCTCCGGCGCGCTGGGACTGCTCGCGGCGCGCCGCGTCGTCCTGCGTCGTTTGGGAGGTCTCGAATGAAATCCTCGCCGCTCGCGCTCGAGCCCGGCTTTCAGCTCGGACCCGTGCCCGTCAGCAAGCCCGTCATCGTCACTTGGGCGCTGATGGCCGCGCTCGTTCTCGCGAGCCTTCTCGTAACTCGGCGGCTCTCGTTGCGGCCGGGGACCGGACAATCGGCGCTCGAGCTTTTCGTCGAGACGCTCGACCAGCAGATAAGGGACACGATCGGCGCGGACCCAGCCCCCTATCGCGCCTTGCTCGGAACGATCTTCCTCTTCGTGCTCGTCGCCAATTGGTCGTCGCTCGTTCCTGGCGTGGAGCCGCCGACGGCGCGGCTCGAAACCGATGCGGCGCTGGCTCTGATCGTCTTTTTCGCGACCATCTATCACGGACTGCGCACGCGCGGCCCGCTCGGCTATCTCGCGACATTCGCCGAGCCGAGCATCATCATGGTTCCGCTCAATCTCGTCGAGCAGATCACGCGCACCTTCTCGCTGATCGTCCGCTTGTTCGGGAACATCATGAGCGGCGTGTTCGTCATCGGCGTCGTGCTGTCGCTCGCGGGTCTGCTCGTGCCGATTCCGCTGATGGCGCTCGATTTGCTGACCGGCGCGATTCAGGCCTACATTTTCGCGACGCTCGCCATGGTGTTCATCGGCTCCGCGGTCGATGGACACGGCGCGCGGTCGGGCGGCTAGACGAGAGCGAGGAAGAATGGACGACATTCAATATATCAGCGTGATCGCCGCCGCCGTCGCCGTGTCCTTCGGAGCGATCGGCCCCGCACTCGCGGAAGGCAAGGCGGTCGCGGCCGCCATGGAGGCGATCGCGCGTCAGCCGGAGGCCGCCGGCGTCCTGTCGCGCACCCTTTTCGTCGGCCTCGCGATGATCGAGACCATGGCGATCTACTGTCTCGTGATCGCGCTTCTGCTTCTCTTCGCTAATCCTTTCGTCAAATAGGGCGTTCGCACGCATGCAGATCGACTGGTGGACGCTCGGTTTGCAGACCGTCAACGCCCTCGTGTTGATCTGGCTGCTCTCCCGCTTCCTTTTCCGCCCCATCGCATCGATCCTCGCCGAGCGCGAGGCGACGGCCCGGCTGCTGCTGGACGCCGCCGCCGCCGCCAAAGCCTCGGCCCTGACTCTGGAAGAACAGGCGCGCGCCGCCGTCGACGCGATGTCGGCCGATCGCGCGGCGACGATCCGCGCCGCCACGACGGAGGCGAAGGACGCGCGCGACCGGCTGCTCGAGGCCGCCAGGGCCGACGCCGATCGCATGCGAGCGGACATGCGGGCGGAGATAGAGCGCGCCGAACGATCGGCCCGTCGCGCCGAAGCCGAGCGCGCGAGCCTGCTCGCCGTCGACATTGCGCGGCGTCTGCTCGAACGCTTGCCGGCGTCGTCCCGCGTCGTCGGCTTCATCGACGGCCTCGCAGACGCGATCGCGGCTCTGCCGGAAACCTCTCGCGCCGATTTCGCCACGCGAGGAGAGCCCACTCTGACCGCGCCGCGTCCGCTCACCGCCGAGGAGGACGCGCTATGCCGCGAGAGGCTAGAAAACGCCCTCGGCCGCCCGCTGAAATTCGCGCTTCGCGTCGATCCGACATTGCTCGCCGGCCTCGAATTGGAGAACGCCCACACCAGCATTCGCAACAGCCTGCGCGCCGATCTCGAGCAAATCTCCGCGACCTTGCTGACGGAGCCGGAAAATGAGCGATGAGCCGGCCGTCGCCGAATGGCTCGCGCGCGGCCGCGCGGCGGTCGAAAGAATCGAGCTCGGGCCGAAGGTCGAGACGGTCGGACGCGTCGAGAGCTATGCGGATGGGATCGCCTTCGTCTCCGGCCTGCCGCAGGTCGCGCTCGACGAGCTGCTGCGTTTCGAGACCGGCCAGCTCGGATTCGCGCGCGCGCTCGAGGCGGATCGGGTTGCCGTGGTGCTGCTCGATCCGGGCGACGAGATCGAAGCCGGCGCGCGCGTTTTCGCGACCGGTGAGGTCGCGCGCACGCCGGTCGGGGAGGGACTGCTCGGACGCGTCGTCGATCCGCTGGGCCGCCCACTCGACGGCGGCGAGCGGATCGCCGCCGTCGCCTTTCATCCCGTCGAGCGCGAGGCGCCGAGCATTATCGCGCGCGATCTCGTGACCGAGCCCGTCGAGACCGGCCTATTGGTCGTCGACTCCATGTTCGCCCTGGGGCGTGGTCAGCGCGAGCTCGTCATCGGCGATCGCGCCACCGGCAAGACGTCGATCGCCATCGACGCCATCATCAACCAGCGCCACTCGGACATCGTTTGCGTCTATGTCGCCGTCGGCCAACGGACGACCTCGGTGGAGCGCGCGATCGAGGCGGTGAGGAGCGGAGGAGCCGCCGATCGCACCATCTTCGTCGTCGCGCCCGCCGCCTCGCCGCCCGGCCTGCAATGGATCGCGCCTTTCGCGGGCTTCGCCATGGCGGAGTTCTTCCGCGATCGCGGCGGCCATGCGCTCGTGGTCGTCGACGATTTGAGCAAGCATGCGGTCACGCATCGCGAGCTCGCTCTGCTGACCCGAGAGCCTCCCGGACGCGAAGCCTATCCCGGCGATATCTTCTACGTCCATGCGCGGCTCCTGGAGCGGGCCGCGAAATTGTCGAAGTCGTTCGGCGGCGGCTCGCTCACGGCGCTGCCGATCGCCGAGACCGATTCCGGCAATCTCTCGGCCTATATTCCCACCAATCTGATCTCCATCACCGATGGACAGATCGTGCTCGACCGTCGCTTGTTCGCCGCGAACCATCGTCCGGCCGTCGATGTCGGCCTTTCGGTCAGCCGAGTCGGCGGCCGCGCGCAGCCTGACGCCTTGCGTGACGTCTCGGGGCGATTGCGTCTGCAATACACGCAATTTCTGGAGCTCGAGATGTTCTCGCGCTTCGGCGGCATGTCGAACGCCCGCATCGAGCGGGAGCTGACGCGGGGCGAGCGCATTCGCGGCCTGCTGACGCAGCCGCGCTTTTCGCCTCTGCGCCTCGAGGATCAGATCGCTCTGCTCGCGGCGCTCGACGCCGGCGTTCTCGATTTGCTTCCCGCGCGAGCCATTCCCGCGCTGACCGCGAGGCTTCCCGCGCATCTCGACTCGGCCGCCGCGCCGAGCGTCGCGGCGATCTCCCGTCACGCCCCGCTCGACGACGCCATGCGCGCGGATCTCGTGGCGCGGGTGCGCGAACTTTCGTCAGAGCTCGCGGCGCATTCCTCATGAGCGAGCGCTCAGCCGACATCAGCGCCCATATCGCCGCGACCCGGCAGCTCGAGAGCGTCATCACGGCGATGCGCGGCGTCGCCGCCGTCCGAACGCGCGAAGCCCAGTCGCGTCTTTCCGGCGTGCGCGCCTATGCCGCCGCGTTGGGCGACGCCATTTGCGCGGCGCTGGCGCTGAGCGCGGAAGCGCCGCCGTCGCGGCTCGTCTCGGAGCGCCGGCCGGCCGACGGCCATATCGTCCTGGCGTTTTGCTCCGAGCGCGGCTTCGTCGGCGCATTCAACGAGCGCATCCTGGACGCGGCGGCGCGCCTCGCGGGCGGCGCCGAACGTCCGGCTCTGTTCATCATCGGCGAGCGCGGCGCGACGCTCGCGCGAGAGCGCGGATCACGCGCGGATTGGACTTCGCCCATGGCGTCGCGCGTCGATGACGCCCCGTCGCTCGCCGACCGCATCGCGCAAGAGCTCTATGGGCGCCTGGGGGAGGGGCTCGCCGATCGCGTGACGCTCATCCACGGCGCGCCGGGCGCGGCCGGAATCGAGATCGTCGCGCGCTCGCTCGTGCCGCTCGACCTCGCCCGCTTTCCGCCCGCGTCCGCCGCGGCTCCGCCCCTCGTCACATTGCCGCCGCGCGCGCTCGTCGAGGGCCTCGCGCAGGAATATGTCTTCGCCGAATTATGCGAGGCGGCGGTGCTGTCCTTCGCGGCGGAGAACGAGGCGCGAATGCGCGCGATGATCGAAGCCCGCGACAATGCGCACAAGACGCTCGAGCGACTGGAGGCCCGGCATCGACAAACACGTCAGGAGGAGATCACCGAGGAGATCATCGAGCTCGCGAGGCCAGTTCCCCGCGGGACGCAGGCTCGTCGAGGCGACGACTAAGGCGCGTCTTCGTCAAATTCCGGGGAGCTGATTGGGGTCATCGCAGAATCTTCCCAAAATCCTGCGCCGAGCCGCGTCGAGTAGCTCCGACCGCGGGTCTCGGAGGGGTTGGAAAACATTCTGGAACGGTTCGGTCGGCCAAACATAGTCCCCCGTTGAAGGTGATGTGCTCCCAGCCGAGCGGCGCGATATGAGCGAGCGCGTCGTCGCGGATCCGTTCTCCGCCGGAGCGCTGCTCAGCGACGGCGTGGCTGAGGTCGACCGT
Source organism: Methylosinus sp. KRF6 (assembly GCF_018887255.1). Lineage (NCBI taxonomy): Bacteria > Pseudomonadati > Pseudomonadota > Alphaproteobacteria > Hyphomicrobiales > Methylocystaceae > Methylosinus > Methylosinus sp. KRF6. Next base: position 15,108 of record NZ_JAHLJF010000006.1, on the reverse strand, counting down.
GTTCCAAAGGACGGTTACTCGTCCTGCAGGCGATAGCCGAGGCTCTGGTGCAAACGGTGTGAGCAGGACATAATCCGAGGGGCGGCACCGGACGCGGTCAGGACGGCAACGCCGCGTCGTTGCCTCGGCCATATATCGAGGAAGCGATCGGCACGGCAGCGCGTCTGCAGTCGGGCGCGAACTACGCCTTCGACTCCGCATGCCTCTGTAGATCGGCCAATGCCCGGCTCGCCCGGCGGCCCTTCGACCGACGTGCCCGATGGCTGTTCCTGCGGCCGGCGGACGTTTCCGGCTTCCTGCCTCGACAGCCTGCGCTGCAAAAGCGCCCTGCGGCGCAATTCCTTCTTGACGCTCACGCTTTCGCCTGTCTCCTATGACGCCATGGCTTCGTCATGGGCGCATTTCACCAAGCTAAGGACCGCGCTCGCCGCGGTGCTCGGCGTTTGGCTGGCGCTCGCCTCGCTTCCCTTTGTGACGCCGAGCCACGGATGGGCGACGGCCTTCCCGTCTTTCGGCTGGTCGAGCGGGGAGGAGGGCGGTCCGCTATGCGCCGCTCGAGGGGACGATGGCGCGCCCGTGAAGCACGGCGGTCAACACTCTCATTGCGCGTTTTGCACCTGTCCTCGAGATTCGGCGTCTCTCGCATTTCTCGCCATGTTCTTTACGGCGCTCGCGCCGCGCTTCGACTCGGGACAAGTGTCGTCGGTCGATCGCGAGCAGACTGGCGCGCCCATCGGCCGTCCGAGCTATTCCGCCTCCCGCGCGCCCCCGTCGATCGGCTGATCGACCCTTTCACCCTGGTTTTTCACCTCCGGTCACGACGACCGCGCAGCGCGCGTCGTGACCGTCGCGGGCGCCGGCGAATGTCGGAAAAGAAGACTCGTTTCATTCGCGACCTGTTCGAGCGCAACAGGCGCGCGCTGACGGCCTATCTGACGCGTCGCGTCGGTGCGGAAGACGCGTCCGATCTGCTTCAGGAGACCTTCGTGCGCGCGCTGCGGCACGAGCGCCTCGACGATGTCGCCGATCCGCCGGCTTTCCTCCAGCAGATCGCCGCCAATCTCACGCGCGACCTGGCCCGGCGTCGGCGGACGGAGCACAAATATCTCGCCTTCGATCAGCTCCTCGGCGAGCGGCCGAGCAGCGAGGCGCGGCAGGACGAGATCGTCGACTATGAGCGCCGGGCGCGCCGCCTCCGCGAGGCGATCGAGGCCTTGCCGCCCCGATGTCGGGAGGTCTTCGAGCTCTGCGCCTTCGAGGATCTCTCGTTTCGCGAGATCGCCCTGCGTCTCGGCGTCACCGAGCGCATGGTGCGTCAGCATATGAGCATCGCCATGCAGCGTTGCTGGGTGGCGCTGGGATGAAAGATTTTTCACCGCCGGACCTTCCTTTTTCCCCTATTGGCGCGTCGTATTCGGCGGGCGCGGATGGCGATCCGCGCGCAGGGAGCGACGGTGAGATGGGAATGGGGGAGGGCGACTCCGTCCGTGCGGCGGTCGACTGGTGGATCAGGGAGAAGGCCGGCGACCTCGACCAGGATCGTGCGGCCTTCGACGCCTGGCTCGCCGCCGATCCGGCCCATCGCCGCGCCTATGCCGATGTCGCCGGAATGTTCGAGGAAGCGCGAGCGCTGCGCCCGGCGCGCCGGTCTCGCTTCCGGGGCGCGGCGTCGCGACGAAAGGCGACGATTGGATTATTGGTCGCCGCCTCTTTGGCCTTTCTGTTCTTCCTCGGCGATCTCTCTCTGATCTGGCGTTCGGACTTTGCGACAGGCGTCGGAGAGCGCCGAACGGCGACTCTCGTCGATGGCTCGCGTGTGGAGCTCGACGGCGGCTCGGCGATCGAGGTCCGTTTCGAAGCCGGGCGCCGCCGCGTGCGCCTGCTGTCCGGGGAGGCGTGGTTCGAGGTCGCGCCCGATCCCGCGCGTCCCTTCGTCGTCGAGGCCGCGGGCGGCGAGGTGACGGCGCTCGGCACCGCCTTCGACGTCGCGCTCACCAAGGAAGGCGGCGCGCGCGTCGCCGTTGGCGAGCACTCGGTCGCTGTCGCCAGCGGCGGCGCGCGCGTCATTGTCGAGGAGCGGCAGCAGACATTTTACGAGGCGAACGCCGCCGCGCGGCCTCCGGCGACCGCCGCCGCGGAAACGATCGCCGCTTGGCGGCGCGGCGCGCTGATCGTGGAGGACAGGCCGCTCGGCGAAGCGCTGGCGACGCTCGGCCGTCATCGCCACGGCTATGTCGTCTGCCTGCGCGCGTCGACCTGCGCGCGGCGGGTGAGCGGCGTTTTCTCGACCGCGGAGCCGCTCACTTCTCTGCGCGAGATCGAATATTTCCTCGGCCTGCATTCGATCCATCTGACCGACTACCTCATTCTGCTCACGGAATGACGGGCGGTTCTGGCCACCTTCCCGCACAATTTTTTTCGCATTGGACATTCCGAATTCGACTTGAGGGCGTCGAGTTGGTCACGGACGTCGTCTCGCGTCCGAGAACCCAATTCGACGGAAAGCGGCGATGGCGAAAAGAGGTCTGCGTTACGAGGGTGCGGCGATGAGCTCGACGGTTGCGGCGATGGCGTTCAGCGCCTTTGCGATGGGAGGAACGCCGGCCGAGGCGTCCCTCTCGCCGCAAGAGCGCAGCGGCGTCGTCATGGTCTACGACATACCGGCTGGATCGGTGGCGACGGCGCTGAACGCCTTCGCCGTGAAGAACGGACTCCATCTTCTCTACGAAGCGCATGTGACTAGGACATTGCGCACGAGCGGGCTTTCCGGCGCCTTTTCGGTTCGAGAGGGGCTGGATCGCCTGCTCGACGGCACGGGGCTCTCTTATCGCTTCGGCGGTCCAGATGTCGCGTTGCCCTTAATTCCGCGAATCTCGAATTGCCTTTAAGAGCAATTTCTCAAATTACGGGCAATCACTATTTTCATCTAATAGGTTGAAAAACAACAAGCTTGGATTAGCGCATTTAAGGGCAGCGCGACACCGAGCGGGACCACGATCTCTGAAGCGGTATTCTTTTGCATCTCACGCCGGCTGCAGCGAGGCCAGTAGAAGCATGTCGATCGAACCGATGCATTCGAAGATTAGGAGTCAAGACTTCATATATAGGCCGGCGCCGACTCCCACGCCTACGCCCGCCGGCACAGCCACGGGCAGAACGAAATAACATCCGATGGCTCCGGCCAAGGGCTTCCAGCTTCCTCGGTAGCCGTAGACGCTGAAGAACGCCGAAACGTAGCTCATCGCCAAGCGTCTAGGGCGTGAATAGCGGTTCACCCTCGTGTAGCCTTTCCAATAGGCGATGAACTCTTCCGGATAGAGGAGTATTCCCGACAGCCACTCCGACTTTTCCGTCTGCAACCATGTCACGGTGGGATAATTCTCTATCACGTATTTGTGGAACTCCTCGTGGGCTTGCGTCTGAATCGCCTCGCGCTCCAAATCTGCGTCGCCCACTCCTCCGTTCTCGAAAAGGCGCAGCTCATAATTCTCGCGATCCCAGTTCGTGATCTCCCCCTCGTATGTCGGGACGTTCATTCCGAACCAATTCGTGGTTTCGCCATTTTTTGTGGGACGGGTAAAACCGCCTTCGCGCGAGCCCGACGCTCTCGAGTATCGGTCGCCACGAGCGACGTCGCCGCTGTCGGCGGCGACGGATGTGCCGACGCCGGCGTCCACTTCGACCTCTCCCCCGGCCATGCCGGAATCCAGCGCGGCGCCGGCGCTGTCGACAGCCGCCGAACCGGCGCCCGCGGCATCCGCGCCCGCCTGCGCCAGATCGACCGCCGCCTCCCCGGCGTCGGCGGCCGCAAGCGAAGCGTCGAAACCCGCCGCAGCCGCGTCCGAGCCGCCCGCGGTGAAAGCGGTCAGCGCGAGACCGGACACCGTCACGGCGGCGGCGAACGCCGTGGTGGCGATCTGCCCCCAATGCGCCGAGCAACCGTCTGGATCGGTCAGACTTACTGGATCATTGCCGACGAACACATACGGACTTGCGTATTGGCCGCCTGGATCTGGTTGCAGGAAGCGGCAGAGGCGCGGGTCGTAGAGACGAGATTGGAAATTGTAGAGTCCGACCTCGGCGTCCCATTCCTGGCCCATGAAACGCCAGGGCGATGCCTCGGGCCTCGATCCGCCGCTGCCGACGAGCGCCCCGAAAACGCCGTATCGATAGCGCCCTACCAGCCGGTCGCCGCCGCCGACGATTGCTCGAACGCTCGCCTGCGTATCCTTGAGGACGAAGCACGGCGGTTGCTCCAAGCCGCCTTCCGTCCACGCCAAAGCGATCAGGCCGGTGGGACCGGTCACCGAGCTGGTCCACTCGCCGTCCTGCCAATAGGCCAGCGGCCGCGTTCCGGCGCCGCAGACATAGAACCGCGTGTGGACGCCGGCCTCGTCGGTTGTCTGCTTCACGCTGCGCTGTTGTCGACCGCCATAGGCGAGCCGCACGTGGATCGTGCTGTCCTCGCCGCGGCGGCTGAGCACGCAGGGCATAGCGAGGCCCCGGTCGTAACCGACTCCGAGCCCGCCCGCCGCCGTGAGTTGGCCACGGGCATTGTAGGAAACCGCGATGGCCGGGGCCTCGCCCAGACTGGCGTCGGCCAAGCGATCGCCTCCCGGCTGGCCGGTAAATCGCAGGGCCACGTCGTCGACAGTGGCCGCCCAGAGATTTCCGTTGGCGTCATAGCTGTCCGCTCGCCAGTGACTCTCGTGACTGCCGGTGGTGTCGGCGCGTGTCAGGCGACCCGCGGCGTCGTGCTCGTAGACGCTCATGCTCTGCTCGGGCGCCTCGCCGGTGAAAGCAAGAGTTTCGGCGCGCTGACGCACCTTGCCGAGCGGGTTGTGCTCCACCGCGAGCGCCCAGGCCGGCCGCTCCTCGCCCTCGTCCACGAGGCTCACGCTCTGTTCGCGCAGCCATCCAGGGGAATCATAGCTGTAACGCTGTCGAATTCGCCCGGCGTTCAGGTCTTCCAGCGTCACTGCGCCGGAGGCCGCATATGCGTAGCGTGCGAGTTCGACGCCGCCGTCCTCGCGATCGGCGTGGATGGACGACACCTGGCCGAGATCGTCGTAGGTATAGCGCAGGCCGGCCAGCGGCGCCCCGGCCGGCAAAGTCAACCGCGACACCTCGCCGAGGGCGTCATAGGAATAGCCGATTTCGGCGACCGGCGTTCCAGGGAGCGAGACGGCCATCCGCGTTCGTATGGGACGCCCGAGATTATCGTGCCAGAACTGCTCGGTGGTCAGCCATGGCTCGCCGCTTTCGCCAGCCGTGCGGGTCCAGGTGCTGATCTCGACGGGCAGTCCGATCTGGCGCGGATCGTCGCCGTCGCCGTCGTAGCGGATCAAACGGCTGACTTCGTAAGGCGCGTCGTCGCCGACACGGGGGTAGTCGGGGTCGACTGCGGCGATCTCCTTCAGAGCGCCTTGATCCCAAGCCGCCTGCACGACTCCTTCCTCGACTTTACGGCCGAGCGCGTCGTATTTGGCGTAGAGAAACCAGCTTTCGCCCGGATCAAGCGCTGGTTGCATGAAGCGCCAACGTCCCATCGGGTCGTAGAGCACGCTCGCCTGCCCCGTGTCGGGCGTCGTGTTTCGGCAGACTTCGCCCAGAGGATCGCCGTCTTGCCGGCTGACGAAGGCTTCCGGATCGCCTTGCGGCGGCGCGCCAAATGTGTTCGGCAGGCGCAAGGATCGGCGTTGGCCCGCCGGACCGTTTTCGGGACCCCGATAATCGATCGTCGTGCGAGTTTCGGCGACGACTCGCCCGCGTGCGTCGTCGACGCGAGTCGCGACGGTCTGGCCCGTCACCGTGCTGACGGTGGTTCTCGAAGTCTTCAGCGGGTCGATGGCGCCACGGGTCAGGAACCCGCCGTCGTCCGCATCGCCGTACCGGTACTGAACGGTCAGACGGTCGGTTTCGCCGGTGTTCAGCAGGTCATGGATCGCGAGCTCACGGCCGGGCTGGCCCGACTCCAGACGGCGCTTGCGCGGCGAAGCCTCGAAGCGGGTTCCGGCATAGGGGTAGCCCTGGTCATCGGACCGGGTGACGCCGAATTCGCTCTGGCCGGCGTAGAAATCGGCTACGTCGCCTTCCATGAGCCAGCTGTCCGCCGTTGCGGCGAGAAAGGCCTGCACGTCCACGAAATGCGGATGATAGGCCATGAGGGGAAGGTCTGCATCCTCGCCAAAGCGCGCCGGCGCGGGTTTGGTGCTGGCGAGCGTGCGGCCCAGCGCATCCTGAATGCCCTGCGTAATCCGTGCGTCGGCGCCATGCAGGCGCTGCGTTTGACGCGTCGCGCCGGCGCCATCGAGATAGTCTACGCTCAGGCGTGGCGCACCCATGACTGCGAGGTTCCGCACCTCGAGAGCGTTGACGCCCGTTTGCAGGCATAAGCTCGTCGGCGCGCCGATTGGCCAAGCGACGCTGTAACTGAGCTGGCCATCGCCGAACAGCAGCAGCACGCCGTCCCCGAACACGAGAAGCCACTGTTGTGGCATCGCCGGCGGGTGGGCGAGCGGCGTCGGCGTGACGAAGCCTTCGGGCCCCTCCAAGAACCAGCCGGCGCGCGCGGCGTCCCATCCCAGTCGGTAAGCTCCGTCCAGCGCCCAGGCGAGTTCGCCGCTGAGGCCTTGGGGCGGGTAGAGCTCGACAAAGACTGCGGCCGTCGCAGGTGGCGTCGGGTCCCAACCGTTCCAGACCAAACTGCCGGGCTCGCGGCCGAGATGGTGTAGCGCGCCGTCCAGAACCTCCCAATCGGCGGGGTTGGACGGAGTCCAACGGTCCCGCCATTCGTCGCCGGCCCGGAACGTCTCCATGCGACTTTGTCCCGCGGGCTGAAGGCTGAGGCTCGCGCCGGGGCTCTCTGGGTCGAAGACGCCGGCGGCGTTGCCCTGGGGCGAGGCGAACTGCTGTGTGAGCAACGCCACCTGAGCGTCAGGCCCGAGCGTGGCGACCGCTTGGTAGAAGCGGTTGTAGGCAGTCGAGACCTTGCGTCCCCCGCCGTCGAGCGCCGAGTTGGGTCGGCGCAGCGTCTGATCGAACGTCTGGGCCGAGAGACGGCTCGCGAGCGGCGCTAGGGCTACCGCATCGAGCCAGACCGGCTGCCCATCGGTATTTTCGGCCTTCGCCGTAACAATCAGAGGACCGTCGGCGTCGGTCGGAAGCGCGACGCCCACAGTGCGCCATACCCAGAGGCCTTTTGTATCCTCGAAAGGCACGCTTCGCTCACTGACGGCCAGACCGTGAGCTTCCACTGTCAAGATCCAGCCAGCGCCGGCGTCGACCGAATAACCGGGAAGGGTCTTTATCGCATAGGCCAACAGATAGGGACCGCTCGCGGCGGCAGGGGTCACGCTCGCTGCGAGGCTCGCGCCGGGGACGGCCAAGCGCAGGCTGCGTCGGCCCGTATAGGCGTCGCCGTCGCAGATCTGCGCATTGTCGGCGTTCCAAGCGCTCGCGCCGCTCTCTGCCTCGAAGCTCTCGAACGCCCATTGCCCATGCGAGCGGGACGCGTTTACGATCTGCGCTATCGGCAGGCTGTCCGGCTCGCTGTATTCGACCGAGGTGATGATATCGCATGCGTCGACCCATTCGGTAGGCAGGCCGAGCAAGGTGCGATCGATCACGCGTTGTCGACACAACCAGCCGGCCGGGTCGGGCTGTTTGCCTGGGGCGACAGAATCGAAGGGGTAGTCGGGCGGGGCGACGCCCCGCCAAGCATAGACCCCGGCGAGGCCGGGCGCGCGAACCTCCGGACCACGCGCGCAAGGCCAGAGCGCGCGGGCGTAGGCGGTGGCCGAGAGCGGGATTTCGGGGCCGTCGCCGACGGCCACGCCGGAGGTGCTCTGCAATTTCGCGCCGAGGATGTTCAGCGCCCGCAACACGGGGTCTCGCTCGCAACCGTACAGAGTCGCGCTGCTATGAGTTTCCGGTTCGCCGCTGGCGCCGAGCGCCGTCACCCACTGTGCGACCGGCTGGCTCGACCAAGGCGCTGCAAAACGACGTCCTTCGGCGTCCACGCCGAGCGCGCTGATCCGCAATCCGGCGTTGACGCCGTCGGCGAAGCGCGTGACACCCGTCTTGCAGACGAAGCCGCCCGCCAATTTAACGGGAGGCGCGCCGGCGTCGGCGGGGTCGGGAGAACGCTCTGTCCAAACTCGCCAATCGAGGGAGGTCTGCGCGAGCGTGTCGCCCTCGGCGTTTCGCACCACGACGTCATGAAGCAGGCCGTCGAGCATGTCGTAAAAATTGTCGCCGGTCTGATCATCGAGGCCATTCAGATAACGGATTTGCACGCTGCCGTAGCGGGCGATTGCGGGAACGGCGCCGGGGCCGGGGCCGGCGGGCGACCCCGGGTACACGGTGGACTGGTAATATTTGAACACGCCGCCGGTGGCGTCGCAGGTCGCGCTCGCGAGCTCCTGCACGATCGTGCTCGGCTGGCCGCCGTCAAACCCATTGTCGGCGCTGAAGCCCGTGACTGCATAATGCATCATCTCGCCATTGACGGCGTTGCCGGCGTATTGGCGCAGCGTGAACAGACGCGCGTCACTGAAGCTCTCCGCCGTGCCGGGGTAGGTGACGAACATGGATGGACCAGCGGCGGCGCTGCCCGGCGTGGAGGATGAGCTCATCTGCGCGTCCGCAGGCAGCGCCAGCGGATTGACGACATTTTGGCTCAGTCCGCCGTTTTCCAACAGAACGACGCATGTGCTGCGCTTCTCCGACTCGCTGTCGAACACGCTGCACGCCAGGAACGCCGGAGACTCGTCGACGAGGGCCTTCGAGTTCATGACGTAGCGGCCAGGATCGCCCTGTCCCGCCATAGCGGCGTTGATCTGCGCCTCGATGTTGGATAGAGGCTCGGCGCTCACCACATCGGCCCAATTGCCGGCGTGATCCCGGAAATAGAGCCACGGCCCGATGAGCAGGTAGTCACCGCCGCCGCACGACGGATAATTGGCGGTCGCGGCGTTTGTCTCGGGGTTGCGCAACGGAGCGGTGGGCGTCACCGCGGCCACGTCTTGCCATCGGCTCACGTCCGCGTCGGGATCATAGGCGAGCACGGCGGCGGTGATCGAACCCTGGCCGCCGCTGCGAGCGAGAATTTGCACGGCGACGTCGTCGCCGTAAGCGTAGCGCTGCTCGAGACCGTCCGGCACGCTTCGCAAGGCGAGCGCCGTGTTGGTCAACCATCGTTCGCCGTTGAAGCGCAGGAGGTTCCCAGCGCACGCCGCTTGACTGTTGCCGATGACGGTCGGGATCCAGGAGGTCGGGTCGGCGCCCGAGGGGTCTTGGGGGTCGCTGAATGGGCGGCTGACGACGGGGACGAATTGATAGGCCGCGTCCCACTGCAACAGATGGAGAGTGTAGGCGCAGGTGCTGGCGTTGCGGACGCGCAGCTGACTCGCGACGACCCAGCTGGCGCTCGGCGCCAGCGCCAGATCGCCGATGCGAAGATTCTCCGGGTCGGGCAGAGCGGTTCGCCCGCCGGGCCGCCAATCGAGCTGCGCATCGAGCCGGGTCACAGAAACCTGGCCGCGCAAGTCGACGGTGAGGTAGTATTCGTTCTGGGCGGTCACCCAAGTGTAGCTGTCGAGCGGCGGGAGCCCGCCCTCACCGGTCGTCTCGAGGGTCCATTCGCCCGTTGTCCAGCGCCAGGTCAACCGGTCCAGCGCATAGCGGCCATAAGTCGGGTCCATGCGCGAGATCACCAGGAAATACTGGCCGCCGAGCGGCGGAAGCACTTCGGCGCTGTCGATGTCGTAGCTGACGGTCGGGCGATTGAACCCGGTTACGGAGCCGGAGAGCAGCGCTGGACTCCACTGTCCCGGGCGCGCCACGTCCTTGGTGAACACATAGACTTGCATCTGGTCCACGGTGTTGAACGAGACGGCCATACAGCTCGCGTTGGCCGACACGCGCAGGCTCGTGGGGTCGAAGCCGTCGGGGTTCGCGAAGATGGCGGCCTGCGCGTCGGAGAGCTGCCAGGTCAACCATCTCCCGATCCAACAGTGCGCTTGTAAGGTCAGCGTCGTGGCCTCGCTGTCGCGCCAGAGCGTGACGACGTAATCGGGGCCGAACCACACCGTGGGCGTGCTCGAATCGTCGAGGCCGTCGGGGGGCGTCACCGTGAGGCTGCGATTGCAGGCGGGCAGACTCTGTCGCGTGTAGCTCCAAGCCGCGGTCGCGCCGCCGGGATAGGTCGCTTTGCGAATGGCGCCGGGGCTGGCGCCCGGTGTCTCGGCGGAGGGGCTTTCCAGCCAATAATCGAAGCGCAGGCTGCCCGCGAGAGCGCCTTCGCCGTTACGGAACTGCAGTCCAGTGAGGAAGCGTTTGAAGCTGTCGCCATATTGCTTGCCGGTATTGTCGCTGACATTGGCGACTTGGGACGCGGCGCCGTCCTCGCTCGGCCGTGGCTCGTAACAAAGGCCGATGGCCAGCAGAGGCTCGCCGCCGGCTCCAGGCACTGTGATGGCGGACAGATACTGAGTCTCGTAACGATCCTGCCAAGCGTTGGGGCGATTGTCCGGCCGCGGCTTGTGCGGATCGGCGAATTCGCGCGGGCTCTCGGGGCTGCTGTCGTCCCAGAGCTTGTCTTCGTAGCCGAAAACGGCGCGGCGGCCGAAAACGTCGGTGACGCTCGTGAGATAACAGGCCTTGGTATAGCCGAGCGCAGGATCCGACGCATCCGGGGCCGACACGGCTTGCTCCACCACAGGACGCAAGCCGGTGGCCGGGTCCACGGGCCACTGCTCGTTGTATCTGTAAACGACCCGATCACCCCACAGATTGCTCGTGGTCGACAGACGCCAAGAGCGCGCATAATGCGCCTGCCCGCTGACGAGCCCGCTGGCGCCGGTCCACAGCAGCTCGCCGCTCGCCGGATTGCGCCAGGCTACGCCCCATTCGATGCTGTCTCCATGAGACGCCGGAATAGCCGGGAGGCCGCCGGGCCTCGCGGCGTCGGGATCGAGTCCGCCGAAAGACATGCGCAGGCCGTGTTCATCTATGATCAGCCAACGCTCGTAACAGGGATAATAGAGGATTTTCCAGAACCGATACGATTGCAGCTGATAGGATTCGCCGCCGTCGAGCGCCAGTAGCCGGCCGCCGAGAAGGCGCAGCAGAAAACTCTGCTGCTGCTCGTCGTCGCTGATCGACCATTCGGGGTCGCCGCCGCCGCTGATCCGGGCGTCGGCTCCCAGCTTCAGGCCGTGGACGCCGAACAATCGGCGGATGGGCTCCGGCGCGGGTTCGCCCACCTCGATGAGCTCGGCGAGTTCCGCCGCCATGCCGAAAAGCTGCGGCGCCTCCGGCTCACGCACCAGCGGTGCGCTCGCGCCATTGGCGATATAGGCGTATCGCCGCGCATCGGCGGCGAGCGATCCGCCGTCTTCCAGGGCGATAGCCGTCTCAGGCAGGCTCCAACCCAGGCCTAGGACGCCGGTGGGCGCATCGCGATTCCACAACATCGCCTGGGTGAAGACGTTGCTCTGGTAGAGCAAGCCGACATTGACGTCCATTCCCTGCTCGCCGCCGCGACCGGGCAGTGTGAAGAGATCCTGGACTAGGTTCACGTCGGCGCGGAACAGGTTGACGCTACTGCGGACGTTGGCCACTGAGTTGGCGTCGAATTGGAACGAGCGGATGGGCGGCGTCTGCGCGCTCGAGGCCATGGTGAGGGCTCGCAATTCGAGGAGAGGGGCGGAGGGCAGACGTCGCCCCGCCGCCGGAGGCGACGACGCCGTCGGTCAAACCGGCAGGAGGAGGCCGATCACCATCAGATCGACGTAGCTTTCCTCGTTGTCCTGCGGGTGGTTTGTGATGCCGAGGTCGTACATGTAGCTCTGTGGACCCGGGATAGTGACCACCGTTCCATCCACCGTAGGCAAGCCGGGCGACGCCCAAACGCCGTCATAGCCGCCGCCGGCGATGAGGCCCGCTCCGAGCGTATTGACGTCATTGCCGGTGCTGCCGCCATAGGATATCTGATAGCCGGTCAGCACCACCGCCACCGTGCCGCCCAGCCGGTAGCCGCTCGGCACGAGGTCGGCCATTTCGACTGTGATGGCGCTGGCGCTCTGCTTTCCGAGGATCGGATTGAGCACCACGCCGGCGTTGGTCTTGAAAGTAGCGAGCGCGCCGCCGTCCACTTTGGCCGTGGACGCCGAATTCTTGCCGCCGTCCTTCATCAGAGCCTCGCCCTCGACGTAATCCGTGCCCGCGTCCTGTGATATCGAGACGCTGGCGTTGATCACCTGCACGTCGTGATCGGAGCCGCTGCCGTAGCTGAGGTCAAAACCCGAGAGAACCGCGACATTGAGCACCGGCGTGCTTTCCGCGAGCGGGATGCCGTTCGAGCGTCCGCCCGACGGGATGCCTGTCTCATTCTTTAATGTGATGTTGTCTGGATCGACATCGACTACCGCGAGCACGCCGATCGTGACCCAGGCGGCGGGCGTATCGAGGTTGTTCCCGCCATTGTCCGACAAGCGGGCGTCGACCTTGACAGTCAGCTGATTGGCGATCGGCTGATTGAACTGCAGGCCCAATGAGCAGGTCTGGACGTCGTGTCCCTTCCCTCCAGCATAGGACATGTTGAAGCCGGTCAGACCGGCCACGTACTGCTTGATCGGTCCGCCGAACGTCAGCGTCTGAGAGCCTTCGGAGAGCTTGATGATTGCGTTTTGGATCTCGAGGGCCATGACGCCTCCTTTGCGAGCAATACGTTGATCACGAGCGTTCGATCGAAGATATCCGCGCGCCTCGAACGCCGGCGGCGGACGACGAACGCGCAGCACCCATATTGACGAGCTGGATTTGAGAAAACTGTACGCGCCTTCGTCATACAGATCTCGACCCTGTTTGGACGAGGAGTGAATTATCGCTTTCCAAGCTTCGGCCGAGGCCTTATCGAAACTTCGACAATCTTGGTCGGCGAAAATGCCAGCGCCGTCTCTAACTCGAGAGATGCGGCGCCTATTCGCCGAGACCGTATCGAAAATGCGTCGCCGATCGTGTCCAATCTATCGGCGTCGCCATCGACGGCATTTGTCTAATGCGCCCTTGTGACTAACGTTTGACTCTCCTCATGGAGAGCGGCGGAATAATCCGCTACGCCCTCTTTTACACGTACTCCGAATACGAGTAAATGATCTGCGGACGCGCCATGACGCCCGAAGGGCCGCTTGCGCGATCATGCTCCGACTGTCCATGTCGCGGGCCGTCCGACGAGAGACTGGTCGGAAACGACCACACTTTGGCGCATCCGCGCCGAGAGTGGAGGCCGTCCGCTACATCGGGTCTATTCGGCCACGCCATCCCCGCCTGGTTCCACCGGCTCATGTGAGGCCGCCCATAGAGCGGAAAACCGACGCGACCGACGCCGAGGCGAGCTGCAAGACGGCTTTTCGTCCCTCGATGCAGTTTACGCCGATGAAAAGCGCAGAGCGCCAGCGAGCGCGCAGGGCCGTGTTCGTCGTCGTCGAGAAGTTCGGCGAGGCGGCGATTGGGTGCGCCGTTCGAAATCGCGAGACGAAGCCGCCGAGCCAATTTTACCATGGTTTCATATTAGCGAGCGCGGACTCACCGACTGCCCCTGCGCGCCGCCTTCTGGCCGCAACATGTTATGCGGCGTGTGAACCGCGGTTCACAGGGTCGCTTGAGATGATACTGATGCCGTTGTTGCGTGGCCGCATCAGGCTAATGTGACATCGCCCTCGAGACTTATTAACTCTTGAGAAATCGTGCTCACCCGGCAGGGAGAGTGCGGCTCAGGCCCGGCATCGCCGCTATCATCTGTTTGGGCTTGTCCCTCTGAGCGCGCTCGTCCACCAGCTAGCTGACGTGCCCCTGAAAAATCTCACCAGCATCGATTAGAGTGTGGCCGATTGCAGGACGGACACGATGAAGCAGAAACGGTTCACGGAAGAGCAGATCATCGGGGTTTTGCGCGAGCAGGAAGCCGGCGCGAACGCGGCGGACCTCGCGCGCGAATACGCGGTTTCGGAGGCGACGCTCTACGATTGGAAGGCCCTTCAGGACAGCGAACCAATTCTCCTCATTGTGAAAAGTCACGCGTTCGACCGAGCCGACGAGCGTTTCCCGCGAAGCGGCGGCGTCCGATGGCCGTTCAGGCTTCACGGCGAGGCCCTGCCGTTTCGACTTTCTTCGGGGCGCTCGATATTCTGAGCGTCGCCAGAAGAGGCAGCGCCGCCGGCGACGCGTCGATGACGCGTTACTCGACGCCGCAGCGGCGAATGGCGCCTTTCCGCCGGCGCAGACCGTCGCGCACATAAGCGTGCGCCTCGTCCTCCGACGTGAATTCCCGCGCGAATGTCCGCCCCCGGCAGCCGATCCGGCCGAAGGACACCCGCACCATCCATTTTTCGAACAGATCGCGCCCGGCTTCGACGCGCCAGGCCCTGTGACGGTTCGCCTCCGCATTGTGGCCCTGTAACAGGATCGCGATCTCGCCCATCGCCGCCATGCCGGCCCTCCACGCCCGCCCGCTTCGCATTCGCACATAAGTGAATCACGAATGGGAATCCGGAGCAAAGGAAGAGGGAACATGGCTACCGCTAGCGCCGCCCACGCCGACAAGGGTTCGTCGCTGAGCTCCCGCGCGTTCCGCGCGCCCTTGCGGCGCGGCCGCCTCGCGGTCTGCCGACGGCGTTTTGGGACAGGAAAAGGAGGATTCGAGGCCGTGGAATGTTGGCGCGGTGTGAGACCGAGCCAAGCTGCGAAGTCACGCCCCTTCGCGAAAGTCTCCGGGGCCGGCGCCAACGCCATAATTGCCGCAGCGCAAATCGGACCGATGCCGGGGATCGTCGTTAGTCGCCGCGCGGCTTCGCTAGCGCGAACACGTTCGCGAATCTGTTGATCGAGCTCGGCGATCTGCTCATGGAGCGCGTCGAGATGGCGAATGAGAGCTTCGCAAAGATCGACAACGATGCCGTGCAAATTCGAATCCGCTTTTCGCACCTCTTCGATCAGCCGACCGACGTGCTGAGGTCCCTGCGGAACGATTACGCCGTATTCTGTCAAGTGCTGTCGATTTGCCTTTCAAGGCGGGACTCGCCCATTCAACGATTTCAATTAAAT
>NZ_JAHLJF010000005.1:0-43424 GCF_018887255.1 Methylosinus sp. KRF6 | reverse complement strand
GCGTCGGCAAGACCGGCTGCAAGGGGCGCTCGATCCCGATGGACCGGCTCGACGGGCTGGTCACGACCCATCTCGCCGACCGGCTATTCGGCCCGAACCGGCTGGCCGGCATATTGACTTCCCCGGCTCAGAAGCGCGCCGCCGGCGACGAAGAGGTCCGCAATCGAGTGGAAACCCTCCAATCGGAAATCGCCCAGTCCGAGGACAGGCTGAAGCGCCTCTATAAAATGGTCGAGGACGGCGTCACCGACATGGACGATCTGCTTCGGGACCGCCTCGCCGCGATCAAATCGGAGCGGGAGCGGGCGAAAGCCGCGCTGGAGCGGATCAAAGCCCAGTCCGCGCCGCAACTCACGCTCGAACCGGACCAGCTCGAGCGATTCGGGACGTTCATGCGCGAAAAGATCACAGTCGGCGAAACTTCGTTCCGCCGAACCTATTTGCGGGCGGTCGTCGAAGCCGTCGAGGTCGACGACCACGTCATCCGCATTCACGGCTCCAAGACCAGCCTCGAACAGGCCGTCGTCGCCGGAGAACAAATCGGCAAGGGTGTTCGCGGTTTTATACGCAAATGGCGCGCTCTCCGAGACGGCGATCGCGGCCATCGCCGCGCCGATCGTCGCGCTCTGCCATCATCCGCTCTGCCTCGAATCGGGGCTCTCTCCCGCCCGCGCCGCCGCATTGGGCGAGAGCGAGCGCCGGGCGCTGGCGCTCGCCGCCCGTGTGATCGCCACGAGTCCGCACACGGGCGAGACGCTGATCCGCGATTTCGGCGCGTCGGAGCGCAGGCTGACCATCGCTCGGCCGGGAACAGATCCGGCCGCGCGCGCAAGGGGCTCGGGCGGCGCGCCGGCGCTGCTCGCCGTTGGCTCGCTCATTCCGCGCAAGGGTTTCGATCTCTTGGTCGAGGCGTTGAGCGGCCTTGCCGATCTCGACTGGCGCCTCGCCATTGTCGGAGGCGCCGGCCATTCGCCGCAGACGGCGGCCGATCTCGCGCGGCTCATAGAGGCGAAAGGGCTCTACACGAGGGTCGCGCTCGTCGGCGAGCTTTCGGGGGAGGAATTGGAGACGGCTTTTCGCGGCGCGGATGTCTTCGTCTCCTCCTCGCTGCATGAGGGTTACGGTATGGCGCTCGCCGAAGCGCTGGCGCGCGGATTGCCGATCGTCGCCGCGACCGGCGGCGCGGCGGGAGAAACCATCCCAGATTCCGCCGCGCTGAAAATTCCGCCGGGCAACGTGGCCGCGCTGCGCGAGGCGCTGCGCGAGATCGTCTCCGATCCGGCCTTGCGGGCGCGTCTCGGCGAGGCGTCCTGGCGGGCCGGACAGGCGCTGCCGCGCTGGGACGAGACGGCGCGCATCGTCGCCTCTGTCGTAAAGGGGATCGCATGAGCGGCTTTTCGGCCGAATGGCTGGATCTGCGCGAATCGGCCGATCACGCTGCGCGCAATCCCGCTCTGCGTGAGAGCGTCGCCCGCGCCTTCGCGGATCGCGAATCTTTGACCATCGTCGATCTCGCCTGTGGCGCCGGCTCCAATCTGCGCGGTCTCGCGGAACATTTGCCGGCGCGACAGAAATGGCTCCTCGTCGATCACGATCCGGCGCTGCTGGCTGCCGCCCGCGCGCGCCTCGCCGCCTGGGCGGATGTGGCCGAGGGGGGGGGGAAATTCTGTCGCTCGCCAAAGGCGCGCGGCGCCTCGAGGCAGAGTTTCGAATCGCCGATCTCTCTGGCGGCGCGGGGGCGGCGCTTGCGGGGGAAGCCGACCTCGTGACCTCGGCGGCCTTTCTCGATCTCGTCTCGCCGCAATGGCTCGACAGATTTGCAGAGCAGATCGCGGCGCGCCGGCTGCCGCTCTATGCGATATTGAGCTATTCCGGCGAAGAGCGCTGGACGCCGCCCCACGCCGCCGATGCGCGGATGTTGGCTGCTTTCCATCGCCATCAGGCGGGCGACAAAGGTTTCGGCCCTGCGGCCGGGCCTCGCGCGGCGGGGCTTTTGGCGAAAGCGCTGGAGCGTCGGGGTTATGAGGTCGAGACCGCGCCGAGCCCCTGGCGTCTCGGCGCGGCGGAGGCGGCGCTGATCGCGGCTCTGGCCGAAGGTTCGGCGGCGGCCGTCGCCGAGACCGGCGAGGTTTCGGCGGAGACGATCGAGGATTGGCGCCGGGCCCGCCGAATGGCGGCGGAATGCGAAATCGGCCATTCGGACATGTTCGCGCGGCCGAAGGGCGGCCGCCTTCGCGCCGGCCTCTAACGGGCTTTCCGACGATTTCGCTTCCGGTTATGTTTTTCCGATGTGGCGAGCTATCGAGAAGCTTTTTCCGCTGAAGGCCATGGCCGCCCTGCTGGGCGGCGTCGTGTTTGAATGCCAGGAGCGGCAGGGGCTGACTTCTGGCTCTATATTTCAGTGGCGCGTGAAAAGGGCCGGCTCGGGCGTGGATCGACGCTTGTATCTCGGGCTGAAAGTGCTCGCCGACGGATCTGTGCGTCTCGGCGGTGCCGGCCCGCCGACCTGCTACATTAATTTCGTGTTGGAGACCGCCAGACGGATAAGGGACGATCTCGACGAATGTATCGCGGCGCTGGAAGCCGAGGAGCGGCAAAAGGCCATCGAAGCGACCTCGCCCGAAGGGACCGAAACCGCTCCCGCCGCGGATGGAGAAGACCCGGCATGAAGGGTTTCACTCGCAGCTCGTCCCGAACCATGGGGCGATGGCGCCATCCATGCTAACGCTCTCGCATGTCTTTCAATCTCTCACTCGGAGCCCGGTATGGCCGCCCCCAATGACACAATGCTCGCGCTCGTTCTCTCGAAGGACGAGCGGCTTCCCGAGGGGGAGGCGCTCGGCTCCGCGATCCGCCGCCATCTGCCGCAGGCGCAGACTCCCGAAAAAGACGTGCCCGGCGACACGAGCGTGTTTCTCGTCGATGGCGCGATAGCGGCGATCGGCGGCGTCACAGAGCCGGCGCCCATCGCCAAGGACGACCCCTGCGTCGCCTATGCCTGGCATTGGCAGGACGTCTGGCCGGCGATCGAAGGCCATGCCGGCCATGTGGTGGTGGCCGCGACCGGCGGCGCCGACGCCAAAGCGCGCGCGCGCCTGCTCGGTCGCGCCGTCGCGGCGGTGATCGAGGCGACGCCCTCCGCCTGCGCGGTGCATTTCGCCGGCTCCGACGCGCTTTGGCCGGCCGCGCTCGTTGCGGAGGCGGTGTCGAAGAGCGGCGACGAGCCGCCGGTTCCCTTCTGCGTGGCGGTGGCGCTCGGCCGCGATCCCGAGGGCGGCGTTTCGGCGATCACCAAAGGGCTGAACGCTTTCGGCCTGATGGAGATCGAGACCCGCGGCTATCGCGACGATCCGCGCGAGCTCAACGGCTTTTTGATCGATCTCGCGGCGTTTCTGATCGAGTCCGGGGATGTGCTGGGCGACGGCGACACCATCGGTCCCGACGCCGACACCAAAATCGTCGTGCGCCGGGAGGCCTCGGTCGTCGCGCCGGGACAGAATGTGTATCGGCTGTATTTCCCGACCCAAGGCCACGCCTGACGCCGACAGGGCGGGGCGAACGAACTCCGTCGCCCCGCCGCTTTCGCTATTTGCGCCACGAATCGGGAAGCATTCGCCAAATCACATCGTCGCCCGCCAGGCGGTGGCGGACCGCGCCGGCGATGTGCAGAACGATCAGCGCCACAATGGCCCAGCCCATGATTTCATGGAGCGAGAACAGCTGCTTCGACAAGGGCTCGTCCTTGGGCGCGAGCGCCGGAAGATGGCCGAGCCAGAAGAAGCTCGGCCGGAGCCCATAGGCCGACAGCGCCAGCCAGCCGACGAGCGGCGCCGCGAACATCAGCAGATACAACGTCAGATGCGTGGCGTTCGAGACGAGGCGCTCGACCGGAGCGATATTCCGGCCCGCTTCCGCCCGGCTGCGCAGCCGCGCGGAGAGGCGCGGAACCATCAGCGCCAGCACGAGGAGGCCCGCCGATTCGTGCAGCACGAACAAATCATCCTGCAACGGCCCTTTGTCGAGATCGGCCATGACGACGCCGATCGGCAGCAAAATCAGCAATAGAGCCGCGATGATCCAATGCAGCGCTTTGGCGAGCGGCGAGTAGAGCGGTGGGTCGAACATGAGAGGCTCCTTTCGAGATCGTCCATTGTTTCCGAACGCGCGATCGAGCGGCGCGGAAAAGCATGAGGCGAGAGCGGCACATTTCGATCATAAAAAAAAGGTTATAAGACCAGAGGGCGGGAGTCCCGCTCTATGTCCAGACGGCCTCCGCCGCGACGAGCGGAGGATTGTGGAAGGGCGCCGCGCCTTGGTATGCGGAGCGGCTCTTTTCCCTTATGTCCTTGCCCAACGCCCTTCGCCCTTCAGGAGATGCGATGTTTCCGATCCCCGTTTCCGATCTCGCCCCGAACACTTACGCCTATGAGACGACGCCGCTCGTGAAGCCGACGGGCTTTCGCGAATATGACGCGCGCTGGCTGTTCGAGAAAGAGCTCAACCTCATGGGGGTGCAGGCGCTCGGCCTCGGATTGGGCACGCTGCTGCATGAGATGGGCGTGCCGCTCGAGCTGGCGACGGGCCACGATTATCGCGCCTATTCGGCCTCCATCAAGCTCGCGCTGATTTCCGGCCTGATGGCCGCGGGCGTGCGCGTGCACGATATCGGCCTCGCGCTCTCGCCCATGGCCTATTTCGCGCAATTCGCCTTGGATGTCCCGGCCGTGGCCATGGTCACCGCCTCGCACAATGACAATGGCTGGACCGGCGTGAAGATGGGCGCGCAGCGTCCCGTCACCTTCGGCCCCGTGGAGATGACACGTCTCAAGGAGATCGTGCTCGCCGGCGCTTTCCGTTTCGCCGAGGGCGGCTCCTATCGCTATGTCGATAATTTCGGCGCGCGCTATCTCGACGATCTCGCCTCGGGCGTGAAACTCTCCCGCAAGCTGAAAGTGGTCGCCGCCTGCGGCAATGGCACGGCCGGCGCCTTCGCGCCCCAGCTGTTGGAGCGCATCGGCTGCGAGGTCGTGCCGCTCGACACCGAGCTCGACTATAATTTCCCGCATTATAATC
Source organism: Methylosinus sp. KRF6 (assembly GCF_018887255.1). Classification (NCBI taxonomy): domain Bacteria; kingdom Pseudomonadati; phylum Pseudomonadota; class Alphaproteobacteria; order Hyphomicrobiales; family Methylocystaceae; genus Methylosinus; species Methylosinus sp. KRF6. The sequence continues at coordinate 38,351 of NZ_JAHLJF010000005.1, read as the reverse complement.
CGAACCCCGAAGATCTGCATATGCTGCACGCCATGGCCGACAAGGTGCGCGAGAGCGGCGCCGATGTCGGGCTCGGCTTCGACGGCGACGGCGATCGCTGCGGCGTCGTCGACAATAAGGGCGAGGAGATTTTCGCCGATAAGATCGGCGTTATGCTGGCGCGCGATCTTTCCAAGCTGCATCCCGGCGCGACCTTCGTCGTCGATGTGAAATCGACGGGATTGTTCGCGACCGATCCAGAGCTGCTCTCGCGCAATGTGAAGGCCGATTATTGGAAGACCGGCCATTCCTACATCAAGCGCCGCGTCACGGAGCTCAAAGCGCTCGCCGGCTTCGAGAAGTCCGGGCACTTCTTCTTCAACGCGCCGGTCGGCCGCGGTTATGACGACGGCCTTCTGACGGCGGTGCATGTGCTGCAGATGCTCGATCGCAATCCGACCAAGTCCATGTCCGACCTCTACGCCGCTCTGCCCAAGACCTGGGGCTCGCCCACCATGTCGCCGCATTGCGCGGACGAGACGAAATATGGCGTCGTCGACAAGGTCATTGCGCGCTTCCAGAAGATGGAGGCCGAGGGCGTCGCCTTCACGGGACAAAAGATTCGCGATCTCGTCACCGTGAATGGCGTGCGCGTGACGACCGCCGACGGCACCTGGGGCCTGGTGCGCGCCTCGTCGAACAAGCCGGAGCTGGTCGTCGTCGTCGAGAGCCCGGTGTCCGAGGCGCGGATGCGCGAGATGTTCCACGCCGTCGACGCCGTGCTGCGCGAGAATCCGGAAGTCGGCGCCTATAATCAGACGATCTGATCGCTCACGGCGTGCCGGGCGTGCAATTGGTTCCGCTCGTCATGTAATATTGAATGTGATTGGGGCTGTAGGTGTTGCGCACCGGCGAATAGCTGGTGCGCGACATCTGCGGCGTCGCGGTCTTCAGCCAGGTGATCGTGCGGCTGAACGAGGGCTGATAAGTGTAGATCACATCGGCGACGATGATCGATCCGACGGTGGGCGTAACGCTCGTCGTCGTCGAGCCGCCGCCGGCGTTGGCCAGCGTCACCGATTTCGCGGTCGTATAGCTCGTCGGCATCGAGTTCGGGTCGACGGGCGCCACATCGGCGGCGTTGAGCTTGGCGACTCCGCCGATCTTGCAGGGCCGCAGCGCGCCGGAGTTTCTGGTGACGCTCCATTGCACGGTGGCCTTGTAACCGCTCGTCTGAGTGGCGTCGGCGACGATGGCGACCTCGGAAATCGTCATCTTCAAATTGGCGCTCGGCAGCGGCGCCATCAGCGTCGTCGCGGCGGAGAAGATCGCTTTAATCGTCGTCTCGTCGATCCCTGCCTGGCCGGGATTCGAGCCGCCGGTCAATTGCTGCGCGGCGAGATCCGAGAGCGTATGCGCGACGAGCTCGACCTTTTGACTCGCGCGCTGCCCGAGCGCCAGCTCCGCGAGGCCGAGATAAACGACGAGGACGAGCGGCAGCATGAGCGCGAATTCGACCGCGGCGAAGGCGCGATTCTCCGCGAGGAGGGCGCGTGCGTCGCGGCGCTCGGCGCAGGGGCGGCTCACGTCGGCTCCACGCGAAAGGCGGCGACGCCGAACAAGAGATGCGTCCAGCGATTGCTGTAAGCGACCTCGCCGCTGGTCGTCTTGCCGAGCGTTATGCCGGTCAAAATTCCGCCGGTGAGAATGGCCGTCACCGCCGGCATGGGATAGACGATGCGCACCACGGCGATATGTCCGGGGGCCGGCATTGTGATCGTCGCGCTCGACGACGGAGGGGCGAGATAAAAGGCGTTGGAGGTGGAGGCGTTCGACCAGTCCGTTCCAGTGCCGACGTCGGCGATGTCGACGAGAAGCTTCGAGCAATCGAAGGATTTGCTCAGCGTGCCCGCGGCGACGGCGCCCGTCGACTGCCATGTGCAGACGTAATTATCGATGAAGCTCTGATAGGTCATGCTGCCGAGGCTGTGCGTCAGCACGGCGCGGCTCGCACGTTGGGTGGCGATCTGCAGCTGCTGGCTCTTGAAATAGACGATGCCGGTCTCGAAAATCGCGCCGAGCAGACCGAGCATCGGGACGAGCACCATAGCGAATTCGACCGCGAGCGCCGCGTCGCGATCGCGGCCGAATCGAATGAGGCTCGCTGTGAGGCTGCGCATCGCCTGTCGCGATGAATTCTCTTCTCCGCTCATGTCTCGAACCCATATGGCCCGAAAGGGCGTGTGACGCAGCTTTGTCAGCGCTTGGGCGATGAGGAGGCCTCGTGCTGCTTGACCGCTTCGAGAACGCGCGCCGTATAGTCCTTGTCGTCGCCGAGATCGACGGTCGGCGCGCAATCGGGCGCGCACGCATAGGATTCGCGTCGGGCGCCGCGCAGCACGACCAGCTTGTTCATAGGCTGAACCACGGTGATGGTTTCCTCGCCGACCTGATTGCCGGTCGGATCGAGCAGAATGAGATTGGTCGACCCGAAGCTTTTTCCCGTGACCACCATGAGACGATTTGTCTTCAGCATGGTCACATCGGCGACGAGCGGATTGCCGACGATCAGCGTCTGCGCTCCTTCCGGCATACGCACGACGCGAGCGTGATCGATATCGACGAAGACGCCGCGTCGCTCGCCGTCGCGCGCCACTGCGACGCCGGCCGAGACCGTCACGCCGACCAGCAGCGCCAAATAACCAGAAAAACGCGTCGAGCGCATCACGCACCTCTGAAACAATCCGTGCCTTTGCGAGGCTCCGGCTCAAGAAAACCACGTAATAGTGAATCATTGCTGAAAATGAGACGGAGCTGCGATTTCGCGCGGCGCGGTCGACAATGGGATTAACGCGTTTGCAAGAAGTTCTACGTAGGGTCTCGAACGGTCCGGCGAGCGTGTTCGACGAGCGCGCCGCGGGGATGCAGTCAATAGAGCGAGGAGCACGAGTATGAAGAGCTTGTTTTCGCGGTTCGTAAAGGACGAGTCCGGCGCGACCGCCATCGAATACGGCCTGATCGGCGCGCTGATTTCGGTCATCATCATCACCGCGGTGAAGCTCGTCGGCAGCAACCTGTCCCAGACCTTCAACAAGATCGCTCAGAATCTGAGCTGAGGTCGGGCGGGGGATGATCTCGTCGCCGCCGCGACGAGAGCTCGTCAGCGCTCGCAAATCCGCCGCAGGCCGGCTCGAACGGGCCGGCCGGCTCGGTCAGCCGGCGTCGAATTGCGACGCCAAATATCGGGAGTGGACGATGAAATCGTCGTTTTTGAAATTTCTCGACAATGAGTCCGGCGCCACGGCTATCGAATATGGCCTGATCGGCGCGCTGATTTCCGTTATCATCATCACGGCCGTGAAGCTCGTGGGCAGCAATCTGTCCGAGACCTTCAACAAGATCGCCCAGAACCTCAGCTGAGCGATCACGACTCGTGCGCGCGCGTCGGCTCCTCGCCGCGCGACGCGCGAATCGCGCGCGCTTTCGGCGCGCGCAACGCAAATTCGAGAGGCGCCTTTGTCGCAGACGAAAAAGGCGCGGCGACAGGAACGACGCTCATGATCGCAGCCGCCGCCGCGCTGATTCTCTTTCCGGCGCTCATGGCGTTTTCGGCCTTCGCCGATCTTCTCACAATGACGATTCCCAACCGCGTCTCGCTGGCGCTCGTCGGCTTCTTCGCCGTCTTCGCCGCATGGGCCGCAATGCCGCTCGACAGCGTGCTCTCGCATGTCGCCTGCGGAGCGGCGGTTCTGGTGGCGACGTTTTTGATGTTCAATCGCGGCTGGATGGGGGGCGGCGACGCCAAGCTCGCCTCCGCAACGGCCTTGTGGCTCGGCTTCGAGCAACTCGCCGATTACGCGCTCGTGGCGTCTCTCGCGGGCGGCGCGCTCACTCTCGCGATCCTCGCTCTGCGCCGATACGAGCCGCGCTTCGTCGTCGATTCGCCCCGGCTCGCTCATTTGTGCGACGCGACCGAGGGGGTCCCATATGGAATCGCGCTGGCGATCGCCGGGATCGCGGTCTATCCGAATTCCCAGCTCTGGACGCTGCTCACGGCGGCGTGATTTGCGCGGAGCGCGAAAGCCGCGCCGCTGCGAATCCGGAAATGAGCCGGTCTCTTACCGGCGATTAACCATAATTTGACGTTTTTCCGCTTTCATTCGGATTGCTCCGTTCTAGCTGGGGCGATCGGACTGGAAGCAAATGAACAAGGCGCAGATCGTGGTTCTCGGCGTCGCTGTCGCAGCGGGCGGCGGAGCCTTTCTGATGATGAGCGGATCGGCTCCCGAGGCGCCGAAGATCGTTCAAATGATCCCCACGCAGCCGCAGACTGACAATGTCTTGGTGGCGACGCGCGATCTCTCTTACGGCACGGCGCTCGCGGAGCCGGACACAAATTGGATCGAATGGCCGATCGGGGCCGTGCCGCAGGGCGTGCTGCGCAAGAGCGAGGCGCCGAACGCCAAAGAAGAGCTGCGCGGCTCCTATGTCCGCAATCCGATCTCCAATGGCGAGCCGGTGCGGCGCGAGCGACTCGTCAAAGGGCCGACCGCCGGGCTGATGTCGACGCTGCTTCCGGCCGGACATCGCGCCGTCGCGATCGACATTTCGCCCAACACCACCGCCGGCGGATTCATACTTCCCAATGATCATGTCGATGTGATGCGCACATTCCGCGACGCCGATCGCGGCCGCGAAGGCGCCGCCGATCTCTCGTCGGAAATCATTTTGACCAATGTGCGCGTGATGGCGATCGGGCCGATCGTCGAGACCAAGAACGGCGAATCCGTCGTCACCGGGGCGACCGCCACGCTGGATCTCGAGCCGCGCCAGGCCGAGCTCGTCATTCTCGCGCAGCGCACTGGCCAATTGGCGCTCATGCTGCGCTCCATGGCGGACGCGCATGACGACGACAAGCAGGCGTCGGCGGCGGACGATTCGCTCACGGTCGTGCGCTTCGGCGTCCCGACAACCATGCGCACGCGGTGACGCGATGCTGCTCATCGAAGGACGGCGCCCTATGGCGAAAATCGAAAGCGGAACGAAGCGCATGAACGCCTCGGCGTGTCGTCTGCCGGGAGCGGCGGCTCTCGCGATCCTCGCGCTCACGGGCGTCTCATTGGCGGCGGCTCCGGCATTCGCCCTGGAGAGGCCGGGAGTCGAAACGGGCTCGGACGCGCTGTTGTCGCGGCGCATCGCCATGGGCGTCGGCAAATCGATCATCGTCGATCTGCCGGCGGAGGCGTCTGAAATCGTGATCGGCAACCCCAAGGTCGCCAACGCGGTCGTTCGTTCGGCGCGCAAGCTCTACATCATGGGCGCGGAAACCGGTCAAACCACGATTTTCGCCATCGATCGCGCCGGGCGGCAGATCGCCAATCTCGAGATCAGCATTGGTCGCGACGTCGGCGAGCTCGGTCCTCTGCTGCGCGCCGCGCTTCCCAAATCGAACATTACGGCGCGCACGGTGAATGACACGATCATCCTCACGGGCACTGTGGAGTCGGCGGCCGAGGCGCAGCGCGCCGTCGACATCGCCAAAGGCTTCGCCGCCCGATCGGCTTCGTCGCAGGGCAATGGAGCGGGCGGCGAAGGGCTCGTCGTCAATGCGCTCACCATCAATACGCAAGATCAGGTGATGCTGAAGGTCACCGTCGCCGAAGTGCAGCGGCGCGTGATCAAGCAGCTCGGCGTTTCGGCGCAGAGCGCCGGGGAGACGATCCTCACGGGCGGCTGGGGCAAGCTGGTTCAGCAAAACCCCTTTGCGATAAATGGGGCGCTCACCACGAGCGCGTTGAGCCTCAACGGACCGAACGGCACGACAGCGACGATCCAGGCCTATGAGCGCTACGGCGTCTCGCGCATCCTCGCCGAACCGACCGTCACCGCGGTCTCGGGAGAATCCGCCAAATTCACGGTCGGAGGCGAAGTCGCGGTGCCCGGCAACGGAAATTGCGTCAGCAGCTCTATCCTCTGCACCGTCGGCATCGTGTTCAAGCAATATGGCGTCTCGCTGAACTTTACGCCGGTGGTGCTCGCCGAAGGACGCATTCTTCTGCATCTGGCCACCGAAGTGACGGAGGTCGACTACCAAGGCGCGCAAACCTACAATGGCGTCACAGTTCCGGGCTTCAAGACCCGCAAGAACGAGACGAGCGTCGAGCTGCCCTCCGGCGCCTCCATCGCAACGGCTGGGCTCTTGCAGCAGAAGTCGGATCAAGCCGTCAACGGTCTGCCCGGCTTGCTCAATCTGCCCGTGATCGGGACGCTGTTTCGGTCGCGCGACTATCTCCGCAACGAGACCGAGCTGCTCATCGTCATCACGCCCTATATCGCGCGTTCGATCCAGGCGCGTGACGTGGCGCGGCCGGACGACGGTTTCGCGGACGCCACCGACCCGCAGGCATGGCTGCTCGGGCGCGTCAATCGGCTCTACGCCAATCCCCAACATCCGCAAGCGGTTCCGCGCCTGAAGGGCCGCATCGGCTTCATTCAGGACTGAGCGCGGGCGAGGAGCGGTCTCATATGTCTATCCGACTGAACAGCGCGAAACTCGAGGTCTTCGCGGTGAGGCTCGCCTGCCTCGCAGCGATGGCGCCGCTCGCCGGCTGCGGCGTGAACAGAACGTTGCCGCCGCGCGCCGTCGCGCAAGATTATCGCGACCGCCATCCCGTGGCGCTCGCGGACGCCAGCGTCTCGATCGATGTTTTTCCGTCGCAGGGTGTCGACTTTGCGACGACGGGGCGCATTCGCGACTTCGTTTTGCGATATCGGCGCTTCGGCCATGGCCAAATCACGCTTCTCGCGCCGACCGGCGCCAAGGACCAGCTCGCGGCGCGCAGCGGCGTCGACGCCGTGAGACGCATATTGGCCGAGAATGGCGTCTCGGGCGCCGTCTATGTCGCCTCTTATCCGGTCAGCGATCCCAATCTCGCCGCGCCGGTGCGGCTGTCGTTCCAGGGCGTTCGCGCGAAGGTCGCCGGACGCTGCGGCGAATGGCCGGCCGATCTCGCTTCGGCGAGCTCGCTCGAAGGCTGGGACAATACGACCTATTGGAATTTCGGCTGTGCGAGTCAGACGACATTCGCGGCGCAGATCGACGATCCTCGCGATCTCGCGGCGCCGCGCGGCGAAACGCCCGCCGATATCGAATCGCGAATGCGTGCGATCGGCAATGTGCGCAAAGGCGCGGATCCCGCGACCAATTGGCGCGTCAAGGGATCGAATATCAGCGGGGTTGGAGGCGGTTGATGAAAGAGCAGTCGGCAATAGCGGAAAGCGACGCGGCGCAGATCGCTCCGTTACCGCGCATTTCCGTGCAGGCGTTCTGCGAGACGCCGGAAGCCGTGGCGGTGATGAATTCGGCCGCCTTGGATCGCCGCATGGACAAGGCGCATGTCAAAGTCCATATGGGCGGCGTCGTCGCGGCGATCGAGGCGTTTCGATCGGCGCCGACGCCCAATCTGATCGTGCTCGAGGCCGTCGGCGAGCGTCATGCTCTCATTTCGCAGCTCGAGACTCTGGCGGAATCCTGCGATTCCGGCACAAAGGTCGTCGTGCTCGGCCATGTCAACGACATTTCGCTCTATCGCGCGCTGATAGCGCGAGGCGTCAGCGACTATATCGTGGCGCCGATCGATGTGCTCGGTTTCATCTCCCGTATTTCCGATCTCTACAACAACAGCGCCGAGGCGCTCGGGCGCATCGTCGCGATCGCCGGCGCCAAGGGCGGCGTCGGCGCCTCTTGCATCGCGCATAACCTCGCTTGGTCGATCGCGCGTGCGCTGCAGATGCAGACCGTCGTCGCCGATCTCGATCTGCCTTTCGGCACTGCGGGGCTCGACTTCAATCAGGACCCGCCACAGGGCGTCGCCGAAGCAGTGTTCGCGCCGGATCGCGTCGACGCCAATCTCATCGACCGACTGCTGTCGAAGTGCAGCGATCAGCTGAGCCTGCTCGCGGCGCCGGCGACGGTCGATCGCCTCTATGATCTGCCGGAGACCGCCTTCGACGCGATCATCGACACGCTGCGGGCGACCGCGCCCTGCACCGTCCTCGACGTTCCGCATCAATGGTCCTCCTGGACGAAGCGCGTGTTGATCGGCGCCGACGAGGTGGCCATCGTCGCGGCGCCAGACCTCGCCAATCTGCGCAACGCCAAGACGCTCGTCGACCAGCTGCGCGCGGCGCGTCAGAACGATGCGCCGCCCAAGCTCGTCTTGAATTTCGTCGGCGTTCCGAAGCGCCCGGAGATCGCGGTGGCGGATTTCGCCAAAGCGATAGAGATGGAGCCGTCGGCGATCATTCCCTTCGACCCGAAGCTGTTCGGAGCCGCGTCGAACAATGGACAAATGATCGCCGAGGTCGAGCCCTCCTCGAAGCTCATCGAGCAATTCGACGCGCTCGGCCGCGAACTGACGGGGCGCGCCGTGAGCCGCAAGTCCAAGAGCGGATTGCTCGCGCCGCTGCTCGATCGTTTGTCGCGAAAGCTCGCCGGTTGACGAGCGACGCATAGGCGTTACGGGGAGATCGCATGTTCGGAAAGCGGACCAATGTCGGAGCGGCGCAGACAGGAGCCGCGCGGCCGGCGCAGCAGCCGGCGCCGGTGAGCAAGGCTCCGGCGCCGGTCGCGGAGCCGGTGATGGCGGTGGCGGCGCCTGCCGCCGAGCAAAAGCGCTCGGAGCAATATTACGTCACCAAAAGCATGATCTTCGGCGCGCTCATCGAGGCGATTGATCTCGCGCAGCTCTCCAAGCTGGAGCCGGAAAGCGCACGCGACGAGATCAGAGACATCGTCAATGAGATCGTCGCGATCAAGAATGTCGTCATGTCGATCGCCGAGCAGGAGGAACTGCTCGAGGATATTTGCAACGACGTCCTCGGCTATGGTCCGCTGGAGCCGTTGCTCATGCGCGACGACATCGCCGACGTCATGGTGAATGGCGCCGCCAAGACCTACATAGAGGTGGGCGGCAAGATCCAGCTCACTAACATCCGCTTCCGCGACAATGCGCAGCTGATGAATATCTGCCAGCGCATCGTCAGCCAAGTGGGCCGCCGCGTCGACGAATCCTCGCCGATCTGTGACGCGCGCCTGCTCGACGGCTCGCGCGTCAATGTCATCGCGCCGCCTCTGGCGATCGACGGCCCGGCGCTCACCATTCGTAAGTTCCGCAAGGACAAGCTCACTCTCGACCAGCTCATCCGCTACGCCTCCATCTCGCCCGAAGGCGGCGAAGTGTTGAAGGTGATCGGCCGCGTGCGCTGCAATGTGTTGATTTCCGGCGGCACGGGCTCCGGCAAGACGACGCTGCTCAACTGTCTCACCAATTATATCGACACCGACGAGCGCGTGATCACTTGCGAAGACGCGGCTGAATTGCAGTTGCAGCAACCGCATGTGGTGCGCCTGGAGACGCGTCCTCCCAATCTGGAAGGGCAGGGGTCCGTGACGATGCGCGATCTCGTCAAGAACTGCCTGCGTATGCGTCCCGAACGCATCATCGTCGGCGAGGTTCGCGGACCGGAGGCGTTCGACCTTCTGCAGGCGATGAACACTGGCCATGACGGCTCGATGGGCACGCTGCACGCCAACTCGCCGCGCGAGGCGCTCGGCCGTCTCGAATCCATGATCACCATGGGCGGCTTCTCGCTGCCGGCCAAGACGATCCGCGATATGATCGTGTCGTCGATCGACATTATCGTGCAGGCGGCGCGCCTGCGTGACGGCTCGCGTCGCATCACCCATATCACCGAGGTGCTCGGCCAGGAGGCGGATGTCGTCACGCTGCAGGATCTCTTCGTCTATGAGATCATCGGCGAGGACGCCAATGGGCGCATCATCGGCCGCCATCGTTCGACCGGCGTCGGCCGGCCGCGCTTCTGGGAGCGCGCGCGCTACTATGGCGAGGAGAACCGGCTCGCCGCGGCGCTCGACGCCGCCTCAGTCATCGACGACGAAAATTGATCGCGGGACCAGACTATGGATCCTCAGTCGCTCCTTTCCGCAGCGCTCGTCATGCTCTCCGTCGGCGGAGTGATGTACGCATTCGTTTATCCCTATCTCTCCGGCGAGATCCTGGCGCAGAAGCGGACGGCGGCGTTGATGTCGTCCGCCGATCGACGCCGCGATGCGCGCAATGGCGATCCAGCCAAGCGTCGCAAGGTGATTCAGGATAGTCTCAAAGATGTCGAGACCAAGAAAAAGGCGAAAGTGACGCTCGAGCAGCGTATCGCGCAAGCGGGGCTCACGACGACGCCTCCGATCTTTCTCCTCGCTTCCGCGGCCTTCGGCTTCGTCATCGCTTTCGTCGCTTTCGTGTTCAATTCCGATCTTCTCGTCGCGCTGGGCGCGGGCGTCGTCGCCGGCGTCGGCGCGCCGCATTGGCTGCTGGGCTTTCTGGCGAAGCGGCGCATCGCCAAATTCATCGCCGAGTTTCCGGGCGCCGTCGACATCATCATTCGTGGCGTCAAAGCCGGCCTGCCGGTCGCCGATTGCTTTCGCATGATCGCGGGCGAGGCGCCGGAGCCTTTGCGCAGCGAGTTTCGCCAGATCGTCGAGTCGCAGACGATCGGCCTGTCGATCGCCGAGGCGACGGAACGCTTCGCAGAGCGCGTTCCGGTGGCGGAAGCGTCGTTCTTCTCGATCGTGATCAGCCTTCAGCAGAAGGCGGGCGGCAATCTCTCCGAGGCGCTCACCAATCTCGCCAGCGTGCTGCGCGAGCGAAAGAAAATGAAGGCCAAGGTGAAAGCCATGTCGGCCGAGGCCAAGGCGTCCGCCGGCATCATCGGCAGCCTGCCGTTTCTCGTCGGGCTCGTCGTCTGGTTCACCAATCCGGCCTATATCGGGGTGCTTTTCAATACGACGGTGGGCAATATCATCATCGGAGCGAGCCTGCTCTGGATGGCGATCGGCGTCTTCATCATGCAAAAGATGATCGACTTCGATATTTGAGCGGTCGAGTCGAACGAAAGGTCTGGTTCATGGAGAAGATCGTCGAATTCGCGACCAATGGGCGGCTGGTTTTCAGCGTCCTCGTCGCAATGTCGGTCATCGCCACCATCTGGTCGATCGGCGCGACATTTCTGCAAGGCGACACATTGGCGAAGCGCATGAAGAGCGTCGCCAATGAGCGCGAGCGCATCAGGGCGCGCGAGCGCGCGGCGGCCAAGGCCGACGGCGGCGGTCTGCGGCAGCAGCCCAAGCAATATATGAAGAATGTCGTCGACCGCTTCTCGCTGTCGACATGGCTCAACACCGACGACGCCAAGCTGCGCCTCGCCTCGGCCGGCTATCGCGGGCCGCAGGCGGAGGTGGCGTTTCTGTTCTTCCGCCTGGTGGCGCCGATCGCTTTCGCGCTCTTTGCGGTGTTCTATCTCGTCGTGCTCGACGATTCCGATTGGCCCTTGCTCACGAAAACGGGAATTGTGATCTTCGCGACCTATCTCGGCGTCAAGGCGCCGGAGCTGTTCATCAGCAATACGATCACCAAGCGGCAGGAGAGTATGCGCATCGCTTTTCCCGACGCGCTCGATCTTATGCTGATCTGCGTCGAATCCGGCATGTCGGTCGATCACGCATTTCGCAAAGTGGGACAGGAGATCGGCGTGCGTTCGGCCGCGCTGGCGGAAGAGTTCGCGCTGGCGACGGCGGAGCTCTCCTACCTGCCGGATCGTCGGCAGGCGTTTCAGAATTTGACGGCGCGCACCGGGCTCGAGAGCGTGAAGCAGATTTCGACCGTGCTCATTCAAGCCGAGAAATATGGCACGCCGCTCGGTCGCGCGCTTCGCGTCACCGCGCAGGAGAGTCGCGACATGCGCATGGCCGAGGCCGAGCGCAAGGCGGCGGCTCTGCCGCCAAAGCTCACTGTCCCGATGATTATTTTCTTCCTGCCGGTGCTGATGGTCGTCGTTATGGCGCCGGCGATCATTCAGGTGATGTCGCAGAGCTGGTGAGCGCGCCGAGCTTTCCGCGCGGCGCGGGCGTTTCGGCGCTCTTTCGCTTCGTCTTCTCGCTGTAGATCTGGATCTCGCGCCAGCTGTTGGATTGCGCGATCATCTGGCGGATGGAGGCGACATTGGCCGCAGCGTCGATCGGCGACAGATCATAGCGAGACCAATTTTCGGCCTCGTCGAACTTGCCTTGCAGCGCGAGCACGAGCGCGAGATTCTGGCGCACGCGCATGTCGGCGGCGGGCTGCGCGGCGGCCGTCAGCAATGTGCTCTCGGCCTGCGGCAGCTGCTTGGAGAGCGCGTAAGAGAGGCCGAGATTGGAGAGCACTTTCGGATCGTCGGGCTTGATCTTCAGAGCCGTCTGATAATAGTCGCGCGCTTCTTCATGATGGCCGAGCTGATCGGCGATCGAGCCCTGCGCGGAGAGCACCGACCAGTCCGGGCGTTCGGGAGTATGGGCGCGCGAGAGCACATCGGCCGCTTCGCGCAGGCGCCCCGCGTCGGCGAGCGATTTGCCATAGGCGCCGAGAACGGCGAGATCGTCGGGATAGCGAATGGCCAGCCCTTGCAGCACGGCGACGGCCTGGACATTGCGGTCGAGCGCGTGAAGCGCGCGCGCATATGTCAGAGCGACGGATTTGTTCTTCGGGTCGGCGTCGAAGCGATGGCCCCATTCCTCGGCGAAGCGGCGTAGCTGGGCTTCGTCGGTCGGCAGCTCGGCGCGTCGCGTCGCGCCGAGCGATCCGGCGCCGATCGATCCGGTGATGTCGGAGAACGGCTGGGCGCAGCCGGAGAGCGCGAGCAGGGCGCAGATCGCGAGCGCGCTCGGCGCGCTGCGGCGGCGCGACGCGACGAAATTGGACGAGAACATCGGGCGACCCTCTCTTGCGGTTGAACCGTCTGGGTCGAGCAATAAATCGTTAACCTTGCCGCTTCCTTAACGAGCGCGTTCGGCGATCCTGCGATCGAGCTCCTCGAGGTCGCCGCGCCATTGCTCGAGCGCGAAGCCGAGCGCGAAGACGTGCTCGACGCGTTCGACCGGCAGGCTGCGCAAAATACCTTCTTCGCGCAGTGTGGCGATCTCTCCCGAATAAGCGTCGAACGCCGCTTCCAGCGAGGCGCTGACGTTGGGCGCTCCCGCCGCGGTCAGCGCGGCGCCGCAATCGTGAAGATGGGCGGCGGCCGTTTCCGCGATCGCGGCGAGCGGCGCCTCGAGCCGCGGACGCAGCGCGTCGGGCAGAGGAGTGACCGCGGCGCGGCCGATCATCACGAGGTCGTGCCGCATTCGCAGCAAGGCGCGCAACAGCGGCGCGAGATCGGGTTCGGCGTCGAGGAAGGCGATGCGCTCATGGCGCGCTTCCTGCTCCATTTTGTCGAGGCGGGCGAAGGCGTCGCCGACGCCGCGCTGCAAATCGCGAATGGATTCTGGATCCTGCGGGCGGGCGAAGCCCGAAAACAGCACAGGCAGCGCCCTGGCCATGAGGTCGAGCATGTCGGCGCCGGCCTCGAGCGCGAGAATGCGCGCGCGCGCTGGAAAGACGAGATGCGACACGAACAGCGCCACCGCGCCGCCGAGCGCCACCTCGAGCACGCGATCATAGGCCGAGTGAAAGGCCGTGACATGCGTGATGGTCGGCGCGAGCACGACGATGACGCCGGTCGCCGGCGCCACGGAGAAGCGCGGCGTCAGCGCGGAGAGCAGGGCGAGCGGGGCGATGGCGAGGCCGAGCAGCAGGAGCAGCGCGAGCTCATGCGCGCCGGGCACGTAATTGGAGACGAGCCCGGCGTAGATCGCGCCGCCCAACGTGCCGAAGGAATAGTCGATCGTCGCCTTCACCGAGCGGCCGACGCTCATTTGCGTGAGGATGACCGCCGTCAGCACAGCCCATAAAATCATCGGTGTGCCGAGGAGATGGCCGATTCCGAGCGTCGCCATAGCGGCGATGGTGATCCGCGCGCCGAGCGCGAGCTGGGCGCGATAGCGGGAGAGCGGGCCGATTTCCATACGGGCTCCTATATCGTCTTCGTGTCCTTGGCGTCTTGGTGGTAAACAAGCCGCAAAGACGCGAATGAACAAGAAAAGAGGTTGAAATGAGCCGATTGGAGGATTGGACGGCGCAAGCGACGCCGATCGACTTCGTCGACAAAGAGAGCTGGCCGGTCGTCGCCGAGACCTTGCCGCCGGCCATCGCCGCTTTCGCGCGCGCTTGCGGCTTCGACGGCAAGGTCGGCGCGCATCTGCTCGCGCCGGGGCCGGATGGCGCGCCGGCAGTGGTTCTGTTCGGCGTGGAGGCGGCGGGGGCGCGTCATCGCGATCCTTTCCTTCCCGGCAAGCTCGCGACCTCGCTGCCGCCCGGCCTCTATCGTCTGCGCGAAGGCGTATCCGATTCCTATTCGGCCGCGCTCGCCTTTTTGCTCGGCGGCTATTCCTTCTCGCGCTATGTCGCGCCCAAGAAGGAGCGCCCGCGCCTCTGCGCGCCGCAGGACGCCGATCGCGCGCGCATAGAGCGCATCGCCGCTGCTCTCTCTCTCGGGCGCGATCTCGTCAACACGCCCGCCAATGATCTCGGGCCGGAGGCTCTGGCCGAGGCGGCGCTGGCGCTCGCCGCGCGACATGGCGCGCAGGCGCGTGTCATCGCGGGCGATGCGCTGCTGTCGGAGAATTTCCCGCTGGTCCATGCGGTCGGCCGCGCGGCGGCGCAGGCGCCGCGGCTCGTCGATATGTCCTTCGGGCCGGAAGAGGCGATGAAAGTGACGCTGGTCGGCAAGGGCGTCTGCTTCGACAGCGGCGGCCTCGACATCAAGCCGAGCAGCGCCATGCTGCTGATGAAGAAGGATATGGGCGGCGCCGCCACGGCGCTGGCTCTGGCCGATATTCTGATGGGTTCTTCCGCGCGCCTGCTGCGCCTGCGGGTGCTGCTGCCCATCGTCGAGAACGCCATTTCCGCCGACGCCATGCGGCCGGGCGACATTTACCCGAGCCGCAAGGGTCTTTCCGTCGAAATCGGCAATACGGACGCCGAAGGGCGTCTCGTTCTCGCCGACGCGCTGGCGCTGGCGTGCGAGGAGGAACCCGATCTGCTGATCGATTTCGCGACGCTCACCGGCGCCGCGCGCGTCGCTCTCGGCCCGGAACTACCCGCCTTCTATACGGGAGACGATTCTCTGGCGCTGGAGATCGAGACTTACGGCCGCAAGCTCGGCGATCCGGTCTGGCGGCTGCCATTGTGGGAGCCCTATGATGCGCAGCTCGAAGGCAAAGCGTCCAATATCGTGAATGTGTCGTCGAGCGCACATGCGGGCTCTATCACCGCGGCGCTGTTCCTGCGCCGCTTCGTGACCAAGCCGGAGAAATGGGCGCATTTCGATCTCTTCGCCTGGAATCCTTCCGCCAAGCCGGGCAGACCGGAGGGCGGCGAGATTCAAACGGCGCGCCTCCTCGCCGAATTGATCGAGGAGCGCGCCGCGCGTTGGAGCGTGAAGGCATGAGCGAGAGCTTCGACAAAAGGCTGACGCCGGCGCGGCCCGATCTCGCCGCGCGCCATCTCGAGGGCAAGGTCGAGGCGGCGCGCTTCGTCGACGGGCGGCGGATGCAGGTGAAGGAAGGCGTCGCCGATCTGAAGCGCGAGCCGCGGCCGGATGCGCGGCTCGACACGCAGGCGCTCTATGGCGAGACGGTCATCGTCTATGACGATGAGGAGGGCTGGTCCTGGGTCCAGCTCGAGCGCGATTCCTATGTCGGTTGGATCGCCGCCAATGTTCTGTGGAGCCGGATCGAGACGCCGACGCATCGCGTCTGCGTTCCCCGCACCTTTGTTTTTCCGCGGCCAGAGATCAAGGACCCGCCCTTGCTGGCTCTACCGCTCGGCGCGGACGTCGAGATCGTCGGCGAGCGCGACAAGTTTTTGATCGAGGCCGGCGGCGGCTTCCTCTATCGCCCGCATCTGACGCCGCGCGAGGCGCGCGTCGCGGATTTCGTCGCCATGGCGGAGAGTCTCATTGGCGCTCCCTATCTTTGGGGCGGCAAGAGCTGGCTCGGCGTCGATTGTTCGGGGCTGGTGCAGACCTCGCTCGCAATGGCCGGGATAGAGGCGCCGCGCGACACGGATTTGCAGGAGAAGGGGCTCGGTCGCGCGCTCGCAGAGGGCGAGCCGTTGCGGCGCGGCGATCTCGTCTTTTGGAAAGGGCATGTCGGCATAATGCAGGATGCGGAGCGCCTGCTGCACGCCAACGCCTTCCATCTTCAGGTCGCGAGCGAGCCCTTCGCGCCGGCGCGCGAGCGGATTCTCGCTTCGGGCTCGGCGGTGACGAGCGTGCGGCGCCTTATCGAATGAGGGATTGGAGTGAGGGATATGCCCGAGCCGCTCTATCTCGAAGACCTCTTCGTCGATCAGCGCTTTCGCGCCGGGCCGATCGAGGTGACGATCGAAGAGATCAAAGCTTTCGCGAGCAAATTCGACCCGCAGCCCTTTCATCTCGACGAGGCGGCGGCGACGAGCAGTCTGTTCGGCGCCTTGGTTGCGAGCGGCTGGCACACCGCTTCCCTCACAATGCGGCTGCTGACGCAATGCGCGACTTTCTCCGGCGGGCTGATCGGCGTCGGCGGCAAGATCGAATGGCTGCGGCCGGTGCGGCCCGGCGATCTCTTGAGCGTCGAGGCGACGATCCGGCGCATCACGGCGTCGAAGTCCCGCGACGATCGCGGAATGGTCGCCATTCGCGTCGTCACCTCCAATCAGCGCAATGAGCCGGTGCAACTGCTGGACGCCAATGTGATGGCCTTCCGTCGGCCGAATCCGACGTAACGGTCGCCGAGCCTCGGCGCTATTTGAATTTCTGAAAGGCGCGCAGCAGTCGTCGCAAGGCGACGAGGCTGGAGGTTCGACTGGGATCATAGGCCGGATTGCCGCCGGCGAAGCCCGCCGCATAGTCTGTGATGACGGCGGCGGCCGCGAAGGGCAGAGCGAAGCGCTTGGCCAGGATCGCCTCCGGCGCGATCGACATGCCGAGCGCATCGGCGCCGAGCATACGGGCCATTTTCACTTCGGCCGGGGTCTCGTAGCTCGGGCCGGAGAACCACATGAGCACGCCTTCGTTCAGCGTCACCCCGGCGCCGGCGCTGGCCTGCTTGAGCCGTCGCAGCAGCCTTTTGTCATAGGCGCTGTTCATATTCACGAAATTCTGCCCTGCGGCGCCGATGAGAGGGTTCAAGCCGCTGAAATTAATGTGATCGGTCACGCTGAAAATAGAGGAGGGCTGGAAATCCGCATTGGTCGAGACGGCGAGGCCGGTGGAGAGAAGCGCGCGCACGTTCAAATGCATCAATGTCTCGATCGGCGAAGACATGAGGCTCGGATCGCCGCTCTCGTAGAATTCCGAACGGCCCTTCAAGAACAGCATGGGCGCGCCTTCGACGAGGCCGATCACGACCTCGCCGCCCTCGATCTCGGGAAATCCCGGCAGTTCGGAATAGGGAATGGCGACCGCCTGCTCGCCGATATCGGCGGCGGCGAGAAATTCGCGTCCGAGCACGACCGCGGTTTCGATCGGCCCCAGAGGATTGCGCGCGCCGATGATATCGGCGGCGTCCTTTGCGCGCGTGCTCATGAATTGCCTCGAAAGGATTCGAATCGTCGCCGCCGAGTGTGACGAAGCCGAGGCCTCGCCGCAAGGGCGCGCGTGGCCGTCACTGGAATCAGGCCTTGTCGTCCGGGTGCGGCTCGGCCTCTATGCGGAAGGCGGCGGCGAAGAGGGCGCGCGTGTAGTCGCTCTTGGGCGCGGCGAACACATCCGCCGCCGGGCCTTCCTCCACCACCTTGCCATAGCGCATCACGATGAGATGCGCGGCGAGCGATTTCACCACTTTGAGATCATGGCTGATGAAGAGATAGGCGAGGCTGTGCTTGGCCTGCAATTCGCGCAGCAGATCGACGATTTGCGCCTGCACGGACATGTCGAGCGCCGAGGTCGGCTCGTCGAGCACGATGAATTTCGGCTTCAGCACAATGGCGCGGGCGATGGCGATACGCTGGCGCTGGCCGCCCGAGAATTCATGCGGATAACGGTCCATCATGGCGGGGTCGAGCCCGGTCTCGGCCAGCGCCTTGGCGACGATCTCGCGCGTCTCCTCGAAGGTGAGGCCCTTCATTTGCACGCCGAGGCCCTCGGCGACGATCTCGGCGACCGACATGCGCGGCGACAGCGAGCCATAGGGGTCCTGGAAGACGATCTGCATGTCGCGGCGCAGCGGGCGCATTTCTGCGACCGATTTCGCGTCGATGCGCTCGCCCAGATAGAGGATCGGCCCCTCGGAGCGGATGAGCCGCAGCAGCGCGAGGCCGAGCGTCGTCTTGCCGGAGCCCGATTCGCCGACGACGCCGACCGTCGAGCCGCGGCGAACCGCGAGGGTGACGCCGTCCACCGCCTTGATATGGCCGACAGTGCGGCGCAGGAAGCCGCGCTTGATCGGAAACCAGACCTTGAGATCATCGGCGGCGACGAGCACGGGCTCGTTTTCGTCCTCCACCGGCGGCGAGCCCTTGGGCTCGGCGGCGAGCAGCGCCTTGGTGTAGGGATGCTCGGGCGCCGAAAAGACCTTCTCGACATCGCCCTTCTCGACGATGCGGCCATGCTGCATCACGCAGACATCATCGGCGAAGCGCCGCACCAGGCCAAGATCATGGGTGATGAAGAGCATGGCCATGCCATAGGTCTTCTGCACGCGCTCCAGCAGAGCGAGAATCTGCGCCTGCACGGTCACGTCGAGCGCTGTCGTCGGCTCGTCGGCGATGAGCAGGTCCGGCCGATTGGCGAGCGCCATGGCGATCATCACGCGCTGGCGCTGGCCGCCCGACAATTGATGCGGAAAGGCGGTGAGACGCTCGGAAGGGTTCGGAATGCCGACCTCGCCGAGCAGCTCCACGACGCGCGCGCGAATCTTTTCCGCGCCGCGCGCGCCATGCAGATCGAGGATCTCGCCGATCTGCTGCTCGATCGTCTGCAGCGGATTGAGCGAGGTCATCGGCTCCTGGAAGACCATTGTGATCTTCGCGCCGCGAATGGCGCGCAGCTCGGCGTCCGATGCCTTCAGAATATCCTCGCCGGAAAAGTCGATGCGTCCCGATGTGTGGATCGCCGCCGGCGGCAGCAGCCGCACGATGGAGAGCGCGGTGATGGATTTGCCGGAGCCGGATTCGCCGACGAGCGCCAGCGTGCGCCCACGTTCGACCGAGAAGGAGACTTTATCGACCGCGAGCGTCTCCTTGCCGCCTTGCGAGAAGGCGATGGAGAGATCGCGGACGTCGAGGAGGGGAGAAGAGCCCATGCGATCGTTCACCGGAAGGTCTTTCGCGGGTCGAAGGCGTCGCGCACCGCTTCGCCGATGAACACCAGAAGCGAGAGCATCAGCGCGATGATGACGAAGCCGGTGAGGCCGAGCCAGGGCGCCTGGAGGTTGGATTTGCCTTGCAGCAGCAATTCGCCGAGCGACGGCGAGCCCGGCGGCAGGCCGAAGCCTAAGAAGTCCAGCGAGGTCAGCGTCGTGATCGAGGAATTGAGAACGAAGGGCAGAAAGGTCAAGGTCGCGACCGTGGCGTTGGGCAGGAGATGGCGCGTGATGATGCGGAAATTGGAGAGGCCGAGCGCGCGCGCCGCGTTCACATATTCGAAGTTGCGTGCGCGCAGAAATTCGGCGCGCACCACATGCACGAGGGACACCCAGGAGAACAGCAGCAATATGCCGAGCAGGACAAAGAAGCCCGGCGCCAGAAAGGAGGAGACGATGATCAGCAGATAGAGCTGCGGCAGCGACGACCACACTTCGATAAAGCGTTGGAAGACGAGATCGACCCACCCTCCGAAAAAGCCCTGCACCGCGCCTGCAGCGACGCCGACGATCGAGGAGATGCTCGCCAGAATGAGGCCGAACAGCACCGATAGTCGGAAACCATAGAGCAGACGCGCGACGACATCGCGGCCTTGGTCATCCGTTCCGAGCCAGTTCCATTCGATCGCCGAGCAGCCGAGATGCGCTTTCTCCGGTCCGAGCTTCTTGGCCGCTGCGGCCTCGCATTGCGCCTTGGTGAGCAGCCATGTCGGCGGCGAGGGCGCGGGCGTCGGCAGATCGAGATTATGCGTGTCGTAGGAATAGTGAATCGGCGGCCAGATCATCCAGCCGTTCGCTTCGATCTCTTTCTCGATGGTCGGATCGCGATAGTCTGTGCGCGCGAGAAAGCCGCCGAATTTTTCTTCCGGATAATCCTTGAAGATGGGGAAGAGCAGCTCGCCCTTGTAATAGGCGAGCACGGGCTTGTCATTGGCGAGGAAGTTGGACGCCAGCGACAGCAGAAAGAGCGCCATGAAGACAAAGAAGGACCAATAGCCTCTGGAATTGGCCTTGAAATTCTGCAGCCGGCGGCGGTCGATCGGCCGCAGGTGAAACAGCCCGCCGCCCGGAATTTCCGGCGCGAGTTTCATCGTCGGGGCAGGGATGCTGGTCTCGTTCATCGGTCAGACCTCGCGCGTCTCGAAATCGATGCGCGGATCGATCCATGTGTAGGTGAGGTCCGAGAGGAGATTCACCACGAGGCCCAGCAGCGCGAAAATATAGAGATTGGCGAACACCACCGGATAATCGCGATTGACGATGGATTCGTAGGAGAGATAGCCGAGCCCGTCGAGCGAGAAGATGGTCTCGATCAGCACCGAGCCGGTCAGGAAGGCATGCACGAAGGCGCCCGGAAAGCCGGAGACGACGATGAGCATGGCGTTGCGGAACACATGGCCATAGAGCACGCGATTCTCGGTCAGGCCCTTCATGCGCGCCGTCTGCACATATTGCTTGCGGATCTCGTCGAGGAAAGAGTTCTTGGTCAAAAAGGTCTGTGTCGCGAAGGCGCCGAGCGTCATGGCGAGCACGGGCAGGAAGATGTGCCAGAGATAATCGCCCACCTTGCCGATGAGCGACAGCTCCGAGAAATTCTCCGAGACGAGGCCGCGTAGCGGAAAAATCTGCCAGAAGGAGCCGCCGGCGAAGAGCACGATGAGCAGCATTGCGAAGAGAAAGCTCGGGATCGCATAGCCGATGATGACGAGATTGGAGGTCCAGGCGTCGAAGCGCTCGCCGTCGCGCACCGCCTTGGCGATGCCGAGCGGAATGGAGACGGAATAGGAGATCAGCGTCATCCATAGGCCGAGCGACATGGAGACGGGCAGCTTCTCGCCGATGAGCTTCAGCACGCTCTCGTCGCGAAAATAGCTGCGGCCGAAGTCGAAGACGGCGTAATTCTTCACCATCAGCAGGAAGCGTTCCCAGGCCGGCTTGTCGAAGCCGAACTGCTTTTCCAGCTCTGCGATGAATTTGGGGTCGAGCCCCTGCGCGCCGCGATATTTGGAGGCGCCTTCCGCGCCGGCGCCGGGCGTCGCCGCGCCGCCGCGGCCGACATCGCCGCCGCCGCCGGAAAAGCGCGAGGTCGCGCCCATGTCATAGCCCTGCAGCTGCGCGATGACGCGCTCGACAGGGCCGCCCGGCGCGAATTGCACAATGGCGAAGGAGATGAGCATGATGCCGAGGATCGTCGGGATCATCAGCAGCAAGCGTCGCAGAATATAGGCGGCCATATTCGTTCAACGCCCCGTGTAGTTGATCTTGCGCGCTTTGGCGTCGTCCCACCACCATGTCGCGGCTATGCCCGGGTCGAAGCGTGGGTAGCGCTCCGGGCGGCCGAACACATCCCAATGGGCGATCCAATGCGTCGGCTTGTAATAATGCGGAATCCAATAATAGCCCGCGATCAGCACACGATCGAGAGCGCGGCAGATTGCGACGAGCTCGGCGCGCGAGTTTGCGAGCAGCGCCTTTTCGATGAGGGCGTCGACGACCGGATCGGCGACGCCGATCACATTGCGTTCGCCTTTGGTTCCCGCCGCTCGGGAGCCGAACATGACGCGCAGTTCCTCGCCCGGCGAATAGCCCATGCGCGGGCGCTCCATGATGATGTCGTAGTCGAAATCGTCGAGCCGCGCCTTGTATTGCGCGGAGTCGACGATCCGGATGCGCGCATTGACGCCGATAAGCTTCAGATTTTTGACGAAGGGCTGGGTGAGACGTTCGAAGAAGCTCGAATTATAGAGAAATTCGACTTCGATCGGTTTGCCGCTCGGCAGGCGCGTCACGCCGTCCCTGCGCGTGCACCCGGCCTCGGTCAGCAGATCGATGGCCTTGCGAAGCAGATTGCGGTCTTGACCAGATCCATCGGAGACGGGCGGCTGGAAGGGCGCATCGAAGACTTCTTTCGGCAGCTGATCGAG
This sequence comes from Methylosinus sp. KRF6, assembly GCF_018887255.1. Lineage (NCBI taxonomy): Bacteria > Pseudomonadati > Pseudomonadota > Alphaproteobacteria > Hyphomicrobiales > Methylocystaceae > Methylosinus > Methylosinus sp. KRF6. The sequence goes on along the minus strand of NZ_JAHLJF010000005.1, from coordinate 16,112 downwards.
AAAGGGCTCCAGCAGCACGAGCTCAGCGGGCGTCGGCGGACCTACCGCCTCGAGGTCCGAATTCTCGAAATAGGAGCTCGTCCGCTTGTAGGAATCATACATAAGGTTGTGATTGGTCCACTCGAAGTCGAAAGCGTAGCCGAGCGCCTTGCGCACGCGCGGATCGGAAAAAACCGGCCGGCGAATGTTCAAAAACCAGCCTTGAGAGTTGGAATTGTTGTAGTCTGGGATTTCCTCGCGCTTGACGCGCCCCTCGCGAAAGGCGGGGAAGTCGTAGCCTGTCGCCCAAATCGCGGAAGTGAACTCCTCGTGCGCGGTGAAGGAGCCGGCTTTGAACGCCTCGAAGGCGACGTTGCGATCAGCGTAATAGTCGAAGCGGATCACGTCGAAATTGGCTTGGCCGACATTGACCGGCAAGTCTTTCGCCCAATAGTCCGGCACGCGCTCGAAGGATATGAAACGGCCCGGGTTGAAGGGCCCGACCTTATAGGCCGAAGAGCCGAGAGGCGGCTCCATCGTCGTCTCGTTGAACTGGTGTTTCGTATAAAATGCTTTGGAGAAAATCGGCTGACTGGCGACCACGATCGGCAGGTCGCGCGTGCGACTCGGCGCGAGCTTCACGACGAGAATGTCGTCTGCGATCGCCGTCGCGCTCACGAGGTCGCGCAGCGATTGCGAGATCGACGGATGGCCCTCATTTTTCAAAATATCGAGAGAGAAGGCGACGTCATGGGCAGTGAGCGGCGAGCCGTCGTGAAAGCGCGCTTCTCTGCGTAGCATAAAAGTGTAGGTGAGCTTGTCGGCAGAAATGCGGACCTGCTTGGCGACGAGGCCGTAGAGCGCGTCGCGCTCGTCGAGGCTGCCTGCCATCAGCGTGTCATAGATGAGCCCGACGCCCGCCGCCGGATTGCCGCGCAAAATATAGGGGTTGAGCGAATCGTAGCTGCTCGTCTCGGGCGGCGGCGGCTCCATCACCAGCGTTCCGCCCTTGGGCGCCTTGGGGTTCACATAGGCGAAATGCGGAAAATCCGCGGGCTCGGCGAGCTCGCCGAAAATGGAGAGCCCATGGCTCTCGGTCTCGCCAGCGGCAGCTTCGGCGAGGGCGGGGCGCAGGGCCCATTCCGGCAGGGCCAGCCCCGCGAGGCTCGAGATGGCGGCGAGCGCCCGGCGGCGCGTCACGGGAAGAAAATTGCGTGTTTCAGCCAAGGTGATCTCGCTTTCGGGGCGTCAGGGCTGGCGTGAGCGCGGCGGCTCACGCGAATCCCGCGATTATGTCGGATTTTCGGGATGAAGCCATATGAGATTGCAGTCGCTTCCCATATGACGCGCGAGCCGGGGCCGCGGTTCCGCCTTCCGCGGGAGGGCGCCGGATACGCGAGGAAAACGCCGCTTTTCAGGCAGCGGGACCGCGGGCGGGCTTCTCCCGCGCGATTTGCGGAAGCTAAATGTTGTGTCCGCTGGCCAAGGCGCCGTATTCGATGGCCCCTTTCGTATCGCGTCGGGAGCGCAGCCGAGATGACCAGAGAGCCCCGCCCGTTCCGCCATCAGGCCTTCGTCGACGGCGCCTTCGTCGGCGCCGACAATGGCGCGACCTTCGCCGTTCGCGATCCGGCCACGGGCGCGGTATTGGCCGAGGTCCCGGACCTGGGCGCGGCCGAGACGCGCCGCGCGATCGAGGCGGCCGAGCGCGCTTTGCCCGGCTGGCGCGGCAAGCTCGCCAAGGAGCGCGCGCAAATATTGCGGCGCCTGCATGATCTGCTGCTCGCCGATCAGGAGCGCCTCGCGCAGATCATCACCGCGGAGCAGGGCAAGCCGATCGCCGAGGCGCGCGGCGAGATCGCCTATGCCGCGGCCTATTTCGACTGGTTTGCGGAGGAGGGCCGCCGCGTCTATGGCGACGTAATTCCGCAGCAGGCGCGCGAGAAGCGCATTCTCGTGTTCAAGCAGGCGATCGGCGTCACCGCCGCGATCACGCCCTGGAATTTCCCTTCCGCCATGATCGCGCGCAAGGCCGGCGCGGCGCTCGCCGCCGGCTGCACCATGGTGGTGAAGCCTGCCGAGCTGACGCCGCTCTCGGCCATAGCGCTCGCAGAGGTCGCGCAGCGCGCCGGCGTGCCGGACGGCGTGCTCAATGTGGTGACGACCAATGACCCCGCCAGCGTCGGCGTGGAGCTGACCTCCAATCCGACCGTGCGCAAGATCAGCTTCACCGGCTCGACCGAAGTGGGGAAAATTCTTCTGCGTCAGGCGGCGGAGAATGTGCAGAAATGCTCGATGGAGCTGGGCGGCAACGCGCCTTTCATCGTCTTCGCCGACGCCGATGTCGATCTCGCCGTGAAGGGCGCGCTCGCGACCAAATATCGCAACAGCGGCCAGACCTGCGTCTGCGCCAATCGCTTCCTCGTGCATAGGGATGTCGCCGAGGCTTTCGGCGCCAAGCTCGCCGAGGCGGCCTCGAAGCTGAAGGTCGGGCGCGGCGTCGAGCCCGGCGTCGTCATCGGTCCGCTGATCGAGGAGGCGGCGGTCGAGAAGGTCGAGCGTCTCGTCGCCGACGCCCGCGCGCGCGGCGCGAAAGTGCTGACCGGCGGCGGTCGCCATGAGCTCGGCGGCAATTTCTATGCGCCGACCGTGCTCTTCGATACGCGGCCGGACATGCAGATCTTCGCGGAGGAGATCTTCGGCCCCGTCGCCGCGATCACCACTTTCGAGGATGAAGCGGAGGCGATCCGCCTCGCCAATTCGACGCATTATGGCCTCGCCGCTTATTTCTACAGCCGCGACATAGCGCGCGTGTTCCGCGTCGCAGAGCAGCTCGAGTTCGGCATGGTCGGCGTCAATGAGTCGCTCATGTCGAGCGAGGCGGCGCCTTTCGGCGGCGTGAAGCAGTCGGGCATGGGACGCGAGGGCTCCAAATACGGCATAGAGAGCTATCTCGAGATCAAATATGTCTGTCTCGGCAATATGTGAGGCGCTCAGCCCGCGCGATTCGGCGTGCCCAGCACGTGCACGTCGGGCGCGATCATCACATTGTCGAAACGCTGCGTGAACATCGGCGCCGCGAAGAAGGCGACGGCGCGCAGCGTTTCCTCGCCCGTGTTGACGAGATCATGCCGTAGCGGCGTAGGAATGACGAAGACGTCGCCTGGCCGCACATGATGGGTGACGCCGCCCTCGGCGCGCAATTCGCCGGAGCCGCCGAGAATATATTGCGTCTCCTCGGTGGCGTCGGTGTGCCAGCCGAGCCGTCCGCCGGGCTCGATCTCATAGACGATGGTCGAGGACTGCGTCGCTCCATGCTCGCCGCAGGAGGCGAAGGCGCCCGCCCAGCGCACGCTCGGATCGTCCACGCCGCCGACTTGCGCGCGCGGGAGGTCATTGGTGGCGACGAGGTGAATGGCGCTCATTTGTTTTCTCCGAAATTCTAATCGAATTTTCCGTGGGGCGAGACCCGAGGGCGATGCCCACCGTCGTCCAAACGCGCCGCGCGCGGCTTCGTTCCGCACATGCGCGCGGGCGCTTGACACGGCGGCGCGGCGCGGCTCTATTGAAAGGGATGGTTCCCTCTCGAGGGATCAAAAGGGAATGCGGTGAGCGCCGGCGACGGGGCGAAGCCGCGGCTGCCCCCGCAACTGTGAGCGGTGAGCCGAGGATCAAACGAGCCACTGGAGCCATGCGCTCCGGGAAGGCGATCCGAAGGCGCTGACCCGCGAGCCAGGAGACCTGCCATCAGTCGTGGTCACGCGCGATAGCGTCGGGCGGGGTGCACCGAGGCGGCCGAGACCCTTTTCGCTTTGCGCGAGAGGGCCGCGACCTTTCGCAGTGACGGCCCACGTCTGCTGCGAGTCGTTCAGCAATGTCTTCCCTGTCCCATCGGGCCGCCCTCGCGGGCGCCGCTTCTCGTTTTGCGCTTTTTTCCGCCGTGCTTCTCCTTCCCGCTCGCGCCGCGGGACAGGAGGCGCTTCCTGCCGTCGAAATCGGCGCGGCGACCATCGTCTCCGCCGATCGCGTCGAAGAGCGCGTCGACAAATCCTCCTCCGCCGTCACCGTGATCCCTTCCGCGCAGATCGAGAAGCGCGGCGCGAGCGGCCTCACCGAGGCGCTGCGCGGCGCGCCGGGCCTCGATCTCTATGAGACCGGCGGCCCCGGCGCGCAGACCTCCGTCTTTCTGCGTGGCGCGACGCCCGGCCAGACGCTGGTCCTCGTCGATGGCGTGCGCATCGGCGATTCGTCCTCCACTGATGGCTCCGTCGATCTCGGCGGCCTCGTCGCCACGGACATAGAGCGCATAGAGGTGCTGCGCGGCCCGCAATCGGCGCTCTATGGCTCCGACGCCATGGGCGGCGTCATTCACATCGTCACGCGCAAAGGCGAGGGGCGGCCGCGCGCGTCTCTCTCCCTGGAAGGCGGCTCCTATGGAACCGCGCATTTGCGCGCGCGCGTCTCGGGAAGCGAGGATCGCTTGTGGTATGCATTCGCGATCGATGCGCTGACGATCGACGGCCATCCGCGCTATGGCTATCGCATTGCGCGGCCGCTGACGATCGGCGACGGCAAGACGCCTCTGCCGCCTCTGCCGCCCAATGACCCGACCAGAAAAGGCGGCGCCAGCGCGCGCCTCGGCTATCGCGTGAACGAGGATATCGCGGTCGAAGCCGCATTCTTCGGCTATGACAGCGCCATCCGCTTCGACAATCCCTATTCCTTCTCGGCGATCGACGTCTACGATCCACAGAACCATCAACATGCGACATTTGCGCAAGGGTATGCGCGCATCGACGCCGACATGTTCGACAAGGCCTTGCACAATCGCTTCACTTTGTTCGGCAATGTGACGAACCGCGACGTCTGGCAGGCGCGCTCCTGCTATGATGCGAGCTACGACGCCTATAATTGCCTGCGCGGCTATCGTGGAACGCGGCGCGGCTTCGAATATCAGGGCGATCTTTCGCTCGGCGGCTTTGGTCTTCTGACCTTCGGCGCGCGCAATGAGACGGAGTCCGTCCACACGTCGCAGGACCCCGTTCCGCCGACCACATTCACGCCGATCGACGCTGCGCAGACGACGCATTCGGGCTTCGCGCAGCATAAGCTCACCTTGCTCGAGCGCGTCGATCTCTCCTATGGCGGACGTATCGACGCTGTCGATCAGAACCGCACATTCGCGACATGGCGCGCGACCGCCGCCTATCGCCTTGAGGAGACGGGGACCAAATTGCGCGGCAGCGCCGGCACCGGCGCGCGCGTCGCCTCGCTCTATCAGCGCTTCAGCCAATATGGCGATCCTGCTCTCGCGCCGGAGACGAGCGTCGGATATGACGTCGGCGTCGATCAATCTTTGTTCGGCGAGCGTCTCTACGCATCGCTGTCGCTGTTCGAAAATCGCTTTCGCGATCTCATCGAGTTCGGTCGCGCGCCGAGCTGCGCGGCGACGCAGGCTTTCGGCTGCTACTACAATGTTGGCCGCGCGCGCACGAAAGGCGTCGAATTTTCCGGCGAGGCGATCGTCGTTCCCGGCGAATGGCGTTTGCGCGCGAGCTACACGCATCTCGCTGCGGAAAATCTTACGACGCATCGCAGCCTGTTCCGCCGGCCGCGCGACAAGGCGACAGGCTCCGTCATCTACACGGGAATCGCAGGGCTGGAGCTCGAGGCGCGCCTCGCCTTCGTCGGGCCGAACCCCGACTATGACTATATTTTCTCGCAGCGTGTGACGCTCGCGCCTTACGCAAAGCTCGATCTCTTCGCCGATTACAAGATCGACGAGCGCATGTCGGTGTTCGCGCGGATCGAGAACGTCAATGACGCGCGCTATGAGGAAGTCTTCAATTATGGAACGGCGGGACGCTCCATCTATGGCGGCGTGAAATTCAGCTGGTGACGCGGTTTCAGGGAGAATAAACCAATGACGAATGCGACGCCGCAACGGCGCCTGGAGCCGGATGGAACGCCGGTCGATGTCTTCGCTCTGCCGACCGACGCGCAGAGCCTCGAAGCGCTCTTGCGCGATCTCTTCGAAAATCATTGGCGCGAGATCGTGTTCGGGCCGATCATTCAAGGCGCGGCCTTCGAAATTCATGTCGATCATGCGCCGACGCATATTGGTCTTCTCGACGGCTATCTCACCATCGCTTTCGGGCAGACGCATTTTCACGTCTGCATCGGCGAGACGAAGGGACCGCGCAGGCGGCCGACGTCGCCAGAGCTCGCGCGGCACAGGCGCACGGCGCGCGCGGAGCTACAGCGGCGCTTCTCGGGGACATGCGTTCCAATGTCCTGGAGCCTGCAATTGTTCAATGGCGCGGATGAGCAGCAGCTCGCCGTGCTCTTGCCCAATCCGTTTCTGCATCCAGAGACGGAGAAAATCCTGCGTGAGCCCGATTGGTCGCGGCTCTCATTGTGGGATGCGCTGCGGGCGCGCTGGCTCGGGCTGGTCGAGCCAGATCCGCTCGATCGGCGGGCGCATTGATCTTCGGCATTGATCTTCGGCAGAGCAGGGCGTCCGGCCCGCTCATAAATAAGGAGCATCGCATGACAAGGCTTTCACTTCCCATCATCGAAGAGCGCAATCTGCTCTGGAGCGGCGCGCTCATTCTCGTCGGCGCCTTCTTCTCGCTGGCTTTCGCTTGTGCGGCGCCGCTCGCGGGTTTCGCCGCCATTGCGGCGCTGACGAGCGCGCGGCGCCACGCGCTGGCGCTGACGGCGGCGGTCTGGCTCGCCAATCAGCTCGTCGGCTTCACCATGCTGCATTATCCATTGGACGTCGAGACGCTCGCCTGGGGCGGCGCGCTCGGAATCATCGCGCTCGTCTGCTGCGAGACGGCGCGTTTCGCCGCGCGCATGTCTATCGGCGCCGGCGCGCCTTTCGCCGCGCTCGCAGCGAGCTTTCTCGTCTATGAGGGGGCGCTCTTCGCCATCACCCGCGCCATCGGCGGCGATGTCTCGCATTATGCGCTCGCCAGCGTCGCGCGTATCTTCGCCATCAACGCCTGCGCCTTCTTCGGCCTCTGGGCCTTTGGCCTCGTCTGCGCGGCCATTGGCGCGGGGCGGCGGCAGGTCGCGTCGCTGCGCGTTTGAAACATGTGATCGGCGCGTCATTCTCTCCATGGGGAGAATGACGCGCGAGCGTCGGTCGTAGGGTCCGCGTCGGTTGAATTCATGTGTGTCGAGAAGCGAGCCTGAAGGCTCGCTCTTTTAAAACCGTTCAGCTTCGATGACACAGGCACCTATTTCGGCGCATGAACCCGCAGCCGCGCGACGCGGCGCGGATCGGCTTCGACGATCTCGAACTCCCAGCCTTCCACCGGCGCGGGCACGATCTCGCCGCGCATCGGCACATGGCCGGCGAGCGAGGCCACGAGCCCGCCGAGCGTCGTCACCTCGGCGCCGTCGTCCTCCGGCGTGAAATCGACGCCGAGCCGCTGCGAGACTTCCTCGAGATCGGCCTTGGCGTCGATGAGGTAGACGCCGTCGGACACGGTCTCTATGCGCGGCTCCTCGTCGACGTCATGCTCGTCCTCTATGTCGCCGACGATCATCTCGACGATGTCCTCCATCGTGACGAGACCATGCGTGCCGCCATATTCGTCGATGACGAGCGCGAGATGCGTGCGCGTCGCCTGCATCTTCACGAGGAGATCGAGCGCTGGCATGGAAGGCGGCACATAGAGCACCGGCTTCAGCACGGTGACGGTGGAGAGCTCCGCGGAAAAATCGATCGCGGCGAGCGACACGGTCGCCGCATGTTCGCCGGGCGCCGGCGCTTCCGCCGTCACCGGTTCGGCGCGCTCGGCGAGCGAGGCGAGATAATCGACGAAATCGCGAATGTGGATCATGCCGCGCGGATCGTCGAGCGTGTCGCCATAGACGGGCAGGCGAGAGTGGCCGGCGTTGCGGAACAGCGCCAGCGTCTCGCCGAGCGTCGCGTCCTGCGCGGCGGCGACGATGTCGGCGCGCGGGATCATCGCGTCGGCGACGCGCAGATCGTGCAGGGCCAGCACATTTCTCAGCAGCACGCGCTCATGCGGCGTCACATCGCCGGCGGCGCCCTCCAGCGCCTCCTCTATATCCTCGCGCACCGAGGGCGAGCCCAGCCCGATGAGCGCGCGCAGCCGATCGACGATGCCGCTTCGCTGCTCGCGCCTCGTGGCCGCGTGCTCGCCATTATCCGTCCTAGACATCGCCGTTCGATTTTCCTTTGGATGAAGTCTCCGCCACGGGCTCGGAGCCTTCGTAAGGATCGTTGAGGCCGAGCGCCGCGGCTATGCGGCGCTCCAGAGCCTCCATCTCTTCGGCCTCCCGTGGAGTTTGGTGGTCGTAGCCGATCAGATGCAGAAATCCATGAATGAGCAAATGGGTGAGATGCGCTTCGAAGCTCTTGTCTTGCTCCACCGCCTCGCGCGCCACTGTCTCATGCGCGATGACGATGTCGCCGAGCGCCATGCGGCGCGCGAGCGGACCGGGCGTCTCGAAGGAGAGCACATTGGTGGGCTTGTCCATGCCGCGCCATTGCGCGTTCAATTCGCGAATCGTCGCGTCATCGGTGAAATTGACGCTCAGCTCGCAGCCCGGCGCGAGCGGCGCCGCCGTCTGGGCGACGCACTCGCGCACGGTACTCTGCGTCAGCTCGTCGAGCCCGGCCTGCTGGTCCCAGCAGGGCGCGGTGACGATGATGTCGATCGCGACGCTCATGGTTCTCGAGGCTTCGCCTTCTCCCGCCCGGCGGCTTCATAGGCCCCGACGATTTGCCGCACGAGGTCGTGGCGCACCACATCGCCCTCGGCGAATTTCACTCTTCCGACGCCCTCTATGTTGGAGAGCAGCGCGATCGCCTCGCTCAATCCGGACTTTTGGCCGGGCGGGAGATCGGTCTGCGACGGGTCACCATTGACGATCATACGCGATCCGTCGCCGAGTCGGGTAAGAAACATTTTCATTTGCATGGAGGTGGCGTTCTGCGCCTCGTCCAGCAGAACGCAGGCTTTGGTGAGCGTGCGGCCGCGCATGAAGGCGAGCGGCGCCACCTCGATCATGCCGGTCTGAATGCCGCGCTCCACCATGCGCGGGTCCATGAAATCATGAAGGCCGTCGTAAATGGGTCGGAGATAGGGGTCGACCTTCTCGCGCATGTCGCCGGGCAGGAAGCCCAAGCGCTCGCCGGCCTCCACCGCCGGTCGCGAGAGGATGATGCGCTCGACCGCTCCCTGCTCGAGCAGCGAGACCGCATGGCCGACGGCGAGCCAGGTCTTGCCCGTGCCGGCGGGCCCTTCGGCGAAGACCAGCTCATGGCGCTTCAACGCCCGCAAATAGAGGTCCTGGGCGAGATTGCGGGCGCGCACCGGCCCGCGTCGGCGCGTCGAAATCTGCTCGAAGACGGCGCGGCCGGGCTCCGCCTCGGGAAAGAGGCTGCCCTGGCGGGCCGATTCCTGAATAGCGCCATCCACGTCGCCGAGCCCCACATTCTGGCCGAGCTGCACCCGGCCATAGAGAGTTTCCAGAACGCGGCGGGCGTGCTCGCAGGACTCCGAGCGACCCTTGAGCGTGACATGATTTCCATTGGCGAAGCAGGAAACGCCGAGCCGCCGCTCGATCTTGGCGAGATGCTGGTCGTAGAGGCCGAAAACGAGCGAGGCGTAACGATTGTCCTCGAAGGCGAGCGTGACTTCCGCCTCCGGCTCGCCCGAGCGCGGCGCATCCGGCTGTTCGAAGACCCGTCTCTCGCGGTCGAGCGTCACAGGGCGGCCTCCCTCGCATCATTTGGGATCGCGCGGCCGGCGATGCGTCCGGCGAGCGAATTGGAGCCGGCGGCGACGATCGTCACCGGCAGCGTCTTTCCGATCAGCTCCGCGCCGCCCATCGCATGAACGGGCTGCATATAGGGGCTCTTGCCGGCGATCTGACCCTCGTGCCGGCCGGCTTTCTCGAACAAGACCTCGACCGTGCGGCCGACAGTGGCGGCGTTGAACGCCTGCCGCTGCTCCTCGACCAGCGTCTGCAGAATGGCGAGCCGCTCGGATTTGACGCTCTCGTCGATCTGATCCTCGCGCTCGGCGCCCGGCGTGCCGGGACGCGGCGAATATTTGAACGAAAATGTGGATGCGAATCCGACAGCGCGAATGAGCTCCAATGTCGCCTCGAAATCCGCGTCCGTCTCGCCGGGAAAGCCGACGATGAAGTCGGACGAGAGTGCAATATCCGGCCGCGCCGCGCGCAGCCGCGCGACGATGTCCAGATAGAAGCTCGCGTCATGGCGCCGGTTCATCGCCTTCAAAATGCGATTCGAGCCCGATTGAACGGGAAGATGCACGAAGGGCGCCAAAAAGGGAAGCTCGGCATGGGCGTCGATCAGCTCCTGCGTCATGTCGACCGGGTGGCTGGTGGTGTAGCGCAGCCGCGTGACGCCTTCGATACGCCCGAGCCGCGCCAGCAGCCGGGGCAGGGACCAGGGCGCGCCATGCTGGTCCGTCCCGCTATAGGCGTTGACGTTCTGCCCGATGATGGTCAGCTCGCGCACGCCGGCGGCGGCTAGCGCCTCCGCCTCCTCGATGATCTCAGACGGACGTCGCGAGACCTCGGCGCCGCGCGTGTAGGGCACCACGCAGAAGGAGCAGAATTTGTCGCATCCTTCCTGAGCGGTGACGAAAGCCGTGACGTCGCGCACGCGCTTGCCCTCGGCCGCCATGCGGCGCAGCGCCGCGAATTTGTCGGCGACGGCGAAATCCGTCTCGGCGAGGCGTTCGCCGGCCTCGGCGCGGGTCAAAAGATCGGCGAGGCGATGATAGCTCTGCGGCCCGACGACGAGATCGACCGCGCGCTGGCGGCGCAGCACCTCCTCGCCCTCGGCCTGGGCGACGCAGCCGGCGACGATGATTTTATAGTCGCGCCCCTCGGCGCCGCGCTCGCTCTTCAGCTTGGCGAGACGGCCGAGCTCGGAATAGACCTTGTCGGTCGCCTTCTCTCGAATATGGCAAGTGTTGAGCACGACGAGATCGGCCTCGTCCTCATCGGCGGCTTCCGCATAGCCGCGCGACGCGAGCAAATCCGCCATGCGCGTCGCGTCATAGACGTTCATCTGGCAGCCATATGATTTCACATAGGCTTTTGCTTTGCCGGGCGATTCCGCGTCTCCGCGGGACTGCGATGCGGGAGCGATCGGCTTAGATGCGGCGTCGGTAATCTCAATTCTCCTGGCGGAACTCTCTCGAGCTGCACGATCGCGTGTTCTCCGAAAACCGCTTCGCGCTTTTCGGAGAACACGCCCCGGCGATATTACGCGCGCTTGCCGCCCGCCGCCGAGAGATCGGCCGCCAAGAGTTCGCGCACGCTGGCCTCTGTCGCGGCGGCGAGAGCTTTGCGGTCGCCGGAGCTCGGGTCCACCGCCTCACCCCATAGTATATGACATTTCGCGCCGCCGCGCTTCATCAGACTCCACAAATGCGGGAGAAAAGTCATATCGCCATACCAGCCGACGTCGAGCCGCTCGCCTGTGCTCGAGCGCCGCGTATAGACGATCGCGGTCGGAACGAGCGTCGGCTTCGCCGCATCCTGGTTGGACTCGGCGAGCCCGCTCAGCATGGCGAAATGCGATGCGTTGAATTTCAGCACGCCTGCGCCGTCGCTCGAGGTTCCCTCGGCGAAGACGACGACGTCGTCGCCCGCCCGCAGCCGCTCGGCCAGCGCCGCATTGACGATCGGGATCGCCCGCCGATTGCCGCGCTCGACGAAGACCGTGCCCTGCAGCCGGGCCAGAAAGCCGAGCACTGGCCAGGAGGCGACCTCGGCCTTGGCGAGAAAGACGAGTGGATACAGGCTCGCGAGCGCGATGATGTCGGTCCAGGACACGTGATTGGCGACGACGAATCGCGGGCTGGAGCCACCTGGCGCGCCGCTCTCGCGGACCTCTATGCCGATGATCCTGCACATGACGCGGCAAAAGCCGGTCTGGATGCGATGGCGCAGCTCCCAGCGGCGCCGTCGCGCCAGCCACTGGATAGGAACGAAGACGACGAAGGCCCCGGCCATCGCCAGGACGAAAGTGATCGCGCGCAGATAGGGCATGGCCCTCTTTCCAACGCGCGAGCGACAGTTTCGTGACGGAAATTTCTGCGCGGCGCTTCAGTCGATCCAGCGCGACCTCATGCAGCCGTAGAATCGGTCCTGCAGCGCATTGCCGCGCGGATAATCGCCGGCTCTGAAGGCCGCCCGAGAGGCGGCGTCGAACCTGTAGCAATTGCGCCAGTGGCCAAGGCCGCCGTAGCCGGAGCGGCCCTGATGGCGGGGCTCCCATCTTCCTCCGCCATAACCGCCTCCGCCATAACCGCCGCCGCCATGGCCCCCTCCGCCATAGCCTCCTCCGCCGCCCATCATTCCGCCCGCGTAGCTCGGCGACACGGCGAGCGCCGTCGCGAAAAGCAGGGCGACGCCGAGTGGCGACAGCTTGGGGGCGGAAATCGACGCGGACGAAGTTCTCGTGGACATGACGATCCCTTTCCATGGCCATGGGGGCTGCGTTGCGATGAGCCTAGTTGGGGCGGCGTCGTCCGCTGGCAAGACGTCGATATGTCGCGAGGCCCGCGCGAGGCGTTGCCGTCGTCCCCCGAGCGCCGGCTTTCAAAAACAAAAAGGCTCTAAAGCTCGCACCGCATCGTCAGCGCCGCCTGACGCTCGCCGTTCGGACGCTGATAATAGTTCTCGCGCCGGCCGATCGTCTTGAATCCCAGCCTCTCATAGACCTTCAGCGCCGCGGCATTGTCCTCGCCCACCTCGAGGAAAACGAGCCGCGCGCCGCCGCGCTCGAGATTGGTCATATGGGCCGCGAGCAGCGTGCGACCGAGGCCCGCCCCGCGACGGGCCGGATCGACGGCGAATGTCAGAATCTCGGCGTCCGGCGGCAGCAGCCGAGACAGCGCCATGCCGCCCATCTCGTCCTTGAGCAGGCGCTCGTTCATCGCGCCGTCGGCGAGAATGGTGCGGTCCGTCAAAAGGCTCTCGAAATCGATCTTGGACCAGGGAAAGGCGAAAGAGGCCGCGTGGATCTTGGCGCAATCATAGGCGTGATCGGCGCCGATGGGGCGGATCACATAATGGGGCCTCGGAAAGAAGGTCGAGAACAAGCTCATGACGGCGCCGCTCATGCCTCGGCCGGGGCGTCTTGCAGCGGGCGCTGCTCCGAGGGCTTGGCGTCCGGCGCCTTCAGATAGAGCGGGCGGGCGGGGGCCGTCGCCGGATCGGCGACGAGGCCGAGCCGCGCGACATAGGCGATATCGGGCGCCGGCGCGCGGCTGGCGACCTCCGCCTCGAGGCCGGCGAGCCGCGCCTCCTCCGCCAGCAGCGGCGCGCCGGAGCCGATCAGCCGCAGCGGGCCCGAGCCGAGCGCGCGCAGCGCCTCATGGGCGCCGACGCGTCGCGGCGACAAGAGCGTGCGGCCATCCGGCCCATAGGCGGTCACATAGACTTGGCCATGGCGGGCGTCGATCGCCGCCGCCACCACGCCGTCGAAGGGGACGAGCACATGAGGCGCCGCCAGCGCCGCCAGAGTGGAGACGCCGACGATCGGCGCCTTCACGGCGAGAGCGATGGCCTGGCCCGCCGCGAGACCGATTCGGATGCCGGTGAAGGAGCCGGGCCCGACCGTGACCGCCACCCGTCCGATGGAGGCGAAGCCGCCGCCCGCCGCGGCGACGACGCGCTCGACGAGCGGCAGCAATTCCTCGGCGTGGCCGCGCTCCATGGGCGCCGTCTCGATAGCGATTGGGTCCGCGGCGCCCAGATCGAGCACGCAGGCGGAGACGGCGGGAAGCGCCGTGTCGATGGCGAGGATTCTCATTGCCGGCGGATTATGACGGGTTTCGCGCGGCTTTCAAAGCGGCCTCTCAAACCTGCTGCACCGACGTGACCTGGGGCACGAAATGGCGCAGCATATTCTCTATGCCATTCTTGAGCGTCGCCGTGGAGGAGGGGCAGCCGGAGCACGATCCCTTCATCGCCACATAGACGATTCCGTCGCGAAAGCCGCGGAAAGTGATGTCGCCGCCGTCATTGGCGACCGCCGGCCGCACCCGCGTCGCGATCAGCTCCTTGATCTGCGCCACTGTCGCGGCGTCGGCGGGATCGAAGAACTCCGCCGGAGCGGCCTCGGCGCCGTCGATGACGATCGGCTGGCCGGAGCTGAAATGCTCCATGATCGTGCCCAGAATGGCCGGCTTCAGATGCGCCCATTCGGCGCCCGTCTTGGTGACGGAGACGAAATCGGGGCCGAACATCACTGCTTCGACGCCGTCGATCGACAGCAGCGCGCCGGCGAGCGGCGAGGCGGCCGCGGCCTCCGGCGAGCGGAATTCGCGCGCGCCCTCGGCGAGGACGGGGCGGCCGGGCAGAAACTTCAGCGTGGAAGGGTTGGGCGTGGTCTCGGTCTGGATGAACATGTGTCTTCTCCGCAGCGTCCGGTTCAAGGCCGGCGTGGCGATGGCGCCGCTTCTCTAGCACAAAATCCGCCGCGCGGCAGCCGAGCCTCGCGCACGACGCCTCACGCCGGGCGCGCGCAATGGCGTGCTCAGCGGGCGGGGCGGGCGCGCAAAATGCCGAGCAGCGTCGCGCTATGCTCCGAGCGCCGCGCGCGCGCTTCGCCGATGGGCGCGAAATCGGAGATGTCGGGCGCGATTTTGTCGGAGCCTTCGAACATCAGCAGGCCCGTCTGTGTGACGATGATGTCGCCTTTGCGCAAGGTCGGATCGTCGAGGCGCGCATCTTGGCGCGCGTCGCGCGTCTCGACGGCGCGCTCGCGATCGGCGACGACGCGCGTCGCGAAAGCGTCGTAACGCTCGCGTGCTTCGTCTATGCGAAGCAGCCATTCGACGCGCGCATCCTCATCGCGCGTCGCTTCCGCCGCGGCGGGAGCGAGCATCGCGAGCGCCGACAATCCACAGTAGAAAAATGCTCTCGTCATCGCCATTGCGCGAAAATGGAACGAAGCGTGATGCGTTGCGCGAATATTATTCGAACGCTCGCTTGTGATTCGCGCATGCTCGATTCCCAGCTACGTGTATTCCCCAGTTTGTCAATCCCCGCCCTGCCCAGAATAATGGTTATAGCGCGGGTCACGCCGAACGAAACTCGGCGCAGACGTCGTTCGCTCGGCCTTTCCGCGCTTGGTTATTCCGGGGCTTTTGATGATGATCTGTCTGTCGCTGCGCGATGCGATCCCATGCTTCGCGTTCCCTGTGTCGGCGCGTCGAGACGCGCGACGCGCTTGTTCCACTCGAGACGAAGGATGACCATGGTTCAGCCGCCTCCGCTGACGAGCGCGCTCGTCGACGAGTCGTCTCGTCGAATTTGTGCCCTTCCGCAAGAACGGATGAGCAGAGACGCCACGATTCATATCGTCGACGACGACGACGCCGTTCGCGATTCTCTCAGTCTTCTATTGTCGACGGACGGCTTTCGGGTCCGGGCGCATGAGAGCGCCAGCCGATTTCTCGCTTCCGTCGATTCCGGCGATACGGGCTGCGTCGTAACCGACGCGCGTATGCCGGAGATGACCGGCATAGAGCTGCTGGAGGCGATGAAGGCGCGGCATTTGTCGCTGCCGGTCGTCGTCATCACCGCTTATGCCGATGTGTCGCTCGCCGTGCAGGCGATGAAGCAGGGCGCTTTCGACTTTCTCGAAAAGCCTTTCGACAATGAGGCGCTGATCGCCTGCGTGCGCCTCGCGCTCGCCTATGAGCGGGAGGAGCAGTTCCGCGCCGCCGAGACGCAGACGATCGAGGCGCGTCTGCAGACGCTCACCGCGCGCGAGAGCGAGGTGCTCGAGCGTCTCTTGCACGGAATGCCGAACAAGGTCATCGGCCGCGAACTCGGCATCAGCGTCCGCACGGTGGAGGTTCACCGCGCCAATGTGATGCTGAAAATGAGCGCCGGCAGCCTCTCCGAGCTCGTGCGCATGTCATTGGCCGCCGAGCAGGCGCGCGGCAAGGGCTGACCCGCGCCCGGCGATTTTCCAGCATACGAAGGACGCGCCGGTTCCTCGGCGCGTCCTTTTTGTTAACCACGTCCTGTAGCGAACGGGACACAGGGGGGCGATAAAGCGCGGGCGTTGCGTGGAAGGCCTTGTCTTCGAC
>NZ_JAHLJF010000004.1:0-243 GCF_018887255.1 Methylosinus sp. KRF6 | reverse complement strand
GAGCAGCTTTTGAGTCATAGCAGTTCCTGCGAAAGGCTGGCCGTCATGGCCGGGCTCGTCCCGGCCATCCACGCCACGAGGTCGCGCGCGGCGCCCGAGGCGTTCTGATGCGTTTCAACTTTCATATCGCGCTCTCCGCCGCCTCTCGGCGTGGATGGCCGGGACGAGCCCGGCCATGACGCGGGGGTCGGGCGCGAGACGTTCTGCAACTACGCTTACGCCGTCACGACATTGCGCGGCGCG
>NZ_JAHLJF010000003.1:0-44404 GCF_018887255.1 Methylosinus sp. KRF6 | reverse complement strand
AATCATGCCTGAGCCGATCTGTTAACCGCCGTTAACCCGAATTCGGAGCCCTGGGCGTATGCGCCGTCGAATTGATGTTGCGCTCATATCGGATATACGCTGTCGATTTATATATAGAAATCGATTTCGACACGAACGAGATTATTCGAAACATGAATTCCCGCGACGTCGATCGGACGCGGGCCGCGCGCGCCGCCGACGCTCGCCGACTGATGGACGCCCTTCTACGACTCTTGCCCCCATAGGCGCTAGGATAAGGGCTGACGGGGTATTTGAACTGCAATTTTCGTTTTCTTCGGAGTTCTGCGAGGAGGTGGTGGAATCTCGGGGAAGCGGCGAGCAAGGCGTCGAGCGTGAGGCGACCGAGGATCGCGGCGCGCAATATCGCGATGACGAGCTTTTGCGCGCGCCAGATCGACGGCGCGTAATGCGCCGCGAGCAGGTCTTCCGGGGGAAGAGTCCAGGAGGTCCTGGCTGCATTCGTCGGTGAGGATGGCGAGGATCAGATGGGCGTATGTCCAGCTGCGCCCGCCCTTTTCGGTCTTGCTGCGGCCCCGCCGGCGCGGGCAAGGCGCCTTCGCCTGCAACAGATGCGTGACGATCGCCGCGAGGAAGTCGCAGGATTGATGCAGCCGATCGTTGAGCGAGGCGTCGGTGAGATCGGCGACGCCCGAAAGCTGCGCCCAGGCGGCGGTCTGCCGCAGCGACATGCCGCCGGGACCTCGCGCCAAAGCCAAACGAAGCAAAGCCTTCGCGTCGGGAACGCCGCGACGGCGCATCAGCGCTCGCTTTTCCAGAGCCAGCGCCTCGAGGTCCAAACCCTTGCTCAATCGAGCCAGAAGGTCAGGCCAATCGCGATCGAAGAGAGATGCCGAATCATGCATCTCACCTATGAATCACAATACGATTCGGCCCGTCCAGCCCTTATCCTAGCGCCTATGCCCGTGTCCGCTTACCCGCCCGTTAACGTGACAACGCCCTCAGCTGCGGGAGAATTGGTCGAGGCGCTCATCGAAACGCCGAATGGAAAAGTCGATCTGACGAACTCGGCGCCAGCCGGCCGAACGGGGCGGCGATGGCGAAAAGGAGCGTTGAACGGCCTTGCCGCGGCGAAGCGATCCGACGCGGGTCGGCCTCGTCGCGGCGCGAAAGCGCCTCGCGCGTCCCGAGCGAAGCCGGCCGCATCGGCCGAAGACGGGGCGAGGCGCCGCCCCGGAGGTTCGAAAGCGCCGACCGACAAAATGATCGCCTATGCGCAAAATCTCGCGCGCGCGAACAAAGCGAAATTACCCGAAGGCTATCAGCGAGACTTCGACGCCTGCCGTCGAACATGCGAGATGACGCGACTTCCGCTCGTCTCCCCGTCGTCACATGGACGAAGGGCTCGTCAAATCACGCCGCGGCGCCGCAGCACTTCTTGTATTTCTTCCCCGATCCACAGGAACAAGGATCATTGCGTCCCGGTCGAGCTTCCCGGATGACAGGCGCGCTCTTGCGGCCCTCGCCTTCGACGAAATACCAGCGCTGATCGGCCTCGTCGAAGCGAAACTCCGCGCGCTCCCGATGCGTCATGCGCAGCCCTTCGGAGATATAATGAGCGGTGAATTCGACATAGCCCTTCGCATCGCCGGGCCGGCCGTCCTCCGTCGCTTCGATCTCGAGTCCGAGCCACTGCGATTTTTTCGACCAATCCGTCGCCGCCTCACGATGAAAACCGGCCCGGCGTTCCGGCGCCAGCGTATCCTGAAGATAGTCGATGCGGCCGAGCGCATAGGCGGAATAGCGCGAGCGCATCAGAGCTTCAGCGCTGGGCGCGGGCCTCGTCCCGTCGATATGAGGCCCACAGCAAGCGGACAGGGGCGCCGGCTCGGCGTCTTTGGCGCGGCACGGGCAGGGCTGATCGGTCATTTTCGGAACGCGGCTCATTTCGACGTGAAGCGGAGCCCCGAGAAGTAAACAGCGCGCGTCACGGCGTCCACCGATTTTTTCGCCCGTCGCAAGGGGCGTCGAGCGGTGGAGAATCGAGACCAAAGCGGAGGACAGGCCGCACCCTTTCGGCGTTGCGCCCGGATCGGGCCGACGGCAAGATACGTGATGAGCTCTCTACGCGATGAACTCTCGCGTCGAAATTTCAGAAGCGATACGGGGACCAGGAGCGGCGATGTTCGCGTGTCGCGCCGATCGCCGCATCGGAGAAGGAAAAAGCGCAGCGGGGAGGCCGACATGCAAAATCGACAAATATTCGGTTTGATTCTGCTCGCCGGCATGATCGCGCTGGGCGTCGTCGTCATCAGTCCCTTCTGGGCGCCGCTCGCCTGGGCCGCCATTCTGGTTCACGCGACCGACGGCGCCTTTCGCCGCTGCCTGCGCCTCTGCGGCCAGCGGCGCAATCTCGCCGCCGCAGTCACGACGATTCTTTTGATCGTTCTCATCGTCGTTCCGGTGTCGCTGCTGCTGGTCGATCTGCAGAGCGAGATCGTCGGCGCCTATCGCGATCTATCGACGAAATTCGCGGATGAGCCGCTGGTCTTGCCCGAGGCGATCGCGCGACTGCCCGTCATCGGCCCTGCGTTGACCGACGCGCTGAACAATGTCGTGAACGATCCGGAGTTTCGCAAGCAGCAGCTCAACGAATGGATGGAGCCCTGGATCCGTCAGCTCGCCGGGGTCGTCGGCGCGGTCGGCCGCAGCATCGCGCAATTCGGCGTCACCACGATCGCGGTGTTTTTCTTTTATCGCGATGGCGACCTCATACTCGAGCAGATCCGCGTCGGGCTTCGACGAGTGGTCGGAGAAACGGCGGATCGATATGTCCGAGCCGTAGAGACCACATCGAATGCGGTCGTGTCGGGCCTAATCGTCAGCGCGCTGGCGCAGGGCTTCATCGCCGGCGTCGGCTATGCGTTCATCGGCGCCGGCCCTCCCGTTCTGCTCGGCGCGGCGACCGCGCTGACCGCGCTGATTCCCTTGGTCGGAACGGTGGCGATCTGGGGACCGCTCGGCGTCTGGCTTCTTCTCACCGATCAGATCGGCGCAGGCCTCGGGCTGCTCGCCTGGGGCGCGCTCATCGTCAACCCGACCGACAATATTCTCAAGCCTCTGCTCATCAGCACCGCCTCCGACATTCCGCTCGTCGTCGTCTTTCTCGGGGTGATGGGCGGCCTGCTCACCTTCGGCTTCGTCGGATTGTTCCTCGGCCCGCTGATTCTGGCCGTGCTGCTCGCCATATGGCGGCGATGGCTGGAAGGCGAGGCTCCCGAAACGGAACGCTGAATTTGCGCACGGCCATTGAAGCCGCTCTGGTCGACGGCTATGTTCCGGCGGGACGATCGCGTCGCGTCGACGAATCGCCCGCCTCCTCGAGCCGTCCAGAGCCTGCGCTCGCGATCGAGCGTCGAGGCCAGCCTATCAGCTGGAGAGCCGACCGATGACGAAGAGTCACGAATCTGGACGAGACGCCGGAACCGCAGCCGAGCACGCCGGAGCTCCCGAAGGCGGATGGCTGCATACGGTCGAGCATGAGGTCGAGGAAATCGCGCACGGGGTCGAGGAAATCGTCCAGGAGCCGCCGCCGGCGCTGTTCCTGCATGTGCTGAAGATCGACCTTCCCTATATCGTGATGCTGCTCGCCGCCGTCCTCGGGATCGGAATGGCGACTTTCACAGGCGAGATGACGCCGGTCTATTGGGAGATTTTGACGCCCCTCTACGCCATCATCTGCATTCACACCGGCTGGCGCAAGACCGAGGATCGCGAGGCGCGGCTGAAGCTCGTATGGACTCAATCCGCGCATTGGCTGTCCGTTCTCGTCGCCATGTATGTGATCTATCTGCCGCGCGTGCAGGATGTGATGAACAACAACGCCGCCGGCATCACATTGATGACCATTCTGGCGCTCGCCACCGTGCTCGCCGGCATACATGCCGCGGCCTGGCAGATCTCCGCGGTCGGCCTCGTGCTGGCGATCTCGATCCCGATCATCGCCTGGATTCAGCAGTCGGCGCTGATTCTGACGATCGTCGTCATCGTTCTCGTCTTCGCGCTTCTCGTCGGCGCCTCGCTCTGGTGGACGACGCACAAGGAGAAGCGCAAATTATCCGACGCCGCAGGCTGAGCGGGACGACGCGCAGCATCGGATTTCGCCCTATTCCGAAGGATCGATCGCGATTTCGACCGTAGCGGTCATCCCCGGCTCGAGGGCGATGTCCGGATTGGCCACATCCACGACGATCTCGCTGACCTCGCGTCCGGCGCTCCCTTCCGGCGCGCGCCGCACGACGCGCACGACGCCGGAAAAGCGGCGATCGGGAATCGCATCGGCCGCAACGGTCGCGGCAGTCCCTTCCCGAATGAGAGCAGCGTTCGTCTCGGCGGTTCGGGCGTCGATGCGCAAAGTGGCGAGATTCGATCCTATGACGAAAGGCGGAGGATCGCCCCCCGGCGCGACTTTTCGACCGACCTCGACATTGCGAGCGACGACGACGCCGTCGACCGGCGCGCGAATATCGCCGTCGCTCAGCGCCGTTTCCGCCGCCGCCAGCGCGGAACGACGCTCGGCGAGCGTGGCTTGCGCACGGCGCGCCGCAGCCTGCGCCCGCTCGAGCGAGGCGCGAGAGGCGGCCAGCGCTTTTCGCGACGCGCGCCGCCCGGCCGTCTTGCGATCGAGACCGTCGCGCGCTGCGGCGAGGCGCGCCTCGCTCTGTCGAAGCGCCTTTTCCGCCGCTGCGACAGCGGTCCGCTTCGCGTCGAGAGCCGTCTCGAGAGGACGCGCGTCGAGCTTCGCGCAGATTTGCCCGGCCGCGACCTTCGTTCCTCGATCGCAAAGGATCGATTCGACAACGCCGGCCGCGCGCGCAGACGCCGGGACGACGACGACCGGCTCGATCACGCCCGAGGCCGTCACGACAGGGGCCGCGGGCGGCGCGTGACGCAGAGCGCGATAGGCCAGTCCGCCGCCCGCTGCGAGAAGCGCGAGCAGCCCGACCGCGGCTGTCCGACGCCAGCCGCTTCGAACAGCGCCGCCGGCGGGAGAGAAAACGGCGCGCGCCCAACGAGCCAAATTCCGCGAGCCGAAGAGCGCCTTCTCGATCTCGACGACGAGGAACAGCGCAACGCTCGCCGCGAGGACATATCCCCAATTCGCGAGGTCGAGCGCCTCTGTGGCGAACCACTCCTGCATGAAGGGCGCGTAGGTGAACAGCGCCTGGAGCGCGATCGTGAGACCGACGGCGATGAGCGCGGCCCGGCTGCCGAAAAAGCCGCGCCAGGATATCGAGGACTCGTTCAGATAGCGAGCGTTGAAGAGATAGGTCGCCTCGCAGGCGACGAGCGTGTTGACCGCGATCGTCCGCGCGCGGTCGAGCCCCAGACCCGCCGCTTTGGCGTATTCATAGAGACCCAGCGTGGCGATGAGCATCAGGATCGAGACGAACACGATCCTCCAGACATAGTAGCTCGAAAGGAGCGGCTCCGTCGCGGCGCGTGGCGGACGCGCCATGATGCCGCGCGACGGCGGCTCGAAGGCGACCGCTATGCCGAGAGTCACGGCGGTGACGAGATTGACCCAGAGAATCTGCACCGGCGAGATCGGCGGCATGTCGCCGATCGCGATCGCGAAAATGACAGTCAGAGCCTGGCCGCCATTGGTGGGGAGGAGATAGAGGATCGTCTTCCGCAAATTCTCATAGACGAGGCGCCCTTCGCCGACGGCGTCGACGATGGAGACGAAATTATCGTCCGCCAGCACCATTTCGGCCGCCTCCTTCGCGGCTTCTGTCCCCTTCACGCCCATGGCGATGCCGATGTCGGCGCGCTTGAGCGCCGGCGCGTCGTTGACGCCGTCTCCCGTCATGGCGACGATCTGGCCCTTGCTCTGCAGCGCCTTCACCAGACGCAGCTTGTGCTCTGGACTGGTGCGGGCGAAAATCGTCGTGCTCGCGACGGCGTCGCACAGCCGTTCGTCCGACAGCGCGTCGATGTCATGTCCGGTCAGCGCCGCTTCGACGCGCTCGAGCCCGAGCTCCCGTCCGATGGCGACGGCCGTCGCTGCGTGGTCGCCGGTGATCATCTTCACGCCGACGCCGGCCAGCGCGCATCGCCTCACCGCCTCCAGAGACTCTTCGCGCGGCGGATCGATCAGGCCGATGAGTCCGAGAAAGACGAGGCCCGTGTCCACATCGTCGAATGCGAGCTGCTGGCGGCCCTCCTCCGCGCTCTTTTGGGCGACGCCCAGCACGCGCTGGCCTTTTGCCGCGATCTCGTCGATGCGCGCGGTCCAGAACGCCGCGTCGAGCTGCTGCTGGCCGCCCTCGGCGTCGCGCTGCCAGAAACACATTTCGAGCAGGCGCTCCGGCGCCCCTTTGACGAAGATCGAGCCCGCGCCTCTATGGTCGTGATGCAGCGTCGCCATGAAGCGGTGTTGCGATTCGAAGGGAATCTCGTCGGTCCGCGGCAACTCGAGCGCCTGCGCGCGCAGATCGACGCCCGCCTTGACCGCCGCCGTCAGCAGAGCGCCTTCCGTCGGATCGCCTTCGACGCTCCAGACCTCTCGCGCCTCGCGCAGGACCGCATCATTGCAGAGCGAAGCGGCGCGTAAAATCGCCAGCAGATCGGCGGCGTCCTCGCAAGAGACGTCCTGCTGCCCGGCGTCTCGCTCCAGCCGCGTGAAGCCGCCGTGCGGATCATAGCCGGAGCCGGAGGCCTCATAGATCGCGCCCGCGGTCACGACGGCGCGGACGGTGAGCTCGTTGCGCGTCAGCGTGCCGGTCTTGTCGGAACAGATCGTCGTCACCGCCCCGAGCGTCTCCACCGCGGGCAGCCGCCGGATGATGGCGCGGCGGCGCGCCATACGCTCGACGCCGATCGCCAGGGTGATGGTGATGATCGCCGGCAATCCTTCTGGAATGGCCGCCACGGCGATGCTGACCGCCGCCATGAACATTTCGGAGGCCGCAAATCCCCAGGCCAGCGTCCCGATCAGATAGACGGCGAAGGCGACGACGAGAATGAGAATGGTGAGCCATCGCGCGAACTCGGCCATGCGCTGCAGCAGCGGCGTCGTCAGCTCCTCCACCTCCGAGAGCATCGCGCTGATGCGGCCGATCTCCGTCGCCGCGCCCGTCGCCACGACGAGCCCGGCCCCCTGGCCATAAGTCACCACCGTGCCCGAATAAGCCATGGACGGCCTGTCGCCGAGCAGCGCGTCCGGCGCGACCGGCGCGACGTCCTTATCGACCGGCAGGGATTCTCCCGTCAGCGCCGCCTCTTGAATCTGCAATGATTTGACGCGGATCAGGCGAAGATCGGCGGGAATCTTGTCGCCCGATTGGACGAACACGACATCGCCGGGAACCAATGTCTCGGCGTCGACGACATGGCGATGACCGTCGCGAATGACTGTCGCGTGGAACGACAGCATACCGCGAACCGCCTCCATCGCCTGCTCCGCCTTGCCTTCCTGGAGGAAGCCGATAAGCGCGTTGATGACCACCACGGCGACGATGACCGCCATATCCACCCAATGACCGAGCAGAGCGGTAATGACAGCGGCGCCGATGAGCACATAGATGAGAACATTGTGGAATTGCAGGGCGAAACGGACGAGCGCGCTGCGCCGCCGTCCGGACGGCAGGCGATTCGGCCCGTAATGGGCGCGCCGTCGCGCCGCCTCCGCATCGCTCAACCCCGCGCTGGAGGAATCGAGCCGCTCCAGAGCCGTCTCGAACGAGACGGCCGACCAGTTGATTTTGCGATCGACGGGTATGTTCATCGGGCTCGATCACGAGAATGAGGAAGAATATCCCGAGCCGTCTCGAAGGCTTTCGAGCATGAACGGAAGCGGCGACCTTCGATATTGGCGGTCCTGACTTTTCCTGATTGCGAATATTTCGCCTCGACGAGGGTGAAATGGGACCGGCGCCCTCGAGCGTCAACGCCGCCGCGCCTCGCCCGCTCTGAAATTCGAGCTCGGCCGCGGCGGCCGAGCGAAGCGGCAAGCGCCGAGCACTCGCTTCGACCATCGTCGAATGCCCCGTTCACGCCATTGGTCGAGTTACCCACTCTCGCTCGCGACGCCGCCACGCCGAGAAGTATAGACTTCTTGTAGACGTCTATAAAATGAATAAATTAACACAAACTGCTGAAGTAGAAAAATTTTCTACTTAAATTACTATTGCTCGACGCGCTCGGCGAGGGTAGCTTTCGGTTGCGGCGGGCCTCGCCTGCGCCGCTCCTTTCGATGACGGCCGACGTTCTTCGGCGACGCGCGATTCCGTCGCGCCGGCGCCGGGCGCTTCGTTCTATCGCCCCGAGGAATACCTTAAATGACCACCGAACCCGAAGTCCGGCGGACGCTGAGCGAATCTGCGGCCCGCCAGCTCGCCAATGCGACCAAGACGAGAGCGCAGTGGTCGGGCATTACGCCGCGCTGGCTCGTGTCCTTTCTGCCCTGGACGCCCGTCGAGGCCGGCATCTACCGGCTGAACCGCGTCAAGGAGGAGGGAGCCCTCACCGACGCCGACGTGACCTGCAGCCCGGCCCGCGACCGCGACGCCGACCTGCCGGAGACCTTCGTCGATTACGAGGATCATCCGCGCGAATATTCGATGAATGCGGTCACGACCGTGCTCGATGTGCAGACCCGCGTCTCCGATCTCTACAGCCATCCTTACGATCAGATCCAGGAGCAGGTCCGCCTGCTGACCGAGAAGGTCAAGGAGAAGCAGGAGAGCGAGCTCATCAACAATGCCGAATACGGCCTGCTCGCCAACGCCCATCCGTCCATGAAGATCAGGACGCGGACGGGCGCGCCGACCCCGGACGATCTCGACGAACTGATTTCCAAAGTCTGGAAAGAGCCGGCCTTCTTCCTCGCCCATCCGCGCGCCATCGCGGCTTTCGGTCGCGAATGCACCCGCCGCGGCGTGCCGCCGCCGACCGTCACTCTGTTCGGCTCGCCCTTCATCACCTGGCGCGGCCTGCCGCTGGTGCCGAGCGACAAGCTCTTCATTGACGAGGCCGGCAAGACCAATATTCTGCTGCTGCGCACGGGCGAGAAGAAGCAGGGCGTGATCGGCCTGTTTCAGCCGGGCATTCCGGGCGAGGTGGCGCCGAGCCTTTCGGTCCGCTTCATGGGCATCAACCGCAAGGCGATCGCCTCTTATCTCATCTCACTCTATTGCTCGGCCGCCGTGCTGACGCATGACGCCCTCGGCGTGCTCGAGGGCGTCGAGGTCGGCAAGTTCCACGATTACGGCGACAAATACGTCTGATCTTCCGGCTCTCGAGCCGCTCGCGCCGGCGAAGCTCCGCCGGCGCGCATTTCCGCAATGTCCGAGAGAGAGCGATCATGTCTTCTGCGCCGTCCAATTCCGCGGCATTCGGCGCGACAGCGCCCGATGCGCCCTCCGAGGAGACGCTGACGCGCCATGGAGCGCCGGCCTTTCCCGATCCGGCCATGATCGCGCGCCTCGCCAATGCTTTTTTCCAGGCCTCGCCGAATGAGCCTCCGACGACGCCTTCTCCCGGCGCTCCCATCATGCCGCCGACCCAGCCCGAGGCGCCCGCGCCTTCGGTCGTCACCAGCGTCGCTCCCTATGCGCCCGCGCGCGCGCCTTTCGGGCCACCCGACATTCCGCCGACGACCATTCCCTCCATCGCGCCGACGCCCAATCTTTCCGCCCCCTCGGCGCCGGTCGGCCTGCAGCCTGCGGTTCCGCCCTATGGCCTCTCCGATGTTCCGCAGCCGGGCGCTTCGGTCGGCGCCTTCGAGCCCGGAAGCCCCGCCGATGCGGCGATCGACTATTCCGCCATCCACAATTCGCCGCCGCAATATCCCGGCGCTTCGCTTGTGCAGGCGCCGGCGCCCTATGGCTCCCATGATCCCGCCGCCACGCCCGGCGGCGTGAAGGCGGCGCCGAGCGACAATCTCTATTTCCTGCGCGAGCGCGCGACGCCGGCGGCTTCCGATCCCTCGCTTTCGCTCGTCGACCGCTATAAGGCGGCGGATGTCGCGCCGTCCCCGGCCGCCCCCGAAGCTCCACCGCAGAATTTCGCCTACTCCGGCCCTTCCGAGGCGGACCCGCATCGTCTCTCGGATGCTTTCGCGCTGGGGACGCCAAATGTCGCCCTGCCGGAAATCTCCGGCCAGGAGCGCAGCTCCGCGCCCGGCGCCGCTGGTCCCGCCGCGACCGATTCGCTCTATTTTCTCGATCGCGCCGGCGCCGTTCCCGCCGCGCCGAAGACGGCTCCGCAAGAGCCGCAGGGCTATGCGCCGCAACTTGCCGCCAGCGCGCCGGCGAGCCGGGCCGCCTTCGACCCCTATGCGGTGAAGCGCGATTTCCCCATTCTGCAGCAGCAAGTGCATGGCAAGCCGCTGGTCTGGCTCGACAATGCGGCGACGACGCAGAAGCCGCAGGCCGTCATCGACCGGCTCGCCCACTTCTATGAATATGAGAATTCCAACATTCATCGCGCCGCCCATGCGCTGGCGGCGCGCTCGACCGACGCCTATGAGGCCGCGCGCGAGAAGGTGCGCCGCTTCCTGAAGGCGCCTTCGGTCAAGGACATCATCCTCGTGCGCGGCGCGACCGAGGCGATCAATCTGGTCGCCCAGGCCTGGGGCCGGCGCAATGTGCAGGCGGGCGACGAGATCGTCGTCTCCTGGCTCGAGCATCACGCCAATATCGTGCCCTGGCAGCAGCTCTGCGCCGAGAAGGGCGCGCGGCTGCGCGTCGCGCCGGTGGACGATCGCGGCCAGATCATCCTAGAGGAATACGAAAAGCTGCTCGGTCCCAAGACGCGAATCGTCTCGGTGACGCAGGTCTCCAACGCGCTCGGCACGGTGACGCCGGTGCATGAGATCACGGCCATGGCCCATCGCCATGGCGCGCGCGTGCTCATCGACGGCGCGCAGTCCGTCTCGCATATGCCGGTGGACGTGCAGTCGATCGGCTGCGACTTTTTCGTCTTCTCCGGCCATAAAGTGTTCGGCCCGACCGGCATAGGCGTCGTCTATGGCACGGATGAGGTTCTCGCCGACATGCCGCCCTGGCAGGGCGGCGGCAATATGATCGCCGACGTGACCTTCGAGAAGACCATCTATCAAGGCCCGCCGGAGCGTTTCGAGGCCGGCACCGGCAATATCGCCGACGCCGTCGGGCTCGGCGCCGCGCTCGACTATATCGAATCGATCGGCATGGAGGTGATCGCCCGCTACGAGCATGATCTCCTCCTCTACGCGACCGAGAAGATGCGCCTCGTGCCCGGCCTCACCTTCATCGGCACGGCGGGGGAGAAGGCCAGCGTGCTCTCCTTCGTGCTCGACGGCCATCGCACCGAGGATGTCGGCAAGGCGCTGGACCGCGAGGGCATAGCGGTGCGCGCCGGCCATCATTGCGCGCAGCCGATTCTGCGCCGCTTCGGCCTCGAGGCGACCGTGCGGCCGTCGCTGGCCTTCTATAATACATGCGCCGATGTCGATGCGCTGGTCGCCGCGCTCATGCGCCTGCAGAGCGGTCGCGCTCCCGCTATGCCTCGGTGATCGGCTCGAATTCGTTGACTTCGTAACGCTACGCTTTTAGTCTATCGACTTTATAGACGGAGCGGGGCGCTTGCTGACCAAAAAGGGGAAATATGGCCTGAAGGCCATGGCGTATCTCGCGAAATTCGCGCCGGGGCGCCCGGTGCCGGTGGCCGAGATCGCCACGACGCAGAATATCCCGAAGAAATTTCTCGATTCTATCCTCTGCGAGCTGCGCAATAGCGGCTATGTCAGCTCCAAAATGGGCAAGGGCGGAGGATACACGCTCGCCCGCCAGCCGGAACAGATCATCATCGGCGACATTATTCGCGCGCTCGACGGTCCTTTGGCGCCGCTCCCTTGCGCCAGCAAAACCCGCTACCAGCCTTGCGACGATTGCGGAGATGTCGAGCGCTGCGCCATTCGGCTCATCATGCAGGAGGCGCAAAGGGCGCTTTCCGAAGTGCTCGACAGTTGCACGCTCGCGCAAGCCCGCTCGCTGAGCGATCGCGTCGCGCTCTGCTATGATATTTGAGGCGCCGCACTGTGATCCTTCGGGCCGTCGCCGCGCGCGACGATGCCTCCGGCGCAGAACATCGGCAAAGCCTACGATTGAAGACAGCCGTCTCCAACCGACGTGAGGCTGGACGCCGCCGAGAAGCCGAATCTCGCGCCGCCGCGCCGCTCCCGAAATAGCGCGGCTATTCGCGGTGGCGCAACGCGGCCACCAGAGCGGAAAAGGCCGGCGAGGACTGCCGCCGGCTCGGATAATAGAGGTAGAAGCCGTCCCAATAGGGGCACCAGCCCTCCAGCACCTGCACGAGCCGTCCTTTGGCGATATGCGGAAGCGCGATCTCCTCGGGCACATAGGCGAGGCCGAGACCCGCCAGAGCGGCGTCGAGCACATGGTGGATATTGTTGAAGACCAGCTGCCCGTCGACGCGGATCTTGATCTCGCGGCCGTTCTTCTCGAACTCCCAGACATAGAGGCCGCCGGACGTCGTGAAGCGATAATTTATGCACATATGCCGCATCAGATCCTGCGGCTTGGTCGGCTCGGGATTCTTCGCGAAATAGGATTTCGCGCCGACGACGGCGAAGCGAATGTCGGGGCCGATGCGCGCCGATATCATGTCTTTCGCGACCAGCTCTCCCATGCGAACGCCGGCGTCATAGCGCTCGGTGATGATGTCGGTGAGGCCGTTTTCCATCAGGACCTCGACCTTTATGTCCGGATATTTCGGCATGAAGCATTTCAGCTTCGGCCATAGGACATTGCTGATCGCAAAATCGGAGGCGGTGATCTTGATCGTTCCGGCGGGCTTGTCGCGCAGCTCGCTGAGCGAATCGACCTGCGCCTCGATCTCGTCGAAATGCGGGCCAATGCCTTCGAGCAGGCGCTCGCCGGCCGTCGTCGGCGACACGGCGCGCGTGGTGCGCGTCAGCAGCCGGACGCCGAGCCGCGCCTCGAGCTGTCGAATCCTATGGCTCAAGGCCGATTGTGAAACGCCCATTTTGGCCGCCGCCCGGGTGAAGCTGCGCTCCCGCGCCACGGCGAGGAAGGCGAGCAGGTCGTCGACATTGTCTCGCACCATTCATGAGCCCCATTCATATCGCCATGCGGATTATAGCGAAGGGCCGACGGTCGAGATAGGCGGCGCTCTGCTCGCCGAGCTCACGGATTGGTCTGCATCGCCGAATTTCGGCTCTCGCTCGAACGTCCTCCGCGTCGAACCAGCCGATCGAGATAGAGATAGACCACCGGAGTCGTGTAGAGCGTCAGCGCCTGGCTGACGACGAGCCCTCCGATGACGGCGATCCCGAGCGGCTGCCGAAACTCGGCGCCGTCGCCCCCGCCGAGGGCGAGCGGCGCCGCTCCGAAAATCGTGGCGACTGTCGTCATCGTGATCGGCCTGAAGCGCAGCACACATGCGTGGCGAATGGCGTCATGCGCCGACAGGCCGAGTTGGCGTTGCGCTCGGATCGCCACGTCGATCATCATGATCGCGTTCTTTTTGACGATGCCGGTCAGCAAGATCACGCCGATGAAGGCGATCACCGTAAATTCGATGCGCAACGCCGTCAGCGTCAGAATCGCGCCGAGGCCGGCCGACGGCAAAGTCGACAGAACCGTCATCGGATGGATGAAGCTCTCATAGAGGATGCCGAGAATTATGTAGATCACGGCGATCGCCACAATGGCCAGAATCCCCTCCTGGACGATCACCTTCTGGAATGCCGCGGCGGCTCCGGAGAAGCCGGATTGGATCGAGGCCGGCATATGAATCTCGGCCGCCGTTCGCTCGATCGCCGCGACGGCGTCGCCGAGCGCGACATTCGGCGGCAGATTGAACGAAACGGACACGGCGGCGGAGCCGCCGACATGGGTGACGACGAGAGGCGCCGCTTTCTGCTCGAAACGCGCGATCGAGGAAAGCGGAATCATGCTGGCGACCTGCGTGCTGACCGCGGCTCCCGTCGACACCGCGCCGCCCGCTCGATGGGCGATGGCGTTGGCGCGCTGATTGCGCGCGACGTCGGCCGCCGCGGAAGAGCCTCCCGGATCGGCGGCCCCATTCGTCTCGGCCACGATGGTTCCGATCGGCGCATTGGTGAATTGCACGCCGCCGACGAGCCCCCGCGCGGGGCTGACATAGATTCTATTCAGAACGTCCGGACTTTCCCGAAAGCGCGGCGCCGCCTCCATCACGATGTGATATTGGTTCAGCTGCCCGTACATGGTCGAGACCTGCCGCTGGCCGAAAGCGTCGTAGAGCACATTGTCGACCTGTCTCATGTCGACCCCCAGACGTTCGGCTTTGTCCCGGTCGACCGTCACGACGGTCTCGAGCGCGTGCGGCCGGGGATCGACATCGGCGTCGCGGATCTGCGGCGCGCGGGTGAGGGCCGCGGTCAGACGAAGCGCCCAAGCCTGAACCTCTGCGAGGTCGTCGCCACGCAAATCGTAATGATATTGTCCGCTTCTGTTGGCCGGCGCGGAAAAGGCGGCGATATCCTGTGGAGCGACGAGGCGCAATGTCGCGCCGGCGATATTGCTGATTGCCTTGGTCAGTCTGGCGTTGACGTCCTGACAGCTCTCCACGCGCCCCGGCCGCGGCTTCAGCTCGACATAGAGCTCGGCGCTGTTGCGTCTCGCGCCGTCCTCGATCACGGCGGCGAAACTCGCCACGGACGGATCGGCGGAAATCAGCTCCGCTGCGCGTTCCAACATCCGTCGCATCGCGGCGGCGGAAACATTCTGATCCGCCAGCAAGACGCCGTAGAGCCGGCCCGGATCCTGCTGGGGCAGCAGCCCTTTGGGGACCGCGGCGTAGAGATAGACGCTCAGGCCGAGCGCAGCGAAAAACGCCGCGAGCGTCCACTGCGAATGACGAAGGGCGAAATCCAGCGTCCGATCGTATTGCGCCAGCACGCGCTGAAAAATCGCTTCGAGCGCCGCGCCGGCCCGCCGGGGCTGCTTTCGCGACAGCACGATCGAGCAGAGCATCGGCGTCGTCGTGAGAGAGACGACGAGCGAAATCATGACTGCGGTCGAGAGCGTGACGGCGAATTCGGCGAGCACCCGCCCCATGAGGTCGCCCATGAGCAGGAACGGAATAAAGATCGCGACGAGAGAAAGGCTGATTGCGACGACGGTGAATCCAACCTCGTCGACGCCTCGTAGGACAGCGCGCAGCAGCGGCTCTCCTCGCTCGACATGCCGCGATATGTTTTCGAGGACGATCACGGAATCGTCGATGACCAGTCCGACGGCGATGATGAGCGCCATGAGCGAGACGCTGTCCAGACTGTAGCGCATCACATGCATGACGGCGCCGGTCCCGAGCAGCGAGACGATCGCCGCGATCGCCGGCGGAAATGTCGCGCGAAGGCTACGAAGAAAGGCGAGCACCACGAGAATGACGAGAACGGCGCCGATGACGAGGCTGTGTCCGAGATCGCGCAGCGAGGCGCGAATGGTGGCGGTGCGATCCGACGCCATCTCGACGGCGATCGCCGGCGGCAACGCAGCGCGTATCTGCTCGAGCCTCGCCTTGATGCGATCGACCGTCTCCACCACATTGGCGCCCGATGTCCGGTAGACGCGAACCAGGATGGAAGCTTGTCGGCCCGTGATCGCGAACGGACGGAAATCCTCGACCGAATCGATCACTTCGGCGACGTCGGACAATCTGATCGCCTGATCTTCGTGATAGGCGATGATGAGATCCCGCAGCGCGACGGCGTTGCTCACGCGGTCGTTCGCGTAGATCTGAAATCTTCGGCCGTCGCTCTCGATGACGCCCTTCGGACTATTGGCGTTGGCGGCGGCCAGCGCGGCGCGAACGCTCTCCAATTCGACGCCGTATTTCGACAAGGCGTCGGGGTCGATTTCGACGCGCACGGCGAGAGGCGAGGAGCCGAGAACGACGACCTCCCCTACTCCCTGGATCGAAGCGAGCAGCGGCTGCAGCACTGTCGACGCGACGTCATAGACCCGATCGACGCTCATCGTCGTCGAGCTCAAAGACAGATAAGTGATCGGCCAGAAGGCCGAGTTCGATTTGAAAATGAGCGGATTCGATCGCAGCGAGATCGGCAGATCGGCCCGTGCGGCGGCGACCGCCGCCTGCACGTCGCGCGCTGCGCCGTCTATGTTGCGGCCGACGCCGAATGTGAGAGCGACGACAGTCGAGCCGGAGCTGTTGAACGAACGTATTTCCGAGACATCGGCGATCATGCCGAGCCGCCGCTCGAGCGGCGCGGCCACGGTCGTCGCCATGACTTCCGGGCTGGCGCCCGGCATTTGCGCCCTCACGCTGATCGCAGGATAATCGAATTCCGGCATGGGCGCCGCCGGCAGATGGAGAACCGCCAAAGCGCCCACGAGCGCGATGGCGATGGTGAGCAGCGTCGTGGCGACCGGTCGCTCGACGAAGGGGGCCGAGATATTCATTCGCCCGCCTCATAGGCGGCCGATTTCATCCGAGCGGAGGCGCCGCCTCCCCAGCGGCTCGCCAATCGCTCGAAGGTCAGATAGACGACCGGGGTAGTGAATAGCGTGAGGATCTGGCTCACGGCGAGCCCGCCGATAATGGCGATCCCGAGCGGTTGTCGCAGCTCCGCCCCGGCCCCCGAAGCGAACATCAGAGGCAGAGCGCCGAACATCGCCACGAGCGTCGTCATCAGGATCGGCCGCAAGCGCAGAAGGCAGGCCTGGCGGATCGCTGCGTGCGGATCGAGGCCCTGATCGCGCTGGGCGACGAGCGCGAAATCGATCATCATGATCGCGTTTTTCTTGACGATGCCGATCAGCAGCACGATGCCGATGACGCCGACGACGTCGAGATCGTGACCTGTGAGCATCAAGGCGAGCAGCGCTCCGACGCCGGCCGAGGGCAAGGTCGAAATGATCGTTATCGGATGGATGAAGCTCTCGTAGAGAACGCCGAGCACGATGTAGACGCACACCAGCGCTGCGAGAATGAGCAAGGGCTCATTGTCGAGCGAGGCTTCGAAAGCGAGCGCCGCGCCTTGAAAATGCGTGCGGACGTCAAAGGTCGACGCGATCTCCTTTTCGGCTCGGCGGACGGCTCGCACCGCTTCGCCGAGCGCGACCCCCGGACGCAGATCGAAGGAAATCGAAGCCGCCGGAAACGGTCCGAAATGCTCGATCTGCAACGGCGCCGGTCCGATCTCGACATGCGCGATCGCGGACAGGGGCACCTGACCGCCGCGCGCGATGGACGAAGGGAGATAGAGCCGCGCGAGCGCATCCGGCGCGCGCCCGAACGAAGGAGCGGCCGTCAAAATGACGCGCCGCTGATTGGACTGGGTGAAGATGGTCGATACGATCCGCTGCCCGAACGCGTCATAGAGCGCATTGTCGATCGTCGCCGATGTGACGCCGAAACGCGCAGCGGTGTCGCGGTCGATGTCGAGATAGGCGCCGATTCCTGTGACCTGCGACGCGCTGCTCACATTTTCGAGCTCGGGCTGGCGCTGCAAACGCTCGATCAACGCGGGCGCGTAGCGATCCAACGAGCGAGAATCGGCAGACTCGGAGACGAAGCGGTATTGCGCGCGACCCATGGCGGCGTCGATGGAAAGGTCCTGAACCGGCTGCAGGTAGATCGCCGCTCCGGCGACGGCCTCGCATCGGGCGGCGATCCGCCGCGCGATCTCGGCGGCGCTCGCGGCTCGGCGCTCATGCGGCGTCAAATTGATGAGAAAACGTCCGGAATTCAATGTCATATTCACGCCGTCGACCCCGACGAAGGACGACAGGCCGGCGACGTCCGGATCCGCGAGAATGAGCCGCGCGAGCGCCTGCTGGCGCTCGGTCATCGCCGCGAAGGAGACGTCTCCCGGCGCGACCGAGACGCCGTAAACGACTCCCGTGTCTTGGACCGGGAAGAAGCCTTTCGGAATGGCGACATAGAGAAGAACAGCGATGACGAGCGTCGCCCCCGTCGCCAGGAGCGCCGCGCCTCGACGTTCGAGCACACGATCGAGGAGCGTGGCGTAAAGTCGAACGACGGCGTCGAACTTTCGATCGCTCCCGTGCTCGAACGAATTGGCCTCGTCGCCGGCGTTCCGCCGCAAGAGACGCGCGCAGAGCATCGGCGCGAGGCTGAGCGACACGCCGGCGGAGACGATAATCGTCAGACCGAGGGTGACGGCGAATTCTCGGAACAATCGACCGATCACGTCGCCCATGAAGAGGAGCGGGATCAGCACTGCGATCAATGAAATGGTCAAGGAGAGAATGGTGAAGCCGATCTGTCGTGAGCCGATGAGAGCCGCAGCGAACGGCGATCGCCCCTCTTCGACATGGCGGGCGATATTCTCGATCATGACGATCGAATCGTCGACCACGAATCCGGTCGCGACGGTCAAGGCGAGCAGCGTCAGATTATTGACGCTGAAGCCGAGCAGATACATGCCGGCGAAAGCGCCGACCAAGGAGAGCGGCGCCGAGAGGCTCGGGATCAAGGTGGCGCGGCCGTCCCGGAGGAAGACGAAGATCACCAGAACGACGAGCGCCATCGCCAGAAGGAGATCGTACTCGACGCCACGTACCGACGCGCGGATCGATGTGGTTCGATCGGTCAGCACGGCGACGTCGACTCCGGGTGGCAGGCCGGCCTTCAAGCTCGACAATCGGGACTGTATGGCGTCCACCACGGAGATGACATTGGCGCCCGGCTGTCGACGGATGTCGAGAATGATGGCGGGCGTCGTATCCGACCAAGCGGCGACATATTCGTTTTCCGCGCCCTCGACGATCGTCGCGACATCCGAGAGGCGCACGGGCGCTCCGTTGCGAAACGCGACGATGATGCGCTCGTAGTCCTCCGCGCGCTTCAGCTGATCATTGGCGTTGATCGCATAGGCGCGCTTTTGTCCCTCGAAGCTTCCTTTCGGCATGTCGACATTGGCGCCGCCGATCGTCGCGCGCAGGTCGTCGATGTCGACGCCGTAAGCAGAAGCGGCGTCGGGATTGACCTCGATCCTGATGGCTGGGCGCTTGCCGCCGCCGATCTCGACGAATCCGACGCCGGGCACTTGCGAGATCTTCCGAGCGAGACGCGCGTCGGCGAGTTCCTGGACGCGCTCGAGAGGCAAAGTTCTCGAGGTTACGGCGAGCGTCAGAATCGGCGCATCGCCCGGGTTGATCTTCGCATACGCCGGCGGCGCCGGCAGATCGCTCGGCAGCAGGCTCTGAGCGGCATTGATCGCCGCTTGCGCCTCCTGCTCGGCGACGTCGAGCGCAATGTCGAGCGAAAAGCGAAGAGTGATGACAGACGCGCCGCCGGAGCTCGTCGAGCTCATCTGCTCGAGGCCGGGCATCTGACCGAGCTGCCGCTCGAGCGGCGCAGTGACTGCGCTCGCCATCACCTCGGGACTGGCTCCGGGGTAGAAGGTCCTGATTTCGATGACCGGATGGTCGAACGCGGGCAGCGCCGAGACGGGGAGAAATACGAAACCGATCGTCCCGCACAGCAGGAGGGCGACCATCGTCAGAGTGGTCGCGACCGGCCGCAGGATGAACAGCGCCGAAGGATTCACTTTTCGATCGCCTTCACCTTGGCGCCGTCGCGCAGGCGATCAGAGCCGGCGATCACGAGCCGCTCGCCGGGCTCGAGGCCGGAAAGAACCGCGGTCGTCCCCTTTTCCGCCGGCCCGAGTTCGATCGGTCGCGCGATCGCCTTGTCGTCCTCGGAGAGGACGAAGGCAAAGGCGCCATTCGGGCCATATTGGACGCCTTCGCTCGGAATGAGCGTGACATCACGAAGCGTATCGACGAGCAGACGCACATTGACGAATTGATTGGGAAAGAGCGAGGAATCGCGGTTGTCGAGCTGCGCCTTGAACTTCACCGTGCCCGTCGCAGGATCGACTTGGGAATCGACGCTCGCGAGCGTCCCTTCTGCGATCAGCTTCCTGCCGGATCGATCATACACTGCGACCGTGAGCTTGCTGCCCGCCTCGACCCGCTTCAAAACCTCGGGCAGATGATCTTCGGCCAAGGGGAAAACCACGGTGATCGGCTGCAGCTTCGTGAGGACGACGATGCTCTCGCCGCCCGCCTGCACATAATTTCCCAAGTCGACTTGGCGCAGCCCGACGCGGCCGGACACCGGAGCCGCGATGCGGCAATATTCCAGATTGAGCGCGGCGTTCGCGACATTTCCTTCGTCGATCTCCACCACGCCTTCATATTGACGCACGAGCGATTCTTGCGTGTCGAGCTGTTGACGGGAGATCGAGCTCTGCTTGACCAGCCGCTGATAGCGCTCGCGGTCGAGACGCGCGTTTTCGAGCAACGCGCGATCTCGCATGAGCTGCCCTTCCGCCTGACGCAACGCATGTCGATAGGGCCGAGGATCGATCTCCGCGAGGAAATCGCCTTCCTTCACCATCTGCCCCTCTTCGAAGCCGATTTGCGTCAGCCGACCGGAAATCTGCGTTTTTACCGATACAGTGGCGAGGGGCTTGACCGTCCCGAGCGCCGCGAGAGTGACCCGGACATCGCCCTTCGTCGCGCTCGCCGCGCCGACTGGAACCGGCGCCGGCGCCGCCTCGCGAGCGGGCTGGACGCCGTCCGACGACATCGACGCGACCCAGGCGAAGCCTATGGCGATCGGCAGCATGATCGCGAGCTTCCGTGCGAGGCGGCGGCGTCTCGAGAAGCCGTCGACATCCGTGGAGCTGGCTTCGTCTTCGGTGCGCAGCGACGCGCCGGCGGCCGG
This sequence comes from Methylosinus sp. KRF6, assembly GCF_018887255.1. NCBI lineage: Bacteria > Pseudomonadati > Pseudomonadota > Alphaproteobacteria > Hyphomicrobiales > Methylocystaceae > Methylosinus > Methylosinus sp. KRF6. The sequence continues at coordinate 23,629 of NZ_JAHLJF010000003.1, read as the reverse complement.
ATCCACGCTCATTTTCCGGCTCGACAAAGAGATGAAAATCGCGCGGCGCGCGTTGGGGTCGGCGCGTCGCCATTCCATCCGATTTGATGACCTCTTTCGCGCATGTCGTTTTCCTCGGCGAGAGCCCTAGTTCGAGCGACGGCTCTCAGAGCCTAAGACGCCGCCAGGAACGAGCTCGGTCGGGCCATTTCGATCGCAGGCAAGGTCTCCTGGGCGCGCGCCGAAACCATTCATGAATGGGAACATGAAAGCGCCAGTGGAACGCCGCGCAGCAAAGTCGAACGCAGCATGAATTCCCCTGACGCGGCTCCACTGGCCGACGTGACCTGGAATAGAAACAGCGGCTCAGGACCGCATTCGGTCAGTCGGGACTAAAAGCGGGAGGCGCGCGAGAAGACCAGGGATTGTCCGGTCCCGTCGGCGGCGCGGCGACTTCATCGAGAAAGCGCCGCCCGGAAGTGACATGATCGAAGATCGGAAAGACGAGGAGGTCGAAAAGCGCCGCGGTGAAACGGATCAACCCGCCGTCCACGCTCGACGAACAAACTATGCAGCACTGAGAATGATCATGGCGCGGAACCGGCGCGCCATTGTCGCCCGTCGCATCCGCTCCGCACGATCGGGCTTCGACGGAGGCCTCTGTTTGGGAGTCGAACCCGACAAACCAGCCTCTTTCGTGCGAGACCACGGAGGCGACGCCCTGCAGGATCAGCACGCACGCAAGGAAATGCGCGATGAAAGCGCGCCTCGAAAACCCTCGCCTGGATTGCACATCCTTCATGCAACGCCGCTGCTTTGCGTGATTTACTCGAATGTAATTGTGCGTTCGCCGGCCTATGGAGTCAATAGTGTGTTCGAAATCGAGCCAAAAATCCCGCTCTTCGGGCAGCGCCCGCCGACGCATGATCCTGACGACATCGCATCATATCCTTCTTCGCCGCGGCCGATAAGGGCTTGCTGGGTAGACGTGATCGGAATCTCATTCTCGATCCCTAGACGTTCGGGATCGTTGGAACATGCCAAATAAATTGCGCTCGGCGACGAAACTGCCAGCGAGGCGAGAATCGCAATTCGGCCCCGTTGCGGTGGAATGGAAGGCGCGAGGTCTGAGGGCGATCGGGTGAAGGACAACAATCCTCCCCCTCATGCTGAGGAGGCTCCGCAGGAGCCGTCTCGAAGCACGAGGGGGAGCTCCAGCTGGCCGCGAATGAAGGTTTCCTCGTCCTTCGAGACGCCGCTTCGCGGCTCCTCAGGATGAGGAAACCTTCACCTGATCGCCCTGCGCGAGGTCTGGCATTGCCTTGACGTGGTTGCGCAAAGTTTCTGTCGTCGGGTAAGTTCTTCGTTCGGCCCCGATCCGAACTTCGATGAGATTTGCTTCTGCGGCGCGCCCGGCTTCATCGACCGATATGCGTTGACGCCTCGACTCCCACGCTATTTGCTCGTCGCGCTGCCGGCGGAGTTCCGATCGCGGGAAGCTCGAAGGCCGCGCCTTCGAGCTTCGCCAATCGAACGAGCCTGGAAATGTCCCCGCCGGCTCCGCGATCGACGCCGCGGGAAGCTCTGACGCGACAATCGACAAAGCTCCGGCGAATTTGCTGTTGCGCAAAGCTCAGAAGGTGAATCCGACCTGCAACAGCCCCTTCGTATGCCGGTCATAAGCCGTCGCGCCGCTATTCGTTCCGTAAGTGTGCGCGGCTTGCGCTTTCAGCACCAGCAGGCTGCCGCCGCCGATGTCATAGGTCGCGTAATAGCCGACGCCGACATCGTTCACTCCCGTATAGCTGCGCTGCGTCGTCGTGTAGGAGCCATTCTCCAGCCACACCGCGCCGATATCGGTGAAGACGCCCAGCGCATGGCGGTAATTCTCGATCTGCGGCAGCGCATATTTCAGCTCCGGCGTGACGAAATAGCCGCTGTCGCCTGCGAGGCCTTCGTCGAAGGAGCGCACACCCCAAAAGCCGCCGAGACTGAATTGCTCGCTGGTGTCGAGATTGCCGTCGAGCGCCTTTTGCGCGCGCAGATAGGTCGACAGCGAGAATTTTTCGTCGAACGCCACGGTCGCACTCACGGCGAGATTGATGCGATGGAAATTGCCCACCGTATCGACGCTGGCGCTGTTTTGCGTTCTCTGCGTCACATCGGGATAATCGACGTAGCCGGAGGTGAAAGACAGCATCGCGCTCGTCGCCAGCGGCAGGCCGAGCAGCTCCTGCGCGGTCTCGCGCGTCACGCCAATAGTGCCGAGCGCGATCTTGCGCTCCGATGTCGAGGTTCCTGCGATCCTGTCGTCCAGCCATTTATGGGTGAAATTCGCCCATAGCGAGATGCTCTCCTCGCGCTGGCGCACCAGCGCATAGTTCAGCGTGCCGGTGATGGCGTAGGCGCTGCCGGTGGCGTCCAAATCCTTATAGGCGCCGCCGAGCGCGTAAGTGGTGCGATAGGCGCCGACTTCCGCACGCAATCCGTCATAGCCGAGCGGAAACGAATATGCGACGCGGCCATTGGCGAGCGCGGCGCGCTCGGAGACGATCGCCGAGCCGGAGAGACGATCGCCGAAGCCGAGCGGCGAGTTGATGACGAAGCCGCCATTCAAACGATCGCGGCCCGTATAGGGCGAACCGAAATTATCGCCCAAGAGATAGCCTGCGACGCGCTTTCCTTCCGGCACGGCGAATTGAAAATCGGATGTCTCTTGGCTCTTGCCGGGCGAGACCACGATGCGCGGCGCGCCGGCGCCGGGCAGATCGGAGACGAGCAGCAGCGCGCGCTCCAACGCGTCTTTATGAATGAGCGCTTCATCCGCGAGCGCCGTGTCGACGACGCCTTGCAGAAAGCCCGCGTCGACGGCCGAGGAGTTCTCGACGAGCACGCTGCCATATTTGCCGACGACGAGCTTGATCTTCAACGATCCGCTGCGCGCATCCTGTGCCGGCACATAGGCCTTGGCGACCAGAAAGCCCTTGGCGCGATAGAGCAGAGTGACCTTGTCCGCGGCGCCGTAGATGTCGCCGAGCGTGAGCTTGCGGCCTTCATAGGGCGCGAGAATTTCACGCAGCTCGGATTCTTGGACGAGCAGCGGCCCTTCGACGACAAAATGTTTGACGAAGAGCGTCTCCTTGCTGGCGAGGGTGAAGCGCGGCTCGGCGATTTGCGGCAGCGTGGGCGCGCTCTGCCGCGGCGGCGCGGGCCGCGCTTCCTCGGCCTGACGCACGGCGTCGCCGATATTGTAAGGCAGGATCGGCGTCGGCGCGCTCTGCGCGAAGGCCTGCGGCGCAGCGAGGAGAAGCGCCGGCGCAGCGACGCAGGAGAGGAGCAGACAGCGGAAATTCATCTGAGGATAAACCTTTCTGGTCCCGTGCGTCTTATTGGGCCTTCGGGGCGGGCGCGGAGTTCTTGCCGTCTGTTCCGAGATCGAAATGCTGGCCGTCGATCTCTATGCTGCGAATGCGGGCGCGATAATGGGCGCCGGGCGAAGGGGCCTGGGCCCTGCGCGCGCCGCCTGCGTTCGCCGAGGAGGCATGGCGCGCACGCGCGCGCGCGGCTGGAAGCTGCGTCTGCGTCGACTCCTGGCCAGTCAGATTATCATCGATATTCGCCGAGGCGTTGGCCGAGGCGACGGCGGATTTGCCGGCGGCGGTCGATGCCGCCGCATTCTGTGGCTTCGTCGCGGCGACCTCCGCGGCATTGGAGATCACATTGCCGGCCGCAGCGGCCGTCCGCTGCGTCGCGGCGAGCTGCGCGGCGGCGCGCGCCTCCGCCTTCACGTCACGATAGGAATTATTCGCGATCGCGCCTCGCGTGCCGAAATTTTGTCCGATCAAACCGCCACCCGACACGCTGCCGGTCGCCGAAGAATTCGCGACCGAGCCGATCAGCGTTCCTGTGTTCTGAACGGTGTCCGTGTTTTCCCCGACCAGGGCTCCCGCATTGCGGCCGCCGGAAACATCGCCACTCGCAAAAGCTCCGTCTATCGCGCCGCTATTGCGGCCGACGAGGCCGCCGACCCCTCCGCGCGGGCTCGTCGCTGTCACATTGCCTGTGGCGGATACATTGGAGAGGCTGCCGCCATTACTGCCGACCAATCCTCCGACATCGGTGAGACCGGTCACATTGCCGCTGGCGGAGGAATTGGAGATGCTGCTCAGGCCGGCGCTTCCGACAAGACCTCCGACGCTCACGCTATTGACGCCGGCGCTCACATTTCCGGACGCGTGCGAGCCGGTGATGGTGGCGACAGTGGTGGAGACGACGACGACCTTGCCGCCGACGAGGGCGAGGTTGTTGACGCCCGACAGCCCGCCGACCAGCCCGCCGACATTGTTCACCCCATAGGTGCTGTCGGGCGCATGGACGGTCACGTTTCCGGACGCCCAGCTATTCGTGATCGCTCCACCCTGTTCGCCGCCGACGAGCCCGCCGATTCCGCCACCATTCGTCTGCGTGGCGTTCGTCCAATTCACCGTCACATTGCCGGTGGCGTAGGAGTTGGTGATCGTGTTGATATTGGGCCCATTATTCGTAGCCTGACCGATCAGGCCGCCGATAGCGGTCGTGTCATTGGCGTTCAAATCTCCGGTGGCGTAGGAATCTGAAATTTTGCCGCCATAGCTCTGCCCGACGAGGCCGCCGACATTGGAGGCTCTACCCAATATTGTGATCGCCACATTGGTATGGGAGTTGGTGATGACGCCGAGATCCGATCCGACCAGCCCGCCGATTTCATTCGCGGGGATCGTGGCGACGGGCGTCGTCAAAGTTCCCGTGACATAGGAGTTGTCGATCACCCCCGTGCCCCAATTCACCGCTACAAGTCCGCCCACGACGTGGAGGCCGTTGATCGTCAAATTCGACGCATAGGCGTTTGTGATCCTGCCCCAATTTAACGCGACGAGCGAAGCGACTCGGATGCTCGAAGTCGAGCCCGTGATGCTGGCGCCGACGAGCCCGATATCGCGAATTGCGGCAGTGGAGTTCGTCCCCGAGCCGAGCGTTCCGATCAGCCCGATGCCGCCATTTCCGGCGCTATCGTTGATCGTCAGATTGGCGACCGTATGGCCGAGGCCGGCGAGCGTGCCGGCCAATGTCGGGACGATCGCGCTCGCATAGGTCGTTCCGGACGCATCCAAATTCTGCGCCAGCGCATAATAGCCCGGGCCGCCGTCGATGGCGGCGAGATCGCTCATGCTGTGGATCAAACTATAGGCGTCGCCATTGATCTTCAGGCTCGCAACGGCGCCGCTCAACGTCACCGAAGCGCCATTGGCGGTGTTGATGCTGTAATTCGTCCCAGAGGCGGCGCTGCCGGTCGAAGCGTAATTGCCATAGTTGAGGACGAGCCCGGCGTTCGCGCCGGTCGCGGTGATCGAGGAATTGATATTGATGTTGTTGGTCGCATTCAGCGTCAGTATCGTGTTGCCCGACCAGCTCACCGCGCTGTTGACATTGAGATCGCCGCCCGTTCCGCCGCCGCTCGTCGACCAGAGGGTGATATTATTGCTGGCGAGCAGGCTGCCGAGCAGCGCCCCGGTGATGTCGCCGTTCGTCCCGATGGTGAAGCCGTCCGGATCGATGGTCCAAGTCCCGGTCTCTCCGAAGGCGGCCGCCGTGGTGACGAGCGTCCCATCGGCGATCGTCACCTTGTCGCCCGAGGTCTCGATCGTTCCGCCCTTGCCTCCATTGGGCGCGGAAGCGTCGAGCGTGCCGGACACCTTGGTCCTCCCGCCCTGGGCCAGCAGCTTGATCTTGCCGATCTTCACGCTTCCCGTGGATGAGGAGCCGCCGGTGAGATCGGCGAGCGTGCGCGCCTGGATGATTCCGCTATTGTTCACCTGCGCCGATAGAACCGCATCGGCCGCCTTGGCGGTCATCACCACATTGCCGCCGTCGGCCTTGATCAGCCCTTTGTTCTCGACCAGAGCGTCGTAGGTTCCCTTGTCGATCGTCACATCGAGCAGCGAATCACCGCTGAAATTGAGCGTGATCGCATCGCCGGAAGCGAGCGCGATGGTCCCCAATTTGGCGTTGATCGTCCCTTCGTTGGCGACCGCCTTGCCGAGCAGAGCGACATAGCCGCCATCGACGGCGTTGATCGTCCCCTTATTGACGACGGAGGCGGCGGAGGAGCCGGAGAAAGTGTAGTTCCCGGCCATGAAATTGGAATTGGAGATGTCGAGCGTGGACGCGACGAGGCCGCCCACATTCACCTGCGCATCCTTGGTGAACATGATGCCATTGGAATTGATGATGAACACCTTGCCATTGGCGTTGAGCGCGCCGGCGATGATGCTCTGCTCATTGCCGACGACGCGGTTGAGCGTCACCGACATCGCAGTGGGCTGTAGGAAATTGACGGTCTCACCCGCGCCGATCGAAAAGCCCTGCCAATTGATGATGGCGCGATTGGTCGATTGCACGACATTGGTGACGTTGGGCGTCGAGGAAATGGTCGCCGCGCCATCGACGACGACGCCCCCCGTCGGATTGGCGAGCGCGAAGCTCGGCAGGGCGAGAATTGCCGCGATCGCCGTCATTGTCATACGGGACGACTGCGACATGGACGGCCGATTTGGCCTCGAGGGGCAGCCAGCAGCGGCAGCGCGATATAAGACTTTATAATCTTTGTGGTTCATCGAGCAGCCCCATTTTGCCCATGACGATTTTGTTTATGTATTGTTATTACATTATCGAATGGCGCAGGTTTCGGTCAATGCGGGAGATGGCGTCGAAATAGACAAGTTATTGTGAATTTAAATATAAATTTGATGCATAACGATTAATCTCGGTGCAGAACGCCTGCGCACTGATTTTGGCCCTTCGACCCGGTGTCGCATCGAGGACTCCGGCTGGCGGGGCGGCATTGGGCGGATGCGAAAAATGCCGCCGCGGGAAAACCGCGGCGGCATTCTCTTTGTCTTCGGCTCGTTTCAGCACGGTTCAGCGAAGCTGCCCGCCCTGCTCACGGAACGCCGTAGCAATAGTTCAGCAGGGTCGTGATCATCTGCGACTGCGGCGAGAGCGTGTGATCCGTCAAATAGGCGACGAAGGCGTTGAGCGCCGTGTCCTCTGCGCTGGTCCGGGCGCTGCGAGCGATGCGAAGGCCCGACTGGTTGATCGGGTCGTAGTTATAGATCACCGGCGACACGCTGGTGTCCGTCGGCGGATAGGCGAGCGCAGAGGAGCCGCTCGGCGGATAGGCCCCGTTCTTACAGATTTGCGAAAGCGCGACGAAGCCGACCGTCTCAGTCTGATTTTTGACGGCCTGGAAAGTCGTATCGATGTTCGAGTAGATGTTGACGAGGCTATTGCTGGAGAGCGGGGCCGTGAGACCATAGCGTCCCGTGAGCAATTGGGAGGCGGCCGTGCCATAGGGCGCGGTGGTGGTATTGGCGACCGCAACCTTGGAATAGGTGCTGGAGTTGTAGCCAGAGCTGACGTTCACGCCGGGCGTATTGGACCAGAAGGCGAGCGTGCCAACCGCATAGACGAAGGGGCTGCCGACGCCATAGCCGCTGGCGAGGCTGGCGGGAGTCGCGCTGTTGGCGGCGAGAAAGAGATCGACGTTCAGGCTATTGCCGCTGGTGATCTGATTCGCGAGCGTGCCAGTGGCGCCGCATTGGACCAGAGTGACGGTGTACCCAGTGGTGTTCTGGAACGCCGTTATCAGATCTCCCAATGGAGTCGGATCATTAGGATTCGGCGGAGCGCAGAAATTGGCTGCGGCAGAGACGTTGATATTCGTAGCCAGCGCCGGCGAAGCCCCTCCCGAGAAAAGTGAAACGACAACCGCCGCCGCAGACAGAACAGCCTTCATTTTGTATTTTTGCATACCCCATACCCCTTCGTAAAAAGGCACGACACAAGCCAGCCATCCCAGCTCGCCGCCATTGTGTGAAGTATTATATTTGCTCATACGCATTTAAAACTTGTATATACATGCGTTATGAGTCGTAGATATATTACCTATGATTTTTTGCCTGTCAAGCTCGCCGATTGTTCGCAATGTGAAGATGATACAAGGTGGCAGGCCGCAGTCATAAGCAAATCGCCTTATTTACGCGCGTCGTGTGACGTTTAGATAGGCTATCGCCAATTTATCTGGCAGGAGTTATCCTTGCCGGAATCCAGATCTGCAATATATTATTCATACAATTGTAGCCTTCTGACCCGCTGTTGCGAGCCGACGCCCTCAATCGCCCTCGGAAGCCGAGGCATCGGGTAAAGGAGATGCGATCGCCGGGCGAACCGGCGATGCGAACAATGCGACGATATGACGACGCGCGTCCCGTCCGAAAACCACGCGCCGGGGCGCAATTTCGACCACACGCCATCCTTCGATCTCGTCGTCTCTCCGCAAGCTGCGCATCCGAATCGGCGGCCCGGTCTTCACCAGCGCTCGCGCGCCGCTCCAATCGGTCACGACGCCCATCAGAGTGAGTCGCGGAGGCTCCGGCGGCGGAGGCGGCGCCTCGTCTCGGAGCGCCGCGGTGGGCGGAGGGGGAGGACGCCGACTCGACGAAAACAAAGGCCGTCGCAGCGTCTCCGCCAGCTGCCCCGGCTCGAAGCGCGCCAAAGGGTTGAGACGAGCGCGCTCTCCTGTTTCTTGGGCGGAGGCGGCGACGCAAGCGGCGGCGAGCAAGGCGCCAAGGAGGTAAAGCCCCCTCATATTCGAATCCTCCGCCAGAGAGCGCGCAGATCCAACGTGACGCGCAACGCCGATGGCTCGGGGCCCCGCTGGCCGCCGCGCAGCGGCGAAACGGAGAGCGTATCGACGAACACATAAGGCACGCCGGTCTCGAGCTCGTAGAGCAGCGTCTGCAAGGGTGCGAGACCCATGTCGAATGTCGCTCGCAGCCGCACGACATCGGACGTATCCTCGCGCGTCGTCGGTTGCGCGGCCGATGTCGTGACGCTCACATGCCGCGCGACGACGAGCCTCGTGAGATGGGCCTGCAGCAGAGCGCTCGCCTGGCCTTGCGTCGGCGCGGCGAAAAAGGCCGCCTCGGGCGCGATCGCGGCTTTGCCATGGACGCCGCTGCGGCCTTGCGCCGCCTCCACCTGCGCGAGAATGGCGCGCCGCTGTGCCGCCTCCTCGGCGGCGTCGCTCCAGGAACCGAGGGCGAAGACCGCGGCGGCGGCGCAGCACGCCATGAGAAGGGCGAGCGCGCCGAGCGCGAGACTCTGTTCGCGATCGAGATCGAGGTCGAAGTCGATTCGCATGGATCATTTTCCCTTTTTCGTGGCTGCGGCGAGCTGCGCTTCGACGCCGAAGCGAAACAGCCGGCCGTCGGAAGCGCGCGTCGTCGGCGCAGAAAAATGCGCGTCGAAGAATTGTCCGGTCTTTTCCAGAGCGTCGATGAGCGGCGGCGCGTCGTCGGCGAGCCCGGATATGCGCAGCCTGCCGCCCTCCAGACCGAGGCTCTCGAGAAAAGCGCCGTCCGGAATGGCGCGCGTGAGCGCGTCGATGAGAACGACGGCCGGCGTCGATGTCTCTTTCCATATCCAAGCGCGCTCGGAGGGCTGCAGAGCGGCGACGACGGCCGGGTTTTTGGCGGCGTCGGCGCGCTTTTGCAGCGCATGGGCGCGCGCCGCCAGTGCCGCCGCCTCTTCCTGGAGCGCGCTGGCGGAAAGCGACGCTCCCAGCACGATGAACGCGCAGAGCGCGACATAGGCGCCGATCCCGCCGCCGACGCAGAGCCGGATGCGCCGACGCTGCGCCGCATCGCTCTGCGTCGCCCCCTTCGTCCAGAAAACGATGGGCTCGTGGGTCGCGTCCGCGGCGCCGACGACGCGATCGACCGAGAGCCCCATTTCGGCGAGCGCGGCGCGCGCGGCGTCTATGTCGGCTTTCCGCGCGATCAGCACGCGCGCGGTCACGCGTCCGGCCTCCTCCGGCGTCGCTCTATGGCCGTGCAATATCTGGCCGACCGGCCAGGGCGAGAGCCGATCGAGCTGATTGGCGACGATGCCGGCCAAAAACTCGCGCGCCTGCGCCGGCGCGACCAATGTGCGCGTGACGGTCGTCTCGCGCGGCCATTCGAGCAGGACGAAGCCGCCGCGCGCATGTCGCAGGATCTCCTCCGGCAAAGTCGCTCCGATCGCGGCGGCGGCGAGGGGCGGCGCGTCGGGATCGGCGCCCGAGCGAAACAGAAATCGATCGCCCGAGCATGTGACGCGCAACATGTTCCGAATGCGCCGCCTGTCCGCGATGAGCGTGAGGAGCCCCCCGAGCACGTCCAGCCAGCGGAAGAGAAGGGCGAAATTCGGCACCTCAGCGTGTCTCCGAAAAGCCGCCGGCATAGGCCGAAGCCCGGGGCGATTGGCGAAAGGCGAGAATTCGGTACGGCTCGCTGTCCTTCGGCAGCGTGACGATGATCGCCTCGGCCGCGGAGGCGAAACCATCGGCGAGCGCGACCGCGATCTCGAGCCGCGCGACGCTGTGATCGGCGGGTTTCGCGTAGCGCGCAGCGGGACCGAGAATGCGTTCGTAATCGGGCGCCTGGAGCGCCCCCTCCGCGCGCGCGCTCAGCAGGCGCTCGATGCGCGCCTCCGTCATTTGCGGCAGCAGCCGGAGCGTTTCCGCCGGCGCTGTCGCGGCGTTCACCGTCGTCTCCCCGAAGACGGTGACATAAGGCGCGACGAGACGCGCATATTCGGTCGGAACGCCGGGAATCCGCGCCAATTGTCCGACATTGGTGAAAATCTGGTCGAACCGTCGTCTTTCCGAGGATTCCGGCTTTTGCGCCTTTGCAGCCGTCGCTTGTGTCGATTCGCGCCGCCGCGAGATCGCCAGCGCCGCAACCTGCGCATCCGGCGCGCCGAGACCGGCGAGCAGGGAAGCGAGCGTCTCGACCGGCGCCTTGTTGATGTCGATGCGGCCGAGCTCGTCGCTGATCTGTACGCGCCCCTCGCCACTCCGAAGCGAAAAGCGCGCCTCGGCCGGAAGCAGCGGCCGGCCGCGATATTTGATCAGCAGATCGGCGCCGGCCTCTATGCCCGCGGCGATCAGCGCCTCGGCCTGGACGCGGTCGCGGTCGACCGCCAGCAGTCCCGCAAAGCTGCGCAGGCCGGCCGAGGCCGCCATGGCGAGCGCTGAGAGCAGCGCGATCGTCCACAAGACGGCGACGAGGACGACGCCCCGCCGCGGGCGGATGCTCCGCACGGGCTTCATGTCGGCGCCCGTCCCAGCGGTGGCGGCGGCGGCTCCGGCGCTTTCTTTGCCCCCGGGAGACATTGCGCTTCGGCGCTCGCGCAGTCGGCCGGCGCGTCGGCGCGCAGCAGGAACTCCGCTCCCGGAGCGAGGCGCTGGCCCGTCTCCTCGTCGCGCAGATCGAGGCGAAAGAGGCGCGGCGGCGCGCTCTCGCCTCGCCAGACGTCCTTCCAGCTCGCAACGCCCTTCTCGACGCGCGCATAAGCGAAGGAGATGTCGAAACGCCCCTCGAGCAGCACGACGTCATCTTTCGCCTGTCCCCGGTCGAGCCCCACGTCCGGGCCGAGCCAAGGCGCGCGCCGACGAACGAGGCGCGTACTCTCGCCGGCGGGCTCGACGGAGAGGGTGACGACCTCCTCCAGCGCCGCCTGCGCGCCGATGGCGCTCGCCGTCACGAAGACGACGCTTTTGCTATCGCCATCGAAAGCGACCAGAGGAGGCGGCGTCTCCGGCTTTTTGCCATTCGCGCCGGGCAATGCGGGCGCCGGCGGCGCTATGGCGCCGGACGGCTTCAGCGCCACATGGCGCGCCGCGCCGAAATCCCGCGACAGACGCTCCATAGCGAGAGCGAAGCGCTCGGCGTCGTTCACGCCGCGCGCGCCATGATCGAAATGAGCGGCGACATGATGGGTGAGCGCCGCCGCCCCGACGATGATCGACGAAGCCACGGCGAGGGCCGCGAGCGTCTCGACGAGCGTGAAGCCGGCGCGGCGTCCTGTCTCTGGCCTGCCTCGCATGTCCCTTCCCCTGCTACGGATCGAGCGCGAGACGGATCGTCTCCGCCGCGACGGATTGACCGCCAGAGCCCCAGGCGACACGCGCCTCCACGCGATAGGCCGACCATTTGCGCCCATCGGCGCCCTCTTTCACCGGCGTCGCGTCCCGGAGGCTCGGCGTCTCGAGAAAGATCGGCTCGACGGCGATGCGCCAGCGATAACCGCCGCTCTCTCCTTCCCGGCTCTCGGGAGGGCCGGCGCGGTCCGAGGGCGCCGCGATGAGCGACCGCAGCAGCTGCTCGGCCACGACGCGCCCTTTGCCCTTGGCGAGCGCCCCACGCGCTTGAAAGAGCTGCGGGCCGAGCGCGGCGGCGAAAGCAGTCAGCAGGGCGAGCGCGACCAGCGCCTCGATGAGCGTGAAGCCGGCGCGACGGCGGGCGTGGTCACGGCGCATCGACGGATACTCTTCCGCTGAACCAATCGACCCGCACCTCATAGCGCGCGCGCTCTTTGGCGAAGGCGAGGACCGCGCCTGTCGAGGCGCCGTCCGGCTCGAAACGCGCGACCCCCTGCAGATCGCCGTTCGTCTGCTCTGCAGCGAGGAGAGCGAGCGACACATCCCGAGGCACGGCGACTATTCCGCCGCTGTCGCCGATCAGCGACCGCGTCGAGACGTCGAGCGCGATATGACGGGGATGGCCGCTCAGCATGGCGCCGAGCCGTTCTCGCCGCAGCAGCGCCGCCGCCTCGAGCGCGACCGCTTTCAGCGTCGGCCGTCCCGAGCCGAAGGTCCATGTGACGACGAGAGCGGAGATCAGCGCGACGATCATCATCACCGCCATCATTTCGACCAGCGTGAAGCCGGCGCGCCGCTCAATGTTCGACATTGGAAATATCCGCCGCCGCGCCGACACCCCCCTCCTGCCCGTCCGAGCCGAGCGAGACGATTTCGTAAGGCGGAACGTGATCGACGGGGAAACGATACAGATAGGGCTTGCCCCAGGGATCATTGGGCAGGCGACCGCCTTTCACATAGGGACCGTTCCAAATGTCCACGCCGCTCGGCCGTTGCACGAGCGCGGCGAGCCCCTCGGAAGAGGCGGGATAACGTCCGACGTCGATGTAGAAGAGATCGAGCGCCGAGGCGAAGCTCTCGATCTGCAGGCGCGCCGTCTTCACGCGGGATTCGCCGAGATAATTGAGCACGCGCGGACCGACGAGGCCGAGGATGAGGCTGATGATCGTGAGAACCACCAGCATTTCGACGAGCGTGTAGCCGGCGCGCGCGCTATTGGGGACGCGACCGAGATCGTGATGCGGCGTGCGGGAGAGTGTCATTGGGCGAGTTCCGTTATGCTGAGAAGAGCGCTCATGATCGAGGTGACGAGAGCGCCGACGAGGACGCTGACGACGACGATGGCCGCTGGGCCGATCGCGCCCATGAGCCGATCGAGCCCAACCCCGAGCCGATGCTCGTAGAATTGCGTCGCATGGGCCGCGATCGCGGGCAGATCGCCGGTCTCCTCGCCGATCCGCAACATGCGGACGGCGAGCGGAGGCAGCAGCCGCGTTTCGGCGAGCGCGTCGGCGAAGCGGCGGCCGCTGCGAACCTGCTCGTGAATCCTGTCGATCGCCGCGGCCGATTGTGGCTCGACCACGACATCGCGCAGGATTTTCAATGTCGTCGGCAAGGGCACGCCATTGCCCAGAAGAAGGCCGAGCGCTCCGATGACGCGCGTCGTGCGCCAATCCTGCATAGGGCCGGCGACGCCGGGAACGCGCCCGAGCGCCGAGATCGCCGCGGCGCGCGCGCCCGGCTGCGAGAAGGCGTAGAGCAGCGAGAGCGCGAAGGCCGCACATAGGGCGAGAAAAGAATAGAGATTGGCGTGCAGCCAGGCGGAGGCCGCGAGCACGAAGGCGACGCCCCCATTCAATCGATCGCCGAGATCGTGAAACACGGGCTCGAACTGCGGAACGACATAGAGCATGAAGAAAAACAACACGAGCAGCGCCGCGCCGATGAGAAAAAGAGGATAGCGAATGGCCGAGCCGACTCGCTCGGAGAGCAGCTCGCGCCGCACACGATCCTCGACGATCGCCGCGAGCACGGCTTGCAGCTTTCCGGAGGCTTCGCCTGCGCGCGCCATGGCGACATAGGCGGGATCGATGATATGCGGATGTCGCTCCAACGCCTCCGCGAAGCTGTCGCCCGAGGAGATCATCGAGCGCAGCGCTGTCGCAAAGCCCTGAATAGGCTTGCTCGCATCTTCCGCCAGCGTCTGCAGGGCCGCGTCCAGCGTGAGGCCTGCGCCGACGAGCAGCGCCAGTTGACGTAGAAAAATGGTGACGTCGCGCGCCGGCGCACGGCCTCCGGCGGAGGCGACGTCGCGCCTCTTTCCCGACGCGACCTCCGCCTCTATGGGCAGATGCCCGAGATATTCGATGCGTCGCAACACGTCTTCGCGGGTCGCCGCTTCGACCTCTCCAGCCACCATTTCTCCCGTTCGCGTCACTGCGCGATAACGAAACTGCGGCATTCAAAGACTCATGGTGACGCGGAAAATTTCGTCGATCGTCGTCAGGCCGGCGCGGCATTTGGCGACGCCGTCCTGCGTCATGGACGTCATCCCCTCGCTTTTCGCGATAGTCTCCAATTCATGACCGTCGACTTTCGGCCCGATGGCGGCCCGCAGCGCGGCCGAAGCCTCGATGACCTCGAAGACGCCTTTGCGCCCGCGAAACCCGGTGAAATTGCACCATTCGCACCCTTTCGGCCGATGCAGAATCTCGCCGGCGCCGAAGCCGAGCGCCGAATAGCGCGCGTCGGCTTCGAGGACAGGCTCGGTGAGCTCGTGCGGCTCCTTGCAATCCGGGCAGAGGATGCGCACAAGGCGCTGGCCGACGACGGCGCGGACGCAGGAAGCGAGCAGAAAGCTCTCGACGCCCATATCGATGAGGCGCGTGATCGCGCCCGCCGCCGTATTCGTGTGCAAGGTCGTCAGCACAAGATGGCCGGTGAGCGCCGCGTGAACGCCGATATGAGCCGTTTCCGCATCGCGCATCTCGCCGACCATGATCACATCCGGGTCCTGGCGCAGAAAGGAGCGCAGCGCAGTCGCAAAGGTCAGCCCTATCCCCGGATGGACCTGCATCTGATTGACCCCGGGGATTTGATATTCGACAGGGTCCTCGACGGTGAGAATCTTGCGAGTCGGCTCGTTGATCTCGGAAAGCGACGCGGCGAGCGTCGTCGTCTTGCCGGAGCCGGTCGGCCCGGTGACGATGATCATGCCGAAAGGCGCCTGCAGCATTCGCCGCAGTATGTCGCCGTCGCGTCGCGAAAGGCCGAGCTCATTCAGCGCGACGACGCCGGCGCCCTTGCGCAGAAGGCGCACGACCGCCCCCTCGCCGTAGAGATTGGGCGATGTCGCGACGCGCAGATCGATCTCCGCGCCGCCGACCACGATGCGCGCGCGCCCGTCCTGCGGCAGGCGCCGCTCGGTGATGTTCAGGCCCGCCATGATTTTGAGGCGCGACAGCAGGCCTTTGGCCATGCTCGCCGGCGGCGCGGGCGCGGGCTTCAACAGGCCGTCGACGCGTATGCGCGCCTGCAACGCCCCGGCGAATGGCTCGATATGCAGATCGGTGGCGCGCTGCTCGACTGCGAGGCGCAGCAGATCATCGAGCGCGCGCACCACGGGCGCGCCGCGCGCGAGATCGCGAAGATCGTCGAGATCGTCGGAGGCGGCTTCGGCGCTCGCCGTCTCTACGGCCTCCGTCGCCAGCGGCTTTTGCGCCGAGCCGAGCGCGGCCTCGATCTCCTCCGGCGTCGCGACCGCGACGCGCACGCTCCGTCCGAGGGCGGTCTCTATAGCCGAGCGCATCTCGTCCTCGAGCGGCGCGGCGATAGCGAGAACCAGCTCGTCGTCATGCACGAAGGGAAAGAGGCGTCCATCCCGGAGAAAGCGCGGCGACAAGAGCGCGCCGCCGAATGTCACGCCGGCGAGCTCGCCGCGCGTCACACGCTCGCAAGAATAGAACTTCGCGAGCTCGTCGGCGAAGGCCGAAGCCGATAGCTTCGTCGCGCTCGCCCAATCGAATTCGGCGGACGCCTCGCTCTCATTGGCGCGCCGGACGGGCTCGAACGCATCGGCCTCGCGAAGCCCGCCCTCATGAGCGAGATATTTCAAGAACGCGTCGCGGGACATCGAATTCACGTCGCCAGCCAATGCAAGATTCTTGCGTAAACGTCATGTGGACTCTATACATAACGAGAAAGAGACGCAAGAAAATTATTGGCGCGGATCTTGCCAGATGAGGCTTGTCGCCGCTTTCGCAAGTCCCGCGTCGATATATAAAAGCTCTATAGTGAGTGTGTCGGAGTGTGTAGAGTGGCTCGTGTTTTCCGGTTTCCGACAGCGCATCCGAGAAAGCTTCTGTTCCTGATCGCGCTCTTGCTGCAGGCCTGCTCGTCCTCCGAGCAATTGATGGGGATCGGTCCCGGCGACAGCGTCGATGTCGCCCGCATGAAAGACTTCTCCGCCTATTTTCCGACGACCGCCTCCGTCGGCTCCCGCCTCGACAAGAGCGCCGCCCGGCCGGTTCTCTATCCCGGCGCGGAGGACGCTTCGCCAAAGCGCTCGCCGGGCGAGGCGCCGACGGAGCCCGGCGTGACCTCGCGCGGCGACGAAATAGAGATGAATTTCGAACAGGCCGAAATTCAGACGGTCGCCAAAGCGCTGCTCGGCGACGCGCTCGGCCTCGACTTCACCATCGATCCGCGCGTCCATGGCGCGGTCACCATCGTCTCCGCGGGACCCATCCCGAAAAAAGACATTCTGCCGACATTCGAAAATGTGATCCGCATGTCCAACGCCGCTCTGCTCCGCGAGGGCCGGCTCGTTCGCATCGTTCCGCTCCCGGAAGCCAATGGCGCGGGGCCGACCACAATCGGTTCCGTGCAACCGGGCTATGGCGTCACAATCATCCCTTTGCATAACACTTCGGCTGTTGCGCTCGCCAAAACGGCGGAGAATTTTATTGCGCGCGCCGGCGCCATCCGCGCGGATGCGACGCGCAATCTTCTTCTCGTTCACGGAACGTCGAGCGAGCGCCGAGCCGTCGTCGACATGGTCTCCAGCTTCGACGTCGAATGGCTGCGCAATCGCTCCGTCGCCATATATCCGCTGAAATCCACCTCTCCCGACAACATCATTCGTGAGCTCGAGCGAATATTCGACACTGGCGAAAACGGCCAGGGCGCCGGAACGGTCGCCTTTCAGCCCATGCCCCGGATGAACGCCGTCCTCATCGTGACCCGCAATCGCCAGCTTCTCGAACGCGCGACCCTATGGCTGCGGAGGCTCGATCGATCCGACGTGAGCGGATCGACTGTGCGCGTCTATCAGCTCGTCAATGGCAATGCGGCGCGCATCGCAAAGATCCTGAACGAGATATTCGTCGGCAAGGGGGCCGGTCAGGCGACCGATTCCGCTGCGAGCCAGCTCGCGCCCGGAACCAGCGGGGCGCAAGCCAAGCTCGACCAGCTTTCGACCGGCAGCAGCTTCTCGGGAAACGCGAGCGCATCGGCGGCCGGCTCGCAGAATAACGCGAGCCAGCAGTCCGCCGCCGGCTCCGGCCGAGGCAATCAGATCGCGGCGGCCTTCGGCAATTTCGCCGAACAGAAAAACGCCGAGAGCGAAGAAAAGAGCAATGGCCTCGGCGCCTCCGGATCGTTGCCCAAGGGCGTGTTCCAAAATGTGCGCATCACGGCCGACAGCGCCAATAATTCCATTGTCGTCTATTCGAGCCAAGACGATTATCTCGTCATCGAGCGGTCGCTGCGCGCGCTCGACAAGCCGCAGCTGCAGGTTTCGATCGAAGCGACGGTCGCCGAAGTGACGTTGACCGACGCTCTGCAATATGGCGTACAATATTATCTCGGCGGTTCTTCGAGAGCCAATGGGTCATTGACGAACGCGACGACCGCCGCGGCCGCGACCTCGTCGTCGACCTCCTCCTCTACGACGGACGTCGTGTCGAATCTCGTCCTTCAACGCGTGTTGCCGGGCTTCAATTTGCTGCTGGGACCGGAGGCCCAGCCTCATGTGGTGCTGAACGCGTTGACGACGCTGACCAGCGTCAAAGTGCTGTCCTCGCCCTCGCTCGTCGTATCGGATAATCAACCCGCGCTCCTGCAAGTGGGCCAGGAAGTCCCGATCTCGACAGGCTCTGCGACGGTTCTGTCGACCTCCAACACCATCGTCAACTCGATCCAAATGCGCGACACCGGCGTCATTCTAAAGGTGTGGCCGCATGTGCATGCCGATGGCGTCGTCCAGCTCGAGGTCGAGCAGGAAATCTCCAATCCGGTGAATACGAGCCTGACCCCGACCATCTCGCAGAGGCGCGTCCATTCGACGGTCTCGGTTCGAAGCGGGCAGACAGTTCTGCTCGGCGGCCTGATCAGCGAGCAGGAAAACCACACCAAGGATGGCATTCCGGGCCTTCGGCATCTCACCTATCTCGGCGATCTCTTCGGCAGCACGACCAAGAACAAGGATCGCTCGGAAATCATCATCTTCATCAAGCCGCGCATTATTCGCGACTCGCTCGACGCGCAAGGAGTCGCCGAGGAATTCCGCTCACGCCTCGACATGATGCGCAACGCGCCTTTGGTCGTCAACGGTAACGATACGACGCGAATTCGCAAGTGAGGTCCGACGCCGCGACATGCCTGCCGGATACGGAGTTCGCCCTATTCCCGCCCCACGCCGAATGGTTGTCGAGTATGCGCCAAAGCGGAGCCAGCTCTGAACGCCGTCGGTGGATGCGCCGGAAATTTCCTCGGGCGCTTTGCATGAATCTCACGGAGCACCTCCAGCGCGTCGAGGAGGGCGTCGCCGAATAGCAGCGAAGTCGCCTCTCGGCCGAAAGTCTCGACGTGTTTCACTCCCTGGCGCCGGCCGACGGGATCGTTATGCGCTGTCAACGACACGGGTTTGAGCGCAGCGGCGACGATAATCGGCGACGGCGCGCGCGATCGGATGCCGTCCGAAAGCGAGAAGCGATCGCGGAAGCGATCGAGCTGCTTGGGATCGATGGCGTGAACGCGGAAACCTCGCTCCATCAAGCTTTCCACGATGGGGCCATGCGGAACTTCGATGGCGACCATCACGGCCTCGGGCGGCGTGCCGGTGGTGTCGAACATTTCGGAATTGCTTCAGGTACGTAATCTGTGCTACGTAATTTCGTTAATGAAATCCGTATTGTTTTTGGAATAGTTATAGGTTTCGCCGATCTACTTTGTAATAATTCTTCTTCTAGACAGAGCGGAACAGAGCTGTCCTTCGCCGCCGCCGCACAAGAAGAGCGCGGCACAGCCCGCCCGACGCCATGCTCCGACAAAGCGCGTGGGACTCGACCCTGCCCGAGGTCATCTCTCAGACCTACGGAGGCAAGCGATGGCTGAGACGGGGTAGGCTTCGGTTTGTCGTTCGAACCGAAAGGAGCCCCGAAGATGCGCCCGATTGTGGATCAAGCGCCCGTGGCCGTCGCTCTGGATTACGATAGCACGCTGATCGGAGCATTGGAGTCGAGTTCGAAGAAATGGATTGTCGCGGTCCAAGTCCCGGGCTCGCGCAAGCACACGAAATATGTCGTCGAGCCGAACGCGCCGGCTCTGACGACGCTGCTCGAGACGTTGAAAGCGCGCAGCGTTGCGGCCGGCAAGGCGCGCTCGACATTCGCGAGCACTAAACCGACACCGCCGGCGCCATATGATCTTTCATCCGCTTCCCTTCCTCATATTTAAACTGCAATACTTCTAAACTGCTTTCTATAATGCTTCCAATCACGCCATTGACGCATTGACGGGCTTCGGCGCGTGATCGATGCTCGGGCAAGATCGATGATACTCAACAACTGCAAGCGCCCGGCTCGCCAAAATTCGCCTGCTAACCAATTTTGGCTCAGAATATTGAAACCTCATGGCTCGCTAAAAGCTCACTGAGTTAGTGTTCCGGCGACTCAGCCGAATTTAACACTGCTATTTTACCCGTTAGACGGAGCACCAAAATGATTCCGAATCTCTATTCTTTCGTCGGCGATACGCCTCTCGTGGAGTTGGAGGTCCCTTTCGGTGGCGCGGAAATCAGGCTGTTCGCCAAGCTGGAAATGTTCAACCCCGGTGGCAGCATCAAGGATCGGCCGGCGTCGTTCATGATTCAGCAAGGGATCGCTGACGGAAGAATCACCAACAGCACTCATTTGGTCGAGAGTTCCTCTGGGAATCTTGCCATCGCGATCGCAATGATCGCACGGCAAATGAAACTAGAGTTTACGGCCGTCATCGATCCGAACGTCACGAAAAATAACCGCGAGCTGATCGAGATTTATGGCGCCAAAATCGAGTTCGTCGACGAGAAGGATGTAGAAGGAGGCTATCTGCAATCACGAATTCGTCGCGTGCGTCGACTTCTGGACGAATTGCCGAACGCAGTCTGGCTGAATCAGTACGCCAATCCAGACAATCGACGCTCTCATTACGAAGGCATTGGAGAGGAAGTCGTACGAGACATGCCAGTCGAGCCGACACACGCTTTCATCGGCGTCAGCACATGCGGAACGATCATGGGAGTGGCTCGTCGACTGCGGGAAGCATGGCCGGCTATTCGTATCGTTGCCGTCGATGTCGTGGGCTCCGTCATATTTGGCTCCCCGGGCGGACAGAGACGACTTCCGGGCATCGGCGCCAGCCGTGTTCCCGAGCAGCTCGACACATGCGAGATCGACGAGGTCGTCTATGTGACCGATTGGGAGTCCATGCAGGGTTGTCATAGGCTCGTTCGTGAAGAGGGACTGCTCGCGGGCGGTTCCTCGGGCTCGATTATCGCAGCGATCGAAAAAATGGTCCCCCGCCTCCCGCACGACGCCGTCATCGTCACGGTGCTGCCCGATCGCGGCGAGCGCTATCTCGACACTGTCTATAATTCGAATTGGTTGCCCGAGAACGAGCGTGCGCGGCGACCTCTTCACGACTCTCACAGAATTCTCGCCAAGACATCCAGACCGCAAAGCGTCACCCAGTCTTAGCCGAACACCCAAAAGCATCTTTTCCTTCCTGAGGTCTTCATCGATGAACACTTTCGACATCGTCCGGCATGCGCCGGCGAGCGCTCATGCGTTGCGTTTTCTCTCCCGCGCCGACATCGCGTCTCTCGGGGGAAATCACTCGGGGCTCTACATGCAGGCGGTGGAAGACGGCTTTCGACTTCACGCCGCAGGTGACTATGCGCAGCCGCTTAAGCCCTACTTGCGCAGCCCCCGTTCCTCCCATATCGCCGACCGCATCATCGCCATGCCCGCCTGGATCGGCGGCGACGATCCTATCGCCGGAATAAAATGGATCGGATCGAAGCACGACAACCCCTCGGCCAGGTCCATGGAACGAGCCAGCGCGGTTATCGTCCTGAACGACGCCAACACGCATTTTCCGATCGCAATTCTGGAGGCGGGTCGGATCAGCGCTCTACGCACCGCCGCGGTGACGGGCGTAGCCTGTCGCCACCTCGCCAAGCAACAATTTCGTCGAGTCGCGATCATCGGATGCGGCCCCATCGGACGCACGCAGATCGAGATGTTCTGCGAGCAATTCCCATACGTTCGAGAGATCCGTCTTCACGACGCCCACGCCGTAAACCTCAGCGAGGGAGTTCAATGGGCGCAGACGGCGTTTCCCGAAGTAGAGTTCGTGCGTTTCGAGCGTCCTCGCGCCGCCATCGAAGGCGCGGATGTGGTGGTTACCTGCACAGTAACCGATCGGCCGTACTTGCCATTCGAGTGGCTTTCGCCCGGAGCATTCCTCGCCAACGTCTCCATCATGGATGCAGAAAGGGACGTCTTCCTGAGGGCGGATAAGGTCGTCGTCGACGACTGGGATCAGTCCAATCGCGAGAAAAAGATCATCAATCAGCTCGTCGAGGCCGGCTCATTCTCGAGGCAGCAGCTGTATGCCGAACTCGGCGAGATCGTCGTCGGCTCCAAGCCGGGCCGCGAGAACGGCGAAGAGATCATTCTGCTCAACCCGATGGGGATGGCTATCGACGACATCGTCTGTGCGCGAGCGATCCTGCGACGCGCCGAAGCAGGCGACGTCGGAACAATGCTCGACTTGTTCTGAGGTCGATCATGCGCCAGCCGCCCGCCGCCGCCGATCCTGTGCTCACAGAACTGCTGGAGCTATTGTGGACAGAGGATATCGCAGGTTTTCGCTCGCGAATTGTAACCGAAGCACGAGACGGCCGCGTGTCGGGCCGCTTGCGTCTCGGTGAGATCGAATTGTCGGCTACGCTCGATTGGGACGGCTGGCGCGAGGAGCTTCGGCCATCGGCGGTCTTCGCAGAGTCCGCTGAAGGCGCCGCGCGGCTGGATGCGAAAGATCTGTTGTGGATCCTTCTTTCGGCTTTGAGAGATCTCGACCTGGCTACACTCGATCGCACGATGCGGCAGCTCGACGAGAGTATTCGTAATTCCGAGCTTTTGGAGAGAGCCGCTCTTCTTCTCGAGGAAGACTGCAAGCTCGCCCTCGAGAAGAACAACAGCTGGATATGGGAAAGACTTGCCGCGTGGCGCGACAGGCCTTTCCACCCTCTCGCGCGCGGCAGAGGGGGCTGGGAAAAAGACGAGATCGAAACCTATGGCGCGGAATTCGGACGGCTATTCGCGCTGCGTTGGTGCGCCGTGTCACGCGACCATATCCGGAAGTCTCCCGCTATGGACCGACGAGAGCCCGCGGATATCATCCTGGCTCCATCTCAGGTGGAGGCCTTGACGGAGGAAATGGCGCGATGCGGCCTCGCGGAGACCCATATCGCATTTCCCGTTCACCCTTGGCACTTGGAAGCCGCCGCGCCTTTGGAGTTCGGTCCCGAACTTGCTTCGGGCGAGATCGTCATTCTCGGTTTCGTCGGACCCCTCGTTAGCGCGACGTCGTCGTTGCGGACGGTCGCGATCGCTTCGACTCCTCATCGCCATGTCAAGCTTCCATTGGACGTCTACACGCTCGGCGTACGACGTCTCATGAGCGCGCAATCGCTCCACAACGGCTTGCTCGCGGCCGCCCTCCTGGAGGAGGCCAGCTCGCGCAGACCGACCATTGCCGCTCGTGTGCGGATCGCGGATGAAGCTCGGTTTTGGACGTTCGACGAAGCGTCGCGCGACGTCTTCTCGCCGCGCTCCGCTGTTCTCGGTTGCGCAATCCGTGACTTTCCTCTCCTCGCCGACGACGCGACATTCGTTCCGTTGGCGAGCTTTTCGGTCGCGCCGTGCGCTGGACTGCCTCCGGCGATCGAACAGGCCCTCGGACTTCGGTCCGGAGTGAGCATCGAAGCCTTTCTCGAGGAGCTGTTCACGCTCGTTGTCGGCTTCGCCGTCGAGGCGCTGCAGTGTGGATTCATCCCCGAGATGCATGGCCAGAATGTTTTGATCGAGCTGATCCGAGGGCAGCCGGTCAGAATCTTGCTGCGCGATCACGACACAGTGCGTTGCCTGCCGGAATGGCTGAGAAGAGTGGGTCTTCAGCCGCCGGCCTATCTGATCAAGGACCCGCGCCGGGCCACCATGCTCCTTCAGAGCCCGGAGGAACTGATAGTGTTGATTTCCACTGAGAGCTGACCCAGGCAGCACGAGTTTTTCCACCGAGAAC
>NZ_JAHLJF010000002.1:0-251 GCF_018887255.1 Methylosinus sp. KRF6 | reverse complement strand
GCCGCGGAGTAGAAACGGGCGAGGTCTCGAGAGGAAGGGCGCTTCCTTCTCCCACTTGTGGGAGAAGGTGGCCTCGCGAAGCGAGGTCGGATGAGGGTCCGACCTCGGCTTCGCCTTTTCTTTGCATCCGTCGTGTCCTCATGATTTCCACGAGACACGACGGACCCTCATCCGACCCTCGCTGACGCGAGGGCCACCTTCTCCCACGAGTGGGAGAAGGTTTACGCGTCGTCTTACTTCTTCGGCGCTTC
>NZ_JAHLJF010000001.1:4362373-4364922 GCF_018887255.1 Methylosinus sp. KRF6 | reverse complement strand
TATCTCGCCACAGCCTTGGGCGCTTCAGCCCGTTAACCCGGATTCGGAGCCCTGCAGATTCTCCGGGCGGATGGGTGAAATTCGACTCATGTTATACTTCCAAATCGTTTTGGATCCGTGATCGGGAAACCCGCCCTCGCCGAGATCGGCTTCGCCGCAAATCGGAAATAGACAGTGCCGTCTCCGATGATTTGACGGGCTGCCCGTCGCGAACGTGCGGCAGCGGCATGCATCGTCGACAATCGTCCAGACCTCACGCCCGATGTCGCGGAAGCGGCCCGCATGCTCGAGGGATCGTTTCGGATATCAGCGCCAGCCCATCGCGATCGGCCTATACTGACGTGCGGCTGGCGCGTCCCGTGAGGACTTCCAATTACTCGGAAATACTGCTTATTTCCCGCTCGACGCACATCGACGTCGGACACAAGGCGAATTTGGCTTCGAAAGCCGACTCATTTTATGAGGGCAATTCGGAGTTTCGACTCAGGATATGGGGTGAAATTGACTCGGCTTATGCTTCCCAACGAAAAAACAGAAACTAGTCTTTTCAATGTGTTGAGCGGTCACCGTGACTCATGATATGGGTAATTGCACATGGCCGAAACGCCCTGCATCAAAATCTGCCGCATCGACGCGCCGACCGGCTTTTGCGTCGGCTGCGCACGGACGATCGGCGAGATCGCCGGCTGGCGCGACGCAACGCCGGCGGAGCGAAAGCGCATTCTCGCCGCCCTGCCGGAGCGCCGCGCGCGTCTGCCGAAAGAGGCTCCCGCCTCGCCGCAGCCCAAATGATCCCGAAGGAGCGCGCACGGCCGCCCCGGCGCGGGTTTCGTCCGCTGGGGCCGCAGGGACCCGCGTCCACGAGAGCCCGCGTCCACTTGCCAAAGGCGACGCGTTCGGCCTATAGCTCACGAAATCGTCGGCGGACGGCCGCAGGGACGAGACCTGCGTGGCAGAAGCGCTCGATCTGTTTGAACATATTTGCAAAAGCTGCTTCCGCCGCGTGAACTGCCCCCGCCGATCCATCCCTCGACCGAAAGGCGAGACATGACGAAGATACTGCCGGTCATCATGTGTGGCGGGGCGGGCACGCGCGTATGGCCCGAATCGCGGGAAACTCTCCCGAAACAATTCATTCCGCTCGTCGGCGAGCGCTCGACCTTCCAGACGACCATCGCGACGCTGGCGGATGCGGCTTTCGACAGGCCGGTCGTCATTTCCAACGCCGATTATCGCTTTCTCGTCACCGATCAACTCGCGGCCATCGGCGCCGCCGCCGATATCGTGCTCGAGCCCATGCGCCGCGATTCGGCCGCCGCCGTCGCCGTCGCCGCCGGAATCGCCGCACGCCGCTCGCCGCAACAAATCGTCGTCGTGCTCGCCGCCGATCATGTCGTGCGCGATCCGCAGGGCCTCGTCGCGCTCTGCAAGAAGGCCGCTGCGGCCGCCGCCGACGGCCATATCGTCACGCTCGGCGTCAAGCCCGACAATCCGGCCACCGGCTATGGCTATATTCGCCCCGGCGAGCGCATCGCCGGCGACGTCGCCGAGCTCGAAGCCTTCGTCGAAAAGCCCGATCGCGAGACCGCGCAGCGCTATATCGACGCCGGCTATTTGTGGAACAGCGGCAATTTCATCTTCCGCGCCGATGTGATGCAGGAAGAGATCGCGCATTTCGAGCCGGCGATTTTCGAGGCCGCCGAAAAGGCGATCGACGCCGGCCGCCGCGATCTCGATTTTCTGGTGCTGGACGCCGAAGCTTTCGCGCGCGCGCCGAAGACCTCCATCGATTACGCCGTGATGGAGAAGACGCGCAAGGCCGCGGTGATCGAGGCCGACATCGGCTGGTCGGACGTCGGCAATTGGCGCGCCGTATGGGAGCTGACCGAGCGCGACGCGCAGGGCAATTCGGTGCGCGGCAATGGCGTCGTGCGCGATTCGCGCAATGTGCATGTGCGCTCGGACGAGATGCTGACCACCGTCGTCGGCGTCGACGACGTCGTGGTGGTGACGACGCAGGACGCGGTGCTGGTGCTGGGTCACGAGCATGGCGACAATGTCAAGCAGCTCGTCGATCAATTGAAGAGCGAGAATCGCCGCGAGGCCGGCGAGCACAAGCGCATCTTCCGCCCCTGGGGCTTTTATCAATCGGTCGATTCGGGCGATCGGCATCAGGTGAAGCGCATTGTGGTGAAGCCCGGCGCGCGACTGTCGCTGCAAAAGCATTTTCACCGCGCCGAGCATTGGATCGTCGTCAAAGGCACGGCCGAAGTGGGCCGCGATCAGGAGACCTTGCTCGTGCATGAGAACGAGTCGGTCTATCTGCCGATCGGCTGCATTCACCGGCTGACCAATCCGGGCAAGATCGACCTCGAGATCATCGAGGTGCAGACCGGCTCCTATCTCGGCGAGGACGATATCGTTCGCCTGCAGGACGTCTATAATCGCGGCTAAAAGCAATCCGCCGAGGCGGAGTGAGCACATTAAGAGGGGTGGATGACCAAACGCGCGCTGTTGACGGGCATTACCGGACAGGACGGAGCCTATCT
>NZ_JAHLJF010000001.1:4362164-4362273 GCF_018887255.1 Methylosinus sp. KRF6 | reverse complement strand
ATAAGCTGCTCGGCCAGTTCGATCTCGTCGGCATTCCGCCGGCGCCGCGCGGAAAGCCGCAGATCGAGGTGACCTTCGACATCGACGCCAATGGCATCGTCAATGTGAC
>NZ_JAHLJF010000001.1:4281758-4362064 GCF_018887255.1 Methylosinus sp. KRF6 | reverse complement strand
GTCGAAGACAAGGCCTTCCACGCAACGCCCGCGCTTTATCGCCCCCCTGTGTCCCATGCGCTACAGGACGTGGTTAACAATTTTTTCGCAGCCGCCGGAACGAAACCATTCGACCGTTTCGGCGAATCCGCGCGCCAAAGGCTCGCGGGGCCGCCAGCCGGTCGCGGCGCAAATGCGGGAAATATCGGCTTCGAGATGCATGATCTGATCCGGGCGATAGGGAGTGCGGCCGAATCCCGGCGCGACGCCCGGCGCCGTCAGATCGCGCAAGAGCAGAACGGCGTCGCGCAATGGCGTCGGCTCGCCCGACCCTATGTTGAAGACGCCGTGCGCCTCGTGATCGAGCAGCGCGAGCAGCGCCGCCGCCGCGTCGCAGACATGGGTGAACTCCCAAATCTGCTCGCAAGCGGTGAGATCGGGCGAACGCCCCGCCGCGAAGCTGCGAATGAGCGACGGCACGAGCCAGGGCCGCGCCTCGCCGGGACCATAGAGAGAAAAGACGCGCCCCCACGCTGCGCGCAACCCGCGCTCCGCCGCTATTGCGAGCAGGGCCCGGCCGGCGGCGAGCTTGGCGACCCCATAGAGCGTCGTCGGCTCGGTCGCGGCGTCTTCCGCGACGCGGCCGGCGAGGAGGCCATATTCGGCCTGCGAGCCGACGCCGATCAGAATGCGGGCGCCGGCGTCGGCGGCTGCGGCGGCCAATCGTCCCGTGGCGACGATATTGTCGAGCTGGCCGAGATCATTGCGCTCCGCCCCGGCGACGCCGCGCCAGCCGCTGTGCAGGAGCGCGTCGGGCGCGAAATTCGTCAAGGCCTCGCGATAGCTCTCCGGCGCGAAGAGATCGCCGCGGATCGCATGAAGCCGCGCGGCGAGAGGCGCGAGCCGCGTCGCTTCGATATCGCCGCGCAGCAGGACGGCGCATTCATGGCCCGCTTCGACGAGGAGCCGCGTCGCCTCCGCCCCGAGGAAGCCGGACCCGCCGGTGAGAAAGACACGCAAGCGTCAGGCCCGGCCGCTGAGCAGCCGCTCGCCGCGGCCCGTGACGAGCGCGCGCGCCCGAGCCGCGATGATCGCCGGATCGAGCCCGGCGCGGCGGCGCAGAGTCTCGGTGTCGCCGACGAGGCTCGGAAACGCCTGCGGCGCGGTGAGATCGACGAAGGCCTCGCCCATCCCGCGCGCGAGAAGCGTCTCCATCACGCCGACCGACAGCGGATTGCCGCGATAGCCCTCGAAGACGGAAACGACCGGCGCGCCGGTCAAAAGCGCGGCGAAAGCCTCCGCCGGGAAAGGCTGGACGATCGGAACGCTGACGACGGCGGCCTCGATCCCCTCCCCCGAGAGAATCTCCGCCGCGGCGAGACATTGCGTCACCGAGCCGCCGCTCGTCGCCAAGGTCACATCGGCGCCGCGGCGCGCCGCGAAGGCCGCCGTCTGCGGCGCGAAGATCGGCGCGCCATAAGATGCGCCGCTCTCGCGGGCGATACGGAAATAGGCCGGGCGCGGATCGTCGAGCAGCGCCGCGTAGCAGCGATCGAGCTCGGCGGCGTTGCCCGGATTGGCGACGACGAGATCGGGCAGCGCCGCCATGATCGTCGCGTCCTCGAGCGCGTGATGCGAGGGCCCCAGCGTTCCATAGGAGAAGCCGGCGCCGACGCCGATCAGCCGCACGGCGCGGCGCTGATAGCAGAGGTCGTTGCGAATCTGCTCGAGGCAGCGCGCCGTGATGAAGGGCGCGATGGAATAGGCGAAAGGCCGGAAGCCGCCGGCGGCCAGCGAGGCGGCGACCGAGACCATATTGGCCTCGGCGACGCCCATATTGACGAAGCGCTCGCCGAGCGCCTGCTCGAGCGGCTCGACGAAAGAAAAGCCGAGATCGCCCGTGAGAAAGACGATGCGCGGATCGACGCTGGCGTCCGCCTCTATGAGCTCGATGATCCGCTTGCGCATCAGGCGAGCTCCAGATCGGCGGCGAGCGCCGGCTTGTAATGCGAGGCGACGGTGTTCTCTATGCGGGCGACGCCCTTGCCCTTCACCGTATGGGCGAGGATGACGCGCGGGCGTCCGCGCATGGGCCGCTCGAGCGCCGCGACCAGCGCCGCCCAATCATGGCCGTCGAGCTCGATCGTCTCGAATCCGAAGCTGCGCCATTTGGCGCCGAAAGGCTCGAGGTCCATCACCTCTTTCGTCGGCGCCAGCGATTGAATGTGATTGTAATCGACGATGGCGGTGAGCGAGGAGAGCTCGCGCGCGCCGGCGAAGAGCGCCGCCTCCCAGGTGGAGCCCTCGTCGCATTCGCCGTCCGAGAGAATGCAGAAGACACGATGATCGCCTCCGCGCAGCCGATAGCCGAGTGAGAAGCCCGTCGCCAGCGACAGGCCATGGCCGAGCGAGCCGCTGGTGGCGTCGATCGCCGGGACCGCCTCGCTGAGGCCGACATGCCCCCAGAGCGGCGTGCCGTTCTGCAGATAGGCGTCGAGCAGTTCCGGCGCGACGAGGCCATATTGCTCGAGCGCCGCGTAATAGGCCATGGCCGCATGGCCCTTGGAGAGAATGACGCGGTCGCGCTCCACCGCGCTCGCGGTCGCCGGACGCAGATCGGAAACAGTCAATACCGCATCGAGGATCTCGACGATGCCGAGCGAGGAGCCGAGATGCGCCGAGTTCGCCTTGTAAGACATAGAGATGACGCGACGACGCGCCGCTGCGCAACGCGCGGCCGCGGCCTCATGCGAGCGGGAAATATTCTCGCGGCCCCGCGCCGAGCCTGCTCTCGCCATCGGTCATGTCCTCGCCGTTTTCGCGCGCACTATGGCTCTCGAAAGGTTAATGCTTGGCTTAAGACCCTCGCGCTGCGGTCGGCGCGGATTGCCGCGCGGACTTGCGCCCAGACGGTGATGTGAGACAATGGCTGTAAGGCGGAGCGCGCATGGCGGGCCATGCGTGACAGCCGACCGATCGAGCGGAGACAACCGCGGAGAGCGTCGCATATGAAGATCGCCGATTATAAGTCGGGGCATCATCAGAGCTTTCTGGCGCCGGCCGAGCAAAGGCTGTTGCGCGCGATCATAGGTGAGCTGCCGGAGTCGGTGACGGCTCTGCAATTGACGCGCATCGGCCTCATCGGCGCCGTCATCGTCGCCATGGCGCTCGTCGGCAGCAGCTGGTCGCCCCTGTGGATGACGCTGATTCCGCTCGGCGCCTTTCTCAACTGGTTCGGCGCGGCGCTGGACGGGCCGGTGGCGCTGCATCGCGACACCGCCAATCCTCGGCTCAGCCTCGTCGAGCATATTTGCGATCTGTTCTCGCAGATATTGATCATCGTCGCCTTCGGCTTCTCGCCGTTTTTGTCGTTCGAATCCGCCTTCGTCGTGCTGATCTGCTATCTGCTGTTCTCGGCCTATACTTACATTCGGGCCGTTGTCCGCCATGTGCAGCAAATGGCCTATATCGGCCTCGGCGCGACGGAGTTTCGCATTTTGATCGCGGTCTGGCCCTTCGCCGCCCACGCCATGGGCGTCGACGAAAGCGTCGACGCCGGCGTATCGCGGCTGGACGCCGCGATCATGATTTTGGCGGCTTTCGCCGTTTGCGGCCTCGCGATCAAGGCGCTCTCCGACGCGCGGCGAGTCGCCATGGACGAGAATGGCCAGGGCGTCTGATCCGCGCGCCTCCGAAACTGTCCTGAAAACCTCGTCCTGAAACGCCCGCTCGATCGACGCTATTCTCCCGCCGCCACCAAGGCGGCTATGGACGCGCGCCGAAGAGAAGGGAAAATAGCCGCCGAGCGGGGATATGATTCGGTCCGCCTCGCCAGCATCCATCCGCCGGCGAGAGGATGCCGAAAGATCATATCTCGGCGGCAGAGGCGGAAGAGATTATTGAGATGAAACTCGATTCGAGACGCTGGGCCCTCGTCGCCGGCGTCGCTCTGATTGTCGCAGCAGGCGTTTTCGCTCTTATTCGAGCCGGATTTTTCGCGGCGCCCGACCTCGCTTCGCTGTGGACATGGTCGCTCGACAATTGGGAGACCGCCGGCGTCGGCCTCTCCGGCGAGCCTGTTCGCATCGCGCATGAGCCCCTGGCTCTCATTCGCAATCTGGCGCTGATCACGGTTTCCTTCATCGGCGTTCTGCTGGGGACGCCGCGCCTCGTGGAAGTCGTCACCCGCTCGGGCCGCGGCGGCGGGGCCGTCGGGGAGGATTTCATCAAGACGCGGCGGCTGATCGACGGCGAGCTCGGCACGATTCTCTCGCTCGTGCGCGCCCATCTCGACAGCAACAAGACCTATTCGGCGGCTCTGGTGAAAGGCCATAGGGATCTCGCCGCGACGTCGAGCCCGGATCAGATTCGCGCCGCCGTCGTGCTGCTGATCGCCGAAAACCAGAAAATGCTGCGCGAGACCGAGGAGCATCAGCGCCGGCTGGAGGACTCGCAGCGGCAGATCACGCAATTGCGCGCCGAGCTCGCCGAGACGCAGGAACTCAATGTTCGCGATTCGCTGACGCAAGTGTTCACGCGCCGCCATTTCGACGAGACGCTGGCGCGCGAGGCGAAAGCGGCCGCCGCGGCGGATCGCGCCTTGAGCCTCATCATGGCCGATATCGATCATTTCAAGAAAATCAATGACGGCCATGGCCATTTGATCGGCGACGAGGTGCTGAAGAATTTCGCCCGGACCATGTCCAAGCATGTCGAGGAGAAGGATACGGTCGCGCGCTATGGCGGCGAGGAATTCGCGATCATCATGCCCTCCGTCTGCTTCATCGAGGCGAAAGCGACGGCCGAGCGCATTCGCGCCGAATTCGAGACCAAGAAATGGGCGATCAAGGGCGGCGCGCCGATCGGGCGCATCACCGCCTCCTTCGGCGTCGCGCAGCTCGCGCCGCGCGAGAGCGCCGAGAGCCTCATCCAGCGCGCCGACGCCAAGCTCTATGTCTCCAAATCGCGCGGGCGCAATCTCGTCACCGTTGACGCCGACCTCTCGTCCCGTTGATTCTTTCGACTGCCCTTGTTCGGCCCGGCGGGGCGAGACCTACGCCGTCGCCTATTCGGCGAGGTCCTGCCGCTCGAAATGTCATGATTCCCGCGCCGTGTGGCGCGCTTTTCGCCTCACACCGCCTTCGACGATCCGGCGACGCCACAGAGCGCCCGCCCGCGCGCGAGCATAGAGTCGCGCTGCTTCGTCGCTTTCGACGATTGACCGTCGCGGCCGCGCCGCGGCCGAGCCTCGAGGACGAAAAATGAACGATATTCCCTATCGCGCCGCGCTCATCGTCGGCGCCGGCCCCGGCGTCGGCGCCGCGCTGGCGCGACGCTTTTCCGCCGACGGGCTGAAGGTGGGCGTCGCCGCCCGCGACGCGCAAAGGCTCGCCGCCATAGCGGCCGAAACCGGCGCCGAGGGCTTTGCCGCCGACGCGACCGACCCCGCTTCGGTCGAGGCGCTTTTCGAGGCGGCGGAGGCGAAGCTCGGCGAGATCGACGTGGTCGTCTACAATGCCGGCGCGCGCATTCGCGGCCCGCTGGCGGAGCTCGATCCGGAGGCGGTGCGGCGAGCCTTCGACGTCAACGCTTTCGGCGGCTTTCTCGTCGCGCGGGAGGCGGCGAAGCGCTTCGAGAAGCGCGGGCGCGGCGCGCTGTTCTTCACCGGCGCGACGTCGAGCCTCAAGGCCTATGCGATCTCCGCCCCCTTCGCCATGGGCAAGTTCGCGCTGCGGGCGCTGGCCCAGAGCGCGGCGCGCGAATTGGGGCCGAAGGGCGTGCATGTCGCGCATATCGTCATCGACGGGGTGATCCGCGACACAGGCCGCATCGACCCGGCCGACGCCACGCTCGAGCCCGACGCCATCGCCGACGCTTATCT
Source organism: Methylosinus sp. KRF6 (assembly GCF_018887255.1). Classification (NCBI taxonomy): domain Bacteria; kingdom Pseudomonadati; phylum Pseudomonadota; class Alphaproteobacteria; order Hyphomicrobiales; family Methylocystaceae; genus Methylosinus; species Methylosinus sp. KRF6. The sequence goes on along the minus strand of NZ_JAHLJF010000001.1, from coordinate 4,356,204 downwards.
CGATCTCCTGCGCCAGAAGCGCAGCGCCTGGTCCTTCGAGGTAGAGCTGAGGCCGTGGTCGGAGAGATTCTAGGACCGCTTATTTCGCAGCTTCGCCATAGCCACGCCAAGGCGCCATATCCCGTCCCGCAGCGCCTCTCCCAGCGAATAGGCCAATGAGAACAAAAAGTAGGACACGATGGCCGTGACCACAAAAATGACGATAGCTCCCTGTGCTTGGAATATCCAGGCGGCATAACCCGCCAGCCCGAGCGCTCCTATGGCGGGAAGAGGACGCAGCCCGAGCGCGCCGGCGACGAGGAAAGGCGTTACGACGACACCCGCACAAATCGCCAAAAACATAAATGTCGCGGGACCGTCGAACATGAGAGGCTCTCCATCTTCGTCGTTCAAAGCCTAATCGGCCGAGCTGAACCGTTGACGCGACAAAATGTCGCAAAGCGGACGAAGGCGTGTTACAGTGAGCCGTCGACCCAGGGCGAGCGCCCGCGAGGAGCGGCCGCTCGTCCCCATAACGACGAATAATGGGGAAAGCGCTCATGAACACGATTACGGCTATCCTATCGATCGTCGCAACCTGCGCCGCCGTCACCGCCGCGATCACCGCTTTCGCGAATATGTGACCCGAGCAGTCGTTTAGAGGGACTGCGAGCGTTCGTTCCGCGCAGCCCGCCTGCCCGTCCTCGCCGACGCAAAGACGCGCCGGCGAGGCGTTTGGTCCCGCTCAGGGAATTTCCTCTATATCGGCGAGCCAGGCCGCAGCGCTCGAATCGCTCGGCGCGCGCCAGTCGCCGCGCGGCGACAGCGAGCCGCCGGAGCTGACCTTCGGCCCATTGGGCAGAGCCGAGCGCTTGAACTGGCTCGTCGCGAAGAAGCGGCGCGCGAAGACGCCGAGCCAATGCTTGATCTCCTCGACATCATAGGCGCGGCGCTTCTCCGCCGGAATGTCGGCGGGCCAGCGGCCGGCCGTTGCGTCGCTCCAGGCGTGAAAGGCCAGAAACGCCGTCTTCGACGGCGCAAAGCCGTAGCGCGTCGTATAGAAGAGATTGAAATCCTGCAGCGCATAGGGGCCGACGACATCCTCCGTGCGCTGGACGCTCGCGCCCGGCACCAGCTCCGGCGAAATCTCCGTGTCGAGAATGTCGCGCAGCACGGCGACCGTCTCGGCGCCGAAATGCGCGTCGCGCGCGCACCAGCGGATGAGATGCTGGATCAGCGTCTTCGGCACTGAGGCGTTGACATTGTAATGCGACATTTGATCGCCGACGCCATAGGTGCACCAGCCGAGCGCCAGCTCCGATAGATCGCCCGTGCCCAGCACCAGCGCCTCGTGGCGATTGGCGAGGCGGAACAAGAGCGAGGTGCGCGCGCCGGCCTGCACATTCTCGTAAGTCGTGTCATAGACCGGCTCGCCGCGCGAAGCGGGATGGCCGATGTCCTCCAGCATTTGCCGGCAGGCGGCCGTCACATCGATCTCCTGCGCCGAGACTCCCAATGCGCGCATAAGCCGCCAGGCGTTGGCCTTGGTGCGGTCGGTGGTGGCGAAGGCCGGCAGCGTATAGGCGAGAATATTCTCGCGCGGCAGGCCGAGCGCGTCGAAGGCGGTGACGGCGACGAGCAGCGCATGGGTGGAATCGAGCCCGCCCGAGACGCCGATGACGAGGCGCTGAAAATCGGCCGCCGCGAGTCGCTGGCGCAGGCCGTGCGACTGAATGTTGAAGGCTTCGAAGCAGAGCTCTGCGAGCCGCGCTTCATCGTCCGGCGCGAAGGGAAAGCGCGGGATTTCGCGCAGCAGGCCGAGGTTTTTGTCGCGCGGCGCGTGCAACTCGAAAGGAACGCGCCGAAAGCTCGTCGCGCCGGCTTCCATGTCGGCGCAATCGCCGAAAGTGACCTGGCGCATACGCTCGGCGGCGAGCCGGCCGAGGTCGACATCGGCGAGAATGAGCTGCGGCTCATCGGCGAAGCGCGCCGCCTTGGCGAGCAGAGCGCCATTCTCATAGATCATCGCCTCGCCGTCCCAGGCGAGATCGGTGGTCGATTCGCCCTGCCCCGCGGCCGAATAGAGATAGGCGGAAAGGCAGCGCGCCGAATGGGCCGAGCAGAGCGTCGCGCGATAGTCGGATTTTCCGACAATGGCGTTGCTGGCCGAGAGATTGAGCAGCACGCTCGCGCCGGCGAGCGCCGCCCGCGTCGAGGGCGGGATCGGAACCCAGACGTCCTCGCAGATTTCCGTATGGATCACGAGGCCGGGAAAGTCGCTCGCCTCCAGCAGCACATCGGAGCCGAAAGGCGCGGTCTGGCCGGCGATCTCCATCTCCTCGCCGGCGATGAAGGCGCCGGAAGCGAAATGCCGCTTCTCGTAGAATTCCCGATAATTGGGCAGATAGATTTTCGGCGTGACGGCGAGAATCTCGCCGCGCCGGATGATCAGCGCGCAATTATAGAGCCGCCCGCGCCAGCGCAGCGGCGCGCCGACCGCGATCAGCGGATGCAATGTGCGGCTCGCCTCCAGCAATCGCCCGATCGCAGCTTCCACGGCGTCCAGCAACGCGGTCTGATGCAGCAGATCGTCGATCGCGTAAGAGCTGATCCCGAGCTCGGGAAACAGGACCAATGACGCGCCTTCGGCGTCCGCCTCGCGGGCCATTTCGATCGTGCGCGCGACATTGAAAGCGGGATCGGCGACGCGCGTGCGCGGGCCGGCCACGGCGACGCGAACGAAGCCATGCGAATGCAGCGAGAAGAAAGGATGCGTCATGCGCCGATTATAGGGCCGGGGCGGCCGCAGCGGGAAGGCGCCGCGCGCCGCCTATTTCACCGAGGCTGCTCGAGAAGCGAGCCTTCGGGCTCGCCCTCGAAACCCGGACGCGCGCCTATCTCCAGGCGTCGAGCGCATCGGCGAAGACGCGCTCGCCGCCGGGGCCCTTCTCCAGCGAGATCGTCGCCGCGCGGCCGTCCTCGAGCTGCATGGGCAGATCGAGCACCATGGGCGCGCGCAGCAGCACGATATTGCGGGCCTCGCGATTGCCCCGCAGCAGGCCGATGAGAAAGGCGTTTTCGGTGATCGGCACAGGAACGCCGGCGACCTGCTCGCCCGATTGCGCCTCCGGCCGGCGCATCTGGATCGGGCCGATCGCCTTTATCCCATTGAACTCATTCCCCGGCGCGAGGCTGAAATTCACATTCACCGTATGCGAGGCCGAAAGCGTGGGATCGAGATTCTTCTGAATGACGATTGTCGTCTTCAGCTTTGCTGTCGGAAAATCGATCTCGGCGCGTACGGCCGGCGAAACCGGCTGCCCCGGTCCGGCCGGCATACTCTCGAGACGCCAGATCACCGTGCCCGGATAGGTCTTGACCTTGGCGGCCTCCTCGGGCGCGGCGACCCAGAGCTCGGCCTTTTGGGCGACGGCGACCGCTTGGGACTTTTGCTCCGCAGGCGCGCGCGACGGCGGCGGCTCGCTGTCGCCGCCGATGCGATCGGCGAGCTTGCCTCCCTCGGCGGTTTCCACGGCGGAGGGCTCCGGCTGCAGCTTGGCGAGATCCTCCGGCCGCTCGCGGAATTGCAGCGCCAGCACGGCGACGAGCGCCACCACCGCCGCCAGCACGCCGCCGATGACGATGACACGGCGGGAGACGCTGGCGGGCTCTGGCAGAGGCGGCAGCGGGGCCGGAGGCCGCTGCGGCGGCGCGGGCGCCTCCTCGACCGGCACGGCTTTTTCCGACTTGGGCGCAGCCGCCGGTTCGGCGCTTTTGACGGGCTCTTTCTTCTCGGCCTCGCGCGGGCGCTTCGCCTCTGTCGCCGGAAGCGGCGCGGCGGCGCTCTGATCGCGGACGATCTCGAGCTCGATGCGCGCAATGGCCTCGTCCAGCGCGCGGCCTTCGGCTTCTATATCGTCCTCGGCGACGGGCGGCTGAATGCTGCGCAACTGGTTGAACAGCGCCTTGCGCGCCCGTTCATAGACGGCCTGCCGCGACTGGGGCGCGGGGTCCGGCAGCGCGGCGACTGCGCGAGCGAGCAGCGAATAGTAGTCGGCCATAGGGTTCTAAGACCACCTCGGACGATTCCCGTCAATCCTCGAAAGGATTGCGCACGAGAATCGTGTCGTCGCGCTCGGGGCTGGTGGAGAGGAGCGCAACCGGAGCGCCGATCAGTTCCTCGATGCGGCGCACATATTTGATCGCCTGGGCGGGAAGATCGGCCCAGGAGCGGGCGCCCCCGGTCGTCCCCTTCCAGCCCTCGATCGTCTCATAGACCGGGACCACCCGTGCCTGCGCCGATTGCGAGGCCGGCAGGCGGTCGATGCGGGCGCCGTCCAGGAGATAATGCGTGCACACGCGTATCTCGTCCAAGCCGTCGAGAATATCGAGCTTTGTCAAAGCGATGCCGTCTATGCCCGAGGTTTTCACGGCTTGCCGCGTGAGCACGGCGTCGAACCAGCCGCAGCGCCGGCGCCGGCCGGTGTTGGTGCCGAATTCATGGCCGCGGTCGCCGATCAGCGTGCCGATCTCGTCATGCAGCTCGGTGGGGAAAGGCCCGCCGCCGACGCGCGTCGTATAGGCCTTGGCGATGCCGAGCACATAGCCGATCGCCCCCGGCCCGAGGCCGGAGCCGCTGGCCGCCGAGGCGGAGACCGTGTTGGAGGAGGTCACATAAGGATAAGTGCCATGATCAACGTCGAGCAGCACGCCCTGCGCGCCCTCGAACAAAATGCGCTTGCCGGCGCGGCGAAGATCCTCGAGCAGCTCCCAGACCGCATCCATGTAAGGCAGAATCTTCGGCGCGGCGTCGAGCAGCTCGTCCCGCACGGCGGCGGGCGCGATTTCGGGCAGGCCGAGACCGCGGCGCAGCGGATTGTGATGGGCGAGCAGGCGCGAGATCTTGTCGTCCAGCGTGTCCGGCTCGGCGAGATCCATCAGCCGGACCGAGCGGCGGCCGACCTTGTCCTCATAAGCGGGGCCGATGCCGCGCTTGGTGGTGCCGATCTTCACGCCATTGCCGGCCGCCTCCTCGCGATAGGCGTCGAGCTCGCGATGCAGGGAGAGAATCAGCGGGGCGTTTTCGGCGATCTTGAAATTGTCCGGGCCGATCTCGACGCCCTGCTCGCGCAGACGCTCGATCTCGCCGATGAGAAAATGCGGATCGACGACGACGCCATTGCCGATGACCGAGAGCTTGCCCGGCCGCACTATGCCCGAGGGCAGCAGCGCGAGCTTATAGGTCACGCCATTGATGACGAGCGTGTGCCCGGCATTATGGCCGCCCTGGAAGCGCACCACCACATCGGCCTCGAGCGAGAGCCAATCGACGATCTTGCCCTTGCCTTCGTCGCCCCATTGGGCGCCGACCACGACCACATTCGCCATGGGCGTCTTCTGTCTATCCTGCGCGGCCACGAAAAAGCCCCGGCGCGTAACGCCAGGGCTCGTTACCGCGGTGATTTAGCGCAAAGAAAGGGGCGGGTCAAAGGCGGCGAAGCAGCCGCCTCCGGCCGCGCGTCGAAAAAAAAACCCGGCGCAGAGCGCCGGGGAAGAAGAGTCTCGAGGGAGCGGAGGCGGAAGGGTCAGGGAACGAAGACCAGATAGAGCAGCGTCGCGAACAGAACGACCACGGCGACCTCGATGGTTCGGTTCAAAATCGTCATGATCGATTCGAGAGAGATGGCGGTCATGTCGAAATATCCTGTCGGCTGGTCTTTCCGTCGAGCATATTCTCAGCCCGCGCATTGCCTCGACATTGTCGCCGGATGAAATTTTCGTAACCCTGCGAGCCTCCCCGACCGCGGAGCCTTACGTCACGGAAAGCAGCGTCCGAAGGCCGCGAGCAGCCGCGGGTCGCCGCGCAGCCCGATCTTGAAGGTGATCAGCGCCCGAAGCAGACCCGTCTCCTTGCGCAGGAAGCGCAGCCAGGTCTGCGCATCTGCGCGGATGCGGAGATCGGCGTCGCCGATCAACCCCTCCTTCACCTCGAGCCGGCCGTTCGCGATTCTCACTGTGAGGTCTTTGCGTTCCGCGCCCCTGAAAGCGAAGTGATAGACCGCCTCGAGCCCGGCCGCGCGCTTCTTTTGAAAGCGCAGCGACAAGCCGCGCGCGAAAGCCGCGATGGAGGCGACGCGCATTCCATTGGCGACGCGCTTCACGCTCTTGTGCGGAAAGCGCCGCTTCACATAATCCTCGGCGTCGGAGTCCGGCGTCACATAGATCGTCTCCGCCTTCTGTTTCAGCGGATCGACGATGGTTTCCAGAAAGCCCTTGCGATCGTCGCGATAGGCGGCGATCACATCCTCGCCCGCCGGACAGACGGCGAGGCAATAGGCGGCCTTGTAATTTGGCCCATAGGCGAGGCTCTGCCACATGGAGACGCTCTCCGCATCGCTGACTTTCTCGCGATATCCGGCGGCGTTCTTCGCCTGCGCGATCGTCTCCACCCAATCCATGAAGCCGCCCATGAATTCACGATAATTATGCGTGTAGCAGGCGGAAAGATCGAAAGCGCCGTCCGGCGCGATCGCGCCCGTCGGACAGACGGCGACGCAGAGCTTGCAGGAGAGGCAGGGATTGTAATCGAGCGGGCGCGAATAGGAATCGAGCGCGACATCGACGGCCACCGTCCCGAGCAGAATGAAATTGCCGAATTTGGGATGAATGACATTGCGATGCACGCCCATTTTGCCGAGCCCGGCGGCGATCGCGACCGGCTTGTGCGAGATCACCCACATTTTGCCGGGCCAATTCACCGCCTCCATCGGAAAAGCCATGGCGGGATAGGCGGCGCGACGCCCCATATCCTCGAGCAATCGCGCCAGACGATGCGAAACCGCATCGGTTTCGTCGCCGACGCGATGAAACTCCACATTGGCGGAAGAGCGCGCCGGGCTGCGGATGTTCTCGCGATTCATCTTCATCACGAAAGAGACGAGCGTTTTCGCGAAGGGAAAAGCCGCGAGAATCTCCGCGCGCTCGAAAGCGATCGCCGGATCGTCGATGGAGACGAAGCCGACGTCGTCGGCGCCGGCGGCGAGCGCCATCTCGCGCAATCGCCGCGCCTCGAAAGGCGCGAGCGCCGGCGACGACAGCATATCGTGAGCTTCGACAGACATATGCATATGCCCCTTTTTGCTTGCGCGAAAACTAGACCGCGAGCCTTCAGGCTCGCTCTCGCTCCACCCGTTACATCACTCTTCCTGAACGGCCGCGGCGAGCGCGCGCAATTCGCCGACGAGACGCGCCAATCTCTCGGCGCCGAATTTTGCTTCCGCCTTCGTCTGCGCCGCGCGCCACAGCGGCAGCGCTATGGCCAGAGTGGCGCGGCCTTGCTTGGTCAGCGTCACCTCGCGCGTGCGGCGATCCTCGCCCGCCTTGACGCGCAACAGCCCGCGCTTCTCCATCACCGCCAGATTGCGCGCCAGCGCGCTGCGATCCAGCACGAAAGTCTCGGCGAGCTTGCTGACCGTCCACCCTTCCGCCAGCGAGCAGGCGACGAGCAGCGAATATTGCGTCGGCTCGAGGCCGAGCCCGGAAAGACTCTCCGCATAGAGCTTGCCGACGGCGCGCGCCGCGCGTCGCACATTGGCGACGGCGCAGCTCTGCGCGCAGGCTCTCACTTCGGCGGGATCAGGCTCGCTCATGAGAAAGATGCATATACCCCTTATCCCCGAGCGTCAACCGCGAGCGTCCGCCCCATCGACGGGCGAAGGCTCAGAACGGCAATGGCGCACGGTCCGGCTCGACCCAGGCCCGCCGGGCCGCGACGCTGAACAGCGTCTCGCGATTCCAATAGGACAAGAGCCAGTCTGGATGACCGAGCGGCGAAGTCATGAGCGATCGAAGCACCGCATGAAGCGGCGCATCGGGGGCGTGTGTGCGCAAATGTTCGGCGGCGGCCCGCATCGACGCGAGCGTGATGGTGTGGTGATAGCCGCTCGCATCCGTGTTGGCCGTGTTCGTCGCCTCATTGTAGCGCGTTATGATTTCGCGGATTTCAACGGCTGTCGCGAGATCTGGCCGGTTCCGCAAAAGCCATAGCGCGGTCGCGAAATGCGCGGCATGGGTCCATTCCGCTTTCGCCAGGCTTCGATCGATCACTTTCGAAGCGAGCCGCTCGATCGCATCGTCGTCGGATAAAGCCATCGCCTCTGATCCTCTATGAGGAGCGCTCGTCCATCATCGCGAGCGTCGCGACGAAATCATGTCACCACCGTCAGCCTGCGCGCGGCGCGGGTGACGCCCGTATAGAGCCAGCGCGCGCGATGCTCGCGAAAGGCGAAGGATTCGTCGAACAAAGCGACATCGTCCCATTGCGAGCCCTGCGATTTGTGCACGGTGAGACAATAGCCGAAATCGAACTCGTCCGTATCCTTGCGCTGCGCGTAAGGAATCTCGGCGTCGCCGCCTTCGAAGAATTGCGGCAGCACGCCGACGCGCTGAAACTTTCCCGCCATTTCTTCGGGCTCGACCAGCAGGCGCACCTTGCCCTTGCGCAGGGCGCCGGCGCTCTTCACCTTGAACAGCGCGCCATTGAGCAGGCCTTTCTTGCGATTATTGCGCAAGCAGACCAGCTTCTCGCCCGATTGCGGCAGCGTGCCGACAAAGCCGCGCAGCTGTCGCAGCCGATTATTATAGGCGCGGCGCGTGCGATTGAGACCGACGAGCACCTGATCGGCATTGGTGATGAGCGCGGGATCGAGCGCGTCGCGCCGCACCACCTGCGTCTCGCCATAGACGCCATAATCGAGCCGTCCGCCCTCGCGAATGATCATGGAGAGGCGCACGATCGGATTGTCGGCCGCCTGGCGATGCACTTCCGTCAGCATCACATCCGGCTCGGCCTCGGTGAAATAGCCGCCGCCCTTCACCGGCGGCAATTGCGCCGGATCGCCGAGCACCAGCACCTTCTTGCCGAAGGAGAGAAGATCGCGGCCGAGTTCCTCATCGACCATGGAGCATTCGTCGATGATGATGAGCTTCGCTTTCGCGGCGTCGCTGTCTTCGTTCAGCTCGAAGGCGGGCTCCTCCGTCTCCGTATCGGTGGCGCGATAGATGAGGCTGTGAATGGTGCGCGCGTCCTTGCAGCCCTTGGAGCGCATCACCAGCGCCGCCTTGCCGGTGAAGGCGCCGAAGGCGACATCGCCATCGACGCTCTCGGCGATATATTGCGCCAGCGTCGATTTGCCCGTGCCGGCATAGCCGAACAGACGAAACAGCTGCGCGCGGCTATCCTTCAGCCATGCGGCGACAGCCGAGAGCGCGCGCTCTTGTTCGTTGGTCCAGACGGGCATGGGGTTCTTGACGATTCGAGGATGACCGGGCCGACAGGATGACGAAAGCCGCGGGCGGCCGCAAGTGTCGTGAACAGCCCCGCGAAGAATGGGCGCTCCCTTCTCCCGCCTGCGGGAGAAGGTGGCCCGACGAAGTCGGGTCGGATGAGGGTCCGAGCCGCCTCGCATTATCAAAAACGTCGTCAGCGGGAAATCGCTGCGACCCTCGTCCGACCTCGCTTCGCGAGGCCACCTTCTCCCACAAGTGGGAGAAGGATGCACGCACCAAAATTGCGCGCTATTTATTCAGCTTCCCCTTCACCACTTTCGTCCCCGCCTTGCCCGCCATCGACCGCGGCGCGGGGCGCGACAGCGGCCGCGCTTCGCCGCCGCCGAAATTATGCGGACCCATATCGGCGTCGGTCGGCTTGTGCGCGCGCGTGCCGGAGATCGCGGGCGCGTCCCCTCCCCGCCCGCGCTGGCGCATCAGCGGATTGGCTTCGGCCAAAAGCTCGGCGCGTTGCAGGCGGGAAATCTCGTCGCGCAGACGCGCCGCCTCCTCGAAGGCGAGATCGGCGGCGGCCGCCTTCATGCGCTTCTCGAGATCGGCGAGCGTCGCCTGCATATTGTGGCCGGGCGCCAGCTCGGAGAGGCCGGCGTCAACGGTCACATGATCCTGCTCGGCGAGCGAGCCGAGAATATCGGCGATGTCGCGCTTTATGCTCGCCGGCGTGATGCCGTGCTCGGCGTTATAGGCCTGCTGCTTGGCGCGGCGGCGATCGGTCTCGTCCATGGCGCGCTTCATCGAGCCGGTGATGTGATCCGCATAGAGGATCACGCGCCCGTCGACATTGCGCGCGGCGCGGCCGATGGTCTGCACCAGCGATGTCTCTGAGCGCAGAAAGCCTTCCTTATCGGCGTCGAGAATGGCGACGAAGCCGCATTCTGGAATATCCAATCCCTCGCGCAGAAGATTGATGCCGACCAGCACGTCGAAGGCGCCGAGGCGCAGATCGCGAATGATCTCGATGCGCTCGATCGTTTCTATATCCGAATGCATATAGCGCACGCGCACGCCATTCTCATGCAGATATTCGGTGAGGTCTTCCGCCATGCGCTTGGTCAGCACGGTGACGAGCGAGCGATAGCCGGCGTCGCTCACCGCCTTCACCTCGCCGAGAAGATCATCGACCTGCGAGCGCGCCGGACGTATCTCCACTGGCGGATCGATGAGGCCGGTCGGGCGAATGACCTGCTCGACAAAGACGCCGCCCGTGCGCTCCATCTCCCAATTGCCCGGCGTCGCCGAGACGGCGACCGATTGCGGGCGCATCGCGTCCCATTCCTCGAAGCGCAGCGGACGATTGTCCATGCAGGACGGCAGGCGAAAGCCATATTCGGCGAGCGTCGCCTTGCGGCGGAAGTCGCCCTTATACATGGCGCCGATCTGCGGAATGCTCACATGGCTTTCGTCCGCGAAGACGATGGAATTGTCCGGCAGATATTCGAACAGAGTCGGCGGCGGCTCGCCGGGCCTGCGCCCGGTGAGATAGCGCGAGTAATTCTCGATGCCGGCGCAGGAGCCCGTCGCCTCCATCATCTCGAGATCGAAGCGCGTGCGCTGCTCCAATCGCTGCGCCTCGACGAGGCGCCCGGCGTTGTTCAGCTCGCCGAGCCGTCCGCGCAATTCGTCCTTGATCGCCTTGATCGACTGCAGCAGCGTCGGGCGCGGCGTCACATAATGCGAATTGGCGTAGACCTTCACGAATTCGAGGTCTTGCGTCTTCTTCCCCGTCAGCGGATCGAACTCGCAGATCGACTCCACCTCGTCGCCGAAGAAGGATATGCGCCAACCGCGGTCCTCATAGTGAGCCGGGAAAATATCGACCGTATCGCCGCGCACGCGGAATGTTCCGCGCGTGAAATCGGAGCCGATGCGGCGATATTGCAGAGCGACGAGATCGGTGACGAGCTGACGCTGCTCCAATTTCTCGCCGAGGCTGACGCCGAAAGTCATCGCGGTGTAGGTCTCGACCGATCCTATGCCGTAGATGCAGGACACGGAGGCGACGATGATGACGTCGTCGCGCTCGAGCAGCGCGCGCGTCGCGGCGTGGCGCATCCGGTCGATCTGCTCATTCACCGAGGATTCTTTCTCGATGTAGGTGTCGGTGCGCGGCACATAGGCCTCGGGCTGATAATAATCGTAATAGGACACGAAATATTCGACGGCGTTATTGGGGAAGAAGCTCTTGAACTCGCCATAGAGCTGCGCGGCCAGCGTCTTATTGGGCGCCAGCACCAGCGCCGGCCGCTGCGTGCGGGCGATCACCTGCGCCATCGTATAGGTCTTGCCGGAGCCGGTGACGCCGAGCAGCACCTGATCGCGCTCATTCGCCTCTATGCCGGCGACCAGCTCCTCGATCGCCTGCGGCTGGTCGCCGCGCGGCTCGTAATCGGAAACGAGATCGAATTTGACGCCGCCTTCGCTCTTTTGCGGCCGCTCCGGCCGATGCGGCGTCCACGGCTGCTTCTCGCGCAGATTGGGATCGCCGAGCTTCAGCAGCTGCTCGAGGCTCTCCATCGTCGCCGAGACGCCGCCCGCGCCGCCGAGATCGAGCCTTTCGGCGAGCTCCCCATCGACCGCGCCGGCGTCATAGACGGCCTGCGGAGCCTCCTCGAAGCCGGCCTGCCTCTCGGCGAGACCGGGATTGAGCAGCGCCTGCAAATGCGGCGCGATCGGCGACACCTCGGGCTTGGCGGCCTTGGCGCGCGTCGGCTTGGCGGGGTTCTTCGGCTTTTTGGGTGGAGAGGCCATGGCCGCGAATATGGCCCCGGAATCACGAGGATGGAAGCGCGAAGAAACGCCCTGCGGCGGCGGCGGCGCTACAGGCCGCCCAAAAGCTTGGCGAGCAGGCGATCGAGAGTCTTCTGCTCGTCTTCTGTCAGCGCCGACAGGACCGCCGCTTCCGCCTGCACATGGCGGGGCAAGACCTCGTCGATCAGCGACTTTCCCTGCTCCGTCAACGCGACCAGCGCGGCGCGCCGATCCGTCGGATGCTTGACGCGCGCCACATGGCCGGCCGTTTCCAGCCGGTCGATGCGCGCCGTCATGCCGCCGGAGGAGATCATCGTCGCCTCATAGAGCGCCGTAGGCGTCAGCGCATAGGGCGGTCCGGCGCGGCGGAGCGTCGCCAATACGTCGAAATCGCCGCTCTGCAGGCCGAATTCCGCGAAGACGGGGGCCAGCCGATCGCGAGAAATCCGCGACGCCAGCTCGAGCAGACGGCCCAGCGCCTCCATCGGAAAAGCGTCCAAATCAGGCCTTTCGCGGCTCCATTGCCGGGCGGCCAGCGCAGCGCGGTCCTGGTTCATCGGGCCCATCCATATATCTTGACATCAAGATACTTATTGTCGAGATATTATCCGCCGAATGAATTTGCCGCAAGGCGCGCCTCGTCCCCCTAAAAATTGCGAGTGAGCCCATGACCACAGCCGATAGCGCGACCGCCGCTTCCAAAACCCGCGCCAGAAACGAGGGGCATGGCTTCGCCCTGATCGCGATCCTGTGCCTCGCGCTCAATCTCCGGCCGGTCATGGCCGGACTCGGCCCGATTCTCGACATCATCGAAAAATCCGCGGGGCTGTCTTCGGCGCAAGCCGGGCTGCTCACCACATTACCGGTGTTTCTCATGGGCGTCGGAGCCTTCGCGGGACGACGTCTGACGCGGCTTCTCGGCGCGAAGACCGGCGTCGCGATCGGGATCGCGGTCATTTCCCTCGCCTGCGCGAGCCGATCGGAATGGAACGACGCCGCCGGAATGCTGTCGACGGCGGCGGCGGCCGGCCTCGGCGTCGCGATCGTGCAGGCGCTTCTGCCCGGTTTCGTCAAAGGGCGTTTCGGCCGAGGCGCAGGCCGCATCATGGGGCTCTACACGACCGGCATCATGAGCGGCGCAGCTCTGGCCGCCGCAACCGCCGCCGGGCTCGAGCGCGACTTCGGCCTGCCCGCCGCGCTCGGCGTCTGGTCATTTCCGGCGTTCATCGCCACACTCGTCTGGCTGCTGCTCCCTTTCCCCGCGAGAGGAGCCGGCGGCGGCGTAAGCCAGACGACGGAGCCGGTATGGCGCCGCCGCCGCGCCTGGACGCTGATGCTGTTTTTCGGCGTCGGCACCGGGGCCTTCACGCTGGTCCTCGCCTGGCTGCCGCCCTATTACACGAGCCTCGGCCAGAGCCGCGCCTATAGCGGCTATCTGCTCGCCGGCGTCACCCTCGCGGAAGTGGCCGCGAGCCTCGCCGTCTCCGCTTTCATCGCGCGCTTTCCCGATCGCCGCGGGCCGCTCTTCGTCGTGCTGACGAGCATAACGGCAGGCTTGATCTGCGTGGCCGTGGCGCCTCTGTCGCTCGCATGGCCGGCGGCGATTCTGCTGGGACTCGGCCTCGGCGCATTGTTTCCGCTGTCCTTGATCGTCACGCTCGATCATGTCGACGATCCGGCCCGCGCCGGCGAGCTCGCGGCCTTCGTGCAGGGCGGCGGCTATATCATCGCCAGCCTGACGCCTTTCGCCGCCGGCGCGATCCGCGACCGCTTCGCCGATCTCGCCGGGGCCTGGGAAGCAATGGCGGTCGGCGTCTTTCTGACGATCGCTATTGCTATGCGTTTTTCCCCGCAAAGCCGCCTGAGCGATGGTCGTCGCGGCCCGACCGCCCGCTAGCGCTCACGCGGGCATTTCCTCGGTCTCGCGTCGCTCGGCCTCGCCGCGCAGCGAGCCTTCCTCATCCGCCTGCCGCTGGCGGCGCCACATGGCGGCATAGGCGCCGTTCTTCTCCAGCAATTGCAGATGCGCGCCGCGCTCGACGATGCGGCCGCGATCGAGGAACAGGATTTCATCCGCATCCACGACCGTCGACAGCCGATGCGCGATCACGAGCGTCGTGCGGCCACGCGAGACGCGCGCCAGCGCCTCCTGAATCTCATGCTCGGTAAAGCTGTCGAGCGCCGATGTCGCCTCGTCGAGAATGAGCAGCGGCGGCGCTTTGAGAATCGTGCGCGCTATGGCGACGCGCTGCTTCTCGCCGCCCGAGAGCTTCAGCCCGCGCTCGCCGACCTGCGCCTCATAGCCATCGGGAAGCGAGCGGATGAAGCTGTCGATCTGCGCGAGACGCGCCGCCTCGCGCACCTCCTCCATGCTCGCGTCCCAACGGCCATAGCGGATGTTGTAGGCGATGCTGTCGTTGAACAGCACCGTATCCTGCGGCACCATTCCGATGGCCTCGCGCAGCGAGCGCTGCGTGACGGCGGAAATATCCTGCCCGTCGATGGTGATGCGCCCCGCCTGCGGCTCGTAGAAGCGGAACATCAGCCGCGAGATCGTGGACTTTCCCGCGCCCGAGGGGCCGACGATGGCGATGGTCGCGCCGGGCTCCGCCGTGAAGCTCACGCCCTGCAAAATTGGCCGCTTGCTGTCATAGGCGAAGACCACGTCGTCGAAGACGATGCGCCCTTCCCTCACCTCGAGGTCCTGCGCGCCGGGACGATCGGCGATCTCCGGCTGCTGCGACAAAATGGCGAACATTTTCTCGATATCGACGATCGCCTGCCGCGTCTCGCGATAGAGCGTGCCCATGAAATTGAGCGGCTGATAGAGCTGGATCATCATAGCGTTCACCAGCACGAAATCGCCGACGCTGTTGCGCCCGCTGCGCACGCCCTGCACGCACAGGATCATCATGACCGAAAGGCCGATCGTGTAGATCACCGCCTGCCCGGCGTTGAGCAGCGCGAGCGATATGTAAGAGCGTATGCTGGCGTTCTCATAAATCGCCATGGATTTGTCATAGCGCTCCGCCTCGCGCCGCTCGGCGACGAAATATTTCACCGTCTCATAGTTGAGAAGGCTGTCGATCGCCTTCA
Source organism: Methylosinus sp. KRF6 (assembly GCF_018887255.1). NCBI lineage: Bacteria > Pseudomonadati > Pseudomonadota > Alphaproteobacteria > Hyphomicrobiales > Methylocystaceae > Methylosinus > Methylosinus sp. KRF6. Next base: position 4,341,033 of record NZ_JAHLJF010000001.1, on the reverse strand, counting down.
CATTGGCGTCGACGTCGCTCTCGTTCATCGAGCGGCGAATGGCGATGCGCCAATTGGTGGCGATGAGCGTGTAGATGAGAAAGGCCGCGATCGTCGCCATGGCGACGAGGGCGTAATCCCAATCGAATTGCACGGCGAGCACGCCGACGACGAGCGCGAACTCGACAATTGTGGGAACCGCCGTCGACATCACGAGCCGCGTGAGCGTCTCTATGCCGTCGCGGCCGCGCTCCAGCACGCGCGTCAGGCCGCCGGTCTTGCGGCTGATGTGGAAGCGCAGCGACAATTGATGCATATGCACGAAGACGTGATTGGCGAGGCGCCGCACGGCGTGCATGGCGACGGCCGCGAATAAGGCGTCGCGCGCCTGCGTCAGCAGCGCATAGAGCGCGCGCAGCAAGCCATAGAGAATGGTGAAGCCGACGGCGCCACCGAGGATCGTCGGGACGGCGGCGTCCGAAGCGAGGCCATCCGCCGCCCATTTGAAGGCGAAGGGGACCGCCATATTCACCAATTTTCCGACGAGCAGCAGAGCGAGCGCGATGAGAACGCGTCGCTCCAGGTCGCGCCGGCCCTTGGGCCATATATAGGGCCAGAGCTTGCGAATGGTCGCGATCACGGATTCCCGGCCGAGCGGCTTTTCTATCTCTTCGACGACCCCATGTACCGAGACTTGCGCCGAAGCTTGTTCTTCTTCTGCATCGACCTGTCGCATCACCCTGTTCCAGTCCTTCCAACGGAGGCGCCGCTATGACATCTGGATTTCATATAAGTGGTTTGAAGTGCGAACGCACGAGCGCTCCGCTCACGTCGCCGGCCCCCGCCGGCCTTGACGCAGCCGCTGGCGCGGGTCATCAAACGAAAATGAGCGATCTGAAAAAAATTCAAAGCGTCTGCGTCTATTGCGGCTCCTCGACCGGCGACGATCCCGTTTACACCCGCGCCGCGGAAGCGCTGGGCGCGGCGCTGGCGCGCGAGGGAATGGATCTCGTCTTCGGCGGCGGCTCCTGCGGCCTGATGGGCGCCGTCGCGAGGGCCACGCTGGCGCAGGGCGGCAAGGTCACTGGAATTATTCCGAGCTTTCTCGACGAGCGCGAGGTCGCGCTCTCCTCCGTCACCGAGCTGGAGGTCGTGCCGGACATGCATACGCGCAAGCGTCTGATGTTCGAGAAGTCCGACGCTTTCGTGGCGCTGCCCGGCGGCATAGGCACGCTCGAGGAGCTGACCGAGCAATTGACCTGGATTCAGCTCGGCCGCCACAGCAAGCCGCTCGTCATCGCCGACATAGGCGGCTTCTGGAAGCCGCTGCTGTCGCTCTTCGCGCATATGCACAACGCCGGCTTCATCCGCCCCGGTTATGAGGTGCGCTATATGGTCGCCGAGCGCATAGAGGATGTGATCCCCATGCTGCGCGCGACGCGCGTTCCCAAGAACGAAGGCGACGAGGCGGCCATAGAGAAGCATTTTTGATCGCAGCGCGCGCCCTTCTCCCATGAAATGGGAGAACTCGCGAAGCGAGGTCGGATGAGGGCAGTCGCCGCCGCGACGATCTCGACGATTTGCGCGAGCCGAAACAGCCCTCATCCGACCCGACTTCGTCGGGCCACCTTCTCCCGCAGAGCGGGAGAAGGGAGAGCCGCTAGACCGCGCCGGACCTCACCAGCTTATAGACGATGGCGTCGACCAGCGCCTCGAAAGACGCGTCGACGACATTGGGCGAGACGCCGACGGTGGACCATATCTCCCCTTTGGCGTCCGCACATTCGACCAGCACGCGCGTCACCGCATCCGTGCCGCCCTGGAACACGCGCACGCGATAATCGACGAGCTTCACATCCTCGATGAAGGATTGATATTTGCCGAGATCCTTGCGCAACGCCACATCGAGCGCATTGATCGGGCCATTGCCTTCGGCGGCGGAGATGGTCGAGCGCCCGTCTATGCGCAGCTTGACGATCGCCTCCGCGCCCGCCTCCTCCGCGCCGAGATTGACGCCGAAGCGGCGATCCACGGCGACGCTGTAGCGCTCAATGTCGAAATAATGCGGAACCTCGCCGAGCACACGCTTGGCGAGCAGATAGAAAGAGGCGTCGGCGCCTTCATAGGCGTAGCCTTGCGCCTCCTTCTCCTTCACCTCGTCCAGCAGGCGCGTGAGCCGCGGATCGTCCTTCGCGAGCGAAATTCCCAATCGCTCCAGCTCGGCGATGATATTGGATTTTCCTGCCTGATCCGACACCAGCACGCGGCGCTGATTGCCGACGCTCTCCGGCGGCACATGCTCGTAAGTGCGCGGATCGGTCAGCACTGCGGAGGCGTGAATGCCAGCCTTGGTGGCGAAGGCGCTGGCGCCGACGTAAGGCGCGTGACGATTGGGCGCGCGATTGAGCAATTCGTCGAGCGCATGGCTGGTGCGCGTCAAATGCGTCAGACTCTCGCGCGTCACGCCGATCTCGAAGCGATCCGAAAACTCGCTCTTGAGCAGAAGATTGCCGATAATCGTCGTGAGATTGGCGTTGCCGCAGCGCTCGCCGAGCCCGTTCAGCGCGCCTTGAATCTGCCGCGCGCCGCCGCGCACAGCGGCGAGCGAGACGGCGACCGCCTGTCCCGTGTCGTCATGCGCGTGAATGCCGAGCTTGTCGCCCGGAATGACGCGCGCGACTTCGGCGACGATGCGCTCCACCTCATTGGGCTGCGAGCCGCCATTTGTGTCGCAGAGCACGATCCATCTTGCGCCCGCCTCATGCGCGGCATTGGCGCAGGCCAGCGCATAATCGGGGTTTTCCTTGTATCCGTCGAAGAAATGCTCGCAATCGACGAGCACTTCCTTGCCACGCGCGACGGCCGCCGCGACGGATTGGCGAATGCCGTCGAGATTGTCCTCGAGCGTCGAGCGCAAAGCGACGCGCACTTGATAATCCCAGGCCTTGGCGACGAAGGTCACGCAATCGCAATCGGCGTCCAGCAGAGCGGCGACGCCGGGATCGTTCGACGCCGAGCGTCCCTGCCGCCGCGTCATGCCGAAGGCGGCGAAATGCGCCTTCAATGGCGGACGTTTCGCAAAGAATTCCGTATCGAGCGGATTGGCGCCGGGATAGCCGCCCTCGATGTAATCGAGGCCGAGCTCGTCGAGCATCGCGGCGATCTGGCGCTTGTCGGCGAGCGAGAAATCGACGCCGGTCGTCTGCGCGCCATCGCGCAGCGTGGTGTCGAAGAGCGTCAGCCTCTCCCGTGTCATTGCGTTGCAGCCTTGCTCTCGAGTGTCTTCTTCATCGTGGTGTTGCCGAGCCATTCGCCGCGCAGCTCGCGCATGTTACGCTGATGGGCGACATAGCCGCGCGCGGCGAAGAAATCGCGCGCCGCGTCGGAAGCGTCGACGCTGATCTCGCGCGTCCCCCGCGCGGCGGCGAGCTTTTCCATCGCATCGGCGAGCGCCGAGCCGACGCCGCGCCGCGCCACGCGCGGATGCACATAGAGCATGTCGAGGAGCTTGTTCTCGCTCAGCGCGGCGAAGCCGGCGATCTCGCCGTCGAGCGAGGCGACGATGGTGAGCGCGCCGGCGAGCTTCTTTGCAAAAGCCTCTTCGTCATCGGCGGCGGCGGCCCAGGCGGCGAGCTGATCGTCGCCATAGTCTTCGGCGGCGAGCGTCTCTATGCTCGCGCGAAACAATTGCGCCAGGCGCGGCGCATCGGTCGGCAGAAAGGGACGAAGCCCGGGAGCGGAAGCGGCGCGCGCCATGGCTAGATCAGCTCGAAGGCCGCGAGCACATGCCATGCGGCGATGGCTGCGAGCGCGAGGATGATGAGCTTGAACACGAGATAGGACGCCCAATGCCCCGGAAAGGGCAGAAATCTGCGCCAGTCGTTCTTAAGCATGGACGTGGTCTCCTCTCACGAAAGACGGAATCTTCGTGCGCGTCTCCTTCTCCCATTTATGGGAGAAGGTGGCCCTCGCGTCAGCGAGGGTCGGATGAGGGTCCGCGAACATATCCATCGATTCCGGCCGCCGCAGCGAGCCCTCATCCGACCCGACTTCGTCGGGCCACCTTCTCCCCCAAAGCGGGAGAAGGAGTCGCGCGTCTCGATTGTTGGATAATGTTCGAGCACAGTGAAGCTTCATCGCTTCACCTCCCATGTCGTCGTACCGTCCTTATTGTCCTTCAGCGCGACGCCCATCGCCGCGAGCTCGTCGCGTATGCGGTCGGACTCGGCCCAGTTTTTTGCCGCGCGGGCGGCGTTACGGGCCGAAATTTGTTCGATTACATAAATGACATCCAAGTCTAATTCTTTAATTTTCCGTTGCGCCCATGCCTCTGGATCGTGTTGAAGCAACCCAATTAATCTAGCACTGCCAAGGAGTAACGCTAGGCTCTGACCACCCTGGTCGGCAAAGATCGAAAGACCTTCGGCCCGAAAGCCAATCGCCCCTTCAAACATTGAATGAAGATACGAGATTGCCAAGTGTGTGTTCAGATCATCACTTAGCGCAGCAATAACATCAACTGAAACCCGCGGTGTATGCGTCAGTTCGACTTTTTCAAAAGCCTTATACCACATATCCAATATTCGCTCCGCCTCTTCCAGCGCCTTCACCGTAAAATCGATCGGCTGGCGATAATGCGTCCTCAGCATAGCGAGGCGCAGCACTTCGCCCGGCCATTTCCGCCCGCCGAAATTCTCCGTGTGCAGCAGCTCGTTGATGGTCACGAAATTCCCCAGGCTCTTGGACATTTTCTCGCCCTCGACCTGCAGGAATCCATTGTGCATCCAATAATTCGCCATCGCCTCATGACCGAAGGCGCAGCGTGTCTGGGCGATCTCGTTCTCGTGATGCGGGAAGACGAGGTCGATGCCGCCGCCGTGAATGTCGAACACCTCGCCCAAATGCTTCCACGACATGGCCGAGCATTCGAGATGCCAGCCGGGCCGCCCGCGTCCCCAGGGCGAGTCCCAGCCGGGCTCGCTCTCCTTCGACGGCTTCCAAAGCACGAAATCCATGTCGCCGCGCTTATAGGGCGCGACATCGACGCGAGCGCCGGCGATCATCTCGTCGAGGGGACGACGCGACAGCCGGCCATAATCCGCCATGGACGGCACGTCGAACAGCACATGGCCGTCCGCCGCATAGGCGTGGCCGGCGGCGATCATCTTCTCGATGAGCGCGATCATCTCGGCGATATGCTCCGTCGCGCGCGGCTGCACGGTCGGCTCGAGGCAGCCGAGCGCCTTCACATCCTCCTGGAATATCTTGTTGGTGCCCTCGGTCAGCTCGCGGATGGTGATTCCGCGCTCGGCGGCCCGCGCGTTGATCTTGTCATCGACGTCGGTAATGTTGCGGACGTAAGTGACATGATCGGCGCCATAGAGATGACGCAGCAGGCGAAACAGCACGTCGAAAACGATGATCGGCCGCGCATTGCCGATATGGGCGTAGTCATAGACGGTGGGGCCGCAGACATACATGCGCACATTCGCCGGATCGAGAGGACGGAACTCCTCCTTGGCGCGTGTCAGCGTATTGTAGAGCTTCAGAACGGGAGCGTCGGACGACATGAATTTCCCCTCGGCCTGCCGGCCCGGGGCGTCATTGCGTGTCATGAAGAGAGACGTGACGGCTCCGGCCAGCGATTGGGCTAGCTGATAATGATCCGACAAAGGATGCAGGAGTGGAGCGTGCTCGTCATAGCGCTAACATGCGCGCTCCGGGGCCGTCCGTCAAGTCGCAGACTCGGCCCTTCGGTCCCTTCCCCAGCCCCTCGCCAGAACGGGCCACGGCCGCGAGCGCGGGCTTGCCAAATATATCGTTACACGATATGAATTTCATCGTAGAACGATGCAATTGCCGACGCGCTCCTGCATCGGCGATCGCGCCCGTTCGCATCCCGACGGCTCATCGCCGACCGCCGCCCGTTATTCCCTCTCGAGGCGGCCGATCCGCGGAGAAAAGCGGGATGTGGCGCACGCCGCCTTCGACCGCCCCGCAGGTCGAAGGCGGCGCGCCCGAAACGACCGAAGAAGGCCTGGGCGCCCTCGCGATCGGCGCGAGCGACGTCTCGAGAGGCCCGCAATTGGAGGAAACGACAATGAAAATTCGCCTCGTCTTCACCCTCGCCCTCATCGCCGCCGCGGCCGGCGCCGGACTCGCAGAGGCGACGCCGCATCGGGTCGGCGACCTCGGCTTCTCGCCGCGGCCGATCGAAAAAGTGAGCTGCGACAATCGCGGCGACGACAAGCAGGCGCGCTGCATGGAGAGCTGCGACGAGGTCTGGATCAAGGCGTCGCAGGCCTATAATGGCAATATCGACAAGGCCAAGGTCGAGAAGAAGTCCTGCGAGGCCAAATGCGGCTGCTGAGCCGCCGAGCCGTCGTCGCCTCGGGGGAAGGCTTTCCTTGATCCCTTCGCCGGAATAAGTCACAACAGCTCGCGCTGCGGCCCTGCGCCGCGGCGCGAGTCCTTTTTCCGGAACAGGGTCAAATGGCGGAAATTTTGCGCGTCGGCGTCGCGGGCTTGGGCACGGTGGGCGCTTCGGTCGTGCGGCTGCTGCAGAGGCAGGCGCAGGCGCTGGCGGCGCGCACCGGGCGCGAGATCGTCGTCACGGCGGTTTCCGCCCGCGATAAGAGCAAGGACCGCGGCGTCGACCTCGCCGGCGCGACCTTCTATGACGATCCCGTCACCCTCGCCGCCGCGGACGGCATAGATCTTTTCGTCGAGCTGATCGGCGGGTCCGAAGGACCGGCGCGCGTCAGCGTCGAGACGGCCCTCTCCAAGGGCAAATCCGTCGTCACCGCCAATAAGGCGCTGCTCTCCGCCCATGGCTCGGCGCTGGCCGAGCTGGCCGAGAGCCGCCATGTCGCGCTCGCGTTCGAGGCGTCGGTGGCCGGCGGCATTCCCATCGTCAAGACGCTGCGCGAGGGCCTCGCCGGCAATTCGATCGAGCGCGTCTATGGCATTTTGAACGGCACCTGCAATTACATCCTCTCGCGCATGGAGGCGGAGCGCCTCTCCTTCGAGGAGTGCCTGAAGGAGGCGCAGCGCCTCGGCTATGCCGAGGCGGACCCGACCTTCGACATCGGCGGTTTCGACACGGCGCATAAGCTGTCGATTCTCGCCTCCCTCGCTTTCGGCGCGCGCATCGCGCCCGAGGCGGTGGAGATAGAGGGCATAGAACGCGTCACCTTGGCCGATATAGACGCGGCTGGGGAGCTCGGCTTCCGCATCAAGCTGCTCGGCGTCGCCCAGCGCACGGCGCAAGGCATAGAGCAGCGCGTGCATCCCACAATGGTGCGCAAGACCACCGCCATCGCCCAGGTGATGGGCGTCACCAACGCCGTGACCATAGACGCCGACGCCGTGCATGAGCTGACCTTGGTCGGTCCGGGCGCCGGCGGCGACGCCACTGCCTCCGCCGTCGTCGCCGATATCGCCGACATCGCCAAAGGCGTGCGCTCCGCGCCCTTCGGCCTGCCGAGCGCCGCTCTGCGCAAGCTCGAGCGCGCGCCGGCGGCGCTGCATGAGGGCGGCTATTACATCCGCCTCGCCGTGCCGGACGTGCCGGGCGCCTTCGCCGCCATCGCCACGGCCATGGCGGAGCGCAAGATCTCGCTCGAGAGCATCATGCAGCATGGCGCGCGCGCGGCGCGGCGCAGCGGCGCGGCCCAGGTCGGCGCGCAAGTCGGGGTGATCCTCATCACCCATGCGACGACAGAACGTCTGGTGCGCGAGGCGCTCGACGCCATCTACGCCGACGGCGTCATCGCCGAGCCGGCGCAGGTCATCCGCATCGAGCGCGAATAGCGCATCGCCGGAGAAGAGCACATGGCGCGCCCCGCATCGGCGGCAGAAAAGCCGATCGACCGCAATCTGACCCTCGAGCTGGTCCGCGTCACCGAGCGGGCGGCGGTAGCGGCGGCGCGCTGGCGCGGGCGCGGCGACGAAATGGCGGCCGATCAGGCCGCCGTCGACGCCATGCGCAGCGAATTGGGCAAGCTGGCGATTCGTGGCCGCATCGTCATCGGCGAGGGCGAGCGCGATTGCGCGCCCATGCTGTTCATCGGCGAGGAGGTCGGCGCCGGCGGCGGCCCGCGCGTCGATCTCGCCGTGGCGCCGCTCGAGGGCTCGACGCTCTGCGCCAAGGACATGCCGGGCGCGATCTCCATCGTCGCCATCGCCGCGGCCGGCTCGCTGCTCTATGCGCCAGATGTCTATATGGACAAGATCGCCATCGGCCCCGGCTATCCGCCGGGCGTCGTCGATCTCGACAATGAGCCGGACGCCAATATCGCCGCCCTCGCCGCGGCCAAGGGCGTCGCGGCGCAGGACGTCACCATCTGCATACTGGACCGGCCCCGCCATGCCGAGTTGATCGCGCGTTGCCGCGCGGCGGGCGCGCGGGTGCGGCTCATCAGCGACGGCGATGTGGCGGGCATCATCTTCACCGCCCAGCCGGCGGAGACGGGCGTCGATATGTATCTCGGCGCCGGCGGCGCGCCGGAAGGCGTGCTGGCGGCCGGCGTGCTGCGCTGCGTCGGCGGCCAGATGCAGGGCCGCCTCGTGCTCGACAGCCCGGCCAAGACGGCGCGCGCGGCCGAAATGGGCGTGCGCGATCCGCGCAAGAAATATGAGCTGGAGGAGCTGGCCTCCGGCGATGTGGTGGTCTGCGCGACCGGCGTCACCGACGGGCCGCTGTTGTTCGGCGCGGTCTTCGACAGGGAAGCGATCGAGACGGAGACGCTGGTCTACCGCTCCTCCACCGGCACGGTCCGGCGCATTCGCGCCCTGCATCGCGCGAGCGGCAAGTTCGAGGCCGAATGACATTCGCGGCGGCCGCGCGCGACGAGCCTTTGTTCATGTCCGGCGGAACATGAAAAGACTCGTCGCGATCGACGAGACTTCGGCGTTGGAAACGCGATCAAAACAAATGCCTGGAGTCTTTCCGTGTTTCAATGAAACACGGAAAGACTCTAGCCCCTCCCGGCGGGAAAGGCGTTGCGCAGGCTCCGCTGGAGCGTGCGAACGGATACGCCCAGCTCTTCCGCCACCTCCTGCATCTGCGTCTTCTCATGTCGTATAGCCTCGAAAGCGTCGGCGATCTGATCGGGGCTGAGCGATTTCGGCCGACCTAGCGTGCAGCCGCGCGCACGCGCGGCGGAGAGCCCCGCCCGCGTTCTTTCGCTGATGAGGGAGCGCTCGAACTCGGCCAGCGCCGCCATCATATGGAACATCAGCCGGCCGCCCGACGAGGTCGTGTTGATGTTCTCCGTCAGAGACTGAAAATCGATCCCTCGCTTGCCGAGCTGATCCATCAACGCGACGAGAGCCGGCAAAGACCGGCCGAGCCGATCCAGGCGCCAGACGATCAAAGTGTCGCCGGACTTCAAATTTCGTATCGCCTTCTCCAGACCCACGCGACCGAAATCAAGTCCTGACCGTCCGTGATCTGTAAAAATTTCATCACATCCTACCTTTTCTAAGGCTTCGATCTGCAGATCGAGTTTTTGCTCGTCTGTGGATACTCGCGCATAGCCGACGATCATTATTTGTTCTCGTGTCTCGATGCCAAAACGGCGCTTCTACGTCGTAAAGAATCGGTTTTTATCTACCAAACCATCTCGTTACGAGACAGAAAGGCTTGACAAAATCGGTCCTTTCTTTCCCGCGCCTTGAAATATGCGCTCGGTTAAAATAATCCTGTAATTACAATGCTAACATGCGCACGATGTCACAGGATTTTTACGCGCTACTTATGGTCACAAAGGACCGTTTATGCCGCGAATCCGGGAGTTTGACGCTGCAACCAGGCGCCGACGCGGAGAGGAAAAAATCTCTTCTTTTTCTTCGGCCTTCGGCCGCGACGAGCTCGCGGTCCCGGGCGAGCGGGCGCGCCCGCGCGATCTCGAGGCAGCGGACATCCGCGTGTCGGACACGGTCACGGGAATGATGATCGCCGCTGTCTCCGGCGCGGTTATCGGGCTTCTGGCCGCCGGAGGAGCGTTTGCCGCCGCGCTGGTCTTTCTGGCGGCCCTTGTCGGCGTCTACGCGGGCTGGCAGGCGCGAGGAGACGCCTGATGTCGGGCCGCTCCACAGGCGCCTGCGCCGGCGCATCGCCCTTCGGACGGCGCGGACCGCGTCGTGACGAAGTTTCGAAGAGCCGCCGATACGGCGACGATCCGAGCATGTATCGACGCGTCAGGCTGCGGGCGCTCGGCGCGGAGCTGACGTTCGTCTACGCCGCCGACTTCCAGGGCCTCGCGCCGCAATTTCTGGTGCGGTTCGACGAAGACGGGCCCTATCTCTCCATCGGCGATCCCGTCGCATTTTCGCTGGCGTCGAAAGGCGAGCCGATGGGAGCGGATCGACGCAAACGCCCGCGCATCCCGACAGACGGGGCGGAACGGAGCCGACTCCTGCTGATCGCCGGAGAGGAGGAGGCGATCGACCGCGCCGCCGCCCGGCCTGCGCAGCAGCACGGGCAAATTCCGCTCGACACAGCGGATATAGCCGTGGACATGCTCATCGGCTATTCGATCGAGGCCGTCGAACGACGGCTCGTCCTGCGCACATTGCGCCGCTTCAACGGCGATTATCGACAGACCGCCTTTGCTCTGGGGCTGTCCACGCGAGAATTGTCGGCGAAGCTGCTGGCGCTGCTCTACGCGGACGCATCCGCGACCGCGGAATAACGCTATGGAACGATCTTCGCCGCGCGGATCGCCTTGTCGTGACGACCCGCAGCGGCGAAGCGAAACTCAGTATTTGCGGCCGGTCTCGAGCTGGGTCTTGGCGTCGAGCGGCTTCTTCGGCGGCGGGGTCAGGTCGGGCTGCGACTGAGCCGCGCAGGCGGCCAGCGAGAGAGCGAGCAGAATAGCGGCGAACGGACGAAGAGAGCGCATCTTTGGCTTCCGACGGTATGTGTGGAAAACGCCGTGGCTTTCGCGGCGCAGCATGACTTCAGCTAGGCTATTGAGGCCAGATTGTGGCCGTGAGCGCTACCATGGCGATTTTCTGAGACTTTTTGCTTTTCCATGCGCTATCTCACCTCTCGAGCGCGCTGGCGCTGGCCTGCCGGCCCGCGAGGCCGTAAAGCAAAAGCGACATGACTCCCGCCGCACAAGTCTCCGCCGCCATTGAAATCCTCGCCGAGCTCGCCGAGCGCCGCCGTCCGGCCGCCGATGCGATCAAGGATTGGGGACTTTCGCACCGATTCGCCGGCTCCAAGGACCGCGCGTCCATATCGAGCCTCGTGTTCGACGCGCTGCGCAAGCGCGCCTCGGCCGCGTTCCTGATGGGCGACGAATCGCCTCGCGCCGTCGTCATCGGCGCGCTGCGCGAATCGCACACACTTTCCATCGAGGAGATCGCGGCGCTGTTTTCCGGCGAGGGCCACGCCCCCGCCCCGCTCACGGCCGAGGAGCGCGAGCGCCTCGCTACGGCGACGCTCGAAGGCGCGCCGGCGCATATTCTCGGCGACTATCCAGAATGGCTGGCCGAGCGCTTCGACGCCGCCTTCGGCGCGGCCGCCGCCGAGGAGGGCCGCGCTCTCGCCGCGCGCGCGCCGATCGATCTGCGCGCCAATATTTTGAAGGCCTCGCGCGAGGACGCGCTGCGCCGTCTCGCGCATCTTTCGCCGGAGCCGACGCCTTTGTCGCCGCTCGGCCTGCGCATCGCGCCGCCGACCAAGGGGCGCGGCCCTGCGCTGACGGCCGAGCCCGCCTATGTCAAAGGCCTGGTCGAGCCGCAGGACGAAGGCTCGCAGCTCGCCGCCCTGCTCTGCGCCGCCGAGCCCGGCGAGCAGGTTCTGGATCTCTGCGCCGGCGGCGGCGGCAAGACGCTGGCCCTCGCCGGACAGATGCACAATCGCGGGCAGATCTACGCCTTCGACGACGACGGCCGGCGCCTCACCCCCATCTATCCGCGCCTCGAGCGGGCCGGCGCGCGCAATGTGCAGGTCCGCGCCCCGCGCGGGAAGGCGGATGTGCTCGCCGATCTCGAGGCGCGCTGCGGCCTCGTGCTGATCGACGCGCCCTGCACCGGAACCGGAACCTGGCGGCGCCACCCGGACGCCAAATGGCGCCTCGCCCCCGGCGCGCTAGAGGAGCGCATCGCCGAGCAGCAGGAGCTGCTGGACAAGGCCCCGCGCTTCGTGAAGGCGGGCGGGCGCGTAGTCTATGTGACCTGCTCACTGCTGATCGACGAGAATGAGGCGCAGATCGCGTGCTTTCTCGAAGGACATGCGGATTTTTCCGCCGTTCCGGCCGAGGAGGCGGCGGCCAAGGCCGGGCTGCCGGAGCTCGCGCAATTCGCCTCGCCGCATGGGGCGGGGTTTCGGCTGACGCCGCACACGGCGGGGACCGATGGATTCTATGTGTGCGTGCTGAAGCGCGGGTGAATAACGAAATTTGTCAAAGCTCGTTATTGCGCTATCTTAGGCCAAAGAGACCTTTGTCCCCGAGCGACCCCCATGAATGTGAGCCTCACCCCAGAGCTCGAGCAGCTGGTGCATCAGAAGGTGCAGACCGGCCGCTACACCTCTGCGAGCGAAGTGGTGCGCGAAGCGCTGCGCCTGATGGAGGAGCGCGATCGGCTGGAGGCCTGGCGCAAGGATGAGATCCGCGCGCAGATCGCGGCGGGCCTCGAGTCGCTGCGGGCCGGAAAAGGCGAGGACGGCGAGGACGTGTTCGATCGGCTGGAAGCGGAGATCGACGCCGAGGAGAAGCTTAGCGCCGAGTGAGCCGCTTTCGCCTCTCGCCGGAAGCCCAGAGCGACCTCGACGCCATAAGGCGCTATCTGACCCGCAAAGGCGGTCCGACGCTCGCCCGGCATGTCCTGCGGGAAATATACGTCGCGCGCTGCGCGTCATCGCCGAGAACCCGGGGATAGGGCACAGAAGAGGGGACCTCACCAACGAGATGGTGAAGTTTTGGCCGGTCTTTTCCTATTTGATCGTCTATGAGCCGTCGATGCGTCCAATCGGAATCGTGCGCATCATTCACGGGGCGCAAGACGTCGAGACGATGTTTTCCGAGAAGCCGCCGCAAATGTGAGCGGTCCTCGCAGACTGGGCCTTCGCCTTTCGCAGGCCGGGTCCAACATCCCGGGCGCGCGCCGTGCTCTTGCGCATTGCCGACTGCGAGGGGTAGTCACTAGCTCTCGCAAGCCCCCACACACGAAAGACCAGCATGACCGCCACTGAGAGCTTCCACCACGACATCGCCGATCGCCACGACAAGCTGCTGATCGTCGATTTCGGCTCGCAGGTGACGCAGCTCATCGCGCGGCGCGTGCGCGAGGCCGGCGTCTATTGCGAGATCGCGCCCTTTCAGAGCGCCGAGCGCGCCTTCGCCGAAATCCGCCCCAAAGCGGTGATCCTCTCCGGCGGCCCCTGCTCCGTCACCGAGGACGGCTCGCCGCGCGCGCCGCAGAGCATTTTCGACGCGAAAATCCCCGTGCTCGCCATTTGCTACGGCGAGCAATTGCTGGCCGCGCAATTGGGCGGCGCGGTGGAGGGCGGCCACCATCGCGAATTCGGCCGCGCCGAGATCGGCGTCGTCGAGGAGAGCCCGCTCTTTGCCGGCGTGTGGGAAAAGGGTTCCCGCTATCCCGTGTGGATGAGCCATGGCGACCGCGTCACCCGCCTGCCGGAAGGCTTTCGCGTTATCGCCGCTTCCGAGAACGCCCCCATGGGCGCGATCGCCGACGAAGCCCGCCGCTATTACGGCGTGCAATTCCATCTCGAGGTCGCGCATACGCCGGACGGCGCCAAGCTCATCTCCAATTTCGTCCATAATGTCGCCGGGCTGAAATCCGACTGGACCATGTCGGCCTTTCGCGGCGAGGCGATCGAGGCCGTGCGCCGCCAAGTGGGCGCGGGCCGCGTGCTCTGCGGGCTTTCGGGCGGCGTCGATTCCGCAGTCGCCGCCGTGCTGATCCATGAGGCGATCGGCGATGCGCTGACTTGCGTCTTTGTCGATCACGGATTGCTGCGCGGCGGCGAGGCGGAGGAGGTCGTCACCCTCTTCCGCGATCACTACAACATCCCGCTCGTGCATGTGGAGGCGCAGGAGCTGTTCCTGCAAGCGCTGGAAGGCGTCGAGGACCCGGAGGTCAAGCGCAAGACGATCGGTCGCCTCTTCATCGAGACTTTTGAGGAAGAGGCGAAGAAGATCGCCGCCGACGGGCGCGGCGCGCCGCAATTTCTGGCGCAGGGCACGCTCTATCCTGATGTGATCGAGAGCGTGTCCTTCTCCGGCGGGCCTTCGGTGACAATCAAATCGCATCACAATGTCGGCGGCCTGCCCGAGCGCATGAATATGAAGCTCGTCGAGCCCTTGCGCGAATTGTTCAAGGACGAGGTGCGCGCGCTCGGCCGCGAGCTGGGTCTGCCGGAGGCTTTCGTCGGCCGCCACCCCTTTCCCGGCCCCGGCCTCGCCATCCGCTGCCCCGGCGGGATCAGCCGCGAGAAGCTAGAAATTCTGCGCAAGGCGGACGCCATCTATCTCGACGAGATCCGCAAGGCCGGGCTCTATGACGTGATCTGGCAGGCATTCGCCGTGCTGCTGCCGGTGCGCACTGTGGGCGTGATGGGCGACGGCCGCAGCTACGACCATGTCTGCGCCCTGCGCGCAGTGACGAGCACGGACGGAATGACCGCGGATTTCTATCCTTTCGACATGAATTTTCTAGGCCGGGCGGCGACGCGCATCATCAATGAGGTGCGCGGGGTGAACCGCGTGGTGTACGATGTGACCAGCAAGCCGCCGGGGACGATCGAGTGGGAGTGAGGGCTTCGAGCCGCTACGATCATTCGACCGCAGGGATCGCCGCCTCGCGAGCCCGCGCCGCCTCCACGGAAGCGCGCGCGGCAATCCGCGCGACATAGGCGCCGATCTTCGGCCAACGCCCGAGATCGATCGAGAAGCGCGGCATCCAGCCGAGCACAGTGAAGAGATAGGCGTCGGCGACCGTGAAAACCCCGCCCATCAGAAACGGACGGTCCGCCAATGCCGAATCGAGCCAATCGAAACGCTTGGACAGTCGCGCCTCGAAGAACTCTCGCGCCGCCTTCGGCAACGCCTGATCGAACAAAGGGCTCGAACCGGCGTGAAGCTCGCTGGTGACGAAGTTGAGCCATTCCTGAAGACGCACGCGCTCCAATTCGCCGTTCGGCGGCGCGAGCCCCGCCTCCGGTTTCAGATCGGCGAGAAATTGGAGAATCGCCGGCCCTTCGGTCAGCGTCTCGCCGCAATCCAGGCAGAGCGCGGCGACATAGCCTTTCGCATTGACCGTCCAGAAATCGCCGCCCTCCGACGTCCTCTTGGTTCGATTGTTCACCCGTACCAGCTCGTAGGGCAACCCCAGCTCCTGCAACGCGATATGCGGAGCGAAAGAGCAGGCGCCGGCGGCAAAATACAGCTTCATCCGGACATCTCCGTCGAAGAAGGACGCGGGCATGTTGACATGACGCAGGGAAGAAGAAAAATTACGTAACAAGATTTCTCATATAAGCAGCTCTAATATGAAGCTGACACAGCTCCGCGGCCTGATCGCCATAGCAGAATCCGGCAGCATCACCGCCGCGGCCGAAGCGATCGGCGTCACGCAGTCCGGCCTGAGCCAGGCGCTCGCAGCGCTGGAGGAGAGTCTCGGCGTCAAATTATTGGTGAGGAAAGCAAACGGAATCGAGCTGACGGCCTTCGGCGAACGGGTTCTCGAGCACTCCCGCGCGGCCTTCACTCATGTGGAGGCGATCCGCCGAGAAGCGGCGATCGCGGCCGGGGAGCCGTTCGGCGCGCTCCGCATCGCCGCCTTCCCCAGCGTGTTCGCGACCTTTCTGCCGCCCCTGCTCCGGCGCTTCCGCACGCTCTACCCCGACATAGACGTGATCGCGCTGGAGACGGATGATCGGGAGGTCGAGATTTGGCTCGACGAGGGATCGGTGGACCTCGGCGTCGTATTGAATCCGCCGCCAGAGAGAAACACGATCGCGGTTGGGCGGGACGCCTGGGTCTGCGTTCTGCCCGCTTCTCATCGTCTAGCGCGACGTGGATCATCCGTGTCGCTCGCCGAACTGACGGCGGAGCCTTTCGTGCTCGCGACCGGAGGATGCCATGTCCATGCGCGCACGCTCGCCGAACATGCCGGCTTGTCTTTGACGAATATCCGAATGGAGGTGCGCGACTGGACGAGCGCCATTGCGCTCGTCCGCGAAGGCGTCGGCGTCGGCCTCGCGCCCGAGTCGACCTTGCCGGAAAATCGGAAGGGCTTACGTGTCGCGCGGCTCGATCCGCCGCTCTACCGCGAATTCGGCCTGGCCGCAGCGCCGGGACGCACGCCCTCGCGCGCCGCACGGCTCTTCATGGATCTACTGCAGGCAAAAAGGTGAGCCTGCAGCGCCATCACATCCCCGTGACGACCGGCTCCCCGGCCTTCTGCCAGCCGATGATGCCGCCGCCGAAATGCGTGCTCACATCGCGGCGGCCGAAGAGGCGGGCCTGCTCCATGGCGTTCACCGAGCGCTTGCCGGAGCGGCAATAGACCACGACCTTCTGGCCCTCGGCCGGCGCCGGAATCTTGGCTGGATCGAAGGCGGACAGCGGCACGAACAAAGCGCCGTCGATATGGCCCTGGGCGTATTCGTCCGCCTCGCGCACATCGACCAGAATGATCGATTTGTCGGCGATGCCGCTCTTCAAATCCTCGAGGCTGATCTCGTTGTACCACTCGGCCATGTCGTCTTCCCAAAATCTCTGCGCCGCCGCACGATCTGCTCTCGCGCCGCAGCCGCAAAGGCTCGGGCGGGCGGCTTGAAGCGTCGCGCGGGCGCGTTAGGTGGCAAGCCCTCGGGGGCGCTGTTTCCGCCATTTGACACAGGAGGTCCACAAATGTCCAGGAATGCATCGCTCGCGCTCGCGGTCGCACTCGCCGTCGCGTCCTCGCCCGCTTTCGCCGAAGTGCAGATGTTCAAGGGCGATCTCTCCGGCGGCGCGGAAACTCCGCCGAGCGCGAGCAAGGGCGTCGGCTCCATCGCCGTGACGCTGGACCCGAAGACACGGAAAATCAGCTGGAAGGGCTATTTTGTCGGTCTCGAGGGCCAGGAGCTGAAGGCGCATTTCCACGGGCCCGCCAAGGCCGGCGAGAAAGCCGCGCCGGTGCTGCCGGTCGAGGCCTTGGAGGAGACATTCCAGGGCTCGGCGACGCTCGACGCCAAGCAGGTCAAGCAGCTCGAAGACGGCCAATGGTATTTCAACATCCATTCGGCCAAGCATCCGGAAGGCGAGCTGCGCGGGCAACTCAACCGCGTGCGGTGACGCGCGCCCCTATTGCGGATTTTCCAGGCTGAAGGCCTGCGCGCCTTCGTCATAGGCGAAAATCTCGCCATAGCGGCCCCAGGTGGTGACGCTGCGCAGCGTCATCTCCGCATAGTCCTCGCTCATGTAATCCTCGAGCTCCTCGCGGAAGCGCGTGGCGGGCGCGTAATGCGACGGCCGCTCGTCCAGCACGCGGCGGATGCGCTGCGCCAGCGGCACATAAGCGAGCAAATGGTCGCCGAACAGCTTCTTGCGCTGGTCGACGTCCATCTCCGCGAAGCGCTTGCCGGCCGTCGTCAGCCTTATGTCGCCCTCGGCGAGCTCGGCGAAGCGCAGCAGCTGCAAAGTCTCGGCGACGGGGAAGAGCTCGTCGATCTCGAGCTGCAGACTGTCGGCGAGCGTCGGCAGATCGGCCTTGCCGTCATAAGGCGGCGCCGCCACCTCCTCGATCATGCCGGCGAGCGTGTTGGTCGAGACGGTGGGCAGCGCCATGCCGAGGCCGAGGCCCGGGAAGGTCGACTCCCGCATCTTCGCCGGCTCAGCGCGGCGCGTCATCAGCGCATAGATCTGGTCGACGAGCTGGCGGAACTCCGGATCGAGCCGATTGCGCGGATGCGCCAGCGTCACGCGAATTTCCGCGGCGATGCGGCCGGGATTGGAGGAGAGCACCACGATGCGGTCGCACATCAGCACCGCCTCCTCGATGTTGTGCGTGACCATCAGTATGGATTTGATGGGCATCCGGCCTTCCACCCACAGATCGAGGAGATCGGTGCGCAAGGTTTCCGCGGTCAGCACGTCGAGCGCCGAGAAAGGCTCGTCCATCAAGAGAATATTGGGCGCGACGACGAGGGCGCGCGCGAAGCCGACGCGCTGGCGCATACCGCCGGAAATCTCCTTGGGAAAAGCGTTCTCGAAGCCGTCGAGGCCGATGATGTCGATCGCCTTCAGCGCGCGGCGGCGAGCGTCCGCCTCGCGCACGCCTTTGGCGCGCAGGCCGAGCTCCACATTGGCGAGCACGGAGAGCCAGGGAAACAGGGCGAAGCTCTGAAACACCATGGCGACGCCATCGACCGGGCCGGCCACTTTCTCGCCGCGATAGAGAACCTCGCCGCCGGTCGGCCGCGCCAGGCCGGAGACGATGCGCAGCAGCGAGGATTTGCCGCAGCCGGAACGTCCGAGCAGGCCGACGATCTCGCCATCGTCGAGCCGCAGCGAGATATCGTCGAGAACGATCGGGCCTTTTTCGCCGGAAGAGCGGCCATAGGCCTGGAAGACATTGCGGAGCTCGAGCAGAGGCGCTTTCGTCGCGGACATGGCGGAACCCTTCAGGACAGGCGCAGGCGCCGTTCGACGAAGCCGAACAATTGGCGCCAGAAGAGACGGTTGAACAAAATGACGACGACGCTCATCAGCGAGACGCCGAGCACGATCTTGGGATAGTCGCCGGCCGCGGTCGCCGCGGCAATATAGGCGCCTATGCCCTGCGCCTCGATCGTGTCGTCGCCCCATTTCACATATTCGGCGACGATGGCGGCGTTCCACGAGCCGCCCGAGGCGGTGAGCGCGCCGGTCACGTAATAGGGGAAGATCGCCGGCAGAATGACGTTCTTCCACCAGGCGAAGCCGCGAATGCCGAAATTGGCGGAGACCTCGCGGAGATCGTTCGGGAAAGCCGAGGCGCCGGCGATGACATTGAACAATATGTACCATTGCGTGCCGAAGATGATCAGCAGCGACAGCCATATGTCGGGATCGAGCCGGAAGGTGAGAATGCCGATGACGGCGATGGGGAAGAGGACATTCGCCGGAAAGGCCGCCAGAAATTGCGCCAGCGGCTGGATTTTCTCGGCGATGCGCGGACGCAGGCCCACAAAGACGCCGATCGGAACCCAGACCAGCGTGGCGAGCGCGATCAGCACGACGACGCGGATCAGCGTGTAGAAGGTCAGCAGCAGCGCATGGCGGAAATCCTCGAGGCTGACCGCGCTGCGCAGAAATTCGAACACCAGCGACAGCGAAAAGAGCAGCGCCGCGCCGACGGCCGCGAACCATACGACATCGAAGACCACCGCCCCGCGGCGGCTCTCCGGCAGGCGCGGCGCCGCGTAGGGCAAGGCCATTTTCCACAGCGAGGCGCGGCGCAGCAGCGAAGCCGGCCAGGCGGCCGCGGCGCGCAGCCACCGCGTGCGCACGAAGAGATCGCGCACCCAGCTCTCGGCTTCGTCCTGCGAGGCGGAGAGCTCGACTCGGAACTTGCCCGAGAAGGCGACGATGGGCCGAAACAGCAATTGGTCATAGGCCAGAATGATGAGCGCCACCGCGACCACCGCCGCCGCGACGCAATCGATGCGCTTGCTCTCGATCGCCAGCGCGAGATAGGAGCCGACGCCCGGCAGCCGCACATTCACGTCGCCGACGGTGATCGCCTCCGAGGCGACGACGAAGAACCAGCCGCCGGACATGGACATCATCATGTTCCAGATGAGTCCGGGCATCGCGAAGGGCGCCTCGAGCTGCCAGAATTTCTGCCAGGGCGTGAGGCCGAAGCCCTTGGCCACCTCGTCGAGATCGCGCGGCACGGTGCGCAGCGACTGGTGGAAGGAGAAGGCCATGTTCCAAGCCTGGCTGGTGAAGATGGCGAAGATCGCCGCGCCCTCCGCCCCGAGCGTCGAGCCGGGGAAGAGGCCGAGAAAGAACGTCACCGTGAAGGAGAGAAAGCCGAGCACCGGCACCGACTGAAGCACATCGAGCAGCGGCACCAGAATCATCTCGGCGCGCCGGCTCTTGGCGGCGAGCGTGGCGTAGACCAGCGTGAAGAGCAGCGAGAAGCCGATCGCCGCGAACATGCGCAGCGTCGTGCGCAGGCCGTAATAGGGCAGCTCCCAATAATCGAGCGACAATTGCGCCGTCTCCGGCGCCTCGAGCGGCAGCGCCATGCCGCGCCAGCCCAGCGCGGCGAGCGCGAAAACGCCGAGGACGAGCGCGAGAGCGACGAAATCCCACAGATTGGGCAGAGTGCGGCGGCCGAGCGAGGTGAGCGCGACGAAACGATTCAGCATGATCGAAGGCTTTCGGCGAAGCGAGGCGCAGGGATGGCCGGCGGCTGGGGCTCCGGCGGGACAGCATGTCGCACAGCCGGATATCGCCGTCATCTCCGCAGAGACGGAAAAAGCCACGCGCCGCCGTCCAATGGCCAAGCCTTATGACAATTGCGTGTCGCCGCCGGGCGGGATCGCCGAAAATCGGCGCCGGGCCGGCGCGAGCGCGATCACCGCGTCCCCATCGGCGCGACGCGGGACTCGCGGCGGGCCTCGCCCTTGGGCAGGGAGCCGGTCGGCGCGGGATCGATGCGCGCGCCGTCGAGCCGGTCGAGCCGCTGCTCGATCTGCTCCAGCCGCGCGGCGCCGAAATCGCGCGCCGTCTCCAGCGCGCGCAGCCGCACGCCGGCGCGCAGCGCCTCCTCGTCGTGGCGAAGCGATTCGATCAGCGCGCGCGTCGCCCGCGCCTCGTCGAGCAGGCGGGCGATCTCGCGACGCTGCTCGATCCCGAAGGAGACTTCGGGCTTCCAGTCGAGCGCCTTGGCGAGGGTCTGGCCGTCTATGCTCTGCGCGGCCTGCAGCGCGGTCTTGACGCCGGTGCGCGAGCCGAGAAAAAAGCCGGCCGCCGCGCCCGCGCAGACGGACGCGACGATGACGCCGAGAATCCGAAGGCCATTGGGCCGCGAAGGGGGCGCTAGGCGGCGCGCCGCTGCCGTCCACATGAAGGACCTCCTGAGCGACGCCGAGGCGATGTCTCAGTGGTCCGAGTGTCCGCGCCCATGGTTAACGGCGCGTTAAGCGCGCGTGGCCGCCGGCGCGAGACGCGTCCGACGGCCGGAACGATGCGCGTCGAAGCGCTTCGTCAGTGCGCGCGATGCTTCATGGCGCGATGCGGAATGTCGCTATAGGGCGCTATGCCATGGCCGCCGACCGAGGAGCGCCACTGCTGTGACCGCCCCTGATTATCGGAGCGGCCCTGACTGGAGGAGGAGCGGCCCTGGATCGCCGAGCGCCCCTGCGATCCGCTCTGGCCGGCCATGCGCGCCTTGCCGGAGGCGGCGCCGGATTTGGAATATTTCTGAGACGGCGCCGAGGAGCGACCTTTCGTCGCCTTGGAGGCGCGCGCGCCCGGATAGTCCTGATAACGAGCCTTGGCGATATCTGAGGCCGCGCCGGCGGCGAGCGCCGGAACCGCCGAGGGCAGCGCCAGCGCCGGAGCCGTCATCGTCGGTAGAGAGATGGCGAGCAATCCGAGCGCGACCGCGCCCATGGTCAGATTCGTGAGGTTCATATGCACACTCCCGTATCGCGAGCCAGCGCCCGCGGCGGCCCCCCAGGGCGTCACAACGTGCGGGAAGCGGGTCGGTTCCCTCGGCCCACGCCGCGCGCCGCCGCGCCAGAGCCCGCCCGAAGGGGCGGCGGAGCGCAAGATTGCAAGTGGAGGCGACGCTACCTATAGTCCGCGCCAATTCCGGCCGTGAGCGCACGAAAGAGCCGGAGACCGCAACGCCCAAGGGAAGCCCCAAATCATGCTGGAAGGCCTTCGCATCGCCTCGCAACATCGGATCGGCCGCATCGTCCTCGGGCTCGTCATGGGCTTCATCGCGCTGAGCTTCGCGGTGTGGGGCATAGGCGACGTGTTCCGCGGCTTCACCTCCACGCGGCTCGCCAAAGTGGGCGCGGGCGAAATTTCGGTCGACGCCTATCGCAGCGCCTATCAGAATGAGCTGCGCCGCCTGCAGCAGCGCGCTCGCCGCGCCATCACCAATGAGGAGGCGCGCCGCTTCGGGCTCGACCAGCAGGTGCTCCAGCGCATGATCACCGATCTGTCGCTCGACCAGAAGACGAAAGCGCTCGGCCTCGCCATTTCCGAAGACGAGACCTTGCGCCTCACCCGCGATGAAAATGTCTTCAAGGGCCCGACCGGCAAATTCGACTCCGACCGCTTCAAGCAGCTCATTCGCGACGCCGGCTATACGGAGCGCAGCTTCCTCGCCGAGCAGAAGGGCGGCTATCTGCGCAAGGAGCTGACCGATTCCATCGTCGCCGGCATGGAGCCGCCGCCTCTGGTGCTGGAGGCGCTGCATCGCTTCCGCAACGAGGTTCGCGAGATCGATTATTTCCTTCTCCCCGCCGCGGCCGCTGGCGAGATCGCCAAGCCCGGCGAGGAGGAGCTGAAGAAATATTTCGACGATCGCGAGCAGAGCTTTCGCGCCCGCGAATATCGCAAGCTCGCTCTGCTCGCCGTGACGCCGGCTTCGCTCGCCAAGCCGCAGGAGGTGAGCGAGGCGGAGGTTCGCAAGCTCTATGACGAGGTGAAGGCCAAGCGCTACGGCACGGCGGAGAAGCGCCATTTGCGCCAGCTTCTCTTCGCCTCGAAAGACGAAGCCGATAAGGCGCTCGAGCGGCTGAGGGGCGGCCTCTCCTTCGACGCGCTGGCGGGAGAGCGCAAGCTCTCGCAAAAGGACATAGACCTCGGCTTGCTCGAGGAGCGCGACCTCGGCGACCGGCAGATCGCCGCAAAGGTCTTCGCCTCGCGCGAGCCGGGCTTCGTCGGCCCGGTTCAGACGGCGTTCGGCTTCGCCATTCTCCAGGTCGAGAAGATCACCCCCAGCGTCTTCACGCGCAGCTTCGAGGAGACCGCCGACGAGCTGCGCCGCGAGATCGCGCAACAGCGCGCCGCTCCGTCCGTGCGCACGCTGCACGACTCGATCGAGGATCAGCGCACCGGCGGCAAGACGCTGGCCGAGGCCGCCAAATCGGCCGGCCTCGACGTCGCGACGATCGAGGCGGCGGATTCGACCGGACTCGATCCCGCCGGCAAGGAGATCGCCGGCCTCTTCGGCTCCGAGGATCTGCTGAAGGCGATTTTCGCCTCCGATGTCGGCGTCGACAATGACACTGTGCCGACGCGCGACGGCGGCTATGTGTGGTTCGAGATCGCCAAGGTGGAGCCGGCGCGCCAGCGCAGCTTCGCCGAGGTGAAGGAGGCGGTCGAGACCGCTCTGCGCGGCGAGAAGCAGCAGAAGGCGCTGACCGAGCGCGCCGAGGCGCTGACCGCGGAGCTGCGCGCCGGCAAGGCGATAGAGGACGTCGCCAAGGGCGCCGGCGCCGAGACGCGGCATTTGAGCGATGTGAAGCGCGCGCCGCATCCCGAGCTGTCGACCGCGGCGATCGTCGCCATTTTCGACGCGCCGTCCAAGGGCGCCGGCTCCGCCGCGGTCGATGGCGGGCGCCTCGTCTTCCAGGTGAAGAGCGCGACGACGCCGGCCTATGATCCCGCCTCCATCGAGGCCAAGGCGGCGGCGGACCAGCTGCGGCCGGCCTTCACCAATGACATACTCGAGCAATATGTCGGCGCGCTCGAGAAGGTCTTCAACGTGTCGATCAACGAACATGCGTTGCAGGCGGCGACCGGCGGAGCGGATCAGAACCAGTGAGCGCATTGTCCGAACCTTCGTTCGACGAATTCGCCGCCGCCCATGAGGCGGGCCGCGCCGGCCTAGTGGCGACGCGGCTCGTCGCCGATCTGGAGACGCCGGTCGCGGCCTATCTGAAGCTGACGCGCGCGCGGACGGCCAATGTCTTCCTGCTCGAATCGGTCGAGGGCGGCGCCGCGCGCGGCCGCTACTCGATGATCGGGCTCGACCCCGACATCGTGTTCCGCATCCATGGCGAGAAGGCCGAGATCAATCGCCGCGCGCTGCGCGACGCGAATGCTTTCGAGCCCTGCGCGAAACCGCCGCTCGACGCCCTGCGCGAATTGCTCGCCGAATCCGCGATCGACGAGGTCGCGCATCTGCCGCCGATGGCGGCCGGCGTGTTCGGCTATCTCGGCTATGACACTGTGCGGCTGATGGAGCGCCTCGCCCCGGCCAAGGACGATAAGATCGGCGTGCCCGATGCGATCTTGCTGCGGCCGACCGTCATGGTCGTCTTCGACAATGTGCGCGACGAGATCATCGTGGTGACGCCCGCGCGCCCCGCGGGCGGCGTTTCCGCAAAGGCCGCCTATGAGGCGGCGCTCGCGCGGCTCGATTTGGTGGTCGCGACATTGGAAGCGCCGCTCGAGCAGCGCGAGGCGGAGGCCGATCCGCATCTTCTCGCCGAGGAGCCGGTCTCCAACACCACGCCCGGGCGTTTCCTGGAAATGGTCGAGCGCGCCAAGGACTACATTCGCGCCGGCGATATTTTCCAGGTCGTGCTGTCGCAACGCTTCACCGCGCCTTTCACCCTGCCCGCCTTCGCGCTCTATCGCGCGCTGCGCCGCGTCAATCCGGCGCCTTTTCTGTGCTTTCTCAATTTCGGCGACTTCCAGATCGTCTGCTCATCGCCGGAGATTCTGGTGCGCGTCGCCGAAGGAAAGGTGACGATCCGCCCCATCGCCGGCACGCGCTGGCGCAGCCCGGTGAAGGCGGAGGACGAGCGCCTCGCCGCCGATCTTCTCGCCGATGAGAAAGAGCGCGCCGAGCATTTGATGCTGCTCGATCTCGGACGCAATGACGTCGGCCGCGTCGCCGCGACGGGAAGCGTGCGCGTGACCGACAGCTTCACCATCGAGCGCTACAGCCATGTGATGCATATCGTCTCCAATGTCGAAGGCGCGCTCGATCCCGCGCGCGACTGCATAGACGCGCTCGCCGCCGGCTTTCCTGCGGGCACTGTCTCCGGCGCGCCGAAAGTGCGCGCCATGGAGATCATCGACGAATTGGAGACGGACAAGCGCGGCATTTATGGCGGCTGCATCGGCTATTTCGGCGCCGGCGGACAGATGGACACTTGCATCGTGCTGCGCACGGCGATCGTCAAAGATGGAAAGATGCATGTGCAGGCGGGGGCCGGCGTCGTCTATGACAGCGATCCCGATTACGAGCATCGCGAGACGGTGAACAAGTCCAAGGCGCTGTTCCGCGCCGCCGAGGAGGCCGTGCGCTTCGCGACGCGCGCGCGGCGCGGGCAGTAGAGCCGGAGCGAGAGAGGCGCGGCGTGACGGAGCATACGCTCTATGAGGAGGCGGACGACCCGCACCGGCCGATCCGTCTCGGCGACGCCGGCGCTGCGGGCGACGCGGCGCGCTGGGGCCATATGCTCACGCTGTTCATGCGCATTATGGCGCTGTTCTGGCTGCTGCAAGGCGTGATGCAATGGGTGATCGTGCTCGCTGCGAGCCGGCCCATATTCGACGAGGCGCCGACCAACGCCGCCATCGCAATCGTGTTCTTCGCCGTGCTCGATCTCGTCGCCGGCGTCGGGCTCTGGCTGGCGACGCCCTGGGGCGGCGTGCTGTGGCTGCTCATCGCAGGCGCGCAAATCTTCGTGACCTTGAGCGTGCCGGGATTTTTCGCGGGCGGCTATTGGCTCATCGCCCTCGATCTCGCGCTCATCGGCCTCTATTTCTTCCTCACTTTCGAGGCCGGCCGCGATTATGAGGCGCAGCGCCTGCGCGAGAAGCGCCGCAGGCGGCGCGTCCCCGAGGCCGAGGCTGTCGAGGGCCGCCTCGGCCGTATGGGGCGAAAGGCGCGCGCATTTTTCTCCCGGCTCGGGTAAGACGCGCGAAGCGGCGCGCGCAACACCCCTAACGCAATTCTAACAATTTGATTCACTGGCTATTTACCGCATCGAAGGTAGTGGAGGTAAACGACGGATTCAGACTGTTGTTTAAAGCGGTCTTCATTCGCGGCGGATAGGTTCTGGCCCATCGAGACACGGACCGGACATCGAATATCCGGCGCAAAAGACGAGACGGAGCTTGTTCATGAATACGGCGTCGAAGACCGAGGCGGCGCAGGTCCGCGCGGAGAAGATCAACGAAATTCGCCCGATCTATCTCGAATCCCTCACGCTGGTGGAGCGTCTGCACCGCCGCCTGCTCGATGTCATCAAGGACGAGTTCGATCGTCGCAATCGTGGCGACGTCAATTCGGTGCAGGCTCTGCTGCTCTACAATATCGGCGACAAGGAGCTCACCGCGAGCGAGCTGCGCACGCGCGGCTATTATCTCGGCTCCAACGTCTCCTACAATGTGAAAAAGCTCGTCGAGATGGGCTATCTGCACCATGCCCGCTCGCGCGTCGATCGCCGCTCCGTGCGCATCAGCCTCACGCCCAAGGGCAAGGAGGTTCACGACATCGTCGCCGCTCTCTATGAGAAGCACGCGACGACGGTGGAGCAGATCGGCGGCGTCTCGACCGCGGAGTTCCGCACCGTCAACACCGCTCTGACGCGCCTCGAGCGCTTCTGGACGGATCAGATTCGCTATCGCCTCTGACGTCTCCTCCTCTCCTGATAGCTTTCTCCGCTCCACTCGGGCGATCTTCGCGTCACGCGTCGATCGCCCTTTTTCTTTTCCGAATGTCAGGGATTTTTGGCCGAATGTCGACGATTTCTGCTATGAATAGGCGTCGCGGTCGTCACGTCGATAGAGGGGCCTCTTCCATGCGCTGGTCGCTCACGCTCGGCTCGTTCAAGGGCACGGCCGTCCGCATTCACATCACTTTTCTGCTGCTGCTCGCCTGGATCGGCTTTTCCGCCTATCGCAGCGGCGGCGCGCCGGCGGCGCGCGACAGCGTGATCTTCATCACGCTCATTTTCGCCTGCGTCGTGCTGCATGAGTTCGGGCATATTCTGATGGCGCGGCGCTTCGGCATTTTCTCGACCGAGGTCACGCTGCTGCCGATCGGCGGCGTCGCCAATCTCGACCATATGCCGGAAAAACCCTATCAGGAATTGCTCGTCGCGCTCGCCGGCCCCGCGGTGAATGTCGTCATCGCCGCTGCGCTGTTCATCGCGCTCGGCGCCTTCCAGCCGGAGACGCTGGCGCAGCTCGACGATCCGCATCTCAATGTGCTCGCGCGTCTCGCCGCCGCCAATCTGTTTCTGGCGCTGTTCAACATGATCCCGGCCTTCCCCATGGACGGCGGCCGCGTGCTGCGCGCCGCGCTCGCAATGTGGCTGCCGCGCGGCAAGGCGACGCGCATCGCCGCCTTCATCGGCCAGGGCTTCGCCTTCGCCCTGGGCTTTTTGGGCCTGTTCGGCAATCCCATCCTCGTCTTCATCGCCATATTCGTCTACATCGCCGCCAGCGGCGAGGCGCAAATGACCGTGGCGAGCGAGGCTGCCCGCGGCCTCTCCGTCGCCGACGCCATGGAGACCCGCATCGCCGCCATTGCCTGGGGCGCCGATCTCGGCGAGGCGGTCGAGACTCTGCTCGCCACCTCGCAGGACCAATTTCCGGTGGTCGCGGCGGACGGCCGCTTCATGGGGCTGCTCGACCGCTCGGACATAATCGAGGCGCTGAAGGCCGACGACCGCAGCGCGCCGATCGCGCCCCATGTGCAGCGCGACGCCCCCACCGTGAGCGCGGCCGCGCCGCTCGACGAGACGATCGAGAAATTCGCCGGCGCCTCGGCCATGGGCGTGCTGGACGCCGATGGCGTCCTCGTCGGCCTGCTGACGCGCCAGAGCATCGGCGAGATCATGCTGATCGCCAATCTGCGGCCGGACTGGCGGCTCGGACGGCGCGGCTAGAGGCGCCGGCTCCCCCGCCGAGCGGCGCGAATGAATTGACTTGAGCGGCTGAAGAGCCGAAAAAAATCCAGCCGCGGCGGGCGAGCAGCCCACGCCGCCGAGAACCGGACCCACGCGCGAATGACAAAAGTCACGCTCATCGACAATTACGACAGCTTCACCTTCAACCTCGTGCATTATTTCGGCTCGCTCGGGGCCGAGGTGACGGTCAAGCGAAACGATGCGGTCTCGGTCGCCGAAGTGCTCGCCGCCGGCCCGGAGGCGATCGTGCTCTCGCCCGGTCCCTGCACGCCCAAGGAGGCGGGCATCTGCCTCGATCTCATCGCAGCGGCCTGGGCGAAAATTCCGATTTTCGGCGTCTGCCTCGGCCATCAGTCCATCGGCCTGTCGTTCGGCGGCGATGTGATCCGCGCGCCCCTGCCCGTGCACGGCAAAATGGCGACCATATTGCACAAGGGCGAGACGATCTTCCGCGGCATAGAGGGGCCGTTCCAGGCGACGCGCTATCACTCGCTGATCGTCGCGCGCGAAACCTTGCCCTCCTGCCTGCGCGTCACCGCCGAGACTCCAGACGGGCTCATCATGGGCCTCTCGCACGAGAGCGCGCCCGTGCATGGCGTGCAATTCCATCCCGAGAGCATCACCTCGGAGCATGGGCACAAGATTTTGCGCAATTTCCTCGATCTCGCGCAGGAGTGGAACGCGACGCGCCGCCCCGCCAAAGTCGCGTGAGCCAATGCGAGCCTGAAGGCTCGCTCTACTTCAACAGAGACATTCGGCCGTGACCGACCTCAAGCCCTATCTCGCAGCCCTCGCCGCCGGCGCGACCCTCTCCCGGCAGGAGGCGCGCGCCGCGATCTCCACCGTGCTCGAAGGCGGCGCGACGCCGGCGCAGCTCGGAGCCTTTCTGATGAGCCTGCGCCAGCGCGGCGAGACGGTGGAAGAAATCATCGGCGCGGCGGAGGCCATGCGCGCGGCGATGGCGCCGGTCGCGGGCGCGCAAGATGCGATCGACATTGTCGGGACGGGCGGCGACGGCGCCGGCACCTATAATGTCTCCACTCTGGCGGCGATCATCGTCGCCGGCTGCGGCGTGCGCGTCGCCAAGCATGGCGGAAGAGCCGCCTCCTCCCGCTCCGGCGCCAGCGACGTGCTGGCGGAACTCGGCGTCAAGGTCGGCGTCACGCCCGAGCACGCCGCATTTTGCCTTTCGGAAACAGGTATTTGCTTCATGGCGGCGGCGACGCATCACCCCGCCATGCGCCATGCCGCGCCGGTGCGCGGGGAACTCGGCCTGCGCACGATTTTCAACCTGCTCGGCCCGCTGTGCAATCCGGCGCGAGTGGAAAAGCAGCTGCTCGGCGTCTCCTCGCGCGCGCTGCTCGAGCCGCTGGCGCGCGTCTTGGCGGAGCTTGGCTCCAAGCGCGTCTGGCTCGTCCATGGCGAGGACGGGCTCGACGAATTGACGACGACCGCGCCCTCTCACGTCATCGCGCTCGAGGACGGCGCCGTCCGAAGCTTCACGGTGACGCCGGAGGAAGCGGGCCTCACGCGCGCCGAGCCGCAGGCGCTCGTCGGCGGCGATCCCGCCCATAACGCAAGCGCGCTGCGGGCCGTGCTGGCGGGAGCGCGCGACGCCTATCGCGATATCGCCGCGCTCAACGCCGCGGCGGCGCTGGTCGTGGCCGGGGCGGCCGCCGATCTTCGCGAAGGCGCAAATCTCGCCGCGCGGGCGCTGGACAGCGGCGCCGCACAGGCGAAGCTCGAGGCGCTTATCCGCGTCTCCAATGCGTGACGACGCCGCGCCGCCGGAAAAGACTGCGGCGCGCCGCCGCGCTGGCGGGAAATGCTTCGTGTCCTTCGTGTCTTCGTGGTAGAAAACCTCTCGAAGACGCGAAGGACCGTGAGCGGCATGACCGACATTCTGAGCAAGATCGAAGCCTATAAGCGGACCGAGATCAACGACGCCAAAGTGCGTATGCCGCTGGCGACGCTCGAGCGCAATGTGCGCGACCACGATCCCCCGCGCGGCTTCGTCCATGCGATCGAGGCCAAGCTCGCCGAGGGCCGCATCGCACTAATCGCGGAAATCAAGAAGGCGAGCCCCTCCAAAGGCGTGCTGCGCCATGATTTCGACCCGCCGGCGCTGGCGCGCGCCTATGAAGCCGGCGGCGCCGCCTGCCTCTCGGTGCTGACCGACGGCCCCTCCTTCCAGGGCAAGCTCGAGGATCTCGAGGCCGCGCGCAAGGCCGCTCACCTGCCGGCGATTCGCAAGGACTTCCTCTACGATCCCTATCAAGTGTTCGAGGCGCGCGCCCACGGCGCCGATTGCATTTTGATCATCATGGCCGCCGTCTCCGACGAGGAGGCCGAGCGCCTCAACACCACGGCGCATGATCTGCGCATGGACGTTCTCGTCGAAGTGCATAATGAGGAAGAGCTCGACCGCGCGCTGGCGCTGGAGACGCGGCTCATCGGCGTGAACAATCGCAATCTGCATACATTCGACGTCACGCTGGAGACGACCGAGCGGCTCGCCGAGCGCATTCCCAAGGATAAAATCATCGTCGCAGAGAGCGGCATAACGAGCCATGAGGATTGCCTGCGGCTCGAGAAGGCCGGCGTCTTCACATTCCTCGTCGGCGAGAGCCTCGTTCGCAAGGACGATGTGACGACGGCGACACGCGAGCTGCTGCATGGCTCGGTCAAGGGCGATCACAGGCGGGCGCGCACGTAGAATGGGCTTGCTGACGCATCTTTCCAACAAGGGCGAGGCGCATATCGTCGACGTCTCCGACAAGGCGGAGACGAAACGCGTCGCCATCGCCCGCGGACAGATCGTGATGGACGCCGCGACGCTCGCTCTCGCGGTCGAGGGACAGGCGAAGAAGGGCGATGTGTTCGGCGTCGCCCGCGTCGCCGGCATAATGGCGGCCAAGAAGACGCATGAGCTGATCCCGCTCTGTCACCCTCTGCCCGTCACCAAGATCGCGGTCGATCTCGAGCCGGACGCCAATCTCCCCGGCGTGCGCGCGACGGCGGAAGTCTTGGTCACGGGCAAGACCGGCGTGGAAATGGAGGCGCTGACCGCGGTCGGCGTCGCTCTGTTGACGATCTACGACATGCTGAAGGCCGTCGATCGCGGGATGCGCATCGAGGGCGTCGAGCTGGTCGAGAAGCGCGGCGGACGCTCCGGCGAATGGCGTCGCGACGAAATGGACAAAAATGGCTGACGACAAATTGCTGTCCGTGGACGAAGCGCTCGCCCGCGTGCTCGCCGGCGCGACGCGTCTCTCCGGCGACGAGGAGGTTCCGCTCTTCAAAGCGCTCGGCCGCACTCTTGCGCAGGATCTCGTCTCGCGCCGCACGCAGCCGCCGGTCGCGGTCTCCGCCATGGACGGCTATGCGCTGCGCGCCGCCGAGCTCGCGGCGCCCGGCGCGCGGCTGACGCTCGTCGGCGAGAGCGCCGCTGGCCATGGCTATCACTCGGCGCTCGGCGCCGGCGAGACCGTGCGCATCTTCACCGGCGCGCCCGTGCCGGACGGCGCGGACACGATCCTCCTGCAGGAGGACGCCACGATCGACGCCGCTGGCGTCGGCGCCGCCTCCCCTCCCCCGCCCGGCCGGCATATTCGCGCGCGCGGGCTCGATTTCCGAGAGGGCGATCCCGCACTGTTCGCCGGAACGCGCATCGGCCCGAGCGAGCTGGCGCTCGCCGCCGCCATCAATCATCCGCTGCTTCCCGTCGCGCGGCGCCCGCGCGTGGCGCTGATCGCCTCGGGCGACGAGCTGGTTCCGCCCGGCGCCGAGCCCGGCCCGGCGCAAATCATCGCCTGCAATTCCTATGCGGTGGCGGCCATCGCCGAAGCCGCCGGCGCCGAGGTGATCGATCTCGGCATTTTCCGCGACGACATCGCCGAGCTGGAAAAAGGCCTCGAGCAGGCGCGCGCGGCCAAGGCAGATATTGTGGTGACGCTGGGCGGCGCTTCGGTCGGCGATCACGATCTGCTGCGGCCGGCCCTCGCCCGCCAGGGCATGGCGCTCGATTTTTGGCGCATCGCCATGCGGCCGGGCAAGCCGCTGATCCATGGAACGCTGGGCGAGGCGCGCATTCTAGGCCTGCCGGGCAATCCGGTGGCGGCTTTCGTCTGCGCGCTGGTCTTCCTCGGCCCGCTCATTCGCGCCTTGCAGGGCGATCCGCGCGCCGGGGCGGACGAGACCGAGGCCGCCGTCGCCGGCGCGCCGCTGAAGCCCAATAAGGGAAGGCGCGACTATATGCGCGCGACGCTCACGCGCGACGCTTCCGGCCGGCTCGTCGCCACGCCGCAGGCCTTGCAGGATTCCTCGCTGCTGACCGAGCTGGCGCGCTCGCAGGCGCTGCTCATTCGCGAGGCGGGAGACGGCGCTGTGGCGGCGGCCGGCGCGTGCCGGATTTTGAGGTTGCCGGGGGCGTTCGTCTCTCGAGACGCTCGGACCTAAAATCCCCCTCATGCTGAGGAGGCGCCGCAGGCGCCGTCTCGAAGCGCGAGGGGCTCGAGAAGGCGGAACCGAATGGCTCCGCGTGCTTCGAGACGCCCGCTTCGCGGGCTCCTCAGCATGAGCGAGAGTCGGCGGCCTAAAACCGACGTTCGACCTCGAGCGCCAAAAGCTCTCGTTCGTTCTGCGGCTTTCAATTCCGAAAGTCGCCGGCCTCCACGATTCATCGACGTCTCAGGTCTCGGCTATTCTGGCGAGATAACGAATGTGCGCCAACAGAGCTCCTTCTGCGCTAGACGATCCGCCGATAAGACGGTCGACCCGTTCTGTTCTGAAGCGGGGAACCGGACTTTGCGTTTCACGCGCGCTAACACGCACCTCGCTTCGCGAGTTCAGGCTCGCTACGACCAATCTCGCAACTCGTTCCCAAGCAATGACGTCTCGGTCGACACAGATGTAGGTCGCGTGGGGGCTTTCCGCCGTGGCTAGGACGCGGATGACCTTTGCTACCGCGCGCACGTCAGAGAATTGCCGCCCATCGTCGCGTGCGGCTTCGAGGGGACGACCTTCCTTTGCAGCGACCACCATTGCTGCGATGCGATCGTCGCTGCGAAAGGAAGCCTCGGCAAACGCTGGCGGACCAACCACTGGGCCTGGACGAACCACGACGCCTGTCATTCGACGGCCCGCGCACGCCGCGCGAAGAAACAGCTCTCCTGCGGCCTTCGTCGCACCGTAGAGATCGGTCGCGCTGAGGCCATCATCCTCGCTCATTTCTCCAGAGAACGGCCTGTGTACAGCGACCGATGACAAATATATGCAACGCGTGAGACCAGCATCGCCAGCGGCTTCGAAAAGCTTCGCGGCGACGGACGTATCTCGCAACTTCAGTTCGTCGCCAGGATCGCCCCAAATGAGGGCGCCATGAACACAGACATCATGGCCCGGCATGACCTCCGCAATGCGCACTGCATCTTCGAGGTCGATCTCGCAAATTGTAAGCCGGGGATGTCGCGCGAAGGGACCTAGCTTCCCTGACGATCGTACAACAGCGGTCACTTGATGCCGAGCCTCGAGAAGCTCGCGCAAAGTGTGGAGGCCAATGTAGCCCCCTGCGCCGGTCAGGACTATTCTCATGAGATCAGATGCTACTAGCGGATTGCGTGCCTATAGGAAATGCAGAGATCGAGAGCAAGCGATGCAACCCGGCATCGACCATCAGCACATCCACCACGCTGCTCGTGGCGGGCGCATATCTCCCCCGTTCATGCGCGCGCGGCCGTCAGCCCGCCCAATCCGTCACCATCAGCCCCGGCACGCGCGCGAACTCCCGGCCATTCGCCGTCACCAATATCGCGCCGCGGCGGCGCGCCTGCGCGGCGATGAGATAATCATAATGGCCGATCGGCTGTCCCCGCTTTTCGAGATTGGCGCGAATGTCTCCGGCACGGCGCGCGTCCTCCTCATCGAAAGGCAGCACGGCGATTCCCGGCGAGAGAAACTCCGCCAGCAAGGCCTCCATGAGCGGCTTGCGATCGCTGCGCGCGTAGCCGTAGCGAAGCTCGTACAAAACGATGACGGGCAGGCTGATCTCGACACGCTGCGTCAGCGCCTCGCCCATTCGACGCGCGACATCGGCGTTGCGGCGGTTGATCACCGCAATGACGACATTGGTGTCGAGGCAGATCATTCGTCGATGAATTTACGCGGATCGGGAGCGCTCGGCGGATCCTCCGGCGGGCCGTCGGGCAGAAAGTCCCGCGCGCCCAGAGCGTCGAGCCGCGCGAACCACGCCTCGACATCGAAAGGCCCCTCGTGAAGCGGCTCCAAAATCACCTTGTCGCCGACCTTGGTGACCTTGACCTCCTTGCCCTCGAAACGGCAGTCCTTGGGCAGGCGCACGGCCTGGCTGCGGCCATGCATGAACAGCTTGGCTGTGGCGCTCATCGCTCGGGCTCCGCATGGTATCTACTAGATGATAGATACCATAAGCCCGCCGCTGCGGTCAATTCGCGCGCCCCGCAGCGCAGCCGCTCGGTTTTTCTTCGCTTTTCACCCGACTTTCGCGGTAAAAACAACATTCTCGAATCGAGCCGTCGTCCCGCCCTGCCCGAGGAGCCCAAACCCGCATGACCGACACCGAAGACGGAGCCGCCACGCCGCCCGAATATGGCGCGGATTCCATCAAGGTCCTGCGCGGCCTCGACGCCGTCCGCAAGCGCCCGGGCATGTATATCGGCGACACCGATGACGGCACCGGCCTGCATCACATGGTCTATGAGGTCGTCGACAACGCCATCGACGAGGCGCTCGCCGGCCATGCGACTCTCGTCACCGTGACGCTGAACGCCGACGGCTCCTGCACCGTGACCGACAATGGCCGCGGCGTTCCGACCGGCATTCACAAGGAGGAAGGCGTCTCCGCGGCCGAGGTCATCATGACCCAGCTGCACGCCGGCGGCAAATTCGACCAGAACTCCTACAAGGTCTCGGGCGGCCTGCACGGCGTCGGCGTCTCGGTCGTCAACGCCCTCTCCGTTTGGTTGAAGCTGCGCATCTGGCAGGAAGGGCGCGAGCATTTCATGGAATTCGCCAATGGCGATTCCGTCGCGCCGCTCGCTGTCGTCGGCAAAGCGCCGATCGAGGACGGCAAGCCCAAGCGCGGAACGGAAGTGACCTTCCTGCCGTCGCTCGAGACATTCAAGACGGTCGTCGAGTTCGATTATGCGACCATAGAGCATCGCCTGCGCGAGCTCGCCTTTCTGAACTCGGGCGTGCGCATCGTGCTCACCGACGCGCGCCATGCGGAGCAAAAGCGCGAGGAGCTCTATTACGAAGGCGGGCTCGAGGCTTTCGTGCGCTATCTCGATCGCGCCAAATCGGCGCTGATCGGCGCGCCGATCCTCATCCACGGCCAGCGCGAGCACATCAATGTCGAAGTCGCGCTGTGGTGGAACGATTCCTATCACGAGAATATTCTGGCCTTCACCAACAACATCCCGCAGCGCGACGGCGGCACGCATCTCGCGGGCTTTCGCGCCGCGCTGACGCGGCAGATCACCGGCTATTCCGAGCGCTCCGGCCTCACCAAGCGCGAGAAGGTCGATCTGACCGGCGACGACTGCCGCGAGGGATTGACCTGCGTCGTCTCGGTGAAGGTGCCGGACCCGAAATTCTCCTCGCAGACGAAGGACAAGCTGGTCTCGTCCGAAGTGCGTCCGGCAGTCGAGAATGTCGTCAACGAGCTGCTCGACCAATGGCTCGAGGAGCATCCGCAAGAGGCGAAAAGCGTCGTCTCCAAAGTCTGCGAGGCGGCCGCCGCGCGCGAGGCGGCGCGCAAGGCCCGCGAGCTGACGCGGCGCAAAGGCGCGCTCGACGTCGCCAATCTTCCCGGCAAGCTCGCCGATTGTCAGGAGCGCGATCCGGCGAAGGCCGAGCTCTTCATCGTCGAGGGCGACTCCGCCGGCGGCACGGCCAAGCAGGGCCGCAATCGCGAATTCCAGGCCGTGCTGCCATTGCGCGGCAAGATTTTGAACGTGGAGCGCGCGCGCTTCGACAAAATGCTGTCGTCCGAGCAGATCGGCACGCTGATAACGGCGCTCGGCACCGGCATAGGCCGCGACGAGTTCAACGCCGACAAGCTGCGCTATCACAAGATCATCATCATGACCGACGCCGACGTCGACGGCGCCCATATTCGCACGCTGATCCTCACCTTCTTCTATCGGCAGATGCCGGAGCTGATCGATCGCGGCCATGTGTTCATCGCGCAGGCGCCGC
Source organism: Methylosinus sp. KRF6 (assembly GCF_018887255.1). Lineage (NCBI taxonomy): Bacteria > Pseudomonadati > Pseudomonadota > Alphaproteobacteria > Hyphomicrobiales > Methylocystaceae > Methylosinus > Methylosinus sp. KRF6. The sequence goes on along the minus strand of NZ_JAHLJF010000001.1, from coordinate 4,304,909 downwards.
TCTATAAGGTGACCAAGGGCAAATCGACGCAATATTTGAAGGACGAGCGCGCGCTCGAGGATTATCTCATCGACTCGCTGCTCGACGGCGCCGCGCTCCGCTGCGGCAATGGCGAGACGCGCGCCGGCAAGGATCTGCGCGCGGCGCTGGAGGACGCGCGCTCCTTCCGCACCATTATGAACGGGCTGCATTCGCGCTATGACCGCAATGTCGTCGAGCAGACGTCGATGGCCGGCGCGCTGCAATCGCCGCCCGACGAAGCCAAGGCGGCCGAAGTCGCGGAGCGTCTCAACGCCATAGCGGAAGAGACCGAGCGCGGCTGGACCGGCGAATTGCGCGACGACGGCTATGTCTTCCGCCGCACTTTGCGCGGCGTGGCGCAGGCGGTGACGCTGGACGCCGCTCTGCTCGCCTCGAGCGAAGCGCGCAAGCTGCAGGAGCGCGCGGAGAGCCTGCGCGAGATTTTCGCCGGCCCGGCGGCGCTGGCGCGACGCGGCGACGAGACCGCGCTCTCCGGCCCGATCGCGCTCTATGACGCGATGGCGGCGCAGGGCCGAAAAGGCCTCACCATTCAGCGCTACAAAGGCCTCGGCGAGATGAACGCCGAGCAATTGTGGGAGACGACGCTCGACCGCGAGGTGCGCTCTTTGCTGCAGGTGAAGGTGAAGGAGGCGGTGGAGGCAGAGGATATTTTCGTGAAGCTGATGGGCGACATCGTCGAGCCGCGCCGCGAATTCATCCAGGAGAATGCGCTGAACGTCGCCAATTTGGACGTGTGATGGCCGATGTGCAAATACCCATAAGCTGCCAATTGCACCCATAAACCGAGTCAAAACCCGCCGGGAGGGCCGAATCCCGGCGGAAGCGGCTTTTACTTACATATATTATGATATTTCTTTCAGTAGGCGACGGAGCGCCGGGCACGTAAGTCATCCGAAGGATTTTTCTTGGAGATGCTTATCAAGCCTGATTGGCAATGCTTTATGATTTCATGGGCGAATGGATGGCCTGAATTCCCGGTTTTCGATGAAGGCGTCCGCGTTCAGCGATAGCGCGGGTCCTTGCAGTTGTTCCCCTCGGCGAACTCGGGCGGAACGCGTTCCTTGCCCCATATCCGATTGCCCGCGCGGCGCGGATGCTCGCGGAAATGCCTGTTCCGCTCCTCGAAATAGCGGTCTATCGCGGCCTTGGCCTCGTCGACGCTGCCGTAGTCGCTGTTGTGGATGATGGCGCGCGCCATCCCGCTGAAGATCGATTCGATGACGTTGAGGAACTGGGCCCGCGCCGGCAGCGGCGCCGTCTCGACGAGGGGCCCGCCGGTTTCAATCGCCGCCGCGTTGTTCTCCTCGATCCGCTCGAAAAGCTTCTTTGAGACGTGCCATGAGGCCGCGTCCCATGAAAGATAGAGCTTGCGCTGGTCGCGGTAGCGGTCGAGGAGGAGATTCATCATGCGGATCATCTCCGTCGTGTTCTTCTTCAGGCTGTAGAAGTGGGTGACCTGGTTCCCCGAAAGCTCCAATGCGGCGGTCAGGATCAGGCATCCCTTGGACTTCTGCCACTGCGCCACCTGCGGCATTTCCCCGGGCACCGCGAGGACGCGGCCCGCCTTCGCCTTGACAGCAAACGGGCCGAATTCGTCTATGGAGAAGAACGCCTCGTCGGCGCCGAGGCCGGACAGGATCGAACGGATACGGGCCAGCTTCTCGGCGTATTCGGGGTCGTTGGAGGTGAGGACGACGCGCGCCTTGCGCCACCGATAACCCGCCGCCTTGATGATCGATCGGACGACCTCCGCGCACGCGGGCGCGCCCTCCTTCGCCAGAACCTCGCGAAGATGGGCCATGGTCCACGACGTGCGGTTTATTCCATGATCGCTTGGCGGCTCATGCAGGAATCGAATTGCGTCGGGCTTTTTGAGCAACAGGATCATCTCGTAAATGTCGTCCCAAACCCCGACGCCGGGATTGCGACCGGGACCGAAGTGCTTGCCGACGTAACCCTTCACGGCGCTGTAGCTGCCCGCAAAACCTTCATCGTGCTTCAACGCCCTGGATATGGCCGCGACTGACGACCGGGGTTCCGTCGCCGCGGATCTGTTCGCGGCGACGAGGCGATCTATCGTCTCAATGTGTTGTCCGAGCTTGGGGTATTGCGGCGATCGAGCAGAGAATGGCGGCGGTAGAGTATGAAGGAGCATTTTTCGGATCGTGCCCCGATTAATGCCGGTCTCGCGCGCGATCTGCCGTCTGGAAACGCCCTCCTCGAGGACCTTTCGCCTGACCATCGTCCACTGCGCGATGTCGCGATACATGGCGTGCCTCCCCCGTCCGCTGCGTTGTCGAGCCCGACGCCGCTGTGGCGATCCGTGCGCACCCCAACTTTTTACCGGGCCCCAAATCACGCCGCGACGGCCATCCCTCGCGCGGGTCTGAATCCTCTGGCGGGCCGGATAGGGGCACGAAGGCGCGAGAAGCCATGGGCGCGGACGCCGCCGCTTTCACACCTTGAGTTTGGACGGGCTTTTCCGCCGTCCCTGCAACCTGAAGATCGCCAGCGCGTACTCCGTGCCCTCGTGCATCACGAACTCGACCGAGGCCCTGTTCCTCAGGTGTTCCGAGCTCCCTCGCCGATCGAAGAGGTCCAGAATCAACAGTGCCGAAAAGGTCACGCTCGATAGCTGATAGGCGGTCAATTGCCCGCCGAAGCGAATAGCCGCGCGGTCGTTGCCCTCGTTCGCGAAGGTGCGTTTGCATTCGCACACGATAGTCATCCGCCCATGCAGGAACTGCACGTCGGCCCTCCCTCCGCCCACGTCTTGGGGCTCCTTGACGCACACGCGGGCGAGGTCGGAGAGGGCACGTTCCCGCCCCAGATCAGGATCAGCGTCAACGGCGCGGGATGGCGGGAATCCGACATCAACCGATGGGTGGCCAACCCCGTGGCGTGGCGGCCCGGAAGCGGGCGCGACCTCGATGGCGTCTGATCGTAGCGCGCGCTCCCGCGCCCGCGCCCGCGCCCGGCGCATCAGGCCGCCCACGGCGTCGGAGCAGTTGGACGAGTTGTTGGGATACCATGTCCCTATGGGCCGCCCGCCCAAGCACGACCTGTCCACCTGGACCGTCACCGACGACTGGCCCCATCCCGTTCCAGTCACGCAGGCCGAGATCGAGGTGTTCGAGCAATGGTTCGGAGACCTGTTCGATGAACTGTTCGGCTCCGAGGGCTGACCCGCCCCATTGCAATATGAGTTATAGTGCGGTACATATACTCATAGTTGGAGAGGCGGGATGATCGTTGGCTTTCGGGACGAATGGTTGCGGGCCTTTTTCAGGGACGACGCCCAATCCCGCAACATCCCATCCGACCTGGAAGCCCGGTTGTTCCGCAAGCTCCAGATGATTGACGACGCCGTGACCGATCAGGACTTGCGTGTGCCCCCAGCAACCACTTCGAGAAGCTGAAAGGCAATCTGGCAGGTCTCCATTCGATCCGCGTCAACGAGCAATACCGGCTGATCTTCCGCTGGGATGGTGAGCGCGGCGAGGCGGACGGCATCTATCTGGACGATCACAGCTACCGATAAGAGCGAGGCGAACATGCTGACCACCAAGCGCAAGCCGGCAAGCGTCGGCGAGATACTGACCGAAGAGTTCATGGAGCCGATGGGGCTGACACAAGGCGCGCTCGCGGAGGCGATGGGTGTTCAGCGCAAGCACGTCAATGAACTGTGCGGCAACCGCAGGAATGTGACGGCCGCGACCGCGCTAATCCTGGCCCGCGTCTTCGGCAACAGCCCCGACTTCTGGCTCAACGTGCAGCGGCGCAACGACCTTTGGGAGGTGATGAACACACCCAAGGAGCGTGAACGGGTCGAACGCGCGCGTCCATTGCAGAGCGCGGCCGTGTGCGTCCGATAGTTCGGGCCGGGACCACCATTCGAGAAGGAGACTGCCATCATGACCGTGCCGCTACGCGCCGCCCTCTATCTGCGCGTCTCGACGGCGCGGCAGGCCGAGCATGATGTCTCGATCCCCGACCAGAAGCGGCAGGGCGATGCCTATTGCGCCTCGCGCGGCTATCAACTTGTCGAAACTTATGTCGAGCCGGGCGCTTCGGCGACCAACGACCGCAGGCCCGAGTTCCAGCGCATGATCGAAGCGGGCACGTCGAAGCCCGCGCCGTTCGATGTCGTCGTGGTCCATTCGTTCAGCCGGTTCTTCCGCGACCACTTCGAGCTCGAGTTCTACGTTCGCAAGCTCGCCAAGAATGGCGTCAAGCTGGTGTCGATCACGCAAGAAATGGGCGACGATCCCATGAACGTCATGATGCGGCAGATCATGGCCCTGTTCGATGAATACCAATCCAAGGAAAACGCCAAGCACGTCATGCGGGCCTTGAAGGAGAACGCCCGGCAAGGTTTCTGGAACGGCTCGCTTCCCCCTATCGGCTACCGCGTCGTCGCGGCCGAGCAGCGCGGGGCCAAGACCAAGAAAAAGCTGGAGATCGACCCGCTCCATGCCGACACGGTGCGGCTGATCTATCGCCTCGCGCTGGAAGGCGACGGGACCACCGGCCAGATGGGCGTGAAGAACATCGTCAGCTACCTCAACAGCCGCCGCATCTTCACGCGCGACGGCGGGCGCTGGGGCATCGGACAGGTTCACCGCATCCTGACGCGCCGCACCTATATGGGCGAGCATGAGTTCAACAAGCGATCCAAGACCAAGGAGTTGAAGCCGGTCAGCGAGATCGTCACGGTTCCGGTCCCGCCGATCATCGACCGCGAGACGTTCGACACCGTGCAGGCGTTGCTCAAGGCCCGTAACCCCAAGGTCATGCCATCCGCCGTCATCAGCGGCCCGACCATGCTCACCGGCCTGATCCATTGCGCCAAGTGCGGCGGGGCCATGACCATCCGCACCGGCAAGGGCGGGCGCTACCGCTATTACGCCTGCTCGATGAAAGCCCGGCAGGGGCCGACCGCCTGCGAGGGGATGGCTGTGCCGATGGACAAGCTGGACGATCTTGTCGCCGACCACCTCGAACGCCAGCTTCTCCAGCCCGAGCGGCTGGAGACCATCCTCGCCAGCGCCCTCGATCGCAGGCAGGAGCAATCCGAGCGCCGCTGCGAGCATATCGCGGAACTCAACAAGCGCGCCGCCGAATCGGAACTGCGTCTGAAGCGCCTCTACGACGCCATCGAGGCAGGCGTGGCCGACATCGACGATCCGGCGCTCAAGGACCGCATCAACGGTCTCAAGGCCATCCGCGATCAGGCCAAGGCCGACGCTGAGCGGGCGCAGGCGATGCTCGACAACTCGGGCGCCAAGGCCATCACCCCGCAAATGGTCCGCACCTTCGCCAAGACAGCGCGCCAGCGCATCCGCCTCGAAGGCGGCGGCTACCGCCGTGATCACCTCCGCGCGCTCGCCCAGCGCGTCGAGGTGGCAGACGGCGAAGTTCGGATCATGGGATCGAAGACGCGGCTACTTCAGGCGCTCACCGCGAAAAACGGCGTAAACTCAGTGCCCACTCAGGGACTGAAGTGGCGGAGGGAGCGGGATTCGAACCCGCGATACGGTTTCCCGTATACACACTTTCCAGGCGTGCGCCTTCAACCACTCGGCCACCCCTCCGTAAATCCCGGCCGGCTCAGATTCGGCCTCGGATCGGCGCGCACTATATTCACAAGCCGCCAGAGTGCAAATCATTCCGTAAGTCGTCCGCGCTCAAACTTTCGGCTCCCGCCCAGTCGCGCCCGGAAAACAGCGACGCTCGCCGATTCAGCGGGCGCAGCCCCATTGCGACGCGCGGATTCGGCCGTATAAGCGGCCAGATGACCGAGGACAGAGCCCGTTATCGCGCGGAGCGCGGCGAGGAAACGAATCAGGAGCCGTCCCACGGCTTCGGATCGCCCGCCCGCAATGAGGCGGAGGCGACGCTCAAATCCGTGGCCGATCTGGTCGCCGCCGGGCTCGTGGATCCGGCGGGCGCGGAAGCGCTGCGCGCCGTCGAGGCCCGCTATAGCGTCGCCGTGACGCCGGAAATCGCCGCGCTGATCGACCGCGCCGACCCCGCCGATCCGATCGCCCGGCAATTTCTGCCGGACCCGCGCGAGTTGGAAACGCGCCCGGAGGAGCGCTCCGATCCGATCGGCGACGACGCCTTCAGCCCGACCGAAGGGCTGGTGCATCGCTATCCCGATCGCGTGCTGCTCAAGCTGCTCTCCGTGTGCCCGGTCTATTGCCGTTTCTGCTTCCGCCGCGAGACCGTCGGCCTCGGCAAGGGCGCGACGCTCTCCGACGAGGCGCTGGCGCGGGCGCTGACCTATGTCGCGGAGCGGCCGCAGATTTTCGAGGTCATTCTCACCGGCGGCGATCCGCTGGCGCTCTCGGCGCGACGTCTCGCCGCAGCGGCCGAAAAGCTCGCCGCCATTCCCCATGTCGCCGTGCTGCGCATCCATACGCGCGCGCCGACCGCGGCGCCGCGCCTCGTGACGGCGGAACGGCTCGCGGCGCTGAAGGCGAGCGGCAAGGCCGTCTATATGGTGATGCATGTCGATCACGCGCGCGAGCTCTCGGCTCCGGCGCGCGCGGCCGTCGGCCGCATCCAAAGCGCTGGGATTTCGACGCTGGCGCAGACCGTGCTGCTCGCCGGCGTCAATGATGCGGTCGATACTCTGGAAGAGCTGATGCGCGCTCTGGTGCGGGCGCAGATCGAGCCGTACTATCTGCATCATCCCGATCTCGCGCCCGGAACCGGGCATTTCCGCCTCTCGCTGGAGCGTGGGCGCGCGCTCTACGCCGAGCTGGCGCGGCGGCTCTCGGGAATCGCGCTGCCCTCTTACGTTCTCGACATTCCCGGCGGCTTCGGTAAGGTTCCGCTCCAGCAATCGCATCTGGAGCAGGACGAGGACGGCGGCTGGCGCGTCCGCGACCGCGCCGGAGGGCGGCATCGCTACCCGGCGGGAGACTGATAGTCCCGCGCGAGCAGCGGAACTCTCGCCGCCGCCGCAAGATTGGCGAATTTTTCGTCTCATTGCTCATATGGCTCGTCTCACCACCGAAAGCTCCGCCTTGCGCCGGTTTCTCGCCCTCTGCCTCATCCTCTTCGTCACGAGCGCTGCCTTCGCCGCCGAGCCCTCCTCCTCGCTGGAGCAGTTCAACGCGCGGCTCGACGTCGCCCGCGCGACGCTCGACGAGGTGGAGGCGGCCCTCGCCGATCCTTCGCTCAACGACGCCACGCTCAAGAGCCTGCGCGATCGGGTCGATGCGCTCCCGGCCGAGCTGCAGGATGTGGTCGAGCGGCTGACGCCGCGCCTCGCGGCGCTGCAGGCGCGGCTCGACGAGCTCTCGGGCCCCGCTAAGCCCACGAGCGAGACGAAGGAGGCTCCAGCCGCCGCGCCGGTTCCGGCTCCGGCCGAGGCTCCGCCCAAGAAGGAGGAGCCCGCCCCGGGCAAGGGAGCGCGCGCGCCCGGCAACGGCCGGGCGGTCATCGCCAAGGCCTCGGCCGAAATGCGTTCCTCGCCCGCGACCAGTCCGGCGCCGGCTCCGGCCGTGGACAGCGGCTCGCTGGCGACGGCGAGCGTCAACGCCGAATGGGCGGAACAGAAAAAGCTCTATGAGGAGGTGGACGCGACGCTGAAGCGCGCGCGTGCGCTGTCGATCGAGACGCGGCAGACCGCTCTGGCGATCCGCGCGCGGCAGCGGGCGCTCTTCGCCAAGACGCTGTTCCTGCGCACCAGCGGGCTGTTCTCCCCTGCTCTGTGGAGCGCCGCTCTGCAGGAGCTGCCCTATGACGCCAAGATTTTCGGCCTGCTGCTGGAGCAGCGCGGAGAGGCCGTCTCGGCGCGGCTGCGCAATGGGCAGATCGAGACTTTTCTGGCGACGATATTTTTCACGTTGCTGCTCGGCGTCCCGGCGCTTCTCTTCGCCCGCCGCTTCTCGAAGCGCGAGGCCGAGGTCGAGGCGCCGGATCGGTTCCGCAAGGCGGCGGCGGCGTTGACGACGACCATTGTGACCGCAGCGCTGCCGATCGCCATCGTCGCGGCCGTCGCTTTGGCGCTCGACGGCTTTCAGCTCGAGGACGCCGTTCTCGCGCCCCTCGGCCGGCGACTGTCCGAATCCGTGACTTTCGTCGCTGTTTCTTATGGGCTGGCGCGCGGACTGCTGGCGCCGGGCCTGCCACAATGGCGGCTCGTCGGCTTGGGCGATCGACTCTCGCGGCGGATGCTCTATCTCGCGGTTCTCATCGGCTTCGTCGCCGCGGCGACGCGCGTTCTGGAGCAGATCGCCGAATTCGTGCAGGCGAGCCTTCCGGTGATCGTGCTGACGCGCGGCGCCGGCGCCTTGTTCATCGCCATCGTCTTTCTCATCGTCACCGTGGCGACGCGCCATGAGACATGCGAGGGCGACCCCGGCGCCGATCTCGACGGGCGCGACCGGATCTATGCCCTTCGTCTGCTCGCCTGGGTGGAGATCGTCGTCATCACGGGCGCGCTGGCGGCGGGCTATGTCGCCTTCGCCAATTTTCTGGTGTTGCAGCTCGCCTGGCTCGCGGCGGTCGGCACGGCGCTCTATCTGCTGCTCGCCTTCGTCGAGACCGGCCTTCAGCGCCTCTTCCAGCCGGAGACGCCGCTCGGGCGGACCCTCGTCTCCGGTTTCGGCGCGAGGCAAGAATCGCTCTGCCAGCTCGCTGTGGTGTTGACCGGCGTCGCGACGCTCGGCCTCTACGCCTTCGCGCTCTTCGTCGCTCTGGTCCCTTACGGTTTCCAATCCGGCGATTTCTTCGGCAATCTGCAGACCGCCTATGCCGGTTTCAAAATCGGCGAGGTCACCATCTCGCCGGCCGGAATGGCGACGGCGCTCGCCCTTTTCGCGCTCACTTACGGGGCGACCAAGGCGTTGCGCCGCTGGCTCGATCAGCGCCTGCTGCCGCTGACACGGCTCGACATGGGCCTGCGCCATTCCATCGGCGCCAGCCTCGGCTACGCCGGATTCATTCTGGCGGTCGCCGTGGCGCTGGCCGAGCTCGGCCTCAGCCTCGAGCGGCTCGCCATCGTCGCCGGCGCGCTGTCGGTCGGCATCGGCTTCGGCCTGCAATCGATCGTCAATAATTTCGTCTCCGGCCTCATATTGCTGTGGGAGCGGGCGATCCGCGTCGGCGATTGGGTCGTGCTCGGCGAGGAGCAGGGCTATGTGAAGCGCATCAATGTGCGCTCCACCGAGATCGAGACTTTCGACCGCGCCACGATGATCGTGCCCAATTCCAATCTCGTCTCCGGCGTCGTCAAGAATTGGCTGCGCAACGATCGCATCGGCCGCATCAAAATCGCCATCGCCCCGCATTCGGGCGTCGATCCCGAGCAGATCCGCGAGCTTCTGCTCGCCGCCGCCAAGGCGCAGGACGGGCTGCTGCGCATTCCGGCGCCGCAAGTGATGTTCCTCTCCATGGAGCAGACGGCCTTCCGTTTCGAGCTCTGGTGCTATGTCGAGGATGTCGAGCAGGCGACGCGGGTGAAGAGCGATCTGCTCTTCGACATCTACCGCCGCTTCGCCGAGGCGGAGGTGAAGATTTCCGCCCCCGCGCCGGCGCCGGCGGTGGTGCAGGTGATGGGGCTGGAGCCTTTCGCGCCCTCGCCGCGCGCGCTGGAGAGCGGACGCGAGCGGGACTATGCGGTGGCTGGCGAATGAGTGTAGAAGGCGCGCGCATTCCGTTTCGTTCCACTCACAGACGAAAGCCGCATGTCTCGCTCCCTTCGCTTCCTCGCGCCGGCCGCGGCGCTTCTCGCGCTCGCCTCTTGCACGAGCGAGAGCCGCCTGCCGAAAGAGCCCGAGCAGCCGAGCTTCTATCGCTCGCTCGCTGCGCCGAACGCGCGCGTCGACGCGCAGGCGGCGCGGGAGATGATCTCGCTCTATCGCGGCAACAACGGGCTCTCGGCGCTGGCGCTGGACCCCACATTGCAAGAGGCCGCGCAGGCGCAGGCGAGCGCCATGGCGAGCGCCAATTCGTTGAGCCATGAGGTGCGCGGAACGCTGGACATGCGCCTCACCGCGCGCGGGATGCGCAGCGTCAGCGCCGCGGAGAATGTCTCGGCCGGCTATCACACGCTCGCCGAAGCTTTCTCTGGATGGCGGCAGTCGCCGCCGCACAATAAGAATTTGCTGATGAAGAAAGCGACGCGTATGGGAATCGCGACCGCCTATGCGCCCAATGCGAAATACAAGGTCTATTGGGCGCTGATTCTCGCCGACTGAGGCGTCACGCCCGGCGTTTGCGCTTGCGGCCGCCGCTCGACGCCTTGCCGCCGCCGCCCGGCGTTTTGGTCGCCGCCTCCTCCGGCCGCACATAGCGCACGCCCAGAAAGAAAAGAATTTGCGCCTCGCCGACGATGGGCGGCGCAGCGGCCGCCGGTCTCGCCCTCGCGGAAAAATCTATCAATTCGCCCATTTCATCGCCCCCGCAATGAAGCGCGCAAATCGCGCGTCAGGTCGATGGCGCGATTAGGGGACGCCGAGGGTTAATGTTGCGTCAATGTCCGCACGCTAATATCGCCGATCGTGTATTTAGTTTGCGATTGGTGCGTATATGCCACGAGGCGAAAGCGAAAGGCGGAAGGCCGAGGCGGTCCTGTTCCGCGAGATCGTCGACCAGTTCGTCGCGCGTCCGCTGCATCCGGCCGCCGATGTCGAGCAGTTCGAGACGCTGGTCGGAGGCTTCATCGAGATGCTCGACGCCGATGTGGTGGCCGAGCGGGCTCTGGAACTGTGTCGCCATCCGGACACGCCGCGCGGGATCATCGCGCGGCTTCTCGACAAGGGCGGGCGCGTCTCGCGCATCGCCATAGAATATGCGCCGTCGATCCACGCCGGCCTCGTCCGCGCGCTGGCCGAGCATGGCTCGGCCGAGCTCGCCATCGCCATCGCCCGCCGCTCCTCTCTCGAGCGCAAGATCGCCGCCGGCCTCGCCTCGCGCGGCGAGAGCGAGGTGCTCTGCGCGCTCGCCGCCAATCGCCGCCTGCATCTCGATCAAGCGGCGCGGCGCTCGCTGCTGCAGGCCGCGCGCGACGATCTGCGGCTCGCCCGCATATTGCTGGACCGCGCCGATCTCGCGCTCGACCCGGAGGCGCTGTTCCTCGCCGCCGACGCCGGCGAGCGCTCGCGCATTCTGCTGGAGGCGGCGACGCGGGCGCTCGTCTCCAACGGGCCGGAATATGTCGCGCGGCCGACGCCGGCGCTGGCCGAGGAGATCGACGCCTGCGCCCTAGCCCGCGATTTCGAGGGACTGGCCGAGGCGCTCGCGGAAGCGCTCGACTGCCGCAAATCGCGCGCGCGCGCCATTCTCGCCGACAAGGGCGGCGAAGCGCTGGCGCTCGCCCTTCTCGCGCTCGGCGTTTCGGAGGATACGGCGATCCGCATCTTCTTGGGCGCGGATCGCGAGGCCCCGGATGTGGAGCGCATACGCTCGCTCGTCGCGCTGATGCGCTCGACGCCGCCGCGCGCCGCGCAGAGGCTCGTCGCCGCGATGACCGGCTCGCTGCGCCAGGAGAAGGAGCGCGCCGCCGCCGCATCCGCGCGCCCTGGCGCCGTGGAGCAGAAGCGCAGGCGCAAACAGAAGAGCCAGACGGCCAAAGCGCAGGCGTGAAGCCGCGATGCCAGCCTTCAGGCCCGCTCTCGTCTCGCCCTTAAGGCCGCATCATGCCGCAGCGGCGATTCGTCCTTTATTGACGCCCGTCAACGACGCGCGGCGACACGACCTTTACGCGACTCTTCGTTCGGTCGCGGCGCGCCTCGATCGAACCAATCATTCGATGGAGGAAAAGGCATGTCGCTCATCACCTGGACGCCCGAGCAATTCGCCACCAACGTCTCCAAGCATGACATAGAGCATCAGGAAATTTTCAGACTGCTGAATGTTCTCGGCGATTCGGTCGCGAGTGGCGACCGCGACGCCGTCGGCCGCGACCTCGACGCGCTCATCGCTTATGTGGCCGAACATTTCGCCTCGGAAGAAGCGAATTTCGAAGCCTATGGTTATCCCGCCTATCCGGGCCACAAGGCCGAGCACGACAAGCTGGTCGCCGCCGCGCTCGATCTGCAGAAGAAATTTCACGCCGGCGAGACGGAAGTGACCGCCGATACGGCGGCCTTTCTCGTCGGCTGGCTGACCGATCATATTCCGAAGATCGACAAGCTCTACGGCTCCTTCCTCAATGAGAAGGGCGTGGCGTAAATCGCGCTCGCTTTTCCTCTCCCCGCGCCGGCGGGGAGAGGACGAATTCGCCCTCTACCCGCCCGGTTTCGGGAATCCGCCTCGCTATGTCATAAGACCCGCGCAATTCACAGATAAGCGCGCGGACATGATACGCCTCGAGAACATCAGCAAGCAGAACGGCCAGCAGCTCCTCTTCATCGAAACGTCGGCGGCGCTGCTTCCCGGCGAGAAGGTCGGACTGGTCGGCCCCAATGGCGCCGGCAAGACGACGCTCTTCCGCATGATCGCGGGCCAGGAGCGGCCGGATGAAGGCCAGGTGTCGGTCGATCGCGGCGTCACCATCGGCTATTTCAACCAGGATGTCGGAGAAATGGCCGGCCGCAGCGCCGTCGCCGAGGTGATGGACGGCGCCGGCCCGGTGAGCGCCGTCGCCGCGGAGCTCGCCGAGCTGGAGGCGGCGATGGCCGATCCTGATGCGGCGGAGAATTTCGACGCGATCCTCGAGCGCTATGGCGAGGTGCAGGCGCGTTTCGAGGAGCTGGATGGCTATGCGCTGGACGGGCGCGCACGAGAGGTGCTGGCGGGCCTGGGCTTCTCCCAGGAGATGATGGACGGGGATGTCGGCGCGCTTTCCGGCGGCTGGAAAATGCGCGTCGCGCTGGCGCGCATTCTCCTGATGCGCCCGGACGCCATGCTGCTCGACGAGCCGAGCAACCATCTCGATATCGAAAGCCTGATCTGGCTCGAAGGATTTTTGAAAGGCTACCCCGGCGCGCTGCTGATGACCTCGCATGATCGCGAGTTCATGAATCGCATCGTCGACAAGATCATCGAGATCGACGGCGGCTCGCTCAACTCCTATTCCGGCGATTACGAATTCTACGAGCGCCAGCGCGCGCAGAATGAATTGCAGCAGCAGGCGCAATTCGAGCGGCAGCAGGCCATGCTCGCCAAGGAGATCAAGTTCATCGAGCGCTTCAAGGCGCGCGCCTCGCACGCCGCGCAGGTGCAGAGCCGCGTGAAGAAGCTCGACAAGATCGAGCGCGTCGAGCCGCCGCGCCGGCGCCAATCGGTCGCTTTCGAATTCGCCCCGGCGCCGCGCTCCGGAGAGGAGGTGGCGACGCTCTCGCGCGTCTCCAAGCGCTATGGCTCGCGCAGCATTTACGAGGGGCTCGATTTTCAGGTGCGGCGCAAGGAGCGCTGGTGCGTGATGGGCGTCAATGGCGCCGGCAAATCCACGCTGCTGAAGCTCATCGCCGGCACCGCCAAGCCGGACGAAGGCGCGGCGGCGCTCGGCGCCAATGTGAAAATGGGCTATTTCGCGCAGCACGCCATGGAGCTGCTGAACGGCGAGCACAGCGTCTTCGAGGCGCTGGAGGACGCATTTCCGCAAGCGGGGCAAGGCGCGCTGCGCACGCTCGCCGGCTGCTTCGGCTTTTCCGGCGACGATGTGGAGAAAAAATGCCGCGTGCTCTCCGGCGGCGAGAAGGCGCGGCTGGTGATGGCGAAAATGCTCTATGACCCGCCGAATTTCCTGGTGCTGGACGAGCCCACGAACCATCTCGATCTCGGCACCAAGGAGATGCTGGTCGAGGCGCTCGCGGCCTATGAGGGCGCCATGCTGTTCGTCTCGCACGACCGGCGCTTTCTGGCGGCGCTCTCCAATCGCGTGCTGGAGGTGACGCCGGAGGGCGTGCATCAGTTCGGCGGCGGCTATACGGAATATGTCGCCCGCACCGGGCGCGAGGCGCCGGGCGTGCACGGGTGAGCATGGCCTCGCTCAGCGCGCGAGATGCTGGTCGAAAAAGGCTTTCATCTTGGCGACGGCGAGGCGCGATTCCGGCGCGTTCGGAATCTGCCCCTGGAACACATGCGGCATTCCTTCATAGACGTCGAGCTTGGCGGTCCCGCCCGCCGCTTCGATCGCCTGATACAGCCGCACCGAATCGCTGAGCAGAATTTCCCGCGTGCCCGCCTGAATGAGAGCGGGCGGAAAGCCTTTCGCGAAATCGCCATGGACCGGCGAGACATGAGGATGCGCCCAATCCTTCTCGTCCGCATAGGCGAGCATGGCGTTTTTGATCTGGCGCTCATAGGATATGATCGGATCGGCGTCGCGCAGCGTGACGCGCGTGTCGGCGGCGTTGCGGAAATCGGCCGTCAGCGACCATGTCGCCACGGCCCCCGGCAGGCCGAGGCCTTCGTCGCGCATTTTCAGCGTCGTCGCGACCGCGAGATTGCCGCCGGCGGAATCGCCGAACATGGCGATGCGCCGCATTTGCGCGCCGCCGGCGAGCAAATGCTTCACGACGGCGACCACATCTCCGGTGATCTGCGGCCATTTCGCCGCAGGCGCGAGGCGATAATCGACGATGACGATGCGACGGCGAAAGACGTGCGCGAGCTTCGCCATTCCCTCGAGCGCGCCGCGCGCGTCGAAAAACACGAAGGCGCCGCCATGGAGATAGACGACGACCGATCCGTCATCGACGAGCCCATTCGGCGCAATGTCGAAATAAGAGACGCCGTCGGTCTCGATCCGCGACACGGCGACGCCCTTCGCCCGCACGGCCGCGAGATCGACCTCGCGCGCCGCAGCGGCCGCCGCCTGCAGCCGCGTCCAGCCGTCATGATCGCCGGGCTCCGGCAAAGTGGGGATGACGGCGTGATCGCCGCCGATTTTCGCCAGCAGCCGCTGGCCGTCCGTCGAAATCGTCTCGGGAACCCAAGCATAGGCGGAGGCGCGGGCCGGATCGGCTCCCGACGTCGGCCGCAGCAGCGCGACCAGTAGTAGTCCGGCCGCAGCGCAATGTGCGAGCGATTCCTTCAAGGTCCCTCTCCGATCGGAGGACGGGCGAGGCCCGCGCGCTGCACAGTGCCTCGAATATTTTTCCGGTTCTTTGCTCGACCGCGGCGACTGTTTCCACTCGGCGACTTGTCGGCGCCGATTGAAAGGGCGCTGTTTCTCGAAGGACGAGCGAAGCGTCGGGCGCCGCCTCAGGAAGCTTCCCGCGTTTCCTCCTTCACCTTCCCATCCAGCAGGCAGCTCACCGTTACATCGCCCATCACATTGATCGCGGTGCGGCAGCGGTCCAAGAGCCAGTCGATCGTCAGCAGCAGCGCGATATAATCCGTCGGCAGCGCGACGGCGCGAAACACCATGGTCATGGTCACGAGGCCTGCCTCTGGAATGCCGGCCGCGCCCACGGAGGCGACGACCGAGGTCAGCACCACCAGAATCTGCTGCGTGAAGGTCAGATGCATTCCCAGCAATTGCGCGACGAAGAGCGCGGCCATCGCCTCATAGAGCGCCGTGCCGTCATTGTTGAAATTGGAGCCGATCAGCGCGCCCATGCTGGCTGATCGCTCGCGCAGGCCGACGCGTTCGCGCAGCAGCTCATAGGTGAGCGGCATGGTCGCCGTGGAGCTGCCGGTCGAAAAGGCCATCAGCAGCGCATCGCGCACGCCGGCGACCACATGCAGCGGGTTCGCCCAGGAGCCGAGCCATATGCGCAGCGCATAATAGAGAAATTGCAGCGCCAGCGCCGTCAGCACGGCGATGAAAAATTCGCCGAGCGCCAGAAAATCCCGAAAGCCGCTGACGCCGACGATGCTGGCGATGAGGCCGAAGACGGCGAGCGGCACGACGTCGATGATCCAATGCAGAATGGCGATGAGGCTCGAAAGCGCCACATGCACGAGATCCTCCACCGTGCGCACTTCGTGAGTCCGCAGTCCGCGCAGCGCGACGCCGAAGGCGACGGCGATGAAGATGACGCCCATCACCGCGCCATTGTCGCCGAAAGGCCCCAGAATGCTCTTCGGCACGCTGTCGAGAAATTGCATCAGCGGATCGGCCGCACCGCCCGAAGATTTCGCCGGCGCGCCGGGAGCGGCCGTCGTCCAGGCGCCCGGCTGCAGCACATTGGCCACCGCGAGTCCGATGAAGATCGCCGCCAGAGTATTGGTGAGGAGCAGAGCGACGAGGCGCAGCGCCTGCCCGCCGGCGAGATGCGCGCGCATGAGCGCCTGGACGATGGCGAGCAGGATCAGCGGCGGCGCCAACGCGCCCAGCAGGCGCAGGACGAGCTTGGCCGGCGTCTCGAGGATATGCGCCGAATCGCCGAGCGCGAGGCCGGCGACGACGCCGAGCGCCACGGCGACGATGATGCGCGCATAGAGCGGTATGGCGCGCCAATGCGCGATGAGGCCGGTCGTCGTCTCTCTCTCATTCGATCGCAATCTTTCGTCCTCCAGTGATCGCCGACATGAAAATGACGCGAATTGTCAACCTTATAGGTCTATTCCCGGCGTCTCGGGAGACCTATGCTCGGCGCGTCCTACGCTCTCATCGTCAATATCATGATCGCGGCGCTGTTCGCTGCGAGCTTCGCCTTCGTCGCTCTGGCCAATCCGGCCGACCGCCGGGCGTTGTGGTTCGCCGCGAGCTATATGCTGGGAATGGTGGCGCCGCTGAGCCTTTTCGTCATTCGCTTCGGCCTCTGGCCCGATTTCTTCGGCGCCCTGAACTATGTCGGCTTTTGCGCGGGCCTGTTTTTGATGACGGCCTCTCTCGCCCGCTTCTACGATCGCGGCCCGCGCTGGAGCGCGGTCGCCGGGCTCTATTGCGCGGCGCTGCTCAGCGGCGCGGCGATCGGCGAATGGCCGCAAGACAGTCTCGCCTTCAACCTCGTCTATCAGACGCCCTATGCTCTGGCGACCGCCTGCTGCGGCTGGATCATCCTGCTCGCGAGCCGACGCGGGGCGCTCGAAATCGCGCTCGCCGGCCTCTATGGGGTGATCGCCGCGCATTTCATCGCAAAGCCCTTTTTCGCGACGGCCTACGGCGTCGGCCGCACGTCGAGCGAATATGTCGCGAGCTCCTACGCGATCGTCTCGCAATCGGTGACGGGCGTTCTGCTGATCGCGGCCGGGCTGCTCACCTTGCTCCTGGTCGCGCAACGGGCGATCTCCGAGGCTCGCCGCGCGGCGGAGACCGATCAATTGACCGGGCTGTTGAACCGGCGCGGATTCGACCTCGCTTGCGCGCCTTTGCTGGCGCGCGTCCGCGCCGAGGGCGATCCGGCGACGGTCGCCCTCGTCGATCTCGATCATTTCAAACGGATCAACGATCGATTCGGCCATGCGGTCGGCGACGAGGTCTTGAGATATTTCGCCGCGCTGCTGCGGCTGACGACTCCCGAAGGCGCGCTCGTCGGCCGCCTGGGCGGAGAGGAATTCGTCGTTTTCCTGGATGGAGCGCCGCGCGCGCAAGGGCGGCGCGTCGCCGAGATGATCCGGCAGGCGGCCGCGCTGCATGTCACGCCGCGCCTACCCCCGATCACGGTCAGCATAGGCGTCGCCGAAATCGCCGAGGATGAAACCTTCTTCCAAGCGATGCGCCGCGCGGACGAAGCGCTCTATCGCGCCAAGACGCTGGGCCGCGATCGCGTCTGCGTCGCCCGCCGGGCGAGCCTGAAGGAAATCCATAGCTAGACGAAAGTCGATCATCGCGCCGCCTTTCTTCGGCCGCTATATAGTCGCCGCACCACGTCGCATCGAAAGGCCGAGCCGGCATGATCCGCGGAATAACCCTTTCTCTTCTCGCACTCGCCTCTCTCGCCTCCGCCGCCCCCGCCGCGGAGCTGAAATCGCAATACACGTCTCTCCAGAACTGCCCCGCCGTCGATCGGCTGAAACTCGCGAATCGGACGCTGGAAAAGAGCGACAGGACCGCGATTTTCCGCTGCGCCGGCGTCGGCGGCTTTTCCGTCTATGTCGTGGACGATGATCCGCGCAGCTTCCTCGTGCTGGAGCGCGGCAAAACGCTCTATTCGCTGGAACGGCCCATGGCCTCGGCCTTCTCGCTCGGCAATTTTCCCAATGTCACGGGCGCGAAACAGGCCGAGTGGCGGCTCGATCCCACCGGCGCGCCCGCGGGGCTGATCGTGCGCATCGCCTATCAGCGCGCCGACGGCGCCGCGGCCTCCACGCTCATGGTCTTCGATCTGCGCGGCGAGCCCATGGTCATCGGCGCGGCGAAGACGAATGAGGAGGCGCGCGACCTGATCGACGGCGCGCTCGTCGCCAGAACGCTGGAGGAAAAGCTGTCGCGCGAATGCAATGCGATCTATGTCTCGCTCTGCAAGGGATTTCCGCCCGGCCCGGAAATGCTCGGCGCCTGCTTCGACGCGCGGCCCGAGATCGCCAACGAGGTTCCGCAAAAATGCGTCGCCGATTTCCAGACCAATGTGGAGAATTATCACGAGGCCAAGGGCGGCCATTGACCGAGGCCGCGCGACGAGATCACGCCGCCTTCTTCTTCTCCGCGATCGACACCAGCGTGCGCAATATGCGGCGCGCGCCCTCGAGCCGGCTCTTCATATCGGCGAAATCGCGGATGAAGACGATTCGCATATCCGGGCGCACCTTGGCCTGCGCGCTCGGCTCCATGA
Source organism: Methylosinus sp. KRF6 (assembly GCF_018887255.1). Taxonomy (NCBI): domain Bacteria; kingdom Pseudomonadati; phylum Pseudomonadota; class Alphaproteobacteria; order Hyphomicrobiales; family Methylocystaceae; genus Methylosinus; species Methylosinus sp. KRF6. Next base: position 4,286,241 of record NZ_JAHLJF010000001.1, on the reverse strand, counting down.
TGAAGCGCGCGAGGCCGGCGGGATCGGCGAAATTGCCGTCGCGGAAGGCGATGATGACGCCCTTCGGCCCCGCCTCCAGCTTCTCCACATGCGCTCTTCGGCACAGCGCCTTGATGGCGACGATCTTGAGCAGCAGCTCCACTTCCGGCGGCGTCGGGCCGAAACGGTCGATCAATTCCGCCGCGAAGGATTCGATGTCCTGATCCGTCTCCAGCGTCGAGAGACGCCGATAGAGCTGCAGGCGCAGAGTGAGGTCCTGCACATAATCTTCCGGTATCGTCACCGGCGCGCCTATGGCGATGGTCGGCGACCACGCCTCCTCCTCCGGCTCCTCTATGCCGGCCTTCAGCAGCGTGATCGCATCGCCGAGCATCTGCTGATAGAGTTCGTAGCCGACCTCCTTGATATGGCCGGACTGCTCCTCGCCCAAGAGATTGCCGGCGCCGCGAATGTCGAGATCGTGGCTCGCGAGCTGGAAGCCGGCGCCGAGCGTGTCGAGGCTCTGCAGCACTTCGAGACGCTTCTGCGCTTGCGGCGTGATGGTCTTATTGGCGGGCGTGGTGAACAGCGCATAGGCGCGCGTCTTGGCGCGGCCGACGCGCCCGCGCAGCTGATAGAGCTGCGCGAGGCCGAACATATCGGCGCGCCAGACAATGAGCGTATTGGCCGTCGGAATGTCGAGGCCCGATTCGACGATGGTCGTCGAGAGGAGAATGTCGAATTTCCCCTCGTAGAAAGCCGTCATGCGCTCTTCGAGATCGCCGGCCGCCATTTGCCCATGCGCCATGACGAATTTCGCCTCCGGCACGGCCTCGCGCAAAAATGCGGCGGCGTCCTCCAGATCTTCGATGCGCGGACAGACGAAGAAGGCTTGTCCGCCGCGATAGCGCTCGCGCAGCAGCGCCTCGCGCACGATGAGCGGATCGAAGGGAGAAACGAAGCTGCGGACGGCGAGGCGATCGACCGGCGCGGTGGCGATGAGCGACAATTCGCGCACGCCGGTCATGGCGAGCTGCAAAGTGCGCGGAATGGGCGTCGCGGAGAGCGTCAGCACATGCACCTCGGCGCGCAGCTCCTTCAATCGCTCCTTATGGCCGACGCCGAAGTGCTGTTCCTCGTCGATGATGACGAGGCCGAGATCTTTAAAAGAGATCGCCTTGCCGAGCACGGCATGTGTGCCGACGGCGATGTCGACGGTTCCGTCCGCAATGCCCGCTTTGGCGAGGCGCATGTCGGAGGCGTGAGTCATGCGCGACAATTGCGCGACGCGAATCGGCAGGCCGGAGAAGCGCGTGGAAAACGTCTTGTAATGCTGGCGCGCGAGCAGAGTCGTCGGCACGACGACCGCCACTTGTCGGCCGTTGATCGCCGCGCAAAAGGCGGCGCGCAGCGCCACCTCTGTCTTGCCGAAGCCGACATCGCCGCAAACGAGCCGATCCATCGGACGGCCAGAAGCCAGATCGTCGAGCACCGCCTCGATCGCCGCGGCCTGATCCTCCGTCTCGTCATAGGGGAAGCGCGCGCAAAATTCGTCGTAGAGCCCTTCCGGCGGGACGAGCTTGGTCGCCTGCCGAAGACTGCGCTGCGCAGCGATCGCGATGAGGCCCTTGGCCATCTCGCGAATGCGATTCTTCATCCGCGCCTTGCGCGTCTGCCAGCCGACGCCGCCGAGCTTGTCGAGAACGGCCTCCGTATCCTCGGAGCCGTAGCGCGTCAGCAGCTCGATATTCTCGACCGGCAGATAGAGCTTGTCGCCGCCGGCATAGTGAATCTCGAGGCAATCATGCGGCGCGCCGGCGGCGGTGATCGTCTCGAGGCCGATGAAGCGGCCGATGCCGTGATCGACATGCACGACGAGATCGCCGGCCGAGAGCGCCGCCACCTCGCCGAGCAGATTCTCCGTATGCTTGGTCTTGCGCCGGCGGCGCACGAGGCGGTCGCCGAGAATGTCCTGCTCGCCGAGAATGGCGAGGCCTTCCGTCTCGAAACCATGCTCGACGCCGAGCACGGCGAGCGCCGCCGCGCCCTTGCCGAGCGCCAGAGCGGCGGGAAGAGAGGACACCGTCTTCAGATCGCGCAATCCATGCTCGGCGAGCACGCTGCCGAGACGCTCGCAGGAGCCGTCCGACCAGCCGGCGACGACGACGGTCCTGCCGGCGCCGCGCAGCGCCTTCACATGCGCGACGGCCGCCTCGAACACATTGGCGTTCTCGTCATTGCGCTCGGGCGCGAAATCGCGGCCGGCGCGGGCGGCGCAATCCACTGTCTCGTTGCCGGCGCCGTCGGGCGCGGCGAAGGGCGAGAAGGTCGCGAGGCTGCGGCCCTCGAGCTTGCCGCGCCATTCCTCTATGGTGAGATAGAGCTGGTCCGGCGGCAGCGGCTTGTAATTGGAGTCGGCCGGCGCCGCGTCATAGGCGAATTTGCGGGCGTCGTAATAATCGGCGATCTGCGTCAGCCGCTCGCCGGCGGCCTCCTCGACCAGCGGATCGAGCAGCAGCGGCGCCTCGCCCACATAATCGAAGACGCTGCCCATGCGCGCATAGAACAGCGGCAGCCAATGCTCGGCGCCCTGATGGCGGCGGCCCTCGCTGATCGCCTCATAAAGAGCGTCGCCGCGCGTCTGGCCGCCGAAGCGCGTGGTGTAGGCCTGGCGAAAGCGCCGCATCGTGTCGCTGGTGAGGCGCAATTCGCTCATCGGCACGAGATCGAGCGAGCGCAGCTGCCCCGTGGTGCGCTGGCTCTCGGGATCGAAGCTGCGAATCGATTCGAGCGTGTCGCCGAAGAAATCGAGGCGGATCGGCCCCGGCATTCCCGGCGCATAGAGATCGACGATGCCGCCGCGCTGGGCGTATTCGCCGGTCTCCCGCACGGTGGAGGAGCGCAGAAAGCCGTTTGTCTCCAGCCACAGCGCCAGCTCGTCGAGACGCACCACATTGCCGGGCGCGGCGGAAAAAGTGTCGGCGGCGACATTTTCCAGCGGCGGCACGCGCTGCAGCAGGCAGTCCACCGTCGCCATGACGACGCGGGGCCGCTCGGCAGAGGATTTGGAGCGGGCGAGGCGCGCCAGCGCCGTCATGCGGCGGGCGGAAACGGCGGCGTTGGGCGAGACGCGATCATAGGGCTGGCAATCCCAGCCGGGAAAATCCAGCGCCTCCACTTCCGGCGCGGCGAAGCGCAGCGCCTCGCGAAAGGCCGCCGAGCGCTGCGCGTCACGCGCCACATGGACGAAGACGGCCGGCCGCCCTTCCGCGACGCGGACCAGCGCGCGGGTGAGATCGGCGGCGACGAAAGCGTCGAAACCGTCCGGGACATTCACGAAGCGGAGCTTGTCGCCTTTTTCCAGGCGGGCGACCGCGGATTTGAGATCGGTCATTTCGGGAACATGCTCTCAAAGATCGAGCGGCTTCTCATGCGTATGGAAAGCCGCGATCCGGCGGAAGAGTGGCGTGTCGTAGCAGGCGGGAACCGGCGCGGCGCGCGACAGCCAGCGAAAAACCTCGTCGTCCTGCGCGTCCAGCAACGCTTCGAGATCGTCGAGCTCGGCCTCGGGCAGAGAGTCGATCGTCGCGTCGACGAAACGGCCCATCAATATGTCCATTTCGCGCATACCGCGCCGCCATGCGCGAATTCTTATGCGCCGGCGGCGAATGTCGGGATCGTCTCGGGTCGAAGCGCTCAAGGGCGGAAATCCGCTCGCGGAGGGACGGAGTACAAGAACTCGCGCGCCGGGCCGCCCCTTCGGGCGCCGGCGCGGAGCCAGAGGAATTAGCGCAGCCGGCGGGGAAAAGATAGTCATCCACAGCCTGTGCGAAGCCGTTCGAGATCGTCGCCGAGACAGTTGCAATCACGCTTCGATTGCGGCATAAGGGCCCCGTCGCGTCGCCGCGACATGGATGCGGGTGTAGCTCAGGGGTAGAGCACAACCTTGCCAAGGTTGGGGTCGAGGGTTCGAATCCCTTCGCCCGCTCCAGTTTTAACGCGGTAAATCAGAGCGTTATGAGAAGGCCGCCGCAAGGCGGCCTTTCGCTTTTCCGGCATGGTGTCCACATGGTGTCCACCATAGTGAAGGCGAGGTGCCCCGCTTTACAAAACAGCGAGAGAAGTCGTGAATCGGCTGCCGAGCTACGCGCCGTTGACTGCTGGTCGCCTCACCTGGCGCGGGCGTAGCTAATGGCCGACCTCACCGACTTGGTCGACGCCGTGGAGCAGGTCTGGCGTATCCCGCCGCCTGGCCCGGCGAATCTTCTCACCGATCCGCGGTTCCTAACCCTCGCCGACATACTCGCGGCGCGATGCGGCGGAGAGAAGGTCGCCTTTTCCCTCTTCAACGCCCTCCGCAATCTCGGGCTGCCCTGCGCCATGAGGTCGAGCGTATAGCCGTCGGTCGACGGCAGCGGCGCGATCGCCGCTGCGCTCGAAGGCACCATCTCTGTTGATTTCCACTGAGAGCTGACCCAGGCAGCACGAGTTTTTCCACCGAGAA
>NZ_JAHLJF010000001.1:4281549-4281658 GCF_018887255.1 Methylosinus sp. KRF6 | reverse complement strand
CGGCTCGAGGCGATCGAGGCCGGCGAGCAGATCGTCGTCGGCGTCAATAAATTCCCCGAGGGCGAGCCCTCGCCGCTCACCGCGGGCGACAATCAGATCATGGTCGTGC
>NZ_JAHLJF010000001.1:4281340-4281449 GCF_018887255.1 Methylosinus sp. KRF6 | reverse complement strand
CATCACGCCTTCGCTCGACGAAATGTGCTTCGTCGCCTCGGAGCTGGAGCGCGATGGTTTCGACGCGCCGCTGCTCATCGGCGGCGCGACGACGAGCCGCGTGCATACG
>NZ_JAHLJF010000001.1:4281131-4281240 GCF_018887255.1 Methylosinus sp. KRF6 | reverse complement strand
ATGTGCTTCGTCGCCTCGGAGCTGGAGCGCGAAGGTTTCGACGCGCCGCTGCTCTTCGGCGGCGCGACGACGAGCCGCGTGCATACGGCGGTGAAGATCAGCCCCAATT
>NZ_JAHLJF010000001.1:4280922-4281031 GCF_018887255.1 Methylosinus sp. KRF6 | reverse complement strand
CGATCGGCCGGTTGGGGTCCTGCAGACCGGCGCGGGCGCGGCGCACCGCCGTGGTGACGGCCGCGACCGCCTCCTTCTGCCCGACGACGCGGCGCGCCAGCTCGTCTTC
>NZ_JAHLJF010000001.1:4112387-4280822 GCF_018887255.1 Methylosinus sp. KRF6 | reverse complement strand
CTGCAATCGGCCGGACTCTAATCGATGCTGGGGGGATTTTTCAGGGGCACGTCAAGGTCTCTTGTCGTGGCCTGAAGTGCGCCACGTGCCGGCATGCAGTTCGAAGAACAGGGTCCACATCGGTTCAGAGAGCTTGGTTTGCTCGAGCCCCGGGACTGGTTTTCCCCATTCTGAACATTGAAGTCCTTGCCGCATATGTCGTCGGTCGATCTCCTCGCCGAGCCGGCTCCGAGCCGGCCCTTTCAGCGCTTCTCCGCCTTGCTCCTTTCGGAAGCGAACGGATCACGCCAAACGATAATTCTGTTCACGCGTCATCATGGCCCAGATGATACGGGCCATCTTGTTGGCCAAGGCGACGGCTGCGACCATGCGCGGCTTGCGCCCGAGAATGCGGCCCAGCCAATTGTCGGGCAGCACGCCCTTGCGGACGATCCAGCGGATTCGGCTCATGGCGCCGGTCGATCTACAGTTGCATCGTCCATCATTTCCACGAGGCTCTTCAGGTTCGCTGGTCCCTTGGCGACGACGATCCCGAACTCCGCCAGATGGCCGCGCAGCGAATTGATCAATTGCGTTCGCTGTCTGACGAAACATTGATGCGTCCGAAAAGCGACCGCCCGCGCCTGATGTTCGGCGCTCTTGACCGCCACGCAATGCATATTCGGTCGCAGAGCGGCCTCGGCGATGGCGGCGGCGTCCGCCGCGTCGTTCTTCTGGCGCTTGACGAAGGGCTTCACGTAAATCGGTGGAATAAGGCGGACCTCATGGCCGAAGCCTTGCGCTACGCGACCCCAATAATGGCTCGTGGCGCAGGCTTCCATCGCGACGATGCAGCGCGTCTGCCCGCGCAAGAGCTGCTCGAGCTTCGAACGCGAAACTGTGCGATTGAATAGAACCGCCCCGCCGCGAGCTGTTCCGCAGACCTGAAAGCTGCGCTTTGCCAAATCGATCGCCAAGACATGGACTTCCGCCATAATGACCTCCTTCGTCGCGCCCCCCTTCCGGGCGCCCTCCGACATCATACGACGCCGGCCGAAGGGGGCATCCACCCCATCAGTTCAGGCTTCCATTGGGCCGGAGATATGACGCCTCTCGGCGAAGTCGAATTTTTAAAAATACCGTTCCGGCACACGCACGAGGTCGCCTGGATGAATCGGGATCGTCGGCGTCAGCGGATATTCTTGAAAATCTCGACCGCTGGCTCTTTGGATGAGTATTCGAGATTGACTGGCGCGGTAGGTGCTGCCCCCCGCGACCGCGATGGCGCTGACGACGTTGAGACCACTCTTATATGGATATTCGCCCGGCTTCTCGACCTCGCCGAGGACATAGAACGGCCGAAAGGTCGCTATATCGACCGTCACCTTGGGGTCGCGGAGATATTCGCCACGAAACTTCTTTGCGAGCGACAGCTCGAGTTCCGATTTGGTGAGACCGCCGGCCTGAATTGTTCCGGCCAAAGGCAGGGAAACAAAGCCGCCGGGGTCGATATCATACTCGCCCGAAAGCTTATCCTCGCCGAAAACCGTGATCTTGATCTTGTCGCCGGGCTGCAGTCTGGGAGTCCCTGCGAGATTGGCGAGGCGCGCCTCGTTTCCGACGCTCGGTCCTGGCAAGGGCACGATATCGCAACCTGTCAAGATCAACGCCATCGCCAGAAGGAGGAAGAACGATTGTCTCGTCATAAGCACTTTCACTCGACACATGCCTCGGATTCCATTGTCACGAACTGTTCCCAATGCGATGGACGCGAGAAAGAGTCGAACTGAAAAAAATGCCCCGGCGAGGAGCTTTGATATCTTCGCTACGTTACGAACGGCCACTGATCGTGGAGTGGGTCCCTCGCTTCATTCGATGCCGGATATCCGTCGTCCAAGGACAGTCTCCGTCTTGCTTCGGCCCTCTGAATGCCCCGCCTTCGGGATCATCTACAACAGAGTATATTATCGCTATTTGATATCGCTAAGAGCCTGTCCGTGAACTTCATGCTTGGTTACAAAGCCTTCTAATACCAATCCTCACTGATCGAAACCCATGGGCCCAACCGCGTAGCCCGATTGACATGATGCGCCACGGCTGGTCGATGAGCTTGTTCCAAGCGGCGCAACAGTGATCGACGATATCGTCGTAGGATTTGAAGACGCGGTTGGACAGCCAGTTTTCGCGCAGGAACCGCCAGACATTTTCGGCCAGGTTCAGCTCTGGACATTTCGCCGGCAAGGGAACGCTGATCGTGGGGCCTCTGTGTGAGAGCGCACTCGATCAGGCCCCTGAGGGAATGGTTGTCATCGCCTGGACCTGCGGAAGGAGCCTATGCCTCGAACTCGATCGCTGTCGTCTGGAGCACCGTGACCGTGACGGGCTCGCCGTCGAGCGTCGCCTGGACTGCGCAGGATCGTTTTCGCGCCCGCCAAGATGAAAGCCGCGTCGGCGCGCATATATCTGCCTCGCCTACTTCATGGGCGCCAGGGAGGAAGGGGTCGGTTCCGACGGGGACGATGCCGACTTCCGATACAGCCAACGCCCAGCGCAATCACGACCCGTGGAATAAAGGACGCCTGCTCGGCCAAAAGCGGCCATTCGGGCAGAAGGACGTCTGGACCATTCGGGTTCGCTTACAGATCGAAGGCTGCAAGCGTGACATCGCTATGCGCGAATCGTGCAGAAATGGGTGGCGAGTGCCGGACTCGAGGGTTCCGCTCACGGAACGCACTCCATGCGACGGACCAAGGCGGCTCGCCGAACGAGCGCCATTCATCCGGGCGATCACGGCCGCTGAGCCTGCCGATCCGGCGCCTGCGATGTTTGTGTTTCCGAGGATCGGGGCACAATCGATTTCGGCGCCTCGGCCGGATTGCGTCGGGCGTGAAGGCGGCGGGCTCTTCGTTTTTTCCACCAGATGTAGACGCCCGTCGCCGACAACGCCGTGAGGGCGAAGCCGAGCGCACAGACGAAGAGCCTGTAAGGCATTCCGAGAATGCGCGCCATGTGAAGCGCGTAGAGCCAGCTCTCGATCGTGTTGCCGATATGCTCGCCAGTGGGCTGCGAGGCCTCGATCAGATGGCCGTCGTCGCCGTCGAACATCACCGACGTCGCGCCGCCTTTGGGCGAGCGCTCGAACAGATCTCGGCTGCCGCGGACCTCGTAAATATAGGCGTTCACCTCTTCCAGATAAGAAAGCGCCAACGCATTGCCGAAAGTGAAGCCGCGCAGCGCCGACTGCTCGGCGACGAGCCGCTCGCCGGCGTCCTGCGCCGCACGCCAGTCGAGCGCCGGCGGCTGGTAGGCGCGTTGCGGCAAGGACAGGTAGAGGTCGATCGACGAGCGGAAGTCGAACAGCGTCCGCATCACCGGCTCATAGACGAAGGGCCGCAAATTCATCATCACGCTCGACCAAGCGAAGACGAACAGCGCCGCCCATAGCCAGAGGCCGCCCGCGCGGTGAAGATCGAAGTTCAGGCGGTAGAAGCCGGCGTTGCGCTTGATGAGCCACGCTGGCTTCCAACGCCGCAGAAAGGATTTCGTCGTCGGAGGAAAGGTCAGATAGAAGGCCACGAAGCAATCGATCGTCCAGATCGTCGCCACGATCCCCAATATCAGCTGGCCGACGCCGCCGAGCATCAGGCGCCAGTGCAGATCGTAGATGAAGGGCATGAGGTTGACGAGCCCTTCGGAGAGATCGGCGCGCTTGCGTCGGCCGAGCTCCGCGCCGGTCCAGGGATCGACGAAGAATTCCGTGAAGCCGAGATCATATGGCTCCTGCGTCTGAGGATTCCGCCGCGGAGCGAAGGAGATCGAGACCTGATCAGGCTCGGCGAAGGTCACGGCGGTCACGCGGCCTTGCGGAATCTGCGCCTCGGCTCGAGAAGCGAGCTCCGCGAGACCGAGCGGCGCCGCATCGATCCGAGGCGTGGCGAAGAGCCGGGGCGCGAAAACGCGCTCCAGCTCCGTATTGAAGGCGATCAGGCTGCCGGTCAGGCCGACGACGACGAGAAAGGCCGCCATGGCGAGTCCGGCCCAGCGATGCAGAAAAACGAAGAAGCCGCGCAAAGCCTCCCTCCTTCTCGAGAGCCGGACGCCGCACGTCACCACTGAAAATTCACCGATCCGACAAAGGTGCGCGGCGCAGCGTAATAGGCGGATTGAACTCTATCGCTATATTCGAAATACCGTCTGTCCGTGAGATTCTTGATATTCAGTTGAAACTTGACTTTATGTCCTTCGACCATGGCGCGATAGGCGCCCATCGCATCCAGCTTGACATAGCCGGGCAGCTTCCAGCTGTTGGCGTCGTTGCCCCAGCGATCGTCCGTGGCGTAGACGCCGCCTCCGAACTCCCAACCCTCCTGCGCGCCGGGCGCCGTGTCCCATTTCGCCCAGATATTTCCGACATGCGGCGCGACGCTGTTGAAGCGTTTGCCGGCGTCGCCATTGCCGAGGTCGTCGACGATCTTCGCCGAATCGAACGTATAACTGGCGATCACGCTCAAATTCTCGGTCAGATTTCCAGCGAGGTCGACCTCGATTCCACGACTGGCGACCGTGCCCGCGGCGCGGCTGAAATTGGGATTGGCGGGATCGGGCTCCAGAACATTTTTCTTGGTGATGTCGAACAGAGTGACGCTCGTCGTCACCTTCCCATCGAGCCAGAGCTTCTTGATTCCCGCCTCCCATTGCAGGGCTTCTTCCGGCGGATATATGGTCCCGTCGCTCGACACGCCATTATTCGCGCCGAACGATCGGACATAGCTGCCGAATATCGATGTGTCGTCGGCGAGCTTGAACAGGACGCCGACGCGCGGCGATAGTTTCGGCCTGTCGGGACGGTGGTCCAGCGGATAGGCCGTGCAAGCGGGAAAGCATGGCGCGTCCGCCTCCCCATAATCGCGCGAATAATTGACCTCGGATTTGTCCCAACGGCCGCCGAGCAGGATGTGAATGCGATCGTCCCAGAACGAAATCTGGTCCTGGGCATAGACGCCGAAGTCTCGCTCGCGGGATCGAAACAACGCATTGCCCCTTCCCGAATCGGCGAGGTAATGCAGATAGCCGGTCAGATTGCCATAGGCTGGCGAATAGACGTTGAGCGGCAGCGGCTGCGTCCCGGAGGCGTCGACGCCGAATGAGTCGTCTTGGTAGGAATACCAGTCGACTCCGATCAAGGGTTTGTGCTTGATCGGCCCCGTCAGGACCTCGCCCGTCAAATCGAGATTGGTCGCGACGATGCGGCGCTTATACATGTAGTTGCTGAAATTCCGCGCGACATTTGCGCCATCGAACCCGCCATACGCGAAGAATCCAGTCTGATTTTCGTCATTGTCGACATAATGGAAGCGATTGGTGATTTTCCATTTGTCGTCGAATTTGAAGGTCCAATCGTAGCCGACGACTGTTCGATGCACGACATAAGGAAAGTCGCTCCAGAGGGCCGGGTCGCCGATCGAGAAGCGCCGGGACAGATTCAGCGGACGATCATTGAAGCCGGGGATGACCATAGGCCGGCCGTTTCCATCGAAAAGCGAATTGACAGGTATTTTCCCGAGGCCGTCCGGCTGCCCCTGCTTCTTCTGATAGTGCTCGACTTGACTGTTGAATTCAAAATTCTGACTCGGCCTGAACGTCAGAAAGAGCGCCACCGCGCCATTGTCCCGGTGCTCGAAATCGGTGAAGGAGTCGCTGTGATCATATGCGCCCATGGCGCGGTAGAGCAGAGTTTTTTCGTCATTCGCCGGGCCGGTTATATCCACCGTGGTTCGTGACAATCCCCAGCTGCCGAACCTCGTCTCCGCCTCCGCCCTGAATTCCTCCTGCGGGCGCTTGGTCACGACATTGACGAATCCGCCGGGCTCGAGGCGCCCATAAAGGACGGAAGCGGGTCCTTTGACGATTTCGACCCGGTCGGTGAATGCGATCTCCTCGCCGCCGATGAGCTTCTCGAGCTGTAGGCCGTTGCGCCAGGTCGAGCTCATCTTGAAGCCGCGAATGAGATAGCTGTCATAATAAGTGCCGGGCGAGGATTGCACGCCGCTGACATTCTTGACGGCCTCCATCGTGTTCAGCGCCTGCTTGTCCACGATCACCTCATGCGGAACGATCTGCACCGCCACCGGCGTGTCGAGGAGAGGCGCGTCGGTCTTGGTGGCGCTGAAAGTGGAGGACCGAACATAGCCGGTCTCCTTCTCCGCGGGTCGGCGGGCGTCGTGAATGGAAGACGGCTCGGCTTCGCCAGCGATGTCGATCGTCGGGAGCGCCTCCTGTGCCAGCGCGGCGACAGAGGGAAGCACGAGGGTCAAGGCGGAGACGCCCCGCAAGTGGGTCGAGTCGATCATAGTCGAATTTCTCCTGGCGCGACAACCTTGGCCGCGGGAAAGCCGAATGAAAGGGAGACGCGGCGCCACCGCCGCTCGGGCTCAGGAGAATAAAGGCGGCGCTCGGGGCGACCAGGAACTCGCCCAGCCGCTCGGGCGGCCGCCACGCCTGCCGACCGCAGGTCTCGGGCCGCGGCCCATCGCGTCGAACGCCGGCGATTTTGTGAGGACGGCGAAACAGAGGTCGAACGAAAGCCGCCCAGCGTCGCGGTCGCATGCGCAAGCGAGCACGCAGCAGGGCGGCTCCTGATCCCGGCTGGGGAGGTGCGAACGAGGGGTGGATTTCTGCTCGACGCAGTCGATGGAGGACGGCGACACGCCGAGCTCGTGGGACATCGAATGCGGCGCGCCGTTCGCGGCGAGGCTCTGGAGGACAAACGACAGCGCCGCCATGCTCATGAAGAGCCAGCGGAGCCTTTTCGCCATTCCTCCCGAGTGGGTTCCAGCCGCCGTCACGGCGCGAAGCCTCCGCATTTCGATTTGTCGCCGCCGGCCGAGCCGAGGCAGATCGACTCCGGCACGATACGGATCGATTCTCCCGTTAGTCTCACATTCGGCTCGATAGCGCCGAAGTTCGCCTACTGTGTCCTCCAAGCAACAGAGGCGCTGTCGACCGCCCCGCCGACCATTGATTTATCGTCAAAATTTCGTTCAGATCAAAGCCTCGGCGGCCGGCCGGGCCGCGAGCTGGCGCGTTCCGATCGAACGCTATCGTTCGCTCGAACGAAAGAATGCTGGAGCGCTACCCGATCCAAACAGTTCGGATTGCGCTCCAGGAGAAAATTTTCTCCCATGCGAAGGGTGAGACAATGCGCATTCTCCTCGTCGAGGACGAGCCGGAGATGGGGCGACTGGTCGCCTCGCTCGTCGCGGAGGCCCAATTCATCGTCGATCGCAGCGGCTCGCTCGAGGAGACGATCGAGGCCGCGACGAGATTCGACTATGGTCTCGTCCTTCTCGACCGGCGCCTGCCCGATGGCGACGGTCTGTCGATCGTCGCCGATCTGCGCAGGCTGCGGCCGGGCGTGCGGATCATAATGTTGACCGCGCTGGACTCGTTGGACGACACGATTTGCGGCCTCGACGCGGGCGCGGACGACTATCTCTCCAAGCCGTTCCGCGGCCCGGAGCTGATGGCTCGGATAAGGGCCTGCCTGAGGCGTCCCGGAGCCGAGCCGCAGCCCTTGCTCGCCGTCGGCGATCTCGCCCTGGATCTCGTGAGGCGCGAGGTGACGATCGGCGGCCGCCCTGTCGGCTTGCACCGGCGCGAGCTCGCGCTGCTCGAAGCGCTGATGCGGCGCGCCGATCGCGTCGTCGCGCGTGAAGCGTTGCTGGACGAGGTTTACGGCCTCTATGCCGAAATCCAGCCGCATACGCTCGACACGCTCGTCTGGCGGTTGCGCAAGCGGCTCGAATCCTTCGGCGCCGACGTCACGATTCATCTTGCGCGCGGCATCGGCTATATGCTGACGGAAGCCGCGCGATGAGCGGAGGCCGTTCGCTGGCGCTGCGGGTCGCGCTCTACCTCTCGGCCACTCAGCTCGTCGCAATCGGCGCGGGATGGAGCTGCGCGCTCATCCTCGGCCTCTTCGGGCTCGAGGGATTTGCGACCTCCCTCGATGAAGTTGCCTTTCCACGCACTCGCGAAATGATCATCGCGTCTATCAGGCGCGACGCAGACGGAACGCTGCTTGTCGCGCCCACGCCAGCGCTACGCGCCGAATTGGCGCTTAACCCCAAATTGAAATATGCGGTATTCGAGCCCGCAGAGATGAAAGCCGCGCTGGGATCGTCGCCGGAGCTCGTGAGGGCTTTGACAAATCTTCACTCTCTGCATCCGAGTTGGGTCCAGTTCTCGCTCTCCCCAGACCAGCAAAGCCGGCCGACGGGCTATCTCCAATCGCGCGAGACGCCTTACGGTCTTTTGTCGATCGGTGTCCACGGCTTCGCCTTTCAATGGCAGGATCTATTTCTCTCGCTGTTTTACGACATGAAATGGATGTGCGCCTATTTCGGCCCAGCCATTGTCTTTTCGGCCTGTACGAGCTGGTTCGCCGTACGCCGGGGGCTCGCCCCTCTGCGCGACATCGTCGCCAAGGCCGCGCGGATCGACATGGATTCGCTCGAGCAACGTCTTCCGGACGCAGAGACGCCCACGGAAATCCGGCCGCTGGTCGTCAGCTTCAATCAGGCGCTGGAGCGCCTCGACGCAGGCGCCGCGCGATTGCGCCGCTTCGCCGCCAACGCCGCTCATGAATTGCGCACGCCTGTCGCCATATTGACGGCGCGGCTCGACGCGCCCAAGCAGTCGAGCTTCTTGATCGATCTGCAAGCCGATGTGCAACGTGTCCGAAATATCGTAGAGCAATTGCTCGCCACGACCCGCCTTTCGGAACGCCCCGCCTACGGCATCGATGAGGTCGATCTCGTGGCGTCGAGCCGGCGCGTCGCCGCCGATGCGTTGCTGCTCGCCCTTCAGAAAGGTCGACAGATCGAATTCGAGTCTCCCCAATCCGCGGTCTACGTCCTCGGAAATCGCTCGGCCATCGAATCCGTGCTCTCCAATCTCGTGGATAATGCGCTTCGCGCCGAACCCGACGGAGGACATGTGATTGTCCGCGTCGGCGTCGAAGCGACAGTCGAAGTGATCGACCATGGTGAGGGGATCGCAAAGGCGGATCGCGAACTCATATTCGAGCCGTTCTGGCGCAAGAACGGATCGATACCGGGAACCGGGCTGGGCTTGGCGATCGCAAGAGAGCTGATGACGCGCCTCGGCGGCCAAGTCAGCGTCGGCGACACCAAGGGCGGGGGCGCGACATTCATGCTGTCTTTTCGTCGACTACCGCAAGAATGAGATGCGGAAGAGCGTTTGATAGCGTAACCTGCCGAATGTCGTAGACGCGCGCGGCGATCCGCCGATCGTGGTCTATCATTACGCGCCGGGTCGCAGCTCCGAGCCGCGCGAGGGTGACTGAACCTCTCGCAGCAAGACCTCGCCGACGCCTGTCTGGTCAATCGCAGGACGATCGCCGAATTCGAACGCGGCGCGACCGTGCCGCACGACAGAACGCTATTGGATATCCAGCGGGCGCTCGAGGATCGGGGAATTGAGCTCTTGTCCGAGAATGGGGTTGCGGTCGGGATACGAATATCCGCGCGCGCTATCACGCGCACCACTATATGACGACGCTCGCGGACAAACAGGAGCATCGCATCGCACGGCCTCAATGAGCGGCGCTTGGTTACAAAATCACGAAGAAACTCCGAGTTCGACCCCACGCCGATGATCGACGACCGGTCTGCAATATAGAGCGGTTGACAGTTCATTCTCACATTTGTTCCCGGCCTCGTCGACGACCAGTCGATATGAATTACAATTGCAGGTGCACGAAAATTGTCGTGGTACGCGCACTCTATTCCCGATGAGACCGACAAATCACGCTGGCAGACGCTCGCCGATCATTTGAACGGCGTCGCCACTCTTGCCGCCGAAAGAGGCGCGAAATTCGGCGCGGGACCGGCGGTGGCGCTGGCCGGACTGTTGCACGATCTCGGCAAATATACGCCAGAGTTCCAAGCCCGTTTGGAAGGCGCACCGCCAGTCGACCACGCCACCGCTGGCGCGCGAGAGATCGTCGCGCTCCCCTCCTCGGCTTACGATCGCTTTGTCGCAAACATCTTGGCCCATGCGATTGCCTGCCATCACGCCGGCCTTCCAGACAGCTTCGGCTCCGACACATCGCTCGAGGCGCGCCGAAACCGGCCACACGCCTCGCTCGATCCCGCTTGGCGCGACGAGATCGCTCCCACAGCCGACGGGTTGACGCCGGCCTTCCTTTTGAAACCTGCCGACAAGAGCCGTCTCGCTTTTCGGACGGCCTTTTTCGGGCGCATGACGTTCTCGTGCCTCGCCGACGCAGACTTCCGAGATACCGAGGCATTCTACATGCAGGCGACGGGCGCGACTGTCGATCGCGAATGGCCTCGCCTGCTGGACAAGGCGAACGACTATATTGCGCGATTCGATCGCTATATGGACGAGAAGCGCGCTAGAGCCGCCGAAACCAACGTAAACGCCTTGCGGGCGAAAATTCTTCGACATGTTCGCGGGCCGGGCGCAGGCGGATCGCGGCCTGTTCACGCTCACCGTGCCGACCGACGGCGGCAAGACGCTCGCCTCCCTCGCCTTCGCCCTCGAGCATGCGCGACGCCATGGGCTCGAGCGGATCGTCTACGCCATTCCTTTCACGTCCATCATCGACCAGACCGCTGCGATCTTTCGGCAAGTCCTCGGCGACGAAGCCGTGCTCGAACACCATTCGTCGATCGACGAGGATCGCGCGAGCGGCCGCGAGGCCGCCGACAAGCTTCGCCTCGCGATGGAAGACTGGGCCGCGCCCGTGGTGGTGACGACCAATGTGCAGCTCTTCGAGAGCCTCCACGCGAATCGCCCGTCGCGCTGCCGGAAGCTGCACAATCTGGTGAACTCAGTGATCGTGCTCGACGAAGCGCAGACCATTCCCTTGCCTGTGCTGCGCCCCTGTCTCCGGGCGCTCGAGGAGCTCGTCGAAAATTACGGCGCTTCGATCGTACTCTGCACGGCGACACAGCCCGCTGTCGCGGCGCCGCAATTTCCGGGCGGGTTGCCGCTCGGCCCGTATCGAGAGCTGGCGCCGGAGCCGGCGCGGCTTCATCAGCAGTTGAGGCGCGTCCGCCTCGCCCACATCGGTGAAGCGAGCGACGATGATCTCGTCGCAGCGCTCGGCGAGGCTGGCCAAGGCCTCGTCATCGTCAACAGCCGCGGCCATGCGCTCGCGCTCTATCGCAAGGCCGCAGCGGCTGGATTGGAAGGCGTCGTTCATCTCACGACGCGGCAATATCCGCCCTCGTTCTGGAAGTAGCCTCCGTGCTGATCCTCGTGACCTATGACGTGAACACCTCTGGACCGGGCGGTCCCCGCCGGCTACGTCGGATCGCCAAGGCGTGCTAGGACTTCGGTCAACGGGTTCAATATTCGGTCTTCGAGATCGAGGTCGATCCGGCGCAGGTGGACATTGCTGAAGGCTCGTCTCGAAGGAATAGTCGACCTCGAGGTGGATAGCCTTCGCTATTACTATCTCGGCGCAGAATGGCGGCGACGCGTCGAGCATGTCGGGGCCAAGCCCTCGACCAATCTCGGCGGAACGCTCATCGTGTGAAGGCGCCTGCCGGGCCGGCGCGAACCGGATACGCGCCTCGATTCGCCGGACGGTTCGCGCACCTTCTAGCTCATTGTTTTCACGTTAGGATACGCGCTCGAACAATCTGAGCGGATGCGACCCGAGCACATCCGCGCCGTCTTTCGCGCGCAAGGAATGATTTCACATGTCGAAACAGGGCGCTACAAGGTAGCGGTCGCGCCCCGTGCGGGCGCGTGGATCGAAACGCCTGTCCAGAACAGCACATTGCCCACAGGAGGTCGCGCCCCGTGCGGGCGCGTGGATCGAAACGCGGATGGCAAGGCGACTTTCGCGGCGACCGGCAAGTCGCGCCCCGTGCGGGCGCGTGGATCGAAACGGCATGACACCACTCGGCCAACGTCGCCGGACGTGATGCGACGCCAATGACTTGCGCATTCTGGCGTCCGGGGCGGCATCCTCCCGCCCCGGCCAGAATTCCGTAATTTATTGGAATCGCTATAAAATCGTCTCAGCCCGGCGAGTTCCACATCCCTTATGACACATGGCTGGCGCACCACGGAGCCTCTCCTGCCCCGCCCTACCCCATGTCGTGCGTCATGGCGCGTTCTATTATTGGCGGCGGCGACTGCCGTCGGCGCTCCCCGAATCGAGAAATTCTGCGACGCCGATTCTCGGCCTGGACGCCAGCAACCCCGGAAGAGCGCGCTACCTCGGGGGCCAGATTTTAAGCGCTCGCCGATCGCTGTTCTTTCCGGCCGCTCGAAGCGCGTCGCCTCGACTGCGATGAAAGAGACCGAGCGAAGTATCGAGGCCCGCGGCCACGATCGCCCGCGCCGCGTCGGCCGCGTCGAAGGAGCGGAATTCGGCGTCGAGCGGAGGTCCGCTCACGCCGCGCTGCGCTCGTCCACGCGTCGGAGAATGTCGACGAGGCGCAGAACATCGGCCGTCTCGAAGACGCCCTCGACGCCTTTGGCGTCGAAATCCGTGAAAGGCGTCTCATAGAGGAGCGCGGGGTCCATCGCGCCGCGCTCGGTGAGATGATCGATCACGAGATTGAGAAACTCGTGCTGGTCCGCGGTCAGTCGCCGTCCATCCTCGAATTCCGAGAAAAGCCTTTTCGCCGCCTCGCGGTCCAGGCCGACCAGCGAGCGAACGAAACGCGCGAGGCCACCCTCCGACTGGATGAGGCCGAGGGAGGCGTCGTCGGCTCCGGACTCCTTGAAGATGCGCTCGAGCTCGGAAAGATCAGTCGCGGTCAGAGGCTCGGCGCGTTTCAACTTGAGGACGGCGATATGGCTTTCGTGCGGGCGCAGGAAGACGCGCGCCTTGCGGCGAAAGGCGTCCATATCCGTCCCCACCGGAAGGCCGCGTATCGCCACCTCGGCGCCGGCGCCGATACGATCCTCGAAATCGGAATAGACGATCGGCCGCTTCTCGCGCTCGATCAGCTTCACGAGCGCGCGCAGGCGTCGCCGGAGCCGCTCGAGCATGGGCAGCGTCACATCCTGCCAAAAGGCGTCGGTCTGGACTTCTCCGATCAGCGCGATCTCCGCCGCGATCATCGGCACATTGGCGAGCGGTTCGAGCAGCGAGGCGATCTCCCGAATGCGCGTGGCGAGGCCCACGAAAGAGGTCTCTACGCGCAGCAGGGCCAGCTCGGTTCGGAACAGAAGGAGATCGAACTGCTTGGCGGCGAGATCGTCGTCGCCGACCGACGAAGGAAGGCCTGCGACATGCTCGATCAATTCGGCGCGCGCGTCGGCGTCGAGCCGCGCCCAGGCGGCGCTCGACGAAAATTTTTCGACAGAGCGGCGATGCGGGCGGACGAGGAAATTGTCGAGGCTCATGCCTTCGACCTCCGCCCGCAGCGCGCCGGCGAGCGATGCGCGGATCTCGGCGACGGCGGCGTCGCGATCGGCGTCCGATCCGCTCTCGCCGACATGCAGCGCCGCCGGCGGCAATTGCGCGTAGTCGCCGGCCGGCGTCTCGGTAGCGGCGCCGTCCAACTCACCGATCAGTTCCACGCGCGCAATGAAAAGGCGTTTGCCGAGAGACTCGCCCGCCTTGCCGTCGGCGACATTCGGATGCTCATCGAAGAATTCGAAATTCCGACACCAATCGAAGATGTAGAAGAATTCCTTGTGCTTTTTCTCGCCGAAGAGATTTTCGCAAAGGCGCGTGCCGCGGCCGATCATCTGCCAGAATTTGGTCTTGGAGCGCACGGGCTTGAAGAAGACGAGATTCACGATCTCCTTCACATCGATTCCGGTGTCGAGCATGTCGATCGACACGGCGATATGCGGCGCCTTTTCCGCGTCGGAGAAATCGTCGATCAGCGTTTGCGCATAGGAGATCGAATGGTCGATCACCCGCGCGAAATGGCCGGAAAGATGCGGATAATGCACGCCGAAGCGCTCGGCGATGAAATTGGCGTGGTCCCGGTTCTTCGCGAAAATGATCGTCTTGCCGAGCCGGTCGCCGTCCGCGACCTTCAGCCCATTCTCCATGAGATGGGCGAGCACGCGGTCGACCGTGTCGGCGTTGAACAGCCATTTGTTGATCGCCGGCGCCTCGACGACGCCCGGAACGGCGCCGTCCTCCTCCCATTCGAGCGCGTCCCATTTCTCCTTGTCGTCGTCGGAGAGCGCGTCATAGCGAATGCCGCTGTCGAGAAAATCCGTCGTCAGCGACACGGCTTTCGGCGGCGCGAGAAAACCGTCGCGCACCGCCTCGTCGAGACTATAGGCGTCGGTCGGCACGCCGGTCTCCAGGTCGAACAAACGATAAGTGTCGCGATCGACCTCGCCCTTCGGCGTCGCCGTCAGCCCCACCAGCAGGCTGTCGAAATAATCGAAGATCGCCTTGTATTTGCGGTAGACGGAGCGATGCGCCTCGTCGATGACGATGAGATCGAAATGGCCGACGCCGAAGCGCCGCCCCTCGGCGTCCGCCTCGTCGATCAGCCGCATCATGGTCGGATAGGTCGAGACATAGACGCGGCCCTCCTGCGTCTTGTCCTCGACGAGGTTCACCGTCGCCGCGCCGGGCAGATGTTTCTTGAAGGCGTTCGTCGCCTGAGTCACGAGGGCCTTGCGGTCGGCGAGGAACAGCACGCGCTTCACCCAATTGGCGCGCATCAGGAGATCGCAGAGGGCGATAACCGTGCGCGTCTTGCCGGCGCCGGTGGCGATCACCAGCAGCGCCTTGCGCGCATGGTCGCGCTCGAAGCTTTCCGTCACGCGGCGGATGGCGCGCTGCTGATAGGCGCGATCGACGATTTGCTTGTCGATATTCTCCGGCGCGAGCGTCTTGCGCGTCTCGCGCCGCTGCAGCATCAGCTCCAGCTCGTCGCGCTTCAGAAAGCCCTGGATCGGGCGCGGCGGGTGACGCGTATCGTCCCAGATCCAATGCTCATAGCCGTTGGTGGTGAAGATCACCGGCCGCCGGCCATATTGCGCCTCGAGGCGATCGGCGTAGAGCTTGGCCTGCTGCTGTCCGTCGCGCGGATCGCGGCGGCTGCGCTTGGCCTCGATCAGCGCGAGCGGCCGCCCATCGGCGCCGGGCAGCACATAATCGACGAAGCCGACGCCGCTCGCATTTGGCATTCCGCGCACTTCCACTTCGGCGACATCCGGGGCCTGCGGATCGAATCCGGCCTCGCGCAGCAGCGTGTCGATGAAGAGATCGCGGGTCTCGCTCTCGCGATAGTCGCGCCGGTCGGGGATCGCCTGGTTCGCCGCCTTGATGCGCGCGATTTCCGCTTGCAGCGCCTCATGCGCCGCCTCGATCGCGGCGCGGCGCTCTTCGCTGGCAGCGAGGGCGGCTTCGACCGCCTTACGCTCCTCGACGCTCGTCCGATAGCGCCGCGCGGCCTCCTGCAATTGCGCCAGCGTCGTCTGCTGAACCTGCGCGAGCTTCGGCAGCGCCTCCAGGCTGAAAGCCGCATCCGGCGCGGGCTTCCCGCCCCGGGCGTAGGTGCGGACGAGCCAATAGGCGATGTCGAAGAATTCGCGCAGCGCCGTCGCCGCCTGGGTCGGGGCGACCGGCTTGCCATGGGCGGCGGCGTTGCCGACATCCTTCACGAAGCGGGCTTTGACGCAGAGCGTGCGGCCGACGAGCGTCTGGAAGCTCGGCGCCGCGATCAGCGCGGCGAGCGTCGATTCATAGGGGCTGCGCAGCGTCCCGTCATGCCAATAGAGCCATTCGACGGAGGTCTCCAGCGCCAGCCGGCAATAAAAGGCGGCGCCGCGCGAATCGCTGCGGGCCAACGCTTCCGCGCGCGAGGCGTGGGCGAATATGTCGGGAAATTCGGCTGCGAGAAATGAAAATTGGGACATGGCGGGTCAATTCGACGACAGAGCGAGGCCAAAGTCCAGCCCCCGCGCTCCAGAACGCGCTACGATGGGGCCGTGTCCCCTTCTCCCACTCGTGGGAGAAGGTGGCCCGACGAAGTCGGGTCGGATGAGGGCTCTCGAGGTTATAACACCTTGAAAATACGCTCTTCTTCCCGGGCCCTCATCCGACCTCGCCATAGCCTGTCGCTCGAGACGGGCGTCCTTGCGGACGCCCTATGGCGAGGCCGCCTTCTCCCGCGCGCGGGAGAAGGAAGGGGCGGAGAGGTCGCCGCGGAAGGCGCGATGTTGCAGCGAGGCGAACAGAGCGTCGAGCCGCGCGAGATGGGCGCGGTGATGGGCTTTGAGCTTGTCGATCTCGGCAACGCGGGCGGCGAAGGCGCGTTGGAGGGGAAGAGGGGGATGAGGAATAGGTAGTCCAGCCAGTTGTTTGGCCGTCAATTGAGGAACTGCGGCGCCGTTGCCGATTTGCTGTAGATGCTCCTTGATCGCGGGCAATGTCAGGTACGCATGAAGAAACACCGGAGACATATCTGACTTCGGCCTGATGATCATCATTTGTGCATTGATGAAAGCCGTAGAAAAAGGGCCGTCAAATATGCAGCAGCTTCCTAAAGTGCCTCGAAGCGTGATAATGAGGTCATTATGGCGTGCCTTGCCCCGCGACAAAGATGCGAATTTGCTCGACGAAATAAAGAGAAGGCTCCCGAGATCGAGTTTATCATCAACAATGTTTTTCGTGCTCAGGAATGGAATCCCGCTCGTCAATATGTCGTCCCCGCTAGGGTAATTGCTTGAGCGATCCCCGTTTTCAAATACTGAGATGCTTCCCAAATCGCTGATGGATGAGGAGGCGGAGGAAATCCGGGGTGTTCCGAAAAGTTCGACAAAGAGACCGGTTGATAGCTTGGCGAGTTTAGCGATGGCCTCCCGGCGCTGGCGCCGCAGGTCGTTGGCCTGATCGAGGATCGCCGCGATCCGCCGCTGCTCGTCGAGGGGCGGGAGCGAGACTTCCAAGCCTTCGATATCCGCTCGATTGATCTGTTTGAATGTGGCGCCACGTCCAAGCGCCGCGAGATTGCCGGCGTTGGCGTGGAGAATCCACCACGCGAAGGAAGGATCGATTTTCTCACGATTTGGTCGAATACCCGCAACGCCGCGCCCCAAGCAGTATTCCCGATCAGACCAATTCAAATCTCCGATCGTCGCGCGAACACACAAAATGATGTCCCCTACCCGGGACAATTTTGCGGGGGCCGTCGTGTGGCGTTTCGGCTTCGGAGAAAATTCCCCGAAATCGCTTGCGCCTGCGATGAGGGGTGCTCCGTCCCCTTCTGCATTATAGGTTTCGCCGCTCGGCGCTTGACCCATAATGATTTCGCAAAGATCCCCGAGCGCCGCTGTCCTCACCCCACCATCTCCTCGAGCCGCTTCATCCCCTCCGCGATCTCCGCCTCGAGCCGCCGCAGATCGGCGAGGATCGCCGCCGGGCTCTCGTGCTCCACCTCCTCATGCTCCACCTCGCGATAGCGATTGAGCGAGAGGTCATAGCCCGCCGCCGCAATATCCGCCTTGGGCACGCAAAAGCTCTGCGCCGTGCGCGGGCGCTCGCGCTCGGCGGCGCCCCGCTCCTCGAAGCGCATCAGCACGTCGGGAAGATTGTTCTTCTGCTCCTCGCTCTCCTCGAGCGCCGCCTCCGGCGTCGGCCCGAGCTTCTCGGAGGAAAGCAGCGGCTGGCGCTTGTCGTCGAGCGACCAGCCGTCCGCCTGCACGTCATAGAACCACACATGATCCGTGCCGCCGACGCCGGTGCGGGTGAAGACGAGGATCGCCGTCGAGACGCCCGCATAGGGGCGGAACACGCCGGAGGGGAGCTTCACCACCGCCTCGAGCTTGTTCTCCTCGACCAGCAGGCGGCGCAAATCCTTATGCGCCTTGGAGGAGCCGAACAGCACGCCGTCCGGCACGATCACCGCCGCGCGCCCGCCGGTCTTCAAGAGCCGCAGGAACAGCGCCAGGAACAAAAGCTCGGTCTTCTTGGTCTTGACGATCCGCTGCAAATCCTTGGCCGTCGTCTCATAATCGAGCGAGCCGGCGAAGGGCGGATTGGCGAGCACCAGCGAATAGCGCCCGGCGTCCTCGGAATGATCCTCGGCGAGCGAATCTCTATAGGCGACATTGGCGTTCTCGACGCCATGCAGCGCCATGTTCATCGCGCCGATGCGCAGCATCGTCGGATCGAAATCGAAGCCGTTGAAGAGCTTTTCG
This sequence comes from Methylosinus sp. KRF6, assembly GCF_018887255.1. Lineage (NCBI taxonomy): Bacteria > Pseudomonadati > Pseudomonadota > Alphaproteobacteria > Hyphomicrobiales > Methylocystaceae > Methylosinus > Methylosinus sp. KRF6. Next base: position 4,262,651 of record NZ_JAHLJF010000001.1, on the reverse strand, counting down.
TGAATATGCGCGCGCAGCTTCTCGTCGCGGAAGAGGTCCTTGTGTTTGTCGCGCAAATATTCGCCGGCGGCGACGAGAAAGCCGCAGGTGCCGGCGGCGGGATCGCAGATCGTATCCTCGGGTTTGGGCTGCGTCAGCTCCACCATCAGCGCGATGATATGGCGCGGCGTGCGGAACTGGCCGTTCTGGCCGGCGGAGGCGATTTTCGCCAGCATATATTCATAGACGTCGCCCTTGGTGTCGCGATCGCCCATATCGATCTTGTCGAGCTTGTCGACGACCTTGGCGAGAAGCTGCGGGCTGGGGATTTGAAAGCGCGCGTCGCGCATGTGCCGCGCATAGGCGCCGCCGTCGCCGTTGAGCGAGCGGATGAAGGGAAACACATGCTCGTCGACGATGCGGAACATTTCCGGCCCGGCGAAATGCTTGAAGCGGGACCAGCGCAGATTTTCGTAGGGCTCGCCGCGCGCGTCCGCGCCCTGCGGGAAGATGCGCCGCTCGAGCGGGCGTTTCAGCGTCGTCGCCTTGCGCTCCTCGAGCTCCTGCATCTCGTCGAGGCGCTTGATGAAGATGAGAAAAGTGATCTGTTCGATGACCTGGAGCGGATTGGCGAGGCCGCCGGACCAGAAATCATTCCACACGCCATCGATCTTGCCGCGCAATTCGCCTGTCAGCATATCTCCCCCCGAAAGCGGCGGCAGAGTAGTCGGCCGTCCCGCGCCGAGCAATCGGCTCTCCTCGCGCGCGCGGTTGCCCATGTATCCCGGGCAAAAGCATCCCGGGCAAAACCGTCGCCGGTCTGCGCTCCTCGCGCCCGAGCGTCACATCGGGGAGATTTCTCTGGCGGCGACGGCGTAAAGGACATTCGTCTCGATCGAAGTCGCGCCGCTCGCGCGCAGAAGAGACAGATTTGTCTCTCGGACCCGCGAAAAAGTTTGGGGATCGAGCTGCGCGAGCGTCCCGCGATAGCCGCTGCCCATAGCGATCGCCCACCAATCGTCCGGCGACTGGAGGGGGTGACGTCCTGCTTCCGCCACTATGTCGGCGCCGCTCACGCCAGCCTCGGCCAGCATTTCGCGCAGGCCCGTCGGTTGGGAAATGCGGTCCCAGGGGTTGAAGCCCCGGTAGAGATCGGGGCGCTCCTGCCGTATCGCGCTCCAGAAGGCGCCGTTCGCGGGCTCGAACAGGTTTGGGCCCCAGGTGGTGATGGCGAGCCGGCCGCCCGGACGCACCATGCGCCACAGCTCCCGGATCGCCGCGGTCATATCGGGCACGAAAAAGACGCCGAACACGCAAATCACCGCATCGAATGCGTCGTCCGGATAGCCGAGGGCGAGCATGTCGGCGACGCGGAACTCGATCGTGTCGAGGCCTTTGCTCTGCGCTTTCGACGCGGCCAATGCGATCAAGCGTTCAGCGAGATCGACGGCGATCACTCTGCCCTTCGGCCCGACGCGCTCGGCGGCCGGCAAAGCCGAGCCGCCGCTGCCGCAGCAGACGTCGAGCACGCATTCGCCGGGACGAAGATCTACGCGATCGACGGTCTCTCGTCCGAAGCGATGCCAGAACGAGCTGACGGGGTGGTCGAAATAGTCGGCGGCGGCATTGTAGGCGGCGGCGGCTTTCGCCTTTGCTACTTCTAATTCGTTCATCCGATTTCCCCGATCTCGCTATGCGCCGCTCACGCGCGCGAGGACGCGCCGGCGTTCTCGTACCATGTCCGCGACCGGCGGACGATATGGACGACGGAGAGCATGACCGGCACTTCCACCAGCACGCCGACGACGGTCGCGAGCGCCGCGCCCGATTGGAAACCGAACAAAGCGATCGCCGTCGCGACGGCGAGCTCGAAGAAATTGCTGGCCCCGATCAGCGCCGAGGGCCCAGCGACGCACCATTCGACGCCGAGGCGGCGATTGAGGAGATAGGCGAGGCCGGCGTTGAAATAGACCTGGATCAGGATCGGCGTCGCCAGGAGCGCGATGACCAGCGGCTGTCGCATGATCTCCTCGCCTTGCAGGCCGAACAGAATGACGAGCGTGAGCAGCAGCGCGACGAGCGAAAGCGGGCCGAGCACGCGCAGCGTCGCGGCCAGCGCCGCCGCGCCGCCCTTCGCCAACAGCGCGCGCCGCCAAAGCTGCGATGCGATGACCGGCGCAACGATATAGAGGCCGACCGACAGCAGCAGCGTGCCCCAAGGCACGGTGATGGACGACAGGCCGAGCAGCAGAGCGACGAGCGGCGCGAAAGCGACGATCATGATCGTGTCGTTGAGCGCGACTTGCGACAAAGTGAAATGCGGCTCGCCATCGACGAGATTGGACCACACGAACACCATGGCCGTGCAGGGCGCCGCCGCCAGCAGAATGAGGCCGGCGATATAGGCGTCGATCTGATCGGCCGGAAGAAAGGGCCGGAACAGATGCGCGATGAACAGCCAGCCGAGCAGAGCCATGGAAAACGGCTTCACTAGCCAATTGATCCCCACGGTCACAGCGATGCCGCGCCAATGCTCGCGCACCTGCGCCAGCGCGGAGAGGTCGATCTTCAGCAGCATGGGGATGATCATCAGCCACACCAGCGCCGCGACCGGGAGATTCACCTGCGCGACCGTCGCCTCTCCAATGGCGTGGAAAACGAAGGGCGCCGCCTGGCCGAGCGCGATGCCGACGATGATGCAGAGCGCGACCCACAGGGTCAGATAGCGCTCGAAAACGCCCATGGCGGGCGCGGCGGATGCTTTGCTTCGATCCGGCTCCATGGCGGCCGGAGTTGCGCGCAGTTCCATCGGTTTTCCTTTCGGTGAAATATCAGGCGGCTTCGATGGCGTGGCCCGCCAGCTCCAGAAGACGAGTGACGCCGACCGGCTCTTCCTTCAGCAGCGGGACGATCGCATAGCGCCGCGCATGAGTGGCGGCGACGGCGTCGATCTCGCGAGTTTCATTGCGCGCGCGCTGACGGAGCAGCGGCGAATGCGGGCGCGCGGCGGCCACGCTATTGTTGATGATCCACGCCCAAGGCTCGATTCCGGCGCGCCGCAAATCGGCCTGAAGGCCGGCCGCCTCCAGAACGGGCGTCGTCTCGGCGAGCGTCGCCAGCAGAACTTTGGTCTGTTTCGGATTTTGCAATTGCATCATCGGCGTCGTGTAATGCGCACCTTTGGCGTCCAATTGGCGCGCGACCTCGCGATGATAGGCGCCGGTCGCGTCCAGCAGCAGAAGGGTATGGCCGGTCGGCGCCGTGTCCATCACGACGAAACTCTCGCCCGCCTCGCGGATAATGCGCGAGAAGGCCTGAAACACGGCGATCTCCTCGGTGCAGGGCGAGCGCAAATCTTCTTCCAGCAGCGCGCGGCCGGCGGCGTCCAGCTCGGCGCCCTTGGCGGCCAATATCTCGCGACGATAGCGCTCCGTTTCGGCGTGCGGATCGATGCGGCTCACTTTCAGATGCTCCAATGATCCATGCAGCGTTTCCGAAAGATGCGCGGCCGGATCGGAGGTGGTGAGATGCACGGGCAGTCCGCGGCGCGCGAGCTCCACGGCGACGGCGGCCGCCAGAGTCGTCTTGCCGACGCCGCCCTTGCCCATCAGCATCACGAGGCCATGACCGTCCGCCGCTATTGCGTCGACCAGCTCCGATAGGCTCGGCGCGTCGAGCGCGATCGGCTCGTCCTCGCTCGCGTTCGCCGGCGACGGCGTCGCGCCGAGCAATTGCCGCAAGGCGTCCAGGCCGACGAGATTGAACGGCCTGAGCGCGACGCGATCACAGGGCAAAGCGGCGAGCTCGGCGGGAAGCGCGCGCAACGCCGCCTGCTCGCGCTCATAGATGGCGGCGGCGAGCGAATCCTGCTTCGCCTCCTCTTCCGGCAGCAAGCCGTTGATGACGAGATATTGCTGCGCGATGCCGATCGCCGCCAGCTCCTTATGCGTGCGGGCGATTTCGTTCAGCGCCGATCGCTGCGCGCGGGCGACCAGCACGAGGCGCGTGCGCTCGGCGTCGGCCAGCGCCTCGACGGCGCGGCCATATTGCGCGCGTTGCTTGTCCAACCCCGCCAGCGGCCCGAGGCAAGAGGCGTCGCCCTTGCCGGATTCGAGAAAGCCGCTCCAGGCGCCCGGCAATTGCAGCAAACGGATCGTATGTCCCGTCGGCGCCGTGTCGAAAACGATGTGATCGTAATTCGCGGTGAGCGCGGAATCGACCAGCAGCGCGGTGAATTCATCGAAGGCGGCGATCTCCGTCGTGCAGGCGCCCGATAGCTGCTCCTCGATCCCCTTAACCACAGCGTCCGGAAGCAGGCCGCGCACCGGGCCGACGATACGGTCGCGATAGGCCTGCGCGGCGGCTTGCGGGTCGATCTCCAGCGCCGACAGGCCCGATGCGCCGGGAATGTCGGTCATCCGATTGCCGATGATCGTTCCGAACACTTGCGCCACATTGGACGCCGGATCGGTGCTGACCAGCAGCACGCGCCGCCCGGCCTCGGCGAGCGCGATCGCCGTCGCGCAGGCGATCGATGTTTTGCCGACCCCGCCTTTGCCGGTGAAGAACAGGAAGCGCGGCGGCTGCTCGAGGAATTTCATCACGGGCCTTCAGCAACTGCCGCCGCCGCAGCATCCGCTCGGCTTCGGCTCCGTCGCGGTCTCGACGAGGCCGGCCCAGCGGGCAAGCTCGCTGCGGCTCGGATAGCGCCCGGCGAGAGCGACCTCGCCCGCGACGAGCACCAGCGGCAGCGCCTCCTGTCCAGAGCGCTCCAGAAAGGCTTTGACGATCGCATTCTCGGCGAAGGCGAGCGGCTGCTGCGCCAAATTGAATCGCTCGATGCGGGCGCCGTTCTGCTTCGCCCAATCGACATCGGCGGCGAAATTCACCAGCGCCTGATCGACCTCGGTTCCGCACACGCCGGTGCTGCAACAGAGCGCCGGGTCATAGATTTCGATCGCCGTCATATCCGTCTCCCTCGATTGTTATGCCGTCGCCACGCGCCGGCCGGCGGAATCGACGATGAGCTCGCCGTCCTCCTTGTAAAAGGCGCCGCGCTGCGGCAGCGGCAGAATGTCCAGAACCGCCTCCGACGGACGGCACAGCTTCACGCCCATGGAGGTGACGACGATCGGCCGATTGATGAGGATCGGATGCGCCATCATCGCGTCGAGCAATTGCTCGTCGGTCAGCGTCGGATCGCCGAGGCCGAGTTCGTGATAGGGCGTCCCTTTTTCCCGCAGCAGCGCCCGCGTCGATATTCCCATTCGCGCGATGAGCTGCTCGAGCAGCGCGCGCGTCGGCGGCGTCTTCAAATATTCGATCACATGCGGCTCTATCCCGGCGTTGCGGATGAGGCCGAGCGTGTTGCGCGAGGTTCCGCAATCGGGATTGTGATAGATGATCACATCGGGCGCGCTCATGCGGGCTCCTTCGCGCCGCAGCACGGCGCCTTTGCGGGAAGGTCCGGCTTCGGCGGACAGCATTCGCCTTGCGGCGTCGTCGGCGTGCAACAGGCGCCAGCCTCGCCCTTCAGCGCGTCCAGCGCCGGATCGCCGCCATAAACCGGGCTTTCTCCGGTCGTGAGAAACGTCTCCCACATCAGCCCTTGCGGATCGGCGATCCAGGATTTTTCCGACTTCGCATAGCAGCAGGTGGTCGCGCCCTCTTCATAGACGCGCCCGCCGGCCTGCTTCAGGCGGCCATAAACGTCGAGCAGCTCGTCGGTGGTTTCGACTTGAATGCCGAGATGCTCCAATCCGAGGCTCGACCCGCCGCGCGCCGAAATGGCGAAATTCACGCGCGGATCGTCGAGCATCCATTTGGCGTAATCGGGCTTCTCGATTGTCGGCGCGGCGCCGAACAGCGCGCTGTAGAAATGGATGGATCGGGGCAGGTCATCGACGGACACATGCAGATGCAGGCGCTTCATGGAACCCTCTCGGTCTGGCAGGTCGTATCGGCTTCCGTGACGCAGCAAGCGGCGGCGTCGCCCTTGCAGCAATTCTCCGTCAGATAGGCGAGCAGCGCATTCATGACGGGATAGGCGGCCGAATAGATCAGCGAGCGGCCGTCCCGACGGAACGTCACGAGATCGGCGTGCTTGAGCTGATTGAGGTGGAAAGACAGCGTCGTCGCAGGAAGCCCGAGCCGCTCGCTGATTTTTCCGGCGGGAAGCCCCTTGGGGCCCGCTTGCATCAGCAGCCGGAAAATATCGAGGCGGGACTCGTGAGCGAGCGCGACGAGGGCCGCGATGGCGTTGTTCTTTTCCATAGTTCAAATATGTTTGAATTATAGAGATTGTCAAGGCGGGCGAGCGAGGGCGTGCGGAGAATTTCCATTCGGGCGCCGATTTACTCGTGGCGCCAGACTTTCACCGACGACGCTACGAGAATCAGGGAGAGAGCCGGAATCAAGAGCTGATCCGACACGATCCCGAGGAGACGCCCGCCTATGAAGGTTCCCGCGATCGAGCCCGACGCCATGATGAGGACGAACGCCTTGTTGCGCGTCACGACGCCAAAGGCGCTGTCGCGGCTGTAACGAGTGAAGCCGACGATCATGGTCGGCAGACTCACGGCGAGCGAGAGGCTGCCGGCGAGCTTTATGTCGGCGCTGAAGAGCAGCACCAGCGTCGGAATCAGCAGCTCGCCTCCCGCGACTCCCATGAGTGAGGCGACGATCCCGATGCCGAAGCCCGCGATCACGCCGGCGACGATCAGCAACGCTCCCGAGAGGTGCGCGGACGCCGTCGTCGCGCCATGGCCGAAGACCAGCGCTCCGGCGATCAGCGCCAGAAGCATGGCGAGGATTCGATAGAGGTTGCGGGAGCTCAGTTTCGTCGCCCATCCCGCTCCGAGCCACGCGCCCATCAAGCTGCCTGCCAGCAAATTGAGAACGATCGGCCAATTGGAGGCGACAGCGGCAAAGGGGACGGATGCGGCGCGAAACGGCAGAGCGGTGGCGACGACGATGAGGCTCATCGCCTTGTTGAGGATGACCGCCTCGAGAGCGCGAAATCGAAACGGCCCGATGAGCAGCGGCAGTCGAAATTCGGCGCCGCCGAGACCTATCAGTCCGCCGAGCGCGCCGATCGCTGCGCCGCCGACAAAAGCGAAAACCTGCCTGGGTTTTGTCATGAGCCGATCGGTTCCCCCGCTCGTGCCCACAGTGGAGGGCGATGCGGACTCTGACGGAACGGGCATATCGAACCTCCGATGGGTTTCGGATCGCGACGCACGATGCGATACCCGAAACGACACGAAATAAGACGAAATCGAAGATAGTGGTTAGCTAGCCTCGAAAACGCGGCTTCAAATGCAATGGAAAAGCATCAATGTAAACATGAAGGGATTGAAACCAGGTGACTCTGCATCAGAAATGCGCGAAAGAATACGAAATGCAACCAATATGGATATAGGCCGTGTCGCCGGACAAACGTCGCGCCCTGACCGCCGAGGACGTCGCCGAGATGCTGCATGTCAGCAAGAGCGGCGTGTATGGCCTGATCAAGAACGGCGACATCGGCCATTACAAGGTCGGTCGAAAGTTCCGATTCACCGAAGCTCATGTGCGGGAATATGTCGAACGGTCCGGCACGACCGCACGCGCCGCGACGCGCAATGGGCCGTCGGCGCTCGACGAGGATCGCTATTTCGATTTGTCGCCCGAACGCCGAAGCGCGAATGGCTTCGTCATCTGCGGCCAGGATCTGATACTCGACATTCTATCGAACTTCATGCGCATGCATGGCGTCATGGCGTTGCGGGCCTACATCGGCAGCTATGACAGCCTCGTTTCCCTCTACCTGAACAAGGTCAGCGCCGCCACGGCGCATCTTTGGGACAGTTCGACCGACGACTACAACGCGCCTTATGTCCGAGCGCTCGTGCCGGGCGTCCGCTGCCTGATCGTGAATGTCACCTACCGTATGCAAGGTTTTTACGTCGCCAAGGGCAATCCGAAAGGCATTCGCTCGTGGCGCGATCTCGCGCGAGACGACATCACGATGATCAATCGCGAGAAGGGCGCCGGCTCACGCGTGCTGCTCGACGAAAACCTCGGCCTACTGGGACTCTACGGCAGCAAAATCAAGGGTTACGACAATGAGAACCAGTCGCATCTCACCGTGGCGAGCGCGGTGGGGAGAGGCGACGCGGATATCGCTGTCGGCAACGAGAAAATTGCCCGACAGGTCGAGAATGTCGATTTCATTCCGCTCAAGAAGGAGCGCTACGACATCGTCGTCAAGAAGGAGCAGCTCGAGACCCACGAGATAGCGACAATGTTGAAAATTCTGCGATCCGATAGATTCAGGAACGAATTCGAGAACATCGGCGGATATGACATCCGCGATATCGGAAAGATCGTCGCCGAAACGTGAGCCGGGCGCTCGAAATTCTATCGTATATTCGCTCTCATGGCGGTCGCTGAGATGTCCACGAAACCCGAGGAAAGCGGACCCAGATATGACAACAATTGACGGCTAAAGGCGCTTTGCGGAATTTTCTACCACCCGCCACCGCTCACGCAGCATTATTCACCGCCAGTTCCGTCGCCCCTTCCATCATCGCAATATCGGCGAGACGGCTCTTCAGCGCCGCCCGGTCCAGCGACTCGAAGGGCAGATTGACGAAGGCCGTCAGCCGCGCGCCGAGACGCCGATAGGCTTCCATGAAGGCGGCGCGTTTCTGCGCGTCGTCGCCCTTCGCCATCGCCGGATCGGCGACGCCCCAATGCGCCAGCAGCGCATTGCGCGGCCAGGGGCCGCAGGGCTGCTCGCAAATGTCGTCACAGAGGGTGATGACGAAATCCATGCGCGGCGCGTCGGGCTTGGTGAATTCCTTCCAGCTCTTGGAGCGAAACGCGCGCGTGTCGTAGCCGAGCGAAGACAGCAGTTCCACGCCGACCGGATCGGGCCGCTCGGCGGGCCTGCTGCCGGCCGAAAAAGCGCGGAAGCGGTCGCCGCCCTCGCGGTTCAGAACCGCCTCCGCCAGAATGGAGCGCGCGGCGTTGCCGGAACAGAGAAACAGGACATTGCGGACCCGCTTGCTCGCCGATTTCGGACGCTTCTGCGGAAAGGCGGGCGCCGCGAGAGTGAGATCATCGAGCGATGCTCCGAGATCGGTCAGCATCGTCGTGAGCACATGGCCCAATTTGCTGGAATTGGCGGCGTAGATCACCGAACGCCCCTCGCGTCGTCCGAGGACGAGTCCGGCGCGTTCGAGATGGGCGATATGGGTCGAGAGCGTATTGTGCGGCACGGCCAGAAGGCGGGCGATGTCGCCCGCAGGCAGTCCATAGGGAAGATAGCGCAGCAGCAGACGATAGGCCTCGAGGCGCGTCGTCTGCGCCAAGGCCTCGAAAATGCCGACGATCTCGGCTGCGGCGATCCGATCTTCCGTCATTTGTCCCTCGCCTCCTTGGACCGTCAGCGGCCCTTTGGCGAGAATAGTCGAATTCTCGACGCGTCACTACCTGTCGACAAGCGGTCCTGGAGCGGATCGCATCGAGCGCCTGCCGGAGGCGGATCCGCGGCGGCCGTCGCGGCTGCGGCTTCCTCGGCCAGTTCGCGCGCCGCCTCACGGCAGGCGCGCCAGAGCCGCGAGGCTTCGCGGAAGGCTTCCTCATGCTCGAGACTCATCCCGCGCCACTGCTGCAGCTCGACGAGATGGGCGCGGGTCGCTTCGCCCGAATGCATGCGGACGACCCATGAAAGAGCCTCGCACAGCAACGGGTCCAAATCGGGAGTCGGATCGTCCGGTTCCATCAGATCGCAAGTCCGGCGTTTCGAGCATGACCCGAGCCGTCCGCCTCCGAGCGCGACGCGCTCAGGGGGCGTCGACAGGCTTCGCCTTGCCGATCTCCTCGAGCCGCCTCTGCAAGGAGAGCTTGTCGAGGCCCTTCATCGGAAGGGAGGCGAAGATCGAGATGCGGTTGTTGAGCATACGGAACGCATCGGCGAAGGCCAGATGCTTCTCGATCTCGGTCCCTTCGACAGCGGCAGGGTCGGGCAGGCCCCAATGCGCCGTCATCGGCTGGCCCGGCCAATAGGGGCACTCTTCCTTCGCGGCGGCGTCGCAGACGGTGAAGACGAAATCGAGCGGCGGAGCGCCGGGCTCGGCAAACTCGCTCCAGCTTTTGGAGCGATAGCCATCCGCTTTGAAGCCGGACTTCTCCAACACCGCCACCGTGTACGGATTGACCTCGCCTTTTGGCCGGGAGCCCGCGCTATAGGCTTTGAATCGACCGGCGCCCACGCGATCGAGGATCGCCTCGGCGATGATCGAGCGCGCGGAATTGCCGGTGCAGAGAAAAAGCACATTATAGACCCTGTCTTCCATCATTGGCGTCCCTCTGGGTGATATTCCGTTATGTCTGGACCTATCGACATATCAATATAGCGCTCGTCGCTTCTTCTGCAAAGCAGAGATCGAGCTACGACGCCGATTTTTGACGCCGCGCCCCGCCCTCGCGTCGAGCGCGCCTCCTTGCCGCTCAGCGAAAGGGTAGCTGCACAAAAGGATTGCGGCTCGCCCTCGCCGGCGCCGCAGCTGCGGCGCCGGCCGATTGCCCCGGCATGGCGTTCACGCGCGACCAGATTTCGGATGTGGCCCATGGCTGCGCGATATCGACAGCCACAGCCGCGACATTCGCGCGAAATTCGGCGCTCTCGCCTGCGACAATGCGATCGATACGGCGCGTGGCGTCGGCTTCCGCATCGGTCGAGGCGGGCGCGTGATCGATCGAGCGCCGAATATGGAAGTCCCGCGCAGATTGCCGTAGTTGCGCGGACTGCCCGGCAGCTCGGCGCCGGCGCGCTGCGTCGCGATGAGCGTCAGCGGATCGTAGGAGCCCGCGCCCTCCACGGTTCGCACATCGTCATGCGTGTAATCGGCGGTGACGCTCCAATTGTCGTCTACGCGGCCTCTGAGATCGAATTCGAATCCCAGGCTGCTCGCCTTCATGCGAGAAAAGATCACAGTCGGCGAAACGTCGTTCCGCAGGGCCTATTTGCGGGCGGTCGCCGAGGCCGACAACCACGTCATCCGCATTCACGGCTCGAAAACCAGCCTCGAACAGGCCGTCGTCTCCGGCGGAGAACAAATCGGCAATAGCGTTCGCGGTTTTATACGCAAATGGCGCTCCCTAGGGGACTCGAACCCCTGTTTTCGCCGTGAGAGGGCGACGTCCTGGGCCACTAGACGAAGGGAGCGGACGAGGGCGTCTATAGACTGCTCCGGTCGGTCGAGCAAGAGGTTATCCGAACGCGATTATCCGAACGCCGTCGTATCGACGCCGCCCCGCCGAAGGCCGGCGGGGCGGCGGGCCGCTTCAGCCTTCGTAATAATCCTTCACCAGACGGTCCAGCAGCCGCACGCCCCAGCCGGACGCCCAGCTCTGATTGATGTCCGAAGCCGGCGAGCCCATGCCCGTGCCGGCGATGTCGAGATGCGCCCATGGCGTCTTGTCGACGAATCGCTCCAGAAATTGCGCCGCCGTGATCGAGCCGGCGTGACGGCCGCCCGTGTTCTTCATATCGGCGAATTTCGAATCGACCAGCTTGTCATAGGCCGGGCCCATCGGCAGACGCCAGAGCTTCTCGCCGGTCGCCTTGCCGGCCTCGAGGAGGCGGCCCGCCAGCTCGTCATTGTTGGAGAAGAGCCCGGCGTGCTCCTGCCCCAGCGCCACCAGAATGGCGCCGGTCAGCGTCGCCAGATCGATGATGAAGGCCGGCTTGTATGTCTCCTTCACATGCCAGAGCGCGTCGGCGAGCACGAGCCGGCCTTCCGCGTCGGTGTTGATGATCTCGATCGTCTGGCCGGAGAGCGAGGTGACGATGTCGCCCGGCCGCTGCGCCTCGCCCGAAGGCATGTTCTCGACGAGGCCGAGCACGCCGATCACATTGGCCTTGGCCTTGCGCATCGCCAGCGCATGGAGAAGCCCGGTCACGGCGGCGGCGCCGGCCATGTCTCCCTTCATATCCTCCATGCTGGCCGCCGGCTTTATGGAGATGCCGCCGGTGTCGAAGCAGACGCCCTTGCCCACGAAGGCGATGGGCTGCGCGCCGGGGGCGCCGCCGTTCCAGCGCAGAATCACGACGCGGCTCGGATGGACCGAGCCCTGGCCGACGCCGAGAAGCGCGCGGAAGCCGAGCGATTCCAGCGCTGGAACGTCGAGAATCTCCACCTCCACGCCGAGCGCCGCGAGCTTGGCGGCGCGGCGGGCGAACTCCTCAGGATAGAGGACATTGGCGGGTTCGTTGACGAGATCGCGGGCGATGACGACGCCCTCCGCGAGGCCGAGCGACTGCCCGACCGCGCCGCGCGCGGCGTCGGGGTCGGCGATCGCGAGCGCTATGTCGCTCGCGCCCTCGCGCTCGGAATCGTCTTTCTTCTTCTTGGTGCGATAGAGGTCGAATTTATAGGCGCGCAGCTCGGCGCCGAGCGCGAATTGGCCGGCCGCGGCGGCGGGATCGGCCGGCGCCTCGGGCGGATCGAAGACGACGAGCGCAGTCTGGCCCTGGCCGAGCTTGGCCGCCGTCTGGCCGCCGAGGCCGAGGAAATCGTCGAAAATCTCCGCCTTGTCGGGGCCTTCGCCCTCCGCGGCGGAGCCGACGCCGATGACGAGCAGACGGCCGACCGACGGTAGCTCCTGAGGCGCATAGAGATCGAGCGAAGTTCCGCGTTTGCCAGTGAATTTCGCGGCGGCGGCGGCGCGGGTCACTTGCGGGAGCGCCTCTTTGAGAATCGTCTCCGATTCGGAGCCGAAACGGAGCTTGGCGCCGGCGAAGGCGATGAGGACGAGAGGTCTGCCGCCAGCCTCTGGAGACGCCGCGAGACGCCGCTCCGCCTCGCCGAAAGACACGGTCTCGATTTTCACATAGGCGGACATTTTTGAACCTCTCATAGGGAAAACAGGCGTTTGCCGCGGCTACGCGGCAGTGTTGACGCACTATCGTCCCGACGCCGCCGAGGGTCAACGCTCGTCGCGCCGGACAGGAGCGGGAACGGCGCTCCGCCGGCGCGGCAATGTCGTTCTCTTGTGGACGGCGCGGGCTTTGCTTCTTATGTGTCGCAGCCTCGGGCGGCGCGCGCCACCCGAGGAAGAAAGGTCGCATCCTTGAGCCGATCCATCGCCGCCCGGCCGGAGGCCGGCGCGCCCGCATTTTCCGTGCTGGGCGCGATCAGCTTCTGCCATTTCCTGAACGATATGATGCAGTCGCTGCTGCCCGCGGTCTATCCGCTGCTGAAAGGCGGGTTCGATCTCGATTTCGGGCAGATCGGCCTGCTGAGCTTCACCTATCAGATCACCGCATCTCTGCTGCAGCCGCTGGTCGGCCTCTACACCGACCGCCGCCCGCAAGCCTATTCGCTGGTCGTCGGCATGGGCTCGACCTTGTGCGGGCTGCTGGCGCTCGCCTTCGCGCCCAGCTATCCGGCGCTGCTGGCGGCGGCGATGCTGCTCGGGATCGGCTCCTCAATCTTCCATCCCGAATCTTCGCGCATCGCCCGCATCGCCTCGGGAGGCGCGCATGGCCTCGCCCAATCGCTGTTCCAGGTCGGCGGCAATTTCGGCTCGTCGCTCGGACCGCTGCTCGCCGCCTTCTTCATTTTGCCGCGCGGGCAGGCCAGCCTCGCCTGGTTCGCGCTCGTCGCGCTCGGCGGCATGGGCGTGGTGACGGCGCTCGGCCATTGGTTCCGCAGCAATGGCCATGCGCGGGCGCCGTCCCGCATCGCTCCGCCTGTGGACACGGGCCTTTCCCTCGGCCAGCGGCGCCGCGCGCTCGCGGTGCTCGTCGCGCTGATGTTCTCGAAATTCGTCTATCTGGCCGCGCTCGGCAATTATTATGTCTTCTATCTGATGAGCCGCTTCGGCTCGACGCAGGAGGATGCGCAAATCTATTTGTTCGTTTTCCTCGCCACTTCCGCCGGCGGCACGGTCATCGGCGGCGCGCTCGGCGATCGGCTCGGCCGCAAGCGCGTGATCTGGGCGTCGATCCTCGGCGTGCTGCCCTTCACGCTCGCTCTGCCCTATGTCGGCCTTCCAGCGACGATCGGCCTCAGCGCGATCATCGGCTTCATGCTGTCCTCGGCCTTTCCGGCGATCCTCGTCTATGCGCAGGAGTTGACCCCCAATCGCATCGGCGCGGTCTCCGGCCTGTTCTTCGGCTTCGCCTTCGGCATGAGCGGCGTCGGCGCGGCGGCGCTGGGCGAATTGGCCGATCGGACGAGCATAGAATTCGTCTACCTTCTCTGCTCCTTCCTGCCGCTGATCGGATTGCTCGCCGTCTTCCTGCCCTCGGGCGACGCGGCGTCTCGCCGATCCTAGCGAAACGATTCTAGAGTGGTTTTCGAGTGGGAATCGGTTCGCGTGAAGAAAACCGACCGAACAAGGATATTCAGAGTCATTCCGGTCGCGGCGGCGATCGTCGACCGACCGTTTCGAACGGCGCGCGACGAATCTCGTCGGCGAGGTCGGCGAGATCGATGAATTCATCGGCCTGACGCCGCAAATCTTCCGCGATGATCGGCGGCCGCGTTCGGATCGTCGAAGCGACGGATACGCGCACGCCTTTGCGCTGGACCGCCTCTATGAGCGGTCGGAAAGCGCCATTGCCGGAAACCAATGTCATCGCCTCGACATGCTCCGCCATCGCCAGAGCGGCGACCGCGAGATCGACGTCTATGCTGCCTATGTTTCTGCGGCGACCGAAGCCGTCGACCGATTGCGCGACCGGCTTGGCGACGACGACATATCCATTATAGGCGAGCCAATCGGTCAGCCGGCTCGCGCTCCCGTCGGATTGCGCCTCTGTCGACGCCGCATAATAGAAGACCTTCGCTGCAGGCGAACCGCCGCGCAACAGGCGCAGCAGACGCGCATAGTCGAGATCGATGCCGAGACATCCGACGGCGAAATGCAGATTGGCGCCGTCGATGAATATCGCGCTTCGATCGCAAGATCGCATTTTCTCTCTCATATTCGCAAAGCGCGTCGGGCGCCGCCGGCCACTCGAACGGCGGCGTCAAAACAGCTCGAAGATCAGAATTCCGAGCATCGCCACGAAACCGACGAGATCGACGATGACCAGCCCATTGCCCAGGAATCGGAGAATTTCGGCGGCCGTTTCGATATGCGGCTGGATCATCATGATCACGGACAGCAGATTCATGGAGGCTCCTCTCGTGGCGCAGTCTCATACGGCGCGAAGCTGGTCAGTCATGGCGGCGGAGCCCGGCTCGGAAATTGCGCCGGGCATTCGCGCTGGATAGGCGTCGGTCCATATGAGATCGAAGAGCGCCTGCGCGGAATCGTCCCAGGTGATGTGAGACGCTCGGACGCTCGTCGACGCCTCGCGCGACAGACGCAGGATCTCGCCGGCGAGAGCGACCGGGTCGAGAAGATCGAAATAACGGACATCGGCGCCGCCGATCTCGTGAAACACGGGAATGTCGGAGGCGATGACCGGAAGGCCGCGGCGGCCGGCTTCGACGAGCGGAAGGCCGAATCCTTCGACCGTCGACGGAAAGATCAATCCGCGCGCGCGCTCGTAGCAGAGGCGCAGATCCGCGTCGCTCGCATCCCTCAGCCAGAAGAGACGGCGGCCGAATTCGGGATGATTTGTGATCTCTCGCTGCAGCGCCTCGCTCTGCCAGCCCGCGCGGCCGACGATCACATAGCGCGCGTCGACGACATTGGCGCGCCAGAGAATATCGAAAGCCTCCAGCGCGATCGGATAGGCTTTGCGCGGCTCGAGCGTGCCGACGCTCAAAAAGATCGGCGTCGCGCCCGCCATTATGTCGCTCGCCTCGGCCGAGACGCGCGCGTCGGTCTGCTCGTCGAAATCGGCGCCGAGCCGCCACCAGCCGATGCGCAAATCGGGCTTTGTGCGGCTGCCTTCGCGCGTGACATAGGAAACGAAATCGTCGGCGGCGCTTCGCGAGACGCATAGGATTCGATCGCTCTTCAAGACGACGGCTTCGAACCAATGCTCGAATCTTTCGGTCATCGGCGCCGAGACGCTGAGCGGCTGCGTCAGAGGAATGAGATCATGGACCAAGGTGACGAGCTGTCCGCCGGCGGCCGTCAATCTCTCGATGATTGGAACATATTCGTCGGTCGCCAGCCAGCTCGCGTCGAAAATCAGCAATTTGTCGCCCTTGCGAAACGCGATCGGCGGATGCGGCTTCTGCGCTGCGAAATAAGGCGCGAGCCTGCCGTTTTCGATCACCACCGGCAATGAGCCGTCGCTGCGGAGCGATCGTTTGGCGATCTCGCGGACGACGCGTTGAATTCCCTGGTTGCCGCCATATCGATAGGTCGGCGTCACATCGATGAAGAGACGCGGCGTCGCGGCGCCGAGAATGGCGCGAGTGGGATCCTCGCCGCGCAGCGACGGCGGCAGCGGCGGACGCGGCGGATGCGGGATGCGCGCGCGCGTGCCGTCGTGCAGATGCGCGAAACCCAAGAGACGCGCCGTGGTCCAATAGAATTCCTTGATCTTCAGATAGCAATGCGCCGTCACCGGATCGATGGCGCCGGCGACGCGCTGTCGGTGCAGCTCGAAATGCTCTTTTTGAATTTGCGTCGCCAGATAGAGCGCTATTCTCGTCGCGTCGTCCTGCGGCGGCTCGACGCCGACGGCGGGCGCAAAAGATCGTCCATCGTTCAGAAGATCCGGCGTCGTATGCATGTTCATGGCTCGAGAAGTCCCGAATGCTCTGGAGCGCGACGCTCAATCGCGCATCCTCTTTGCGATCGCGGCGAGCCGTTCGGCGGTCGACAGCGCGCGATCCCCGCCCCATCGCTAGGCGTGGGAAATTATCCCACGTAGTGTGCGAACAAAAACTCCTGCTGTCAAGTCCACGTGGGATTGTGTCCCACGCAGGGGCGGGCTAGAGTGCTTTCGAGCGAAGTGGGAATTGTTTCGCGTGACGAAAACACGACCGAACAAGGAGACCGAGAATCATTCCGGTTCGATCTGAACCGGAACGACTCTCGGTTCGATCATGGCCGACAGCGAGGACAATGGGCTCACCGACGCCGCGCGTCTTCAGCAGCCGATCGCCCGGCTGCTGCGTCCGCTCGTGCGTCTGCTCATTCGCTACGGGACGACATTTCCGGCGCTGTGCGATCTCTTGCGCGAGCTCTACGTAAATGTGGCGGTTCATGATTTCGTTCTGCCCGACAAGGAGCAGACCGACAGCCGCATCAGCCTGCTCACCGGCATTCACCGCAAGGAAGTCCGGCGCCTGCGCGAGGCCGGCGCTCCGGTGCGGACAGTTCCCGCCAGCGTGTCGCGCGCGTCGCAGATCGTCGCGCTATGGCTCGGCGATCGGCGCTTCGCCGATAAGAAAGGCGCTCCCGCGCCGCTGCGGCGCGCCGGATCGAGCGGGCGCGGCCCGACCTTCGAAGCCCTCGTCGAGGAAGTGACGCGCGACGTGCGGCCGCGCGCCATTCTCGACGAATGGCTCGACCGCAAGATCGTGTCGATCGACGAGGACGGACGCGTCGCGCTCGGCGAGGCGGCGATCGCGCCCAATAGGGACGACGAGCGCCAGCTCTATTATTTCGGCCGCAATCTCCATGATCACATTGCGGCGGCGGCCGCCAATATCGCTCACGAGCCGGCGCATCTCGATGAGACGGCGCCCTTCATGGAGCGCGCCGTTCATTACGAGGGGCTTTCGGAAGCGAGCGCGCGGCGGCTCGAGGCGCTGTCCCGCGAGCTGGCGATGCAAGGGCTGATCGCAGCCAATCGCGAGGCGCAGACGCTGCAAAAGAGCGGCGAAGACGGACATTGGCGCTGGACCTTCGGCGTCTATGTGTATCGCGAGGAAGAGCGGCCGCCGCGAGAGCCGGCGAAGGGACAAAAGGGCTCCCGCTCGTGAGCGCGTTCCGACATCCGACACGGCGGCGCTTCGCGGCGCTTCTCGCCTCGCTGCTGTCCTCCGCCGTGACGCGCGCGCACGCCGCCGGCGACAAGCCGAGAGACAATGGCATCGGCGGAACCGGCTATCTCTCCGCCATTCCCGATCGCGACAATGGCATCGGCGGAACGGGGGTCGTCGGAACCATTCGCGCATTCGGCAGCATCATCGTCAACGGGCTGCGCGTGTCCTATCCCGCAGACGCCGAGGTGCGCATCGACGGCCGCCGGGCGCGCGTCGGCGATTTGCGGATCGGCCATGTCGTGTCGCTGGTCGCAATGCGCGACGGCGATAAATTCACGACGACGAAAATTCAGATTCTGCGCGAAGTGGTCGGGCCGATCGAGCAAGTCTTCGACCATGGCCTGCGCGTTCTCGGGCAGAGAGTCGAATTCGCCCGCGGCGCGAAAATCGAGGCGGGCGTGTTTTCGGTCGGGCGGCGGGTCGCGGTGAGCGGCCTGCGCCTGCCGAATCAGACCATTGTCGCGAGCCTCGTCGAAAGCGCCGAGCCCGGCGCCGCTCAGCTCGTCGGCGTCGTCACGCGGTCGTTCGATGGACGTCTCGCGATCGGCGCGCAGCCGCTGTCGGGCGTCGCGGAGGCCATGCTCGGCCAGCGAATTCTGGTGCGCGGCGCCGAGACCCCTGGCGCGCTCGACGTGACGTCGACGGCCGCCGACGTTTGGCTGCCGCGCGGGCCCAGCGATTTTCTCGTCGAGACCTATCTGGAGCGTCATGGCGCCACGGTCAAAACCGCGAGCGGCGCGACGCTCGACGGCGGGCGCGCGCTCCCCTTCCAGGGCGTCGCGCGGGCCGTCGTCCGCATCGATGCGACATCGGCGGGCGCATGGTCCATCCGCTCGCTGCGGACGAGCGAGAGGCTCGGCAAGCGCGGCGCCGCCGAGGAGCCGCGCGCGGGCTCGCCGTTTCCGAACGCTCCGAGCCGCCCTGCGGAGCCACAGACCGCCCCCGGCGTCGAATTTCCGTCCGGCTTCGGCGGTCCAGACGCGCCGCACGGCTATGGGACGCCCGCGATTCCGAGCGATCCCGTCGGTCCGAGCTTTCCGGGCGGATTCGGCGGCGGCGGCAGGCCGGGTCCCGGCGGCCTCGGACGACCAGGGAGATGAATTCCGCGCGCCTTCGACATGACCAGCGCGAGCCGAGGAGCCCGAAAGACGCGCAGATCAATCGCGCTTCTGATAGACGAGGAAATATTGCCGCGGCAGGAAGTCGTGCGTCTCGACCAGAGAATAGCCGGCGGCTTCGAGCTCCTTCGTCACTTTCTCGGGCGGAATTCGATGTTCCACGGGCGGGCCGTCCGGCGAGTCGGCCTTGAAGTCGATGATCGCCAGTCGTCCCTTCGGCCGCAGCGACGATTTGAGCGCGGAGAAATATCGCGTGCGATTTCCGATATGATGATAGGTGTCGACGACGAGAGCGAGGTCGACGGGTTCGGGAAGATCCGCCTTGTCGGGACTGGACTGGACCGGCGTGAGATTGGAGAGGCCCTCGCGCCTGGCCCTTTCGCCGAGATAGGTCACCATGTCAGGCTCGACATCGGCGGAATAGAGCTTGCCGTTCGGAATGCGCTCGGCGATCCGAACGCT
Organism: Methylosinus sp. KRF6; assembly: GCF_018887255.1. Classification (NCBI taxonomy): domain Bacteria; kingdom Pseudomonadati; phylum Pseudomonadota; class Alphaproteobacteria; order Hyphomicrobiales; family Methylocystaceae; genus Methylosinus; species Methylosinus sp. KRF6. The sequence continues at coordinate 4,243,135 of NZ_JAHLJF010000001.1, read as the reverse complement.
GAAATAGCCGGTGCCGGCTCCGATATCCGCCACGCGCACGGCGCGATCGAGATGCAGCGCGTCGACGACCTTCTCCGGCTTCTGCCAGGCGTCGCGCGCCGGATCGTCGAATTTTTTCGCCCATTTCGCCGCATCGTCGAAGCGTTTGTGAAACGCCCCGTCGGAAGAAGGGCCGGCATGATCGCCGTGACGGCCGCCTTTGCCGCCATGCTCCATCGGCGCTGTGGTCTGCGCGAGCGAGAGAGGCCCGACTGCGCCGACGCCGATCAGCGTGAAAGCGGCGATCGCCGCGCGAATGGCGTTATTCATCTTTTCTCCCCTTCGAGATCGAGTGTCGCCCGTCATGGTCCTCATCGGCTTGCTCGACCGCATAGATGTCGCCCGTTCGCACGGAGGGCGGCGTCATTTTGTCTCCTGCGGAAGCGCCGCCGTCGTCTATCGGTCAGGCCGCTCGTCGCGTCCTTCGATCCATCGATAGGCTTGCCAGGATTTGCCGCAGTGAATGGCGCATTGCCGACATTGTTCCAGTCCGATCCGCGCCGCCCTCCCCTTGCGAACCCAATGTTCGAGCAGCGCGCGCGCCGTCTGCGGCGTTATGTCGAAATGGCCGGCGACATCGCTGACCGTCGCCTCCTTCCGAGACGCCAGAAAATCGGCGAGCTCCATGAGCATCAGACTTCGACGCCCGCGTTCGCCGGGACGGTCTTCGACCGTGGCCCGACATAGAAGCTCGCGGCGCCGAGAAGGATGAAATAGGCGAGGACGCCGATGATCCATGCGGCGGATGAAGAAGGATGCGATGCGAATGTTCCGATCTGGTAGAAGAGGACGGCGGCGCCATAGCCGAGGCTGAGCGTCCAGAACACCATGAAGCCGGTCCATCGCCGGCTCGTCTCGCGAGCGGTCGCGGCCGTGGTCGAGATGCACGGATAGCACAGCAGCAGGACGAGATAGGCGAGCGCTCCGACTTTGCCGTCGAAGCGCGTCGCCAGCGCGGGAGCGAGTCCGGCCGCGGCGCCATGCAGGCGCACCGGCGCGCCGATCCCCACCAGCGCGGCGAGATTTCGCGGCACGGTCATGGCGGCGCGATGCAGCCTTTCCCGCAAATCGAAGCCTCCGCCCGCCACGGGCGCTGTGAGATGCGCGTCTGCGCTCGGCGCAGCGGCGCCTCGCCGTCTCTGGCGCTCATGCGCCTGCTCGGCCGTCGGCGGCGGCATATGCTCCATCGCCTCGTGTTTCGGTTCGGCGGCATGAGCCGGCGCGGGCGGAGCCGCGGCCGCGCGCTCGGCCGCAGCTCGCGCGCGTTCCGCGGCGATGGCCGCGCGCGCTTTCTCCTGGGCCTCGCCGACGCTCGGCAGAACCTTGGAATCGAGCTGGGCCATGCGCTTGCGAATGTCTTTCACGCTGACGCCTTCGACGCCGCCGGCGAGCGTATGCGCGCCGCCTAGCGGATCGATCAGGAAGAGAGCCCGCCGATCGTCTCGCGCGAGACTCCATTTGGCCTCCGCCACCGCCGCGGCGAAAGCTTGCGCCGTGGCCGCGCTTCGCCAGAAGGCGGTAATACGCGCTTTCGCCTCCGCCTCGGCGAGCGCTCTGTCCCGCTCGGCCCCGCGCTGCGGCGGCTTGGCGCTCTCTGGACTCGGCGTCTCCGCTTCGATCGCTTTCGCTTCCGGTGGACTCGCATTCGCGGCGGCGGCGTGCGCCGCTACGGGCGCGTCTTCATGACGCTCCGGCGAGGCCGATGGCGCGTGCTGGGCCTGTTCCAGATAGATCGAGCCGAGCGTGCTCACGATCACGACTTTGTGCAGCACGCCAGTCAGCAACGCGACGGTCGCCGGCCAATTGTCCTGCGTGACGCCCATCGGCGCCAGGATCGGCGTGATCGCGCGGCCGCCCGCCGCGAGCATCGACTGCTCGATCGGCCTGCGATCGAAAGAGCCGTCCGTGCCCCAGGCGCTCAGAATCTTCACCAGAAACACCAGCGGTATGATGTATTTTCCGACCTTGAAGAGGAACATCTTCAGCCGGATCCAGGAATTGATCAGCACATTGCGCGGCTTCGGCCAATGATAGGAAGGCAATGTCAGCACATGCAGCGAGCGCTCCTCGGGCAGCAGGCTGAATTTCATCAGCAGCGAGGTGAGCATCGCGAAGAGAATGCCGAGCAGATAAATGCCGAAGACGACGAACTGCCCCTCCGCAGGAAAGAAGGCCGCGGCGAACACAGTGTAGACGGCGAGGCGCCCTCCGCAGCTCATGAACGGGCTCATCAGCACCGCCACGATGCGATCGCGCGGTCGCTCCATCGTACGCGTCGCCATGATCGCCGGAACATTGCATCCGAAGCCGACGACCATCGGAATGAAGGCGTTGCCCGGCAGGCCGAGAGATTTCATCAGCCGATCCATGATGAAATTGGCGCGCGACATATAGCCCGACTCTTCGAGCATGGACACGAAGAGATAGAGAAAGCCGATGATGGGAATGAATGTCACCACCTGCAGCAGGCCATTGCCGAGCCCGTCGGCCAGTATCGCGGTCAGCCATTTCGGGCTGCCGATCTCGCCGAGAAGATAGCGCGGCCCCTCGACGAAAAAGGTCTCCGACATCATCACGAAGAAGGGCCGAAAGGCGCGGCCGAGCGCGATGGTGAACCAGAACAGGCAATACATCACGGCGAGAAAGATCGGAATTCCGAGAAATCGATTCAACGCGATGCGGTCGATGAGATCGGAGGCGGTGACGCGCGTCACCGGGCGTGCGGCGAGCGCCTCCTCGGCGAGGCCATGCGCAAAACGATAGCGAGCGTCCGCTATGAGCGTGTCGGGATCGCTCTGCGTCTCGCTCGCTATTTTTTCGGCGAGACGCGCCTGCGCCTCTCTGACCTGCGGCGAGACCTTGCGCGCGGCGAAGCCGTCGCCCTCGAGCAAGCGAAGCGCCAGCCATCGCGGATCGAGGCCGCTCGATTGCGTCGCGCCGATCTCGCGCGCCAATTCCGCAATCGCATTCTCGATGGCCGGGGGATAATCCAGCGAGAAGCGCGACGGCGTCCTTTCACGGACCCATTGCTCGATCTCGGCCTCGAGACCGTCCAATTGCTTTCGACGCGTCACGACGACCGCGGCGACGGGACGATCGAGGCGACGCCGCACCGCCTCCGCATCAATGCGCGCCTCGCGCTCGTCGAGGTCGTCCATCACATTGAGGACGACGGCCACAGGCGCGGCCATTTCCAGCAGTTGCGTCGTCAGATAGAGTCCATGCTCGAGATTGGACGCGTCGATGATATTGATGACGATATCCGCTTCGCCGGAGAGAATGTAATCGCGCGCGATGCTCTCATCGACGGCGGACGCTTCGTCATGCGCGTCCAGCGAATAGATTCCCGGCAGATCGACGACGCGATAGCTCCGGCCCGCGAAATCGAATGCGCCGACCTTCTTCTCGACGGTGACGCCTCCCCAATTCCCGACGCGCTGATGGGCGCCGGTCAGGCCGTTGAACAGCGTCGTTTTGCCACAGTTCGGATTGCCGACGATCGCGATCGTGACGGCGTTCTCCGGCTCGGGCGTCACCGGCGCGTCGATACGCTCGACCATCAGCGCCGAAGCTTCGTCGCTGCGCAGGCTCAAATCTGCGCCGCGCACGCGAATTTCGACGGGATCGCCGAGAGGCGCGACGCGGACCACCGTGAATTCGGCGCCCGGGGTGAGGCCCATCGACAGCAGCTTCTGCCGATGGGCCGCATTTCCGCGATCGAAGCCCATGACTTTGCCCCGATCCCCGACCTTCAGCTCGCTGAAACCAATGCGCATCGTCGCCGCCTCGCGATGTCGAGCTCACGCCATGTTTCGTCAAAATCCGAAATTCAACGCCGTATTGAGTTCCCAAGATTGTCCCAGCTGAGGCCCGTTCAAACGCTGATAGACTGGCGCTCCCGCCTCGACAGCGATGCGAACCGGCTTCATGCCTTCGGATTTCAGGAGATATTCGAAGCCTCCGAGCAGCTTGACGCGTTCGCCGCCCTGATAGTCGGGAACCGTGCCCTGCTGCGCGCCCCAGATCAGCACGTCATGACCATGCATGCGGTCCCATATCGTGGCGGCCACGCGGCCGGTCGCTGCGAGACCGGAGGCGACATCATAGGCGCCCCAAGCCGAGATCTCGTTCGATAGTCCCCTGAGATAGCCGGACTGGTTCTCTCCGAGCGCTGCGCGTCCCCGATAGATGACGCCCCATGACCAAGCGTCCAGTTTTCCCCTATAGGTGAAGCCGAACAATCCGTCATAGGTACCCGTTCCGAGCTGCAGCCCGTAATAGGCGCGCTTCTGGAAGAACACTCCCGACGGATGCATGTGGATGATCTCCTCGGAAATGCTTCCGGTCGGCAGGCTGAGGCCGAGATTCACATGTAGGTGATGAATATCGTCCTCATAGAGGCGGACGAGCCCCTGCAGCATTGTGTCGCCCCAGCCCTGCGTCGCGGAATTGGTCGGGCCGAGCGGCGTCGATCCGTTCGGCCCCCTGAAAACGGTCATGGACATGTTCTTGTCGGACAAGGACCCCATGACCATGACGTTGAACCAGTCCGTGATCCCGAACATTCCGTGGAACATGTGCATTTGCATTTTCATATTGTCGGGAGCGTTTCGCAGCGTTCGCGTCGGATTGGCCGCAAAGAAGTTCGGCAGAGCGAAGACGCTGTTCGGAATCCAAGGAATCTGCGTCACCTGATAGGGCGCGATCGTCGAGCTCCCGACATAATTACCCCGCATCACGCCATAGCTCGGCGTATAGGCGAAGCGCGTCTCTCCGGCGCCGACCATATGCGCGCCATAGACGCCCGCTGGCACGACCGTATGAACCTTGCCTTTGTGCTCTCCGTCATGCCCCTCTTTCCCGCCGCCCGCTCCTTCGTGTCCAGCCGCCCCTTTGTGTCCCCCCGCCGCAGCGTCGGCGACATGGCTCGCGCCTTTGCTTTTGCTCCCATGCATCCCGCCCGCGCCATGCCGGCCGGCGCCGGCATGGCGCGCGCCGCCCTTCGGCATTCCGTCGCCGTCGCCGCCATGCGACTCGGCGCCGCCGCCGCCCTCCTGTCCGTGCGAGGCGCCGCCGCCATGTCCCGCGGCGGCGACATTCGAAGCGAAATGATAGTTGATCCCGATGCGGGCGATGCTGCCGCTCATGCGCGGCGACGAGACGACAGAGCTGGTCCAGTCCGCCGGCGCGCCATTGGCGCCGCCGAATGCGTTCGCGGCGAGCGGATAGGCTTGCGAGGCGGTGCGGACTTTTCCTCCGTCCAAGGAAAAATAGAGATATTCGGCCTTGAGGCTCCAATCGGGCATGAACATCCATTCGACGCCGGCGCCGGCGGTCCAGCCCGTCTGCGGCGTCAGAGTGGCGAGACTGCCGATCGCATTCTGTATCGGGAGGCCCGCCGCATTGGCGTAGAGAGACGACAGTGCGATCTTGTGCTCGACCCCTCCGAAAGCAAAGCCGCCGGTGGCGTAGACCAGCAAGGCCCGGTCCACGAGATAGCCGAGACGTCCGCGAAGCGTGCCGAGATATTGCAGCGACGACGCTCCGCTCGCGGAGTTGGAGAGAGCGTCGCCATTGACGAGGATGTCGCGAGCGAATGTCGCGCCGCCGCTATTTCGGTTTCCGGCGCCGACGCCCTGGAAATCGACCTCGACGCCGGCGACGAGCGGGCCGAGATATTCGCTTCGATAATTATAACCGATTTGAATGCCGCCGAGGAACCCTGCGACGCCGCCGCCGGCCAGCTCGCCGTTTTGCGTCGCCCAGAATGGCGCGCGCATCGGCCACATCGCCGGATCCGTGAGATATTTTCCGGTGACTGCGGGCGCGGTCGCAAAGCCGATGGGGCCCGCGCTCGCCGCGACGCATCCAGCGTCGAGGCCCGCATAATAGCCTTCCCATTTCGGAAGCGGGAGAATGGGCGCGGATTCGCGCAATGGAAGGTCGGCCGCCAAGGCCGTTCCGAAAGCGAACGCCGAAGCGCCCGCCGATAAAAGGATCAGCGATCTCATGGTCTCGCGCCTCGATGGAATGAATCTTCTGAAACGAATTGGATGAGCCCCGCGCGATCGCGCGAAATCGGCCGCGACAATTCATTCGGAGCGCGCCCATGCGCGCCTCGTCACGAATAGCGAGGACTGTCGGGAATTAGACGCGCGGCGGCGCTCTCGGCGATCCGGAGCTCATCCATCCGCAGCGCCGCAAATGAGCGACATGCGGCTCGAAAGAGATCGTCGACACATCGGATTTAGGCGGGACCGAGCCGGCGAAGCCGCACGGCTCGGCGATGACGTCGGCCGCCCCGTCGCGCGTTCCGGCGCTACAGAGAATGCAGCACCGGCAATGGTCGCGGCGCTCGTCGGCCGGGACCTGGTCGGCGCGCGGCGTCCCGCAGTCGGCGACCATTCGAAGCGACGACGCGCCACGCTCGGCGGCGGCTTCCCCGAACGCAGGAGCGACGGCATGAGCGAGGCTGCCGATTATGAAAAGACAAGCGATCAGCCCCGCGAAATTTGCGCGAGTTCGCCATCGTCGCCATATCCGCGGGGAGTCCATCGGAGAATCCGTAATGACATCGCTGCGGACATCATCACGGTCCGGCAAATGCGCGTCAATCGGCGTGAGCCCGTAGCACCTTATTGAAAACACACCGTCATCGGGAACCGCGATCACGCGTTGCATGGGAAGGAGCGCGCCTGGAGGCGACTCCGTGGCGCCGCCGCGACGACCCAGGCATGTCACAAGTCTTTGATTTTATGGTACCGCCACCCCGACTTGAACGGGGGACCCCCAGATCCACAATCTGGTGCTCTAACCAACTGAGCTATGGCGGCACGTCGGCGGGGCGGAAACTAGAAGCATCGCCGCGCCAATGCAATGCGGAAATGCAGGAAGGGAAGCGAAAATTTCCGCGTTTCGTCGCCGCCGCGCCGGTCTAGAATGCCCTCCCGTGGCGGCGGCGCCGCCCCTTCCAGCCCGTGAGACGTGAAGCGATGAAAGTCACCCTGGTCCAGATGAATTCGGTCAGCGACAAGGCCGCCAATCTCGCCGCCGCCCGGGCGCTCATCGACCAGGCCGTTCGCGAGGAGCGCCCGGACTGGATCTGTCTGCCGGAGGTTTTCGACTTCATCGGCGGCAATCGCGCCGACAAGGCCGCCGCCGCCGAGGAGCTGCCCGGCGGCCCCGCCTATTCGCTCTGCAGCGCCCTCGCCCGCGAATATGGCGTCTTCATCCACGCCGGCTCGATCCTGGAAAAGGTCCCCGGCGAGGAGCGCCTCCACAACACCACGGTGGCCTTCGATCGCAGCGGCGCGGAAGTGGCGCGCTACCGCAAGATTCACATGTTCGACATCACCGCCCCGGATGGCGCACAATATCGCGAGAGCGCCGCCTTCAAGCCCGGCGACGCAGTCGTCACCTATGATTGCGAGGGCGTCACCATAGGCTGCGCCATTTGCTACGATCTGCGCTTTCCCTATCTGTTCCAGGCGCTCGCCGACAAGGGCGCGGATATCGTCGCCCTTCCTTCCGCCTTCACCCTCGTCACCGGCAAGGATCATTGGGAAGTGCTGGCCCGCGCCCGGGCGATCGAGATCCAGGCCTATTTCTGCGCCCCGAATCAGACCGGCGCGCATAAGGCCGGGCATGAGACCCGCGCCAGTTATGGCAATTCGCTGATCGCCGACCCTTGGGGCCATGTGGTCGCCCGCGCTTCGGAGGGCGTCGGCCTCGTCTCGACGCGAATCGACCGCGAGCGCATCCGTAAGGTCCGCGCGATGATTCCGGTCGCGAGCCATCGGGTGAGCCTGCCCGGCTGAGCTGGCCGCGGCGCTGCGTTTACGATCTAACCAGCGGAGCCTTCAGGGGAAATCCCAGGCGCTCTTGCGCCGCTCGGCAAAGTGTGGCTACATTATTGTTTAGACTGCCGACAATCCGCAAAACAGGATAGCGCCGCCAAAAGGCGCCGGCAGAAGGGGGGAGCAAAAAATAATGGCCTCGCGAACCAAAAGCCGCGAAGCGGGCAGGCTTGCGCCCGCATCCGTAGCATGACGAAGAAAATCGAGCCAGGGCGCACTTTGACGCGGGCGTCCCTGCGCGAGGCCGTGTACAGCTGTTGTCCAACGCTGTCGCGCGCCGAAGCCCGCCAAATCCTCGACGCCACATTCGAGGAGATCAGCGAAGCCCTGGTGCGGGGGGAATCGGTCAAGCTGCGCTCATTCGGCAGCTTCAACGTCCGCGCCAAGCGCGAACGCGTCGGCCGCAATCCCAAGACCGGCGTCGAGGCGCCGATCTGCTCGCGCAAAGTGCTGACCTTCAAGGCCTCGCCCGTGCTCATCGCGCAGGTGAACGGGCTGCCGACCGAGCATTTGGAAGAGGCGGACTGACAGCCGCCGCTTCCGGGAGAAGCGCAAATGCGAGCGGGGCCGTCGGCCCCCTCGCCTCTCAGCCCGAGAGCTTGGCGACCAGAGCGTCCGACACCTCGAAATTGGCGTAGACGTTCTGCACGTCGTCATTGTCCTCGAGCGCACCGATCAGCTTGAGGATTTTCTCGCCCGCCTCATCATCGACAGCGACGGAATTCTGCGGCCGCCAGACCAGCGCGGCCTTTTTCGGCTCGCCGAATTTGGCTTCCAGCGCCTTGGCGACGTCGCGCAGCCCCTCGACCGAGGTGATGATCTCATGCGTCTCCTCGCCGGAGGAGACGTCTTCGGCCCCGGCCTCGATCGCCGCCTCCATCATCGCGTCCTCGGAGGCCGCCTTGCGCGCAAACTCGACGAGGCCGACGCGGTCGAACATGAAGGAGACGGCGCCGGTCTCCGCCAGCGCGCCGCCCGCTTTGGTGAAATAGGAGCGAATCTCGCCGGCGGTGCGATTGCGATTGTCGGTCAGCGCCTCGATGATGACGGCGACGCCGCCCGGCGCATAGCCCTCATAGCGCACCTCGTCGTAATTCTCGGCGTCGGCGCCCGAGGCCTTTTTGATGGCGCGCTCGATATTGTCCTTGGGCATGTTCTCGGCGCGGGCCGCCAGCACGGCGGCGCGCAGCCGGGCGTTCATATTGGGGTCGGGCAGGCCCATTTTGGCGGCGACGGTGATTTCGCGGGCGAGCTTGGAGAAGAGCTTGGAGCGAATCGCGTCCTGCTTGCCCTTCTTATGCATGATGTTCTTGAACTGACTATGTCCCGCCATCGTCCCGGCCCTTGAAAATTCCGCTTTCCTGCCCCGCAGGGCGTCGCCGCGTCATATACGCCGGCGCCGCGCGGAAATAAAGGAAGGCGGAGGCGGCCGCGCCGCGCCCATTGTTCGCCGCTCGAGCTTCGGCGATCCCGCTCGACGGGAGTCACCAGATCGGCAGCATTCCGTCGATGAAGGTGGTGGAGCCGATCTGATAGAGCCAGAAGCCTTTCGATTCGCCTTCGGCGATGATCGCATGAGCCTCGGCGATGTCGACCAGATCCGGAATGTCGACGCTCAGCAGCAGCTTGCGCCCGACCGTCAGATCGACATGCATGCTCTCGTAAGAGCAGCCCATCGCCTTCAGGAGCCGCCAGTCGGAGCCGGCAAGGACCTCTTCGCCGTCGACCAGCAGCATATAAGTCGAATGACCGCTCGTTTCCGCCACGCGCGTGAAATCGAAAATGCCGCTCTCCGCTCGGGGCGTCGCGACGACAATGTCCCGGAACGCCACTCCCATCACGAAATAGGGCGAGTTCAAGAGCCGAAACCGCGTCCAATCGCTTCCTTCGACAGGCTCGGCCCAGAGCGTTTCCGTGCCATGGCCATGCCAATCCTGCGGGTCGAGAGAGAACAAGACTTGCGGCTTGCCATCCACCATGGCCCCTTTCTCGAAACGAAAACTCTGCGAAGATGACGTGAAACGAGAGCATTTCCGGCCGAAGCGGCTCCGGCTCGGCGTCGGCGACGCCTCGAGACGAGAGCCTGGGCCCCATCCGTGCTTCGAGGAAACACGGATAAATTCTAGCCGAGCGCGCCACTCCCCGTCAATTCGCCGGCTGCCCGCGCTCGGCCCGCGCTCGGCCCGCTCTTGGCCCGCTCTTGGCCCGCTCTTGGCCCGTTCTTGGCCGCCGCCTCCTCCTCGCGCGGCGCCTCGCCGCATGGAAGAGCCGCCGCCGCGCCCTAAGTGATCACCGTCGTCGCGCCCGCTCGAGGTCGCGGCGCTCCGGCTCGTGCCAAGGAGGACGAAAATGGGTCTGCTGGACGGAATCATCGGCGGCGCGATCGGCGTCGAACTCGCCACGCTGATCAACGGCTATATCGAGAAGCGCGGCGGCTTGCAGAACGTGCTCCAGGATTTCGAGAAGAGCGGCTATGGCGAAAAGGTCAAATCCTGGGTCGGAACCGGCCCGAATTTGCCGATCTCCGCGGAGCAGGTGCAACAGACGCTCGGCTCCGACCGCGTGAAGGAGCTCGGCAATAAATTCGGCATTCCGATGGACAAGGTTTCGGCGGCGCTGGCCGAATATCTGCCCAAGGTCGTCGACAAGGCGACGCCCGAGGGCAAGCTGCCGCCGCAGCAGCCGCACTGAGACCGACCGCCGGGCGGAGCTTGGAAAAGCTCCGCTCAGCTCCGTTTCGTCAGGCGCGTTTCGATTGCGCGGCCTCGCCGGGCTCGACGGCGGTCGCCGCCGCCATCTCCGCCATTCGCGCGCCGAGATCGACGATCGCCTGCCGCAGAACCAGCACCTCGCGCTCGACGGGCGCGGCCTCGACCGGCGCGGCCGCCGGGGGGACGGCCATGGTCTCGCGCAAATGCGCATGGTCCTTGCGCAGCGCCTCGATCGCCCCTTGCAGAATCGCATTGTCGGAGCGCGCGGCCTCCAGCCGATCGGCGTGGTCGCGCTCCTCGGCGCGGGCGACGCGCAGCGCGGCTTCGAGATGCTCGATCTCGGCCGCGGAGCTGCGCTCCAGCGCCGCCAGCCGCGCGCGCGTCTCGTCGCGATCCTTTTTCAGATCGGCCTTTTCCAAAACCGCCGCGTCGAGCTCGCGCGTCGTGCGCGCCAGCACGCCATCGACGGCGGAGAGCCGCGCCGCCACGGCGGAGGCCGCGGCGAAATCGCCCTGCAGCGCGTCGAGCCGCTGGCGCAGCTCGGCGTTCTGCACATGCAGGCTGGCGATGCTGGATTCGTGCGTCTCCACCTGCGCGCGGCTCTCGCTGCCGAGACGGGCGAGCTGCTCCTTGTCCATTTCGATATTGCGCAGATTGTAGATCAGCGTCTCGACGCGATCGGTCATGTCGTGGAGCGCCGTCTCGGTCGATTGCAGCAAAGCCGTGCGCTCTTCGAGAAAACCGCTCGTCTCGTTGAATTTGCGCTCGAATTCATCGCCGCGGGCGAGCGCTTGCGTGAGCTCGCCGTCGAGCTGCGCGACACGGGCGGCGTTGCGGCCGATCTCGACCATATCCTGCGTCTTGGTGGAGCGGACCGCCGCCATCTGCTGCTCGAGCCGACGATAGCGCACGGCGAATTCGCCGCGCAGCAGATCGCGCTCGGCCGCCATTTTCTCGATGGAGAGCGGCGTCAGCATATTGAGCCGGCGCAGCGACAGACGCATGGCCCGCCGCCAGAAGGCGGGCAGGAACATCAGCGTGAACAGCCCGGCCGCGAGGAACCCGAGCGCGAAAAACATCGCTTGTTCGATCAAGGCGCGGCGTTCCTTCGCTCTGGCTCGGGCGCTGTCATTTCCCTTCGCGGGCCGAATGTCGCAAAACGACAATGCCACGTCGCCGCCCTGAAATCAAAGCGCTCCGCCGCGCCCGGACTTAGGGGTTTTTCCGCGGCTTTCCGCTCCCTCGGGGCTCAGCTCCGGCCGAACAGCTTTTCTATGTCGGCGAGCTTCAACTCCACATAGGTCGGCCGGCCGTGATTGCACTGGCCGGCGCCCGGCGTCCGCTCCATTTCGCGCAACAGCGCGTTCATCTCCTCGCCCGTCAGCCGCCGACCGGCGCGCACCGAATGGTGACAGGCGACGCGCGCCAGAAGCGCATCGAGCCGCCGCGTCAACCCACGCGCGTCCCCCTCCTCGGCGAGGAGATCGGCGATATCCTCGATCAGCCGCCCGACATCTATGTCGCCGAGCGCGGCCGGCGTCTCCCGCACCAGCGCGGCGCCGGGGCCGAAGGGCTCCAGCGCCAAGCCGAGGGCGGCGAGATCCTCTTGCGCGGAGAGCAGCGCGTCGAGCCGCGTTTCGTCCAGCTCGACGACGCGCGGAACCAGCAGCAGTTGGCGGGCGACGCCCTCCGCCTCCCGCTGCGCCTTCAATTTCTCATAGACGAGCCGCTCATGGGCGGCGTGCTGATCGACGATGACGAGCCCATCCTTCGTCTGCGCGACGATATAGGTCTCGTGCAGCTGCGCCCGCGCCGCGCCGAGCGGGGTCTCCACGGCGGCGGCCGCGGGCGGCGCGGCGGCGGGCCGCGAATCGGCCGATGGCGGCCCGACGTCGAAAGCCGCCTGCGGCGCCGCGGCGAAGCCCGCCGGAGCGCTGGGCGAGCCGCGCAAATCCCAGTCGAGCGGCCGGTTGCGCGGCGCCCCGCCGAAGGAAGAGAAGCCGCCGCCGGAAGCCGGCGACCATTCCCGCCCGGACGCCGTTCTGGCCCGCTCGGCCAGAACCTCCAGCGCGGCGCGGGCGGGCGTGTCGGCGCTGCGATGGAACGCCGAGGCCAGCGCTTCCTTGAGCGCCCCCACCACCAGGCCGCGCGCGCGGCCGGGATCGGAAAAGCGCACCTCCGCCTTGGCCGGATGCACATTCACATCGACGATATGGGGATCGCATTCGAGGAACAGCGCCAGCGCCGGATGGCGGTCATGCGAGAGAAAATCGAGATAGGCGGCGCGGATCGCGCCAGAGAACAGTCTGTCGCGCACCGGACGGCCGTTCACATAGACAAATTGCATCAGCGCATTGGCGCGATGAAAAGTCGGCAGGCCGGCGAGCCCCTCGAGCCGGAACCCTTCCCGCTCGGCCCGCAGCGCGATCGCATTATCGGCGAAATCCGTCCCCAGCGCCTGGCCGATGCGCCGCGCCCGCCCCTCCTCCGAGGCCCCGCAGGCCGGATAATCGAAAGAGGCGCCCATATCGGCGGCGAAGGAGAAGCGCACGGCCGGATTGGCCATGGCCAGCCGTTTGACCACATCGACCACGGCGGCCGTCTCGGCCCGCTCGGATTTCAGAAATTTGAGCCGCGCCGGCGTCGCCGCGAAGAGATCGCGCGCCTCCACCCGCGCGCCGCGCGGCCAATTGCTGGCTTTGAGCCCGCGCTTTTCGCCCGCCTCCACCCTGATCTGCGCGCCCATTTCGGCGCCGGCGGCGCGCGCGTCGATCGTCAGATCGGCGACGGCCGCGATGGAGGGCAGCGCCTCGCCGCGAAAGCCGAGCGTCGCTATCGCGGTGAGATCGCCATCGGGAATTTTCGAGGTGGCGTGACGCTCGACGGCGAGCGCCAGATCCTCGGCGCTCATCCCGCATCCATCGTCGATGACGCGAATGAGCCGCCGCCCGCCCGCCTCGATGGCGACATCGATGCGCGAAGCGCCGGCGTCGAGCGCGTTCTCGACCAGCTCTTTCACGGCGGAGGCCGGCCGCTCGATCACCTCGCCGGCGGCGATGCGATCGACGAGAATGGGATCGAGACGGCGAACGCGCATGAAGGGAGCCGACAGTCGTGGATGGAGCGCGGCAATCTATAGGAGGGGAGCGATTCGGTGAAATGAATGCCGGCATATCGCCATTCACCGCGTGATGAAGCGATAGCTCACCTTCAATTTGAGAGAGCTGTTCCCGCCGCGATGGCGCGTGGACAGCAGCGGCAGCAACGGATTGGAGGCCTCACTCGGCGTATAGGTCCCAGAAGCGATGTATTCGAGCCCGACGCTCCAATGATCGTCGATGGCGTATTCCAGTCCGGCGCCCAAAGTGGGCTGGACGGCGACATGATCATATTTCTGATAGGCCGCGAGCGCGTGATAGGCGCGCTCGACATGCGCGAAATTCACGCCGCCCGTGACATAGAGCAACATGCGATCGAAGGCATAGCCGACCCGCCCTCGCAGCGCGCCTTGCACGTCGGTCCTGCTGGCGACGGCGTAGCCGGCGAAGAGGTCGGCGTTGTTGGTGACGCCGTCCGCGCCGTTGATGTCGCCGACGACGCCCAGTACGACTGGACCGATGCGCCAATCGTAACCCGCATGAACGCCGCCGATCAGACTGGATCCATGGCTTTTCGTCTGGGTCAGCAAAATGTCGGCGGGCGAGAACAGCGATTGCGTGCGATCTCCAAACCCCGCCCATCCGATTTGGCCGCCCGCGTAGAATCCGTCGAACAAGAGGAAGCTCGGCGGCGGGGCGACCGCGAGTCGGACGTCCCGCGTCGGCAGATCGGCCGCGCTGGCGGCCCCGGCGAACAAAGTGGCGATGGAAACGAAAATCCCGGTTTTCATCATCGATCCTTTCCAGGCGAGGTCCGCGCAGCCGCGGCGGTCCAGCCGACTCTCTACACATCAATAATTTTACGTTTTACATAAAAATTTTTGTGTGTCAATATAGAAACATGTTGTGAAAGCCCGAGCGTCGGCCGCTCGGGCTCCTGGTCTCGCCGCCGGAGAGGCGGGTTCGAAAGCGATCGGCGGCGACGTGATGAAGCGCCGCGAGGCGCGATCGTCTCGACCGACGAGAAACAGCGGCCGCGCGACATTCTCAGCGCGTTGCGCGGCCTCGGTTCCGGCCCGATAGGATAGATTTCGATGGCGAAGCGAACGACGAGTCGAAACCCGCTGAATGGGGCAAAGCTACGGAGATCGATATGAGTGACGCGAATTTCGAGGCGAATCTGTCCAACGCGACCGAGCGGTCGGCGGCATTGAGCACGAAGCTACGATCGGCGTGCCGCACGATCCGAATTGCGACCACGCTCTGGGCCATGTGGAATTTCGGCGTTTATGCATGGGTCTGGAGCGATCGGGACGCTCTGCTCGCCCGGCAAGCGAAACTCTATGGCCTCGATCCGACGACCGTGACCGATATTCGCTACTGGTCGGCCTCCGCTCTCGAATTCGTCTCTTGGCTGGTTTCGCTGATCGTCGTCTTCCGGGTCTGGCGGCTGACCCGCGCCTATCTCGATGGTCGCGTGTTCACGATGGAAGCCGCCTCCCGGCTGCGCGACGTGGCTCTCGCGGGTCTCATGGCGACGGCGGTCGATGCGGTCCTCGGCCCGCTGAGCGGAGCTCTGGTGCTGAATGATCTCCTGGGGAGGGTGCCCGTCTAACCCCACCTATCTGCTCTACGCTTTGATGAGCGGCTTCCTGCTGGCTCTCAGCGTCGTCTTCGAATCCGCGGCCGAGGTCGCAAACGAAAACGCTCAGTTCGTGTGAGAAGAATGGCAATAATCGTCAATCTCGACGTGATGTTGGCGAAGCGAAAAATGCGCTCACGCGATCTCGCGCAACATATCGGCGTCGCCGAAACGAACGTCAGCCTTCTCAAATCGGGAAAGGTGAAAGGCGTGCGCTTCGAGACATTGGACAAAATCTGCCGAGCGCTCGACTGTCAGCCGGGAGACATTCTGGAATACCGTCCAGATAGACCCGAGACGACTTCGGATCGATTGGAATAGCGATAGCTCGCCCGGCGTTGTTTCGCCGAAGCCGGGCGCGCCGCGCGCGTTCAGAGCGAGGATCGATAACCTCGCGAACGACCGCATCTCCCCTCGCCGTCCCGAATGGGGAGATTGCGCCATAAGCCGACCTTCCGTGGCAAGAGGATGAACGAAGGCGTATTCTGCGAGAGATGTGCGAATCCCAGGCGGCCCATTCTCGAAACTCACGAATTTTGATCGCAAACGGCGTCTCTTTGATGTCGGAAGAGCCCGTGATGTTTTGAATTGAAGAATTGTTCAGGGGCCACCAAATTTAATCTCGCTTTTCGAGATCTCGTCGAGATGGTGGCCGAGCAGGGGATTGATCTGACCCATACGACAATCATGCGTTGGGTCCAGCCCTTTGCTCCAGAGTCTTGCTGCTGCGCGCCAATCGGGATATCGCTGCGGCGAAAGCCTTTTTAGACAGGCCTTCAAAAACTGAGACCGATTACCTCGCGCCATCACGCTCGACAGCTATCAGGCGTCGCACCGGGCAAGGTTCTTGCCGTCTGAACCAAAGAGCGCCCGAACCTAAATTCGTGACAATTCGTCACATTTGCACCACAGCCGTCTCGATGACGTGAAACGCGATTTTTTTTTCGATGCTCGGCGCGGCATTTATCTTCCGCCACAGCTCCATCCACCCGGCGTGTCGACACTGCGGGCTTGCAAGAACCTGTCAGTCGGGGCAGATTTCCGTCGAAACGTGACGCCATCTGGCGAATGTCAGTTCGGACGACAGCCCATGCGGAGTGGGATGTATGAGGGCGCTGCTCATTTCCGGAATGGGTCCGGAATATCCCGACAACAGGCTGCTTCGGGGTTCGTCTTTCGAAGCGCTGCTCGATTCCGACGCCGCCGCCTCTCGGAAGCGCACATTCGACCTCTCCACCCTTCGGTTCCGAACAGAGGACGGCCGCGTCGTCCCGCTGCTCCGCGCGCGTCGGGATGGGGGAGGCGCGCGCGCCGCGGGCGGTGACGCCCCTTCCTCGGAACGACGCCCAAAAGCCGAAAAAGCCCAGCATCTCACCACATTCACATTGGAATCGATTCTTTCCGGCGCCGGCGTCGAATTCGATACGCTGTCGACCGAGCATATTTGGAAAGGCGTAGGAGCCGAGCCGAGCGGCCGACGCGACACGATCCTTCTGTCGACCACTTTTATTTGGGACCGGCGCACTTTGCGGAAAGCGATCGCTTGGATCGAGCAGCGCTTCCCGGACGCGACGCTGATACTCGGCGGGCAATACAGTAATCTCAAGTTCGATCAGATAATGCGAGATCATCGGTTCGTCGACTTCATCATCCGTGGCGACGCAGAGTTCGCCCTTCCCGAATTGCTCGACAAGCTCGACACAGGCGGCGATCCCGGAACGGTTCCCAATGTCGTATTCCGTGACAGGGACGGTCGACTGCGACTTACGCAGATCGCTTATATCGACCTCGACCAGAACCCGTCGCCTTCGCCGGACGGCTATTCGCCGATCGTGCCTTACGAGTCGATGCGCGGCTGTCCGTTCAGCTGCAATTTTTGCTCGTTTCCAGCGGCGTCGCCTCTGTGGAGATATAAATCGGCGGACAAAATAGCACGCGATTGGGAGCACTATAAGATTCGACACGGAGCCCATTATATCAAGGCGCTGGACTCGACCTTCACGGTTCCGCCGACGCGCCTGAAGGAGCTTCTTCCGAAGCTGGCGGCCATCGACATCCAATGGGAGGCATATACGCGCGCCAATTCGATCAAGAACGTCGATCTCGTCCGTGAACTCGAAGACTCCGGCTGCAGATCGCTATTCCTCGGATTCGAGTCGATGAGCGATACGACCTTGCAATATATGGACAAGAAGGTCACGGCGCGCGCGAACCGCATAGCGCACGAGCTTTTGCGCGAGAGCACGATCAAGCACTTTGTTTCTTTCATTGTCGGTTATCCGGGAGAAAATCCGGAGTTGTTCGAAGAGACGAAGATGTTTCTGGTGAATGAGTTCGCAGGCGAATTTGCTTTGTATGTTTGTATGCTGCAAGATGAAACAATGCCCGTTTGGCGGGACGCCGAACGGTTCGATCTGCAAGTGCATGATCCGAGCGGCGAAGCGCGCATCTGGAGTCACAGCGGCATGGATTCCGAAACCGCCGTCCGATTGCAGCAGGAAACATTGCGGGACGTTCGGTGGAAGAATGACAACGCTATTTTCAGATCATGGCAGCATGATTTCGAGTCGCCCCTGGTAAGCGGCAAATCACGGCAGGAAAACGCCGCTGTGGAAAAGCTGGTCGACCGCCTCGGGATGATCGGCGTGGATGTCGAGGACGACGGACGAGCCCGGTGTCTCGAAGACCGACTCGTCGCCGAACTCGGCGTGCATGGCGTGACGATTTCCTCGGAGGACAACGCTTCAGGCCGGTGAGGCAAAAGCCGGTCCGAAGCGGGTCGGCGCATGGTGACCGAGCGAGGCGGTCGATTTTTGTGCCTTCATTCTGTCGACAGTCGAGGCCGAACGGATCGCGCCTCTCGGAGGTGTCGGACGATGAGTTTGCATCTTCATATGATTTATGGTCCGACCACGACCGGCAAGACCGCTCGCGCGGTCGCGCTCGCGCAACGGACCGGAGCGCCGGTAATCGCGCTCGACCGCATCCAATGTCATTTTGAGCTGGCGGTGGGCAGCGGCCGGCCGTCGCTGGCGGAGCTGGAGGAGACTCGCCGAATCTATCTCTGCGAGCGCCCGGTCGCTGTCGGCCAGCTGCCGGCGGACGAGGCGAACTGTCTGCTGCATGAGTCGGTGGAGCGGTTCGGCGAGCGCGAGCCGCTACTCATTGTCGAGGGCGGCTCGATCAGTCTGTTGCAGGCGATCGCCGCGGACCCGCGCTGGACGAGCTATCGGTGGAGCTTCGAACGTCTGCCTCTGCCGCCCCGTGAGGTTTATCTCGATCGGGCCGAACGACGGGTCCGAGAGATGTTCTCCTCGGCGGGCGGCCGTTCGATTCTCGACGAGCTCCTTGTCCTATGGCCGGATCCGCAGTCTCGGCCGGTGCTCGCCGACGTCGACGGCTATCGCGCCATCATCGCCTATGCGCGGCGGCGCGAGCTGCCGATCATGGATCTTGCACGGCTCCTGACCGTCACGGATTATGAAAATCTCGTCCAGGATATCGCCTTGGAGTATCTCGGCCATGCCGAGGATCAGGAGCGGGGCTTCCCTCGTTTTGCGTGAGAGTTTCTCGAGCGACGCACGGCGTGGAAGGGCGAAATGGAAGGTTCCGCGGCAAATTTTGCGTGGCGGGGATGTTCAAAACTCGAGACTTTCGCAAGTTTGCACGACACCTCAAATTACAACGGGATGAGGTGTACAAAAGATATGATCGAAAGTCGAGCACCGCTTCGATCAGGCTTCCTCGAATGACGGCTTAGGGTCAGATCGCCCTTCGCCGTCCCGAAGAGGGGCCTTCTCCCGCAAGCGGGCTATCCGGATTCACATATCGCGAAACTCTGCGGCCGTCCTGGCCGGGCTTGTCCCGGCCATCCACGCCGGGCGGCTGAGAAACCAAAGGAAAGCGCCCGCCATCGACGGATTCTATCCGATGTCGGAGGCCGCCGGAGTTTCGGCGCTGCGCCAAACTTCCACCACGCCTCGGCGCATGCTGGCGTGGATGGCCGGGACAAGCCCGGCCAGGACGCCGTGGGGCGAGGAGAATATGCGCATTCGATCGCCCTCGAGCGGGAAAAGGAGATGCGCTGGCGTCCGCCATGGATCTCCCATTCTCGGCCCTTGACATCTGCTGAAAATATTCCTATATCTCCCTCGCTCCCGTCGACGCAAGGGCGCGTTTCTCGGGTCAGGGAACGCGGGCGGGGGCCGGCTCCATCCGGGACGGCGACCCCCGTCCATGGACAGGCGGCGCGTCGCCGGAACGGCGTTTCTCTCCCGTCCATAGGGAAGAGCGAGAGCCGTTCCGTGAGCCCAAGCCTTCGGAAGCGATCGGATCTTGAATGCGAAAGCCCAGGATTCGCGGGTCTGAATGCGCCTCGGGACGTCGACGAGAAGGCGAAGCCGCGTTTCGGGACGCTCCGGAACCGACAGATTTTTTATAGCGCTGCGGCCAAAGGGGCCGGAGCGTCCCGAACCGCCCCTCTTCTCCCGCCGCCGCGAGGCGCCGGGCGCTTCGGCGCGGGCGGATGATAATCCTATCCCGAAGCCGCGAGGGAACGAGATTCGACTGCGCGCATCGCGAGACGCCGCGCCGTCACGGCGTCGGCATAGGGACCAGCGTATGGACGATGAAGCCGTGCAGAAAGGCCGCCGCTACGCCCAGCACGAGGCCCGCCGCCGTATAGACGTCGGAATATTCCTCCTTGCTGCGCATCATCCGCGAGACGCCGACATAGAAGAGATAGACGGCGTAGACGCCGAGCACGTCGAGCCAGCGCAGGCCCGGAACGAGGCCGAAGATTTCGGCGAGCCAGATCGGCGTGTAGGAATAGGCGATGAGCTTCAGCGCCCGCAGATCGTCGCGCTTGCCCTCGAAGCTCGGCGCGAGATGCGAGATCGCCAGAGCGACGCCATAGAGCAGCGGCAGACCGAGCCCATATTGCAGAGCCGAGCGCATGAGGCCGCCGACGAAAGGATAATGAACCACGCTGGAGCCGCGCGAGACGCCGAACAGCCAATTGCCCAGGAAATTGGCCACGGCCGGGATCGCCGCCATATAGAGAATGTAATTGCGATAGAGATCGACCGCGGTCGTCGGCTCGGCCTCGATCGCCTGCCATTCCGTCTTCGGCGACACGATGATTCGCTTGGCGCGCTCGCCGATATCCTTCAGCCGCTCCTTGATATCCATCTTTCGCTCCCCTGCCTTCGGTCGTTGCGCCGCGCGGGGAGACTGGCCCAAGGCGCGCGCAGAAACAAGCGCGCCGCCTCGATCGGGCTCCGCTCAGTCGGGCTCCGCTCGATCGGGCTCTGTTCGATCGGGCTCGTCTCGATCCGCCCCGGTCCATTCCCGCGCCAGCTCCTCCGCGCCCATCAGCCGGGCGAAGCAGGAGAGAAGCGGCAGCGTCGCGGCGCGCTTCGACAGCGCCTCCGCCTCGCAGTCGAGCGGAAAGGGCGAGGCGTCCTTGACCACTATGATCGGATGGCCGGCGAGAAAGCCGTCGATCGCCGTCTCCATGCAGAGATCGCCGAGCGTGTCGCCGAGCAGAATCAGCAGCGGGCCGCCGAGACTCTCGAACAGACGCACGAAGCCGGCGTCGCGCAGCAGCGACGGGCCCTCCGCCCGCAGCACCGTCGCCCGCGGCCCGGCCGCCCGCAGCGCCTCGCCGGCCGCGGCGGAAGCGTCCGCGCGCTGCAATGCGAGATCATGCTCGACGAAGACGGTGGGCAGGCCCGCCGCGTCCCATCGTCCCAGAAGAGCCGCGCCCGATCGCTCGAGCGCATTCTGCGAGCGCGCCGGCCGCGGCTCGCGCGGCGGGCGCCTTTCGGCGATGCAGACCAATATGGCCCTGGGTCGCTTGTGGACGATAGGCGATCGAAACACGGCCGTGTCCATTCTAATTGCGCCCTCGGCCGTCCGACGCCATCGCCGGATTTTCGAGGACCCGCGTGAAATCTCACATTTTTCTACTTATGCGTGAATGGTAACAGAACGGATGCGTCGCCGCATCACCCGTCTCGGGGAGCCTCGCTCTGGCTCTCGGTCTCGCGCTCGGCGCGGGGCGGCTGCGCGAGCGACATACGCACGAGCTCCGGCAGGCTGCCGGCCTGCATTTTGGCCATCACATTGGCGCGATGGACCTCCACCGTGCGCACGCTGATGCCGAGCTCATGGGCGATGATCTTATTGGGCTGGCCCTTGAGCAGCGCGGCGAGCACCTCGTTCTCGCGGCTCGTCAGCGTGGTGAGGCGGCGCTGTATCTCCTGCGCCTGGAGATCGCGCGCCCGCTTGCCGCTGTCATAGGCGAGCGCCTGGCGCACGGCGTTGAGGAGAGATTCGTCGGTGAAGGGCTTTTCGAGGAGATCGAGCGCGCCCTCCTTCATCGCCTGAACGGCGAGCGGCACATCGGCGTGAGCGGAAATCACCACGACCGGCAGCGACAGCCCCATGTTCTTCACCTTCAGCAGCAGCTCCATGCCGGTCATCTCCGGCATACGCACATCGGTGACGATGCATCCGGTGCCGGCGCGATCGACGCCGGCGAGGAAGTCGACGGCCGAGCCATGCGTCACGACTTCATGTCCCTCTGTCGTCAATAGCAAGCGCAGCGCGTCGCGAACGGCGGCGTCGTCGTCGATGACATGCACGATCGGCTCGCTCACTCTTCCTCCTCCATCGCGGCGAGCGGCAGCGTGAAGCTGAATGTCGCGCCGCCGTCGCTATTGGGACCGGCCCAGATTTTTCCGTAATGCGCGTCGACGATCGAACGCGCGATGGTGAGGCCGACGCCGAGACCGTTCGGCTTCGTCGTGGCGAAAGGCTCGAACAGGCTCGCGCGCGCATCCTCCGAGAGGCCCGCGCCCGTATCGGCGACGTCGAGCCGGATCATCGACCGGCCCGCGAGCGAAGTCGAGATGGTCATCTTGCGCGTCTGCGCGGCGCCCATCGCATCGCGGGCGTTGCGCATCAGATTGACCAGCACCTGCTTGATCTGCACGCGATCGGCGAGAATGCGGTCGTCGGCGGCGTCGAGCCGGAAGACGACATTTATGTTCGACTGCTTGGCTTCGACGATGACGAGCTCATGCGCCTCGTCGACGATGTCGTGCAGATTTTGCAGCGTCTTGTCCGGCTCGCCGCGCGAGATGAACTCGCGCAGATGCGCGATGATCTGACCGGCGCGCACGATCTGCGTCGCGGCGTTGTCGAGCGCGTCCTCGACATTGGCGGGACGCTGATCGACCGGCATTTGCAAGAGGCGGCGCGCCGCCTTCAGATAGATGGCGGTCGCCGACAGCGGCTGATTGAGCTCATGCGCGAGGCCGGCCGCGAGCTCGCCCACGGCGTCGAGACGCTCGGCGTGCAGCTTCTGCATACGCGCCTCGATCTTGCGCCGCTCGGTCAAATCGCGAACGAAGGCGATGTAGAGGCGACGGCCGTGATAGGAGGCCTCGCTCACCGCGAGATCGACCGGAAAGAGCCCGCCGTCCTTGCGGCGCCCTTGCGTCTCTATGACATTGCCGAGCGTCTCCGGTCCCTCGAAGAAGCCGGCGCCGACGCAGGCCTTGCGGCCGCCGAACAAATGCACGGGAACCAAGGTCTCGACATGCGCGCCGATCGCCTCCGCCTTGGCGTAGCCGAACATGCGAACGGCGGCGGAGTTCAGCGATTGGATCGCGCCTTTCTCGTCGACGGTGAGAATGGCGTCATGCGCGCCTTCCACAGTGGCGTAGAGACGCGCCTCCTTGTCGACGAGCGCCTGCTCTATGCGCTTGCGCTCGGTGACGTCCTGCAGATAGCCGTGCCACAATGTCCCGCCGTCGGCCTCGCGCGTCGGGCGCGATTGCGCCTCCACCCAGATGAAGCCCTTGCGCGGATGATCATAGCGATAGCTCTCGCGCCACACGGTCAAGGCGCGCGCCGATTCGGCGATGCTGGCGAGAACGCGCGGCAGATCCTCGGGATGCACGCGCGCGAATTTGCCCTCGACTCCGCGCCGCAGCGACTCGGCGTCGATGCCGTAGATATCCTCGACATTGGGCGAGGCGTAGGGCATGGAGGCCGTGCCGTCCGGCGCGAGTCGATAGGAGGCGATGAGTCCGGGCACGGAGGCGGCGATGCCGGCGAGTTGATCGGCGAGCCGCGCCTTCTCGCGCAATTCGCGCTCGGTCGTCTTTTTCTCGGTAATGTCGGTGGCGACGCCGATCAGACGCACGACGCGGCCGTTCTCGACCAAGGCCTGGGCGCGACATGCGATCCAGCGCAGAGCGCCGTCGCTCTTTCTGTGGATGCGGAACTCTGCCTGATAGCGCCCCTCGCCGTGCGGATCGACCGCCGAGCGCATCGATTGGCGCACCGACGCGACATCATCCTCGTGCACGATGGCGAAGACCACCTCCGGCGAGAGGGGCTGATCGGCGGGAAAGCCATAGATCTCGCGATATTTCTGATCGGCCTCGGTGACGTCCGCTGCGATGTCGTATTCCCAGCTGCCGATCGCGCCGGCCGCGAGCGCGAGACGCAGGCGCTCATTGCTGCGCCGCAGAGAATCCTCGATCTCGCGGCGATCGGTCACATCGATGGCGGCGCCGATCGCGCGGGTCGCGACGACGCCGCGCGCGCTGCGGCGAAACTCGATCTGTCCGGCGAGCGCGATCCAGCGCAAGGCGCCGTCCATGCGCCGAATCCGCATCTCATGGCTCCACTCGCCATTCTTGGCGCCCGCGCAGGCCTCCAGAAACTTGCGCTCGAAATCCTTCTTGTCGGCGTCGAGCAGCATGGCGCCCGCCTCGGCGAAGCCGAGCGTCTGATCCGGCGCCAGGCCGAGAATTTCATGCATGGTGACGGAAAAGCGGTTCGCCCCGGTGACGAAATCGACGTCGAAAGTGCCGACGCGGCCGGCCGCCACCGCGAGGCGCGACCATTTCTCGCGCTCGCGCAGCGCCTCGGTCGCGGCGAAAGAACGCTCCATCCATTTCGTCTGGGCGAGATCGGTGACGATGGCGAGGCGCGGCCGCGCAGTCTCGGCCGGCGCGCCGAGCTCTATGCTCACCGGCAACAGCGAGCCGTCGGCGCGGCGAAGCTCGAACTCGCGGCTCGCCGCCTCCGGCGCCGCGAAAAAAGCGGCGAAGCGCTCCGCCTGATCGGGCGCGACATGATCGAGGACGCTGTCGCCGATGAGCTGCGCCGCCGGACGCCCGATCATCTCGCGAAACTGGCGATTGCAATGGAGAATAGCGCCATCGGCGGCGAGCTCGACGGAGCCTTCGCGCATTTGCTCGAGCAGCCGGCGGCAGAAATGCTCGGGCTCGCGCGGCGATCGCGAAGCGGCCGGCGCCGTCGCGCGCGCTCCGAGACGGTCGCGGCTCTGCCCGGCCTCGAAGAGAAGCCGCCGCAGATCCTCGATGTCCTGAAGCCGATCGCCCTGTTCGTCCACTGACATCCTCTCCACTACCCGAGCCGGGAAAGTATTCCCGCCACGGCGCGGCCACGGAACGCGCTCGCGCGAATGTCGCGTTCGAGTCCGGCGACGCGCCTCGGGCGCGATCAGGAGGCGAGAGCTTGCGCCTCGCGAAGGGATGGGTGGCTTGTAAGGCAGGCGCGCGCGGCAAGCTGCCTGTGGAAACTACTTAGCACGCCGGCCGCGATATCGGCGGAGCCCGGCGCGAGAATTCGACGACAAAGCGCGCCAGATCGACGATCTGGCGCGCTTTTGCGCGTGACGGAACGATTTGTTCGAAAGCCGAAGGATCAGAACTCTTCCCAACCTTCGTCGGCGGCGGGAGCCGAGGCGCTGCGTCCTCCGGCGGAGGCGACGCGCCGGCGCGCCGGCGCCGCCTCCATGCGCCGCTCGCTCGCGCGCGGAGCCGGAGCGGAACGCGCGCCCTCGCCATTCTGAAGACGAAACACCGAGATGAGGCTCGAAAGCTCCTCCGCCTCATGGCTGAGGCTGTGACTGGCGGCCGTGGTCTCCTCCACCATGGTGGCGTTCTGCTGCGTCATGCTGTCGAGCTGGCCGACCGCGCGATTGACCTCGGTGAGGCCGGTCGCCTGCTCGCGCGAGCCGGCGGCGATGTCGATCACCACGCGGCTCACCTCGCCGACCTGCGAGACGATGCGCTCCAGCGCCGCGCCGGTCTCCGTCACCAGCACCACGCCATTCTCCACCTGCGAGGTCGAGGCGGCGATCAGCGCCTTGATCTCCTTGGCCGCTTCGGCCGAGCGCTGCGCCAGCGCACGCACTTCCGAGGCGACGACGGCGAAGCCGCGTCCCGCCTCGCCCGCGCGCGCCGCCTCGACGCCCGCGTTGAGCGCGAGAAGATTGGTCTGAAAGGCGATCTCGTCGATGACGCCGATGATCTTGCCGATGTCGCGCGTCGAATTCTCGATGCGCCGCATCGCCTCCACCGCGTCGCGCACGATGGCGCCGCCCTTCTCGGCGTCGGAGCGCGTCACCTCGAACACCTCGCTCGCATGGCGCGTGCTGTCGGCGGTCTTGTTCACCGTGGCCGTGATCTGCTCGAGCGCAGCGGCCGTCTCCTCGAGGTTGGCGGCCTGCGCCTCGGTTCGGCGCGCGAGATTGTCGGAGGCCTTGGCGATCTCGGCGCTCGACGAGCGGATCGCGCTCGCGGAGGCGCCCACATCGGCGAAGGCGGCGGCGAGCTTGACGGCGGCGTTGTTGAAATCTTCCTTGATCTTGTCGAAGCCGCCGTCGAGCTTGTCGACGACGCGGCGCTGCAGATCGCCGCGCGCGAGCTCCTCCAGCGCATGGGCCATGATGTCGAGCGCATGGCGCTGATGCGCCTCCGCCTCGGCGCGCTGCGCCTCGGCGGCGCGACGCTCCTCGCGCAGCACGTCGAGATAGACCGACACGGAGAGATTCATATCGAGGAACACCGCCTTGACGAGCGCCGCCACGCCGCGCGACGTGCGATCGACGCGCGTCTTGCCGGCCAGCATGGAGCCCGCGAGATTGTCCTCGACAATGGCCTGGATCAGACGCTCGGTGATGAGCGCATAGGCGGAGATATAAAAGCTCGGCTCCAGACCTATGCGGGCGTGCGCCTGGCCGACGGCCGTCACCATGCGCACATATTCCGCGCCGAACTCGGCCTCGGTGATCTGCGCCCAATGGCGCATCTGGGCGGCTTTCGCCGCCGCCATATGGCGCTCGTCCGAAAAGAAGCCGCGCAATTTGGCGTCGCCGCGCACCTTCTCGTAAAATGCGTCGAGCGCCGGAGCGAGCGCCTTGGCGATGACCGGCTTGACCTGACGAAGCGCGGCGCGGGCGGACTCGCCCATCTCCATGAACGCCAAACTATCGTCGAGCGACGCGCTGCTCTTCAGAGATCCGGACATCCTCTTCCCCTCGCAATTGGCCGACCATCGGCGCGCCCGTCCCGGATGAAACGAATCGATTCGCGCTGTCCCGATGCTATTGGATTAAGCGATTTGGGAAGTTTCGGCATTACTAACATGTCATAATTCGTCGTTGCGTCGCAATGATGCATACGCTGAAACATTATAACGTCAGTTAGAGACAAGCTCGTCCCGCTAGTCGAAAGCTTCGTCCCTCTGCGCGAGGCTTACTCGTTGAAATCGAAACAGCAGAAACGACATGCAGCCGCCGCGCCGCGGCCTGCCGAGGCGAACGAATTCCTCGCCGGACTGATGGCGAGCCTGAAGGCGGACGATCTTTCGACCGCCGTGCGTAAAATCGACGCATCGCGCGCGCTCGTCGACCGACATGCGTTCGCGAGCTATCTCGCCGGGCTCGTTCGCGTCTCGCTCGGGCAGGACGAAGCGGCGATCGATCATTTCGGCAAAGCGATCGCGATCGATCCCGATCACGCGCAGGCGCTCTACGGCCGCGCGGTGGCGCTGCAAAAATCCGGGCGCGTCGACGCCGCCATCGCCGATCATGAGAAATCGCTGCGGCTCGATCCCGGCAATGTCGAGGGATGGCTGAATTACGGCGACGCTCTGCAAATGGCGGGGCGCGGCGGCGCAGCCGTCGAAGCCTATGGACGACTGCTGGCGCTGGCGCCGAGCCATGCGCAGGGCCTCGCCAATCGCGGCCTCTCCCTGCACGCCATCGGCGAGGATGCGCGCGCGATCGAAGATTACGATCGCGCCATCGCGCTTCTCCCCGCCGATCCCGTCTTATTGCGCAATAAAGCGGTCTCGCTCGCGCGGCTCGCGCGCCATGAAGACGCGCTCGATTGCTTCGCGCGCGCCTTCGCGCTCGATCCCTCCTGTCTCGACGCCGCCGATGGCGCGTTCGCTGCGCTCGTCGCGCTGCGCCTCTTCGAGGAGGCCGTCTCCTTCTGCGACACTGTGCTGAGCCTTTCGCCCGGCCATGTTCCGGCGCTGCTGACCAAGGCCAATGCGCTGCACGAAACCAAGCGCTACGCCGCGGCGCTGTCGATCTTCGACGAAGCCCTCGCGCGCGCGCCGCAGGATCCCAAGCTGCTGACCAATCGCGGCATGTGCCTGTTCGAGCTCGGCCGGCTCGAGGAGGCGCAGTCTTGCGCGCTCGCAGCCATCGCCGCCGATCCGACATTCGCGCTCGCCTGGCGCTGTCGCGGCATGGTGGAGATGCGCCGTTCCGATCTCGACAACGCCCTCGCCTCCTTCGACGCGGCGCTGCGCCTCGCCGATGACGAGCCGGACGTTCATTGCGGCCGCGGCATCGTGCTGAAGGAGCTCGGCCGCTTCGACGAGGCGCGCGTCGAATTCGACCGCGCGCTCGCGATCGATCCGCGCCATGCGGAGACGAAAGCCAATAAGGGCACGCTGCTGCTGCTGCGCGGCGAGTTCGAGCAGGGCCTCGATCTGTTCGAACATCGCTGGGTGCTCGACGACCGCCCCAAGACAGAGATCGCCTATCGCTGGCCGGAATGGCGCGGCGAGCCGCTGGCCGGCAAATCCATTCTCATTCTCGACGAGGCGGGGCTCGGCGACGCGCTGCAATTCATCCGCTATGCGCCTCTGCTGGCGAAGGCGGGCGCGAAGGTCGCCTATCATTGCCGCCCCGCGCTGCAGCGCCTGATGCGCGGCCTCGGCGAGAATGTCGAGATCATCGCCGCTCCGGCGCAGGATGCGGCTTATGATTATTGCGTCACTCTGTGCAGCCTGCCGCGCGCTTTCGGGACGCGCGCGGAGACGATACCGGGCGAATCCTATCTTCGCGCCGAGCCGGAACGCGCAGCGCTGTGGCGCGAGCGCCTCTCGGGCGAAGGATTGAAGGTCGGAATCGCCTGGCATGGCAGCTCGCATTCGCGCTCGGACCATGCGCGCGCCGCGCCGCTCTCGGCCTTCGCGCCGCTCGGCGCCATTGCGGGCGTGCGGCTCTATAGTCTGCAGAAGAATTTCGGCGCCGATCAATTGCGCGACGCGCCGATGCCCGTCATGTCCTTCGGCGAGGATTTCGACGCCGGCGCCGACGCCTTCGTCGATACGGCCGCCGTCATCGAAAATCTCGATCTCGTCGTGACGATCGACACCTCCATCGCCCATCTCGCCGGCGCGCTCGGCAAGCCGGTGTGGATCGCGATCAAGCAGGCGCCGGAATGGCGCTGGCAATTGGAGCGCGAGGACAGCCCCTGGTACAATAGCGCGCGCCTCTTCCGTCAGCGGACGCGCGGCGATTGGAGCGACGTCTTCGCGCGCATGGCGCAGGAATTGGAGGCGCTGGCCGCGCCGCGCGCAAAGGCGGCGGAGGCGGAGGCCATTCTCATTCCGGGCTCGGTCGGCGAGCTCATCGACCGCATCACCATTCTCGAGATAAAGGCCGAAAAAATCGCCGACGCCGCCAAGCGCGCCAATGTGGCGCGCGAGCTCGCGCTGCTACAGGGACTGCGCGCGGAGCGCGGCTTCGCCGGCGGCGCGCTGGACGCGCTGACGCGCGAGCTGAAAGAGACCAATCTCGCGCTGTGGAACATAGAGGACGATATTCGCAATTGCGAGAAGCGCAGCGATTTCGGGCCGCAATTCATCGCGCTGGCGCGCAGCGTCTATCAGCGCAACGATCATCGCGCGGCGCTGAAGAAGCGCATCAACCTCGCCTGCGGCTCTC
Source organism: Methylosinus sp. KRF6 (assembly GCF_018887255.1). Classification (NCBI taxonomy): domain Bacteria; kingdom Pseudomonadati; phylum Pseudomonadota; class Alphaproteobacteria; order Hyphomicrobiales; family Methylocystaceae; genus Methylosinus; species Methylosinus sp. KRF6. The sequence continues at coordinate 4,213,712 of NZ_JAHLJF010000001.1, read as the reverse complement.
TGATCGTGGAAGAAAAATCCTACGACGAGGCTCCACGCGCCTCGTGAGGCGTCAAATCCCGCTCGATTTCGACGAGAATTCGAAGCCTTCGATCAGCATGGGCGGCGCGGAGATCGCGGCGCCCCCCATTTCCGTCTTCACGCGCTCGCTCGCGCCGATCGCCGCTATGCGCGAGAAGACGCCGTCGAGATTGTCATTGAAGCGCATATTGCGCGCCGGCGCGACGATCTCGCCATTCTCGACGAGGAAATTGCCGTCGCGCGTCAGCCCGGTGAGCAGCAGGCTGCGCGGATCGACCATATTCGTGTACCAAAAGCGCGTCACCAAAATGCCGCGCTTCGTTTGCCGGATCATCTCCTCGAGGCTCGCCGCCCCGCCCGCCACAGTGAAATTGCCCGCCGTCGGAACAGCCTCCAGACCCGTCTTCTGCGCCCAGTAGCGCGGGCGGGCGAGGCTCTTCAGCACGCCCTTCTCCACCCAGAGCCGCGGCTCCTGCGCCAGCCCCTCCTCGCCGAAAGGGGCCTCCGGCGCCGTCGCGTCGCGCGGATCGGAACGGATCGAGAAATCCGAACCGAACAGCGCCTCGCCGAGCTTGGTTCCGCCGCCGGCGCGCGAGAAGAAGCTGCGGCCCTCGTCGGCCGGACGCGCGCGCAGCATCCACATCAGCCATTGGGCGAGTTCGCCGACCGCTGTCGGCTCCAAAATCACCGTATAGCGTCCGGGCTCGAGATCGAGCGGCTCCTCGTCGCGCGCCGCCTTCCGCGCGGCGCGGCGGCCGATCGCGGCCGGATCGAGATGCGCGACCGCGAAATGGCGCGCTCCCGCCCAGCCGGACCAGCCGTCGTTCGCATGGCGCGCCGTGGTCGAGAGATCGACGAAGCTCTCTCGATCATAAGCGAAGAGGCCGGCGCTGGAGGCCAGCGCCGAAAAGCGGCGGCCGGCAGCCGCGCAGCCGAACATATTCACCTTGCGCTCGGCTCCCTCGGCGACGACGCGCGCGGTCGCCTCGGCGAGGAAGCGAAGATCGAGCGCCGCGGTCGCTTCGTCATAGCGCGCGCTCTCCAGATAGTTCTGCGCGCCGAGCGGCGGCAGAAATTCGGGGTCCTCCGGCAGGAGCCGCGCGATCTCCTCCGAGCGCGCCACGGCGCGGGCGAGCTCTTCCCGATCCAGCCCGCCGACCGAGACCGAGCCGACCCGCCCGCCGATATGGGATTCGACGCGCGTGCTCACACGGGCCGCGGCGACATTGGTGGTCACGCCGCCGCCCGCGAAACGCAGGCTCTGCGCTTCCTCGCCCTCGATCAGGATCGAGCAGGACTCCGCCCTGGACGAAGCGCGCAGACGATCGGCGAGGGCGAGGGCGTCGTCTCGCGTCAAGAACATGATCGATTTCTCTCTCTTCGGCGGCGCCGGCGGCCGCCGGCGGTCGCATGATAAGATGGACGGCCCCCGCCCGAAAAGCCTTCCGGCGCGACCGGCACTGTGTCCGCCGCGCAACAGCCGGCCGATATTCGGCCGCGCCCGCGCCCGATCATTGACCGGGGAATTCCCGCGGACCTATTTTTGCCGCCGATGAGGACATTTTCCTCCATGCGCCGCCAGCCGCGCCGGCTCCTCGCCTGCGCCACGGTGTTTCTCGCCCTCTTGCAGGCCGTCGCGCTCTTCGGCTCGATGGCGCGCGCGCATGGCTCCGCCGGCCCGGGACTATCGGCGAGCTCTCTCTGCGCCGCCGTCCGCGACAGCGACGGCCGGCCCATCGCCCATCATATCGGCGAGCATCATTGCGTCCTGTGCACGGACCGGAGCGTCGAGCCCCCCGCGCTCGCGCCCATCTCCGCGCCGCTCCCGCTGCGGCCCGACGGAGTCGCCAGCATCGGAGCGCGCGCGCTGTCGCCGCGCGCGCCGCCGCTCGGCTGGGCGAGCTCCTGGTCCTCGCGCGCGCCGCCATCGGCTTAGAAAACTCGAATGCCGCCGCCCCTCCCGGGCGGACGGCCTCGCTCGACTTTTCGGATCAATCGCGTTCGCGCGCCAGCCAGGGCGTCCCACTTTGTCTCGATCGATCTCGTCGCGCGGCGATCCGCCTGCGGACGCCGAGCCGGAATCCGTGGCTCGGCGGCTTCGCGAGCTGTTCCTCGCCCATAAACGCGATCTCTTCGGCTTTCTCGTGCGCAAGGTCGGCGCAGTCGATGCGCCCGATCTGCTGCAGGAGACCTTTCTGCGCATGGTCCGCCACGACCGGCCCGAGACCATCGAGGACCCGCCGGCCTTTCTCAAGCAGATCGCGGTCAATCTCGCCCGTGATTTCGCCCGCCGCCGCAAGACGGAGGCGGGCTGCCTCCAATTCGGCGACTATGTGATCGATCCGCCGGCGCCAGAAACGCCCATCGAGGAGCGGCTCGACTACGAGCGGCGCTCGGCGTTGCTGAAAGCGGCCATGGAGACATTGCCGCCGCGCTGTCGCGAGGCCTTCGATCTGCACATCTATAATGACGTCCCGCTCGCCGAGGTGGCGCGGCGGATGGACATATCCGATCGCATGGCGCGCAAGCACGTCAGCCTCGCGCTGCGCGCCTGCCGCGCCGCGCTGCGGAGCGACGCCGAGTGATTTTTTCCCGTTTCGAGGTTCCGCCTCGCGCCGGGGCCGCGTCATCTATACTGTCGCGCGCGGCGCCTCGAGGACGGATGGAGAGATGACCGGGCATAAGGCGAGAGAACCCGCGCCGGACCAAGCCGGGGACGCCGCGATCGAATGGTTCGTGCGCTTGCGCGAGGGGAAGCTCTCGGTCGAGGAGACGGCCGCCTTCGAGGCTTGGCGCGCCGCGCCGGCCAATGCCGCGGCTTTCGACGAGGTGCTCCATATGTACGGCCATCTCGCCGGCATGAGCCCCGCCCGCCGCACGCCGCCGGCGCCGCGCGCCACGCGCGGGATGCGGGCGGCGGCCCTCGCCTTCGCGGCGGCGGCGGTCGCCGTCTTCGCCTCTCACGATGAAATCGTCCTGCGGCTCGAGGCCGACCACTTCACCGGCGTCGGCGAGAAACGTCTGGTGACGCTGGACGACGGCTCGCATGTGCTGCTCGACTCGCGCTCCGCCGTCGCTTTGCGCTATTCGGCGGGCGAGCGGCGGCTCCGCCTCCTATCGGGCGAGGCGTGGTTCGATGTGGCGCCGGACGCTTCGCGCCCCTTCGTGGTCGAGGCTGGCGACGGCCGCGTGACCGCGCTCGGCACCGCCTTCGATGTGGCGCTGGAAAAAAGCGGCGCGCGCGTCACTGTGACGGAGCACCGCGTCGGCGTCGCCAACGGCGGCAAGACCATGATCGTCGAAGAGGGTCAGCAGACCGCCTTCGAGCGCGACGCGCCGGCGCGCGCGCCGGAGGCGGTCGAAATCGACACGGCCACCGCCTGGCGGCGCGGCAAGCTCATCGTCAATCGGCAGCCGCTCGGCGATGTGCTCGCGGCGCTCGGCCGCTATCATCGCGGCTATATTTATTGCGTCGACCGCGCGATCTGCGCCCGCCGCATCTCCGGCGTCTTCGGCGCGCAGGAGAACGCCCTGCAATCCTTGGCGGAGATAGAGGCGTCGCTCGGCCTGCGCGCCATCCATGTCACCAGCTATCTGATCCTGCTGTATTGAATTCGAACGCTCGATCGGCGCGCGAATTTTTTCGAGCGTAGGAGGTTCCGCTTTTTCCGCCTGCCGCGTCCTGTTCCCGAGAGCCCGAACTCTATGGCGGGCGTTACGACGGCGGGACGAAATGGCCATGGCGAGGAAGAAGTCGGTCGGCGAGGGCGTGAATATGAGTTCGACGGCGATCGCCTTGGCGCTGAGCGCCATGACGCTCGGGGCCGAGGCTCCGGTGACGAGCGCGCAGGCCTCCATCTCGCCGCAGGAGCGCGACGGGACGCTGCGCGACTACCGCATTCCCGCCGGAGCCATGGAGACCGCTCTCAATTCTTTCGCCGATCGCAGCGGCCTGCACATCGTCTTCGACGTGCGCCTCACCGACGCCATGAAAACGCGCGGCGTTTCCGGCGCCTATTCGGTGCGCGAAGGGCTCGACCGGCTGCTCTCCGGCAGCGGCCTCTCCTATCGCCTGTCGGAGAACGGGCGCTCCGTCTCCATCATCCTCGCGCAGGCCGCGCGCGGAACCATGACCGACGCCAGCGGCGCCGAGTTGCCGCCGATCGACATAGGCGCCGAACAAAAGCGCGCGAGCGGCTCCTCCAATGCGCCGGGTTTCGACGCCGAACGCGCCAAGGAGCCGATCTACCGCGATCCGCCCGGGCAGACGGTGACGAAGGTCGATCACAAATTCCTCGAATCGACGCCGATGTATTCGTTGCAGGAGATGCTGCAATATAGTCCGGGCGTCGCCGTTCAGTCCGGCAATCTCTCTCGCGAGCTGAACATCTCCATTCGTGGCTCCGGCAGCCGATATGGCGTCGGCTATCCGCTCGGCGTTCGCAACATAATGATGTATGAGGACGGCTTTCCGATTGTGACCGCGGACGGCACGGGTCGCTCCGACATTCTCGATCCACACGCCTTTCGCGGCGTCGACGTCTATCGCGGCCCCTCTTCCGCGCTGTTCGGCAATTACGCCTTCGGCGGCGCGCTGAATTTCCGCACCTTCTCCGGCGCCGATATCGACGGTCTCGAGACCGGATCAGAATTCGGAAGCTTCGGCTATATCAACAATTACATCCGCGCCGGCAAAGCCTTCTCCACAAAGGAGGCGGGCGATTTCGACATTTCCTTGTTCGCCTCCGACGCGCGCGGCGACGGCTATCTGGCGCGCAATGGATATGAGATGGATCAGGCGAAAATTCTCGCGAAATGGTCCCCGACGCCGAACGACCGCTTCACGTTGAAATTCAGCTTCAACGACAGCTTCTCCAGCTTCATGAACAGGCTGTCGCAGAACGCCTATTACCTCAATCCCTTCGGCAAGAATTACGGATGCCAATTCCCGACCGCGCTCAATGCGGCGGTGTGCAATAATCTGAACGTTCCCGGCAATGGAATTTCCTCCGCCTCGACGCGGCAGAGTGTCTGGCAGCTCGGCTCGCATTATCATGGCGTGCGCGAGATCGCCGGCTTTCGCTACGAGCATGATTTCGACAACGCTACGACCTGGCGCTCGCAATTCACCTTCGACTATTTCGATTTCATCAACGGGACCTGGCCGCCCAATAGGATCGCGCAAGGCGGGCCGATCGGCATAAGAGGGCCGTCGGTCGGCATCAGCGCCTCGACCGACATAACGAGCCGCGGCGTTTTGTTCGGCCTGCCGGCGACGCATTATCTCGGCTTCTTCTACGACAATGTGAAAATCACCAACCCGCTCTACAATCAGATTCCCAATGTCTGGAACTATGGCGCGACCGGCGCGCAGGTCGGCAAGATCGACACTTATCAGTCGAACATCAGCCTCAGAGCGCGCGAGGAGATCGCGCTGACGCCGGCGCTCACGGCGGCGGTCGGCTTCAGCACGAATTGGAATCGCGTGTGGGGCGTCAACAGCGTCTATAATTACGGGGCGAATGGAACATGGTCCTCGCCGCCGCAAGCTCTCGCCGTCGACAATGATTATTGGAACACGGCGCCGGAGGCCTCGCTCACCTACCGCCACAGCCCGGAATGGCAGTTCCGCGCGCGCTACGCGGCCGGCTATGGCACGCCCTCTTTCATGTTCCTCACCACGACGCCCAATGGCGCCGGCAATAACTCATCGCTTCAGGCGCAAACCAACATGGGCGTCGACGTCGGCGTCGATTGGACGCCGAGCCGCGACGTCACGGTGAGCCTGACCGGCTTCCACGAATGGTTCCGCAACGAGATCCTCACGCAGTCGAACGGTCTCGTAAGCTTCCAGACCAATGTCCCGGCCTCGATCCATCGCGGCGTCGAGGCCAATGTGGACTGGCGTCCGTTCGACGGCTGGCGGCTCATCGCCGCTTACACCTTCAACGATCAAATCTTCACTGATTTTCAGGATTATCTGACCGGAGACATCAACTTCCTCACCGGCCAACCCAAAACCAAGGTCTATTACAATCGTTCGGGCAATAAGATCCCCAATGTCGCGCCGCACACGCTGACAACGCGCGTCGGATATGATCAGCCGACGGGCGATTTCAAAGGCCTCGGCGCCTATGTCGAATATGTGTTCCGCTCGGCCTACACGATCGACAACGCCAATCTCACCAGCATTCCGAGCTCCGGCGTCGTGAACGTCAATCTCCATTACAACCGCGACATCGCCGACTCCTTCGTGAAAAACATGGAGGTGTTCTTCGACATCAAAAACATTTTCGATCGGACCTATGTCGGAGGCTCCTTCGTGATGACGAATTCGCTCGTCGCGGGGACAACCATTCAGACGCCGGCGGCCTTCCTCCTGACTGGGCAAGGCGCGGGCATAATGGCTGGACAGCCGCGAGCGTTCACGGGAGGCGTGAAGTTCAAATTCTAAAGCCAGGCTCCCCACGCGCGAGGAATCATCCTTCGCGCGCGGTGTTCAGCACGGTCACGCCGCGGAAGCGCGCCGCCGGCGCGCCATGCGACACGGGCGCGAGCTGCATCGGCTCCGCCTTGCCGCAAGTGAACGTGCCGCAGAGCCGATAGGTGGAGGCGTCGCCGAGTCCGTCGAGCGAATTCCAGAACGAAACCGTGCGGCCCTGATAGGCGGCGTCGCGCACCGGCTCGCCGAGCTTTCCGTCCCTTATCTCGTAGAACATCTGCCCGCCGAATTGGAAATTGTCGCGCTGCTGATCGATGCTCCAGCTTCCCGCGCCGACGATATAGAGCCCCTTCTCGACGCCGCCGATCAGCTGCTCGAGCGCGCAGGCTTCAGGATTGGGCGCCAGCGAGATATTGGGCATTCGCTGAATGGGAAAGGCGGTCGGGTCGTCCGCATAGGCGCAGCCATTGGAGCGCTCGGCGCCGATGAGATGCGCCTGGCCCATCGCCATTTGATAATTGCGGAACACGCCTTCGGAGACGATCTCGAATTCGGCGCATTCGCGCGGCGCGCCATCATCGTCGAAAGCGATGCTGGCGAGCCCGCCTTCCTGCGAGCGATCGGCTTTGATCGTCATCAGCTCGCTGCCGAAGCGCAGATTGTTCAGCATATGCGGCTTGACGAAAGAGGTGCCGGCGAAATTCGCCTCCCAGCCGAGCGCGCGATCGAGCTCGGTGGAATGGCCGACGGTCTCGTGAATGGTGAGCCAGAGATTGGTGGGGTCGATGACGACATCCGTCACGCCCGCCTCGACGGGCTTGGCGTAGAGCTTTTGGCGCGCATCCTCGACGGCCTGCCGCGCCTCGCCGAGAAGATCGCAAGAGAGCGCATAGTCCCAGCCGGCGGCGCGCGCCGGCGCGAGGCTCTCGCGCGTCGCGAAGCGGCCGGAGGCCTTGTCGATCAGCGTGACCTCGAAAGAAGGCTGCGTGCGCGTGCGGGATTGGAAGATGCGGCTGCCGCGGCTGTCGGCGAAGAGCCGCTCCTCCGTGGCGAAGGCGAAGGAGGAGACGCAATAATCCGCGCCCGCCGCCAGCGCCGCGGCGTTGACGGCGACGAGGCGCTCGACTTTGGCCGGCGCATCGACCGCGAAAGGATCGACGCCGAGCGGCATGATCCATTCGGCGACATGCGGCTCTGTCTCCTCGATCCGCACGGGCGCGACGCGGATGGGCGCGACGGCGCGGGCGTTGTAAATGGCGCGCTCCACCGCCGCATCCAGGGCGACCGGCTCCAGCGAGCGCGCGCCATAAAAACCCCAGCAGCCGTCGACGAGCACACGCAGGCCGAAGCCCGGATCGGCGCTCTCGAAGAACTCGTCGAGCCGCTCCTCCTTGGCCTGGATGAATTGGCGGCGCGTCTCGCCGATGCGAATATCGGCATAGGCGGCGCCCGCCCGCAGAGCGGCCGCGAGCGCCCGCTCTGCGAGAGCGAAGGCGCGAGCGCGATCGAAATGAAAGAATGGAGCCGCGCTCTGCTCCGTTGGTCGCTGCGCGTCTCGAGGGTTTTGGAGCGTCACGAGCAATCCCTCTCCGTCTGATCGGCCGTCACGCGCGACAATAGCCTCACGAGGACAGAGAGGGAAATGCCAGGCCAGACCTCAGTGGAGAATGGTGAAGCCCTGCTTGGAGAAGAGCCGCGCCGCTTCCGGCCCCTTCAGATAGCTCAGCAGCTGGGCGGCCTCTGGATTGGTGGTGCTGGCGGTCAGCGCGATCGGATAGACGATCGGCGGGTGGGACGAGGCGGGGAATGTGGCGACGACGACGACCTTGGGATCCGAATTGGCGTCGGTCTGATAGACGACGCCGAGCGGAGCCTCGTCGCGCGCGACGAAGGTCAGAGCGGCGCGCACATTTTCGGTCAGGGCGAAGCGGGATTCGAGGTCGTTCCAGAGATCGAGCTTCTGAAAGGCCGCTTTGGCGTATTTGCCCGCCGGAACGGAGGCGGGATCGCCGATGGCCATGCGACCGCTCTCGCCGAGCGCATTCATGATCGAGGCCTTGTCCAGCGCCAGCTTCTTGATCCCCGCGACCTTGGGCGCAATCATCACCAGCGAGTTGCCGAGCAGATTGCTGCGCGTCTCCGCCTTCAGCAGCCCCTGCGAGGAGAGATAGTCGGCGGAAGCCGTGTCGGCAGACGCGAAGATGTCCGCCGGAGCGCCAGACTCGATCTGCTTTGCGAGCGCCATCGACGACGCAAGGCTGAGCTTGACCTCGACCCCGGTCTTTTTCTTGTACGCGGCGGCCGCCTCCTCGAGCGCGTTTTTCATGCTCGCGGCGGCGAATACGGTGACTGTCTTGGAGCCGCTCGCCTTGTCGGCGCTCGCCGCCGGAGCCTCGGCGCGGACTTGCGGAATATTCAGCGACAGAAAAGCGGCGACCAGCGCCAGACTTGCCATTTTGACCATGAGAACGTCTCCGATGATCGGCCCGATGTGTGAGCCTGACCGTAGTTATGCATATATTTTGCCTAACGGAGAGTCTTTTGCATAATTTCGCATGAAAAAGCAGATCCAGAATCGCGAGGACCAGGCGGAGGGAGCGGCGTTCGCGCGGCGGCGGCTTCGATCACAAAGCCCTGCGTTTCGTTCGGACAGCTCGAATCGGAGGCCGGATCGCGGCGGCTCGGCTCGCGCGATTGTCGGCGGCCGGATGACATGTTATTTTTCCGTATCTCGGGAAAAAACACACAATGTCTGAATTTCTCACGACGCGCGAACTCGCCGCCCTTTTGCGCGTCAAGGAACGCAAGGTCTATGATCTCGCCGCGGAAGGCGCCTTGCCGGTCCGCCGCGTTACCGGGAAGCTGCTGTTTCCGCGAGCGGAAATCGAAGAGTGGCTGACCGCGGGCGCGAGCGGCCGAATGGCGCGCGCAGAGGCCGCGACGCGTCCGCTCGTCGTCGCCGGCGGCCATGATCCGCTGCTCGAATGGGCGTTGCGCGAATCGCGCTGCGGCGTCGCCGCCCTGCTGGATGGCGCGCTGGACGGGCTGGAGCGCGCCGCTGCGGGCGGCTGCATCGCCGCCGGCCTGCATATTCCCGAAGACGATGGCGGCTGGAATATCGAGACCGCCGCCAAGCGACTGGCCGGCGAGCCGGTGGTGGTCATAGAATGGGCGAAGCGCCGCCGCGGGCTGATGTATCGCAAGGGGCTTCCCCGACGAATCGCCGAGCTCGCCGACGCGCGCGACCTCTCCTTTCAATCGCGCCAGCCGGAGGCCGGCAGCGAGCTCATCCTCTCCGTCTTGCTCGAGCGCGCCGGAATGAAGCGCGAGCATCTGCGACTCGTTCCCGCAGTGGAGCGCTCGGAGACCGACCTCGCCTCGGCCATCGCAGCAGGCCGCGCCGACATCGGCCTCGGCCTCGAGGCCTCCGCCCGCCAATTCGGCCTCGAATTCGCGCCGCAGATCGTCGAGCGCTTCGATCTCGTGGTCTGGCGCAAGGCCTATTTCGATCCGCCTTGGCAGACGCTCATGCGCTTTTGCGCGAGCGAGGCGTTTTCAGAGCGCGCCACGCAGCTCGGCGGCTATGACGTCTCGCAGTTCGGCTCCGTGCGCTACAACGCCGATTAGCGCCGCCGAAGCGGATGCGCGCCGGCGCCCGCCTTGTTGTATTACATAGGGAACAGGAGGATAGACATGTCAGCTTCCACCGTCTCGACCGCCGACGCCGAGCACGCGGCGATCGAAGCTGCGATCGCGACCTGCGTTCGCTCCTTTTATGACAAGGGCCTCGCCGATCCGCTGCTCGGCCCCATCTTCGGCGCGATCCCGGAGCTCGACCAGCATCTCGACGTCATCGCCGCCTTCTGGTCGAAATCGCTGCTCGGCACCGAGCGCTATCAGGGCCATCCTTTCGCGGTTCACATAAATCTGCCGGTCGAGCCCGAGCATTTCGCCCGCTGGCTGGAGTTGTTCACGCAATCGGTGCGCGAGAACCTGCCCTCCGAGCAGGCGGAGCAGGCCGTCGCCAAAGCGACACATATGTCGCAATGTTTCCAGGGCGGGCTGTTTCCCTTCACAGGCGCGGATGGCAAGCCCTCGCGGCTGCCGCCGCGCTGAGGCGAGCGCGCCGGCGCGGCCTTCAGATCGAGAGGCCGCCGCCGCCTTCGAGAAAAGCGTCCCAGGAAAAGGGCGTCCAACCTTCCGCCTGCATCTCGATCGCGAAAGAAACGCCGCGGGCGATGAGCCGATTGCGCGCGCTCATGCCGGCGACCTGCGCCCCGCTGGAGGCGGCGATATCGGCGAGCGGCGTGCCGACGGCCACCGCCCGGCCCTGCTTGACGATGCCGCGAATGCGGCCGCCATAGGGAGCGGGAACCGGAACGCCGTCGATCGCGCCGAAAGCTTCGCCGGCCTCGACGACATTGCCGATATCCTTGAACATTTTGAACAGTCCGGCGATCGGCGCGCGCACCGGCTCGGCGTCCGGCGGGTCCGCCTCGCAGCTCGGCCCGGGCCCCTCGTCGGGGCGCCTTATCGCGCCGGGATCCTTGCCATAGCCGTCTATTGCGAGATCGCAATTCTCGCCGGGGATCGATCCGGGGGCCACGCCAATAGTGAGGCCGGCGAGATTTTTGATGGAGAACGGCTCCTTGCGCGGCGTCATCTCGGCGTCGACGACGACTTCCCAGGGCCATCGCTCCAATATTTCATTGAGCGGATGCGTCAGCACCGGAACGAACATGCGGCTTCGCAGGCCGAGCATGAATTCGGCGACGAGATCGGCGCGGCGCGCCTCCACCCCCTCGAGCACGCTGGAACCGTCGAACCAGGCGTCCGCGAAGGTCATCTTGCGGCGGAGATCCGGCGGCGGCGCCGCCTCGTGGAGAGCCACGATATGATCGGCGAGGAACAGCTCACGCGCGATGGCTGAGGCCGTTTCGCCGATGCCGAGAACGAGAACGCAGGAATGTCTGTCGGACATGACGGCTCACTTCGGCTGAGGTGATACGGATTTTTGAGACTAGCAAGAATCTGGCCCTTCGCGCGGAAAGGGCGCCGATCGCGCGACGTCGGCGTTCGCGAGGCTCGTAGCGAGGGTGACCTTATGCCGCAGGCGAAGACGCGCCAGCTTGGAAGCTTTGCAATATATTCTGGTATACGGCTCGCATAGAAAGGAGCGCCTCGGAACGAGACGTCGGCTCGCCGATCCGTCGAAGCCCGGGAAACAGAGAGCGCCGCGCAACACGGCGAAGATGGAGGACGATGTGCAACCGAATGTTTCTTCAGAGGTCTCGACGGAAGTCGGCCATGTCGCAATTGTTCCCCCGGCTGCCGAGCCGGCGGAAAAGGACGTCTCCGTCGCGACCGCGGTCGGCGACAACATTATAATCATGGTGCGTTTCCGCCCCGATACGACCGTCTGGGAAATCAATGGCCTTCCCGCCCATCTCGACAAGCAGGCCTGGTTCAAGCTGCTGTGCGAGCGCGCCGGCTCCAAATTCGAGACGCGCGCCGGCGGCCGCGGCTATTTCCGCCTGACGCGCGTGGAATATGAGGCGATCGCCGCCCGCAATCCGAACTGAGCATTCGAAACGGACGCCGCCGCGCGGCGTCCGTATCCCGGCGAAAAAGCCGCCGGATCGCGCATTTTCATCGCTAAAACGCGCATTTCCCCCATAAAATATGAGATTGGCGTATTTCTCGCTAGTTCGGCGATCATGCTGGACAAGAAGACGCCGCTCTTTGCGCAGACCCACGATTACGTATCGATCTTCCCGGCGCGCGTGCTGCGGCACGAGCCGGACGTCGGCCTTTCCACGCTGTTTTTCGCCGGCGGCGAATTGCGCGTGCCCTTGGTCGACGCCGCCGTCGGAGCCGCGATCGAGGTGGAGATCGACGCCCGCGACGTCTCCCTCGCCCTTTCGCGGCCGATGGATGTCTCCATCCTCAATCGCCTGCCGGCCGAGATCGTCGAGCTGGATTTTCTGCCGCCGCCCTTCACGCGCGCGAGCCTGTCGCTCGGCGGCGCCCGCATAGACGCGCTGATCACCCATGAATCGGTGGAGCGCCTGGCGCTGGTCGAGGGACTCTCGGCCTGGGCCATGATCAAGGCCGTCGCGATCAGCGGCCGGACGCTCGATCCCGACGAGGCTCCGTTTCCGCGTCACTGGCCGTCTTCTGATAGGACCAATCGAGCGCGCCGATGATCTCGTCCAAGGTGCGCTTGGCCGAATTGGCGGCATGGCGCTCGATCGAGCGATAGACGCTCACCAGCCGCTCGCCGAAGGGCGTGATCTCCGCCCCGCCCTCGCGTCGTCCTGGAAACGTCGCCACCACCGGACTTTCGAAAGTGCGGTTGAGCGCATCCACCGACAGCCAGCATTTGCGATAGGACAGGCCGAGCGCGCGGCTCGCCCCGATGATCGATCGCTCCTTGCGCAACGCGTCGATCAGTTCGAGGTCCGTCGGAGCGAGAACTCCGCCATTGGGCAGCTTCAAAATCACGCCGACCTGCGGCGCATCCGCGTCTGTTCGCATCGTCCCGGGCCTCCTTAAGACGCCGCGATCTGTATCGAACAAAATATAGCTGAAATACGACGCCGCTGTCACATACGGGACAGGATTGTCAGTGGGCGACGAAGGGCCCCTCGATCCGCGTCGCATTCTGCTTGGCGAGTTCGATGCGGATCGCCCGGCTGACGCCGCTCGCGACCAGCGCCGAACGCTCGTCTATGCCGGTCCATTTGGCCGAGCGGCCGCGCGGATCGATCTCGAGCAATTTGACCCCGGCGGGAATATGCAGCCCGTCGCGGACGACGCCGCGCAGCACACCGTCGAGCGGCGCGGTCACCGGCTCGCCGTTCAAATGGCCGACGACGAAATCCTTGAACACGCGGACGCCGATATCGACGGCCGAATGCCACAGGCCCGGCTTTTGGGAATAGGCGAAGCGCTCCTCGCCGACGTCGCCGAGACGGTTGGGGACATGGTCCGCCGGCTCGGTGGCCCCCTCCTGGATAATGAGGCCCGCCTGCGCAGGCTTGGTCTCGATCGCAATGTCGCAATTGCGGCCGACGGCGAAATTGGGCCCGAGGCCGACCGCCACTTTGGCCAAATGGCGCAGATCGGGCGTGGCCCGATATTTCTGCATCCGCGCATCGACCAGCGCATGGGCCGTCCGAATGGCCACGAGATCGTGGAACTGCAGCCGCGTCACGGCGACCTTGGTCGTGTAGTCGAGAATTTCGACGAGTTCGATCGTCGAATCGGCGCGTTCGGCCTCTACCTCTTCGAGCGTGATGCGCTCGCCATAGAGGCAGTCGTTGAACGCCATCTGGCGGCGGACGACCGGCGGAAACGCGTCATGGCTGAGCACGCAGGCCCAGCCGATCCGATTCATATGCACGGCGACCGCCGAGGCGATCTCATTCGTTCCTAAAATGACGGCCAGCGGTCGTTTCCGCCGCGGCGTCGCAATTTCGTGTCGAGGGCGCATCGCTCACTCCTGATCTGGGCAGTCGGAAGCAAGCGGCGCGCCAGCGCTATGGCGGATATATTATTATTATTTTTCAAAATGATATAAAAATTCACAGCGTCCACTCCCGCGACGCACCTATATTGTCGCGTATATAACAGTGGCGGTTTCCGACCGTTTGTCGGGCGGTCAGGCGCCGTCGGCGCGAAAATGTGCGGCGAGCCAGACGGTCGGCAGCGTCGCATCGGTCCATTCGACGCGATGGCGGCGATGCGCGGGGATTTCGAGATAATCGCCGGGCGCGAGGGTCAGAACCTCGTCGCGATCGGCGAATCGAAGACCGGCGGAGCCGGCGAGCAGGATCACCCATTCGGCCTCCTCCTGATCGTGCCAGAAGCCGGGCGGACTGGCCTGGCCGAAGGAGACGATTCGCTCGAGGCGGACGCCCGGCGCGGCGAGCAGAGGCAGAAACTGCTCCTGCTCCGCTTTTTCCGGGAGATCGACGAAAATATTCTCGAGGCGCATGTGTCCTCCGCAGCGGGCGCTCATCCGCCCATCGTCGCGATGCGACTATTCCGCGGCGTCGCGCAGACGTGCGCGCGCCATCGCGCGCAATTCGTCGATCGGCGCGAGGCCGGCGCCGGATTCGAAATGCCAGAAGGTCCAGCCGTTGCAGGCCGGCAGGCCCTGAACCAAGGCTCCGGTCTTATGGATCGAGCCGACGATCGGGCCGATCGCCAAAGCGCCGTCGGCGCGCACGACGGCCTTATGGCGACCCTTGGCGTCGGTGAGCGTCACGCCGGGGGCGACGAGCCCCGCCTCGACGACGCTGGCGAAAGCGATGCGCGGCTCGTTGCGTTTGGAGGGCGCCGGCGCCACCGCCTCGGCCGGAAGCGGCGTGATCGCCGCAATTCGCGCCCGCGCCGCCTCGGCATAGGTCTGCTCGCGCTCTATGCCGAGGTAATCGCGGCCGAGCAGCCGAGCGACCGCCCCGGTCGTGCCGGAGCCGAAGAAGGGATCGAGCACGAGGTCGCCGGGATTGGAAGCGGCGAGCATGATCCGGGCGAGGAGAGCCTCGGGCTTTTGCGTCGGATGCGTCTTGCGGCCGGCCGAATCCTTGAGGCGTTCTCCGCCCGAGCAGATGGGCAGCAGCCAGTCCGAGCGCATCTGGCAATCCTCGTTGCCGGCCTTCAGCGCCTCGTAATGGAAGGTGTAATTGCGCGCCGAAGCGTCGCGCGCCGCCCAGATCAGCGTCTCATGCGCATTGGTGAAGCGACGGCCGCGGAAATTGGGCATGGGATTGTTCTTCCGCCAGACGATGTCGTTCAATATCCAGAACCCGAGGTCCTGCATGATCGCGCCGACGCGGAATATATTGTGATAGGAGCCGATGACGAAAATAGTGGCGCTCGGCTTCATCGCCCGCCGCGCCGCCGCCAGCCAGTCGCGGGTGAAAGCGTCATAGGCGGCGAAATCGGCGAATTTATCCCAATCGTCGTCGACCGCGTCGACGACGCTCTGATCCGGCCGGGTGAGCCGGCTGGCGAGCTGGAGATTATAGGGCGGGTCGGCGAAGACGAGATCGACGCTCGCCTCCGGCAGGCCGAGCATCGCCTCGACGCTGTCGCCGACGACCACCTCGTTACGCGACATCGCGCGCTTCGGCGCGCGAGGCGACCCGAAATTCGACATCCCAGTACGCGAGACCTTTATCTGGGACTTGGGGCGGGCCGCCCCGACGCGCGCGCTACTCATGGACAATCACCGGCTACGCAACCAACGCTGCGAACAATGCCCGATCGCGGTAAAAGCCGGGTTTAGAGAGCCCGTGCGCGGCTGTCTCTTTTCCGCACGCCTT
This sequence comes from Methylosinus sp. KRF6, assembly GCF_018887255.1. Lineage (NCBI taxonomy): Bacteria > Pseudomonadati > Pseudomonadota > Alphaproteobacteria > Hyphomicrobiales > Methylocystaceae > Methylosinus > Methylosinus sp. KRF6. The sequence continues at coordinate 4,197,918 of NZ_JAHLJF010000001.1, read as the reverse complement.
CGTTAAGAAATCGCAAGTTCACCAGTTATTTACGAAGTATCATGACACGCCGGCGCCGCCGAGGCGCGGCTCCCGCAGCGGCGCGAAGCTCATGCGATGGAAGGGCGTCGGGCCATGTATGCGCAGTGCTGCGAGATGCTCCGCCGTGCCATAGCCTGCGTTGGTTTCGAATCCGTAATGGGGATAGAGCGCGGCGAGCCGGCGCATCTGGCGGTCGCGCGCGACTTTGGCGATGATCGACGCCGCCGCGATAGAAAGCGACAGCGCGTCTCCTTTGACGATCGCCTCGCCCGGGCAAGCGAGCTTCGGCAAATCGCGGCCGTCGACGAGGACGTAATTGGGCGCGACATGCAGCGCCCCCACCGCCCGCGCCATGGTGAGCAGCGTCGCCCGGCGGATGTTCAGCCGGTCGATCTCCTCGACGCTGGCGAAAGCGACGCCGATCGCCAGAGCGCTCGCGGCGATGCGCTCGAAGGCCGCCTCCCGCGCCTTGGCCGACAGCGCCTTCGAATCGTCGATCCCCTCCGGCAGGCGGCGTGGATCGAGAATCACCGCCGCCGCCGCGACCGGTCCCGCGAGCGGGCCGCGTCCGACCTCGTCGACGCCGGCGACCGGCCGAGCGCCGTCGCGCAGAATGCGCGTTTCGGTGAGAAAATGTGGGGGCATATGCGCTCGGCTCGGTCGAAAAGGGGGCGGCTGAAAAAAACACAGCGGCGGGATCGAGGCAATCGATCGGCGAGCGGGCCGTCAAAAAAGGCTGAGCTGCTCGGCCCCGCAGCTGGGCTGCCGAAAAAGATCGGCGCGCAGCCGCGTGCGAGAGAAGCCGAGCCGCGTCGAAGCGAGCTCGAAACGGCGGCCGATCATCCATGCGTAGGGGCCGTCCCCCGTCATGCGCTTGTCGAAGGAGGGATCATAGAGCTTGCCGTCGCGCGCCGAGCGCACCAGCGACAGCACATGCCGGGCCTTGGCCGGGAAATGGGTGACGAGCCATTCGCTGAACAGCTCCCGCAGCTCGAGCGGCAGGCGCAGCATCACATAGCCGGCCTCGCGCGCGCCGGCGGCGTGGGCGCGCGTCAATATGGTCTCGATCTCCGCGTCATTGACCGCTGGAATGATCGGCGCGACCAGAACCGCGACCGGAATTCCGGCCTCGGCCAGCCGCTCGATCGTGGCGAGGCGGCGCTCCGGCGAGGCGGCGCGCGGCTCCATCGCCCGCGCCAGCGCCGGATCGAGCGTCGTCAGCGAGATCGCGACCTTGACGAGGCCCTTGCGCGCCATGGGCGCGAGAATGTCGATGTCTCGAACGACCAGCGAGCTCTTCGTCACTATGCCGATCGGATGATCGGCGCGGCTCGCTACTTCGAGCAGGCCGCGGGTGATGCGATAGCGCTTTTCGAGCGGCTGATAGGGATCGGTGTTGGCGCCGATGGCGATGGTCTTCGGCGAATAATTGCGCGCCGACAATTCGCGCTCCAGCAATTGCGCCGCACCCTCCTTGACGAAAATCTCCGTCTCGAAATCGAGGCCCGGCGAGAGGCCCATGTAGGCGTGGCTCGGCCGCGCATAGCAATAGACGCAGCCATGCTCGCAGCCGCGATAGGGATTGATGGAGCGATCGAAGGAAATATCCGGCGAGTCGTTGCGCGTGACGATCGTCTTCGCCTTCTCGACATGGACATTGGTGCGAAACTCGCCGAGCTCCTCGATCGAGCTCCAGCCGTCATCGGTCTCGAGGCGACGCTCGCGTTCGAAACGGCCGCTCTCATTGGAGAGCGCGCCGCGCCCGCGCCGCCGCGCCGGATCGACGATCGGCCGCTCCTCGGAGGAGAAATTCACCACCGCGCCGATCGCCTCCCGGCTCAGCTGCGCCGCTTGGCGCCAGTCGCTTTTTTCCGATTTTTCGATCAGACGTTTCGCCGAGCTCGCCATGGCGACAATCTCCTTGCCGGCCTACTCCGCCGGCTGCTCGACCGGCCTTTCGCCGGCTCGCGGCGTCGCTTCGGCTCGCGGCGCGACACGCCCATGCGCGACACTGGGGCGCCTCGCGACCGCGAGCCTCGATGCGACGCTTACAACTCGAGGGGACTTGTTTACCGACGCAAAGAACACTTACCGAACAACAGAACATATATGGAACATTTTTGGAGCCGTCAAGCCTCCTCGTCTCGTTCGATCGCGCCTCTTCGCGCAGCCGAGCTCCGGCCGACTATTTCAGGCCGCATCCTCGGATCGGCGCCTCGCGTCGGCGACGTCCGCGCGCGGACGGCCGGGCGCCTCGCTGCTCTGGGCGGCGCTTCTGCGCAGCGTGATGCGGAAGGTGGCGCCGCCGCCGCTGGTTTCGTCCACGCCGATCGATCCGCCCATCTGCTCGACGAGCGTCTTCGAAATGGCGAGACCGAGGCCGATTCCATTGCTCTTATTGTCGCGCCGCCAGAACGGCTCGAAAATCTTCTCGCGATCGGCGCGCGGAACGCCGGCGCCATGATCGACGACCTCGACGACCGCGGTCGACGACGCGCGGACCAATATGACGCCGCCGTGCGGTTCGGCGCGCAGCGCATTGTCGAGAAGATTGGCGACGACGCATTCGAGCGCCCATCGGTCGCCCGTGACGATCGTCGGCTCGCGTGGCGGCTCGAATTCGATGCGCCGGCCGTTCTCGATGACGAGCGGCGTATGATCGGCGACCATTGCGAGAGCGACGGCGCCGAGATCCATGTCGACATCGGCGCGAGCGTCGCGCATCGAAAATCGCGCGCTCGCCAATAATTGCTCGACGATCGTCTGCACGCGGCGAATGTCGCGCTTCATATCGCGCCGAAACGCGGCGTCGTCGGGATTGTCCGCATGGGCGCGCATGATCGCGATCGGCGTGCGCAGCTCATGCGCCGCATTGGCGGTGAAGCGACGCTGCGCCGCGACTCCCGCATTGAGGCGCGTCAGCGCGTCATTGACCGCTTCGATGAAGGGCGCGATCTCCTTCGGCGCGTCATCGGCTTCGATGCGCTTGTGCAGCGTGTTCACATCGATCCCCGCCACATCGGCGGCGGCGGCGCGCAATGGCGAAAGACCGCGCCGCACGACGATCCATGCGATGGCGAGCGCGCAGAGCACGGCGGGCGCGACGACAGCGGCGCTGTGCGGCGTCAGGAACAAGGCCGCCACGGCAAAAAGATCGTCCCAGGCGAAACGATAATCATAGGCTGCGATCGCGCAGGCGCCGACGGCCGCCGGCGCGCGCCGCAAAAAACCACGGGCGCGAGGATCCGCGTCGCCCGGAATGCGGAACTTCAGCGTCGTCGCGCCGATGCGATCGAGGCCGCCGAGCGCTTCGACGAGCTCCGGCGACGAGCCGCTCAACGCCGCGCCATTGCAATCGAAGGCGGCGTAACGCGCTTGCGGATTGACCTCGCGATAGGCGCGCAGCGCAGCGCTCGGCGCGAGGATGGCCTCGCCGGTCTCGGTTTTCGTCACCGAGCGCGCGACCAATCCATAGATGCGATGCTCGCCCCAATCGTCCGGCGCGACCTGCCAGCCCGGCGCGAGGCCGGAGGCGGAGATCAGAAAATCGGTGATCGGCACGAGAAGCAATATGCCGACCATCTGCACGATCGCGAGAGAGACGATCAAGCGCAGCGCGAGCGAGCGACGGCGCCTCACGAGGATGCTCTCGCCAACATATAGCCGATGCCGCGCGCCGAATGAATCTCGACCTCCGCGCCGAGATCGCCGAGCCGCTTGCGCAAGCGCGACACCAAAATGTTCAGCGCATTGACGTCGACATTGTCGTCGAAGCCATAGACCTCCTCGACGAGCCGCGCGCGCAGCACGATGCGGCCGGCGCTGCGCACGAGCGTCTCCAGCAGAGCGAGCTCGCGCCGGTGCAACACCGCGGGCGCGCCATCGACGAGAACCTCGCGCGCCGCGAGATCGAAGGAGAGTCGGCCGATGACGACGGGCGGAGCGACGGCGCCCAGGGTGCGGCGCAGGCAGGCGCGCACCCGCGCCATCAATTCGTCGAAGTCCACCGGCTTGGCGAGATAATCGTCGGCGCCGGCGTCGAGCCCGCTGACGCGCTCGCTCACCGCCTCGCAGGCGGTGAGAATGAGAATGCGCGCGTCCGGCTGCAGACGACGCAATTCGGGCAGAAGCTCGAGTCCGTCGCCGTCCGGCAGACGGCGATCGAGAATCGCGAGCCCATAGCGATAGCAGGCCAGCGCTTCTCGCGCATCGACGAGAGCGCCGACATGATCGGCGATGAAGCCCGAGCGCCCGAGCCGCAGCGCGAGCGCATGGGCCATCTCCGCTTCGTCCTCGACGAGCAGAACGCGCATCAGGGCGCGCCCTCGCTCGCCGCGCGCTCGGGAGACGCCCCGCTCGGCAGGAAAATTCGTGACATTGTTTCGTCGCTCCGCCGCACGCGAAGACACAGAGCATAGGACAAAGCGCGCATCGAGGGCAACCGGCGGCGGCGAGCGGAAATCGACGTCCTCGCCCGCCCATGTTATCTCCATGAAAGGTTGGCTTCCTACGCCCGGCGGCGATGCGGCGTGTCCTTCGGGACGAATTGAGCGACAAAGGAGGCCCTATGCTCGATCGCGATCTTCTGCGAAGCGTCGGCGCGAATGCGCTGGCCATTGTTTTTCTCGGCGGCGGGGCGCTCGCGCAGGAAGCGCTGCCGCCGATCGACATAGACGCGGCGCGGCAAAGACACAGCGCCGAGACGGAGCGGCAGGGACCGGCCACAGTGCAGACCACGGCCGGCCCGGTGCGCGGCTATCAGGCGGAGACCGCGACGGCGACGCGCCTTCCGACGCCGATCAAAGAGCTGCCTTTGTCGATAGAGGTGATTCCGCGCAAGCTCATCGACGACAGCCAGGCCGTTTCGCAGAGCGAGGCGTTCCGCAATGTCTCCGGCCTGATTGCGATCGATCCGCGGTATCCCGGCGGCATAGGGCCGAGCCTGCGCGGAATGCGCGCCGAGCGCTATGTGGACGGATTGCCGAACTATTACGATCTCGGCGTGCGCGATCTTCTCGCCAATGTCGAGCGCATAGAGGTGGTGAAAGGTCCGGCGAGCATTTTGTTCCAGGGCGGCGCGAGCCCCGTCGGCGGCGTCGTCAATATCGTGTCGCGAATGCCGACGGCGGAGCGTTTCGCAGAAGCCGGCGTGCGCGCCGGCGGCTATCGTTTCGTCAGCCCCTATATAGACGTCAATCAGCCGCTCACCGCCGATAAGAGCGTGCTGTTCCGCGTGACGGCGCAATATGAATCGACGCATTCCAACATAGACGTCGTGCATCGCCGCAGCTATTCGATCGATCCGACGCTGAAATTCGCGCCCAACGAGGACACCTCGCTGACGATCCAAGGCCATGTGTCGCGGCGCGATCAGCCCGATTATCCCGGCCTGCCGGCGACGGGAACGCTCGACCGCACTTTCTATTCGCTGCGGCCGACGAGCTTCCTCGCCAATTCGCGGATTCCCGACTCGACGACCGAATCCTCCGGCGTCACCATTCGCTTCGATCATCGCTTCGACGAGACTTTTTCGACCTTCACCAACGCGCGTTGGACGTCTTCGCGAATGTATGAGCCGTCGCAAATTCCTTTCGGCGGCAATCAGCCGAATTATTCGGTCGATCCTTTCTTCGGCGCCTATGGCGGGCCCAGTCAATTCGTCATGCTGAACACGATACTCGCGCAGCAGCTCGAGGAATTCGCCATCACCTCCAATGTCGTCGCCAAATTCGACGCCGGGCCGACGCAAAACCGGCTGCTCGTCGGCGGCGATTTCAATCGCGTCTGGGAGCGCGGCCAGCTCGCCGCTTCCTATGCCGCCGGACCGGATTCGAGCATTTACGGAGCGTTCGGCTTTCCGCAGCCGACGGATTTCCGCTCCCCCGTCTTTCCGCTCTACGCCTATCCGCTGCCCGGACAGTCCGGCTATACGGTGTTCAATCGGAGCAATAATCAATATCAGAACGCCGGCGCCACTGTGCAATTGCAGTCGACGATCTTCGATCGCCTGCATTTCCTCGGCGCCTTGCGCGTCGCAATGATCGACATCGACAGCTATGAGGGCGCTTATTCGCCGCCGCAGACTTTCTCCACCAGCGAGACCAAAGTGCTGCCGCGCGCCGGCGCGACCTATGATCTGCTCGATTGGCTGTCGGTCTATGGAAGCTATTCGCAGGGCCTGCGCGCCGTCACTTTCTTCAACAGTCCGAATGGCGCGGCGCCCAAGCCGGAAGGCTCCGAGCAATTCGAGGCGGGTGTCAAGCTCGACGGACTCTATGGCCTTTCCGGCACGCTCGCTTTTTTCGATCTGAAGCGCACCAATGTGCCGACGACGGCGCCCGGCGGCCTCACGCAGACGCAGGCCGGCGAATGGCATTCCTCCGGCTTCGAGGCCGATCTCGTCTGGCAGCCGACCGCGGAATTTTCCGTGCTCGCGAGCTACGCCCATATCGACGCGAAAATCTCGCGCAATGCGAATCCGAAGCTGCAGAATGTTCCGCTCAATCTGGCGCCGGCGGATTCGGGACGACTGTGGGGCAATTACGCCTTCACCGGCGCGCTCGCGGGATGGTCGCTCGGCGCCGGCCTCTATGCCTCCTCTGGACAAGTGATCGAGCTCGGCAAGCCGTGGATGACCAGCGGCTATGTCGTCTTCGACGCGGCGCTCATTTACAAGCACGAGAATTTCACCTTCGCGCTCAACGCCAAGAATCTCGGCGATCGGCGCTATCTCACCGCCTATCCCTATCTCTCGGGAAATCTCGCGGCGGCGGAAGGACGAACCTTCTTCGCCACACTCTCCGCGCGCATGTAGGAGCGACGATGAGCGACATGGACAGCCATATCGATCGACGCCGTTTCGGCGAAGGAATTGCGGCTTTCGCGGCATTGCTCGCGAGCGCCGCGCCCACGTTTCGCCCGAGCGCTGCGCGAGCCGCAGCATCCTCGCACGACATGTCCTCCATGCCGGCGCATTGGATGGGCAAGGAGAAGATCGCCTTTGTGATCTATCCCGGCTTCACCGCGCTCGACATGGTGGGGCCGCAATATATGCTCGCCAATCTGATGGGCGCAAAGATCGAGATCGTCGCCAAGACGAAGGAGCCTGTGCGCAGCGACACAGGCCTCGTCTTCACCCCCTCGGCGTGTTTCGAGGATGTGAAAGAAATCGACATTCTCTGCGCGCCCGGCGGCTCGAATGGCACGCTCGCGGCCATGCGCGACGAGGCGACTCTTGCCTTTCTGCGCGAGGCGGGACGCAGAGCGAGCCATGTCACCTCCGTCTGCACGGGCTCCATGCTGCTCGGCGCGGCGGGATTGCTCGACGGCTATCGCGCGACCTCGCATTGGGTGACGAAGCCGCTGCTGCCGATTTTCGGCGCGACGCCGGCCGCGGGCCGCGTGGTGAAGGATCGCAATCGCATAACGGCGGAAGGCGTGACGGCGGGGCTCGACTTCTCGCTCGCTCTGGTCGCGCAGCTGCGCGACCGCACTTACGCGGAAGGCGTGCAGCTATTGGCGCAATATGCGCCGGAGCCGCCCTTTTCCGCCGGCGAGCCGGAGACGGCGCCGCGCGCGGTCACGACGATGGTCGAAGGAATGTTCGTCGGCCTGACGCAGGAGATGAGCGAAGCCGGAAAAGCCGCCTTCGCCAAAATGCGCGAGCGCTGATGCGCTCAGTTCTTCGCGTCGACGATGCGATAGGTTTCGTGGCAGGCGACGCAATTGCTCATGAGAGAGCCGAGCCGAGCCAGCGCGCGCATCGTGTCTTCGCCTTCCGCGAGCGCCTTCGACAATTCGTCGAAACCCTTGCGCATCGGCTGGCCGAGCTGCTTCCATTTGTCGGGGAATTTGTCGTTGAGCGCGGGAAACATGGCGCCGTCCGCACGAAAGCGAATAGCGCCGCGCGCGCTCGCCGCTTCCACGGCCATGGCCTTGTCGCCCGTGGCGAGGCCGGTGACGATCTGCTCCACGCTCTTCACGAACAAGCGCATCTGATCGAGCACGAAAGCCTTTTCGGGAGCAGTCAGCGCGACAGGGATGCGCGAGTCCGTCTCGGCGCCCCGCGCGGCTCCGGTCGAAACGCCGATACAAAAAGCCGCGATCGCCGCATTACGCCATTTCATCGCAAAGCCTCGTCGTTCCGCAAAGCCACAATGAATTTCTGCATCCGCATCATAGAACGCCTCCTATTCGCGCGGTAGAAGAAAATTCTCCGCTCTTGTCCACAGGCGCCGCGGCGCGGTTGAACGGGCGGCGCGAATCGATGTTTAACTCCGCGCCATGATCTTTCCCTCCTTCACGGCCGGAGGGGCGCCGCGATGACGGCGCCCGCCAAGGTTTCCATCGATCTCGGGACCCGCGCCGATGGCGGCGTCGCGACGCTCGATCTCGAGGAGCTGCTGGCGACGCGCCTTCTGGTGCAGGGCAATTCCGGCTCCGGCAAATCGCATCTGCTGCGCCGCCTGCTGGAGCAGAGCGCGCCCTGGGTGCAGCAGGCGATCATCGATCCGGAAGGCGATTTCGTCACGCTGGCCGAGCGCTACGGCCATGTGGTGGTGGACGCCCGCTGCGGCGTCGCCGATCTCACCCGCATCGCCGCGCGGGCGCGCCAGCACCGCGTCTCTGTGGTGCTCGATCTCGAGGGGCTCGACGCCGAGCAGCAGATGCACGCCGCCGCCGCTTTTCTCGGCGGACTTTTCGACGCCGAGCGCGACCAATGGTATCCGCTGCTCGTCGTGGTGGACGAGGCGCAGCTCTTCGCGCCCGCCGTCGCCGGCGAAGTGTCGGACGAGGCGCGCAAGGCCTCGCTCGGCGCCATGACCAATCTGATGTGTCGCGGCCGCAAGCGCGGTCTCGCCGGCGTCATCGCCACACAGCGCCTCGCCAAGCTCGCCAAGAATGTCGCGGCGGAAGCATCCAATTTTCTCATGGGCCGCACCTTCCTCGACATAGACATGGCGCGCGCCGCCGATCTGCTCGGCATGGAGCGGCGGCAGGCGGAAATGTTCCGCGATCTGCAGAGCGGCAATTTCGTCGCCCTCGGCCCGGCCATGGCGCGCCGCCCGCTGCCCGTGCGCATCGGCCCGGTGGAGACTTCCGCGCGCAATGTCAGCCCCAGGCTGCTGCCGCTGCCGGAGGCCGGCGCCGACGACGCGCATCTCATTTTCACGCCGGGCGCCAATGAAGCGCGCTTCGAGGCGCCGCGCCGGCCGCCGCCGCCCGCGCCGACCGCCGATGTGCTGGCGCGGCTCGCCCGCAGCGCGCCGCCGGCGCCGCCCGCCGCCGAGCCGCCGCCGAGCCTCTCGCCCGAGCAGCGTCAGGCTGCGATCGATTCGGCGCTGCGCGAGATTTTGACCGACGGCGACGCCAATTTCCGCACCATAGCCGTGCTCTATCAGGATTTTCTGGTGCGCTGCCGGATTCGCCGCATCGGCGGCGAGCCTTTGAGCCTGCCCGCCTTCCGCCGTCGCCTCGCCGTGGCCCATGCCGGCATAGAGCTCGCCGAAGCCGAATCCGCAGATTCGCCCTGGGCCGAGGTGCTCGCAATGGCCGGCGCTCTGCCGGAGGATATGCAGGGGGTTTTTCTATCGCTGGCCCGCGCGGCCTTCGACCGCCGCCCCTGCCCTTCCGACGCGGATGTCGCCAGCGCCTATGGCACGCGCTCGCCCGGACGGGCGCGGCGGCTGCTCGCCTATATGGAGGAGCGGCAGGCGATCGTCTGTCGGCTCGATGCGCGCGGCTGGCGCATCGTCGCCATTCCCGGCGTCGCCTGGGAGACCGAGCCCGGCGATCCCGCCGCGGAGGTGGCGACGTCCGACGCAGGCCCGACCTGACAAAAAATTCAGAGTGGTGAAATGATGCGAGCCTGAAGGCTCGCATCATGAGCCTACTGCCGGACCGTCTCCCGCTGCGCATAGCCGAGCCGGATGTTCAGCTCTTGCAGCACTTTCTCGGCGGCTTCCGGAATATTGGTGCCGGGCGGGAAGATCGCCGCGGCGCCGGCGTCGTAGAGCGCCTGAAAATCCTGCTCGGGAATGACGCCGCCGACGACCATCATCACCTCCTCGCGTCCCGCCGCCTTCAGCGCGTCGCGCAATTCCGGCGTCAGAGCGAGATGGCCGGCGGTCATCGTGTTCACGCCGACGATATGCACCTGTTCTTCCGCGGCGCGCTTGGCCACTTCTTCCGGCGTCGCGAAGAGATCGCCGATGACGACCTCGAAGCCCAGATCCGTGAAGGCGGAGGCGATGACCTTCTGGCCGCGGTCATGGCCGTCCTGGCCGAGCTTGGCGACGAGGATCTTCGGCTTGCGCTTGTCGTTCTCGGCGAAGGCCGCCGTCATGCTGCGCACGCGCGCGACCTTGTCGCAATCGGCGCCCGCCTCGCGCGCATAGACGCCGGAAATGACATTGGCCTTGGGCTTATGGCGGTCGAAGACTTTTTCCATCGCGAAGGAGATTTCGCCGACGCTCGCCTTGGCGCGCGCGGCCTCGATCGCCAGCGCCAGAAGATTGCCGTCGCCCTTGGCGCCCTCGGTCAGCGCATCGAGCGCGGCTTGCGTCTTCGCCTCGTCACGCTCGGCGCGCAGGCGCTGGAGCTTGGCGATCTGCGCGGCGCGCACGGCGGAATTATCGACCTTCAGCACATCCGGCGCGACGTCGCTGTCCGGGCGGAACTTGTTCACGCCGACGACGACCTGCTGTCCCGTGTCGATGCGCGCCTGCGTCTTGGCCGCGACCTCCTCGATGCGCTGCTTGGGCAGGCCCGCGGCGATCGCCTTGGCCATGCCGCCGAGGCTCTCGATCTCTTCGATATGCTTCCACGCAGCTTCGGCCAGCTCGGCGGTCAGCTTCTCGACATAGAAGGAGCCGCCCCAAGGATCGATGATGCGCGTCGTGCCGCTCTCCTCCTGCAAAACAATCTGGGTATTGCGGGCGATGCGGGCGGAGAAGTCGGTCGGCAGCGCCAGCGCCTCGTCGAGCGCATTGGTGTGCAGCGATTGCGTATGCCCTTGAGTCGCCGCCATCGCCTCGACGCTGGTGCGGATGGCGTTGACGTAAACATCTTGCGCGGTGAGCGACCAGCCGGAGGTCTGGCAATGAGTGCGCAACGTCATGCTCTTCTCGGACTTGGCGCCGAGATCCTTCATCAGCCGCGCCCACAGCAGGCGCGCGGCGCGGAGCTTGGCCACCTCCATGAAGAAATTCATGCCAATGGCGAAGAAGAAGGAAAGCCGCGGCGCGAAAGCGTCGATATCGAGCCCCGCGGCGACGCCGGCGCGCACATATTCGACGCCATCGGCGAGCGTGTAGCCGAGCTCGAGATCGGCGGAGGCGCCGGCCTCCTGCATGTGATAGCCGGAGATGGAGATGGAGTTGAACTTCGGCATATTCTTGCTGGTGTAGGCGAATATGTCCGAGACGATGCGCATCGACGGAAACGGCGGATAGATATAGGTGTTGCGCACCATGAATTCTTTGAGGATGTCGTTCTGGATCGTGCCGGTGAGCTGCGCCGGCGGCACGCCCTGCTCCTCGCCCGCCACGATGAACAGCGCGAGAACCGGCAGAACGGCGCCGTTCATCGTCATCGACACGCTCATCTGCTCGAGCGGAATGCCGTCGAAGAGCGTGCGCATGTCATAGATGGAATCGATGGCGACGCCCGCCATGCCGACGTCGCCGGAGACGCGCGGATGATCGCTGTCATAGCCGCGATGGGTGGCGAGATCGAAGGCGATGGAGAGGCCCTTCTGCCCGGCGGCGAGATTGCGGCGGTAGAAGGCGTTGCTGTCCTCGGCCGTTGAGAAGCCCGCATATTGGCGGATCGTCCAGGGCTGGGCGACATACATGGTCGGATAAGGCCCGCGCACATAGGGCGCGACGCCGGGGAATCCATCGATGAAAGAGAGCCCGTCTATGTCCTGCGGCCCGTAGGAATTCTTGACTTCTATGCCCTCGGGCGTCAGCCAGCGACGCGGCTCGGCGGCCTCCTTCGGGGTCGCGGCGACGGGAGCGAAGGCGATTTTGCTGAAGTCGGGAATTTGGGACATTTCTTTCCTCGGAACGGCTCTCCCGACTTTTAGCGAAAAGCGGCGGGAGGCGCAAAGGGCGAGGGCGAACGGCACGCACAACACCACGGGCAGGAACTCTCTTTCACTTCTGGAAAAACAACGAAAGATCGACTACTTTGGTCAGTCTGTCACAGGAACTAAGATAATGGCGCTCCTTGATTTTCTGGCCTTTGCATTGGTAGCCACTCTCCTTTCACTCGTAATGTTTTTCGCCAATGACTTTCTCAAAAATTCTCAGTCAGCGACGAGTGTCTGGCAACCCTGGGTGACAGCGATTGGAGTAATTGCAGCCGCGTTCTTTGTTGTATGGCAGCAACATATGATAGCTAAAAGAGAAGCAGAGCAACGCAGCAGGAAAAGCGTGGCTGCGCGCGCAGTGATGCCGGCCGCATTAGCCGAAATTTGCCAATATGCACAAAAATGCGGTCATATACTAAAAGATATTTACCCACGAACAGCAGACCATTGCCTACTTGCAGGCTCATTTTGCATTCCTGAATTTCCATCAGACGCAATCAAGGTTCTTAGGGATTGCATAGAACACGCTGACAAACCCCATATTGAACCAATCGCAGGCTGCATCAAACGCCTTCAAGTCCAAAACTCTCGGCTAACCTCTCTGCTAGGGAAGCCGAGCGAAACGCTCATACACATACACCAAATTGATTCTGCGTTACGAGATGTAATCGAACTCCACGCATGCTGTTCGGATTTATTCTGGTATGCGCGATTCGAAACGGAAGAACCTGATATGACAATCGAGCAGTCTATATTTAACAGCGCAACAATTTGCAATATTGACGAACATAGCTTCCCCTCTTTGTTTAAGTATATGCGAGGCATTAAACTGATAAACTAACCTTCCCTCTCAAGAGTCAAGCTTTATCGCTATGTCGCCACCGCCTACCTCACCGCCTTCCACCGCGGCCCCTCCGCGCCGAAATCTAGCTCCCACCGAAACCGGCTCAAAACGTCGAATCCAAGGATGATCGGCGCCTCGCCGCCGAGCGCCTCGCGCAAAGGCCCAAAATCATAGGAGACGAAGACGACATCCTTCAGCACGCGTCCCGCGCCTATGTCGATCTCCTTGACCTTATAGATTTTCGCGTCGATCTTCTTGCCGGAGGCCTCGCTCACCTTGGCCTTTTTCTTCACCGGGACGAACAGCCCCTTGTGCCGCTCGAGAAACCGCCGATCGACGGCGGAGATTTCGGCCCCGGTGTCGAAGAGGCCGAGCGCCGCCGTCTTGCCGAGGCGCGCCTCGAGGCCGACGAGCTTTTGATCCGGCCACAGCCTTCGGAAGGGCCGCCAGCCCGCGCCGTCGCCCTGCGGGAAAAAGACCATCTCGCCGCTCTCGAGATCGAGCGAGAAGCGCGCGCCTTGGAAGAAATCGAGCCCGAGCAGATCGTCCCCGTCCGAGGTCGCGCAGCGGGTGACGCGATATTTGGCCCGGCCGATATTATTGCCCTGCGCGGCCTTCAGCTCGACATTGGCCGCCTCCACATCCTCGCAGCGGGAAGCGACGCCCGAGGCGCTGGTGGATACGCTGGCGCCCAGCGCCGGAAAGCCGGCATTCCAGGGCGCGAGCTTGATGCGGCTGGTGGAGGCGGCTGTGTCGAGCCGCATCGGCCCCATCACATTGCCGAAACGCATTGTGACATAGGCGCGCCCGCCGCCATCGGCGCCATGGATAACATTCAGCGGAACGATGGAGCGCTCCTGACCTCGCGCGGGAAGGAGACCGATGAGGCCGAAGAGAAGGAAAATCGGCAGGCGCGAAAGGATTTTCGTCATGGCGCGGCGACTCCGTCCCGGCGGGCAGAGCGTCTATAGCGCGACGCGAGGCTTTCGTCTGCCCGCGGAAATCGAGCAGAGACCGGGCGCGGCGATTTCGTGATATTGCAGAGCTGTCGGCTCTCTCGCGGCGCGCGATCGACCGACGAAGACACTGGAGGTCATCCCATGGGACGTGCGGCGGTCCGGCTGGCGGCCGGTCTATTGGCTTTGGTTTCGAGCGCAGCGCTCGCGCAGCAGCATCGACCGCGCGGCGTTCCGATCGACGCGCCGCGCGGGCCGACAGGCGGCGGCGGGGCGGATGACGTGCTCGCCACATCGAGCGAATGGGGCGGCGCCGGCGGCGTCTATACTTGCGAGCAATGGAAGCAATATCTCGAGCGCATGTTCCGCCTCGCCGACAAGCGTAAGCGCGGATTCATCGACGCACAGGATTTCGAGATCATTCCCCGCGCGAGCGTCGTGTTTCGCTCCGCCACATTCGATTATTTCGACATGGCCGGAAAGGGCCGCGTGACGCGCGCGGAGTTTCTGGCCTTTCCGAGCCCCTTCTTCGCCCGCTACGACAGGAAGAAGAGCTGCCGCGTCTTCCAGGAAGAGCTGGCGCGGGCGCAAGCGCCGAGCGGGGGATCGCAATCGCCGGCGCCGCAATCGGGCGGGGGCTTCCCCGGCCGGGGCGGCGGAGGCGGATTCGGCGGCGGCTATGGCGGGGGCGGCTTCGGCGGGGGCGGCGGCGGCTTCGGACGCTGAGTCGGGACGATGTGAGCGGGGAGCGGCCTACTCCCTGCTCGCTATTTTGCGCGGCCGCCGCGCTCTCAGAACTCGGCCCACTCTTCCTCCTGCGGCGCCTCCTTGCGCACGGCGGAGCCGGAACGCGCGGTCGCGACGCGTTTCAGCATGGGCCTCGACGGCGCGCGCGTCTCGATCTCGCCGATCTTGAAGCGCGCGACGAGCTGCACCAGCTCGGCGCTGTCCTCGGCCAGCGAACGGCTCGCCGCATTGGTCTCCTCGGACATTGCGGCGTTCTTCTGCGTGACCTGATCGATCTCCTGCACCGCCGTATTCACCTCGCGCAGGCCGGTCGATTGCGCCGCGGCGCTCGAGGCGATGGCAGTGACGACGACATCGATGCGATTGACCTGCTCGACGATGCGATGGAGCGAGGCGCCCGTCTCGGCGACCAGCGTTACGCCATCCTGCACGCGCGCATTGGAGACGGCGATCAGATCCTTGATCTCCTTGGCGGCCTCGGCCGAGCGCTGGGCCAGCGAGCGCACCTCTGTCGCCACCACGGCGAAACCGCGGCCGGCTTCGCCCGCGCGCGCCGCCTCGACGCCGGCGTTGAGCGCGAGAAGATTGGTCTGAAAGGCGATCTCGTCGATGACGCCGATGATCTGGCCGATCTGCTCGGAGGACTTCTCTATGCCGCCCATCGCGTCGATCGCCTCGCCGACGATCTTCTCGCCCTTGACGGCGTCGGTCTTGGCGTCGCCGACGATCTCGCGCGCTTCGACGGCGCTCTCGGCCGCCTTGCGCACCGTGTCGGTGATCTGGCCGACGGCCGCGGCCGTCTGCGCCAATGTCGCCGCCTGCTGCTCATTGCGCTGCGAGAGATCCTCGGAGGCGCGGGCGATCTCGCGCGTGCTGGAGCCGATCGCGCCGCTCGTCGCCACAATGCCGCGCAGCGTGTGCTGCATACGCTCCACGGCGGCGTTGAACTGCGCGCGGAGCTTCTCGTAATCCTTGATGAACTCCTTCTTGAGGCGGACCTCGAGGTCGCCCTCGGCGAGCCGCTCCATGGCGGCCGTATATTCGGCGAAGAAGAAGTCGCGATTCTCTATGTACCATTTGGCGCCGGCGGCTTTTTCTTCCAGCTTGGCGGCGGCGGCGGCGTTCTGCTCGGCGGCGCGCGCCTCGGCGAGGCGCACCTCCTCGAGCTTGTCGTGAACCACGGCGATGGCGTCGCGCAGCCGGCCGATCTCATCGTCGCGCCCGGCGAAGGGCGGCTGTCCGAGCTTGTCGCCGCGCGCGAGCTTGGCGGCGTAATCGGAAAGCGCCACGATCGGCTTCACCACGCGCCGATGCGCCAGAAGCGCGGCGCCGGCGAGCGCGGCGATGATGGCGAAGGTCGCCGCGAGGCTCGCGAGATCATAACGCCCGACCAGCGAGATCGCGCTACTCTCCATCGACGCCGCAAAGCCGTTCGCCTCGTCGACCTGCCGCTCGACGAGCGCGCGATGCGCCGAAAAGCGCTCGTCGAGACGCGCCAGCGACGCGCTGACCGCGGCGCTGTCGCCACGCTCGACCGCGGGAAGGAAAACGTCGATCTCGCGCCAGAAGGCGTCCGCCTCCTTGGCGGCGGGTCCATTGGCGAGCGCGACGAGGCTCGCGGGCAGAAGCGTCGATTTGGACCAGAAGCCGCGACGCTCGTCGAATTTCTCGCGCAGCGTCCGCAGCCGCGATTTCGCCTCGGCCGCATCCAGCTTGAAGGAGGCGGCGAGTTCCGCGTCGAGATAGGCTTCCACGAGGAAGAGCGGAGGCGGCAGGAGATCGGCGTTGAAATCCTTGCCCGCGCCGATTTTCTGATAGGCGCTTCCGCCGATGCGCAGCTCGTCGAGAATGTAGCGCCCGGCGCCGGCCGTCGCGAGGAAAGCGAGAAAAGCGACGGCGGCGAGCAGGCTCGCGGCGCGGGAAATGGACAGGCGCATCGACAGTGCCTCCGAATGGAATGGCCGCTCGGAGACGATCTTAGTCCTGGCGGCGCAGATGTGATGGGAAAGAGCGGGCGTCGGCCCGCGGAGAATCTCCGCGGCCGCAGACAGCCGGATCGGCGCCGGAATGAAGGAGTGGCGTCATGCCTTCGCGCACATGCCGCCACATGCGCCCGATCCTCCATGCGACAAAATTACACAGCAAAAATTAAGAGTTCATGCATGATGCGGAGATTCGGTCGGCCGCTTCCGTCAAATCGGAAGCGCCAAAAAAAGACCGCCCTGGGACCCAGAGCGGTCGGCGGACGCCATGCACGTCCATTTTCGGCCAGCACGCGCCTTACGCGTCAGAGCACCGCGTTCAAAACGATTTGTTCGCCACCAGTCTTCATCGATTTCTCCTCGTGCTCTGCAGAGCTGCATCAATGGTCCGAATCCGGCGCGGTCGATCTATCGCATGACACATGACAAACAATCTCTCTATCTATTGCTCCCGGCTCTCGTTAGCAAGAGCCTGATGCCGGAGTCGCGGGGAGACGGCCGAGAGACCGCGAAGATCGGCGTCATTCCCGCATTGAACTCTCTGTCGGGCGGCCGCCTCGCGACGGGAGCGCCAGCTTCGCCGAACCCATCCCACGCCGCCTCGACGGGGCCGAATTCCACTGGCACATTCAACTGTATCGACACTTCTTCGGCGTTCCAATATCCGCTGCGCACGGAGAGCATATCGTGTCCGGCGTCCCGCAAGGGCGCCATGAATCCGTAGCGCGTCTCCTTTTTCAAAATATAGAGACTCCTTCCTGAATATTTGGTGAGGTCGTCGTTGATCAGCAGGACGACGTCGTCGCGCTTCCGGCCGTCCCCGATTTGGCGCTCCACGATGAACTCGGTGAACGGCACCGTCTCGCCGTCCGGTCCATCGACACGGATATGGCATTCCGTTCTCGAACGCGCCCCATCGCCATTGACCAGCGGGAGAATGACGCCGGGCACGACTTTTCCCGGCGGGATCTCCGATAGCTGCTCGACGAAGAGCTGGTCCGGCGAATTGGCTTGCAGCAGGCTGTGAGCGTCGACCTTGAACCTCACATAGCGGTTGATTCCCACGGCGTGCCGCCAGCTTTCCTCGATGAAGGCGACAAGTCGCGTCTCGGTGTCGCGCAGCTTGATCGGCGCGGTGTATCGCTGCTGATCGGCGTCGGAATGCGCGCCGTTCAGCCAACCGAGAAAGAAATTTCGCGTCTGCTCTTTGACATGGTCATATTCCTCGTCGAGGCCGACGCCGACGATGTCGTGGAAGTCGAAAGTGTCGAGCGCCGTCTCCAGCGGCAGCACATTCTTGACGCCGACGATCGCTCTCGACCGCGTCTCCCTTTGCGAGATCATGGACGAGATCAGGGCGAACAAATAGCCGGCGCTCGATTTCGCCGATCGAATCGGCCGCGGCGAAAAGCCTATGGCGAATACGGGAGTGCCCCCTGCGCTTTCCGCTAGAATTTCGGTCGGCAAATTGTCGAACACGCCGCCATCGACCTGCTGGCCGTGATCGTCGCGGGCATAGGACGCGAAAACCACCGGAATCGAGCAAGACGCACGCAGCGCATGTCGCAGCGTGTCGCCCATATGGCAAGGCGCCGAGCGCGCCTGATAGACATCGGAAATCATGATGTGGAGCTTGATATCGGACTCGAAGTCGGACAGGCTGCGCCGCACGTCGAGTCCGAGCTCCCGGAAAATGTCTTCGAGCAGCGCGTCGAACTTCCGGACGTCGTAGACCGTTTTGCCGGTCAGCATGAACCACAGGACGAACAGCCATCCCCGAAACTTTCCGAAGCGCGGAAAGTTCTTTCGAATTTCTTTGTCTTTTCTGCGAATTGCTTTTTTCAGGTCGTCGTATTTGATGTTCTGCGTCAAAAGAAACGCCGCGAGCGACCCGGCCGAAGAGCCCGCCACCGCTTTGACCGCGATCTTGCCGTCGTTCTGAAGGCCTTTGATCGCATCGGCGGCGGCAATGAGCGTGATGAGGCGAGCGCCGCCCCCTTGAAAAGCGACATTTACGACACGTGTCATCGAATTTCATCAGGCCTGATGCGCCCGCCTCGAAAAACATCGAATGATAAGCCGAACTTTTCTTATCACGGGAAAAGGGTCGGCGTCATCATCGGACGGGCGCGGTCACTTGCGCTGGATCGACGCCATATAGGCGAGCAGCGATTCGATCTGGCCGGGCGAGAATTCGAAGCGCGGCATGTCGAGCCCGCCATGGCCGACGACGATCCCTTCGGCCAGCGCCTCCTCGAGGTTTTCGAGCGGATATTTCTTCGTGAGCGCGCGGAAGGGCGGCGAGGCCGGATTGGGGCTCTTTCCCGTAACGCCGACGGCGTGGCAGCGGCTGCAATTGGCCTTGGCGATCGCGCGGCCGCGCTCGATCTGCTCGGCCGCGAATGTCTCGCGCGGAAGAAAGACGACGAGCGCGCATAGGATCAGAATGAAGCGCATCTTTGCGGCTCCTCTCTTCGCTCCGCCGGAAGCGGCGCGCCGCCTCACCCGCGCGCCTGCAGCGGCACGACATTGTGCAGCGTCGTTTCCGCGCCCTCGAAGAAGCGGCGCAGATTGCGCGCCGCCTGGCGAATGCGCTGCTCATTCTCGACCAGAGCGAGACGCAGATAGCCCTCGCCATGCTCGCCGAAGCCGACGCCCGGCGCGACCGCGACATCCGCCTTCTCGATGAGGAGCTTGGAAAATTCGAGGCTGGTCAGGCCGGAAAAGCGCTCTGGGATCGGCGCCCAGACGAACATGGAGGCGGAAGGCGCCGGAATCGGCCAGCCGGCCTGCGCGAAGCTCTCCACCATCACGTCGCGGCGCTTCTTATAGATGGCGCGCATCTCCTTGATGCAATCGTCCGGCCCGTTCAGCGCCGCGGTCGCCGCCACCTGCACCGGCGTGAAGGCGCCATAGTCGAGGTAGCTCTTCACCCGCGCCAGCGCCGCGCAGAGCCGCTCGTTGCCGACGGCGAAGCCGATGCGCCAGCCGGCCATGGAGAAGGTCTTCGACAGCGAGGAGAACTCCACCGCTATGTCCATCGCGCCATTGACCTGCAGGATCGACGGCGGCGGATTATCGTCGAAATAGACCTCGGCATAGGCGATGTCGGAGAGCACGAATATGTCGTGCCGCTTCGCGAAGGCGACGAGATCCTTGTAGAAATCGAGCGAGGCGACCGTCGCCGTCGGATTGGCCGGATAGCAGACGACAATGGCGATGGGCTTAGGGATGGAATGCGCGACCGCCTTCTCCAACGCGTGGAAGAGTTCCGGCGTCGGATCGGCCGGCACGGAGCGGATGACGCCGCCCGCCATCAGAAAGCCGAAGGCGTGAATCGGATAGGAGGGGTTGGGCGCGAGGATCACATCGCCGGGCGCGGTGATCGCCTGCGCCATATTGGCGAAGCCCTCCTTGGAGCCGAGCGTCGCCACCACCTGCGTCTCGGGATCGAGCTTCACGCCGAAGCGGCGCTCGTAATAGCCGGCCTGGGCGCGGCGCAGCCCGGCGATGCCTTTGGAGGCGGAATAGCGATCGGTGCGCGGACGGCCGGCCGTCTCGACCAGCTTCTCGATCACATGGCGCGGCGCGGGCAGATCGGGATTGCCCATGCCGAGGTCGATGATGTCGGCGCCGCCGGCGCGCGCCTTGGCCTTGAGCCGATTGACCTGCTCGAAAACATAAGGGGGAAGCCGCTTGATGCGATAGAAGTCCGACATCGCCTATTTCCGTTGAAAGCTCCGCCGGCGCCCATTTCGAGGCGCGACGGACGATTGTGACGCGAAACCCTTTCGAAAGAGCTAGGGCCGTTTCGTCTCGGCGCGCCGTTCTTTCGGCGCGTCGGGAATTTTGACGCGGGCGCCGCGGGCGCGATTGGCGGCCGCGGCGGCGGCCAGCTCTTTCTCGAGCGAGGCGGCGCGGGCGGCGCTCTTCTTGGCGTCCGTCTTGACGTCCGCCGCCGGCCTCGGCGCGGCGAAGGGCGTGTAGCCGGTCGCGCCATTGCGCGAGCGTTCGACGAATTCGGCCGGCGCCGGCGCCGAGCGCCGCATTTCCATTCCTTCGAGGAATTTGCCAATCGATTGCCCCACCGTCTCCGATCCGGCCTCCTGCGCGCGCGCGCCTCCGACGACGGCGAACAGGGTCAGGCAGATCGCGAAACGCGGAATCATCGGCTTCTCCGGACAGCTGGCTTTCGTCATAGAGCGACAATACGGCTTTGATAAGGGGGCGCGCCCTTCCGCGACGCATCGCCGCGCTTAAGTATTGGAGGAAGCGCTTTTCTCCGCGCGAGACGGTTTCCGAACCTTCACGGGATATGCTCTAAGGAAGCGACGAGGCCGGCCGGGGAGCCGCCGAGGACAGGACAGCCGATGACCGCACAAAGACGTTCGCCAGCCGGAGCCAAACGGCGGCCGCCGCTCCATGCCGTGGAGCCCAAAGGCGCCGCCCAGAGCCCCGCCCAAGCCGCTCCTCGTGTCGCTCCTCAGGCCGCGCCCGTCGGGGCGCCGAAGGGGCGCACCGAGGCCGGCGAGCGAACGCCGACGCTCGCGCCCAAAAGCAAGGGCGCCGCGAAAGGCGCCGGCGCGGCAAAAAAAAAGGTCGCGAGCCCGGTCGTCGACACGCGGACCAAACCCGCGCCGCAGAAAAACTCCAAAAAACCCGCTCCGCCGAAAGCGGCGGATCGTCGCGAGGCGCTCGACGCCGCGGCCACCCTGCTGGCGAACGCCGCAGACGAGTTATCCGCCGATCAGCGCCGGCTGCTCGTCGACCGGCTCGCCCCCCACGCCCCAGAGCCGGAGCCGGCTCCCCGCACAAGGCCCCCGGCCCCGGCGCCGGCTGCGCCCAACGCCCATGATTTCGAGATTTTCGCGGAAAATCTGGCGCGGCTCGTCGATCAGGGCCGCAAGGCGCTCGCCGCCGCCATTGGCGGCATGGAGCCCGGCGATACGCGCAGCGAGCTCGCCAGCAATGTCGCCGATGCGGTGAAGACGCTCGGCGTCGTCGCCGAACGCTGGATGGCGAAGCCCGAGCAGGCGGTCGCCGCTCAGGCGACGCTCGTCTCCGGCCTCACCGATATCTGGAGTCAGACGCTGCGCCGTTTCTCCGGCGAGGACACGCCGCCGATCGTGCCGCCCGACCCCAATGACAAGCGCTTCTCCGCGCCGGAATGGAACGACAATCCCTTCTTCGACTGGCTGCGCCAATCCTATGCGCTGACGACGCGCTGGGCCGGCGAGACGGTGGAGCGCACAGAAGGGCTCGACCCGCAGGTGAAGGCGAAGGCCGGCTTCTACACACGGCTCGTCGCCAGCGCGCTGTCGCCCTCCAATTTCGTCGCCACCAATCCCGAGCTGCTGCGCGCCACGCTCGACGCGCGCGGCGAAAATCTCGTGCGCGGGATGAAGATGCTGACCGAGGATCTCTCCGCCGGCCATGGCATGTTGAAGCTGCGGCAGAGCGACGAGAGCAAATTCGAGCTCGGCGTCGATATGGCGACGACGCCCGGCAAGGTGGTGTATCGCACGCCGGTGATGGAGCTCATCCAATATGCGCCGTCGACGGAGACGGTCTATGAGCGCCCGCTGCTGATCGTGCCGCCCTGGATCAATAAATTCTACGTGCTCGATCTCAATCGCGAGAAGAGCTTCGTGCGCTGGGCGACGGCGCAGGGCCTCACCGTCTTCGTCATCTCCTGGGTCAATCCCGACGAGAGCCAGGCGGAGAAGGGTTTCGACGCTTACATGAAAGAAGGCGTGCTCGCCGCGCTGGACGCGGTGCAGCAAGCGACGGGCGCCAAACATGTGGCGGCGGCCGGCTATTGCGTCGGCGGCACGATGCTCGCCGCGACGCTCGCCTATCTGGCCGAGAAGGGCGACGATCGCATCGACAGCGTGACCTTTCTGGCAACGCAGGTGGATTTCACCGACGCCGGCGACATGCAGGTGTTCATCGACGAGGCGCGCCTCGCCGCGCTCGACGAAGCCATGTCGCGCACCGGCTATCTCGAAGGCGTCAAAATGGCGACGACCTTCAATCTTCTGCGTCCGAATGAATTGTTCTGGACCTATTTCGTCAACAATTACATGAAGGGCGTCGAGCCGGCGGCTTTCGATCTCCTCACCTGGAACTCGGACTGCACGCGCATCCCGCGCGCGAACCATCTCTTCTATCTGCGCTATTGCTACATTGAGAATGCGCTGTCGCAGGGCCGCATGGTCATCGACGGCGTCACGCTCAATCTCCGCAAGGTGAAGATTCCGATCTATGAGCTCGCCGCGAAGGAAGATCACATCGCGCCGGCGCGCTCCGTCTTCACGGGCGCGAAATATTTCGGCGGCGAGGTGCGCTATGTGCTCGCCGGCGCCGGCCATATAGCGGGCGTCGTCAATCCGCCGGCCAAGAACAAATATCAATATTGGACCGGCGGCCCGCCCGTGGGCGTCTATGAGGATTGGGCGAAGACCGCCCATGAAAACAAGGGCTCCTGGTGGGGCGACTGGCTCGCCTGGATCACCGCGCAAGCGCCGCAGCGCGTGCCCGCGCGCATCCCCGGCGACGGGAAGCTGAAGCCGCTGTGCGACGCGCCGGGGGAGTATGTGCGGGTGCGGGCGTGAGGCGAAAACGTCGCTTTTCATCGCGCTGAGCCACGCCTGCGCTCGGGCCTTTTTTCGCCGAAACATCCGGTGCGCGCCGCCCGCTCGTCCCGGGGCGGGAGCCTTTCCTTTCGCGCGGCACAAAACTTCCTAACCCGGGGAGGAAATTCGCCATCGCCTCGCTGCGACGCAACAATCGCGTCAAAACGAGACACAACCCGGGTATGAAATGGCTGCTGTCGTCGAGAAAAACGCCCACCTCGTCGCAATCCAATGGCTGCGCGCCATAGCGGCCGCGATGGTCGTTCTGCATCACGCCGGCTATTACGCCAATTCGGTCCGGGAACAATACGGCGCCGCTCACGCCGATTTTCTCGGCGTCTCCTTCTGGTGGTTCGGCATCCATATTTTTTTCGTCGTGTCCGGGTTCATCATGATCTACACGACGCGCGATTTCGGTTCGCCGGGCGCGTGGCGCAAGTTTATCTGGCGTCGGCTGCTGCGCATCGCGCCGCTCTACTGGATCGTCACGACGGTCGCCGTCGTTCTGCTTCTCATCTTTCCGCATTCGCTCGACATAACCAGCGATCGCCTGGCCTATGTGCTGAAATCCTACGCCTTCATCCCCGTGCTGCGCTCGGAAGGCGATCTGCGCCCGATCGTCGGCCAGGGATGGACGCTCGACACCGAAATGTTCTTCTACGCCGCCTTCGCGCTCGCGACCTTCCTGCCGCGCCGCCTCGGCGTGCTCGCGCTTTCGGGGAGCTTCTGCCTGCTGGTCGCGCTCGGCCGCAATCTCACTTCGGCCTCGCCGATCCTCTTCACCTGGACCGACGGCCTGCTGCTGGAATTTCTGTTCGGCGTCTATCTCGGCCTCGCCTTCGAGCATGGCCTGCGCATTTCCAACGTCATGCGTCTGGCCGCCATCACGCTCGGCCTGGGGCTGCTCGCGCTCGAAATGAAAGGACCGACTTTCCTGACCTCGGGAATTCCCGCGGCGCTGATCGTCGGCGGCGCGACGCTCGGCCCCGCTCTGCGAGAGACTTCCGCGATGCGGTGGCTCACCTATTTGGGCGATGCCTCCTACAGCCTCTATCTCACGCATACTTTCATCGTTCGCCCGCTGCGCAACCTCTGGGTCGTGGCGATCGGCGATCGGGCGCCGGCGGATTTCCTGATTCTCGCCGCCTTGTTCGCCTCCATCGTTTTCGCGGTCGCGGTTTATCGCTTCGTCGAAAAGCCGATCACGACCTATCTGCATCGCCGTTTCGCCGCGCGGGCGAAGCCGCCGCGCGAATCTTCGGCCATTGCGCTGGCGTTGAAATGAGCGGCCGGCCGAGGCGCGCGGCCGGCCTCCGCCTGGAGAACCACCCGCGTCACTGCGCCCCTCCCCCTACCCAAACCGCCCCGGCTCCAATATAGCTTCGCGCAGCCAACTGACCGCTCGAGGGACTTCCCGCCATGTCGCACGACACCACACCGCATTTCCACAATCAGCCGGGCGTCGCCAAGATCAAGGTCGGCTCCAAAGAATTCATGTGCATTGGCGCGCTGCCGCCCTTCGACCATCCGCATGTCTTCATCGACATGGGCGCGGCGGACGAGGCGGTCTGCCCCTATTGCTCGACGCATTATGTGTTCGACGCCGCCCTCGGCCATGGCGCGGCCGATCCGGCCGAATGCGTCTATCACTCCGAAACCGTCCTCGACCCGACCGCCTGACGCCGCGCGAATGGGCGCTCCTTTCGTCGTCGTCGGCGCCGGCATAGGCGGGCTCGCCGCGGCGATCGCGCTGGCGCGCGCCGGCCGGCGGACGCTCGTTCTGGAGCGCGCCGAGCGCATAGAGGAAGTGGGGGCCGGGCTGCAAATCTCGCCCAACGCCGGGCGCATCCTGCATGAATTCGGCATGAGGCCGGCGCTGGACGCCGTCGCCCTCGAGCCCCGCGCCCTCAATATTCGCCGCGCCGCCGATGGCGCCGTGCTGGCGCGCCTGCCGCTCGCCGAGGCGCGCGACCGCTGGGGCGCGCCCTTTCGCGTCTTCCACCGCGCCGATTTGCAGAAGGCGCTGCTCGACGAGGCGCGCCGTCTCGGCGTCGAGACGCGCACCGCCGCACGCTGCGATGGTTTCACGCAAGACGAGAACGGCGTGCTGCCGACGCTCGGCGAGGAGCGGCTGGAGGCCGAGGCGCTGATCGGCGCCGACGGGCTGCGTTCCACGATTCGCGACGCGCTGGACCTCGTCGCTGGCGACACGCCCCGTCCCGTCGGGCTCACCGCTTGGCGGACGCTCATGCCGATCGATTCGGCGCCCTCCGCTCTGCGCGAGCGGGAAACCCATATCTGGCTCGGGCCGGGCGGGCATGTCGTTCATTATCCGCTACGCGACGCCAGCATCGTCAGCGCGGTCGCGATTCTCGAGGATCGCGCCGATCGCGGCCCCGCCGCCGAGACGCGGACCGGCGAGGAGCTCGCCCGCGCCATGGGTTTTGCGCGCTGGAGCCCCGATCTGCGCGCGCTGCTCGAGGCCGGCGCGACATGGCGACGCTGGCCGCTCTACGCCCGGCCGGAGATCACGCGCTGGGGCCGCGGCCGCGTCGCGCTGCTCGGCGACGCCGCTCATCCCATGGTCCCCTTCCTCGCGCAAGGCGCTGCGCAGGCGATAGAGGACGCCGCCGCGCTCGGCCGCGCCTTTGCGGATGGCGGAGCGGCGATCGAATCGGCGCTCGCGGCCTATCAGTCGGCGCGCGTCGAGCGGGCGATCCGCATTCAGCGCGCCTCGCGCCGACAGGGCGTCAATTGCCATTTCGCCGAGCCGATGGCGACGCTGCGCGACATAGGCGTGCGGCTGATGGGCGGCGAGGGCGTTCTCTCCCGCAACGCCTGGATTTATCGCTGAAAGGCGCCCTCTCGCGGCAGTGGACGCATCGCGGCGAAAAAAGGGCCGCGTCTCCACGGACTTGGCAGTCCTGTCCGCCGGCTGATAAAGATGACGAATTGGTTACGCTGCAACGAGGGTCCGCAGATGCCACTGCCCCGCGCCGCGACGATCGGCCTTTTCGCCTGCCTCGGCCTCGCCGGCGCAGCGTCTTTCGCACAGGCGGAGACTGCGGCGCGCGCCGAGGAAGCGCCGGCGCCGGCGCCCGTCCCGACATTCGCCGCGGCGGAACAAGGATGGATCGTGACCGTCCGCGCCATCGGCGCCCTCGCGCCGAGCTTTCCGGGCTCGGCCAAGCTGCGTCCCTACCCGTTTCCGTCGATCAGCTTCCGGCGCATCGGCGAGCCGGAGCTGTTTTCGACGCCCGACGACGGATTCGGCTTCGCCATCATCGACTCCAACGGCTTTCGCGCCGGCCCGGTGGCCAATTTCGTGTTCAAGCGCGGCCAGCGCGATGGTCTCTACGGACTGCGCACGGTCGAGCTCACTCATGAGATCGGCGGCTTCGCCGAATATCAGACCGAGCATTTCCGCACGCGCGCGGAACTGCGGCAGGGCATAGACGGCCACAACGGCTTCGTCGCTTCGCTCGGCGCGGACATTTTTGGCGGCGACGGCCGCGCGTCCTTGTCCTTCGGACCGCGCCTCAGCCTCGGCGACAATCGCTATGCGAACGCCTATTTCTCGGTCTCGCCGCTCGAATCCCTGGCCAATGGGCGAATCGAACCCTATGAGGCGAACGGCGGATTCACCGCGGCCGGCGGCCTCGCCACCTTCCGCTACGATTTCAGCAAGGACGCCAACGCCACCATTTACGGCGGCTTGCAGCGGCTGACCGGCAGCGTCGGCTCCAGCCCCATTCCCAACGACATCGGCTCGCGCAATCAGTTCACCGCCGGCCTCTCCATCGCGCGCTCCTTCGAGATTCGCGGATTCGCCTGGTGACGCCGCGTTGAAGCGCGCGGCGCTCCTTGACTCTCACCAAGATGAGTGCAAGTCTCGTTCACCATGGCCGATAGGTTACGCTCGCTCTTCTTCCGGCGACTTGCGCTGGGGCTCTATACGCTGACGATCATCGTCGGCGCGCTGGGCTTCGCGTCGCATCGCGGCCACGGCGGGGCGGGCGTCGGCGTCTTCCAGGATCGCGCCGCTTTCTGCCAGGACTTCCAAAAGGCTCATAGCGCGCCGCAGACGCCCTTCGTCGTCTGCTGTGACGCCTGTGTGGCCAGCGCGCCGCCGACCCTCCCGGCGATGATTACACATATCGTCTATCGTTTCGAGATTTCCACACGCTTCGATTTCGCCTCTCGCCTCGGCCGGGACCTCGATGAGAGCCCGGACAATCTCCGCTCGCGAGCGCCGCCCGCCTTCGTCTGACATCGATGCGGCCCTCCCGGGCGCGATATGCGCTCGGCTTGTCTCCTAAAGCAGCTTCCTCGCTTCGTCCTGCGTTCTCTCGCGCCGGCGTCGCATAGGCCACAGGAACGCATTCGCCACAGGAACAAGGAACGCGAATCGTCGCTCTCTGTCTCCCGAGAGCTGCGACGATTCGAGCGGACTTCCGCGAGCGCTCGCCGTCTTTTGATGGCGGACCCCGCAACCATGTCGCCCATGCGTCCTCCTCGACGCGCCTTTCCCCGAGGCGTGACATCTCCCCCGATACGAGGCGGGCCAGGGCGACGGGAGGCGGTTCAGAGCCGGCGAGGCTCGCGGAATCTGTCGACCGACTTGGAAAAGGCGGAGATCGGACCTCCCTCCGACGACCTGCGCCTTTCGAGCGAGCGCCGAGCGGACCTCGACGGGTACTGCCGGGTTCATGCCGCCTCGCTCTCTCGTCGGCCGCCACTGCGCGGCGCTCCCTCTCCCCCCGGGGGAGCGCCGCCCTTGGCCCGGCCGCCTTTCCTTCCTCGCCACTCATTCGCCTGCTCGGGACGCGACCACCTCCTGCTCGATCGCACCGAAGATCGAATGGCCGGCCGCGTCGCGCATCTCGATCCGAATGCGATCGCCCGGCTGCAAAAATCGCGTGCGCGCCGCTTCGCCGCCGAGGCTCTCGACGACGCGCTGCTCGGCGAGGCAGGAATAGCCGACGCCGCCCTCGGCGACGGGCCGGCCCGGCCCGCCGTCCGCGGCGCGATTGGAGACAGTGCCGGAGCCGATGATCGAGCCCGCGCAAAGCGCGCGCGTGCGCGCGGCATGGGCGATGAGGCGGCCGAAATCGAAAGTCATGTCGACGCCGGCGTTCGGCCGCCCGAGCGGCGCCTCATCGACGAAGGAGAGCAGCGGCAAGGAGAGGCGCGCGCCGTCCCACGCGGCGCCGAGCTCGTCCGGCGTCACGGCGACCGGCGAGAAGGCCGAGGCGGGCTTGGACTGGAAAAAGCCGAAGCCCTTGGCGAGCTCGCTGGCGGTGAGGCCGCGCAAGGTCACGTCATTGGCCAGCATGACGAGCGCGATTCGCGCGCGCGCCGCCTCGGCGGCGAGGCCGAGCGGAACGTCGTCGGTGACGACGGCGACCTCCGCCTCGAGATCGAGGCCGAATTTCCCATCGAGATAGGGAATGGGATCGCGCGGTCCCGCGAACCCGTCCGAGCCGCCCTGATAGATCAGCGGATCGCTCCAGAACGAGGGCGGCATCTCGACGCCGCGCGCCTTTCTCACCAGCGCGACGTGATTCACATAGGCCGAGCCGTCGGCCCATTGATAGGCGCGCGGCAGCGGCGAGGCGCAATCATGCTCGCGAAAGCGAAAGGAGGGGAGCAGACCCGCCTCCAGCCGCTCTGCGACCTCGGCGAGGCGCGGCGCGGCGCGCGGCCAATCGTCCAGCGCCGCCTGCAAGGTCGGCGCGACCTGCGTCGCCTCTATGGCGCGCGTCAAATCCCGCGAGACGACGACGAGCTTTCCATCGCGCCCATGCTTCAAGGAAGCCAGCTTCATCTTTGTCCTCACCGCGTCCCGCAAAAGCGGCGCGCGAGCCCCGCCCAGCAATCGGAATAGTCGATCTGCAATGTCTCGAGCGCAGCGGCGTAGCGCGTCACATGCTGCGGCAGGCGCGTCTCCAGCATGAAGGCGAGCGTGCCCGCGAGCTTTTGCGGCGCCAGCGTCGCCCGCGTCGCCTGCTCGAAGCTCTCCGCGTCGGGCCCGTGCGGCAACATGCAATTATGCAGCGAGACGCCGCCGGGGAGAAAGCCGTCCGGCTTGGCGTCATAGCGCCCATAGACGAGCCCCATGAATTCGCTCATCGCATTCATATGGAACCAGGGCGGCCGAAACGTATGTTCGGCGACGAGCCAGCGCTCTGGAAAAATCAGAAAATCGAGATCGGGAGTCCCTTTCCGCTCCGACGGCGCCGTCAGCACGCAGAAGATCGACGGATCGGGATGATCGAAGAGCAGCGCCCCGACCGGCGAGAAGCGCCGAAGATCATATTTGTAGGGCGCGTAATTGCCGTGCCAGGCGACGACGTCCAGCGGCGAATGATCGAGCGCGCAGACGAAGAATTTGCCGCCCCATTTCACCGTGAGCCGGCAAGGCCGCTCGATATCTTCGAAAGCGGCGACCGGCGCCTCGAAATCGCGAGCATTGGCGAGACAATTGGCGCCGATCGGCCCGCGATCGGGCAGAGTGAAAGGCGCGCCGTAATTCTCGCAGACATAGCCGCGCGCCGGGCCGGCGACCAGCTCCGCCTTGAATTTCACGCCGCGCGGAACAACGCCGATCTCGCCCGGCGAAATCTCAATCGCGCCGAGTTCTGTGACGAAGCGCAGCGCGCCCTCTTGCGGCAGAATGAGCAATTCGCCGTCGGCGTCGTAGAAATAATCCTCGGCCATGGAGCGCGTGACGAAATAGAGCCCCGCCGCCATGCCGCTCCGCGCATCGACGTCGCCCGCCGTCGTCATCACGCGCAGGCCGGCCGGAAAAGTGAGCGCGTCATCCGGCATGGTCGGCGGCCCCCAGCGATAGGGTCCGAGCGGCAAATCGCTCTCGTCGCGCGCCGGCGCGCTTTTCCAAAAGGGAAGATCGCGCCGCTCGAAACGCCCGACATGCCGCACAGAAGGGCGAATGCGATAGAGCCAGGACCGCGCATTGGCGCCGCGCGGCGCGGTGAAGGGCGAACCCGACAATTGCTCCGCATAGAGCCCGTAAGGACAATGCTGCGGCGAATTCTGCCCCACGGGCAGGGCGCCGGGCAGCGCCTCGCTGGCGAATTCATTGCCGAAGCCGGACATGTAACGCAGTGTCATGGCTCAATCTCCGATGACGGCGCGCGCCCCACCCTCGCCCCTCGAGGGCGCCCGCGACGTCCTGGCCGGGCTTGTCCCGGCCAGGACGGCGGCAGTGTCTCGCGATATCTCCATCCCTCATGCTCCCGCAGGCAGCACGCCGCGCTTCACCTGATCGTCCTCGATCGACTGGAACAGAGCGCGGAAATTTCCTTCGCCGAATCCCTCGTCGCCCTTGCGCTGGATGAATTCGAAAAAAATCGGCCCGATCACCGTCTTCGAAAAAATCTGCAACAAGAGCTTGCGTCCTTCGCCGTCGATCAGAATGCCGAGCTCGCGCAACGCGTCGAGATTTTCGCCATGTCCCGGCAGCCGCTCGTCGACGCGCGCGTAATAAGAGTCCGGCGGCGCCGGCATGAATTGCAGCCCGCGCGCCCGCAGCGCCGTCACCGTGCGATAGATGTCGTCGCAGGCGCAGGCGACATGCTGAATGCCTTCCCCCCGATAAGCGACGAGATATTCCTCGATCTGACTCTTGTCGTCGACGCTCTCGTTGATCGGAATTCGTATCTTCCCGCAGGGGCTGGTCATGGCGCGCGAATGCAGGCCGGTGAGCTTTCCCTCTATGTCGAAATAGCGAATCTGCCGGAAGGCGAAGAAGCGCTCGTACCACCCGGCCCATTCGTCCATATGGCCGCGATAGACATTATGGGTGAGGTGGTCGATGACCGTGAGGCCGGCGCCTTCGGGATGCGGATCGCGCGCGCCGGTCCAGCGAAAATCGACGTCGAAGATCGAGCCGCGCTCGCCATAGCGATCGACAAGATAGATCAATGCGCCGCCGACGCCGACGAGCGCCGGAATCTTCAATTCCATCGGCCCGATCTTCGTCTCCGCCGCGCGCGCGCCCAAGGCGAGCGCGCGCTCGAAAGCAAGGCGCGCATCCGCCACGCGAAAGCCCATGGCGCAGGCGCAGGGCCCATGCGCGCGGGCGAAATCCGCGGCGAAACTGTCCGGCTCGGCGTTGAGCACGTAATTCACGTCGCCCTGCCGATAGAGCGTCACATCCTTGGAGCGATGCCGCGCGACGGCGGCGAAGCCCATTTGCTCGAGCAGAGCCGCGAGCTTCGCCGGCTCGGGATGGGCGAATTCGACGAATTCGAAACCATCTGTCCCCATCGGATTTTCGGGCGAAGGCGACGGAGAAGGCGACGGAGAAGGCGACATGGCGGCCTCCTTGCGAATGACGCTCGCCTTCAACATATTGCGCGCTGCCGCCGATTGAAGTCCCGGCGGACGGCGGAGGCGGCGGCAATGAAGCTCTATGATTACTTTCGGTCCTCGGCCGCCTATCGCGTGCGCATCGCCATCGAGCTGAAAAGCTTGGACGTCGAGCGCATCCCCGTGCATCTGGCGCGCGGCGAGCAGCGCCTGCCCGAATATCTCGCGAAGAATCCCCAAGGCCTCGCGCCGGCGCTGGAGCTCGACGACGGGACGATCATCATCCAATCCTTGGCGATCATCGACTATCTCGACGCGCTCGCGCCGCGGCCGCTGCTGACGCCGAAAGACCCTCTGCTCGCGGCCAAGGCGCGCGGCGTCGCGCTCGCCATCGCCTGCGACATTCATCCGCTCAACAATCGCCGCGTGCTCGACTATCTGCGCGAGAAGCTCGGCCAGGACGGCGCCGGCGTCGACGCCTGGATCCATCATTGGGCCCTGAAAGGCGGGCTGGAGGCGGTGGAGCGGCTGATCGAGCCCGGCCCCTTCTGCTTCGGCGCGCAGCCGACGATCGCCGATGTCTGCCTCGTTCCGCAGCTCTTCGCGGCGCGGCGCTTTGCGACGCCGCTGGACGCGCTGCCGAAGCTTCTCGCCGTGGAGGCGCATTGCCTCGCCCACCCCGCCTTCGCCGCCGCCGAGCCGTCACGACAGGCCGACGCCGAATAGAGCCGCGCGCCCTGTCACGCCCGCGCCGGCGCTCCATATGCCCGAGACAGTGTGGCGGCCTCGTTCCACTTTTCGCCGTCTTCGTCTTCGACAAAAGGCGTTTCCGCTTTTTTAGGAAATCGGCATGTCGCTTCGTCTGCGTCTCGTCCTCGCCGCCGCCGCTCTGCTCGTGAATGCGGGCGCGGCGGTCGCTCAATATTATTATTGGCCGGAGTCGAGCTATGGCCCACAGAGCGGCGCCGCCGACGATCCGTACGCCGAGCCGCAGCCTCGCCGCCCGCGCGCCCGCGCCACTTGGCCGTTCGACGAAGAGCGCCGCGATCCGCCGCGCGCCCGCAACCGGGCGCCTCGGGAGAAGGACGAGCTCGAGCGGCGGCGCCTCGCCGCTCTGCCGCCGGACGCCGATCCCGATTATTCGACGCCGATCGACTATGACGACGACGTCGACATGCGGCAGACGCGTCGCCGCTTCGTCGCCGATCCGACCGCCGGCGATCCGGGCACGCTGACGATCGACACGCGCGCCCGGCGTCTCTATCTCTCGCTGGAGGACGGCCGCGCGGTCGAATATGCGATCGGCGTCGGCCGCACCGGATTCTCCTGGAAAGGCGAGGCGAAGATCGGCCGCAAAGCCTTCTGGCCGGGCTGGACGCCGCCGCCGGAAATGCTGGAGCGCCGCCCCGATTTGCCCGAGCATATGGACGGGGGCTTGAGAAATCCGCTCGGCGCGCGGGCGCTCTATCTGTTCCAGGGGCAGAAGGACACTTTGTTCCGCATTCACGGAACCAATGAGCCGGAGAGCATCGGCCGCGCGGTCTCGTCCGGCTGCATCCGAATGCTCAATGCGGATGTCATCGACCTCTATGGCCGCGTCGCCAAAGGCGCCCGCGTCGTAGTGCGCTGACTCACGCCGCCCGCGGGCGCGCCTCGGCCTCCAGCAGATCGCCGATGAGCGCGGCGATCGTCGCCATGGTGGCCATGCTGCGGCGCTCGAGCATGGGCTTCGGAAACTCGACGTCCAGCGTCGCTTCGAGCCACAGCATCACCTGCACGGCGCAGAAGGGCGAGAGCCCGGCGGCGTAGAGATCGGCCTCGGCGGAAAGGCTCGCCGCGGCGGCCGGCAGATTGCCCTTGGCGTCCACGGCGCGGCGGATGATCTCGATCGACGTCTCGCTGTTCATGATTTCGGTCTTCATGGCCCCATCCCTTCGCTTCGCGCTCTCGTCTCGTCGAGCGTGAGGGAAGCATAGGACGCGCCATCCAGAGCGGCTGTGCGCCTTCGCATGAGCCTCGCCGCGAGCGCGGCTGTCGCCGATTGCCGACGCATCGGCGCGGCCTATATGGCCCGCTGTTCGACGGCGCCGAAAACGGCGCGACCTTTGCCCCAGGATGAGAGCCGATGGCGACGCGGCCGATGGCGCGAACGGATTTCGCTTCGCCTCCACATGGCGACCCTCCCCTCGAGACCGAGACATTGCGCGCTCGGCTCGCCGCGACGCGCGCGCGCACTCTGGCGCTCGCCGCGCCACTCGGCCCTGAGGATATGGCGGCGCAGGCGATCGAGGAGGCGAGCCCCACGAAGTGGCATCTCGCCCATACGAGCTGGTTCTTCGAGACCTTCGTGCTGGCGCGCTTTCTGCCCGGCTATCGCCTCTTCGATCCCGCTTTCGGCTATTGCTTCAACTCCTATTACGAGGGCGCCGGCGCCAGGCAGCCGCGGCCAAGACGCGGCCTGCTGAGCCAGCCTTCGCTCGAGCGCGTCATGGCCTATCGCCGCCATGTCGAGGAGGCGCTGGAGCAGCTCTTCGACTCGGGCCTCGCGCCGCAGAGCGAGGCGGCGCGGCTGCTGGAGCTCGGACTGCAGCATGAGCAGCAGCATCAGGAGCTGATCCTCAGCGATATTCTCGCGCTTTTCGCCGCCAATCCGCTGCGGCCGGCCTATCGCGCCGCGCCGCCGCGCGGCCTTTGCGGCCCGCCTGAGCCGCTGCGCTGGATCGGCTACGCCGGCGGAATCGTGCGCATCGGAAGCGACGCCGACGACCATTTCGCCTTCGACCGAGATTTCGCTTTCGACAATGAGACGCCGCGTCACGACGCGCTGATTCATCCTTTCGAGATCGCCGATCGGCTCGTGACCAACGCCGAATGGCTGGAGTTCATCGAGGATGGCGGCTATGGCGATCCCGCCTTCTGGCTCTTCGACGGCTGGACGACGATCCAGCGCGAGGGCTGGGAGGCGCCCGCCTATTGGGAACGGCGGGGCGGCCTCTGGCTCGCCATGACGCTCGAGGGATTGCGGCCGCTGGAGCCCGCCGCCCCTGTCGTCCATGTGAGCTTCTACGAGGCGGACGCCTTCTCCCGCTGGGCCGGCGCGCGCCTGCCCACCGAATTCGAATGGGAGACGGTGGCGCAGCAGGAGCCGGTCGCCGGCAATCTGCTCGATGGCGACGCGCTGCGTCCTCTGCCGCCCGCGGAGGCGTTCCAGGGCCATGCGCGCCAGCTCTTCGGCGATGTGTGGGAGTGGACAGGCAGCGCCTATCTTCCCTACCCCGCCTATCGCCGGCCGGCCGGCGCCATAGGCGAATACAACGCCAAATTCATGTGCGACCAGCATGTGCTGCGTGGCGGCTGCTGCGCGACGCCGCAGAGCCATATTCGCGCGAGCTATCGCAACTTCCTCTATGCGCGCCAACGCTGGCTCTTCGCCGGCCTGCGCCTCGCCAGGGATGTCGGCCGATGACCAATGATATCGATCGCGCGACGCCTTCGGAGCCGAAGGGCCGCGGCTTCGCGGCCGATGTGCTCGACGGTCTCTCGCGCGCCGAAAAACGCCTCTCCTGCGTCTATTTCTACGATGCGGCGGGCAGCGAATTGTTCGACGAGATCACGCGTCTGCCCGATTATTATCCGACCCGCGTCGAGACGGACATTCTCGCCGCGCATGGCGAGGAGATGCTCGACGGCGCCGCAGAGGATACGGCGCTGGTCGAGTTCGGCTCCGGCTCCAGCCGCAAGACCGAAATATTGCTCGAGCGCGCGCCGCGCCTCGCGCTCTATGCGCCGATCGACGTCTGCGCCAGCGCGCTGGAGAAAGCGCGCGCGCGTCTTTCCGCGCGCTTCCCGCATTTGCGCGTCTGCCCCATCGTCGCCGATTTCTCGCGGCCGGCGCCGCTCCCCGCCGCGCTCGCCGATCGCCGCCGCATCGGCTTCTTCCCCGGCTCGACGATCGGCAATTTCACGCCGGACGAAGCGCGCGCTCTGCTGCTGGCCATGCGCGTATTGCTCGGGCCGGGCGGGCGGCTCATCGTCGGCGTCGATCTGAAGAAGGACCCGTCGCGGCTCATCGCCGCCTATAATGACGCGCATGGCGTGACGGCCGCCTTCAATCTCAATCTATTGGCGCGCATAAATCGCGAGCTCGGCGGCGGCTTCGATCTCTCGGGCTTTGGCCACCAGGCGATCTATGACGCGCGCGCCGGCCGCATAGAAATGCGCCTCGTCAGCCGCCGCCGCCAGACGGCGAAGATCGGCGGTCGCGACTTCGCCTTCTCGCGCGGCGAAGCGATCCATACGGAAGATTGCTACAAATATGGCGTGGACGAGTTCCGCGTCACGGCGAGCGACGCCGGCTGGGAGCCCGGACGCGTGTGGACGGATGGGGAGGCGCTGTTCAGCGTGCACGAGCTGCAGGCGCCTTAGGGGGCGCTCTCGATCCAGAAAATCGCAACGACCCTCATCCGACCTCGCTTCGCGAGGCCACCTTCTCCCACAAGTGGGAGAAGGATGCGCGCCGTTCGATCGCGAAACCAGGAGAGGTTCGCGCTCCTTCTCCCGATCGATGGACAGCGCCACAATCTGCCGCGGCAGAACGCGCATGGCGCGGCGCCGGCTCGCGGTATAGATTTCACAGCTGCAGCTCATAGCGTCGTCGTTGTGGGCCCGAGCCGCGCGCCGTCACGATCATTTCATGAATTTCGCGTCGACATTAGCCCTCACCTCCACAGGAGACCGCGGATGAACATCGTCTCCCCCACCGTCACTTCGCCGCCGCTCGCAGAAGCGACGCCGCGGGAGATCGACCGTAGCGGCGAAATCCCCTCCTTCGACACGCTGGATCGCGCCGCCCGCGCCTTTGCGGCGCGCTTCACGCAAGGCGTCTCGCCTCTGGCGCAAATGTCGGCCTGGCTCGATTGGGCGACGCATCTGACCCGCGCGCCGGGACGGCAGATCGAATTGTCGCTCGCCGCCATGCAGGACGCCGCCAGATACGCGCACTTCGTCGCTCATGCGGCGCGCGGCGAGACCGTCGCGGCGCCCTTCGCGCCCGCGCCTTTCGACAAGCGTTTCGACGATCCCGCTTGGGACGCGCCGCCTTTCGCCTTTTGGAAGCAGGGATTTCTCGCGAGCGAGCATTGGTGGCGGCAGGCGACGCGCGAGGCGCGCGGCATGACGCCCAATGACGCCGCCCGCGTCGCCTTCATGGCGCAGCAATGGCTCGCGCTGTTCTCGCCCTCCAACGCCTTCTGGCTCAATCCGACCGTCATCGACCGCACGATGAAGGAAGGCGGCGCCAATCTCCTGCGCGGCGCGGAAAATTTCATCGAAGATTACACCCGCGCGCTTCTGAACACGCCCAATGGAGGCAATGGCTTTCGCGTCGGAATCGATGTGGCGGCGACGCCGGGCGAGGTGATCTTCCGCAACGAGCTGATCGAGCTCATCCAATACGGCCCCTCGACGGGAAGCGTCCACGCCGAGCCGATATTGATCGTCCCGGCCTGGATCATGAAATATTACGTGCTCGATCTGCAGCCGCAGAATTCGCTGGTGCGCTATCTGGTCTCGCAGGGCTTTTCCGTCTTCATGATCTCCTGGCGCAATCCGACGCCGGAAGATCGCGATCTCTCCTTCGACGATTACCGCGTCTGCGGCGTGCTCGCGGCGCTGAATGCGATCGGCGCCGTGCTGCCCGGCCGCAAGATCCATGGCTGCGGCTATTGCCTCGGCGGCACGCTGCTCTCCATCGCCGCGGCGGCGATGGCGCGCGATCACGACGAGCGTTTCGCCAGCCTCACCCTGCTCGCCGCGCAGACCGACTTCAGCGAGCCCGGCGAGCTGATGCTCTTCGTCGACGCGGCGCAGGTCGCATTTCTCGAAGATATGATGTGGGACCAGGGCGTGCTCGACACGCGGCAGATGGCGGGCGCCTTCGCGGCGCTGCGCTCCAATGAGCTGGTCTGGTCCAAGGCGGTGCGCGAATATCTGCTCGGCGAGCGGCAAAAGCCCAATGATCTCATGGCCTGGAGCGCCGATCAGACGCGAATGCCCTATCGAATGCACTCACAATATTTGCGCGGCCTGTTCCTCGAGAATCGCCTCACCGCCGGCCGCTACGCCGTGGAGGGCGAGGTGGTGGCGCTGAAGGATATATCGGCGCCCATGTTCGTCGTCGGCACGGAGACCGATCATATCGCTCCCTGGCGCTCTGTGTACAAAGTCCATCTCTTCACCGACGACGAGCTGACCTTCGTGCTGACCACTGGCGGCCATAACGCCGGCGTCGTCTCGGAGCCGGGCCATCACGGCCGCTCCTATCACACGGGCCTGCGCCAGGCAGGCGGTCACTATGTCTCCGCCGACAAATGGCTGGCCGCGGCGCGGCGGGAAGAAGGCTCCTGGTGGCCGCTCTGGGCCGATTGGCTCGTCGCCCACGGCTCGACGGAGCGCGTCTCGCCGCCGCCCATGGGGGCCCCGGCGCGGGGCTTCGCGCCGCTCTGCGCCGCGCCCGGAAACTATGTCCACGAACATTGAGCGCTTTCCGCTCGACGCGCGGCGAAATACTCGTCAAACTGCGCTCATGGCTCTGGGCGGGGCGATACCGTGTCGAATTCTTTGTTGCGAATTGCATATTTCGAGGGGCTCGACTCCGCTGAGGCGGAGCGGATCGCCCGCAAATGCATTTGGCGGCGCGTCGACGAGCATGAGCTCGTCGTCGATTACGACGATCGCTCGACGGACGTCTATTTCATCGTCTCCGGCGATCTGCGCGTGCTCATCCGCACGCCGGCGGGCAAGGAGGTCATTCTCTGCGACCTCCATCCCGGCCAGATTTTCGGCGAGATGGCGGCGATCGACGGCGCGGAGCGCTCGGCCAATGTCTCGGCTCTGACAAAATCCGAGCTGTGCATCATGCCGTCGAGCGTGTTCAAAACCGTGCTGTTCAGCCAGCCGGCGGTCTGCGAGAAGGTCCTGCGCCTGCTGACGAAGCGCATTCGCGATCTCAATTCCCGTCTGTTCGAGCGCTCCGTGCTCGATCTGCGCCACCGGCTCTACGCCGAGCTGCTGCGCCTCGCGCTGCCGCGCAAGGGGCATGAGGGCCAGTCGATCATCTCGCCGCCGCCGCTGCAGCATGATCTCGCCGCCCGCATCGGCTGCCGGCGCGAGCAGGTCAATCGCGAAGTGCAGGCGATGATCCACGAGGGCCTCGCCGAGAAAATCCGCGGCGGACTGGTGCTGCTGCGGCCCGCGACGCTGGAGCAGCGTCTGACCGCCTGCCTGGAGCAGGCCGGCTGAAAAAGATTTATGAATCGCGCCGGGACCGCGCCGGCCGTCTGTGCGCCGACGCACAAACAGCCGCGTGGGGGCCTGCTAAATCTTTTTGCTTCGAGGCGCTTCCGACGCCGAGCCGTCCCCTTCGGCCGGTAGCGCTCTCGAGTGGCGACGCCGCTCGCGATGAGCGGCCAACCGGCTGGACGAGCCCGTAATGCCTTTCGCGCTCATTTCGATTCCCCGTTGCGCCGAGCTCTGCGGCCTGGAGCCGCACGAGGCGATCGCCGGCGCCGTCGCCTCGCCCTCGCACCAATCGCTCTACGAAAGCTATCTGATGCTGTGCGATCGTGGCGCGGATTTCGTGCGCGAGCTCGTCATCGCCGACCTGCGCCGGGCGCTGGACCTCGACGCGCGGCGCCTCGCCGCCGAGCTGCTGCTGGTTCTGCGCCGCTTTCTCTCGGCGCCGCGCGGCGCGCCGCGCTCCCGGCCGCCGCCGCTGGACGGGAGCGCGCTCGAGGCCGCTCTCGGCCTCGTCGAGCGCCTCGCGGCCTATCGCACGCCCGACCGGCTCGGCGGCGGCGCTGGAATTTCGGAGACGGCGTGACAAAGGCCGCTCCGGTCGACACGATCGACCGCTCGGTCTAGCGTTTCCGGGCGAAGTGGACATCGGTTCGGCATTGGAAACGCGTCGAATCGAGAGCGCTCGCGGCGCAAGTCGCGCCCTGGGCCGGCGCATGAGAGGCGTGATTGAAGCGCACACGGCGACGCAGACCGGCCTATTATCTCGCGACCGCGACTGCGGCTCTCGCCGTGCTCGCGATCGGCCGGCTGCAGCCGCCGGCGCTGGACGATCTGCGCAATTTCGTCTTCGACACGTTTCAGCGTCTCGCCCCGCAGCCCTATGATCCGGGCCTTCCGGTGCGGGTCGTCGCCGTGGACGAGGAGAGCCTCGCCGCCTTCGGCCAATGGCCCTGGCCGCGCACGCGCCTCGCCGAGCTCGTCGACAAGCTGGCAGAGGCGGGCGCCGCGGCGATCGCCTTCGATATCATCTTCTCCGAAGAGGATCAGACCAGCCTCGATCATTTCATTCGGCGATTGCCCGACGGGCCCGCCAAGGCGGAGATCGCCGCGGTCGCGGCCAACGCCATTCCCAATGATCGGCTGTTCGCCCGCTCGATCGCGGCGGCGCCGGCGGCGCTCGGCCTCACTCTCTCCAACGCCGGCCCGAAAAGCGCGCCGGCGCAAAAGGCGGGCGTCGCCATAGCGGGCGACGACCCGACGTCTTTCCTGAGCCGCTTTCCCGCCGCCGTCACGCCGATCGCCGAGCTGGCGGAGGCGGCGCGCGGCCTCGGCGCGACCAATTGGGCGCCCGATCGCGATGGCGTCGTGCGCCGCGTTCCGCTGCTCGGCGTCGGCCCAGGCGGCCTCACGCCCTCACTGGCGCTGGAGGCGCTGCGCCTCGCCCAGGGCGCCTCGACGCTGGTCATTCGCTCCTCCAACGCCAGCGGCGAGACCGCCTTCGGACGCCAGACCGGCGTCAATGCGGTGAAGGTCGGCGCCTTCGAGATCGCCGTCGGCGCCGCGGCCGACATTCGTCCGCGCTATGGCGCCGAAGCGCCCGAGCGCGTGCTCTCGGCGGCGGCAGTTCTCCAGGGCCGCGCGCCGCGGGACGAAATAGAGGGGCGCATCCTCTTCATCGGCGCCACGGCGATCGGTTTGGGCGATATTCGCGCCACGCCGTTGCAGCCGACGCTTCCGGGCGTCGAGATTCATTCGCAGATCGTCGAATCTCTGCTCTCCGGCGCTCTGCTTTCGCGGCCGGATTGGGCGGCCGGCCTCGAGCTCGTCGCCGCCGGCGCCGCTTTCGTCCTCGTCGCTTCGCTGCTGCTGCTGGTCGCGCCGCTGTTTTCGGCGCTCGCCGCGATCGGCCTGATCGCGGCCCTGTTCACCGCGTCCTTTTGGGCCTTCGATCGCGCCGGCCTGCTCGTCGACGCCGCCTTTCCGAGCCTTTCGGCCGCGCTCGCCTATGGCGTCGGCGCGGTGGCGCTGTGGCGCAACGATCAAGCCGCGCGGCGTCATGTGCATATGGCCTTCGGAAAATTCATCGCGCCCGCCGTCGTCGAGGGCCTCGTCGAGCATCCAGAGCGGCTGGTGCTCGGCGGCGAGACGCGCGAGCTGACGGTTCTGTTCTCCGATCTGCGCGATTTCTCCACCATTTCGGAAGGGCTCACCGCGCAGGAGCTCACGCATTTCATGAACGCCTATCTGACGCCGATGACCGACGCCATTCTCGATCGCGAGGGCACGGTCGACAAATATATCGGCGACGCCGTCATGGCGTTCTGGAATGCGCCGCTCGACGTCGCCGACCATCCGCGCAAGGCCGTCCGCGCCGCGCTCGACATGCGCGCCGCCATGGCGCGCTTCAACGCCGAGCGCGCCGCCGAGGCCGCACGCGCGGGGCGCGACTATCGCGAGGCGGCGATGGGCGTAGGCCTCAATCTCGGGCCCTGCAGCGTCGGCAATATGGGCTCGACGCGACGCTTCGACTATTCGATCCTCGGCGATGTCGTGAATCTCACCTCGCGGCTCGAAGGGCTATGTAAATGGTTCCGCGTCGATATTCTGGTTTCCGGCGATTTGCGCGACGCCGCCGCCGGCTTCGCCTGGCTCGAACTCGGCGCGGCGCAGGTGGTCGGGCGATCGGCGCCGACGCGCATCTATGCGCTGGCGGGAGACGAGGCCTTTGCGGCGAGCGAGGCGTTCGCCGCCTGGCGTGACGAGCATAGGACGATGATGCGCTATCACGCCGAATGGGATTTTACCCGCGCCCGCGCCGCGGCGGCGCGCATGATGGTCATCGTCGAGCCGCATTGGACTGGCTGCTATTTGGCGTTGGAACAGAGATTCGCGGCTTTCGAGGCGGCCCCGCCCGCAAAGTCCGATGGCGGACCCATTTGGAAGATGGATAGCAAATGACGGGCGTGACGGAAGAAAGCGCGGAAGCGCGCAGGCTGCGCTATTGGGGACGGATCGAGCCGGCGTATGAGCCGGACGCTTTCGCGGCGCTCGATTCGGCCTATCGGCAGCCGCATCGCTCCTACCACAGTTGGGCGCATATCGACGAGCTGCTGGCGGGTCTCGAGCGATTCGGCGCGCTGGCGACGCGGCCGGATTTGATCGCCGCGGCGATCTTCTGGCACGACGCCGTCCATCTCGCGCGCGATCCTGACGGCAAGACGCGGCTCGACCGGCAGAATGTGCGCGACAGCGTCGCCGCCTTCCGTCGCCACACGACGCTCGAAGGGAGCGAGGCGCAGGCCGTCGAAGACCTCGTCATGGCGACATCCGATCATGTCGGCGCGCGCGCGACGACCGAGCATTATCCCGGCTTCGCCGCCGATCTCGATCTCTTCGTCGATCTCGATTTGAGCCCGCTCGCGGCGCCTTGGGAAATTTTCGCCGCCAATACGCAGAAAATCCGCTCGGAATCGGTAGGCGTGGAGGAAGCCGAATTCGCCGCCAATCAAGTGAAGATGCTGGAGGGGCTCGCCCATGGCGATGCGCCGGTCTTTCGCCGCGCCGAGACGCGCGCGGCCTGGGACGCCACGGCGCGCGTCAATCTCGCGCGCTGCATAGCGGGGCTGCGCGCCGCCGGACGCTGAGCGTCGCGGCGATCGACCTCCCCCCATAAAAAAACCCCGCCGAAGACCGACGGGGTTTTTGTTTCCAGTCAGACCGGATTGGGTTCGAGCCCGCCGGCGTCCGGCTCCGGCGAAGGACGCGCCGCGCCGGCCGTCGGCACGGGCGAGGGGCGCGCCGGCGGGGCCGCGGGCGGCACATCCTCGCGCACCGGGCGCTTGCCCTGCAGCAGGCCGATCATCTCGTCGCCGGTCAGCGTCTCGAACTCCAGAAGGCCATTGGCCAGCACGTCGAGATCGCCGCGCTTCTCGGTCAGAATGCGCCGCGCGTCCTCATAGCCTTCCTGCACCAGGCGCCGCACTTCCGCGTCGATCGTCTGCTGCGTCGCCTCCGAGAGGGTCTGCGTGCGGCCGATCGAATAGCCGAGGAACTGCTCCTGCTGCGGATCGGCATAGGCCACCGTGCCGAGCTTGTCCGAGAAACCGAGCTGCGTCACCATCGCGCGGGCGATGCGCGTGCATTGCTGAATGTCGCTCGCCGCGCCCGAGGTCACCTTGTCGCGGCCGAACACCAGCTCTTCCGCCACGCGTCCGCCCATCGCCAGCGCCAGCATGGCCTTCAATTGCTCGAAGCTCTGCGAGATCTGGTCGCGCTCCGGCAGGCCCTGCACCATGCCCAGCGCGCGGCCGCGCGGGATGATCGTCGCCTTGTGGATCGGGATGGAGCCCGGCATGTTGAGCTGCACCAGCGCATGTCCGCCCTCGTGGAAAGCGGTGAGGCGCTTCTCCTCCTCCGTCATCACCAGAGTGCGGCGCTCGGCGCCCATCATGATCTTGTCGCGCGAGTCCTCGAACTCTTGGCGCGTGACGATGCGCTTGCTGCGACGGGCCGCCAGCAGCGCCGCTTCATTGACGAGGTTCATCAGATCGGCGCCCGAGAAGCCGGGCGTGCCGCGCGCGACGACCTTCAGATCCACATCCGGCGCCAGCGGCACTTTGCGGGCGTGAACCTTGAGGATCTTCTCGCGGCCGATGAAGTCGGGGTTCGGCACATTGATCTGGCGATCGAAGCGGCCGGGACGCATCAGCGCGGGATCGAGCACGTCGGGACGGTTGGTGGCGGCGATGAGGATGATGCCCTCATTGGCTTCGAAACCGTCCATCTCGACGAGCAACTGGTTCAGCGTCTGCTCGCGCTCGTCATTGCCGCCGCCGAGCCCGGCGCCGCGGTGACGACCCACAGCGTCGATCTCGTCGACGAAGATGATGCAGGGCGCGTTTTTCTTGGCCTGCTCGAACATGTCGCGCACGCGGCTCGCGCCGACGCCGACGAACATTTCGACGAAGTCGGAGCCCGAGATGGTGAAGAAGGGGACGTTGGCCTCGCCGGCGATGGCGCGGGCGAGAAGCGTCTTGCCGGTGCCGGGCGGGCCGACGAGCAGCACGCCGCGCGGAATGCGGCCGCCGAGACGCTGGAACTTCTGCGGATCGCGCAGGAATTCGACGATCTCCTGGAGGTCTTCCTTGGCCTCGTCGACGCCGGCGACATCCTCGAAAGTGACGCGGCCTTGCGTTTCCGTCAGCAGCTTGGCCTTGGACTTGCCGAAGCCGAGCGCGCGGCCGCCGGCGCCGCCCTGCATCTGGCGGGCGAGGAATATCCACACGCCGAGAAAGGCGATGAGGGGCAACGCATTCAGGAACAGCGTCATCCACCAGCCGCCGCCCTCGCTCGAGGGACGCGCGCTGATGGCCACATTT
This sequence comes from Methylosinus sp. KRF6, assembly GCF_018887255.1. NCBI lineage: Bacteria > Pseudomonadati > Pseudomonadota > Alphaproteobacteria > Hyphomicrobiales > Methylocystaceae > Methylosinus > Methylosinus sp. KRF6. Next base: position 4,153,631 of record NZ_JAHLJF010000001.1, on the reverse strand, counting down.
TTGGCGGTCAGGCGCTGCACCAGCGTCGGATCATTGGGCGCATAGGTGATGAAGGAGCGGTTATCGGCGAAATGCCCACTGATCTCATTGCCGGCGATGGTCACGTCATGGACGCGGCCGAGCTCGATCTGCGCCAGCAATTCGCTGAAGTTGATGTCGCGTCCGGCCGAGCGCTGGTTGCGCTGATCGAACAGCATGGCCAGAGCGACGGCGAGCAGCGCGACGATCGCGAATATCATGAAGGGCTTGTAATTCAGTTTCATCGACGACCTCCGACGGACCGTCAGCCGCCGCGGGACGTCTTGCCCGCGTCGACGGCGCGTGTCGCTTTTATGACCTTACGCCAGCATCCGCCGGTCGCCAAATTAAATGCAGTCATGAGCCATGCGCCGCGCTCATGCGCAAAGACCATAAGCTTGGCCGTGCGGCTGCGCGGCGAGAGAGCCCGCGGCCTCGCCCGAGACAAAAAGTCGCAAGCCCGCTCACCCCAGATATTTCGGCAATTCACGCTCGAATTCTGGAAAATAGAGCGAAATCACGCTCACGTCGAATTGCGGAAGGATCTGCTCCTTCGGCTCGCGGTCGAGCAGGAAGCGAAAGGCGGCGGTGAGACATTGCTCTGCGGTGGAAACGCCGCCGCCCAAGCGCTCGGCCAGCTCGCGCGACATGGTCACGCGATGGCGCGATTTACTGCGCGCATCGCGCAGCACGACGTCGAAGGAAAGGAATTTGGGCGCGCCGTCGCGGCGCGCAATGTCGATCGCGATTGTCACGGAGCCTCCGCAAGATGTTTTTCTATATCCGCCGCGATCGCCTGCGGCTCGACGGTCGGCGCATAGCGCTTCACGACGCGGCCCTGTCGATCGACGAGAAATTTGGTGAAATTCCATTTGATCGCCTGCGTGCCCAAAAGGCCCGGCGCCAGCGATTTCAGAAAACGATAGAGCGGATGGGCGTTCCCGCCATTCACCTCGATCTTGGCGAAGAGCGGAAAGGTGACGTCATAGCGCATCGAGCAGAAGGCCCCGATGGCGGCTTCGTCGCCGGGCTCCTGATGGCCGAATTGATCGCAGGGAAAGCCGAGCACAGCGAAGCCGCGGTCGCGATAGGTCCGCCACAGCGCCTCGAGACCCTCATATTGCGGGGTGAAGCCGCATTTGCTGGCCACATTGACGATGAGCAGAACCTTCCCCGCCCAATCGGAAAGGCTCACGCTCTCGCCATCGAGGCGGCGCGCTTCGAATTCATAGACGCGATTCATGGTCGAGGCGACCTCTCGACGATGTCGCCTCGATCGGGGCGCGCGAGCTTCTCCGCGATCCGGCCGCCTCGGCGGCGGATCGGCGGAGCTGCTCGACCAATATGGCGCAGAGTCGCGATTTCGTCACGGCGCCCGCCGGCCTCGCCCACCGCCCGGGGCTAGGACGGACGCTTTTTCCTCACGCCTCGGCGAGCAGGGCCTGAATGTCGGGCTCCATCTGGCGCGGCGTGTTGGTCGCCTGGAAGCGCTTCACCACATTGCCCTTCCGGTCGATGAGGAATTTGGTGAAGTTCCACTTCACGTCTTCCGCCGGACCCGGGTCCTTCTCCTTCAGCAGCTTGTAGAGCGGATGCTGATTGTCGCCATTCACCTCGATCTTGCTGAACAGCGGGAAGGTCACGATGAAGCGGGTGGAGCAGAAGGTCTTGATCTCCTCGTCGGTTCCCGGCTCCTGATTGCTGAACTGATTGCAGGGGAAACCGAGAATGACGAAACCCTTGTCGCGGTTCTCGTTCCAGATCGCCTCGAGGCCGTTGTATTGCAGCGTGAAGCCGCATCTGCTCGCCACATTGACGATCAGGATCACCTTGCCGGCGTAGTCGCCGATCTTGACGGTTTCGCCGTCGATCGTGCGCGCTTCGATATCATAGAGCTCGGACATGACTGAGAAGGTCTCCGTTCCTCGCGCGGCGCCCGAGAGCGCCGGCGCGTTCTGGCCCGCAGAATGGCCGCGCGCGCTTTTTTGGGCAAGCCGGCGAACGCCTAAATTGGCGGCGCCTTCGCCTCTTCAGGCGGCGTCGACATTCTCGTCCATCTCCTCGCCGAGCCCGTACTCCTTCATTTTGCGGTAGAGCGTCGAGCGACCTATGCCCAGACGACGCGCAATCTCCGACATTTGCCCGCGATAATGGACGAGGGCGAATTTGATGACCTCGGCCTCGAGCTCCTCTAGACGGCGCATGTCGCCATGCGGTCCGAGCAGCGCCATCACATTGGGATCGCGAATCTCGACGCGCACGATCTCCCGCTCCGGCGCGGCTCCGGGCGCTGCCGGCGCCGGAACCGGCGGCACACGGGCGGAGAAACCCTCCACATGGGCGGCGATCTGCGGGAACTCATTGACCGTCAGCTCGTCGCCATCGGCCAGCACCACGGCGCGGAAGACCGCGTTCTCGAGCTGTCGGACATTGCCCGGCCAATCATAGCTCGCCAGCAGCGTCGTCGCCTCATGCGATATGCCGCGCAGGCGCTTGTTCTCCTCCGCAGCGAAGCGGATGGCGAAGCGGCGCGCCAGATCGCCGATATCGTCGCGGCGCGCGCGCAGTGGCGGAATCGTGATGGGGAAGACGTTGAGGCGGTAGAACAGATCCTCGCGGAACTGGCCGCGCTTCACCTGCTCGATCAGATTTTGATTCGTCGCCGAAATGAGGCGAATGTCGACGCGCACCGGGCGCTTGGCGCCGACGGGGTCGATCTCCCCCTCCTGCAAGGCGCGCAGCAGCTTCACCTGCGTCTCGAGCGGCAATTCGCCGATCTCGTCCAGGAAGAGCGTGCCGCCATTGGCCTCGAGGAATTTGCCCGAATGCTTCTCGGTCGCGCCGGTGAAAGCGCCCTTCTCATGGCCGAAGAGGATGGATTCGACGAGATTGGCCGGCAGCGCCCCGCAATTGACGGTGACGAAGGGCTTGCCGCGGCGATCCGAGCCGCCCTGAATGGCGCGCGCGACGATCTCCTTGCCGACGCCCGACTCGCCCTCGATCAGCACCGGAATATTGGAATGGGCGGCGCGCTCGCCGAGGCGAATGACGCGCGCCATCTCCTCGCTGCGCGAGACCAGATCGCGGAAAGTCAGCGCGCCGTCCCTGCGGCGATTGACGCGGCGCAGCTCCCCGGCGAGGGCGTCTGCCGACAGCGCATTTTTGATGGAGACCTGCAAGCGCTCGGCGCCGACCGGCTTCACGACGAAATCCTGCGCGCCGGCGCGCATCGCCGAGATCACCGTCTCTATGGAGCCGTTGGCGGTCTGCACGATGACGGGCACGTCGATCTTGAGGTCGCGCAGGCGCGTCAGCACGCCCATGCCGTCGAGATCGGGCATGACGAGATCGAGAATCAGCAGATCGACCGGCGTCGCGCCATTCTGCGTCAGCCGCGCCAGCGCCTGCTCGCCGCCCTCGACAGTCTCCACCTCATAACCGAAGCGCCGCGCCGAAGCCTCGAGCAAACGGCGCTGAACCGGATCGTCGTCGGCGATCAGAATCGTAGAAGTCATTGATCCTCTTGAAATTTCTTAGGCCTGCGCGGCGTGGGCTCGGGCGGATCGCGCGGATCCGCGGCGTGCAATAGAGGACGTGGACGACGCCACCTTCCGGCCATGCTCGGAGATCAGGGTAAAGGCGTCGTTAACGTGAGCCTCGCCGTCGGGAGGAATCCGAAGGCCGGGGACGAGAAAAACTCCTGTGCGGCCAGCGTCTCGGCGGCCTGCGACTTGCATTTTTTCCGTCCCGTGCCCGATATTCGGCGAAGCGCCCTTCATCCTCAACTCCCGGTTCGAACCATGCCGCATCTTCACGCCCGCGTCCAAGCCCCTCTTCACGACGCCGTCTCCGAGGCCGAGGCCGGCGGTCCCGGCCCCGCGCTCCCCGAATGGAATCTCGCCGATCTCTATGCCGCGCCCGATTCGCCGGCGCTGGCCGCCGACATTGCGGCGGCGGAGAAGGAGGCCTCGGCCTTCGCAGCCGAGCTTCGCGGCCGCCTGAGCGAGATGGCGAGCGGCGCGGCGGCGAGCGAGACGCTCGGCGAGGCCGTGCGGCGCTATGAGGCGCTACAGGACCTGTTGGGCCGAATCATGTCCTATGCGGGATTGGTCTACGCCGGCGACACCACCGATCCGGCGCGCGGCAAATTCTATGGCGACATTCAGGACAAGATCACCGAAATCTCCACGCAATTGCTGTTCTTCCAGCTCGAGCTGAACCGTATCGACGACGCTGTTCTCGACACCGCCGCGGCGACGGCGCCGCTCGCGCATTGGAAACCCTGGCTCGAAGATATTCGGATGGAGAAGCCCTATGAGCTCTCCGACGAGCTGGAGCGTCTCTTCCACGAGAAATCCGCCACCGGCCGCGCCGCCTGGAACCGACTTTTCGACGAGACCATCGCCGCGCTGCGCTTTTCGATCGGCGGCAAGGAGCTGACGATCGAGCCTGCGCTCAATCTCATGCAGGATACGCGCGAGGAAGTGCGGCGCGAAGCCGCGCTCGCCGTCGGCGCGACGCTGAAAGCCAATCTGCGCACCTTCGCGCTCGTCACCAACACGCTCGCCAAGGACAAGGAGATCGGCGATCGTTGGCGCGGCTTCAAAGACGTCGCCGACTCGCGCCATCTCTCCAACAGAGTCGAGCCGGAGGTGGTGGACGCGCTGGTCACGAGCGTCACAGCCGCGCATCCGCGGCTCTCGCATCGCTACTACAAGCTCAAGGCCAAATGGTTCGGCAAGGAGGCGCTGGATTATTGGGATCGCAACGCGCCGCTGCCCTCCGTGCCTTCGCATAATTACAGCTGGGACGAGGCGCGCGACATCGTTCTCACCGCCTATAGCGGCTTCGCGCCGCAAATGGCGGAGATCGCCTCGCGCTTCTTCGACAAGAGTTGGATCGACGCGCCGGTGCGGCCGGGCAAGGCGCCGGGCGCCTTCGCGCATCCGACCGTGCCCTCCGTGCATCCTTATGTACTGGTCAATTTCCAAGGCAAGACGCGCGATGTGATGACGCTGGCCCATGAGCTCGGCCATGGCGTGCATCAGGTGCTGGCGTCGCGACAAGGCGCTCTGATGGCGCCGACGCCGCTGACGCTGGCCGAGACGGCCTCCGTCTTCGGCGAGATGCTGACCTTCCGCTCGCTATTGGCGCAAACGACCGACATCGAGAAGAAGCGCGCGCTGCTCGCCGCCAAAGTGGAGGACATGCTCAACACTGTCGTACGGCAGATCGCCTTCTATTCCTTCGAGCGCAAGGTCCACACCGAGCGCAAGAATGGCGAGCTGACCGCCGACAAGCTCTGCGATCTGTGGATGAGCGTGCAGAGCGACAGTCTCGGCCCGGCCATTCGGCTCGGCGAAGGCTACGAATCCTTCTGGGCCTATATTCCGCATTTCGTGCATTCGCCCTTCTATGTCTACGCCTACGCCTTCGGCGATTGTCTCGTGAACTCGCTCTATGGCGTCTATCAAAAGGCGGAGACGGGTTTCGCCGAGCGCTATTTCGGCCTGCTCGAGGCGGGCGGCGCCAAGCCCTATAATGAGCTGCTCGCCCCCTTCGGCCTCGATGCGCGCGATCCCGCCTTTTGGGGAATAGGGCTCGAGATGATCGAGGGGCTCATCGCAGAGCTGGAGGCGATGGAGGGGTAGCGCGCCTGCGGGAGCTCTACTGCTGGCTGATCGGCGCCTTTTCTTCCGACGCGCTTCGATCTATCTTAGGCTCATGAGCGCCGCTATCACATTCGATACGCTGAAATTCGTCGAGAAACTCGAGTCCGGCGGCTTTTCGCACGCTCAAGCGAAAGCCGCGGCGGAGGCTTTCGCCGAGGCGACGAGCCAGGAGTTCACCACCAAAGCCGATTTGGCGGCTCTTCAGATGGAGCTGCGGGCCTCGGAGCAGAAGCTCGAAACAAAAATCGCGACCACGGCCGCCGATTTGAAGGTCGATATTCTCCGCTGGCTGATCGTGACCCAACTCGCCCTCGGCGGCTTCCTGTTCGCCGCGATGAAATTCACGCGCTGAAGGGCGAGCCCCCTCACTCCACATTCTGCCCGATCCGCCACAGCACTCCCGAAGGATCGACCAATGTGAAATCGCGCATGCGCCAAGGCTGGCGCTGCACCTCCGAGACCGCGACGCCATAGCGCGCGGCGATCCCGCTCTCGTCGACCTTCGCCTTCCAGGCCTCGACATCCTCGACGAGCAGATGCATCATTAGATTTTCGGCGAATTCCTTCACGTAGAAATTCTGCAGCAGGAAGCTCACATTCTCGTGATAGAAATAGGCGACGCCGTCGCCGTCCGAGGCGAGCGTGAAGCCCAAATCCCGATAGAAGCGCTTGGAAAGCTCGTAATCCTTCGCCGGGACGAAGGCCTTCAATTCGATCGTTCGCAAATTCGACATGAACGGCTCCCTAGAAACGGAACGCCGCCCATCCTATCAGAAAAAGCGCGTCAGCTCCCGCACTCCGGCCCGCCCCACAGCCAAGCCGCGCCGCGCACGCCGCCCGAGTCGCCATGCACATTGCGCAATATGCGCGTGTCGATGGCGTCCGAGAACGCCTGCTTCTCGACCAGATCGCGCAGGCCCTCGTAAATAAAATCGATATTGGACACGCCGCCGCCGAGCACGATGACATCCGGATCGAGCAGATTGACGATGCCGGCCAGCGCGCGCGACAGGCGGTCGCGATAGACCTCCAGCGCATGGCGCGCCGCCGCCTCGCCCGCCGCGGCGCGGGCGGCGATCTCTTCGCCGCTCGCCTCGGCGCCGACGCGCTGGCCATAGTCGAAGGCGAGCGCCGGGCCGGCGAGAAAGGTCTCCACACAACCGTGATGGCCGCAATAGCAGAGGCGTCCGGGAAATTCATCCGGCGTCATCCAGGGCAGAGGCGTATGGCCCCATTCGCCCGCCACTTTGTTGACGCCCTGCAGAACCTTGCCGTCCACGACGATGCCGCCGCCGACGCCCGTTCCCAATATCACGCCGAAAACGCTGCGCGCGCCCGCCCCGGCGCCGTCCACCGCCTCGGACAGGGCGAAGCAATTGGCGTCGTTCTCGAGCCGCACGGGACGCCCCAGCAGAGCCTCGAGATCCTTGTCCAGCGGCTTGCCGTTGAGCCCTGTGGTATTGGAGTTCTTCACGAGGCCGGTGCGCGGCGAGATCACGCCCGGCGTGCCGACGCCGACGCTGCCGCGCCCGCCGATCTCGCGCTCGAGCTCGAGCACGAGGCCGCCGATGGTCGCCAGAACGGCGGCGTAATCATGGGCGGGCGTCGGCGCGCGCCGACGCGCCAGCGTCTCGCCCATGGGACCCATGGCGATCGCCTCTGTCTTGGTGCCGCCGAGATCGACGCCGATGCGGAAGGGTTCTCTCATCATCGCCCTTCGTTCATCTATGGCGGCGGCGCGATCGGGCAGCCCCCGCCCCTAGAGGTTTCGACGCGTTTCCCAACGCCGAAAATGCCCTATTGCAGATAAGCGCGATCCAAATCCACCGCGCCTTTCAGCGTCGCGGCCGCGCCTCTGTCGATCCGCACGGAATCGAGCGACAGGCCCTCGGCCTTGGTTCCCTCGAAGCGGGCGCCGGTGAAATCCGCGCCGGCGGCGTCGACATCCTTCAGCGAGGCCTTGTCGAAGATCGCGCCCGGCGCCCGCGCATAGCGCATGTCGGCGCGCGAGAGATCGGCGCCGTCGAAATGCGCGCCGTCGAGCTTGGCGGAGCGCAGAACGGCGCGCATCAGCCCCATGGACTGGTTTTTCATATCCGCCGACATGTCCGCGCCGCGGAACAAGGCGCCGCGCAGATCGGCGCCCGTGAGATCGGCGGCGAGGCGGCTCTTGGAGAAGTCCGCGCCCTCGGCGCGGGCGCGCTGCAGCTGCGTCGCGAAGACATGCGCGCCGCGCAGGCTGGCGCCGGAGAGATCGGCCTCGAGCAGCCATGCCTGATCGAGAATGGCGCCGTCGAGTCTGGCCCCGGCGAGCCGCGCCTTCACCAGCCGCGCCGCGCGCAAATTGACGCCGGAGAGATCGAGGCCGGAGAGATCGAGCCCGTTGAGGCTGCGCATGGAGAGATCGAGCGTCTCGCCCGGCTTCGTCGCCGCGAGTCGCGCCTCTATGTCGGCGCGCGTGAACTCGGATTGCGAATAGGCGGGCTGGGCGAGATCGACATTGCGCAGCATGTCCTGCGCCGGCGCCTCCGCCGAAACGACGCTGAGCAGCAGCGAGGCTCCGAGAAGATGCGCGAGTCTCATTCGGCCTGCGCCCGTTCCGTCGCGGCGGCGAGTTCCTTGGCCTGCGCCACCCAGCGGCCGCGCTCGGGACGGCCGGGAACCGCCAGCGTCGCGCCGATCCAGGCGACATTCTCGGAGGACCAGCCGGCGATCTGATCGAAATGATAGACGCCGAGTCCATGCAGCTTCTCGACGCTCTTGGGCCCGAGCCCCTTGATCTTGGTGAGATCGTCGGCGCGGCCGCCGCGCGGCTCGGAGAGACCTTCGGGCCGCTGGCCGGGCGCTTTTTTCTCGCTCTCCGCCGGGCGCGCGGCCACGCGCCGACGCGGCTCGGCGGCGGCAGGCGCGGCCGGCTTTGCCGCGACGATGGGCGCGGCGGCGAGCGGAGCGGCGACGGGAGCGGGAGCAAGAGAAGGAGAAGGAGAAGGAGAAGGAGAAGGAGAGGTCTTGTCCTCGACCAGCTCGGCGGCTCCGCGAAGCGCGACCTGAGGCGCTGTCTTTTTGGCGCCCGCCTCGGGCGCGGCGGTCCCGAACAGCAGCCTCACGCCGCCGCCGAAAGGCAGGCCGATCAGATAGGCCGTCGCGAGCAGCAGGCCCAATTCCAAGAGCAGGCCGTTGCGGCCCGGAATGGTCTGTAGATTGGCGACGAAAAAACCGGCGGCCAGAACAAAGGCCGAAGCGACGACGACGCCATGGCCGTCGAATGTCGCGCCTTTCACCTTCGTCGTGGTGAGGAAGCCGACGACGAGCCCCAGAGCGAGCGCGGCGGCGAGCCACTCGGTGGAGACGGCGAGCAGATAGAGCATGGGCGTTCTCCCCTCGAAAGCCCCGGATCACCGGATCGAGAATTCGATGCGACGGCCGTTCCCATCGGCCGCGGCGGCGCCGGAGGCGGAGAGTCGCGCCGCTTCGACGCCCGCCTCGATCAGATAGTTGCGCACGGCCTCGGCGCGACGCAGGCCGATGGCCTCGTCCTCCGCCTGCGAGACCGCGCCCGAAAAACGCCCGACGATATCGACCGCAGCGCCCGGGCTGCGCAGCAGCACGAAGGCGAGCGCGTCGATCACCGGCAAGGATGCCTCCGCGATTCGATTGTCCGCGCCGAAGGTCAGTCCCTTGGCGGCTTTCTCCGCCAAAGCGGCGTAGAGCCGCGTCGGCGGGATTTCATCTGTCGTCGTCGCGAGGCCGAGCCGCGCGGCGTTCTCATAGCCTTCCGGCAACTCGCGGGAGAGCCGGGCGCGAATGTCGAATTGCGCCTTGGCGTTATAGGCCGCGCCCTCGAACGCCAGACTGCGGTCGGAGAGCGCCGCGACGCCGATGTCGAGCCGCGACAATGCGCGCAGAGCGGCGCTCGCCGCCTCGGCGAATCCCTTCGGCGCGCCGTCGGCTATGGCGAGTCCGTCGTCCACCGCGCCGAAATCGCGCTCGGCCTGCTGGACGATCCGGGCGCGGGCGGCGGCGTCCGGCGCATAGCCGGCGAGCGAGAGCTTGTCCTCCTGCTTGCGCGCGGTGAAGACGAAAGGCGAGATCGCCCCCGCGGCCACCGACACTTCGCCGAGGCGAAAGCTCTTGGGCAAAGCGGAGCGCAGGCTCGCCTCCACGGCCGGAGCGGCGATATTGGTCTTGCCGGCGCCTTCGATGGAGACGACGCCATCGCTTATCGAAGCCTTGCCGCTCGCGAGCTGGTCGAGCGCGCGCAGCGCGGCGCTCGCCGCCACGGCGAAATCGCCGGGGGCGCCGCCGGCGACGCGCGTCTGATCGCTCGCCGCGCCGAGCCCGGCGGCCTCGGCGACGAGAGTCTCGCGCGTCTTTTCGCTCGGCGCATAGCCGAAGAGCGAAACCGCCTCTCCCGATTTGGCGGCGCTCCAGACGAAGGGGGAGACGCGCGGCGGCGCGATCTCCGCCGCCTTCACCGAAACGCCTTCCGGCGGCTCTCTCAGCGCGGCCGCGGCGCGGTCATAGCCGTCGAAGCTGGCGGCCGAGCCGGTCACCGTGAGGGCGGCGTCGCTGACCGACACTCTGCCGTCGCCGATCGCATCGAGCAGCGCGACGCAATAGGAGGCGAGGGCGACGTAATTTTTCGGCGCGCCCAGCGCCGAGACCGAGGAATCGGAAAGCTCGAGCCCCTTGCCGGCGGCGGCGGCGCGAACCGGCGCGCGCTCGCCCGGAACCGGCGCATTGCCGGAGAGCGCGAGCGTCTTGCCCTTGCGCTCGAGCGAGAAGGCGAAAGGCTGCGCCGAAGGCGGCGGCGTCGTGACGTCGGCGACGGCGCGCACGCCCTCCTGCAATTCGACGGTTCGGACGGCCTGCGCGACGGCGGCGGGCGAGAGGACGACGCCCGACAGCCTCACGTCGCGTCCGTCCACGACGACGCGCGCGCCCTCGATCGCGCCGGGGGATTTGTCGAGCGCCGCGCGGACGCGATCACCCAGATCCTTTTCGATCTTCTCGACGTCGGACGTCGCGACGATCGTGAACAAAATGGCCAGCACGGGCAGGCCGACCCACCATTTCCTCGGCCGGATCATGGCTTCCGTCGCTCCCTGGGGCGAGAATCATTACGTAACGGGCACAGTTCTACCAGTCGAGCGGCCGCAGACCAACTCGAGGGAAGCGCGTTGCCGCGCCGCAGGAGGCCGATTCAGCCTTTTTTTCTGGGTGGCTGCTCGCCCGGCCGAGGCGGCGGCGCGGGGTAGAGATCGATCGCCCGATCGAGCGTCCAGAAGCAATCCAGCGCGCCGGAGGGACGCACGCACCACAGCGACCCGTCGCGCTGATCGACGTCAACCTTTTGATCGCGCATCAGCTGCACGCAGTGGCCGGACTGCAGCCTGCCGCGGAAAAAGGCGGGGTCGTCCTTGGCCGCCTTGTCCGAGGCCGGACGAAAGGCGCGCTTGATGTCGGCTTGATCGCGACAGGCGAGCACGGAGCCGCGCGCGGCGGCCGCCTGCGCCTCGGACGCGGGTCCGAAGACGGCGAGGAAGAGGGACGCGATGACCGCGCAGCGAGCGTACATGCCGCGAATCTAACGCATTGGCTCGGGCATTTCCAGCCATGTTCGCGCTTCGCGAGCGCCCATCGGCCGCGGATTTTTACGATTTGGCCGGGCCCATTCGCCGTTCGATCTCGGTTTTCAGCCTTTTCCACAGATCGATCGCGCGCGGCTTGCCCCATGCGTAGAATTCGAGCGTGCGCGGACGCGCCCAATCATAGAGCGCGAGGCTCCATTCGCGCAGCAGTCGGCCGGTCGCCACAATGAAATCGACGCCCTTGTCGAACCAGGGCAGGAATTGGCTGTCCGCCGGAATCTTGGCCCGCGCCCAGGCGACGGCGTCCCGCGCGATCTGCGAGATCGCGCGCCAGAGCTGGCTCCAGGGCTCGTCCACCGGCGTGCTCGTCACCTTGTCGCGATAGCGCGCGAAGTCTCCCGCGAGCGTCGCCTTGGCGCGGCGCTCGTCATCGAGAAGGCGCTGCAGATCGGCGGCGCGTTTTTCGGCCTCCTGCGCCTTGCGCGCGTCGCCCTCGGCCTTTTGCGCATTGCGCTTCGCCTCGAGCTGGGCGTCGTCGATCTCATGCGTCGATTCGTCGACCTGGAACGCCATCGCCTCATATTTGGAGAGCACGTCGTCGCGCTGCTCGATGACGCTGCGCAAAAGCGAGACGAGCGCGTCGCGCCCGAGCTTGTCGTAATCCTCGCCGGCGGATGGGGTCGCGGCCGCCACGGCGGCGCTTCGAATGCGATTGTCGGACAGTTCGGCCTCCATCGACTTTCCGCGCCGCGGCCTATGCGCGGCGCTTCGCCGATGCGGTTACATAAGGAGGCCCCGCCCGCCGTCCACCCGCGCCGACAAAAGGCCTCGACAATCGCCTCATGGCGCGCGCAGGAACAGGCCCAGGGTCAAGAGCGCGCCGATGACGATCACGACGATGCGCAGCCATTTGTCGGGAATGTGATGCAGCAGGCGCGCGCCGACGACGCCGCCGATCGTCGCGCCGAGCGAGGTGACGAGCGCCTGGGCGAGATGCAGATCCGGCGAGAACAGGAAAATGGCCACGGCGGAGGCGTTCATCACGGCGGCGAGCACATTTTTCGTCGCCGCGGCGATGCGCACATTCTGCCCGGCCATGGTCAGCGCCGCCACCATCAGAAAGCCGATGCCGCCGCCGAAATAGCCGCCATAGACCGAGATGAGAAATTGCGACGCCATGGCGCCCCTCGGCGAAAGATGCGCATTCGCCTCGCCGGGTTTGCGCAGAAAGCTGCCATAGGCGAACACCGCGGTCGCGAACAGCACCAGCCAGGGCACCAGCCTGGCGAAGAAGGCGGGCGGCGTCAGCAGCAATATGACCGCGCCCACCGCCCCGCCGACGATGCTGATGATGAACAGCGTGCGCAGAGACAGGCCCGCGGCGCCGCGCGACAGATCGCGCCCCGTCCAGCCGGTGGCGATCTGCGCGGGAAACAGAGCGACGCAGGATGTGACATTGGCGGCGCGCGCGTCCATGCCGGTGAGCATGAGCGTCGGCAGAGTGAGAAAGGAGCCGCCGCCGGCCAGCGCATTTTGCGCGCCCGCCCACATTGCGACGAAAAAGAGCAGAATCAGCAGCATGGCCGGCGGCGCCTCTCGAGCTTCCCAAATCCGATATTTCAGCTCGGGCTCTGGAAGGCAAGCCATAGCTCGCTCTACCCGCGCCTCACCCCGGCGGCGGCAAGGTCAGTCCGGCCGCAAAAGCGCGCACCAGCCGCTCGAGTTCGGCCTCCAATATCGCCTCCGGCATAGGCGCGAGCTTCTCCTCGAGGCCGAGCGAGACGACCCCATGCACGGCGGAAAACAAAGTGCGGGCGAGCAGAGCGCGCGAGGACGCCGGCTCGTCCGGCAGCAGACGCGCCAGCGGCGCCTCGACCAGGGCGAAGAGCCGGCTCTGATCCTCGAGATACCAAGCCGGCGCGGCGCGGCCGCCGGCGAGCCGGTGCTCGAACAACGCCCGCCACAGCGCCTTATTGGCGCGGGCGAAGGAGAGATAGCCGCACGCAAGGCGCAGCAGCTCTTCCGCCGGCTCGGGCGCCGGGCCGGGCGGCGCGGCGAGGCCTTGCTCCAGACGCGCGAGCGTATCCGCGCCGATGCGCAGGATCAGATCGTCGAGATCGTCGAACACATTGTAGATCGCGCCCACGGCGCAGCCCGCGGCGGCGGCGAGATCGCGCGCCTTCAAATTCTGCAACCCACCCTCGGCTATGGCCGCGCGGCCCGCCGCCACCAGCCGCGCGCGCAGATCGGCGCGGCGCGCGGAGGTCTTGGCGCCGGGGCGCTCCGCAGAGTCGGATCCGGTTTTTTGAACGTCGTTCATTTTTCTCTTGAGCGCTGTTCAGATCGTGCTATGGTCGCGCCTGAACGATGTTCATAACAGGAGGCCGCGAATGTTCAAGCCGCCTTTTCGATGACAGCGAGCGCGCTCGCGCCCCGCCCCCGACCCCGCTCTGCGGGAGAGGGGGCGGGAGGGGTCGTCCGAGCCCCAGAATCTCATCGCCGCGGGCCGCGCCCGCAGCGTAGTATGTGCGGGCGCGCAACGCCTGCCGACCAACCCATCCTTAAACAGAATCGGCGAAACAGAGCGTTCTCGCCGCGCGCCGACGGAATTTGCCCATGTCCGATCATCTGCTCCTCACCAAACGTTTCGCGCCTTTGTTCTGGTGCCAGTTCTTCGCCGCCTTCAACGACAACTTCCTCAAGAATGCGCTCGTTCTGCTCATTCTGTTCAAAATCGGCGGACATGAGGGCGAATCGCTCGTCACGCTGGCCGGCGCCATTTTCATCGCGCCCTATTTCGTTCTCTCCGCGCTCGGCGGACAGATCGCCGACAAATACGACAAGGCGCTGGTCGCGCGGCGCCTCAAATTCGTGGAGATGGGCGCGGCGCTGATCGCCGTCGCCGGCTTCGCGCTCTCTTCCGTTCCCGTGCTCTTCGCCGCGCTGTTTTCCTTCGGCGTGCTCGGCGCGCTGTTCGGCCCGGTGAAATACGGCATTCTTCCCGATCATCTGCGCCAGGAGGAACTGCCGGCCGGCAATGCTCTGGTGGAAGGCGCGACCTTCCTCGCCATTCTCACCGGCACCATCGCCGGCGGCCTCGCCATGCATGGCGGCGGCGAGCCGCTCATCACCACCATCGGCGTGATGGCCGCAGCCGCCGCGGCCTGGGGCGCCGCGCGGCTCATTCCCTCGACTGAGCGCGCCGCGCCCGATCTTCGCATCGACCCCAATATTCTGCGCTCCACCGCCGTGCTGCTGCGTGAATTGTGGAAGGACACGCGGCTGTGGCGCGTCGGCGTGGTGACGAGCCTGTTCTGGCTCGTCGGCGTCATCGCAATGTCGCTGCTGGCGCCGCTGGTCACGCATGTGATGCATGGCTCGGAGCTGGTCGTCACCCTGTTCCTCGCCGTCTTCGCCATCGCCATCGCGGTGGGCTCCGGCCTCGCCTCCTTCCTGCTGGCGGGACGCATCGTGCTGCTGCCGGCGGCGATCGGCGCGGCGATCATCGCCGGCGCTTCGCTCGATCTCGGCTGGACTCTCGCGACGCTCGCGCCGCGGGAGGCGACGACGCCGCTCGAGATCGCCGAATTCTTCGAGCTCTCCGGCGCCTGGCGCGTGACCATCGATCTCGCTTGTCTCGCCATCGCCGGCGGGCTGATGATCGTGCCGAGCTTCGCCGCGCTACAGGCCTATGCGCCGCCTCACGAGCGCTCGCGCATCATCGCCGCGGTGAATGTGCTCAACGCCGCCTTCATGGCCGGCGGCGCTTTCGCCGTCGCGCTGCTGCAGAGCAAGGGCGTCTCCGTGCCGGATCTCTTCCTCGGCATGGGCGTCCTCATGGCGCTGGCCGCGATATGGATCTACAAAGCGGTCGTCGTCTCCCCTTTTCGTGACGCCCTGTCGATTATCTTCCGCGCCTTCTATCGGCTCGAGGTGAAAGGCTTCGGCAATTTCGCCAGGGCGGGCAAAAATCCGATCATCGCGCTCAATCATGTGAGCTTCCTCGACGCGGCGACGATCCTCTGCGTGCTGCCGGTCGATCCGGTCTTCGCCATCGACTCGACGATCGCGACGAAATGGTGGGTGCGGCCGTTCCTGCGTTATGTGCGCGCCATTCCGCTCGATCCGACGCGTCCGCTCGGCACGCGAACTCTGGTCAATGCGGTGAAGAACGGCGATCCGCTGGTCATCTTCCCCGAGGGACGCCTCACCGTCACCGGCAGCCTGATGAAGGTCTATGACGGCGCCGGACTCATCGCGGAAAAATCCGGCGCCTGGATCGTGCCGGTGCGCATAGAAGGACCGGAAGCGACCATGTTCTCGCGTTTGACCCGCGAGCAGGCGCGCCGCCGCTTCTTCCCCAAATTCACGCTCACCGTGCTGGAGCCGACGCGGCTCGAGGTCGATCCCGCATTGCGCGGCAAGGCGCGGCGCATCGCCTCCGGCGCGGCGCTCTATGAGATCATGTCCGATCTCGTCTTCCGCACCAGCCCCATCGACCGCACGCTGCATCAGGCGCTCGTCGACGCGGCGCGCGAGCATGGCGCCGGCCGCGTCGCGATAGAGGACCCGATCACCGGCGCGCTCACCTATAAGCGCATCATGATCGGCGCCCATGCGCTCGGCCGCAAGCTGCAGCGCATCTCGCAGACGGGCGAGGCGCTCGGCGTCATGCTGCCCAATTCCAACGCCGCCGGCGTCACTGTCTTCGCCGTCGTCGGCGCCGGGCGCGTCGCGGCCATGGTGAATTTCACCGCCGGCGCGGCGAACATCGCCTCGGGACTCAAATCCGCGCAGGCGACGACGCTGCTGACCTCGCGCGCCTTTGTGGAAAAGGGCAAGCTCGACGCGCTGATCGCCGCGCTCGATAAGGAGTTCCGCATCGTCTATCTCGAGGATCTGCGCGGCGAGATCACGCGCGCCGACAAGCTCTTCGCCCTGCTGCGCCACAAGCGCCCGCTGGAGAAGCGCAGCCCCGACGATCCGGCGGCCATTCTCTTCACCTCCGGCTCGGAAGGCGCGCCCAAGGGCGTCGTGCTCTCGCACAAAAACCTGCTCGCCAACGCCGCCCAAGCGGCTGCGCGCATAGACTTCGGCCGCACCGACAAATTGTTCAGCGTGCTGCCGGTGTTCCATTGCTTCGGCCTCAATGTCGGCTTCATCCTGCCGATCGTCTCCGGCGTGCCGGTCTATTTCTACCCTTCGCCGCTGCACTATAAAATCGTGCCGGAGCTGGTCTACAATTCCAACGCCACAGTGCTGCTCGGCACCGACACATTCCTCAACGGCTATGCGCGCGTCGCGCATTCTTACGACTTCCGCTCGCTGCGCTATGTCATCGCCGGCGCCGAGCCGGTGAAGCAGGGAACGCGCGAGGTCTATCTCGAGAAATTCGGCATTCGCATTCTCGAGGGCTATGGCGTCACCGAAACGGCGCCGGCGCTGGCGCTCAACACGCCCATGTTCAACCGCTTCGGCAGCGTCGGCCGTCTGCTGCCCGGCATGGAGCTGCGCCTCGAGACTGTTCCCGGCGTCGCCGAGGGCGGCCGGCTCTTCGTGCGCGGCCCCAATGTGATGCTCGGCTATCTTCTGGCGGATAATCCTGGCGTGCTCGTGCCGCCGGCGCAAGGCTGGCACGACACGGGCGACATCGTCACCGTGGATGCGCAGGGCTATATAAAAATTCAGGGCCGCGCCAAGCGCTTCGCCAAGATCGGCGGCGAGATGATCTCGCTCGCCGCTGTGGAGACGCTCGCCGCGGAGCTGTGGCCCAATTCGCTGTCGGCGGCGGCGCGCGAGCTCGATCCGCGCAAGGGCGAGCGCATCGTGCTGGTGACGCAACAGAAGGACGCCACACGTCCCGAATTCCTCGCCTTCGCCAAATCGAAAGGCGCGTCGGAGCTGATGGTTCCGGCGGAATTCATGATCGTCGACAAATTGCCGCTGCTCGGCTCCGGCAAGCTCGATTTCGCAGGCGTCGCCACAATGGTGCGCGACCGCAACCGCTATGTTCTGCCCAGCCCACGCATTCCGAACGGCCTCGGCCGCATCGTCGGCGATGCGCCGGCGCAGAACGCCTGAGACGAGAGGTCGTAACGCAACAGATCGAAGCACGCATCGACGAGTTTCATCGGCTGCACAGCAATCCCGCGCCGTGAGGCGCAAGAGGAAAGCGCATCATGGACGTGCGACTGCGGCTCGCGCCGCTCGAGGAAAAACGAGAGATCGCCGCTCTGCTGCGGCGCTACCTCGTCGAGCTCGGCCCTTGGGGCTATGACGAGCCCGACAATTATCCTTTCCTCGATTCCTATTGGCGTGAGCCGCGCCGCTCTCCTTATGTGATCGAGGCCGATGGCGCCGCCGCCGGCTTCACCCTCGTCAACGCCATCTCCATCTCCGGCTATCCGGTCGAAGCTTCCATAGCGGAATTCTACGTGCTGCCGAATCTGCGCCGCGCCGGCTGCGGCGGCGAGGCGGCGATGCAGGCGTTTCATACACGCGTCGGCTGGTGGGAGCTGTCCTTCCACCGCGACAACGCCGCCGCCTGCGCCTTCTGGCCCACGACGGCGGAGCGCGCCGGCGGCAAGCGCATTCAGTTTTTCGACGTCGGCGAGAGCCGTATTCTGCGCTTTCGCATTTCGCGCTAGCCTTTCCAAACGCGATTTGCGACGCTGCCGCGCAGCGCGCCAGCGTCGAAGCCGTCGATTCATCGCCATGTATTGGAAAAATTTCTCGAAGATCGTCGCCACCTTCGCGCTGCTCGGCCCGCTCGCCGGAACGGCGCCGATCTGGCTGCTTTTCTTCCTGGCGGCCCCCGAGATCGCGCGCCGGACTCCCCTGATGGTTCCCGTCTTCGGGCTCACCTTCGGCTTCCCCTTCGCGCTTCTCACGGGGGTGATCTTCGCCGTTCTGGCCCTTTCTCGCGGCCACCGCCACTTGGCCGATGCTTGGCTCAGCACTTTGGTCGCGGACCTCTGCGTCGTAGCGGCCTATTGCGCGACCCTGGACGTCGGAAGGATGGGGATCATAGGAGCCGCGGCAATGTGGATCGAATTTGCGATCCCCTCCCTGGCTGCGGCCACGATCTGCTGGCTCGTCGTCGATCGGTGGTGCGAGACGAGACCAATCGTCATCTCACCGGAACGAGCAGATCGGTGATCAGCCCCTCGGGCGGCGCGTCATAGGGCGTGTTGCGATAGATCTCCAGCGCCGGGCGATCGTCCGGCTCATGACCGCTCGTCGGCAGCCATTCGCCATAGAGCCTCTGAAAGGCGGCGGCGATGCCGCTATAAGGGCCGATGTGGCGGTAGAAGGCGTAGCGCCCGCCGACGATATCGGCGATCGTCACCTCGCCCGAGGCTGCAACGCCGTCTGGAAAGACCAGGCCGGCGCAATAGCGAAAGCCGCAATCTTCCTCCGGGTCGCCATAGCAGACGCCGATGGGATAGAGCGCCCGCCCGGCGAGGCCCGCCTGCATATGCCAACGCCACAGGCTCGCCCATGTCTCCGGTATCGACGCCACCGGCCCCTTGTGCTCGAGAAGATGCGCGCGGATCGGCGCCTGCTCGACGATTTCGACATTCATGGCTGCGTCCTTTCTCGTGACGACGACGGGGGAAGGCAAAGTGAAATCGGCGGCGGCGCGATGCGTCGCGCGAAATTGCGTAGGGCTCACGGCGACGAAGCCGCGAAAGGCGCGCGCGAAGCTCTGCGCATTCTCATAGCCCGCCTCCAATGCGATATCGGTGACGCTGCGCGCGCTCATCGCCAGCGCGCGCGCGGCGAGGGTGAGACGGGCGCGGCGAATCGTGTCGGCGAGGCTTTCGCCCTGCATGGCGCGATAGATGCGATGAAAATGAAAGGGCGAAAAATTGGCGAGCGCCGCCCAATCCTCCAGCGAGCGCGCTCGCGCGGGATCGCGAAAAATCGCCTCGGTGACGCGCGCGATGCGCCGCGCATAATCATTGCGTGTGGTCTGCTTCATGGATTTCACGAATAAACGAGCGGCGCGCCGCACGCATTGCAGAGGTTGCTGATTTTCACCCTATGGGCGAAAATCCATACGGCCGTCGAATTAACGCATTTGTCGCGATGATCGCGTCTCGGGCCGGGGCGAGCGAGAAGGATTTGAACATGCGTCTCATCGGAATGCTGGATTCGCCCTATGTCAGACGCGTCGCCGTATCGCTGCGAGCCTATGGTCTGCCTTTCATCCATGAGCCCGTGTCGGTGTTTCGCGATTTCGATGCTTTTTCGCAGATCAACCCGGTCGTCAAAGCGCCGACCTTCGTCACCGACGAGGGCGTCGCTCTGCTCGATTCGACTCTGATCCTCGATTATCTGGAGCGCCTCGTCCCCGCCGAGCGGAGGCTCACGCCGGAGCGGCCGGAGCATTTCTCGCGCGCGCAACGAATCATCGGGCTGGCGCTGGCGGCGAATGAGAAGACCGTGCAGCTCGTCTATGAATCGCTCCGCCCGCCGGAGAAGCGGCACGACGCCTGGATCGCGCGCGTCGACGGCCAGCTGCGGGCCGCCTACCACCTGCTGGAAAAAGAGGCCGCCGAGGCCAAGGAGAGCTTTCTCTTCGGCGCGCGCCCGCTGCAGCCGGATATAACGACGGCCGTCGCCTGGCGCTTCTCGCGCTTCGCGCTCGCCGATCGCCTCGACCCCGCCGATTATCCGGCGCTCGCGAATTTTTCCCTACGCGCGGAGGCGCTGCCGGAATTCATCGCCGCGGATTTCGACTGACGCAATTCGCCGACAGAATGCGAGGCTGAAGGCTCGCGGTCCAAAGCCCATCGGACCCGCGCGCCTTTCGGCGAGGATCAGCGCCGCAGCTTGCCCAGCAGCCAGTCGAGCGCCTCGGGGAACACCAGCTCCTGCGCCGCGGCGATCTCCTCGGCGCTCCACCATTTCCAGCCGAGCACGTCGCTGCGCTCTATCTCCGTGAAGCCGCTGGTGTCGGGCGTGAACTCGCCCGTGCGAATGGCGTAGAAGCGCTCGTCGGCCTGGAACCAATCCTCGCCGAGCTGCATCGGAAATTCGCGCGAGAAGACGATGTCGCCGATCTCGACGCCAGTGAGCCCGGTCTCCTCCGCGAGCTCGCGGCGGGCGGCGGCGTCGAAGGTCTCGCCGGGCTCCAGCGCGCCGCCGATCGAGCCCCAGAAATGCGAATGTCCCTGCGCCACGAACACCGGCGACAGGCGTGTCGAATAGCGGAACAGAAGAACGCGATTCTGCTCGTCCAAAGGCAGCAGCCGCGCGGCCGGACGGCGCTCCAGCTTGCGCCCGTCATAGGGCATGACGACGCGCTCGCGCGCGCCCTCCTCCGCCCAGCGCTCGAGCGTCCAGCGTCCGTCCTCATAGAGGAACCAATTGGGCGCGGCGTGCAGCACCGGCGGATCGCGCTTCTCGGAGAGACCGAGACCGGTCGCGAGGCGATAGCCAATGTCCAGCACGCCGGCATGGGCGACGACGAGCACCGTCTCGCCCGGATGCCGCGCCGCTATGGCGCTCAGCTCATCGCCGACGCGCGCGGCGAAAGCGGAGAGCGTCTCGCCGCCCGGAATGAGAAAATCCGCCTGTCGCTGGCGGTGCTTGGCGTGCTCGCTCGGAAAGGCGCGGTCGACATCGTCGAAGGTCATGCCGTGCCAATCGCCGTCGTCCTTCTCGCGTAGCGCGACGCTCGTCTCTATGGGCAGGCCGAGCCGGCGCGCCAGCGGCGTGACGGTCTGCAAGGCGCGCTTGAGATCGCTGCTGTAGATGCGGTCGAAATGCGTCGAGCCGAGCTCGCGCGCCAGCGCCTCCGCCTGCGCCATTCCGCGGACATTCAAGGGGATGTTCAGCTGCCCTTGAACGCGCCTCTCGAGATTCCAATTGGTTTCGCCGTGCCTGGCGAGACAGATGCGCGTGCGCGCCATGAAGATTCTCCGGGATAGCCGCACGTCCTAACGACGAAATGTCGATCCGTCCAGCGGGACTGTGCGCCGCACAACGGGACGCCGCCGCCGGCTTCATGCGCCACGCCCACGCCGGCGCGGATGCGCCCGCAGACGCGCCATCATCATAGTATTCTACTGAATTTATGCCCGGCTCGCCGGATGGGCGATTTCTCTCCGCCGCGCGCGGGATCGCACCTCGGCGTTTTCCTTCTTGCGCGATTGTCGATATATCTATTCTATTCGCATCGTCGGCTCGGGGCCTCGGCGGGCTCGCGTCGCGCCGTCCGCCGCACCCTCGTCCCGCTCGGCGCGGCGAAGGCAAGACAGCCGATGGAGTTTGCCGAGTTGACCGAGGCGAGGCTCGCGCTCCATGCGGCGCGCATGGGAGAGATTGCGAACCGATGCTGTCCAACAAAGCGAAATACGGGCTCAAGGCGTTGATCCATCTCGCCGGCGCCGAAGGGCAGTGCCTCGCCGGCGATATGGCGGCGCAGAACAATATTCCCCGCAAATTCCTCGACGCGATCCTGCTGGAATTGCGCAACGCCGGCATTCTCAACAGCAAGAAGGGCAAGGGCGGCGGCTATCACCTCGCCCGTCCCGCCGACAAGATCACCGTCGGCCAGATCATCCGCATTCTCGACGGGCCGCTCGCGCCCATCGCCTGCGCCAGCCGCACCGCCTATCAGCGCTGCAACGACTGCCCGGACGAGGACGCCTGCGCGATCCGCGATCTGATGCTCGACGTGCGCGACGCCATGGCGCTGATCCTCGATCGCACCAGCATCGCCTCGCTACGCGGCAGGGGCGGCCGTTCGGCGCAAATCCTGCGCTGACGTCACCGCTTCCAGAGGTCGTGCAGCACATGCGGAGGCCCGCGCCCGCCGCCGAGCGCGAGCGTATCGGCGGCGCCGAGCGCCCGCGCCAAAAAATCCTTGGCGGCGCGGATCGCCGGGACAAGTTCAGCGCCCTGCGCCAAATGCGCGGCTATGGCGGCGGAGAGCGCGCAGCCCGTGCCGTGCAGATTTCGCGTCGGCGCGCGCGCGCCGTGGAATTCCTGCACGCTCTCGCCCTCGACGAGAATGTCGAGCGGCTCGCCCGGAAGATGGCCGCCCTTCATCAGCACGGCGCGCGCCCCGCGGGCGAGAAGCGCGCGACCCTGCTCGACCATTTCTCCCGGAGCGGACGCCGCGGGCGCGCCCAGAAGGGCGGCCGCCTCGGGAAGATTGGGGGTCACGAGCGCCGCGAGCGGAAAGAGCCGCGCGATCGCCGTCTCGATCGAGCCGGCGGAAGAAAGGGAATCCCCGCTGGTGGCGACCAGCACGGGATCGAAGACGATGCGCCGCGCCCGGGCGCGGGAAAGGGAATCCGCCGCCGCCCGAGCGATCGCAGGCTCGGCCAACATGCCGATCTTGACCGCATCCACCTCTATATCGGCGAAGATCGCGTCGATCTGCGCGGCGACGACCGCGGGCGGAACCGGATGAACGAGGCTCACTCCTTTCGTATTCTGCGCGGTGAGCGCCGTGATCGCGGCCATTCCGTAGCAGCGCAGCGCCGAGAACGTCTTGAGATCGCCCTGCACGCCGGCGCCGCCGCTCGGATCTGAGCCGGCGATCGACAAAAGCTTGGGAATATGGGCGGCCATGAGCGCCTCCCGCTCCGAATCCTATTTTGTCGGCAGCGTCAGCACGCCCGCCGCGCCATTCTCGGCGCCGACGAGCAGCCGCGTTCCCTTGGCGTCCCAGCAGAGCGCCGAAATGCGCGCCGGCGCGCCCTGGTCCGGGGCGCGCACGAGCAATTCGGCGGCGTCGGTGAGGCGGCACAGCATCACCATTCCATCCTCATAGCCGACCGCCACGGCGAGCGCGGTCGGATGAAAAGCGACGCGCGTCGCCTTCACCTCCGGCCGCACGCCGCATTCGCGCGGCGGCTCGCCCATCGGCCCATCCTTGGATTGGAAGGGCCAGACGACGCAGGCGTCGGCGCCCGAGGTCGCCAGCCATTTGCCGTCGTGCGACCAGGAGAGCGAACGCGTCTTCGCCGGATAGCCGGCCATGCGCATATTCTTGCCGTCGGAGACGCGCCAGCCGTGCAGCATGTTCTCCTGCATGGTGGTGAGCACGAATTTGCCGTCCGGCGAGACCGTCGCGTCGATATGCGAGCCCTTCCACTCCAGAACCTCCGGCGCGCCGGCGTTGGGAAACCACAGCGAGACGCCGTTGTAATGTGCGATGGCGAGCCGATAGCCCTTCGGAAAGAAGGCGATGCCGCGCGAGCTCGACGGCAGCGGCAGCGTCTTGACCTCGCCCTTGGGCGCGCGCGCCCGCAGTTCGCGGCCGACAGTCCAGGCGAGCGTCCCATCGCCGCGGGCGGCGACGGCGTCGATCCATTTGCCCTTCTCATCGGCGATGATCTCGCGGCCGCCGGCGACGCCCGACGCGACGACGAGCCCGTCATCGCCGCCGGTGATCAGCCGCTGGCCGTCGCTCGCCGCGACCAATATCGCGCCGTCGGGATGCGCCACGCTGTGGCGGAGCTCGGCGCCGCCCGCAATGGCGAGCCGTCCGTCGCCGAGCGCCAGCACGGGCGCCGCGCCGAGAAAGGAAGCGGCGACGACCTCCGCGCCGGCGTCGAAGGGCGTGAAAGCCGAAGTGAGGGAGGGAGCTGCGCCAAAGGTCACGATCGGAGTCGCCTCGGGGGAACGGATTGGAGTCGGGGGACGCGCCGCCCGGCCCGCCCTCTATAGCGGATTTGCGCGGCGGTGGCGCCGTTCTTTCATGCCGGCTCGCGTCTCGAATGGGGATGGACGAGCAAAATGCAGCAAAAGCCCGACAGCGCCGACTATCTTTCTCTCTTCGGCCGCTACAAGGAGGATTTCGGGGACGTCTACATGGACCCGGAGGATGAGAGGTTTCGGCTGCTTTTCGACCAGATTTGCCGAATGCTCGCGCAGCCCTCCTCCTTCAATCTCGGCCTGCCCGAGCAATTCCGAACGACCGCCTCGCGCTATCTCGACGGCGATCCCCACACGGTCGCCCATATGAAGACGATCGAGAACCGCCATTTCATGCTGAGCGATCTTTTCGACTATATCCACCTCGTCAAGACGATGGGCGGCTCCTGGGATCAGCGCGGACGCTGATCCGACGAGAAAGCCGCGCCGGCCGGAAAGGTCACGCGGCCGAGATCGACCCCTCCCTCAGCTCTGCTAGGCCGGCGAGAAAGGCCCGCAGCGCCATCGGCCGGCCGAAATCGAAGCCGTATTTCTGCAGATTAGGCGATGCTGGTGTAGCCGGCGCCGAAATCATCCAGCGCCACGGCGACGCCCAGCCTCCGCAGGAAGGAAATCGCCAATCGCCCGCATCGACGCTCGCGGCGCGAGCGGCGCCTGGCGGAGGCCTCGACGAAAGGCAAAACGGACCAATGTGATGGCGGGGCGCGACTCCCCCGTCGGAGAGCCGTCGCTTCGCGACATCTCGAGATTTCCGAGGAGCCAAGCATGAGCACGAGCAATGTATCCGGCGACCCGTTTCGCGGCGGCCCGTTCGATTTGAACAGGCTCGAGGCGAAAAACGCCATTCTCGCCCATAATTGGTGGGCTATCGCCCTGCGTGGCCTCGCCGCGATCCTATTCGGGCTCATCGCCCTGTTCATGCCCGGCGTGACGATCCTGTCGCTGGTGCTGGTCTTCGCGATTTTCGCAGCCGTCGACGGCATAGCCACG
This sequence comes from Methylosinus sp. KRF6, assembly GCF_018887255.1. Lineage (NCBI taxonomy): Bacteria > Pseudomonadati > Pseudomonadota > Alphaproteobacteria > Hyphomicrobiales > Methylocystaceae > Methylosinus > Methylosinus sp. KRF6. Next base: position 4,128,682 of record NZ_JAHLJF010000001.1, on the reverse strand, counting down.
ATCGTCGCCGCGGTGCGCGCCGCGCGGCAGGGCGAGGCCTGGCTGTTCCTCTTCCTCGCCGGATTGGTGAAGATCGCCGCCGGCGCTTTCGCGGCCTTCTGGCCCGGCATCACGGCGCTGATCTTCGTCGCGGTGTTCGGCGCGGGCGAGGTCGTCGGCGGCGCGCTGACCTTCGGCTCCGCGCTCGATCTGAAGGAGGATCACGGCCGCTGGTGGCTGGCGCTCGGCGGCCTGCTCGCCGTCGTGTTCGGCCTGTTTCTGCTGCTGACGCCGGTCATCGGCGCGGTGGTGCTGAGTTGGTGGCTCGGCATCTATGCGATCGCGCTCGGCATTGTGGAGCTGATCCTGGCCTTCCGGCTGCACGCCCGGCATGTCGAGCATCCGCCGCTGGCGCATCCGCAAGGCGCGTAAATAAAATCGGGGCGCCCGCAGCCACAGGCGCCCCGTGCCCCCTTCCCGCCCCCGCGGAAAGCTCGCGAAATCAGTCGATCGAGGAAATCTTGATCGGCGAATCGAGATCGGCGTGAACGACCTTGAGGCCCGCCTTGGCGACGGCGGCCTCATCGGCGTACCAGGTCGACTCATGGTCGAGTCCGCCGTATTTGTTGAAGACCATCACATATTTGGCCTTCAGATCCACCTCGCAGCGCAGCCCTTTGCCGGGCTGGCCGATGGGCCGCATCTTGCCGTCCCAATCGATGAAATAGCCCCCGGTCTCTTCGGACATTTCCTGTTCCCTTTCGGACATTTGTCTCCGTGACCGCGAGGAAGCAGGTTTCGGGCCAGGGGAAGCACCCTACTTCGAGAGCGCCTCAATTTGCTTTTGGACGATCTCCGCGGCGGTTTTCATCCAAGCAGCCTCGGCAACCTTGCTCGGAACCGCTCCCAACGAGGCAGTCGCCGCCAAAGCAACGGCGAGCAATGCTCCGACGACAACCTTCGAAGCAGCTGACGACAGCCCGTCTACCGTTTTGGTTGTCGTCTGCTCAAGGAAATCCAATCCATGCTGGTAAACACGAGCGACTAGATTTTCTACGGTTCTAAGTGTGGCGAACGCAGCCTTCCTGGAAGACTGACCTGGGTTTGCTATCAAGCCGCTAAGCATAAGCAGAGTTTTCGGAATTTCTTCGTCCGCTATTTCCGGGTGCATCGTTACTCGCTCTATAATCGCTTGGGTGGCATCGCCAATATGTTTGATATCGCTTGCATCCAGCTCAATATCCAACGCATTCTCGGAAAAACGACGCCACTCTTCAAATTGAGCTACGTACATCCCGACACCTGCGATATGCCCATCGATCGCACCAAGCAATGCATCTGGGAATTCCGATGCGGCACCCTTACAAACCTTGTCGACACTAATATTAATTATTCCCAATTCAATGATATTATCGTAACGCGACAATCCATTTTGCAGCCGCTTTATGCCATCTATAATACGACGATCACAGTTCGATTTTTCCAAAGCCTCAATGATACCAGTACCCTGCTCCAATAGGGCATTGCGTGCATTTTTCACATTATTGATATCGGCACCGCTCGGATTGACGGCGTGACGAACAACAACAATCCTGCTGTCTTTAATATCAAAACTTACAGGCGCAAGCTTCTGTTCCGGCAATGTATTTCGCAATGCCGCAATAGTTGTCGCATATCCAGGCGATTCATTATTATTTTTATCACCACGCCTATATGTCACTATTTTATCCAGACGATCGATAAGAATATCAATTCCATCTATGATCCGAACTCGACCATCGTGCAGCTCTGGAATCAACGGAAGCTGAGGGCCTCTGTTGAAAAGCCTATCATCTAAAAATCCATCGCGCTCAAATTCATCTTTAATTTGAATTAAGCCCACCCTTAAAGATTCAAAAATTTCAATTGACAAATTTTCGCGATGCCTCCTTGCAAAGGTAATATCGATTCTATGCCCTTCAACTTTAAGAATTGCATCCTTTAGGCTCTGAATATATTTTTCAGATCCCCTCGACCTTCGGATACGCTCCTCAATAGAACGCCTAATTGCAAGCAGCGTATTGTATATATTGCTAAGCTCTTTCTCAGAATCTACATCACGATTTTCGGATGGCATAATTTCCTCTCAGCCGCTATTCAGCTTTGTTCCTACGGGCGAATCACCATCCGGCAATTGTCGCTGCTTAACGAAAGCACCATTAAATCATATCCTCGAATAAAAAATTATCAACAGGTCGACCTCAGCATCGTTACCTGTTGCAGCCAATCGCCCCTTTCCCTAACTTCCGTCCATGACTCTCTCCCCCGCCCTTTCCATCACCCGCGATCTCCTTCGCTGCCCCTCCGTCACCCCGGCCGACGCCGGCGCGCTCGGCGTGCTCGAGCAGCGCTTGAAGGAGGCGGGCTTCGCCACGCATCGGCTGGTCTTCAAAGAGGAAGGCACGCCGGATATCGACAATCTCTTCGCCAAGATCGGCGAGGGCCGGCCGCATCTCGTCTTCGCCGGCCATACGGATGTGGTGCCGAGCGGCGCCCCCGAGCGCTGGCGCTTCGACCCCTTTTCCGGCGAGATCGCCGACGGCAAGATTTTCGGCCGCGGCGCCTCCGATATGAAGGGCGGCATCGCCGCCTTCGCCGCCGCCGCCATCGACTATGTGAAGGAGCATGGCGCGCCCCAGGGCGCCATCTCCTTCCTCATCACCGGCGACGAGGAAGGCCCCGCCGTCAATGGCACGGTGAAGATGCTCGATTGGGCGAAAGCGCATGGCGAGGTCTTCGACCATTGCATCGTCGGCGAGCCGACCAACGTCGAAGAGCTCGGCGACACGATCAAGATCGGCCGGCGCGGCTCGCTCAACGGACGCCTCACCGTGCGCGGCAAGCAGGGCCATTCCGCCCATCCGCATCGCGCCGACAATCCCACCCCCGCCGTGGCGCGCATCGTCACCGCTCTATCGACTCATGTCTTCGACGAAGGGACGGAGCATTTCGACCGCTCCAATCTCGAGGTGACGTCGATCGACATCGGCAATCAGGCGGCCAATGTCATCCCCGGCGAGGCGCGCGCGCGCTTCAACATTCGCTTCAACAATGTGTGGACGCTGGAGACGCTGCAGGCGGAAATCCGCCGCGTGATCGAGACGGCCGCAGCGGGCGCGAAAGTGGAGGTGGAATTTTTGCCCTGCAATTCGCTGCCCTTCCTCACCGCGCCGGGCGATTTCAGCGCGCTGGTCGCCGGCGCGATCGAAGAGGTGACGGGGCGCCGTCCGGGCCTTTCGACCAGCGGCGGAACCTCGGACGCGCGCTTCATCACGCGCGATTGTCCGGTGCTGGAGTTCGGCCTCCTCAACGAGTCGATCCATGCGGTGGACGAGCACGCGCGGCTCGAGGATGTCGACGGGCTGACCGCGATCTACAAGCGCATCATCGAGACGTATTTCGCGCGCTGAGGCCCAGTGTCCTCACAAACATAAAAAGGCTCGCGTTCCCTTCTCCCGCGCAGGGGGAGAAGGTGGCCCTCGCGTCAGCGAGGGTCGGATGAGGGCTCGCGCCGCCACAACAGCCTCTAAACTTTCGACCTGGAAACCGCAGCCGCCCTCATCCGACCCGACTTCGTCGGGCCACCTTCTCCCGCTCGCGGGAGAAGGAAGCGCCGTTCGATGGCGGAACCCTCATTCCGCCAGCGCTTGCGCGGCCGGCACGGCGAGCGTCCATTCGAAGCCGTCGGGCGGAAAGCCGATCGTCGCTTCGCCGCCCAGCGCCTGCGCGACGAGGCGCTTGATCACCTTATGGCCGAAGCCCTCGCGCAGTTGCTCCGGCGCCGCCGGCGGACCGCCGAACTCTCGCCATTCCACCACAAAACGCGAATCGTCGACGCGCCAATGCAGCTCGAGCCGCCCCTCCGGCTGCGCCAGCGCGCCATGCGTCAGCGCATTCACGGCGAGCTCGTGCAGCGCGAGGCCGATGTTCTGCGCGGCCTCCGGCTTCAGCATCAGATCGGGACCGCCGGCGCGCGTCTGCTCCTCGACGCAGCCGGCGTCGAGACAATAGGACAATTGCGCGCGCACCAGCTCCGGCATCGACGCGCCATGCCAATCCTGCGAGACGAGAAGATCATGCGCCATGGAGAGCGCCTGCAGCCGCGCGGCGAATTTGCGCTGGAAATCGGCGAGCGAAGGCGCGCCCGCCGCCGTCTGCCGCGCCATGGCCTGCACGACGGCGAGAAGATTTTTGGAGCGATGCACCAGCTCGCGCAGCAGCACATGGACATGATCCTCGCGCCGCTTGCGATCGGTGATGTCGCGCGCCGTGCCGATGATGCGCGCGGCGCGTCCGCCTTCGAAAAAAGTGCGGCCGCGCACTGCGATCCAGCGCTCGACGCCGTCGGTCTGGCCGATGATGCGATACTCCGCCTCGTAATCGCCGAGCTGGCCCGGATCGAGCGCGGCGGGCGCCGCCTCGCGCGTCTGCGCCTTGTCGTCCTTGTGCATCGCATTGCGGAAAATCTCGAAGCTTCCGGGCGCGCCTTCCGGCAAAGCCCAGAGCGCGCGCACGCGCTCGTCGAGATGCACCTCCCCGGTAATGAGATCCCAATCCCAAATTCCGGTGAGGCTCGCATCCAGCGCCATGCGCATTCGCTCGAGCGCCAGCGCGGCGTCGCGATCATCCGCCCGCTGCGGCGCGAACGCCTCGCTCTTGCTGTCGATGTCCGTCAAGATCGGTCCCTCGACGCCCGCCGCCCGCTTCGAGTGGCGCGAACCATAGCCCAACGGCCGTCGGCGGGCGAGAAAATCATTTCAAAATCGCGCGACTCATCTCTCACGCCCGATATGCGAGAAAGGAAACGCCGTGGTCCGATCCACGGTTCCCTTCACACATCCAATTCCGTGGCGAAAGCGGCGCGCTCCTGAATGAAGGCGAAACGCGCCTCCGGCTTGGCGCCCATCAGCCGCTCGACGCAATCGGCGGTCTCCTCGCGCTCCTCGCCGGCGATCACGACCTTGAGCAGAGTGCGCTTCTTGGCGTCCATCGTCGTTTCCTTGAGCTGAGCCGGCATCATCTCGCCGAGGCCTTTGAAGCGGCTCGTCTCGATCTTGCCCTTGCCGGTCAGCACTTTCTTCACCAGCTCGTCGCGATGCGCGTCGTCGCGCGCATAGACGGTCTTGGCGCCTTGCGTGAGCTTATAGAGCGGCGGCACGGCGAGATAGAGATGACCGCCGTCGATGAGCTTGGGCATTTGCCGAAAGAAGAAAGTGATGAGCAGCGAAGCGATATGCGCGCCGTCGACATCGGCGTCGGTCATCACGATGATCTTGTCGTAGCGCAAATCCTCGTCGCGATAATGCGAGCCGATTCCGCAGCCGAGCGCCTGCACCAGATCGGCGAGCTGCTGATTGGCGGCGAGCTTCTCACGCCCCGCCGAGGCGACATTGAGAATCTTGCCGCGCAGAGGCAGCACGGCCTGGCTGGCGCGGTCGCGCGCCGCTTTTGCGGAGCCGCCGGCGGAATCGCCCTCGACGATGAAAATCTCCGAGCCTTGCGACGACGTATTGGTGCAATCGGCGAGCTTGCCGGGCAGGCGCAATTTGCGCGTCGGGGATTTGCGCGCCTGCTCCTTCTCGGCGCGTCGGCGAAGCCGCTCCTCGGAGCGCTCCACCGCGAAATCGAGCAGCTTGCCCGCCTGCGACGGCGCGCCGGCGAGCCAATGGTCGAAAGCGTCGCGCACCGCGCCTTCGACGAGGCGTGAGGCCTCGACATTCATCAGCCGCGTCTTGTTCTGCCCCTGAAACTCCGGCTCGCGAATGAAGACGGAGATCATCGCCGCCGATTGGCCCATGAGGTCCTCGGCCGTCACATTGGCGGCGCGCTTGGCCTGGCCGATGCGCTCGGCGTGATCCTTCAAGCCGCGCAGCAGAGCGAGGCGAAAGCCCGCCTCATGCGTGCCGCCGTCGGGCGTCGGAATCGTGTTGCAATAAGAGTGCGAAAAGCCGTCCTCATTGGCGAACCAGGCGATGGCCCATTCGAGCGAGCCATGGCCGCCCTCGCGCTGCACCTTGCCGACGAAGGGCTGATCGGCGACCAGCTCCTTGCCCTCGGTCTCACGCGCGAGATAGTCGCGCAACCCGCCGGGAAAACGCAGCACCGCCTCGGCCGGAACGTCGGAGCCCGGCTCGATCAGCTCTTTGGCGCAGCGCCAGCGAATCTCGACGCCGCCGAAGAGATAGGCCTTGGAGCGCGACATGCGGAACAGCCGCGCCGGCCGCCAATGCGTCGCCGGGCCGAAGATGTCCGCATCCGGCTTGAAGCGCACCTTGGTGCCGCGGCGATTGGCGATGCGGCCGAGCTTTTCGAACTTGCTGGCGACGAGGCCGCGCGAGAAGACCTGACGATAGAGCTGCTGCTCTCTGGCCACCTCGACCTCGACCCTCTCCGACAGGGCGTTGACCACGGACACGCCGACGCCGTGCAGGCCGCCGGAGGTTTGATAGGCCCCCGAGTCGAATTTGCCGCCGGCGTGCAGCATGGTCATAGCGACTTCGAGCCCGGTCTTGTCCGGAAACCGGGGGTGTCGATCGATCGGAAAACCGCGGCCATTGTCCACGACGGTGAGCCAGCCCTCCGGCTCGAGCGTGACCTCTATGAAGCTGGCGTGGCCTGCGACGGCCTCGTCCATGGCGTTGTCCAGCACCTCCGCGAAGAGGTGATGCATGGCGGCCTCGTCCTTGCCGCCGATATACATGCCCGGCCGCCGCCGGACCGGCTCCAGCCCCTCGAGCACCTCGATGGAGGCGGCGTCATATTCCGCCGGCGCCTTGGGCGCTTTCGCGGCGGGAGCGGCTGCGGCCGGCTTGCGCGGGGCGCCGCCGAAAAGATCATCGGATTTGGCCATGGAGGGGATTTTAGCGATTCGCGAGGGGGAGCGCGAGGGGGTATGAGAACATACAATGAACTTCTTTTGAACGAGGCGTCCGCCTATTTCACGCTCCGAATGGTCCAATGCAGATAGAGGCGCTTACCGCTTCTTGACATTGCAAGCGTGCTGAAATCGTGTCTTGCGATTTCGGTAGCGCTGGCTCCTTTGCGGGCCAATGTTTTTTCAATCCAATTTTGTTAAATTCAATGCAAGAACAGCTTCACCGCTATCGCCACCTGAAACGCGAGCACGAACCCCATCATCCATTTGATGACGAGCAGTTCGCCCTTCAAAGTCGAAACGTCATCGTCTCGCTTGCTCAGCGCGGTCGCGGCTTTCAAAGCCTTGTCCTCGGGAATGTCGATGGCCCGAAAAGCTTCGAACACTTCGGATTGAAGATTGCTCATACGAGAAAAACTAGCACGGAATCGTGCGCCGAGAAAGAGAGCGAAGCCAGAACTCGAAGAGAATTCCGTTTCGGTTCCCTCCTGCTGAGGTACCCGCGTCGAATTCAGCGCCGCCTTCTGGAACTCGCCCTCGTGCTCGAGATGGTCGGCGCGCGCCCCTCAGCATGATGGCGAGGGGGATTGCCCTTCGCGCCGCCGCCTCACCCAGCAATTTATCGAAAATCTCCCATCGGCAAAGGCGCTCGCGCAGCGTGTCGGACGCACCTCGTGAAACGCGGCGGAGGGAAAAGCGACGAGACGATCATAGGCCGGCGCTATGTCCGCAAAGCCGTCCGGCGAAAAGAGCCGCAGCGCCCCGCCGTCGAAACGCTTGGGCAGCGCGTGAAAATAATAGACGAGCGTGAGAACCCGCACGCTGTCGTGTCCGTCCGGCCGCGGCGGCGCATCGGCATGGCGCTTGAAGAAGCCGCCGTCGCCATAGCGCACCATCTCGATCTCTTTTTTCGTTTCCGAGAGCAGACAAACATTCAGCTCGTGCGTCAGACGCGCGAGGACCACATCGACAGACGCGGCGAAAGCCGCGCGCAGCGGGCCGAGCTCGAGAAGATGCGAAGAATCGCGCACCGACGTACCGACGCGCGCCTCGCGCTCGGCCGTGTAGAAACGCGATTGCGAAAATTCGCTCTCATGGGCCAGCGCGAATTGCATCAGCTCGCCTGCGCGCGCCGCGCCGAGAAAGCCGTCGATGACGACATGCGCAGGCGTGGCGGCGGCGGTCATAGGCGCATCCATTGCGGCGACAGAAGCGCTCGATAGATCACAGAAAGCCGCAATGGAAAAGCCGCGCCGCGCTCAGCCATGCAAGGCCGAAAAGCGCGCCTTTCGCTCGGCGAAACGCGGCGTCACCCATTCGACCAGCGCTTCGCCCGCCGTCTCCGGGCGCCCGCTGTCGAAGGGCGGCGCCGGCGCATATTCGATCGACAATTGGATCGCGCGCGCGACCTGCTCGCCGGCGATATCGGCTGCGAGCGTCAAAGCGAAATCAATGCCCGCCGTCACGCCGCCGCCGGTGACGACGCGGCCGTCGCGCACGACGCGCGCGGCGTCTGGAACGGCGCCGAACAATGGCAGAAGATCGCGCCAGGCCCAATGGCAGGCGGCGCGCTTGCCGCGCAGCAGGCCTGCGGCGCCGAGCAGCAGCGAGCCGTTGCAGACCGAGGTCACATAGCGCGCGCCTTCCGCGAGCCGCGCGATCTGCTCCAGTAATTCGCGATCGACCGACGCCGCCTCGACGCCGGGACCACCGGGAACGCAGAGGAGATCGCAGCGCTCCACGCCGGCGAGCGCGCGCGTCGAGCCGAATTCGAGTCCCGTGTCCGAAGCGACGGCGCCGCCCTCGCGCGAGGCGACGACGACCTCGGCGCCGGGCAGTCGCGACAGCACCTCGAAAGGTCCGGTGAAATCGAGCTGGGTGAGCCGCGGAAAAATCGCGAAGACGATGCGAAAGCTTTGGTCCGACATTGCGAGCCTCCCCCTTGTTGACGAAGGCAGAGTAGCGCCGCTAGGCTCTGTCTGAAATGACGGTTTTCCCACTTTTTCAGACAGAGCCATGAGCGCGCGGATCATCGCTCTGCTGATCTTCGACGACTTTCAGATTCTCGATGCGGCGGGTCCGATCGCCGCTTTCGAGATCGCCGCGCGCATCGTCCCCGGCGCCTATGCGCTACGGACCGTCGCCACCGCTCCGGGCCTCGTGCGCTCCTCTTCCGGCGTCGCCATAGCGGCCGGGGGCTTCGCCGCGGCGCGACGTTGCGACACGCTGCTGATCGCCGGAGGCCTCGGCACGCGCGGCGCCGCCACGGACAGAGCGACTCTCGCTTTCGTCGCCCGCGCAGCGACGCGCGCGCGACGTGTGGCGAGCGTGTGCTCGGGCGCCTATGTGCTGGCGGCGGCCGGGCTTCTCGACGGCCGCAGAGCGACGACGCATTGGAGCCGCAGCGGCGATTTTCAGCGACGCTTTCCAAAGGTTCGGCTGGAGCCGGATTTGATCTTCGTGCGCGACGGGCCGATCTGGAGCTCCGCCGGAATCACCGCGGGGATCGATCTCGCGCTGGCGATGATCGGCGACGATCTCGGCGAGGATGTCGCGCGCGCCGTGGCGCGGCAGCTCGTCGTCTATCACCGACGCCCGGGCGGGCAATCGCAATTTTCCGCGCTGCTGGAATTGGAGAGTCGGCAAGACAAATTCGCGACGCTGCTCCGCTGGGCGAGCGAGCGTCTGCGACAACGCCTCACCGTGGAGGAGCTGGCCGAGCAGGCCGCGATGAGCCCACGCAATTTCGCGCGCGCTTTCTCCCGCGCCACCGGCGCGACGCCCGCCAAGGCGATCGAGCGCCTGCGGCTCGACCGAGCGAAGAGCGCGCTGGAGAGCGGCGCCGGCGCGATCGAGCAAATCGCGCGCGACAGCGGCTTTCACGATCCAGAACGAATGCGACGGGCGTTTTTGCGCGTTTACGGGCAGCCGCCACAGGCGTTTCGGCGTGGGGGAAGGCGATAGCCGTCCGCGCGGGCGACTGTTCACGCCACTTCCGCGAGCCGTTCGGCGATGAATTGATTGATGCTCTCGCCGGCCTTCGCCGCCTGCTCGGCGATGCGCTTGTGAAGCTCCGGCGGAATGCGCAGCGACAATGTGCCGGAATAGGGCTTCTCCGGCTCGACGTCGCGCGCTTTGCACCAGTCGCGATAGTCGGCGATCGTCTCGGCGAAAGCGCTGCGCAGCTCGTCTATGTCGCGGCCGGCGAAGTGAAGCGTGGCGCGCGCATTGACCACGACGCCATTCATGAGCGCGTCGCCGTCTTCATAGCTCACCTCGGCGATATAGCCGTCATGCTTCAGGATCATGGCTTTGCTCCCGCGCTTTCGAGGAAACGGCGAACCGCCGTGACGGCGCCCTTGTCGGTCTCCGGTTGCGGGTGCGGGCGATGGAAGACCGCCTCCGCTCCGCCGAGCAGGAACCGAACGCGAGAGCCGCGTCCCTCCGAACGCTCCGCCCCGAGCGCGACGAGGAGGCTTTCGATATCCGTCCATCGCAGGTCCGAAGGAACGGGTCGGGCGAAGATCGCCTCCAACGTGCGCCGATGCTTTGCGTTCATATCGCCTTGATACCAAAAAATGGTAGCGAACGACAGCAAAAGCAAGTGGATGGGCCGCAGAGCCGGGGAGGCCGTTTTTGGGGCCCCTCGGCAGCGTCGTCATAACATATAGATTTAAAATAAATTTTGGCGGGCCATGCCCAACGATGATGAGCACTATGTCCACGCTATAGCACTGTAAATGCGCACGGCAACTTCGCGTAATGTCGAGTCGCGCTGACGCTACGATCAGCGTAGAGGCACATCAGATGTCCAGAACGTGATATCAGTATTTTCTTCCACCGTGCCCTTCACCAAAGCCACCTTGTCTGGGTCAGCGATTGGCCCAAACCCCACCGACCGGATGGCAGATCGTAGCCCATCGTCCCATAGCGGTAGATCAATGAAGCGTGTAGGCCCATATTGACCTTGCCGAAGTTGGATCGGCAACGCCGGAATCTCTGTCCCATCGCCACGGTGCCCGCCGGGATCACGCAAGCCATACGACGCCGCTTTCTCGGTTAGCGTCAACCGGGACACACGCACCTCCCTTTCGGAATGAAAACGCGGATCCTTGAAGGCATAGAGGTCCATCACGAACATCGCCGCGAGCTGCGCGAGTTCCTCGCGATCGTCCATGTTCTCCTCATAGTGCGATTGCAGCATCGCGAGACCTGCATTGACAAACTCCCGAAGATACTCGGGATCGTAGGAAACTCGCCTGATCGCAACACCTGCACGCTCTGCAAGCCAAAGCGCGTCGAAGCCTAAGACGCACCCGCTGCCTCGATCCGCATAACGTTCCCAAAGCCCAACATCATCCCGATCCTCCGTGAGGCAGCCAACCATCATGACAGTCGCGGACTCGTGAGTGTTGAGTTTGATATTTGCCATATAACGCGGCACTTCCTCGACGAAAACTTCGCGGTTCTGGTAGGCTTCTACGAATTTCGATCTTGCATAAACATATTCCGACTTGTCATTCATCATCGAGAATTCTGATAGGCGGAGCGTTCTGTGCCGAATAATAGCCTCTGCCGCTTCAGCCGTTGTATAGTGATAGAGAATCTGGCCTGACTTCGGCGCGAAGAAGTGCTTCATGATAACGTTTCTATGTTACGGCAAATATTGATGACGTGACTTCGGGAGCAATTCGCTAAGGCGCGCTTTCAGCTTCAATCAAAGGCCGCATCGTAGAGCGCCGCGCAACACCGCAAGCATCGAACTGGCGGAAGGGGTGGGATTCGAACCCACGGTGAAGTTTCCCCCACGGCGGTTTTCAAGACCGCTGCCTTAAACCACTCGGCCACCCTTCCGAACCCGGAGCCGGACCGGGCTCGCGGCGAAGCCTATCGCTTCTCTATGACCGCGCGTCAACCGGCCGCGCGCGCCTAGCGGAACCAGACATAGACGATCGCCGCCGCCAGAGCCAGGACGAGGCCGATCGCCGTGCTGCGCAGAAAGCCGCCTTCGAACTCCTCCATTTCCGTCCTCCCTTCTCGCCCTCGCGTCGATTCGACGCATTTCTAAAACTGCATCCAACGCTGAGAATAGTCGATGAGGGTGGTTAATTCCCAGGGGCCGCTCTCGGTTGGGAGCCCGGCGCAGGCCGGGCTCTTTTTCTTTCCGTGAGGGGCGTCCGTGGCGCCTCGCTCGCGGCGGCGCTATGCGCTAAGGTCCGCCGCCGCTCGGAAAGACCACATGCCTCTCTATTTCGCCTATGGCGCCAATATGGACGTCGCCGCAATGGCCGTCCGCTGTCCCCATTCGCGGCCGCTCGGCCTCGGCCGGCTGGCGCGCTACCGTTTCACCATTCTGGAGACGGGCTACGCCACTGTCGCGCCCGATGCGCGGGCGCAGGTCCATGGCCTGCTCTATGACCTCGCCGTGGCGGATGTGCCGGCGCTCGACCGTTACGAGGAGATCGGCCGCCGGCTCTACCGCAAGGTCGTGCAGCCGGTGCTGCGCGCGCCGGTGGGCTCGGCGCGGGCGCTCGTCTATATCGGCACTTCGACGCGCGAGGGGCCGGCGGCGCCGGGCTATGTCGAGAATATCGTCGCCTCGGCGCGCGCGCTCGGCCTGCCGAGCGCCTATATCGCCTTTCTGGAGAGCCATGCGCCCAATGCGCAGCAGAGGATGAGCCGAAGATGAGCGCCTTTTTTGTTCCGACCGTCCATACGCTGGCCGAGCTGCGCGAGCGTGTCGCGCAATGGCGCGCGCGCGGCGAGCGCGTCGGCTTCGTCCCCACCATGGGCGCGCTGCACCAGGGCCATCTCGCTCTGGTGGAGGAGGCGCGCCGGCGCGCCGATCGCGTGATGGTCTCGGTCTTCGTCAATCCGACGCAATTCGGCGCAGGCGAGGATTTCGACCGTTATCCGCGCACGCTCGCCGCCGATGTCGAGAAGCTCGCGAGCGTTGCGGCCGATCTCTGCTATGCGCCGGCGGTGGAGGAAATGTATCCGCCGGGCTTTTCCACCACGGTCGCTGTGGGCGGCCCGGCGGTCGCCGATCTCGAGGATCATTTCCGGCCGACGCATTTCTCCGGCGTCGCGCTCGTCGTCGCCAAGCTGCTCAATCAGGCCGATTGCGACGTCGCCGTCTTCGGCGAGAAGGATTATCAGCAATTGCTGGTGATAAAGCGCCTGGCGCGCGATCTCGACCTGCGCGCGGAGATCGTCGGCGCGCCCACTTTGCGGGAGGCGGACGGGCTCGCAATGTCCTCGCGCAACATCTATCTTACGGCCGAGGAGCGGCGCATCGCCCCTGTGCTGCATCGCGCATTGACCGAGGCCGCGCGGCGCATCGCCGATGGCGAGCCGATCGGCCATGTGATGGGCGAGGCGCGCGAGCAAGTCGCCGCCGAGGGATTCCTCATCGATTATCTCGAGGCGCGCCACGCCGAGACTCTGGCGCGCGTCGCCCGCCGGCATGACGGCCCGATCCGCCTGCTCGGCGCCGCCAAGCTCGGCGCGACGCGGCTCATCGACAATATCGCCGTCGAGTCCGCGCAATGAGCGAGGCGCGACGCGTTTTCCGCATCATCGTGCGCGGCCGCGTGCAGGGCGTCGGCTTTCGCGCCTTTGTGGCGCGGGAAGCCGGGCGTCTCGCGCTCGCCGGCTGGGTGCGCAATTGCAACGATGGCGCGGTGGAGATCGTCGCCGCCGGGCCGCAGGGCGCGCTGCGAGCGCTGGTGGAGGCGGCGCGACGCGGACCGCCTGCGGGACGCGTCGACGATCTGCGCGCGGAAGAGACGAGCGAGGCCGCTCTCGTCGAGCGGCGCGGCGATGTGGAGTTTTGACGGCGTGCGGCTCGAGAAAGACGCGGATTTCGATGCGCTCGCGGCCGCCTTCGCCGATCTGACGACGTGCGCCGGCGCTATCGCCATGGAGGTTCTCGCCGCGCCGGCGATAGAGGCGCGCGCGAAGAAGGACGCCAGCCCGGTCTGCGAGGCGGACGAGCGAATCGAAGCTTTTCTCGCGCAGCGTCTCGCCGAGTTGCTGCCGGGCGTTCCCATCGTCGCGGAAGAGGCCGCCGCCGCGGGCGCGCAATTCGCCCGCGCCGAGACTTTCCTGCTCGTCGATCCGCTCGACGGCACGCGCGAGTTTCTGGCGCGCAGCGGCGAGTTCACGATCAATATCGGCCTCGTCGTCGCGAGGACGCCGCGCGCCGGCGCGGTCTTCGCCCCGGCGCGCGGGCGATTATGGTTCGCCGGCGCGCGCGCCTTCGCCGCCGACGCTCAGCCCGGCCGGCCGGCGCCGGAGCGCGCGGCCTGGCGCCCGTTGCGCGTGCGCGCGCTCCCCGTGGAAGGGCCGATGGCGCTGGTCAGCCGCTCGCATCTCGACGCAGAGACGAAGGCCTTTCTCGCGACGCATCGCGTCGCCGCGACGCGCGATGTCGGCTCCTCGATCAAATTCTGCCTTCTGGCGGAGGGCGCAGCCGATCTCTATCCACGCTTCGGCCCGACGATGGAATGGGATACGGCGGCAGGCGACGCCGTGCTGCGGGCTGCCGGCGGCGGCGTCGTCGATCCTTCCGGCAGGCCGCTCGCCTATGGCAAGGCGGAGGCCTCCTATCGCAACGGGCCTTTCATCGCATTCGGCGATCCCGCCGCTGCAAGACTTTGTTAAGGCCGCGGGGAGATTCTTCGTCTCGCGAAGAAGAGCCGCCGAGGCGCCACAGGCGCGACACGATCGCATCCAAACTTCAGCGGACTGATTCGCATTCGCCGCAACGGGGGTTTTCGTGATGCGCGCCGCTCATTCGACTCGCAGAGAGATGCTCGCGCTCGCCGCGGCAGCCGCTCTGTCGCCGCTCACGCCCGCGCGCGCCTATGGCGAGCGGCCGGAACCCAGACCCGAGCCGATGTCCGGCGACGAGGTGGTGCGCAACGGCCATCGCTTCTTCGGCTCGATAGCGCGCGATCTCGCGCAGGGCGTCGAGCAGATGGCGCGGCGCTGGGGCCGCCCCAACGCCTATGTGCTGGGACAGGAAGGCTCGGGCGCCTTCGTCGGCGGCCTGCGCTATGGCGAAGGAGTCATGTACACGCGCAACGCCGGCCAGCGGCGCGTCTATTGGCAAGGTCCGTCGCTCGGCTTCGACGCCGGCGCCAATGGCGACCGCACCATGATGCTCGTCTATAATCTGCCTTCCGTCGATGCGATCTTCACCCGCTTCGGCGGCGTCGCCGGCTCGGCCTATCTGGTCGGCGGATTGGGCTTCACCGAGCTCACGGCGGACGGCGTCGTCATCGCCCCGATCCGGGCGGGCGTCGGCGCGCGCCTCGGCCTCAATCTCGGCTATTTGAAATTCACGCCGGAAGCGACGTGGAATCCATTCTGACGCGACGCGCGATGGCGATCTGCGTGTCGCCGTAGCGGCGGCGCTCTTCCTCGACGATTCCCTCGGGCAGAGCGAGGGGCGCATCCACAGCCTCTTCGATGACGATCAGCGCGCCCTCGGCGAGCCAGCCGCCGTCGATCAGCGAGCGCAGCGCACGCGTCGCGAGATCGCGCCCATAGGGCGGATCGAGAAAAGCGAGAGTGAATAATTCGCCCGGCGGCGCGAGGCCGAGCTTGGTCGCGTCACGCCGAAAAACGCGCGTCACGCCGCCCGCGCCCAGCGCCTCGACATTGGCGCGCAGCAGCGCGCGCGCCTCCGCGCCATCGTCGATGAAGAGGATTTTCGCAGCGCCGCGCGACAAGGCCTCGAGGCCGAGCGCGCCCGTGCCGGCGAAGAGATCGACGACGCGCGCGCCCGGAACCGGATCGTCATAGGCATGGGCGAGAATGTCGAAGACGGATTCGCGCAGGCGATCCGAAGTGGGACGGATCGCCTGCGATTGCGGCGTCTTCAGCACGCGGCCGCGAAAGCTGCCGGCGACGATGCGCATGGGCTAGCGCGGCTTGCGCGGCGCGCCGCCGGGCTTGCGCGGCCCCTTGCCAGGACCTTTGCCAGCCGGCCCGCCTCTGCCCGGCCCTTTGCCCGCGCCGCTCCGCGGCGGACCGCGACGCTCGCCCGACGGCGGACGCGCATCCCCGTCACGACGCGGCGAGCGGCCCTCACCCGCCTTGCGCGGCGCGCGCTCGCCCCGCGGCGCGTCGCCGGAGTCGAAACGCTTACCGGCGCCATTGCCTGCGAAGCTCTTGCCCGCGCCGAAGCTCTTGCGTTCGCCGAAGCTCTTGCCGGAGCCGGACGTCTTGCCGGCGCCGAAGCTCTTGCGCTCGCCACGCTCGAAACGATCGCCAGAGGGCGCACGGGCGGCCGCTCCCTCGCGACGCGGCGGACGCTCCTCGCCCTCACGACGCGGCGCGCGCTCGCGGCGCGGCCCATCGCCGGCGCCGAAGCTCGACCCGCGACGCTCGCCGC
>NZ_JAHLJF010000001.1:4035426-4112377 GCF_018887255.1 Methylosinus sp. KRF6 | reverse complement strand
CGCTCGCGGCGCGGCCCATCGCCGGCGCCGAAGCTCGACCCGCGACGCTCGCCGCGGTCGAAACGCTCCGTCCGTTCGGCGCGCGGACGCTGCTCCGCGCCATCCCGACGCGGCGGACGACCCTCGCCCTCACGACGCGGCGCCCGCTCGCGGCGCGGCCCATCGCCGGCGCCGAAGCTCGACCCGCGACGCTCGCCGCGGTCGAAACGCTCCGTCCGTTCGGCGCGCGGACGCTGCTCCGCGCCATCCCGACGCGGCGGACGACCCTCGCCCTCACGACGCGGCCCATCGCCGGCGCCGAAGCTCGAGCCGCGACGCTCACCGCGATCGAAACGCTCCGTCCGCTCGCCCGATGCGGCGCGCGCCGGCATTCCTTCACGCCGGGGCGGGCGACCCTCGCCCTCGCGACGAGGCGCACGCTCACGACGCGGCCCGTCGCCGGCGCCAAAGCTCGAGCCGCGACGCTCGCCGCGATCGAAACGCTCGGTCCGCTCGCCGGCGCGCGGACGCGCAGCACCGCCCTCGCGACGCGGCGGACGTCCTTCGCCCTCGCGCCGAGGGGCGCGCTCGCCACGCTCGAAACGCTCCTTGCGCTCTCCGGCGACGCGCGCGGGTCTCTCCTCCCCCTCGGCCCTCTCGGCGCGGAAGCGGCGGGCGTTGCGCGTCGTCGCCGGCTCCTCGGCGCGGCGCACGGGCACGATCTTCTCCACCGGCACGGCGCGCCCCTTGCGGTCGCTGGTGGCGGCGCGCTCTATGCGGGCGCGCGGGCCTTTGCCACGCGTTTCCTCACGCTCGGCGCGCAAGGTCGTCACATGCTTGCGCGTGCGCGTCTTGGCGCGCTGGCGCGCCTCCTCGGCGGCGATATGCGGCGGCTCGTCCGAATCGCGGCGGGACGACGAAAAATCAACGCCGGCGAGCTCGGCCAAGCCCTTGCCGAGTTGCTCGCGCAAGGTCTTCAGCCGCACCTCCTCGACGACGCCCTCCTCCAGCTCGCCGAGCTGAAATGGGCCGAAGGAGATGCGAATCAGCCGATTGACGTCGAGTCCCAAATGCTCGAGCACGCGCTTGATCTCGCGATTCTTGCCCTCGCGCAGCGCCATGCTGATCCAGACATTGGCGCCCTGCACGCGATCGAGCTTGGCGTCGATCGGCGCGTAATCGACATCGTCGACGGTGACGCCCTTCTTCAATTCGTCCAATCGCGCCTGGTCGATCTCGCCATGGGCGCGCACGCGATAGCGGCGCGTCCAGCCCGTCGCCGGAAGCTCGAGCGTGCGCGCGAGACCGCCGTCATTGGTCAGCAGCAGCAGGCCTTCCGTATTGATGTCGAGCCGCCCGACACTGACGAGGCGCGGCAGATCGGGAAAGCGCTCCTCGAGGAAGCCGAAGACGGTCTCGCGCCCTTCCGGGTCCTTGGCGCTGGTGACGAGGCCGGCCGGCTTGTGGAACAGAAACAAGCGCGTCGGCTCACGCTCGGCGAGCGGCTGGCCGTCCACCTCTATGCGGTCGCCCTCCTGCACATTGAAGGCGGGGCTGTCCAGCACGCGGCCATTGACGGAGACGCGCCCTTCCGTGACCCAGATCTCGGCGTCGCGGCGCGAGCAGGCGCCGGCGCGCGCCATGACCTTGGCGATGCGCTCGCCCTCGAAGGCGCTGGCTGCGGCGTCGGGCTCGGCCGATGCCGGTTTCTTGGCCGGGATGCGGCGACGCGGCGGCTGGTCGCCGCCGTCCTTACGGCGGGCGGGTCTTTCTGGCTTTTTGTCGGTCATCGCGCCCTGATAGCAGGTCGCGGGGCCAAAGAGAAAGGCGCGACGGCCGCTTTTTCACTCGTCATTCGCCATGAATCCGAGTTATGGCCTCGAATCCCCGTAGGGAGTCGGCCGGAGCCCCGCGAAAGGCGGCCGGCCTCCCCTATTTCGGTTGTCGAGGGGCAATAGAAAGGTGTGGAGGCGGCATGGCTCATCTGATCGTGCATGGCGGACGTCCGCTCAGCGGCAGGATCATCCCTTCCGCGAATAAGAACGCCGTGCTGCCCATTCTCTGCGCCACGCTGCTGACCAGAGAGCCGCTGCGCATTCATGGCGTGCCGGAGATCACGGACGTCAAGAAGATCCTCGAATTGTTCCGCACGCTCGGCAGCGACGTGCGGATGGATTTTGCGACCGGCCTGCTCGAGCTGCGCCATGAGGACACGCGCTTCGATCCATCCATCCATCGCCTACCGGCGGAGATGCGCTCCTCCATCATGCTGGCCCCGCCGCTGCTGGCGCGCTTCGGCGTCGCCCGCATAGAGGACGATGTGAAGGGCTGCACGCTCGGCGCGCGCGAGATCGACCCGCATATAGAGGTGCTGAAATCCTTTGGCGCGACGATCGAGCGCAGCGACGATTCGCTCGTCATCCGCTCCGACGGCCCACTGCGCGCGACGCGGCACTGGCTCGACTACGCCTCCGTCACCACCACCGAGAATTTCGTGCTGTGCGCGGCGCTGGCGAGCGGCCAGTCCAAGCTCAACAACGCCGCCTCCGAGCCGCATGTGCAGGAGTTCTGCGCCTTCATGCAGACGCTCGGCGCGCGCATCTCCGGAATCGGCACCTCGCAGCTCACCATAGACGGGGTCGATTCCCTCTCCGGCGGCGAGTTCCATCTCACGGAAGATTTCCACGAGGTCGCGACCTTTCTGGCGCTGGGCGCGATCACCGGCGGCGGCGTCGAGGTGAAGAATTCCGCGCCCGATCAGTTTCCGCTGATCGACCGCACCTTCGCGAAATTCGGCGTGCATGTCGTCCATGAGGACGGCTGGTCGAAGACCAAGGCCAACGGCCCGCTGAAAGTGGCGGAGCCCTTCACCCGCAATGTGCTGCAAAAGGTGGAGGCGGCGCCCTGGCCCTATCTGCCGGTCGATCTTCTGCCGATCTTCATCGCGCTCGGCGTCAAGGCCGAAGGCAGCGTGATGTTCTGGAACAAGGTCTATGACGGCGCGCTGGGCTGGACCGGCGAGCTCTCCAAATTCGGCGCGCATGTGTTTCTGTCGGACCCGCATCGGCTGATCGCCTTCGGCGGCAAGCCGCTGGTCCCCGCGCAGGTGGAGAGCCCCTATATCATCCGCGTCGCCATCGCTCTGCTGATGCTGGCGGCGAGCATCGAAGGGCGCTCGATGATCCACAACGCGACGCCGATCAAGCGCGCGCATCCGCGCTTCGTCGAGAATTTGCGAATGCTCGGCGCGGAGGTGGAATGGACCGGCGGGGATTGAGGGGACGCCGGTCTAGAAGATCGCTTCTATGCCCTTGCGGCGGATGAGGTCGAGCAGAACGAGCGCGGGGCCGCTCGGCCGTTTTGCGCCGCGCTCGAGCTGAGAGACATAGCCCACCGTAAGGTTGAGATAGCGGGCGAAGACCGCTTGGCTCAACCGCGCCTTCTCGCGGAGATCGCGGATTTCCTCGCCCGTGAACGGCGCGGGCGCAGGCGCGCGGTCCTTGTCCAGCTGACGCAATGTGATCTTCGCATGACTCGCCTCGTCCATGATTCCGAGGCGGCGCATGTCTCCCGCGGTTTCGAGAATGGCCTCACGCAAACGGCTCGTAGCCTCGCTAGGCGTCGCTTTCTTTGTCATGTCGCACCTCCTGAATTGCTCCATCCTCGAGAGCCGCCTCGATGCGTTCCGATGTCGCTTCGAGCCATCCGCGCGCCACGAGGCGCAAATCCTCCAATTCGTCCGGCTCGATATTTTCCCTTTCGTTCTTGGCGAAGCCGTAAAGAAAAACAGCGCGCTCCTCGACGCGAAAGGCGATGATCATGCGATAGCCGCCGGAACGTCCTCGGCCCCGTCTGGCGACGCGCTGCTTGATGAGGCCGCCGCCCAAATCAGCGTCGATGAGGCCGCGCGCGGCGCGCCCGATCGCGTCGCTCAAGCTCTCGTCGTCGATCCGCTCGCTGCGGGCGAACCGCGCAAACCATCTGATTTTGAAGACGCGCACCACGGCCCCATAGCTCTACAAACTATAGCTCTTTGAACTATAATTTCAAGCGACCGCTCGGACGGGCGGCAATTCAACCGCTTGATTCGCGTCGGGCCGTGTTCGATATTCGGCCCGCTCGGCCGACGAGAGCCCTATGGCGCCCATTTGGCGCGAGACGAAGCGAACAGGGCGAATGACCGACCCCCTCACCGCCGCCTTCGACGCCGCGCGCGAAGCCTTCGCCGCCAATGAGGTGCCCGTCGGCGCGGCTATAGCGCGCAATGGCGAGATCATCGCGGTCGTGGGCAATCGCACCTTGCGCGACAAGGACCCCACGGCTCATGCGGAGATGCTCGCCATACGCGCCGCCTGCGCGGCGCTCGGGAGCGAGCGGCTCGTCGATTGCGATCTCTATGTCACGCTCGAGCCCTGCGCCATGTGCGCGGCGGCGATCTCCTTCGCGCGCATTCGTCGGCTCTATTACTCCGCGGAAGATCCGAAAGGAGGCGGCGTCGATCATGGCGCGCGATTCTTCTCGCAGAAGACCTGCCATCATGCGCCGGAGGTCTATGGCGGCTTGCGCGAGAGCGAGGCGGCCGAATTGCTGCGCGCCTTTTTTCAGGCGCGGCGCTGAAGCGAAAGCCGCGCGGCGGCGCTCTGCAATCCTTCGATCACCTGCGCGCGGCAGGCGTCGCCCGCCTCGAAGATGCGCTTGGCCTTGAAGAGATCGAGCGCGAGATATTGATTGACCGCGGGCGAGATCAGAACATCGGGCGGGCTCTCCTCGATCATGCGCTCGCTGATGGCGTTCATCATGATCTGGCTGGCGACGACGATCGTCTCGATCGGCGAGGGCGGCCGATTGCGCGGACGCCCGCTCGCGGCGCCGGAGACGTCGACGGCGAGCACGATATCGGCGCGGCCGGCGAGGTGATCGTAAGGCAGCGGATCGACGAGGCCGCCGTCGATCAGATAGCTGTCGCCATAGGCGACCGGCCGTACGAGACCTGGAATCGCCATGGAGCCGCCGACGGCCGGGCGCAGCGGGCCGGAGGAAATGGCGGCCGCGCGGCGCAGGCGAAAATCCGTCGCCACGGCGATGAAGGGAATTTGCAGCTCCTCGAAAGTCTGCGGCATTCCCTGCGGCCAGAAGGAATCGAGAAAACGCTCCGCATCGATGAGCGCCGGATGCGCGAGATCGGAGAAGGTGCGCCCCCGCCGACGCGCCCGCGAGCGCAGCAGCCGGCGCGCGAGGCGAACGCGATTGCGGAATGTCGCCTCCGCATGGGCGCGCAGCTCCGCGCCGGAAAAGCCCGCGGCGTAAGCGGCGCCGATGATCGCGCCGATCGACGCGCCGGCGATGGCGCAGGGGCGCACGCCCAATTCGTCCAGCGTCTCCAGCACGGCGATGTGCGCGAGGCCGCGCGCGCCGCCGCCGCCGAGCGCAACAGCGACGCTGAAGGGAAATTCGCTCACAGAAAAAGGTCGAGCGCGGCGAGCGTCGCCTCCGGCGCCTCCTCGGCGAGATAATGGCCGCTGTCGATCTCGACGCCGCGAAGATCCTCCGCCCATTCGCGCCATTGCGCGAGCAACGCCTCGCCCTGGCCGGAAAAGCTCGCTGCGCCCCATAGCGCCAGAGTGGGGACGACGATCTTCTCGCCGGAGGCGCGATCGGCGAGGTCGAGCTCGCGGTCCACGCCCGCGCCGGCGCGAAAATCCTCGCAAAAGGCGTGAATGCGCGAGGGTTCGTCGAAAGCCGCGCGATAATGGGCGAGCGCGCGCGGATCGAAAACGTCGAGCGTTCCACTCTTGGTTCCGCTCGCCAGCGTATCGGTGAGAAAGCCTTTCGGATCGAGGCCGATCAATTGCTCGGGCTTTGGCGCCGGCTGCGACAGCAGACGCGCGCGACCGACGCGCAGAAGACCGGCGTCGCCGAGCGATTCCTCGAGCGGGGCTATGTCGAGCAGAGCGAGCTTCTCCAGCCGTCCCGGATGGTCGAGCGCCAGGCGGAAGCCGACGCGCGCGCCGCGATCATGGCCGACGAGCGAGAAGCGCACATGGCCGAGCTTCTCCATCACAGCGATGACGTCCTCGCCCTGCGCGCGCTTCGTATAGGCCTCGCCCTTCTCGCTCGCCGGCGCGGAGGACCAGCCATAGCCGCGCAAATCCATGGCGACGACGAAGAAGCGCTCGGCGAGCCGCGGCGCGAGCTTCGCAAAGGCGACGTGCGTCTCGCCGAAGCCGTGCAGCAGCAGCAGCGGCGGCCCCGATCCGGCGGAGCGGACGAAAATGGAGCCGGCGGGCGCGTCGATCCATTGCGAGGCGAAGCCGGGAAAAAGGTCTGCGAGATCTGACATCGGATCCTGCCCTTGCGTTCGAGGCGCGAAGATTCGGCGCGAAGATTCGTCTGAAGCCTTTCTTGACGCGAAAGATTTTCAAAAGAGCCGGGCGCGAGCGCGCCCCGGGCCTTGCCGCGTCTTTTATCCACAACAAATAATCTGGCGCGGCCGAATGGCCGTGGCGCGCGATTTGCGAAGTCTCCGTGATCCCCGAGACCGCTGTCGGAAAGCCGACAAAGGCCTCTAGCCAGAACCGGAACGGTACGATAAGCTACTGAAATCACAGCTAGTTTACAACCTTTCCAAACTAGGTGCGGAGATGATCGTCTGCTCTTGCAATGTGCTTTCGGACGGACAGGTCCGCGAAGCTCTCGGGGGAAGATCGGATCGGCCGAGCGTCGGCGCGATTTTCCGGCATATGGGGTGCGAGCCGCGCTGCGGCCGATGCGCGCGCAACATCAGCGCGATCGTCGACCAACATGCGGCGGTTCCGTCCGATCATTGCAGCGGAGCCGGTGAATGCGATAATTGTCGCGCCGACGAATTGGCTGCTTGACCCGGTCCGCTCTGGCCGGGCGGAAGGGGAAACAACATGCGCGGTGACGCGAAGCTCTTGGAATATTTGAACCGCGGCGTCCGCGCCGAGCTGACGGCGATCAATCAATACTGGCTGCATTATCGCATTCTCGACAATTGGGGCTTCAAGGAGCTCGGCAAGAAGTGGCGTCACGAATCCATCGAGGAGATGGAGCACGCCGATAAATTCGTGCATCGCATCCTCTTCCTCGAGGGCTTTCCGAACATGCAGAGCCTCGATCCTCTGCGCATCGGCCAGTCGGTCGAGGAGATCATCCGCCTCGACCTCGCCACGGAAGTCGACGCCCGCGCGCTCTATCTCGAGGCTGCGGCCTATGCGCTGTCGATCAACGATCGCGTCAGCAAGCTGCTGTTCGAAGAGGTCGTCGAGAGCGAGGAGCGTCATATCGACTTCCTGGAGACGCAGCTCGAGCTGATCAAGCAGCTCGGCGTGCAGCTCTACTCGCAAAAGCACATGGGCGACCTCTCGTAAGAGAGGGCTCAGGCGCCGCTGCGCTCCGGCTCGGCGTCGGCGCGAGTCTCCAGCGGCTCGGCCTTCGCACGATGACCCGAAGTGATCTGAACGACCGCGGCCGCGAGCAGAAGGCCGACAAAAGCGACCGCGGCCATCGCCAGATAGCCGTGCTCGCCGGCCGCGGAATAGAGCGGGCCCGACGAGAATGTGAGCAGGCTGGTTCCGCCGGCGATCGCCGCCGCGAGCCACGCCTGCGATTGGGCGAGCCGTTCCTTGCCGCCGAGCTCGGCGAGCAGATAGGCCGGACCGATCTGCACCGCCGCGCATGAGGCGCCATGCAGCGCCTGGGCGAGAAAAATGCCGGTCGGGGGCAGGTCGGCGGCCATCAGCATCCAGCGCACGACCGCGCCTATGCCTCCCGCGACGAGAAAATAGGCCGCGTTCCGCTCGCCGCCGAACCAGCGGCCCGCCATCAGAAACACCACGACCTCGGTCGCCAGCGCCGCCACCCAGGCGAAAGCGATGAAAGTGTCGTCGTGCCCCATCGCCTTCCAATGCAAGGCGCCGAAAGTGTTGACCATGGCGTGCGAGCTCTGGACGAGGGTCGCGGCGGCGATGACCAATGCGACGATCTCGACGCGCTCCATCGGCGCGGCTCTGCGGCGACCGGCGATGACGGCCGGCCGCGCGAGGCCGATGAGCGAGACGAGGCTGGCGGCGCAGGCCAGAACGGCGACGCCGGTCAGCAGCCAGATGATATCCTCGACCGGCAGGCTGCCGGCCACGGGACCGCTCAGAATGAGAAAAACGAGGATGGCGACGGAGCCCCAGCCTCGCACCCAGGAATAATGCAGCTGCGGCAGGCCGAGATCGCGCCGGCGGCGCGCCTCGCCGAAGGTGACGCCATCGGCGAGCGGCCCCAGCGGCCCCTGCGCCAGCGCGACCATCGCCGCCGCGACGAGCAGCGGGACAAAGCCCGTGGACAGGCCCATCATGGCGAAGGCCGCCGCCATGGCCGCGACGCAGCCGACGAGAAGCGCGCCATGGTCGCCGATGCGGTCGGCGCGATGCGAAGCGACCAGCATGGAGACGATGCGAATGACCGGCTGCACGGCCATCAGAGCGGCGATCTCCAGCGCGTCGAGCCCGCGCGACGACAGCCAAATGGCGAAAAAGGGCAATTGCACGCCGACGATCGCATAGATGGACGCCTGCAGCAGAGACAATTTGGGCTCGGCCAGACGATCGGCCGCGTCCGTTCTTTCGAAATTCGTCAATCGCTCACTCCATAGCGGCGGCTTTGAGAATGCAGACCATCGTCGCTTGAGCGGCGCTCGGCCCGAGATTGCGGATCACATGCGGGCGGTCGCAGCGGTAGCGCAGCGTCTCGCCCGCCCGCACGATCTCCTTGGCGCCGGCGACCTCCACCTCGAGCTCGCCCTCGCGCAAGGACAGGCTCTCGACCGAGCCGCGCTGATGCGCCTCGGATTCGAGAACTCCCCCCGGATCGGCGGAGAATTCATAGAATTGCAGCCATTCTACGGTCTTGATCCAACCGATTATGGCGAGCCGGCACTTGCCGTCGTCGGAGACGAGAATCGGCGTGTCGGCTCGGCTCGTCTTCTCGAGGAAAGGCTCGTCCTCCGTGGTCTGCAGCACACGCTCGATGGAGACATCGAGAGCCTGGGCGAGGCGCCAGATGGTCGCGAGCGTCGGATTGGTCTCGTTGCGCTCGATCTGGCTGATGATCGATTTGGCGACGCCGGATTGCTGGGAGAGTTCCGACAGCGACAGATTATAGGCCTTGCGCAGACGCTGGACAGTCGCGCCGAGCTGGCCGGACAAAGCCAGAGCTCCCGCCTCCAGAATCTTCTGCTTCTCGCGGCCTTCCACACCCATGACATCCGCTCCTCGTCGATCCGCTCGGCTAGTACTCGAATTCGTTCGAAATATCGAACGGGAAATTCGCCTTCGCCATTCGCGCCTCGGCCGGTGTCATCGTTACGCAACAAGAATCTGGTGGGAAGGAGACGCTGCGGCACAAAAAGAGGCGAGCGCGTCGAAATGACCGCAAACGATTCATTGGCCGATTCGCAGAGCGCCAAGCGCTTCAGGACGCTGTTCCTGTCGGATCTCCATCTCGGCACGCGAGGGCTTCAAGCCGAGCTTCTGCTCGACTTTCTGAAGCATCACGACGCCGACACCATCTATCTCGTCGGCGATATCGTCGACGGCTGGCGCTTGAAGGGCGGCTGGTATTGGCCGCAGGCGCACAATGACGTCGTGCAGAAGCTGCTGCGCAAGGCGCGCAAGGGCGCGCGCGTCGTCTATGTGCCCGGCAATCACGACGAATTCGCCCGCGACTATACGGGCATGGAGTTCGGCGGCGTCGAGGTCGCGGACACCGACATTCACGAGACCGCCGACGGAAAGAAAATGCTCGTCATCCACGGCGATCAGTTCGACATAGTGGTGCGCCACGCGCGCTGGCTCGCCTTTCTCGGCGATTGGGCCTATGAGGCCGCGCTCTTCGCCAACACCTGGGCCAATCGCGCGCGCCGCCTGTTCGGCGTCGATTATTGGTCTTTCTCCGCCTGGGCCAAGCTGAAGGTGAAGAACGCCGTGAACTTCATCGGCGATTTCGAGCAGACTCTGGCGGCGGAAGCGGCGCGGCGCGGCGTGGACGGCGTCGTCTGCGGCCACATTCATCACGCGACGATCCGCCACATAGAGGGGATGCTCTATGTGAACACCGGCGATTTCGTCGAGAGCTGCACCGCGATCGCCGAGCATCCGGACGGCCGCTTCGAGATTCTCTATTGGCGCAAGACCGCCAAGGAGCTGGCGGCCGCCGAGGCCGCCGCCGCCCAGCAGCCGCCGGCCCTGCCGCAGGCGAGGGCCGCCGCCTGATGCGGATATTGATCGCGACGGACGCCTGGCGTCCGCAAGTCAACGGCGTCGTGCGTTCCCTGGAGGCGATGGCGAGCGCGGCGAGCGCGCTCGGCGCATCGATCGATTTCCTGACCCCGCAGGACTTCTCCTCCATCCCAATGCCGACCTATCCGGAAATTCAGCTCGCCTTCGCCACGGCCGGGGCGGCGGCGAAACGGCTGGCCCAGGGCTATGATCACGTCCACATCGCCACGGAAGGGCCTGTGGGGCTGGCGACGCGCGCCTGCTGCCTGCGCCAGGGCCGGCGCTTCACCACGAGCTATCACACGCGCTTTCCCGAATATATTCACGCCCGCACGCGCTTTCCTGTCGGCGTGACCTATGCGCTGCTGCGCCGCTTTCACAATAGCGGCGCGGGGACGATGGTCTCGACGCAGACGCTGGCGCAGGAGCTTTCCGCGCGGGGATTCCGCCGGCTGATGCGCTGGTCGCGCGGCGTCGACCATCAGCTCTTTCATCCGGAGAAGGCCGTCGACCTCGGTTTGCCGCGGCCGATCTATCTCTATGCCGGCCGGCTCGCGGTGGAGAAGAATATCGAAGCCTTTCTCGCGCTCGATCTCCCCGGCACGAAGCTTCTGGCCGGCGACGGGCCGGCGCGCGCCGCGCTCGAGGCGGCCTACCCGCAAGCGCGTTTCCTCGGCGTGCAGACCAGCGCCGAGCTGGCCACGCTCTACGCGAGCTCGGACGTGTTCGTTTTTCCGAGCCGCACCGACACTTTCGGAATGGTGCTGCTGGAGGCCATGGCCTGCGGCTTGCCGGTCGCCGCCTTTCCGGTGGCGGGGCCTCTCGATGTCGTCGGCGCGAGCGGCGCCGGCGTTCTCAGCGAAGATTTGCAGGCGGCCTGCCTCGCGGCGACGGAGATTCCGCGGGCCATTGCACGCGCCCATGCGCTGACCTTCACATGGGAAGCGAGCGCGCAGCAGTTTCTCGGCAATGTCGCGCTCGCGCATCAGAACGGCGTCGAGGCGGCGGCTCAGGCGGCCGCCGGCAAGGCCTCGTCAGCCAAACAGCCGAAGCTTTTCGTGCAGGGAGAGATGATCGAGCCGTGACAGCGCGACGAGGCGCGGATCGACCGGTCCCGCCGGCTCGGCCTTCGGCGGAGCGAGTTTCGAAAGGCTGATCTCGGACGAACCGAATTTGGGCGCATCGAGCTCGAGCGGCGCGGTCTCCTCCGGCAGAATCGCGCGAGCGACCAATTCCTCGAACACGATCTCATTGGACGCCAGCTCGGCGAAGGCGGCAGATTCGGCGATCTCTATCGCCTGCGGCGGCTCCTCGATCTGCACGACCTCGGGCTCGAAGGCGACAGGCTCCGGCTCGAAAACGACGGCCTCGATCTCGATCGACTCGCCGACGACTGCTTCCGCCTCGAAGGATTCGACCGAGATCGGCTGGGCGTCGACCGGCTCGGGCTCGATGATCTCGGCCTCCGCCAAAGTCTCGAACTCGACGCGCTCCTCGAGGATTTCACGCGGCTCGTCGACGATCTCGATCGCCGCGGCCTCGACGATCGCGCGCGGCGCTTCTTCCGGCTCCGCCGCAGGCGCATCGAGCAATTTGGAAAATTGCTCGACCAGCGCATCGGCCTGCGCGCAGAGCTTCTCCTCGACGCCGCTGGCGCGCAGCGTGCGCGCGAATTCCTGCGTCCGCTCGACAAGACGGCGCGGCAGGCGCCAATCGGAAGCGGCCTCCTGCTCCTCCACGCGCGCGGCGGCGCGCTCCAGCCGATCCACCGCCAGCACCAGCCGCTCGGTCTCCTCGACGCGCTGGCGGCGCGCATATTCGAGCAGGAACCAGCGGCCGCGCACGGTCTCCATCACCGCGGCTTCGATTCTCTCATAGTCTTCGGGATAGAGTCCGGTGGGCGGGGCCGGTAGAGTCATAGACGGTCCTTGCGGGACAAAGCGCCCGAATCAGCGCCTGTTCAAGGAAAGTCTGCGACGTCGTTTTATGCAAGCGCGAAAACGCTTCCGCGCGGATCACGCGTCTGTTTCGGCGATGGTGAGAAAGGGCCAGCGCGCGCGAAGGCTCGCGGCTTTCGCCGCGAACAGCTCCGGCCGCAGATTGAGCGGATTGGGGCGCAGCACGCCCGCGAAGAGATCGTCGAGACGCGCCGGCGCATAGAGTTCCAGCGCGCCGTCCACACAGCGCGCGGCGACACGCGTGCATTCGATGAGAAAACGATCGACGCCATCGGCGCTGCTGCGCAGCTGCGGATAGCCCGGACCGAAGCGCTCGCCATACCAAAGATGCACGCGCGCCTGATTCTTCAAATCGACGCGAATCGGAAGATCGGCGAAGAGCGCGCGAGCGCGGCGAATGACGCGATCCTCCGCATCATAGGAGAGATCGTCGTCGAAATAGAAAATGTCGTAATCGAATATGTCCTGCGTCGCCGGCCGGCCGCAGTCGAGATTCCAAACCGTCTGGAACAGGCAGCCGGCGACGAGCCAGACGTCGGCGAGCCGAAGGGTCGGCAGACGCTCCAGGATGACGGCATTGTGCGGATTGCTCTGGATCGCCGTAGCGAGACGCTCCTGCGCCTCTGGCGCCGGGGGGTCGAGGGGAGGCCGCGTCATCTTCTCCTCCGATTTCGCGCTCGCCGCGAAGCTGCTAAATATTACGACGAACGCGGCCGCCGCGTGAGCTTCGGCGCAGGAAAAACGACATGAGCCTCTCGGCCGAAGAAATCGAGCGCTACGCCCGCCATATCGTTCTGCGCGAGGTCGGGGGGCCGGGCCAGCAGCGGCTGAAGAAGGCGCGCGTGCTCGTCGTCGGCGCGGGCGGGCTCGGCGCGCCGCTGCTGCAATATCTCGCGGCGGCGGGCATCGGCGTCCTGGGCATTGTCGATGACGACGAGGTCTCGCTGTCCAATCTGCAGCGGCAGGTGATCCACCATACCACCGCGGTCGGACGGCTGAAGGTCGACAGCGCCAAGGACGCCATCCATCGGCTCAACCCGCATGTGCATGTCGAGCCCCATGCGCTGCGCCTCACCGAGCAGAATGCGCGAACATTGATCGCGGACTACGACATCGTCGCCGATGGCTCCGATAACTTCTCGACGCGCTATCTCGTCTCGGACGCGTGCTTCTACGAAAAAAAGCCGCTCGTCACGGCGGCGGTCGGCGGCTTCGACGCCTCGCTGACGACGCTGCGCCCCTTCGAGAGCGACGCTGCGGGCAAGCCCAATCCGACCTATCGCTGTCTCTTCCCCGCCGCGCCGCCGCCGGGCGCCGTGCCGAGCTGCGAGGAGGCCGGCGTGCTCGGCGCGCTCACCGGAATCGTCGGCGCGATGATGGCGCTGGAAATCATCCGCGAGATCGTCGGCTTCGGCGAGGGGCTGGTCGGGCGCCTGCTGCTGATGGACGCCCGCTCCATGCGCTTCGAGACCCTGCGCTACGCCTATGATCCGGACAATCCGCTGACCGGCGTCACAGCGCCGCGATGACGGCGATCTCGACCTTGTAATCGGGCGTGACGAGCTTCGCCTCGACAGTGGCGCGAGCCGGCGGATTGCTCTTGTCGACCCAGACGTCCCAAACCGAGTTCATCTCGGCGAAAGTCGCTATGTCGGCGAGGTAGATCGTCGCCGAGAGAATCTTCGCCTTCTCGCTGCCGGCCTCCTGCAGAATCGTGTCGATGAGTCCGAGGATCTCGCGCGTCTGATCGGCGACCGCGCCGCCCTTGGCGGCGTCGGCGACCTGGCCCGCCGTATAGATCACGCCGCCATGCACGACGGCCTTGCTCATGCGCGCGCCGGCGCCGATCCGCTTGATGGACATTTCCGTTTCTCCGAAGGTTGCGAGTGGAGCCTCAGGCGGAGGGCGCCGCGCTTTATAGGCAGTAGCTATCTATCGAATGAAAAGCTCTATCGCGCCTCTACATACACAAAGAGCGGGGACGGCCCTTGCCTCTCCCCACTCTTTGGTACCCGTCCTTTGACCGGACTCGTCGATAGGCGCCATCCGCGAGAATAGTATGGAGCGTCTCGCGAGACGTGCAGAGTTCCGGCGTCCTCCCCGACTTGGACCTCAGCCAGCGATTGTCGAACGCTTTCTGCGTTCAAATGTTTTTAGCCAGCTCGGCGAAAGGGACATTATGACAGGCCGAATGCTTTGTCATCTGAAAAAGCCCGCCGCTGGAATGAAATTGTGCGGCGGGCGCCCGACTTCGGGGCAGGCTGTTCTCCGCTCGAGCGGAAAGGCGCGCCGGCCCACCCGGGGAGCCGGCGCGCCGACCTATCCGAAAGGATGGGTCAGAGCGGGATGTTGTCGTGCTTCTTCCAGGGATTTTCCAATTCTTTGTGGCGCAGCAGGGCGAGCGCCCGGGCGATGCGCTTGCGCGTCGCGCTCGGCATGATCACCTCGTCGATATAGCCGCGCTCGGCGGCGACGAAGGGCGACAGGAAGCGATCCTCATATTCCTTGGTGCGCTGGGCGATCTTCTCGGCGTCGCCGATATCGGCTCGGAAGATGATCTCGACCGCGCCCTTTGCGCCCATGACGGCGATCTGCGCCGAGGGCCAGGCGTAGTTCACATCGCCGCGCAAATGCTTGGAGGCCATGACGTCATAGGCGCCGCCGAAGGCCTTGCGCGTGATCAGCGTCACTTTCGGCACAGTGGCCTCGGCATAGGCGAAGAGGAGCTTGGCGCCATGCTTGATGAGGCCGCCATATTCCTGCGCCGTGCCGGGCAAGAAGCCCGGAACGTCGACGAAAGTGACGATCGGAATATTGAAACAATCGCAGAAACGCACGAAGCGCGCCGCCTTCTTCGAAGCGTCGATATCGAGCACGCCGGCCAGCACCATGGGCTGATTGGCGACGAAGCCGACCGTGCGGCCCTCGATGCGGCCGAAGCCGACGACGATGTTCTTGGCGTGCGTCTCCTGAATCTCGAAGAAATCGCCCTCATCGGCGATCTTCGTGATCAGCTCTTTGATGTCATAGGGCTTGTTCGGATTGTCGGGGACCAGAGTGTCGAGCGAGGCGTCCAGGCGCTCCGCCTCGTCGAAGCTCGGCCATTCCGGCGGCTCCTCCTTATTGGAGGAGGGCAGGAAGTCGATGAGCCTGCGCATCTGCAGCAGCGCCTCGACGTCATTGTCATAGGCCTTGTCGGCGATGGAGCTCTTGGTGGTGTGCACAGAGGCGCCGCCCAGCTCCTCGGCCGTCACCGTCTCATTGGTGACGGTCTTCACCACATCCGGGCCGGTGACGAACATATAGCTCGTGTCGCGCACCATGAAGATGAAGTCGGTCATGGCCGGCGAATAGACGTCGCCGCCGGCGCAGGGGCCCATGATGACGGAAATCTGCGGAATGACGCCCGAGGCCATCACATTGCGCTGGAACACCTCGCCATAGCCCCCGAGCGCCGCGACGCCCTCCTGAATGCGCGCGCCGCCGGCGTCGAACAGGCCGATGATCGGCGCCCTGTTCTTCAGCGCCATATCCTGCAGCTTGGTGATCTTCTGCGCGTGGGTCTCCGAGAGAGAGCCGCCGAAGACGGTGAAATCCTTGGCGAAGACGAAGACGGCGCGGCCATTGACCGTGCCCCAGCCGGTGACGACGCCGTCGCCGGAAATTTTCTCGCCCTTGTCCATGCCGAAATCGGCGCAGCGGTGCTCGACGAACATGTCGAACTCCTCGAAAGAGCCGTGATCGAGCAGCAGATCGATGCGCTCGCGCGCCGTGAGCTTGCCGCGCGCATGTTGCGCGTCGATGCGCTTGACGCCGCCGCCGAGACGCGCCGAATCGCGCCGCTGCTCGAGACCATCGATGATATGTTTCATGGAACGACCAATCCTGCCGGTTGAGTGGATGCGCCGAGGAGTTCCCCGCTCGGCGGCTCTTTTACAGCTTTGGCGAGCCGAGACGCCAGCGGGCGATCTCGGCGGCGGAAAGAAGATGGACGCGATCGGGCGAGGTGCGCTCGGCCAGCGCGATCAGATCCTGGCTCACGCCCATGGAGGCGCTGTAGCGGGCCAGAGTGCGGCGCATTCCGCCATCGTCGTAGCGGCGCTCGCGCAGCGTCTCGCCGCTCCTCGGATCGACGCCGTCGACATAATTGAACATGCGATGCACGCCGACCCGGCTCTGGCGCGGAATCACCCGCTTGCGGCCGCCCATCAGCGCATAGACGCAAGCGGAATAGCAGCGCCCGGAAACGAGCGCGCCGCTCTCCGGCTCGACGCGCGCGACGATCACCGCCATGCCGAGCCGGCGCAGCGCCTGCCCGAGCTGCATGGAGGCGACCACGCGGCCGCCGGGCGAATCCAGCAGCACGATGCTGCGCAGCTCGGTCTCGCGCCCCTGCTCGCGCAGAAAGCCGACGAAAGCGTCGGCCGTGTCCTCGACGATCTCGCCCTCCGCCACGATGACGCGCGGGCAATGCTCGGCGCAATGATCGTTCGCCGTCGTCGCGAGACGGAAGGACATCTCCTCGGCCTTGGCCGAAGCCGCCGCGCTCAGCGCGGCCGAGACGAGGAGAAGGACGAAATTACGGCTCATGCTGTCGGCGCTGCGTCCTCGATCCCCGAAGCGGCCATTCGCCGCCCTTTGTCGCCGCCATTCGCCGGCGGCCGAATGCTCTGCCGCTCGCGCGGGCCTCTCCCGAAATCGCGGCATGGTGGGCGGTGACGGGCTCGAACCGCCGACCCTCTCGGTGTAAACGAGACGCTCTACCGACTGAGCTAACCGCCCGCACGCCGACCAGGATCGACGCCGCATGTTTTAGGGGAGGGCGCCCCCTCCGCGCAAGACGCGTCGCGCGAGGCGAGAGACGACAATGCCGCCGGCGACGGTCGCGCCCCGGCGGCGAGCCTGAATTCCAGTCGAAAGGGGCGAGCGGCGGCGGAGCCTGCCTGCTCGGCCGGTTTGCGCTTTCGGCTATTTGGTCTTGTTGAGCTCGGCTTTGAGCGTGGCGCCGGGCTTGAAGCGGGCGCTCGTGGAAGCGGGAATCGTGATCTCTTCGCCGGTCGCGGGATTACGGCCCTTGCCCTCCGCGCGCTTCTTGACCGAGAAAGTGCCGAAACCGACGAGACGCACCTCTTCGCCCTTCTTGAGAGCCAGGGTGATGCCGTCGATCACCGCATCGAGGGCGGCGGCGGCGGCGGCCTTCGACGTTTCGGTCGCCTCGGCGACATGCTCGACCAGTTCCAATTTATTGACCATGGTCTCATCCCTCCTGCTTCCGCCGGGAGCCGGTCGTCGACATGGGCTGAGCGCCGAAAATCGAGCGGCGTCGAATCGCTCGGACCCGGCACAGTGGAGTGATGTGCTTGAATCTCAGTAAAAGCAAGGGTTAGAAGAAAGCGCGACGCCGGAATCCTTGGAATTCCGGGCGCCTGAGGGCAAGATGCGCTGGAAAGGGGCGGAAACCGGGGCGTTGCGCGGACTGGCGCGAGGCCGGGCGGCCCCTCCCCCGCGGCAAAGCCGCAGGCGAAGGGGCCGGAGCCTTCAGTGGGCGCGCACGCCGGCCGCGTCGTCCTCGACGACTGTCTTGGCGATCTGAGCCGCGGGCTCCTCCCAGACGATCGGCGTCGGCTGACGCACGAGCGCATGAGCGAGCACCTCGTCCATTCGCGAGACCGGCACGACCTCGAGACCATTCTTCACCGAGTCCGGAATATCGGCCAGATCCTTGGCGTTCTCTTCCGGGATCAGCACCTTCTTGAGGCCGCCGCGCAGCGCCGCCAGCAGCTTCTCCTTCAACCCGCCGATCGGCAGCACGCGACCGCGCAGCGTGATCTCGCCGGTCATGGCGATGTCGCGGCGCACCGGAATGCCGGTGAGGATCGAGACGATCGTCGTCGCCATCGCCGTGCCGGCCGAGGGGCCATCCTTGGGCGTCGCGCCTTCCGGCACATGCACATGGATGTCGCGGCGGTCGAACAAAGGCGGCTCGATGCCGAAATCGACGGCGCGGGAGCGCACGTATGATGCGGCGGCGGAGATCGACTCCTTCATCACATCCTGCAGATTGCCGGTGACGGTCATCTTGCCCTTGCCGGGCATCATCACGCCCTCGATCGTCAGCAGCTCGCCGCCGACGCCGGTGACTGCGAGGCCGGTGACGACGCCCACCTGATCCTCGAGCTCCGCCTCGCCGTAGCGGAACTTATGCACGCCGAGATAATCGGTGATGTTGTCGTTGGTGACAAAGACCTTCTTGCCCTTCTCCTTGGAGAGCAGAATTTCCTTCACCGCCTTGCGGGCGAGATTGGAGATCTCGCGCTCGAGATTGCGCACGCCGGCTTCCCGCGTGTAGCGGCGCACCAGCGTCAGCAGCGCCTCATCGTCGATCGACCATTCGTCGGCGGCGAGGCCGTGCTTCTTCACAGCATTCGGAATGAGATGCTTGCGCGCGATCTCGGCCTTCTCGTCTTCCGTATAGCCGGCGATGCGGATGAGCTCCATGCGGTCCATCAGAGGCGCAGGGATGTTCAACGTGTTCGACGTCGTCACGAACATGACATTGGACAGATCGTAA
This sequence comes from Methylosinus sp. KRF6, assembly GCF_018887255.1. Taxonomy (NCBI): domain Bacteria; kingdom Pseudomonadati; phylum Pseudomonadota; class Alphaproteobacteria; order Hyphomicrobiales; family Methylocystaceae; genus Methylosinus; species Methylosinus sp. KRF6. Next base: position 4,093,580 of record NZ_JAHLJF010000001.1, on the reverse strand, counting down.
TCGACCTCGAGATAGTGATCCGCGAAAGTCGCGTTCTGCTCCGGATCGAGCACTTCGAGCAGGGCGGACGACGGATCGCCGCGGAAGTCCATGCCCATCTTGTCGATCTCGTCGAGCAGGAAGAGCGGGTTGGACGTCTTCGCCTTGCGCATCGACTGGATGATCTTGCCGGGCATGGAGCCGATATAGGTGCGGCGATGGCCGCGAATCTCCGCCTCGTCGCGCACGCCGCCGAGCGACATGCGCACGAATTCGCGGCCCGTGGCCTTGGCGATCGACTTGCCGAGCGAGGTCTTGCCGACGCCGGGCGGACCGACGAGGCACAGGATCGGGCCGGTCAGCTTATTGGCGCGGCTCTGCACGGCGAGATATTCGAGAATGCGCTCCTTGACCTTCTCGAGGCCGAAGTGATCGGCGTCGAGCACGCTCTGCGCCGCCTCGAGATCGCGCTTGATCTTGGACTTCTTGCCCCAGGGCAGCGCCAGCAGCCAGTCGAGATAATTGCGCACCACCGTCGCTTCCGCGGACATGGGCGACATTTGACGCAGCTTCTTGAACTCGGCGACGGCCTTGTCGCGCGCCTCCTTGGAGAGCTTCGTGTTCTTGATGCGCTCCTCGAGCTCGGCGAGATCGTCCTTGCCGTCCTCGTCGCCCAGCTCCTTCTGGATCGCCTTCATCTGCTCGTTGAGATAATACTCGCGCTGCGTCTTCTCCATCTGGCGCTTGACGCGTGTGCGGATGCGCTTCTCCACCTGCAGCACGGAGATTTCGCTCTCCATCAGCGCGAGGCATTTCTCCAGGCGCTTGGCGACGGCGATCGTCTCCAGCACATCCTGCTTCTCGGCGATCTTCACCGAGAGATGCGAGGCCACCGTGTCGGCGAGCTTGGAGAAATCGTCGATCTGCGTGACGGCGGCGGCGATCTCCGGCGAGACCTTCTTGTTGAGCTTCACATAAGAGTCGAACTCGGCGATGACGGAGCGGCCGAGCGCCTCCACCTCGACGGGCTGATCGATCTCGTCGCCGAGCGCCTCGGCGTCGGCCTCGTGATATTCATCGACGCGGGTGTAGTTGCGCACCTTGGCGCGGCCGACGCCTTCCACCAGCACTTTGACAGTGCCGTCGGGCAGCTTCAGCAGCTGCAGCACGGAAGCGAGCGTGCCGATGGAATATATCGCGTCGGGAGCCGGATCGTCGTCGCCCGCATTCTTCTGCGTCGCGAGCAGAATGAGCCGCTCGGACTTCGTCACCTCTTCCAGCGCGCGGATCGACTTGTCGCGCGCGACGAAGAGCGGAACGATCATATGCGGAAAGACCACTATGTCGCGCAGCGGCAGAACCGGATAACTCTCGATTGCGCCGGGAACGATGGAATTGCGCTTTTCGTTCGTCATATCTTTTTTCCTGTTCCGTTTCGCTCCCCGCGGGGGAAGCGGGGCGAGGCGACGCTCTGACGCAAAGGGACGCTTCTGACGTTAAAGGGACGCTTGCAAGTTCCAGGCCCGACAATCCGGCGGAAATCCGCCTTCTCGAGAGACCCGCTCACGCACGAACGGCGTCGAAGGCGATTACGCAACAAATGGGCCTAGCGGCAGAACGATTCAAGATACTGAAAAATCAGACGCATGTAGCAGGTTGGGCGGGAGCTGCGAAAAAGATCGCGCTCTCCCGCCCAAAAAAGCGTCAGGCGCTCGCGCCGCCGCTCTTCTCGTTACGCTCTGCGTAAATGTAGAGCGGACGCGCCTTGCCTTCGACGACCTCGGGGCCGATGACGACCTGCTCGACGCCCTCGAGGCCCGGCAGCTCGAACATGGTGTCGAGCAGAATGCCTTCCATGATGGAGCGAAGGCCGCGCGCGCCGGTGTGACGCTCGATCGCCTTGCGGGCGACGGAAGAGAGCGCCTCGTCCTGGAAGGTGAGCTCGGTGCTCTCCATCTCGAACAGCCGCTGATACTGCTTGACCAGCGCATTCTTCGGTTCGGTGAGGATGCGCTTCAGCGCTTCCTCGTCGAGATCCTCGAGCGTCGCGATCACCGGCAGACGGCCGACGAATTCGGGAATCAATCCGAACTTCAGCAGATCCTCGGGCTGCACATGGCGGAAGATGTCGCCCGTGCGGCGCTCGTCCGGCGCCTGCACATTGGCGCCGAAGCCGATGGAGGTGCCCCGGCCGCGCGACGAGATGATCTTCTCGAGGCCGGCGAAGGCGCCGCCGCAGATGAAGAGGATGTTGGTCGTGTCGACCTGCAGAAATTCCTGCTGCGGATGCTTGCGCCCGCCCTGCGGAGGCACGGAGGCGATGGTGCCTTCCATGATCTTCAGCAGCGCCTGCTGCACGCCCTCGCCCGACACATCGCGCGTGATCGACGGATTGTCGGATTTGCGCGAGATCTTGTCGATCTCGTCGACATAGACGATGCCGCGCTGCGCGCGCTCGACATTATAGTCGGAGGCCTGCAGCAGCTTGAGGATGATATTCTCGACATCCTCGCCGACATAGCCCGCCTCGGTGAGCGTCGTCGCGTCGGCCATTGTGAAGGGCACGTCGAGGATGCGCGCCAGCGTCTGCGCCAGCATCGTCTTGCCGACGCCGGTCGGGCCGATCAGCAGAATATTGGATTTCGCCAGCTCGACGTCGCCATGCTTGGCGGCGTGATTGAGACGCTTGTAGTGATTGTGCACGGCGACCGAGAGCACTCGCTTGGCCTGCGCCTGGCCGATCACATAATCGTCGAGGACCTTGCAGATCTCGCGCGGCGTCGGAATGCCGTCGCGCTGCTTGACGATGGACTTGTTCTCCTCGCGGATGATGTCCATGCAGAGCTCGACGCATTCGTCGCAGATGAAAACCGTCGGACCGGCGATGAGCTTGCGCACCTCATGCTGGCTCTTGCCACAAAATGAGCAGTAGAGCGTGTTCTTCGAATCGCTGCTGCCGACCTTGCTCATGTCTCGTCTCCTGACCGATCGGCCCGCTGTGGCGAATCGAACCAACCTCACTCGATATCAGCGAGGGCCTAACAAAAGGTGCAAACAGGCCCTGGCCCGCCGCTCTCCCCCGTCCCCCAGCCTCCGGCGTCTACCGCGGATGCCAGTCTATAAGTCCCGGCCCGTAATGCAACCACGACGCCCGCATATAAATCAAGCAAGAATCGCGCCTTGGGAAGAGGGCCTGCGCCTTTTCTCGGCGCCTCCCCCTTCTAAAGAGTAAATTCCCTGGAAATCAAGCTCTTGACCCAGGGCGTCGCCGAATGTGCGACAGTCTCGAGACGTTACGTTCTCAGTTTTTTGGCGACAGGATTCAAGCGGAGCCTGTACGCATCCGGCATTCCCGAGCCGAGCAGAGGACGCAGATAAAGCCGGAAGGCGTCAGTGACATCCGTGCCATCCGCGGTCAGAAACTCGGCCGGCATCACCTTGGTCTTGCCGGCGACCTCCAAGAGCGGCGTGAGCCGATAATCCACAGAGTAGAATCCCGTGCGGTGTATCGTCACGGAGCCGTCGCGATCGCCCCAGAGCGCGAACTGCACCGCCTTCTCGCCGACCTCGCGCGCCTCGCGCTGATCCACATCGGAGACGCAGCCGACGAAGCTGCGCTGCACATAGCCGAAAGTGTCGGCGCGCACGCGCTTCAAGCCGAGCTTCGTCTTGACGAGCTCGGTCAGCATATCGGCGAGAGCGCCGCCGCCCAGATGCACATTGCCATGCGCGTCCTTCTCCACCTGCTCGGCGAGCTTGACCGCGATCGGCGTGTGGTTCTCGTCGGAGATTCCCTCCGAGACCGCCACGACGCAGCGCCCATATTTGTCCATCGTCGCTTTGACGTCGGCGAGGAAACGCTCCGTGTCGAAGACACGCTCGGGAACATAGATGAGATGCGGCCCGTCATCGGGGAATTTCTTGCCGAGCGCGGAAGCCGCGGTGAGAAAGCCCGCATGGCGGCCCATGACCACGGCGATATAGACGCCGGGCAGCGCCCAATTGTCGAGATTGGCGCCGGCGAAGGCCTGCGCCACCCAGCGCGCCGCCGAGGGAAAGCCCGGCGTGTGATCATTGATCATCAGATCATTGTCGATCGTCTTCGGAATATGCACGACGCGCAGCGGATAATCGGCCTTGATGGCTTCCTCGGAGACGATGCGCACCGTGTCGGAGCTGTCATTGCCGCCTATGTAGAAGAAGCAGCCGATCTCATGCGCGCGCAACACCTCGAAGATCTCGTGGCAATATTTGAGATCGGGCTTGTCGCGCGTCGAGCCCAGCGCCGAGGAGGGTGTGCAGGCGACCATCTCGAGATTATGCGTCGTCTCCTGCGTCAGATCGACGAAATCCTCATTCACGATTCCGCGCACGCCATGATAGGCGCCATAGACGCGCTCGACCGTGCGGAACTTGCGCGACTCCAGCACGGCGCCGACGAGAGACTGATTGATGACGGCGGTCGGTCCGCCGCCTTGCGCGATGAGGACCTTGGAGAAATCGATCTTCGACACGAGGGCTCCTATGGAAAGGCAATAGCAGTGGGCGATCGGGCGGCGGTGGAGCGGTCGTTCGTCCGACTGCCGACTGCCTATTGCCCCCTGCCTCTCTTCACACCAATGCGCCGTGGCAGTGCTTGAACTTCTTGCCCGAGCCGCAGGGGCAGGCCTCGTTGCGGCCGACCTTGCCCCATGTCGCGGGATTGGCGGGATCGCGCACGGCGTCGGCCTCCGCCACCGCGCCGCCGACCATCGCCGACGACGAGAAATCGGCGGCCGCGAGCCGGGCGTTGAGCTCGGCGAGCGCGCTCTCGCCGCCGCCGGCGGCGTTCGGATCCGGATGGACATATTCCATGGGCGGCAATTCGGCCGGAGCCGGCGGCGCCTCGAAGGAGACCTCGACCCGCATCAGCTGCGAAGTGACGGTCTCGTCCCAATGCGTCATCAGGCTGCGGAACAGCTCCAGCGCCTCGGACTTGTATTCGTTGAGCGGATCGCGTTGCGCCATGCCGCGCCAGCCGATCACCTGGCGGAGATGATCGAGCACGACGAGATGGTCGCGCCACAAATGATCGAGCGCCTGCAGCACCACCTGCTTCTCGATCATGCGCGAGAGCTGCTCGGTGTTGCGCTCGACGCGCTCGGCGTAGGACTGGTTCGCCGCGGCGAGCAGGCGCTCCTTGATCTCCTCGTCGGCTATGCCTTCTTCCTTCGCCCAATTCTCGATCGGCAGATCGAGATTGAGCTGCGCGCGCGCCGCCTCGGCGAGGCCCTCGGCGTCCCAGGCCTCGGCATAGGCGTCATGCGGAATATGCTTGGCGACGAGCTCGGCGACGACATCCTCGCGCATCTCGTTGACCGCCTCCGCGACGCTCTCCTCCGCCATGATCTCGCGCCGGCGCTCGAAGATCACCTTGCGCTGGTCGTTCATGACATTGTCGAATTTGAGGATGTTCTTGCGGATGTCGAAGTTGCGCGCCTCGACCTTGTGCTGCGCTTTCTCGAGCGCCTTGTTGATCCAGGGATGGACGATCGCCTCGCCCTCCTGCAGGCCGAGCTTCACCAGCATCGACTCCATGCGCTCGGAGCCGAAGATGCGCATGAGATCGTCCTGCAGCGACAGGAAGAATTTCGAGCGGCCGGGATCGCCCTGGCGGCCCGAGCGGCCGCGCAGCTGATTGTCGATGCGGCGGCTCTCGTGACGCTCCGTGCCGATGATGTAGAGGCCGCCGGCGACGAGCGCTTTCTCCTTGAATTCGGCGATCTCGGCGCGAATCTCGGCCTCCTTCGCCTCGCGGGCGGCGCCGTCGAGCCCGGCGCATTCCTGCGCGACGCGCATCTCTATATTGCCGCCCAGCTGAATGTCGGTGCCGCGGCCGGCCATGTTGGTGGCGATGGTGATCGCGCCCGGCACGCCGGCCTCGGCGACGATATAGGCCTCCTGCTCGTGGAAGCGCGCGTTGAGCACGGCGAACTGCCGCGACGGCTGGCCGCTGCGCGCCGCCTCATAAAGCTTGGCGAGCGCCTTTGTCGGCTCGGAGAAGTCGATCTGCTTATAGCCCTTGGAGAGCAGGAATTCGGCGAGCTGCTCGGATTTCTCGATCGACGTCGTGCCGACGAGCAGCGGCTGCATTTTGGCGTTCGCCGCCTCGATCTCGCTCGCGATGGCGTCGAGCTTCTCGCGGCCGGTGCGATAGACCTCGTCGTCCTCGTCGATGCGCTGCACCGGACGGTTGGTCGGGATTTCGATCACGTCGAGCTTGTAGATCTCGGCGAATTCGTCGGCTTCCGTCGAGGCCGTGCCGGTCATGCCGGCGAGCTTCTCATAGAGGCGGAAATAATTCTGGAAGGTGATGGAGGCGAGGGTGACGTTCTCCGGCTGGACCGTCTGCCGCTCCTTGGCCTCGAGCGCCTGATGCAGCCCTTCCGAATAGCGCCGGCCCGGCATCATGCGGCCGGTGAACTCGTCGATGATGACGACCTCGCCCTTGCGGACGATGTAATCCTTGTCGCGCTGGAACAGCTTGTGCGCGCGCAAGCCTTGATTGACATGGTGAACGAGCGTGACGTTCTGCGCCTCGTAGAGCGCGCCGTCGGCGAGCACGCCGGCCTCGGCCAGCAGCTCCTCCATATGCTCATTGCCGGCCTCCGTCAGATTGACGGTGCGCTGCTTCTCGTCGAGCTCGTAATCTTCCTTGTCGAGCTTGGGGATCAGTCTGTCGATGGCGTTGTAGAGATCGGATTTGTCGTCGGAATGGCCGGAAATGATGAGCGGCGTGCGCGCCTCGTCGATGAGGATCGAATCCACTTCGTCGACGATGGCGTAGACATGCGGGCGCTGCACCATTTGCGCCAGCTCATATTTCATATTGTCGCGCAGATAGTCGAAGCCGAACTCGTTATTAGTGCCATAGGTGATGTCGCTGGCGTAGGCGTCGGCGCGCTCCTCGTCCGAAATATCATGGACGATGACGCCGACGCTGAGGCCGAGGAAGCGATAGACCCGGCCCATCCATTCGGCGTCGCGGCGGGCGAGATAGTCGTTGACGGTGACGACATGAACGCCGCGGCCGGGCAGCGCGTTGAGATAAACCGCGAGCGTCGCCACCAGCGTCTTGCCCTCGCCGGTGCGCATCTCGGCGATGGCGCCCTCGTGCAGCACCATGCCGCCGATCAGCTGCACATCGAAATGCCTCTGGCCGAGCACGCGCTTGGCCGCCTCGCGGACGGTGGCGAAGGCCGGGACGAGCAGGTCGTCGAGTCGCGCGCCGTTCGCGAGCTGTTCGCGGAACTCTTCGGTGCGCCCACGCAGCGCCTCATCGGACAAAGCAGCGAGCTCGGGCTCCAAAGCGTTGATCGCCTTGACCTTCGGCTGATAGGTCTTGAGCCGGCGGTCGTTGGCCGAGCCAAAAATCTTCTTGGCGAGAGCGCCGAGCATGCGCAAACCTTTCTAGATGAGCCTCCGGCGATGAGCCGGCGGAGGCCGCCTTTTCGCACATGTTCCTTTCGATTTGCCAATTTCTTTTCGAAAGGTCGGCGGGCGCGGCCGCGCGCTCGCGCTCACGGCTGTGGCGCGACGACGGGCGAGAGATAAGAGGCGGCCGAACCCTTGTCAATGTAAGGGGAAGCTTACCCGAGAGGGCGAGATCAGCGCTTTGGAAACAGCAGCGGCTCATAGTCCCTAGCGCCCCAGAGGACATGCAGGACGACCACCGCCTCGTCCAAGACTTGGTAGAAAATCAAATAATTGCCGTGGACCAGGCGGCGAACGCCGCTCGCTTCTCGACCGGGGAGAAGAGGATAGGCCAGAGGCGTCGCCGGCAATGCGCGGCAGCGCGATTCGAGCTCTTCGACGAAGGTAAACGCACGCGCAGGGTTATCGCGCGCTATAAAGTCGCCGATCTGGAGAAGATCGGCGCGCGCCTCGGCCGAGAAGACGAGCTTCATTCCTGGCGAGGCCCCGCTCGTCCGCCATAGCGGGCGCGAAGCTCGGCGAAAACCTCGTCGGCGGAATGCGTGCGGCCGGCTCGCGCGTCGGCGAGGCCGCGCTGCAACGCGGCGTCCAGCTTCGCCATTCGGTCTTCGCGCTCTTGGAGCAGCCGGACCCCCTCGCGGATCACCTCGCTCTTGGAGCGATAGCGGCCACTCGACACCAGAAGGTCGATCGCGCTCTCCAGGTCCCGCTCAAGTGAAACGTTGCTGGGCATGGCATGTCTCCTTGCCGCATGATTATGACAAAGCGTGAGCCTCTTTGCAAAACGCCCTCACTCAGGCGCCTCCTCGATCCGCCGGAACGGCTGCGGCAGCCGGCCCTGCTCCAGCAGTCTCAAGAACAGGCGCAGCCCGGCCGGCTCATTGCCATTGGGATGCACCAGCACGATGGAGCCGTCCCGCGGCGGCGGCGACAGCACCAGCCAAGCGTCCGCGCCGAGCGCGATCAGATGGCGGCGGCGCAGCTCCTCCATCAGCCGCGCGTCGGCGACGAGGCCGGGGAAGCGGAAAAATACGGAAGGAGTCGCGCCGCGCTCGATCAGCAGCCGCTCCACGCGGAAAATCTCGGCGTCGAGATCGACGCCCGGCCGCAGCAGATAATTCTGCCCATCGGCGAGGCGGGGAACATAAGGGTGGCTGTAGGAATGGCCGACCCAGTCGATTCGCAGCGTCCCGCTCGCCGCCTCGGCCATCAGCCAGTCGAAATCCGCCCCATGGCGCTCGATCCAGAGCCCCGACACGGACAGCGCGACCGGCGCGCCGGGGACGAGCTCGGCCAAGCGGCGCAGAAAGTCGCGGTCGAGCGGCCGCCGGCTCGGGCAGAGATCGCCGGTGAGAAAAGAGCCCGCCCCCGCCCCATGGCCGAGCCCCGCGCTGATCGACAGACTGCGGCCGGCGGCGGCAAGGCGCGGCTCCTCTGGATCGCCTGCCCGCGGCCGCAAGGCGCGCAAAAAGCGCGTGTCCTTCTGCTCCGCCTCTGTCGTCTCCCTGCAGCGCCAGACGCTCTCCGCCTCGAGACTCGTCTCCAGCGTCGCCGGATCCACCGTCAGCGCGACCGTCTCGCCGTCGAGCCTCATGCGGCGAATGGCGAGGCGCTTCTCGCCCGCCGGCCCATGGCATTCGAGAAAGACAGGCCGATAATCCACGAGACGGCGCGCCGCCTCCCGTCCCCGAGCCGACGGGACGATTGCGAGAAGAACGGCGAGCGCCCAGAATAAAGCCGCGGCGCGCCTTTGCGGGAGATGGTCCATGATCGAAAAAGCTCCTCCCGACAAAGCGCTAGCCGAAACACCCCCGGCCGCGGAGACGCTCGCCGTCGTCTTCCACGATCTCGCGCGCGAGAGCCCGGCCGTCGCGGCGGCGCTCGGCGGCGAGATCGCCGCGAGATTCCGCCCCCGCGACGAGGCGCCCTTCTCCACCATCGCCCATGACGAGAAGGGCGCGCTGATCGGCGGGCTCAACGGCGTCTCCCACTGGCGCTGGCTCTATATAAGGCATTTATGGGTCGCGCCGGAGCGTCGGGGCATGGGCCTCGGAACCGCTCTGCTGCGCCGCGCGGAGGGAGAGGCCCGCACGCGGGCCTGCCTCGGCCTCTATATCGACAGTTTCGATCCGCGCGCTGCGGCGCTCTATGAGCGCTTCGGCTTCACGCGCTTCGGCGAGATCGCCGATTTCCCGCCCGGCCATAGCCGCATGTTCTTCTTCAAGCGGATCGCCGACGCATGACGGAAATGACCGCCATGGTCCTGCGGCGGCCGAAAACGCCGCTGGAAGCAGAGCGCCGTCCCCTGACCAGCCCCGGCCCCGGCGAATTGCTGCTCGCTGTCGAGGCCTGCGGCGTCTGCCGCACCGATCTCCATGTCGTCGACGGCGAGCTCGAGCATCCGAAGCTGCCGATCGTTCCTGGCCATGAGATCGTCGGCCGCGTGGCGGCGATCGGCGCCGGCGTCACGGATTTCGCTGTTGGAGAGCGAGTCGGCGTCCCCTGGCTCGGCCACACTTGCGGCTGCTGCCCCTATTGCTCCAGCGGCCGCGAGAATCTCTGCGACGATCCGCTCTTCACCGGCTACACGCGCGACGGCGGCTACGCCACGCATACGGTCGCCGACGCTTCCTATTGCTTCCCGCTGCCGTCCGATGGCGATGCGGCGGCTCTGGCGCCGCTGCTCTGCGCCGGGCTCATCGGCTGGCGCTCGCTGAAGATGGCGGGCGACGCGCGCGACATCGGCATTTACGGTTTCGGCGCCGCGGCGCATATCGTCGCGCAAGTCGCGATCGCGCGAGGACGGCGCATCTTCGCCTTCGTGCGGCCAGGCGACGCCGCGGCGCGCGATTTCGCGCTCTCGCTCGGCGCCGTCTGGGCCGGCGGCTCCGACGAGGCGCCGCCGGAGAAGCTCGACGCCGCGATCATCTTCGCGCCCGTCGGCGCGCTGGTTCCGCGCGCGCTCGCCGCTGTGCGCAAGGGTGGGACCGTCGTCTGCGGCGGCATTCACATGAGCGACATTCCCTCATTTCCCTATGCTCTGCTGTGGGAGGAGCGCCGGCTCGTCTCGGTCGCCAATCTCACGCGCGAGGACGCGCGCGAATTTCTGGCGCTCGCGCCGCAGGTCGGAATCGACACGCATGTCGCGCGCTATCCGCTGACTGCGGCCAATGAAGCGCTCGCGGATTTGCGCGACGGACGTCTGCAAGGCGCGGCGGTGCTGATTCCATGAGCGCTCCTTGGAATAGAGCCGAGGCGCAACGTCGGATCATCGCCGTTGTGAGCCGAGAGACCAGCTGTCGCGAGGAGGATATCGGCCCCGACACCGACCTCGTGTTCGATCTCGGCGTCGCCGGAGACGACGCAGATGACTTGTTCCGCGAAATTACGAAGCTCTACCCGATTGATTTTTCCGGGAGCGATCTCCCCGAGCGCTTCGGCTCGGAAGGCTTCTGGCCGTGGCAGCCGCCGCTATTGCTTCTCAGACTGCTCAAATCGATTTTCACGCGACTCATTTTCGGCCAGGCGCTGCAGGACCGAACCGGCGGCGTGCGCATTCGTGACGTCACGGACTGGGCGATGGCCGGAAAATGGACGCCGCCACGATGAGGCCTTCCGCTCAAAGCAGCGCCGCAATGCGGCGAGCGATCGTCTCCACCCCTTCGGAAGCATCGACACACGTCCATCGCATCTCGCCGAGATCATAATTGCGCTGCCGCGCGGCGATCTCCTGCGTCGCATCCGACACATCGCCCTTGCGCGCGCCGACGCGGGACACGCGAAGCGGCCCATCCGCCTCTAGCCAAAAGCCAGCAAAAGGAACGCCCGCGCGCCGCGCCGCCTCCTCGAGCGCATCACGCTCGCTCTCGCGCGCATAAACGGCGTCGACGATGACGCACCAGCCGAAAGAGGCGACGCGCGCGGCCTCATTCTGCATCGCCTCATAGACCTTAGCGGAGACCGCCGCCGTATAGGCCTCTTGCGGCAACGGCGATGTGGCCGCGACGCCGAACAGCTTTTTGCGTAGCCGATCGCTATTGAGCGTTCGCGCGCCGGGCGCGGCGCCGACGAGCGGCGCCAAAGCCGCCGCGACGCTGGACTTGCCGGAGCCGCTGAGCCCGCCGATCGCAACGATGCGCGGCGTCGCGGGCTGCAGCAGCGCACGAGCGAGATCGAAATAATCGCGCGTCTCCATATTCAGCGCGGCGTGATCGGCGTCGGCGTCGAGCGCGCGCGCGGCGGCGACGTCGGCGCGGATCGCGGCGCGCAGCGCCATGAAGAAGGGCAGCAGCGGCAGCCCCTCCGCCTCGTCGCGATGATCCAGATAGCGATTGAGCGCGAAAGCGGCGAGCGCATCCAGCCCGCGCCGGCGTAGATCCATCAGCAGAAAAGCCAGGTCGTAGAGCACATCGATCGTCGCCAGCGCGTCGGAGAATTCGATGCAATCGAATGGCGTCGGCTCGCCGTCGACGAGGCAGATGTTGCGTAGCGTGAGATCGCCATGGCAACGCCGCACCTTGCCGGCGTCACGCCGCCGATCGAGCAGCGCGCCATGCGTCTGCGCCGCCGCGCGCAGCTCGTCGGCGAGCGCGCGGCGCTCCTGCGCCGAGACAATGGGAGATTTGGCGAGCGAGCTCGCATCGCCGAGATCGAGCAGCGAGGCCATGACCAAAGCGCCGCCGCGCCCTTCGATCACTTCCGCGCCATCGTGGAACAGCGCGATGCGCTCGGCGAGACGCTCGACGAGCGGCGCAGAGAGACGGCCGGCGACGGCGAGATTATCGAGGAGATTTTCTTCCTCGAAGCGCCGCATCTCGACGACAGCGTCGATGAGCGCGCCGTCGCCGTCGAATGAGGGAGCGCCATCGTTCCCGCGGGTGATGCGGCGCACGGCGAGATAGAGCTGCGGCGCCGTGCGGCGGTTGAGCGCATATTCGCGCTCGCACATTGCGAGGCGAATCTGCGGCGTATGGAAATCGAGATAGGGAAAGACGACATCGCGCTTGAGCTTATAGACACGCTCCTTCGTCAGCACGACGATCGAGATGTGCGTGACGATCGTCTGCGCGTCTTCGCCCCGCGCCATGAGAAAGCGGACGGTCTCGTCCTGCGCGCCGAATGTCATGCGATGACGCCTCCAAAATCCTTGCAGAACGCGCGCCCCTTCTCCCACTTGTGGGAGAAGGTGGCCCCGCCATAGGGCGTCCGAAAGGACGCCCGTCGCAAGCGCCGGGCTGTCGGCGGGGTCGGATGAGGGCTCACGATCGCATTCGAGTCATTCGTCGTCCGCGCCCCCATTCGCAGCGAGCCCTCATCCGACCCGACTTCGTCGGGCCACCTTCTCCCGCAAGCGGGAGAAGGAATAGAACACGAAGTTGCCGCCTCCATCACATTCCCCATTTCTTCACGAACCAGCTCTTCACCAAATGCGCCAGCACCGAATAGCAGATCAGGAATGAGAAAATCGCCGGCCAATAGAGCGGCGGCAGCGGCGTGAAGCCGAAGACGCCGGCGATGGGCGAAAAGGGCAGCGCCGCGCCGATGAGGCAGACGACGAGCGTCGTCAGCAGCAGCGCATTGCTCGCGCGACTCTCGATGAAGGGAATCCGCGCCGTGCGGATGATATGGATGATGAGCGTCTGCGTCAGCAGCGATTCGACGAACCAGCCGCTCTGGAACAGCGCCGGATCGGTCCAAGCGCCGAAAGCGTAGATCATCAGCGCGAAAGTCGCATAATCGAAGATCGAGCTGATCGGCCCGACGCAGAGCACGAATTTGGCGATATTGTCTATGTCCCAGCGGCGCGGCCGCTCGAGATATTCCGCATCGACATTGTCGGTCGGGATCGCCGTCTGCGAAAAATCATAGAGAAGATTATTGGTGAGCACCTGTATGGGCGTCATCGGCAGAAAGGGCAGGAACATGCTCGCGCCGAGCACGCTGAACATATTTCCGAAGTTCGAGCTCGCGCCCATCTTGATATATTTGGTGATGTTGGCGAAGACCTTGCGGCCCTCGAGCACGCCGTCGCCGAGCACGGCGAGGCTCTTCTCGAGCAAGATGATATCGGCCGTCTCCTTGGCGACGTCGACCGCCGTGTCGACCGAAATTCCGACATCGGCCGCCTTCAGCGCCGGCCCGTCATTGATGCCGTCGCCGAGATAGCCGACGACATGGCCCTTGCGATGCAGCGCGTCGATGACGCGCGCCTTCTGCGGAGGCGAGAGCTTGGCGAAAACGCTCGTCTCCGACGCGAGAGCCGACAAATCCTCCTCGCTCATCGACTCTATCTGCGACCCGAGCGCGATGCGCCCGACCTCTAGCCCCACATCCTTGCAGATCTTGCGCGTCACAATGTCATTGTCGCCGGTCAATATCTTCACCGCGACCCCGGCTTTGGCGAGCGCCGCTATGGCCGGCGCCGCGCTCTCCTTGGGCGGATCGAGAAAGGCGATATAGCCGAGCAGCGTCAGCGCGCTCTCATCGGCGACGGAAAAGCTCGTCTGCTCCGGCGGCAGCTCCTTATAGGCGACGGCGACAACGCGGAAACCATCCGCGTTCAGCTCCTCGGTCTCGCGCTGCGCCGCCTCGAGATGCGAAGGATCGAGCGCGCCGCAATCTTTCTCCGTCTCATAGCGCGCAGAAATGGCGAAGAGCTCCTCCACAGCGCCTTTGCAAATGAGCAGATGCGGGCCGTCGTCGCGGCGCACGACGACGGAGAGGCGGCGCCGCTCGAAATCGAAAGGAATTTCGTCGATCTTCTCGAATTCATGATCGGGTCGCAGCGCTGTCGCCAATTCGTGATGGTCGAGCACGGCGCGATCGAGCAAATTCTTCAAGCCCGATTGAAAATGGCTGTTGAGGAAAGCGAATTCGAGAACGCGGTCCGACTCCTCGCCGAATATGTCGAGATGGCGCTTCAATATGATGCGGTCCTGCGTCAGCGTGCCGGTCTTGTCGGTGCAGAGCACATCCATCGCGCCGAAATTCTGGATAGAGTTGAGCCGCTTCACGATCACTTTCTTGCTGGCGATGGCGATCGCGCCTTTGGCGAGATTGACCGTCACGATCATCGGCAGCATTTCGGGCGTGAGGCCCACGGCGACGGAGACGGCGAAGAGCAGCGCCTCCAGCCAGTCGCCCTTGGTGACGCCATTGATGACGAACACCGCAGGCGCCATCACCGCCATGAAGAAGACCATCAGCAGCGTGAAGCGCGTCAGCCCCTTGTCGAAGCTCGTCTCGACGCGCGCGCCGGCCATTTTGTCGGCGAGCGCGCCGAGGCAAGTGCGCCGTCCCGTCTCGATGACGATAGCCGTCGCATAGCCGCTGACCACATTCGCGCCCATCAGCGCGAGATTTTGCGCGGCGAAAGGGTCGCTCGCCGGCGCGGCATGCGCGAATTTCTCCACCGGCATGGATTCGCCGGTCAGCGCCGATTGATTGACGAACAGGTCCTTGGCCTCCAGCAGGCGCAGATCGGCGGGGATCATGTCGCCGGCCGAGAGGCGAACGATATCGCCCGGCGCCAGCCGCTCGATCGGCTCCTCGACGAAATTATCCGCCGTATGCGCGCCTGGCCGGCGCACGGAGGCGTGCGTGCGCACCATGGCCTGCAAGCGCGCGGCGGCCTCGTTGGAGCGATGCTCCTGAAAGAAGGCGAGGCCGACGCTCAGCACCACCATTGCGGCGATGACGACCGAAGCGCGCAGATCGCCGAGCGCATAAGAGGCGACGGCGAGAGCGAGCAGCAGCGCGTTGAGCGGATTTTTCGCCCTGCCGGCGAGCTCGCGCAGCAGGCTGGGACGCCGCTCATGGGCGATGCGATTGAGCCCGACGCTTCGCAGCCGATGCGCCGCCTCGCGCACGCTGAGCCCCGCGCGTGAGCTGTGCAGGGAGGCGAGAACCGCCTCGCCCTCGGCCTGCGCGGCGCGCAGCAGCGCGCCGTCGAGCCGCTTCTCGTGCAGGAGGCGCGTCGCCGAAAATCGATGGTTCATCTCTTGCAAATTCCCGATTCGGGCGGGGAGCGGAAGAAGCGAAGCTGTTTCATCGCGGGCCGGCAAGGGCGCATGATGTCGCTTCGCTATCAAGCTCGGGTCACGCTTTCTTAACCATGACGAGGCTAGCAAATTCACAAGGCGCCGTCCTCACCTCGCGCGCGTCGCGCCCCAAGGCGCGCGACCTCCTGGATCGTTCCGATATGGGACAAGCGATGACCGAGGCCGCGGCGGCGGCGCCACAGCCCCGTTGGACATTGAACTATCCGCGGCTGCTCGAGGCGCTGTTCTGGATCACCGCCTTTTCCGGCTCGGTGGTGTTCATCGAGCCTTCGCCCTATGACGGGCTCATCCTGCTGACGCTCATCGTCTGGGCGCTGGGCGGCGTGCGCATTCATCGCGCCGTTCTGCCGGGCGTCGCCCTGCTCGTTCTATGGACGCTCGGCGGCTACATCTCGCTCATTCCCTATTGGAACGAGCCCGATCCCGTCGAGTTCATGACGCATACGCTGTTCATCTCGACGACCGGCGTCTTCTATATGCTGTTCTTCTCGGAGAACACGTCGCGGCGCTTCGACCTCTGCATGAGCGGCTATGCGGCGAGCTGTATGCTCGCGGCGGCCATTGCGGTCGGCTCATGGGCCGGCCTTTTCGGCAATCCGGCGACGATGACGCTCGACGGCCGCGCCATGGCGCCCTTCAAGGACCCGAATGTTCTCGGCTCCTATATGGTGCCGGGCGTGCTCTATTTCGTGCAGCGCCTGCTGCTCGGCCGCTGGGCCTATTGGCCGGTGACGCTCGCCGGCCTCGCGCTCTCGGGCGCGGCGCTGTTCACCTCTTTCTCGCGCGGCTCCTGGGGCGCGGCGGTGGTGTCGATCGCGCTGATGACGATCATGTCGGTGGCGACGGCGGATTCGCGCAAGATGCGGCTGCGCATCGGCTTCATGGCGCTCGCCGTCGTCGGCGTGGTGGCGGTGGGGGTCGGCGCGGCGCTCACCGAGCCCTCTGTGCGCGAGTTCTTCTTCAAGCGCGCTTCGGCGACGCAGGACTATGACGAAGGACCGACGGGCCGCTTCGGCAATCAGAAGCGCTCGCTGCCCATGCTGGTCGAGCGTCCCAACGGCATGGGGCCGCTCAGATTTCGCCTCACCTTCGGGCTCGAGCCGCACAATAGCTACATCAACGCCTTCGCCTCCAATGGCTGGCTCGGCGGCTTCGCCTTTCTGGGGCTCGTGCTGACGACGACTTTCATCGGCTTCCGCCTGTCGCTGACGCGCTCGCCCTATCTGCGGCAGGGGCAGCTCATCTGGTCGGCGATGTTCGTGTTCTTTTTGCAGGCGCTGCAGATCGACATCGACCATTGGCGCTATTTCTTCATCTATCTCGGCGCCGTCTGGGGCCTCGAGGTCGGCCGCGTGAAATGGGCCGAGCGCAACGCGGCTACGGCTCGAAGCGAAGCCCGCCCATGATGACATTGGCGGTAAAATTGGAATTGGCCGTCGAGCTGACGAGACGCTGCCAGAAATAGCTGCCCCTGATGGCGATGGAGCGGGTGAGCTTGTATTCGAGCTTCACGCCCGCCGTGCCGACCTGCTCGAACGTGTCCGCGCCCTGATAATTATTGGTCTGATAGCTGCCGGTCGCGGTGATAGTGAAATTGCGGAACATCGCATGGGTCACATCGAAAGTGACATTGCGCGAGAGCACGCCCGCGGCGCCTTGCAGCGTCGTCTCCGAGAGCATCGTTCCGGTGCGCAGCGTGAGAGTGGTGAGCGGCGTCGCCGTATAGATGATGGCGGCGTCGATGATCGGCCCGCGCAGGCGCGGCAGGCGCGGATCGGCGTAGTCGCGCTGCGCATAGCCGCCGGAGGCCTCGCCCGTCACCAGATCGGTGATCTTGAAGGTGCTGCCGATGCGGCCGGAAACGCCCGCGCTGTCCCGCGCATAGCCGTAAGGATCGAGCCAGCTGTCGTGGACGCGCTTGTCGATCATCGCCTCGACATAGGGCTTCATCGACGGATTGAGCTCATAGGCGAGGCGCGGATTGAGTCCATAGGCGTTGTAGCTCGTGCTCATCAGATTGAGCACCGAGCCGTCGTTGTAATAGGCGTTCTGATAGATCCAGCGATCGTAGACGCCGCGCAGCGTCGCGTCGAGCCGACCGAAGCTCTGCGTCACGCCCGCCGCCGCGCCCAGCGACACGATGAGCGGCCGATTGACGACCACGACATTGGGCAGGCTGTTGACGAGGCCGGGCGCGCCCGGCCGCTGCGTGTCGAGCGTGAACTTTCCTTCGAATTTCACTTTCGTGTCGCGCGCGACGTCCCAGCGATAGAAGACGTCGCCGGCGCCGTCCGGCCGATCGGCGTTCTGGACGCTGGCGTAATCGACATAGCCGAGGCGCAGATTTCCTTGAATCTCGTCGCGCGTCCATTCCGAGCGCAGCCGCAGTCCGGCGTCGACTCGGAAGAATTTCGAGCCCTGGACGTCGGAGGTCACGCGATTGGGATTGGTGTCATAGCCATAGCTCGGCTCGGCATAGGGGTAGAGCCGAAGCGCCCCGATCCCCAGGCCGAGCGGCGCATAAGGGTTGGGCTCGATTCTGGGCTTGGGCCGCGCCGGAATTTGTGCGGGCAGCGCGACATTGGGCGGCGGCGGCCGCTCGGCGGGAAGGTCCAGCGAGCCGCGGAAGCCGCGCATACGCAGCTTGGCCTGTCGCTTTATCTTCTCCTTGGCCTGGAACGAGGTCTTATAGGGCTCGAGCGGCGGCAGCGGATGCGCCGGAGAGAGCGGTGGCGGCTTCAAGGGCGGCGGCGGCGGATTTGGCCTCGGCAGACGCGCCCGCACGCGCGGCAATCCATAATTGGGCGCGCCCGGAGAAATCTCCGGGGCCGCCCGCCGCTCCTGCTGCGAAACATTGGGCTGCGAGACGTAAGGCGGCGCCGCCTCCGCCCCCGGTATGGGCGGAACGGCCGGAAGATCGCGCAGCGGGGCGATGTCGAGCGAAGAGGGCGAGAGCGTCTGCCCCTCGGCCGGGCGCAAAGGCGCCAGCGCCGCCGGCGCAGCCAGCGACAAGGCGATCAGCGTCGTTGCCGCAACGCGGCTCTGAGACTTGGCGGAAGCCACTCTTTCCCTCGCGCGGACGCCCTGTTCGAAGCAGGCGCGATGGAATCGAGCGTTAAGGAGTTATGGTTAACAAAGGCTTACCGGCAAAGACTCAGGCTGGCGGCTCACTCGCCGAGGGCCGCCATATAGAGCTCGAGAATCTCTTCTTCTTCCGCGCGCTTATGCTTGTCCTGACGGCGGAGGGAAACGATCTTGCGCATGATCTTGGGGTCGAAGCCGGTGCTCTTGGCCTCGCCATAGACATCCTTGATATCGTCGGCGATGGCGCGCTTTTCTTCCTCGAGCCGTTCGATGCGCTCGATGAAGGAGCGCAAATGCCCGCCATTGACCTCGCCGGTCGGATCGATCCCGGCGCTGGCCTCCATCTCTCGGGCGGCGACCCTGTTGCTGGCCATGATCTTCTCCTGAAGGCTGCGAGGACTTTCGGACTCCCGGGCGCAGGACCCGCGGCTCCCGCGTCCAGGGCGAAGGCGAGCCATGCCAAGCCGCGGCCGGCGCCGTCAAGCGCGCCGCGAAATAATCCCCGCTTTCCTCCCGTTCGAGCTTGACGCCCATCCGCGCGCCCCCGACATCATCGGCGGATCGCACGAGAGGAGAGGATACGCAGATGTACGAAGCGGGCGGCGACGGCCGCATCTATCCGGTCGCGCCCGGCCTGCCGCCGCAGGAGGCGCTCGCCGGCGTGCGCACGCGGCGCGTTTTCGCCGTCTGCCTCGATTTCTTCGCCGTGGCGCTGCTCTCGGCGGCGCTGTGGCTCGCTCTGCTGGTGCTCAGCTTCGGCCTCTCGGCCCTGCTGCTGCCGCCGCTGTTTCCGCTCGTCGCCTTCTTCTACAATGGCCTCACCGTCTCCGGCTGGCGGCGAGCGACTCCCGGAATGCGCGCCATGGACCTCGAGGTGCGCCTCGCCAATGGCGCGCCGACGCCCTTTCTCAACGCCGCCGTCCAGGGCGTGCTCTTTTATGTCAGCTGGCTGTTCCCGCCGCTGCTGCTCGTCACCTTCGTCACGCCGGACAAGCGTTGCCTGCACGACATTTTGGCCGATGTGATCGTGCTGCGGCGCGCCGATTGAGGCGGACGAGCGAAAACTTCTTGGCGCTCGGCGGACGTCGATTCTAATATCCGCGTCTGTCCGCGCTGGAAGGCGTCGGAGCGTGCGGTATATCGGATTTCGCGACAGGACCAGACCAGCGTGACGAGAGAGCCCCGCGACGCGCCGCAATTCTATCTCACCTCGCCGGCGCCGTGCCCCTATCTGCCGGGGCGCGACGAGCGGAAGGTGTTTACCCATTTGATCGGCCGCCGCGCGCCGGCGCTCAACGACACTCTGACGCAATCGGGCTTCCGCCGCTCGCAGACCATCGCCTACCGGCCGGCCTGCGAGACCTGCCGGGCCTGCGTCTCGGTGCGCGTGAAGGTCGAGGAGTTCCAGCAATCCAAGGGCTTGCGCCGGGTGGCGCGGCGCAACGCCGATCTCTTCGCCGAGGCGCGCCGCCCCCATGCCGTGACCGAGCAATATGCGCTGTTCCGCGCCTATGTCGGCGCGCGGCACAATGACGGCGGCATGGCCGATATGAGCATGATCGACTATCAGATGATGGTCGAGGACAGCCATGTGGAGACGCGGCTGATCGAATATCGGACGCCGGCCGACAATGGCGGCCCGGACCGGCTCGTCGCCTGCTGCCTCACCGATTATCTCGCCGATGGATTGTCGATGGTCTATTCCTTCTACGATCCGACGATGGACGAGCGCTCGCTCGGCGCCTTCATGATTCTCGACCATGTGGAGCGGGTGCGGCGCGCCGGCCTGCCGCATCTCTATCTCGGCTATTGGGTCGATGGCTCCCGCAAAATGGCCTATAAGGCCCGCTTCCTGCCGCAGGAGCGGCTCGGCATGGACGGCTGGAAACGCATCGGCTGATGCGGCTCCCGCTTTCCTGAAGGCCAGATGAACGAAGCGGCCATGCGCCGTTCAGCTTCGGGACGTTAATTTTTCCTTCGTCATCGGGAATTGCCGGCCGCCATTCGGCGCGGCCGATCGAGCGAAGGAGAGCGTCCATGGGCGCGAATATCACGAAAATCGCCGCAATCGCGGTCGCGGGCGTCATCGCCGCGACGACTGTGGGCGCCGCCACGCCGGCTCGCGCCGACGGCTGGGGCCATCACGGCGGATGGGGTCATGGCGGATGGGGTCATCATGGCGGCTGGGGCCACGGCGGCTGGGCGCGTCCGGGCTATGGCTATGCCGGCTATGGCTGGCGCGGCCATCGTGGATATGGCTGGGGCGCCCCGGTCGCGGCGGGCGTGCTCGGCGCGCTGGCGGTCGGAGCGGTCGCGGCCGCCGCCTCGCAGCCCCACTACGGCTACGGCTACGGCTATGCGAGCTGCTATCCGGCCAATCAGCCCGTCCTCGACGATTGGGGCAATGTCGTCGCCTATCGTCGCGTGCAGGTCTGCAACTGACGCGCAGGTCTCCGCGACTGATCGATTTCGAAGAGTTCGGCGCCCGGTAGCCAGGGGCGCCGAAGCCCGCCGCCGCCTCCCCGCCCCCTCTCGCGCGACGGCGAGGACAGGCCTCCCGGACTTCCCCTCCGGGAGGCCTTTTTCGTCAGAGACGGCGCAGCGACAGCGGCTTGCCTTCTTTGGAGTCGCGGCGCCAGAGCCCATCGGCCTCCAGCTCGAAATGCGCCTTGTGGCCCTTGCGGGCGGTGAGCGAGAGACGCCCCCGCTCCAGCGCCCAGCCCACCGGATCGAAAATCACCACGCCCTGGTCGCGGCAGGCCGGCGCCAGCTGCGCCCGGAAGCCGCCCGGCCCGCGCGCGCGGTCGTCGAGCGTCAACATGCAGCCCGTGTCCTTGTCGCCGGCCCGCAGGATCGCGTAGCGGCCGGCGGCGCCGGGCTGCGACGCCGCGAGCGCTGGCGCCGCGAAGGTCGGCAGTCCGACCGCGACAGCGAGGCCGAGGCTCGCGGCCAGGGCGAGGGCTGCGGAAAATTTCGACATGGAAGGCTCCGGGAAATCGTCTGCGAATCGTGAAAAGATATTGCGCCCACCCTGCGCGAAGACAAAGCCTGACGGAAGAAATTTCGGCGCGCCGGCGCGCGGAGCGGGACGGAATGCGAGGAGCCTTTTGCGAAGCCGGCCGGCAAGGTCTAAATGACAGCGCCAGGAGCCCCGCGACGCCCCTCGCCATCGGAGCCGACAAATATGACCAGCGCCTCTCTCGCTCTCGCCGAACGCTCGGCGCCGCGTTACACGAGCTATCCCACCGCCCCGCATTTTTCCGCGGATGTCGGGCCGGATCAGGCCGCGCGCTGGCTCGCCGAGCTCTCGCCGCAGGCCGATCTGTCGCTCTATCTGCACGTCCCCTTCTGCCCGGCGATCTGCACCTATTGCGGCTGCCACACCAAGGCGCTGCGCCAGGACGCGCCGCTCACCTCCTATAAGGAGACGCTGCTGCGCGAGATCGAGCTGGTCGCCGCCTCGACGCCGGCGCGCCATGTGCGCGCGATCCATTGGGGCGGCGGCACGCCGAGTATGCTCGGCCCCTCGCGCTTTCGCGAGGTCGCGCATGTGCTCGGCGAGCAATTCGACATCGCCCGCGACGTCGAGCACGCGATCGAGCTCGACCCGCGCCTCGTCGACGCCGCGCTCGCCGACGCGCTGGTCGTCTCCGGCGTCAATCGCGTCTCGCTCGGCGTGCAGGATTTCAATCCCCATGTGCAGAAGGCCGCCGGCCGCGAGCAGCCTTATGAAGTGGTGGAGCGCTGTGTCGCCATTCTGCGCGCCGCGGGACTCGAGGCGATCAATTTCGATCTCATGTATGGTCTGCCAGAACAGAGCGTCGACGATGTGATCCGCACCGCAAAGCTCGCCGCCGGCCTCGCGCCGAGCCGTCTCGCCGTTTTCGGCTACGCCCATGTGCCTTGGTTCGCGGTGCATCAAAAGCTGATCGACCAGGCCGCGCTGGCCGGCGCCAATGAGCGCCTCGCCCAGGCGGAGGCCGTGCGTGCGACGCTGGAGGCGGAAGGCTTCGAGGCGATCGGCCTCGATCATTTCGCGCGGCCGCAGGACACGATGGCGCAGGCCGCGCGCGAAGGCCGGCTGCGCCGCAATTTCCAAGGCTACACGACCGATGAGGCGGATGCGCTCATCGGACTCGGCGTCTCCTCCATCGGCCGTCTGCCGCAAGGCTATATCGGCAATATCGGCGACACGGGAAACTGGCGCCGCTCCGTCGAGGCGGAGCGCCTGCCCATTTCGCGCGGCCTCGCCTTCAGCGCGGAAGACAGAGCGCGCGGCGCCGTCATCGAGCGATTGATGTGTGATTTTTCAGTCGATTTCGGCGCGATCGCCGCAGCGCATGATTTCCGCGAGGATGCGTTCGACGACGCCGTGCCGCGTCTTTCGACTCTGCTCGACGAAGGCCTCGTCGCGCTCGACGGACGCCGTCTCACCATCGCGCCACGCGGCCGTCCGTTCGCGCGTCTGGCCGCGGCCGCATTCGACGCCTATCTCGAAGCCAAGGCCGCACGACACTCCGTCGCGGTGTGAGCCGCGCGGATCGACCATTTGCGAAATGCCGACGCGCGGCGAGCGAAGCGATCGACTCGTCGCCGCCACAGTGATATTACTGGCTTGTTTCTTATCCCCGGCTCAATTTCGTCAGGCCGTGCGTCGGCATTGACAAAGCGATCACAACCTCGAATTGTCTCGTTATGTACTAGTACTATCGTCTAGGCGACTCCCGCAGCTTTCGTCGCGCAGCATCGCATCAGCTTGCGTTCGTTCGCCGAGCGGCGTCGTGCACATCATTCCGAGGAATAAGGATAATGCTCGCATCGCCGCTCGTTCTGGTCGGAGCCGACAAGGGCGGAGTCGGCAAGACGACCGTGACGAGACTCCTGATCGATTTTCTACAGATGTCGAACCGCGCGGTGCGCGCCTATGACACGCAGGCGCCGACCGGCGCGTTGAAACGCTTCTATCCCGACATCGCGCAGATCATCGACATACGCGACGTGCGCCACCAGGCGCGTCTGGTCGAGAGCCTGACCGGGCACGCCGCCGTCACCATCGTCGATTTAAAAGCCGGACAGCTGATGCGCACGCTGCGTTTCATGGAGGATGTCGGCCTGCTCGACGCTGCGGAGCACGGCGAAGCGCGCGTGATGGTGCTGCATCTCATCGGCGCCTCGGTCGCCTCTCTGTCCGAGCTCGAAGAGGTCGGACCCTATAAAAACAAATGCGAATATCGCGTCGTCAAGAACTGCGTCAACGCCTCCAATTTCTTTCGAGAGAACGCCGGCTTCTCCGAGCGTTATCTCGGCGAGAGCGACGCCAGCCGCGAGATCATCGTGCCGCGGCTCGATCCACTCGCCTATGAGGCCGTCGAGCTCACCGGATTGCCGTTCTCGTCTTTCGTGTTCGACGAGCCTGCGCGCGCCGCGGAAACTCGGCCGCGCTCTTTCGTGCTGCGCGGCTATGTGCGCACATGGCTCGAGCGTTCATGGACCAATTTCGAAGCCGCGGGGCTACGCAGCTATGTCGCTTCGCCCTCCGAGCAAATCTAATTCCAAGAAGCCGGCAAACGGCGCAACCAAGGAGACCATCGTGATGAAAGACTTTCGCCCTGAAGAGAAGAATGTCGTTTATATCGGCGAAGGCGTGTCGCTGACGGGTTCGGTGAAGGCGCAGGACACGATCGTCGTCGACGGCGCCATCGATGGCGAGATTTCCTGCAGCCAGCTGATCGTCGGCCCGTCCGGCGTCGTCAATGGCACGATCTCCGTTTCCGACGCGGATATCTATGGCCGCATCGGCACCGACATCACCATCAAGCAATTGCTCATCGTGCGCTCCACCGGCCGCGTCGAGGGCAAGTGGATCTACGGCGAGATCGAGGTCGAGAAGGGCGGCGTGCTGTTCGGCACGGCGGAGTCGACGGAAATCCGCTCCGAACGCAAGCCCGCGGGTCCGAAGGACGAGAAGGCCGGCTCTTTCAAGCGTTTCGAGAAGCCCGAGCTCGTTTCTTCCAATGAGGCCGATGCGGAAGCTGCGCCCGTCACCAGCATTTCGTCGCGCGCGTTGCGCGATCGCCGCAAGGCCTGACGATCAAGGCAGAGCCGCGCGCATCAGCTTGCCATTGCGATTGCGCGGCAGCCCGTCGAGAAAAACGATCTGTCGCGGCCGCTTATAGGCCGCGAGATGATCCGCGCAATGGGCGAGGATATCCTCTTCGCCCAGCGTCGCGCCATCGCGCAAGATCACATAGGCTTTGATGATCGTCTGATCGTCGCGGCCCGGACGCTCCGCGACAGCGGCGTCGGCGATGAGCGGATGCGCCAGCAGGCATTTTTCCACTTCCGCCGGCGAGACGCGATAGCCGAGCGCGTTCATCACCTCATCGGCGCGGCCGTGGTGCCACATATAGCCGTCGCCGTCGAATTCGACGAGATCGCCGGAGACGAACCAGTCGCCGCGAAAGGCTTCTCTTTCTTCGTCCGGCCGGTTCCAATAGCGCAACATCAAGCCCGGCTCGTCGCGACGCACGGCGAGCACGCCGGTCTCGCCGACGCCGAGCGGCTCGGTTCCGCCGTCGCGCGGCAGAGCCGCGACGATGCGTCCCGGCTGCGGGCGGCCCGGCGAGCCCGGCCGCGCCGGCACGCTCGGCGCGCTGGAAATGAAGGTCGAGATCTCGCTCATGCCGAAGGCCTCGTAGAGCTCGGTCTTGGCGCGCGCGCGCCATTCCTCGAGCAGGCTCGGCGACAGAGCGGCGCCGGCGGTCAGGCCATGCCGCAGGCTCGAGAGATCATGCGTCTCGAGCGCCGCATATTTGAGAATCTGGCGATAGACGCCGGGCACGGCGGCGAAAATGGTCGCGCGATGGCGCGCGATGAGGCGCGGCCAGACTTGCGGATCGGGACGGCCATTGTAGAGCACGGCGGAAGCGCCATTGGCGAGCGGATCGACGACGCCGACGCCGAGCGTGTAGGTCCAATTCATCGCGCCCGCGTGCAACATCACATCGGCGGATGTCAGCCCCTGCCAATACGCATACATGGGCCGCCGCGCCCAGGCGGCGCGATGCGCGTGCAGAACGCCCTTGGGCCGGCTCGTCGTGCCGGACGTATAGACGAGATAGGCGGGATCGTCGGCCGCCGTATCGGCATATTCGTCCAGCGGCGCGCCGGCGACGAGCCGCGCGAGATCCTCGCCGCGCAGAACCGAAACGCCGTCGCGCGAATGATTTTCGCTCTCGAAATCGCGGCCGAGCACGAGCGCCGAAGCGCCACAATCCTCGAGCAGGAAGGACGCCTCCTCGAAAGTGAGCTGCGAGGAGGCGAGCAGCGCGACATAGCCCGCCGCAATGGCCCCGAAATAGGAGAGGACCGCGCCGGCCTCGTTTCCCATGCGGATCATCACCCGCGCGCCGGGCGAAAGGCCGAGATCGCGAAAGCCCGCGGCGAGCGCGCGCACGTCGCGATCCAGCGCGCCGTAAGTCCAGCTCGTCTCGCTCTCGTCGCCGACGATGACGATCGCCGTCTTGTTCGGGTGAACGCGCGCGTGATCGGCGATGCAATAGCGGGCGAGATTGAAACGTGCGGGAACGGGCTCGATCATATGCTCACAAGCTCTCGAGAGCGCGCGCTCCTTCTCCCGCCTCGCGGGGGAAGGAGCGCGCCCCGTCAGTCGAAGAGGCTCGACACGCTCTCTTCGCGCGCCGTGCGGGCGATGGCCTCGCCGATCAGCGGGCCGATCGGAATGAAGCGAATATTGCGCGCCTCCTGCACCGCGGGCGTCGCCGCGATCGTGTCGGTGAGCACCAGCTCTTTCAGCTTGGAGGCGGCGACGCGCTCGGCGGCCGCGCCCGAGAGCACGCCATGGGTGATATAGGCGGAGACCGAGGTCGCGCCCTGCGCCAGCAGCGCCTCGGCGGCGTTGCACAGAGTGCCGCCCGAATCGACGATATCGTCCACGAGAATGCAATTGCGCCCGGAGACGTCGCCGATGATGTTCATCACCTCCGATTCGCCGGCGCGCTCGCGGCGCTTGTCGACGATGGCGAGCGGCGCGTCGATGCGCTTGGCGAGCGCCCGGGCGCGCACCACGCCGCCGGTGTCCGGCGAGACCACCATCGCATTGGGCAGCTTGGCGTGCGACTTTATGTCCGCCACCATGACCGGCGCCGCGAAGAGATTGTCGGTCGGAATGTCGAAGAAGCCCTGAATCTGCCCGGCGTGGAGATCGACGGTCAGCACGCGGTCGGCGCCCGCGCGGGTGATGAGATTGGCCACGAGCTTGGCCGAGATCGGCGTGCGCGACGTGCCTTTGCGGTCCTGCCGCGCATAGCCGAAATAGGGAATGACCGCAGTGATGCGACGCGCCGACGCGCGGCGCAGCGCGTCGATCATGATGAGCAGCTCCATCAGATGGTCGTTCGACGGCGCCGAGGTCGACTGCACGACGAAAGTGTCCTGCCCGCGCACATTCTCCTGTATCTCGACGAATACCTCCATATCGGCGAAGCGCCGCACCTGCGCCCGACACAAAGGCACGCCGACATAGGCGGCGATCGTCTCGGCGAGCGCGCGGTTGGAGTTGCCTGCGAGAATTTTCATCGCCGCCATAGAACGCCTCGACCCTCAACACGTGACACGGCGGCCTCTTAGCAGCGATGCGGCCGTCGGACAATACGGCAGGAATATGACACCCGCTCTCGTCACGCCTCGCCGCGCCGGCAGACGATCTTCAGATATTCCAAACCCTCGCGCGGCGCGAGCGTCGTGCGGGCGATGGTCGCCTGTCCTTGGAAGCCGCACTGCGACTGGCTCGGCACTTTGGGGCCCTGAACGACGTCGATCGCCGTCTCGGGCCGGCACTCGCTCGGCGAGACCGAAAGCGAGCAGACCAGGATCACAACGGAATAGAGCATCGGCTTTCTCCCCCGCAGAGCGCGAACCTCGATCGCCGCTGTCTCGCCGGCGCCCCTTCGCGGCCTCTTCGATGACGAAGCTAGGGCATGTTCCGTACCACTGCGATGGGTTAAAAGCAGGACCGCCGCCTTGTTCGGACCCTGAGACAAATTCTTCGGACCCCTGAGACAAAAATGTCACAACTGCCGCCGCCCGCTCCGCTCTCGGCTCCCTTCGTCGCTCCCGCGCGAACGCGCCTCTCCGGCCGGCTGACGACGCTCGTCCCGCTGGCTCCGGAACATGCCGAGGATCTCTATGAGGCGACGCATGCACAAGAGCGCGAGGCGCTGTGGCGCTATCTCTTCATCGGCCCGTTTCCTGATCTCGCCGCCTTTCGCGCCGCCCTCGCCGAAATGGCGGAATCCGCCGCAATGGTCTATTTCGCCGCACTCGCCAATGAAAACGGCCGCGCCCTCGGCTTCCAGGCCTATCTGAACATAGAGCCGGCCAATCGCGCCGTCGAAGTGGGCGGCGTACTCTATTCTCCGGCTCTCCAGCGCAGCGCGGCGGCGACGGAGGCCCAATATCTTTTCGCGGCCCACGCCTTCGAGACGCTCGGCTGCCGCCGCTATGTCTGGAAATGCGACAACGCCAATGAGAAGTCCAAGGCGGCGGCGCTGCGGCTCGGCTTTTCGCCGGAGGGGCTCTTCCGCCAGCATATGATCGTCAAGGGCCGCAATCGCGACACGGCCTGGTTCTCGATGCTGGACAGCGAATGGCCGGCGCGCAAGGCCGCCTTCGAGGCCTTTCTCGATCCCGGCAATTTCGACGCCTCGGGCCGCCAGAAAACGCCGCTCTCGGCCTTGAACGGGCAGGCCCGCGCGGCAAATAGGGGCTGACGGCGGCGCGTCAGAGACCGGCTCGGACGGATTGCCTCGCCGAACGGATGATGGTTTACAATGAATTGCGAGACGTTGGCGCGGATTTGACGCTTCCGCCGGCGGTTCTCGCGCAACGCTCTTCGGACGGTCCAAAGACGATGACGACGGCCGGCGCCAGAATTCTCAACAGCCTCGATCTGCCCAAGCCGCCGGGCGAGACGCGGGTCGTCGTGGCCATGTCCGGCGGCGTCGACTCCAGCGTCGTCGCCGCTCTGCTGCGCGAGGAAGGCTATGACGTCGTGGGCGTCACGCTGCAGCTCTACGACCATGGCGAGGCCACGCATCGCAAGGGCGCCTGCTGCGCCGGCCAGGACATTCAAGACGCGCGCCAGGTGGCGGCGCGGCTCGGCATTCCGCATTACGTGCTCGACTATGAGAGCCGCTTCCGCGAGACCGTCATCGACACTTTCGCACAGAGCTACGCCAGCGGCGAGACGCCGGTTCCCTGCGTCGCCTGCAATCAATTCGTGAAATTCGTCGATCTCTTCGAGACCGCCAAGGATCTCGGCGCCGACGCGCTCGCCACCGGCCATTACATCGCCTCGCGCGAGGACGGCTTCGGCGGCCGGGCGCTCTATCGCGCCTTCGACGCCGCGCGCGACCAGAGCTATTTCCTCTTCGCCACGACGCGCGCGCAGCTCGACATGCTGCGCTTTCCGCTCGGCGAATACGCAAAATCCGAGGTGCGCGAGCTGGCCCGCCGCTTCGATCTCGACGTCGCCGAGAAGCCGGACAGCCAGGACATATGCTTCGTCCCCAGCGGCCATTACACCGACCTCGTCGAGCGCCTGTCGCCCGGCGCCGCCGTGCCGGGCGACATCGTCCATGTCGATGGGCGCGTGCTCGGCCGCCATGCCGGCGTCATCCATTACACCATCGGCCAGCGGCGCGGCCTCGGCCTCGGCGCCGCCGTCTCCGGCCGCGCGGCCGAGCCGCTCTTCGTCGTGCGGCTCGACGCCGCCAAGGCGCAGGTCGTCGTCGGCCCGCGCGAGGCGCTGGAGACCCGCCGAATCGCCCTGCGCGACGTGAATTGGATCGGCGCGGGCGATCTTTCCGATCTGCCGGCCGAGGGACTGCCGATCTCCGCGCGCGTGCGATCCACCCGTCCGCCGACGCCGGCGCTGCTGCGGCCGCTGCCGGGCGGCGGGGCGGAGGTGGTGTTCGAGACCGGCGAGTTCGGCGTCTCGCCCGGCCAGGCTTGCGTCTTCTATGAGCGCGACGACACGCGCGGCCGTGTGCTCGGCGGCGGCTTCATCGCGCACGCCGAAGCGGAGCCCCCAGCGCCGGAGCCGGCGCTCGAGCTCGATCGGAGTGCGTGATGAGCGATGCGCGTGGCGTTTCCGGGTTCAGCTTTTTCGAGCACGGCCTCGATCGCCAGGCGATAGAGGCCGCCTACGCCCGCTGGGCGCCCGTCTATGATCTCGTCTTCTCCCATATGCTCGGCCCCGGCCGGCGCGCCGTGGCGACGATCGCCTCCCGCGCCGATGGACGCATTTTGGACGTCGGAGTCGGCACCGGCCTCGAGCTGCCCATGTTCCGCGACAAGGCGCGGGTCGTCGGCGTCGATCTCTCCGAGCCTATGCTGCAACGCGCCTCCGCCCGCGTCGCCCGCGAGGGGCTGAAGAACATCGCCGGCCTCGCCCGCATGGACGCGAGCCGCCTCGCCTTTTGCGACGCCAGCTTCGCCTGCGTGGTAGCGCCCTATCTGCTGACCGTTGTGCCGGACCCGGAGGAGACGCTGGACGAGCTCGCCCGCGTGGTGCGGCCGGGCGGCGAGATCGTGCTGGTCAACCATGTCAGCTCGCCGGATTGGCCGATGTCGGCGCTGGAGGAGTTCATCGGCGAGAGTTTTTCCGTCACTCTCGGCTGGCGCCCGCAATTCCCGTGGTCGATCATCGGCGACTGGATCGACTCGCGCCCCGATATGCGCCTCACCGAGCGCCGCGTGCTGCCGCCCTTCGGCCTGTTCACGCTGACGCGCATCGAACGCCTCGCCCGCTGGGGCGAACATTCCCGCCGGCCCTTTGACGAGCATCGTCGGCCGTTCGAGCACGCCTAATCGAACCGGGCAAAGGCGAGGAAAGCGCCCCGATTCCACTCACCTTCGCGCCAGCCTCTGGCGTTCTCGCCCGCGTGGGATTACATTGCTCTCGCGGCGCTGCGGGGTGCGTGACGGACTTTAATTCCCCGGGGCCTTATCGATCTCTAAGGGAGCTGTCCCTGGCCTTGCCCGTGGGCTCGGTCACTACGGCGCCCACCTACGTTGTAGGTTCCCGGGATCGATGTCCCACGGCTCACGCGGCCCGCGCTTTTACACATCGGACGATAAATCGCCCCAATGACCGTCGACGCCAAGACCGAACTGCGCCGGCGGACGCTCTCCCGCCGCGACCTCGTCTCCCATGAGGAGGCGCACGCCGCCTCGATCGCCGTCGCCGAGCGCGCTCTGGCGCTGGTGCGCCGATTCGCGCCGCGCGGCGCCGAGACCGGCGAGGTGGTCTCCGTCTATTGGCCGATCCGCAGCGAGCTGAACACGCGCCCGCTGCTGGAGATTCTGGCGGCGGAGAAAATCGCCACCGCCCTGCCGGTGATGACGGCGGTCAAGCGCCCGCTGATCTTCCGCGGCTTCACGCCCGGCGATGATTTGGTGAAAGGTCCCTTCGGCCTCTCCGAGCCGGCCGAGACCCGGCCCTCCTTCGATCCCGACATCGTCTTCTCGCCGCTCGCCGCCTTCGACCGCAAGGGCTATCGGCTGGGCTATGGCGGCGGCATTTATGACGCGACGCTCTCGCAGCTGCGCGCCAAGAAGCGCATCGTCGCCGTCGGCGTCGCCTACGCCTGCCAGGAGACCGACTCCGTGCCGACCGAGCCGCACGATCAGAAGCTGGATTTTCTGCTGACCGAACGAGAGCTGATCGCGTTTTCGTGACGCGCGTTCGCGTCGCCGCGTTCGGCCGAATCTCGCCGCGCGACTCCTTCTCCCACTCGTGGGAGAAGGTGGCCCCGCCATAGGGCGTCCGTGAGGACGCCCGTCGCGAGCGACGGGCTTTGGCGGGGTCGGATGAGGGACGCGGCGGTTGGCGACAGCTATGGGGCGTGGCGTTGGATTTCGAGACTACCGCCACGGCTCGGACCCTCATCCGACCCTCGCTGACGCGAGGGCCACCTTCTCCCGCAGGCGGGAGAAGGAAGCGCTGCCCGCAGGCAACAGATAAAAAATGACGCAGACAAATTCCCGCTCGCTGCTCTCCCGCGCCCTCCTCATCATCGAGCCAATCGACCGTGCGCAAGCCGAGGCGGCGCTCTGGCGCGTGCTGGAGCGCGACACTGGCGCGCTCGGCGCCGTCATCGCCGCGCAGGGAAATGCGCGGCCGCTGCTCGAGGGCGCCCTCGGCTCTTCACCTTTTCTCACCGAGCTGTCTGCGCGTGATCCCGCCCGGCTCGCGCGCCTGCTGACAGACGATCCAGACGCCAGCCTCGCGCGACTCGTCGGAAACACACGCAACGCCGCCAAGGGCGTCGTGGACGAAGCCGAGCTGATGCGCGCTTTGCGCCGCGCCAAGCAGGAGGGCGCGCTGCTGGTCGCGCTCGCCGATCTCTCGAAAGCCTGGGATACGATGCAGGCGACCGATGCGCTCACGCGCCTCGCCGACGCCGCGCTCGCCGCTTCCATCGCCTTCACGCTGCGCGAGGCCGCCGCCGCCGGCAAGCTCGAGCTCTATGATCAGCGAATGCCGGAACGCGGCTGCGGCTGGATCTTCCTCGCCATGGGCAAGGAAGGCGCCTATGAGCTCAACTACTCTTCCGACATAGACATCATCGTCCTCTTCGATCGCGCCCGCGCGCGCGTCGCGCAGCCGGCCGAAGACGTCGATCTCTTCGTCAAAATGACCAAGCGCATCGTGCGCATTCTCTCGGAGATCACGCCCGACGGCTATGTCTTCCGCGTCGATCTGCGCCTGCGTCCAGACCCCGGCGCGACGCCCATCGCCATACCGCTCGAGGCGGCCTTCTCCTACTATGAGAGCATGGGCCAGAATTGGGAACGCGCCGCCTTCATCAAGGCGCGCGCCGCGGCCGGCGACATTCCTGCCGGCGAGGCTTTTCTGAAAGAGCTTTCGCCCTTCGTCTGGCGCAAGAATTTCGATTTCGCCGCCATCGCCGACGTGCATTCGATCAAGCGGCAGATTCACGCTTTCAAAGGCCATGGCGAGATCGCCGCGCTCGGGCATGATTTGAAGCTCGGCCGCGGCGGCATTCGCGAGATCGAATTTTTCGCACAGACGCAGCAGCTCATCACCGGCGGACGCAATCCCGCTCTGCGCGGCCGCGCGACATTGGAGACGCTGGACGCGCTCGTCGCCAACAGCTGGATCGAGCCGCGCGTGCGCGACGATCTCGCCGAGGCCTATCTCTTTCTGCGCGATGTCGAGCACCGAATCCAAATGGTCGCCGACAAGCAGACTCATATTCTGCCGCGCGATGAGAAGGAGGCGCTGCGCATCGCGCGCATGGCCGACTTCGCCACGCTCGAGGATTTCACGCGAGCGCTGGTCGCGCATCTCGAGACGGTGCAGGGCCATTACTCGCATCTCTTCGAGAGCGCGCCGCAGCTCTCATCCGAGACCGGCAATCTCGTCTTCACCGGCGGCGAGGACGATCCCGACACGCTCGAGACCTTGTCGCGTCTCGGCTTCGCGCATCCCAAGACGGTGACGGAAACGATACGCGGCTGGCATTTCGGCCGTTATGCGGCGACGCGCTCCACCAAGGCGCGCGAGCGCTTGACCGAGCTGACGCCGGCGCTGCTCGAAGCGCTCGCCGTGACGCAGAACGCCGATCAGGCCTTTCTCGCATTCGACAAATTGCTCGCCGGGCTTCCGGCCGGCGTGCAATTATTTTCCGTGCTCGTCTCCAATCCGCGCTTGTTGAGCCTGCTGACGGCGATCACCGGCGCCGCGCCCAAGCTCGCCGCGACGATTGCACGGCGCCCGCGCGTGCTCGACGCGGTGCTGGAGCCGGCCTTTTTCGAACATCTGCCCGATGAATCGGAGCTCGCCGCCGCGCTCGCGCGCAGCCTCGCCGAAACGCGCTCCTATGAAGAAGCGCTCGACGCGGCGCGCGTCTTCGGACAAGAGCAGAAATTCCTCATCGGCGTGCGCATATTGACCGGCGCGCTCTCGGTGGCGGAGGCCGGCCTCGCCTATGCGCGGCTCGCCGAATGCGTCGTCGCCGCTCTGCTGCCGCGCGTCGAAGCGGAATTCGCGCGCGCGCATGGGCGCATGGAGGGACGCGCTTGCGTCGTCGCGCTCGGCAAGCTCGGCGGACGCGAGATGACCGCCGCGTCCGATCTCGATCTCATGCTGCTCTATGACGCCGATCCGCACGCCGAGTCGGATGGCGAGCGCCCGCTCGCCGCCGCGGCCTATTATGCGCGCCTCACGCAGCGGCTCATCGCCGCGCTCTCCGCGCCGATGGCGCAGGGCCTGCTCTATGAGGCCGATTTTCGCTTGCGGCCGTCGGGCGGCAAGGGGCCGCTGGCGGTGAGCCTGACGGCCTTCGAGGATTATCACGCGCATGAAGCCTGGACATGGGAGCATATGGCGCTGACGCGCGCGCGCGTCGTCGCCGGCGCGCGCGATTTCGCGGCGACGGCGGAGGCCGCGATCCGCGCCGCGCTGACGCGCCCGCGCGACGAAGCGAAAACGCGCGATGACGTCGCCGATATGCGCCGCCGTCTCGCGCGCGACAAGCCGGCGAGGAGCCTTTGGGATTTGAAGCAGGCCCCGGGCGGGCTGATCGATGTGGAGTTCATCGCGCAATATTTGCAGCTCCGCCACGCGAGCGCGCATCCGGCCTGTCTTTCGACGATGACGTCGACAGCGCTGGAGCGTCTCGCCGGCCTCGGGCTGATGGACGCGAATGAGGCGGCGACGCTGATCGAAGCCGCCCGCCTCTATCAGAGCCTCACGCAATTGCTGCGGCTTTCCATCGACGCTGATTTCGATCCGGCGCAGGCGCCGCGCGGCCTCGTCGAGCTGCTGCTGCGCGGCGGCGAGGCGGCGGATATCGCCCGTCTCGAGGCGCAGATCGCAGAAACGCAGCGCGCGACGCGAGAGATTTTCACGCGCATCGTCGGCGCGTGAAAGCCCCGCGGCGAAACCAGAGTCACCTCCCCCGGGCTCGAAGCGCGGCTCGATCGTGGAGCTTTCCCGACCGGAACCGGAAGAACCTCCCGACCAGAGCGAGCGGCGTTGCGCGACCCTCGACCCTTGCAATATAATCTCGACCAATTCCTTCGAGACGTCGCCGCCGGCCCTCGCCGCGCCCTAATTTCCGTGTTCCCCTTTGCCTGGACTTGCTCTAGTGGAACGCTGTTCGCGACAGGCCTCCCCCCGCCTGTCGCTCTTTTGTTGGAGACCATCATGCCTCACCTCAAGACCACGCGTCTCGGCAGCCGGGGCGCTCTCGCCGCGATCGGCGTCTTCGCTCTGCTGGCGATGGGCGCGGCCCCGGCGCAGGCCAAGGTCCTCGCCAAGGTCAATGGCGTCGACATCACCGACGACGACGTAAAAATCGCGCTCGACGATCTCGGCGCCGGTCTGCCGCGGCAGCTGGAGGGCAAGGCGCGCGAGAATTACATTCTCGATTTCCTCATCGACGAGCAGCTCGTCGTGCAGAAGGCGCAGCGCGACAAGCTCGGCGAGACTCCCGATTTCGCCAAGAAGCTCGCCTATTTGCGCGACAAGGCGCTGATGGAGGCGCTGCTCGGCAAGGTCGCCAAGGACGCGGCCACAGAGCCCGCCGTCAAGAAGGCCTATGACGACGCCGCCAAGAATCAGAAGCCCGAGACCGAGATCCACGCTCACCACATTCTGGTGACCACCGAGGACGAGGCCAAGGCGGCGCAAAAGCGCGTGAAGGGCGGCGAGGATTTCGGCAAGGTCGCCAAGGAGCTCTCCAAGGACACGGGCGCGCAGGGCGGCGATCTCGGCTGGTTCACCAAGGACCGCATGGTGCCGGAATTCGGCGACGCGGCCTTCAAGATGGAGCCGGGCCAGATCTCCGATCCGGTGAAGACGCAATTCGGCTGGCATATCATCAAGCTGGACGAAAAGCGCCCGAAGGTGTTCCCGCCGCTGGATCAGGTGCGCGATCAGGTCTCCCGCTATGTGGCGCAGAAGGCGCAGTCGGACCTCATCGTCGAGCTGCGCCAGGGCGCGAAGATCGAGCGCACCGAAGCGCCGGCGCCCGACGCCAAGCCGAGCGAGACAAAGCCGGGTGAGGCGAAGCCCGCCGAGACCAAGCCGGCCGAGAAGAAGAAATAGTCATGAGGCGGTAGTGAGTGGGGCGTAGGAGCAGGGAGTGGGGAAGCGCGGCCCGCCGCATCCCGTCCCGCTCGCTACGCCCTGCTCACGGCTCACCCCTCCCCTGTCGCTCTCGCTTTTTTCAGGACCCATACCGCGCATGGCCAAGGCCGCACCCGTTTCGCCGCTCGCTCCCAAGACCTACCCGGACATTCCGCCGATCGAAGGCGTCCGCTTCGCCGTGGCGCAAGCCGGCATACGCTATGCCGGGCGCACCGACGCGATGCTCGCCCTTTTCGACGAAGGGACGCAGGTCGCCGGCGTCTTCACGCGCTCCAAATGCCCCTCCGCTCCCGTCGACTGGTGCCGCGCCCGGCTCGAGGGCGGCAAGGCGCGGGCGCTGCTCGTCAATTCCGGCAACGCCAACGCCTTCACCGGCAAGGCCGGCAAGGAGGCGGCGAAGCTTTCCGCCAAGCTCGTCGCGGCGGCGGCGGGCGCGCCCGAGAAGCAGGTGTTCCTCGCCTCCACCGGCGTCATCGGCGAGCCGCTGGACGCGACGAAATTCGAGCCGGTGCTCGGCAAGCTCGTCGCCGATACGCGCGGCGACGCCTGGCGCGAGGCCGCTTCGGCGATCATGACCACGGACACCTATCCCAAGCTCGCGACCCGCGTCGCCAAGCTCGGCGACGTCGAGGTGCGCATCGCCGGCATCGCCAAGGGCGCGGGCATGATCGCGCCCGATATGGCGACCATGCTCTCCTTCGTCTTCACCGACGCGCCGATCGACGCCGAGGTTCTGCAGAGCCTCTTGTCGAAATCGGTGCAGAATTCGTTCAACGCCATCACCGTCGACAGCGACACTTCGACCTCCGACACGCTGCTGCTCTTCGCCACGGGCGCAGCGGCCGAGCGCGGCGCGCCGGTGATCGAGAAGGCGAGCGATCGCCGCCTCGAGGATTTCCGCCGCGCGCTGGACGAGATTCTGCTCGACCTCGCGCATCAGGTGGTGAAGGATGGCGAAGGCGCGCGCAAATTCGTCGAGGTGACGGTGATGGGCGCCGAGAGCCCCAAGGCCGCCAAGCGCATCGCCCTCTCCATCGCCAATTCGCCGCTGGTGAAAACGGCGGTGGCCGGCGAGGACGCCAATTGGGGCCGGGTGGTGATGGCGGTCGGCAAATCCGGCGAGGCGGCGGATCGCGACAAGCTGGCCATATGGTTCGGCGACATTCGCGTCGCGCACAAGGGCCTGCGCGATCCCGATTACGACGAGGCGGAAGTCTCGCAGATCATGAAGCGCGACGAGATCGCCATCCATGTCGATCTCGGCATCGGCTCCGGCGCCGCGCGCGTGTGGACCTGCGATCTGACGAAGGAATATGTCGCCATCAACGGCGACTATCGCAGCTGATCCTCTCCTTCGCGAGCGCTTCTTTCTCCCGCCCGCGGGAGAAGGAAGCGCGCGCATGACATACGCTCGTGATGTCTTCGTCATCGCAGCGTGTCGCGAATCGGCTTCTACTCGCCTCGGCTCGGGCGGCGAGGAAGCGGACTTATGGTTTTCCCCCATGCTGTAGAAGCGGTCCTCTTCGACATGGACGGCACGCTCCTCGATACGGAGCGGCTCTATGTCGACGCCTGGATCGCGGCCGGACGCGCCGTCGGCCATGAGATCACCGAGGCGTTCTGCCATCGCATGATCGGCAAGCCCATGCAGGATTGCGAGACGATGATGATCGAGCGCTTCGGCGCCGACTTCCCGCTCGACGCCTGCATCGAAGCCTGCGGCGCCTTCGTCGCGCGCGCCTCGCGCTCCGGCGTGCCGCTGAAGGAGGGCGCGCGCGAGCTGGTCGACTACCTCACGGCGATGAATATTCCGCTCGCCATCGCCACCTCCTCGCGACGGCCGACCGCGGAGCATCATCTGAGCCGCTGCGGCCTGCTCTCGCATTTCTCCATTCTGGTGACGCGCGACGATGTCGCCCGCGGCAAGCCGCATCCCGAATCCTATCTGCGCGCCGCGCGCGCGCTCGGCAAGGAGCCGCGGCGCTGCCTCGCGCTCGAGGATTCGCCGACCGGCCTGCGCTCGGCCGCCGCCGCCGGCGCGATGACGATTCTCACGCCGGACATTTTGCAGCCCTCCGCCGAGGAGCGCGCGCTCTGCCTCACCGTCGTCGCCAGCCTGCGCGACGTGCTCGAGCTGCTGCGCGCGCAGGCCGACCGGCAGCCCTTAGGCGCCATTGCGCGCTGACGAAAGTCGCTTCGATTTCTAGACTCCGCAGCGATTCGCCCCCTGCCCGATGGAGACGAAGATGACGCCGCGCCGCCCGCTTTTTGCGGTCTCTCTTGTTGCGCTTTTTCTGCCCCTCGCCGCCTGCGCCGGCGCTTATGAGGAGGCGCGCGAATATGCCGCCCTCTCCGGCGTCGTCGTGGAAAAGAGCGCCGACAGCGGAGCCGAAAAGCCCGACAAGAAGAAGGGCGGGAAAAAAAAGGCGGGAAAAAAGAACGAGGGAAAAAAGAAAGGCGCCGAGAAGAAAGAGGCCGCCGCCAAGGATGACAAGAACGCGCCGCCGGCCGTCGGCGCCTGCGTCACCTATCAATTCATGGGCGGCGCCGATTGCGAGGAAGCGATCACCAAGCGCAATTGCTACGACAAGCGCACCAATGTCGTCGACTGGCGCAAGGAGACGAGCTGCGCCGCCGCCTTTCTCTCGCCGCCCGAGCGGAAACCTTAAAACAGCTATAGCCTTGCCTCGGCCCGGCGGAGCAGCGACATTGGCCGCGCAATTTCGCCCTATCGAGGCCTCTCCCCATGCGTTCCGCCGCCCTCTGCGTCGCGCTCGCGCCGCTCGCTCTTTCCGCCTGCAACAGCGCCGCGCCCGAGATGCGCTTCGATCCCGCCGAGGCCGCCTTCATCAGGCAGGAGGGCAAGGCGACGATAGAGGGCCAGGCCTTTCTGCGCGATCAGCAGGGCAAGATGAATGTGCGCTACGCCGCCGGCGAGGTGGTGCGGCTCATTCCCGCCACCGCCTATGCGCAGGCGCGATTCTCGCATTTCTACGGCAAGCGCAAGTTCATCGCCGCCCTCTTCATGCCGACGCCGACGCAGGAGGCCGAATACGCCGCCTATACGCGCACGACCAAGGCGGGCGCGACCGGCCGCTTCACCTTCGACAAGGTCGCGCCGGGCCGCTATTTCGTGGCGACGCAGCTCACCTGGGTTCCCAAGGGCGGCTTGCTCAGCGAGGGCGGCGCGATGTACGACGAAGTCGTCGTCACCGGCAAGGAGACCGATCCGATCGAGGTCGTGCTCTCCGGCAATTGAGGGAAACGCGCCTTGTCTCTGCTTCTCGTGGTCGCCGCCGCGCTCGTCGATCCGCAAGGCCGCGTGCTGATCGCCCAGCGTCCGCAGGGCAAGCAGCTCGCCGGCCTGTGGGAGTTCCCCGGCGGCAAGCTCGACCCCGGCGAGCGGCCGGAGCAAGCGCTCGTGCGCGAGCTGGCCGAAGAGCTGGGCATAGAGGTGGCGACCGCCGATCTCGCGCCGCTGACCTTCGCCAGCCATGCCTATGAGGCGTTTCATCTTTTGATGCCGCTCTATCTCTGCCGGCGCTGGCGCGGCGAGCCGCACGCCCGCGAAGGCCAGGCGCTGGCCTGGATGCGGCCGAGCGAGCTCGATGCAGTGCAAATGCCGCCCGCCGATGCGCCGCTGATCGCGCCGCTGGTCGCACTGCTGGGGTGAGCGGCGCGAGTTGATTCACGGCTCGGCGCGGCCTATGTTCGCGAGCATGAGCGGCTCCGTTGCTTTCGATACTCTGAAATTTGTCGAGAAACTGGAAGCGGGTGGGTTCGCCCGCCCCCAGGCGAAGGCGGCTGCCGAGGCTTTCGCCGAAGCGATGAGCCAGGAACTGGCGACGAAAGCCGATCTGTCGGCCGCCGAAGGAAGCCTGCGCGCGGAAATTGGGAAGGTTCGAACCGAGCTGACAGCCGAGATCGGCAAGGTCCGAACCGAGCTGAAAGCCGAGATCGCAGACTTCCGAAGCGAGCTGAAAGCCGAGATCGCAGAAGTCCGAAGCGAGCTCAAAGCCGAGATCGCGGAAGTCCGAACCGAGCTCAAAGCCGAGATCGCAGAAGTCCGCTCCGATCTCAAGACCGAGATCGCTTCGGTGCGATCCGACGTCGAGCTCGCCAAACGCGACCTCAAAATCTGGTTCGGCTCGATCATGGTTGTCGCGGTCGGCGTGATTCTGGCGGCGATCCGTTATCTTCCCGCCGGCCATCCCTGAAGATCGGCTCACAACGGCAAATTCTTCCAGTCTCGCTTGTCGGCATGGGCGTGATGAATGCGGATCGCATTCTCCACCTCGTGGAATTTCTCGCTGCCGGCGATCGCCTCGTAAAAGCCCATGCCCCGGGCGACAGCGGCGAGGTCATAGCACCAATAGAGCGCCATCAGCGCATTGATGAACAGCTCCGTCCCGCGGGTGCGCTCCGTGTCGTGCCGATTCCCGAAGCCGCCGCGAATCGCCGAGGCGATCGAATTGGCCACGATGCTCTTGGAGTTGGGCTGGCGCTCGTTGAGATAATCGACGGCGTCGAGCAGCGCGTCGCCCTCCGGCGTCCCCGGCGACACCGAGACGCAGCCGAGGAATCCGCCGGAACGGATCAGCTCGGCCGTGTTCTCGAGAAAAGAGTGATGGCAGACGCCGTGATAATGATCGACGCCGAAGCCGAGGCAGACGAGAAATTTGCGGACGCCCTCGAGCTGATGGACAGAGGCGATCGAGAGCGCGTCCTCCTCGATCGTGCCGAGCGCCGCCTCGTCGCCCTTCATCAGACTGTCGGTCCCGCCGTCGACGAGGATGATCGTGTCGACCTTCAATAGTGTGACGAGCGCCTCATAGGATTGCCGCAGCGGCTGCACGCCGGTCTTCTCGAAGGCGAACACCTTGGGCTCGCAGCCGCGCGCCGCGAGCCAGTCGACGAGATGGCGCTCGGGAAAATAGCCCTGCATACGGCTGTCGGAATCGACGAGCCGCGCCGCGGGACCGATCTTCTTGCGGGAGGCGAGATCGACGCGCGCGAAGGACAGATTGGCGAGATAGACGCTCTTGCCGGCATTGCGCAGAAAGACATAGAGCGGCAGGCCGCTGACGATGTCGAAGCCGCCGCCGCAACCGGCGACGAGGATGCGCTGCGAATCTTCGAGCGCGCGGAAAAAAGGGATTTGCATTATTTCGTCTCTTCGAAGGCGGCGGAGCCTACCGCCTTTTCCTTCGCCCAGAAACAGCCGATCGATCCCGAACGGAGCCCGCGCCCGCGAGGCCCCCGCTCGCCGCAGCCGATGAGCATTTTTCTTGCGCCGGCGCGCGATCTTGGTGTATAAGCCGCTCGTTCTATCTCATAACGGTCATTCTCGGATGATCGCTGCTTGAGAGTGGGGCCCGGCCGGGACCCGCTCTTTTTTGTTTGCACCGGCCGGAAATTCTCGCAAGACAGGATGAGCCGCTTGGCAGAAACGCCCGCCGCCGGCGCCGTGGAGGCGCCCTCCCTCATCGACGAGCCGCGCCTCTGCGGCGAGACGGGAGTCGCGGCGCGCATCGCCCATATTGCCGAGCCCGTGCTGGCGCAGCTCGGCTTTCGACTCGTGCGCGCGCGCATTCTCTCGCAGAACGGCATGGTTCTGCAGATCATGGCCGAGCGGCCCGACGGAACCATGACCATCGACGATTGCGAGGCCGCGAGCCAGGCGCTCTCGCCGGAGCTGGACGTCGAGGACGTCATCTCGGACGCCTATCGGCTGGAGCTGTCCTCGCCCGGCATAGATCGCCCCTTGGTGCGAGTCTCGGATTTTCGTCGCGCGATCGGCCATGAGGCGAAGATCGAGCTGACGCAGCCGCTCGCCTCTGGCCGCAAGCGCTTTCGGGGCAATATTGTCTCCGTCGAGGGAGACGGCCGCGACGCCGTGGTGACGCTCGAGCGCGACGACGCCCCGCCGGACGAAGAAAAAACCGTGCGAATGCCGCTGCGCGATCTCGACGAGGCCAAGCTGATGCTGACCGACGCGCTGATCCGCGAGGCGCTGCGCGCCGGCAAGGCGCAGCTCGAGGACGACGGCCCGAGCGAGGAGGAAGCGCCGCAAGAGGATGCGCGGCCTCGTCGCGGGCCCGGCCGTTTCGCCGCGGCGCGCGCCGATAAGGCCAAGCCGCTGGTTCCGGCCGGCGTGCAGACGGGATTCAAGAAAAAAGGCAGCGGACCCGGCCGTCGCGGCGACGCGTAGGGCCGACGTTTTTGGGAGCAAGATATGGCCGTCAGCGCCAACAGGTTGGAAATCCTGCAGATCGCCGATGCGGTCGCGCGCGAGAAATCGATCGACCGTTCGATCGTCATCGCCTCCATGGAGGACGCGCTGCAAAAGGCCGCGCGCTCGCGCTATGGGCAGGAGACCGAGGTCCGCGCCGAGATCAATCCGAAGAGCGGCGAGGTGCGCTTCTCGCGCCTTTTGCTCGTCGTCGATCTCGTCGACAATGACGCGACGCAGATTTCCATCGAGGACGCGCGCAAGCGCAATCCGGCGGCGCAGGTCGGCGATTGGATTTCCGAGACGCTGCCGCCCTTCGATTTCGGCCGCATCGCCGCGCAATCGGCCAAGCAGATCATCGTGCAGAAGGTGCGCGAGGCCGAGCGCGACCGCCAATACGAAGAGTTCAAGGACCGCATCGGCGAGATCGTCAACGGCGTGGTAAAGCGCGTCGAATATGGCAATGTGATCGTCGATCTCGGCCGCGGCGAGGCGATCATCCGCCGCGACGAGATGATCCCGCGCGAGACCTTCCGTCCGGGTGATCGCGTGCGCGCCTATGTCTATGACGTGCGCCGCGAGCAGCGCGGTCCGCAGATTTTCCTGTCGCGCACGCATCCGCAATTCATGGCCAAGCTGTTCCGCCAGGAAGTGCCGGAGATCTACGACGGCGTGATCGAGGTGAAGTCGGTCGCGCGCGATCCGGGCTCGCGCGCCAAGATCGCCGTCATCTCGCGCGATTCCTCCATCGATCCCGTCGGCGCCTGCGTCGGCATGCGCGGCTCGCGCGTTCAGGCCGTGGTCGGCGAGCTGCAGGGCGAGCGCATCGACATCATTCCCTGGTCGGCGGATGCGGCGACCTTCATCGTCAATGCGCTGCAGCCGGCCGAAGTGGTGAAGGTCGTTCTCGACGAGGATTCCGCGCGCATCGAGGTGGTGGTGCCGGACGATCAGCTGTCGCTGGCCATCGGCCGCCGCGGCCAGAATGTGCGTCTCGCCTCGCAGCTCACCGGCTGGGACATCGACATTCTGACCGAGGCCGAGGAATCGGAGCGCCGTCAGCGCGAGTTCGTCGAGCGCACCAAAGTGTTCATGAACGCCATCGACGTCGATGAGGTGGTCGGCCGACTGCTCGCTTCGGAAGGCTTTCAATCGGTCGAGGAGCTGGCCTTCGTCGATCTCGGCGAGCTGGCGACGATCGAAGGCTTCGACGAGGACACCGCCGCCGAGATTCAAAATCGCGCCCGCAATTATCTCGAGCGAGTCGAGGCGGAGAACGAGGCGCGTCGCCTCGAGCTCGGCGTGCTCGACGAGCTGAAGGAGCTCGACGGCGTCACCTCGGCGATGCTGGTCAAGCTCGGCGAGAATGACGTGAAGTCGATCGAGGATCTCGCCGGCTGCGTGCCGGACGATCTCGTCGGCTGGACCGAGAAGAAGGACGGCGAGACGGTCAAGCAGACCGGCTTCCTCGACGGGATCGACATTTCTCGCGAGGAGGCGGAGGCTCTGATCATGGACGCGCGCGTGCGCGCCGGCTGGATCGAGGCGCCGGAGCCCGAGGCGGAAGCCGAGGAGACCGAGACCGCTGAACCGACGGAATCGCAGCAGGCAGAGGCGCAG
Organism: Methylosinus sp. KRF6; assembly: GCF_018887255.1. Taxonomy (NCBI): domain Bacteria; kingdom Pseudomonadati; phylum Pseudomonadota; class Alphaproteobacteria; order Hyphomicrobiales; family Methylocystaceae; genus Methylosinus; species Methylosinus sp. KRF6. Next base: position 4,049,929 of record NZ_JAHLJF010000001.1, on the reverse strand, counting down.
CAGACAGACGCGCAGTGACGAAACGAGACGGCGAGCGAATGAGAGAGGCCGAGGCGAGCGAACGGACCTGCATCGTCACCCGCCGGCGCGACGCGCCGGAGGGGATGATCCGTTTCGTGCGCGCGCCGGACGGCGTCCTCACGCCGGACATAAGATCGCGTCTGCCGGGTCGCGGCGCCTGGGTGACGGCGCGCGCCGATGTCGTGGCCGAAGCGTTGAAGAAAAGGGCCTTCTCGCGCCAATTGAAGGCCGAGGTCTCGGCGTCGCCGTCGCTTCCCGCCGACGTCGATCGGCTGCTGGAGGCCGATTGCCTGCAATCGCTGGCCATGGCCAATAAGGCCGGCGCGGTGGTCGCCGGCTTCGGCAAGGTGTGCGAGGCGCTGGAGAAAGGCGTCGTCGCCGCTGTGCTGGAGGCGCGCGACGGCTCGGCGGAGGGACGGCGCAAGCTCGCCCAGGCGGCGCGGCGCGCGGCCACGGCGCGCGGGGCCGGCGAGAGGGTCATAGAGACGATCTCTCTGTTCGATTCTCTTCAATTGGATTTGGCTTTGGGCCGCACAAATGTGATACATGCAGCCCTCGCGCCGGGCGGACCGACGCAAGCCTTTTTGGCGCGCTGCCGCCGCCTCGCCGCCTATAGAGGCGAGAGCGCATCCGGCGACGCGCAGAACCACGACAGCGAGCGGACCGACGAGCTCGGCCCGCTGAAAGACGCAACCGAACAGGCGCAGCCCGAGGATCGGAAACTGGATGAGTGAGACCGAGACCGAGAACAGCGGCGACAAGACGCTGACCGTCACGCCGTCGAAGACGTTGCATTTGAAGCAGCGTCCGACCGAGCATGGCGGAATGGTGCGCCAGAGCTTCTCCCACGGCCGCTCCAAGGTGGTCGTGGTCGAGAAGGTGAAGCGTCGCGCCCCGGGCCATGTCGAGACCAAGCCGGCGGCTCCGCCTCCGACGCCGGCTCCCCCCGCGCCTGCGGCGCCCGCCGCCGCCGCGCCGCCCCCTCCGCCGCCGCGCGCCGAGACGCCGCGCCCGCAGCCTGCGCCCAAGCGCGGCGCCGGCATGGTGCTGCGCGCGCTGACCGACGAAGAGCGCGAGGCCCGCGCCCGCGCTCTGGTCGACGCCCGCACCCGCGAAGAGGAAGACCGTCGCCGCGCCGAGGTGGAAGCCAAGGCGCGCGCCGAGCGCGAGACCCGCGAGCGCGAGGAGCGCGCCGCCGCCGAAGCCCGCAAGCGCGAGGAGGAGGAACGCCTCGCCCGCGACGCCGAGTCGAAACGCCGCTCCGAGGAAGAGGCGCGCCGTCGCCTCGCCGGAGGCGGCGCGCCCGAGCCGCACGCTGCGACGCCCGCCGCCGCTCGCCCGGCGCAACCGCGCCCGGCCCCGACCGCCGGCGGCGAAGCGCCACGCCCGGCCGCGACCGCGACCACGGAAGACGCCGAGAAGCGCGTCGTCCGCCGTCCCGTCGGCGTCATCGCCGTCAAGGCGCCGCCGCCGCCCCGCCCGACGCCCTCGCGCGGCGGCGCGCAGAAGGACCGCGGCCGCCTCACCGTCTCCACCGCGACGTCCGAGGAAGAAGAGCGCACGCGTTCGGTCGCCGCCTTCCGCCGCCGCACACAGCGCCTGAAATCCTTCGGCCAGGCCGAGCAGAAGGAGAAGATCGCCCGCGAGGTCATCCTCCCGGAGACGATCACCATCCAGGAGCTCGCCAACCGCATGTCGGAGCGCGGCGTCGATGTGATTCGCCTGCTGATGAAGCAGGGCGCGCTGCACAAGATCACCGATGTGATCGACGCCGACACGGCGCAGCTCGTCGCCGAGGAGCTCGGCCATACGGTCAAGCGCGTCGCCGAATCGGATGTCGAGGAAGGCCTGTTCGACTCGCCCGACGCCGACAGCGAGCTCGAGCAGCGTCCGCCGGTCGTCACCATCATGGGCCATGTCGACCACGGCAAGACCTCGCTGCTCGACGCGATCCGCCACGCCAATGTCGTGGCCGGCGAAGCGGGCGGCATCACGCAGCATATCGGCGCCTATCAGGTGCGGGCGCCGAACGGCGCGCCGATCACCTTCATCGACACCCCCGGCCACGCGGCCTTTACCGCCATGCGCGCCCGCGGCGCCAAGGTCACGGACATTGTGATCCTGGTGGTGGCGGCGGATGACGGCGTCATGCCGCAGACGATCGAGGCGATCCATCACGCCAAGGCGGCGGAGGTTCCGATCATCGTCGCGATCAACAAGATCGACAAGCCCGACGCCAAGCCCGAGCGCGTGCGCACCGAGCTGCTGCAGCACGAGGTGCAGACGGAGACCTTCGGCGGCGACACGCTCGAGGTGGAGGTCTCCGCCAAGGAGAAGCTCAATCTCGACAAGCTGCTCGACGCCATCACCCTGCAGTCGGAAGTGCTCGACCTCAAGGCCAATCCCGAGCGCTCCGCCGAGGGCACGGTGATCGAGGCGCGGCTCGACAAGGGCCGCGGTCCGGTCGCCACCGTGCTGGTGCAGCGCGGCACGCTAGAGGTCGGCGACATCATCGTCGCCGGCTCGCAATGGGGCCGCGTCCGCGCGCTGCTCGACGACAAGGGCGTCGTTGTGCAGACCGCCGGCCCGTCCTTCCCGGTCGAGATCCTCGGCTTCTCCGGCACGCCGGAAGCCGGCGACCGCGTCGCCGTGGTGGAGACGGAAGCCCGCGCGCGAGAGATCACCGAATATCGCGAGCGTCAGCGTCGCGACAAGCTGGCCGCGCGCGGCGGCGGCGCCCGCACCTCGCTCACCGATATGATGAGCCAGTTGAAGACCGCCGGCCGCAAGGAGTTCCCGCTCGTCATCAAGGGCGATGTGCAGGGCTCTGTGGAGGCGATCGTCGCAGCGCTCGACAAGCTCGGCACCGACGAGGTGGGCGCGCGCGTCGTTCATGCGGGCGTCGGCGGCATCTCCGAGTCCGACATAGCGCTCGCCGAAGCGTCCAACGCCGTCGTCATCGGCTTCAACGTGCGCGCCCATAAGGAAGCGCGCGAGGCCTCCGAGCGCGGCGGCATTGAAATCCGCTACTATAACATCATCTACAATCTCGTCGATGATGTGAAAGCGGCGATGTCCGGCCTCCTCGCGCCGACGCTGCGCGAGACCATGCTGGGCAATGCGCAGATTCTCGAAGTGTTCGACATTTCCAAGGTCGGCAAGGTGGCGGGCTGCCGCGTGACCGACGGTTCGGTGGAGCGCGGCGCCAATGTGCGTCTCATCCGCGACAATGTCGTCGTCCACGAGGGCAAGCTATCGACGCTCAAGCGCTTCAAGGACGAGGTCAAGGAAGTGCAGGCCGGACAGGAGTGCGGCATGGCTTTCGAGAACTATCAGGACATGCGCGCCGGCGACGTCATCGAGTGCTATCGTGTCGAGGAGATCAAGCGGACGCTGTGAGATCGAATGCGGCTAACCTCGTAAGGAGCGAATGATGAGCCAATCATTTCCGTTCAAAGCCGAAGGGGTCATAGAGCTGATCGCGGCTCTCCCTCGCGCCGCCTCGGATTTGGTCGAGCTTCTACAGGAGCTTCGTCGTTGGCAGGCCAGAAGCGCTTTGGCGTTTTACGAGCATGACGATGGTTCGATCGCGAATGGCCCGAGGCTGCAAACCGACGCCATCTTGGCGAAGCTCCTTTCCGCGGAAGGTGGCGAGAGTTTCTTGAGAGAATTGGAATCGCTCTCTCGCGCAAGAAAGGTCGAGGGGGATGACAAAGATGCGCCGTTGGATAGGGTGGGTGGCGAATCCGCCTTTTCAGCGCAGGCCTTTTTCGGCGATACGCCGTCCGACGACCCGAGCCTCGCAATGGGCGCGGCTCTGGCGTCGTTGGAGCGCAGCGCCGAGATGATGCGAGATATCGTCGAAGACACACGTCGCGATCGTATCGATTTCGAGATACGCCGGCAGGAAATCGACCGCACGCTCGCACGAATCGACAGAATCTTCGATAGTCGGCTCGGACTATCGCAATGACCGGAGAAAGCGACCTGCAACACCCGCCTCCGCCGCCGACAGAGCCCGAATCAGGCGGATGGAAATTGTCTTGGGGGCGCTTTCTAGAGTTTGGAAAAAACATCCTCGACCTGGAACGGTCGGTGGCGTCTCTGAAGGCCGAGAACAAAGAGCTTCGCAAAGATTTGCATGAGCTTCAACGCCAAGTGGATCGGATCGCGGGAAAGCTGGAAGGCGTTTCCGAGTTCGTCACCGGAGCGATCGAGGACAAGATCGACGCGCGTGTGGAAAAGGCCGAAATTCGCGCGTTCGAACGGCTGCTCTCCATGATCCGTGGGTCGCAGCGCGAAATCGAATAGCCACCCCAAGAGCCAAATGTCCAGAGCCCATCACGCCCATGGGGCGGAGCCGTCGCAGCGCATGTTGCGCGTCGCCGAGCTCGTCCGCCATCAGATCGCCCAGCTGCTCTCGCGCGGGGAGATCAACGATCCCGTGCTCGAGCAGCATGTCGTCACCGTCTCGCGCGTGACGATGAGCCCGGATTTGAAGCTCGCCACGGTCTATGTCATGCCGCTCGGCGGCAAGGACGAGCCGGAGGTGCTGCGCGCTTTCGACCGCCATAAAAAATATCTGCGCGGCGAGATCGCCCATAGCGTCAATCTCAAATTCGCGCCGGAGGTGCGTTTCCGCATCGACGACAGTTTCGACAATGTCGCGCGCATCGACGCGCTGCTGAACTCCGAGCGCGTGCGCCGCGATCTCGATCAGCCCCAAACCGACGAAGAGAACGGCGCCCAGCAATGAACGGAAGAAAATCGACCCGCGCCGTCGTCGACGGCTGGGTGGTGCTCGACAAGCCTGTCGGCATGACCTCGACGCACGCCGTCTCGCGCTTGAAGCGCATCTATAACGGCAAGAAAGCCGGCCACGCCGGCACGCTGGACCCGCTCGCCTCCGGCATATTGCCGGTCGCTTTCGGCGAGGCGACCAAGACCGTGCCTTTCGTGCAGGACGGCGAGAAGGCCTATAGCTTCACCGTGCGCTGGGGCGTCGAGACCGACACGGACGACGCCGACGGCAAATCCGTACGCGAGAGCGAGGAGCGGCCGACGATCGCTGAGATCGAGGCGCTGCTGCCGCGCTTTCTCGGCGACATCATGCAGGTGCCGCCGCAATATTCCGCCATCAAGATCGCCGGCGAGCGCGCCTATGATCTCGCGCGCGACGGCGAGACAGTCGAGCTGAAGCCGCGCCCCGTCACCATTCATCGCCTCTCCATCGTCGATGCGACGGAGGAGGAAACAAGGCTCGTCATGGAATGCGGCAAGGGCGCCTATGTGCGCTCCATCGCGCGTGATCTCGGGCGGCTGCTCGGCTGCTTCGGCCATGTGACCGCGCTGCGCCGCACGCGCGTCGGGCCTTTCCTCGAGGAGGACAGCTACACGCTGGACGAGATCGAGGGCGGCGAGGCCGCCAATGCGCTTCTCTCGGTCGAGGCTGGCCTCACCGAGCTGCCCTGCGTCGTCGTCGACCGCGACGCGGCGGCGCGGCTGAGGCGCGGCGGTTCGCTGATCCTGCGCGGCCGCGACGCCCCTGCTGGCGGCGTCGTCTATGCGGCCTGCGGCGGCGTGCCCGTCGCCTTCGGCGAGGTGGTGGAAGGCGCGCTGGAGCCCTCGCGCGTGTTCAACCTGCCGTTCTGACGCGAGGTTGATCTTCGCGGGGGAACGGGTTTCTATTTGCGGAAACGCCCCCGCCCCGACCCTCCCCCGCTTTGCGGGAGAGGGGGCAGATTCGGGGACGTCAGGACACTGCGAGCCGACCGCCCTCATGACGCCCCCCGCCCCTAAAATCCTCGTCTTCGACTCCGGGCTCGGCGGCCTCACCGTCTTCACCGAAGTGGCGAAGCTGCGCCCTCATGCGGCGCTGCTCTATTGCGCGGATGACGCCGGCTTCCCCTATGGTCCGCTCTCCGAGACGGCGCTGGTCGCGCGCGTCATGGAGGTGATGGAACGGCTGATCGCCGAGCTGGCCCCCGATCTCGTCGTCGTCGCCTGCAACACCGCCTCCACGCGCGCGCTTCCCCCTTTGCGGGCGCGCTGGCCGCAGCTTCCCTTCGTCGGCACAGTGCCGGCGATAAAGCCCGCCGCCGAACATTCGCACTCGCGCCTCGTCTCCGTGTTGGCGACGCCCGGCACTGTAGCGCGCGATTACACGCGCGCTCTCATCGCCAGCTTCGCCGGCGATTGCGCTGTGACTTTGGTCGGCTCGACACGCCTCGCCCCGCTCGCCGAGGATTTTATGCGCGGCGCCGCTGTTTCCGAAGCGGAGATCGCCCGCGAGATCGCGCCCTGCTTCGTCACACGCGACGAGGCGCGCACGGACGTCGTCGTCCTCGCCTGCACGCATTATCCGCTGCTGCTGGACTTTTTCCGGCGCCTCGCGCCCTGGCCGGTCGAGTGGATCGACCCCGCCCCCGCCATAGCGCGCCAGGCCGATCGGCTGCTCGTCGAGCGCTTCGGCCCCGACCGCGAAGCGACGGCGCCGGCGCCCCGCGCGATCTTCACCAGCGGGGCGCGCCCGGAGCCGGCGCTGGCCGCGGCGCTGACGCGCATGGGCTTTTCTCCCGACTGAGCCCGCCCCCTCTTTGCCGCAGAGCGACAGAAGGAAAACGCCCCGCCCGCGTTTTTCCTTGATTATGTCCGCCGCTCTTGCTGTAACGCGCCGCACAATAATTCTCGAACTCCAAGAGGTGAGCGAAATGGCAGACTGGCCCGTCCATGCGAAGATTACCGGCCCGATCGTTCTGATCGGCTTCGGCTCCATCGGACGTGGCATCTTGCCGCTCATCGAGCGCCATTTCGACTATGACAAGAGCCGTTTCACCGTCATCGACCCTGTCGATACGCATCGTGAAATGCTGGATATTCGCGGCATCGCCTTCCAGAAGGTCGCCCTGACCAAGGATAATTACCGCGAAGTGCTCACCCCCCTGCTCACCAAGGGCGAGGGACAGGGCTTCGTCGTCAATCTCTCGGTCGACACCTCCTCGCTCGACATTATGAAGCTGGCCCGCGAGCTCGGCTGCCTCTATGTCGACACGGTGGTCGAGCCCTGGACCGGCTTCTACTTCGACACCACCCTCGGCAATGAATCGCGCACCAATTACGCGCTGCGCGAGACGGTGCTGGAGGAGCGTCGCCGCAATCCGGGCGGACCGACCGCCGTCTCCTGCTGCGGCGCCAATCCGGGCATGGTGTCCTGGTTCGTGAAGCAGGCGCTGCTGAACATCGCCGCCGACACGGGCCTGAAGATCGAGGAGCCGAAGAGCCGCGCCGATTGGGGCGCGCTAGCGCAGAAGCTCGGCGTCAAGGGCATTCACATCGCCGAGCGCGACACGCAGCGCGCCACGACCCCCAAGCCGCGCGACGTCTTCGTCAACACCTGGTCGGTGGAAGGCTTCGTCTCCGAGGGTCAGCAGCCTGCCGAGCTCGGCTGGGGCACGCATGAGAAGGCGCTGCCGGACATAGCCGGGACGCATTCCTCCGGCTGTGGCGCGGCGATCTATCTGAAGTCGCCCGGCGCCGACACGCGCGTGCGCAGCTGGACGCCGACGCCGGGGCCGCAATTCGGCTTCCTCGTCACCCATAACGAGTCGATCTCGATCGCGGATTTTCTCACCGTGCGCGACGGCTCCGGCAAGGTCGTCTATCGGCCGACCTGCCATTACGCCTATCATCCGGCCGACGACGCCGTTCTGTCGCTGCACGAGATGTTCGGCCGCGCCGGCAAGATGCAGGCGAGCTGGAAGATTCTCGACGAGAACGAGATCGTCGACGGCATAGACGAACTCGGCGTGCTGCTCTACGGCCACGCCAAGAACGCCTATTGGTACGGCTCCCGCCTCTCCATCGAGGAGACGCGCGAGCTGGCGCCCTATCAGAACGCCACCGGCCTGCAGGTCAGCTCGGCCGCGCTCGCCGGCATGGTGTGGGCGCTGGAAAACCCCACCGCCGGCATTGTCGAGGCCGATGAGGTGGATTTCCGCCGCTGCCTCGAAGTGCAGCTGCCCTATCTCGGCCCCGTCGAGGGGGTCTACACGGATTGGACGCCGCTCGACGGCCGCCCGGGTCTCTTCCCGGAGGATATCGACCTCGAGGATCCCTGGCAGTTCAAGAATATTCTGGTTCGCTGACCAGCGCGCTCGAAGCCGGCCCGACATAACCAACTGCAGCCGCCCTCGCCGACGCGAGGGCGGCTTTTTTCCGAGCGGAAGTGCTCTATGCCGCCGGAATCAGCGCCGCCGGCGGCAGGCCTGCGGATCGACGATCCCACATGGATTGATAGAGACCTTCGAGATCCCGCGTATAGGCGGGAACATCGAAGAGCGCGGCGCCGGCGCGATTGCGCGCGAGCTTGGCCTTCAGATCCACGAGGCCCGCGGGATCGGTCGCCAGCCGATAGGCGAGATCGAAATAATCATCGAGATCGACGGCGATCAGCTCCGTCAGCCCGACCGCGCGCAGCAGGCTGCCGGCGACGCGCGAGGGAAAGGTGGAGCCGCTGCAAGTGACGATCGGCACGCCCGCCCACAGCGCGTCGCTCGCCGTTGTGTGGGCGTTATAGGGCGCCGTGTCGAGCACGAGATCGGCGAGCTGGAGTCGCGCCAGATGCTCGTCCTGCGCCATATCCGGCGCGAAGACGAGACGCGCGCCATTCACGCCGCGCTTCCACGCCTCATTGCGCAGATTGCCCTCCGCCATGGGCGCGCCGAGCAGCCATAGGACGCTGTGCGGCACGGCGTCGAGCAGCCGGCACCAGACGTCGAACATCTCCGGCGTGAATTTATAGGCCTGATTGAAGCAGCAGAAAACGACGCCCTGCTCCGGCAGGCCCATGGCCGCGCGCGTCGGCCGCGGCCCGATCGGCCCCGCGCGGCCGCGCGGCTGATAGCTATGCGGCATATAGGCGAAGGATTCGGAATAATCGCCGGCGGAGGCGAGCGGCGTCACATAATCGTCGGTGATGATATAGTCGCAGATATCCTCGCCGAGCGTGCCCGGATAGCCGAGGTAATTCACCTGCACGGGCGCCGGACGCAGCATCAGAATGCCGCTGCGCGCATTGGCGGTGAAGCCTTTGAGATCGATCAGCAGGTCCACCTCGTCGCGATGGATCGCGCGGGCGGCGTCGCCGTCGGAGAGCGCCTCTATGTCGACGAAATTGTCGAAAGCGCCGATGAGGCGACGACGCATCGCCTTGCCGTCATCGGCTCCATAAGAATAGGCGTTCACGCAAAAGCGCTCGCGATCATGCGCCTCCAGCGTCTCGATCAGCAGCAACGCCGTCGCGTGATCGTGGAAATCATTGGAGAGATAGCCGAGCTTGATCTTCCGCCCATCCGCCGCGCGAAAGCGGAAATCGAGCGCGCGCCGCTCCGTCGCCGCGGCGGCGCGGCGATCGCGCGTCCACAGCTCGGAGCAGCGCCGCTGATCGGCGGCGCCGACGCCGGGCTGCGAGAGAAAGAGAAAAGGCGGCAGCGCGCCGGAGCCGTCGGCCGCGAGAAGATCGGCGAGCGCTTTGGCGTCGCCTGCGAAGTCATCCCAAGCGCACATATTGCGGCTGCGTCCGAGCGATCGCATCGCCGTCTCCCAGGTCGAAGTTTCTTCGCCTGGGCATGAAGGCGCATGTCGCCTTCCGGATCAGACAATCGAGAGGAAGCAATCGCTGCGCCAACCGGCGCAGCTCCTATATCCCCGCGCCGTCGCCGAGCGTTTCCTCGGCGGTCGCGAAAATCCGCGCCTTGTTCAGTGACAGCGGCACGCTGCTGCCGAGCGTCGCGCCGGCGCGATCATCGGTGTCGACCTCGACGGTCTGGTCATAGCCGGGGATGGAGATCGACGCGCGCAAGCCCGCAGCCGTGCGGCGCACCGATTCGACTCGGCCCTCGAGCGCGCCGAGCGCGCCGCCATGCAGAGCGATATCGGCCGGGCGGAAATAGACGCGCGCCGGTCCATTGCGCAGATTTTCCGAGGAGACGTGCAGTTCCTTGCCCTGGAAGATCACCTTCCCGTCGGCGACCTGCACCGGCAGCGCCAGCGCCTCGCCGACGAAGGAGAGCACGAAGGGCGAGGCCGGCCGATCATAGAGCTCATCCGGCGTGCCGATCTGCTCGATGCGGCCCTTGTCCAGCACCACCACGCGATCGGCGAGTTCCATCGCCTCGTCCTGGTCATGCGTCACGAAGACGGTGGTGAGGCCGGTCTGCCGATGCACGTCGCGCAGCCAGCGGCGCAGATCCTTGCGCACGCGCGCGTCGAGCGCGCCGAAGGGCTCGTCGAGCAGCAGAACGCGCGGCTCGATGGCGAGCGCGCGGGCGAGCGCCACGCGCTGGCGCTGGCCGCCGGAGAGCTGCGCCGGATAACGCGCGCCGAGCCCGTCGAGCTGCACGAATTCGAGCAGCCTGGCCGCGCGCTCGGCGATCTCGGCGCGAGAGGGGCGTGTCCTGCGCGGGCGCACTTTCAGCCCATAGGCGATATTGTCGGCGACGGTCAGATGCTTGAACAGCGCGTAATTCTGAAAGACGAAGCCGACGCGCCGCTCCTGCACGGACAGTGTCGTGGCGTCCTCGGAATCGAACAGAATGCGGCCGCGATCGGGATTGGAGAGCCCAGCGATGGCGCGCAGCAGAGTCGTTTTGCCGGAGCCGGACGGCCCGAGCAGCGCGACCAGCTCGCCGCGCGCGATCGTCAGATCGACAGCGCGCAAAGCCGGATAATCGCCGAAATCCTTCTCGACGCCCTCGATTCTGATCTCCACGCCATGCTGGCGCGGCGCGTCCTCAGTGACGGCGTCGACCGGCGATTTGACCGGCGTAGCGCCATTCGAGAAGCGTCTTGATCCCCAGAGTGACGAGAGCCAGCCCAGCCAGGAGGGAGGCGAGGGCGAAGGCCGAGACGATATTATACTCATTGTAGAGGATCTCCACCTGGAGAGGTATCGTGTTGGTCAGGCCGCGAATATGGCCGGATACGACCGACACCGCGCCGAACTCGCCCATGGCGCGGGCGTTGGCGAGGAGCACGCCATAGAGCAGGCCCCATTTGATGTTGGGCAATGTCACTGTGAGGAAAGTGCGAAAGCCGCTCGCCCCGAGCGTCAGCGCCGCCTCCTCCTCCACCGTCCCCTGCTCCTGCATCAGCGGAATGAGCTCGCGCGCGACGAAGGGGAAGGTGACGAAGATCGTCGCGAGAACAATGCCCGGAATGGCGAAGACGATCTGAATTCCATGAGACGACAATGTCGGTCCGAGCAGCCCCTGCGAGCCGAAGACGAGCACATAGACGAGGCCCGACACCACAGGCGAGACCGAAAAGGGCAGATCGATGAGCGTGATCAGCACGCTCTTGCCGGGAAAGGAGAATTTGGAGATGGCCCAGGCCGCGCAAATGCCGAAGACGGCGTTGAGCGGCACGACGATCGCCGCGACGAGCAGAGTGAGGCGGATCGCCGCCCGCGCATCCGGCTCGTCGAAAGTGGCGAAGAAGGCGCCGGCGCCTTTCGTGAGCGCCTCGGTGAAGACCACCGCGAGCGGCAACAGCAGGAAGAGGCCGAGAAAGGCCACGGCGACGCCGATGAGCAGATAGCGCGTGAGCGGAGCCTCCTCCGTCACGCGGCGCGTCGCGGCGATGCGAATGGCCGGCGCCAGCGCGTCAGACATGGCCGAACCTCTTCTGGCTCCAGGCCTGGATCAGATTGATCGCCAGCAGCACGGCAAAGGAGATGGCGAGCATGATCGTCGCAATGCCCGTCGCGCCGGCATAGTCGAACTGCTCCAGCTTGACGATGATCAGCAAGGGCGCGATTTCCGAGATATAGGCGAGATTGCCGGCGATGAAGATCACCGAACCATATTCGCCGACGCTGCGCGCGAAAGCCAGTGCGAATCCGGTGAGCAGGGCCGGCAGAATCGGCGGCAGCAGCACGCGCCAGACCGTATGCGCGCGGCTCGCGCCGAGAGTGGCCGACGCCTCCTCGAGCTCGACGTCGATCTCGGCGAGCAGCGGCTGCACCGTGCGCACGACGAAAGGCAGGCCGACGAACACCAGCGCGACGAGAATGCCCCAGCGCGTGAAGGCGATTTTAATGTCGTAATCGGCGAGCGGCTCGCCGAGCCAGCCATTGGGCGCATAGAGCGCCGCGAGCGCGATGCCGGCGACCGCCGTCGGCAGAGCGAAGGGCAGATCGACGATGGCGTCGAGAAAGCGCCGGCCCGGAAACTCATAGCGCGTCAGCACCCAGGCGGTGACGAGGCCGAAGACGACATCGATCGCCGCGGCGGCGAAGGAGATGAAAAAGCTCGTGCGCAGGGCCGCGGCGACGCGCGGCTCGACGGCGACGCCGTAGAGGCCCGCGAGGCCGAGCTCGGAGGCGCGGATGACGAGCATCGACAGCGGAAACAGGACGACGAGGCTCAGATAAAAGAGAGTGAAGCCGAATGTCGTCCGAAATCCGGGGATGACGCTCGGAGCCGGGAAGCTCCGAGCCTTTCTTTTCACGATTTGCGTCGATGCGCTCATGTCGGGTTCACGGCCTATTGCTTTTGGATGTCGTCGAAGACGCCGCCGTCGGCGAAATGGGTCTTCTGCGCCTTCGCCCAGCCGCCGAAAATCTGATCGACAGTGAAGAGCTGGAGCTTCGGCAAGCGCTTCAGATCCTCCTTCGCCGCGAATTCCGGATGCGCAGGCCGATAATAATTCTTGGCGATGATCGCCTGCGCGGCGGGCGTGTAGAGAAAGTTCAGATAGGCCTCGGCCACTTTGCGCGTGCCTTTGGCGTCGACATTGCCGTCGACGACGGCGACCGGCGGCTCGGCGAGCACGGAGACGGGCGGGACGACAATCTCGAATTTGTCCTTACCGAATTCCTCCGAAGCGAGGAAGGCCTCATTTTCCCAGGCGATCAGCACGTCGCCGAGACCGCGTTGCGCGAAAGTGATCGTCGAGCCCCGCGCGCCCGTGTCGAGCACGGGGGCATTCTTATAGATCGCCTTGACGAAATCCTTGGTCTTGGCCTCGTCGCCTTTGAACTTCTCCAGTCCGTAGCCCCAGGCGCCGAGATAGTTCCAGCGGGCGCCGCCGGAGGTCTTCGGATTGGGCGTGACCACTGCGACGCCCGGCTTGGCGAGATCGTCCCAATTCTTGATCTTCTTCGGATTGCCCTTGCGGACGAGAAACACGATCGTCGACGTATAGGGCGAGGCGTTGTTCGGCAGCTTCTTCTGCCAATCCGCGGAGACCTTTCCGGTCTTGGAGACGATCGCGTCTATGTCGGCCGCGAGCGCCAGCGTCACGACATCGGCGGACAGCCCGTCGATGACCGCGCGCGCCTGCGCGCCGGAGCCGGCGTGCGACGCCTGTATCTCGATCGTCTCGCCGGTCTTGGCTTTCCAATCGGCGATGAAGGCGGGATTGATCGCCTTATAGAGCTCGCGCGTCGGATCATAGGAGACATTGAGCAACGCCGTCGCGGCCTGCGCCGAGGAATCGATGACGAGCGAGGCGACGAGAAGCGACACGCCCGCGACGAATGCGATAGCGGCGCCGAGGCCGCGCCGCGTGATTGAAACACTCAGCATACTTGTCTCCATGGTCTATTAATTCAGTGATGTTATGGACTAATATATTTCGGCCGCGCTGTAAACCGGGCGCGCGCCTCGAATTCGCGGTTTTTCGCGGTTTTGAGATCGGAAGACGCTCGCGCGTCGAAAAGGTCAGCGGCGTCGGCGGTTCGTCTCGAACTTGCCGGAGGCGAACAGAAACAGCGCGAGCAGGCCTGCGGCGCCGATCAGATAATAAGGGCTCAGCTCGAAACGGCGCTTGGCCACGGAGAAGGGGAAGCGCGCCGTCCAGTGCTCGCCCGCCGAACCGTCGATCGTGACGACGCCGACGAAATCGCCCGGCTGAGTGAACACATGCGTGAAAGAAAAAGTCCCTTTGGGATAGATCTGCGGCGCCAGGGACGCGGCGGTCGCCGCCTCTCGGTCGGATGGCTCATCGCTCTCGCCGGTCTGACGCAAGATGCGGAAGCCGGCCTTCATCTCCCGCAGCTCGGGAGCGGCATAATCGAAAACGAAAATCGTTTCCCCCAGCCGGGGAACGTCCTCGCAGAATTTCCGCGGCGGCGCGTCGCCCGGCTGATAGCCGGCGAAGTAGATGAGCTCGGGGCCGACCGCGAGAACGCAGCTGTCTTTGTCGGAAAGCAGATCGCCGCGCGCGATCGCCGGCGACGCGGCGCTCGCCGCAACGAGCGTGGTCATCAAGAGCGACTGTGCGATAGCGCGGCTCGACATGCGCCGTCCCCAATGAGCGTCGGGAAGTCTCGATAGCAATTAATCGGCTCTCGCTGGTCTGGCAAGAACCGGCGCGCGAGCGCGGCGCACGGACGCGCGCGGATGCGCGAGGCGTGGACGAGCCCAGCGGAGCGCAAAGAAAAACCGGCCGGGCGCGAGGCCCGGCCGGCGTTGTCATCAGG
>NZ_JAHLJF010000001.1:3985948-4035326 GCF_018887255.1 Methylosinus sp. KRF6 | reverse complement strand
AATCGATCATCACGCTATTCCGCCTGCCCCAGCCCGGCGATCATAGCCCCAACCGGCCCGCGAGAAAAATTCGCGACAGAGCCCGACGATGGCGGCGTTGACCTCCGTCAGGCTGTAGAAGGTCCGGCGGCGCAGCCTGCCGAGCAGCCAGCGCTCGACGATCAGCACCGCAGATTCGACCTTCGCCTTGTCGCGCGGCTTTCTCGGCCGCGCCGGCAACAGCGCCGCGCCGTAATGCGCCGCCATGTCGGCGTAGGTGCGATTGACCTGCGGGTCGTAAAAGCAAGCCTTGACGATCGCCGTCTTGGCGTTGTCCGGCACGATGAGCTGCGGGACGCCGCCCACGGCCTCGAGCGCGCTCACATGGGCGTCGATCCAATCGGGGAGCGCCTGCGTCCAGCTCGCCTTGGCGAAAGTGAGGCTCGACGCGCCGAGTACGGCGACGAATATCTGCGCCATGCGAAGCTCGCCGGTGAGCCTGTCGATGACGACCGGGACGCCGTCGCCGGCGTAATCGACGAACAGCCGCTCGCCGGCGGCGTGCGTCTGCCGCATCGTGACCGACAGCGTCTTTTCGAATGCGCGATAGAGCTCACAAAAACGCGAATAGCTGTAGCCGCCCGGATTGGCCGCGATATATTCGTCCCACAAAATCGTCAGGGTGACGTGCTTGCGCTTCAACTCGCGATGTACGCCCGCCCAGTCTGGCTCCTCGGCCCGCCGATGGCCCCGTTTGCTGCGCCGGGCGGCGTAGAGCGCCTCCGCCAGCCCGTCGTCGTTCATTCCCTCCGGCAGCGGCCAGGACAGTCCGGCGCTCTCCGCGCGCTCGATCGTCGCCCGCACCGTCGAGCGCGGCATGTCGAGACGCCGGGAAATTTCGTGCGCCGAAACCGATGTGGACTTCAGCCGAATAATCTCGCGCGCATGGCGCATCGTAATCCGCTCCGCTGGCATGGACCGCTCCCCTTGGATTGCCAAAGGAGCGATCTGATCAGGCCAACGACGGAGCCCGTCACTGCACGAAATCACCCGGGCGGGATCATTCCGTTACAGGGGGGCGCGATCATCTCGTAATCGGGGGGCGCCATCATTCCGTTATGGGGGGCGCCTTCATCTCGTTTTAGGGGGGCGCCTTCCGTCGGAATCACCATGGGAGAACAAAGACCGCCCCTCATAGATTCAGCGCCGCCCGATGCATCTTCAGATAAGGGCGGAGAGAAGAGGGGAGTGCGTAGCACACCGTTGGCGCAAAGGAACAACATTCCCAAAAAAAGTTATTGCCGTCGAGAAACGGATAAATGGTCTCGAACTGGACGTGCAGCAGATGCGGAACTGGCCAGCGCGCCGCGAAAGACACGCGCGCATCGAAATCATTCCTATGATCGACGTGATGATGTTCCTGCTGGTCTTCTTCGTGCTGATCAGCATCAATGTGCTTCCGGCGCTCGGGCTCAAAGTCACGCCGCCGACCTCTGCACATCCAGACAAGGTCGTCGAGCGCACACGCGTGACGATCGGCATCGATCGCGCCGGCGATACCTATATCGACGGCAAGCCGATCTCGCTCGCCGAACTCCCCGAACGCCTGCGCGGCCTCGCGAGCGAGGACAAGCCGCTCGCCGTCGTCATCAGCGGCGACGAGGGCGCGGGACTTCAGAGTCTCGTCTCCGTCCTGGACGCGCTCAAGTCGGCGAAGGTCGCGAGCGCCTCCATCGTCACGAGGCCGCAATAGTGCGGGCCAGACCGGCGATGGACAGGCTCGATGTCGCGAGCAACGCCGCCGGACTCGCCGGCGCGCTGACGCTGCTCGTTTTGTCGCTGACGATGGCGCCTGAGACAAATCGCGTCTCGCCGGCCGATCCCGGCGCGCAGACGATGGAGATCGCGCTCGATCTGCCGGTCGAGGCGGAGGCGTCCGAGCCGCGTTCGCCGGAGCCGCTTCAAGAGACGCCCATTGATGCGCCGCAGCCGCAGCCGCTCGAGGAGACGCCACCGAGCGATGCGCCCGCGCCCGTAGCCGCGCAGCCAAAACCGCAAAAGCCCGAAAAGCCGACGCCGAAAGCCGACCGGCAATGTCTCCGCCTTCGGCGCCTGTCTCACCGGCGCGCCCTATCCGACCTCCAAGGACGCGCGGCTGCAAAAGCCTTCGGGCTCCGTCGGCATAGCGATCTCGGGCGGCTCGGCTTCCGTCACCAGCAGCTCCGGCTCTGCGATCCTCGATTCCGCCGCGCGTTCTCGCGCCGTCGCCTGCGCCTCCGCGGCCGGCGGCGGCGCGCTCAGCGGCGTCGTCGTCTTCCACCCGAGATAGTTCGTAACAGAGGTCTCCCCGATGAAGTTCCGTGTCCTCACGCTCGCCCTGCTCGCCGGCGCCTCGACGCCGACCCTCGTTTTGGCGCAATCGGCGCAGGAGCCACAAAAGCCCGCGCATGACAGCCGTTCGCAAAGCGGTCTCACCGCGGCGCCGACCGACTTCGGCCGCGTCGACATCTATGGCAACAGCGCAAGCGCGCCGGCGCCGGACGGCGTCAACCGCCAGGATTTGGGCGGCGGCTATATGATCGAGGAAGAAGCGGTGAAGACGCGCTCGACCGTGACGCGCGACGCCATCGCCAAAATGTCGCCGACGGCCAATCCCTATCAGATGATCAATCTCCTGCCGGGCGTCGTCATCACCAGCACCGACAACTCCGGCCTCAATGGCGGCAACATACGTATCCGCGGCTACAACAGCGATCAGCTGGGCCTCACCATCGAGGGCATGCCGGTCAACGACTCCGGCAATTACGCGCTCTACCCGCAGGAATATGTCGACAGCGAGAACATAGAGCAGATCTCGATCGCGCAAGGCTCGCCCGATCTCGACAGCCCGCATATCGGCGCCTCTGGCGGCGTCATCAACATCTATATGCGCGATCCCTCGAAGACGCGCGGCGGCTTCGTCGATTTCTCCTACGGCATGCACAGCACGGCCCGCCGTTAACCCGAATTCGGAGCCCTGCTCCTGGCCAGCTGTCGATCGACATTTGGCTTCATTCGACCTATAGCCGAATGATAAAGTCGAAGGTGAGATTTTTTTGGAGCCGCGCTCGCACCGAAGCGGTCATTGCTTCTCCGGATCGGGTGCGCGAGCTTCGTCTGCGGCTTGAAGGACTTTTGCGCGCCGATAGGCGATCCTTTTGCGCTCCGTCGGATGCACAATCGAGAAGGTTGCCGCGTGATCGCATGCGGCCACGATCGTGTCGGCGTTCCTTTTCGTCACCTTCTCCTGCGTGAAACACGCTTGCCAGCTCGACAGGAGTTGGACAAGGCTCGCTTCACCCTTACTTTCCTCTCCTGAAAGCTGCTCGTTTCTGGGGTTCATCGACTCCGCCGCGAGCAGACCGTCTCCAGGGACGGTAATTGCTGCGATACCTAAACTTGCGACGAGCGCCGGACGCACCCATCGGGCTGGGCAGCGGAAATGAAGGGCTTGGCAATTCACTATATGGGAGAATGGGGTCGGCATCGCTCTCTCACTGCATGAGTGTCGTGCTTGTCTCACAGGACGGCGTCGGCAAACTGGGTTCTGCGACAGAGCGGATCCGCAATTGGCTTCGGTCAAGGCAGAGCGCGCGCGCGTAAGCCCGCCTCAGCGCTTGCTCCGTATCTCCGCTTGCTCCAAGTGACCGCCATGCGATGAATCCGTCTGGGCGGAGAAGCAACGCTCCTGCTGGCTCGAGTCCGGTGCGCTCCAGAAAGGTTCCGGTTGGGTCGCTAAGATCGACGCCGATGCCGAATGCCGTCGTCGCCACACCATGAGTTTGTGCGAGAATTTTTGCCGCCTCGACCCAGGATGAGCCTGCCGGTCCGGCCAACAGCGCGAAGCCGCGGCCGACGAGATCATGCGTTGAGATTTCGACGCCATCGCGAATGAGCGGGACATGGGCGAGACGGGAGCCGGGCTTTCCGCTCGGATGCAGCGTGTCGTCCGCAGGGAGGCCGTCGTCTGGCTCCTCGACGGAAATGGCCCGTGATCGATAGCGGTAGCTCATGGCGACATCGAGATAGCTCACGCGGCCAAATGCTTCGCCGAGATCGTCGCGATCTTGGCGTAGCCGACGAACGTAATTCTCCATTGCGCGGGCGATCGAAAGCTGTGCGACGGGACGCCGCTCGTCTTCATAGGTGTCGAGCAGCGTCGGATCGGCCTGCTTTTTCGTCACCATGGAGATTTTCCAAGCGAGATCGGCGGCATCTTGAATGGCGGCTTGGCCAGCAAGGCCGCCGACGGGGGGCATGATATGCGCGGCGTCGCCAGCGAGGAACACGCGGCCAATCTTCATTCGATCGGCGAGCAACGCCGACATTCGCCAAGGAAGGACGCTCAGGATTTCGACCTCGAGATCGCTCTGGCCGAGCGCGGCGCGAACCAGCGCGATGCAACGCGCCGCATCGAAATCCGATATCGCTTCACGGGCGGGATCGTACTCGACATTGAGCTGGCCCTGGTCAGGATCGTCGCAGCTGACGAAGGCCCCCGTTAGCTCGCGATTGCGGAGATAGCAGAGGAAAAAGCCGCGGCCGGCCATTGAGGCCGAGAGATCGGCCTTGAAAAGAATAGAAATGGCGTGGGAGACACCGCTTCGTCCTTTCATGTCTACGGCGAGCGACGTGCGGACAGGGCTGCTGCTTCCATCAGCGGCGATGAGATAATTAGTGACGACCGTCTTCTGCCTTCCATTCACTGCGTCGCGCAAAACTGCATGGACCTTCTCCGCATCTTGCGAGAAGCTCAGTAGTTCGGTCGAAAAGCGGATATCGGCTCCATGAGCGCGAGCATGCCGGAGCAGCACCGGCTCGGCCCGATCCTGGCCGGCGCTGCACAATGGAGCCGGCGACAATGTACGCGTGTCGAAGCCGTTCGGCGCAGCCAATATCTCGATCGGAGGACCACCGACCGTCTCCGCGATCATGATCGTCGTATCGCCGGGCTCGGCGCGTGCAGCGAGCAGCAAATCCTTCTCGAGGCCCGGCGCCTGCCGGAGCAGCTCGAGGCTACGAAGACTGAACCCATGCGCCCTCGGATGATCGGACAAGGCGCCCCGACGCTCCGCCAGAAGGCACGGAACGCCGCGCAGCGATAGCATCAACGCGGCCGTCAGGCCCGCATAGCCTGCGCCGGAGATCAGGACTGGCACATGTTCAATCGTCATGGTCCTCTAGCCTCTCGTCGCTTGCTTGTTCTGCTTTCTTTTTCGAAGGACGGCCGAGCGTGGTAGCCGAGAGAATTTTCAGTGCGCCAAGTTCCCCGACGCGCGATGCGGCGGCGCCAGCGGCAGACTGCGCCAAAAGCGCTGCGCGCAAGCGGCTTCGGGAACGATGAGCGACAAATAGGCGACCTCTGGCGCATCGACGAGCAGCCCCAACGCGAGAAGGGGAACGCCGCAGGACCAGAGCGCGACGCTGTCCGTGATCGCGACCACGGCGAAGGCGCCACGGGCGAAGAGCCCGGCTCTCGCCACATTGGCGGAATGCCGAATCGGCAATGAGACGGCGATCGCTGCGATCATCGATGACCACCATGGGCCCGCCTGCCCATATAGATTTCCTAGTGGATCGCGGCTCGCGAACAGAGCCAGAGCCGCGAGACAGGCGATCGGCGCTCCGCGAAGCCACAGATCGCGCGCGAAAGGGGCGACATCGGCGGCGTCGAGACGCGCCAATCGGAAGGAGAGGAAGCGCGTCAGAGCCAACAGCGGCGCGATGATCGCGAGCATCAGCGTCTGACCCGTCGCATAGGCGCTCAAGCGTGCGAGCTCGTAATGTCCGAGCGATGGAGTCGCAAAGAGCGCGACGCCGGCAAAGATGGCGAGATGGATGGCCAGAGTCCGCTGCGCTTCCCAGGCGGCGGAGCGAAAAAAGCCGGTGGCAAAAGATAGAGTCGGCAGGCGCAGCGGCGTTTCGCGATGCGCGGCCAGCGCGCGCCAGCACCAGGCGGCCGAGATCGACGCGACGAGAAGGCCACTCGCGAAACACCCGGAGAAGCCGCCCCCGAGATAATCGATAAAGAGGAGATTGCCGACGAATTTCAGGGCGAGCTCGATCACTTTCCAGCGCACGACTGCGGCGCCGTCGTTCAGCGCATGGAGCATGAGGACCGAGCTGTTGACGAGGAAGCGCAGCGGCGTCGTGACCGCGTAGAGGCCGATTCCCGCCGCAATCAGCGTGGAGACCGGGCCGTCTCCCGCCGCCAGCGTCGCGACGCCGGGATAGAGGACGAAGGCTCCGGCTGCGCAGGCGATTCCGGAGAGCAGCGAAAGGAGCAGCGCGCCATCGAGCGCGGATACGTCGGTCGTGCGCCGCTTCTGCGCGACGGTGGTCGAGGCGACTGCCCCGACCGCCGTCATCAGCGCCGTATCGATCATCGCCAGACGCGCGAGCAGCGCATACGCGCTCTGCGCCTCGCTTCCCGCCGGCCGCAACATGACGATGTCCAGCTGCTGGGAAATCTGCACGGCGCCGAGGCTGATCAGCAAGGGCCAATAGCCGCGCCAGAAGCCTTTCTCGATCATAGCGGGAGCGGCCGCCAGCCGGGGAAATGGTCGAGCTCGAAGCTCGGCGTCATGAAATAGCCGAAGAAATCGTCGGGCGGCGGCAGCGGCTCCTCGAAGGTCAAGCGCTCCACCTGCTCGAGGCGGCAATAAACGCTGTTCATCTTCCATCCAACGACCGCGCCGTCGAGCGCCGTCGAGCCGAGCACGACGCCGAGAGCATCGACGTCGCGGTCATATCCGAGCCAGCGAGAGGCGGAGGCGGACATCATCGACAGCATGAGCTCTTCGCTCAGCTGATCGTGGAACTGCGACTGCGTCAGCCATTTGTAGACCCAGAGGAAAAAGGTCCAGTCGAAGGAGAGCTTGTTTTCGCGCGCCCAGTCCATGAAAGGCAGAAAGATCGCCTGGCCGTCGGGGCCGGAAAGCTCGAGCAATTTCGGGACCGTGTCGAACAAAGCGTGCCAATAGGAGCGAATGCTGATGTCGACGCGGAGAAACGCGCGAGATTCGCGCGGATAGGTCGCGAGCCGATCTGGGCTCATCAAATCCTTGAAGAGATCCGCGTCGATTCTAGCTGGCGCAGGTGACAAGAGACGCATGATCGGGCTCCGGAGTGTTGGAAAAAATCTCGCGCAGACGCTGCAGATCGACGGATATCGAATCGTATTCGATGTTGTAGTCGCGCTCGTAAGTCATCGTCGCGCCGGGCTTGTCGAAGGACGATCGCATGGACGTGAGGAATTCGATCGTGTCCGGAGCCATTTCGCGGTCGTGCGCGTCGACGGTGACATGCGGCGCGCTGAATGACGGCCCATAGCCGGCGACATGGTAATGCTCGGTCGACTCGATCACATTCGACCAGCGCTCGACCGGCGCGCCACAATTGCGCTTCGCGCAGACCGCGTTCGACGCGTCGAACAAAACGCCTGCGCCGGTTTCCTTCGTGAGCCGCTCGAAAAAGGCCGGCGCCTCCCATCCGCCTTCCATGAGCGATGGATAGTTCTCGAGATACAGGCGCCGTCCGACCAAGTCCTGCCATTGCGAGACGCGTTGCTTGACGAGCTCGTATTCCGTCTCGTAATCGATTTCGCCGAGATGATAGAGACGCCGGCCCTCATGCGTGAAGCGCAGGACGTGGTCCGAGACGTAGAGCGGATTCAGCGCGTCGATCAGCTCGCGCAATCGCTTCGCAAATTTGGAGAGAAATTCTACGTCGCTCTCGAGAAACCGCGAGAACATGATGTGAAAGGCGAGCGGGCATTTGAAAACGCTCTCCAGCTCGCGCGGAGGAACATGGAGAAAATTATCGATGAGCAGTTCGCAATAATCGATCTGACGCTCCCGGATCATTCTCTGAACCATATCGAGCGTCGGGTTTGTCGTGAAATTGAAGCCGATCTGCATATCGAAGACGCCTCCGAGAATGATCCCACGCAAAATGCGCCGCCCCCGACGTGAGTGTCGGAGGCGGCGCGCGGCGAACTCAGCAGTTCGGGCCGCAGATCGAGCACGAAGCGCACATCGCGCCGAGGCGGCCGAGAACCGGGAGCACTTCCTTCTTGGAGATCTTGATAGCCATAGCTTCCTCCTGAAGACGTCAATGTTGAAATAAACCAGCAGCGAATACATGTATTGTGCACAGCGCTGATGGTAATCTGCATGTAACGTCTACCATGCAGCGAGTCATATATATAATATAATTCTATTGATGTAAACATCTTGCGGAATAAAATTCCAAAATATACGTATTAATACATACGCTGTGCTTTTGCGGAGCGGGCGGGCGCCGCGTCGCTTTATGTCCAGATTGTCGTCATCGACGGGGAATTCATAGGCGACCAGGGACGGCGAAAGAGTCGTCCGCCCCCGTCATCGGCGAGGGCGTGCGTGTCGTTCGAATATCGCAGCTTCTCGGCGCGCCCGGCTCATATTCGCGTGCCGCTCAGAACTCGACGCGCAGCGAGCCCATGAAGGTGCGCGGCGCGCCGGTCAGGATCGTGTAGCGATCCGCAGCGGTCTGATAATATGTCGTATTGCCTATGTTCTTCACATTCAGCTGCCCCGTCACGGTGTAGTCGGAGATCTTCGTGCTGTAGGCGATCATGCCATTGACCAGCGTATATCCGGGCAGGACGAAGGAGTTGGCGTTGTCGCCGAGCGCGCTCTCGACGACCGTGAGGCCCCCGCCGAGGCTCAATCCGCGCAATGCGCCATCCGCCTCATATTTCACCCAGAGATTGCCATAGTTGCGCGGACTGCCCGGCAGCTTGGCGCCGGCGATGGCGAGCTGCGTCGTGATGAGCGTCAGCGGATTGTAGGAGCTCGCGCCCTCCACGGTTCGCACATCATCATGCGTGTAATTGGCGATGACGCTCCAATTGTCGTCTATGCGGCCTTTGAGGTCGAATTCGAATCCCTGGCTGCGCGCCTTGCCGATCAGCAGCGTGTTGTTGGCGTTGGTCGGATCGGTATAGGGAACATTGGTCTTGAAAATGTCGAAGTATGACATGGTCAAGGTGAGCCGCTTGTCGAGAAGCTCGGCCTTCAGCCCGCCTTCGTACATCTCGCCTTTCTGTGGTGCGAGCGGAATGCCGACGCGGGTCGAATTGGCCACGCCGAAAGATTGCGTGAAATTGCCGTAGAGCGAAAGCCAGGGCTGCGGCTGATACACCAAGCCGACACGCGGGCTGAACGCGGTGTTGTAGGTGCTCACATAGCTCGCCTCCGCGCCGACTGCGGATTTGAGATTCTTGTTGGTGCTCGTCTCCGCCCAATCGAAGCGTCCTCCCAGCAGCACGTGAACCGTGTCGTCGAAGAAGGAGAGCATGTCCTGGCCATAAATGCCCGTCCATTTCTGGCCGGCCTTGCTGTAGACGGGATTGCTGTAAGGATTTTCGATCTGCCAGGAGTTCGGCGCGTAGATGTTGATGGTGCTCAGTATCGGCTGATATTGGAGATTGATCGGCATATAATTCTTGAGCGCGTCGAGCCCCAGCAATATCGAATGGGAGACCGGTCCCGTTTCGAATTTGCCTTTCAGATCGAGATTGGTCGCGAAGGTCCGATCCGTCGTGCCGGGAACGACGAAGGCGTAGCGGCTGAGTAGGCCGGTCGCCTGATCGAAGCCCAAGGGAGCAATGTTCACGTTTCTCGTCGCCATGCTGGTGTAGCTGAGCCGATTGGTCAGGCTCCAGCCCGGCAGGAATTCGTAGCTCATGTCATAGGCGATGCGCGTGCGCTCAAGGTGGTCCGGCATGCTGGTCATGAGCGAGGCCGAAGACAGATAGCGGCCGACGGGAATATTGGCCGGGGCCCCGCCGACGGCCGGCAGGATGAAATAATCGTCGACCCAGGTCCTGTTCTGATATTCGAAATCGACATTGATGCGGAACTGCTCGACAGGATGATAGCTGATCGTCGGAGCAACGAAGAAATTTCGGTCCGTCACGAAATTTCGATAGGAATCGGTGCGAAAAAAAGTGCCGTTGACGCGATACAGCAGCGATTTGTCCTCGGTCAGCGGCCCGGTGGCGTCGATCGTCGTCCGGGTGCCGCTATAGGACGTCACCTGCTCCTGAATGGAGTAGTATGGCGTCGCCAGCGGCCGCTTGACCACGAGATCGATGACGCCGCCCGGCTCGCCTCTGCCGAATTCCATCGCCGCAGGGCCTTTCAGCACCTCGATCGATTGGAGATTGCTGGTGTCGAGATTGCGCACCCGATATTCCATCAGGCCGTTCTTGTACATATTGCCGAGCACGTTGAAGAAGCCACGAACCTTGAACACGTCGAGCTGCGCGGTCGAGGGCGTGACGCCGCTGACATTGGTGAAAAGCGCGTCGCCGACCGAGATCGCCTGCTGATCGTCCATCGCTTGGCGCGTTACAACGCCGACCGAGATCGGCGTCTTCATCAGTGGCGCGTCGAACTTCAATGTGGTCGGCGCGCTTTCGGCGCTATAGCCGGTGCGCCTGTCGCCGGGCCCCTGGCCGAGTCCTGGTCGTCCGGTTCCTTGCGGGCGATCCGTTTCGGCGCCGATGTCGATCACCGGCAGCGGCGTCGCGCCGCTCTCGTTCGCATCGGTGCGCGTTCCTGTGGCCTGCGCCAGAACGATCAGCACAGACTTTCCGTTCGGGGACAATTCGAAGCTCAGCCCGGTTCCCGACAGCACTTCTGAGAGCGCCTCGGCGAGGCTATGAGGTCCGGAAAGCCCCGCGGTTCTATGTGAGCGAGTCAATCGCGAATCGTAGACGATGCGCACGCCACTCGCGTCCGCGACGCTGTTGAGCGCCGTCGAAATCGGTCCAGCCGGAAGGTCGTAAGTGCGCACGATGTCGGCGATTTCTCTCTGCGACATCTGCGCGTGCGCTTCGGCGCGATCGGCATTCGACGTGAATGCGAGAGCGCTCATCGCGGTCACGATGGCCGTCGCGCTCATCATCCCACCCCTCGCTGACGTGCTTCCGTTAGGAATCCGACCCGACATCTATTTTGGTCCTGTCTTGTCTCGTGGCGGCAGACATTCGCGCCTCCCCACTTTGACAAGGACGAACCAGCCCCTCCTCCGGGGAGGTCTAAGAGCAAAAAAATTTTCTTTTTATCCCGTGAGCACGACGAGGTAGCCGAGATCGAGAGCTCGGAGGCTGAGAGCCTTTTCGATTGCAGAAATTGCGGCCATTGGCTCTGCCGCGTCGAACACGCCGCTCACTCGCCTCTCACGGATCGAGGGATCGAGAATCAAAATGTACCCGCGCATATAATGTCTGAGGATCGAGACCACTTCGGCGAGCGGCCTGTCGTCGAAAATCAGCTTTCCGCGCCGCCATGCGGTCACATGGTCGACTTGCACGCGATATGGCCCGACCGCGGGGACGTCGGGCCCGAAAGCGCTCTGTTCGCCTTCATCGACGATGATCGCCGGGCCACCCGCCATGACGCGCACCTGATGCTCCACGACGGTGACCTCCGTTCGCTCCCCTGCAGTGGAGATGTCGAAACTGGTGCCGAGAGCCGTCACCGAGCCGCGGGCGACCAGAACAGAGAAGGGCCTGTTGCCGTCCGGCGCGACGTCGAACCACGCCTCGCCTTTCAAGAGCGTCACGTTTCGCTTGCCTTGTCCGAAGTCCAGCGAGATGGCCGAGCGAGGGCCGAGTTCGATCCGCGACCCGTCCGTGAGCTGAAGCACCTTCGTTTCCGCCACGCCGGTTCGGGCCTGCGCCCATAGCAAGATCCAAGCGTCGTCGAAAAAGACATAGGATAATAGGGCGAAGGCGAGCGCCGCGAGGCCGGCGGTGACGCGAGCGTGCCGCAGCCGGCGCGGAGGGCGCACCTCGAACTCGCCTATGAGCGGCCGCAGGCCTTCTAGCTCGCCCCAGATACGGCAAACCTTCTCGAATGCCTCGCGGTTGGCGGGATCACGCGTCAGCCAGAGGACGAATGCCTCGCGCTCCTGCGGCGTCGAGGCTCGACAGTCGAGGCGCGTCCACCATTCGATGGCCGCTGTCCGGCGGCTCGCCCGATCAAAGGGAGCATCATCCTCCATACGTCGCGCCAATCTGCCTCTTATTGGGCGGCACCGCCGCTATTGATCCTCTTATTGTAATAGGACGTATGTCGATGCTGATAAAGGAGGTCGTCTCGAGGAAAATTTTAGTCGAGCCCCGCGTGGCACCGCTCTAGCGCCAGGCGCAGATGTTTGAGAACCATGTTTCGGGAAATGCCCAACCGATGAGCGATCTCGTCCGGCGAGAGATCATGGAAGCGGCGTAAGATGAAGACCTCCCGGCACTTGGGCGGTAAGCTCTTCAACGACGCATAGAATAAGCGGACACTTTCCTTCGCCTCGAAAATCTGTGACGGATCGAGCCCGGCCTCGGCGATCTCGGTCGGAATGTCGCCCGGTGTGACATGCTTGGCCATGCTCTTGCTCTGACGGGAGAAGTCGCGCGCGAGGTTGATCGCCGTTGTTCGAAGATAGGCGTCTTCATCGACGATCGGCCCGCTCTCGCGACGCCGAAGGAGTCGCACAAAGGTCTCTTGTAGAAGATCGAAAGCATCCTCGTGGCCCACGCGCCGCGTCAGGCAGCCGAGAAGATCGCGCTTGTTGCGCTCGAAGAGTTCACCGATCAAACGGCTTTTGGACTTGGACATGGGTGGGCTTCCGCTGGCGCCTCGAACTCGCAATGACAGCGAAGCGAGAAGCCGCCCCGAGCGGTTCCCGCCTCGAACGATCTCCCAAGCTCTAGATCAGGGAGACGCGCGTTCAGGACAGAGGCGGCGGAGCGCGAGCAAGGTGAGAGTTTGCCCAGGGTTCGAGGCTGCGATCGAAGTCGTCGACCAAGGCTAGGGCGATGCCGGTCGAAGTCGGATGAGTGAGAAAATCGCAGGCTACGGCAAGAAGCGACAGGAAAGCAGGCGGATCGTCACGCCCCCCGGACCCACAGAGAAGGCAGCATTGATCGGTCGTGTGGCGTTCGTGGATAGGCCCACCTCGATCCGATTCGGAGTCGCCTTGGCAAATCTCATAGTTTGCAGTCGCAAATGAGGCGGGTGCATGAAATCGGACTGCCGCTGCACTACGTGTGGAGGCAATAATACCCTGCAAAGCGACCAAGCAAATCACAGCGCCGATAAGGGCGCTCGCTGCCAGTTTCTGCCGGGATAACCAATACGCCATGCTTGATTTGTAAGCTCGGTCCCCGTCGTCGGTCAAGGCGCTGGGACATCTGACGGCAATTCTAAATTGCCCTGGTCTGGTTGCGTTTTTCGGTTTTCGTAGGCTCGGCTTTCTGATTCAAGGTGGGGTGCTGATTCTCGACCGCCTCCTCTCCGGGCTGCATGACGCCTCCGCCGCCTTTCCCGACAAGCGGAAGGGCGCAGGTGACTATTCGATGGCCGATATCGGCCTGTCGGCCTTCTCCTTGTTCTTCATGCAGTCGGAGTCGTTCCTCGCCTATCAGCGTTCGCTCGAGGAAGGCCGCGCCAGCGGCGCGGACTTCCTGCTCGCGGCCAGGCCGGAGTCTCACAAGGCCTTGTATGACTTCATGAAGGGCGCGGCCTGCGAGGAGGTCACGATCATCCGCAAGGAGGGCGCCAGGAAGCTCTCCTGCCGCTATCGCTGGTTCTCGAAGGCGCCGCTGCGCGACGGCAAAGAGGCCTCCTCGTCGATTGGATCGGGCTCACCATCGCCGACGCCAAGGGCAAGAGCACTATGACGCCGCCTTCGTCACCTCGCTCGAGGCGACGCGCGAGAGCGTCGCCGAGATTCGCCTGCGCGCGGGCGAGGTGGAAGATCGAGAACGAGAGCTTCAATGTTCTCGAGAACAACGGCTATCATCTCGAGCATAATTTCGGCCATGGCAAGCAGCGCCTCGCCATGCTGTTCGCGGCCATGAACCTCCTGGCCTTCGCCAGGCACACCGTCTGCGACTGCCTCGAAGACCTGTGGGTGAAAGCCCGCGAGGCCAAGCGCGCCCGAAAGCGCTTCTTCGAGCACATTCGAACAATCACCGCCTATCCCGTCTTTCCAGACTGGCGGACCCTCATGACCATCCTGATCGACTCCAAGCCGCCCACCGAAATCGAAAAACAGATCGCAGGCTGAATCTTTCGAAGGCGGACGATTTAGAATTGCTGGAAGAGGAGCGGGTCGAACAGGGCGGCGCTGAACAAAAAGCGGGAGCGCTCTGAGCGCGGCGACCGGGAGGTCCTCGCGCGGAGAGCGCTTCAGCAAGGTCCGAATGAAACTCGGACCCTTTGGTCCGTCTGCGTTTTTCGCGTCGGCTCGTCCGACTTCGAGAGGGCGAGAGGCGGGGATCTTTCGATCCCCGCCTGTCTGGCTCAGCCGAAGGCTCCCAATATGGCAGCGGCGGACTTGCGTTCGACGCTTTCGGTCTCGCTGGGGGCGACGTAGGGCTTCCAATCTTCGCCGGTGATTTGGAGATAGGCCGCGACCGCTCCTTCGGCGGCGGCGAGGAGGTCGTAGGCCTGGATGGCGAGATTGGCGGCGAACTGGCGAGCGCGCTGGGCCTTGGACTCGAAGCCGGCGGGACGTCGCGATCCTCGTCGCGGGCTTCGTTGGCGAGCTTGGTGGTGAGGGTTCGGGCCTCCGTTACCTTTTCGGAGTAGAAGCGTCCGGCGCCCTGGGCGGAAGCGACGTAGATCCCGACGATGCGCTGACGGGCTCTGTCGCGAATTTTCTCGCGGGTCGGTTGGGGCTATGAGGGGCAGGCGGAATTGTCCGATGATTGATTTCAAGGGCAGCCATTTTGAACGCGACGTGATCCTGTGGGGCGTCCGGTGATATGTGGCGTATCCGATGAGCTATCGTCAGCTCGAGGAAATGATGGAAGAGCGAGGCGTCGAAGTCGACCACTCCACGCTCGACCGCTGGGTCGTCGAGTATGCGCCTTTGCTGGAGAAACAGTTCCGTGCTCGCAAGCGCGCGATCGGATCCAGCTGGCGTCTCGATGAGACCTACGTGAAAGTCAAAGGCTGCTGGAAATATCTCTATCGGGCCGTCGACAAGGCAGGCGCGACAGTCGATTTTCTGTTGACCGCCAAGAGGGATCGCAAAGCCGCGTTGCGTTTCCTGCGTAAGGCGATCGGCCAGCATGGCAAGCCGGAGAAGATCACGATCGACAAGAGCAACGCCAACACGGCAGCGATCGAAAGCTACAATGCGGAGCATGAAGCGGATATCGAAATCCGCCGCATCAAATATCTCAATAATATCGTCGAACAGGACCATCGAGCGGTGAAGCGAGTGACGCGGCCCATGTTGGGCTTCAAATCATTTCCGATCGGCTGCTGCGACACTCTCGGGGATCGAGCTCATGCACATGATCCGAAAGGACCAGTTGCGGATCAGGGACGAATTGCATCCAGCCCAGCAGTTCTATGCCCTCGCGGCGTGGGCCGTGTCACTCCCACACGCCCGCGTTGTCTCCGTAGACAAAATTTGCGACACAACCCATGCCAGAGCGGATGTTCGATTATTCTTCCGCCAGCGCCGGCCGGGAAAGATCGTGGGCGCAGCCGTCCTCGGGCAGGGCCAGCGGATCGTCGCCCGACAGCATCGGTCGGTTTCGGCCGTCGACGAAAACGACGGCAGGCTTGAAGCTCGGCAATTCATTGCCGGGAACGAGCGCATAGCCTATCACGATAATAAGGTCGCCAGGAGAGACCATCCGCGCGGCCGCGCCATTGATGCCGATAACTCCAGAGCCGCGCTTCCCCGGGATTACATAAGTCGATAGACGGGCGCCGTTCGCGATGTTTACGACATCGACTTTTTCGTTCGGCAACAGATCGACCATGTCCATCAGATCACGATCGATCGTGATGGAACCGACATAGTCGACATCGGCGTGTGTTACTGTGACACGATGTAGCTTGGACTTCATCATTTCGCGGTACATGCGAAACATCCTCTAACCGTTGTAATATCTAATTTGAACATATTCATATCGTGAGCTTATTTCTCCCATTGAGGTCTGAACTCGCGCGCGTGCGCCATCAGATGACCGCCATCTTCTTTCCGACGCCGTGGCGAAATGCGGAGCGACGGCGCGGGTCTCCGTCACATAGGCTCGTCCAGCAGCTCGACCGCGCCCGGCGCAGGCGGAATTTCAGATTGGCTCAGGATCATACGCCCGAACGCCCGGGCGGCCGCGCTCTTCTCGCCGACGCTCCAGACGAGCGTGAAATCGGCTCGTGGCAGGCGCGGCAGGCCGTAAGAGCCATCGACCACTTTCATGCGTGGCTGAATATCCCCGCGCGTCACCACAGTAATGGCGAGGCCAGCGAGCACTGCGGCGCGAATCCCCTGCTGGCTCGCCGAAGTATAAGCGATATGCCACTCGATGGACGTGTCCTCCAAGGCCCGGATGCCCACCTGCCGATTGACGCAAGGGGACGGCGCGAAAGCGATAGGGATGGAGGCGCCGCGCCGAATTGTGAAGGTGTCCGTTGCCGCCCACACGAACTCGGTCCGCCAAATCACCGCCTCGGCGCCGTCGCCACCGAGAGTCTCGTGACCCGGAATGGTCATCGCCACCGCGAGGTCGAGCTGCTTGCTCTTGACCATCGCTTGCAGGTCCAGATAAGTGCTCACATTCACGTCGAGCCGCACTTCGGGAAAGGCGCGGGCGAACTGAGCGAGAAGCGGTGATAGCCGCTCGCTCATAAAGTTCTCGGGCACGCCGAAACGGACGACTCCGGAGATCGGCGACGGACGGAACCTCAGCGCCAAAGCATCGAGCCGTTCGAGAATGTCTTTGGCGTGACCCAGAAAATCGCCGCCGTCCTCCGTCAGGACCAGGCTACGCGTCGTCCGCAACAGCAGCGGCCGACCGATCTGATCCTCGAGCTTTCTAATCTGATGACTGACCGCCGATTGCGTCAGATGGAGCCTTTGCGCGGCGCGCGTGAAGCTGCCCGCCTCGCTGACGGCGACGAAGGCTCGCAGAACCGTAGGATCGAAGTCGACAGCCATCAATCCATTACCATCGTTCATGAGTTCGCGAAATTATATCATTTTTATCATACGCCTCCTTTATGCCAATCTCAATAGGCGTAAACCCGACTGATTAGCACTTTGGGTTGTGTATTTTCGAACACTCCCGATCGACGAGCGCCTCGCCCATCGGAATCAAGCGCGGAAGGAAAATGTGATGGCCTTCTTCCTCCCGGGAAAGAACGGGATAGCTCTTGCGGCCGTTTGTCTCGCGGCCCTGATGTTCGGCCTGGAGATTTCCAGCGTCCCGGTGATCCTGCCGCTCCTCGAGACGGCGCTCGGCGGCGACTTCAGGGATATGCAGTGGATCATGAACGCCTATACGATCGCCTGCACCTCTGTGCTGATGGCGGCAGGAACATTGGCCGACCGTTACGGTCGCAAGCGCGTCTTCGTGCTTTCGCTGGTCTTGTTCGGCGCGACGTCTCTCGCATGCGGACTCGCGCAGAGCGTTCCGCTCCTGATCGCCGGTCGGTTTCTTCAGGGAATCGGCGGAGGCGCAATGTTGATCTGCCTCATCGCGATTCTCTCGCATCAGTTCAGTGAAGGAGCAGAAAGAAGCAGAGCCTTTGGCGTCTGGGGCATCATATTCGGCGTCGGTCTCGGCTTTGGACCGATCATCGGCGGCGGCATCGTCGCCCTTGCCGGTTGGCAATGGGTGTTTCTGGTTCATGCGCCGCTCACGCTCGTGACGCTGCTGCTGGTTTTCCGCAGTGTCGAGGAGTCCAGGGACCCGCAGGCGAAGGCGCTCGATTCGATCGGCGTCGTCACGCTGTCCTTGGCCGTGCTCGGACTGGTCTTCTTCATCACGCAGGGCTCCGAACTCGGCTTCGGAAGCAGCGCGGCGCTCGGCATTCTCGGAGCGGCGACGGTGAGCCTCGTTGTTTTCTTCGTCGCGGAGATTCGTAATCCGCATCCGATGTTCGATTTCTCCGTGTTCCGGATCCGGACCTTCTCGGGCGCTTTGTTCGGCTCCGTCGGCATGAACTTCAGCTTCTGGCCGTTCATGATCTACCTGCCCATATATTTTCAGAATGTGCTCGGCTATGACGCCGTCGCGGCGGGCCTCGCGCTTCTCGCCTATACGCTTCCGACGCTTCTCCTCCCTCCTGTTGGCGAGCGCCTTTCGCTTCGCTACCAACCCAGCATCGTCATTCCGGCCGGACTGTTCGTCATCGGTTCCGGCTTCATCCTGATGAAGCTCGGCAGCGGCGCCGTGGAGGCCAGCTGGCTGACCATGCTGCCCGGCAGCCTAATGGCGGGAGTCGGGCTGGGACTGACCAACACGCCGGTAACCAACACCACCACGGGCTCGGTTCCGAGCGCCCGTGCGGGCATGGCCTCCGGCATCGACATGAGCGCCAGGCTGATCACGCTCGCGATCAATATCGCCGTGATGGGTCTCGTCTTGCAGGACGGCATTCTGTCGCATTTGCGCGATCTGCTTCCCGACAGCGATCCACAAACATTGCGCGCGCTCGCGTCGAAGCTCGCCGCTGGCGGCGTCGCTCTCGCCGAGACAGCGGCGCCGGCGGACGCTCTCCGTGGGGCGCTCGAACACGGCTTCGGCCTCGTCATGCTCTATGGCGGTCTCGGCATCTGGATTTTCGCCGCTTTCAGCGCGGTGACATTCGGACGAGGCCGCGCGGCCAGCTGCCGCGGAACGCCTATCGAGACGAGCCCTTCCGTCGACAACCACAGCAACTGAAGGCGCGCCTCGAGGCGAGCCGATAGTGCGCCCCGGGGCGCGCGCCAGATTTCGGCTGCGTGGATGCGCGACGCAAATCGATCGGGAAACGCGATGAAGCTTCACGCCTACGGCCGTTCCTCGGCGTCGTTCCGTGTCCGAATTGCGCTCAACCTGAAAGGCTTGAGCTACGAGACGGTGTCGTATGACCTGACGCGGGACGAACAACGCAACGCGCGCTATCTCTCCGTCAACCCCCAGGGCCTGCTGCCTGCGCTCGAGGACAACGGCGCCGTCCTCACCCAGTCGCTCGCCATCATCGAATATATCGATGCGAAGAAGCCCGAGCCGCCGCTCCTGCCGAGAGAGCAATTGGCGCGCGCCAGGGTTAGAGCGCTGGCTCAACTCATCGGCTCCGACACGCATCCTCTCATCACGAGGCGCGTCGCCCACCACTTGCGAGTCGATTGTGGCCAGGACGAGCAGTCCGTTCAGAGGTGGCGTCTCCACTGGTTGCATGTGAGCTTCCGAGCTTTCGAGACACATCTCGCCACTTCTGACGAAGATGGCCGATTTTGTCACGGAGGCAGTCCCACCATCGCAGACATCGCGCTCGTTCCGCAGGCCGTCGTCGCAGAACAACTCGGCCTTTCATTGAACGCCTATCCGTCGATCTCACGGATCGTGGAGGGCTGTCTGCAATTGCCGGCGTTCCAGGACGCGCATCCCGAAAGCCTCGGCCGCGGCGAGGCGTAATCGAATGACAATGTCCGCCAATGTCGACGAGAAGCAACCCGAAGGAGCCGTGCGGCGACGCGCGCAGCGAGCTGGAATCGCCCGGCCGCCCCGCCTGAGCCGGCTTGTCTTTCTCTCGCTGGTTCTGGCGACGGGCGGCGGCCTCGCGCTCTACTTGGAGACGCCACGGGCCCAGGCTCCGGCCGCGATCGATGCGACGCTCCCGACCGTGACGGTCAGCGCTCCGCTCCGGCGGCGATTGGCGCCGTGGACGGATTTCCTCGGCCAGTTCTCGGCGGTGGACCGCGTCGAGATCCGTGCGCAGGTCGGCGGCTATCTGAAGGAGATCCATTTCAACGATGGGCAGCTCGTCGAGAAGGGGGATCTGCTTTTCGTCATCGATGCGCGGCCCTATGAGATCCAACTGCAGCAGGCGAACGCGCAACGTCGCATCGCGCTCGCGCAGCTCGAGCTCGCAAAAAAGGAGCTGGAGCGCAGCTCTGCGCTGAGTGAGCGCAATTATGTGTCGCGGGAGACGCATGATCAGCGGGTGCAGCAAAAGCAAGCGGCGGAAGCCGCGCTTCAGCAAGCCGAGGCGGCCGTCCATTCCGGCGAGTTGAACCTCGAATGGACTCGTATCCGGTCTCCGATCTCGGGCCGTGTCAGCACGCGGCGTGTTTCTCCCGGCAATCTCGTTGTCGGCGGGCAATCGGGCGGCGCGACGACCCTCCTCACGACGGTCGTGTCGCTCGATCCGATCTATCTCGATTTCGATATGAGCGAGTCCGACTATGTCGCGTATCAGCGTCATCTCCACTCCGATTCGGGACCCGACAGAATCGTTCGAATTGCGCTCAGCGACGAGGAGGAATGGACACGTAGAGGACGGCTCGACTTTCTCGACAACGAGCTCGATCGAGCGAGTGGCGTCATCCATGCACGTATCAGCGTGCCGAACGCAGATTCCTTCATCGCTCCGGGCCAATTCGCGCGTTTGCGCGTGCCAACCGCCGCGGAAGCCGATACGCTGCTCGTCCCGGAGGCGGCGTTGAGGGCCGATCAATCGCACACTCTTCTCATGACTGTTTCCGCCGACGGAACGGTCGTGCCGAAGGATGTCGAGGTCGGCGCGTCCATCGAGGGTATGCGGATCGTCAAGCGAGGGATCGGACCAGCAGATCGCGTGATCATCAACGGGCTGATTTTCGCGCGCCCGGGCGCCAAGGTGACGGCGCAGTCCGGCCGAATGGCCGAGGCCGTCGGACGGAACTGAAACCATGCGCTTCCCGCATGTTTTCATAGAACGGCCCATCCTGGCGATCGTCGTCAGCTTGTTCATCACGATTCTCGGCTCGATCGCCTACGCAGAGCTGCCGATCGCACAATATCCTGAAATCGCGCCTCCGACGATCCAGGTCACGGCGACCTATCCAGGAGCGTCCGCCGAGGTCGTCAGCAAGACGGTGGCGACGCCGCTCGAGCAGCAGATCAACGGCGTCGAAAACATGCTCTATTTATCGAGCCAATCGACGGGCGACGGCAATCTCGTCATCACGGTCACCTTCCGCCTCGGCGCGGATCTCGACAAAGCCCAGGTGTTGACGCAAAATCGCGTCGCCATCGCGCTTCCCCGTCTTCCGCTCGTCGTGCAGCGACTCGGCGTCGCCGTAAAGAAGAGTTCGCCCAATCTGATGATGGCGATCTCTCTTCTGTCTCCGGATGGGTCTCGCGACCAGCTCTACATGGCGAGCTATGCGACTTTGAATCTGAGGGATGCGCTGTCGCGGCTCGAGGGCGTCGGCGATGCAGTCGTGTTCGGAAACCACGACTATGCCATGCGCGTGTGGATCGATCCCGACAAGGCGGCGGCGCGCAATCTGACGGCAGGGGAGATCGTCGCCGCCTTGCAGGCGCAGAACACGCAGGTCTCGGCAGGCGTCCTGAACCAGCCGCCGGCGCCTTCGCCCGGAGCCTTTCAGCTCAACATAAAGACCCTCGGACGCCTGACGGAGCCGAGGCAATTCGCCGACATATTGCTCAAATCCGATCCTCTGGGTCGGGTGACGCGATTGCGGGACGTCGGCCGGGTCGAGATCGGCGACCAGAATTTCGGCGCGAACGGCTGGCTCGACGGACGCAGCGATGTTCTAATTTTGATTTATCTCCAGCCCGGCGGCAATGCGCTCGCAATGGCGG
This sequence comes from Methylosinus sp. KRF6, assembly GCF_018887255.1. Taxonomy (NCBI): domain Bacteria; kingdom Pseudomonadati; phylum Pseudomonadota; class Alphaproteobacteria; order Hyphomicrobiales; family Methylocystaceae; genus Methylosinus; species Methylosinus sp. KRF6. The sequence goes on along the minus strand of NZ_JAHLJF010000001.1, from coordinate 4,013,659 downwards.
AGCGCGTGAAGAGCACGATGCGAGAAATGGCGCTGCAGTTTCCGGCAGGCCTCAGCTATCGCATTTCCTACGATTTGACGACATTCATCGCGCAGTCTGTTCGCGAGTCGATGCGCACCGTTCCCGAGGCGATCGTCATCGTGGTGGTGGTCGTCGTCCTTTTCCTGCAGACGTGGCGCGCCTCGATCGTGCCGATCATCGCCGTCCCCATCTCGCTCGTCGGCGGATGCATCGCGCTATCGGCGTTCGGGATGACGCTCAACAATCTCTCGCTGTTCGGAATCGTTCTGGCCGTCGGCATCGTCGTCGACGACGCGATTGTCGTGGTGGAGAATGTCGAGCGCAATCTGCATGACGGACTATCCCCGCGCGAGGCCGCCCATCGCACCATGGACGAGATTGGCGGAGCGCTCGTCGCTATCGCCTTGACGCTCTGCGCGGTCTTCGCGCCCTCCGCTTTCATCTCCGGAATATCCGGCCAGTTTTTTCGACAATTTGCAGTCACCATCGCCGCCTCGACTCTGATCTCCGCCTTCGTGTCTCTGACTCTGTGTCCCGCGCTTTGCGCTCTGCTCTTTCGGCCTGCCGAACGCGACGAGGGAAGAGCCGCGCGGCGCGAACCTATCACTGTGTTCTTCGAACTCTTCAACACGCTCTTCGAGTGGCTGTCCAGAGCCTATGGCCGCATCGTCCGCCGACTTCTGCAGGCGGCGCCGGCTCTGCTCGCCGCATATACAGGGCTGATCGCTCTGACGGCCTTTCAACTCGCCCGTGCGCCCACCGGCTTCATTCCCGATCAGGATCTCGGCTACTTCATTGGAGTCGTCACATTGCCGTCGGGCGCTTCCGTCAGTCGAACCGATGCGGTCATCCGTGAGGCCGCCGCTCGGCTCGAGCATGTTTCCGGCGTCGCGAATACGAATGCTTTCGCGGGCTTCGACGCCGCCACATTCACCAACGCCTCGAACGCCGGCACCATCTTCGTGAACATGGCCTCCTTCGAGGAGCGTGCTCGAAACGGCGAGACTGCCGCGCTGATGTTCGACCGGATCAGCAAGGCGCTCGCTGGTATTCAGGAGGCTTCGATCATACTGATCTCGCCGGCGCCCGTGCCCGGCCTCGGGACAGCGGGCGGTTTCCGAATGATGCTGGAGGATCGCAAAGGCCTCGGCCCCCGCGCCCTCGAAGCCGCGGCGCAGGATCTCGTCGCTCATGCCATGCTTCGGCCCGGTCTGACGCAGCTGTTCACGTCGTTCACGACCAGCACGCCGAGCATCGACGCTGATGTCGATCGCGAGCGGGCGCAAAAGCTGGGCGTCGCGCCCGAGCTCGTTTTCGAGGCGATGCAGATCTATCTCGGCTCCGCCTATATCAACGACTTCAACTATCTCGGCCGCACCTATCAGGTCATGGCGCAGGCCGACGGACGCTTCCGGAAAACGATGGACGACATTTCGCGTCTCAGGACGCGCAACGCCTCTGGCGACATGGTCCCGCTCGGCGCATTGGTGAAGTTGAGACAGACATCCGAGCCCTACCGAGTGCCGCGCTACAATCTTTATCCCGCAGCCGAGATCCAGGGAGGAATAGCGCCAGGATTCGCATCGAGCTACGGCTTGGAGGCAATGGAGCGACTCGCCGCAGAGCGCTTGCCTCCGGGGATCGGCTTCGAGTGGACAGATCTGTCCTATCAACAGAAGACGGCGGGCAATACGACCCTCCCGATTTTTGGAGCGGCTATCCTGCTCGTGTTCCTCGTGCTCGCAGCGCAATACGAGAGCTGGCGCCTGCCGCTCGCCGTTGTGCTGATTGTGCCGATGTGTTTGCTTGCAGCGGTGACCGGCCTTCTCCTTCGGTCGATGAATGTGGACATATTGGCGCAGATCGGATTCACCGTACTCGTCGGGCTCGCCGCCAAGAACGCTATTTTGATCGTCGAGTTTGCGCGGCGGGCGGAAGAACAGGGAGCGACCAGCGCCGAGGCGGTCGTGCAGGCGGCGCGCCTGCGTCTGCGGCCCATATTGATGACCTCCATGGCGTTCATCCTCGGCGTCGTGCCTCTCCTCCTCGCCGCTGGCGCCGGCGCGGAAATGCGGCAGACTCTGGGCACGACCGTCTTCTTCGGCATGTTGGGCGTGACGTTCTTCGGCTTGGTCTTCACGCCCGTGTTCTACGTGACGGCGCAGCGGCTGTTCCGAGGGCGGTAGCGGCGCCCTCCCGTCGATAGATGAATCACGACTGGGGCGGCTGGCCGCGCGCTACCGCCGATCCGGCCTTATCCAGCTTTCTATTTTTGCCCCATGCAGCAAATGAGAAGCGAAAAAGAGGCACGTTGCTTCGCGCTAGGGGAAGGAGCAATTTTCAAAATATGATACATTTATGAATATACGGCTGCCATTTATGATCATCTCTGATAAGGCGGCAAAATTATATCATTTAGCGGATAGCTACGTTCTATGCTATTTAAAAATTAATATCTTCCTGGACGGATGAATTGATGTTTCGCAAGAAACAGAATTCGAAACTAATTCTCGAAATTCTAGTTCAGTTATCAAAATGGAGGCCAATATGTGCGGAATCGCTGGTTGGGTCGCCTACGACCAGAACTTGGCGGAACAGCGCCATATCCTGCAACGTATGACAGACACTATGGCGCTGCGAGGTCCCGACGCCGAAGGCCTCTGGATCGACGGGCCTGTCGGATTGGGGCACAGGCGTCTCGCGATCATCGATCTGGAAGGTGGTCGCCAACCTATGGCGGCGCAGAACAACGCAGGCGCCGCCGCCGTCATCTCCTATACCGGCGAGGTCTACAACTTCGTGGAATTGCGTGACGAGCTGCGTTCGCGAGGGCATGTCTTCGAGACTCGCAGCGACACGGAGGTCGTCCTCCGCGCCTATCTGGAATGGGGCGAGCAGTTCGCCGAGAGGCTGAACGGCATGTACGCCTTCGCCATCTGGGACGTGGCCGCTCAAAAGCTCCTGCTCGTTCGGGACCGGATGGGCGTGAAGCCGCTCTTTTACTCGCAGACGAGCGAAGGCGTCTTGTTCGGCTCGGAGCCGAAGGCGATCCTCGCCCATCCCGACGCCGGACGGAAGGTCACTGCGGACGGATTGCGTGAGATCCTGGACATGGTGAAGACGCCGGGCCGTGCGATATTCGCCGGCATGAATGAAGTTCTCCCTGGAGAGCTCGTCATCGTCAGTCGGGCCGGACTGAAGAAAAGGCGGTATTGGCGGCTGGAGGCGCATCCACACGAGCATAACCTCGAACGTACGATCCGTTACACTCGCGACTTGCTCGAAGACATCGTCGAGAAACAGATCGTGGCCGACGTGCCGCTGTGCAGCCTGCTGTCGGGCGGGCTCGACTCCTCGATCATCACGGCGCTGGCGTCGAAGCATCTTCTGGAGCAGGGAAAGGAGAACATCCGCTCGTTTTCCCTCGACTTCGAGGATCATGGGTCGGAGTTCGTCGAGAACGCCTTCAATCTCGGATCGGACACGCCTTTCGTGCGCGCCCTGGTCGATCGGATTCGCTCCCGCCACGACGAGATCGTGCTCGACAGCCGCACGATGGCCGATCCCGCTTTACGAACGGCGATCGTGCGAAGCCTCGATCAGCCTCCGTCTTTTTGGGGAGATATGTGGCCATCTCTCTATCGGCTGTTCGAAGCGGTGCGCCGGCGATCCACAGTGGCCCTGTCCGGCGAGGCGGCAGATGAAATCTTCGGCGGCTATCGGTGGTTTCACGACCCGGACTCTCTGAAAGAAAACACCTTCGGTTGGCTGACATCCGTGACCGGCAAGTTCTTCGACGGCAGCGCGCTGCTCGACCGCGGGCTCGTGGAGCGGTTGGACCTGCCGGGCTTCCGTCGAGACAGCTATGCTCAGGCGTTGGCGGAAACTCCGGCCCTGCCGGGGGAGAGTCCGGTAAACCGCCGCATGCGGCAGGAGGTCTACGTTCATGCGACCCGTTGTATACAGATCATGCTGGACCGCAAGGACCGCATGAGCATGGCGGTGGGCCTCGAGGTTCGCGTGCCGTTCTGCGATCATCGCCTGGTCGATTACGCTTTCAATATTCCCTGGGAGATGAAGACTTTCGATGGCCGCGAGAAGAGCATATTGCGCGCCGCCGCCAGCGACATTCTCCCGAATGTGATTCTCGACCGCGTCAAGAATCCTTATCCCGCGACGCAGGATCCTGCCTACGAACAGGCGCTGCGCGCCGCGCTGGCCGATATCGTCTCCGATGGGTCCGCGCCGGTCAGACCTCTTCTCGATCTGCAACGCGTTCATGAGGTCCTGCGACGGCCGGTCGGCGCATCCTCGCCGCGCCAGGATCGAATCGCGATCGAGCTGGCCATCGGCCTCAATCTCTGGATGTCGGACTATCGCATCGATCTCGACATCTGACCACCAGATGGAGTCACGTCTCGGCGCGCCGCTCCCGGCGCGTGTCGACCCGCCTTCTCTATCCGCAACTGCAGGCGCCGTCCGATCGTGCGTGGATCATCGCCGCGCCGACGTCTGGGAGATCGAGCCTATGATTGACGCTGGCCATCCGAAGTTCAAACCTTTTACGTCGCAGACAATGAGGAATGCGCCACAATGGTCGCTCCTCGACGCCGAGCATCGCGAGGCGATCGAAATCGTATCCAGGGTGCTGCCCTTCCGAGTGAATTCTTACGTCCTCGACGAGCTGATCGACTGGAGCGATGTCCCAGACGATCCGATCTACCGATTGACTTTTCCTCATCGCAACATGCTGCGCGTCGAGGAATATGCCGCTCTGCGCGGCCTGATCCGGGGCGGCGCACGGGAGGGTGACATCGAAGCGATCGTGCGCCGCATCCGGATGCGCATGAACCCGCACCCGGCCGGACAATCCACCGACAATGTCCCGGAACTGAACGGAGCGCCATTGCACGGCCTCCAGCACAAATACCGCGAGACCGTGCTCTTCTTCCCGAGCGCTGGGCAATCCTGCCACGCCTATTGCACCTTCTGCTTCCGATGGCCGCAATTCATCGGCATGGAAGAGTTGAAGTTCGATGCTCGGACATCCGACGGCCTGATCGCCTATCTCGGGCAGAACCCTGCGGTCACCGATGTGCTCATCACCGGCGGCGATCCGCTGGTCATGAGCGCTCGCGTGCTGGCCAAATATATCGAGCCGATTCTCGCGCCCGAGCTCGAACACGTCCAGAATATTCGCATCGGAACGAAGTCTGTCGCTTATTGGCCGCAGCGTTTCGTCACGGATCCGGACGCGGACGAGTTGCTTCGCTTGTTCGAGAAGGTGGTCGCATCTGGACGCAACCTCGCATTGATGGGGCATTACAACCATCCACGCGAGATCCAACATCCGATCGCCCAACAAGCGGTGCGCCGCATCATCGGCGCCGGCGCGAGCTTGCGGATTCAGGCGCCGCTGATCCGGCATGTGAACGAAGATCCCGCCGATTGGGCCGAACTCTGGACGACTGCGGTCCGTCTCGGCGCGGTGCCATACTATATGTTCGTGGAGCGCGACACCGGCCCGCGCGAGTATTTCAGGCTTCCGTTGGCGCGAGCCTATGAGATCTTTCGCGCCGCCTACCGCGCCGTCTCCGGTCTGGCGCGGACGGTGCGCGGCCCCTCGATGAGCGCCCATCCCGGCAAAGTCGTCGTGGACGGGGTCGTCGAGTTGCACGGGGAGAAGGTGTTCGCGCTGCAATTTTTGCAGGCGCGAAACCCCGACTTCGTTCGCCGCCCCTTCTACGCGAAATTCGATCCTGATGCGACCTGGCTCGACGAGCTGGTTCCGGCCTTCGGAGAAAACCGGTTCTTCTTCGAACGAGACGCGAGGCGTTCGCCCGTTCTCGATTCCCCTCGGCTCGCGCGCCCGCGACTCCCTGTCGCCTGGATGGACGCCTGAGCCGTCGACACGCTGCGGTCGGCGCCGGCCGTCGAACTTCACGGGAGGAGATAAGCGGATGCAATCGACAGTCCTGGCGCTCGTCGGCATGGGGCCGAGAGGTTTGACCGTGCTGGAGCGCGTGGCGGAGCACGCTCACCGCCTTCCACGAGGCGTCCGCCTTCGGATCGACCTGTTCGATCGCGGCGCCTGCGGAGAGGGCGTCCATCTCTCGACCCAACCCGATCACTTGCTGATCAACACACTCGCCTCACAGGTCACAATGTTCGCGCCCGAGAGCGTCGCGGGCGGGAAAGGCGGCGTGTCGCTCGTCGAATGGGCGACCCTCGCAGGTTATAGGCATGTCGGAGACAGGTTCCAGCGCGCGCCGAACGACGTCGGCCTTTCGATGACGGAGATCGATCATTTTCCGCGTCGGTTGCTCGGGGAATATATGTCTTGGGTCTACCGACGCGTGCTCGAACGACTCCCGGCGAAGGTCGAGGTCGCCCATCACCCGGAGCTGGTCGTCGACCTGATCGAGCGCGATTGCGGCTTCGATGTCATCACGCAGGCGGGGCGCTCGCGGCGGGCCGATTTCGTCGTCCTGGCGACCGGCCACGGCGTTCGCAGGCCTACCGAGGAGGATCGGCTTCACGTCGATTTCGTCGAGCGGAACGCGCGCCGCAATCGCAATCTCGCATTCTACGCCACTCCCTATCCGGTCGAGCGGCTCGACGAGATTTCCGCCTCGGCGACGGTCGCGATCCAAGGCTTCGGGCTGACCGCGCATGACGCGATTTCCGCGCTGACGCTCGGGCGCGGCGGCCGTTATGAGGAGAACGACGGGGAACTCCGATATCACGCCTCCGGCCATGAACCAAAAATTGTTCTATTCTCGCGCAATTGCCTTCCTTTCGCGGCGCGCGGCGTCAATCAGAAGGGCTTATCCGGCCGTCACGACGCGAAGTTTTTGACCCCGGAAGCCATTGCCGCGATCCGGCGCGAGACGCTCGCGACCACCGGCGACGCGCGGATCGATTTCGAGCGCGTCGTGCAGCCGCTCGTCATCAAGGAAATGGCTTATGCTTATCGACAGGCCGCGCAAGGCCGCGCTGTCGAGTCCGCCGGTTTCGAGCCGACGAGCGAGGAACTGAGAGCCATCGACGCGATTCTTCATCCGCTCGATGGGATCATCTTTCACACATCCCGGGCCTTCCGCGCATTCTTCAACAGGCTCGTGGACGACGATCTGCGGGAGGCCGTGAAGGGCAATCTGGCCAGTCCCGTCAAAGCGGCCTGCGATGTGTTGCGCGACACCCGCGAGGCGATCCGGGCGGCGGTCGAGTATGGCGGGCTGACGCCGGAATCGCATCGCTATTTCATAGAGACGTTCAACGGAATCATAAATCGCGTATCTTTCGGCCCGCCGAAACGACGCAATTTCGAGCAGGTGGCTCTGCAGGAAGCCGGTCTGATCCGCATCGGCGGGGGCCCCGGCGCGCAGGTCCGGATCGACGAGGAAGAAGCGCGCTTCTTCATTGAAACGCGCTATGAAAGCGAGGTCGAGAAGGTTCATGCGGATGTTCTCGTCATCGCGCGGCTCGATCCCTACTCGCCGCTGACCGACTCTTCGCCGCTCACCGCCGCCTTGTTGGCCCACGGCATGATCCGACCATACCGGAACGGCGACTTTCACCCGAGCGGCATCGATATCGATACCGCGCTTCATCCGATCGACTCCTCCGGAAAAGCCTGCAAGCGCCTATGGGCGCTCGGATTTCCGGTGGAGGGCCCGCACTACTACACCCACGCGCTGCCACGCCCGATGATCGCGTCGCGGCAGACGCTCGACGCCGAGCGTTGCGTGCTGGAGATGCTCGATGTCATCGCCGCTTCGAACGAGGCGGCCCCGACGACGAGCCGCTACCCTGCGCCGCATGTCGCGATGCAGGCTCAACCGCGCGTCTCCTGAGACGCTGTCGCATTCAACCCGGCCATGCTCGGCCCATCGAGGACACCGGCAATGGAATTGACAGACACTTATTTCGACAGAAATCATCTCGCTCGGCACTACGCCACCGTGGAAGATTTCGCATCTCGCTCCCGCGCGTGGGAGACGCTCGCGAAGACATCGATCTCACAATGGTATGTCGACACGCTCGCGAAATATTCCTTCACGGAGGTCTTGGACGCCGGTTGCGGCCACGGACGCTTCAGCGTCGCTCTGGCGCAGGCGCGGCCCGTGAACATAACGGCGCTCGACATCGCCGAGGAGATGGTCGAGGCGACGCGCCGAGCGCTCGGCGACAAAGCCGGCAATCATGGTTTCATCCAAAGCTCGATCGACGAGGCGCCGTTCGAACGCGGACAATTCGACCTCGTGCTGGCCAATCTCGTGCTCCACCACGCGCCGGACATTCGATCCTCATTCGCGCGTATCGCCGAACTGACGAAGTCGGGCGGCCATGTCGCCTTGCTCACGGCGGATTTCGATTGGATGAGCGAGCTCAACCGATTCCAAGACGAAGCCCTGCTCCGATTGGGCTTCGCCCACGATCATCCGGCCTTGGCCGCGCCCGGCACGAACCGCTTCTGCGCGGCCAACATTCGGCTGTTCTCGCCGGACTCGTTGACGTTGGTGGAAAAACCCTGGTTCGACGGAACGATGACCTTCCCGACCATCGATGCTCTGCTCGACTTCTACGTTCGAACCTTCCGTCACAAGAACGTCGCTTCGCAGGCCGGCGGCGACGTGCTTCGCCGCGCGGTGCGGGAGATCGTCGAAGAGCATGTCGAACGTACCGGCTCGCTGGATGTATCCAGCAGCGTCTACCTCTACATCTTCCAAAAGCGCTGACCTGTCGCGTCGACCGGCCGCATTCGTCAAATCCAGGCGCGGACCCGGATCTCGACCGAGGGGCTCGCGTCCAGATTCACTCCACGGAGGGAGCATGACACAGCTCGATCCGGCGCCGACCTATGAGGTCTATGCGCTGCGTTACGCGACACAGCCGGATCGGGTGGCCCGCGAGGCCTATTTCCGCTGCGATCTCCCCGAGACGCCGGCTCCGCAAGACTATTTTGTCTGGGCGATCCGTGGCGATGGAAGAACGATTGTCGTCGACACCGGCTTTTCCGCATCGAGCGCGCAGAAGCGTGGACGCGAGCTCCTATGCCACCCGGTGGAAGCCTTGGCCAGGATCGGGATCGACGCATCAACGGTGCGAGACGTCGTGCTCACTCATGCGCATTATGATCACGCCGGAAATCTGGCGTCGTTTCCAGAAGCGCGGTTTCATGTTCAGGACAAGGAAATGCAATATTGCACCGGCAGGCTGATGCGGCACGACATTCTGCGCCGCACTTTCGATGTCGCGGACGTGATCGCCCTGGTGCGCCTCCTCTACGAGGGGCGTCTCATCTGCCATGACGGCGATGTAACTTTGGCGCCGGGCGTCACCCTGCATCTCGTCGGCGGCCACACGCTGGGCCAGCAGGTCGTGCGCGTCGCCACTCGGCGCGGCCCCATCGTGCTCGCCAGCGACGGCGCGCATTTCTGGGCGAATCTCCTAGATCGCAATCCCTTTCCGATCCTCGTCGATCTGGGAGCGACGCTCGAAGCATTCTCGCTCATCGAGCGTCTTGCCGCGAGTCCGGAGCACATCGTTCCGGGACACGATCCGACGGTCCTGACGCGATTTCCAAAATGGCGCTTCGAGGCGGACGTCGTCGCTCTACACGAAGAGCCGCTCTAGAGATTTCCTCTCGAGCGATCACAATTCGCCAGACTTTGGACCGGACGCGGCGCCGAGCGCCGGCCAACAAATTCTCGACGCGTCCAGGGAGGCGCAACCATGACATCCTTCGATCTGTGGACGCGATATTTCTCGGGATGGCGGCTCGTCACGGTCATCATCATGCTCTCTACGCTTCTGAGCCTCGGCGCCGTAGGCGCCTTCCCGGGAGTCGAAGGCGTCCGGCTCATCGTGTCGATGACGGCCAGGGCATCCGCGATCTTTTTCTGCCTCGCCTTCTCGGCCTCGGCCTTGCACGGGATCTCTCCGACCCCTTGGAGCCGATGGCAGCTTCGCAACCGGCGCTATCTGGGCTTCGCCTTCGCCGGCCTCCAGACGCTGCATGTCGTGGCTCTCATCTCCTTCGCGACCCTTGCGCCCGCCTCATTCGAAACTGCCGTCGGCGGAATCGTCATCGGAATTTTCGGCATAGCCGGATATATCACAGTGGTCGCGCTGGCCCTCACATCATTCGAGCCCACATCAAAAATGCTCGGGCCCGAGCGGTGGCGAACTCTGCATCGATCCGGCTCGTATTTCATCTGGTTCATCCTGGCGGTCGCCTTCGCCCTGCATCTTCTCCGCGCCCCTTCGCTGATCTATGCGAATGTCGAAATGGCGATGCTGCTCGCCTCCCTCGTCCTTCGGCATATCCCACGTCGGCGAGGCTCGATCCAGGACGACCATAGCATGACGAGGAGAGCCGTCATTCATTCGTAGTGGAAGCTCCGCCGCGCCCCACATTCGCCTCAAGAACGGACTCTGGCTCGGTGGGCGGTTCTGGTGCGAACGGCGTGAGCGGGACATAGTCCTTCCGTGGGCGCAACCGGACGCTGGGGCTATGGGCGATGCTGAGGGTGTCCCGCTCCGGTTCGCACCAGAACCCGCAAAATCACGCTCGACGGATATCAGGCGTCACATCGGGCGGCGCGTGAGCTTCTCGTACAGCATCGAGGAGGCGCACGGACTCGAATTCGATCATCGAAATACCTGCATAATCTCATTGAGCAGGATCATCGATCTATCAAACTTCGTTTGGGGCCTATGCTCGGGTTCAAGCGATTCCGACATGCGGCGATCACGATCGCCGGCATCGAACTCATGCATCGCATCAGAAAGGGTCAATTCGCGCTGAGCAGATTTAGAGCCACCGGGACAACTGCGCCCGAAATCTGGAGTGCGGTGCTCGCTGCCTGATCCAAACGAACTGCCGGACCCCATCACGTAGCTATCGGCAAAAATTGCACCGCGACCATCGGCGGCTTGTCGGCAGATGGCCTCAGTCTTCGATGTCGAACGCTACGATCCCGCGAAAAATCTGAAGCGCGTGCGCGATCTTTGGGTCGGCATGGACACGCCGGACGGGAGATAAGGCGGAGGCGCCTTTCGGTCTCACGCAATATCAGCGGCGGCTCATCGATTTCGCTGGCCCATATCGGCGCCGCAGCGCAGATCCGACATGAGCCTTCGCTTGCGGCCCAGCATGTCGTCATCGGTCTTCGTCGCCTCGTCGTGACGCGAAACGCCGAGCGCGGTCGCATCCGCCTTTTCGAAGAGAGCGATCTCATTCGTCGCGCAAAGAGCGCGAATCTGGTCTTCCTCTAGATAGGTGAGATCGAGAATTTTCGGCCTGTTTCGCAAGAAAGGGTCATTGCGAACGAGGTCCGCGGCGAACAAAAGTCGCGACTTGTCGACGATCACGAAATCCGCGTCGGTACGAGCGATTGCGTCGGCGGCCCTCGCATAGGGTTCGACGAAGCGCTGCGCTTGGATGAGATGGGCGGGAAGCAGAACGAGCGCGCCGATGACGCAGCCGATCGCCAGCGTCGATCCGAGCTCTCGGCTAGCGCGTGCATTCGCGCGCGCGGCGAGGTCGACCCATCCATAGGCCGCGAGCAGCGAAAAATTTCCGAGCAGCCCGTGCAAATAGCGATATCCCCAGCCATGACCCTGATAGGGGAGGACGATGAACATGGCGATGAGCGTGAGGCAGACGCCGGCCGCGAGCTCCCGGGCGATTCCGGAACCTTCGCGTATCTGCGTGTAGGAGAGAATGACCAAGGGCAGGAGAACAGGATTTTGCCAGACGACGAATCGCAGAATGTTCTTCGCCATGAGATCTGCGCCCGACCATTGGAAGCTCGTCAGAAGGACGAGGACGCGCGCGATGAAATAGACGAGTCCGACCTCGTCCGACGTTTCCATGGAGACGCCGCGCCATAAGGCGAGCAATTGCCAATAGCCGATCCAAAAGAGAAGCGCGATCGCATAGGAGCCGATATAGGCCGCAGCGACGCTTCGCCGTTGCGATATCCAAAGACGCAGGATGAATGGCGCGGCGAAGAGCGGATGAAAGATCGTTTGATGAAGTCCGATCGCGAAGGCCCCGACGATGATCGCGGCGGCGTGTCCGGCTTTGTCGTCGCGTAGAAACAGCCAGAGCCAGAGCATGTCGAGAGTAAGATGGGCGGTCATCGCGTAGCTCGTCATCGAGCCGACGATCAGCTGCGAGGAGGTCGCCGTCAGCACGGCGGCGACGAGCGCCGGAGCCGGATCGGACGGCCAGAGGCGGCGCGCGACTGCAAAAACGGCGATGACGGCGAAGGCGGCGAGAAGCGGATTGGTCGCGGCCGGATCGATGAAGCCGACGAGCGCGCGCAACGCCGCATTGCCCGGCAGATAGGCGGAAACGAATCCATCGATCTGGTCGATCGGGACCATGAAAGTCGGCGCGAGCGCCGTCGCGAGGGGGCGATGCTCGGGAGCTATGGGCGCGATCAAATGACCGGAGCGGAAGATCGTCGCGTCGAATTCCGCCAATATTTCATCGCGTGACAGATGATAGTCGTGAAATATCGAATGCGTTCCGACGACCCCGCAAACGAGAACGAGAAGCGCGAGCAGCGAGACGGCCGTGACGCGGCGAGACGGTTTCCCGAGACAGCCGAAGCTCCGAGGAAATGTCGGCCGCGCGATGGCGAGGATCGCGAGGAGAAGGGCGACGCCGATGAGCCATGGCGCATCCTGACTGCGAAAAAAATAGGTCGTCAGCCAAACGAACTTCGGCTGCCTCACTGTGTCGATATAGACAGGCTCGGTCAGGGAGGCGACGCCGACGCCGAAAAGGACGAGCGCCGATGAAATGATTGTCGCGCCCTTCAATGTCCGATGAAATGCCGCGTTCCGGCGTTCTGCGTCGCAAGACGTATCGAGGTCGGACATCGTTTCTCTCTATCGTTGGCGCTTCGGCTATGGTTCTGGATGTGCGACCAGTCGCCTCAAAAGTGTCGCATAACGCTCCGCCGAAGCGCTCCAAGAATATCGCGAGCGACAGAATTCGGCGCGTGCGAGACGCGATCGCCTCGGGTTCTCATCCGGCTCGAGCAGCCGGGATGTCGCCGCTGCGAGCGCCGCGGCGGTCGCTCGCGGAGCCTCGTCGTCGATGACGACCTTGGTCAGAAATAGTTCGGCGGCTTCATCTGCGGCGGCGGTGTCGGCGCCGCAGACGATCGGCAGACCACAAGCGAGCGCTTCTTGTATGACGAGCGGAAAGCCTTCGCCGACGCTCGGCAGCAGCAATAGGTCGGCGGCGCGATAGAGGGGGGCGAGCGACGCGCCCGCTAAATTTCGATAAACGCGTATGTTGGGCAGTCGCCATTGCGCAGGATCGATGACGCCCCAGCCGGCGAAGACGAACAAGATGTCGGGACGTTCGCGCGCCAGACGCTCGAGTCGGAGCAGGCCCTTTTTTTCGACGAAGCGTCCGACGAAAAGAGCGATAGGACCGGCGGCGGGCAGGCCGAGATCGGCCCGCGCCGTAGCCCTTTCGGCTTCCGATTCGGGAGGAGAGAAAATGTCGGCGTCGACGCCGTTGAAGACGAGCCGAGGCGGGCACCGATAGGGGATGGCTTCGAAATAACGTCGCGTGAGATCGCTGATGAAGACGATCTGATCGGCGCGGCTCAGAAGCGGAACGGCGACGAGTCGATTGGCGATCGCCATGAGCGATCGGAGAATGGGATTGCGATAGGGAACGACGCCGATATGCTGCACGACGAGGAGCGGCTTGCGAAACAAGCGCGCCGCGAAAAATGCGGCGACGCTGGTCAAATAGAGCGCGTCATGGACGATGACGACGTCGGCGTTGCGCACTTGCGCGAAGATCGAGCGAAAGGCGCTCGGAAACAGAAGCGGATAGGGAATTTTGGCGATCCGTTCGACGATGTCGGAAGCGGGCAGCTCGCGCTGCGCGAGGTTGGACGACGGGTCGCCGCCGTTGCTTTTTCCGGTCGCGAGCCAGACGATTTCGAAACCGAGCGGCGACAAGGCCCTCGCCAGCGCGCCGGCGACGATCTCGACGCCGCCGCGACGCGTTTCGAAGTAGTGCGACAGCATGGCGAGTCGGATGACAGGGCTGCGCATCTTCGCGCGGTCGGTCAGATCGGTCGCCATTTCATGCTCGTTTCGAGGCGATTGGGAAAGACCATCGCCTCGACGCCGCGACGATAGTCGCCGTCGGAGACGATTTCGTACGCATAGCCGGCGTCATGCGCGAGCGTCCGCCAATCTTCGGCGCAGAGATAGGAGGCGCTCACCATTCCGTTGAAGGGAAGATTGCCGATGAGATCGAGCGCGGTGAGCCGCGCGGTGTCGAGCAGGCCAGTAGAAAGATGATCCTTGATGTAGAGAGGGCCTGCGCCGGCGACGCGGCGACATTCGCGCATCAGAGGACGGCGAAGCGGAGCCGGAACATGATGCAGAACATTGAAGAGGATGACGCATTCGAAGGAATTATCGGGAAATGGAAGCGTGCGGCCGTCATAGATGGACGTTTCGACATCGAGTGACGGCAGGAATCGGTTTTCGACGTCGACGGAGGCGATGTGATCGAGGCCGAACAGCGACTTGATCGTATGGGCGAGGAGCCCGGTGCCGCCGCCGACATCGAGGGCGCGACGATGCGATTTGTCCCATACGCGACGCAGATTGGAGAGAGCCACAAATTGATAGATCGGCTTGCGCCAGGAATAGACAGGCGCATGGGGCGACATGCAGCGCGTCAGATCATCGAGCGTGAAGCGTTCCATGCAATTATCCTCGGCTCGTGGAACGCAGTCCCTGCAGGGGCGCGCGGACGCGCGACAGCGCCCATCTCGTGCAGTTGTAATTCCAGAGCGTTATCAGAATCGTGGCGAGTGGCGCCGCGATCGCCATGGGGAGATCGGCGAGATCGCCGAGAATATAGAGAGACGCGAACCAGAGCGGACAATTGGCGAGCATGGCGAGAGCGTAGCGCGCAAAGGAGGGCCAGGACGCCGCCGCGTCGAAGGTGATCGAACAATGGAGGACGTATCCGATGACGAGAATCGGCCCGAATGCGAGAAGCGTCGCCCAGATATAATGAACGCCGACGAAACCAAAGCCGATGACGGAGATGTTGTTGAGAAGCGCGCAGAGCCCGCCGACGAGGATAAAGCGCGGCAGTCTCATGGGGAGAGCCGGATCGGCCGACACAGCACGAGGTACACACATGCATTGTCGCGCGTGACCCAGTCCGGTGTGATCGCGTCTTCGAGCAATGCGCGAAAATTGAGGACTATGGCGAGCGTTCGGCCGATGACACGGCCGAGGATCGGCAGCTTTGCGAGGGCATGGTAGCCGCACGTCAGCCTGAGCAGCGTCGTCCAGGCGGGCAGCCCGATCAGAGGCGCGCATTCGATGGACTCGAATCCATGTGCGGCGAGCTCCGTCAGCAGGCCGGGTCGCGTCCAACGGCGATAGTCCTCTGGATGCGGATAGTAGAACCAATTGCCATGTGTCGATAAAATCAGCCGGCCGTCGGCGCGCAGCAGCCTATGCGCTTCGCCGAGATAGGAGCCGACATCGGCGACATGCTCCAGTAATTGAAACGACAGGACGATATCCGCGCTCGCATCGGGCGCGTCGACGCGGCCGCTGGGATCAATCGCAATGTCGGCATTCGCGAAATCCGCGCCGCGATAGGTCGCGCCGAGCGCGTCGAAGATCGGCTTGTAAGGTTCGGAGCCGCATCCCAAATCGACCGCGACGGCGCCGGGCCGCACGATCCGCGCGGCGACTTTCTCGATGCTGGCGCGCATCGCGCGGAGCAAAAGCCAGTCCGTATCGAAAATGCGGGGACGAAGGCGACGGCGGGCGTCCTCCGTGATCATCGATCAGCCGCCTTCGCCGCTCGATCGAGACGCTCGACGTCCTCGCAGGTCCCGATGGGCGAGCGCACGGAGCGTCGTCGCGTATCGGACCAAGTCTCGGCTTCGGCTCGGTCGATGAAATTCGCTTCATGGCCATTGACGATCGCCAGCAGGAACCCGGCGAGCGCGTTTTGCGCGCCGATCACGATCAACGTCGTGCCGACGACGGCGGGAAGAACGGTGCCGATCGGCTCGAAATTACGGCTCGACCAATAGCCGAAAACAGACAGGAGAATCAGGAGGCCAGAAGCGAAGAAGACGCTTCCTGCGACGAGCATCGTCTCCAGCGAGAACCAATCGGCGACCTTGTCCTCCCACCAAGATGGGGCGCGAAAACCTTGTCGCCGACCATAGAAATGCGTCGCGGCGGCGAGAACTGCGGCGGTGTGTCCGAGGCCGAGCAGAGAGCCTGCGAGAATCATCCAATAATTGCCGAAAGGCGATTTGTTCTCGGTCAGCGCGGCGACGCCGGTCAGCGTCAATATCCCCAAGGAGACTGCGATCGCCAGAGCGGCCGGCGCAGCGAAGGCCCAGTCGGGACTGAACATCAGGAGATAACGCAGATGTCGCCATCCGTCGCGCCACGGCCGCAGATGCGAGGGCCGATCGCGCCGATCGCGCGAGAGCGTCACCGGGACCTCGACGATATGCTGCTGTTTGAGCGCCGCCTTGATGATCATCTCGCTCGCGAACTCCATGCCGCGGCCCGTGAGATCGAGCCGTTCGAAACAGGAGCTGGTCAAGGCGCGCAAACCGCAATGGGCGTCGCTGACGCCCGCGCGGAAAAACAGATTCAAGACGAAGGTCAGCGCGGGATTGCCGATGTGGCGATTTTTCCAGGGCATCGCTCCTCGTTCTATCCGCCCTTTGAAGCGCGAGCCGACGCAAAGATCAGCGCCGGCGGCGAGGCGGCGCACCATTTCGACCGATTCCCGAAAATCATAGGAGCCGTCTGCGTCGCCCATCACGAGATAGGCGCCATTGGCGCAACGGAGCCCTGCAATGAGCGCGGCGCCGTATCCGAGCTGCTCGACGTCGACGACCCGCGCGCCGAGCGCGCGCGCGATCAGCTGGCTGCCGTCGCGGCTTCCATTGTCGGCGATCACGATTTCGCCCGACAATCCGAACTCGCGGCTCATCGTCTCGAGCGCCTCCCGTGCGTTGGCGATGCAGTTGGGCAGGCAGCGGGCCTCGTCGAGACACGGCATTATGATCGATACGTCGATCTTGGTGGACGCGCTCCCTAAAACAGCGACCTGCGTCATGCTCAAAAGTCTCGGATAGCCACGCTCACGATATGTCGAGAGATTGGTTAGCATTTCGTTAAAGCCGCTGGCTTTCGCCGCGTGGGAAGCGCGTCGCGCGCGCTCGCCGCATGGACGTTTTCCGATTCTTCTACCGGCGCCTCGAAGGGTCTTGACGCGAGGCGTCGCTTAAGCTTCTTTTCAATCGTCGATACTAGTGATTTGCTTCATCTGAACCCGAGAATTCGAAGAGCGAGCATGCAGGCTCGCTTCTCGAGACTTGTCAATTCATCTGACGCAGACTGCCGGCGCTGTTCTCGTTTCTTCGGCCATTGGCGCGTTTCCTATGAGTTTCCTATGACTCTCTATGCATTGAAGCCGCGGTTTCAGGCTTTGCTGAGGCCCGCGGTCGCGCGGGCCGTCGCAAACGGCGTCACCGCCAATCGGGTCACTGTCGCGACCGCCGCGATTTCTTGCCTTCTCGGACTGGCGCTCGTGTGGAGCGATCGGCCGGGGCTTTTTCTCGTGCTGCCGCCGTGGCTGTTCCTGCGCATGGCGCTCAACGCCGTCGATGGGATGATGGCGCGGGAATTTCGGCAGCAGTCGCTGCTCGGGATCTATCTCAACGAGATCTGCGACGTCGTCTCCGACGCAGCGCTCGTCATTCCCTTCGCCTCTGTGGCGCCCTTCGACCCCTCATGGATTTTCGCTGTCATATTTCTCGCCGCCATCTCGGAATATGCCGGCGTGATGGGGCCGCTCGCCGGGGCCGGCCGCCGCTATGACGGTCCCTTCGGCAAGAGCGATCGGGCATTCGCCTTCGGCGCGCTCGGCCTCGCCGTCGGCCTGCTCGGCGCGCTGCCGCAATGGGCCGGCTGGATCATGCCGTTCTTCTCGCTTCTTCTCGTCGTCACCACGATCAATCGAGTCCGTCGCGGGGTGGCGGAGGCCGGGCTCCGAAAGGATGTCGCATGACACGCATCGCCGAAGACGGTCGTTTCACGACGCATGACGGGGTCGAGCTCTTCTATCGCCGCTGGCCGGCGACGGCGGAACGCCGGGGCGCGGTGGCGCTCTTCCATCGCGGTCACGAGCATGGCGGCCGGATGGCGCATCTCGTCGACGAGCTCGATCTGCCCGAATTCGACGTCTACGCCTGGGACGCCCGCGGCCATGGCCGCTCGCCGGGCGCGCGCGGTCATTCGCCGTCCTTCTCTCATAGCGTGCGCGACGTCGAGAGCTTCGTCTCCCATATAGAGCGCGCCCATGGCGTGGCGCGCGCCGATATCGCCGTGGTGGCGCAATCGGTCGGCGCGGTTCTCGCCGCGACTTGGGCGCATGACTATGCGCCGCGAATTCGCGCGCTGACGCTCGCCGCGCCGGCCTTTTCGGCGAAGCTCTATGTTCCTTTCGCGCGGCCGGGACTGGCGCTGCTGCGCCGTCTGCGCGGCGATTTCGACGTCAATTCCTATGTGAAGTCGCGCTTCCTCACTCACGATCCGGCGCGGCGCGCGAGCTTCGACGCCGATCCTCTGATCTCTCGCGCCATTTCGGTCGATAGTCTGCTCGGGCTCTATGAGGCGGCCGAACGTGTGACGGCGGATGCGCGGGCGATCGCCATTCCGACTCAAGTGCTGATCGCCGGCGCCGATTTCGTCGTTCGTTCCGGCCCGCAGCATGAATTTTTCGTGCGCCTCGGCAGCCGTTCGAAGGAGCGGCGGACATATCCCGGCCTCTATCACGATCTGCTCGGGGAGGCCGATCGCGGTCCCGTCGTGGCCGATATTCGCCGTTTTCTGCTCGCCCGTTTCGCCGAACCGCTGGAGACGATCGATCTTCGCGACGCCGATCGCATCGGCTACACGCGCGACGAGGCCGATCGGCTCGCGACGCCCTTGCCCGCTTTGTCGCCGCGCGGCCTCTGGTGGTCGGCCTATCGCGCCAATCTGAAATTGGGCGGCCTCCTCTCCGAGGGGATAAAATTGGGCCACGCCACCGGATTCGATTCCGGCTCGACGCTGGACTACGTCTATCGCGACGCCGCCAATGGCGTCGGCGCGATCGGACGAACGATCGATCGCGCCTATCTGGACGCGATCGGCTGGCGCGGCATAAGGCGGCGAAAACTGAATGTCGAAGAGCTGATCCGCCTCGCGCTCGCTCGTCTGCGGGCGGACAGCGCGCCGGCCAGAGTGGTCGACATCGCCGCCGGCCATGGGCGCTATGTGCTCGAGGCGCTGACCGCCGGCGTCGAGCGGCCGGAGTCGATCCTGCTGCGCGATTATTCCGAGCTCAATGTCGCCGCGGGCGCGAAGCTGGTCGCTGAAAAAGGCCTCGCCGACATCGCCCGTTTCGAGCGCGGAAACGCTTTCGACGGCGATGATCTCGCCGCCCTCTCGCCGCGCCCCACATTGGCGATCGTCTCCGGTCTGTATGAGCTTTTTCCCGACAATGCGCTCGTCGCCGGCTCGCTGGGCGGCCTCGGCCGCGCCATCCCCGCCGGCGGATATCTCGTCTACACCGGCCAGCCCTGGCATCCGCAGCTCGAGATGATCGCCCGCGCGCTCACCTCGCATCGCGAGGGGCAGGCCTGGGTGATGCGGCGGCGCACGCAGGCGGAGATGGATCAGCTGGTCGCCGCCGCCGGCTTCCGCAAGATCGAGCAGCGCATCGATCCTTGGGGCATATTCACCGTATCGCTGGCGGTGCGCGAAGCGGAGGCCGCGTGACAGCCCTCGACTCGAAAAAGGATGCGCATCGCTCGGCCGCGCCGCCATGGCGCTCGCTCCTCGCGCAGGACGGATTGCGATGAGACCTCTCGCCGCCGCCGCCACGCGGCGCCTCATCGCCGGCTTCGCGCGCGCCGTCACCGGCGTTTCGGCCGATTGGCGCGGCTGCCGGCCGGAGCCGCGGCAGCGGGTCTATTTCGCCAATCACGCGAGCCATGGCGATTTCGTGCTGATCTGGACGGTGCTGCCGCCGGAGCTGCGCCGGGTCACGCGGCCGGTCGCTGCGGCCGAAATTTGGGACGGCCGGGGGATCGGCGGCTTCATCGGACGCGAAGTGTTCCGCGCCGTGCCCATCGACCGCAAAGGGGTGGATCGTCTCAACGCCGCGATGGCGGCCATGTCGGCGGCGCTCGACGAGGGCGCCTCGCTGATTCTCTTTCCCGAGGGCACGCGCAATACCGGAGAGGAGCCTCTCCTGCCGCTGCGATCGGGCCTGTTTCACCTCGCCATGGCGTTTCCGCAGATCGACTTCGTGCCGGTGTGGATCGACAATATCTCGCGGGTCATGCCCAAGGGCGAATTCCTGCCCATTCCGCTCCTGTGCAGCGTCACATTCGGCGAGCCGCTCGCCGTCGATCGGACCGAGGAGCGCGCCGCTTTTCTCGATCGCGCGCGCGGCGCTCTGCTCGCTCTGAAGCCCAAGGACCTCGTCGCGTGACCCGTATCGTCGATTTCCTCGCCGCGCAGCATCCGGCCGTCTGGCTCTTTCTCGGCGTCGGCGTCATTCTGATCGTGGCGACCGCCATTGGTCGGGAGCTCGCCCGCCGCGCCGAGGGCGAGCCGTCGCCGACCATCGACAATCTCAACCAGCGCATCGCCGCCTGGTGGGTGATGGTGGCGGCGATCGGGCTCTCTTTCCTCTTCGGCCTCGGCGGCGTGATCCTGCTCTTCGCCTTCGCCTCCTTCGGCGCGCTGCGCGAATTCGTCACGCTCACCCCGACGCGCCGAGGCGATCACTGGGCGCTCGCCTCGGTCTTCTTTCTCGGCATTCCGGTCCAATATTGGCTCGTCTGGGACCAATGGTACGGGCTCTATTCGATCTTCCTGCCGGTCTATGGCTTCCTGTTCCTGTCCATGGCGGCGGCGCTGCGTGGCGACACCACGCATTTCTTGCGACGCGTCGCCTTTCTGCAATGGGGAATGATGATCTGCATCTTTTTTCCCTCGCATGTGCCCGCGTTGCTGACCCTCGACATCCCCGGCTATGAAGGAAAGGGGCTGCTGCTCATCGCTTTTCTGGTGATCGTCGTGCAGGGCTCCGACGTGCTGCAATATGTGTTCGGCAAATTGTTCGGACGTCACAAAGTGGCGCCCAATCTGTCGCCGTCCAAGACTTGGGAGGGGCTCGTCGGCGGCGTCGCGACGGCCACGCTGCTCGGCGCGGCGCTGTGGTGGATCACGCCCTTCTCGCCGCTCGCCGCCGCCGGCATGGCGCTGGCGATCTGCGCGCTCGGATTCTTCGGCGGGCTGGTGATGTCGGCGATCAAGCGTGATCGCGGAGTCAAGGACTGGGGGCATATGATCCGCGGCCATGGCGGCATGATCGATCGCCTCGACAGCGTGATATTCGCGGCGCCCGTCTATTTTCATCTGATACGCTATTGGTACACGCTTTGACGCGGCGCCGATCGCGAAGCCTCCTCGCGCGCCGCGCGCCTGCGCGAGACGAAATGAGTTTCCAAAGGGGAGAGTGACAGCGACCGCCGAGGCGAGCATAGTAGCGCTCTTGCCTGGATGACGGCGCCGGGGAATTCGCGAGCGACAGCGAGCAGCCGATGATGATGACATTCCTCAGCCGGTTCAGCATCCCGACGAAGATCGCCGGCGGCTTCGGCGCGCTCATCTGCCTTTTGATCGCCGTCGCCGCCATCTCCTATCAGGGGCTCACCGCCGCCCGGAGCGATTTCGGCGAGTATCGACGCTTGGCGCGGCAAAACAACGCGCTCGCTCGCATCCAGACCAATCTGGACGAAATTCGGCTGCACGCCGACGAGTGGCTCCTCGGGGGGCGCGAGGAATCGATCCGGCGATTGCGCGACGAGGCGGCGCGGTCCGTTTCCGGGATCACCGAGGCGACGCGGCTGTTCGAGGGCGATCGCCGGGCGCTGGACGTTTTGAGGCGCATAGAGGCCGACGGGCGAGATTATGTCGCGACCTTTTTCGAGCTCGTGAAGCTCGGCCGGCCGCTCGCGAATAGCGACGACAAGAGCCGCCGCGCCGACGCCGAGACCAATGAGAGAGATCGCCTGCTTCAGGATCTGCTGAACCGGCTGGGCCCGGCTATGGACTCGGCGATCGAGACGATGCGATCCGCCAATTTCGCTGCGCAGGACGCTCTCGGACCTCGAGCCGCGATGGAAATAGATCAGACGGCGACGGCCGCGGTCGCGGCTTCGGCGGTCGCTCTGGTGATCGGCCTCCTCGCCGCCGCCCTCACCAGTGCGGCGATCATCCGGCCCATCACGACGATGACCAGCGCCATGCGGCAATTGGCGGAGGGAGATCTCTCCGTCGCCATTCCGGCGCAGGACTCGCGCGACGAGATCGGCGTCATGGCCTCGGCGCTGCAATTTTTCAAAGAGGCGCTGATCCGCCGCGAGAGACGCCGCGCGCTGAACGCCGAATTGGCGGAATTGTCGATCGCGCTGCAGCTCGCGACCACGCCATCGGCCTTCGCCGAGCAGCTGCTCGCTTTTCTCGCGCCGCGGCTTTCGGCGGGACTGGCGCTTTTCTTCGTCCGCGACGCCGACAAGGAGAGATTCCACGCCGTCGGCGGCTATGCCTGCGACGCGAGCGCGGCGTTGAGCAGATCGTTCGCGATCGGCGAAGGCTTGCCTGGACAATGCGTCGCCAGCCGGCGCATGATCGTCGTCACCGATGTGCCGCGCGGCAGCCATTTCATCGGCTCGGGATTGTCCGCAGGAACGCCGGATGTCGTCGTCTGCGTTCCGGTCGGCGCGGCGGAAGGGATATCGGGCGTGATCGAATTCGCCCGCTATGGCGAATTCCCCGACATTCATCGCGAGCTGCTGGACCTCGTCGTTCCCATTGTCGCGCTCAATCTCGGTCTGCTCGAGCGCAATCTCGAGACCAGCGCGCTGCTGACGCGAACCAGCGCGCAGGCCGAAGAATTGCGCGCGCAGACGGATGAATTGCAGACATCCGAGGAAGAGCTTCGTCTTCAACGAGAAGAGCTGCAGATCGCCAATGATCGGCTGGCGGAAAAGAGTCGCAAGCTCGAGGAGCAGGCCGGAGCGCTCGAGGCCGCCAAGCTCGAAGCCGAAATGCGCGCCGACGAGCTGGCCGAGACGAACCGTTACAAATCGCAGTTCCTGGCCAATATGTCTCACGAATTGCGCACGCCGCTCAACAGCATATTGATTCTCGCCAATACGCTCGCCGAGGACGAGAAGCTCGACGCCGACGAGATCGAATCGGCGAAAGTCATCGGCGAGAGCGGCAATCATCTGCTCGCCTTGATCAACGATATTCTCGATCTCGCCAAGATCGAGGCCGGAAAGCTCGAGCTCGTCGACGAGAGCATCCGCCTCGACGAGATGTTGAATTCGGTGGCGCGGACATTCGCCGCGCAGGCCGAGCGCAAAGCCGTCGCTCTCGTCGTCGAAGCCGATCCCGCGACGCCGCCCGTCATCCGCGCCGATCGTCGACGCCTGGTTCAAGTGCTGTTCAATCTCGTTGGAAACGCGGTGAAATTCACCGATCGCGGCGAGGTGCGCGTCGTCGCTTCGCCGGCGGAGGGCGGCGTGCGGATCGCCGTTTCGGACACTGGCGTCGGGATCGCGCCGGACCAGATCGAAACCGTCTTCAGCGCCTTCCACCAGGCCGATGGCGCCGCCTCCCGCCGCTATGGCGGGACGGGCCTCGGCCTGACGATCAGCCGCGACCTCGTGACGCTGATGGGCGGGCGCGTCGAGGTCGCGAGCACGCTCGGCGCCGGCAGCGTCTTCTCCGTGTTCTTGCCGGCCGACTCGGCCGCGCGGGCGGATGATCGGCTCGGCGCGGAGCGCCCGACCGCGCCGGCGGCCGATGCGCGCCGCATCGAGGAGCGTCCTGCGCCCGCCGATTCGACGATCCTCCTCATCGAGTCCGATCCCTATCTCGCGGCGATTCTCGGCGAGCTGATCGCCGGATCCGGCTATCGCATCGTACATGCCGACAGTGGCGAAGCCGCGTCGCCGATCGTCGCGCAGGTCGCGCCGACAGCCATTCTTCTCGATCTCGACCTGCGCGATCTTCCGGGGCTGGAGGCGCTGCGGCGGTTGAAGTCGGATTCCGCCGCCGCGCGAATTCCCGTCTACGCCATCGCATCGAATGTCGAGGACGCGCGCGCGGCGCGATCCGCCGGCGCGATGGGAAGCATCGACAAGCCGGTCAAGCGCGACGAGGTCTTCGCCGCGCTTTCGAGGATGCTCGACAGCCGCTTCGCCGCCTCTGGGCGACGCCGCGTTCTCGTCGTCGACGACAACGCCCATGACGCCCATGCGCTCAGAACGCTGTTCCGACGCGACGCCATCGATATCGTCGTCGCGAGTTCCGGCGATGAAGCCATCCACCGGCTGATGGACAGCTATTTCGACGCGGTGGTGCTGGATCTGATGCTGCCCGACATGTCCGGTTTCACGCTGCTGGAGCGCGTTCACGCCGAGCCGGGCGCGCATCCTCCGGTGGTCGTCTATTCCGCCCATGATCTGACGACGGAGGACATATATCGGCTGCGCACATTCGCCGAAAGCGTGGTTTTCAAAGGTCGCGCCGACAGCCGGCTGCGCGAGGAGGTGCTCCAGGCCATCGAAGAGCCGAACGCCGATCTCGTCATCGTGGATGCGCCGGCTCCCGCGCTCGGCCGACGTCTGCTACTCGTCGACGACGACCCTCGCAATCTGCTCGCGCTCTCCAAGAGCCTGCGCGCCAGAGGCTTCGACATAGAGGTCGCCGTCAATGGAGCCAAAGCGCTGGAGATTCTGGAAGGCGCCAAATTCGACGCCGTGCTCACCGACATCATGATGCCCGATATGGACGGCTATGAATTGATCGGCCGTATGCGCGCGCGCTTCGAGAGACTGCCCATTGTCGCGCTCACGGCCAAAGCGATGCCGGGAGACGCGGAGCAATGCCTGCGAGCGGGCGCGACCGCCTATCTCGCCAAGCCGATCGATTCCGATCGCCTCTTGGAGACGCTGGCGCGATGGCTGATCTGACCCGCCGGCTCGCGAGCCGCAACGAGATCGAGGATGTCGAGGTTTCGCTGGTGCTGACGGCGCTGGCGCAACGCTGGGGATATGACTTCACCGGCTATGCGCCTTCCGCCGTCAAGCGTCGACTCGCGCGAATCTGCGAGGCGCATGGCGCCGCTCGCGCGCTGGATCTTCTCGCGCCCATGCTCGCGGACGAGCGTATCGCTTGGTCGATCATTCATGGCATGTCGGTTCCGACATCGGAGTTCTTCCGCGATCCGGAGGTGTGGCGCTATTTGCGCGAGACCATCATTTTTCAATTGGAGAGCTTTCCGCGCGTCAATATTTGGCAGATCGGCTGCGGCCGCGGCGAGGAGACCTATTCCTTGGCGATCCTGCTGCACGAATTGGACCTGGCCGCGCGCGCACGGCTGATCGTGACGGATTTCAACGCCGAGCTTCTGGCCGCCGCGCGCGCCGGCGCCTGGCCCAATAGCGAGCTCGACGCTTGGAGACGCAACTATCTCGCGAGCGGCGGCGTCGGCGAATTCGACGAATATTTCACGATCTGCGGCGATCAGATCATCGCGGCCGACAGACTGCGGCGTCCGATCGAATTCGCCCAGCACAATCTCGTGACCGATGACGTCTTCCTCGAAGCGCAGCTCATTGTCTGTCGCAATGTCTTGATATATTTTGGCGTCCCTTTGCAGGAGCGCGGCCTCGATCTGTTCGGCAGGAGCCTTCAACGCGGCGGCTACTTGTTATTGGGCCGCTCGGAAGCTATTTTCGAAAGCGCTGGAACGCTCGATGATTTCGACGTCGTGCATGATAGTTATCGAATTTATCGCAAGCCCGTGCGGGCGCGGCCGCGAGTGGGCGTCTGAAATTGACCGGCTTCCCGAGGACCGCTCGTGACATCATCGATCAAGATTCTGATTGTCGACGACGACGCGCCGACGCGGCTCGCGATACGCAAGGCGCTGAACGGCGTGAAGATCGAGATTCAAGAAGCCTCCAGCGGCTTCGACGCTCTGTCCCTGGCGCTGGCGCATGACTATGCGGTCATCCTGCTCGACGTTCGGATGCCGGATATGGATGGGCGCGAGGTCTGCGCGCGGCTTCGCTCCACGCCCCGAACCGCGAAGACGCCCGTCGTTCTCCTCACCGCCGCTCTCGTCGCCGCGGAGGATGCGCTCAGCGGCTATGCGGAGGGCGCGACCGATTATCTGATCAAGCCGATCAGCGGCCAATTATTGCGCGCCAAAATCCAGGTTCTGCTGCGCCTCCATATCCAGCAGGAGAGCTTGCGCAAGGCGATCGAAGCCGCGGACCGCGCCAAGGCGGAAGCGGAAAGAGCGAGCCTCGCCCGCTCCAAATTCTTGATGGCCGTGAGCCATGATCTGCGTCAGCCCGTCCAATCCCTCGTACTGGCGCAGGCGATGCTCCGGCGCCGCAGGGACAATCCGGATTTCGTCGCGAAGGCGCTCGACATTATGGACAGCGCCTTGACCGGGCTCAACGGCCTCCTCTCCGGCGTCATCGATCTCTCGCAATTCGACGCCGGCGTGGTGACGCCGCATATGGGCTCCGTCGACGTGACGCAGCTTCTCGCCCGCTTGTCGCGCGAATATTCGATCGCCGCGGCCGACAAGGGCCTGCGCCTCGCTTTGTTCCGAGGCCCTGCGCGACAGGTTCGCGCCGATCCCGTTCTCCTCGAGCGAATGATCCGCAATCTGATCGAAAACTCTCTGCGCTACACGAAGCGCGGCGGCGTTCTGCTGGCCGTGCGCCGTCGATCGGAACGTCTCACGATCGAGGTGATCGACAGCGGCGTCGGCATTCCCGAGCAACAGCAGGAGCTGATTTTCGAGGAGTTCTATCGCCTCGGCGACCCCGCCGGCGAACGCGCGCAAGGATTGGGCCTCGGTCTCTCGGTGGTCGCGCGGCTCGCCCGCCTCATCGGCGCAGAGATCAAAGTGACATCGAGAGTCGGCCGGGGCTCGCGCTTCTCCATTCTTCTGCCGTTCGACGAAAGGACTCGGCGAGTTCCCTATCCGCAAACCGCGGAGCAGCGATGCATTCTGCTGATCGAAGACAACGCCGCCTTGCGCGCTGGCCTCGTGACCATGGTCGAAGGATGGGGATATGGCGTTTTGGCTGCAGATACGGGAGAGGGCGCCTTCGACCTCTTCACCGAAGCGCGAGCCGATATCGACGCCATCGTCACCGACTATCATCTGGGGCCCGGGCAGACCGGCCCGGTCGTCGCCCATCGCATACGCGAGCACGCCGGCCGAGCGATACCGACGCTGATCATGACCGGCGACACCAATCCGGCCCGCATCGCCGACGCCCAGGCGAACGGCTTCGAAATGCTCCACAAGCCGATCGGGGCCGAGGAATTGCGCCGTAAGCTCGCCTTGCTCGTGAATGGCGAATCCGCCTCTCGCGCCGACCTCGCAATGTGAGGCTCTGTCGCGAATTTTTCTCGCGGGTCGGTTGGGGCTATGATCGCCGGGCTGGGGCAGGCGGAATAGCGTGATGATCGATT
>NZ_JAHLJF010000001.1:3944033-3985848 GCF_018887255.1 Methylosinus sp. KRF6 | reverse complement strand
ACCGCTACCACTTCCACGCCATGCGCCGCCAGAATGGCGCCGGGTGAACGCTTACATTGCATCGACCTCACGCTGTGTCGAAGATCATCTCGAGAATTGCGATCGGACCCGCCAACGAGGCGACGGCCGCCG
This sequence comes from Methylosinus sp. KRF6, assembly GCF_018887255.1. NCBI lineage: Bacteria > Pseudomonadati > Pseudomonadota > Alphaproteobacteria > Hyphomicrobiales > Methylocystaceae > Methylosinus > Methylosinus sp. KRF6. Next base: position 3,985,716 of record NZ_JAHLJF010000001.1, on the reverse strand, counting down.
CAAATCGGGGAGCGGAGGCGAGCAGAACGGCCGTCAGCAGCGCTCCGAGGGAGGCTGCGATGACGAATGCGACGACGCCGATCGAGGCGCTCCGCGACAATGTCGCCAAGGCGAAAGCACAGACGAAAAGCGCGCCGCTCACGCATCGCGCTGCCACCTTTTCCCTCGTGCAGGGCCGATGTCCGAAGACCTGCTGGTGGTGACGATCCATCGCCAGCGCCGCGGCGAAAGAGCCGCAATAGCCGAGAACGAAAACAATCGGAGTCATGGGACGAGTTCTCTCTCGGACGTCTGATCGATGATTTTCTCGTTCGTGCGTTCTTCACGCAGTTTTCTCGCTGTCGCTGCGAATGCGCATCCGATTGCCGCCATGGCGACGTCGAATCCCAGAAACACTCGATCATAGGATGCGATCTCGCCGTTGCGATAGGCCGCCGCATCGGCGAGCGGCAAAGCGGCGAAGGCTCCGGCGGCGACGAGCAGCATCGGCGCCCAGGGCGGGCGGCGCCAAGGGAGAAGGGAGACGAGGAACACGGCGAGCCAGGTCGAGAAAAACATAATAGGCTCACCCAGCAGGCGACCGGGGGAGGCGGAAGGAAACAGCCTGTTCGCCCAGAAATACGCCGCCACTGCAATCGGCAATCCGACGATCACGCCGAGATTCAGCCTTTCGACCAGAAACATTCCGATGCGCGACGTGTCGCGTCGGCGCGCGCTGACCGACCACAGCACGAGACCTGTTCCGATCATCGCTGTCGCTGTCGACCCGCAAACGAACAGGCCCGCCCGCAGAGCCGCATCGGCGAAGCGACCGACATGCAGACCATACATCGTCATATGGGCAGCGACGACCGACGAAGGCGGCGACTGCGGAATCGATCTCCCATCCGGTCCGATGAAGCGCAGCTTGTCATAGCGATAGGCCAATGTTTCCGACGCGTCGCGTGTCAGCTCGATGAGCGTTCCGATCTCGCCCGGCCGATAGATATCGATCACTCCGGCGCGACCGCCCTCCCAACGCCGCCGCGCTTCCGCGAGCAGCGGCGCGACGGGCGCGAGAGGCGCAGGGTCCGAAACCGCCGGCGTCGGAGCGACGAGACCGGCTTCGGCGAGCAACGCCTGCGCGCGTCCCTGATAAGCGACATGGATTCCCCAGGGCATATAGAGGAACATCAAGGTGACCAATCCCGTATAGGTGATGACGAGATGGAAGGGCAAGGCCAGCACGCCGGCGATATTGTGGCCGTCCAGCCATGCCCGCTGACGCGTCGCGTCGGGCCGAAAGGTGAAGAAGTCGGCGAATATTCGCTTATGCGCGACGACGCCACTGACGAGCGCGACCAGCATCACGATCGCCGCGAAGCCGACGAGCAATCGTCCCCAGATCGACGGCATCTGAAGATCGAAGTGGAAATAATAGAGAAAGTCGCCGCCGAGCGTCGCGCGCGCCGGCGAGGGCGCGCCGCTCGCCGGATCGAGCCATTCGTGAACGAAGCTCGGCTCCTTTCCGGATTTGCGCCAGAGATGAATCTCCGTCGCCGGCTCGCGCGCATTCGGCAAGGTCACGCGCCATCGCTCGGCGTCGCCGCCGATCGCTCCAAGGCGGCGCAAGGCCGCGTCGGCGATTTGCGCATCATCCTTTGTATCGGCGGAAAATCCGAGCTCCGGCCGCATCCAATGCGAAATCTCGGAGCGGAAGTAGGTCGCGCTACCGGTGAGAAAAATCGCATAGAGAAGCCAGCCCGCCAGCAGGCCGGCCCAGCCGTGCAGCCACAGCATCGAACGAAAGAACGATCCGTTCACCACACGCTCCGCGACGCCGAGAGCGCCGCCGCGGCGAACGGAAGCGCGCAGAGCAGAAGCCCGAGCCATGCGCGAAGCGCGCTCGACGCCGCAAAACACCAGAGGAACGCGCCGACATAGACGGCGAAGCTCGTCATCATGCCTGTGAGCACGGCGTCGGCGCGGGCGTCTCGGAAGGAAATGGAGACAGCGACGACGAACAGCGAGGCGAACGCATAGCCGCCGACGATCGCAGCCATGGTTCGGGAAATAATCCCGAGACGTCGCTTCGCAGTCGCGTGATGAAGCAATCTCGACAAGACGCGCTCGCTCCTTCGACTCACGCTCGGCCTTTCATGAATGGAGGCGAAGCGCTTTCGATAGTCCGGCAAAACACAAAACGCGGGCTTGCGCGGTTTGCCACGATCGAGAGCTTAGCGTAGAAATTCGACGATTTCGCCGCCGCCGATCGCACGAAGCAACTTGTTTGGAAGAGTTCCGTAATAGGCCCTTCGACGCATAGCTTGGAAGCATTCCGCGCCGCGATCGTGATCGTCATCGCTCGCGATAGAGCGTGATCTCCGCCATATCGGCGTCCTTCGCGCCTTCGTTTTCGCCGCCTGCTATTACAGCGCGCCGGAGTGCTTCTATTGCGAGCGACGCAAGCTCGTGGCGACGTTGCGCTATCGCTGGTGAAGAGCCTGCGGCGCCACCCTTGGACATGGCTGTCGTCGTTGAAAGCACAAGCAACCGCGATCATAAAGCCCGCGTGAGTTCGGAAAACATACAGACTTCACCATTTTCCACGCTCGGCTCCGCGCCATACAAGTCACGACCACGTTGAAACGCCGCGCACGGTCGCTCGCGCCCAGCTGAACAAATGAAATGGCCTACTCGATATCCGCCGCCGGAAAGGACAATTTGAATGTCGCGCCGCCGCCGGGCGTCGCCTCGAGGATGACGCGGCCGTCATGCGCCTCCATCAGTTCCTTGACGATCGCGAGACCGAGCCCGGCGCCGGGCTTGGCGTCGGTCTTGCGCCAGAACGGCTCGAAGATCAGCTCGCGATCGTCCGCGGCCACGCCTTCTCCATGATCGATCACGGTTACTGTAGCGTCGCAGTCGACGCGCACGAGCACTGTGCCTCCTTCCGGCTCGGCGCGCAGCGCATTGTCGATGAGATTGCAGATGATGCTTTCCAGCGCCTGCCGATCTCCGGCGACGACGACCGACGCCGGCGTCGTCTCCAATGCGAGATGGCGTCCGTTCTTGAGCGCCAGCAGCGCATAATCGTCGACGGCCGCCTGCGCGACTTCGGCGAGATCGACCGAGATCGCCGCCTCGGGTCGGCCCTGCAAGCGCGCAGAGGCTAGAAGCTGTTCCACTATCGAGCGGATCCGCCTTGCATCGCGTTTCATGTCGCCGATGAAGCCGGCCTCTTCGGGATGGTTCAGCCGTTCGGTGAGAATAGCAACCGGCGTGCGCAATTCATGCGCGGCGTTGGCGAGGAAGCGGCGCTGGCGCTTGATGTCGTCGTCGAGGCGTTCGAGCGCCTCGTTCAGCGAGGCGACGAGCGGCCGAATTTCGGATGGCGCTTTGGAGAGCGACAGGCGCTGGTCGAGCGACACGAGATCGATCAGCTTGGCTTGTCCGACGAGTGCATCCAAGGACGAGAGTCCGCGCTTCAGCGTCACCCATCCGATGATCGCGACGACGATGATCTCGATGAGATGATATCTGATGTCTCCCAGCCCGGCCACATACATCCAGTATGGAAAATCACGCCATGACGATGCGTATCCATAGGTCGCGATCTCCAAGGCGCCATGTCGTGTATTCGTCAGAACGAGGGCGCCTTTGAAATCAGTTCCTGGCGCGCCATCGATCCGATAGGACAGGCTGATCGGCCTGACGCCGTCCTTGGCCTTGATGCGCGACACGAGCTCCGGCGACGATCCCGGCAATTCCGCCGCCGTTCTCGGGTCGATGACCGCTATGCGAAGAGACGGCATGAGCTCCATCGACGCCCGCAATTCCGGCGTCGGATCGAGACGCAAAATTCCGTCGGGCACACGCGTGACGGACGCCGCCGCCAGCGCATGGATTTTCGGAAAGGCGAGGTCGTTCCAATATTCGGGTCCGCCGGGAATCACGCCGAACGCGCCGAGAATATGAACGCCGACATGCGTCACGACATAGCCGGCGACCTGCGCGATCGCGACATAGACCGAGAGCCGCGCCGCGACCGAGCGGAACGGGATCATGCGCTGGCCTCGCTCAAAAGATAGCCGCGCCCCCGCACGAGATGAATCTCGACGCGCGCATCGGCGCTTTCGAGCCGCTTGCGCAGGCGGGAAACCAGCGTGTCGAGCGCTCCCGGCGACACGATGTCGTCGAAACCATATACTTCTTCCATCAAGATCGAGCGAGCGACCACGCGGTCGATGCGGAGGATGAGCGATTCGAGGAGGGCGAATTCTCGCTTGTGGAGCTTCATCGGATTTTCGGCCACGCGAAACTGCTGGTCGCTCGGATCGAAGGACAAGGCGCCGGCCGTGACCTCCGGCAACCTCGAGCCGCTCGGCGACCTCAAACGCGCCCGCACGCGCGCCATCAGCTCTTCCCCATCGAACGGCTTGACGAGATAATCGTCGGCTCCCGCGTCCAGCCCTTCCACGCGCTCGCGAGGCGCATCGAGCGCCGTGACCATCATGATCCGCAAGCCTGGCCGCAATTCGCGCAAGGCGGGGAGCGCCTCCACGCCGTCGCCATCCGGCAATCGTCGATCGAGCAGCGTCAGTCGATAGGGAAATTGCCTCAGCGCCTCGACAGCGTCGGCGAGATTTCCGACATGGTCGCAAGCATATCCGGCCTTCTCCAGCCGCTTGCCGATGAGGCGCGCCATATCGGCCTCGTCTTCGACGATCAAAATTCGCATTCGCACGCTGCCCGGCGGCAGTCCACTCGGACTCGAAACCAAGCGCAGACTAGAGCGCCGCCTTTCGCTTCGCCACCCGAGAGCCTTCATTCTGGAAACTTTCCGAAGCCTTCATCTTGGCAGATTGGTGTAAGGTTCATAAGCGTAACCATGGCTGTCCCGATCGGCAGCCACGCCTCCAAGCGTTTGGCCAGCCGGACGAAAATCTTGCCGGAGGCCCTGTCCGATGTCTGTTCTGCTTCGTCACGCGATCTGGGGCGTCGCCTCGCTGCTGACCACGACCACACTCTCGAACGCGGCCGCCCTCGGGCAAGAAACAGCGCCGTCGGTCTTGCCGGCCGTGAGGGTGGACGCGCCGCGGCAAAAGATGCAGCAAAGCGGCGCTGCGAGCCGCGCCATCGCGCGAGCGGCGAAGCGGCGTCCGGTTCGCGCGCCATCGCAGGCCGCGCATAGAAGCGAAAGTGATTCCGCGACGACGAACGGTGGTCCCGTGACAGTCGGCGGAGCGCCGAGCGGCGCGGCGACAGGCGTGCAAGGCTATGTCGCGAGCCGGAGTTCCGTCGGCGCCAAGACCAATGCGTCAATTCTCGAGGTGCCGCAGTCGATCTCGGTCGTAACGCGCCGGCAGATGGATGTGCGCAATGTTCAGCGCGAGGGCGAGGCGTTCCGCTACACGGCGGGCGTCTTCGCAGAGCCCTACGGCGCGGATCCGCGCCCGCTGTTCGACGCGCCGAACATCCGCGGGTTCGAAACCACTACAAACGGACTTTATCGCGACGGCCTGCGCGAGGCCAATGGCGTCTGGGGTCGCTTCCTCACCGAGTTCTATGGTCTCGAGCGCATCGATGTGCTGAAAGGGCCGTCCTCGGTGCTTTACGGACAAGGCGGACCCGGCGGCGTCATCGACAAGGTCACGAAGAAGCCTACGGATTACGCGCGCGGCGAAGTCTACATGCAGGGCGGAAGCTTCGACCGCAAGCAAGGAGCTCTGGATTTCAGTGGTCCCCTGGACGAGGATAAGAGGTTTCTCTATCGCCTTGTCGGCATGGCGCGCGACAGCGATACGCAGTTCCGATATGACGGCGACAAGGCGGTTCCCGATATACGCCAATATGTCGCGCCCTCATTCACATGGCGGCCTTCGGAAGACACGCAGCTCACCATTCTGGGCGACTGGCTGCACAACAGAACCGCGGGTCCCTTCACTCTCACCTTGGCCAATCAGACCTATACGCGGATCATGACCGGCGATCCGAGCTTCAACAAAAGCGAGTTCACGCAAGGAACGGTCGGCTATCGCTTCGAGCATAGGTTCGACGACGCGCTCTCGATCCGGCAGAACCTGCGCTACGGCGCGCACGACTTGAAATACAATAATATGACCGTCTCCAGCCTGACGGCGGCGGGCGTGCTCAATCGCACCGCGTCGATGATCGACGAACAGATCTATTCCTTCGCGCTCGACACTGTCGCCGAGGCGAAATTCGCCACCGGTCCGCTCTCGCATACGGCGATCGTCGGCATCGATTATCAATCGGCGACCTACACGACGCGCACACGCGCCGGCGTCGGTCCGACGCTCTCCCTGCTCTATCCCGTCTATGGGCAGTTCGTGACGCCGCCGACGAGCGTCACGAGCTATGCGCATCAGACCGCGACCCAGCTCGGATTCTATGGCCAGGACCAGATCGAGCTCGACGATTTCGTGCTGACCGTCGGAGCGCGCTACGATGACGCTCGCTCGACGACGACGAATTATCGCACCAGCGCCGTCGCCATCAAGACCGACAATGAGCCGAGCTATCGCGTCGGCCTGAATTATCTCTCAGCCTTTGGCCTCGCTCCCTATGTCGGCTATTCGCGCGCGTTCTTGCCGACGGCGGGAACAGATTTCAACGGCAATCCGTTCAAGCCGACTTTCGCCGAGCAGTTCGAAGGCGGCCTCAAATATCAGCCTCTCGATTTTCCCGGCATGTTCACGATCGCCTATTTCGATCTGACGCAGCAAAATGTCCTGACCGCGGACCCGGCGCGGCCGGCGACCACCTTTAAAGTGCAGACGGGCGAGGTGAATTCGAACGGTCTCGAGGTTCAGGCGACGCTGAACCCGGCGCCCGGCTTCGACATCGTCGCCGCTTTCACGCATAATCCGGTTCGCGTGACCAAGGACAATTCGAACGCGCAGGGCGTGAGCCTCATCGGCCGGCGCCCGGCGTATATCGCCAAAGACTATGGCTCGATATGGGGCGACTACACGATTCAGGACGGGCTCGCGAGAGGCTTCGGTTTTGGCGCGGGCGTGCGCGCCATCGGTCCGACCTATGCGGACGCCGCCAACACGGTGCAGAACAAGGGCTACACGCTTGTCGACCTCACCTTGCACTATGAGCCGAATCATATCCCGGAGCTCGAGCGCTTCAGGCTGCAATTGAACATCAATAATTTGCTCGACAGGCGGCATATCGTCTGCACAGCGACGACGAATTGCCAATGGGGCGCGGAGCGCTCGATCGTCGGGACGTTGTTCTATCGTTGGTGAGGCGGCTTGGTCGAGCCTGCCGAGTTCCCTTGCTCAGGCGCGACCCTCGAATAGCCGGCGATCAATTCCTGCATGATGACGCTCGCCGGCAAGATGGCGTCGAGCAGCCCGAGATTCTGGCCGACGACAAGGCTGCCGTTCTCGACGTCGCCGTCGACGGCCGCCCCCGCGCAAGACGCCACGACCGATCTCGCGGATGCGCTCCGCGGCCTCTTCGGGCGGCAGGTCCCGTTCGAGGCGCAGCATTTCATCCTTCTGATGCCACGCACTCCGTCGCCGGCGCTGACGCCGGTCAGAACGGTACGGTGTCGCCCTCCGCGGCAGCGACGATGGCGTTCTTGTAATTGGCGTGGATCGGGCATTCCTCGGCCACCAGGAAGCGGCTTCCGACCTCGACGCCGGCGGCGCCGAGCATGAACGAAGCGGCGACGCCGCGTCCATCCGCCCACACGATGATCCGATCACCCTCGGCCAGCACGATCTCCATCTGGCCGGTCGACCCGGGAGAGGAATATTCCGTCCCCGAGTCCGGCGTGATCGTTACGGGCAGGATCGGCGTGAGTTCCTGCGGCGCGGCCAGGACGACGCCGAACTGCCGACGCCAGGTGAAGAGCTGGTTGGTGTTGAGGTCGCGCCGCCGCGCGACCTCGGCGATCGAAGCTCCCTCCTCGAGGCTCTCGTCGACGATCCGGCGCTTCTCATCCATAGCCCATGATCGACGCTTGCGCTCGAGCGCCGGGGGACCATCATCGTTGCGCGACATAGGCGATATGTCCGCTTGTAACTGAAGTGGACACGATCATCGCGCCACCCGTCAGGCAGCTATCTCAAAAACCGAGGTCACCGCCAGGCGGCCGCCCCCGAAGGGATACGATTCAACTTGTCCTCGGACCGACACTAAGACGAGAGGTTCGGATCGAAACGCGAGATTGGAATACGGCTGCGTGGTTCATGATCGGGACGTCATCCCGATCAGAAAATCGAGAAGATCCATTGCGTTGCGCTCCAGATCATAGCGCTTCTCGAAACTCGCGCGGGCTTTCGACGACATTTCGCCGCGCTCCTTTCGCGACATTGCGCACATTTTTTGCCAGCCGGCGCTTACTGCTTCGATGTCGTCACAGACCACCAATCCGGCGCCGTCGGCCTCGATCTCCCGCCAAATATTGACCTTGTTCGTGATGAGAACAGGAACTCCGAGCGCGAGCGCCTCAGCGACGACTATGCCGAAATTTTCTTGATGAGACGGTAGAATAAAGAACTCCGACGACCTGAACGCTCCCCATTTGGCGTCGCCGGAGAGCATTCCCGGCCAATGGATGCGGTCGGCGACCCCGAGTTCGGCAGCCAATTTTTGGAGGCTGCTCTTCCAGCCCGTTTGATCAGGTCCCGCGATCACGAGATCGATATCACAAAACTGAAGGGCGTGCCGCGCGAAGGCACGGATGAGTAGATCGACGCCTTTCTTGGGATGAATGCGGCTCAAAAACAGGATGAGCTTCCGGTCTTTGACGTCGGGAACCTTCGCCATGAAGGCGGCGCGCTGCTCTGCGGGATCTCCATCGACGTCACATGCGCCATAGCCGACGACGAATGGATTCGCCGAATAGGGCGAGAACGATCGCGGCGCAAGCTCACGCTCCTCTTCGGATGTGAAGAGAACGCCGCGTGCGTCACGGAGGACTTTATGTTCGAACATCCTCCAGAAAATCGACTTGAAAAATGTCTTTATAGGATATGTCTTGTTGAACCACGGATCGAGCATGCCGTGCGTGAATACGAAGTAGGGTATCCCTGAGTCGCGTAGGGCCCTCCAGCTTCCAAATGACGAATAGTTCCACAGGCCATTGATGATCACGGCGTCATAGTTCCCGGCGTAAATCCTCAACCAGCGGCCGAGATTGGGCGTATAGCCATAGCGAAGCCACGGCAAAATCCGCCGTAGAGGACTGCCGCTGCCAACGGCAAATGTAGGTATCGGCGCCTCATGAGCACAAGATGCGCCTATTGGATCGAGACAGAGAATATGGCGCTCGTGCCCATACTTTGACCAAATGGCGGAACTGGAGAAGACTCCCTCGATCGGTCCTCCGCCTCGCCGGTCTACCGACGCAATGACATGCAGGACTTTCATTCATCGATCCTTGTTTCCCCCAGCGAACGGAGTCGCAAAAAGCGTATCGATTCCGACATCCGATGGAACGAACAGGCTCGACTTCGAGGCTGGCGTCTGGCTTCGATAATGCTTGCTCCGATCGAGTCGCACGAGGCTTTGGAGATCGGCGTCGCAGTCTTCTGGTGTCCTTGTAGCCTCTGCGATACGGCCCTCTCCTCCGCGATAGACAGTGAGGCATGGGCGTCGCGCCGACAGTTTTGTCGGAGAAGATCGACCTTGGAGTGGAAACGCGATGGTTCGCTCTTCATTGAGAATACGCAAAGATGACAATCTCAGCAGGTCGAGCGGCGCCTGACCAGGCCAGAACGCCCTATCAATCGGCGCGAGGGAGCCGAGCACGCGTGAATGCGTCTTGCCGAGATGTCTCAGCGGCAAGAGCAGGAGCTCAAAATCCGATGTTTCGTAACCGCTAGCGGTGGAGCCCCGGGCGCCGGCCACGACCGGAACTACACCGTCCATCAATGTCTGAAAAATCGCCTGGATGTCGATTCGTTCTGCCTGATCCCAGAGTTCAAGAAACGAGCGGCCTTTTTGGTCGGCAGACCAAAGGGCATTCACACGCGCTCCACAGAGTCTGATGGGAAAGCGCGATTGCTTATCAGCCTCGATAATGAAGGCGTCGGCGAGCACATGTCTAATTTGCGCGGGGTCTATCTCGGAGCGATCCGGCGCCGACCGTCCCCCTTTGATTTCCCTCCAGTAATTGTAGAGTTCCCGGCTGATGAATTGCTTCATTTCTTGCCCAGCCTCTCTCGGCGCGGCAGCCGCAGTTGATTTTCAGCCCGAGCAGACGAGAGCATTTCCATGCACATTTTTCGATTATCCCTTGTCGCTTTTTTTATCGACCTGATTTGAACAGAAGCGGATCGAGGATCTATTCGTCATTTTAGTCAGCTGCGAAGCCATGCCAGGAGCGTGTCGAAGGTTCATGAAATCGGCTCGCCTGAACGCTTTCGGCAATATGGACGGCGCCTCGCCCGAGGCGAAGCGCCGAGAGGACGCGCATCTTTCCGTGCGACCTTGAATTGGGGAGACCGTGTCGGCAACGAAATATATTTGCGATAAACTGTATTCTCTGTTTCTCTCAGAGTCTGTCCGTGAACTTCATGGTTTATTACAAAATCTTCTGAACATGAGGCGGATGGAGGCGAGGTCAGGGCTGTTCAACGCTCTGTGCTTCGGGCTGAACGAGGGCACAATTTTTCGCTTTTAAGTTTCAGACGTGTCTGAATCTATGGGGAGCAACCCGAATCGGAGGTTGACGACGATCGATCTTGCATCCTGCCTTGCCGCCATCCCCGATCGGCGGCGCGCCGAAGGAAAGATTTTACAACCAAGTCGGCGTCATCCTGGGATCCTGCCATGCTGAGTGGCGCTCGGTCGTATCGGCAAATTCACGCTCTGATCCGCGCCAGGCTTTCCTTGCTCAACGCGGCGTTTCCGGACGCGGCGCTGCGTCGGGCGCCGGCCTACACCTCTGTGCACGGCATCCTGCGGCAGCTCGACCCGGACGAGCTCGAGAAGGCGTTTCGTCGTCATGCGGAAAGCCTCGACAGCTCCTGCGCGGGCGCGCCGTCCCGCTTTATCGCCATCGACGGAAAGACCCTGCGGCAGAGCTTCGACGCTTTCGCCGATCGAGACCGAGCGCGCCGCACGATCAGCGCACTGTCTCGACCTACATCTTCGGCGTCGTCTGTCCAAAGGACGGCAAGGGCGCGGCGCTGGTTCTACCAGCCTGCAACACCTATGCGATGAACCTGCTCCTCGCCGAAATCACGAAAAATGTCGCGCCGGACGCCCACGCTGCTCTTATCGTCGACCGCGCCGGCTGGCACATGACCGACAAGCTGGTCGTTCCGCCCAACATCACGCTCGTTCCCTTGCCGGCGAAATGTCCAGAGCTGAACCCGGCCGAAAACGTTTGGCAGTTTCTGCGCGAAAACTGGCTCTCTAACCGCGTCTTCAAATCCTACGACGATATCGTCGATCACTGTTGCGTTGCTTGGAACAAGCTCATCGACCAGCCGTGGCGTATCATGTCCATCGGGTTGCGCGATTGGGCCCATGGGTTTTGATAAGTGAGGATTGGTATTACGCGTTGAGCCGCCCGAGGATGATAGAAGCGATTCCGACATGCGGCAATCAGAATCGCTGGCGTCGAACTCATGCATCGCATAAAGAAGGGTCAATTCGCGCTGAGCAGATTTAGAGCCGCCGGGACAACTGCGCCCGAAATCTGAAGTGCTGTGCTCGCTGTCTGATCCTAACGAACGGCTGGCTCCCATCGCGTAGCTATCGACAAAAATTGCACCGCAACCGTTCAGTAAGCATGGGGGTCGCGGACCACGAGCAGAGCCGTCCTGCAGATGATTTCAAAATCGAGCCAAATGGACCAGCGATCTATATATTCGATGTCGTAATCGACGCGCCGCCGCAATTTATCGACGCTATCGAGTTCACCACGCAGACCATGAACTTGGGCCCAGCCCGTTAGGCCGGGCTTCATGCGATGGCGGACGGCGTAATAATCCACCAGCTCTTCGAGGCTTTGGCCATGAGTCCTCGTCTGTAGAGCATGAGGCCTCGGTCCGACGACCGACATCTCGCCCTGCAGCACGTTGAAAAATTGCGGGAGCTCGTCGAGACTCGTGCGCCGAATGAAACGACCGACGCGAGTGACGCGGGGGTCCTGCTTCCGAGTCTGAATGGTCGCGTGATGGTCGGTCATGTCTCCATACATCGAACGAAACTTCCACAATTCGAAAACTCGGCCGTTGAAACCCGTTCGTCTTTGGCGAAAGAAAACCGGGCCGGGACTCTCGATGCGGATCGCCAATGCGATGAGCAGCATGATTGGCAAAGACGCCAAAATAATCGCTGACGCGATTAGTATGTCTTCCATTCGTTTGAGCCAGAGATTCCATCCATCGATCGGCTTTTCGACAGCGCGGATCGATAGGCTTTGTCCAAAGAGCGTGACATTCAACATGCTCGATCGAAGCCCATCGCAATAAGGAAGGACAAAAATCTGCGCGGAAATATGGCGCAGCAAATGGAGATTGCGCAATACGATGGGCGCATCTTCCCAATTCGTGGCGATGTAGACGATATCGATCTCGTCGCGAGCGATATGATCGGAAATTGTCGCGAGGTCGCTCAAGTCTCGTAGACGCAACGATTTCAAGGTGCGGGCCTCATAGGCGCTGTATTGGGCAATTTCCTCGGCGCAGAGCGGATCGTGAAAGACCCCGACCGACAAAGCGGTATAGACACAGCCGCCGCGATTCAGCGCCCGACGCAACTGTCCGACGACGAACCATCTTATCAACGAAACAGCCATGCATGCGGTAATTGCCCATGAAAAGAACCAAAGACGTGAATATGTTTCTGCTGTCTTGGTGGCGACCGCGATGACGACGAGTGTTGTGAACGTCGCTATGAAACAAATCACAAATCTGCGGGTAGCGAATAGCCGATCGAGAATCCCGCGTGTGGAGTAGAGCGCGAACGCATAGGATAACAAGAGATAAAAGCCTGCGGCAAATATGCTGGCCGCAATTTGCCGGTCGGCAAGATAGTCGAGTCGGCTTTCGAAGCCCCCGAAAAGCCACTCGAAGAACACCCCGAATCCGATGATTGCCGAGACGTCGAGCAATAGCAATATTGCTGTATAATTTTCCAAGGAAATTCGGCGTCCATCGAATTCAGTCGAGACGACGTCGACCTCGCTATCTACGACCTGCGTGGCTCGCATGTGACGATCGACTCTCTCGAATTACTCGCGTCTCGTTCGCCGCGGCGAATGAGAAGCGGGGTGTAACGGAAACGAAGGAACTTCGGCGAAGAAGCCTCGGGCCGCTTCGAAGTGCGGATGGTGTTCCGCCGCCTTGTCCGAAATCCCCGTTTGTCCGAGTTTACGAACAACCTCAGGCTGATCGGGCGACACCATCAATCATCTCGATGAGGTCTTCGAGCATAGAACGGGCGACTACAATCACATATTTTAGCGAAAAATGTTTATAAATAAAAATATATCGATATTATTATGCACGCTCATTCGATATTATCGATATATTTTTGCGTTATAATTTGAGGTTAGGTCTATGCATTTTTCGATGTTTAATATTATAGTGCCAATTTAGTAGCAACAACCAATAAGTGTATAGCGCCATGATCACAGCCAGCGTCGCTCCAAATTTGGTTGACCTTGCGTTATTGCGGCTAACGCTGTCCCATATCGAGAGCAAACACTTTAAAGTCGCTCCACAAATTCCTCTCGAAGTGTTGCTCGTTCTTTCGGCAAATCAGGGCTCGTTACGTTTATCGGAGCTCTACAGGCGCGTTCGCGCGACTCAGGCCGCGGTTCGGCTTCATTTGCGTTCGCTCGAAATGTTGGAGTTGGTCGACGAAGGCATCGATCCCTCAGATCGCCGCGCCAGACGCATTTTTCTAACTCCAAAAGGCGTCGCCAATGTTCGGCGTTACGCCGAAGATTCCATGCGGGTGATGGCGCAACTCGGACCAGAAAAGGCCATGCATGACGCATAGCCGCCGGCAGAGATGATACAAAATTGCGGAGCACAAGTCTCGAATACAAAGTAAGCCGTTAATGCCGGGCGAAATCGATCAGCGCTCGATTATACCGAGACGTCCTGACGATGCAGTTCCGGGATCATGACAATCTCCCCGAGTTCGATCACCGCGCCCTCCCTCCCGCCGAGGGGAGCGGCATCGGCGAATTACCGCGCCGCCGGGCTTTCCAGGCCATGCCTCGGAAAGCCCGGCGTCACGAAAACTGGGGGGACATTTCGGGAGTTTACGACCGGCGCTCACGCATCTCGCACGCGCTACCGTGGTCTGTGTACGACAGTCGACCGTTTACCAAAGTGACCAACAATCGTGAGAGCCAGCGGCGCCGATACGCTTTGGTCGAGAGAGTGCGGAGTCTGGGATGGGACGACGTTCAGCTCACGTCAGCGCCGAAGATGTCGTCGATCGATTGCCGCGCGAGATTGAAGCGAAGACGGTCCAACGGACTATATCCCAAGTGATGCAAGACTGCCGGATTGTCTGCGATTGGGCGGACGCCCGTCGCGGCATCCCTAGCCCTAGTCGTCATGGTGAACCGGAGATCGTCGAGAAGGAGACCGAAATCGTTCGGCCTATCTTCTCCCCTCGTGAGCCCCAATGGCCGTCGTGCAAATTCGATCGTAAAACCGTCGCAACGCTGCGTGTTCGCTCTTGAACTAAGCGACATCGACGCCCAGCCTGCATGACAGCTCCGCGAGCTTGCTTTCCAAATACCAGCGATAAGACTCGGCAATGCCCTCTTCTAGCGAAATTTCCGGCTTCCAGCCCAACGCCGCGATACGGCTAGAATCCATCAATTTGCGCGGGGTTCCGTCGGGCTTGGACTTGTCGAAGACGATCTTCCCGGAAAAAGCGACGGCGTCCGCGACGATCTCCGCAAGGCGGCGAATGGAAATCTCATAGCCGGCGCCACAATTGACGTGCTCATATTCGTCGTAATTGTCCAGGCAGAACACGACGCCTCTCGCCAGATCGTCGACATGCAGAAATTCCCGCAACGGCGAACCGGTTCCCCACACGACGACCTCTTGGCGCCCGGCCACTTTCGCTTCATGAAACTTACGAATGAGTGCCGGCAGCACATGACTGGTCGTCAGGTCGAAGTTGTCGTTCGGTCCATAAAGATTGCACGGCATCACGGAAATATAATGCCGACCATACTGCTTACGGTACGCCTGACACAGTTTGATGCCGGCGATCTTGGCGATCGCATACCATTCGTTGGTCGCCTCCAACGGCCCGGTGAGCAGAGCCTCCTCCTTGATCGGTTGAGGCGCGAATTTGGGATAGATGCAGGAGGAGCCAAGGAACACCAAGCGATCGACACCTGCCGCATGAGCGGAGTGAATGATGTTGGTTTCGATCGCCAGATTGTCGTAGATGAAGTCTGCGGGAAACGTGTCGTTGGCGTAGATCCCGCCGACTTTCGCGGCGGCGAACACGATGGCGTCGGGGCAGTTCTGTTTCAGCCAGACTTCGACGGCGATCTGATTGCGCAGATCGACGACGGAGCGGTCGGCTTTGACGACTTGATCGCCACGCTTCTCCAGGTGTCGGGCGATCGCAGACCCCACCATACCCTTGTGGCCCGCGACCCAAATACGTCTTCGGCCCATTTGAAAGTCTCCATACGAAACGATGGCGGGATAGAAGTGTCGCGCCCGGATGTCTACACAAAGACCTTCAGATCGTCGCCTCGTATCCGAGCGGAATATTATACTCAACAATATAGTTGAAACAAAATAACATATAGGTGCAACTTTTATCGATAAATAATGTCATTGCGTAACCGCGCTCTTCGCGCCTTTTAGAAAAGGCGTAGCTTACGAGTTAGGACCCTTCGCGTAGATCGGGAAGCATCGTTTGATGACGAAAACGTACTTGAACGATCTTCCCGATTGCCGTCGGCTAATCGGTCGGCGCGTGAACAAGGCGAGCCAGCCCTATATCGCCGATGCTCTCCTGAGCCTCTTTCGCGTCCCCATGAGCGCCGCGACGCACGAACCGCATTTTGCGATCTGTGACGTATGGCGTCGGACGCACGATACGAAACGACGCGGCTGTAGAGCGAGCGCGATGGAAGTCGCGTTCTGGCTCGGAGTCGCGGGCGTCGGGCCGGCGTGTTGGGCCGAACTCGCCGAGGCGCAGGTCGTCGGCGCCCCCTCGAGCCGAGGCTATTTGGACGACGCGCCGAGCCTGCTGTCGCCCAAGCCGATGTCGCAGAGAAGCCTGCGGTTGAAGCCCTTGCGCGACTACACCGGCCTGCCTTTCGCGGATTGGTTGATCTATCCGAGCCTTTTCGTCGGCGCGGCGTTCGACGACAACGTCTTTCAAGCGACCAATTATCGAACGTCGGAACCCGGCGTGCGTCTGCGGCCGAATATCGTGGCGGTGCGCGACGCCGGAATACACAAGACGACGGCGTTCGCTCATGGCGACATCCGCCTCTACGCTCTCTCCACGGCCAACGCCGTCGATGCGCGGGTCGGATTTGCTCATCGATGGGAGGCGCGGCGCGATCTCTCGTTCCGCTTTCAGGGAGAATATGACCGCCGCACCGATATGTACAACAACGGCTATGTGACGACCTCGAATGGAGCGGCGACGGCCGCCATCGGCGCGAAAATCGCCAGTCCGCAACGTTACAATCAATTCGTCGGCTCGATCGCTGCACTGAAGTCGTTCGATCGCTTTTTTGTCGGGCTCGGCGGCAGCATCGTCGGAACCGATTATGACGCGCTCGACACGACAGCCGGGTCGATCTCGCAGTCTTATCGGAACAACGTCGTTTACGCGGCGACCGGGCGGCTCGGCTATTCGGCGACGCCGCTGCTCTATGCCTTCACCGAAGCGACCGGAAACTTCCGTAACTTCGACAACGCCATTTACAATTCCGACGGCTATCGGCTGGTCGGCGGCCTCGGCACGGATCGCATCAGCCTGTTTCGCGGCGAGGTCTACGCCGGTTATCAACGGCAGCTCTACGACAGCCCTTTGTTCGTTTCGCCATCCAGTCCCGTCATCGGCGGCAAGGTCTTCTGGTATCCGACGCGCGCGTGGACGGTGACGGCGTCCGCAGACGAGACCTTCCAAGACTCCGGGCTGACGGCCGTCGGCAATCCGACCGGCAGCGCCGCGCGCGTGACGTCGGCGTTGGGGACCGTCCATTACGCTCTGTCGAGATCATGGTCCGCTTCGGTTCGCGGCGGTCATGATGATCTCTTCTATATCAACGGCGGACGCCATGACCGCCGCTGGACCGCCGGCGGGCAGTTGCATTACGAACTCCTGCGCAATCTCAACGCAACGTTCGACTATTCTTTCGTCACGGTCGCGTCCACCGCCCTCGGAGCGAGTTTCAGCCGAAACATTTTCTCGATCGGCGCCACATACAAATACTGAACCGACAAAGGAGGGTCCGATGTTCAAGCAGATCATATTGGCGACGAGCGTCGCGCTGATGGCGGCGTCGACGACACCGGCGGCTGCGCGTTCCGGGCAGGCCGGCGCGCATTCGAGTCGCCCTTCCGAGACGCTGGTGGACGCGCGGGTCGCGTCGCTTTTCTCGCAATATCCGAATGGCGGCCCCGATCTCGTCGCGGCGCTCGAGGGTTTGCTGGAACAAAGCCCGGCGCTCGCCGCCGATGTGGCGGCGGCGGCCCGCCTCGGAAATCTCGATCAGGAGAACGCCGCCGGCCTGGCCCTCGCCGACGCCCAGGCCGCGTTGGCGGCGGCGGGAGACATCAAAGGCGCGGACGCGTTGCGCGAGGCGGCCGCGCGAGCAGATCCGCGGACGGCGGCGGCGTATCACGCCGCCTCGGGCGAAGTCGCGTTCGGAGAAAGCCGCGGCCCCGGCGGCCAATGGTATTTCGGCGGCGTCGGCTCTTTCGGCGGGGGCGGCGGCGGCTCGGTCGGCGCGCTCGGAAGCAGGGTCAGTCCCAATTGATCGCGTGGCGGCGCTTGCTTCCTGAACGTGGGAATGAAGGATGAGGCTTTCGGCGCAGCGCCTCGTCGTCGAACACGCCCGTGGCCCAGAGCCGCATGCCGCGCCGCGCGGCGATGAGCGCAGCTCGTCTGTCCTTTCGGCATATGCGGACGATCTTTCGTTTTACGCATTGCTGGCGGGGCTCGCCTGGGCGCCGTTTTGGTTCGGTTCCAATCGCGACGTCGCTTGGGGTGTCAACGCCGTCTATTTCGGCGCCCTGGCCATTCTGTTCGAAGCGTCGCGCCTCGTCTCGGGCCGGCGCCACGCGATCGGCATTCGATGGATATGGTTCCCCGCCCTCGCCTTCGCCTTCGTCGCCGCCTGGTCGCTCGTTCAGTCGAGCTCCTGGGTTCCGACCAGCTACCATCATCCGATTTGGCAAATGGCCGGAGAGACGCTCGGCCGGACGGCGCCCGGCTCGATCAGCGTCGATCGCGACAAGACCCTCCTCGCGCGCACGCGTCTGACGACCGCCGCCGCCGTATTTTGGATCGCATTGCAGACTTGTCGGTCGAGCAAGAGAGCGCGGCGTCTTGTCGGGGCGATCGCGTTCATCGGAGCGCTCTACGCCGTCTATGGACTCGTGGCGTTCTTTGTCTGGCCAGACAGGCTTCTATGGTTCGACAAGGTCCACTACAAAGATTCGTTGACGTCGACGTTCGTCAATCGAAACTCCTACGCGACCTATGCGGCTCTCGGCTTGGTCAATGCGCTCGCGATCGCGTTCTCGCACTATCTCCGCAGCGCCGCGCCGCGGACGGCGTCTTTCGCACGCCGGCTGGCGGAGTTCGTCGCCTCCACCACGGGTCGAGGCGGCGGCTGGATCGCTTGCGCCTTCATAATCGGAATCGCATTGGCGTTGACGGGATCACGCGGCGGAGCGGCGGCTGCAGTCGCGGGCCTGTCGGCCTTCCTGTTTCTCGTCGGCTTTCGCGGCCGGCGGAACGCCGGCCCGACCGGATCGGCGATATTGCTCGCCGGCATGGCGGTCGCCGCGGCGTTCTTCGCGTACGGCGACTTTCTCGTCGACCGTCTGTTGCAAGGCTTCGCCTCGAATGATCGATTGTCAGTCTATGGCCTCACATGGCTGTCCATTGCCGATATGCCCCTGCTCGGCTTTGGCGACGGGACTTTCGAGGAAGCATTTCGCATGTATCGCGACGGCAGCGTCGGTCCGTTCGGAGCCTGGGACAAGGCGCACAACACCTATCTCGAAATGTTTCAAGGACTGGGCGCTCCGGCGGCGGCGCTTCTTCTTCTGGGTCTCGCCTTTCTTGGCGGTCGATGCGTTTACGCCGCATTGACCAGAAGCCGCGACGCTGTCGCACCGCTGGCGGCGAGCGCCGCCACGATCGTCGTCGCCCTCCATGCGCTCGTCGACTTCAGCGTGCAAATGCAGGCGGTCGCTCTCACCTGGGCGGCGCTGCTCGGGGCAGGCGTCGCTCAATCCTGGAGCGCCACGATCGCAACAGAGGAATAGAGGGGCCCGGCGCCCAGACGATTGGACCCAAGCCGCGAACGACGTCCACCACATGGTCTGAACGCGTCGAACGCACGATGAAAAGACATGAGCCGTAGAGGTTTTGACATGCACGGGAAATTTTCGCTGCCTTTGACCCAGCAGATGGAAGGCGCCCCGGAGCAGGATGGAATCGATCTTCGCCAATTGCAGGATTTCTTTTGGCGACGCTGGAAAACGATCGTCGCGACGGCGATCACCGTCATGGTTCTCGTCTTCTTCGTCTTGCTGACTGTGGCTCCGCGCTATACCGGCACGGCGCAGGTGCTGTTGGAGCCGCGCAAGGAGAAAATTTTCGGCGCCGACAACATTTTGCCCGAACTCAATCTCGAGACCTCCAATGTCGACAGTCAGGTGTCGGTCATTCAATCGATCAATCTGCTGCGCCGGGTGGTCGAAAAGGAAAAGCTCACGGGAGACATCGAGTTCGGCCAGCCGCCGCGCGCCGGATTGCTGAACTTCATCCTCGGATCGTTCAGATCCGACGACGCCGATCGAAAGGCCGTTGAGAAGACCGCCGACGGGACGATCCCACCAGATGTTCTGCGCTCGATCGGACGTCTGCGCAACGCGCTCGAGGTCCAGCGCATCAACCGGACCTATGTGCTGTCGATCTCCGTCACCTCGGAAGATCCTGTCAAGGCCGCGCGCCTCGCCAACGCGGTCGCCGACATGTTCGTCGTCGACCAATTGGATGCGCGTTACGACGCCGCCAAGCGGGCGTCGATCTGGCTCGCCGAACGAATGGAGGGCCTGCGCGAGCAGGTGCGCCAGTCGGAAGAAGCGGTGGCCCAGTTCCGCCGAGAGCATAATCTCGTGGCGACCAGCAGCGAAGCCAAGGTGACGATCTCGGAGCAGCAGCTCTCGGAATTGAACGGGAAGCTGATCGCGGCGCGCGCCGATTTGGCCGAAAAGCGCGCCAAATATGAACAGGTCGCGCAAATCGGCGGGCAAGGTGGCAATCTTCAGGCGATTCCCGACGTCGTGCGCTCGTCCGTGATCTCGTCCTTGCGCTCGCAGCAGGCGGAGGTCGCGCGCAAGGAAGCCGATCTGCTCGCACGATACAGCGAGCAGCATCCGCAGGTCGTCAATGCGCGGGCCGAACGCCGCGACATCGAACGCTCGATCGCTGCCGAGGTTCAACGCATTCTGACTAATCTCAAGAACGACTACGATGTGGCGAGGGCGCGAGAAGAGTCGCTGCAGGCGAGTCTCGCCAAGATCAGCGGCGAAACTGGCCTCGACAACAGCGTCGGCGTGCGCCTGCGCGAACTCGAGCGGCTCAATGTCGGCAATAAGACCTTGTTCGACAATTTTCTGTCACGCGCCAAAATCACCCAGGAGCAATCGACGTTCGAGGAGCGCGAGGCGCGCGTCATTTCTCCGGCGACTAGACCCGGCGCGCCGTCTTTTCCCAAGACCGGTCTCATCGAGGCGCTGGCGGGCGCGCTCGGTCTCTTGCTCGGCGTCGGCGGCGCCGTGGCGCTCGATATGCTCAACGCCGGCTTCCTGACCCCACGTGAAATCGAGATGAAATTGGGTCTTCCGGTTCTCGCGACGGTTCCGATTCTGTTAGAAGGCGATCGAAAGATCGACGGCAAGGTCGTGGATCCGCCGCGTTATCTCGCCTCGAAACCCTTGTCACGCTATGCCGAAGCGGTGCGCGCCCTTCGCGTCGGCGTGCAGATGGCCGACGTCGACAATCCGGCGAAAATCGTTCTCGTGACATCGGCGATTCCCAATGAAGGCAAGTCGACGCTGGCGGTGAGCTTGGCTCTTTCGGCGGAAATGGCCGGGCAACGGGTGTTGCTCGTCGACGGCGACCTGCGTCATCCGACCATGTCGAAATATTTCGATTTGCATTCGGCGGACGGCCTCGTCGATTTCCTGACCGGCAAGGTTTCGCTCGAGGCCGCGCTCATCGAGCGAGGCGGACTGACGATTTTACCGGTGGGAGCGAAATCGCAAAATCCACCGGATATGCTCGGGTCGGAGCGAATGAAGTTTCTCATCGACAGCTTGCGTCGGGAGTTCGACTACATCGTCATCGATTCTCCGCCGCTCGGACCTGTCATCGACGCCAAGGTCCTGACCGCTCTCATCGACAAGGTGGTGTTTGTCGTACGCTGGCGTACCACCACCCGGGAAACCGTTGCGCAACATCTGGAATCGTTCGCGCAGAATCGTAAGATCGCAGGAATTGCGTTCAATATGGTCGACGAGACCAAGACCCCTCGATACGGGCCCTACTCTCATTACTCCGGCTATTACTACAAAAAATATTATCAGAATTGATCGACGCGGCGAAGATGAGGCCGGCCTCTGTTGTGACGTCGCTTCTGGTGATCGTCGGCGCGACAGCGCTCGTCGGCGCCGGCGTCGCTCTGCTGTATTTTGTAAATCTCGAGGCGACAGTGATCGATCTGCTCGAGCGGCGCCTTCCCGCCGAGCCGGCGGCACGTCACGAACACGCATGTCACGTGCATGCGACCGGGGGCCTTTTCCAGCCGCTGCGAGCGGCGATCGGCGTCGCCGGCCGAACGCCGAGGCTCGAGCACGCACTCGCGGCGGCATGCGGCGATCCTGCCGCGATCGAGGCGAGCATCGAAAATATGCTGGCGACGACACCCACTTCGGGGCACGGCTGGCTCGCCTTGGCGAGGATGCGTTGGCGGCGAGGCGCTTCCATCGCGCAAGTCGTCGATGTTGTCCAAATGTCGAACCTGACCGCGCCGCGTGAAGCCGAGATCATGATTTTCCGTGCTCGGTTCCTGGTCGCGATTTGGGAACTGCTGCCCGAGGCCGAGCAGAAGAGGGCACTGGGCCAACTCGCCGAAGTGGGCCCGGCTCTCGACCCCAGTCAGATCGCCGAATTCAAGGCCATCTTTACGGCCAAACCGGCGGAAATGCGCGACGTCATCAAAGGCCGCCTCGAAGGCCGCGCTGCAATGGATTCGGTATGGCTGCGGGCGATGGGGCTATAGCGGCCCGACGTCATCGACGGCTCCTTCACTGTTGCCGGAGAGATGCATTACGGCTCGCCATTTGATGGAAGAGCCGTCTCGACAGATGGACACGTTCTCAATTCCTCGGGAATGATCCGCGCACGACTTATAGAGACGAATATTAGCGATAAAACATTGCGTTGTGAAAAGCCTTCCGACGCATCATTTAAACAAAACGCACCATGGATCGCCCGAGAATTCGGAAAGACCACAACAAGATGAGCAGCATGGACGATCAATTCTCCGAACGCTATCGCCATTGTGGCTCGCTGCGGTTCTCGGCAATGATCGGGGCGACCGCATGACGAGCGACGCCGGATATCCTGCCATCGGGCAGGCGTGCGATCTGACGCTGCAAGGCGACGAGCGTTGGTACGTCGCGCACACTTTGCCGCGGCGAGAAATAAGTGCGCAACTGCATCTCGGCGCGCAAGGTTTTCGTCATTTTCTGCCGACGCGGCTGACGACGGTTCGTCACGCCCGCAAATTACGCGCAGTCTATGCCCCGCTCTTTCCCCGCTATTTGTTCATCATCCTCGATCTCGGGCGCGATCGCTGGCGCAGCATCAATGGCACGAGCGGCGTCGCGGGACTGGTGATGGCGCAGGACCGGCCGCTCGCCGCGCCCTGCGGATTGGTCGAAGCGCTCACCTCGTTCTCGGACGCGGCGAGCGCTTCGTCTTCACTCGAGGATCTGCGGCCCGGACAGAAGGTTCGGCTAATCGCCGGGCCATTCGCGGACGCGCTCGGCGTGCTCGATAGATTGGATGACGCGGGCCGGGTCGGCGTGTTGCTGGACATCATGGGTGGCGGCATTCGCGTCAAGCTCGCCCGAACGTGGATTGAACCAGCGGCGTGACGCCGCTGCATCGCGAGGACGGCTCGAACGGGCGGCTCGGAGAGGAGTCACCCGAATGGCGGTAGCGTGGTCGAGCCCTATGCGCCGCAAAATCCTTCTCGTCGAAACGAGCCCTCCGCTTCCCGAGGCTTCTCGCGGCGCCATCGCTTCAATCGCGATCGAACATTCGGACTCCTCGCCATGGCGTTTTCATTTCTCCCAGCCACATCTGTCGCTTCTCCCCGGGACGAGACGCTCTTGCTCGAACCCGCCGCCAGCGCCTATCGTCCCGCGAGAATTCTGATCCATGCGATCAATTTCGCGCCGGAACTCATCGGCTGCGGAAAATATACGACCGAACTCGCCGAATTTCTCGCGCGCCGCGGCCATCGCGTCGACGTCGTCACGGCGCCGCCGCACTATCCCGGCTGGCGTGTGCGCGCGCCTTATCGCGCCTTCGCCTATGTCGACGAGAAGCGCGGCGCCATCACGGTCACGCGGTGCCCGATGCTGATGAACGCCAATGGCGGCGGTGTGTGGCGATTGTTGGCGCCACTGAGCTTTGCTCTCACAGCCGCGCCGATGGTGATCTGGCGTATCTTATGGTTTCGGCCCGATGTCGTCATGTGCGTCGAACCGACCTTGTTCTCCGCGCCGGCGGCGCTCCTCGCGGCCAAACTCGTCGGGGCGCGATCGATCCTGCATGTCCAGGACCTGGAGGTCGACGCAGCCTTTGCCGTCGGTCATCTTGCCGGGACAGGCGTGCGCCGATTCGCCAATGCGTTGGAGCGCTCCCTGCTCGGCGCCTTCGATCGGGTGGTGACCATTTCTCGAAAAATGCGCGCCGCTCTGATCGCCAAGGGAGTGACGGCGTCGCAGGTCGAGGTCTTGCGCAATTGGGTCGATCTCGAAGCGATCAAGCCTCAAGGCAGGTGCGACGTCAACGCCTTTCGCGCGGAGCTCGGCATACCGGACGATCGCTTCGTGGTGCTCTATGCCGGCCATGTCGGCGTCAAGCAGGCGCTTCCCGTCCTGCTCGACGCGGCGCGGCGGCTCGACGGCGATTCCCGGATATATTTCGTCATCGCCGGCGACGGCCCCAAGAAGGCGGAGTTGCAACAAAGATACGCCGGCCTCGCCAACGTCCTCTATCTGCCGCTGCAGCCGGCAGAACGACTCGCCGATCTTTTGAACATGGCCGACCTGCATGTGCTGCCGCAGCACAAAGGCGCGGCCGATCTGGTCATGCCGTCCAAGCTCGGCGGCATGTTGGCGAGCGGGCGCGCGGTGGTCGCGGCGGCCGAGCCGGGAACGGAACTGTTCGACATCTTGCAGGACGTCGCCTTGCTCGTTCCAACAGGCGACGACGCGGCGATGGCGGACGCGATCTCACGGGCGGCAGTTCGTGAAGACCCGATTCGGATCGAAAACGGCTTGAGGCTCGCGGCCTCGTTGAGCTCCAGACGCCTGCTCCCGCGCTTCGAAGCTCTGTTGCTCGACGACCGCTTCTCCGCGAAGGATGTCTTCGACGCGCGGGCATGTGATCCGCTCGATGAGCGCGCCTGACGCCAAGTCCATTTTCCGTCCTTCACGCGACTTCGGCGTAGCACGCGTCCGATCGTCGTCGGACCGAAT
Organism: Methylosinus sp. KRF6; assembly: GCF_018887255.1. Lineage (NCBI taxonomy): Bacteria > Pseudomonadati > Pseudomonadota > Alphaproteobacteria > Hyphomicrobiales > Methylocystaceae > Methylosinus > Methylosinus sp. KRF6. The sequence continues at coordinate 3,960,709 of NZ_JAHLJF010000001.1, read as the reverse complement.
ATATCAAGGAGTCATCTGTGAGACCGAGGGACATTCTCGAAACGGCGATCGCCGAACATGCCGCGCTGATCGAAGCCTCGTTCGAGGCGCTGGCCCAGCCGTTCGAACGCGTGGTCGAACTGTCCAGAGGGGCGATCGAGGCAGGCGGAAAATTGATCTTTTTCGGAAACGGAGGAAGCGCGGCGGACGCGCAGCATATCGCCGCGGAGTTGGCGGTGAGATTTTTGGGCGATAGACCGCCCATTCCCGCCCTCGCGCTGACCACCGACACGTCGGTGTTGACCGCTTGCGGGAACGACCTCGGCTTCGAATATATTTTTTCTCGACAAATCGAAGCGATCGCGCGCGATGTCGATATCGTCTTCGGCATCAGCACATCCGGCCGCAGCCGAAATGTTCTTCTCGGCGTCGAGGCCGCTCGGCGAATTGGCGCGAGCGCGGTCGGGCTGACCGGCGCCGACGGCGGCAGTTTCGCGCAGATCTGTGACGCGACTTTAGAGGTTCCCTCGAGGACAGTGGCGAGGATTCAAGAAATCCACATCCTCATCGGCCATAGCCTATGCGCCGCGCTCGAGGCCGAACTGGGCTTTGCGTCCTGACATGGCGCAAGACACGAAAATCATGAAGCGAGCGGTATTTCTCGATCGCGACGGCACTCTCATCCGGGAGCGCCATTATTTGTGCGACCCTGCGCTCGTCGAGCTGGAAGACCGCGTCACGGAAGCCCTGGCTTTCTTCCAGAGCCACGGGCTCCTGCTGTTCGGCGTGACGAACCAATCCGGCGTGGCGAAGGGCTTATTTCCGATCGAAGCGGTTCATGAGGTCAATCGACGCGTCGAATTTCTCCTCGCAGAAGGTCGAGCATCTATATCGGGCTGGCTCGTGTGTCCGCATGATCCGACGGATCGTTGCGACTGCAGAAAGCCGGCGCCGCGCCTCGTCAGAGAGGCCGCCAGAACGTTCGACATCGACTGTTCTCACTCGTTCGTCATCGGCGACAAGCGCTCGGACGTCGAGCTGGCCTGCGCGATCGGCGCCGTAGGGATTCTTGTTCTCAGCGGTCACGGCAGAGAATATCTCGATTGGGCGCGCACGCACGGGCGGCTGATCGCGGAGAATATGGCCGACGCCGCGCAAATCGTCAGAAACCTGCTGGTCGCGCAGGGCTGAGCAGTCGACACGACTGTCGCGAAGCAAAATGTTTTTTGTAACGCAGTTCGACACGTCGGCGGTCACGAGACATAAGAGTGGGATCGAACGGCAATGACTATAGATCGTTCCGAAGACGTCGTTTCGAATTTCGGCTCTCGACGCATCATGTGCGTGGGGGACCTGATGGTCGACCGTTTCATCTCCGGCTCGATTGAGCGCATTTCCCCTGAAGGACCAGTTCCGGTCCTCGCGAAGAGCTCGGTGGAGTCGTTCGCCGGCGGGGCGGCGAACGTCGCTCGGAACATAGCTCGGCTCGGAGGGCGCTGCAGTCTCGTCGGCGTTGTCGGAGTGGATCCGGCCGGCGTCGAGCTGAAGGACATCCTTCTCTCGGAGCGCATCGTCAACGCCTGTTGCATCGGCGATCCAGAACGACCGACGACCCAGAAAAATCGTTTCATCTCCGGCGGCCAGCAGGTGCTCAGAGTCGACGAGGAGCTGGTCACTCCGGTTTCCGATGGCATATTCGAGGCGCTGTTGAAAGAATGCCGCAAATGGATATCGGAATGCGACGCCATCGTGATCTCCGACTACGCCAAAGGCTGCGTTTCCTCGGCGCTGGTGAGCGAGATCTGCGATCTGGCTCGGCCGAGGAACATTCCCGTCATCGTCGATCCGAAGTCCGATTGCTTTACGAAATATGATGGGGCGACCTTCATCACTCCGAACCTCAAGGAAACTTTCGCTGCGACTGGCGTTGCCGTCGCAGACGATCGAGCGGCGGAACGCGCGGGGCGCGCCATTCTCGCCGAGTCGTCGTTCGAAGGCGTGCTGATCACCCGAGAGAGTCGCGGAATGTCGTTTGTTCCCCGCGACGGCGAAGCCTTTCATTCGCGCGCCACCGCGCGCGAGGTGTTCGATGTGGTGGGCGCCGGCGATACGGCTGTCGCGACATTCGCTCTCAGCCTCGCCGCGGGGGCCAAAGTCAATTCGGCAGTGACATTCGCCAATCGCGCGGCGGGCATCGTCGTCGGCAAACGCGGAACGGCGACGGTCACGAAGCAGGAGCTGCTCGTTGAAATGTCTTGTGGGGACGATTATCGGATAGATGGCGGCCTACAAAAAATCCGGTCGTTCGAATCGGCGGTCACGCGAGCAGAAGGATGGCGCAGAGCCAATCTACGGATTGGATTCACAAACGGCTGTTACGACATTATTCACGCCGGTCATATTCGTTCGTTGCAATATGCACGCGCAAATTGCGATCGGCTGATCGTCGGATTAAACAGCGACGCGTCGGTCGCGCGGCTCAAAGGAATTGGACGGCCGATCAACAAGCAATACGACCGCGCCGCGATCCTGGCCGCGCTCGACGCCGTCGACATGGTGGTGGTCTTCGACGGGGATACGCCTTTGCGCCTCATCGAGATCGTCGCGCCCGATCTTCTGGTGAAGGGCGCCGACTATGACGCGAGCGCCGTGGTCGGCGCGGATTTTGTCCTTTCCCGCGGCGGACGCGTTTTGACACATTCGCTTCTCGACGGAAGAAGCACGACCAATCTGCTCCAGAAGATGGAAGCGGGCTCGACGAGGGCAATTTGAGCGATAGCCAAAATCTCCAAAGCGCAGACCTCGTTCGCATGACAGGTACGAATTCGCCCGATAGCTTGCGTGTTCTGTTCGTTGGACCGATAGCCGGCACATCAGGGCATCGACTAGCTGCTTTTCGCCGCCTCGGCCACCTCGTGACAGCAGTTAATCCCTATGAAGCATTCAGGGGCAATTCGGTTTTGCACGCCTGGGCGTTCAAGACCGGCGCATTAGGCTTCTCCGGCTTGGTCGAGCGGCTGGTCGGCGCCGCGATCGCGAGCAAGCGCTTCGACCTCGCCTGGGTTGAATCCGGCGATATTATCTCCGCCGCTTGCGTGGAAACAATGCGTCGCTCCTGCGGAGCCGTCGTCCTCTACCACATCGATAATTGCTTCGCGCCACGGGACGGAAGGCGCTGGCGCCTGCTGTTCGCTGCTTTGACGCATTACGATTTGTTCGTCGCTCCCCGCGATCGATGCGTGGACGAGGCTTTGCGCTCAGGCGCCCGCCGGGCGTTGCGGGTCAACATGAGCGCCGATGAAGTGGTTCATCGGCGTCCCGAGCTGTCGGACGAGGATTTGCGCATCTACGCGTCGGAGGTAGCCTTCGTCGGCACCTGGATGCCCGAACGCGGTCCGTTTCTTCTCGAGCTTGTCCGGCGGGGCGTGCCGTTGAAAATATTCGGTCCGCGTTGGCGGCGCGCCCAAGAATTCGAGGCTCTGGGCGATCGTGTCGTTGACGAGCGGCTCGCCGACGCGGAATATGTGAAGGCGATCAGCGCCACAAAAGTCGGTCTCGTTCTTCTGTCGAAGGGAAACCTCGACCTCCATACGACGCGGTCGTTCGAAATCCCGGCGGTCGGAACGCTGCTCTGCGCCGAGCGCAGCATCGATCATGAGCGACTGTACCGCGAAAATGAGGAGGCGGTGTTCTGGTCAAATGCGGCAGAATGCGCTGATCTGTGCTTCGCGTTGCTCGCGGACGAAAGACGTCGGTCGCGTGTCGCGGAGGCGGGCCGACGTCGCGTCGCCGCCAATCGTTCCTTCAACGAGGCGAGCATCTTCTATGTGCTTTCCTATCTCGGCTTCTAGCGGTCTCTGATCTACTGCGGAGCTCGTATTGACCCGAAGCTCGGCGACCCTTGCCGAGACTGACAGGAAGCGAGCCAGGCTCGCCGCGAAGTGAACGAAACGATCTGCCGTCGTGGGCAGTCGACAATAAGCAGCCGGCAGCTACTGCCGGCTGCCATTGAACGAAACGGCGCATCTATAATTCGCGGCTTCGCCACAAGGAGAATGAGCGGCGTGTCCAAGCGACAAAATGCCTATCTTTCGACTTACGCCTCCACCCATCCGGTCTATTCGCATCGGGGCGCCGATGAATCGCCTGGCCGAAAGGCGCAGATTCGACACCTGCTATCCCGCCATCTGACGATCGGCAGTCGCCTACGCCTTCTCGATCTCGGATGCGGCGACGGCGCATTGCTGCGCGTGGCGCGAGACCTCGGCGTCGAAAATCTCGAAGGCGTCGATCTGTCGCCAGAAATGGTCGCAAAAGCCAGAGCGGTTGGGTTTTCCGTTGAGCTCGAGGACGCATTGACGTTCCTCGCCGCGCAGCCGGACGACAGTTTCGACGTCGTCTGCGCCTTCGATGTGCTCGAGCATCTCGATCATGAGAAGCTTTGGGACGTGTGCGAGAATGTTCTGCGCATCCTGAAGAGCGGCGGGAAATTCTTGATCCACGTCCCCAACGGCGCGTCGCCATATGCCGGAAGGATGCGCTATGGCGACATCACGCATGAACGCGCCTTTACGCGCGAGTCGATGCGACAGGTGTTGGGGACGATCGGCTTCGTCAACGTCGAAGCGGAAGAGGACGAACCCGTGGCGCGCGGAATCGTCAGCTTCATGCGCCTCCGCCTGTGGCGCATGATACGACTCGCGGCTATGTTTCGGCTGGCCGTCGAAACCGGCGCGCTAGGCGGCTATCTGCTGACTCTCAACATATTCGTTATCGCCCACAAGAGCTAGACGAACGCCTTCGGTCGCCGGGCGGCGACGACGCCAAAGCAGGAACATGTCTAAGACATTGCTGATTTATCGGTTGGGCAGCATCGGCGACACGGTGGTCGCTCTGCCGTGCTTTCACGCGATTGCGCGCGCCTTTCCGCGAGATCGTCGGATCGCGTTGACGAATATTCCAGTGTCGGGCGCGACGAGCTCTCTCGCCGAGGTCCTGGGCGGGTCCGGTCTCATTCACGGAGAACTCGCCTATCCGGTCGGCACGCGCTCTCCGATGGCGTTGCTACGTCTGCGCCGCGAGATTCTCGCGACCGGCGCCGACCGGATGGTTTATCTGATGCCCGAGCGCTCGCCGTTGGCGTTGCGTCGCGATCTGCTGTTCCTCAAAACCTGCGGCATCGACGATGCGATCGGCGTCTCCCAGGAGACGCTGCGTCTGCGGCGATTGAACGAGCGCACGGGCGAAGTCGAACGAGAATGTGCGCGTCTCGCACGCTCTTTGACGAAGCTCGGCCCAATCGATCTCGGCGCTCCCGCAAGCTGGGACTTGATGCTCACGCCGAACGAACGGGAGATCGCCCGAAAGCATTTGCCGGAGGGCCCTTTCCTGGCGATCAACATGGGCGGAAAGCTCGCTAGCAACGATTGGGGTGCGGACAAATGGACAGCGTTGCTTCAGATGCTGTCGCGGCGTCATCCAGCCCTCGGCCTCGTCATTGTCGGTGGAGCGGACGATCGCGAGAGAGCCGAATGCGCTCGACTCGCCTGGAGCGGGTCAACGCTGAATCTGTGCGGCAAACTGTCGGTGCGTGCAACCGCCGCGTCGCTCGAACGCGCCGCCTTGTTTATCGGTCACGATAGCGGCCCGATGCATTTGGCGGCGGCTGTCCGGGTGCCGCTCGTCGCGCTTTTCGGCGATAATAATCCGCCAAAAAAATGGCACCCCATCGGCGCACGCCAAATTTGCCTGCACGACATGTGCGGCGTGCGCCGAATCGCGATCGACGAGGTTCTCGCCTCTGTCGAGAAACTTCTGCTCGAGACGGTAGGGTCTCATTGCCGAGTTTCGCGTGAGCTTTGCGACTTGGCCGCGGAAAGAAGCGAACATCGATGAGCAATCTGCTGCAAATGAGCGCGCTAACGCCATCTATATCGCTCGGAGGGCGGGCGCCCCGGAATTTCGAACGCGACGCCTCTCTCGCAGCTCGGTTCGATAGGCGCCTCTCGAAATTCTTCGCGCTTCTCCTCTGCGGCTATGCGATTCTTCTGGTCGTTTACGCGCCTCTCGCGGAACTGACCTTTACCATCATTCACGCTTTCATGTTCTTGATCACAGTTTGCCTATTCGTGGCGATCAAGGACCGCTTCTTGTTTTTTCTCGTCTCCAACACTGCGTGGTTCTGGTCGTTTTCGACCTATCTATACGCCGCGACGCATCTAAAGCCGATCGAAGACGGCCTTTTTTCACCGATTCACGCTTCGTCCCTCGGATTGCTGTTGCTGATCGCCTCCGCTCTGGCCGCGGGCTTCGTTCATTTTTTCAGGATTGGATCGCCCGCCGCGTTCCTGCGCTCGGAAGCGGCTATGAGAGTGCTGTCGCGGTTCAGAGGTCTAATCGTGGCGGTGGGACTTGTCTCCTTGTCCGTCACTGCGATCTTTCCTAATCCGACCGTATCGTCGGTCGCCGGCGCCATCAGCTTCATGACATGGCTCGGGCTGGCGCTGGAGTTGAGAGCTGTCCGCGGCCGCTTCACGGAAAGCGGCCTGTTGTGGATTTCCTTTGGCTTCGCCGCGGTTGTCGCTCTCGCGCTCAACGGACGAAGTGTTCTCTTTTCATTCGGCCTATTTCTCATATTTGCCTATCTGATTTTTGCGCCCCGTGTCTGGAATGCAGGGATATTGATTGTCGCCTATGTCGCATTCGGTGCCTTCACAGCATTCTCCGATGCGCAAATCAATGTCCGCAGCACCGGCATTCTGGGAACCGGACGAAGCGCCTTATGGCCGACAGTCGAAAAATTCGCGTCTATCGATACGTTGCAGACGATTCTATTTCCGTTCGGTGAATCGGCGATAAGGCAGGAAACAACCGACAGACTCCGGCTTTCCTTGCTCGAAGGATCGTTCGGCACTCGCTATTTCGGCCTCGACTCCGGATTCATAACTAGATTGGTCAATCTGCCATACGCCGATTCCGTATGCGGACTTTCGGGCGCCATCGACCGCATTCGATGGGATCGATTGGCAGACATCCTCGTCAATGCGATGCCCTATGTCGGCATAGAAAAAACGGAAGGCTACGCGGATATCATAACTTGGGACATGGGACTGCGCGACGTCGGCAATATCGGGTTTCCCATGATCACCTCGGTCTGTGAACTCTACACGATGGGCGGATGGACGTTTGCCTTCGTCGCGTCGTTTTTCTTCATGGCGCTGATCGTCTTTTGGTATCGCGTTTTTTTGGACGCGCTCGGTAGCCGCGTTTTTCTTATTCTTATATTTAGCCAGTTCGCAATTAGCCTAACGTTCACGACAGCGATCATAACGATGCTCGTTCCGGTCGTCCGCGGGTTTCCTACGACATTATTGGCGTTGTTTCTTTTGAAAGGCGTCGGCTTCGCGATGAAGGCGCGTTAGGCGGGCCGATTGCAATCTCGTCGCCATCAACGCGCGGCTCGCGCGATCGAAGGACACCTCGAGCGGGAAAGATGTTCAGATGCAATGTCCGATTTGTGCCGCCGACGCCGACATTTCGAGCTACGTCAAGGCGACGCCGATCCTGCGGTGCCGCAACGGGACCTGCGGCTTCCGCTTCTTTGATCTCGCGAAATGGTCTTCTCCATACGACGACGGCGACTATTACGCGCATTGGCGCCCTTGCGACGTCGTCGTGAACCCATGGAACAAAGCGCGTGTCGATATGGTCGGGCGCTTCAAGTCCAAAGGTCGCGTCGCCGAACTCGGCTGCGGCATCGGAGAGACGGCGCTCGCATTTCGAAATGCAGGCTATGACGTCGTCGCCGTCGAAGAATCCCGGCGAGCGATCGATTTCCTAAAAGGGCGCTACCCGGACATCGATTGGCGGGAGAGCAGCATATTTCCGTTCCTCGAGGAAAATCGGCGCAGCTTCGACGTACTTTCGCTGTTCCACGTGCTCGAGCATATTCCCGAGCCGCGGCGCGTCGTCGCGCGTCTCGATTTCTCCCTGCGTGACGGCGGTGTGATCGTCATCGAAGTTCCGGACGCCAGCGGCGGTATCGCGCGTCTCGCGGGAGACGACTGGGACTATTATCTCGACCACCACGTCAACTATTTCGACGTTCGTTCGCTGACAAAATTATTTGGCGCGTTTGGCTATCGCCGGGTTCATCTGCAGAGAACGTTCCATTTTGCGTATCCGCAGGGACACGGCCCAAAAGATGCCGTCAAGGGCGCGCTGGCCTGGCTCGGATTGAACTCAATTGTTCGAACCGTCTGGCGCAAGTGACCAGGCTCCGTTGCATGGACTCGCGTACGGACCCTGTTGCGCGGGCGTCAGCGCTCGAATGCGATACGAACCCGGCTCGTCTTAACAATATCTCGAAGCGCATGCGATCCGTGCGATTCCCGTCGGCGCATAGCAAATCCAACTAAATAGGTAGCAATATGAGACGTGCCGCCAAACTTGTAAAAATGTACCTGGAGGGATGCAATGGCTTGCGGATGAGGCCAAGCACACGTAACACATGGGCGATATTCGATATGAATGGCAAAAGATACGATATTGCGTTGCGTGCGAACTCAACCGACTTCAAGGTTTTTTCTCATGTATTTATTCATGGTGCATATAATCTCGAAAATATGTATTTCTGGCCGCGCCTAAAGCGGCGCCATGATAGTATCCTTCATGAAGGATTAACCCCTTTGATTATTGATTGCGGCGCGAACATCGGAGCTTCTCCCTTGTTTTTCTCTTTGAAGTTTCCCGATGCCAGAGTTGTGGCCGTGGAGCCGGAGGCAAGTAATTTTGCGCTTCTTTCTAGAAACGTCGGTCCGAGTCGCGTCGAGACTATTCAGAAGGCGATCCACTCACGTGTTTCGCGAGTCTCCATCGACGACCCACGCATGGGTGCATGGGCGTTTCAAACTCGCGAGACGACGGATTCCGCAGGCGTCGGCACGGTTACGATCCCGCAACTCATTCGCGAAAATGAGAGGGCGTTCGTGATCAAGATCGATATCGAGGGGTTCGAATCGGAATTGTTCGAGGAAAATATCGAATGGGTCGCAAAGGCGCCCCTGATTATTTTGGAGCTCCATGACAATTTACGGCCATTTACTGGAAACTCCACAAACTTTCTGAGAGCGATGTTGCGCTACGGCGCGCGCGATTTTCAAATTCGCGGGGAAAACATATTCAGCTTTTCAAATGATATCTGCCCTTGACCAAACGCCGCTCGTGTTCATGACCCCACGAGCGCTCGAAAACCCGTAATTGCCGCCGGCCTCACATCTACGAGCAATAATAATGCCGTCGAAGGAACACGATCGCGCGTTCGTACGTCGCTTGCTGGCCGGCATGTCGGGTCAGATCTTCATAAGATTGATCGCAGCCTGCTCGATGGTCATATCGGTCCCACTGATGTTGAGAGGATGGGGCGCAACGGGCTATGGCGAGTGGATCGCTCTCACTTCGCTGACGTCCTATCTGAGCTATTCGAATTTCGGCATCCTGACGCCATCGGTGAACGAAATCATCATGGCTGTCGGCGCCCGCGATCTAGATCGGGCCCAGAGGCAGCTCGGAATGACGCTGTCATTCTGCCTATCCGTGGTCGCGCCTCTGCTATTGATCGGAGCACTCGGCCTGTCGGCGGTGGATTTTCACGTCGGCTTGAATTTTGTCTACATCGCGAATGCTGAATGCGTGGCGATCGTCGTAGCGATGGTCTGCAGCATATTGGCTCAAACGCTGCGCGGAGCGGCGGTCGGCACCCTATATGCGGAAGGAGCTTACGGCCTCGTCTATTTCGCGTCTGGTACGGTTCGCTTGACTGAATTGGTTTCCGTGTCGATCCTTCTATCGGTTTGGCAGGTCCGACCCTCCACGATCGCCTGGGCAATGGCCGGACTGAGCATCCTCGAGCTTTTGGTCGTGACCTTTCTGGCCAAACGGCAGGCGTCGTGGGTCTCGTTCAAATTGCATGGTCTCGAAAGACGATGGGTTCTGGAGCAGTTGCGTCCGGCATCCGGATTTTTGATTTCGAATTTTTCTACCCAAGCGGTCTTGTTGCTCGGTCCGAGAGTCGTGCTCAGTCTCGTGAGCGGCGGCGCCGCAGTGTCGATCTATGCCTTGTACGGAACGGCCATGCGCTTGGTCGATCAAATCGTAATGGTGTTTCTCTCGCCGCTAGAAATCGAATTCGCCAGAAATGCAGGAAAAGGCAATCTGCCGGAGATCGCCCGCCTCGTTCGCACGGGCACACATGGGGCTTGGGTCGTCTTCATGGCGATTTCGCTCGCGGCGGCTCTGGTCGGTCCGTTCATTTTCGCTTTTTGGACGCAAGGTCAAATTATCTTCCAATATCATCTGCTTTTTCTCACCTGTCTGATGTTCGCCGCCAATCATTTCGGACGCGTTTGCGCTCAGGCCCTCAATGCGACGAACAGGATGTTCGGCCTATCGTTCTGGATGCTCGTGGCAAGCGTCGCGGCGCTGGGATGCGGGGCGCTTCTATCGCTCCGCTACGGCGTCGAAGGCATGTTGGTCGGGGGCATTCTCGGCGAACTCGGCGTATCGCTGATCGTCACGAGCGCTGTCGCATACTGGCTCGAATTGCCAGTATCGGCGCTTTTGTTCGATTTCTCTTCCTTTCAGTCACCCCTCACTTTCGTCCGGCAGCGCTTGACGACGAGAGCTCGCGGAACTGTCCAAGACATATCGCGCCGATAAGCCGGGACTCTCGGCGTTCACACTCGAAGGCGTCAAGGGAAGAACAACAAATGCCGAATGCAGCGCATGCCGTCCCGTTGATCGTGGAGTCCAACAATCCGGCCGTCGCGGACGCGATCGGAGCATTGGAAGCGAATCTGCTGACCTTCTATGAAAGCAATGCGTCCTACTACGATTGCGCGGCGTCCGCGGACAAGTCGCTATTCTTCGAACCCATCGCGGCAATGGCCCATTCGATCGTAGCCTCAAGATCAAGGATACGAATACTAGAAGTCGGCGCCGGCAAGAGCGACCTTCCAGACTATCTTCGTCGTACCTTGTCCGTCGGAGAACTCGATTTCGTCGCCCACGACATCAACCCGACCAACGCGACATTCTATCGGGAGAGGCAAATTCCTCTCATGGTCGGCGCTCTGACGGAACTGAAACTCGATGAACCGTTCGATATCGTCGTCTCGTTTTTCGCCTATGAGCATATGACGCGCCCTGCGGAGTGCCTCGGCATCATGCGTTCCATGCTACGCGCCGACGGGCGGCTCATCATCGTTTGTCCGAAATATACATCCCCACTCTATATTCCGCCCGCCATTCGCCACTTGAGCCGCCTGCGGCAGTTGATCGTGAATTTTGCTCTCGTCTGCTCCGCCTTGGTCACGCGCCTGACAGGCCGTCCAAAATTCCACGTCGTCGTCGATCCTGCGGTGTTCCATGCCGCGTGGCGACGCGACTTCGACGCGGTGCATATGGTTTCGGGAGCCGACCTAGAGGCATATCTCGGGCGCGCATGGCGCGTCGACAAATTGCCGATAAAATACCCTTCGCGCAAATACGCGTTCATCGCTTCGCTGATCTTGCTGGGCATCGTCGCGCGGCGCCGCGACACGAAGGCTGCCTGACGTGAAAGCGACAATTCTTCGAGCCGACGATTCGGCGAATTTCGGCCGCGGCGCGAGCTTTTCATTATCGAATCGCTTGCTGCGACTGCTGTGGATCATCGTATGGACGCTGTTCGCGCGTTGGACGCCGGGCGTGATGAGCCCTTGGCGCGTGTTTCTGCTCAACCTCTTCGGCGCCCGAGTTTCTCCTGAGGCCGCCGTCGCGGCGTCCGCGCGCATCTGGCTTCCCGCCCATCTCGAACTGGGTCCCTGGTCGACGCTCGGACCGGACGTCGACTGCTATAATATGGCGCCGATCACCATAGGCGCCCGCACGGTCGTGTCGCAGCGGGCCTTTCTCTGCGCCGGCGCACACGACTTCCGGGACCGCCATTTTCAACTCGTCGCACGACCGATTGTCATCGGCGACGATGTTTGGATCGCAGCGGAAGCTTTCGTCGGACCCAACGTCACGATCGCCGATGGCTGCGTGCTCGGCGCCCGCGCCTGCGCCTTCACGGATACGAAGACTTGGACCGTCTATCGCGGCAATCCCGCAGCGCCGATCAAGCCACGTATCTGGCGACCCTCTCCGTCCACGACAGCGTCGGAGACGCTTTGAATGCGGATATCCTGCGTGATCGGTCCTTATCTGCCCGTTCCGCCTCTCCGGGGCGGCGCGGTCGAACGGATCTGGCAGAATTTATGCGTCGCATTCGCCCGAAAAGGCCATGACGTAACCTTGATCTCACGCCAGTTCGGCGAGCTGCCCCGCGAGGAGACGCGCGACGGCGTCCGTTATTTGCGCGTGCCATCGATTGACGCGCCGAGATCAAGGCTCCTCTATCGCCTGTTCGACGTCGTTTACGCCGCACGGGTCTGCGCCGTATTGCCGGCGTCCGACGTGACCATCACCAACAGCGTCTCTCTTCCGCTTATCATTCCGCGTGGTCGCGCGGGCAAGATTTACGTCAGCGTCGCGCGCTTTCCAAAAGGCCAAATGCGGTTCTACAGGCGGGCGGACCGCTTGCAGGCGGTGTCTCGCGCAGTCGCGGATGCGATGCTGCGCCAATCGCCGATAATTGCCGAGCGGGTCGAGGTCATTCCTAACGCGCTGTCTGCGACCTTCACGCAATTGCGCGAGCCGTCGCGTGGGTCGCGGCGGAAAGAGATTCTCTATGCAGGCAGGATCGCTCGCGAAAAGGGGCTGGATCTGCTGATCCGCGCGTTCTCGAAGATTCGCGACCATGGAGATTGGCGATTGACGCTATTGGGGCCGAGCGCTGTCGCGGAGGGCGGCGATGGAGCCGGATTTCTCGCCGAACTCGAAACGCTCGGTCGCCGCGCGGGAGGACGAGTCACTTTCGAGCCGGCGATTTTCGATGAAGCCGCACTCGCCTCGAGGCTGCGCGCCGCGGACATCTTCGTCTATCCGTCCGTCGCCGAGCAAGGCGAATCGTTCGGCATGGCGCCGCTCGAGGCGATGGCGTGCGGCTGCGCGGTCGTGGTTTCCTCTCTCGCCTGCTTTGACGACTTCGCGGCGAATGGCGACAACGCATTTGTATTCGATCACCGGAGCAATGGTGAAACGGCCCTGGCTCAGGCGCTCGAATTGCTCATGAAATCTCCCGAGCTGCGTGACGCTCTCGGCGCCGCGGCCATCCATACGTCGCAAAACTTCGACGCCGACCGAGTCGCGGATTTGTTCATGGCCGATTTCGTCGAACTCGCAAAAGATCGTGGAGCGCGCTCGTGACCGCATCGTCGAAACCCGCTTTGGATGCGCCGAGTCTCGCGACGATCGTGCTGACCTATAATGAGGAGATTCATATCGCTCGCTGTCTGGAGTCGATCCGAACATTTTGCGGCGAGATCTTCGTGATCGATTCGTTTTCGACCGACGATACCGTCGAAATCGCGCGTCGCCACGGCGCGACAGTGCTGCAGAACCCGTTTGTCAACCAGGCGATCCAGTTCCAATGGGCGCTCGATCATATCGCGACCAATGCGACGTGGCTGCTGCGAATCGACGCCGACGAGGTCGTCGAGGACGATCTGGCCCGCGAAATTCGCGAAGACCTTCCGAAGCTGGCGAAAGACATTGTCGGCGTTCACCTCAACCGCAAGCACATTTTTCTCGGTCGCTGGATCGCGCACGGCGGACGTTATCCGCTTCACCTGCTGCGTCTCTGGCGACGCGGGTTCGGGCGAGTCGAACAGAGCTGGATGGATGAACACATTGTCGTTTGGGGCGGCCGAACGATGAATTTCGTGGGCGGATTCCGCGATCACAATTTGCAAGACATTTCGTTCTTCATCGACAAGCACAATCATTATGCGACCCGCGAAGCAACCAAGGCGTTCGCGCGCCGCCGCAGCCTAGCTGGATTCGACGACGACGCGAGCGACGGTCTCGCGGGGCAAGCGGGACGCAAACGCATCGTAAAGCGATCATTCTACGACAATCTGCCTTTCCCGATCGGACCGACGCTGTATTTTTTATATCGATACACAGCGCAGCTCGGCTTCCTAGACGGCGTCGAGGGCCTCGTCTATCATTTCTTGCAAGGATTCTGGTATCGTTTTCTGGTCGGCGTGAAATTGATCGAACTCGAGCGTCAGATTCCGCGCGATCTCGATCCGCACATTGCTCGCAAAGAGTTGGCCCGCCTTACCCGTTTGGCGGTTCTAGCGGAATAGATCACGCTCGCTGTTTTTTCCCGATGCGAATCGAATTGGCCACGCGTCGTCGGACGTCGGGACAAGGAGCTCACGATGCATATCGGTGACGCCATTGCCGGCTCGATTTCGGCATTGCTCGGATGGGTGGGGCTCGTGGGCGTCTGCGCCGCGGCGCCGAGCATATTTTATGCGAGCGACCCCGTTGGTCCAGACGAAACGGTCCTCGTCACCGGCGCCGGTCTCGAAGAGATCGACAGTATTTTCGTGCAGCGGGTTCGAGACGACGCGGATGCGTCGCCGCCGCCGATCCGCGTCGATCCGGTGCAGCCATCGTCGACGTCGGTGAAATTCACCATCCCGACCCAGGTCGCGAGCGGAGTGTATCGATACACGCTCGCGACGCGCGACGGCTCGGTGAGCGGCGTTTTGAATGCGCCGGCGGTGTTCTGGAGTCACGGCGATCGGGGGTCGTGCGCGACGCCGGGCGGCGTCTTGCGCATATTGGGCCGCAACATCGCTCGAAATGAAAACGCGACGCTTTCGCTATCGACCTCCGACGGCGCGATCGTCGCCGCTCTGCGTCCGCAGCGTCATACGATGTGGGACGCCTCATTCCCCCTGCCGACCTCGCTCGGCGTCGGCATATATCGACTGCGACTACAAAATGGGCAGGGCGACGCCTTCGGCGCGGTCGACGCCGGCACGTTCGAGATATGTAGATCGCCGACCCGCCCCGCCGTTTCGATCGACGCCAAATCCTTCGGCGCGCAGGGCGACGGACTCGTCGACGATACCGCTGCGATCACGCATGCGCTCAGTGAAGCCGGCAAGAGCGGCGGCGAGGTGCGTCTGCCGCGCGGCCGCTACCGATTGTCCGATGCGCTGCACATTCCCGCCGGCGTCATCCTGCGCGGCGAACGCCGCGACCTGGTCGCCTTGATATGGACGGATTTCGCGGCGCCGCCTCCAGCGCTCGTCGAAGGCGGTGGCGACTTCGGCCTCGAGGACGTGACGCTCTACGCCTCGAACCATCGCCACGTCGTCGACGGCGGATGCGCGCCCCAGCCGAAAAACGGCGGCAGGGTGCGGCTGCATCGCGTGACCATTCGCGCTTCGGCTTATCGGGGACATATTTCGGCGGCCGACGCAAATCGACTGCAGCAGTCGCTCTACCAGGCGACCGGCACGGGAGCCGATACATTGCGGTTGTGCGGCGCGGACATCGAGGTCACGGACTCGGACCTCTACGGCTCGTCACGGGCTTTCGAATTGCTCGCGCCGCGTAACGCATATATCGCCCGCAACAAATTCTATAATGGCCGCGGCGGCTGGTACGCGGTCCATGGCGGAGATGGCGTCATCTTCGAGGGCAATGTCATCTCCGGAGTCGACGTCACCGCCAGCGGCGGCGGCGTCTCTCCGATTCGAACGTCTTTAGCGTCGAGCAATGTTCTATTTTATGCGAATACATTCGAACGAATGTATGGTTGGGATCGGGAGGCGGTCACCACCGACGGTCCCGGTGGATTCTATTACGGGGCCGTCGCGCCGATCGGTGATGGAGCGATTGCGATCGCGTCACCGTCGACCGCCGCTGCGATTCCCGGGTCGATTTCCTTTGCCGACTCCCCGAGTTGGGCCGGCGCAACGCTTTTTGTGCTCGGTGGACGCGGCGCGGGCCAGTTCGCGACAGTGGAAGCCCGCGATGGAGAACGGATTACGCTCGACAAACCGCTGCAGATTGAGCCGGACGTCAGCTCCATCGTCACGATCGTCCCGGCTCGCACCCATCACCTCTATGTCGACAATTATTTTTCCGACGTCGGCATAGCGGTGCAGCTATATGGAACCGCGCTCGAAAGCTATGTGGTCGGAAACGTTTCCGAGCGCTCGGGTGGGTTTGTCGATTGGGCTCTCTGGTACCATCATGTGCAAGCGAGCTGGGGCACTCAGTTTCTCGATAACCGAATACTGGACGGCAATGTGTACCGCGGCGGTTCCAATGCGGCGACGGAAGCCGGCGATTCGATCCTCGGCGCATTCGTGGCGCCGTGGCGGCACAATCGAACTCCTTTGATAAGAGGCGTGATCATTCGAGGCAATCGCCTGGAAGGAAACGCCCATATCGAAATCAACGGTCGTTCGACCGATTTCGCAAGCGTGAAGGACGTCATCGTGGAGGCCAATTCGATCGAACATGCGGACGTTGGGATTGTCCGGCAGGGACTGCTGGATGGCGTCTATCGACGGAAAAATGCGTTCGTGGACGTTCAACGTTCCGAAGTATCGCGTTGAGAGTCCCCCGCTTTTGCAAGGTGATTTTCTCGGCGACTACTCGGGCTCGGCGCTTCTATCGGTCGTGTGTCAGGTTGACGTGCCCCCGAAGTTTCATCCAGCGGCGAGTTGAGTCCCGGCGGTTGATAC
>NZ_JAHLJF010000001.1:3902514-3943933 GCF_018887255.1 Methylosinus sp. KRF6 | reverse complement strand
CCGCGATTCTCATCCTGATTGACGCTGGACTCTCACCTTGATTGTCGCGCGGCACGCAGCGCTGGTTCTCCCCGCCTGCAACACCTATGCGATGAATCTGCTCCTCGTCGAAATCAGCAAAGCTGTCGCGCCAGGCGCTCACGCCGCTCTCGTCATCGACCGCGCCGGCTGGCACATGACCGACAAGCTGGTCGTGCCGTCCAACATCACGCTTGTTCCGTTGCCGGCGAAATGTCCGGAGCTGAATCCGGCCGAAAACGTCTGGCAATTTCTGCGCGAGAACTGGCTGTCCAACCGCGTTTTCAAATCCTATGACGATATCGTCGATCATTGTTGCGCCGCCTGGAACAGGCTCATCGAGCAGCCTTGGCGCATCATGTCCATCGGGCTACGCGGCTGGGCGCATGGGTTTTGATCAGTGAGGATTGGTATAAGTGCTTGGGATTACCTGCGACGCGTGGACGGTGAGCGCGCTCGCTCGCTAATCGGATGCGCTCGCTTACTGCTAGATCCCACCTTTCAGTGACCTGATGTCGTGGATGGGCCGCATCCCGCCGGCCGAGGCCGAACAACGTTGGTGGGACCAACAGGAGCAGACGGCGATCACCGCCTGACTCAAAGCGCCGAGCCTCCGACGAACCCGGCTCGGTTCAGTTTGGCGCGCGGCACTCCGCAGACTTGTCTTTGGGCGTTAGCTATTCCCAATTCATTTACAAAACGCTGGCTGTCAATCCGGCGTTGCCCGTACGAAGCATGAGAAGGTTTCGGCGCGCGCGATGGAATAGCAGTGGAAAAGCGTTCAAGTCATGTGGTCCCCACATCGAGGCGCCTCAGACGCAGCTATCATCTCGAACGCGCGCGATGTCCGTGCGGATCGCAAATTTCAATCTCACATTCACGAAAAGTCCTTGCCGGAGAAAATGCATGTCCCCCGACCAATCTTCCACCTTCCGGCGTTTTGTTTCTCTTGTCCTCGCAATCTGCTTGGCCGGCGCCGGCCTGTCGGGCTGCTACGTGCCGGAAGCCGTGCCCCTCCTGGGACACCAAAGCAAAAAGCGAATCTTATATGACGTGACCCGCGGCGTGCAGTGCGAAATCACCAGGGCTGTCAGAGACCAGATCGAACGCGATAAAGCGGGCGAATGGGGAATGCGTAAGCTAGAATGGCTAGAGACATGGAATGCTCTCATCGACCTTAGGCTGGAAATCCATGACACGGTTTCCTTCAACCCAGGCGTGACATTCGTGACCCCAAATTGGCTCGACGCGCATGTCTGGCTGGCGGACGGCACGAGACGCACTGTTCCGCAATCCTATAATTTCGGGGTTGGCGGCGGTGTGAGCTATAGCCCGTCCCGAGAGGACTTGGTTCAATTCGCCTATCCCTTCGACATGTTCCTAAACGAGCGGCGAGAGATCGTGGAAACGCCAAGCGGCGAACCTTGCTATTCGATCGGCGGCATCACGATCCAGGGTGATCTCAAACTATCGGATTGGCTGGACGACGTGCTCGAACCGGTAAAAAAGTGCGCGTTTTTGGGGACGCCTGTCGACGCGCAGCAGAATAGCCTTCTGTCGACATTCAGCGGACCGGAAGAACAGAGCGAGCGATGTCGCCGGACGGATTTCAGGAAAGTCCTTTTGGGAAATCCGATCTCGACCATCACGCATCAAGTGCAATTCACCATTACATTTGACGCCAACGCCACTCCCGCGTGGAGCCTCGTGCGCGTAGCCGCCATCAAGAGCCCAAAAGCGCAGTCTTTGTTTGATGTCGCGAGGACGGATACGAGTCAGCTGTTGATGACGATCGGACCGCCGTCCGAAGGCAAAGGACATGTCACGAAGGTTGCGTGGCCGAAAGGAAGCAACGCCGTGAACAAGCTGTCGCCGGTGTCGACCACCACTTTCCCAAGCCTTTCGGCGCAGATGATCCTCACGCATCAAGCGTTGGAGATCAGAGCTTTTGGCGGAACTGCGCCGTAGATTCCTATAAGAGCTGCGTGTTCCGTCGAAGTGGGTCATGCATTCCGATATGACGAGACGGAGGTGGATCGCGCACGCAGATTGCGCTTGAAAAAGGTCATAAGAAACTTGCACGCCGAATAACAGTTATTTTTGGCCTCGTCGGCGGTAAGGTGGCGCAATCGGCTTTTGGGGCATCTTTGGAAGCGGATGCGTCTTTGGCGCAGTCGCATCGCGTTTAGGCGCAGTAATGTGAGGCGGCTGAACTTTCTTCATCAGATCTTGCGCCTTCTTTTGCAGATTGTCGCGAACGCTCTCCAGCCCAGAGCCCGGATTCCTGATCATGAATGCCTCCAGGCCAGCCGCGCCCTTTTTATACATTTCACGAGCTTCTTGCATGTCGTCTTTAGACTTCTGTGATTCACCGCGAGCCTTTAATGCGTCTCCCACCTGTTCATAAGCGCTCGCAACATCGCGCTGACAATCTCGGTTATCAGAGAACGTTTGTGCGAGCTCAATCCGGATATTCAAGGCGGGATTGAGCTCCTTGAGCGCCTCGTCGAACCGACGTTCCGTCGCAAGCACATTTCCGAGCTCCTCGCGAACACCGGCAAGCGTCGTTTGCCGTTCGGTGTTGCCGGGATCCTTGTGGGCTAGGCGATCG
This sequence comes from Methylosinus sp. KRF6, assembly GCF_018887255.1. Lineage (NCBI taxonomy): Bacteria > Pseudomonadati > Pseudomonadota > Alphaproteobacteria > Hyphomicrobiales > Methylocystaceae > Methylosinus > Methylosinus sp. KRF6. Next base: position 3,941,304 of record NZ_JAHLJF010000001.1, on the reverse strand, counting down.
TCGATCTCTATTGCCTTCTCGTATTGCTGTCGCGCATCCTCATATTTGCCCTCGCCCTCATATGCGTTGCCCATGCGACCGTACAAGGTTGAGAGGTTGCTCTGGTAAACGTCGTCATCGGGGGATTGTTCGGCCAGGCGTTTCCGGATTGAGAGCGCGATTTGATATTGCTCGTGGGCGTCTTTCCAACGTTCTTGATCAGCAAAAAGCTCGCCTAAACGCGTTCGGGCGTCACCGACCGTCTTCTCGTTTTTCGGATCCGCCGGGTCCTTGGCCACGAGCTGTTTCCCAACTCCAAGCGCCGCCTCATAGTGGTCCTGCGCTTCCCGCCAGTTTGGGGGGGTGAGCAGCTTAAAAATGTCTCCAATTTTATTCTTGATGAATGCAATATTTCGCTGCCATTCGCTCGTCCGATCATTTGGCGCCAATTGCTTTGCCAACTGAAGCGCGAGACGATACTCCTCCAGGGCTCTATCCCGGTCGTGCTCTACTTTTTCTATGGAGTCTCCTAGTCGAAACGCGCTCTCGTACAGATTTTTTTGCCAGGCGTCATTGCCGCGGTTTTCATTGAGGTTCTGCTCGGATATCTCCTTGGCTTGCTTGGCCATTTCAAGCGCTTTTGGATAGTTTCCCGCGTCAAAATAAACGTCCACCAAATTGATCAGGGCCAGTACTCTAGCCGCGGCGAGCCCGGGGCGTTGCTCAACGGAGGCGAAGATTTCCTTAGATGGCTTAAGGAGGCCTTTCGCGGCAGTTGTCGTAATGGCGCCGTGTAAGCGCTGATCGTGAATGCTCTTAAGCATTTGAGAAAGTGTATCAAGTGATGCTTTGGCCTCGGCATCGGCAATTTTATGCTGCTCTTCGGCTTTGTTCCACCGCCAAACGACGACCAGCAGCAACAGCAACAAAGCAGCTAGCAAACACTTCAAGTTCCGAGAATTGCGTCGCCGATCCTCGGCTTCCCTGCTCGCGGCAATAAGTTCCGCCAATTCCGGCGCGGCTTCTCGATAAGCCTCTGCTTCTTTGAGCGCATCGCCGGAAAGAAGGTATCCCTTTTCGTAGGCCGATTTCTGCCAGAGCCGCGCCGTCTCGACGAGCCTGTGTTCCGTCTCGGAGTGTTCCCGCCATTTTTGCAGCCAGTCAGCCAACCGCGGCCAGTAATTGATCAGCGCTTCATGTGGCACATCGAAGTAGTCATCATCCCAATTGGCGCCCGGCCTGCGTCGGATCAATCCGGCTTCCACGTATTTCTCCAGAACGGGCGCCATGGCGCCCGTCGAGTCTAGCTGTGACAGAGCGTCCCGCCGCGCATTGCGGCGAATGAAATAACCTGCGACTGTCGGATCCACGAGCCGCAGGAACAATTTCCTGGCGGCGTCCTGCTCTTCGGGAGACAGGTTCTCGAAAACGGCTTCGGCGGTCCGCTGCAGAGCTTCGCGCGGCGTGCCGACCTTGTGGTAGGCCTCCCAGGTGATGCGATTGCGCTCGCGTTCGTTCCAAAGTTTGCCCAGGGTGAACTGCAGCGCGGGCAGCGCGCCGGCTTGGCCCTCCACATCTTTGGCGAGGTCTTCGACAATTCCTTCGTCGAACTTGAGCCCGACGGTCACTGCCGGGCTCTCGATGATGCTGAGCGCTTCGGCATAGGTGAGAGGAGGAACCATGAAACGCGCCGCTAGGTTCTTGTCGAGCGGCTTGAGCGCGGCAAGGTTGAGCGCCTGCTTTTGGTAGCTCTCACCGATGATCAGAATCGCACGGTTTGGCGTCTGAGCGCTGGGACAAACGCTGTTCAGCGCCTCGGCGAACTTCTCTCTTATCTGTGGGTCGGAGCAAAGGGTAAAGACTTCCTCGAAGCGGTCGATGACGATGAACACCGGCCGGCCGGGAAAGGTGTTATTGAGTAAGGTCCGAAGATATTGCGGAGAGCGCTCAAGTTTCTTTTTTTGCTCGGAAATCCAGGCGCCGCGTTCAGGCAATCCAGAGCCTGCGGTAGCCTCATGGAGATGCCGGAGCAGCGCGTCGAAGGGGTCGGTTCCGGGAAGAAGAACTATAAATACCGGGTTCTCGTCTTTGCCCGTCATGCGCAATTTGAGGGTGGGAATGACTCCCGCTGTAACGAGCGATGTCTTGCCGCTGCCCATTGGGCCGATGACAAGCACGACCGGCTGTTCGCGCAGCCTGTCGAGAAGCGTCTTGACCGCATCCCCGCGCCCGAAAAAGCCTCCGGCATCCTCTTCACCGAAGGCGCTTAGCGCCTTATAGGGGCACGCTGCCTTGTCCAGATCGGGAGCGTTCGCCGGATCGAAGGGATCGAGAACCGGGAGAGCTGCCGAGAGAGCCTCGCGGTCGCCGGCGGTGAACAGATAGGAAGCCCAGTACGTAATGATGTTTTGCGCGGCATCGCGATCCGCTGACGAATCGAGCCGCGTCCCTATCGCTTTTGCTCGATCGATGAATTGGCGAATTCGGTCGACCACATCCTCATCGCAACCATTACGATGAATCGTTCGCGTCATTTCCAGATGCTGGGCTCGTAACTCGAGTAGCGACTCAAATGGCCCAGATTCTTCGGCGGCGGTTCGCTGTTCAGTCGGCATAGGGCACACCTTTTAACAGAGCTCCCAATGGATCGCGGAGTTTGAGAATTTGTTGGAACAGATTTTTGAGGTCTCGGTTAACCTGAAAGAAATGGTACAGCGCCGTCTCGCGGAAAGCCTCGAAATATTGGCCTACGTCTTCGACATTTTGTGACTCTGCCATTGGCGAATCAAGCCGCCCAGCCAAAGCCCTCTCGATCAAGGCGGCTTGCACCTCGGTAGCCTTTACCCACTTTGCATTCGGGTCCACGCGCGCAAGCGACAGGACGCGTGACTTGATATTGGGCCACCACAATCCAGTGAATTCTTCGATGGATTCGGGGGACTTCCGCTCGAGGCAATCTTTGGCCGCCCAGAAGTCGGGCTCTATTTCTTGCCACTCCTTGTGCTCGGCTACGCGCCCCTTTAGTCGAGGGCCGATAGCCTGCAACGAATTTAGAGCATCACTAGTAATGACTTTCTTGAGCTCCTTGAGCGGAAGCTTATTGGCGATATCGGTAAGATACCCGTTGATGCGAGCCGGTTCATCACGGATCACACGCTCGAATAACCGAACTGCATGAACCGCATGGTATTTATCCAAATCATTGGCGGCTTTTTCCAATTCGGTGGTGGCAGATTCTAGCCTCGCAACCCACCGTGTCTCTTGCGCTTGCAGCGCTGCCATTTCAGGTAACGATTCCGCTGCCTTGCGGGCGTCACTGCACACATCTGTAACCTCGAGGATGATCTCTCCTGCAAGCTCCGCCGCTGCGAGAGGGTCACTACGGAACTGTTTCACCTTTTCGGCGATAATCGGATAATGTCTCAGCTGAATCTTATGCAGACAGTCGTGCAGCACTTTATAATTGAAGAGATCATCAATATCGCTTTTAAGTTTATCAAGCTTTTCGCGAGAGGCGATGACCACGCTGCGAGCGGCGGGGTCTGGTCGAGCTGCCGTCTTCTCGATGCTAGCCGCTACGACCCGAACATCGTCTGCGGATGACGGCGTTTCTTCGAGCGCTTGTGGCCAGTATTTGCGAATCGTGTCGCAAACGGGAGCCCCCGACCTCTTCTCCAGTATGGAGCGCAAGAGCTTAGTTGTGAGGCCGCGACTTTCAACGAACTCGAGCAGCTGGTAGATCTGGTAATCCAACTTCTCCCTGTCATTGGTTACCTCCTTGTAAAGCTTTATGCCCATGGCAATTTTGACATGCATTTCGAGATCGTGCGGCATGCCGAAGGCTTGGCCAATAGCGTCTCGCAATTTGCCGAAAGCTTCACCGCTGAGTTTTTGGGCGCTGATGATATCCGCAGTTGGCATAGCGGTGACCCATCCTTGTCGGCGCAGACGAGATAGAAGTCGTTACGGCGCCTGGAATTCAACTTTATTTGCAAGACGCTTGCGAATGAGGCCAATCGGAATGCCTTGATTGTATTTCGGCTCTCCCCAAGCCGGATCGCCCACGTGATGCAGAGCAACCAACACCCAATCCATATTGAAGCAAGGGGATCCAGAAGAGCCATGATCGGTGTTCGTTGCATAGCGAACCCGGGTACCGTTCTCGTTAACCCCGATAATACCTCGAGTGTCGAGCGCTAGTTTCAGCGGAGTGCCTTCCGGATGCTGGGCAATCAGCAGCGGCATGTCCTTCTCGAGCGGCGGCTGGGTTTCTGGAAGTTCAATCCAGCCCCGCCGCGGCGCTCCTGAGCCGGCACTTTTATCGATTGGCTCGCTGCCAACCGGCCGAGCGAGGCGCGCAAGCGCGTAATCGAGTTCGTCAGCCGAGGGCGGTTTCAAATCTGGCTGGTCGCGGCCGTCGGCTTGGCTGTACCGGCTCGAGTCGACACACCAATCGGAGTCGAGCAAATGCGCCTCCACGCCTTTTGACTGGGTACCGTCGGCGAGGATCTTGTAGTCGAAGCGGCAGACGATTTGCGTTGCGGATCGTTTTCCCTCGATTGTCTCCTCCAACACATGATAGTTCGTCAAAATGAGATCCGGCCCGACAAGGAAGCCGGTCCCCCTCGCATTTCCGTCGAATTCGATGCGGCACACTTGCCCTTCGACCCGGGCCAGTCTGTCCCGCCACACGCCCATGTCCACAGCCCTCAGACGGGGAGACACGATCGCTTCGAGCCCGCTTGCGGTTGCGTGCCTGGGAGCCCCCGCGACGGACGCGCCAGCTTCCTGAACCAAAACCGCCGGCGCCATCCCGAATTTCTCGTAGATGCGCTGGATATCGGGACTCCGCGGCCGTTCGAGATACGCAGCCCGGGCGAGGTCAACCACGACGGGCGCGCCTCTTTCGTCGGCCCATTGGAGAAGCTGAAATATGACCCAGTTAGTCGGCCCAGGGCCAACGATCGCGTGCAAATTTTCATTCAAACGAACCTTGACCATCATTTCCAGTTCATATTCTTTAAATGCACCGGCAAGGGCCTGCTGAAACTCGCCAAAATCTATGCCCGGCATCATCACACCAACTCCTCCACCGTTGCGTAGGCACGGCCGAAACCTAGCCTCTCGTTGATCCAACGATCGTCCCTCTGGCGACGTCAAGGACCTCGTGCGTCTCGAGAACACGGCGATGCGTTCGCTTGTTCGTTCCGTGTGTGGCGTCGGCTGTCGCCGACGCCCCTCGCCAACTGATGGCCGGGTCGCCCATATGATGGAGCGCGACCAAGGTCCAATCCATGTCGAAGCAGGGAGACCCCGACGAACCGTGTTCCGTATTGGTGGCGTATCGGACACGCGTTCCATTCGCATTCACGCCGATGATCGCGCGCGTGTCGAGGGCGAGCTTCAGCGGGCCGCCGTCGGGATGCTGGACGATCATCAACGGCATGTCCTTTTCGAGTGGAGACGGCGTCTCCGACACTGTGATCCACCCGCGCTGCGGAGCTCCTGAGCCTGCGCTTCGATCGACGGGTTCGTCGCCGATAGGTCGAGAAAGCCGCGCCAGAGCGAAATCGAGCTCGTCCGCAGTCGGTAACCGAATATCTGGTCGGTCGTCGGCTTCGGCCTGGCTGTAGCGGCTCGCATCCACGCACCAGGCGTCGTCGTGCAAGCGAACGACAACGCCCTCGGATCTGGAGCCGTCGGCGAGCGTCTTGTAATCGAAGCGGTAAGCGAATCGCGCCGCTGGCGAATGTCCCGTGATCGCGGCCTCCAATACGTGATAATTCGTCAATACGAGAGCCGGTCCGACCAGGAAGCCGGTGTCGACCGGATTGCCGTCGAGCTCGACACGGCACACCTGGGCCTCGATCTTCGCGATTTTCTCCCGCCATATGTCGATGTCGACGGAGCGCAGACGCGGGGACATGATTGCCTCTAGCCCGTTCGCGGTGACATGCCGCGGTCCGTCCGGAATTGCGATGCCCGATTCCTGCAGCGTCATCGGCGGCGCCATTCCGAACTTTTCGTAGATGCGGCGGATTTTTTCGTTGAGCGGGCGTTCGAGATAGGCGGCGCGCGCGAGATCGGCGGCGATGATCTCGCCTCTGCAGTCGGCCCATTCCAACAATTGGAAGACGATGTATCGGAGCGGACCGGGCTTGACGATCGCGTCCAAGCGCTGGTTCAGGCGGACTCTCAGCATCATCGCCAGATCGGCCTCGTCGAAGGCATCGACGAGCGCGTTCTGAAATTCGCCGAATTGAACGCCGGGCATCATGCGGTGAACTCCCGAATGCTTTGAGCGCAGCGGTCAAGACCACGGCTCGATCGTCCTTGGCGCCCGGCCGGGCCCATTCGTTCCAGCGTCGGTTTCGTTGCCCACTCGGAAGCGGAACGAAGCGAGCTCATTGCAAAATGCCAGCGCCTATAATCGTCGTCACCGCGGGATGCGTGAACGCGTCGCCGTCCTATCTGTGTCGTGAAATTCGAAACGCCAGCCTTTGGAGCGTCTGCCAGGGGCGGCCGAGGCGATCGGGTGATTATAGCAGTGCCGCCGCAACGCTTGGCGCGCCGAACGGCGCCGGTCTCGGGAGAATGGTCGCATGAGCGCTTACGTTCGCGCCGCGAGGCGAAGCGAGGCGTCGCGGGTCACGAAGCGACGGGAGAATCGGACGGCAGGCGCCGCTGTGCTGAAGCGATCTGGCTTCGATCTCGATACGGCTGTGTTTCTCGCCGAGGCGTCGGCCGCGGCCTATTCGGAGGCGGGGGCGCGAGCTTTTGCGAAAGAAAATGGTTTTTCGCAAATCGAGCTGTTCGATCGCGGGAATGTGCAAGGCTATTGGTGTGGCGCGAACGACTCCGCGCTGCTGGTTTTTCGTGGAACCAACAACATCGGTCAATGGTTGCGTGATTTTCAGGCCTTGCCGGCGCCGCATGAATGGGGATGGGTTCATCTCGGCTTTTCCAGGGGCGTGGACGCCGTGGCGCGCGACCTGCGCCCCTTTGACGAGAGCGCCGGGAAAGCCGGAAGACATATATGGATAGCCGGCCACAGTCTCGGTGGAGCTCTCGCTGTTCTCGCCGCGGCTCGTCTGCGAGTGAAGAATATTTGCGCGCCGTTGGTTCTTACTTATGGTCAGCCCGCCGTCGGCCTCGCCGATTTCGCCTCCCGGTTTGACGCTGAATTGTCGAGAAGTTTATGGCATGTCGTCAATCAGAACGACGTCGTTCCGCGCGTTCCGCCGCTCTACAGCCACTGCGGCGTCGTCAAGCGCATAATCCGTCCGGGAGCGTTGGAGGCTGTGGCGGAAGACGATGGAGCGGCGCAACTCGAACGACCTGTGGTCCCTCCGAGTACATTCGGCAGGAGCGAGACGTTGCAGGAAATCATCGGCGTGACCATGCCGGCGACGCTCGAAACCGCGACTCCCGAGCGCGTCGAAATTTCGGACGTCGGACCTTCGTCGCTGAGCAATTTCGAATTTGCGCGGCTTCAAGTCGCCCTCGGCGCCGGCGAGTCGGCGGGAATGGAAGGGGTCTTCCTTGAAGGCGCGATGCCTTTCTTCAAAGATCACCACATCGGCGCGTACATTCAGCTGCTGAAGGATATTCGGGACTCTCGAGCATGAGGCCGCAGCTTCAGTCATGAACCGGCGACGGGAGGAAAGATTATGAGCTATGAGCAAAGCGCGGCTCGTCTCGAGGCGATTCGGTCGCGTTCCCCCAAAATGGTCGAAGCGGCGATCGAGGCGATTTCGCGAGGGCGCGTGGATGTCGCAAAGTTCGGGATAAACCGCGAGGGGGCGGTCGAGCGTCTTTCCGGCAGGCGAAAGGGGCTCGAAAGCGCCAGTGCGACGCTCGGTTCGATGATGGGGCTGGAAGCGATCGTGCGGCGCGTCGGGCGTCCTCCATTGCTCGTCCTGCACAATGAGGTGAGACAGGAGCCGCTCGACGACTTTCCGCCGGATATCGGCGAGAAAATCGCTGCCACGCAAGTATTTACAGCAGCGGTGGGGCGCGTCGAATTCGTCAATGCGACGCAAGCCTGGGGCGGCACGGGCTGGGTAGTGGACGAAAGGCCGGACGGCCATCTCGTCCTCACCAATCGTCATGTGGCGCAGATCGTCGCGCGCCGGCTCGCGGACGGCCGGTCGGTGTTTATGCGTTCGCCCATCACCGGGGTGCGCTATGGCGTGCGTGTCGACTTCAATCGCGAGAGCGGAGCGTCGCCACAGGAGGCGCGGCCGGCCCTGGCGACGGACATCGCATATCTCGCCGAGGACGCCGCCGCGGATATGGCGCTGCTGAAAGTCAAAAAAGCAGGAGCGGGGGAGTGGTCGATGCCGGAGCCAGTGCCGCTCGCCGGCCGCGAAGCGAGCGGCGGGGAGATTGTGGCGCTGATCGGCTTCCCGGCCTTTGATTCGCGCAACGATCGCACAGCCATGGACGAATATTTCCATGATCTCTACGAAGTGAAGCGCTTTGCGCCCGGAAAGGTCGAGGAGCGGGTGGAGGGAGCGATTCTTTCGCACGATTGCACATCGCTCGGCGGCAATTCCGGTTCGCCGTTGATCAGCCTCGATCAGAATGCCGCTGTCGGCTTGCATTTTGCCGGCGTCTACGGGATCGAAAACAGCGCGGTGAGCGTGGCCACCATCAAGGCTCTGTTGAAGGGAACATTGATGTGCGTCTCGTCCGGTCTGCGCGAAGCGAAGTTGGAAGCGCCGGACGGGCGCCATCGGCCGGAGGATTTACAGAGCCGGCCTGGATTCGATCCCAACTTCCTCGGCTCCGGCTTCGAAACGCCGTGGCCGAAATTGCCGCAGGAGCTGGCGGCGGGGCTCGCGAGCCCCTCGGACGCGACGCAGGAGCGTCCACACGAATTGCGCTACATGCATTTCGGCGTGTTATTCTCGAAAAAGCTGCGACTCCCGGTGATGACTGCCACGAATATAGATGGCGAGCGCGCCGTTCGCATCAAGTGCGGCGGCAATCGATGGTTTTTCGACGGACGCATCGATATCGACGCGCAGTACGGCCAAAGCGCTTATCAGGACGACAGTATCGATCGCGGGCATATGGTGCGGCGCGAAGATCCGAATTGGGGGGATCTGGCGCGCGTCGCCGATGGCGACACTTTCCATTATACGAATGCGGCGCCGCAACACTCGGCTCTCAATCAGGGAAAAGCGCTCTGGCAGGGGCTCGAAAACTATATTCTCGACAATGCCCGCACGCACGGCTTCAAGGCGAATGTGTTCACCGCGCCGGTCCATCGTGATGACGACCCTCTTCTCGAAAAAGAGAACGCCCGCATTCCAATGGAGTTCTTCAAGGTCGTCGTCATGGTCGACGCCGATCGGGACGAACTGCACGCTACGGCCTATCTATTGAGCCAGGGCCAGCTCATCGGCGATCTTCTGGTGAAGCGCAATCGTTCGGAATCGCTCGAGGGCTTTACTCTCGGCGCTTATCGCACGTTCCAGATTGCCATCAGGGATCTCGAGGCCGCGACGGGGTTCGATTTCGGCAGTCTGCGCAACTACGACCCGCTTCGCAAACATATGTCCAGCCGGGAGGCTGTCGGCAACGACCTTCCTGTGGCGCTGCCGCTCGATAGCCTCGCCGACATCGTGGTCGGATGATCGCAGGCGGCGAGTGCGGTTCCGTTGACGGTATTCTGTTCGATTTTGGACATCGCTGTTTTCTTGGGTCACGCATGAAGTTCGAGGCCCGCCGAGGGCGCGGAGCTATCACTCCGGCCTTGTATATATTACGCTGCAAGTTTGGGGATCGCGCCTTCAACTAATCGCAAGAATCGGGTGTTGCGGGTCCCCGCAACCACTTCATTCATAAATCAATCACCGCCCCGATCTGATCCTCGGGGCGGTGATTGCGTTGTAGCGGAGCACGCTTCACAGTTGAGCAGCGCATTTCAGTATCCCTACGCCGTGGGCCGCCTTTTCAAAATCGATGGAATAGAGCGAAGCTGCGCAGCTAAGTCGGCTTTATGAGCGAGGCAAGCTGCACAGCGTGGGTCGGATGACATTGATCACGGGCGGCGAACGGCGGCGCCGATGGAGAAACGAAGACCGGACGCGGATATTGGCGGCGATCGCCGAGCCGGGCGCGGTGGTCGCCGATGTGGCGCGGCGCGAGGATGTTTGCACGAGCCTCGTCTACAAATGGCGGCGCGCGGCGCAGCGGGAGGCGAGCGCCGCTGTGTGCGGATTTTCGCCGGTGATCATCGAGCCCGCTCCGCGAGTGGCGACGTCACAGGAACAGCCGCTGCAAGAATCCGCGGCCGGCGTCGTCGAAGTCGAGCTGAACGACGTGCGTGTGAAGATCAGCGCCACGGCGCCGTCTTCCGTGATCGCTGCGACCTTGAAGGCGCTGCGCTCATGATTCCCTTGCCTGCGGGTTGCCGGGTCTGGATCGCCACCGGCCATACGGATATGCGACGCGGCATGCAGGGCCTGGCGCTTCAGGTTCAAGAGCAGTTGCAACGCGATCCTCACGCCGGTGACCTCTACATTTTCCGCGGGCGCCGCGGCGATCTCGCAAAAATCCTCTGGCACGACGGGCTCGGCCTGTCGCTATACGCCAAGCGGCTCGACCGTGGAAAGTTCATCTGGCCCTCGGCGAGCGCGGGCGCGGTGTCGATTTCGGCCGCCCAGATGGCCTATATGCTCGAGGGAATTGATTGGCGAAATCCGCAATCGACATGGCGTCCAGCAAGCGCGGGATGAGCGAAAAAGCTGGGGTCGGACGCATTTTGGGGCGCCACAAATCGAAAGATTTGTGATTCACTCGCTATATGGACGCCGTCGGCAAAGCCCTGTTGGACGAAAACGCCGCGCTGAGAGCCGAGCTCGCCGTCGCGCGCGCGAAGGCGTCGGAAGACATGGCGCTGATCGCCGCGCAAAAGCTTCAGATCGCCAAGCTGGAGCGCCAGATATACGGGCAGAAATCGGAGCGGTCGGCGCGTCTTCTCGAGCAATTGGCGCTCATGTTCGAAGAGCTGGAAGCGAGCGCGACGGAAGACGAGATCGCCGCGGAACAGGCAGTCGCGAAGACGACGGCGGTCGCCGGCTTCGCGCGCAAACGGCCGGAGCGCAATACATTCCCGGAACATCTGCCGCGCGAGCGCGTCGTGATCAAGGCGCCGACGAGCTGCGCCTGCTGTGGCGGCCAGCGCCTGCGCAAGCTCGGCGAGGATGTGACGCAGACATTGGAAACGACGCCGCGTCAGTGGAAAGTAATCGAGACCGCCGGACGCTTCAGAAGATCGAACAGGGGATAGCCGGCATCATGACGGCGATCGAGGACGGCTTGTACCAGCCATTCATGAAGGCGCGGATGGAAGACCTCGAACGGCAGAAGGCGGACATCGTCGCGCGCTTGTCGCAGGCTCCGACCGATATTCCAGACGTGCATCCCAACATCGCCAACGTCTATCGGCTTCGCATCGACCGCTTCACGGAAGCGCTCGACGATACGGACGACGGCAGGCAAGCGGCGGAAGCGTTACGCTCGCTCATCGGCGAAATCGTGCTGACGCCCGGAAAGAAGCGCGGCGAGGTTCACGCCGAGCTACGCGGCGAAGGCCATGCGCTTGAATAGTCCAGCGATATCTTCCTGGTCGCGGCTCAGGCGATCCATCGCCTCTGCCAGCACGACGACGAATTTTCCGCGCAGAGCGTCGTGGATCAGTTCCTGGATGCCGGGGCGCAACAAGGAGGCGCCGGAGATGGCGCGATCGGTGTAGCTGTCGACGATCATCCAGCCTTGCTTGTCTGCGTAATGACGGCAAAGCCGCAACTGGTCCTCGATCGAGGCTTCGCGCTGATTGTCGGAGGAGTAGCGGGCGTAGAGCGCGGCTTTCATTCGGCGGCCTCCTTATTCGGGAAGACGGCCTCGTTTTCGATTGTCCTGTTCGGATCGAACGAAATCCCGCGCGGCCGCGCGTGCGAGCAGACGAACCAAATCGACGAGCCGTGGATCGAGTTTCGATTGTGCTTCGATCGGGCGATTGCCATTCGTCGCGACGATGCGAAGCTTTTCGACGGTTGTTCTTCTCGATCGCGGCATGACGGCGTCCACGTTTGTTCGAATGAGGACGATGATGTCAGGCGCGCGCGCAATGACAAGCCGAAACAGCTTTCTGGAACAGCGTCTTTCGTCGATTTGGAGAGCGCCTCGGCGCGCGCCGGCGTAGTCGCATGGTCGAAACCCGCGCCTGTCGCAGGAAGAGCTCGGCCATCGAGCGGAGCTGGACCGCACCTATATCAGCTCGATCGAACGCAGCGTCTATTCGGCGACGGTCGATGTCGTCGGTCGCCTCGCCGACGCTCTCGGAAGTCCGGCGCTCGAGCTTCTGAGGCCTGCGAGCGAAACTGCGGAGGCGAAGTTGTCGTCTACGGCATCGACTGAAGGCGCTCGCTCGAAGGCGCAGGCCGAGAAATGCGCCCCTGCTTGTCGCGCCCATCCACCGAAGCCTGGATGAGAATGTTCCGTTGATGAAAGGGGTCGAGAACGCAGGCCTCGCAGATGGCGATGATGGGCTCAAGCGCCATAGCGAACGCGCAAGTCCTCCCCATCATCGGCAAGCGCTTGCATCGCGCTACCTTGGACGTCGAGCTTCGTCTTCAGCGCCAGCACGTCTTTGAGCGCGGCACGGCGATGTTTGCCGACATAGCGGAAGGGGAGATCGCCGCGATCCATCCGCAGCACGACGAGCGGCCGCGAGATGCCGAGAATGGCCGAAGCCTCGGTGGGGCTGACTTCTTGCTGCTCCGCAATTACCGCCACGCGCTCGCCACTGAGCAGGCGGGTCTACCGCCATCTGCACGACAATTTGGAAGCCCTCGCGGAAAAAACTATCGGCCTTCAAAGCTATCTTTGGTTAGGACTCTCCACAAAGGTCACGACATGCGCGCTCCGTCGCGAAACCCGATACGATATTTCTCATGAGTTGGCGATCTCTCGCCGACGCAAAAAGTAAGCGAGCGCCGCGCCGGGCGTCATCGGCTTCCCCGAAGACGGATTCGATTTTCGGGGCGGCGCGAATTTTTTGGCATGTTTCGCCGATCCCATACGTCTAAGGGTAAGAACGGATTTGAACGCGATTGCGTCGGACGAAGTGAGGTCGCCATCGACTTCACCGTGAGAGGACTTTGCCTGATGTCGCAAGAATCGCTGCATTCCGAGAGAAATTTCATAGACGCGGGCGCGATCGCGGCGCAGAGCAAGATCAATGTCGTGCAGTCGTCGGAGCCGTTGAACGCGAGTGACGTCGGTTCTGGCCCCGAACCGGCGTGGCGTCCATTCTATCCGACTTTCGGGAACGCCTATCTCGATCGTCAGGAGGCGATCGAATCGAATGCGCGGACCTATCCGCGCCGGCTTCCCTTGGCGCTCAAATCTGGTCGCGGCGTGAGGGTTCGAGACGTCGAGGGAAGGGAGTATATCGACTGTCTGGCGGGAGCCGGCGCTCTCGCGCTCGGTCATAATCACGCGGTCGTCGTCGACGCGATTCAGAGCGCATTGAGCGAAGAGATCCCGTTTCAGACGCTCGATCTGCCGACGCCTCTCAAGGATCGCTTCATCGGCGACCTCTTCGAAAGTCTGCCGCCGGAGTTCGCGAAGAACTTCAAGATACAATTTTGCGGACCGTCGGGGGCCGACGCCATCGAGGCGGCGTTGAAGCTCGTCAAGACGGCGACGGGCCGCAGAGGCATCGTCGCGTTCCATGGCGCCTATCATGGCATGACCCATGGCGCTTTGAGCGTCAGCGGCGAAAGCGTTCCAAAGATCGCGCTCAGTGGACTGTCGGCGGAGGTTCAGTTTCTTCCATATCCTTTGGACTACCGCTGCCCTTTTGGTTTGGGCGGGGACGCCGGCGCGGATATGGGAGCGCGATATATCGAGACGATGCTCGACGATCCCAACAGCGGCGTCTTGCTTCCGGCCGGGATGATCGTCGAGGCGGTGCAGGGCGAGGGCGGCGTCAATCCGGCTCCGGACGAGTGGCTGCGTAAAATACGCAGCATGACCAAGCGTCGCGGCATTCCGCTCATCATGGATGAGGTGCAGACGGGTCTCGGACGCACAGGGCGCCTCTATGCATTCGAACATGCGGCCATAACGCCCGACGTGCTGGTATTGTCCAAGGCTATCGGCGGCGGACTTCCCTTGTCCGCCATCGTGTATCATCGCGATCTCGACGATTGGAAGCCCGGCGCGCACGCCGGGACGTTTCGCGGCAACCAGCTCGCCTTTGCCGCCGGCGCGGCGACGATCCGCCATATTCGCGATCGCGCCTTGGATCGCCATGCCGCGGAAATGGGTCGAAATATGCTGGCGGCGCTCCGCTCCGTCGCGACGCAGGCGCGCTGCGTCGGAGACGTCCGCGGGCGTGGCCTCATGATCGGCGTGGAAATCGTCGACAGGGATGCGGTCGGCTCTCTCGGCCACGCGCCGCCGCCGTTTCCGAACCTCGCGCGTCAAATTCAGCATGAATGTCTGCGCCGCGGATTGATCGTGGAATTGGGCGGAAGGCAGGGCGCGGTCGTGCGGTTTCTGCCGCCTCTGATCGCGTCCGAGGCGGACGTCGACGCGATCGTCGATCGCTTTCAGGAAGCCGTCCGAGCCGCGGAGACGGTATGCTAGGGAGGCCTTTCATCATGGCTTGGGAAGAAGACGAAAACGCCATCTACACGGTCGTCGTGAATCACGAAGAACAATATTCGATCTGGCCGGACTACAAGGACATTCCAAAAGGCTGGCGCGCCGTCGGCAAGACGGGACGCAAAGCCGAATGTCTCGCTTACATCAAGGAGGTCTGGACCGACATGCGTCCTCTCAGCCTGCGTAAGCAGATGGCGGAGGCCGAAACCGAAAGAGCCTGAGCGGGGTGCGGACGTGCCGCGGGCTTTGACAGGGTTACTCGCCGCCCGCCTGCGAATGCGACTTCGCCGCAAGCAGAATTCTTTGTCCTCGAACGGCTCATGATCTGGCCGATCGCATAATCGTACCTCGATTACGGGTTGGAAAGATGTCGATCGCATTTTGCGTTGATCGTGTGGACCAGTTGTTTCCCGACGAGTTCGTCGAAAACTACGTTCGTTTGCGACGGCCGGTGGTCGTCTCGGGCGGACTGAAAAACTGCGCCGCGTTCTCGTTCTGGAATCTGGAGTATCTTCGACGACGCGCCGGTGAGCGGAACGTCGTCCTCAAGGAGTGGGGGGCTTCGGGCATCCGGCTCAACCATGCGCTGCTGCGCGATTATGTCGACGCTCTGGAGGCCCACGAGTCGCGAGGGGACACGGCGACGGCACAAAAACCCGCCTATCTGCACGACGTGCCGCTGACGAGCATATTGCCGGACGCGGGCGCTGACCTCGAAGGGTTTCCCGCAAATTTCTTTCCGTCATGGTACGGCGAGGAGTGGCCGACATTCGCCCAGCTCTTTCTCGGACCCTCGGGAAGCGTGACGCCGCTGCATTTCGACTGCCTGCTGACGCATAATCTGTTCTTCCAAGTGATGGGCAGAAAGAAGTTCACGCTGCTTCCTCACGAGCAGATCGAATATTGCTATCCCTATAATTGGCGATGGTGCGAGGTCGACGTCGAAAAGCCAGATTATGATCGGCATCCGTTCTATCGACGGGCGAATCCGACGGAAGTCGTCGTCGAACCCGGCGACGTCCTATACATGCCGCCGGGCGCGCTCCATCACGTGCGCAGCCTCGATTGCGCTCTCTCGTTCAATGTGGACTGGCATACGAAAGACAGCGCTCTGCACGGGGCGCTGTCTTTCCTGCGCGGCATGCCGGCAAAGAACATCTACTACAACATGATCGTCGCATTCGGATTGTGGAGCGGCGTCTCCACGAAGCGACTGCTCCCGTATTATCGATCCTATCTGAATTACGTCTCTTGAACAAAGCTGTTCATAAGCGCTTTGGCGAAAAGGGCATGGAGATGCGAAGATCATGACCTCGATATTCGAGCACGTTCATGCGGACGAGTGGTCGCTGGAAAACGTAACCAATCTGGTTGCGCTGCTGCGTATGCGCGCGGGCTTGCAGCCCGACGACACGGCTTATATTTTTCTCGGCGACGGAGAGAAAGAAAGCGCTCGCCTGAGCTTCTCCGAACTCGATCGCCGCGCGAGGTCCATCGCGGAAAATCTTCAGGACATCGGCGCGCAAGGTCAGCGGGCGCTGCTCCTGTACCCGCCGGGACTGGACTATATCGAGGCGTTCTTCGGATGTCTCTATGCCGGCGTCGCCGCCGTTCCCGCCTATCCGCCGTCGGGACGCCATCTCCAGCGGCTGCAAGCGATATTTGCCGATGCGGCGCCGGCGGCGATCATGACGACCTTAGCGCTACACGAGCGGTTCGGCGCCGAAGCCGAAGAAAAATTGGGAGCCGGCAAATATCGCTGGAGCGTGACCGATCGCATCGAATCGGACGGGGCGGACTGGCGCCCGATCGCGATCGATCCTGATCGTCTCGCATTTCTGCAATATACCTCCGGTTCGACGGGCGATCCGCGCGGCGTGATGGTCAGTCACGGCAATCTGCTCGCCAATCAAGCACTGATCAAGGAGAGCTTTCGGCACAGCGAGCGCTCGACGCTCGTCGGATGGTTGCCGCTCTATCACGATATGGGCTTGATCGGAAACATCCTGCAGCCGCTCTATGTCGGCGCGACGGCGGTCTTGATGTCGCCGATGGCGTTTCTCGAAAAGCCGATACGATGGCTGCGGGCGATTTCCGCCTATCGCGCTCGGACGAGCGGGGGGCCGAATTTCGCTTACGATCTCTGCGCCCGCAAGATCACGGCGGAAGAGAAGCGCGATCTCGATCTGAGCTGCTGGACGATCGCCTTCAGCGGCGCCGAGCCGGTCCGGGCCGCGACGCTCGATCGCTTCGCCTCCGCCTTCGCCGAATGCGGCTTCCAACGCGACAGCTTTTTTCCTTGTTACGGCCTGGCGGAAGCGACGTTGGTGGTGACGGCGCCGACGCGCCGAACGGCCGCTGCTCTACGCCGCGTGGATCGGACAGAGCTCGAGGCGAACCGGATAAAGGACGCGACCGCCGAGAATGCCGTCTCCGTGGTCGGCTGCGGGCGTGTTTGGCCGGGACACGAGGTCATGATCGTCGATCCGCATACGACTAGTCCTTGCGATGATGGGACGGTCGGCGAGATCTGGGTGGCGGGGCCGAGCGTGGCGCAAGGCTATTGGAATCGTCCCTCGGCGACCGAAAGCACATTTCGCGCCCAACTCTCGGGCGAGCAGACGCGACGCTTCATGCGCACCGGCGATCTCGGCTTCCTGGATAAGGGCGAGCTGTTCATCACGGGGCGGCTGAAGGATCTCATCATCGTCGGCGGACGAAACTATTATCCGCAAGATTTCGAGAATGTGATCGACGACGAAGTGGAGGAGGCGCGCCCCGGGTGCAGCGCCGCCTTCTCCGTGACGATGGAGGAGCAAGAAGCGCTCGTCGTCGTCGTCGAGCCGCAGCGCTCGCAATTGCCGGCGCTGCGCGAAAACGGAGCGCAGCCGCTGTTCCGGAAAATTCGCGAATGTCTGGCGATCGGATGCGATATCGCGGCCGCGGAGATCGTTCTGGTTCAGCCGGGTTCGGTCCCGAAGACGTCGAGCGGCAAGATCCGCCGCGCCGAATGCCGGCGCAATTATCTCGATGGCGAGCTGCAGATTTTGGCGCGGACGCGCGAGGGGCAAGCGGTCCAAGGCGCGCGGCGTGAGAATGCCGCCGCGCCTGTCGCGCCAGGAAGCGACGCGTTGTTGCGCGACGCCTTGTCTCTGCTCGCGCCTGCGCAGAGAGTCGCGTTGGTCGCGCGCTTTCTGATCTCCACCGCAGCGAGGCTCTTGCGCGTTCCAGAAAGCGATTTGAGCGCGGATGCGCAGATCATGCGCAGCGGTCTCGACTCCTTGCGAGCCGTCGAGCTCAAACATGCGCTCGACGCTCTGCTAGGCATGGACGCTCCGCTGTCGCTCTTATTGTCGGACATGACCTTCGGGCAGGCGGCCGAAGCGCTCTGCGACTTGCAGTCTCGAAAGGGGGCAGAGTCGCCTCAGACCGGCGACTCCGTCGGCGACGATGGTCTGTCTCATACGCAACGGGCGATGTGGGCGGTCCATCAATTGGAGCCATCCAGCGTCGCCTATAATTTGCACCTCGCTCTACGGATCGAGGGGGCGGTGGATAGCGAGGCGCTGGAAGCGTCCCTTACCGATCTGCTCGAACGGCATCCGGTTCTGCGGAGCGTCTATGCGCTGGAAGGCGATGACGTCGTCCAGTCGACGCTGCCGGTCGAAGCGACCCGAGGCTATTTTTCGGTTGTCGACGCGGCGCGCTGGACGAGCGACGAATTGCAGCAGGACATGGGCCTGCAGGCCGTAAAGCCTTTCGATCTCGGATCGGGTCCGGTTCTGAGGTCGACTTTATATCGCCACGGCGACGATGGCGCGACATTGCTGCTTTGCGCACATCACATCGCGTTGGACCTATGGTCGCTGCTGATCGTTTTGAACGAACTGCAGATCATCTATGCGTCCCGCCGCGCGGGACGACGGCCAGATCTGCCGGCTCTCGCTGCCGGCTACGGGGATTTCGCGTCTTGGCAGCGGCGATATATGCGGAGCGAGGCGAGTGAGTGCGCCTGGGCCTATTGGCGCGATCGGCTGAGAGGTGAGCTTCCCGTATTGGCGTTTCCCGTCGACCATCCCCGATCCTCCGAGCCTCGTCACCTCGGATCGAGTTTCAACATGCGGCTCGACGCGAGATTGGCGTTGGCTCTCGAGGGGCTGGCGCAGGCGAACGGCGTCACATTATTTTCCCTATTGCTCGCGGCCTATAAGGTTCTTCTCTATCGCCATACTCACCAGCCAGACATCATCGTCGGCACGGCAAGCAGCGGACGCAGCCAGGGGCGCTTCAAGGGTGTCGTCGGCAATTTCGTCAATCCGCTCGCCTTGCGAACCCGGCTCGCGCCGCAAAAGCCGTTTTCGGACTATCTGCGCGACGTTCACGCAAATGTGGTCGAAGCCCTGGCGCATCAGGACTTTCCATTCTCGGAGCTGGTCGAGCGCCTGCAGCCCGAGCGTGTCGCTGGGCAGTGGCCGGTCTTTCAGACTTGGTTCGCGTTGCAACAGGCGCAGTCGGATGTCGAGAGCGGCTATGCGCAACTGGCGCTCGGCGAAGAGAGCGATCCGTTGCCGTGGGGCGAACTGACGATCGCGGGCTTGGCGCTCGAGGCGCGCATCGAGCGCTTCGATCTCAAACTGATGGCGGCGAAGACTCGCGACGGCCTAGCCTTGTCATTTCAATATCGGCGCGACCTGTTCGAAGACGCGACGATCGCCAATCTCTCCGGACGCTTCCGGGCGTTGCTCGATGCGATCGTGGCGGCTCCGCGTACGAGAATCGCGGCGCTGCCCTTGCTCACGCCGAGGGACATACGGCGAGAGGGCGAGCAATCTCCCGCGGCCGAACCGGCTGTGTGGCCGGAGGCTTCGTTCCTACATCGGCTCGTCTCGTCATGGGCGGAGAAGACGCCCGACGCCGTCGCGGTCGCCGGTGCGGACACGCGCCTCACCTATGCGGAGTTGGACGCAAGGGCCAATCGACTGGCGCATTTTCTGCGCGGCAAAGGCGTGGATCGCAATGTCGCGGTCGGCCTCTGCGTCACCCGTTCGGCGGAGACGATCGTCGCGCTCCTCGGAATTTTAAAGGCTGGCGGCGCATATATACCGATCGATCCGGATTTGCCGCCGACGCGGATCGCCGCCATGCTCAAGGATGCGGGCGCGGGAGCGCTGCTGTGCCGGCAGGAATGGTTCGAGCGATCGAACATCGATTTCAACGCGCCGGTCTTTCTCGACGGGGCCGAAGCGGAGCTCGCGGCGCAGCCGAGCGTCGCCCCGGCCGTCGTCAGCGATCCGCTGGACCTCGCTTATGTCATCTTCACCTCGGGGTCATCCGGCCTGCCCAAGGGCGTGGCGGTCGCTCATGGGAGCCTGGTCAATTACACACGGGCCATTCTCGAGCGGCTCGGAAACGAGAACGGCCTGCATTTCGCGCTCGTTTCGACGCTCGCGGCCGATCTCGGCCATACGGTCGTCTTTCCGGCTCTCGCGAGCGGCGGCTGTCTGCACGTCCTGAGCTATGACGAGGCGACCGACCCGCGTTCCTTCGCGACCTATCTGGCGAATAACCCGATCGACGTGCTCAAGATCGTGCCGTCGCATTACAGCGCCCTGCTGCCGCCGGTCGGCGGCAAGAGCCCGTTGCCTCGCAAGGCGTTGATCTTCGGCGGCGAGGCGCTGCCGACGCGATTGGCGAAACAGCTCGCCGCCGCCGGGCCGGCCTGCCGTCTGTTCAACCATTATGGACCGACCGAAACGACGGTCGGCGCGCTCATGCTTCCCTTGAGCGAAGAGGAGCATCGTGTCGATCGTGGCGCGATCGTGCCGATCGGCCGGCCGATCGAAAATATGCGGGCCTATATTCTGGGTCCGGATTTGGCGCCGGCTCCGCAAGGAGCGAGTGGCGAGATTTGTCTGAGCGGGGCAGGGCTGGCGCGCGGCTATATCGGACGGCCGGATTTGACGGCGGAGCGCTTCGTCCCCGATCCGTTCGGGGCGAGCGGCGAGCGCCTGTATCGAACCGGCGATCTCGGCCGGCTCGACGACGACGGCGTCGTGACCTTCCTCGGCCGCATCGACCAGCAGATCAAAATCCGCGGTTACCGCGTCGAGCTCGGCGAAATCGAAGCGCGGCTGCGCGAGCACACGGACGTGGAACAAGCCGTCGTCGCGACCCTCGAGGAGGTGCAGGGCTCGGTCCGGCTCGTCGCCTATGTGGTCGGCCGGACAGGCGCCGAACCCTCGGGCGAGGCGATGCGCGCCCATCTCGATCGGTCTTTGCCGGCCTATATGATCCCTGCCGCCTTCGTGTCGCTCGATGCGCTTCCCGTGACCTCGAACGGCAAAGTGGATCGCAAGCGTCTCCCCGCGCCCATGGAGGGGCCGGCATCCGAGCGCGCCTATCGGGCGCCGCGCGGCGACATCGAAGAGCGTCTCGCCGGCATCTATGCCGATCTCCTCGGAGTAGATCGAGTCGGGATCGATGATAATTTCTTCTCGCTGGGCGGCGACTCGATTTTGAGCATTCAGGCCGCGAGCCGCGCCTATGCCGCGGGTCTCGCCGTCAGCCCCAGTCAAATCTTCCGCCATCAGAGCATCGCGGAGCTGGCGCGGGCGATCACCCCGCATGACGGCCGTTCCGACGGCGAGAGGCCTTCCGATTTCGGCGTCGCTGGCAAGCGCTTTCCGCTGTCGACCCTCGGCCGGCGCGAGCTCGACGGACTGGGCGCCGCCCTGTCCGAGATCGAAGACGTCTATCCGCTGACGCCGCTGCAGGAAGGCTTGCTGTTTCATACGCTGTCGCAACCCAATTCTGGCGTCTATGTGATGCAGCACCGGTATTGGATCGAGGGAGACATCGATGTCGATGTCTTTCGGCGCGCATGGCAGGCCGTCGCCGACGTCCATCCGATCTTCCGAACGTCGTTCGTCTGGGAGGATTTGTCGAGCTCCCAACAGATCGTCCATCGGCGGGTCGAACTGCCCTTCGACTATTCGGACTGGCGGGAGCTGAACGACGCCGAGCGGGAAAGCCGCTTGGATGTCCTGTTGGCGGAGGAGAGGTCGACGGGGTTCGATCTCGGCCGCGCTCCGCTCGCACGAATTCGGCTGTTCCGTTTGGAGGATCGTCGCTATCTGCTGATCCGCAGCCACCACCACATCCTCTTCGACGCCTGGTGCACGTCGCTGATCCTCCGGGAGCTTCAATCCAACTATGAGTCGTTGCTGAGGCGGCGCGCGGCGCCGGCGAGCGCCGGTCCCGGATTTCGCGATTATATCGCTTGGCTGCAACGCCAGGACGCCGGCGCCGCGGAGCCGTTCTGGCGCGATTATCTGCGAGGCTTCGACGAACCGACGCCATTTTTCGCGAGTCGCGCCAACAGCGATGGGGGCTCCGGCGCCGGGGCGATCGAGGACATCGTCCTGCATCTGTCAGAAGATGACACGGCGCGACTGAAACAGCTTTCCCAACGCTTTCGAGTCACGCCCAACACTTTCGCGCAGGCGGCCTTGGCGCTGCTGCTGGCGCATTATACGAGTCGCCGGGAGGTCGTGTTCGGCGTGACGGTTTCGGGACGTCCCGCCGATCTTCCTCAGGTCGAATCCATCCTCGGCCTGTTCATCAACGGTTTGCCGTTGCGCGTCGCCATCGACCCGAGTCGATCCTTGGCCTCGTTCCTCGAAATGGTGCTCGAACATAATTATGCGATCCGCGACTATGAATATGTCTCCCTCACGCAGATCCAGGATTGGAGCGAGATTCCACGCGGCGTCGAGCTGTTCCAATATCTTCTGACATTCGAAAATGCGCCGGTCGACCCCGCCCTGCTGGAATCGCGAGGACAGTGGCGTTTCACGGATTGCTGGCATCGCACGCATACGAATTACCCGATCACCTTCGTGGTCATTCCCGGACAACGCCTTCATTTGCAGCTCACCTACGCTCGCGATCGCGTCGACGCCGCCGCGGCGCAACGGCTTCTCTCCCATTATCGGGGACTCCTCGAGGAAATGGTCCGGCGTCCCGAGGCTCGGCTCGGCGAGCTCGCCGTGCTGAGGGACGAGGAGCGCCGTCTGCTTCTCGAGGGCTGGAACGAGACGGCTCACCACTATGCCGAGCCGCGCGACATTATCGGACGATTCGAGGCGCAGGCGCGGCGAAGGCCCGACGCGGTCGCGGTTCGTTGCGACGGAGCGACGCTGACCTATCGTGAACTCGGCCACCGGGCCGACCGCGTCGCTTCCGCCTTGATCGGCGAAGGGGTGAAGCCGGACGACATCGTCGCTCTGCTGGACGAGCGCGGCCTCGATTTTCTCGTGACGATGCTGGGCGTCTTCAAGGCCGGCGCCGGCTATCTTCCGCTCGATCCGGCCTATCCGGACGGCCGCATCGCTCAGGTCCTCGACGAGGCGAGAGTCGGCTGGCTGCTCGCCGGGCGGGCTCATCATGAGCGCGCCGGCGCCGTGCTCGCCGTTCTCGAAGCGACGAGGCCTCGCCTTCTGAGCCTCGCTGCGTTGGAGGCGCGCGGCGGCGAATGTGTTGGTCCGGCGCGCCGTTATGGTCCGAACAATCTCGCTTTCGTGATCTACACCTCCGGCTCCACCGGCAAGCCGAAAGGCGCCGTGGTGGAGCATCGTGGGATGTTCAACAATCTCATCACTAAGGAGAGAGCCCTCGGACTGACGGTCGATGACGTCATCGCGCAGACGGCGTCGCAATGCTTCGACATTTCCGTATGGCAATTCTTGACGGCGTTGGCGCTCGGAGCGCGCGTGGAAATTTTCCGCGACGATATCTCTCGCGACCCGCAGCGGCTGCTGAAGGAGATCGAAGCGGCAGGCGTCACCATTCTCGAAGCGGTGCCGTCAATGATACGCGCATTGCTCGACGCATCCGAAATGGGACGCGAGCTCGCGACATTACGATGGCTCTTGCCCTGCGGCGAGGCCTTTACGCCGGAGCTTTGCCGACGCTTCATGGAACGCTTTCCGCATGTGCGTCTGCTCAACGCCTATGGCCCGGCCGAATGTTCCGATGATGTTTCCTATTATCCGATCGAGACGCCTCCCGAGGGGAACGATCTGAGCGTCCCGATCGGCCGGCCGGTGGACAACACGCGTCTCTATATCCTCGACCGCTGGCTCGAGCCTGCGCCGATCGGCGCGGCCGGGGAAATATGCGTTGCGGGCATCCAGGTCGGGCGGGGCTATCTGAACCGTCCCGACCTCACCGCCGCGGCGTTCCTGCCCGATCCGTTCGGCCCCGCGGGCGGCCGGCTCTATCGCACTGGCGATCTTGGACGTTATCGCGCTGACGGAGTCATCGAATTTCTCGGGCGGGTCGACCATCAGGTGAAAATAAGGGGCAATCGCATCGAGCCCGGCGAGATCGAGGCCCGCCTCTCGACGCATCCCGAGGTCCAAGCCGTCTGCGTCTTGGCTCGGCAGGTCTCGAAAGGAGTCTATCGGTTGATCGCCTATGTCGTGAGCGCGGTCGAGGCGTTCGCGCCGGACGAATTGCGTCGACATCTGCGCGGAGCGCTTCCCGACTACATGATACCCGAGGCTTTCGTTCGTCTCGACGCGCTGCCGCTCTCCCCCAATGGGAAGATCGATCGCAAGGCGTTGCCGGCGCATGAGCTCGACATCGCCTCGATGCATCGCTATGTCGCCCCGAGAAGCCCGACCGAGGAGACGATCGCGCAAATTTGGATGGATATACTGGATGTTCCGCGGGTCGGCGCAGGCGACAATTTCTTCGAGCTCGGCGGCCATTCATTGGTCGCCGCCCGCATCGTCTCGCGCGTCCGTTCGATATTCGCGATCGAATTGCCGCTCCGTCTCCTGCTCGAAACGGCCGACTTGGCCGAGTTTGCGGCTCGCATCGACGAGGCCCGCGGCCGGCCCGGCAGGCAATCGCTGACGCCGTTGATCCCGGCGGCGCGCGACGAGGCCATAGCTCTCTCCAACGCGCAGAAGAGGCTATGGTTCATGCAGCGGATGGATCATTCCAACACGGCCTATCACTCCGCGGTAGCGGCCCGAGTTTTTGGACCGCTGGACGACGACCTGTTCGAGGCGAGCCTGAATGCGATTATTCGGCGCCATGAATCCCTTCGGACGGTGTTCGCGGAACAGAACGGGTTCGTCCGACAACAAATCTTGACCGAGGCGCCCATAGCGCTGCGCCGCGAGTCGCTGGAGATAGATCAGAACAATTCGGCCACGAGCGATCTCCGTCGCAGGATGAAGGAATTCATCGCGACGCCGTTCGATCTCGCTCACGGCCCGCTCGTCAGAGCCGCTTTGTTCGACTTGCCGGCCGGGGACGGGACGGCGTCCCCGACTCGAGCAATTGTCCTCTGCTTCCACCATATCATCTTCGATGGTTGGTCGTTCGGACTGTTCCTGAAAGAGTTTGCCGCGATCTATTCGGCCATCCGCGACGGTCGAGAATTGTCTTTGCCTCGGCTCCCGATTCAGTATGCGGATTACGCCGTCTGGCATGCGGAGCAGATGCGAGACGAGAGATTTTTAGGTCAGCTCGCTTATTGGGCGGAACATTTGAAAGGGGCGCCCGCGCATTTGGAGCTGCTGGCGGATCGGCCGAGGACTCCTGAGATTGGTGGAGTCGCCGGCTCACACGTAATCGATCTAAGCGAATTACGTCAGTCGTTCGATTCATTCAATCGGCAGCGCGCGGTTACGCCATTCATGACCTTTCTGTCGGCTTTCGCAGTGTTGCTACGCTACCTGAGCGGGTCTTCCGATCTCGTCATCGGGACCGACGTTGCGAACCGACCACGAAGCGAATTCGAAACGGTGATCGGATTTTTCGTCAATCTCGTCGCCCTCAGAATTAGATTGGACGGCGATCCGAGCTTCAGCCAAATTGTCGATCGCATACGCGACGTCACGCTTTCAACCTATGACCATCAGACTTTCCCCTTCGATAAGCTGGTCGAAGCGCTTAGACCCGAACGCAGTCCACTTCATTCTCCGATCTTCCAGGTCAAATTGGCGTTTCATAACTTCCCTCTGACGGAACTCGATATCGCCGATCTGCAATTCGAACAGATCGTTCTCGAGTCACAACACGCCGAGTTGGACCTCGTGCTTCATGTGCATGAATGGCGTCGAGCGATTCGAGTCGTATTCGAATACCGGGCGGGACTGTTCGAGGCCGCCACCATCGGCCGGAACGCCGAACTCTTTCGATCGCTGTTGCGTTGTGCTCTCACGGAGCCGGAGATCGGTCTGGGCGCCATGCTGGCGCTCGTAGCCGAGGAAGATCGAGCGATCCGCGATGCCGTTCGCTCGGAACAACTCACGGCTCGACACGGTCGATTGCGGTCCGTCAAGCGAAGAAGCTTGCCGGGTGCGTGACGGCTCATCGAAGTTTCTCATTTCTCGAAAATACTCTCGAAAGAGGCGAATGATGAACCCGTCCCGAAAATCTTCTCAGCTCGGCTCCATACGCCGACGAGCCGTCGCCCTTCAGTCGGAGGATTTGGTGGAATTCGGCTTTTTGCCCGGATATGACAACTGTCCTCTCGTCATCGAAGCTCGTGTCGAAAGGCTCCGGCTGTCGGATTGGACGGCGGGGCGCCGCAAGGAGCTCGAGGAGCTCGTGGCGCGGCACGGCTCTGTATTGTTACGCGGCTTTGCTGTGACGAATTTGGCGGATTTCGAGGACTGCGTCGAGAAAATGTGCGGCGGCGCGCTGGAGTATCGCTTTCGCGCCTCTCCGCGCACGGAGGTCGGACGCCATGTCTATACATCGACCAATTATCCCGCCGACCAGAGCATCTTCCCGCATAACGAACACTCCTATTCGCCGATTTGTCCGACCTATCTCGTCCTCTATTGCGAGACGCCGGCCAGCGAAGGAGGGGAGACGCCGATCGGCGACAATCGAGAAATCACTCGACGCATCGACATAGGCGTGAGGGAGCGGTTTCTGCGTCGAGGCGTGCTCTATGTGCGCAATTACGGGGCCGGATTCGGGCTGCCTTGGCAGACGGTCTTTCAGACCGACGACCGCGCCGAGGTCGAGCGCTATTGCGCCAGTCTCGGGATCGAGTGGCGATGGAAGTCGGACAACAAATTATGCACCCGCCAGGTCGGGCCGGCGATGATCCGCCATCCGCGCACCAGCGAGGAAATATGGTTCAATCATGCGACCTTCTTTCATGTGACGACCCTGCCTGTGACGGTGAGGGACGCGATGCTCGGCGAGTTCGACGAAGACGATCTCCCGACGCAGACCTATTACGGCGACGGAACGCCGATCGAGGCCGAGGTTCTCGAACATCTGCGCAGCGTCTATCGCGAAGCGCTTCGTTCCTTTGCCTGGCGTAGCAGCGATGTCCTCCTCGTCGACAATATTCTGACCGTGCATGGCCGAACACCGTATTCCGGCTTTCGTCGGGTACTTTTGGCGATGGCTCAGGCCTTCAGTCCGCTGGCTTGCGCGATCGGCTCGGGAGTAGAGATATGATGTTGAATCAGCAGACGATCGGATATCGCTTATCTCTGCAGCAGGAGCGGATTTGGCGATCATGGCGGCGGAGCGGCGGCGATTTGCCTTTGCTGCGCGGCCGCGTCCGCTTGGAGGGTCCACTCGACATTTTGCGGCTCCGGGACAGCTTCGATCGCATCTTGCGCCGCCACGAGGCTCTGCGTACTCGAATCGAGCTCTTGCCCGGTACGACGCAACCGATCCAGATCATTGGCGAAGCGGCGGCGCTCCGGGAGCTCCGCGACTTCGGCGATCGCGCGCCGGAGGAACGCGCTCCGACGCTCACCAATATCGAAAGCGAGGCGCAGTTCAAAAATTTGCGCGGCGCGGCGCTCTATGCGGAATTGGCGCGTTTCGGAGCCGGTCTCCATTATCTGCTGATCGCAGTGTCGCCGTTCTGCGGCGATGGCGTCAGCCTGCAAAATATCGTCCGCGAACTGGCCGCCGGCTATGGCGGGAAGGCCGAAGTCTCTTCTATCGACGAGCCGATCCAATATGCGGATTACTCGGCTTGGCAGGAGGATATTCTCTCTGCGGATACGAGCGACGGCTTGCGCTATTGGCGCCTGCACGAACCATCGGTCGCGTCTTCGGCGCCTTTGGCCCTGGAGAGTTCGTTAGGGGAAGAAGCGCAGTTCGATCCTGCTGTGATAAAGCAATCCTTGCCGCAGGAGCAGGTCCGCGCCGTTCTCTGCCTCGCGAGAGAATGCGGCGTCGCGCTCGAGACCGTCCTGTCGGCTTCGTGGGCGGCTCTGCTGCATCGGCATTCGGTCTCATCGGACATCGATCTGCGTGTTCTCGGCGATGGCCGGAGCGATCCCGTCGCCACGGCCGTCGGCGCTTATTCTCTTTCCTTACCGTTCCATTGCAGCTTCGAGCCTGGCGAAACTTTCGCCACATTCGCGAAAAGGCTTCAGGTCGCGCTCGACGAGCATAGGGATTGGCAGGATTATGCTCCGGCGGATACGGGAAACGTGGCCGGCGCGCCGGATCGTTGGTTGGGCTTCGGCTATAAGGCCATGCTCGCGCCTCTGCTCGCGGGCGCCGTCGCGATGACGCTCGAATCGACCACGTCGCTTCCGGGGCAGTTTCGGCTGCACTTGCAATGTTTGGAAGGCGCCGATCAAATCGTGGCCGAATTTCATCATGACCGCGCATTGTATTCGTCGGCCGCTATCGACTGCCTCGTCGAGCAATGGACGACGCTGCTGGCCGGCGCATCGCGGGCGCCGGACACCTCGATCGAGCGCCTCGCTCTGCTCGGCGACATCGAGCGGCGGCGCCTATCGGCCGAGTGGAGCGCTCCGCCGACCGAGCATTTCGATGACGGCTGCCTTCATGAGCTTTTCCAAGCACAGCTTGCGCGAACGCCGGATGCGACGGCTGTCGTGTTCGACAGCGGGCGCCTCACATACGCCGAATTGAGCGCCAGAGCCAACCAGCTCGCGCATCGTCTCTGCGAATTCGGCGTCGGACCCGAGACTATCGTCGGCGTCTATATGGAGCGGTCCTTGGAGATGGTGATCGCGCTCCTCGGCATTCTCGAAGCGGGAGGGGCCTATCTTCCGCTCGATCCGGACTATCCGAGCGAGCGGCTCGCTTACATGATCGACGACGCGCATCCGCTATTGGTGTTGACCCGGGAAGGCTTGCGCGACCGCGTGCCGAACGCTGTCCCTACGAGAACTCTCGACGCCGATTGGACGTGGAGCGAGGGCGGGCGCCGGGATCGGCCGCTCCTTCGCGTCGGCCCGCAAAATCTCGCTTATGTCATCTATACGTCGGGATCGACCGGAAGGCCGAAGGGCGTTGCCGTCAGTCACGGTGCGGCGTGGCGCTCGACGTCGGCGCGTCACCGCTACTACGCAGAGCCGGTGCGCGGCTTCCTGTTGTTGTCCTCGTTCAGCTTCGACAGCTCGGTCGCGGGACTGTTCTGGACCCTCAGTCAGGGGGGGCGCCTCTGTCTTCCGACAGACGAAGACCTCCAAGACGTCGGCCGCCTGGCGCAGTTGGTCGAACGACACGAGCTCTCCCATCTGCTCTGTCTGCCTTCTCTCTACGCGATGCTGCTCGAGCAGCATCGCGCAAGTCTGCATAGCCTGCGCGCGGCGATCGTCGCCGGAGAAAGCTGTCCATCGAGCGTGCCGATCCTGCATTGGGCGCGTCTCGCCGAGACGCGTCTCTACAACGAATATGGTCCGACCGAAGCGACGGTGTGGAGCACGGCGGCGGAACTCGCGGCGCAGTCGGCGCTTCGGCCGGCCTCTATCGGCCGGCCGATCGAAGGCGCGCGCGTCATTCTCCTCGACGAACGGCGAGAGCCGGTTCCGCTCGGGGTCGCGGGCGAGCTCTACATCGGCGGCGTCGGCCTGGCGCGGGGCTATCTCGGGCGTGCGGATTTGACGGCGGAGCGGTTCGTTCCCAACCCGTTCAGCAAGGATGGGGAGCGTCTGTATCGAACCGGCGATCTGGCGCGCTATCGCGAAGATGGCGAGATCGAGTTTCTCGGGCGGATCGATCACCAGGTGAAAATCCGCGGCTTCCGCATCGAGCTCGGCGAGATCGAGGCGGCGCTCACGCGGATTCCGGGCGTGCGGGCGGCCGTGGCGGTCGCGCGGGAGGATGTCGAAGGCGACAAGCGGCTCGTCGCTTATGTGGTCGGGCAGGAGGGAGCAAAGCCCGTGATCGCCGATCTTCGCGCGGCGCTCGCGCGGGCGCTGCCGGACTATATGGCTCCAGCCGCCTTCGTGTCGCTCGACGCCTTGCCGTTGACATCGAACGGCAAGGTCGACCGAAACAAGCTGCCGGCGCCGGATATCGAGGCGCAGGCGAAAGGCCGATATGTCGCGCCGAGGACGCCGACCGAAGAGACGCTGTGCCGGATTTGGGCGGAGGCGCTCGGGATCGAGCGCGTCGGCGTGGAGGACAATTTCTTCGAACTCGGCGGTCATTCGCTGCTGGCGATGACGCTGGTCGAGCGCATGCGACAGCAAGGACTCAAAACCGACGCGCGCCAATTGTTCGCCGATCCGACGCCTGCGAAGCTGGCGGCTGCGGTGGGAAGCAACGCAGAGGTCGCCGTTCCGCCCAATCTCATTCCAGCCGGCTGCGACGCCATCGTTCCCGAAATGCTGACTTTGACGAAATTGAATCAGGCCGACATCGACCGCATCGTCGGCGCAGTCCCGGGCGGGGCGTCCAATGTGCAAGACATCTATCCGCTGGCGCCGTTGCAGGAAGGAATATTGTTTCATCATCTCATGGCGACGAAAGGCGACCCTTATCTCGCAAACGCGCTCTTGGCTTTCGACACGCGCTCCCAACTCGAAGACTTCGTCGCCGCCTTGCGGGCCGTCGTCGCACGGCATGATATTCTGCGCACGGCGGTTGCGTGGGAGGGATTGGCCGAACCGATGCAAGTCGTGTGGCGCGAAGCCTCGATGGCGGTGGAAGAGGTCTCTCTAGACCCGGCGAAGGGCGACGTCGCCGAGCAATTGCGGATGCGTTTCGATCCGCGACAATATCGGCTCGACCTTTGCCGAGCTCCGCTGACGCGCGGCTTCATCGCTCGCGACGCCGGCCAGGATCGCTGGCTGTTGCTGATGTTGGCGCATCATCTCATATTGGATCACACGACGCTGGAAACATGTGTGCGGGAGGCGCGGGCGCATTTTCTCGGCCACGCCGATCGCCTTCCCGCGCCATTGCCGTTCCGCAATTTCGTGGCGCAAGCGCGGTTGGGAGTCGATCGTTCGGAACATGAAGCCTTTTTCAAGGCGATGCTCGGGGATGTGACCGAACCGACAACTCCGTTCGGCCTTTTGGATATCCAGGGCGACGGCTCCGACATCAGGGAAGCGCAGGTCGATCTCGATATGGCGTTGGTGCGACGCTTGCGGGATCAGGCGCGGGCGTTCGGGGTGAGCGCGGCGAGCCTTTGCCATCAGGCTTGGGCCTTGACGTTGGCGCACGCGTCGGGCCGCGACGACGTAGTGTTCGGCACGGTGCTGTTCGGGCGCATGCATGGCGGCGAGGGAGCCGAGCGGGCGCTGGGACTGTTCATCAATACCTTGCCGCTGCGTGTCCGGCTCGGCGCCGAAAGCGTGGCGGACGGGCTGCGGCGCGTCCATGGACTGCTGACGGACTTGCTGAGGCACGAACATGCTTCCTTGGCCTTGGCGCAGCGGTGCAGCGGCGTAGAGGCGCCGGCGCCGTTGTTCTCGGCGCTATTGAACTTCCGCCACGGCGCCGGCGTGAGCGCCTCCGGCGGTTTGATGTCGCCTTGGGAGGGCGTGACGACGCTCTACGCCGAAGAGCGCACGAATTATCCACTCACACTGTCGGTGGACGAGTTCGACGAGGGCTTTCGATTGACGGCGCAGACGCAGAGCTCTCTTGAGCCGGAGCGCATCTGCTGTTTCATGCGCGTCGCATTGGAGCGACTTGTCGAGGCTCTCGAAACGGCGCCGGATACGGCCATGCGATCGATCGACGTTCTGGCGGACGCCGAACGCCGGCGATTGCTGGTCGATTGGAATGCGACGGTCGCCGCCTATCCGAAGGATCGCTGCATTCATCATCTGTTCGAGGAACAGGCCGCGCGCACGCCGGAGGCGATCGCGGTCGTCTTCGAGAGCGAGCGCCTCACTTATGCCGAATTGAGCCGCAGGGCGGGCCGGCTGGCGCATCGCTTATGCGAATTGGGCGTCGGACCAGAGACCATCGTCGGAGTCTGCATGGAGCGATCCATGGAGATGGTGGTGAGCCTGCTCGGCATTCTCGAGGCCGGCGGCGCCTACCTGCCGCTCGACCCGGACTATCCTGGCGAGCGGCTCGCTTACATGGTCGAGGACGCGCGACCCCTGTTGATCCTGACGCAGAAGCATCTGCGCGCGCGCCTGCCGGACGCTGCTCCGACGCTGTCTCTCGATAGCGGTCGGGCGTCGATCGAGAAAGCGAGCGGCGATCGTCTCGCCGCGCGCGCGGCCCCGCGAAATCTCGCCTATGTCATCTACACCTCCGGCTCCACCGGATGGCCGAAAGGCGTCGCCCTCGAACATGGCGGAGTCGTGAACCGCTTGGAATGGATGCAGGCCCGCTATGGGCTGACGCCCGCAGACGCCGTGCTGCAGAAGACATCTTTCGGATTCGACGTATCGGTATGGGAATTTTTCTGGCCGTTGAGCGTCGGAGCGCGATTGGTCTTGGCCGGGCCGGCGGATCATCGCGATCCGGAGGCCTTACGAGAGGCGATCGAACGCGAAGGCGTGACGACGCTGCACTTCGTGCCCTCGATGCTGCAGGCGTTTTTGAATGCTACGGATGTTTCTGCGTTCGAGACCGTGCGTCGCGTGCTGTGCAGCGGAGAAGCGCTACCTGCGGGCCTCAGGGACCAATTTCATCTCGGGTGGACGGCGGAGCTGCACAATCTCTACGGTCCGACCGAAGCGTCGATCGACGTTACGGCCTACGCATGCGCGCGCAGTGACGCGGAGACGCGCGTGCCGATCGGCCGCCCGATCTGGAACACGCAGATATATCTTCTCGACAAGGAGTTGGAGCCTGCGCCGCTCGGGGTTGCGGGCGAGCTCTACATCGGCGGCGTCGGCCTAGCGCGGGGCTATCTCGGGCGTGCGGATTTGACGGCGGAGCGGTTCGTTCCCAACCCGTTCAGCAAGGATGGGGAGCGTCTGTATCGAACCGGCGATCTGGCGCGCTATCGCGAAGATGGCGAGATCGAGTTTCTCGGGCGGATCGATCACCAGGTGAAAATCCGCGGCTTCCGCATCGAGCTCGGCGAGATCGAGGCGGCGCTCACGCGGATTCCGGGCGTGCGGGCGGCCGTGGCGGTCGCGCGGGAGGATGTCGAAGGCGACAAGCGGCTCGTCGCTTATGTGGTCGGGCAGGAGGGAGCAAAGCCCGTGATCGCCGATCTTCGCGCGGCGCTCGCGCGGGCGCTGCCGGACTATATGGCTCCAGCCGCCTTCGTGTCGCTCGACGCCTTGCCGTTGACATCGAACGGCAAGGTCGACCGAAACAAGCTGCCGGCACCGGATATCGAGGCGCAGGCGAAAGGCCGATATGTCGCGCCCCGCACCGTCACCGAATGGATTGTCGCGCGGGAATTCAAAGAGGTTCTCCAAATCGACCCGATAGGCGTCGACGACAATTTCTTTCATCTCGGCGGGAATTCGCTGTCGGGCGTCAAGCTCGTCGAACGCATACGAAGGGCTGTATGCAGCAGCCTCCCTGTCATGGCGATCTTTCGAGCCCCGACCGTCGCGCAACTCGCGGACTGGATTTCCGGCGAAAAGGACGGGGAGCGATATCCGCTGGTCCTCATGCGCCGTGGCCCTGACGCCAGCCCGCTCTACTGCATTCATCCGAGCGGCGGCTCGCTCCTTCGCTATCAGGCGCTAGTCGACGCTCTCGGGGGCTCACGGTCCGTTTATGGAATTCAGTCGCGAAGTCTGCTCGACTCCGCCTATCGGGACAATTCCATCGAGGAGATGGCGGCCGATTACGTCGAACTCATTCGCCGCCATCAACCGCGCGGCCCGTATTTCCTGCTGGGTTGGAGCATGGGGGGCTTCATAGCGGCGAGCATGACGGCGCTCCTCGAGGAGCAGGGAGAAGCGGTGGCGTTCCTGGGCCTCCTCGACACGCGTCCCGCGCCGGACGGCGCCCAACCGACCGCTTTGGATTACGTCGAGCAATTCGCCGCGATCGAAGGAAAGAATGCGGAGGACATGCTCTCCGCCTCCGACCGGGAGCATCTGATGCGGATGTCGGACCGTCTGGCGGGGCAGGAGCGCTACGTCTATGCCGCGCTATGGGGACAAGAGCGGGGATTCTGGCGCGACATCTCGTCCGATCTCGCCGATTTTCTCTACGCGGACGGGGAGAACTCCAAGAGAATGATGCGCGACATGCGGATGCGCAGCGTTCATTCGCCGATGCATGTCTGGTGGGCGAAGCAGACGCTCGATGGCGACAGCCGGCCGCCGTTCGATTGGGACTCTCGCGCCAAAGGATATGTCACGACTGAAATCGTGGACGGAAACCACCACGATATCGTCGAGAATGCGCATGTCCATGCACAAGTCCGACGCGCCTTGCAAGCCGTGTCTGGCCGCTCGGATGCCGGCCAAGTCCCGATATAGGAAGGATCGCGTCGACAAGCGGCCAAGCGTCTCTCTTCGAACAGACCGAGGCGACCGGAGATCTCGATGGGAAAGAACGGCATGTCGACCAATGCGATCGGCGCTTCGTCCATGCGTCTTTGGCATGTGTTCGCCTCTTCGCGGCTGGTGTTCGCTCTCTCGCTCATGTGCGGGTTGATCGCCGGCGGCGGCAATGCCGCGCTGGTGACCCTGATCAACCGATCTCTCGAGGCGGGGCAGGCCGGCAAAGCAACGTTCGCTCCGGCCTTCTTCGTCCTCTGCCTTCTTGTTCTCGCGTCCAGCGCGCTGTCGATGACTTTGCTGTCACGCTTGGCTCAGGCGAATCTCTACAATCTCCGTTTGTGGCTCAGTCGTCGCATCCTCGCCGCGCCTTTTCAAAGGCTGCAATCTCTCGGGCCGCACAGGCTCATGGCCGCCTTGACCGATGATATCGGCAGCGCCGTCGACGCCCTGGATACGCTCCCGACTCTTTTCATCGCGGGCTCGACGCTCCTCGCTATTTTCATTTATCTCGGGTTTCTGTCGCCGGACTTATTGCTTCTCGTCCTGCTGTTTCTCGTGTTCGGGATCGTCACCTTTCGATTGCCGCAGAGCTGGGCCTTGCACTGGCTACAATTGGCGCGAGAGGCCGACAATGTTCTGTTCGGTCATTTCCGTGCGATCGTCGAAGGCTGTAAAGAGCTGAAGATGGACGTGCGCCGGAGACGCGCCTTTCTCGATGAGGAGATGAGCGGCGCGGCGGATACGTTCAGACGGAGGCGAAACAGGGCGTGGCTGATCTATGTGCTCGCAAATCGCTGGGCGCAATCGCTCTATTTCATTCTGATCGGCTTGATTTTGTTCGCGTCTCCATCGTCGGCCGAGATATCGCGTGAGACCCTGACAGGTTTCACGCTCGCAATCCTTTTTCTCGGCGGCCCAATTTCGGCGGTCGTTCAAGCCGTTCCCATGATCGGGACGGGGATCGCGGCCCTGAAGAACATCGAGGCGCTCGGTCTGGGCTTAGGGGGCGAGCTGGAAACCGACAGCGCGGCCGGTTTCGAAAGACAATCGGCAAGTCCGATGATCCTCGAGCTGTGCGGCGTTCGACACCATTATCCGGCGCCGAAAGGCGAGATCGGCTATCAGCTCGGACCTTTGAATCTGCGACTGCAGCCGGGCGAACTCGTTTTCGTGACCGGCGGCAACGGCAGCGGCAAGACGACCTTGGCCCTGCTCATCCTCGGGCTTTTTTTGCCGGAGGCCGGCGAAATCAAGCTCGGGGGCCAGCCGGTCACCAAGGAAAATCTCGATTCGTACCGGCAGAATTTTTCTGCGGTTTTCGCGGACGCCTATGTCTTCGATTCTCTCCTGGGATATTCGAGTGACGATCTGCTCGCCAAGGCCGATGAATTGCTTCTGCTTCTTCAGCTCGATCGCAAGTTGCGGATCGAAGACGGGCGCTATTCGACGGTCGACCTGTCGCGCGGCCAGCGCAAGAGACTGGCGCTGCTCGGCGCCTATCTCGCGGATCGGCCCTTCTATCTGTTCGACGAATGGGCGGCCGAACAGGATCCGGTTTTTCGCGAGTTTTTCTACCAGGAGATGCTGCCGAAGCTGAAAGCGCGCGGCAAGACGGTCATCGTGATCACCCACGACGATCGCTATTTTCATCTGTCCGATCGATTACTGCAGCTCACGATGGGACAATTAGAGGAAATGCGTCCCGCTCTCGCGGCGTCCGCATGACGTTGAGGAAAGTGCGATGTCCAGAATAACGAAACGCGATATTGTGCGCGCTTGCCTGAGCATATTCGTCCTGTCTCTGGCCTATGCCGGCGCCGCGTCGTTCATTCGCGCCAGAGAGAGCGTTTCGGACGCGACCGTCGAAATTCGCTGGACGTCGCATGGCATTCCGCACATCAGAGCTGTCGACGAGCGCGGCCTCGGCTATGGCGTCGGCTACGCCTATGCGCAAGACAACATCTGCCTGTTGGCGGAGGAGATTCTCACTGTCGCAGGCGAACGGTCGAAATATCTCGGAGCGGACGCCATGGCCGCCGCCGCGATCACCAATCTCGAAAGCGATTTCTTTTTCCGGTGGTTGAATAATGACGAGGCGATCGCTGAGATATCGCGCTCTCAACCGCGAGACGTTCGTGAGCTGCTCTCCGGATATGCGGCGGGATATAATCGCTATCTGCGCGACGCCGGGATCGGCGGATTGCCTTCGGCATGCCGCGACAAGCGGTGGGTGCGGCCGATTTCCGATATCGATCTCTTGAAGAACATGCGCCGTCTGCTCGTGCAGAGCGGGCTCGGACGCTTCATGAAAGCCGTCGTCGCCGCGGCGCCGCCGAGCCGCGGCGCCGCCAGATCCCGTTCCGGGGAGCTGACGAGCGAGGCCGTACGGTTCGCGTTTCAGCCGCGGGACGCTTTCGAAAGCAGCCATGGAAGCAACGCCATCGCTGTCGGAAAGGAGCTCAGCCGCAACGGCAAGGGGCTGCTGCTCGCCAATCCGCACTATCCGTGGACGGGACCTCTCCGTTTCTATCAAATGCACCTGACTATTCCCGGCAAGCTCGACGTCATGGGCGCCTCTCTGCCTGGGCTGCCGATGATCAACATCGGGTTCACGCAGAATTTGGCGTGGACGCATACGGTCGACACGTCGAGTCATTTCGTGTCCTACCGCCTACGGCTCGATCCCGCCGATCCCACCAGATATCTGGTCGAGGGTGAGTCTCTGCCGATGCGAAAGACGTCGGTCGTCGTCGACGTGCTCGAAAAAGACGGATCGCTCACGCAGCGATCACATGACTTCTATCAGTCTGGATTCGGACCTGTGTTCGACCTGCCCGACCAATTCCGATGGGACGAGAGCCGCGCATTCGTCATCGAGGACGCCAATCTCGGAAACGGCAGAGCATTGCAGCAATGGTATGCGATGAATCGAGCGACGTCCCTCGACCAGTTTCAATCGAGCATCACCCGAATTGTGGGAATTCCATGGGTCAATACAATAGCGGTCGACGCGGATGGAACGACGCTGTTCATGAATGTCTCGGCGATTCCGAACGTCGACGCCGCAAAGCTCTCGTCTTGTCGTCCGTCTGATCCAGAAAGACCATCATCTGTCGAATTTCCCGTTCTCGATGGAACGCGGAAGGCCTGTGAGTGGGATAGAACGCCTGCTGC
Source organism: Methylosinus sp. KRF6 (assembly GCF_018887255.1). Lineage (NCBI taxonomy): Bacteria > Pseudomonadati > Pseudomonadota > Alphaproteobacteria > Hyphomicrobiales > Methylocystaceae > Methylosinus > Methylosinus sp. KRF6. Next base: position 3,903,757 of record NZ_JAHLJF010000001.1, on the reverse strand, counting down.
GACGCAGGAAGGGCTCTTTCCCGGAGACAGCTTGCCGATTCTGAGGCGTGAGGATTTCGTCCTGAACTCCAACGACAGCGCGTGGCTGGCCAATCCGGCGCGGCCCTTGACCGGCTTCTCGCCGCTCGTGAGCCGCGAGAAGGTCGAGCTCGGAGGCAGAGCCCGCTACGCTCTCGAATGGCTGCGACATCGTCTCGAGGAAGCCGCGTCGCGCGGCGCTCGTTTGGACGCCGAGGACTTGCAGGACCTCCTCATGCGCGATCACGTCTATGTCGCGTCCTTGATCATGGACGATCTTCTGACGCTGTGTCCGGAAGCGATAGGAGAGGAGGCAGAAGGCGCCGACAAATTATATCTCGCGACCGCCTGCGAAAAATTACGCGTTTGGAATCGAACGGCGGATCTCGACGCCAATATGGGCTATGTCTATCTTGAAGGGTTCATGGAGCGCGCACGTAAGATCGCCAATGCTTGGCGGGTCCCATTCGATTCGTCGCGGCCTCTCGACACTCCTCATGGGCTGAACATCGATGATCCCGAAGTGGCGAAGCAATTGATGGCCGCTTTGAGCTCGTCGGTGCGGGAGGCCGCCAGTGCGGGCTTCGCGCCCGACGCGACCTGGGGACAAATTCAAGTCGCGTCGAGAGGCGGGCGAGCTATTCCGATTCATGGAGGCAGCGGGGCGTTGGGCGTCTATAATGTCATCCGCAGCACGCCTTCCGGAAAGGGGAGACGGGAGGTGGTTTCTGGGTCGAGTTACATTCAAATCGTCTCGTTCGAGCCGAGCGGCCCGCGAGCGGAGACCTTGCTCACATTTTCAGAATCTCTGAACCCAGACTCGCGATATTTCGCCGATCAAACGGAGCTGTTCTCGAGGAAGGAATGGGTGCGTCTTCCCTTTTCGGAGACAGAGATAGAGGCCGATCTGTCTTATCGTCGCCAGACGATTCCATATTGACGACGGTTCTCGTAGACCTTCGGAGGCGATTGCCGCGCGCGAGCCAGTCACACTTCGACGCCCGACAATCCAGACCTTCTATCTTATACGGCTTCCAGTTGATTGTTTCGGCAGCGAGCCTTCAGGCTCGCTTTCGGCCGCACGCAAACCGATCAGACGGATTTGGCATTAGAGTCGAAATCACCGCGCCCCTCGTGCTCGACGGGCCGATCAATGGCGAGAGTTTCCTCCGGTCTTATGTAGCAGCCGCCACTGGCTTCCTCTACTGGCGCGGATTTTGAAGCG
>NZ_JAHLJF010000001.1:3711572-3902414 GCF_018887255.1 Methylosinus sp. KRF6 | reverse complement strand
CTGCAATCGGCCGGACTCTAATCGATGCTGGGGGGATTTTTCAGGGGCACGTCAGTGTCACGAGACGTTTTGCTCGCCGACGTCCGCGACGGGAATATTGGTTCCGCAGCCCTGGAAGGAGCCGAAATGAGTCGCGAAGTCTCCGAGAAAATCGAAACAGGCAGCGAGCCGGCTCTGCTTCAAGATGCGCCATGTATTGCCGCAGACGGGGTATGCTCGACCCTGCTCGAGGAGATGGCGGCTATCGAGCGTAAAGCTGCGTAGGCCGTCCGCCTCGCCGCCCTTATAGACGATCCTCTGACCATAGTCCTCGCAGGTGGGTTCGAGACCTTCGATCTTGAACAGCCGATAGGTCGCGGAATAGAAGCGCGCCGCGCCGATTTTCTTCTCCACCTCGGGATCGGTGATCTCGAGCGGACGGCTCGTGACGAGGCGGGGATCGCCGAAGCCGGCGGCCTTCGCCAGCGTGAGAAAGTCGCTCCAATAGAGCGCGCCTCCGAGGCCTTCCCCATAGACGACCGGATCTTTGCGGAGGGCCTCGCTCATGCGCCTGTCGGCATACATGTCCGCGAAATAAAATTCGCCGCCGGGCTTCAACAGGTCGAACACCCCTTTCAACACCGCCGGCTTGTCCACCGATAGGTTGACGACGCAATTGGAGACGATGACGTCGAAGCTCTGCGGCTCGAGGCCGAGCGAGTCCAGCTTTTCGATGAATCCTTCGAGGAAGCCGACATTGGGCCGATCATAGCCGAACCTGTCCATATGCCAGTCGATATGCGTGCGCGCCGTTTGCAGCTGCTCGGGCGTCATGTCGACGCCGACGACCTCGCCGACGGGGCCGACGAGCTGCGACAGCGCATAAACGTCGCGACCCGAGCCGCAGCCGAGATCGAGAACGCGTCGGCCTTCCAGCAATTCGGGAACGACCAGTCCGCAGCCGTAATATTTGGCCAGGACCTCCTCGTGGATGTTCGCGAGCAGCGCCTTGATGCGCGCGGGCATATCATTCGCCGCGCAGACCGTGGTCTTGAGATCGCCGGAACCACGCAAGGTCTTGCCGTAGTAGGTTTTGACGGCGTCGATATCCATGACTTCGTCCCTCTCGATTGGTGAGCCGGGGCGAGATCGTCCCGGCTCAATCCGCGCCGAACCGACCTGCGCCCGCGCTTTCGCCTGATTCCGATCGCTGCGCCCCGTTGTTTCTCACACTGGCGCCACGCGTCGACCTGCCGTTCGCCGTGATGCTGTTGCGGCCTTCGGCTTCAGCAACATTCCGTCGTCGCCCCGTCTCGATCGCTCGCGAACGGAAAATTCGTTCCGCAGCCCGGAAAGACGCCGAAATGCGTGGAGAAATCGCCGAGGAACTTGAAATGAGGGGCGAGCCGGCTCTCTTTCAACATTCGCCATGTGTTCCCGCAGACCGGGAATGCGCGTCCCTTCTCGATGACGTGGTGGCTGTCGAGCGTGAAGCTGTGCGGCGCGTCCGCGGCCCCGCCCATGTAGACGACGATCTGCCCATAATCCTCGCAGGCCGGTTCGAGATCGTCGATTTTGAATAGGCGATAGGTGGCGGAGTAGAAGCGCGCCGCGCCGATTTTCTCCTCGACATCGGGATCGGTGATCTCGAGCGGACGGCTCGTGACGAGGCGAGGGTCGCCGAATCCGGCGGCCTTCGCGAGCTCGAGGAAATCGCCCCAGTAGAGCGCTCCTCCGAGGCATTCGCCATAGACGACGGGATCCATGCGGGCGGCCTCGTCCAAGCGCCTGTCGGCATAGACATCGGCGAAATAGAATTCTCCGCCGCTCTTCAATAGATCGAACACGCCCTTCAGCACCGCCGGCTTGTCGATCGACAGATTGATGACGCAATTGGAGACGATGACGTCGAAGCTCTCCGGCTCGAGGCCGAGCGCGTCGAGCTTCTCGATGAGGCCGTCGAGAAAGCTGACGTTCGGGCGATCATAGCCGAATTTGTCCATATGCCAGTCGACATGCGCGCGCGCCGTCTCCAATTGCTCCGGCGTCATATCGACGCCGACGACTTCCCCATTGGGGCCGACGAGCTGCGAAAGCGCATAGACGTCACGGCCGGCGCCGCAGCCGAGGTCGAGAACGCGTCGGCCTTCGAGCAGATCCGGAACGACGAGTCCGCAGCCGTAATATTTGGTGAGGACCTCGTCGTGGATATTGGCGAGGAGCGCCTTGACGCGCGCGGGCATGTCGCCGGGCGTGCAGCAGGCCATGGTCTTCAGATCATCGGAGCTGCGCAAGGTCTTGCCGTAATAGTCTTTGACGACATCGATATCCATGATTTCGTCCCTTCCGAAAAAGTGCATCGAGGGCGATCGTCTCGGCCTGTTCGCTTCGTCGAGGCCGAGCGCGAAGTCCTCATTCAATAGACGATCGAGCGCCCCTCAACCCGAAGGCCAAATGCAATTTTTCGGCGGCCGGAATGTCGACGCGGATCGGCGTCGGCAGACATAAAAAGTTCGAAATGTCGAAACTAATTGACATATCGCAATATTCTCGGGGCCAGCCGCTTCCGCCGATTTTTCACGGCGGCTCGGCGGCGTCGGCCGACTTGGCCGACTATGGCGATTCTTTCAAGGGCGCTCTTTTTCGCGGCGACGGCATAAAGGACATTTGTCTCGATCGAAGTCGCGCCGCTCGCGCGTGGGAGAGGCAGATTTGTCTCTCGGGCCAGCGAAAAGGTCTGGGGCCGGTAATACCGGCGCCGATCACCGCCACCTCGGCCCTTTCGTTTCCTTCCAAGGCCGGAGCCTCGAACACGGGCGTGGCTTTGGCATGATGCGATGTCCGGCTGCCCGATCACGCCAGAAAAGCCCGCGCCGCATCCCGTGCGCCGCCGCTTCCGCACGCGGCTCTCGCAAAAGACGCGGCTTCGAGCTGCTTTCCGTCATTGCCTCGAGAGCGCTGTCCTTGTTTGAAAGTAAAACAATTCCACAATTCCCGGAAAGACCGATGTAAGTCATTGCTGAAATTACAAAAAATGCTATTTGAAAACATTTCAACATAGGCGCTGCTGCAATTGACCTCGTGTGGTGCAGTTTATACGATAATAAAAGTAGTTATATGTGTAGAATGAAGGAAAACATGCAAAAGCGCAGCCCATCCCGCTCCACGACGCCAAGACGTTCTACAGTAGAAACACGATCGGAAGGCCGTATCGATGCGGGTCGATTGCTGAGCGCTGCGGCGCTTTTGCTCTTCAGCGCCGACGCGGCCGCGCAGGCGGAGCCCGGCGTGACTTCCTTGCCGGCCGTGGCTGTCGACGCGCCCAAAGAGAAGCCGCGGCCGATCGTTCGGCAGAACGCAGCTGCGGCGCGCGTTGCGCGGCCTCGAACACGCGCCGCGGCGTCGGCTGCGCAGAGACATGCGCCTTCCCCTGCCGCCGCTGCGGCGCCATCGACCGCGCCCGCGCTTTTTGCAGCGCCCGCGCGAGCCGAACTCGGCAATCTGCCGAAGGAATACGCCGGCGGCCAGGCGGCGCGCGGCGCGCGTCTCGGCATGCTCGGCAATCGCGATTTTCTCGACACGCCCTTCAATGTGACGAGCTACACGTCGAAGCTCATCGAGAATCAGCAGGCGCGCACGCTCTCCGATGTGCTCGAGAATGATCCTTCAGTGCGCTTCACTGTGTCTTCCGGGCAGGTCCGCGAGAATTTCCGCATTCGCGGCTTTTCCGTTCTGGTCAGCGAGACGGCGCTCAACGGACTCTATGGCGTCGCGCCGGACGGACGCGTGCCGACGGAGTTTCTGGAGCGCGTCGAAGTGTTGAAGGGACCGGCTGCGCTGTTGAGCGGCATGGCTCCTTATGGAGCCGTCGGCGGATCGATCAATCTCGTCACCAAGCAGGCCGGCGACACGCCCGTGACGAGCGTCACCGCCGATTATACGTCGAATTCGCAATTCGGAACGCATATCGATGTCGGCAGGCGTTTCGGCCAGGACAACGCTTTCGGCATTCGCTTCAACGGCGCCTATCGCGGCGGCGACACGACGCTCGATTATCAATCGCGCGAACGTGGGCTAGAGGCGCTGGCGCTCGACTATCGCGGCGAGAAGCTGCGCATCGCGCTCGACGCCTATTTCAACCAGGAGATCGCGCGCGGCGGCGTGCCGATAATGGCGAGCTTCACCGGAACCGGCGTCGCCGCCGCGCCGGATTCCAGCAATAATATCTTCCGCGGACTCTCTGGCCGAATGAACAATTCCGGCGCCATGGGGCGCGTGGAATATGATCTCGCCGACAATGTCACCCTGTTCGCGAGCGCCGGCGCGATCGACGCGCGCTTCAACGGGCTGACGAATTCGACCGTCGCGACCAATGTCAATGTCCTCGGCCGCTACAGCGGAACCGCCATCAATCTGCGCGGCTATACCGACACGATTTCGTTTCAAGGCGGACTGCGCGCCGATTTCAGAACTTTCGACATCGGCCACCGATTGTCTTTGAGCGCGGCCAATCTCGAATCGAAGACCGGCTCGACCTTTCAGCGCAGCTCGGCCTTTGTGTCGAGCATTTATTTTCCCGTCACGCCGCTCATGGCGCGCGATCCGGGAGAAGCGCCGAAGTCGACAGATACGACGCTGTCGAGCATCGCCCTCGCCGATACGCTCTCGGCCTTCGACGATCGCGCGCAGCTCATTCTCGGCCTGCGCGCGCAGCGTGTTCAGACGAAGAGCTATAATACGACGACCGGCGCCGAGACGAATTATTACGACGACAGCGCGGTGACTCCCGCTTTCGGCCTCATCATCAAGCCTCTGCCGATACCCATGTCGCTCTACGCCAATTACATCGAGGGCCTGACCCAGGGCGACCGCGTCACCGACACGGCGGCGGCGAACTATAATCAGGTGTTTCCGCCCTACAAATCGCGGCAGATCGAGACGGGCGTCAAATGGGACGCTGGGACGATCGCCAATACGCTGAGCTTCTATGAGATCGAGAAGCCGAGCCTCATCAAGAGCGGCAATGTCTACAATTCCGATGGACGCCAGAGAAACCAAGGCATAGAGTGGAACGTGTTCGGCGAGATCGTCGAAGGCGTGCGCATTCTCGGCGGCGCCTCCTATACGATCGGCGTGCTCACCAAGACGGCGAATGGCCAGCTCGACGGCAAGACCGCCTATGGCACGCCGAAATGGCAGGTCAATCTCGGCGGCGAATGGGATACGCCTTTCGTTCCGGGTCTGACGCTCGAAGGGCGCGTCGTCTACACGAGCGCGCAATTCGTCAACTCCGCCAACACGCAGAAAATTCCCGAATGGGCGCGTCTCGACGCGGGCCTGCGCTATTCGACACAGCTGCTCGACAAAAAAGTCACCTTCCGCGCCAATGCGAATAATCTGCTCGATCACAATTATTGGGCGGGATCCTATTTTGCGGACGGCATCGTCACTTTGAGCTCGCCGCGAACGGTTCTCCTATCCGCGACCGTCGACTTTTGAGGAGAGCGAAATGTCGGCGGCATCCATCCATTCAACGGCTCTCGCGCTCATCCTCGCCGGCTCGGCCTGTCTCTATCTCGCCTCGCCGCGACAATCGCTTTTGCGCGTTCGGCGGCGGAAGGCAGGCTTCTTTGCCGCGGCCTTTTTCTTCGCCGCTTGGATGGTCTGGCGGATTCGTCTCGAGTCCTCGACCGCCTTCTTCGCGACGCTCGCGGCGTCGATGCCGCTGCTGATCGCATTGCCGAGCCTCGCCGCGCTGAAAGGGAGGAGATAAGCATGGCCGAGTTTCGCCGCGATTGGCTGAGCAAGAGCGTCGCCGGCTCGGTCCTCGGCTTCACATTGGCGGTCGCTCTCGCCGGCCTCTTCGCCGTCGCGGGGCCGGGCGGCCTCGAGGCGCGCAACAAATATCAATTCGTCATGTGGCTCGTCGCGCCGGTCTGGCTCGGCGTCGCGAGCCTCGTCTTCTTCTTTCGCAGCGGACGCGCCGCTGTTTTGTGGCTCGGCGGCGCCAATCTTCTCGCCTTCGGCGGGCTCTATCTCTGTCGACGGCTTCTGCACTGAGGACGAGCAATGCGCGGCGAGATTTTGCGGCTCTACAAGAGCGTTCACACATGGACCGGCATCGTGACCGGCATGTTGCTCTTCATCTGCTTCTACGCGGGCGCGCTCACCATCTTCGCGGAGCCGCTCGCTCATTGGGCGTCGCCGCCTGCTGGCGGATCGATTTCGATCGAGGCCGCCGATCGCCTCATCGAGAAGACATTGGCGGCGCGGCCCGAGGCGGCCAAGGATTTCACGCTTCGGCTCGCGACGGCGAACGAGCCGGCTCGTCTGAGCTGGCGCAAGAGCCGCGGCGACGATGTCGTCTGGTCGGCGACGCTCGGGGCCGATGGCGAGGCGCGCATCGAGCGCGCCAATGTCTCGGGCCTCGGCGCCTTTGTGGATGCGATCCATCGCACCGCCGGCCTTCCCCTCGATCTCGAGACGGGAACGACGGTGATGGGCGTCGTGAGCGCCGTCTACGCCGTTGCGCTCATCTCCGGCCTCATTCTGGTTCTGCCTGCGCTGACCAAGGATTTTCTGGCGTTGCGTCTCACCGCGAATCTGAAGCGAATGTGGCTGGACGCGCATAATCTCGTCGGCGTCGCGAGCTTCCCCTTCCATCTCGTCATTGCGCTGACCGCCGTCGTGTTCGGCCTGCATGAGCCGATCTACGACGCGTTGGATCATGCCGTCTACGACGGCAGGCTGCCGACCATCATGCGCTCGACCGGCCCCTTCGCCGGAGTGAAGCGCGACGAGCAGAAGGCGCCGATGAAGAAGGTCGCGGAATTGGTTGCGGCCGTCGCTTCGGCATCGCCGAATTTTTCGCCCGCCAGCCTGCACTATCGCGACGCCGGCGCACGCGGCGCGCTGGTGCGCGTCATCGGAGAGGACCCGCGCTTTCTCTCGCGCGGCGGCGGCTTCGCCGTCCTGCGCGGCGCGACCGCGGAAATCGTCAATGTCGATTATCTTCCCGAGAAGCAGAGCGGCTGGACGGCCGCCGTGTCGCCTTTCTTCGCGCTGCATTTCGGCAGCTATGGCGGCGAGCCCGTGCGCTGGGCCTATTTCTTTCTCGGCCTCGCCGGCGCTTTCCTGTTCTATTCCGGCAATCTCTTGTGGATCGAATCGCGTCGGCGGACCGCGCGCCGCCATGGGGAGCAGGTCGTCCAGACGACGGCCTCGCGCCTCATGGCGGCGGCGTCGATCGGCGTATGCCTCGGATGCGTCTGCGCGCTCTCCGTCGCCATCGTCTCCACCAAATGGCTCTACGGCCATGTCGAGGATGTCGACGCATGGCGACGCGGAATTTATCACGCGGTCTTCTTCGGCGCTCTCGCCTTCGCGCTTCTGCGCGGCGCGGCGCGCGCCGGAGCAGAGTTGGCCTATGCCGCGGCGCTCGGCGCTCTCGCGCTTCCCGTCACCAGCGTGGCCGCATGGGCGGCGCCCGGCCTCGGGCCCTGGGCGGCCGTAGATCCCGAGAGCGCGGGCGTCGACGTCGTCGCTTTCGGCGCCGCGCTCTGCTTTGCGGCTCTGGGGCGCGCCACCGCGCGCCGCGCGGAACTCGGACCGGCCGACAGCGTCTGGTCGGCGCGTAGACCGCGAGAGGGGAGCCGAGGCCTTCGAATTCCACTTTCTTCGAATGAACACGCCGCGGCGATCGGCGCAGGAGATGGAGACGTCCATGGATGACGCGCAAATCAATCCCTTCGATGATGAGCGGCTGAGCTTCGTCGTTCTCGTCAACTCCCGCGCGCAATACAGCCTGTGGCCCGACTTTTCCGCCGATCCGAAAGGATGGCGCCGGGTCTTCGGTCCGGGGACGCGCCAGCAATGCACGCAATATGTCGATGACCATTGGATCGATATGCGCCCGCACGCGGAGGCCGGGGCGTAGCGGCTTTTCGCACGATCTTTTCTGTTGTGTGGACCATTCGATTTTTCAAAGGACGAGAAATCGTGCTCATAGATATCGCTCCAGAGCGGCCGCGCATGGCTGCGCAGAGGCTTCCGCTCGTCGCGGCGCAGCCCGGCATATGGATGGCGGATCAGCTCTCCGCCGGATCCAACGCCTATGTCGTCGCGCAATATGTCGAGCTGAACGGCAGGCTGGATGTCGCCTGCTTCAGCGCCGCGGTTCGTCTCGGCCTCGCGGAGGCCGATCTCGTCCATGCGCGCTTCGTGGAGACCGAGGAGGGCCCCGCGCAGATCGTGCCGGGCGACGTGCAGGCGGTCGATCTGCCGGAGCCGGAACTCGTCGATCTTCGTGGCGAGAACGACCCCGTCGGCGCCGCGCTGCGAACGATGCGCGCCGATCTCGAGGCGCCCTCGTCGATTGCGGAGGGCGCGCGGCTCTACCGCCATATTCTGTTTCGCCTCGGCGACGCCGAGCGCTGGTTCTGGTTTCAACGCTATCATCATCTCTCGGTCGACGGCTTCGGGTTCACGGCGATCGCGCGACGCGTCAGCGAAATCTACTCCGCGCTGCGCCGTGGGCTCGGGCCGTCTCCATCGCCTTTCGTCTCCTTCGCCGAGGTGGTGAAGGAATATGCGGCCTATGACGGCTCGCCTGCGCAATCCGCCGATCGGCGATTTTGGGCGGAGCACGCGCGCGACCTGCCGCCTCCTCTGCGCCTGTCGACGCGGCGGGCTCCGGCGGAGGGAAAATTCGTGCTCCCGCGGCGCGAGCGGATCGTGCTGGATGCGCATACGACGACGCTGCTGTCCGAGCAGGCGAAAGCCGGGCGCGTCTCCGTCGGCGTGATGGCGATGGCGGCGGTCGTCGTCTATCTGCGCTGCATGACGGGCGCGGCGCACCTCGCGGTCGGCGCGCATTTCATGCGCCGCATGGGCTCAGTGGCGTTGCATGCGGTGGGGCCGGTGGTGAATGTGCTGCCGCTGCAGATCGCGATCGATGCGAATATGTCCTTTCTCGATGTCGCGGCGGCGCTCGGGCGCGAATTGGATGTGGTGCGTCGGCGTCAGCGATACGAGGCCGAGCAGCTGCGGCGCGATCTCGGCTTCCTCGCCTCGGGACGTCCGCTCTATGGACCGCTTTTGAATTTCAAAATGTTCGACTACCGACTCGATTTCGCGGGGGTCGAAGGGATCACGCATCAGCTCGCGTCGGGTCCCGTCGAGGATATCGAGTTCGACCTCTATCTCGCCGAGCGCGAGCTGATCGTCGATCTCGTCGCCAATGGCGAGCGCTACAAGGAGCAAGAGCTGGAGCTGCACGCGGAGCGGCTAGCGCGCTTCGCGCGTCGGCTCGCCGAGAGGCCCGACGCGCCGATCGGCGAGATCGCCCTCATGACGAAGAGCGAAGCGGCGCTGATCGCGGCGGCCAATGACACGCGGCGCGCCATTCCGCGGGTCTCGCTGTGCGACCTCTTGAACGCGCAAGCCGAACGCACGCCGAAAGCGCCCGCCCTGATCGATGGCGGACACACGCTGTCCTATCGCGACATGCGCCGTGAAGTCGCGCGGCTGGCGCGGGACCTCGCCGCCGCCGGCGTGATCTGCGGCGATCGCGTCGCAGTGGCGCTTCCGCGCTCCGTCCATCTGAGCCTGGCGCTGATGGCGGCGCTCGAAGCGGGCGCCGCCTATCTGCCGCTCGACACCAGCTATCCCGACGAGCGCTTGGCGTTCATGGTCGAGGACGCAGAGCCGCGGCTCATCGTCACCGATAGCGCGCTGCGCGGGCGCTTCGAGACGATGGCTCCCGTGCTGATCTTCGACGCGCTGGCCGTCATCGATGCGGATGCGCCGCCTGCGCGCGTCGCGTCGCCGTCGCCAGAAGATGCGGCCTATGTCATCTATACGTCGGGCTCGACGGGACGGCCGAAGGGCGTCGTCGTGCAGCATGGGGCGGTGGTCAATCTCCTGCTCTGGCTGCAGCACGAATATCGCCTCACCAGCGATGATGTCGTGCTGCAGAAGACGCCTTGCAGCTTCGACGTCTCGGTCGGCGAATTCTTCTGGCCGTTGACGGCGGGCGCGCGCCTCCTGATGGCTCCGCCGGAGGTGGATCGCGATCCGGCGGAACTGCTGCGCGTCATTCGCGAGCATGGCGTCACCACGCTGAATTTCGTGCCCTCGCTGCTCTCCGCCTTTGTGGCGGCCACGCGCGCGACGCCTGGCGCCGAGCCGGAAAAGACGGCGCTGCGGCGCGTCTTCTGCATCGGCGAGCCGCTGTCGCGCGAGCTCGCCAAAGCTTTCGAGCGCACCTTCCATGCGCCGTTGCACAATGTCTACGGCCCGACCGAGGCGACGGTGGAGGTCACTTATCAGCCGGCTTTCGGCGCGGCGCTGGCGGCGGCGGAAGGCGTCGGCGTGCCGGTCGGACGGCCGCTCTGGAATTGCGGCTTGCGCGTGCTGGACGCGCGGCTGCGTCCGGTCCCGATCGGCGTCGCCGGCGATCTCTATCTGACCGGCGGGCAGCTCGCCCAATATTATTGGCGGCGGCCGTCGCTCACGGCGAGCCGTTTCGTCGCCGATCCAGAAGGCGACGGCGAACGAATGTATCGCACCGGCGACATCGCCCGTTGGCTGCCCGGCGGCGTTCTCGATTTTCTCGGCCGCAATGACGATCAGCTCAAAATCCGCGGCCAGCGCATCGAATTGGGCGAGATCGAGAGCGCGCTTTTGGAGCAAGCAGGCGTCGGCGGGGCGGCGGCGGTCGCGCGGCTCTTCGGCGCCGCCGCGGCGGAGGGCGACGCGCGCCAGATCGTCGCCTATGTGACGCCGGATGCGCCGGAGGGCGCGCTCGATCCTGAGGTCCTGCGCGCCGCTCTGGCGCGTCGCCTGCCGGCGTATATGACGCCGGTCGCCATCATTGTGCTCGAGGCCTTCCCGCTCGGCGCGAGCGGCAAGCTGGATCGCAAGGCGCTGCCCGATCCGTCCGTGGACGGGCCGACGGCCCGCCCGCCGGCGCCCGGACTGGAGACGCTGCTCGCGGAAGAAGTCGTCGAGGTCCTGCGTCTCGAGACGGTCGGCGCGCAGGATGATTTCTTCTTTCTCGGCGGCGACAGCATTTCCGCCATCGGCCTCTGCGCTGCGCTGCGCAAGCGCGGATATAGGCTGCGGCCGCGCGACGTCTTCGAGCGGCGCAGCGTCGCCGCAATGGCGGCCGCGCTGCGCCGCGTCGACGAAGGCGCGACGACGCTCCCTGACGACGGCGTCGATACCGCGACGGTCGAGGCGCTGCGGGCGCGCCATGGAGCGATAGCGGCCGTCCTGCCGGCGCTGCCGCTGCAGGAGGGGCTATTGTTCCACGCCCGGCTCGAGGACAGCGCGAGCCGCTACAACGCCGTCTCGCGCTTTACTCTCGACGGGCCGCTCGACGTCGGTCGGCTGCGCGACGCGCTCGAGGCGCTGTTGCGCCGTCATCCGCAGCTCGCGGCGATTTTCGACGTCGAGCAGGGCAAGGCGTTCCAGATCCTGCCGCTCGTCGAAGGGCCGCAGGCGCTTCGACGCTGGCCCTGGAGCGAGCGTCGGCTGGCGGAGCCCGGTCCGCGGGAGCAGGCCGCCGCGCTCGAGAAAATCGAGCGCGAGGAGCTGGCCCGCGACCTCCTCGCCGAGAGCGGCGGCCGCCGCATGCTGGCGCGCGCCGTGCTGGTTCGGCTGGCGGAAGAGCGCCATGCGCTTCTCCTCGTCTGCCATCATCTCATCGGCGACGGCTGGTCCTCCGGCGTGATGCTGCGCGATCTTCTCTCCGCCTACGCCGGCGCCGCGCTCGCGCCGATCCTTCCCGATTATTCGAGCGTCGTCCGCCGCCTCGCCGCGCGCGACCCCGAGCCCGCCCGCGCTGCATGGCGGGAGGCGCTCGCCGGCGCCGCGCCGACCTTGCTGTTCGATCCCGCCGCCGCATTCGGCGAGACGCGCGAATTGCCGCTCGCTCTGCGGCCCGGTCTGGCGAAGGAGCTGGAGGCGTTCGGACGCCGGCGCGGATCGACCCTCGCCACTCTCCTGCAGGGCGTTTTTGCAGCCTTTCTCGGCGCGATGACGGGGCGCAGCGACATCGTCTTCGGCGCGCCGGTTTCCGGCCGCTCGGAGGCGGAGGCCGGGCTCGACGCGCATATCGGGCTCTTCACCAACACGCTGCCCGTGCGCGTGCGCCTGCGGCCCGATCTGCCGCTCGCCCTTCAGCTCGCCGAGCTTCAGAGCCGTCAGATCGCCCTCATGGAGCATGACGGGCTCAGCCTCGGCGAGATCCAGCGCCTCGCCGGCGCCTCGACGCTGTTCGACACTCTGCTCGTCGTCGAAAATTATCCGGATGACGCGCAGCTCTATGCCGAGGAATTCGCGGGCCTGCGCCTCGTCGGCGCGCGCAATCGCAGCTATTCGCATTATCCACTGACCCTGATGGCGCTGCCCGGTCGTGAATTGGAGCTGCGGCTCGAATATCGCGAGGGAGTCGCCGCGCCGGAGCGTCTCGGCCGCCGCATTGTCCAGTTGCTCGAGCAGCTCGTCGATGCGCCGGAAACGCCTCTCGCGTCGCTCGATCTGCTCACGCCGGACGAGCGCGAGACGATCGCGGCCGTCAATGACACGCGCGTCGAGACGAAGGCGGCGACGCTCTGCGGCTTGCTCGAGGAGCAAGCGTGGCGCACGCCCGAGGCGCCCGCGCTGATCGACGCCGATCATGAGCTGAGCTATGCGCAGCTCCGTCGGCAGGTCGCGCGATTGGCGCGCGCGCTTGCCGAGGCCGGGGTCGGGCGCGGCGATCTCGTCGCGGTGGCATTGCCGCGCTCGGCGCGGCTCGCCATCGCGCTGATGGCGGCGCAGCAGGCCGGCGCCGCCTATTTGCCGCTCGACACGAGCTATCCCGACGAGCGTCTCCACTTCATGGTCGAGGACGGAGCGCCGCGCCTCATCGTCACGGAGGAGGCGTCGCGCGGCAGGTTCGAGGGGCTGGCGCCGCTGCTCGCCTTCGACCGCTCGCCCGAGATCGACGAAGCGGAGGAGCTGGATTTCGTCTCTCCCGCCACGCCCGATGATCCGGCCTATGTGATCTACACCTCTGGTTCGACAGGCCGGCCGAAGGGCGTCGTCGTCTCGCATCGCGCCATCGTCAACCGGCTGTTGTGGATGCAGCACGAATATGGCCTCGGCGCCGATGATGTCGTGTTGCAGAAGACGCCGTCGAGCTTCGACGTCTCCGTCTGGGAATTCTTCTGGCCGCTGATGGCCGGCGCCGCTCTGGTCATGGCGCCGCCGGAGGCGCATCGCGATCCGGCGGAGATTCTTCGGCTCATCCGCGCGCATCGCGTCACCACGCTGCATTTCGTTCCCTCCATGCTGGCGGCCTTCGTGTCGGCGACCGACGCCGCGCGCGCCGCCGAGGCGGAGAGCCTGCGCCGCGTGTTCTGCAGCGGCGAGGCGCTGTCGCGGGAGCTGGCCGAGGATTTCGAGGCGCTGTTCGGCGTTCCGCTGCACAATCTCTACGGTCCGACCGAGGCCGCGGTGGACGTGACCTATCAGCCGGCCTTCGGCGCTATGCTCGAGACGCTCGAAACCGCCGGCGTTCCCATCGGCCGGCCGATGTGGAACACGGGCGTGCGCGTGCTCGACGCCTGGCTGCGGGAGACGCCGATCGGCGTCGCCGGCGATCTCTATCTGACGGGCGTCCAGCTCGCCGAGGGCTATCTGCGGCGGCCGTCGCTGACGGCGAGCCGCTTCGTCGCCGATCCGCAGGCCGTGGGCGAGCGAATGTATCGCACCGGGGATATCGTCCGCCGGCGGCCGGACGGCGCGCTCGACTATCTCGGGCGCAGCGACGATCAGATCAAGATTCGCGGCCAGCGCATAGAGCTCGGCGAGATCGAGAGCGTCTTGCGCGAGCAGCCCGGCGTTGAACAGGCGGCTGTCGTCGCGCGCGCCTCCGCGGCCGGCGGCCTCGCCGGCGCCGATGAACGGCGGCTCGTCAGCTATGTGGTCGCGGGCGTCGAGATCGACGTCGAGGCGCTGCGCCGTGCTGTGGCGCAGAGGCTTCCGGCGCATATGACGCCGACGGCTATTGTGCGCTTGCCGGAATTTCCGCTCTCCGCCAGCGGCAAGCTCGATCGCAGGGCGCTGCCGGAGCCGGAGGCTGCGCCGCGCCGCCACGGACGCAAGCCGACTCCCGGCGTCGAGATGGCGCTCGCCGATCTCTTCGCTCGCGCGCTCGGCGTCGACCAGCTCGACGCGGACGATGATTTCTTCGCGCTTGGCGGCCATTCGCTGCTGGCGATGCGCCTCGCCGCGGATATTCAGCGTGAGATGAAGGTCTCCGTCTCGGTCGGCCAGCTGATGGCCGCGCCGAGCGTCGAGAGCCTCGCGCGCGAATTATTCGCGGAGCGGCGCGAGGAGGATCGCCGCGCCGGCTTCGCCGAGACGCTGCGGCTGCGCGCGGGCGAGGGGCCGCCGCTCGTCTGCATCCATCCGGCCTCGGGCTTCTCCTGGCAATTCGGCGTGCTGACGCGCTATCTGCGCGGCGATTGGCCGGTGATCGCGCTGCAATCGCCGCGGCCTTCGGGGCCGATCGCCTCCTGCCGCAATATGGAGGAGGTTTGCGACCGGCATCTCGCGACGCTGCGCGAGATTCAGGCGCGCGGTCCCTATCGGCTGCTCGGCTATTCGCTCGGCGGCGTCGTGGCGCAAGCCATTGCGGCGCGGCTTTCGGCGGAGGGCGAGGAGATCGCTTTTCTCGGCCTGCTCGACACCTATCCGTCGGAAATCCAGGATTGGAGCAAGCCGCTCGACGCGGCGGGCGAAGAGGAGATCGAGCGCGAGAAGGTGCTGTTCATGGACGCCTCGCAAGAAGCGCTCGATTCGACGCTCGCGCGTGAGAAGGCCGAGATGTTCGGCCATATCATGGCCAATTACGAGGACTCGGTCCGGCTGCTCGCCTCTGCGAGGACCCCTCGCTACGAGGGCGAGGCGACGCTCTTCGTCGCGCTGCGCACTCTGCCGGAAGGCATGGACGTCGAGGAGACCTGGCGGCCCTATGTCGGCGCGCTGAAATTCGTCGCCTTCGATTGTCCGCATACCGAGATCATCTCGCCGCGCATGCTGCGGGAGCTCGGCCCTGCGCTGAACCAGATACTCGTCGCGATCGACGCGAAGCGAGGTCCCGAATGAGCGCTCTCGCACGCTTCTTCCGCAGATTCTCCAGCGATCGGACCAACATGACCAAATCTCGCATTTTGACCGATTTCAGCCTGTTGCGGGACAATCGCGATTTCCGCGTCGTGTTCGTGGCGCGGACGCTGTCGCTGTTCGCGCTCGGCCTGCTCACCGTCGCTGTTCCCGTGCAGGCGTTGCAGCTCACCGGCTCGCCCGCGGCCGCCGGATTCGTCGTCGCTTTCGGCGGCGGCGCGGCTTTCGTCGGCCTCCTCACGGGCGGGGTGCTGGCGGATCGCCACGACCGCCGCAAGCTCATCCTCTTCGCGCGCGGAACCTGCGGCCTCGGCTTCGTCGCGCTCGCCCTCAACGGGCTTGCGGCCTCGCCCTCGCTCGCCGTCGTCTATGCGCTCGCGGCGTGGGACGGCTTCTTCAGCGCATTGGGCGTGACGGCGCTGCTCGCCGCGACGCCGGCCATCGTCGGACGCGAGAACCTCGCGGCCGCCGGCGCGCTCAATATGATCGCCATGCGGCTCGGCGGCGTCGCCGCGCCGGCGCTCGGCGGCCTGCTCATCATGTCGGCGGGCGTCGGTTGGACCTATGCCTGCGCCGCTGCCGGCGTGCTGGCGACGCTGGCGCCGCTGCTGCGCCTGCCGCCGCTGCCGCCCGAAGGAGTGAGCCCCGAGACGCCGGCGCGCGCGCTTCTATCGGGCGTGCGCTATCTTTTCGAAAATCGCATCGTCGGCGCCGTGGTCGCGGTGGGGACGCTGGCGAGCCTCGCCGGCGGCGTGCGCGTGCTGTTTCCGGCGCTCGCGAGCGCCTATGGGGACGGCCCGGCCGATGCGGGGCTCATGTATTCCGCCGTTCCGCTCGGCGCCACTCTCGGCGCGACGACGAGCGGCTTCGTCGCGCGCCTCGCGCGTCCGGGCCTCGCTCTGCTCGCCTGCGCCGCGGCGGCTTTCGCGGCGTTGGCTGCGCTCGGCGCCGTCGGCGGACTGGTTCCGGCGCTGCTCGTCCTCGTCGTCTACGGCTATCTCGGCTCCATCGTCTCGCTGCTGCAATTCACGCTGGTGCAGAAGAACACGCCGGACCGGCTGCGCGGGCGCGTCAATGGACTCTGGACCGCGCAATTCATCGTCGGCGACGCCCTCGGCGCGCTCCTGCTCGGCCTGCTCGGAGGGATGCTCCCCCCCGCGCCGGCGGTGGGCGTCTTCGGCCTCGCGGCTCTTCTCACCTTCTTGCCGATGGCGGCGGCCTTCGGCGCGTTGCGCCGATCGCCGGCCGAACCCGCCGCCGAAGGCGCGGCGATCGAAAAGGAAAAGCAGAGCCTCGCGCCCTCCGGCTGAGGCGCGACGCTCAGAACCAAACGAGGAACCGCCTTCTTCGCTAACGCGACGGCGCCTGCCGCCGCGGCCGGGAGCGCGCGTCCCTCTCGACCGATCTCATTCGTCCACAAAGGAGCGTTCCGATGGACGCGATTGTCGCAGAAAGGCCTTCCAGAGAGATTTCGGCGCAGGCCGAAAAGCCGTCGTTTCTGTTCAGCTCGCCCCATTTCGCCATAGAGGCCTATGGCGTTTTCGAGCGAATACGCACGCCCGCCGTCGGCGGCGGGGGCGTAGACAGCGTTCTGCAGGCGGCGGTCGACGCGGCGCTGGCGAGAGCGCGTCGCGCGGGACAGGATCATCCGATCGTCGTCGGCGCGATCCCTTTCGACTCGCGTCAGCCCTCCTTCCTCTTCGCGCCGAAGACGCATCGCATCAGCGCGCCGCGCATGGCGACGAGCGCGCCAGCGGCGAAGGCCAGTGTTCCCGCGCTCTGGTATCGCAGCGTGCCGGGACAGAGCGGCTTCGAGAAGGCCGTCGCCCAGGCCGTCGCCAATTTTCGTGACGGCCATGCGCGCAAGGCGGTGCTGTCGCGCATTCTCGAGATCGAATTCGCCGAGCGCGTCGACGCCGTCGCGATTCTCGAAATTCTGCGGCGCCAGAATCCCGCCGGCTATCATTTCCACGCGCCTCTGCCCGACGGCGGCGTTCTGCTCGGCGCGAGCCCCGAACTGCTGATCCGCAAGATCGGCGGCTCCATCCGCTCCAATCCGCTGGCGGGCTCGGCGAAGCGCGTCGCAGAGCCGGAAGAGGATGCGCGCGTCGGGCGTTGTCTCCTGCAATCGAGCAAGGACAATTTCGAGCATAGGCTGGTGATCGACGAAATCCGCCGTCTGCTCGAGCCGCTCTGCGCCGAGCTGCGCATTCCGGACGAGCCGGCGCTGATGAGCACGCCGACCATGTGGCATCTTTCCACCGCTATCTCCGGCGAGCTCGCCGACGGGCGTCTCTCCGTTCTGCAGCTCGCGAGCCTGCTGCATCCGACGCCGGCCATATGCGGGTCGCCGACCGCGCAAGCGCGCATGTTGATCGAGCGGCTCGAACCTTTCGATCGCGGATTCTTCGCCGGAATCGTCGGCTGGTGCGATGAGAGCGGCGACGGCGAATGGGCGATCGCCATTCGTTGCGGCACGGTGAACGAGATGGTCGTGCGCCTGTTCGCCGGAGCGGGGATCGTCGAGGCCTCCGACCCGCGCGCCGAATGGGCGGAAACCGAAGCCAAGCTCGCTACCATGCTGCGCGCTTTCGGCGTCGAGCGGGAGATCGCGCAATGAGCGTCGATTTCACTCCCTGGCCCGAAGATTTCGCGCGCCGCTATCGCGAGAAGGGCTATTGGCGCGGCGAGCCTCTGACTGCTCTCCTCACGAAGCGGCTGGAGATCGCGCCCGACGCCACGGCGATCATCTGCGGCGAGCGTCGCTTCAGCTACGCCGAGCTCGACGCCTGGTCGACGAGCCTCGCCATAGGCTTTGCGCGCCAGGGCCTGCGCGCCGGCGACACGGCGCTCGTGCAGCTCCCCAATGTCGCGGAATTCTACGCGGTGTTCTTCGCTCTGCTGAAAATCGGCGTCGCGCCGGTCAATGCGCTGTTCAGCCACAATCGCCTCGAGCTCTCGGCCTATGCCGAGCAGATACGGCCCGCCCTGCTCATCGCTTGCGCGCGGCATCCGCTATTCGCCAATGGCGCTTATGTCGAAGCCTTGCAGATCGCCATTCCGGCGCTGCGCGTCGTGCAGATTCTCGGCGAGACGTCTTATGCGGAAAGCCTCGCGCCTTTCGCTGTGCGTCGCTACGACGTCTCGGCGCGAGCGCTGCGCGGCTCCGCGCCACAAGAGGTCGCCCTTCTGCAATTGTCGGGCGGCAGCACGGGAACGCCAAAGCTCATCCCGCGCACGCATGACGATTACTATTACAGCCTGCGCCGCAGCGCGGAAATTTGTGGCCTGACCGAGAACAGCCGCTATCTCTGCGCGCTGCCGGCGCCGCACAATTTTCCGCTCAGCTCGCCGGGCGCGCTCGGCGTGTTTCACATGGGCGGAACGGTGGTGCTGGCGCCGAACCCGAGCCCATCCGTCTGCTTCGATCTCATCCGCCGCCATGGCGTCGACATCGCCGCCGTCGCGCCGCCGATCGCAATGCTCTGGCTGGAGGCCGCGGCCGACGAGGCGCCGCTTTCGAGCCTGCGCCTATTGCAGGTCGGCGGCGCGCGGCTCGCCGAAACGGTCGCGCGGCGCATTCCCGCGACGCTCGGCTGCCGCTTGCAGCAAGTGTTCGGCATGGCCGAAGGGCTGGTGAACTATACGCGCCTCGATGATGACGAGGAGACGATCTTCACGACGCAGGGACGGCCGATGTGCGAGGAGGACGAGGTGAAGATCGTCGATGCGCAGGGCGCGCCCGTCGGTTCCGGCGAGATCGGCGAATTGCTGACGCGCGGACCTTACACATTCCGCGGCTATCATCGCGCCGCCGAGCAGAACGCCCGCGCCTTCGACGCCGAGGGCTTCTACCGCTCCGGCGATCTCGTGCGCATGACAGAGACGGGACATATTCAAGTCGTCGGACGCAAGAAGGATCAGATCAACCGCGGCGGCGAGAAATTCGCGGCCGAGGAGCTCGAGAATCTGCTGCTGACGCACGCCCAAATCGCCGACGCCGCGCTGGTCGCGACTCCCGACGCGCTGATGGGCGAGAAGAGCTGCGCCTGTGTCGTGGCGCGCGGCGATGTGCGGCCGCTCGCTCTGCGCAAACATTTGCGCGCGCTCGGCGTGGCGGAATTCAAGCTGCCGGATCGATTCGAATTTCTCGAGCGGCTGCCGGTCACGGCCGCCGGCAAGATCGACAAGCGCGCCTTGCGCGATCTCGTCTCGAGCAGAACCGCTTCCTGATGCGTGGAGAGGAAACGACAATGGCCATTCCCCGGCTTCCGACCTATTCGCTGCCGCGGCCCGAGGACTTCCCGAAGAACAAGGTCGGCTGGACTTTCGCGCCCGAGCGCGCCGTGCTGCTCATTCACGACATGCAGGATTATTTCCTGCATTTCTTCGGCGAGGAAAGCCCGCTCGTCGCGCAGCTCGTCGCCAATATCGCGGCGCTGCGCGCCTTCTGCAAATCGCGCGGCGTTCCGGTCGTCTACACGGCCCAGCCGATCGACCAGAGCCCGAAGGATCGCGGCCTGCTGAACGATATGTGGGGGCCGGGTCTGAAGGCGCATCCGCAGCTGAAGGACGTAGCCGCGGCGCTGGCGCCTGACAGCGACGATACGGTGCTCGTGAAATGGCGCTACAGCGCCTTCCAGCGTTCGCCGCTCGAGCAGATGATGAAGGACTGGGGCCGCGATCAACTGCTGATCTGCGGCGTCTATGGGCATATCGGATGCCTCGCGACGGCGCTCGACGCCTTCATGCGCGATTTCGAGACCTTCGTCGTCGGCGACGCCATCGCCGATTTTTCGCCGGAGGACCACGACATGACCTTGCGATATGTCGCCGGCCGCTGCGGCGGCGTCGTCGGAACGGATGCGTTGATCCGCGCGCCCGCGTCGCCCCTGACGCGCGCAGCGGTGGAGGCGCGCGTGCGAACGCTCATTTCCCTCGATGGGGAGATTTTCGATCCTAATGAAAATCTAATCAATTACGGTCTCGATTCGGTACGCGTCATGACGCTGGTGACGGAATGGCGCAAGCTCGGCGTCGATGTCGGCTTCGTCGACCTCGCCGACAATCCGACGCTCGAAGGCTGGTGGGCGCTGATCGAGCGCAAGCTCTCCGCGGCGTGACGATCATCGTCGGGAAAGGAGGCGCGAGATGAATTCGGCGCTGGGTCTGCAGATGGATTTCACGGGCAAGCGCGTCTGGGTCACGGGCGCGGGGCAGGGGATCGGTTTTTGCGCTGCGACGACATTCGTCGCGCTCGGCGCGAATGTCGTCGGGCTGGACCGAGCATTCGCCGAAGCGCGCTATCCTTTTCGCACGCTGGTCGTCGACATCGCCGATCACGCGCAGGCGGAGCGCGTCTGCGCGCAACTGCTGGACGAATGCGGGCGGCTGGATGTGCTCGTCAACGCGGCGGGGATATTGCGGCTCGGCGCGACGGAGGAGGTGAGCCTCGAGGATTGGCGCGCCTCTTTCGACGTCAATGTGTCTGGCGCCTTTCATCTGCTCCGCCACACGATCGCGCAATTCAAGCGCCAGCGCTCCGGCGCGGTGGTTATAGTCGGCTCCAATGCGGCGCATGTTCCACGTCTGTCGATGGCGGCCTATTGCGCCTCCAAGGCTGCGCTCGCCAGCCTGACGCATTGCGTCGCGCTGGAGCTCGCGCCCTATGGGGTGCGATGCAATCTCGTCTCTCCCGGCTCGACCGACACGCCCATGCAGCGCTCAATGTGGCGCGCGCCGGACGCCGAGCAACGCGTCATCGCCGGCAATCCCGAGACTTTCAAGCTCGGCGTTCCGCTCGGCAAGATCGCGACGCCGCAGGAGATCGCCAATGTCATCGCCTTTCTGGCGTCGGATCTCGCGAGCCACATCGTCATGCAGGATATTGTCGTCGACGGCGGCGCCGCATTGACGGCATAGAGTCTCGAAGTCGCGCGCGGCGCGCTCGGATCACACGCCTGAAGCGCAAATATGTGCGAACATTTCCAATCGACGGGAGATATGGGCCTTTGCTGGAATGATTACACGCCACTGAACTTGTTCGACTCCTCTGCGGCACGTAATCGTCGCTATCAGATTCAGTTGAGCAAGGAGATCTCATGTCGCGCTCTATTCGAGTGTCCTCGACAGCCGTGACGGCGGCTCTGCTGTCGCTCGCCTCCGCCTCGGCTCTGGCGCAGGAGGCTTTGCCCGTGATCGATATTTCGGCGCAGCCGGCCAGAGACGGCGATGGAAAATCGCGAAAGGCGATCGTCGGTCCTATGGGGCCGGCGCCCACAGAGGCGCAGAGCCTGAAGCAGATCACGCAGACGATCTCCGTCGTCGATCGGCAGCAGATCGAGCTCACCAACCCGACGGGTCTGATGGAGATACTCGCGCAGGCGCCGGGCGTCGCCATCGCCCGCGCCGGCGGAATCGGCGGACAAATCTATCTGCGCGGGTTCAGCTCCAACACCATGCGCTCGCCGCTCTATGTCGACGGCGATCGCCTGCATGGACGCAACACGCTGCAGCTGAATTATTTCGCGCCGGAGGAGATAGAGCAGGTCGAGGTGATCCGCGGGCCGGCCTCCGTGCTCTATGGCAGCGATGCGCTCACCGGCCTCGTGAATGTCGTCACCAGACGGACGTCGAGCAATGTCGAAGGGCCGTTCCAATTCCGACGCGGCGGCGCCTCCTTCGGCTATGGAAGCGCGGCGACCTCGCTCAATAGCTATGGATGGGTCGAGGGCGCCGGCGACGGATTCTCCGTGCGGGGCGGATTGGCGGGGCGCAAGGGGCTCTCTTACCAGACGCCGATGGGGGAAGCGCGCAACGGCGATTATCGGAGCATCGGCGGCAATTTCACGCTCGGCTATTCGCCGACTGCGGATCAGCATTTCGAGGCGAGCTTCCGCGGCTATGTCGAGACCGACGGGCGCGCCGGCGGCGTCGGCGGCGCGCCGGGATATCCGTTCCTCAATGTGCGGCAGAGCCCCAATGAGCTGCTGATGGGCCGTCTCTCTTATTCCGGCGATTTCGCCGGCGGCCTCATTTCCCATGTCGAAGCGTCCGCCTATGTGAACTATTTCGACACGCATCTCGCGACGATCAACACGAGCAGCGCGCGGCAGACGGTATTTTCGGACAGCCATGTGATCGGGCCGATCGTTTTCGGCGGACGCGTGCTCGCCGTCGCGCCCTGGTCGATCGACGGCCTGGGCTCGGTGGTCTCGAAATTCGGCGGCGACGCCTTCTACGAGCGGCGTCCCGGCAGTCTCGGAACTTCTGTCACCGCGACGCTGTCCAACGGCGTGGTGACGGCGCTGAAATATTCGCCGCTCACGCAATCCGTGCCGGAGTCGTTCCAGACGAATGGCGGCATTTTCATGCTGCACGAATGGACGCCCATCGAAGCGATCACCATTTCCGCCGGGGGGCGGCTCGATTACTTCAACACGCGCACGCGTCTGTCGCCGCTGGCCTCCTCCGCGCTGCTGCCCGCCTATATCGCCAATAGCGACACCGATCGGCTGGCGCCGACGGGCAGCATCGGCGCCGTGCTGCGCGTCACGCCCGCTCTCGACGTCGTCGGCAATGTCTCCACGGCCTTCCGCCACCCCACCAACTCCGAGCTGTTCAATTCGACGGCCACCTCATTGCCCAATCCCAATCTGCAGCCGGAGACCGGCGTGACCTACGAAGGCGGTCTTCGGCTCCATGTCGCGGAGGCGACGGCGAGCATCACGGGATTCCACAGCGTCTATCAAAACCTCCTGCAAACGCAGTCGGTGACATATATGGGCGCGTCCACCTACACGCAGAGCCAGAATGTCGGCCGCGCCGAGATCGACGGCGTGGAGCTCGAAGGACGCTGGCAAGCGACGCCGGAGCTCGGCTTCTTCGGTAATTTCACCGTGCTCGAAGGCACGAATACGACGACCGGGCGGCCCCTGCCTTATATCGCGCCGTTCCGCGCGCGCTTCGGCGCTCAGATCGCGCCGCCTGGAGCCGGCTATTCGCTGCAGGCGGTCCTCAACGCCGCCGCCGCCAAGACGCGCATCGACACGACGCAGGAATATAGGACGTCGGGCTATGTGACGCTGAATCTTTATTCGAGCGTCGATCTCGGCGTGCTGGTCTCGCCGCGGCTCGGCGACACGCGGCTCAGCATCGGCCTCGAGAACGTATTCGACACGGCTTATGTGGACGCTGCGACTTTCGCCAATGTCTCCTATGGCCGCAGCGTCACGAATCCTCTGCTCGAGCCCGGACGCAATTTCGTGATCAAGCTCACGCATGAATTCTAAAAAAGAGAGACCGACCGAACGAAAGAAGGCGGGTCGTCGGGCCCGCCTTCTTTTTTGACCTCGCTTTGTACCGAGTCGATCACAAAATTGCGCGCGCCGCCGCGTCATAGGCCTCTTCCGGAGGCAGGCTCATCAGGCGTTCGGCCATGTCTTGCTTCAGCCATTCGAGCCGCTCTCTTTCCTGCGGCGTCGCGGCGCCGCGGCGGGAGAGCGCGATGAATTCCGCGCGCACCACGCCCTCGCGCAATGTCACGTCGACGCTCGCATCGCGATAAGAGAAGCGGAAGAAGTAGCGGCCGCGCGGACTCTCGATGACGTCCGGGTCGCCGAGGTCGATATCCACCGTGTAGCGTCCGCCGGTGAAGGCGCGGGTCGTCATCTCGATCGCGTCGCGGCCGCCAGGACCCGGAAAGGCGGTGGCGATCGTCAGCTCGTAGCGCTCCGGCCGACCGTCGGCGCAGAGCAGCGGAAAGGCGCGCTGCATCGCCTTGAAGCCATGCGCCGCGCCGCCGATGAAGCTGCGCCCATGATATTTGAGAATATCCGTAAAGGAGATCGCGATCGGTTCGCCGTGATCGAGCACCGTCAGCGTATCATCGGTCATCGGTTCAGAACTCCTCTTTCAGCCAGGGCAGGAAGCCATCGAGAAAGCGCGTCGCCGCCGGCATGAAATGCGATCCGTGGTGATAGAAAGGATCGAGGCTCGTCGCCAGAATGCGCCCCTTCGTCGTCGCCGCATCGACGTAGAGAACAGAGCGTCCTTCGGCGTCGTCGATGAGCGAGCGCGCGCCTTCTGGCGGCGCGAAGACGCCGTGCAAATGCCAGGCGATATCGCTCGCGCCGATGCGCGCGAACAGCGGATGGGCAGGATCGGCGATCGACAGGCCGAGGCTCGCGCCGGGCTCGAGCCACCACCAATAATTGGTCGGAACGCTGGTGAAGCGGATCGATGGCAGCCACAAATGCTGATCGGTCTCGCCCATAGCCACGATCGCGCCGCCGGCGTCCAGATAGGCGTCGAGACGCGCGCGATGCGGCGCGAGCCGGCTCGCGGGCGTTCGACATGGCGCGAGAACGATGTCGAAGCGCGTCAGATCGACGACGCCGAGTTCCTCCGGCCGGGCGAGCGCGTCGAAGAGATGCGCATAGCGCGGCGCCTCCAGAGTTTCGCAGTGATAGGCCGCGCCCGGATGAATGGCGAGAATGCGATTCATGCCGTCGCTCCCGCGCACCAGGCGACGATGCGCTCGGCCAGCGCGGCATTGACGCTCGGCTCGTCGCAGACGGCCCAGAGATCATTGCCCGCGTGCATCAGAATCGCGCCGCCTGCGGGCCGCTCCCAGATCCAATCGATCGGCGCCGCCTGCGGGCCGACCCCGGTGAGCGGGCGGCCGCCGGGCGGGATCGGCGCGTGTCCGCGGCCGTAGAAGCCGGCGACGCCGCGCCGCGTCTCCAACCGCGCGCGGTCGAGGCCGTCGAAGACGAAATGATCGCCGAGCGCGACCAGCGCGAAATCGTCGCGGCGCCCGGCGCCGAGCGGAACGAAAGGCGAGAGCTCCGGCAGGAAGGGCCGCGCGAGATGACCCATGAAGGCCATTCGTCCGCCCCGATCGAAGAAAGTCTCGAGCGCCTCGGCGCGACGCGCGAACTCGATCTGGTCGAGATGCATCGTCGTGACGACGCTGCGCGCCGCCGAGAGGCGCGCGTCGTCGAGCTCCGTCTGCCGCACGCAGGCGAGCGCGCCCGAAGCGAGCGGCGCGTCGAAAGATTTGGGCGCCGGCCCGTCGCCGCTCAGCACGAGCAGAGTTTCGCCTCCGGCGTTGGTCATGGCGCGGCTCCAGCGAAGAGCGGTACGACGGTGTCGATGGGCGCGCTCCCGTCGAGGTCGAGCGTGACGCGCCGCACAGCCAGGCCATAGAGTCGAGTCAGATCGGTTTCGTTCAGCGTCGTCGTCGTCGGCCCGATCGCATGTTCCGACGCGCTCAGCATGAGCAGCGCCTCGTCGGACACGCTCAGCGCATGTTGCGGCAGATGCGTCGAGAACAATATGGCGTGGCGTCCCTGGCGCTTCACGTCTTTCAGCACACGGAGCAGGCGATCCTGATTGGCGAGATCGAGCGCCGAGGCGGGCTCGTCGAGGACGAGCGCGGGCGAGCCGGTGGCGAGCGCGCGGGCGAGCAGCACGATTTGCCGCTCGCCGCCGGAAAGGCGATCGAATGGCCGTTCGGCGAAATCGCGGGCGCCGACGAGCTCCAACGCCGCGTGTGCGGCGCGATAATCGGTGGCTCCAGGCGCGCCGAACAGGCCGAGGCCGAGCGCTCGGCCCATCACCACGACATCGAGCGCGCGATAGGGAATGTCGGCGCCGATCGACTGCGACACATAGCCGATGACGGGCGGCGCGATGCGGCGTCCCGCAGAAAGCGGAACGAGGCCTGCGAGCGCCTTGATGAGCGTGGTCTTGCCGCGTCCGTTCGGGCCGAGCACGGCGAGAATGCGGCCCGTCTCGAGCCGGAAGGAGACGTCGCTGAATATCCAGCGGGGGCCCCGCCGCACGCCGGCCTTGTCGAGGCCGATCATGCGCCGAGCTCCTTGTGGCGCGTCTGGCGGAGCAGGGCGGCGAAGGCTGGGGCGCCCATCAGCGCGGTGATGACGCCGAGCGGAATTTCCGCGGCGGTGACGCTGCGCGCCAGACTATCGACGAGGAGCAGATAGGCGGCGCCGAGCGCGGCCGAAACTGGCAGCAGGACGCGCTGATCCGCGCCGACCAGCAGACGCGCGGCGTGCGGCACGACGAGTCCGACCCAACCGACCACGCCGGCGACGGCGACGGCGGCACCCTCGATCAGCGCGACCGCGGCGAAGACGAGCCAGCGGTCACGCTCGACCGGCAGGCCGAGCGCGCGCGCTTCCTCCTCGCCGAGCGAGAGAACATCGATGCGAAAGCGCAGCAGCCACAGCGTCGCCATGCCGACGAGCACGCCGGGCGCTGCGACGCCGACGCGCGCCCAGGTCGCGGCCGAGAAGCTGCCCATCAGCCAGAAAATGATCGCCGGCAGCGAGCTGTTGGGGTCGGCGACGAATTGTAGCAGAGAGACCAATGCGGCGAATAGAGCGCCGATGACGACGCCGGTCAGCACCAGCATCACAATGTCGCTGCGTTCGTCGACGCGCGCGAGGCATCCGACCAGCAATAGCGCGAAGGCGCCGAAGCCGAACGCCGCGCCGATGAGCGCGAATCCGTCGAGGCCGAGCGAGATGGCGAGCGCGCCGCCGAAGGCCGCGCCCGGCGACACGCCGAGAATTTGCGGCGCGACGAGCGGATTGCGGAATACGCCCTGAAGCGCGGCGCCGCCGGCCGCGAGCCCCGCTCCGCAGAGCGCGGCGAGCAGCACGCGCGGCGCGCGCACGAGAAGAATGATGCGCTCGTCCATCACGCTCCAATCCGCGGATAGGGGCGCGACGCGAGACAGCAATATGGCGATGGCCTTCTGCGGCGCGATCTGGAAGCGTCCGACGCAGAGCGCGGTCAGCGCAGCCGCGAGAAGCAGCGTGAGGATGGCGAGCGCGCCGGCCCAGCGCGGAATCGCGCGTCTCTGTGGCGTCTCGTCGGTCGTGGTCGCGAGGCTCATCGCGTCGCGCTCGTGGCGAAGCGCTCGTAATGGCGCGCGTCGCCATTCGTGCGAATGCGCAATATCTCGTCCATGTCCGAGTCAGACGGCGAGAATCCGTAGAGCAGGCGATAGGCGCGCGCGATCTCGGCGCGCAAATCAAAGTGGAACGCCCCTGGATAAAGGATATCCGCGAGCCACATCCAGGTCAGCGGGCTCTCCTGGCTCGGCGGATCCCAGCGATAGCCGCCGATCGGCATTTTGTAGACGCGCCGCTCGCGCGCGGCGCGCGTCGCCGACAAGATCGCGTCGTCATAGATGCGCGCGGGCGCGAGCTGCTCCTCGAAGCTATTGAGCAGGATCACATCCGGATCCCATTGCGCGATCTGCTCCGCATTGACCGCGCCCGCGCCCACGAGCTCGGCCGCGGCGTTCACGCCGCCGACCAGGCGGATGCAGAAGTCGTTGTAGCTGTTCGCGCCGGCGGCCGCGAGACCGCTCGCGGCGCGCTGCAGAAAGACGACCTTCAGGCGTCTTCCGTCGCGGATGTCGCGCGCCGCCTTCTCTATATCGGCGATCGTCGCGTCTCGCCAGGCGATGAGCGCCTTCGCGCGCTCCGGCTTGCCGGCGATGTCGCCCATCAGCGTGAGATTGCCGCGCGCGAACGGCTCTGTCCCATAGCGCAGCAGCGCCGCCGTGAGGCCGGCGTTGCGCAAGGGACCGACGATGTCGTCGCCGCGATCGCCCCATTGCACCACGATGTCCGGGTCGAGCCGAGCGAGCGTCTCGACATTGGGCATGAATCCGTCGGAACCCGCTCCCGCGATCGATGCGTCGATCGCGCGCGCCTGCGGGAATATGCGTCCGAGCAGCCCTTCGTCGATCGCGCGCTTCGAGGCGGGATGCATTCCGACGAGCCGCTGCGCCGCGCCGTCCACGGCGATGAATGTGGAGGCGGAAGGCATTGGAATGGTGACGACGCGTTCGGCCGGACGGTCCAGACAGACCTGCCGCGCCGTGAGATCGTCGAAGCAGCTCGCCTGCGCGCGCAGAGGCGCGGCGCAGCCGATGAGCAGGGCCGCGACGCCGAGAAATTCCGCCCAAATCATGTTTGCCTCGCAAGCGCGCGCTTCTGGAGCTTTCGCGAGATCGCAGAGCGATCACCCGTTCCGTTCGCCAAGCTCATGGAGCCGGCGTTTCAAGTCAATAGAATCGCGCGGTCGTTGGAACTGTTGCAATATCGGCGGAGCGAAGGTCTCGGCGCGCTTCGAGGCGTTGCGCGATTGCAATGAGGTCGTCCATCAGTCGAGCTGTTTCGCCCGGCGATCTGTCGCCGGGCGAGGACGGCGCCGCGAGAGCGCCGTCTTCTTCACGCGACGGTCGTTGCTTCGCTAGACGAGCGCGGCCGCGAGAGTCGGCGCGCCGCCGCGCGGATCGCGACATAGAACACCGGAGTGAACAGCAGGCCGAAGAGCGTCACGCCCAACATCCCGAAAAAGACGGCGGTTCCGATCGCGTGGCGCAATTCTGCGCCGGCGCCCTTGGCCATCATGAGCGGCGCGACGCCGAGGATGAAGGCGAGAGACGTCATCAATATCGGTCGCAGCCGCAGGCGGCAGGCGCGAACCACCGCCTCGGTCGACGATAGGCCTTGCGCCTCGAGGTCCCGCGCGAACTCCACGATGAGAATGGCGTTCTTGGCGGCGAGACCGACGAGCACGATCAATCCCACTTGCGTGAAGACATTATTGTCCTGCCCCATCGACATCACGCCGATGATCGCGGACAGCAGGCACATAGGCACGATCAGAATAACGGAAAGCGGCAAGAGCCAGCTCTCATATTGAGCGGCGAGCACGAGGAAGACAAATATGACGCTGAGGACGAAGAGGCCGCCGCCGCCGGCGGCCAGTCGCTCCTGATAAGACAGCTCCGTCCAGGCGATCGTGTAGCCGCTCGGCAGCGTTCGCTCCGCGATGTCTTCGACGATCGACAAGGCGCTTCCCGAGCTTATCGTCGGCAGCGCCGCTCCGATCACTTCGGCGGTCGGATAGAGATTGTAGCGCGGAACGCGATCGGGAACGCTTCTGGCGCGAAAGCTCGCGATCGAGCCCAGCGGGACCATCGCGCCGGCGTCGCTTCTCACTTTCAGCGACCCGATCTGCTCTGGGTCGAGCCGGCTCGCGCCTTCCGCCTGGGCGATCACCTGATAGGTGCGCCCGGACAAATTGAAGTCATTGACATAGGCGCTGCCGAGATAGGCTTCCAGAGTGTCGTGGACGCGCGAGGTCGGGACGCCGAGCATCTCCGCCTTGGTCCTGTCGATATCGAGATAGAACTCCGGCGCGGACGCTCGGAACGGCGAAAAAGCGAATTGAATTCGCGGATCGGCTTTGAGCGCCGCCACCAGATCGAGCGTGACGGCGGCGAGACGCGCCGAGCCGCGGCTGTCCATGTCTTGAACGCGCAGAGAGAAGCCGCCCGACGATCCGATGCCTCGGATCGTCGCAGGCGAGATGATCGTGATTTGCGCTCCGGTGATGTCGGCGTAACGCTTCTCGAGCTCCGCCCTGACGGCCGCCGCGGATTTCGATCCGTCATAGCGCTTGTCGAACGCCTCGAGCTGAACGAACACGACGCCGGCGCTCGAGCTCTGGGTTCCCGTCGCGACGGAACGGCCGGGGAACATATGCGCCCATCCGACTCCCGGAATGCCGCGCGCGCGCGCGCCCATCTCGCGCACGATCGCATCGGTGCGCTGCAGGGAGGAGCCGGCGGGAAGCTCGGCTATGGCGATCAGATAGCCCTGGTCGGCGACGGGCACGAAGCCGCGGGGGACGATCGAAAATATGAAGACCGCCGCCGCGACCAGAGCGCCATAGAGAATCAGCATCATCGTCATGCGTTCGATGACGCGCCGAATGATCGCCGAATAGCTTTCGGAGAGCGCGTCGAAGAAGCGATTGAATCCGTCGACGATCGGCGTCGTCACTCTCGCGAGAAGCGTTTCCGGCCGATGGACGGTGTCGTGACGCCGGAGGAAAAGACCAGAGAGCGCAGGGCTGAGCGTGAGGGAGTTGAAGGCCGAAATGACGGTCGCGACGGCGATGACGACGGCGAATTGGCGAAAGAACTGCCCGGTTATTCCGTCGAGGAACATGGTCGGAACGAAGACCGAGACGAGCACGAGCGCGATCGAGATCAGCGCGCCGCCGACCTCGTCCATCGTCTTGCGCGCCGCTTCTCTCGCCGAAAGCCCGTCGCGCAGATAACGCTCGACATTTTCGACGACGACGATGGCGTCGTCGACCACTATGCCGACGGCGAGCACGAGCGCGAACAGCGTCAATGTGTTTATCGTGTAGCCGAGGGCCGCCATGACCGCGAAAGTTCCGATCAGCGACACCGGTATCGCCAGCAGCGGAATGATCGTGGAGCGGGCGCTCTGAAGGAACAGCAGCACGACGAGGACGACGAGGACGATGGCCTCGAAGATCGTATGCTGGAGCGCTTCGATCGACGTTCGGACGAAGAATTCGGTCGGATTATAGGTCATCATATAATCGACGCCGGACGGCATCGTGGCGCCGAGCCGCCGCATCGTGCTCTGCACATCCTGCGAGGCTTCGAGCGCATTGGTTCCCGGCCGCTGGTAGACGAGCATCGCCGTCGCCGCCGTGTCGTTGATATAGGCGTTGGTTCCATATTCGCGGGCGCCGAGCTCGGCTCGTCCAATGTCCTTCACGCGCACGATGCGCCCGTCGACGCCGCGCTTGACGATCATCTGCTCGAAGGCCGTCGGCTCCTTGAAGCGTCCCTGCACGGAGATCGAAGGCTGAAAGGCCCGGTCGCCCGGAATAGGGGGCTGCGCCAGAGCGCCGCTCGCCACCTGGGCGTTCTGAGAACGCAACGCTTCGACGACATCGCCGACCGACAGTCCGAGCTCGGCGATTTTGTCGGGGTCGAGCCAGATGCGCATCGCATATTCGCGCTCGGCGAGGATTTCGGCGCTGCCGACGCCCGGAAGCCGGCGAAGCACGGGGACGACCTGCTGCGCCGCATAATTCGACAGATAGAGGGCGTCGCGGCTGCGATCCGGCGAGATCATCTGCACGACGAGCAGGAAGTCGGGCGCATTCTTGTTCACGCTCACGCCGATCCGGCGCACGACGTCCGGCAAGCGCGGCTCGGCGAGCGCGATGCGATTTTGAACCAGCACTTGCGCCTTGTCGAGATTCGCGCCGGTTCGAAAGGTGACGGTGAGGCTGAAACGGCCGTCCCTGGTCGATTGCGACTGCATGTAGATCATGTCGTCGACGCCATTCACCTCTTGCTCGATCGGCGTCGCGACGGTCTCGGCGATGGTTTGCGCGCTGGCGCCCGGATATTGCGCCGTCACCGTCACGGTCGGCGGAATCACCTCGGGATATTGCGAGATCGGCAATCGGCTCGCCGAAACGCCGCCGATGATCAGCAGAGCGATCGACAAGGCGATCGCGAAGACGGGACGATCGATGAAAAAGCGCCCGAGATTCATTGTGAGAGAGTCCTCCCGCCTGCGTCGGCTCGTTTCGAGACGGCCGATGGCGCTGCTTCGAGAATTGCGACGGCTTGCCCCGCCCGTATGTTCTGCGAGCCCGAGGTCACGACGAGATCGTCTGGGCCGACTCCGCTTCGCACGACGCGCAGACCATCGACGATCGGTCCGAGCGTGACCGTCCTCCGCTCCGCATTTCCGCGGTCCACGACGAATACGACATGCGACGCTTGATCGACGGAGATCGCCTCGTCCGGGATCATCACCGCGCGATGCGCGCCGGTTCCTGCGATCTCGATTCTGGCGAAAAGGCCCGGAACGAGAGAGAGATCCTTATTATCGACGATGGCGCGCAGCCGGATCGTGGCGCTGTCGCGATCGATCTGGTTGGAGACGAAATCCAGCTCTCCCGAACGGGTGAAGTCCGCATCTCCCGACAGCGCGATGCGCACCGAATTTCGAGCGTCGCGCAGGCTCGGCCGTCCGCCGTCCGATCCTCCATGCATGTATCGCAGATAGGCCTCCTGATCGACGTCGAATGTGATGCGGATCGGATCGAGAGAGACGATATCGGTGAGAAGCGTCGCATTCGAATCGCCGCCATTGACGAGGTTTCCGACACTGACGGCATGAGCGTCGATGCGACCGGCGACGGGCGCCCGGACATTGGTGAATTCGAGATCGAGCTTGGCGCGATCCAGAGCGGCTCCTGCGGCCGCGAGACGCGCCTCGGCCTGTCGAAGAGCGGCCAGCCGCTGCTCGTAGACTTCTTCGGCGACCCCGATTTTTCGCAAGGATTGCGCGCGCGAGAGCTCCTGACGCGCGAGCGCGACCGCCGATTCCGCGACTCTGCGTTCCGCCTCCGCGGCGGACACGGCCAATTCGAAGGGACGGCGATCGATCGTGAACAGCAGGTCTCCTTCTTTCACCAGCTGGCCGTCGGTGAAATGAATATCGGTCAGATAGCCGCTCACGCGCGCGCGCAGCTGCACGCTCTCCACTGCGCTGAATCTCCCGGTGTATCGGTCCCATTCGACGATCGTCTTGACGGTCGGCTTGGACGCCGTCACGCGCGGCTTGGGCGCTTCTGTCGTCTGTGTGGGTCTCGCGCCGCCGAGACCGAATGCGTAGAGCGCGAGAGCCGTCGCGCCGAGAATTGTCACGGCCAATCGAGGCCGTCCGAGAAAAAGCTTCATTCGCATAGGCGCTTCTTCAATGTGAGGCGTCGGCCCCGAGGGCGTCGGCCGGACCGAACCGAACGCGCACAAGGTAACGGCTTTGTTTTCTGTTGGTTATGACAAAAATCGGCATGGGGTTATGAGCATGGCTCATCAATCTTCGGCTGAGCCGCTGCGCGCGAAGGTCATGCGATAGAAGACGTCAGAGAAAATCTTTCCATCGGCGGCGACGACGCTTTCATCGCTTTTCGTCTTCGCGGGGAGAAGAAGCGCCTCGATCCGCGCGTCCGGCATGGGCGATGAGCGGGAAACGCGAACGCTCACGCCCGTCCAGAGACCGCCGCCCCGGCGAGCAGCCGCAGGCGGAAGCTCGCCGCATCGAACCCCGCCTCGCCGTCGGCCGTCTCGATCAGCGGCTCCGCGGCGGCGGCCCGAAGCAGATCGGGGTGGGCGAGATCGACGCCGAGGTCGCCGGGGCTGGTCCAGCCGCGGAGCGCGCCGAGGCTCTGCAGCCGCAGCAGAGCGGTGACGCGCAAATCTATGGCGACGGCGACGATATCGGCCGTGTCGGACAGGCCGCGGCGTTCGAGCAGCTCGAACAGGCGGGCGGAGCGCGAGCCCGAGGCCGAGCCCTCCTCCGCCGGCGGCGCGCGCAGCATGTCGACGACCTCGCCGAGGAGATCGGCCGAGATCAAAATGCGATTCACCTTGTCCAAATAGTCCGACATCCCTTCCCTCGCGCGGGCGCTCGCGAATATAGACCAAGGCGTCGCGACCGGATACGGCTTCGATGGCCCGCGCCCTTTCCGGGCCGGCGCGAAAAAGAGTATTCTGCCGCCCTTCCATCGCCAGCGGAGCCGTCGCGTGGTCTTTTCCGATCCACAGAGCCTTTCGGGCAAGCGCATTCTGCTCGTCGTTGGCGGCGGCGTCGCCGCCTATAAGGCGCTCGATCTGGTGCGCCGACTGCGCGAGCGCGGCGCCGCGGTGCGCGCGGTCCTCACCGCGGCGGCGGCGCGCTTCGTCACGCCGCTCTCCTTCGCCAGCCTCACCGGCGAGCGCGTCTATGAGGACCTCTTCTCGCTCACCGATGAACAGGAGATGGGCCATATAAGGCTCTCGCGCGAGGTCGATCTCGTCGTCGTCGCGCCGGCGACGGCGCATCTTCTGGCGCGCATGGCGCAGGGGCTCGCCGATGATCTGGCGACGACGCTCCTGCTCGCCACGGATAAGCGGACGCTGGTCGCGCCGGCGATGAATCTGCGCATGTGGTTGCATCCGGCGACGCAGCGCAATGTCGCGATCTTGCGCGGCGACGGCGCGCTGTTCGTCGGTCCCGACGAGGGCGAGATGGCCTGCGGCGAATATGGCCCCGGCCGCATGGCGGAGCCGCTCGCCATTGTCGCCGCGATAGAGGCGGCGCTGCGGGTGGACACGCGCTTGCCGCTTCCCGGCGCTGCGCCGGGGCCGCTCGCCGGACGTCATGTGCTCGTCACCTCCGGGCCGACGCGCGAGCCGATCGATCCGGCGCGTTTTCTCTCCAACCGCTCCTCCGGCAAGCAGGGCCACGCCATCGCCGCGGCGGCGGCGCGCGCCGGCGCGCGCGTCACTCTGGTGAGCGGCCCGGTCGAGATCGCCGATCCGCAGGGCGTCGCCACGCGCCATGTCGAGACGGCGCAGCAAATGCTGGCGGCGGTGGAGGCGGCGTTGCCGGCCGATATTTTCATCGGCGCCGCCGCGGTCGCCGATTGGCGCGTCGAACCCTCCGCCGACAAAATCAAGAAAAGCGCCTCGGGCGCGCCGCCGACGCTCGCGCTGCGCGAGAATCCTGACATTCTCGCGCGCGTCGCGCAAAGGGGCGCGGGGCGGCCGGCGCTGGTCGTCGGCTTTGCGGCGGAGACGCGCGACGTGCTCGCCCATGCGCAAGAAAAGCTAGCGCGCAAAGGTTGCGATCTCATCGTCGCCAATGACGTCGGCGCCGGGGTTTTCGGCGCGGACAGCAATGAGGTTCATCTCGTCACGCGCACGGGCGTGCAATCTTGGCCGCGGCTCGGCAAGGACGAGGTCGCGGCGCGGCTCGTCGCGTATATTTGCGAAAGCCTCGCGGCCGGGGGAACGCCATGAACACCGTGACCAAGATCGTCGTCCGCCGCCTTCCGCATGGCGAGGGCCTTCCCCTCCCGGCTCACGCCAGCGAAGGCGCGGCCGGACTCGATCTCTGCGCCGCGCTCGCGCCGGGCGGCAAGCTCGTGCTCGAGCCGGGCGCGCGCGATCTGGTGCCGACGGGCCTCACCATCGCTCTGCCGCCCGGTTTCGAGGCGCAAGTGCGGCCGCGCTCCGGCCTGGCGCTGGAATTCGGCGTCGGCGTGCTCAATGCGCCCGGCACCATCGATTGCGATTATCGCGGCGAGGTGAAGGTTCTGCTGGTGAATTTCGGCGCGCATCCGTTCGAGATTTCGCGCGGAATGCGCATCGCTCAGCTCGTGGTCGCGCGCTATGAGCGCGTCGAGCTGGTCGAGAGCGCCGAGGCGCTGGCGGAGACCGCGCGCGGGGAGGGTGGCTTCGGCTCGACCGGAACGGACGCGGTCGGGGGTGGGGCCGAATGAGCCTATTGCCGCGTCCCGCGCGTCTCGCCGTGCTGGCGGCGCTCGACATCGCTCTGCATTCGCGGTCGCGGCCGGTGTCGTCGCGGGCGCTGGCGGCGCGTCACGATCTGCCGCCGCGCCATCTCGAGAGCATGTTGCAAGCCATGGTGCGCGCCGGCATTCTGAAGAGCGTACGCGGCCCGGCCGGCGGCTATGAGCTCGCCCGCGAGCGCCGCCGCCTCTATGTCGGCGAGATCGTGCGCGTGGCTCTGCGCGCGGAGGAGGGCGCGCTGGACGGGGAGGAGCCGCGTCTGCTGACGCTCGCGGTCGATCCCGTCTTCGCGGAGGCGGAACGGCAGGCGCTGGCCAAGCTGGACACGATCACGCTGGACGAGCTGCACGGGCAGGCGGTCGCCGCGGGTCTCGGCGAAATCGAGGCGAATGAAGGCGACTTCGAAATTTGACGAGCGCATAGTAGGGACCGCGCTGCGTTCGAGACAGACAGGAGGCCGGCCTTGGATTACGAGACGATCGAGATCGAGCGCCATGGACGCGTCGCTCTGCTGCGGCTGAACCGGCCGCGCGCGCTCAACGCGCTGAATGCGAAGCTGATCGGCGAGATCGCCGACGCTCTGACGCATTTCGAGGCGGACGCCGAGATCGGCTGCGTCGTGCTGACCGGCTCGGCCGAGGCCTTCGCCGCCGGCGCCGACATAAAGGAGCTGCGCGACAAGACTGTCGCCGAAGCCTATCTCGACGATTTCCTGGCGCGCTGGGACGGCGTGGCGCGCGCCCGCAAGCCCGTCATCGCCGCCGTCGCCGGCTATGCGCTCGGCGGCGGCTGCGAGCTCGCCATGATGTGCGACTTCATCCTGGCCGCCGATACGGCGAAATTCGGCCAGCCCGAGATCAAGCTCGGCGTCATTCCCGGCTCCGGCGGCACCCAGCGGCTGGTGCGCTCCATCGGCAAATCCAAGGCGATGGAGCTCGTTCTCACCGGCCGGCTGATGGGCGCGGAGGAGGCCGAACGCTGCGGCCTCGTCGCCCGAATCGCGCCTGCGGACAAGCTTCTGGAAGAGGCGCTGAAGAGCGCGCAGAAGATCGCCGCTCTGTCGCTGCCGGCGGTGCTGATGGCCAAGGAGGCGGTCGAGCGCGCCTATGAGACGCCCTTGTCGGAGGGCGTGCGTTTCGAGCGGAGAATGTTCTATTCCCTGTTCGCGACCCATGATCAGAAAGAGGGCATGACGGCCTTCATCGAGAAGCGCTCGCCCAAATTCGAGCATCGCTGAACGCTCGTTCCGACCGGCCATTGACGAAGCGCGGCCGGCCCGCGTATAAGGCGCGCGAACTGGCCGCGATTTCGCGGCCGCTTTGCTTTTTTGGGCGGCGACCCCGCCCTTCGCCTCGACCGTCGAAGGAACACAGATGGCCAACACAAGCTCGGCCAAGAAGGCCGTCCGCAAGATCGCCCGGCGCACGGCCGTCAACCGCGCGCGTCGCAGCCAGCTGCGCACGCAGGTGCGCAAGGTCGAGGAGGCGATCGCGAGCGGCGACGCCGCGACGGCGGCCGCCGTGCTCAAGAGCGTCGCGCCGGTCGTGATGCGCGCCGCGCAGCATGGCGTCATTCACAAGAATACCGCATCGCGGAAAGTGTCCCGCCTGACGGCGCGCGTGAAGGCGCTTTCGGCCTGATCTTTTCTTAACCAGACAGCACGTTTCGAAAGCCCGGCTCCGCCGGGCTTTTTTGCGTTCTGCGTAATTGTTCGACGATCGCAGAAACCGATTCCGCTAGTCTGCGTAGTGTGAGATTTTTTTTCACACGCTTTTCTTGTGCGCAGCGTATTTTGTTTAAAAACAGTTAATTGCGTTAAAGGCTCGTTGCGCCGTCAGCGCTCCCCGGGCTTGACACGGTCTCTTTGCCGCGGCGCGCGCCGCGCTCATGCGCGGAACGCTCTTTCGCGCATCGCCGGGCCATTAATTTTTCTGAGCGGCGAATCATGCCTTTATCCAGGCGAAACGCGAGACTGCGGCTGCGATGCGGCGTCGATCCGCGCATTCTGCGGCTCGACCATCGTTGCGCGCGCAAAAGCGGGCGTGTAGGTTCCGAACGTGACGTGGCGCTGAGGTCCGGCGTCGCTTGGATGGGTGAGTGAACGCATGTAGGCCCACAGGTGACACCTTCTCTGCGATAGACTTCCCGACGCACTCGGGGAATGCGTCGACCACGCTACGAATGCATCGGCTCAAATTCCCGCTGGGTGCGTTTCTGTCCGCGTATCTTCAGATCCGATTATCAGGACCGCGACGAGCATTCGCTCATCGCGGATGTAGGGGTGATGTGATGGCTTTTGGGCGGCGAGCCGACACGAGAACGAGCGACGACTCGGCGCAGCGGCATGATGCGCGAGGCCGCGGTCGAAAGGATGGATGCAATCCACTCGACCTCGGCGAATGTTCCGCGGGTCCTCCGATCAGGCTGTAAGCGTCCCCTAAGCGTCGATCGCGCATATCGATCAATACCGACCGCTCTATCCGTTTCACTCTGACGACGCTGTCGAGGCGGCGCGCCTCGACTCGTCTTCTGCGCGAAAGAAAGCCATGTCCGATAATAATGATGACCAGTCGAATTCCAGCGAGCTATCGACCGAGAACCGGCAAAAATGGGAGCGCGTGCGCGGGCGGTTGCGCGCCGAGCTCGGCGAGGCGGTCTATAATTCGTGGTTTGCGCGGCTGGAGCTCGAAAGCTTGAAGGACGGCGCCGCGCTGCTGACCGTGCCGACGAAATTCTTGAAGAGCTGGATTCAGTCTCATTATGCGGATCGCATCCGCACGCGGCTGTGCGCGGAGTTTTCGTCGCTCGACCATGTGGTCATCGACGTGCGCTCGCCGACGCGCCGCGCTCGCCCGCGTGATGCGGAAATCGCCTCCGGCGCAGCCGTCGAGAAGACGCCGCCGGCGCCGGCTGCGGCCATTGTCGAACGCCTCGAGCCTCAGGCCGCCAAGGCGCCGATGCGCGCCGTCGCGCGCGCCGACGGCGAGTCCTTCGGCGGCTCCCCGCTCGATCGCCGTCTGTCGTTCTCGACCTTTCTGGTCGGCCCTTCGAACCAGCTCGCTTACGCCGCCGCCTGTCGCGTCGCCGACGCCCGTCCCGGCGAGCATCCGCTGTTCAACCCGCTCTACACTCACGCCGCCGTCGGACTCGGCAAGACGCATCTGCTGCAGGCGGTGGCGCGCTCGGCCAATGACAATAAGCGCCGCGTGCTCTATCTCACCGCCGAGAAGTTCATGAGCGGCTTCGTCTCCGCGTTGACGCAGCATTCGTCGATCGCCTTCAAGGAGAAGCTGCGCAACATCGACGTGCTGATCATCGACGATGTGCAATTTCTGCAAGGCAAATCGATTCAGCAGGAGTTCTGCCACACGCTGAACTCGCTCATCGACGCCGGCAAGCAGGTCGTCGTCGCCGCTGATCGTCCGCCCTCCGATCTCGAGACTCTCGACGAGCGCGTGCTGTCGCGCTTCAAGGGCGGCCTTTGCGTCGACATCGGCCCGCTCGACGAAGAATTGCGCATGAAGATATTGGAGGCGCGCATCGCCGCCGCGCAGGAGGCGCAGCCGAGCTTCCATGTGCCGCCGGCGGTCGTCACCTATATCGCCAAGACGATCGTCACCAATGGTCGCGATCTCGAAGGCGCGGTCAATCGCCTGCTCGCCCATTCGACACTGAACGGCGCGCCGCTCTGCGTCGAGACGGCGGAGAACGCCATTCGCGATCTCGTGCGCAGCGCCGAGCCCAAGCGCGTCAAGATCGACGACATTCAAAAGCTCGTCGCCAGCCACTACAATATCTCGCGCGCCGATATTCTCTCCTCGCGCCGCACCGCCAATGTCGTGCGTCCGCGGCAGATCGCCATGTATCTGTCCAAGGTGCTGACGCTGCGCTCGCTGCCCGAGATCGGCCGGCGCTTCGGCGGGCGCGATCATACGACCGTGCTGCACGCGGTGCGCAAGGTCGAGGATCTCGCCTCCAAGGACAAGAGCCTGTCCGAGGTCATCGAGCTCTTGAAGCGAATGCTCGCCGAATGACTTATGACCGAGCGACATGGGCATGGCCGCGCGTTCAGCGCGGCCGCCACATGCGCGCATCGGGCGCGATCGGATAGGCGGCGTCCCAATCCGCGAGCTTGCGCTCATAGAGCGCCGCATAATCGGCGTCGCCGAGCAGCTCTATTTTCTCGAGGTCGAGATCGAGCCCGATCTCGTGATAAATATCGAGATTGCGCAGATCCGGACGCGGCAGCTCGCCGCGCTCGTAATCGCTCCACATATCGCGATAGAGAGTCTCCAGCTCGCCGACGAGGCGCGGCGTGTCGAACAGCAGCGACGTTTCGCGGACCTTCGCCAGACGATCTCGGACCCCGGCGAGCTTGCGCCCGTCCTTGCCGAGCTCGATGGCGAGCGCGACATAACCCTCCGCCGAGACGCAGGCGAGCTCGCCGACGCCCGCCGCGCGCACCAGGCTGGCGCAGACGCGCGAGGCGAAGCTGCGGCCGGCGAAGGTGACGATCGGCACGCCCATCCACAACGCATCCGCCGCCGTCGTATGGGCGCCATAGGGGAAATTGTCGAGGAAGAGATCGGCGAGCGGATAGCGCGCCAAATGGTGCGGATTGGCCATTTTATCGGCGAAAATGACCCGCTCCGGCGCGACGCCGCGCGCTTTCGCCTCTTCGCGCACGCGCGCGTTGGTCTGCTCCGCGCCGGTGAGCAGCCACAGCACGCTACCCGGAACCGCCGTCAATATGCGCGCCCAGCGATCGAAGGTTAGCGCGGTGAGCTTCTGCATTCCATTGAGCGAGCAATAGACGAAGGCGTTCTCCGGCAATCCCGCCTCGGCGCGCGTCGGCCGGTTCGGCGCGACGACGCGCTTGCGGTCATTGGGCTGATAGCAGGGCAGCCGCACCACCTTCTCGGAATAATAGATTTCCGATTCGTCCGGGATGATCACCGGATCGGCGATGATGTAGTGATGATAGGGACTGCCCATCGTGCCGGGGAAGCCGAACCAGTTGACGATGATCGGCGCCGGGCGCAACGAGAACACCTTGGTGCGCGCATCCTTGGTGTAGCCGTTGAGATCGACGAGAATATCGATCTCGTCCTCGGCGATCTTCGCCGCGGCGGTTTCGTCGTCCATTCCATTGATGTCGGTCCAGCGATCGACGGCGGCGACGATGCGCTCGCGCGTCGGATCATTGCGCGCAATGCCGCAATAATAAGCGTAGATCTCGAAATGCGCGCGATCATGGGATTCGAGCACATCAGTCATCGCGAAGCCGACGGCGTGCTCGCGCAGATCGGATGAGACATAGCCGATGCGCAGCCGGTCCTTGCCGCGTCTTTTCTCGACCGGGAGCAGCCGGCGCTTCGGCCGGCCGATGGCGCGCTTCTCGTAATGATGCGCCTTGGCGAGTTGGAACATCGGATCGTCGCAATGATTGGCGAGGGACAGCGACGATATGCCATTGGCGAGATCTGCGCGGGTCACGCGCTCGGAGGGCTGCACAACCGGCCATTTGCACTGGCGCTGGCGCAGCGCAATCCAATGCTGGACCACTTCCTCCCGCTCGGGATCGATCTCGAGAATCTGCCGCAGCGCATCTTCCGCGGCCTCGTCCTTATTGAGGCTCTCGAGCACGCGCGCCGTCTGCTGCAGCGCGCTCAGCTTATGCGCGACCGACTCGCCATTGACGGCCGCGGCGCGCTCGACCAGCGCCATCCATTGCGCGACCGCCGCGCCCACCTGGCCCGAATCTTCGAGCAGCCGGCCGAGATTGATATAGGGCGGCTGGAAATCCGGCTGGATGCGAATCGCTTCACGCAGCGCATTGATCGCGCCGGAGCGGTCGCCCGCGTCGGCCAGCGCGGTCGCATAGTTGAAATAGGCCGCATAGATGACGGGATCGTCGACGTTGAAGGCGATCCAATGCTTGTAGAGCTCGACCGCCCGCCGATCGAGCCCCGCCGCTTTGAGCTGCGCGGCGGCGGTGAACAGATCGGCGATGCTCAGTTTGCGCGAGAGGGATTTTTCGACCGCATTTTTGAACAGTGCGAGGGCGGACTCCGATTCGTTCGGCTGGGCAGGCATGTCGACGTCCATTCGAGAGGGCGGCGCCCGAGCGATTTCGCCCGAAACGCCGTTGCGGACGCGTGACGAAGGTCACCGCGTCTCGCGCCTCCCGCCGTCAGCCGACGAGAGACACGAGCGCGATAGCTTGAGCCACGGACATTGCCTGAATCTGGGTTGTCGTGAAGGCGTTGCCCTGGGTCGTGGTGAGAGCGGAGATATCCGTCGTCGTCAGGCCGGCGATGGCCGACGTCGTCAGCGATGGAATACCGGTCGTCGCGTTCAGCGCAGTGAA
Organism: Methylosinus sp. KRF6; assembly: GCF_018887255.1. Lineage (NCBI taxonomy): Bacteria > Pseudomonadati > Pseudomonadota > Alphaproteobacteria > Hyphomicrobiales > Methylocystaceae > Methylosinus > Methylosinus sp. KRF6. Next base: position 3,860,637 of record NZ_JAHLJF010000001.1, on the reverse strand, counting down.
ATTCGTCGTGCTGAGCGCGGCGAGCTGCGTCCTGGTGAGGCCGGCGGCCTGAGCGCTGCTCAGAGCGTCGATCTCGGTGGTGGTCAGCGAATTGATCGCGCTCGCCGACACCGCGCCGATCTGGGCCGCGGTCAGCGCCCCGATCTGGGTAGAGGTGAGATTGCCGACCGCCGTCGCGTCGAGGCCTGCGATCTGCGATGTCGCGAAATCGCCGGCGTCGATGGCGTCGAGATAGCTCGCCGAGAGATTATCCAATTGCGTTGCGGTGAGGCCGCGCACCTGGGTCGAGATCAGGTCGGCGACCTGGGTGGTGGAGAGATTGGAGAGCGCCGTCGTGCTCAGGCGGCCGAGCTGCGTTGCGGTGAGGCCGGCGAGCTGGGTCGTGTTCCAGGACTGGACGTCGGTCGAGGCGAGCGCTCCGAAGCCGGTTGCCGAGAGGGCGCCGATCTGCGCCGAGGTGAGATTGGCGATCTGGGTGGTGGAGAGATCGCCGACCGTGGTCGCGCCGAAGGCGGCGATCTGCGAGGTGGAGAAGTCTCCGGCGTCGATGGCGTCGAGATAGGCGGCGGAGAGGCCGCCGATCTGCGTTGCGGTGAGGCCGCGCACCTGGGTCGAGGTGAGACCAGTGACCTGGGTGGTGGAGAGATTGGAGAGCGCGGTCGTGGTCAGCCGGCCGAGCTGCGTTGCGGTGAGGCCGGCGAGCTGGGTCGTGTTCCAGGACTGGACGTCGGTCGAGGCGAGCGCGCCGAAGCCGGTGGCCGAGAGGGCGCCGATCTGCGCCGAGGTGAGATTGGCGATTTGCGTGGTGGAGAGATCGCCGACCGTGGTCGCGCCGAAGGCTGCGATCTGCGAGGTGGAGAAGTCTCCCGCGTCGATGGCGTCGAGATAGGCGGCGGAGAGGCCGCCGATCTGCGTGGCGGTGAGGCCGCGCACCTGGGTCGAGGTGAGATCGGCGACCTGGGTGGTGGAGAGATTGCTGAGCGCCGTCGTCGTCAGGCGGCCGAGCTGCGTTGCGGTGAGGCCGGCGAGCTGGGTCGTGTTCCAGGACTGGACGTCGGTGGAGGCGAGCGCTCCGAAGCCGGTTGCCGAGAGGGCGCCGATCTGCGCCGAGGTGAGATTGGCGATCTGGGTGGTGGAGAGATCGCCGACCGTGGTCGCGCCGAAGGCGGCGATCTGCGAGGTGGAGAAGTCTCCCGCGTCGATGGCGTCGAGATAGGCGGCGGAGAGGCCGCCGATCTGCGTGGCGGTGAGGCCGCGCACCTGGGTCGAGGTGAGACCAGTGACCTGGGTGGTGGAGAGATTGGAGAGCGCGGTCGTGGTCAGCCGGCCGAGCTGCGTTGCGGTGAGGCCGGCGAGCTGGGTCGTGTTCCAGGACTGGACGTCGGTCGAGGCGAGCGCGCCGAAGCCGGTGGCCGAGAGGGCGCCGATCTGCGCCGAGGTGAGATTGGCGATTTGCGTGGTGGAGAGATCGCCGACCGTGGTCGCGCCGAAGGCGGCGATCTGCGAGGTGGAGAAGTCTCCGGCGTCGATGGCGTCGAGATAGGCGGCGGAGAGGCCGCCGATCTGCGTTGCGGTGAGGCCGCGCACCTGGGTCGAGGTCAGGTCGGCGACCTGGGTGGTGGAGAGATTGCCGAGCGCGGTCGTGGTCAGGCGGCCGAGCTGCGTTGCGGTGAGGCCGGCGAGCTGGGTCGTGTTCCAGGACTGGACGTCGGTCGAAGCGAGCGCTCCGAAGCCGGTTGCCGAGAGGGCGCCGATCTGCGCCGAGGTGAGATTGGCGATTTGCGTGGTGGAGAGATCGCCGACCGTGGTCGCGCCGAAGGCGGCGATCTGCGAGGTGGAGAAGTCTCCGGCGTCGATGGCGTCGAGATAGGCGGCGGAGAGGCCGCCGATCTGCGTTGCGGTGAGGCCGCGCACCTGGGTCGAGGTGAGACCAGTGACCTGGGTGGTGGAGAGATTGCCGAGCGCCGTCGTGGTCAGGCGGCCGAGCTGAGTGGCGGTGAGGCCGGCGAGCTGGGTCGTGTTCCAGGACTGGACGTCGGTCGAAGCGAGCGCTCCGAAGCCGGTTGCCGAGAGGGCGCCGATCTGCGCCGAGGTGAGATTGGCGATCTGCGTGGTGGAGAGATCGCCGACCGTGGTCGCGCCGAAGGCGGCGATCTGCGAGGTGGAGAAGTCTCCCGCGTCGATGGCGTCGAGATAGGCGGCGGAGAGACCGCCGATCTGCGTGGCGGTGAGGCCGCGCACCTGGGTCGAGGTGAGACCAGTGACCTGGGTGGTGGAGAGATTGGAGAGCGCGGTCGTGGTCAGCCGGCCGAGCTGCGTTGCGGTGAGGCCGGCGAGCTGGGTCGTGTTCCAGGACTGGACGTCGGTCGAAGCGAGCGCTCCGAAGCCGGTTGCCGAGAGGGCGCCGATCTGCGCCGAGGTGAGATTGGCGATTTGCGTGGTGGAGAGATCGCCGACCGTGGTCGCGCCGAAGGCGGCGATCTGCGAGGTGGAGAAGTCTCCCGCGTCGATGGCGTCGAGATAGGCGGCGGAGAGGCCGCCGATCTGCGTGGCGGTGAGGCCGCGGACCTGGGTCGATGTGAGGTCGGCGACCTGGGTGGTGGAGAGATTGCCGAGCGCGGTCGTCGTCAGGCGGCCGAGCTGAGTGGCGGTGAGGCCGGCGAGCTGGGTCGTGTTCCAGGACTGGACGTCGGTGGAGGCGAGCGCGCCGAAGCCGGTTGCCGAGAGGGCGCCGATCTGCGCCGAGGTGAGATTGGCGATCTGCGTGGTGGAGAGATCGCCGACCGTGGTCGCGCCGAAGGCGGCGATCTGCGAGGTGGAGAAGTCTCCGGCGTCGATGGCGTCGAGATAGGCGGCGGAGAGACCGCCGATCTGCGTGGCGGTGAGGCCGCGCACCTGGGTCGAGGTCAGGTCGGCGACCTGTGTGGTGGAGAGATTGCCGAGCGCGGTCGTGGTCAGCCGGCCGAGCTGCGTGGCGGTGAGGCCGGCGAGCTGTGTGGTGTTCCAGGACTGGACGTCGGTCGAGGCGAGCGCGCCGAAGCCGGTGGCCGAGAGGGCGCCGATCTGCGTCGAGGTGAGATTGGCGATCTGGGTGGTGGAGAGATCGCCGACCGTGGTCGCGCCGAAGGCTGCGATCTGCGAGGTGGAGAAGTCTCCCGCGTCGATGGCGTCGAGATAGGCGGCGGAGAGGCCGCCGATCTGCGTTGCGGTGAGGCCGCGCACCTGGGTCGAGGTCAGGTCGGCGACCTGGGTGGTGGAGAGATTGCCGAGGGCGGTCGTGGTCAGGCGGCCGAGCTGAGTGGCGGTGAGGCCGGCGAGCTGGGTCGTGTTCCAGGACTGGACGTCGGTCGAAGCGAGCGCTCCGAAGCCGGTTGCCGAGAGGGCGCCGATCTGCGCCGAGGTGAGATTGGCGATCTGCGTGGTGGAGAGATCGCCGACCGTGGTCGCGCCGAAGGCGGCGATCTGCGAGGTGGAGAAGTCTCCGGCGTCGATGGCGTCGAGATAGGCGGCGGAGAGGCCGCCGATCTGCGTTGCGGTGAGGCCGCGCACCTGGGTCGAGGTGAGATCGGCGACCTGGGTGGTGGAGAGATTGCCGAGGGCGGTCGTGGTCAGCCGGCCGAGCTGCGTGGCGGTGAGGCCGGCGAGCTGGGTCGTGTTCCAGGACTGGACGTCGGTGGAGGCGAGCGCTCCGAAGCCGGTTGCCGAGAGGGCGCCGATCTGCGCCGAGGTGAGATTGGCGATTTGCGTGGTGGAGAGATCGCCGACCGTGGTCGCGCCGAAGGCGGCGATCTGCGAGGTGGAGAAGTCTCCCGCGTCGATGGCGTCGAGATAGGCGGCGGAGAGGCCGCCGATCTGCGTGGCGGTGAGGCCGCGGACCTGGGTCGATGTGAGGTCGGCGACCTGGGTGGTGGAGAGATTGCCGAGCGCGGTCGTCGTCAGGCGGCCGAGCTGCGTTGCGGTGAGGCCGGCGAGCTGGGTCGTGTTCCAGGACTGGACGTCGGTCGAAGCGAGCGCGCCGAAGCCGGTTGCCGAGAGGGCGCCGATCTGCGCCGAGGTGAGATTGGCGATCTGCGTGGTGGAGAGATCGCCGACCGTGGTCGCGCCGAAGGCGGCGATCTGCGAGGTGGAGAAGTCTCCGGCGTCGATGGCGTCGAGATAGGCGGCGGAGAGGCCGCCGATCTGCGTGGCGGTGAGGCCGCGCACCTGGGTCGAGGTGAGATCGGCGACCTGGGTGGTGGAGAGATTGCCGAGCGCGGTCGTGGTCAGGCGGCCGAGCTGCGTTGCGGTGAGGCCGGCGAGCTGGGTCGTGTTCCAGGACTGGACGTCGGTCGAAGCGAGCGCGCCGAAGCCGGTTGCCGAGAGGGCGCCGATCTGCGCCGAGGTGAGATTGGCGATCTGCGTGGTGGAGAGATCGCCGACCGTGGTCGCGCCGAAGGCGGCGATCTGCGAGGTGGAGAAGTCTCCGGCGTCGATGGCGTCGAGATAGGCGGCGGAGAGACCGCCGATCTGCGTGGCGGTGAGGCCGCGCACCTGGGTCGAGGTCAGGTCGGCGACCTGTGTGGTGGAGAGATTGCCGAGCGCGGTCGTGGTCAGCCGGCCGAGCTGCGTGGCGGTGAGGCCGGCGAGCTGTGTGGTGTTCCAGGCCTGGACTTCAGTCGAGGCAAGGCTGCCGAATGCGGTGGCGGAGAGGGCGCCGATCTGCGTGGCGGTGAGGCCTTCCGCCTGAGTGGTGGAGAGATTGCCGGCGGCGGTGGCGTCGAGGCCGGCGATCTGGGAGGTGGTCAGATTGGCGAGATTGATCGCGATCAGATCATCGGTGCTGAGCGCATTGAGCTGGGAAGTGGTGAGACCGCGCACCTGCGTCTGGCTGAACGAGGAGATCTGCGTCGTCGACAGATTGCTGATCGCGGTCGTGGTGAGCCTGCCGATCTGCGTGGAGGTGAGCGCGCCGAGCTGGGTGGCGTCCCAGCCCTCCAGCTCTGTGGAGGTGAGGGCGCCGATTTGCGACGCGGTGAGCGCCGCGACCTGGGTGGCGGTGAATTCGTCGGCCTGTGTGGTCGTCAGATTGCCGATCTGCGTGAGCGAGAGGCCGGCGATGGCGTTGGCCGAAAGCGCCGCGATCTGCGTCTGCGCGAAATATTGGAGATCGGTCGAGTTGAGGACGTTGAGCTGCGTCGATGTCAGCGCCGCCGTCTGCGTGGTGCTGAGCGCGGCGATGTCTGTCGTCGTCAGATTGGAGATGATGGTGGTGGTGAGCCCGGCAACCTGAGTCGCGGTGAGGGAGGTCAAGATCGAGGTCATCGGGCGCTCCGCTTCCAATGAAGCTGTTTACGAAGAAACGAAAGGGACGGCGTTACGGTTCTCGGCCCGAGCGCAGGGGCTCGTTCCGCATTGGGCGTGAGCGCGAGATGCAGCGGGACGCGCGAGTGATCGCTCCGGCGCGAAAGCGCCGCCGGCTGAATCTGTCGTCACATGGGTTCGGAAAACACCGTCGCGCCTGGCCGTGCCTCCGGCGGATCCTCATGAGCCGAATGAGCTCGAGGGTCCGAATGCCGGGCCGGCGGCGGACAGATCATCTGTCCTGTTCGGCGCGAATGCGAGGCCGTCTTGGATCGGAGGCTTCGCGGTGTGGATAATCACATGGAGGTCTTAACAAACATCTAAATGAAAGAGCTAATGAATTGCTACCGTTCGACGGGCGGTCCGCCGCGTTTCGGATGGAGCGGGAACCATTCGCGCCGCGCCGAAATTTTCGTAGCGAGCCGGCGCATAAACGCCGCGCGAAGGAGCGCGCTCACGCGCCGGCTCCGAGCTCCCTCTCGTCCAGCGCCACGGATTTCACCAGCGCATAGACTTGCGCGCCGACGCTCAAATTCATTTCGGCGACCGAAAGCCGCGTCGTCGCCGAGACGACCTTGCCGCCGCCTTCGAGCTCGAGCCGCACGAAGGCGAGCGGGCTCTCGTCCTCGTCGATCGCGGCGATGCGGCCGAGCAGCACGGTGCGAATGCTGGTGTTCTCGGGCTTGTGATAGGCGAGCGCCACGTCAGTGGCGTTGATCAGCACGCGCACTCGCCGGTCGCCATTGGCGACATGCGCCGCGACGATGATCTCGCCCGCTGGATGCGCGAGCCGCGTCACGCCATAGCGCGTATCATAGGCGCCGACATGCGCCTCCAGCGCGCTCACCACGGAGAAGCGCCCGCCTTCTATGTGCCGGCTCGCCGCCGCCAGCGTCTCCGACGGCAGACCCTTGGCGACGATGCGGCCTTTCTCCAGCGAGATCACTTCGTCGGCGAGGCGCAATATCTCGTCGGCCGCATGTGAGACGAGCAGGATCGGAATGGAGAATTCGTCGCGCAGACGCTCGATCAGCGTCATGATCTCCTGGCGGCGGTCATAGTCGAGCGAGGCCATGGGCTCGTCCATCGCCAAAAGGCGGGGCGAGCACAAAAGCGCGCGCGCGAGGCCGACGCGCTGCCGCTCGCCGCCCGAGAGCGCGCCGGCGCGGCGGCGCAGCAGATGTGCGACGCCGAGCGTTTCGATGACCGCCTCGAAGGGCACGCGGCGCTCCGCCTTGGGCGTGAAGAAGCGGCCGAAGAGGATGTTGGTCTTGACGTCGAGATGCGGAAACAGCAGCGCGTCCTGGAATACGAGGCCGATGCGCCGCTTCTCCGGCGGAACGAAAAGCCGCTGCGCCGTATCGACCAGCGTGGCGCCGTTCACCGCTATATGACCCTCGTCGGGGGCGGCGAGGCCGGCGACGAGATGAGCGAGCGTCGTCTTGCCGGAGCCAGACGGTCCATGCAGCGCCAATATGCGGGCCTTGGAGGCGAAGGCGGCGGCGAGAGTGAAATCGCCCCGGCGCAATTTGACGTCGACGCCGATCATTTGCCGGCTCTCGTCGCGTCGGCGCGCTTTTGCAATATTTCCGAGACGACGAGCGCCCCTATGGCGATCGCCGCCGATACGGCCGCGAGCCGCAGCGCGTCGGCGTCGCCGTCCGGCGTCTGGGTGTAGCTATAGATGGCGGAGGGAATCGTCTGCGTCTCGCCGGGAATGTTGGAGACGAAGGTGATCGTCGCGCCGAACTCTCCGAGCGCCTTGGCGAAGCCGAGAATGGCGCCGACGATGACGCCGGGAGCCGCCAGCGGCAGAGTCACCAGGAAAAAGGTCCACAAAGGGTTGGCGCCGAGCGAGCGCGAGGCCTGCGCCAATCGCTCGTCTATGCTCTCGAAGGAGAGGCGAATCGGCCGAATCATCAGCGGAAAGCTCATGACCGCCGCGGCCAGCGCCGCGCCGGTCCAGCGAAAGGCGAAGACGATTCCGAAATATTCCGCGAGAAAGGCGCCGAGCGGCGTCTTGCGGCCGAGCAGCAGCAGCAGCGCGAAGCCGGTGACGACCGGCGGCATCACCAGCGGCAGATGGATGAGGGCGTTGAGCGCCGTATGGCCGGGAAAGCGCCAGCGCGCCAATGCATAGGCGGCGAATACTGCGATCGGTAGGGAAAATACCGTCGCCGTCCCCGCGACCTTCAGGCTGAGGACGATAGCCGTCATCTCCTGCGGGGAGAATCCGAGCGAAGGCGCAATATCCGAGAGCGTCATGCTCGTGTGCTTACGCCTTCGCTCGCGTTACGTCGAGCGCTTATATTGCGCCATTGATCCAGCGCAGCAATTCGCCCTTGGGCGCGGCGCCCACCTTCTGCGAGGCGGCCTTGCCGTCCTTGAAGATGATGAGCGTCGGGATGGAGCGAATGCCCAGCATTCCGGCGACATTGGGATTTTCGTCGACGTTGAGCTTGACGATTTTGAGCTTGTCCTTGAGCTCGGCGGCGATCTCCTCGAGCGCCGGGGCGATGGTGCGGCAGGGGCCGCACCATTCGGCCCAGAAATCCACGACGACCGGCTGGTCGGATTTCAGAACCTCGGCTTCGAAGCTCGCATCGGAGACTTTGACGGTCGCGGCAGACATGGCGTTCCTTTCGAATTGAAACTTTGTCGAAAGAGTAGGAACGGCGCGGCGGCGCGTCAAGCCGAGGCCGATTGCCGAGGCCGCCCGCTGAGGCGGACTCGGCCGGACCGTTGACAGAGGCGGCGCCGAACTGGTCTATGCGGCTGCGCCGCCGCATTCGATCCAGGGAGGTTCGGCCTGTCGCTCGCTCAACTGCCGCTCGTCGCCTATGTCGCCCCTTTCGAGCGGGCCTGGCACCATAGGGAGCTCATCCGCGCCGTGGTGCGGCGGGAACTCACCTCGAGGTTCCGCGGCTCCGTGCTCGGGCCATTGTGGGCGGTGCTCGCCCCGCTGATCATGCTGCTGACCTATACCGTCTTGTTTTCTATGACGGTTCCACAATTGTCGGCGGGGATGAGCGCTATTGATTACGCCTCTGGCGTCTTCATCGGGCTCATCGTCTTCAATCTGTTCAGCGAGCTCGCCTATCGCGCTCCGGGCCTGCTGCACGAGCATGTGACCTTCGTGAAAAAGTCGATCTTCCCCAGCGAGACGATCGCCTGGGTGGCGACGATTCGCGCTTTCGTCTATGGCGGCATCAGCCTCGCGGTCTATGTGGCGCTGCGCCTGCTGACGGCCGGCGAACTGCCGATGACGATTTTCTTCGCGCCGCTGCTGATTCTGCCTTTCGCCTGCTTCATGCTGGGCGTGGTGTGGTTTTTGATGGCGCTCGGCGCCTTCACCCGCGATGTGGCGCATATCATGGTGTCGGTCGTGCCGGTGCTGATGTTCGCGACGCCGATCTTCTACCGTCTGGATCAAATGCCGTCGCATATCTCCATCTGGCTGCGCCTCAATCCCGTCGGCGACTATATAGAGATGCTCCGCGGCGTGGCGCTCGACGGCGTGCTGCCCAATCCTATCGCCTATGTCGCGCTGGCGCTGGTGTCCTACGGGATATTCCTGTTCGGCTATCAGTTCTTCATGCGCTACAAATCGGTCATCGTCGATGTCATCTGAACCCATCATCCGCTGCGACAGCGTCGGCAAGGCCTTCCAGCTCTATCTGCACCGCAACGACCAGCTGAAGCAGGTGCTGTTCGGCCTGTGGAAGAAGTTCTATCAGGAGCATTGGGTGCTCCACGACATAGGCTTCGAGGTCGGCAAGGGCGAGAAGGTCGGCATTATCGGCCGCAATGGCGCGGGCAAGACGACGCTGCTGCAAATTCTCTGCGGCATCACGCGGCCGACGCGCGGTTCCTTCGAGGTAAAGGGCCGCATCGCGCCGATTCTCGCGCTGGGCTCGGGCTTCGACGGGCTGTTGACGGGGCGCGAGAACGCCATGATCGGCGGCGCGATCCTCGGATTGAAGCGCAAGGAGGTGGAGAAGCGCCTGCCGGCCATCGCCGAATTCGCCGATATCGGGCCTTTCTTCGATCAGCCCATGCGGCTCTATTCCAGCGGCATGGTGGCCCGCGTCGCTTTCGCCATCTGCGCCAACGCCGACGCCGATATTCTGATCGTCGACGAGGCGCTGTCGGTCGGCGATGAAGTGTTCCAGGCCAAATGCGAGGCCTTCATCGCCGATTTCGCGAAGAAAGGGACCATTTTGATGGTCTCGCACGATCTGCGCTTTCTCGGCGATCTCTGCGATCGGGTGATCTGGATCGACGAGGGCGCGGTGCGCGAGACCGGCGCGCCGGATGTCGTCATCCCGCATTATCGCGACGTGGTGCTCGCCGCGGCGTGATTCCATCTAAGTCGAGAGGAGGGCGAGCCTTCGGGCTCGCTTCCGACCAGCTCGGTCAGGCCGCGACCGTCTGCGGCTCGGCGGCGATGGTCTCGAAGGCGGGGAGCTCGCGCATCGGGCTGGTGCTCCGATTGCGGCGGTGGATCAGCAGGATCGACGCGCCGATCTCGAGCGCCGCCGCCCCGGCCAGAAGAAAAGCGAAACGCGCATCGGCGCGCAGCAGCGATTCGAGCGCCACCAGAAAGAAGATGTGCGCCGCCGGAATGGCGATGATGACGAAGGAGCTCATGCCCCCGCGCCGTCCCGTGACATTGCCGAAGGTCAGCACCAGCGCCATGGCCAGCAGCGTATGGGCGATGGCGAGCGAGGGCACGCCGAAGCGCTTGGCCGCCTCCGCCATCCATTCGCCGGCCTGGCGGCGGTCGAGCTTGGCGATCTGCCAATTGGCGACGAATTCCGGCAGCGTCAGCTCATAGACGCCGCGCCAATTGCGCGGCGGCAGCGCCTCGCTGCCCTGCATCGGCAGCGCCATGGCGTATTCGTCGAAATTGGCAATGCGCACTTCATCCGTGTCGAAGGGCTTGGTCTGAATGCTGCCGTTGGACAGCGCCACCACGACGCCGGAGGGCTGGCGGCGGAATTCGGCGCGCGCCGCTGTGATCGTCTCCTCCTGGCGCTTCTCGATGGAGATTTGCCGCACGAAGAGATTGACGGCGACGTCCGGCGTCTCCCAGCGCTGGAGATAGAGCGTCTTCACCCCATTGTCGAAAGTGTAGAAATGTGCCGCGTCCAACATGCGGTGATTGAGCGAATTGCGCACCACATTGATGACGTCCTGCAGGCCGCTGGCGTAATAGGGCGCCATGAGATTGGCGATCCCATAGCCGAAGATCACCAGCGCGCCAGCGCAGACGAGCGCCGGCCGGCACAAGGACCAAACCGAGAGCCGCAGCGCATAGAGCACGGCGATCATCCCCTCATTGGACATGCGCGCGAATTCGAGCGCCGTCGCGACGCCGATCGCCATGGGCAGAGTGATGAAGCCGACCGTCGGCATGGTGCCGACCAGCGCCGGGGCCAGCAGGCCGGCGCGAATCGCCGCCGGCGTCAGCGTGTAGAGCAGATAGGAGAGCACGACCGGCACGATGAGCGCGAGCTGGACGACGAGCGTGCTGAACAGGATGCGCCGTGCGAGATAGAGGAAAAGTAGGCGAGGCATGTGTCCTGTTCCGTGCGACGAAATCGACCCGTCCCGGAGGGAGGGCCGCCGCCGCACGGCAGTCTCATAGCGGAATTCGGCCTATTTGCGAAATTTTTCCCAGGCGGCTTTGGAAAACTCCTTCCACGAGGCGTCGAAAACGCCCGTCGAGGGGAGGGCGGTCGCCCCCGCCCAATGGCAGAAGTAGATTTCCTTGCCGTCGGGATCGAGCGGCTTGCCCTCGGAGAAGGTGATTCCGGGCGCCTGATAGAAGCTCTCATGCGAGGCGCGCTCGACGCAATGCGGCAAAAGCGTGATGGCGAGCCCGCGCCGATGCGTCACGAAATTCACCAGAGGCTGGGCGAAGAGCTGCCCGCGCTTGCGCACCTCATGGAAGAGCTTGGCGTCCTCGCGCATCGTCTCGATGAAATGATCGAGCTTCAAATATTGGTTGGACGTGACCCAGAAGCCGTCGTTGAACAGCAGCGCGTCGCGCAGGAAGGGGTAATTGGCCTTCTTCTCGTTATAGACATATTCGAAGCTCGGCGAGGCGACGATGAATTCCGTCTTCTTGGCCTCGAGCCGGCCGAAAATGGGCGAGAAATCGCGATAGAGCACCACATCGACATCGACATAGGCGACCTCGTCCAGCGGCAGGGCGAGGGCCTGCAGCTTGCGCAGCCGGCGGCGATTGCCGTTGAACGGGCCGGGATAGAGCTCTGCGGCGAGCCGGTCGATCGCCTCGGGAACCTCCTCGATGAAATGCGCGCCGTATATGTCCGCCGCGCGCCGCGTCTGCGCGACATTCTCGTCATAGGGGATGAGATAGAGCGGCAGATGCGCGTTGGTCTGCGCATAGCTCTCGAGGAAGGGGAGCAGCCAGTCGATGATCTTGTCATTGCCGACGATGGCGATTCCATAACGCTTGCCGGCCGCGGCCCCGCTCTGGTCCGGGGCGGAGCGTGGCGGGGAAAAATCTGGATTTGCGGGTCGAAGGCTCATATACCCCGTCTACTTGGAAACGCCGCCGCAGGGCAAGCGGGGGCGGGCGGACGGCGCCGGAGTCGGGACATGTGGAAACGCGCAGGAAGAGGCGTTTCCACATGTCCCTTCGAGGGGGGGGGCGAGCGCCGAAGGCGCTCGGGAGGGGGTGACGCCCCGAGTCTCGGGCCTTCACCCCACTCCGCCCGGCCATAGGGCGTTCTGAAAGGACGCCCGTCGCGAGCGCCATGCGTCCCATCGTCGCGCGGAACGGGAGGGGTCGATCGAGCAGCTGGTTCCCAACGATGCTTCCGTCGCCGCAGGACCACTCGCGGGGAAGACGGTCGCGGTAGTTCACGCCGCTTGGCATTCTTGCGGCAGCTATCAGGTCAATGTCAGCCAGCTCGAGGCCTATCGCGCGCTCGGAGCGCGGACGATTTCCATCGCTCTGATGGACGCGCCGGCCCCGCGGCCGCCGTGTGGGCCGCGCTGGGAGGCCTATTTCGCCGCCTCCGCCGAGCTGCCGGCCGACAAGCGCTATTTCTGCGGTCCGAGTCGGCTCGCCGCTCTCTCGCCGTCCTTTCTCGCCTATGCGTGGTGGCGGCTGATCCATGGCGATCAGGCGACCTGGCTCGTCGAACTCGCCAAGCTCGTCGCTCTTCCTCCCGGTTTCGCAGACGAGAATGTCGATCTCGTGCATGCGAATCATTACTTCACGCTGCCCTTTGTTGCTCGACTGCTTCGTGGAAGAAATACGCCGGTCATGGTCGAGACGCAGGACATACAAGCGCGACAATATATTCTGCGCAATCGAGGCGGCTTTTTCCTCCCGCCCTATGTGACCTATGACGATATGTTGTCGATAGAGCTCGAGTGGATGCGCGCGGCGGATCTCTGCATACACCTCAATGAGGAGGAGCGGGCGGAGTTCGCCCGTCTGCTGCCGCAGGCGCGGCATCGCCTCGTCTATCCCGCCATCGCGGCGGTTCCCTGCGGGCCGGGCGGCGATCGCATCATCATCGTCGCCAGCGACAATTACGGAAATTTCGTCAGCCTGCGCTGGTTCCTGCGCGAGGTCGCGCCGCTCGCCCCCGGCGTCGAGGTGGAGATCTACGGCAATATCGACTCCGGCGTGAAGCGCCTCGACAAATCGCTCTACGAGTCCCACCGCGCGCTGTTCAAGGGGCGCGTCGACGATATCGGCGCCATCTATGCGCAGGCCGCCTGCGTGCTGCTGCCGACGATCGAAGGGCATGGCCTCTCGGTGAAGGCGGTGGAGGCGATGGCGAGCGGCGCGCCGCTCATCGCCACGCGGCGGGCGTTTCGCGGCATGGCCATCGATCCCGAGCGGCTCGGCAATGTCATTCTCGCCGATCACGCCGCCGATTTCGCCGCCGCCCTGCGCGAGATCGGCCAGCGTCGCGACGCTGGCGCGCGCGAAGTCTCCGACACGCGCCGTCTCTATGACGATATGTTCAGCCCCGCCGCCTATGCGCGCGCATTGCACGAGACGGTCGCGCCGTTGCTCGTGCGATGAACGACGCCCAAGCGATGAAAGACACGGCTTCTCTGCCGCTCGCCGGGCGTCATGTCGCCATTGTGCATCCGGCATGGCATTCCTGCGGCACGTATCGCGTCGTGCTGGGGCAGGTCGCCGCCTATCGCGCGCTCGGCGCCCGCGTCGCGCCGGTCGCCATATGCGACATGCCGGGCTTCACGCCGGATCGCGCCTGGCGCTGGCGCGCTTTCGTCGAGGCGACGCCGGAGCTCTCGAAAGGCGAGCGCTGGTTCGGCGGCGCGCCTTTCCATGCTTTCGCGGCGCCGCGCTTTCTGCGCGATGTTCTGTGGCCTTATCTGCATGGCGATCAGGCGGTCATTCGCGCCGGCGTCGCCGAGCGAGCGGAACTGCCGCTGGGCCTCATGGATCGCCGCTTCGATCTCGTGCATTGCAATCATTTCTTCCTGATGTCGGTGGCGAAGCGCCTCGCGCGCGGCGCGCCCATAATGCTCGACAGCCATGATCTGCAAGCGCGCCAATTCGCGTTGATGAACGAGCGTGCGCCCTGGCTGCCGCCGCGCGTGACCTATGAGCAGATGCTCGCTCGCGAGCTGGCGCTGATGCGCGGCGCCGATCTTCTGCTGCATCTCAACGCGCAGGAATATGATGATTTCCGCGCGCTGCTGCCGGAAAAGCAACACGCGCTGCTCTATCCGAGCGCGCCGGAAGCGCCGCTCGGCCCCGGCGGCGAGGATATTCTGCTCGTCGCTAGCAACAATAGCGCCAATGTCGATAGCGTCTGCTGGTTCCTGCGCGAGGCGCTCGGCGATACGAAAATTCCGCATTTACGCATCGTCGGCAATGTCGACGCCGGCGTGAAGGCGCGCGACCCCGCGCTCTTTGCGGCGCATCGCGCATCTTTCGTCGGCCGCATCGACGATCCGGGCGCCGCCTATGCGACGGCGCGGCTCGTGCTGCTGCCGACGATCAGCGGCCATGGCCTCTCCATCAAGACGGTGGAGGCGCTGGCGAGCGGCCTGCCGCTCCTCTCGACGACCCACGCCTTTCGCGGAATGCATGTCGATCTCGCGCGCTTTCCCGATGTGACGATCGTCGACAGCGCGGAGGATTTCGCGCGCGCATTACAGTCCGCCGTGGCCGATGTGCGCGTTCCCAGCGAGGCGCAACGCGCGGCGAGCGAGATGCGCCGCTTCTATGACGCGCATTTTTCGCTCGACGCCTATCGCGCCAATCTCGCCGCTCTCGCGCCGGCGCTCATCGGCGCGCGTTACACATAGTCCAGCATAGCCGCGAGATCGAAGCTCGAGCGCGTCCCCAGCGCATCGCCATTGTGCTCGAGAAAATCCTCCGCGCGGCGCCGTCCTTCCTCGCGCAGCATCAGCAGAAACTCCCATTCCGCGATCAGCTTGGAGGAGGCCGACAGCTCCGCCGCCATATCGGTGGCGATCGCGTGGATGCGCATGGAGGCCCAGCGCGCGCCCTCGCTATGGCCGGGATCGGCGACCTCGCGCAGCAGCGCGATCATGCGCAGCTCTTTGAGCAATGGCGAGTTGAAGGAAATCTCGTTCAGCCGGTTCAAAATATCGATCGCGCTGCGCGGCGTCTCCTTGCGCTCGATCGGATTGACCTGCACCAAAATCGTGTCCTGCGACACGCATTCTCGCACCAGCGGCGTGATGGTCGGATTGCCGGCGTAGCCGCCGTCCCAATAGGCCTCGCCGTCGATTTCTATCGCCTGGAACATGGTCGGCAGGCAGGCTGAGGCGAGCAGCGCCTCGGCGGAAAGGTCGGCGTTGCGAAAGACGCGCGCGCGGCCGGTGCGCACATTGGTCGCCGTCACGAAGAGCTTGATCGGCGAGAGCGCCAGACGCTCGAAATCGATGGTCTCGCACAATATGTCGCGCAGCGGATTGGCGCCGGCGGGGTTGAGGTCATAGGGCGAGACGAGCCGTGAGGACAAATCCATGGCGAGAAAGGCCGGCGAATTGTCGAGCGTCCAGCGGCCGAGCAGCATATCCAGCGGGCTGCGCTGCAAAGGGCTGAAGCGGGCCGCGGCGGCGACGCGCCGCCAGAACTCCTCCATCGCTGTGCGAGCGCCCTCGACGCCGCCCTGCGAGAATCCATGGATGAGCGCGGCGGCGTTCATCGCTCCGGCGGAAGTGCCGGAGACCCCGTCTATGCGCAGCCAGGGCTCCTCGATCAGCCGATCGAGCACGCCCCAGGTGAAGGCCCCATGCGCGCCGCCGCCCTGCAAAGCCAGATCGACGAGGATTTCGTCTCGCATCGCGCTTGTCCCGCCCACAACCATATCCAGGAGAGATAGGGCGTCGGCTTCGCTCGCCATCCCGCGCGGCTCGTGCTGGCATAAAATGCCAAAGGACACTATGATTATAAAAAGCGAGGAGTCCGCCATGCCGACCCGCAACGTCGTTCTCACCGAGAGGCAGGAAAGCTTGATCGAGGCGCTCGTTCAGAGCGGCCGCTATCAGAATGCGAGCGAGGTTCTGCGGGAAGGCCTGCGCCTCGTCGAGAGCCGTGAGATCGAGGAGGCGCGCAAGCTCGAGGCTCTACGCAGCGCAGCGCAAGACGGCGCTTCTGCCTTCGATCGCGCGGAGTTCAAAGAATTCGCCGACGCCTCCGCGCTTCTCGCCCATCTCGACGCGCTCGCCGCTTCCGGGGCCGTGGAAAAGTGACCGAGGCGCCTTGGCGCATCCGCCTCGGCGCCGAGGCGGAGCGCGAATTTCTGCGCATTCTGCAATATACGGCCGAAACCTTCGGGCCGCGCCAGACGGCAATCTACAAAGCGACGCTCATGGACGCCCTCGCCGAGCTGACGCAAGGGCCGAATGTGGCGGGCAGCGTGGCGCGCGACGAAATCCTCCCCGGCGTTCGCACGCTCCACCTCGCAAGGCGCGGCCGCCGCCGCGGACGGCATTTCATCATGTATCGCGTGGCGGAGGGGAAGGTGGTCGAAGTGCTGCGCATCCTGCATGACGCCATGGACCTCGCTCGGCATGTTCCGCCAGATATCGGCTGACGCCGTGGCCAGCTCGGCGCGGAGCGCCTATTTGAAATCCCTTCGCTCCTTCGCGCAGACCGGGCTTGACCCGCGCCGCCGAGGCGCCATTCTCCCGTCATGATCCGCATGGGCAACTCGATCCCTCCCGCCGGCGCGCAGAGCTTCGCCAATCTCGGCGATCGGCCGCGCGAAATCTTTCGTCAGATCGTCGACACCTATCTGTCGAGCGGCGATCCCGTCGGCTCGCGCCAGCTGTCGCGGCTGCTGCCCATGGCGCTGTCGCCCGCCTCCGTGCGCAATGTGATGCAGGATCTGGAGGAGCTCGGCCTCGTCTATGCGCCGCACACCAGCGCCGGCCGCCTGCCGACCGAGCTCGGCCTGCGCTTTTTCGTCGATTCGCTTCTGCAGATCGGCGACATCGCGGAAGACGAGCGCGCGCAGATCGAGGCGCAGGTCGAGGCCGCCTCCAAGGACCATGACCTCGAAGGCGTGCTGGCCGAGGCGACGAGCCTGCTCTCCGGCCTCACCCGCGGCGCCGCCGTGGTGGTGACCAGCAAGGACAATGCGCGGCTCAAGCAGATCGAATTCGTGCGTTTGGAGCCGGAGCGCGCGCTCGCCATTCTCGTCGGCGAGGACGGCTCGGTCGAAAATCGCGTGCTGCAGGTGCCGCGCGATCTGCCGGCCTCCTCGCTGATCGAGGCGGCCAATTATCTCAACGCTCGCATTCGCGGCCTCACCCTCGGCCAGGTCCGCTCGGAGATAGAGGATGCGCGCAAGATCGCGCAGACCGAGCTCGACGAATTGACTGCCCGGCTCGTCGACGCCGGGCTCGCCAGCTGGGGAGGGGCGGGGGCGGAGCATCGTCAGCTGATCGTGCGCGGCCAGGCCAATCTGCTCGAGGATCTGACCGCTATGGCCGATCTCGACCGCATCCGCCTGCTGTTCTCCGATCTCGAGACCAAGACGGAGGTCATCGATCTCCTGGAGCGCGCCGAGACCGGGGAGGGCGTGCGCATCTTCATCGGCTCGGAGAACCGGCTGTTCTCGCTCTCCGGCTCGTCCATGATCGCCGCGCCTTTGCGCGACGGCAACAAGCGCATCGTCGGCGCGCTCGGCATCATCGGTCCGACGCGGCTCAATTACGCGCGCATCGTGCCCATGGTGGATTACACGGCGAAAGTGGTGGCGCGCGTCGTGGGCGGTTAGCGCTCGCGCGCCGATTTGGATAGGGGATTTTCATGTCACGGCCCGACGCTGCATTCGATGCGGCGGCGCATTTCGACGAGGCGTCCGCGACGCGATACGATCGGCGCATTCGATCGTTCTGTCCGAGCTATGACGCGTTGCACCAGATGACAGCAGCTTGGCTCTCGCGCCTGCCGGAGCGCGCCGAATTTCTCTCCGCCGGCTCCGGAACGGGCGCCGAAATTCTCGCTCTCGGCCGCCGCTTTCCTCTGTGGCGCTTCACCGCGGTCGACGTCTCGAGCGATATGACGACGGCTTGCCGCAACCGTGTCGCCGCCGCGGGCATGGCGGAGCGCGTCGCCTATTTCCAGGGGCGTCTGCAGGAGTTTCGATCGGCGACGTCCTTCGACGCCGCTTCGTCGATATTCGTGTCGCACTTCATCGTGGGGCGGGAGGAGAAGCTCGCTTATTTCCGCGCGATCTCGTCGCTGCTGAAGCCCGGAGGATCGTTCCTCCTCGCCGACCTTTTCTGTGACAGAGCTTCGAGCGAATTCGGCGCGCTGCTGGACGCATGGCTGGCGTCCTACGCGTCTCACGGGGGCGCGGCGCCGGAACTGGAGAAGGATCGCGCCCATATCGAGAATGACATCGCCTTCGTTTCCGAGAGCGAATTGCTCGAATTGCTGCACGAGGCGGGCTTCGACGCGCCCATCCGCTTCTATCAGACATTCCTCTTCGGCGGCTGGGCGATGACGAAACGAGTCTGAGCGCGATGGCGCGTGTGTCCGTAGGCCCACAAACAAAAACGGCGCCCCGTGGGGCGCCGTTCCGCTTTTCGTGAGACGAAGGTCTCAGTAGTTGTAGGCGCGCTCGCCGTGCTCGGCGATGTCGAGGCCCTCGCGCTCCTGGTCGGGGGCGACGCGCAGGCCGATCACCACATCGACGATCTTGTAGAGGATCGCCGAGCCGACGCCCGAGTAGAGGATCGTCGCGCCGACGGCCGTCGCCTGCGAGATCATCTGCTGCGCCATGTCGTATTTGCCGGCGAAATTCTCGCCGATGTTGGTGTAGTCGGTGATGCCGACGCCGCCGAGGTCCGGGCTCACCAGAATGCCGGTGGCCAGAGCGCCGGTGATCCCGCCTATGGCGTGCACGCCGAACACGTCGAGCGAGTCGTCATAGCCGAAGAGGTTCTTCACCTTGGAGACGAAGAACAGGCTGATCGGCGAGACGATGAAGCCGAGCGCGATGGAGCCGATCGGACCGGCGAAGCCGGAGGCCGGCGTCACCGCGACGAGGCCGGCGACGGCGCCAGAGATGAGGCCGAGCAGCGAGGGCTTGCCCTTCAGCGCCCATTCCGTCAGCAGCCAGGAGAGCGCCGCCGCGGCGGTCGCCACCATCGTGTTGACGAAGGCGAGCGCCGTCGTTCCATTGGCCTCGAGGTTGGAGCCGGCGTTGAAGCCGAACCAGCCCACCCACAGCAGCGAGGCGCCGACCATGGACAGCGTCAGCGAGTGAGGCGGCAGCGCCTCCTTGCCATAGCCGATGCGCTTGCCGAGGATCAGCGCGCCGACGAAGCCGGCGATGCCCGCGTTGATGTGGACGACGGTGCCGCCCGCGAAGTCCAGCGCGCCCGTGCCCTTCATCCAGGGAGCGAGGCCGCCGGCGATCCAGCCGACCGAGCCGAGCAGCGTGTCGATCTCGCCCTGAGCGGCGGTCTTGGCTTCATCGGTCGTCGCGGCGGCGAGCTTGGTGGCCGCATCGACGAGAGCGTTCGGATCCGCGACGCCCCACACCCAATGCGCGACCGGGAAATAGATGATCGTCACCCACAGCAGCACGAAGACGAAGGCCGCCGAGAATTTGATGCGCTCGGCGAAGGCGCCGATGATCAGCGCCGGCGTGATCATGGCGAAGGTCATCTGGAACACGAAATACGCGTATTCCGGAATCACATGGCCGGGGGTGAAGGTCGGCGCGTTGGAGGAGGCGTCGACGCCCTTCAGGAACAGCTTGTTGAAGCCGCCGATGTAGGCGTTGAGCGAGCCGCCGTCGCCGAAGGCGAGCGAATAGCCGTAGAGCGTCCAGACGACGCCGACCAGCGCGACGATCGCGAAGGTCTGCGTGAGCACGGACAGCATGTTCTTCGAGCGCACCAGGCCGCCGTAGAACAGAGCGAGGCCCGGCACCGACATCATCAGCACCAGCGCCGCGGAAATGAGCACCCAGGCCGTGTCGCCGGGATTGGGGACGGGCGCATTGCCCGCGGCGAGGGCGGGATCGGCGAGGCCCACGGCGATCGCCGCGCCGACGAGAGTCGAAGCCGCAGACAGGCTCCGAGGCAGACGAAGTCTCATTTGGAACTCCTGGTGATTTTTCGTGAGTGGGTCAGAGCGCGTCGGCGTCGCGCTCGCCGGTGCGGATGCGGATCGTCTGCTCGAGGGGAAGGACGAAAATCTTGCCGTCGCCGATCTGGCCGGTGTGGGCGGCCGCCGTGATCGCTTCTATGGCCTTGGCGACGAGCTCGGACGTCACGGCCACCTCGATTTTCAGCTTCGGCAGGAAGCTGACGGCGTATTCCGCGCCGCGGTAGATCTCGGTATGACCCTTCTGACGCCCGTATCCCTTGACTTCTGTCACGGTGAGACCGTGGACGCCGATGTTCGTCAGCGCGTCTCGGACCTCATCGAGCTTGAAGGGCTTGATGATCGCTGTCACGATTTTCATCTGCCTATCCTGTTGTTCTGGACCTACATGGCTGTGACGGCTCGCGTCGCGAGACGGCGCCCAATATGGCGAGGGCCATGACGAGCACCGTTGTGCTCATGCCGCCAGCCTTCAAATGCCGTGCCAGCTCTCGCCCGGTTTCGCCGAGCGCGCCAATTCAGAAAAGAACGTCAAATCGAATCAAATCCGTGGCGAAGCGCCGCAGGGCGTCGGAAGTGATCGGCCGCGCATGGGGGAGGGGCGTTTTGCCGGAGGCCTTCACATGCGGGGCCTCATTGCGCGAAAGCGGAGGCGCCTGGAAAAAGGCGGCAGGCGCCTATTAAATAATCAGCAGCCTGCTCGAGTTTCGATTGCAGTGTTTTCGAGCGAAGTGGGGCCGGCTTCGCGTGAAGAAACATGACCGAACGAGTCGAGGGGCTGCGAAGAGCGAGCCTCAGGCTCGCTTCTCGAGGCATACGTCCGAGGCTGACGACTAGCGGTCGCGGATCAGACCTTCCTGCGCGACCGAGGCCACCAGGCGCCCGTCCGCGCTGAAGATCATCCCGCGCGTCAGCGTGCGCGCGCCGGCGGCGGTCGGGCTGTCCTGCGTGTACAGCAGCCATTCGTCGACGCGGAACGGCCGATGGAGCCATAGGGCGTGGTCCAGGCTCGCGACCTGCAGCCGCTCGTCGAAAATCGTACGTCCGTGCTTGACGAGCGCCGTATTGAGCAGCGTCATGTCCGAAAGATAGGCGAGCAGGGCCTGATGCTCCGCCAGATCGTCGCCGATGCGATCGACGATTCTGAACCAGATGAACTGCCGCGTATCCGCTACGGCGTCGTTCAAAAAAAAGCCGTGTGGATCGACGACGCGCAGATCCACCGAGGGCGAGCCGGCGATGCACTCCGAGGCGCCGAGCGGCAGAAATTCGGCGAAGCGCTCGGCCAGAGCGCTTTTCGTCGGCAGGCCTTCGGGCGCAGGGACCTGCGGCGGCGCAAACGCGTGCTCGAGGCCGGGCTCGTCGATCTGGAACGAGGCCTCCATCGAAAAAATCGTCCTGCCGTTCTGCTTGGCCTCGCACCGCCGCGTCGTGAAGCTCTTGCCGTCGCGCAGGCGCTGGACGAAAAAATCGATCGGCGTCCTCGGGTCGCCGGGCAGGATGAAATAGGCGTGCAGCGAATGGGCGGGCCGGTCGGCGGGCACGGTGCGCTGTGCGGCCACGAGCGCCTGGCCCACCACTTGCCCACCGTAGACGCGGGCAAATCTGGAGCGGCTGTAGCCGCGGAAGGCGTCCTCGCCGATCGGCTCTATGTCGAGAAGCGCGAGCAATTCGCGCGTTGGGTTTGACGCGTCCATGAGGGCTCAGTCGACCTGCCGCGCCTCCTCCGGCAGCATGATGGGGATGCCGTCGCGGATCGGATAGGCGAGCCGCGCGGAGCGGGAGATCAGCTCCTGGCGTTCGGAATCATATTCGAGCGTCGATTTGGTCAGCGGGCAGACCAAAATCTCCAAAAGACGCGGATCGACCTTGGTCGCTTCGGAGGCGGAGGCGTCCTCGCCCTCGCGCTTCTCGGATTTGTCGCTCATCATGGCGCCTTTCTGCTGGCGAGAGAGAAGCGGTATATGCCGCAGCGGCGGGAAAAGTCTCCAGGATTTTTCCGTGCTTCGATGAACGACAGATAAATCCCAAGCTCCTGTTTCGACGCGTTTCCATCGAACGGAAACGTTCAACGATCGAAATTCGCGCACTTTTAATGGAATTGCGGCGGATCGTCGCTGTTCTGGGCCAGATCGAGCTCGGCCAGCGCGACGAGAATCTCGGCGCGCGAGCGCAGATCGACCGCCTCGAGCAGCGCCTGCTTCTCGTCCGAGCCGAAAGGGCTCATCATGGCGAGCGCATTGACCAGCGCCTCATTGGGGGCGGCGTCTATGCTGGTCCAGTCCACGTCGAGCTGTGAGCCGTCGGCGAATTCGCGCAGCATTCGGATCATCCCTGTGCGATCGACGTCGTCCTCGCCGGCGCCCGGCTCGAGGTCGATGAGGAAATCGTCATAGGCGACCCGGCAGGTCCGATAGGCCAGCGTCCTCGGCAGTTCCTCCTCTATGCGAAAGCGCGCTATGCCGGTGAGCGAGATCAGATAGCGGCCGTCGCCGGTCTCCGAGAAGCGCGTGATCCGTCCGGCGCAGCCGATGCGATGCAGCACGGGCGTCTGCTCGTGCTCGTCCTGGCCGGGCAGGGGCTGGATCATGCCGATGACGCGCTGCGAGGCGATGGCGTCGTCGACCATGGCCAGATAGCGCGGCTCGAATATGTTGAGCGGCAGCTCGCCGCGCGGCAGCAGCAGCGCGCGCGTCAACGGAAACACCGGAATGACGCCCGGCAGCGCGCTCGAATCTCTATAGGGGTGATTGACGCTCATGTCGGTCAGCGGCGATCGCCGCTACTCCTCGAGAAACTCGCTCGCATCAGGAGAACAGCAGCGACGACAGGCGTCGCCTCGCGCCTATTGTCGCTTTGTCGAGCGGCCCCCAGGCGTCGAAGAATTGGATGAGCTGCTTCCGCGCCCCGTCGTCGCTCCAACTACGGTCCTTTCGGATGATGTCAAGCAGCGCGGTGGCGGCCTCGTCGCGCTTGCCCTTGGCGTTGAGCGCGAGGGCGAGATCGAAGCGCGCCTGCAGGTCGTCGGGGTCGAAAGCGACGCGCTTCTGCAGCTCGTCGATCTCGCCGAGATCGGAGGCGGCGAGCGCATTTTCGAGCGACGCCGCCGCCGCTGCGACCAGCGGATCGGCGCGGACCGCGGCGGCGAGGCCGTCGAGCAGCGCCTGCGCATCGGCGAGACGATCCTGCTCCACATAGAGGCGGGTGAGTTCCGCCGCCGCTTTGGCGAAAGGCGGGGTTCTCGCGACGAGCTCCAGCAGGATCGCTTCGGCGGCCTCGATCTGGCCGTCGCCGATCAGCGCCTCGGCGGTGAGAAAATCGTCGGTTCCCTCGTCCTCGAGCGGGCCGGCGAGCCGCTCGATGAAGCCGCGCAGCTGCTTTTCCGGCAGCGCGCCGACGAAGCCGTCCGCCGGCCGTCCGCGCTGGAAGGCGACGACCGCGGGAATGGATTTGACGCCGAGCTGGCCGGCGATCTCGGGATGCTCGTCGATGTTCATCTTGACGAGCTTCACGCGCCCGCCGGCGGCCTTCACCGCCCGCTCCAGGACGGGCGCGAGCTGCTTGCAGGGCTCGCACCAGGGCGCCCAGAAATCGACCAGCACGGGCTGGCGCAGCGACGCTTCCAAAACATCGGCGCGGAAATTCGCCGTCGTCGTTTCGGTCGTTCGGGCGTCGTCTTGCGCCGTCAGTTCCGCCGCCATCGCACCGTCTCCCGCCGTAGAGCTAGGCGTCGCTCGCTCGGCCTCGTTCGCGTCCTCGACGCCTTTCGAAAGTCAGATAGACCGGTTTGCGTCCGGCCGCCATCGCTTTCGCCTCGTATTTTGTCTGTGTCCAGCCCTGCCAGGGCGTCAGCCAGTCCGCCGCGGCCGCTGCGGTCCATGCAAAATCCGTGGACTCTCGGACGCGCGCCAGCGTCCAGCCGGCATAATCGTCGATATCGGTGGCGAAACGCAATTCCCCGCCGGGTCGCAGCACATGGGCGAGCGCCGCCAATGTCTCATTCGAGACGAAGCGGCGCTTGCGATGCCGGCGCTTGGGCCACGGGTCGGGATAAAAGAGAAAGGTTCGGCCGAGGCTCGCCTGCGGCAGCCAGCCGACGACCTCGGCCGCATCGCCCTGGTGAAGGCGAATATTGGCGAGGCCGAGCGCGTCGATCCGCGCGAGCAGCTTGGCCATTCCGTTGACGAAAGGCTCGCAGCCGATGAAGCCGATATCGGGCCGGGCGGCCGCGGCGGCGATCAGATGCTCGCCGCCGCCGAAGCCGATTTCCAGAAACACGTCCTCGACCTGCGTCGAAAACAGGGTCTTCGCGCAGGGACAGGGCTGCGAGAGATCGAGCGTCAGCTTCGGCAAAAGCTCTTGCAGCAGGCGCGCCTGGCCGGCGCGGAGCGCCTTGCCCTTGCTGCGGCCGTAGAGGCGGCGCGCCACAGGGGCCGCGCCGCCGATTTCATCGTTCATGGCCTTGTCTTCGGCGTTTTCTTCGACTTCGTCTCTTCCGCCGTTCGTCGATCAGAAATGCGCCTTCAGCGCGTCGACGAGATCGGTGCGCTCCCAGGAGAAGCCGCCTTCCTCGTCCGGCGTGCGGCCGAAATGGCCATAGGCCGAGGTGCGGGCGTAGATCGGCTTGTTGAGCTGCAGATGCTCGCGAATGCCGCGCGGCGACAGGCGGACGACCTGCGGCAGAATGGCCTCGAGCTTGTCCTCGGGAACCTGGCCGGTGCCGTGCAGATCGACATAGATCGACAGCGGCTCGGCCACGCCGATGGCGTAGGAGAGCTGCAGCGTCGCGCGATCGGCGAGGCCGGCGGCGACGATATTCTTGGCCAGATAGCGGGCGGCGTAGGCGGCCGAGCGGTCCACCTTGGTCGGGTCCTTGCCGGAGAAGGCGCCGCCGCCATGGGGGGCCGCTCCGCCATAGGTGTCCACGATGATCTTGCGGCCGGTGAGGCCGGCGTCGCCATCCGGGCCGCCGATGTGGAACTTGCCGGTCGGATTGACGTGCCAAACCGTCTCCTTCGTCACCCAGCCCGCCGGCAGCGCCTCGAGGATATAGGGCTCGACGATGGCGCGAACGTCCTGCGGCGTCAGACTCTCGTCGGTATGCTGATGCGAGAGCACGATCTGCGTGGCCTCGACCGGCTTGCCGTTCTCATAGCGCAGCGTGACCTGGCTCTTGGCGTCGGGGCCGAGGCCCTTCTCCTTGCCGGAGTGGCGGGCGTGGGCGAGCTTCTCGAGAATCTTGTGCGCGTAATAGATCGGCGCCGGCAGCAGATCGGGCGTCTCGCGCACGGCGTAGCCGAACATGATGCCCTGATCGCCCGCGCCCTCGTCCTTGTTGCCGGCGGCGTCGACGCCTTGCGCGATATCGGCGGATTGGGCGTGCAGCAGGACCTCGACATCGGCGTTCTGCCAATGGAAGCCGGCCTGTTCATAGCCGATCGACTTGATCGCCTTGCGGGCGACGTCGACAATCTGCTCCTTGGGAATGGCCGGGCCGCGGACCTCGCCGGCGATCACCACGCGATTGGTGGTGGCGAGCGTCTCCGCGGCCACGCGAATTTGATAGGGGTCGAGGCCGAATTTGGCGCCCTCGCGAAAAAACAGATCGACGATCTCGTCCGAAATGCGGTCGCAGACCTTGTCGGGATGGCCTTCCGAAACCGACTCGCTGGTGAAAAGATAGTTCTGTCGCGTCACATCCAATCTCCGTCCAATCGCCGCTCCGCCGTTCGCCGGCGGACAGACCCGTCCATTCGCCCAAATCAGTACAGGCGGCGTTCGTTTCGTCAAGCCGTATGTGCCGAAATGTTCTTTATAGAGAACTCGGGCGGCGTCGCGCCGACATGCGGCTCATTTGGAGGCCGCGTCTCCGGCTTCCGGCTCCTTGGCGACGTTCTCCTGCTCGGCCAGTGTCGAGATGAGGTCGATCACGCGCTTGCGCACCTTGGGATCCTTGATGCGGGCGAAGGCGCGATTGAGATGCAGCCCCTCGGCGGTCGAGAGGAAATCGACGACATATTGCGAGGAGGACTCTTCCGCGAAGCCCTCGCCCGTGGCGGGCTGGGCGCTCGGCGCGCCCTCGAAGAAGAAGGAGGGCGGCACGTTCAGCGTCTTGGAAATCTGCTGCAATCGGCTGGCGCCGATACGATTCGTGCCTTTTTCGTATTTCTGCACTTGCTGGAAGGTCAGTCCCAGCGCCTCACCGAGCTTCTCCTGACTCATTTTCATAAGGATGCGTTGCATGCGCACGCGACTTCCGACATGCCGGTCGATCGGATCGGGCGCCTTTTTCACTGCGACTGGTTCCTTTTGCTCATGACGCTCCGGCCTTTTGTCGAAGGGGGTGATCTCGAGAGGGCTGCGCCGAGCCGATGGCTGGCGCGGGCGCATTCGCCGCGCTGTCGAGGAGCGCCCTATCAGGAGCCGGCTCGAAACGCGGTCAAACCCGAGCGGCCGCGCAAGCGTCCGCACAGGGCAAAAATTATTGTGAAGAACCAAAGCGTTGAAGTCCAGCGAAAAGGATGGGCGGCAAAGGGCGGGGATTGGATGGCTCGCGGCAGGCGCGTGTCGATGACGCCGTCGACGCCGAGCGGCAGGCGCTCGAGAACGCGTCCATAGGGGTCGACGAGCGCGGAAATCCCGGTATTGGCGACGCGCGCCAATGGCAGCCCTTCCTCTATGGCGCGCAGACGCGCCTGGGCGAAATGCTGATAGGGGCCGCTGGTCGCGCCGAACCAGCCGTCATTGGTGACATTGAGCAGCCATTGCGGCCGCTCGCCCAGGGGCTCCGCCGTCTCGCCCGGAAAGATCGCCTCATAGCAGACGAGCGGCGCGGCGAGCGGCAGGCCCGGAGCGGCGAAGCGACGCGGGCCCGTTCCCTCGTCCCAGACGCCGGGGACGAGCTGGGTGACGCCGAGCGGCGCGAGCAGCTTGGAGAGCGGCAGATATTCGCCGAACGGCACGAGATGCGTCTTGTCATAAGCGGCGACGATGCGGCCGTCCCGAATGGCGAGAATCGAATTGAAGATTTTCGTGCGCCGCTCGCCGTCCGCGCGGCGCGCATCCGAAGCGGATTCCTCCACCCGCGCGGCGCCGGTGAGGAGAATAGCGCCGCGCATGGTCGCCGCGATGCGCGTGAGCGCGTTCGGGTCGCGCGAGAGAATGAAAGGAAAGGCCGATTCCGGCCAGATCAGATGGGTCGCGTCGGCGACGCCGGAGCGGCCGGGCGCGACGGCGCGGTCGGAGAGCTCGAGATAGCGGCCGAGAATAGCCGGGCCGTTCTCGGGCTTGAATTTGGCGTCCTGCGGGAGATTGGGCTGCATCAGCCGCAGTTTCACGCCCTCGACATATTCGGTCTCGCCGGCGACGAGCCGCAGACCGCCATAGCCCGCCATGGCGGCGGCGAGGGCGATGGCGATGGCGAGCGCCGGCGTCGGTCGGCGACGGCCGTCGATCAGCGTCGCCGGCGCGGCGAAGAGAATGACGGCGAGAATATCGAGCCCATGCAGCCCGACGAGCGAGGCCGTCTGATCGAGATAGGGAACGGCGGCCAGCGCCATGCCGAAATCATTCCACGGGAAGCCCGTGAACAGCGAGCCGCGCAGAAATTCCGAGGCGCCGAGGCCGGCCGCCAGCGCGAATATGCGCGCCGAGCCGCCCGACCACAGCGCCCGCGCCAGGGCGAAGCCGAGCGCCGGGAACAGCGCCAGGACCGCCGGCGCGCCGATGACGGCGAGCGGCAGCGCCCAGGCGAATTGATCGGGCTCGACCAGCATGGCCGCGCCGAGCCACCAGAGCCCGGCCAGAAAATAGCCGAAGCCGAGCCACCAGCCGGCGCCCGCCGCGCGGCGCACGGAGGCGGCGAGATGGGCGAATCCGCCATCGCCGCGCGCCGCCGCCGAGCCGTCGATGAGCCAGACCGCGACGCACAGGGTCACGAACATGGCCGGCGCGAAATCGACCGGCGCCAGCGCCAGCGCCCCCACCGCCCCTGCCGCGAAGGCGATGGCGCGGCGCGTCCAGCCCTCGGAAAGGATGATGCGCTGAGGCAGGGTCGGTCCCGTCCGCGCGCCGTCGGAGAAGGTCTTGGTGAGGAATTGCTGCGCCATGGGCATCCGTTCGATTCGAAAGTGGCGCCGGACTTTAGCCCGTCCGACGGCTATGCCCTAGCGTCTCCAGCCGAAGTGGACACCGATTCGACGTTGGAAACCCGTCAAAACAAAGGCCTAGAGTCTTTCCGCGTTTCAATGAAACACGGAAAGACTCTCGTGGACCGCTTCATCGGAACCGAAGGGGCTTTGAGAGAACGGGGCTCGCGGTCCCAGCGCGCGTTTCTGGACCGCGAGCCTTCAAAATTCGCTTCTCGCTCTACCGCTCCGGCGCGGACGGCGTCAGCACCAGCTCGAGATTTTCGATCGCCGTCACCCGCGCCCGCGCGCCGGGCGCGAGGCTGTCCGCGCGTGAGTCCGCGGCGAGGCGGGCGCGCCATTCGACGCCGGACCAATAGACGACGCCGCCCGATTTCGTCACCGCGTGAGTCGTCGTCAGCTCGCGGCCGATGAGATCGCTGCTCGTGTCCTCCTGCACTTCCGCAATCTGGAAACGCTGCAGCGGCTTGCGCCCGACGAGCGCGGTGGCGAGGCTCAGCGTCGCGGCGAGCGCGGCCGTCTCCAGCAGAGACGGCCGAAAGCCGGTGAGATAGAGCAGCGCGCTCGTCGCCAGCGCGCCGATCGCGAAGAACATCAGCGGCGACAGGCCGATCACCGCTATGTCGAGGGCGAGCAGCGCGAGACCGACGACGAGGCTCGCATTGGCGGGGTCGTACAACAACTCCATCGGCGGCTCACTCGCTCTTCTGCCAAGGCTGTGCGCGGCTCTGCGGCGCAGCGCCGGCGTTCACCGATTTCAGCACCGCCATGGCCCTGGCGATCCAGCCCGCCGGGTCGGCGCCCTCGCCCATCAGCACGAGAGAGGTGCCGGTCTTGGCGAGGCGGCCATATTGCTCTATGGCCGATTTCGCCACTTCGAGCTGCACGGCCTGATCGCCGCCCTGTTCGGTGATTTGCTTGCGCACGAGCTCGATGGCGCGCGCCTGGCCCTCGGCGCGAAGAATGGCGGCCTGCTTCTCGCCCTCGGCGCGGTTGATCTCGGACTGCTTCACGCCCTCCGACTCGAGCACGGCGGCGCGCTTGTCGCGCTCGGCCTTCATCTGCCGCTCCATCGATTGGCGCAGCGACTCCGGCATCTTTATGTCCTTGATCTCGTAGCGCGTCACATGCGCGCCCCAGAGCTGCGCGGCGTCGGAGACGGCGCGCACGACGCGCTCGTTGATCTCGCTTCTATTCTCGAATGTCTTGTCCAGCTCCATGGAGCCGATCGCCGAGCGCATGCTGGTCTGCGCCAGATTGATGATGGCGCGGCTGATGTCCTGCGCGCCATAGGCGGCGTCCTTGGCGTTGACGATCTTATAATAGAGCACGCCGTCGATCGTCACCGTGGCGTTGTCCTTGGTGATGGCGTCCTGCTCGGGCACGTCGATCACCTGCTCGCGCAGATCGAAAGTGTAGGCGGCGCGCTCGACGATCGGCCAGACGAAATTTATGCCGGCGCCGAGCGTGCGATTGTAGCGGCCGAGCCGCTCGATGACGAGCACGGTCTGCTGGCGCACGAAGCGCACCATTGTCGCGAGCGTGAGCGCCACGACATAGGCGAGCCAGAACAAATGGTTATGGAGGAGGTCGAGCGGCAGGCCGAGCCCGAGATTGCGATCGAAAACGAGCAGAGCGAGCGCGACGGCGCCGGCGATCAGGAGAGGCAGGCCCATGGGGATTTTCCTTTGTATCTTCCGTGAAATCGCGTGTGTGCGGCGGCTCGGGTTCTAACGGCTCCCGCGCAATTTGCCGTGCGTCGGCGCACAGCCGATCGCGTGAACGCGCGTCGACGACGACGAGGCGAGAGTATCACGGCGTGCGCCGCCGCGCCGCGAAGAGAGGCGAAATCGCCCCTTCTCGACAAATCCCCGCTTTGGCGTCATGAGGGAGCCCCATGTTCCGCCCCTTCGTCGACGACTTCCTCGCCTGTCTGCGTTTCTACTCCCGCCTGCCGGTTCCGGCGCCGCGCGGGCATGAGATGCCGGATTTCCGCACGGCGGTGCGGGCGCTGCCGCTCGCCGGCGCGCTGATCGCCCTTGCGCCGGCCGGGACGCTGCTCGCCGCCCGTGCGCTCGGCCTGCCGCCTTTCCTCGCCGCCACGCTGGCGCTGGCGGCGCTCATCGCCGCCACCGGCGCGCTGCATGAGGACGGGCTCGCCGATCTCGCCGACGGGTTCGGCGGCGGCGCGACGCGGGAGGAAAAGCTCGAGATCATGCGCGACAGCCGCCTCGGCTCCTATGGCGCGCTGGCGCTGACGCTCTCGCTGGCGCTGCGGATCGGCGCGCTGACGGCGATCGCGCAACGCGGCTCCTTCGAGGCGGCGGCGATCCTCGTCTTCGTCGCGGCGCTCTCCCGGACGGCGGGGCTGGCGCCGATCATGATCCTCGCGCCCGCGCGCGCCGACGGCGCCGGCCACGCCGCCATGCGGCCGTTCAAGGAGGCGTTGCAGACGGCGGCGCTGCTGGCGAGCGCTTTCTCCATTCTGCCGATCGCGATGGGCGTCTCGCCGGCGACGGCGCTGTTCGCCGGCGCGCTGTCCGTCGGCGCCGCCTATGCGACGGCCAAGCTCGCCGAGCGGCAGATCGGCGGCCTCACCGGCGACGTGCTGGGCGGCGCGCAACAGACGGCGGAGATCGCGGCGCTGCTCGTGTTTTCGAGCGGCGGCTGAGCGCTCAGGCGCTCGCCGCCTCCGCCATGCGCGCCGTCGCGCGCCGCACCTCGTCGACGGCCGACAGCAGCGTCTCGACGCCGGCGCCGGGGCGCGCCGCCTCGCTGGCGAGACGACGACGAAAGGCGCGCGCGCCGGGCTTGCCGGCGAAGAGGCCGAGCATGTGCCGCGTCATGTTGGAGAGCCGCTCGCCGCGCCGCAATTGCGCCTCGACGTAGGGGATGAACGCCTCCACCGCGGCGAATCCGTCCGCGAGCGGCGCCGCTTCGCCGAAGAGTTCCGGGTCGACGCGGAGCAGAAGCTCCGGCTCATGATAGGCGGCGCGGCCGATCATCACGCCATCGACATGGGCGAGATGCGCGCGCATGTCCTCGATCGTCGCTATGCCGCCGTTGATGGCGATGGGCAGATCGGCATAGGCGCGCTTCAGCTCATAGACGAGTCCATAGTCGAGCGGAGGAACGTCGCGATTCTCCTTGGGCGAGAGGCCGGAGAGCCAAGCCTTGCGCGCATGGACGATCAGCGCGTCGCAGCCCGCTGCGACGGCGCGCTCGGCGAGTGTGAACAGCGCCGTTCTCGGCTCCTGATCGTCGACGCCGATGCGGCATTTGACGGTGATGGGGAGATCGACCGCGTCCTTCATCGCCTTCACGCAATCGCCCACGAGATCGGGCCGCAGCATCAGACAGGCGCCGAAAGCGCCATTCTGCACGCGGTCGGATGGACATCCGACATTGAGATTGATTTCGGCATAGCCGAAGGCCGCGGCGATGCGCGCCGCCTTGGCCAGATCAGCCGGATCGGACCCGCCGAGCTGCAATGCGAGCGGCCGCTCCGCCGCGTCGAAGCCGAGCAGCCGATCCCTATCGCCGAAGATCACGGCGCCGGTGGTGAGCATCTCCGTATAGAGCCGGGCGCGGCGCGACATCAGCCGATGGAAGAACCGACAGTGACGGTCCGTCCACTCCATCATAGGCGCGGTAGAGAATATAATATCTTGATTTGTAATAGATTTCATTTTGCTCTCGAGGCCCCGGGTCGGGTCGTGCGCACTCTCCCGCACGCCTCGATACGACACTTTTCGCTCCTTTTCGACTTCTCAGTGCACACAGAGCGCACACGAAATGGCGACGTTCACGAATCCGACGGAAGTCGTCGTCGAACCTGGCGACGTCCTATACATGCCGCCGGGCGTGCTCCATCATGTGCGCAGCCTCGATTGCGCTTTCTCGTTCAATGTGGACTGGCATACGAAGGCCAGCGCTCTGCGTGGAGCGCTGGCCTTCGCGCGCGGAATGCCCGCAAAGA
Organism: Methylosinus sp. KRF6; assembly: GCF_018887255.1. Lineage (NCBI taxonomy): Bacteria > Pseudomonadati > Pseudomonadota > Alphaproteobacteria > Hyphomicrobiales > Methylocystaceae > Methylosinus > Methylosinus sp. KRF6. The sequence continues at coordinate 3,828,542 of NZ_JAHLJF010000001.1, read as the reverse complement.
ATGTCTACTACAACATGATCATCGCATTCGGATTGTGGAGCGGCGTCTCCGCGAAGCGGCTGCTGCCGTACTATCGACCCTATCTGAATTACGTCTCTTGAAGCCGAGTGATCATATGTGTCCTTTCTCGAGCGTGCGCGCCCGCTGAGCGCGTCTCGGCCTGTGCCGATCGAGGTCGAGAGGGCGTCGATCGAATAACGCGCTTCGGCGTTCGAAACGCAGTCCGATGCCGAGAAAGACGCAAAAAGAATCGCGCTGCACGGGTGGTGACGCTGGCGGCGGCGGCAGGCGGTGCGGCCAGCGATGTTGTACCGGTTCCGCGCGCTCTGATGACAGCGCTCTGATGACAAGCCGACGCCACGGCGCGATGGCGCTTCATGTCGACAGCGCTCCTCGGACCAGCAATGAGACGGTCATCTGGCTTCAAAGCGCGTCGGGCTCGATGATCCTCGCATCATCACGGAGCGCCGCTGTGCCGTCTCGAACATCGATATTCTCGTGGCGCCTCTCCGCAAATAGCGCGGCGGCCGTGCGTCGGCGCCAAAGATGTAATGAAAATACATCGCGACGCTTTTGGGGTCGTGGAAAATTGATGCAAGGCGGCAAAAAAATACGCATATCGATCGATATTACGGCAAGCATCAGCATGTCCTGTAGTCCGGAGATCGTCTGCGCACGGAACAGGGCGCGATGTTAGTATATTGTTTTATCGTGCAGAAACGAGAGCCGATGGCGCGTGGCGCGGATGTCTGCTCCGGACATCGAGCCTGGTCGCCTTTGGTCGTCCGGCTGCTCGACGACAGGAAAATTGCTCATGTAGCGTCCACTTTTCTTCGATCCTCGGCGGAGGCCGAATTTTCCCATTGACGCGGTCTGAGGCGCTGCGCAATGTAACGAAGATAAATATTGATGTCGTTGCGCCGTCGTGGCCGGAAACGACACAATTGCCGCTGCGAGCGGGAGAATTGCGCCATGCAGATGGAATGGTTGTCGACGGCGATCGATTTCGGCGTCATCGGAGTTTTGGCGACGCTCAGCGTCATTGTCGTCGCTGTGGCGCTCGAGCGGCATTTCGCCTACCGCGCGATCGATATAGCGACTTTCACCAGCATCAAGGCGCTCGAGCTGGAATTGACCAAGCGGCTGATCGTCATCGCCTCGGTCGCTTCCAATGCGCCCTATATCGGCCTGCTGGGCACGGTCCTCGGCATCATGCTGACCTTCTATAATTTGGGCCTCGACGCTTCGGCGGACGCCGGCAAGATCATGGCTGGGCTGGCGCTCGCGCTCAAGGCCACCGCCATCGGCCTGATCGTCGCTCTTCTCGCGGTGGTCTCCTACAACATTCTGCTGCGCAGGACGAAGGTCCTGATGCTCAAATGGGAGATTGCCAATGGATGAGAAGCCTTTCGAGACGCTCAATGTGATTCCGCTCGTCGACGTCATGCTGGTGCTTCTCACCATGGTGTTGACGACCGCGAATTTTATCGCGACCGGGCGCATTCCAGTCGCTCTGCCTCACGCTTCTCAGACGCAGGTCGAAAAGCAGAAGGACAAGACGATCGAACTCGCCGCCGACGGCAATATTTATTTCGACGGCCAAATTGCAGCGAAAGAGGAATTGCGGAGCCGCCTCGAGGGCCTGCCGCCCGAAACCGCCTTCCTCATTCGCGCGGATCGCGCCGTGGCTCTTCAGAGCTTCATAGAAGTCGCAGACATTCTAAAGCGGATGAACTTCACCAAAGTCGCCGTTCAGACGAAAGCCGGCCAAAAGTAGAGGCGTCGAACCTATCTTCGAGCCGCGGCGCGCCGTCGGCGCCGCTGATCCCGTGCAGGTCCGGCGCACCTTTCGTCGCCGCCGCGAAGGATGAGGAGGGGCTCGGGCGTCGGAGTGATCGCCGACCGAGTTGGACAGGATATATTCCCTCTTCTGCTTCGCTATGCTTTCCTCAGCGCGTCGAGGGGGCGGGTAGTCTCGGCTCCTCCGAGAGCGCGGGCGGCGGCGCCACCTCTTTCGAAGAACTCTCGGACCCGTCTGCGATCGCGGACGCCTCCATAGGCATCGGTTCGAACAGCGAGGATATTTTCTCGGCTACGATCGCCCAATCGAATTGTTCGTTGGCGATCGCCCGCGCCTTTGCGCGTATCGCATCGCCTCGATCCGTTTCCCAAACGCGCGACTGCAGCAAGGCGCGCAATTCGGTTGCGTTCCGCGCGAAGACGCTCCATCCGTCCGCGCCGACCCCGCGCGCGCCGAATTCATTGGCGACGATGAGACATCCCGCCGCCATATAGTCGAAAAGCTTCAAATTGGTCCCGCCGCCCGAAAACACCAATTGCAAAGCGAAATCTGCGGAGCTCAACAGCGCGATTTTCAGATCCTCATCGACAAAATCGAACCAGAGCTCATCGAAGGGAACCTCGGGCCAGCCGGTGCGGTCGGCTTGCGCGATCGAGCCGATCAAGGCGACAGCGCCGTCGAAGCCGGCCTCGGACAGCAATTGACGCGCTTTGAAGTAGGATTCGACATTCGGGCCGTAGCCGCTGCCCAGGAAGACCGCCAACGGCTTGTCACCGATTTGCAATTTGCTGCGAAGCTCGGCGCGGCTCGCCTTGTCCCAGAGCGGATATTTCGAGCAGTCGACGCCGTTTGGCGCGACCGTGATGAGGCTGCGCGGAACATCGTAGAGCTCGGCCATGCGCTCGGCGTCGCTTTCGCTCACAGCTGTGACGAAATGGGCCTCACGGCACGCCATTCTCTCAGCATAATAGACCCAATCCATGAAGGAAGCGAGTTGGGACGCGCATAGCCCGCCACGGAAATGCTGTTCCTTCACGTCGAATTCGACGTTGAACGACTCGTAGATTTTGATCGCATTCCGCTTCGCGAAGCCGAAGCCCAGGAGCGCGAGATAAGGGTGTGACGAAATCACGACGTCCGCCGCTTCGATGATCCGCCGCGCGTCGCGCACGAACTCGTCCGAGAGGTGATACTCGCGAATACAGAGAACATCATGCGCGAGACGTCGCGTCTTTTCCAAAATATGCCAGAAATGCTGCTGATCGCCGGTCGCCGCCGGGAAGGAGATCACGTCGAAACGATCGGCGAGCTTATAGCGCCGAATGTGGTCGCTTTGGCGATAATCATAGGCGAGAAGCGTAACATCATGGTTTTTGGCGATATTCTTGTAGACGGATACGTAGCGTGTTTGTCCGCCATCGCGGATCGGTGTGATGTCGAATGTGGAAAGGACTACGATTTTCATCGGCTCACGCCTTTCAGCACATCGAGGACGGTTCCTGCGACGCGATCCCAATCGAAGCGAGAAGCTGCCTTGGGCGCATTCGCGGCGAGGCGCGCGCGCAGCGCCGGGTCCGTCGTCAGCGAGAAAAGCCCATCTGCGATGGAGCTCACCGACAAGGGATCGACGAGAACGGCGGCGTTCTGCGCAATATCCTGCATACTGGTTTCCTGCGAGGTCAAGACGGGAACGCCGCACGCCAGCGCCTCCAGCACGGGCATGCCGAAGCCTTCGTAGACGCTGGGATAGGCGACGAACATCGCGCCCGAGTAGAGTGCCGACAGATCCTCATTGTCGACGCCGCTCAGCACCTTCACATGTTCCGAAAGCCCTCGGTTGGCGATCAATCTCATCAATTCGTCGTATCCCCATCCGTGGGAGCCGACGATGACCAGCATCGGCGCATCGTCGACGCTGCGCCGGAATTCATCATAGGCTTGAACCAGACGAAGATGATTCTTTCGCGGCTCGAGCGTTCCGACGTTGAGAATGTAATTTCGGCGCAGACGAAATTTCGAGAGCGCGGCGTCGACTGCGGATGGGGGACGCGGCCCGATCGCGCCGGGGCCGATCCATGTGGTCGTCAAACGTTCCGCGGCGACGCCGGCATTGTCGATGACGTCATTGCGGGTCGTGTCGGAATTGCAGAAAATGTGATCGGCTCGCTTGAAGACATCGACGACATTGGTGAAATTCTCGACCGCATCTTTGCCGAAGAAATTCGGAAACAGGATCGGGATCACGTCATGCGCCCAGCTCGCCAGAGCGAGCCCGGGAATAGCGACCGGAATGAAGTGATTCGCAAAATAGACGGTCGCGCCCATTTCCCGAAGCTCGCGGCCCAGCAGGTTCAAATTCGACGCGCGCCGCTGCTCGGCTGCGGCGCGCGCGACTGCGTCGAAACGACGATCGAAACGTCCATCCGCCAAGCGATACCGGAGCTTCTGCCGGATGTGCACTCCGATGCGAACGCGATCGGCGCGCGGGAAAAGCTCGAGCGGGATTTCGCCGCGTCCGTCGGTCCAGCGCCAGGCGGCTTCCGCATCGTGATAGCCTTTCACGAAACGGGCGTCATCGAAGGAATATTCCTGCGATCCCTTCTCCCATTCGATGACGATTTTGTCGAACGCCACGCCGAGATTGCGGCTGTCCGGAAAATTCAGCGTGTCGCAGGGGCGCGCCTGCCGGCTGCACAAATACATCGCTTGTCGAGGCGTGGCGCCCTCGTAGTGATGCCACAATCCGTCCGACGTCGCCGTCGCCGTGGTCCGCTTGGCCTCGCCGTCGATCTCGAAGCGCACGCGCTCCTTGTCGGTGAGGAGCGGAAAAGAGCCCGCGGGCTTCAGGACGCCGCGATAGATGATCCGCGGCGTGAAGGTCAGCGCCGCCATCGCCTCCGGCCGCACCTCTCCGAAAAAAGGATCGGCGACAAAAACGAATTCGACATCGGGGGCGATTCTGGCGGCGGCGTTCAAGAAGCCGACGGATACGTTGAAAATTCCACCGCTGATCGACTGCTGAAAGGCTCCGGCGTCATATGCGATGATCATGCGTTCAACCCCGCGGAGATATCGACGAACCCCTTCAAGAAAGAAAGCCACTTTCTCACCGTCGCTTCGGAGTAGAAATCGGTCGCTCGGTCGGCCTGCTCGCGAACGATATCGTTGCGCAACGTCTTGTCGCGACGCAACAGCTCCAGATAGCCCGCGGGGATGGAAGGATCGAGCGCGTCGAATTTGACGCCGGCCGGCCCCATTGTTTCGCCCACGGCGGTGCCCGCATAGGCGAGCACGGGACAACCGACGGCGAAGGCTTCGAGCACCGGCACCATGAAGCCTTCGTGCTCGCTCATGGAAAGGAATGCGTCGGCCGCGGCGAACAGCGTCTTGATCGTGAGTCCGCTCGCATTTTGATAGATTTTGACATCGGACAAGACGCCGCCTTGCACCGCCCGCGCGAGCAGAGCATGGAAATATTCGTCGCCCCAGATTTTGCCGGCCAGATGCAGCGACGCCGACCGCCCGAAGAGTTTCTTATAGGCCGCCAGAGTGTCGATCAGGAGGTCGTGCCGTTTATTGGGAACGAAGCGTCCGACGAATACGATATTGACCTCGGATGCGGCCTTTATGTCGAAGTATAATTGATTGTCGAGCTCGCGCGACGTGAAGAAAGCGTCGTTGAAGAAGACCGGGATCGTCTCCGGCGCGCGAAAGCCGAATTCTTTCAGTTCCGCCGTGTTGTAATCGGAATCGCCGACGCCTTTCTCGAAAGCGCTCGCGAAGCGCCGCATCTGCGCGCGGGAGTGGTCGCACATATCGCCGAGCCAGCTCATCGAGCCTTGGTTGCGGAAAAAATGGCCGGGAGTGACGTTGTGATAGATCAGAATCTTGCGAACAGGCAGGTCCAGCAGGCTTTCGAATTCTTCATTGAAAAACGAATAATGCAGCAATAGCAGGTCCGTGTCGCGCCAATCGAGGCGCTTCAACATGGAGAGCGAGAGCGTCGCATAATCACTTTTGGCCAGATTGGAATCTGCGCAGGCCACATAGGATGAAACGCCCCGCTGTCGAAGAAGTTGATGCAGGGAAGAAATGGAGGCTCCGATTGCGTCCGCGCTAATTACCGAGGGATGATATTGAACGACACGTGACATTCATCCTCACTGAGAAGATATTTTCGACATCGAGGCGCCAGGATATGGAGACGGCGTCTCGTTCGAAGTCCGGACGTATTCGAACGAGGCGAAGCATTTTGATTCGTTCATCTCGACGGGACGGCGCGTCACTGCCCGGAAGTCTCCTGCGCCGTCGAAGGGGAGGAGGAGCGCGCCAGAGGTTCGAAAACCTTCATCTGCTGCTCGAATTGTTGCGTCACTCCTGCGACGACCGCTTCGGCGACGTCGTTCATTTCCTGTTTGGCGTCCTCGACGGCCTGCTGCAGCGTCTCTCTTTCTCGCCGCAGGCCATCCACTTCGCCGCCGATCTTGGCGATTTCGGACGAAAGGCGATCGATCGTCGCCGAGAGGGTCGTGATCTGCGCCGAAACCTGCGCGGAAAATTTGAGGAGGTAATTTCTCTGCTCGGTCAAATGAAGCAGCAGGGAGTCCATTGTCGAAACGCCGCCGGTGAACGTAAGTGGCGGCAACTCGCTCGATGTTTCGCCCTGTGGTTGCGATCTCGCGCGTGTGACCAGAGCATGTGCGAATTCGGACAGTCGACGCTTTTCCGTCACCGACATTACTTTATTCATTGGAGCAGTCCATTTTCGTTGCTCTTGCAGCCGGATGTATAATGTGCGCACTCGATATGTCAATGAGCGTTCGGCTCTATGCCGATAGCGATAGACCAAATCTTCCGCGCACGGAAGATATCGGGCGCGACGCTCGAGGGCGAGGCGTTGGCGATGTTTCGGATCGCGAGCAGACGGCGCCGTCGGATTGAGCGCAGAGCGCTTTTTTTGCCATCTCGGCGCCCGCGCGCCAGGCAAACGCGCCAGGCAAATTGGACGCGCGCGCTCGCCCGCGCCGGGGACGCCGACATATTGTCATGCTCCGTGTCGTCGCGTCTCGAGATCGACAGCGCAGGATCGGCGGCGATCGATCCCGTGAGCGCGCCTTTCTCGAGCGTCCGGCGCCCGAGGCGCCCCGCCGGGCGGGTCCGAATTTACCTTTAGGTAATTTAACGCATTGTTAACCATGCGGGCGCGAAATATCGGCGCAGCTGGAGCCCCGTCCGCCGTGACCCGACCTTCGACCCATATTCGTTTTCGCGGCCGATCCTTTCCCGTCTTGGCGCTCGAGCCGGATGCGCCGATCGCCGGCTGGTTCGAGCGGCTCGACGCCTGCCTCGAACATTCGCCGGCATTCTTCTCCCGAAAAGCGATCGTCATCGACGTTTCGAGGCTCGGCCTCGATCGCGACAGCGTGTCGGAGTTCGTCGAGCAGCTGTCCGGGCGGGGCGTCCGCATCATGGGATTGACCGGCGTCGATCCTGGCTGGGCTTGCGACGATCTGCCTCCGATTCTCACCAATGGCCGGGCCATCGCGTCGGGCGAGGGGCCCGCCGAGGGCGTCGAAGGCGCGGCGACGCTGACGCTGGACGAGCGCGCCGCCTTCGACGAGATCGCTCAGACCCTCGGCGGCGGCCAGGCGGGCGAGACGGAGCCGGCCGATCCGGCGGCGAGGAGCGCCGCCCCGCTCGTCGTCGAGACGGCGGTGCGTTCGGGACAGTCGATCTTCCATCCGGACGGCGACGTGATCGTGATCGGCTCCGTCTCCTCCGGCGCCGATGTGATCGCGGGCGGCTCTGTCCATGTCTATGGAACCGTCCGCGGCCGTGTCATGGCCGGCGCCTATGGCGACTCCCGCGCCCGCATCTTCTGTCGCCGCCTCGAGGCGGAGCTTCTCGCCGTGGGCGGCTTCTACATGACCGCCGACGAAATTCGAGACGAGGTGCGTGGACGCGCGGTTCACGCAAGGCTCGAGGACGAAACGATCGAGATCACCAAGCTCGACTGAGAGGGACGGTAAAAAATGCCCAAGATATTGGTCGTCACTTCCGGCAAAGGGGGCGTCGGCAAAACGACGTCGACCGCCGCGCTCGGCGCGGCGCTGGCCCAGTCGAATCAGAAGGTCGCGGTCGTCGATTTCGACGTCGGCCTGCGCAATCTCGATCTCGTCATGGGCGCGGAGCGTCGGGTCGTCTATGATCTCATCAATGTCGCGCAGGGCGACGCCAAGCTGCATCAGGCGCTCATCCGCGACAAGCGGCTCGAAAATCTCTATCTGCTGCCGGCGTCCCAGACGCGCGACAAGGACGCTCTGACGGAAGAGGGCGTACGCCGCGTCATCGACGAGTTGCGCGAGCGGTTCGACTGGATCGTCTGCGACAGTCCGGCCGGCATAGAGCGCGGCGCGACGCTCGCCATGCGCTTCGCCGATGTGGCCGTCGTCGTCGCCAATCCGGAAGTCTCTTCCGTGCGCGATTCCGATCGCATCATCGGTCTTCTCGACGCCAAGACCGAGATCGCCGAGAAGGGCGGCCGCATGGAGAAGCATTTGCTGCTCACGCGCTATGACGCCGGCCGCGCCGCGCGCGGCGAGATGCTGAATGTCGATGATGTGCTGGAGATTCTGTCGATCCCGCTGCTCGGCATTATTCCCGAGAGCGAGGATGTCCTGCGCGCTTCCAATGTCGGAACGCCGGTCACGATCCACAGCGGCACGAGCGCGCCGTCGCGCGCCTACGCCGACGCCGCGCGGCGCTTGTGCGGCGCGCAAGTGCCGATGGACATTCCTTCCGACAAGAAGGGACTTCTCGTCAGACTCTTTGGACGGAGGGCGGCATGAAGCTGTTCAATTTCTTCAATCGCCGCACATCCGCGCCGGTCGCCCGCGAGCGCCTGCAAATTCTTCTCGCGCATGAGCGCGCGTCGGTGTCCAATTCCAACCTCGTCGCGCTGCTGCACAAAGAAGTGCTCGCGGCCGTCTCGAAGCATATAGAGATCGATCCGGACAAGGTGGAGATCAAGCTGCGCGAAGGCGACGCAGTGTCGCTGCTGGAGATCGACATAGAGATATCGGCCAATGCGCCGGCGCGCGACGCGCCCGCGGGAGTCGCTGCTTGAGACAGGCCGCGTGATTTGGAGCGAGCGGTCGTCGGCCGCTCGCTCGCTTCGACCGCGACAGCGGCCTTCCCCCGATGGCCCTCGCGTAATCTACGCAGATTGACGCTCGCCGTCGTCGTCGCCTAAGCCTCCTCGTCATCGACGTCAAAAGGCGTCCTCGTCGAGCGGAGGAAGCGATGGCGGTCTCGGCCGGAAATGCGCGCGCGTTGCGTCTCGCACGCGTCATTCTCGTCAATGTGGCGCTCGCGATCGCTCTGCTCGCCGCGACGGAATTCGTCCTCCATCGTCTCTATAATTGGACCAATCCGTTCCTCGATCACGGCGAGAATGCGCTGCGGTCGCGCGATCCCGTGTTCACCCATACGCTGCGGCCCAATTTCGACGGCTATGACGTCTGGGGGCCGGTCACGCCGCGGATTTTCACCAATTCGCTGGGCTTCAAGGATGGCGCGACGCGCAGCGTTCCCGCGATTTCGGATCGTAAGCGGATCGTCTTCATCGGCGATTCCTTCACCGAAGGCGTCGGGCTGCCCTATGAGCAGACCTTCGTCGGCCGCTTCGCGCAGGCGTTTCCCGAGCTCGACGTGCTGAACGCCGGAGTCTCGAGCTATGCGCCATCCGTCTATTACGAGAAGCTGAAATTCTATCTGGACAAAGGCCTGAAGTTCGACGAGGCGATCGTCTACATCGACATTTCGGACATTCAAGACGAGAGCATTTCCTATCGCTATGATCAGAATGGCGCGCTGGAAATCGGGGTTTTCACGCCAAATCCGGAGCAATGCCTGCCGAGCGCCTATCAGCTGCTGACGCGCTCGCCGCCGGGCTGGCTCGAGAAAAGGTCTTTCGTCGCAGAATTCGTTTCCAATCTCATATTCGTGAAAAAGGCCAATGCGGCGAACGCCGGCGCCAGCCTGCGAGAGCTGATGCAGCCGGGGCGCGTGTATAGTCGCGACTGGAGCCGCGCGGTCTGGACCTTCGACGATCAGGCGAGCTGTTATGGCGAGGCGGGCGTCGCCGGCGGCGTTCGCAAAGCGCTGCGGCAGATGGACCGTCTCCACGCGCTTTTGTCGGCGCAGGGTGTCGCGCTTTCGGTCGGCGTCTATCCCTGGCCGCACCAGCTGCTCTATGATGTCGAAAATTCACGCCAGGCGCAAATCTGGCGCGATTGGTGCGCGGGAAAATGCCGCCGGTTCTTCGATCATTTCCCGGCTTTTTTCCAATATAAGGACACGCATCCCGACTATGTGCGGGATCTGTTCTTTTGGGCCGACGTGCATTTCAACGATCGTGGAAACAGCCTCCTCGCGGATGACCTCGTCGCGCAATACCGCCGATGAGACCCCGGACGTCGGAACGCGAGGCCTCAGGCGAGACGCCGAGGCCAAATCCGCCATCCAAACAGCTTCGCGCGCGGCGCCGAGCTTTCCGAATGCGCGGTTTGAACGTTCGCGCCGCCCAACCCAAATCGCCCCGCCAGTTTCGTTCCCGCTTCCGTCGCGCCGGAACCGCGAGGCCGCGAAACGCCAATTCTTTTTTTTATCGCGGCTTTGATGCGGTTCGATGACGATCGGCGCCGGCTGTTTTTTTCCCGGGGTCTCAGCGCAGGGCCAGAAGGTGGCCGCGTGTCATGCGCTCGACCAAGAGGCTCATGAAGATCGCGCCGATCGCGAACTCCATGACATAGGCTCGGTCCAAGAATCCTACGCCCACTCCGTCGTAATAGGCGAAACGCATCCATTCGATCGACTGCGCGATCGGATTATAGGATTGCATCGTGCGATAGGGCTCCGGAAGATTGTCCGGCAGAAAAATCGTTCCAGACGTGAACCATAGCAGGATGCGGAAGAGCGAATAGACCAGCGACCACATGGGCACGGCCAGAGCCAGCGTGCCGTTGAAAAAGCCGACGCCGATGCCGAGGAGGATAGCGGCGGCATAGGCGTAAGCCGCTTGCTCTATGTCGCGCGGCGTCAGATTCTCGCCGACGGACCATCCGATGATGAGGAGGAGCAGGACGACGGCGCAGGAGGAGAGAACCTCCAGCACGATGCTCGCGAGCAGGACGTCCATCACCTTGACTTCCGGCAGGCTGAAGAGGGCGCGATTCTGAAGGACAGAAGTCATCATGAAGGTCGATAGATAGGCCTGCGCTTGGAATGGGACGGCGCCGGTCGCGATGAACAGCAGCGTGCTCTCTCCGACAGGGGCCATGCGGCTGTTGAATATGAATAAAGTAATGATCAGCAGAGTATGCGCGAGCGGCCAGGCGAGCGCGATCAGATAGCCGAGGCCGTGACCGAAAAACCGGGTGCGAATATTGCGCAGAATGACGGCGAACATGACGCGGCGTTGGCGCTGAAAGGCGTCCATGAGCTCCGATGTCGCGCTTTGCGTGGCGTACATGGGCTAGGCTCCACTCGGTTTCGGCGATGTCCCTGGTCGGGCGGACCGGGGCGAGGACTTGGCCCCGAATTGGATTCGGCCTCGAATAGGTTCCGATTGTGGCGCTCGTGCGGCGCAAATCGCGCGGGGCCGAGCTTCGACTTTCGCTCCCGGATTCCGGCGCCCCGAATTCCGCCGCGGGACTTCGTCGCGCGGCGAAATCGCCGATCGCCCGGCCGCGAGGCGCTGAATGGCGCGCTTTTTGTCGAGAGAGCTTCCTTGATCTGGCAGCGGCTTTCTCTTAAAAAGAATTCGCTGCGCGCTGGCGTCGCTGCGTCGGCGACATCGACTCGGAACGGGTCGTTTCGATGCGCCGCTCCGCGAGCATGACGTCGCGCTGCGCCCTCTCTTTCGGCGCCCTGTCTCGCGGACGATGCTGGAGCAAGATTCTCGACGAAGCGCGTCATCCGGTCTCGGCCTTCGGCTGCGAGATATTCGTCGATATTTGAATATTTCGGCGCGTCGCCGCGCCGTGCTCGCCGAAACAGCGGTCTCCATCGTCATCGCGCGCGGAGAGGGAGGCGCGCTGACGCATGTCGGCTGGCTCGCGCTCGCCGGTCTCGCCGTCGCCTGTTTCGATTTCGCGCAGCTCGGATGGTGGGCGGCGCCGACGCTGGTCTTGTTCGGCGCCTTGGCGCTCGCCGCCGTTTTCGATGCGCGTTTTCTCATCATTCCCGATGGGCCGCTGATCGTCCTGCTGCTGCTGGGCCTCGCCATCCTGCCCTCCGATGGCGGCGAGGCCGCGCTGCGTCTCGCGGCGGCGGCCGGCGGCTATGGGACATTGCGGGCGATCGACGCCGCCTATCGACTGCTGCGAGGACGCGCCGGGCTCGGCCTCGCCGATGCGCATCTGCTAGGCCTCGCCGGCTTGTGGCTCGGGCCGGCGGCTCTGCCCGGATGTCTGCTCATTGCGGTCGTTTCAGCGTTCCTCTCGGCCCTCATCGCGGCGCGGAATGGCGGGCTCGCGCAAATGGCGCAGCCGATTCCCTTCGGCCCGCATCTCGCGCTCGGCTTCTGGCTCGGTTGGAGCCTCGGGCCGCTCGAGGCGGCTCAGAGCGGGTTTTGACATGCTCTCGTGGAGAGCGGAAGAACGTCATCGGCGCCGAAGGCCCCGCGAAGTCGAACGAGGCTCTGGCGCAGCGCCGGGGCGGATGGTAGCCTCGCGTCGTTCCGGGCGCGATGGCGCCGAATAGCGAATGAGCGAGCGGTGATGTCATCGGCGTCGTTCCGGCCGGGGCGCCGCCTCTTCGGGAGGGCGGGGCGCAGGTCGCGTATTTTATGCGTTTTCGCAGCGGTCGCGCCGGCTTGCCTCGTCGCGTCGGCGGCAGATGCGGGAGCGTCCTATTTGTTCGCCACGCCGGGGGCCTGCATCGCTTCGGGGCGCTTCTCGCGAGACGGTTGCAAGAACGCTTTCGCCAATTCGCAGGTCGAATTGCGCGAGAAGGTCCAAAGCTTCGCGACGCGTCGGAAATGCCAGTCGAAATATCGTCTCTGCGAGAAGGACGCCGACGCCGGCGAGGCCTATCGGCCGACATTGCTCGGCGTCGAAATCGCCGTCGGCGGCCGCGAGCCGTCGGCCACGCCCATACTCGCGGTCGAGACGCCGCCGCGCATGTTCGCGGCGCTGCCGATTTCCCGCGCGATCGAGCCGGTGAAGCCTGTTTCAGAAGGCTTCGCGCCGATCGGTCCGGTCGGCCGCTTCCGGGCGAAGGCCGAGCGAGCGGCGGAAGTTTCGCACTCTCGCGACGAGGCGATCGTCGACGTCGATGCGTCGACGATGCGCGCGCCGGCGCCGCCGATGACGCGCGAGTCGTCGGCGGAGCGGCGCCGACGTCTGCGCGCGGCGCCATTCGTCGAGTGACGCGCAAAAACAGGAGAGGCAGGCTTTCCGTCGCGACGGAGGGCGGCTTGACAGCGCTTCGCCCTCGGCGGTCAACTCCGTTTCATGCACAGACGAATCGCCATTTGTCGCGTCTTCGGCCGCCCATGAAAATCGTCGGCCTCTTCGCCGGCGTCGGCGGGCTCGAGCTCGGCCTCGCCCGCGCCGGACATGAATGCGTCATGGTCTCCGAAAATTGGCCGCTCGCCGCGCGCGTGCTCGCGACGCATTTTTCGGAGACGCCCAATGTCGGCGACGTCGCCGCGCTGCGCGCGCTGCCGGGCGAGACGGAACTCGTCACCGCCGGCTTCCCTTGTCAGGATTTGAGCCAGGCCGGCCGCACGCAGGGCATCGGCGGGCGCAAATCCTCGCTGGTCAGCCACGTGTTCCGCCTGCTCGATGCGACGCGCGCGCCCTATGCGCTGCTCGAGAATGTCTCCTTCATGCTGAGCCTCGATCGCGGACGCGCCATGGCGCGGCTGGTCACGGCCTTCGAGGAGCGCGGCTATCGCTGGGCCTATCGCGTCGTCAACACTCTGGCCTTTCTGCCGCAGCGGCGCGAGCGCGTGCTGTTTCTGGCCTCCCGCCTCGCCGATCCTTCCGACATTCTGCTGGTGGACGAGGCGACGCCGCGTCCACGCGCGACGGCGCTGGCGACGCACGCCCACGGCTTTTATTGGACGGAGGGCGTGCGCGGCCTCGGCTGGGGACAAGATTGCGTGCCGACATTGAAGAACGGCTCGACGCTCGGCATCGCCTCGCCGCCGGCGATTCTCTTGCCTTCCGGCGAGGTGGTGACGCCCGATATTCGCGACGCCGAGCGGCTGCAGGGTTTTCCGGCCGACTGGACCGCGCCGGCCGAGGCGCTGGGCCGTCCCGGCTGGCGCTGGTCGCTCGTCGGCAATGCGGTGAGCACTCCAGTCGCGGAATGGGTCGGCGGCCGGCTCGAGGCGCCGGGGCGCTATGATCCGGCCCGCGACGGCGCGGTTTTGGAGGAGGGCGCCCGCTGGCCCCGCGCCGCGCGCTATGACGGCGAGCGGCGCATCGGCGTCGAGATTTCGGCCTTTCCCGTCTGGCGCGAGCGCGAGCCTCTGCATCTATTCTTGAAGCATGAGGGCAAGCCGCTATCCGAGCGCGCCAGCGCCGGCTTCCTCGCCCGCGCCATGCGGGCGAAGCTGCGATTCGAGCCCGGCTTTCGGGAGGCGGTGGCCGCCCATCTCGAGGCGATGCGCGTCCGCCCCGGCCTCGCCGCCGCCCAATGAGGACGCCGCCGGCTAGCGATCCGGCGCGCTCGGCGCTGATGAAGCGGGTGCGGCAGGCCCGCACCGGAGCGGAGGAGGCCGTCGCCGCGGCGCTGCGGCTGGCCGGGCTCCATTATCGGCGCAACGCCAAGGGCCTGCCCGGCGCGCCGGATTTCGCCAATCGCAGCCGGCGCTGGGCGCTCTTCGTCAATGGCTGCTTCTGGCACCATCACAAGAATTGCCGCCGTGGCACGATCCCCAAACAAAACAACGCCTTCTGGCTGGAAAAATTCGCCGCCAATCGCGCCCGCGACGCCCGCAAGGCCAAGGCTCTGAGGGCGTTAGGGTTTCGCGTCGCGATCCTGTGGGAGTGCGAGGCGCTGGACCCGCCCCGCCTGAAAGCGCGCGTCGCCCGGCTCGCCGGGCTGTGGGGGCGGGGACAATTGGACGAGACGCGGTAGAGGGCGGTTCACGCCGATCGCCCACGCTTCTGGCCATGCGCCCGCCGAATTGCTACAAGCCGCGCAGGGAGCGGTCTATATTCCGTTCCAGCCCCTCGAGATTCACCGCGAGCCAGTCGAGCCATGCGCAGCGCCAAATACGAGCGCGACACGAAAGAGACCCGTATCGCCGTCGCCGTCGATCTCGACGGCGAGGGCAAATCCGATATTTCGACCGGGATCGGCTTTTTCGACCATATGCTCGACCAGATCGCGCGCCACGCGCCGCTCGACCTCACCGTCGCGGCCAAGGGCGATCTGCACATAGACGGCCATCATACGGTCGAGGATGTGGGCATTGCGCTCGGCAAGGCGGTGGATCAGGCGCTCGGCGACCGCAAGGGCATCGCCCGCTATGGCGACGCCCATGTGCCGCTGGACGAGGCGCTCTCCCGCGTCGTGGTGGACGTCTCCGGCCGGCCTTTCCTCGTCTTCGACGTCGCCTTTCCGGCGGCCAAGATCGGCGAGTTCGACACGGAGCTGGTGCGCGAGTTCTTCCAGGCTTTCGCCACCAATGCGCGTATCGGCCTGCATGTGGAGGCGCTGCGCGGCGTCAATTCGCATCATATCGCGGAGTGCTGCTTCAAGGGCTTCGCCCGCGCCCTGGGCAAGGCGACAGCGCCCGATCCGCGCCGCGGCGGCGTGGTGCCCTCGACCAAAGGCACGCTCACCGGCTGAAAGGGAGGCGGGCCTATGGCCGTCTACACCGTCCTTATACCCAAGGCCGCGCCGGGCGAGACTCCGCCGCCGGAACGAATCGTCTTTCTGCGCGACGGTTTCTCGACGCCGGCCTTTCTCTTCGGGCCTTTATGGCTGCTGTGGCGGCGTGCGTGGCTGCCGGCCGTCCTATGGACAGCCGCGCTCGCGCTGATCCTCGGCGGCGGCGCGGCACTGGGGATCAATCCTGCGGCGGTCTCGGTCTTGCAGCTGGCGCTCGGCCTGCTGCTCGGTCTCGAAGGGCCGCGGCTCGTCGCCTGGTCGCTCGAGCGCAAGGGTTACACGGAGAGCGCCGTCATGGTGGCCGATAGGATCGACGAGGCCGAGGATGTGTTTTTCGCCAATTGGCGCCCCTCCGGCGTCCTGCCGACGAGCGTGACGCCGCCGCGCGGCGGCCGGGTGGCGATGCGTTCGGTCATCGGCGGCCTGTTCGAGGAGCCGCGCGCGTGACGACGGCGATCATCGATTACGGATCGGGCAATCTGCACTCCGCCGCCAAGGCCTTCGAGCGCGCGGCGCGGGAAGGCGAGGGCGCCGAGATCGCCGTCACCAACGACCCGGAAGTGGTGCGCCGCGCCGAGCGCATCTGCCTGCCGGGCGTCGGCGCCTTTCGCGACTGCCGCAGCGGCCTCTCCGCCCTCGCCGGGCTGGACGAGGCGCTGCGCGAGGCGGTGATCGAGCGCGGCCGACCGTTCCTCGGAATATGCGTCGGGATGCAGCTGATGGCGACGCGCGGCCTCGAGCATGGCGAGGCGGCGGGCCTCGACTGGATCGCCGGCGACGTCGCGGTCATCGAGCCCGCCGACAAGAGCCTCAAAATTCCGCATATGGGCTGGAACACGCTGGAGCTGGCGCGCCCGCATCCGCTCTTTTCCGGCATCCCCACCGGAAAGGACGGGCTGCACGCCTATTTCGTGCACTCCTACCAATTCCTGCCCGCTTCGCCCGACCATATCGTGGCGACGACCGATTATGGCGCTCCGCTGACTGCGGCGGTGGCGCGCGACAATCTCGTCGGCACGCAATTCCATCCCGAGAAGAGCCAGAGGCTTGGCCTCGCGCTCATCGCGAATTTTCTGAGGTGGCGTCCGTGATCCTGTTTCCTGCGATCGATCTCAAAGAGGGTCAATGCGTGCGCCTCGTCGAGGGCGAAATGTCCTCGGCGACCGTGTTCAACGATGATCCGACCGCGCAGGCGCAGGCCTTCGCCGCCCAAGGCTTCGAATATCTCCATGTCGTCGATCTCGACGGCGCCTTCGCCGGCGCGCCGATGAATGCGCTCGCCGTGGAGGGCATTCTCGCCAACATAAAGATTCCGGTGCAACTCGGCGGCGGCATTCGCGAGATGCGCACCATCTCGCGCTGGCTCGACAAGGGAATTTCGCGCGTCATCATCGGCACGGCGGCGGTGCGCGATCCGGCGCTGGTGCGCGAGGCGGCGCGGCTCTATCCGGGCCGCATCGCGGTCGGCATAGACGCCAAGGACGGCTTTGTCGCCGTCGAGGGCTGGGCGCGCCGCACCCATGTCTCGGCGCAGGATTTGGGCCGCAGCTTCGAGGACGCCGGCGTCGCCGCCATCGTCTACACCGACATCTCCCGCGACGGAGTCTTGAAGGGCCTCAACATAGAGGCGACGCTGGCGCTGGCCGAGGCGCTGAGCATTCCGGTCATCGCCTCGGGCGGCCTCGCCTCGCTCGCCGACATAGAGCGGCTGCTGCAGCCCGACTGCAAGAAGCTCGCGGGCGCGATCACCGGCCGCGCGCTCTATGACGGGCGGCTCGATCCGGCGGAAGCGCTGGCGCTGATCCGCCAGTCCCGGCAGGCGTCGACGAACGAGGGATAGAATGCTCAAATCCCGCGTCATCCCCTGCCTGGACGTGAAAGAGGGCCGCGTCGTCAAAGGCGTCAATTTCGTCGATCTGCGCGACGCCGGCGATCCGGTCGAATGCGCCATCGCCTATGACGCCGCCGGCGCCGACGAGCTGTGCTTTCTCGACATCACCGCGAGCCACGAGAATCGCGGCATCATGCTCGACGTCGTGCGGCGCACGGCGGAGGCCTGCTTCATGCCGCTCACGGTCGGCGGCGGCGTGCGCGTCGAGGACGATATTCGCAATCTCCTGCTCGCCGGCGCCGACAAGGCCTCGATCAATTCCGCCGCCGTCGCCGATCGGCAATTCGTGCGCGAGGCGGCCGAGAAATTCGGCTCGCAATGCATCGTCGTCGCCATAGACGCCAAGCGCGTCGGCGATCATTGGGAAATCTTCACCCATGGCGGCCGCCGCCCGACGGGCATAGACGCCGTGGAATACGCCAAGGAGGTCACGAGCCTCGGCGCGGGGGAGATATTGCTCACCTCCATGGACCGCGACGGCGCCAAAATCGGCTTCGACATAGAGCTGACCCGCGCCGTGGCGGACGCCGTCGATGTGCCGGTCATCGCCTCGGGCGGCGTCGGAACGCTGGATCATCTCGTCGAGGGGGTGCGCGAAGGCCATGCTTCCGCCGTTCTCGCGGCGTCTATTTTCCACTTCGGCGAGTTCACCATCCCGCAGGCGAAGCGATATATGGCGAAAGCGGGCATTCCGATGCGTCTCGACGGCCTGGAGCCCTCATGAGCGATTTCTCCCTCGCCGATCTCGCGAAGATCATCGCATCGAAGCGGGGCGCAGACGCCGCGCAATCCTACACCAAGAGCTTGTTCGAGGCCGGCACGCCCCGCATCGCCAAGAAATTCGGCGAGGAGGCGGTGGAGACCGTCATCGCCGCCATGGAGGGCGACCGCAAGAATCTGACGAGCGAGGCCGCCGACACGCTCTATCATCTGCTCGTGCTGCTGGAGGCGGGCGGCGTCACGCTCGCGGACGTTCTCGCCGAGCTGGAGACGCGCACCGTCCAATCCGGCCATGCGGAAAAAGCGTCGCGCGGAGAGCGGAAATGAACGCCGATGCTTATCTGGGGGCCGGCGTCGCGCTGTCGCCCTATCGGCGCTTCACCCGCGCCGAATGGGCGAGCCTGCGCGCCGACACACCGCTCACGCTCACGATCGACGATCTCACGCGGCTCAAATCGCTCGACGATCCGATCTCGCTGGAAGAGGTCATCGAGATTTATCTGCCGCTCTCGCGTCTGCTCGCGCTCTACGTCGCGGCGACGCAAGGCCTGTTCAAGGCGACGCAGCGGTTTCTGGGCGCCGAGGACGGCAAGATGCCCTATATCATCGGCGTCGCCGGCTCGGTCGCTGTGGGCAAATCCACGACGGCGCGCATCCTCAAGGCGCTGCTGTCGCGCTGGCCCAACACGCCGAAGGTGGAGCTCGTCACCACTGACGGCTTTCTCTATCCCAACGCCGTGCTCGAGCGCGACGGCCTCATGGACAAGAAGGGCTTTCCCGAGAGCTATGACAATCGCGCGCTGCTGCGCTTTCTCTCCGATGTGAAGGCCGGCCAGCGCAATGTCGCGGCGCCGGTCTATTCGCATCTGACCTACGACGTCGTGCCCGATGAATTCTTCTATGTCGATCGTCCCGACATTCTCATCGTCGAAGGCGTCAATGTGCTGCTCGCCAGCCGACCGCGCGAGGATGGGCGCGAGATTCCCTTCGTCTCGGATTTCTTCGACTTCTCGGTCTATCTGCACGCCGAGGAGAATGTGCTCGAGCAATGGTATGTGGAGCGTTTCCAGCGCCTGCGCGAGACGGCCTTCCGCGATCCGCTGTCCTATTTCAAGAAATACGCCGATCTCGACGATGCGGAGACCATGCGCGTCGCGAAAGATATTTGGACGCGCATCAATCTCGAGAATCTGCGCCGCAACATTTCGCCGACGCGCCCGCGCGCCAGCCTGGTGCTGACCAAGGGCGCGGACCATCGCATAGAGGAAGTCGCGCTGCGCAAGCTGTGACGCGCGTCAGCCGTCGCGCGCGAGCGCGAGCAGCCGTCGGCAATCTTCCGCGAGGCGGGCCTCGCGAATATTGGCGACGCCGAGCAGCAGGCCGCGCGGCCGCGGCTCTTCCGCATACCATGGCGACAGCGGAGCCGGCGCCAATCCGGCGACGACGGCGCGCGCGGCGATGGCGAGATCGTCGGCGTCCTCCGGCAGATCGAGCTTCAATGAGAGGGCGCAGGCGGAAATCTTCGCGTCTTCGCCCGCAGCTTCGCGTAGCATGATCGTCAACGCATGTCGTCGCGCTGCATAGAGGCGTTTCATGCGCCGCAAATGGCGCAGGAAATGCCCCTCGGCGATGAAGGCTGCGACCGCGCGCTGCGTCGCAGGGGCTGGCGCCGGCGCGAGGCAGGCGGCGATCTGCGCGAAGCGGGCGGCGAGCGCCGGCGGCGCGACGAGGAAGCCGAGCCGCAGCGCGGGGCTCATCGTCTTGCTGAATGTGCCGGCGTAGACGACGCGGCCGTCGCGGTCGAGCGAGGCGAGCGCCGGCGCGGCGCGGCCGTCGAGCTGCAATTCGCCGAGATAGTCGTCCTCGATCACATGAGCGCCCGTCTTGCTCGCCCAGCGCAGCAGCGCGAGCCGGCGCGGAAGCGACATGGCCATGCCGAGCGGCGCCTGCTGGCTCGGCGTCACCGCGGCGAGAGCGGCGCGCGGCGCTCGCCGGACGGCCTCGGCGACATCGAGGCCCTGCGCGTCGACCCGGACGGGGACGATCTTCAATCCGGCGAAACGCAGCGCCTCGCGCGTGACGGGAAAGGCCGGATCCTCGAGCCAGGCCTCGCGCCCTGAGATCGGCAGAGCGCGCAGCGCGAGGCCGAGCGCGCCGAAATAGCCCGTCGTCACGATCACCTGCGCCGGCGCGCAATGGAGTCCGCGCGCTACGGCGAGATAGGCGCAGATCGTGCGGCGCAGTTCCATCTCGCCGCGCGGGTCTGGATAGGCGAGCGGCGCGGCGGCGGCGGCGCGGGCGGCCTGCGCCGAGAGCCGCGACCATAGCGCATGTGGAAAGGCGTCATGCGCCGGAAGGCAGGGCCGAAAGAGCAGCGGCGCGCGCTCGTAATCCTGAAACGGCCATGACAGGGGCGGCGCAGCGGGCGCCTCGGCCTGCCTCGGGTCCAGAGGCGGGCGTTCGGCGACGCGGGTGCCGCGCGCGCCGTCGGCCTCCGCCAATTGCTCGTCGACGAGCCGCTCATAGGCCGCTCGCGTGGTGCCGCGCGCGACGCCGAGCTGAGCGGAGAGATCGGTCCAGGAGGGTAGGCGCGCGCCGGCCGCGAGCCGCTGCTCGACGATGGCCGCGCGAATGGCGGCGTAGATCTGCTCGGAGAGAGGCGTCTTCGCCTTGCGGTCAATGTCGATCGGCAGCGGCTGCATCGGCGAATGGTACAAGAATTTGCTCGAATCTCGATGCTTTTTTCTGGCTCGAATGGCGTGCATGGTCCGCTCGCCCCGAATGATGGAGCCCAGCCATGCGCCCTGTCGCATTTTTTCTCTTCGGTCTGCTCGCCCTCGCGCCGCCCGCCGCGGCGCATGACGCCTCCGGCCCGCAGGTCACTTTGCTGTCACGCGCGGAAATTCCAAATCTGCCCGGCAAGAGCCTCGTCAGCGTGATGGTCGTCTATCCGCCCGGCGGCAAATCGCCGCCGCATCGCCACGCCGCTTCCGGATTCATCTACGCCTATGTGCTCGCTGGCGCGATGCGCAGCGCCACGGACGCGGGCGCGGCGGAACTTTTCCGCGCCGGCCAGAGTTGGTTCGAGCCGCCGGGCGCGCGCCATGTCGTGAGCGAGAACGCGAGCGACACAGAGCCGGCGCGATTGCTCGCTATATTCGTCGTCGATTCGAGCGAGACGCTTCTGACCCTTCCCGATGCAGGAGAGAGAGAATGACCAGCCGCCTCGATTACAATCACGCTGCGCCCGAGGGCATGAAGGCGCTCGGCGCCGTGCATAGCTATGTCGGCGCGAGCCTCGGCAAGGCGCTCGCCGAGCTCGTCTATCTGCGCGTCTCGCAGATCAACGGCTGCGCCTATTGTCTCGATCTGCATACGCGCGCGCTCGTGGCTGAAGGCTTTTCCGTGGAAAAGCTCGCGCTGGTCTCGGTCTGGCGCGAGGCGGAGGCGCTGTTCTCGGAGCGTGAGCGGGCCGCTCTCGCCTGGGCGGAGACGGTGACGAAAGTCGCCGAGACCACCGTGCCGGACGCGGAATTCGCGGCGGTCTCGGCGCAATTCTCCGGGAAGGAGCTCGCCGATCTCACTCTCGCGATCAGCCTGATGAACGCCTATAATCGCATGGCCATCGCTTTTCGCGCGACGCCCGCTGCGGCGAAGCGCGCCGCGCAGGGGTGACGGCGCGGCCGACATACGCTCTGGCCCGGAACGGAGCAACGCGCTAAGCCCAGCGAGGCATTCCGTTCCGGCCTTGCGATATCATGCTCGATTCAGGCGACGAAAAAAGCTCGTCCTTCACCGCCGCGCTCGTCGCGGTGGCGCTCGTCTTCCTCGGCGCGCTCTTGGCCGCCGCGGGCGTGACGCTGCTCGCCCGGCTCGCCGTGCTGTTCTTCGCGGCTGCGCCGGATGGGACGCATGTCGCCGCCGTCATCGTCTTCGCGGCGACCTATTTCGTCATCGCGCTCGGCGAGGCGCCGGGGCTGCGGCTCGATCGCGCCGGCGCTGCGCTGCTCGGCGCCAGCCTGATGGTCGGGCTCGGCGTGCTGCCGCTGGACGAGGCCTATCGCGCCATTGATTTCGACACGATCACGCTGCTGCTCGGCATGATGATCGTCGTCGCCAATCTGCGCCTCTCCGGATTTTTTCGCTTGGCGAGCAATTTCGTCGTCGCGCGCGCGAAGACTCCGCTCGCTCTGCTCGCCGCCATCGTGCTGGTGACGGGCGCCTTCTCGGCCTTTCTCGTCAATGACGCCATCTGCCTGGTGATGACGCCGCTGACGCTCGAGCTGACGCGCCGGCTGAAGCGCGATCCGCTGCCCTATCTCCTCGCCGTGCCCATGGCCTCCAATGTGGGCAGCGTGGCGACGATCACCGGCAATCCGCAGAACATGATTATCGGCGGCCTGTCGCATATTCCCTATGGCGCCTTCGCCGCGGCGCTGTGGCCGGTCGCCGCCTTCGGCCTGCTCGCCACTTTCGCGCTGGTGGCGCTGTTCTACCGGGGCGAGTTTCTCACGCGCGAGAGACTGCCCGTCGCGGCGCCTGCGCCTGCGCGTGCGCGCGGCTTTCTCGTCGTCAAATCGGTGCTGGTGACGCTCGCCATGATGGCGCTTTTCTTCGCCGGCCAGCCGGTGGCGAAGGTCGCTATCGTCGGCGGCGCGCTGCTGCTGGTCACGCGCCATGTGAAGGCGGAGAAGGTCTATCGCGAGATCGACTGGCCGCTGCTCTTGATGTTCGTCGGCCTGTTCATCGTCGTCGAGGGACTCGAGACCACTGTGCTGACGCCGGAGGCGGTCGCTTCCGTCGGCCGCTTCGATCTCGCCAACGCCGGCGTTCTGGCGGTGGTGTCGGCGGTTCTCTCCAATCTCGTCAGCAATGTGCCGGCGGTGCTGGCGCTGAAGCCTTTCCTCGCCGGCGCGGCCGATCCGCAGCACGCCTGGCTCGTCGTCGCCATGGCCTCGACTCTGGCCGGCAATCTGACGCTCATCGGCTCGGTCGCCAATCTCATCGTCGCCGAGCGCGCCCGCGCCGCCGGCGTCTCCATCGGTTTCTGGGCCTATTTCAGGATCGGCGCGCCGCTGACGCTCGTCACCATCGCCTTCGGCGCGTGGCTGCTCTAGCGGAAGCTGTCGACTGCTTTCGCGAGACGACATAGGCTCGGCCGCGTCCGATGGTCCGGCGGACGCAATTATGAGGTGAGACTGCGGACTCGATAATCGGGAGCGATCATGAGCCGGGAGCTGTTATTTTGTTCACTAGGAATGCTCCTATGCGTCACGGCGATTCACTCTCGCGCCCAGGCGGCGAGCTTCGATTGCGCGAAGGCGATAACGACGCGCGAAAAGCTGATCTGTAGCGATCGGAATTTGTCGGATCTCGATACGCGGCTCGGCCGCGTCTACAAAGAACGACGCGCTTTGCTCGGTCGCAACGGAGTCGAGCAGCTTCGGCGTTCGCAGTCGAGTTGGATCGGCTTCATCGATATCGTCTGTCCGCTCGAAGCTCCCGAGCGCGCCATCAGATCGCAGCCTCGAGTAAAGTGCCTGGACGCACAATATCGAAAGCGGCTCGACCAGCTTTCCAAGGTTGGGCAGAAGCTCGGCTCGTTCGTTTTCAACCGCATCGATCTCTATGCCGCCTATCCGGCGCCGGTCTCGGACAGCACCGGCGACATGCCGGGTTTCTACATTCGGCATGTCGCCTATCCGCAGATCGACAATGTCGAAACGCCGATCACGGCCGCCTGGAACAAGAACGCGGAAGAGCTGGTGAGCGATGGCGAGTGCGGTCTGGACCAGCATTACGAATCCGACTGCGGCGCCGACTATGAGATCGGCTACGCCAGCGATGATCTGATCAGCACCGTGTGGATCTACGATGTATATGGGCATGGGGCGGCCCATGGCAGTTTCTGGGGTCATGTCGACAATCGGTTGTTGCGCGCCGCGCTGCCCGTGCTGAAGCCGTCCGATGTCTTCGGACCCGACGATCATTGGGTCGCCGGATTTCAGCGGCTGGTGTCGAATGCGCTGCGCGAGCAGCAGTGGAGCCCGCCTGATGGGGAGACCGAGACGGCGCTCCTCACGTCGAGCCTCGACCCCGGGAAATGGGCGTTCGGCGCGCAGGGGATTCGCATTGTTTTCAACGCTTATGAAGGTGGCTGCTACGCCTGCGCCCCCCGCGAAGCCGTCGAGCTGTCTTGGGCGGAGCTCGGGCCTCTGCTCGCGCGGGACTTGATCCTGTCTCGACGCTTCGGCGAGAGCGGCGGCCGATAGGAGTGAGCGTCGCGGCGTCGGCAACCTTTCGCTTCGCCAGACGTTTTGCCGAATGGGCCGGGGGCTCACGAGGGGAGGTCGAAAATGGCGACCGCAATCCCGAAGCTCCACATGATCTCGAGCGAGCATATCGTCGGCGCGAAGGTCTTCGATCAGAGCGGCAAGGAGATCGGCGAAATCGATCATCTGATGATCGATCCTGCGACCGGCCAGGCGCGCTACGCCATCGTCAACTTCTGCGGCTTCATGTGCCTGCGCAAGGGTCATCACGCCGTGCCCTGGAATGCGCTCTGCTATGACGTCGATCAGCGCCGCTATGTCACCTCGGTGACCGAGCATCTGCTCGAGGACGCGCCCGAATATGACGAGTCGAGCTGGGCCGATCGCGACTGGGAGACGCGCATCCACGCCCATTACGGCGCGGCGCCCTATTGGGAGGGCGCGGGGCGGTAGCGAGGCGCCGCACAGGCGCTACCCTCGACAATATCGGTCTTCGGGGTTAGCCGAGCAAAATGGCTAAACGCTCCTGTACGAAGAAGCAGCGTTCGACGGAGAATCGCGAACCCGTCCCGGATTGCCACGTCATCCTTTTGGATGCGGCAGGCCGGGACGCGCTCATGTCGGCGCTCGAGGGTCCCCCCTCGACTGCATCCTCGGCTGAAACGCTTGTTCGAGGAAGGTTTTATTTTCAGCACGAAACGATGACACGCTCCCATCAAATATGAATCGCCCGCCCGAAGGCGTCGAGCGCGCTCTCATGCATCGTCTCCGATAGCGTCGGATGCGGGAAAATGGTCTCCATCAGCTCGGCCTCCGTCGTTTCCAGATTCATCGCGATCACGAAGCCTTGAATCAGCTCCGTCACCTCCGCGCCGATGAGATGCGCGCCGAGCAGGCGTCCGCTCTTTGCGTCGAAGATGGTCTTCACTAGGCCCTCCGTCTCGCCCATGGCGATGGCCTTGCCATTGGCGATATAGGGAAAGCGCCCGATCTTCAGCTCATGTCCCGCCGCTTTCGCCGCCGCTTCCGTGCGGCCGACCGAGGCGATCTGCGGATGGCAATAGGTGCAGGCGGGAATGCGCGTGCGCTCGATCGGATGCGGCGACAGCCCGGCGATCGCCTCCGCGCAGACGACGCCTTCATGCTCCGCCTTATGGGCGAGCATGGGCGGGCCGGCGACATCGCCGATCGCATAAATTCCTGAGACATTGGTGCGGCCGAACCCGTCGGTGAGAACGACGCCGCGATCGGTTTTCACGCCCAGAGCCTCCAGCCCCAGCCCCTCGCTATTGGGAACGACGCCGACGGCGGAGATGACGCGCTCGGCCTCGACGCTCTGCTCGCCGCTCTCGGTCGCGATCGTCGCAACGACGCCATTGTCGCTCTTGTCGAGCTTCGCGAGCTTGGCGCTGGTGATGATTTTTATCCCTTGCTTCTCGAAGGATTTGTGCGCCAGCGCGGCGATCTCCGCGTCCTCCGCCGGCAGGATTTGCGGCAGCGCCTCCACCAGCGTCACCTGCGCTCCGAAGGTCGAATAAAAGGACGCGAATTCGACGCCGATCGCGCCGCCGCCGACGACGAGCAGAGATTTCGGCATGGCGGGCGGCAGTAGCGCCTCGAAATAGGTCCAGATGCGCTCGCCGTCCGGCTCGAGGCCCGGCAGGGCGCGCGGCCGCGCGCCGGTTGCGACGATGATGTGCTTGGCCGAATAGACGCCTTCGCCGAGGATATTCTTCGGCTTGGGGAATTGCGGCCGCGCGGTTCCCTTGGGCGCGGCGACGCGAATCTCGCCCGGCGCGGTGAGCGCGGCCTCGCCCCAGATCACATCGATCTTGTTCTTCTTGCACAGGAACTCGACGCCGGCGTTGAGCCGCCCGGCGACCGCGCGCGAGCGCTTCACCAGCGCTTCGGCGTCGAAGGAGACTTCGCCCTCTATGCGCAGGCCGAAATCCTTCGCATGTTTCGCGAGACGAAAGACATCGGCCGAGCGCAGCAGCGCCTTGGTGGGAATGCAGCCCCAATTGAGGCAAATGCCGCCCAAATGCTCGCGCTCGACAATGGCCGTCCTCAGCCCGAGCTGCGCGGCGCGGATGGCGGCGACGTAGCCGCCCGGTCCGCCGCCGATGACGATGAGATCATAAGAATTGGCCATGGAAGCCCTCGCGACCGCCAGCGCCGCTCGAATGATTCCCTTCGAGCCGCTGCGCTCTCATATGTGGCCGATGCGCGCGCCGGGCGCCATAGGCGCGAGGCGTCAGGGCCGCGTCAGCTGCCGGCGCCGCTCGGCGCGCCCGCGCCGCTCGAAATGCGCGCGGGCGGAAGAATAGCGGCCGCGCGCGATCAGAAAGGCGACGTCGGGATTGCGCGCGATGTAGGCCTCGGCGTCGAAATTCGCCGGCGTCGCGAGGATGTCGTGCGGAATCATCTGCACGCGTCCTTCAATGCGGCCATAGCGCGCAAAATGCGCGCGACCGGAGAGGATGCGGCCGCGCCGCACCGATTCGGCCACATCGGGATTGGCGTAGAGATAGGCGCGCTCGTCGAAATTCTCGCGCGTCGCGACTTCGGCGCAGGTCGCTTCGGGAGGCAGCCTGTGGGTGGGCTCCCCGTGGTGCGGCGCTACGGGCGCCAGAGCGCGCAGGCCGGACCAGAGCCGGCGCAGAGCGCGGCCGCCGGAATCGATGGCCGCTTCGAGCCGCAAGGGCGCCAGCGTCGCGGGACCAATGCGCTCGCCGTGCTCATGGGCGCGCGCGGCCATGTCGTGAAAGCGCAGAAAATGCGCATAGCCGCGCGGATCGCGCCGATAGAGCTGGCCGAGAAGATCGTCGCCGGGCGGCGCCGCCGCGAGACGGCGCGCATCCTTCGCCTTGGGGCCGTGGAAATGCACGATGGACGCGCCCCATTCGACGCCCCAATAGGGCTTCCAATGCATGGCGAGCGGCAGATGGTCCCAGCGCCCGGCGAAATGCGCGTTGAGCGCCTCTTGGTCATAGTGATGAGGCAGGCCGAGCGCGGCGCGCGCGCTCCGCATCAGCGGCTCATATTCGGCGCGCATGGCCGGGATGTTGAGGAGCAGCACGCCCGAACAGAATTGCGACCACTCATGCGGCTCGTGCTGGGGCGCGGCGGCGAAATAGCGCGGCCGCAGCGGCGACAGCTCGACCGGCCGGGCGAACAGCACGTCACAATCTGTGTAGAGGACGAATTCGTCCTTCGTCTCGATGCGGGGAATTTCGAGCCGCAGAAAGGCGCCGGCGGCGATGGAGCGGCTCCAGTCCGGCGTCTCCGGCGTCGCCTCTATGGCCTCGATGAGGCCGGAGCGCCGGCTGTGGATATGGACGGGCGCGTCAAGGCCGAGAATGGCGCGGAGCCGGTCCGCCTCGCCGTCGAAGACGAGATGCGGCTCGAGCCCCGCTATGTCGATCGCCGTGCGGACGGCGACGCGCAAATGCTCGGCATAGCGGTCGAGAGCCGACGCATTCAGGCAGGAATACCATTTCATCCGAAAGGATTCCCGCGTCGAAGCGTCGGCGCCGATGGATCAGGCGGTCTGCGGCAGCGCGGCCTTGGCCTTCTCGACGATGGCCTTGAAGGCCTCCGGCTGGGTGATGGCGAGCTCGGACAGAACCTTGCGGTCCACGGTGACGCCAGCCTTGGCGAGGCCGTCGATGAAGCGGCTGTAGGTCAGGCCCAGCTCACGCACGGCGGCGTTGAGGCGCTGAATCCACAGGGCGCGGAAGACGCGCTTCTTGGCCTTGC
The DNA here is from genome assembly GCF_018887255.1 of Methylosinus sp. KRF6. NCBI lineage: Bacteria > Pseudomonadati > Pseudomonadota > Alphaproteobacteria > Hyphomicrobiales > Methylocystaceae > Methylosinus > Methylosinus sp. KRF6. The sequence goes on along the minus strand of NZ_JAHLJF010000001.1, from coordinate 3,800,188 downwards.
GGTCGCGCGTCGCATATTGCATCGAGCGATCGACCGCGGCCTTGGCGGCGCGGATGGTGTTCTTGCGACGGCCGTAGAAGCCTTTGGCGGCATCCAGGGTCTTTTTGTGCTTGGCGTGCGAGGTGACGCCGCGTTTGACGCGAGCCATGACATGATCCTTTCAGGAAATCCGAAATCGAGGGAAGGGTAGAAGCTCAGCCGTTGGGCAGGAAATACTTCTTGACGTTGTCGCCGTCCGTCTTGAACAGGACGGAGGTCCCGCGCAGATTTCGGATCTGCTTGTTGGTGCGCTTGATCATGCCGTGGCGCTTGCCCTTCTGGGCATAGACCACCTTGCCGGTGCCGGTGATCTTGAAGCGCTTTTTGGCGCCTGATTTGGTCTTCAGCTTGGGCATTTTGCTCTCCTGGGCGCAAGGCCCTGTTCTGCGCGCCGGCTTCCCGGCGCTTTATTCGCGCGAGCGAAAAGAACCGCCACGGCAGCCCATCACTGGCCGGGCGGTTCGGAAGCGCGGCTTATAAGCGGAAAGACAGGAGGTTGGCAAGCCCGTGCGCCAAAGCCCTTCGGCGTGGCGGTCAGCGATGCGACGCTGCCGCATTCGCGGGGTCGGGCTCGTTCCTCGTAGAAGGCAGCGCCCATCGCAGCGCATCTGGTAGCGTAAGGCTCCAGGCTGCGAAATCGTGACCTCCATCGAATTCGACATAATGAGGTTGGTAGCCGTGTCGCAGCAATGCGTCTCGAAATCTCTTCACCCCTTCGATCTGGGAGACTGCCTGAAAAACATCCTCTTTGTGCAGAATGTTTTCTTGCGTTTCTCTAAGACCGACATCCAAGTAGAATTCTGTTTTCGGCTTGGGATCCAATGTCTCGAAGTAATCCATAATCCAACAGTCGTTCGACCAGAACGAGGCGGACTGGGCGATTACCTTGGTGAATCGGGACGGGTACATCATAGAGACATAAGCCGCGGTCAGACCAGTATAGCTGAGACCGACGATCACGCGCTCCTGGGCTTCGAGCGCGCTCGGATAGGCTCTCTCCAGCCACGGGAATAGCTCTTCTTCTATGAAACGAGCGAACGGAGAATAGCAGGGGCATTCCACCCACCTGGATGCGGCGCTCTCCACAGAGACAAAGACAAAAAGTGAACTATCGATGTCACCCTGGGACTCGAGGGCGTCGATGATCGATATCGCCCCTACACGGTCTCGGTAAAGCTCTGCATCCAAAAACACCGTCACGTTCGAGGCTCTGTTCCCCGGCTCACGCACCCATACCGCGCGCTCATTCGCAAGATGGGTGCTCTTTAAAAAGTGCTGCGTTTCTTTCATTTCTTATCCAACTTTGTATCGGCGACTTGTCGATTCAAATTCCCGACGCCGTCTATGACCGAATCCCGGCGGCATTGTGCTTCTGGCGCGACCTTCGTGATCGCGAAAGCGAGTCGGAAGCGCGCTCGTCGGCCGGGCTCGAGAACCGGCTGCGCAGCGCCCGCGCGCCTGCTATGATCGAGCCGCCAAGCCGGGGCCGAGCGCGACTATGCGGCCGGGCCACCCGCCGCGACGCCTATGCGCGGGCGATGGAGACATGTCTCGCCACCAAGGCGTGGGCCGCCGAGGCCGCCGGGCGATGACGTCGTCGCCGAGATGCGAGGCGATCCGGCCTTCGTCCGAATCCGCGCCCTCATTGCGGCTTGGCCAGCCGCCACAGCCACAGGCAGAGGCCGAGCAGAACGATCAGCGCCACCGCGCTCGGCCATAGCGGCATGGAGGCGCCGCCGACCTGAATATCCGGCTGCGTCGCCAGCCGCCCCGCCTGTCCGAGCGCCATCAGGCCGAAGATGACCGCGGCCACTTTCAATCCGGTGATTTGGGAGTCCATCGCTTCGTCCTCCAGAAATCCTCAATGCGCATATAAAAGCGCGCGCGGCGGGGAAAAGGGCGCGCCGCATTGCGGCTGCGCCCCGTTGGTCCTATCTGCAGGCCATGTGCAGCGGAGGCTCAGATGCGGCAGCCGACGATTTTCATCTCCCATGGCGGCGGCCCCTGCTTCTGGCTCGACGGCTCCTCGGGTCGCGCCTTCGACGGGCTGAAGACCTATCTCAGCGGCCTGCTCGCCTCTCTGCCGGAGCGTCCGAGCGCCATTCTCATCGTCTCGGCGCATTGGGAGGAGAAGCGGGTCACTCTGGGCGCGGCGAGAGCGCCCGGCATGATCTTCGATTACTACGGCTTTCCCGAGCACACCTATCGCCTGAGCTATCCCGCGCCCGGCGCGCCGGAACTGGCCGAGCGGGCGCGAGGTCTGCTGGCCGCGGCCTGCGTCGAGACGGCGCTGGACGCCGCGCGCGGCTTCGACCATGGCGTCTTCGTGCCCATGCTGATCGTCGATCCCGGCGCGACGATTCCGATTCTCACTCTGTCTTTGCGCGACGATCTCGATCCCGCCTTTCACATCGGCGTCGGCGCGGCGCTCGAGCCTCTGCGCGATGAGGGCGTTCTCATTCTCGGCAGCGGCAACAGCTTCCACAATCTGCACACTTTCTTCGACGGCGAGGCGAAGGCCGCCGCCGGCTTCGACGCCTGGCTGACCGAGGCCGCGACGAAGCCGAGCGCAGAGGTGCGCAATGCGCTGCTCGCGCAGTGGAGCGCGGCGCCTTTTGCGCGCGCGTGCCATCCGCGCGAGGAGCATCTTCTGCCGCTGATGGTCGTCGCCGGCGCCGCTGGAGCGGACGCCGGACGCCGCGTCTTTCGCGATGCGGTCATGAGCAAGGCGATTTCCGGCTTCGCCTTCGGCTGAGAGCCATTCCCGATCGCGCGTCGGGAAGGGCCGCTCGACCGTTCACGCCGCGTCGCGCGCTTCCGCCGGTCCGAAATGATCGAGATAGCGCGCCTCGATCTCGGCGACGCGCAAGACGACGAACACATCCGTCGTGTTGAACTTGCGATCCACCACGGCGCCGTCGCCGAATTTGGCCCCGCAGCGCAGATAGCCCTTTATCAGCGGCGGCAGCGCGCTCATCGCCTTGCGCGGATCGACGGCCTCTTTCGCCAGCATCTCCATCGGCACATGCATTTCGCGCCGCGCGCTCACGCGCCAATCCTCGTCGGCGCGCGCATGATGCGCGAGAAAGCTCAGCGCCGCCGCATGGGCGAGCGGATTGGCGCCCTCGAGACTCGCGCAGCCGATCATCGCATCGATGCGATAATGCCGCACATAAGCGAGAATGCCGCGCCACAAGAGCTCGATCGTGCGCTTGCTGCGATATTGCTCGAGCACGCAGGAGCGGCCGAGCTCGAGAAAACGCGTTCCACCGTGGCGGGCGAGGAGCGGCGCAATGTCGTATTCGCCAGCGGAATAGAAGCCGCTCTTCTTCTGCGCGACATCGTCGCGTAGCAGCCGATAGGCCCCGACCACTTTGGGCTTGATCTTGCCGAAGCGCGTGCGCGCCGCATGATCGATGACGATGAGATGATCGCAGAATTTGTCGAAGCGATCGGCGTCGCGCCGCGTGATCGCGGCTTTGGCGTCGGGAATTGCGCCGCCCTTGCGAAAGAACACTTTGAAGCGCAGCCGCTGCGCCTTGCGGATTTCTTTTTTTCCGTTGGCGAGCCGCACCTCGAGCGAGCCGAGCCGCGCGAGCGCGCCGTCGAGTCCGCCATGCTTGTACTTTTTCGGCTTCAGGAGATTTTGCGGCTGCAGCAGGGGAAAAGCGCCGGCGATGATCTTGCGGCCGGCGTCGGCGTGGATCGCCCACATTTCGCGTATCGTCTCCGCTCGTGTCGCGCTCGCGCTTTCGAGCGCTTCGGATCAGCGCGTTAGATCACGAGCGGGCGAAGCTTTTGTGACGACGCGCGGCGTTTGGACTGCGAGCCTTCGGGCTCGCATCGCGCGGGCGGCTCATCGAGACGGCGCGCGAAGATGCGCGCCGTCTCTTTCGTCTTTCCTCAGCGTCGGTGCGTCTCGGCCTGCGGGCCGGAGAGCAGCGGCGTGATTCGACGCACGGTCACGCGGCGATTCTCGCGCGAGGGGCCTTGCGTCCGCACTTTGAGATATTGCTCGCCATAGCCTTGCGTCGTCAGATTTTCCGGCGGCACGCCGAAGTCGCGCGACAATATCGTCGCCACCGACTGCGCGCGACGATCGGAGAGCGACAGATTGTCGACGTCCGAGCCCACCGCATCCGTGTGGCCTTCGATGAGGAACACCTCGGCGGGATTGCGCTTGATCGCTTCGTTGAGCGCCTCTGCGACCGTTACGAGACGTTGTGCCTGATCCGGCGTGATCGCCCAGGAGCCCGTGTCGAAATTGATCGTGTCGATATCGACGCTGCGCGTATAGGCGCGCAGGGACGGGCTGTAGCGAATCTCGTCCAGCGTGTAGCGGCGCGGCATGGGCGCGAGCGGCGGCGCCGTCAGCGTCTCATAGAGCACGCGCTGGTCGGCGGCGCCGTAATCGACGACATAGGCGTCCGGCGCGATCTCCACCGGCGGCGGCGGCAGCACGACCACCTCCTCCGCAAAGCCGCGCGGCGGACCGCGGAAGCCATTGTCGATGAGAATGATCTCGCGGCCGTCGGGGAAGCGGCGCAGGCGGCGCAGCAGCACGCCATTGGCGTCGGTGTAGGTCAGCACCTCGCCGCCATCGCGGCGGGCGTAGACGCTCACAAACTCCTCGCCGTGACGCTCGCTGCGCAAATTGCCGCCGAGTTCGCGGAAACGTTCGTTCTCGTCGTGACGGATGAAGGCGCCGCCGCCTTCGCGCACGATGGTGCGGCCGGGCTCCTGCACGACGAGCACGCCGTCACGCTCGAATTGCTGGCGCCGGGCATGGACATCGTCGAGCCGATGCGCGCCGGGCTGGCTCAGCACGAAGCCGCCGACGAGGCCGGCCGCCGCGCCGATCGCCGCCGCAGCCGCCGGCGACACGCGTGGCCCGCCGCCGTGAGGCGGAGCCGGCGGTGGGCCGGGAGGCGGAGCCGGTTGTGAGGCGAGAGGCGGAGCCGGTTGTGAGACGAGAGGCGGAGCCGGGGCGGCGGCTCCATGAGCGCCGCCGGCCTGGGGCGGAATATGAGCCGCGCCCGCGGCGCCGGGGACTGCCGCACTGGGGACCATGCCGGTCGGGGCTGCGGCGGATGGTGTGGCGGGCGGAACGGCGCCGGAGCCCCCCGGGGGCAGGAAGCGTCCGCCGGCGCCCGCATGATCGGCCGGGCCTCCGGGCGGCGGGCTATTGGGCTGCGGCGCGCCTCCGCCGGGCGGAGCGGCGGAGGGCAGGAAATTGCCGCCCTGGTTTCCTACGGGCGGGGCCGCCGAATGCGGTCCGCCGAGATGCGCCGGCGCGCCGGCGGGTCCGGTCGGAGGGAGGTTATCGGCGCCATTGGCGGGCGGGGCCGCGGGATGGGACGGCGCCCTGGGGGCAGGGGGCGCGGATGGCGAAACAGAGGGCCGCTGCGCGGCGGATGGCGCGACCGCGGGCGCGGGAGGGCGCTCTGCGGAAGGACGCGGCGTCGGGACGACGGCCGGCATGGGCGCCGCATGAGGCGGCGGAGCTCGCCGGATCGGCGCGGCCTGCTGCGGCGCCTGGATGATCGCCGGCGCGCGCGGCTCTCGTGGGGGCGCCGCCCGCATTTGCGGATGCGCCATCGGCGGGACGCCGGCTCCCGGATAGGGGGCGGGCTGCGGCGCCGGGCGCGGTTCGGGCGGCGGCGCGGCGGGAGAATGCTGGATCGGCGCGGGATGGAACGGCGCCGCCGGCGGAGCCGTGGGGGCAGGCCGGGCTGCCGGCGGCCGAGGCGATTGCGGCGGCGAGCGCTTCTCGTGAGCGGGATCGAAGCCTTGCGGCGCGGCCTGCGCGAGCACGAGGCCTTGCGCCGCCGCGGCCGGCGCGACGCCGGCCTGCGGGCCGAGCGCCAATGATGGCGTCATCAGCCCCGCGAGCAGCAAATTTTTTCGTTTCGACATTCGGTTCTCCAAGATTCGCCATTCTCCACGATTTGCCGTGCGCCACGATCGTCGTTCTCGACGAGTCGGGCGTCCGTCGTCGCAATCCCCGCGCTGTGGTTGTGGCGCGGGCGCAGGGCGAAATTTTTTCTTTTTTGTGGCTGCGGCGAAGCGCGGGGCGGGAAAGTCAGATCGCCTCGCGCGCATCGTCCGACGGGCGGCGCGCGTCTTCGATCGCCTGGAGGATCGCCGCCGACAGCGCGTCGAATTCGACGGGCTTGGTCAGCAGGAAATCGACTCCGGCCCCGCGCGCGGCGCGCTCGTCCTCCTCGAGCGCGCTGGCGGTGAGCGCGACGATCGGGCGGCGCCGCGCGCCCATGCGGGCTTCCTCCGCGCGAATCAGGCGCGTCGCCTCGAGGCCGTCGAGCTCGGGCATGAACACATCCATCAAAATGACGTCGAAAGGCCGGATGCGCCCGCCGATCGCCGATCGCGCCAGCTCGACGGCGCGGGCGCCGTCTTCCGCGCGCGTGACCAGCGCGCCGAGCTTCTCGAGATGGCGGCAGACGATCAGCGCATTGACGTCATTGTCCTCGGCGACGAGCACCCGGCGTCCCGAGAGCGTCGGCGCCGGCGCGACGAAATCCGCGTCGTTGCGGGTCGGCGGCGGCGCTGTGGACAGGCGCTCGACGAGCGAGGCCGCGCGCACCGGCTTCACCAGCCATCCGTCGAAATGGCGCAGCGCCGCCTCGCCGAAAGCGCGCCGCTCCATGGGCGAGAACATCAGGAAGACGCGGCCGGCGCCGGCGCCGGCGCGTCGCGCCTCGTCGGCGAGACGTTCGGTCGCCGCCTCGCCGAAGGCGCAATCGACGACGACCGTGTCGAAGCGGCCATCCGGCTCCTCGCCGAGGCGGCGCGCGGCTCGCGTCTCGTCGTCGGCGATCTCGGCCTGCGCACCGGCGCCGCGCAAAATCTCGGCCATGAAGGGCCCTTCGAAAATCGTCGGCGAGACGATCAATGCGCGCGCTCCGGCGAGCGGCCGCTTGCGCTCGCGCGCGCGGTCGTCGAAGAGCGCGTGCGGGCCGCGCGGCAAAGTGAAGGCGAAGACGGCACCGCGGCCCGAACTTTCTTCTATCTCCAGTCGGCCGCCCATCAGCGCGGCGAGATGGCGCGAAATGGCGAGGCCGAGGCCGGTGCCGCCATGCCGGCGCGTCGAGGAGCCGTCGCCCTGCTCGAACTCCTCGAAAATAATGTCGCGCGCCGCCGGCGCGACCCCGGGGCCGGTGTCGGCGACGCGGAACACGAGCGCGCCCTCGGCGTCGCGCTCGACACGCAGGCCGACGCCGCCGCTCGCGGTGAAATTGACGGCGTTGCCGGCGAGATTGACCAGCACCTGGCGCACGCGCGCGGCGTCGCCGGCGACCGTCTCCGGCGCGTCCGGCGCGATATAGCTCGCGATTTCGAGATGCTTGGCCTGGGCGCGCGGCGCCAGCAGCTCGACGACGCCCTCGACCAGCGGCGCGAGCGCGAAAGGCTCGACCTCGAGCTCGATCTTGCCGGCCTCGATCTTGGAGAAGTCGAGAATATCGTCGATGAGCTGGGCGAGCGAGCGGCCGGAGGCGGCGATCGCCTCCACATAGCTCGCCTGCTCGGCGTCGAGCCGCGTCGCCGCCAGCAATTGCGCGAGGCCGAGCACGCCATTGAGCGGCGTGCGGATTTCATGGCTCACCGTGGCGAGGAAGCGCGATTTGGCCTGGCTCGCGGCTTCGGCGCGGTCGCGCGCGGCGGCGGCGGCGCGCAGCTCCCAGATTTCGTCGCGCAATCCCTCGAGCTCGGTCTCCACCGCTCGGCGCCGGCGCGTTCGGCGCGCGCGCGCGAGCCACAGCCAGCCGGCCGCGGCGAAGGCCGCGAGAGAAGCGAGCGCGATGAGAACGCAAGAGGGAACAGCAGGCATTCGGGCGGTCCAGAACCTTTTCGATCGACCTCGTTGTTTCACGACAATCGAGAGAAAGTATGAATTGGCGGGGGAAGCGCGAGCCGAACCTCGGCGCTTCGCTAATGAAGGCTTGCGCAGGCTCTCGAAAAAGCCGGACTTTTTCCGGCTCAGGCGGCGACCCGTGCGCGGGCGGAGCCGCCGCGATAGGCGAGCGCTTCGGCGAGATGGCGACGCGTCACGGCCTCGGAGCCGTCGAGATCGGCGATGGTGCGGGCGAGCTTCAGCGCGCGATGGAAGCCGCGCGCCGAGAGCGCCAGACGTTCGGCCGCATCGCGGATCAGCGCCGTCCCAGAGGCGTCGAGCGCCGCGATTTTCTCGATCGCGCTCGCCGGAGCGCTGGCGTTGGTGGCGTCGCCCGGAAGGCCGAGCTTCTCGTAACGTCGTCGCTGGCGGTCGCGCGCGGCGGCGACGCGGGCCGCGACCTCGGCCGAGCCCTCGGCCGGAGGCGGCAGCACGAGATCGGCCGCCGAGACGGCCGGAACCTCGATCCGAAGATCGAAACGGTCGATCAGCGGGCCCGAGAGCCGCGCCTGATATTGCGCGACGCAGCGCTCATTGGGCTGGCGGCGGCAGGCGAAGCCGGGGTCGAGCGCATGGCCGCAGCGGCACGGATTCATCGCCGCGACGAGTTGGAAACGGGCCGGATAGACGGCGCGGTGATTGGCCCGCGAGACGAGGATTTCGCCGGTCTCCAGCGGCTGCCGCAGGCTGTCGAGCGCCTGCGCCTGAAACTCCGGCAATTCGTCGAGGAACAGAACGCCATTATGGGCGAGCGATATCTCGCCCGGCCGCGCGTGGGAGCCGCCGCCGGCGAGCGCCGCCATGGAGGCCGAATGATGCGGCGCGCGAAACGGCCGCCGATCGGTGAGCTCGCCGCCGGCGATCTCGCCGGCGACGGAATGGATCATCGAGACTTCCAGCAGCTCCCGCGGCGACAGCGGCGGCAATATGGACGGAAGCCGCGCCGCCAGCATGGATTTGCCGGCGCCGGGCGGGCCGTTCATCAGCAGATTGTGGCCGCCGGCCGCCGCGATTTCCAGCGCCCGCTTGGCGCTCTCCTGGCCCTTGATGTCGGCGAGGTCCGGCAGGCCCGCCGCAATGGCGCGCACCGCCGGCGCGGGCCGGGAGAGAACCTGCGTTCCTTTCAGATGATTGACGAGCTGGATCAGCGACCGCGGCGCGACCACTTCCATTTCGCTGGACGCCCAGGCGGCCTCCGGCCCGCATCGACGCGGGCAGATGAGCCCTTGGCCGCGCATATTGGCGGCGACCGCGGCGGGCAGAACGCCGGCGACCGGCGCGATGGCGCCGTCGAGTCCCAATTCCCCGAGCACGGTGAAGCCGTCCAGCGCGTCCGACGGAATGGCGCCGATCGCCGCCATCACGCCGAGCGCGATCGGCAGATCGTAATGGCTGCCTTCCTTGGGCATGTCCGCCGGCGCGAGATTGACGGTGATGCGCTTGGCCGGCAGCGCGAGGCCGGAGGCGACGAGCGCCGCCCGCACCCGCTCCCGCGATTCGGCGACGGCCTTGTCGGCGAGGCCGACGAGCGTGAACACCACATTGCCGCTGGCGATCTGCACTTGAACGTCGACCGGCTTGGCTTCGATCCCTTCGAAGGCGACCGTCGAGACCCTGACCACCATGGCGACAGCTCCGAACCCGTTTTCCAATCGCTCTGACGCAAACGTCGCCATAGTAGACGCGTCGCCCCGCCTCGGCAAGAACAATATGAGAACGAAATTTTGCCGCGCTTCGGCAACGGCCCGCTAACCGGCGAGAGCTAGTCTCGCCGGCCGGACGAGCAGGATGGGTTTTTTGAGGATTTGAGAAACGACGCCATCGTGCGGCCGCGCTCGCGTGACCTAAAGAGCGCGAATTTCCCTGAACGCGGGTAGGCGAAATGGCTCGGAAAAAACGAAAGACGTCGGTCTTTGGCGTTGCGGCTGTCGTGGCCTGCGCCTCGGTTTTGGGCTTCGCGCCGGGCTTGGGCGCGGCGAGCGCGCGAGCGGCCGAATGCGGGCGCAATGGCGAGGGGTTCGAGGCCTGGCTCGGCGGTTTCGAGCGAGAGGCCGCGGCGGCGGGAATTTCAAAGCCGACGATCGATGCGGCGCTCGGCGACGTCTTCTATGATCGCTCGGTAATCTCGCACGACCGCGGGCAGAAGGTGTTTCGCCAGACTTTCGAGCAATTTTCGGCGCGCATGGCCAATTCGTTTCGCGTCCGCAAGGGGCGCTCGCTGCTGCAGAAACATGCGGCGCTGTTCAAGCGCATCGAGCAGAAATATGGCGTGCCGGGGCCGGTTCTCGTCGCCATATGGGGGCTGGAGACGGATTTCGGCGCTTATCTCGGCGATTTCGCGACGATTCGGGCGCTGGCGACGCTCGCTTATGATTGCCGGCGTTCGGAAAAATTCCGCGGCGAATTGCTCGACGCTCTGCGCATCGTCCAGCGCGGCGATCTCGATCCCGCGCAAATGCGCGGCGCCTGGGCCGGCGAAATCGGCCAGACGCAGTTCATGCCCTCGTCCTATTTGAAATTCGCCGTCGATTTCGACGGCGACGGCAAGCGCGATCTCGTTCACGACACGGCGGATGTGCTCGCCTCCACCGCCAATTTCCTGCAGGGCTCCGGCTGGAAGCCGGGCGCCGGCTGGAACGAGGGCGAGCCCAATTTCCCCGCGCTGCTCGAATGGAACAAGGCGAAGGTCTATTCCAAGACCATCGCGCTGCTCGCCGAGAAGATCGGAGGCGCCGGCGACTGAGCGGCCTTCGCCGCTCGGCGGATTATTCCGCCGGCTCGGCGTCCGCCGTCTTCAGCGGATGTATCGGCCGATGCCGCAGATAGACGAAGAACATGGCGACGACGCCTATGCCCATCAGCAGATAGAGGGGGAGCGTGCGCATGAAGCTCATTCCCACAGAGAAGGGAAAGCGCGACACCCATCGCTCGCCATGCTCGCCGGTCACGGTGACGATGCCGACGAAATAGCCCGCGTCGGGAAAATAGTGCTCGAAATTGATCGTGCCGGTCGGATAGAGGCGCGGACCGCGATAGGCGACAGTGACCGCGTCGATATCGGCATTCTCCTTCTCCTCGCCGCCGACGTCTTTGACGATTCGGATCTCCACCGCCATGTCGCGCAGCTCGTCCTGCTCGGCGTCGAGCGCGATGATGGTGTGGCCGGTCGCCGGAATATCCTCGCAGAACTCGTTTTTCGAGGCGTCGGGAAGATAGCCGGTGAAATTCATGATGTCGGGGCCGACGAACAGGCGGCATCGCCCTTCGGCGGAGCCGAGCCGGCCATGCGCCGAGGCGGGCGACGCCGCGGCGAGCAGCGTCAGCAGCAGGACGAGGAGAGCGGGCGGAGAGAAACGAGTCGCAGAGCGCAGAAACCCATCGATCGACCGCCAGAACGGGGCAAGACCGCTGTCGGGCATGATGATTCCCCCATGGAGCATTTTGTGCGCGCCTCGTTTCCCCGGACAGGCTCGCTTCGACGACGAAACGAGAGCCGGATCGCGAGACCCGGTCGCTCGCCGCCCGCGACAATGCGGCATGTTAGCGCATTCTCTGGGAGCGGCAAGAGCGCGAGCGGGCGGCGCGAGCGGCGAGTGGAGCGATCTGCGCTCTTCCCATCGCCCGCGATAGTTTTCGAACGCGGCGGGCGATCAATACTGCATGTTTTTCTTGAAGCTTGTTGGACGAGGCGCGGACTTCGCCGGATTTGCCGCACGGACTCTTGTTTTTCCTCCGCTCGCACGCCATATTCGGCGGCGAGGACCGCGCCGATTGGCCGGATGACCGGCCGCGCGGCCTTTTACGAGAGGATGCTATGTCCAATTTCGACCGCAACACGAGCTTCGGCTATCGGGGCGGCGTCTCCCGAGCCGGCACGGCCGAGATCGACCAGGGCCTGCGCGCCTACATGCTCGGCGTCTACAATTACATGGTGCTGGGTCTCGGCGTCACCGGCCTGGTGGCGCTGGGCACGCATATGCTCGCCGTCGCCAAGGAAGGCGGCCGGCAGATCGCGCTCACCCCCTTCGGCCAGATGCTTTACACGAGCCCGCTGAAATGGGCGGTGATGCTCGCGCCCTTGGCGTTCGTGTTCTTTCTCGGCTTTCGCGCCGACCGCGTCTCCGCTGCGACGGCTCGCAACCTGTTCCTCGCCTTCTCGGCGGTGATGGGCCTGTCGATGTCGTCGATCATGATCGTGTTCACCGGCGCGTCGATCGCCAAGGTGTTCTTCATCACTGCCGCGGCCTTCGGCGGTCTCAGCCTTTATGGCTACACCACGAAGCGCGATCTTTCGGCCTTCGGCTCTTTCCTGGTGATGGGCCTGATCGGCTTGGTGCTCGCGAGCCTCGTCAATCTGTTCTTCCAGAGCACCGTGATGCAGTTCGCTCTGTCGATCCTGTCGGTGCTCATCTTCGCGGGCCTCACCGCCTGGGACACGCAGTCGATCAAGGACGGCTATTATCAGAGCGCCGGCTATGGTCACGAGGTGGTGGCGAAGCAGAGCATCTTCGGCGCGCTGTCGCTCTATCTCGACTTCATCAACATGTTCCAGTCGCTGCTCTACCTCTTCGGCGAGCGCAACGACTGATCGCGCGATGCGCGAGCGACAGAGAATGAGAAGGCTCCGCTCCGGCGGGGCCTTTTTTGCTTCGGCGAAAGTTCAATCGCGCACCAATTCCAGCTTTTTCTGCAGCACGGCGACGACGCGCGCGAGATCGTGGCCGCGGCGCATCACCAGCCCGCCGGCGGCGACGACGCAGAAGGCGCCCTGGCGGCGGGCGAGCTCGGGGTTTTTCTCGATGCGATAGAGCGGCGCCTCGCTGGCGCGGCGAAAGATCGAGAACACGGCCTTGCCGGGAGAAAAGTCGATCGCATAATCGCGCCATTCGCCGGCGGCGACCTTGGCGCCGTAGAGATCGAGCAAGAGCCGCAATTCACGCCGGTCGAAGGACACGAGCGGAGCGCTTTTCTCGGGCGCGGCCCTGGGGCCATTCTTGTCGTTGCGATCCTTGTCGTTGGTCCCGCGGCCTGCCACGACGGCGAGCAGGCCGCGCCGCCTGCTGGGTTCGGTCGTCTCCGTCTCGCTCATGCCGCTGTCCCCATTTCTCGCGCATGATCGCGCGGCAAATGCGGGAGGGCAAGACAAAGATGACAATCCGGCGACGATCGGTCCTGCGCGCAAAAGACGAGATTTCACATTTTCGCCAATATCGAGCCCCTTGTCCGCCAAAGGAGGCGACCAATATCTAGCCTATTGCCTCGACAGGCTCGAGAAGTGGTTTTTCCGGATTTCGTCAGCCCCCCAGCCCCCCGGAAGGGCGCTTTTCGAGCAGCGTGAGTTCGTGGCGATGGACGGGCCGGCCGAGCACGCTCGGGCGGCCCGTCTTGTTTTGCGCGCGCGCCTTTCGTTCTCGCGCGCCGCTCATCGCGGCGAGCGATCTTGCAACTTCGCCGACGATCCCCGATATCAGCCGCGCGCTCCGCTCGAGGCGGCTCGGGCAGGGGCATTGCCGATCAATGACGATCTCTATATCCCGGCCAGCGCCCGCGCGCCGTCGGCCATGCTTCCATTTTGCGGGAAGCGGCGCGGGGCGAGGCCGACAGACAAGCGGAGACGACGCCCGTGAACGATCACGCCGAAACACATACGATCGACGCAGCCGAGCGCAGCGACTACGGCTTCCAGGCCGATGTCGCGCGGCTCCTGGAGCTGATGACTCATTCGGTCTATTCGGAGCGCGACATTTTTCTGCGCGAGCTCGTGTCCAATGCGGCGGATGCGATCGAGAAGCTGCGCTTCGAATCGGTGGCGAACGAAGCGCTGGCGGCGCAGGCCGGCGCGCCGCTCGTCACCATTGCGCTCGACAAGGAGGCCCGCACGCTGAGCGTCGCCGATAATGGCGTCGGCATGTCGCGCGAGGATCTCGTCGCCGCGCTCGGCACCATAGCGAGTTCCGGCACGCGCGCCTTTCTCGATGAGCTCGCGGCCAAGGGCGGCGATGAGCAGGGCGGCGAGAAGGGCGGAACTCTGATCGGACGTTTCGGCATCGGCTTTTATTCCGCCTTCATGGTCGCAGATCGCATCGAAGTGGCGACCCGCCGCGCCGGCTCTGCGGACGCATTTCTCTGGACGTCGGAAGGCAAGGGCTCGTTTCAGATCGCGCCGCTCGCCGTGGCGGACGCGCCCGCGGTCGGCACGAAGGTGACGCTGCATCTCAATGCGGAATCCGAGGAGTTCCTCGAGCCTTATCGCATCGAGCAGATCTTGCGCGAGCATTCGGGCGCCATAGCGATACCGATCGACCTCGTCGAGGAGAAGGGCAAGGAGCCGCGCCGCCTCACCGACGGCTCGGCGCTGTGGACGCGGCCGAAATCGGAGATCAGCGAACAAGACTATAAGGATTTCTATCAGCAGATTTCCGGCCAGTTCGATGAGCCGGCGCTCACCATTCATTGGCGCGCCGAGGGGCGCACCGAGTATACGGTGCTCGCCTTCGCGCCCGGCTCGCGGCCCTATGATCTCTTTGATCCGCAGCGCAAGAGCCGCTCCAAGCTCTATGTGCGCCGCGTGCTGATCTCGCGCGAGGCCGATCTTCTGCCGCCCTGGCTGCGCTTCATGCGCATCGTCGTCGACAGCGCCGATCTGCCGCTCAACGTCTCGCGCGAGATGGTGCAGAACAATCCGATCATCGGCGCCATCCGCAAGGCGATCGGCACGCGCGTGCTCAAGGAGCTTTCCGATCTCGCCGCCAATGATTCGGAGAAGTTCGCCGCCCTGTGGAAGAATTTCGGAGCCGTCATCAAGGAGGGCCTGCACGAGGACCCCGTGCGCCGCGACGAGATTTTCGCCATTGCGCGATTTTCGACGGCGCAGCATCCGGACGGCGGGCGCAGCCTGAAGGACTATGTCGAAAATCTGCGGCCCAATCAGACCGCGATCTATTACATCGCCGGCGACGACAAGAAGCGGCTCGCCGCCAGCCCGCAGCTCGAGGGCTATCGCGCCAAGGGCATAGACGTGCTGCTGCTCGACGATCCGGTCGACTCCTTCTGGGTGACGAGCGCCGTCGGCTATGACGGCAAGCCGTTCAAATCGGTGACGCAGGGCGCAGCCGACATCGACGCCGTGCCGACGCCGGAAGGCGCCGCCGACACGCCGCCGGCGGAAGCGAGCGCGGAGGTCGCGCTGCTCACCGCAATGTTGAAGGAGACGCTCGGCGGAGAGGTCGAGGATGTGCGCGTCTCGACGCGTCTTCGCGAGAGCCCCGCCTGTCTCATCGCCGCCGATCACGGCTTCGATCTCCAGCTCGCGCGCATGTTGCAGGAGAGCGGCAATAAGGGCGTCTTCGGCAAGCCCGTGCTGGAGATCAATCCGCGTCACGAGGCGGTGCTCGCGCTCGCGCAAAAGGCCAAGGCCGATCGCGCCGGCGCGGAGGACGGCTTCTGGCTGCTGTTCGACACCGCCCGCATCGCCGATGGCGAGGCGCCGCTCGATGCGGCTGCTTTCGCCAAGCGCGTCGCCGCTCTGCTCGCCAGAGCGTGACGCAGATCGCGGCTCTCGCGCTCGAGGACGCGACGCGCGCCGCGGCGCTCGACGCGGTCGCGGCTTTGCTCGCGCGCTGCGGCGTCGAGGATGCGCGCCGCGACGCGCGCGCGCTTTTGCTCGGCGCCGGCGGCTTCACTGCGGCGGAGCTGCTGCTCGATCCTGCGGCGAAGCTCGGCGCGGCGGCCTGCGCGCGGCTGCGCGATTATGCGCAGCGCCGCGCGGCGCGCGAGCCGGTGTCGCGTATTCTCGGCGAGCGCGGCTTCTGGACGCAGGATCTCCTCGTCGCGCCGCGCGTGCTCGATCCGCGCCCCGATACGGAAACGCTGATCGAGCTTTCGCTCGAGCTCATAGGCGAGCGGCGGCGCGAGCCTTTGCGCATTCTCGATCTCGGCGTCGGCTCGGGCGCCATTCTCTGCGCTCTGCTCGCCGAGCTCCCCGAGGCGGGCGCGATCGGCGTCGATCTTTCCGCCGCGGCCTGCGCCGCCGCCGCGGTCAATCTGTCGCGCTGCGGCTTCGCGCGGCGCGCTTCGATTCTGCGCGGACGTTGGGCGGATGCGCTCGCGGCGCGTTTCGATCTCATCGTCTCCAATCCGCCCTATATCGCCAGCGGCGAACTGGATGGGCTCGAGCCGGAGGTGCGTCTTCACGATCCGCGCCTCGCGCTCGACGGCGGCGCGGATGGATTGGACTGCTATCGCGAGATCGCCGAGCAATTGCCGCGTCTGCTCGCGCCATCGGGCGCCGCTGTGCTCGAGGCGGGCGACGGCCAGGCGCGCAGCCTCGTCGCGCTCTTGGCCGAGAAAGGCCTCGCTCCGGCCGGAATTCGCAAGGACGCCGGCGGACGCGAGCGCGCCGTCGCCGCGCGGCGCCGAGACTGACGCGCGCTCCGGTCGTGACATATTGGCTACACCTCCTATTTATATGAGCGACGTAACAACCGCGCCCTTGGCGAGCCTGCCCGGGTAGACTATAGTCGCCTGCGAAAACACGCTGATCGTCGTGAGCGACGCCGAGCGCGGATGTAGGGGGATACGGCCGGTCCCCGAATTTTTGCCGATGGCGCGCATCCCGCGCCGCAAGGGCCGGCGTCCGGCGCCGCCGTTCGAACCCGAAAAGACGTTGCATGGTCGGGCTCGTCCCGCGAGATGCGAGCAATCGACGGGCGAGCGTGAGCGGCGGTTTCGGCCACTGGGCCTCGGTTCGACCGACGGCGATTCGTTCGGCTGTGGTTAATGGCGTGAGGCGAAGCGCAGGCGGCGCTCGCGTCGAGTCGACGACTTCGAGCCTGTCTTGCTACGGGCCGAGACGAGCAGCCGAGCGTGCTCTCGTTCGGCGAAGCTTTCGAGCGTTGGCGGCGCTCGAGCGAAATTATGAATTCGGCGCGGTTCGTCCATAGGACGCGGCGCCGTGCGTGCGATCCATGCCGGGATCGTGCAAGCGACAGAACGGACAAACGCCGCTCGAGACCGAGCGGATCGGCTCCGTTGGATCGGGCTTTGCGACGATGGCCGCGCCCGGCTTCCGCCTCTGACGCAGTTTCGAGCGTTTGTCTCTTTCGGCGCGTTCGGCCGAAGCACGACGCGCCGAGCCGGCAAAGCGTAAGAACCTCTCTGGGGATATTCGATGAGACCAGGACAGAATAAACGCATCCGCGGCCGCAATGGCGGCCGAAAAGGACCCAATCCCCTCACACGCTCCTACGAATCGAACGGTCCCGACGTAAAGATTCGCGGCACCGCTCAGCATGTCGCCGAAAAATATCTTCAGCTCGCCCGAGACGCGCAATCCTCCGGCGACACGATCATGGCCGAGAGCCTGCTTCAGCACGCCGAGCACTATTTCCGTCTGATCGCGGCCGCTCAGGCCGCGCAGCAGCAGGCGCAGGGCGGCTATGGCGGTCGTCCTTATGAGGCCGCCGATTCCGACGTCGACGACGATGACGATTTCAGCGGCGTCTCGGACCGTTTCGCGCCGCTCTCCGAGCGCCTGCCGCAGACCGCCGGCTATCAGCCGCCGCAGCAGCAGCCCTATGCGGCCGCGCCCTATGCGCAGCCGACGCCGCAGCCGCAATTCGCGCCGCAGCCGCAGCCTTTCGAGGAACGCCCGATCGGCGATCGTCCGCTCAATGAGCAGCCGCGCTATGAGCGTCAGCCGCGTCAGGATCGTGGCGGGATGGATCGCGGGGATCGTGGGGGCTTCCGCGATCGCCGCGAGCGCGACCGCAATGTCGGCGAGCAGAACGCCGAGGGCGGCGGCGAGCGGCCGCATCGGCAGAATTTCGATCGCAATCGCGAGCGTCGCTTCCCGCCGCGCGCGCAACCGGCCGCGCAGGACGAGGCGCCGGCCGCGGCGCTGCCGTCCTTCATCACCGCCGCGCCGATTCGCACGGCCGGCGCCGATGAGAGCGAGGCCTTCGCGCGCACCGAGCGCGCTGCGGTCCGCGAGCATGAAGAAGCCGCCGCAGGCTTTCATCTGAACCAGCGCCGTCGCCGTCGCACGCGTCCGCCGGGCGATGAGGCCAATGGCAATGTCGCTTCCGGCGACGAGCAGCCGCGCACGGGCGAGCTGCCGCTCGCCGATTGATCGAAACGTTGCGGCGCGCCGTCAGAGCGCCGCGCGTCTTTGCCCGCGCAGCGCCCGCTGGGCGAGAATCTTGTCGATCCGGCGGCCGTCCTTGTCGAGAACTTCGAAGCGCCAGCCATGCGCGTCGAAGCTCTCGCCGATCTCCGGCAGATGGCCGGCATGCGCCAGAACGAAGCCGGCGGCCGTCTGATAGCTCCGGTCCTCGGACGCGGGCATTGCGAGCAGCTCCAGCATTTCGTCGGCGGGCATAGCGCCGGAAATGAGCCATGAGCCGTCGTCGCGCTGCACGGCATGAGGCTCGGGCGGGCCTTCCGCCGTCCCGAATCCGCCGGCGATCGCCTCGAGAATGTCGGCGTCGGTCACGATCCCCTGGAAGTGGCCGTATTCGTCGAAGACCAGCGCGACATGGACGGAGGCGCGCTTGATCATCTCGACCACGTCCAGCGCATCGGCGGAGGCCGGGACGATCGGGGCCTGGCGCACGAATTCGCTCGGCTGCGGGCTCTCGCCGCGCAGATAGGAGTCGAGCAGGTCCTTTGCCTGCAGCACGCCGAGCATGTTCTCGGTCTTGCCGCGATAGGCGGGCAGCCGCGAATGGACGCTGGCGATGATCGCCGCACGGATCGTCTCCGGCGAATCGTCGAGATCGATCATGTCGACCTCGCCGCGCGGCGTCATCACGCCGCGAACCGGACGATCGCCGAGACGCATGACGCCGGCGATCATCGCGCGCTCGCCCGGCTCCAGAACGCCGGCCGTCTCGGCCTCGGCTACGAGCGCCCTGATCTCCTCGTCCGAAACCAGATGCGCGCCCGCCGCGCCATGGCCGAGCGCGCGCAGAAGCGCGCGTCCAGAGAGATCGAGAAGGAAGACGAGCGGCGCGGCGATCCGAGCCAGCACGCTCATGACCGGAGCGACGGCGGCGGCGATCCGTTCTGGATCGCGCAGGGCGATCTGCTTGGGCACGAGCTCCCCGACGATCAGCGACACATAGGTGATCGCCGCGACGACGAGACCGACGCCGAGCGTCTCCGACAGAGCGGGCGACAGGCCTCGAGACGCGATCCATTCGGAGAGCCGCGCGCCGAGAGTCGCGCCGGAGAAGGCGCCGGACAGCACGCCGATCAGCGTGATGCCGATTTGAACGGCGGAGAGAAATTTTCCAGGATCGGAAGCGAGGACGAGGGCGGCGCGCGCGCCGGGAACCCCGCGCTCCGCCGAGGCTCTGAGGCGCGCAGGGCGCGCCGATACGACGGCGAGCTCCGCCATCGCGAGCGCGCCATTGACCATGGTCAAGGCGATGACGACGGCAATTTCCAAGTAAGGCATAAATGCGAGCATAGCCGCGCCGTCGCCGTCCCGCGAGTCCCCCCTTTCGGGTCGGCAACGATCGCGTGAGCGCAAACACGCCGCTTCGCCCTCGCTGTTCGAGCGGGAATCCTCGCGCTCCAGTCGTCGCACCCTCTTTTCGAGCGCGAGGGTCTTTCCCATATCGGCCGTGAAGGTCGCCGCAAGGGACCGTTTTCACGCCATATAGGGACGAGGCGCGCCGCTTTGCGTGGCGTCTCGAGACCGGAGGGTTTCCATGAATTTCGACAAATACACGACGCGCGCGCAGGGCTTCGTGCAGGCCGCGCTGTCGCTCGCGACGCGTGAGGGCAATCCGCAGCTCACGCCCGAGCATGTGTTGAAAGTGCTGCTCGACGATGAGCAGGGCCTCTCCGCCGGTCTCATCGATCGCGCCGGCGGCCGCTCGCGAGAGGCGCTCGCCAAGACCGAGGCTGCGCTCGCCAAGCTGCCGAAAGTCTCGGGCGGCGGCGCCGGACAGCCCTCGCTCAATCAGGCCACCGCGCGGCTCTTCGACAATGCCGAGAAGCTCGCGCAAAAGGCCAGCGATTCCTACGTCACCGTCGAGCGATTGCTGCTCGCCATCGCCCTCGAGAAGGGAACCGACGCGGCGCGCATTTTGAGCGAGGCGGGCGTGACGCCGCAGACGCTCAACTCCGCCATAGAGGATTTGCGCAAGGGCCGCACCGCCGATTCCTCCTCGGCCGAGAGCGCCTATGATTCGCTGAAGAAATATGCACGCGATCTCACCGAGGCCGCGCGCGAGGGCAAGCTCGATCCGGTGATCGGCCGCGACGAAGAAATTCGCCGCACGATTCAGGTGCTGTCGCGCCGCACCAAGAATAATCCCGTGCTGATCGGCGAGCCCGGCGTCGGCAAGACGGCGATCATCGAGGGTCTGGCGCTGCGCATCGTCAATGGCGACGTGCCCGAATCGCTGCAGGACAAGAAGCTGCTCGCGCTCGACATGGGCGCGCTGATCGCCGGCGCGAAATATCGCGGCGAGTTCGAGGAGCGCCTGAAAGCGGTGCTGAACGAGATCACCGCCGCGCAGGGCGGGATCATATTGTTCATCGACGAGATGCACACGCTGGTCGGCGCCGGCAAGGCGGATGGCGCGATGGACGCCTCCAATCTGCTGAAGCCCGCATTGGCGCGCGGCGAGCTGCATTGCGTCGGCGCGACCACGCTCGACGAATATCGCAAGCATGTGGAGAAGGACGCGGCGCTGGCGCGGCGCTTCCAGCCCGTGTTCGTCGATGAGCCGACTGTGGAGGACACCATCTCCATTCTGCGCGGGCTGAAAGAAAAATACGAGATGCACCATGGCGTGCGCATCACCGACGCCGCGATCGTGGCGGCGGCGACGCTTTCCAATCGTTACATCTCCGACCGTTTTCTGCCGGACAAGGCGATCGATCTCGTCGATGAGGCGGGCTCGCGCCTGCGCATGCAGATCGATTCCAAGCCCGAGGAATTGGACGAGCTCGACCGGCGCATCATTCAGCTGCGCATAGAGCAGGAGGCTCTGCGCAAGGAGACCGATCCGGCCTCGAAGGACCGGCTCGCCAAATTGGAGACCGAGCTCGCCGAGCTGACCGAGAAATCATCGGCGCTCACGCAGCGCTGGAAGTCCGAGAAGGACAAGCTCGGCCATGCGCAAAAGCTGAAGGAGCAGCTCGAGAACGCCCGCAACGAGCTGGCCCAGGCGCAGCGCCGCGGCGAGTTTCAGCGCGCCGGCGAGCTCGCCTATGGTCTGATCCCCGATCTCGAGCGCAAGCTCGCTTCGAGCGAGAAGGAAGGCGCGCAGAAAATGCTCGAGGAGGAGGTCACTCCCGAGCATGTGGCGCAGGTCGTCTCGCGCTGGACCGGCATTCCCGTCGATAAGATGCTCGAAGGCGAGCGCGAGAAGCTGCTGCATATGGAAGACGAGCTGGCGCGCCGCGTCGTCGGGCAGAAGGAGGCGGTCGCGGCCGTCTCCACGGCGGTGCGCCGCGCCCGCGCCGGTCTGCAGGACCCCAACCGGCCGATCGGCTCCTTCATCTTCCTGGGGCCGACCGGCGTCGGCAAGACGGAGCTGACCAAGGCGCTGGCCAATTTCCTCTTCGACGACGAGACCGCTTTGGTGCGGCTCGACATGTCGGAATATATGGAGAAGCACTCGGTCGCGCGTCTGATCGGCGCGCCTCCCGGCTATGTCGGCTATGAGGAGGGCGGCGCGCTCACTGAGGCCGTGCGGCGCCGGCCCTATCAGGTCGTGCTGTTCGACGAGATCGAGAAGGCGCATCCCGATGTGTTCAATGTCCTCTTGCAGGTGCTCGACGATGGTCGCCTGACCGACGGCCAGGGCCGCACGGTGGATTTCAAGAACACGCTCATCATCATGACGTCCAATCTCGGCGCCGAATTCCTGGTGATGCAGCAGGAGGGCGAGGATTCCTCCGCCGTGCATGACGAGGTGATGCAGGTGGTGCGCGCGCACTTCAGGCCGGAGTTCCTGAACCGAGTCGACGAGATCATCCTGTTCCACCGCCTGCGGCGCGAGGATATGGGCGCGATCGTCGATATTCAGATCCTGCGGCTGCAAAAGCTGCTGGACGATCGCAAGATCACGCTGAAGCTCGACGAGAAGGCGCGCGCTCTGCTCGCCGCCAAGGGCTATGATCCCGCCTATGGCGCGCGGCCGCTGAAGCGCGTGATCCAGAAGGAGCTGCAGGACCCGCTCGCCGAGGCGCTGCTCGGCGGCGACATTGTGGACGGCTCGACGGTGTGGGTCTCCACCGACAGTCAAGGGCTGACGCTGGACGGGCGGCCGATCGGACGGCGGAGCTTCGGGGCTGAAAAGGCGGCGTGAGCAATGAGATGAGGTGGGGGCGCCGAGCGCGCCCTCATCCGACCTCGCCATTAGCCCGGCGCTTGCGACGGGCGTCCTCTCGGACGCCCTATGGCGAGGCCACCTTGTCCCACGAGTGGGAGAAGGAAGGGATGCGGCGTCATTTTTCCGCGAGAGTTTCCAGAGCGGCGCCGGTCATGCGGCAGATTTTCCATTCATGCATCAGCTTTGCGCCCTGCGCCTCGTAGAAGGCGATGGAGGGCGCGTTCCAATCCAGCACCGACCATTCGAAACGGCCGAGCCCTTCCGCGACGCAGCGCCGCGCGAGATGGGCGAGCAGCGCCTTGCCTATGCCGGCGCCGCGAAATTGCGGGCGCACGAAAATATCCTCGAGCCAGACTCCATGCCGGCCGCGAAAGGAGGAGAAGGTATAGAACCACAGCGCGAATCCCGCCGGCGCGTCGCCCCATTCGGCGATATCGCAAAAGACGCGCGGATTTGGCCCGAACAGCGCCTCGGCGAGCATTTCCTCCGACGCTTCGACCTCATGCGAGAGCTTTTCATATTCCGCGAGCTCGCGTACGAAAGCGGCGACGAGCGCGCTGTCGTCGCGCGCGGCGGGGCGGATGTGGATCACGCCTCCGGTTCCTCGGCGATCTGGTCTTCGGCGATCTTGTCCTCGGCGATCAGAGCCGCGCGAACGAGCCCGCGCACGGAATTGCCGAAATAAAATTCCGCGTCGCCAGAAAAATCCTCGAGCCGCAGCAGGCTCTCGCGCGCCTTGCCGCTCGCGAGAAGATGCGCGCGCAATGTTCCCGGCAACAGCCCGCTGGAGAGCGGCGGCGTCAGCAGCACGCCGTCGCGTGCGAGAAAGACATTGGTGCGCGCGCCCTCGCAAACCTCGTCGCGCTCGTTTCGGAACAGCACTTCATCGGCGCGGCAGCGCATCGCCGCTTCGGCCAGCTCGCGCTCATAGAGCTCGCGCCGCGTCGTCTTGTGGCGCAGCATCGGATCGTCTGATTCGAATCGCGCCTCCGCCACGGCGACGCGCCAGATCGTTTCCGGCGCGATCGCGTCGATCGGCAGCGAGCTGGCCTCGAAACGGCCGTCGCGGCCGAGCGCATAGCGTACGCGCAGACGCTCATCGAGCGGGTCGGCGACCTCCTCCTTCAGCGCCGCGAGAAAGGCCTCGTCGCTATGGAGAAAGCCGAGCGCGCGCGCCGAGGCGGAGAGCCGCGCGACATGCTCGCTCAGATAGAGAAAACCGCCGTCCTGCGTCCACAGCAGCGTTTCGATCAGGCCGAAGTCTTCGCTCCGGTCAGGAATTTCGCCTTGATCAGACATTCCTCATATTCCTCGCGCGCCCGCGAATCGGCGACGACCGCAGAGCCGACGTTGCAGACGAGCTCCCCATCGGGGAAAAGTGTGAGCGTGCGGATCGCCACATTGAAACGGATCGCCCCGTCGGGCGCGATGAGGCCGAGCGAGCCGCAATAGACGCCGCGGGGCGCGCATTCGAGATCGCGAATGATCTCCATGGCGCGGATTTTCGGCGCGCCGGTCACGGAGCCGCAGGGGAAGAGCCCGGCGAAGAGATCGGCGAGCGTCACGCCCGCGCGCAGCTTCGCCTCTATGCCGGAGGTCATCTGATGCAGCGTCGGATAGGTCTCGACGGTGAAGAGATCGGTGACGCGCACCGAGCCGACCTCCGAGAGGCGTGAGAGATCATTGCGCAAAAGATCGACGATCATCAGATTTTCGGCGCGCGATTTCTCGTCCTGCGTCAGCAGCGCGGCGCGCGCCATATCCTCGGTCGGAAGAAAGCCGCGCCGTGCGGTTCCTTTCATCGGCCGGGCGCGGATCACGCCTTCGCAGGCGTCGAAAAAAACCTCCGGCGAGAGCGAGACGATTTTCTCCTCGCCGAGCGCGACCACGCCGCCATAGGCGACCGGCTGGCGTTTGCGCAGTGCGCGATAGAGCGCCGTCGCCTCGCCCTCGTAGCGGCCATGCATGGGGAAGGTCAGATTGATCTGATAGACGTCGCCCGCATAGATGAACTCGCGGCAGGCGTCGAAGCGCTCGGTATATTCGGCGAGGCTCCAGGCCGGGGTCAGCGCGATCTCGACCGGCGCGGTCTCGGTCGCCAGCGAGGCGGCGTTGCGCCACTCATATTGGCGCGGCGCGCGAAACGCGCCGAACAGCAGCAGCGGCGTGCGCGCCTGGGCCACGGGGCCGCCCGCGAATTTGGCCTCCAGCGCATAGCCCAGCTCATAGCCGGCGTAACCCGCGAGAAAGAGCCCGCGCCGCGTCGCCGCCTCCATGCGCGCGAAAGCCTGCGGGACCTCCGCCGCCGTATCGGCGCGGATGATCTCCTCCGGCTCGTCGAAGAGCAGGGCGGCGCCGTTTCGTCCGTCCTCGAAGACGACGAAGGGGCCATCGGGCGCCTTATTGGGGTCGAAAGGCTCGCGCCCGCGAAGCTCGGCGATATGGAACATGAGGGACGCGGCGCTCCGGTTCGGAAAGCGCATCTTATATCAGCCGGGCCTGCGGATGAAGCCGCGAGTTGGAGCTTCATGGTGAAGAGCCCGAGCCTCTCGACGGCGCGATTTTGTCGAGCAGGCGGATCAACTGCTCGATCTCGGCCGCGCTCAGCTCGGAAAAGGCGCTCTGCAAGGCTTCTGCAAGCAGAGGCGCCGCGCGTTCGAGCAGCTCTCTTCCCGAATCTGTCAGATGATGGCGGATCGCGCGGCCGGGACCGCTCACCCGCTCGACGAGGCCGCGTTTCGCCAATTTGCTCACCAGCTCGCCGACGGATTGATCGGTCATCAGGCTCGCCTCGGCGAGCGCATGGGTGGATAGGGCCGGATTGGCGCGAATTCGTTCGAGGACGACCCAGAGCGCCATCGTCAGGCCGATGCTCGCGAGACGTCGGTCGAGAAGCGCGCTCTTTGCGGTTTGCGCGCGCTTCAGCCCGAGCGCCGCCGCCCTCAATCGGTCATCGACCATATAAGGCTCCTTGTATAATGACCTCGATCGCTATATAATGGTCCTTGTATAAGGGACCTTTAATTTCGGGAGAGCGCTCATGTCCATCGTCGAGTCCGCCGATTCCACGGGCGATACCGCCCGCGTCGCTCTTATAACCGGAGCCACTGCCGGCATGGGGCTCGAATTGGCTCGTCAACTGGCGGCGAAAGGGTTGAAGGTCGTCATCGGCGCGCGCGACGTCGAGCGCGGCGACTCGATCGCGACGGAACTCCGCGCGGGGGGAGGGGATGTCGTCGCGCTCGCGCTGGACGTCACCGACTCCGCCGGCGTCTCGCAGGCCGCGATCCGGCTCGCCGGCGAGATCGGCCGGCTCGACGTGTTGATCAACAATGCGGGGATCGCCCGGGACCAGCACAAGCGCCCGACGGAAACGACATTGCAGGATTTTCGCGAGACCTATGAGACGAATGTCTTCGGCGTGGCCACGGTGACGAACGCGTTTCTGCCGTTGCTCATGAAGTCGGATGACGGCCGCATCATAAATCAATCGGCCGCGCTCGGCTCGCACAGCATGACGGCGCGCATGGAGCCGCCGCTGGTGAAGCTCAATTGGCTCGCCTACAACAGCTCGAAAGCGGCGCTGAATTCGATCACTTTGGAATATGCCAAGCATTTGAGAGAGACCTCGGTCAAAGTCTATGCGACCTCGCCGGGGCAGGTCGTGACCGCACTCAATGGTTATCGCGCGGGCGGGGTGACGCCGGCGGAGGGCGCCGAAGTCGCCGTGCGTCTCGCGACGCTGGACCCGCCGCCGCCGAGCGGCGGCTTTTGGGGGCCCGCCGGGCGACTGGACTGGTAGCGTCGACCCCCTGCGGAAAATTGCTCCGCGCCCCATTGCGCTATATGGAACATCGGAGCTTTCCCTCCGGTCCCGCGAGCGTCTCATGCCCCATTCCTCCGATCATTCGCCGAGCGAGCGCGGAATGCGTCTGCTCTTCATCGGCGATGTGGTGGGGCGGGCCGGGCGTAAAGCGATACAGGAGCGGCTGCCGGAGCTGCGCCGTCGCTGGGCGCTCGATTTCATCGTCGTCAATGGCGAGAACGCCGCCGGCGGCTTCGGCATAACCGAGGCCATTTGCGACGAGATCCTCGCCGCCGGCGCCGATTGTGTGACCACCGGCAATCACGTGTTCGATCAGCGCGAGGCGCTGGTCTTCATCGAGCGCCAGCCGCGGCTGCTGCGCCCGGTGAATTATCCGCCCGGCACGCCCGGCCGCGGCGCCAATCTCTACACGGCGGAGAACGGCCGCCAGGTGCTCGTGGTGAACGTCCAGGGCCGCGTCTTCATGGATGCGCTGGACGATCCTTTCGCCGCCATAGAGCGGGAAGTGGGCGCCTGTCCGCTGGGCATGGCTTGCGACGCGCTCATCGTCGACATACATGCCGAGACGTCCAGCGAGAAAATGGCCATGGGCCATTTCGTCGATGGACGCGCCTCTCTGGTGGTGGGCACGCACACCCATGTGCCGACGGCGGACGGGCAGATCCTGCCGCATGGCACGGCCTATATGACCGACGCCGGCATGACCGGAGACTATGATTCGGTCATCGGCATGGAGAAGGAGGAGCCGTTGCGCCGCTTCACCCGCAAAACCCCGGGCGCCCGTTTCGAGCCCGCCCAGGGCGAGGCGACGCTCTGCGGCGTCGCGGTGGAGCTTTCGGCCGATGGCCTCGCGCGGCGCATCGCCCCGGTGCGGATCGGCGGTCGGCTGGCGCAGGCCGAGCCGGACTTCTGGCAGGAGGAGGACGAGGCCCGGGCAGGGCGGCTCGTCGAAGCGATCGGAGCGCCAAGGCGATGAGATGGGATCAGCTCGGCCAGTCCGACAACATTGAGGATCGTCGCAGCCAGGACTACGCCGACGCCGGCGCGGGGCCGAGCTTCGGAGGCGGCGGTGGGCTCGGGCTGGGCACGATCGTCATTCTCGGCGTCCTCGCCTATGCGTTCGGCATAAATCCGGCGCTGCTGATCGGCGGCGCGGAAGTGCTCAACAATATGCGCGGCGGCGGACAAGTGGCGCAGCAGCGGCTCGATCGCCCGACGCGTCAGGCGCCCACCGGCGCGCCGGCAGATCGGCAGGGTCAGTTCATCTCCGCCGTGCTCGCCGGCAATGAGCGCGTGTGGTCGCAGATTTTGCCAGAGCAGAAGGGCATTCGCTTCGACCCGGCGCGGCTCGTTCTGTTCAACGGCGTCACCGGTTCGGCTTGCGGCCGCGCGCAATCGGCCATGGGGCCTTTCTACTGCCCCGTCGACCGGAAAATCTATCTCGACACATCGTTTTTCCGCGACATGGATCGGCGCTTCGGCGGCGGCGGCGATTTCGCCTATGCCTATGTGATCTCCCATGAGATGGGCCATCACATCGAGAATCTGCTCGGCATTCTGCCCAAGGTTCAGCGCGCGCAGCAAATGGCGTCGAGCCGTTCCGAGGCCAATAATCTCTCGGTCCGCGTCGAACTGATGGCCGATTGCCTCTCCGGCGTCTGGGCGGCGCACGCCGATCAGAATTGGAAGATTCTCGAGAAGGGCGACATAGAAAAAGCCATCAGCACCGCGCAGGCGATCGGCGACGATCGTCTCCAGCGTTCGGCGCAGGGCTACGCCGTGCCGGACAGCTTCACCCATGGCTCCTCGGCGCAGCGCGTCGAATGGTTCCAGCGCGGTCTGCAGACCGGCAAGATAGACGCCTGCAACACATTCACGGCGCAGCGTTGAGAGTTTGGATTCTCGATGCGCCGCAGGGGCGCGTTCTGACATCGATCGAATGAACGCCGTCATTGCGTGCGGCGCCGGAAAGCATCATTTCGAATTGCGGAGTTTTCCTATGCCCGACCAGCTCATTCCCAGAGCGCATTTGTTCGGCAATCCGACCAAGGCGAGCGCGCGGCTCAGTCCAGACGGACGGAGGCTCGCCTGGCTGCAGCCCGACGCGGGCGTGCTCAATATTTTCGTCGCGCCGCTCGATCGCCTCGAGGACGCGCGCGTCGTCACCGATGATCGCAAGCGTGGCGTGAGATTCTTCCTCTGGGCCTATGACAGTCGCAGCCTGCTCTATATGCAGGACGAGGGCGGCGATGAGAATTTCCACGTCTATGTCGTCGACTGCGAGGGCGGCGCGGCGCGCGATCTCACGCCCTTCGAGGGCGTCGCCGCGCATATCCACAGAACCAGTCGCAAGCTTCGCGACCGTGTCCTTCTCTCCATCAACCGCCGCGACAAGCGCTTTCATGATCTCCATTCGGCGGACATCGCGACCGGCGAGTTGACGCTCGTCCAGGAAAATCCGGGCTTCGCCGGCTTCATCCCAGACGATCACTTCGTTCCGCGTCTCGCCATTCGCAACAACAAGGACGGGAGCAGAGAGATTTTGCGCCCGGACGCGGGCCGCAGCGCTTGGACGCCGTGGATTCGCTTCTCCGCGGAAGATTCGGGAACCTCATCGGCGCTCCATCTCGACGTCGCGGCGAAGACCTTGTTTCTGCGCGACAGCCGCGGGCGCGACAAAGCCGCGCTGGCTCGCGTCGATCTTTCGTCGGGTGAGACGAAGCTCATAGCGGAAAGCGACAAGGCCGACATCGGCCATGTCATCACCGACCGCGACACTTATGAGCCGGTCGCCTATAGCGTCGAGCGCGAACGCCTCGAGCATGTCGCGCTCGACGACCGCGTGAAGGCCGATATAGATTTCTTGAATGGTCGCGACATAGGCGATTGGGGAATCGCCAGCCGAGCCGAGGATGATTCGCTCTGGAT
This sequence comes from Methylosinus sp. KRF6, assembly GCF_018887255.1. Lineage (NCBI taxonomy): Bacteria > Pseudomonadati > Pseudomonadota > Alphaproteobacteria > Hyphomicrobiales > Methylocystaceae > Methylosinus > Methylosinus sp. KRF6. The sequence goes on along the minus strand of NZ_JAHLJF010000001.1, from coordinate 3,771,129 downwards.
CGTCTCGGCGCAGTCCGACACGCGCCCGCATGTCGATTATCTCTACGAACGGCGCGCGAAGACCTTACGCATCCTGCACCAGGCGCGGCCGCAGCTCGTCGGCGCGCCGCTGCGTCCGATGCGGCCGGTGACGATCAAATCGCGCGACGGGCTCGATCTCGTCTGCTATCTCACCTCGCCTCGGGCGGCGGAGGCGAAGGCGCCGCAGCCCATGGCGCTCGTCGTGCACGGCGGGCCATGGGGGCGCGATTCCTTCGGTTACAATGCGACGCATCAATGGCTCGCCAATCGCGGCTATGTCGCGCTCAGCGTGAATTTCCGCGCTTCGACCGGATTCGGCAAGGCGTTCGTCAACGCCGGCGATCACGAATGGGGCCGGCGCATGGACGATGATCTCAACGACGCCGTCGATTGGGCGATCCGCCAGGGGATCGCCGATATGAGCCGCATCGCCATAATGGGCGTCAGCTATGGCGGCTACGCGACGCTCGTCGGTCTCACGCGCAATCCGCAACGCTACGCCTGCGGCGTCGCTGTCGTCGGCCCGTCCAATCTCGAGACGCTGCTCGCGACGATCCCGCCCTATTGGGAATCCTTGCGCGCGCAATTGGTGAAGGCGCTCGGCGATCCGGCGACGGAGGAGGGACGCGCGCTGCTGCGCGAGCGCTCGCCGCTCCATGCCGCCGATCGTCTCGCCAAGCCGCTGCTGATCGCGCAGGGCGCCAATGATCCGCGCGTGAAAAAGGCCGAGGCCGAGCAGATGGTCGCGGCCCTGGAGGCCAAGAAGATTCCCGTCGCCTATCTGCTCTATCCCGATGAGGGACATGGCTTCGCGCGGCCGGAGAATGCGCTCTCCTATCACGCCGTCGCGGAGAATTTCCTCGCCCGCCATCTCGGCGGCCGCGCCGAGCCGGTGCGGGCCGAGGAGCTTTCCGCGAGCAGCCTGAAGATCGAGAAGGGCGCGTCGGAGTTGGCGCTGCCGTAGGCTCGCGAGCGTTATCTGCGCAAGCTCGCCGAGCGAACCGTCGCTGGCCTGATGATGCACGCCCTCGAAACCTGCTCGCACATCTTCCCCCTATGGAATGCGCAAACTATTTCAGGGCCTGCAGCTATGACATAAATCGAAGTCGGAAACGGCTCCAGACCCCGTGGGCAGTCGCTCGCTAGGCGGGCGAGCGACTCCATGGATCGCGAACCTGCGGCGGCTGCCGCGTCACTGCGCAATGCTACAATAGGAGTCGCCTGTGATCGGGTTCACCGAACGCGAGTTTTGTCCGACCTGCGGCGCTGGCGTCGCCCGCAGCAATGAACTCACATGCATCGCCATCATCAGCGGCTCGAAATGCGGATGCGCGATCAGATGGCGCGTCGCGCCTTCGTCGTCAGTTCGGTCGCGCGCAGCTTTTTGGCGAGCGTGGCCAGATCGCCGGCGGCGCCGAAATCCTCGCGCCGCGCGACGAGACCGACCGGCTCGGCGAGCCGCGGCGCGAGCCGCGTGAGCAATGAATTCGGGGCGGCGCGCAGCACCATGGCGCGGCCCTGCTCGCCATAGGCGAGAGCGTCGCGCAATTCGTCGACGAAGCCGCGCTCGGGGGAATGGCCGGCGCGCAGAACCAGCACGTCGGAATAGCGCATCGCCGGCAGCGCGCGGGCGAGGCCGGAGCGCGCATCGACAGCCTCCACCAGACCGCAGCCGGCCTCCTCGGCGATGAGCCCGAGGCCGGAGTCGGGTGGACCGACCAGAACCGCATCGGCGACGAGGCCGGCGACGCAAGCGTCCACGAGCGAGGCCAATGTGCGCACGATCGCCTCGCGCTCGGCCGATTCCCGGCCGCGTCCGGGCGTCGCCTGGGGCGTGTCGAATGCGAGGATGACGGCCGAGAGCATGAGCGTCGCCAATAAGTGGGTGCGCCTATCGTAAGACGCCCATATCCCACATTTTCGCCCCGCACGCCAAATGCCGGCCGCTCACGCCCGCAAGGCGTCGAATGTCGCGCCGATTTCGGCGGCGTCGAAATCCGCTATGGCGGCTGGAAGAAGCGGGTCGTCGCCGTCGATCCAGCGCCGCTCGGCCTCGGCGTCGCCGAGCGCCAGCGCCACCGCGCCATTGATCTCATAGAGGCGCCAGGCGAGGCCGGCCGAGCGCAGCGACGACATCATCGCATTCTGCACCAGGCTGCGGACCATGAGATGCGGCGTCGAAACGGCGGTGTCGGCGTCCTGGCCGCTGGTCGCGGCGAGGCAGGCGTTTTTGTCATAGGAGGCGTGGCCGCGGCAGGCGAGCGGCCGCAGCCGATAGAGCAGGCAGAGGCCGGCCTCTATATAGGGACAGGGCTGGCGCAAGGACATTCGCGCGCTCTCCGAGCAGCCATTGGCGAAGGCGTTGATCGCCGCTATGCGTCCGGGCAGATCGACGCCGCGCTGCGCCAGCGCGCGCTGATTGGCGTTGACGAAACGCGCGATGAGAAACACTTCCGGCGCTGTGGCGACGACACGCAGCACGCAGCAGGCGGGACAATCGCCGGCGCAGGCGATGGCCGGCGCGCCCTCGGTCTGAATGGCGAGATTGCCCTCGAAACTGTCAAAAGCCTGGAGACAGAGCGCGCCGATGAACTCCGGCCGGGCGCGGCGCTCGCTGATCGTCGCGTCGAAAGCCTGCGCCATAGCGTTGAAGAAAGAGGAGGGGCCGTCGGATTTCGGGTCGGTCATGGGCGCGCTCGGGTCTCGTTCATATTATGTAACCATGATACATAACGATGAGCAAGCCGTCGAATTTCCCCGAAGCCGGCGGCCGGAGCGCCGGACGCTCGCGACGCCCGGAACTCGCATCCTGCTCGCGCGTTTTCTACGCCTTTGGGGCCGGGCGCGCAAAGGGAGGCCGTGATGGGACGAAACGCATCGAAGCTGGCCGCGGCCGCCGCCCTGGCCTTCGGCTTCGCCGGCGCCGCGCGGGCGCATAATGATTTCACCGATCGTGCGGAATATTACGCCGCCACGCCGCGGGCTCCGGCCTATTACGAGCCGCAGTATTATTACTATTATCCGAGCTATGTGGAGCCGTATTATTCAGGACGGTCGATCTATGTCGCGCCCCGGCGCAGGTGGCGCGACAGGCGATGATCGAAAATTCGAAGAGCGCGAGGCGCGAGTTTCAAAACTCGACCTCGAGCTCCTCGATCTCCTCCTTCTCGAGGAGCGCGGCGGCGAGCCATTCCTGCATCGCCGGCCATTCGTAGATGCGATCGCAATAGGCTTTGGAGACATCGTCGAGCGGGACGTCATAGGTGCGGAAGCGCGTCGCCACCGGCGCATACATGGCGTCGGCCACGGAGAGCGGACCGAAGAGATAGGGGCCGCCATAAGTCTCGAGGCATTCACGCCAGATTTGCGTGACGCGCGTGATGTCGCCCTGCGCCTTCGACCACACTTTGAACTTGGGAAAACGCCCTTTGAGATTCATCGGCAGCGCCGAGCGCAGCGACGTGAAGCCGGAATGAATCTCGCCGCAGATGGAGCGGCAATGCGCGCGGCGCATTCGGTCGGCGGGCAATAGGCCCGCGGCCGGCGCGATCTCGTTCAGGAACTCTCCGATCGCCAGAGTGTCCCAAATCTTCGCGCCGTCATGCGTGAGGCAGGGCACGAGGATCGACGGCGACAGCAGGAGAATCTCCGCACGCGCCGCGACATCGTCGGGGCTGACCACGATCTCCTCGAATTCGACGCCGGAAAGCTTGGCCATCAGCCAGCCCCGCAAGGACCATGACGAATAGTTCTTGCTGCTGATCGTGAGCGTCGTCGCCGCCATCTGAGCCGACATGAGTAACGATTCCTCCTTTTCTTATAGTGGACTACGGAGCAAGCGCTGTGCCATGCTAGAGCCCGTCCATGGCACGGGGCTTGCTCGACCAGCCCCATCGGTAACGGAAGGTTTCGCTCGGCCGCATGATGTATGACGCATATCAGAGCTACGCCGACGTGAGCAATCGACTTCGTCTGGCGGCGGCGAGCGGCGAGCGACTGGCTCGCTTGTGGAAATCCACGCCCTATGCGTCGCCTTTGCGGTGCTTCGAGGCTTATTGCGAGCTGGTCTCGCTGGCAGGCTTCACCCATGCGCGGCCCGACTATGGGATCACGCAGCTCTCGACCCATAATGGCGCCGTCGTCGATGTGCTCGAGGAGCCGGTCTATTCGACGCCCTTTTGCCAATTGCTGCGTTTTACGCGCAAGGATGCGGAGAATTTGCCGCGCGTGCTGCTGGTCGCGCCCATGTCCGGGCATTTCGCGACCTTGTTGCGCGGCACCATCCGCACGCTGATCCAGGATCACGACGTCTATGTCACCGATTGGATCAATACGCGGGACATAGCGCTTTCGCAGGGCGTCTTCGGCATGGACGAGTTCGCCCAGCATCTCATCGATTTTCTGCGCTTTCTCGGGCCGCCCGCGCATGTCGTCGCCGTGTGCCAGCCGACTGTGGCCGCGCTCGCCGCCGTCTCCATCATGGCCGAGGACAATGACCCTGCCCAGCCGGCGAGCCTCACGCTCATGGCCGGTCCGCTCGACGTCAGCGTCTCGCCCACCAAGGTCAATGAATTCGCCGTCTCCAAGCCGATCGACTGGTTCCGCAACAATGTCATCGGCACGGTGCCGCGCATGTTGCCGGGGGCGGGGCGGCGGGTCTATCCCGGCTTTCTGCAAATCTCCGGCTTCATGAGCATGAACGCCGAGCGCCACGCCAACGCCTTTATCGATCTCTTCCGCCACAGGGTCGAGGGCGAGCACGAGAAGGCGGACCGCATCCGCACCTTCTATGAGGAATATTTCGCCATAATGGACCTCGATGCGGATTTCTATCTGCAGACCATCGAGACCGTCTTCCACCAAAATGCCCTTTCTACAGGCAGGCTGCTCTTCAAAGGGCGCAAGGTGACGCCGCGCGCGATCAAGAAGACCTTTCTGCTCACGGTGGAGGGCGAGAAGGACGATATTTGCGCCGTGGGCCAGACGCTCGCCGCTCAGGATATGTGCAGCGGCCTGCGCCCCTATATGAAGTCGCACCATTTGCAGGCCGGCGTCGGCCATTATGGCGTCTTCAACGGCAAGCGCTGGGACAATCAGATCTACCCGGTCCTGCGCGACCATATCCAAAACAGCTTGTGACCTTGCGCCGCCACGACCGGGACTGTGACATTTTGTTGCAGGGCGTCATGGCGGCGCCGCAGGAGCGGCGGTCGGTAACGAAAACTTTCATATTATATTGATTTTCATACAGTAATATTGCGTTCAGCATTTGTGCGGTCGACCCTTTCATCAGCGTCCTCTATCGACCTACGGGAATTTTTCCTTGAAACTTTTGTGCGGCGCAATATTCTCCATTCATCGGATTTCGGCGCCGCGTCATCGCGCATCATTCGCGAGCCGCGCCGACGAGATCGACAAAAGAAAGCCTTCCGACCCGGTTCTCGTGGCTGCGAAGGCGAGACGAGGTCATTATGGAATCGATCAAGACTTGGTTTCAGGACTGGTCCGACGCCTGCGAATTCGCCAAGGAATGCGCGCCCGACTTGTCGTTCCTCCCCGGCGAGCCTTTCACCGCTCTGTTCGCGGTCGCTGTGAGCTGCTTCCTCGTCTGGTGGTGGAACGAGCGTTCCCTGCGCGCCAAAATGGCGATCGTCGCCAGCGCTTGGGCCGCGCCGCAGCCGGCCGAGGCCCCCGCGAGCCCCGTCGTCGCTCCTGACCGCGCATGGGCTCTCATTCCGGCCGCTCTGAAGCGCGCCGCTTGATCTCACTCGGCGGGCGGCGGCGCGAAAGCGCGGGCCGCCCGATCGCTTTCGGGCGAAAGGTCGACACGGCGACGGCCATAGGCTAGGCGTGGAGCAGAACTCCGCCGGACCGCCGCCGCGATGCGAATCGACTCACGCCACTACCGCACCATCTGGGAAAACGCCGACGGCAGCGTCGAGGCGATCGACCAGACCAAGCTCCCTCACAGATTCGAGACGAAAAGGCTCGCCTCGCTCGATGACGCCGTCGCCGCGATCGCGACAATGGTCGTGCGCGGCGCGCCGCTGATCGGCGTCACCGGCGCCTATGGGCTGGCGCTCGCCGCCGCAGCCGATCCTGGCGACGAGGCGATCGAGGAGGCTCATTCGCGGCTCGCCGCGGCGCGGCCCACAGCCGTCAATCTGCGCTGGGCGCTGGATCGGATGCGCAGGCTGCTGCTTTCGGCGGCGCCCTCGGACCGCCGCGCGCTCGCCTTCGCCGAGGCCGCCGCCATTGCGGATGACGACGCGCTCTGCTGCGAATCGATCGGCGATCATGGCGCGGCGCTGATCTGCGCCGCCGCCGCCGAGCATCCGGGCCGGCCGGTCAATATTCTCACCCATTGCAACGCCGGCTGGCTCGCCGCCGTCGATTGGGGCACGGCGCTCGCGCCCATCTACAAGGCGGCGCGCGACGGAATCGATCTCCATGTATGGGTCGACGAGACGCGGCCGCGCAATCAAGGCGCGAGCCTCACCGCCTTCGAGCTGTCGGGCGAAGGGATTCCCCACACCGTCATCGCCGACAACACCGGCGGCCATCTGATGCAGCACGGGCTCGTCGATCTCTGCATCGTCGGCAGCGACCGCACGACGCGCATCGGCGATGTCTGCAACAAGATCGGCACCTATCTGAAGGCGCTCGCCGCCCATGACAATGGCGTGCCCTTCTATGTCGCTCTGCCGAGCTCGACGATCGATTGGGCGATGCGCGACGGCGTCGCCGAAATCCCGATCGAGCAGCGCGACGCGAGCGAGGTGACGCATATCTCCGGCCTCGCCGACAATGGCGCGGTGACGCGCGTGCGAGTGACGCCGAAAGGCTCGCCCGCCGCCAATTACGCTTTCGACGTGACGCCTGCGCGCCTCGTCGGCGCGCTGATAACGGAGCGCGGAGTGTGCGCCGCGAGCGAGGCGGGACTGCGCGGATTGTTTCCTGATCTGGCGTAAGCGATGTGCGCGATTCCTTCTCCCACTCGTGGGAGAAGGTGGCCTCGCGAAGCGAGGTCGGATGAGGGCTCGATGCGATTTCGAATGGAATCCTGCATCTTGATCGAGCCGCAAATCTCACGGACCCTCATCCGACCCTCGCTGACGCGAGGGCCACCTTCTCCCGCAAGCGGGAGAAGGACGCGCAGCGGCGAGATTTCACTTCACGGACTTCAATCCGTAGTTCTCGAAACGCGTGATCTCGCTCTCTATCTCGTCCTCTGAAATCAGCACCGGCTCGCCGGCGATGCGCGCGAGATAATAGAGCCGCGCCAGCGTCTCCAGCTCCACGGCGCGCCACATTGCGCGGTCCAATCCTTCGCCGAGCGCGATCATGCCGTGGTTGCCGAGCAGCACGCCATGCGCGCGGCCCAATCCCTCCACCGCGAGATCGGAGAGCGCCTGCGTGCCGAAAGGCGCGTAATCCGTGCAGCGAATGCGCGACGTGCGGAAAATCCCGATCATATAATGCACGGGTGGAATCTCGCGCCGCAATGCGGCGAGCGTCGTCGCATAAATCGAATGCGTATGCACGACCGCCTGCACATCCGCGCGCGCGCGCAAAATGTCGCGATGCATCCGCCATTCGGTGGAGGGCGCGAGCGGCCCTTCCGATTCGCCGTCGCCGGCGAGCGGCATTCGCGCGATCATGGCGGGAGTCATTGTGGCGTAGGAAGTTCCGCTCGGCGTGATCAGCATGGTGTCGCCGTCGCGCACGGAAATATTGCCGGCTGTGCCTCGATTGAGGCCGAGCGCATTCATGCTCCGCGCCGCTTCGACGATCGCCTCGCGCTTGGTCGCATCCGTCATTCCGCTCCTCCGCCTGCGGATGCGCGCCTCTTGCCGAGGCGCGCTCCAGTCCCTACATCCTCGAGACTCTTTTTCCAGCCGAGGCTCGGATGACACAAGAACAAAATACGAAACCGGCGAGCTGGCACGCTACGACCATCGTTCTGGTGAAAAAGAACGGCAAGACCGTCATCGCGGGCGACGGACAGGTGAGCCTCGGCCAGACCATCGTCAAGGCGAACGCCAAAAAGGTGCGGCGTCTCGGCAAGGGCGATGTGATCGCGGGTTTCGCCGGCGCAACGGCCGACGCCTTTACTCTGTTCGAGCGGCTCGAGGGCAAGCTCGAACAATATCCGGGGCAGCTGACGCGCGCCTGCGTGGAGCTCGCCAAGGACTGGCGCATGGATCGCTATCTGCGTCGGCTCGAGGCGATGATGCTGGTCGCCGATCGCGAGGTGGGGCTGACGCTGACCGGCGCCGGCGACGTGCTGGAGCCGGAGGCCTTCGAGCATGGCTCGGTGGCGGCGATCGGCTCCGGCGGTAATTATGCGCTGGCCGCGGCGCGCGCGCTGCTCGATCAGCCGATAGAGGCGGATGTGATCGCCAAGCGCGCGATGGAGATCGCCGCCGACATCTGCGTCTACACCAATCGCAACATCGTGCTCGAATCGATCTGAGCTTTCCGAGGAACTGATATGGCCGATTTTTCCCCGCGCGAGATCGTCTCGGAGCTCGACCGATTCATCGTCGGACAGAAGGACGCCAAGCGCGCCGTCGCCATTGCGCTGCGCAATCGCTGGCGCAGGCTCCGCCTTGAAGGCTCCATGCGCGAAGAGGTGCTGCCGAAGAACATATTGATGATCGGTCCCACAGGCTGCGGCAAGACCGAGATCGCGCGGCGTCTCGCCAAGCTCGCCAATGCGCCTTTCCTCAAGATCGAGGCGACGAAATTCACCGAGGTCGGTTATGTCGGCCGCGATGTCGAGCAGATCGTCCGCGATCTCGTCGAGGTGGCGATTCTGCTGGTGAAGGAGCGTCGGCGCAAGGATGTCGAGGCCAAGGCCCAGCTGGCGGCGGAGGAGCGCGTGCTCGATGCGCTCGTCGGCCCGGCGGCCTCGCCGGCGACGCGCGATTCCTTCCGCAAGAAGCTGCGCGCCGGCGAGCTGGACGATAAGGAGATCGAGGTCGAGCTGGCGCAATCGGGGCCGCAGGTTCCCATGTTCGAGCTGCCGAACATGCCCGGCGCCAGCGTCTCCGCTTTCTCGATCGGCGATATTTTCGGCAAGGCGTTTCAGGGCCGGCCGAAGCGCCGAAAAATGCTTGTGAGGGAGGCCCATGGCCCGCTGCTCGCCGAGGAGAGCGACAAGCTCATCGATCAGGAGGAGAGCGTCCGCGAGGCGATTTCCGAGGTCGAGAATAATGGGATCGTCTTCCTCGACGAGATGGACAAGATTTGCGCCCGCGAGGGCAGGGGCGGGGCCGATGTCTCGCGCGAGGGCGTGCAGCGCGACCTGCTACCGCTGATCGAGGGCACCACGGTCGCGACCAAGCACGGGCCGGTGAAGACCGACCATGTGCTGTTCATCGCCTCCGGGGCCTTCCATGTCGCCAAGCCATCCGATCTTCTGCCGGAGCTGCAGGGCCGCCTGCCGATTCGTGTGGAACTCGCCTCGCTGGACGAGGAGGATTTCCGCCGCATCCTCACCGAGACCGAGGCCTGCCTCACCAAGCAATATGTGGCGCTCATGGCCACGGAAGGCGTCGCGCTGGAGATCGCGCCGTCGGCGGTGGACGCCATCGCCCGCGTCGCCGTTCAGGTGAATTCTACGGTCGAGAACATAGGCGCGCGCCGCCTGCAGACGGTGATGGAGCGCGTGCTGGACGAGGTGAGCTTCTCCGCCTCCGACCGCGCCGGCGAGACGGTGACGATCGACGGCGATTATGTGGAAAAGCACATAGGCGACCTCGCCAAGAACCGGGATTTGAGCCGTTTCATTCTCTGACACAGAAACGTCGAAACCGGGCTTGCGGCGCGCGCCCTGCTGAACTATACAGCCCTCGCGCTGCGGCGGTGACGCCGCTTCGCCCCGCCCTCACCCCCAGAGAGGGCGGCGACAAAAGTGGGGCCATAGCTCAGTTGGGAGAGCGCTTCAATGGCATTGAAGAGGTCGTCGGTTCGATTCCGTCTGGCTCCACCAAAGACCTCCCCCTGACATAGGCTGACGCTTCCGCTCTGCGCCGTCCGGGCGGCGCTCGGAGCCCTAATGCGGGCGTAATTCTCTGGTCTCGAAGACGCCGAATCGAATGGGGCCGCACCCCTCGGCGGATCAGAATGGACCTCTCCCGAAAACCTCGTCTCCAGCATCTCGACATGCTGCGCGGCCTCTGCGCGCTCGGCGTGGTGATCAGCCATTTGCGGGCGCTGCTCGTCGTCCCCTATGCCGAGGCGGCGCGGCATGGGCTCTTCGACAAATTGCTGTTCGCGCTCGGCGGCCTCGGCCATGAATGCGTCATCGCCTTTTTCGCGCTCAGCGGCTTTCTCGTCGGCGGCTCGACTTTGGCGGCGATGCGGGCGGGGCGTTTTTCCTGGGCCGATTATGGCGTCGCGCGACTCTCACGCCTGTGGACCGTGCTGGTTCCGGCCCTGGCGCTGACGGCGCTTTGGGACGCGCTGGGCGCCCTGCTGGGGCCGGCCGGCGCTTATCAGGGCGCTTTGGCGGCGATCCTCGAGAGCGGCCCCACGGCGCGCGAGCCGGCCACCCATTCGCTGGTGACGCTCCTCGGCAATCTGTTGTTCTTGCAGACGATCGAGACGCCGGTCTTCGGCTCCAACCGGCCTTTGTGGAGCCTCGCCAACGAGGCCTTTTACTATCTCGTCTTTCCGCTGCTGGCCTTCGCTTTTTTCCATCGCGCGCCGATCATGCGCGCGCTCTGCGCGGCGGCGGGCGCGCTGGCGCTGGCTCTGCTGCCGGTCGAATTGGCTCTGCTCGGGCTTCCCTGGCTCGCCGGGGCGCTCGCCGCGGATAATCCGGCGCGTCCCTCGCTCGCGCGTGCGCTCGCCGGCGCTCTGGCGACGCTCGCGGCGCTCGGCGTCTCGCATATGTCGCGCACTGTTCTCGGCGATATAGCGCTCGGCTGCGCCATCGCTTTCTGGCTGCGCGATCTCGCCGCCTTTCGGCCCATCGGCGGGCTCTATGGCGCGGCGGCGCATGGCGTCTCGGAAATCTCATACACGCTCTACGCCGTGCATTTTCCGCTGCTGCTGATGCTGTGGTTCTGGCTGCTCGCGCCGGCGCGGAGCCAGCCCGGCCTCGCCGTCCTCGGGCAGATGGCCATTCTCATGGCGGTCGCGCTGATCTATGCGGCCGCCGTCTGGTTCCTGTTCGAGCGGCGCACCGATGTCGTGCGCGGCTGGCTGCTGCGGCGGCTGCGAACCCCTCGCGGCGCGCCGGTCGTGAGCCGATGCGCCGGAGTTGAGACAAACCCAGGGGATCGTCAGTCGCGCGCAGAACGGAACGCCGCTTTCTGACGCCAGGCGGCTCTGATCTGATCCTTCACCGCATGGGGCAGCGGAACATATTGCAGGGCTTTGGCCGCCTTGTCGCCATGAGCGAAAGCCCAATCGAAGAATTTCAGCAGCGCGGCCGTCCGCTCCGCCTTGGCCGGCGCTTTGGGCGCCAGCACGAAGGTCGCCGTCACCAGCGGCCAGCTTTTCTCGCCCGGCATATTGGTGAGATCGACGGCGAAATTATCAGCGGCCGCCCAATCCGCATTGGCCGCCGCGGCGGCGAAGCTCTCTTCACTGGGCGCGACATATTTGCCGGCGCGATTGAGCAGCTTCGCCGGCGCGAGATGATTGGTCGTCACATAGGAATTCTCGGCATAGCCGATCGAGCCCAGTGTGCGCGGAACCTCGCCCGCCGTCCCGGCGCTGCCATGCACGCCGACGCCGCTGGGCCATTCCAGAGTCAGCGCGACGCCCATGCGCGTTTTCCACGTCTCGCTCACCTTGGAGAGATAGCGCGACAGCGCGAAGGTCGTTCCCGAGGCGTTGGAATGATGGATCGGGATGATCAGCAGATCGGGAAGCGCGAGGCCATGATTGAGCGCGACGATGCGCGGATCGTTCCAGCGCGTGATGGCGCCGAGATAGATGTCGGCGATGACCGGTCCGTCGAGCTTCAGCGCATTGGCGCCGACGCCGGGAATGTTGACGATGACGTCGAGGCCGCCGACGACGGTCGGAAATTGCAGAAGATCGGCTTCCTCTATGCGCTTTGCGTCCATGGCGACATCAGAGGCGCCGAAATCGACGGTTCCCGCGGCGGCCTGCTTCTGGCCGACGCCGGAGCCTGTCGCCTGATAATTCACTTGGACGCCGACGCTCGGCTTCGCCTCCTGCGCCCAGCGCGTGTAGATGGGCGCGGCGAATGCGGAGCCCGTTCCAGAGAGCGACGTCTCGGCGCGCGCGGCGTCGAGAGAGGAGATGGCGGCGATCGAGATGATGAAAATGCTGCAGGCGTTACGCATGGTCGTTCGTCCTGTTGCGAGAGAAAAGATCGTGAATGTCGCGCGCGTCAGATCGCGCGGTTGAGCGCGAGCGCGAAGACGTCGAAATTCCGCAGGCGCGCATTGCTCTCGCGTCTGACGGGACGATTGAGGAGCAGCGGAACCTGCTGCTCCGAGAGGCCGCCATGCGAGCGCAGCGGCGCGGTCAATCCGCTGAGGTCGTGGCTCGTCGCGGATGTTCCGAGCGCGAAGAGACGCTTGGCCAGCACGACGAGATCGCCGACGCGATCATTGGGCAATTCGAAACGCGCGCAGGCGGTTCGATTGTCGAGCACATGATCGACGCCTTCGAGCGCGGCGACGCATTGCGTCACTTCCGCGAGCAAGGACGCGGGCGCCGAGACGGTCGCATAGGAGCCGAGCGCGCCGTGATGCACGACATAAGGATCGGTGATCGGCAGGATCACGCGGCATGTCCCGGCGCCGAAGCGCATGTCCAGCACGTCTTGCAGAAAGACGATATTGGGACGGCCGATCGAATCCGTCTTGGCGTTCATGCCGTGATCGGCGGTCACTCCGATGACAGCGCCCATCGCGTCGAGCTGCGTGAGATATTTGTCGAGCATCGCACAGAAGGCGTTGGCGACGGGCGTTCCGGGCGCATGCTTGTGCTGCACATAATCCGTCGTCGAGAGATACATGATGTCGGGCCGCATCGTCTTCATCAGCCAGACGCCGGCGGCGAGAACGAATTCCGACAATTCCGCGCTATAGACGGCGGGAAGCGGAAGACCGACTTTGGCCAGAAGATCATCGACGCCGTTTTGCGCGAGCGTCGCCTCATCGGCCTTTTCTGCGGAGAAGCGAACGCCCTCGAGCCCGCTGCCGAGCAGCGCGCTGAGCTTGTCCTTCGCCGTCACCGTCGCGACCTTGCGGCCGGCCTTGGAAAACTCCGCGAGAATCGTCGGCGCGCGAAGATATTTCGCGTCATTCATCAAGACTTCGACGCCCTGCTCGGGATCGAAGAAATAATTGCCGCATATGCCGTGAACGCTCGGCGGCGCGCCGGTCACGATGGAGAGATTATTGGGATTGGTGAAGGAGGGCATCACGCAATCGGCGGTGAGCACGGCGCCGCGCTCGCCGAGGCCGGCGAAGAAAGGCGCGAGGCCGGCGCGGATCGCCTGATTGATGTATTCCTGCTCGCATCCGTCGATGCAGACGACGACGGTCGGCTCGGAGGGCGCGGCGTAGCGCCTTCCGTTGATGGTGATTTCGGATGTCATTTTCGCGCCCCGCATTCTCTCGTCGCTGCGTTTGCGACTTCGCTTCGGCGCTGGTTCATCTATCAGGCGGGGAGGTCATCTCGAAACGAATAAATCTCACAGCCCCTGTGAGCGGAGCCGATATGCTTCACAAAAGCGTCGCATCCGCAGGATGTTCATCACGTGATACGGCCTATGAGAGAGTGAGTGACACGAGATGGCGCGCAAGCCGCTACCGCTGAAAATGCTGCAGACGCTCGAGGCCGTGGTGCGGCTCGACGGCGTCTCCAGCGCCGCCAGGGAGCTCGGCGTCACCCATGGCGCGGTGAGCCGGCAGATCGCCGCGCTGGAGGATTGGCTCGGGCGCGCCTTGTTCGAGCGTGATCGCGGACGTCTGCGGCCGCTCGACGAAACGCGTGAATTCGTCGCCGTCATCACCGATAGTTTCGAGCGCATGGATGCGGCCATGGGACGCGTCGCGACGGCGCGCCGGCGTCTCAAAGTCTTCGCCCATGCGACTTTCGCGATGCATTGGCTGGTGCCGCGGCTCGAGCAATTCTATGCGCTGCATCCCGATGTGGATGTGCATGTGCAGACGCGTCAGACCGGAGAAGATCCCGCTCTCGCCTTTTTCGATGTCGCGATCATGCGCGGCTCCGAGCAGATCGGCAATTGGGAGTCCTCTTCCGTGCTGCAAGAGACGCTCACTCTGCTGACGACGCGTCGCCATGCGGATACGCTCGCCGCGCGCGGCGTCGCTGCGCTCCTCGGCGAGACATTCGCCGTCAGCGACACCCGGCCCGGCGAGACCGAGCGATGGCTCGAGGTCGCGCGACTGCCGCCCTTGCAAAAATGGCGCGTGCGTCGTTTCGGCCATTTCCACACGGCGCTGATGGCGATTCTCAACGGGCAGGGCGTCGCTGTCGGGCCGATCGAGCTGACAATGGGAAAAACCGCGGAAGGATCGCTCGCCGCGCCTTTCCCGCAGATCGTCGCGCCCGGTCCGCGCCATGTCGCCTTCATCGATCCGCATTCGGAGAGCTATCCGATGGCGAAGCGTTTCGTGCTGTGGCTCGCCGAAGCCGCCAGCGCCGTGGAGCGTGGCGGCTAATACACGAATTTCGAGGTCCCGCCGCGGCCGCGCGGGGCGGGGCCGCTCTGCGCGCCCGGCTTGCCTTCGACGCCCGGCGCGCCGGCGGCGAGGGCGCTCGCATCGAGGGCGAAGCCTTTGTTCTCGTCGATGAAGCTCGAGCGTCCTTCCACGGATTTCTGCGTCACCGTGCTCGGCGTCACATTTTGTCCGACGGCGGGGCCGGAGGTGCGGCCGCGCTGCGTCATCTGCTGCTCGGCGATGGCGGCGCCGCCGAGGATCAGAACGAGGCTCGTCGAAACGAGCGCGAGCTTGCGCATGGCGTCTCCTCCTTCGCGAATTCGATCCGCCCCTTACATCGAACCGGCGGGCCGCGCGGCAAGCGGAGGCGTTTCGCCTCAGCCCAGGCGAAGTCGCAGCGCCATCAGAGCGGCGGCGCAGGCGTTGGAGACATTGAGGCTCTTGATCGGCCCCGGCATGTCGAGCCGCGCGAGAATATCGCAGCGCTCGCGCGTCAGACGGCGCAGGCCCTTGCCTTCGGCGCCCAGAACCAGCGCCAGCGGCTTGCGCAAAGGGCTCGCCTCCAGCGGCTGCGGACCCTCCGAATCGAGGCCGACGATCAAAAAATCGCGCTCCGCCAATTGCTCGAGCGCGCGGGCGAGATTGACGACGGAGACGATCGTCACATGCTCGAGCGCGCCGGAGGCGGCCTTGGCGAGCACGCCGGTGAAATCCGGGCTGTGGCGCTCGGTCACGATCAGCGCATCGACCGCGAAGGCGGCCGCCGTGCGCAGAATCGCGCCGACATTGTGCGGGTCGGTCACTTGATCGAGCACGAGGACGAGTCCGCTCTTTTGCTCTATGTCGGCGATATCCGCCTCCGGCAGCGGGCGCGCTTCCAGCATCAGCCCTTGATGGACGCTCTCCTCGCCGAGCCGTTGCGACAGCGCGCGCGGGTCCACGATCTTCGGCGTGAGGCCGGCGGCGGCGGCCAGCGGCGCGATGCGCTCGGCGGCGTTTTCCGTCGCATAGAGCGCCAGCAATTTGCGCCGTCCGGCGATCAGCGCCTCGCGCACCGCATGGGCGCCATAGAGCACGACGACATCCGCCGCCGGGCGGCGAAATTGGGTCTCCTCCTTCGTCGGATGGCGCAGCGGCGGCGGGCGGCGGCCGCGATCCTTGGCTGGCGGGCGGGTCATCGCAGCGCCGCGGTTTTGACCCACCAGCCGCTGTGCTGGCGGCGGATCACCGCCGCGGCGCGGGCGGCCGCCTGACGGGTCGAGAACAGAGCGAAGCAGGTCGCGCCGGAGCCGGACATTCGCGCCAGCCGGCAGCCCTTGGCGGCCGACAGCACGGCGAGCGCATCGACGATGACCGGCGCCTCGACGCAGGCGGCGTCTTCCATATCGTTGCGGCCGCGGCGCAGCACCGCCGCTATCCCCTCGGCGCCGAGCGCCGCCGTGATATCGGGATGCGGAGCTGCGCCGGTCCGCTCGCCCGGGGAGAGGCCGAGGCGGGCGAAGACGCCGCGCGTCTCGACCGGCGCGCCGGGATTGATCAGCACGGCCGGCAGCGGCGGCAGGCCGAGGGGCTCGCCGATCGTCTCGCCCCGGCCGAGCATGAAGCGCGCGCGCGGAGAAAGGCAGACCGGCACGTCGGAGCCGGTGGCGCGGGCGGCCTCCAGCAGGCGCAGATCGTCGAGGGAAAGATCATTGGCGCGGGCGAGCAGGCGAAGCGCCGCGGCGGCGTCCGAGGAGCCGCCGCCTATGCCGGCCGCGACCGGCAGATATTTGGTGAGATGAAAGGCGCCGAGACGCAGGCCGGGGACGCGCTCGGTGAGGCGCTGGGCGGCGCGCAGCACGAGATTATCGCCCATTGGGCCGGCCGCGGCGGCGGTGGGGCCGTCGACGGCGAGGGAGAGGTCGTCGCCCGGCTCCAGCCGCAGAATGTCGCCGGCGCCGGAAAAAGCGACGACGCTCTCGAGCTCGTGATAGCCGTCGGCGCGCCGGCCGAGAATATGCAGCGTCAGATTGATCTTGGCGGGGGCGCGCGTCGCGAGCATGAATTCCAATGTCTCGGGCTGGAACGATCCGGGCGCGCCGGAAGCGGGCGACAGATGCGCCGGCCGCGCCCGCCCTGTCAAGAACCGCGCCTTCGGGCCCAGGGCTCCGAATTCAGGTTTCCAATTGGTTAACAGCCGCGTCATGCCCACGCTTGTCGCGGGCATCCACGCCGCGACATCGCGGAGAACTGCGAACACAGGCAGAACAAATCCGCTTTGATGAAGCATTGCGGAACGTCTCGGCGTGGATGGCCGGGACAAGCCCGGCCATGACGGTGGAACGTCAACGGGTTGTTAACCCGGATTCGTTGCCCTGCCTTCGGGCCCGTCGGGAGGCGGAGCGCCATCCCCATTTGCGGATTCGCGCGGCCTCGGCGTCGCTGACGACGATCGGCGCCGCGCATCATATCGAGGCGCGAGCGGAACTCTCGAGCGCGCATCGAGCGGGTCGCGAATGATGCGCGGCGCGCCTATCGTCGCCGGCGGCCGCATCGCCCGCTTCGTTCGTCGCCGCCGAAGTCGCTGGGGAGTTTTTCCGGCGCCTTGCACCGGGAATAGAGAGCCCGTAACAATCCCGCAAATCGAACGTATAGGGATTTGCAGGCCGGCATTCGGCGCCTTTGAGGAGCAAATAAGATGGACCGTCGTTCTTTCAATCTCGCTTTGGTCGGATCGCTCACGACTGCGCTCACTCTTTTGTCTTCCGCCGCTCCCGCCGAGGAAGACGGCAAGGAAAAGTGCTACGGAGTCGCCCTCAAGGGCCAGAACGACTGCGCCGCCGGCCCCGGGACGACCTGCGCGGGATCGTCCAAGATCGACTATCAAGGCAACGCCTGGAAATATGTTCCGCGTGGAACTTGCGCATCGATAAAGACGCCGTTCGGCAATGGCTCGCTGGAAGCGCTCAAGCGGCGGACCTGATTTTTTTGACGGACGTTTACGATCGAGCGGCGAGATGGCGCGGAGAGGAGCATGGACGAAATCGCCTCGACTTTTTCGTCGCTTCTCCCCGCCCGCGCGGGCGTCGGCTTCAAGCCGGCGCATTTCGACGCGATACTCGCAGATCCGTCCTCTATCGGCTTCTTCGAGATTCACGCCGAAAACTATATGGGCGCGGGCGGGCCGCCGCATCGCTCGCTCGGTCGTCTTCGGCAGGATCATCCGTTGTCGATCCATGGCGTCGGCCTGTCGATCGGCTCGAGCGAGCCGATCGACAAGCGGCAATTGGAACGGCTGCGGGAGCTTTGCGACCGCTATGAGCCAGCGAGCGTTTCCGAACATCTGGCCTGGTCGACGTATGGCGGCGTCTATTTCAACGACCTTCTGCCTTTGCCTTATGATCGCGACACGCTGAAGCGGGTGATCGAGAAAGTCGACGCGGTTCAGAGCTTCCTTGGGAGGCAGATTCTGCTGGAAAATCCTGCGACCTATTTGTCCTTCGCGCAGTCGGAGATTTCGGAGCCGGAGTTTCTCGGCGAAATTGCGGTCCGCAGCGGCTGCGGATTGCTTCTCGACGTCGAGAACATCTATGTGACGGCGACGAACAAGGGCTTCGACGCTGCGGAGCAGCTGGCGCGTTTCGCTTTCGCTCATGTGCGCGAAATCCATCTCGCCGGCCATTTCGAGACGCGCGACGCGGCTGGAGAGCGATTTCTGCTCGACGCCCATTGCGCGCCTGTCGTCGAGGCCGTATGGGCGCTGTACGAGCAGACGCTCTCGCGGACGGGGCCCGTCGCGACGCTGATCGAATGGGACAATGAAACGCCCGAATGGGCCGCGCTCGCTCATGAGGCGCGACGAGCGCAATCCGCGCTCGACGGCGTCTCGCGGCGGGCGGCGTGACAGAGGCCGGCGGCATGTGGGACAGAGCGCAGGCGCAATTCGCAGCCGCGCTGCTCGACACGAGCCTCGCTGCGCCCTCGTCCCTCATTTGCGAGAAGGGCGCGATCGGCGATCGCTTCGACGTTTATCGCAACAGCGTGATCGGCGGACTCGTTCGCGCTCTGGCGACGCGCTTTCCCGCCGTCGAACGTCTCGTGGGAGAGGCGTTTTTCGCAGCGATGGCGCGCGAGTTCGTCTTGCGGCGTCCGCCGACGTCCGCGGCGCTGCTCGAATATGGCGAAGACTTCCCGGATTTCGTCGCGAGCTTTCCGCCGGCGAAGGAGCTGCCCTATCTCTCCGATGTGGCGCGCCTCGAGGATGCGCGCGTGCGCGCCTATCACGCGGCCGATGTCGAGCCGCTGTCGCCGCAATCGCTGGCTCTGGTGTCTCCCGATCGTCTGGCGGAGCTCACTTTCGACATTCACCCATCCGCCTTTGTGCTGCGGTCCGATCACCCGATGGTGACGATATGGTCGATGAACGCCGGCGAAGCGGAGGCCGGGACGCTCGATCATTGGGCGGCCGAAGACGCTCTCGTGACGCGTCCGTGCCTGCGCGTCGAGACTCGCCGTCTCGCGCCGGGCGGAGCGATTTTTCTCCGGCGCCTCGCGGCGGGCGCCGAATTCGGCGAAGCGGTGAGCGCGGCGACTGCCGAGCAGCCGGCATTCGATCTCGCGGCGGTGCTCGTCGAAGCGCTCGCATCAGGATTTTTCACGGCATTCAGAGGTGACACATGAATGATTCCGCCAATGCGCCGACGGGATTCTCGCTCTGCGTCCTCACGCAACGCGTGATCGGCGAGCTCGAACGAATTCCCTATTCCGTGATCGCGCTCGGCGCGCGCATTTTCCCGGCGGCGGTCTTCTGGCAATCGGGACAGACGAAGGTCGAGGGGTGGCGCGTCTCGGAAAACGCCATTTATCTCTTCAAGGAAGATTACAAGCTGCCGCTGCTCGATCCCACAGTCGCGGCGCATCTCGCTGCGGTCGCGGAGCATGTCTTTCCGGCTCTGCTCATTCTCGGCCTCGCGAGCCGGCTCTCGGCCGCGGCGCTTCTCGCCATGACGCTGGTGATCGAAATCTTCGTCTACCCGGACGCCTGGCCGACGCATGGCGTTTGGGCGACGTGCTTGCTGCTCATTGTCGCGCGTGGACCCGGCGTCCTATCGCTCGATCATCTCCTGCCGCGGCGATGCGCGCGCGCGTAATCGGCGCGCGGGCGCGTCATGTGGACAGCGAAATTTTCGTCACTATGCCGTCCGCGAACCATTGCGCGAGAAAGCCGGCGGCGCGCTGCAGCAGCGTCTCGTCATTGTTCTGAAATTCGAGAAGCGTGCAAATATCGCCGAAGCTCTTTCCGGCTCTCGCCTCTATGAGCGCGAGACGCTCGTCCGCGGCGATTTCACGATAGACGGGCTCGTCGTCTCTGCGCCAGAGAAGAATGGTCTCATCGTCATCGGGATCGGCGCGCTCGGCCTCGCCGCCGTCGGAAAGAGCGCTGTAGAGGCGGGCGACGCCTTTCGCGAGGTCCAGAACCGCGACGCTCGGATGAAACTCGAAGACCAGTCTCGGCCAGTCGTCCGGCTCGGCGGCGGCGAGCGCGTCGATGGCGAGCGCAGGAACGTCGACCGAGTCGAACGCATCCGCGAGACTTTTTTCGAACAGAGCGAGATCGCAGGCCGCCCTGTCGCTGCGCCATTGCGCGCTCTCGCGCATGAATTCGGGCAGACGCGACGCATACCAGCGCGCATTGTGATGATGCGACGGCCCTGTGGCGATATATTGCTCGACCAGCGAGCCGAAGGCCTCATCTCCCATATAGTCGCGCAGCACGGCGAAATCGGTCGAGACGAATTCGGCGAGGCGGAGGCGATAGGCGTCCACATAGACGGCGAACAAGGTTGTGCGATCCGTGCGCGGAGGATCTCGCAGCGAGTCGAGAATAGCGGCCTGTCCAGATGCGAGCCCCGCGAGCACGCTCGTCTGAAATCGCTCCTGGATCTCACGCAAGGTCATGCCGCGCTCCGCGAGCGGACATCGTCGGCCGTCCGCGCGATTTCGCGCATATGCTCCAATTCTGCGAGCAACTCGTCGAAAGGCGGATAATTGTCGTCGCGCTCGATCATGGCCGAGATGTCGCCGAAGCGCAGGCGCGTCCGCTCATAGAGCCGCCACACCTCTTCGCAGACGGGCTGATCATGCGTATCGATCTTATGCGTTTCGTAGCTGCTATGGCCGGCCAGATGCAATTGCGCCACGCGCGCGACCGGGATCGATTCGATGAAGCTCTCTGCGTCGAATCCATGATTGAAGCCGGACACGAATATATTGTTCACATCGAGCAGGAGCAGGCAGTCGGCGCGTTCCGCCATTTCCGTCACGAACTCCCATTCCTCCATTTCGGAATCCTGGAAGGTCGCATAGGTCGACGCATTTTCGACGAGGAGCCGACGACCGAGAAAATCCTGCACGCGTCGGATGCGATCGACGACATGGTCCAAGGCCTCTCGCGTATAGGGAATGGGCAAGAGGTCGTGCAGATTGGCCCCGTGAACCCCGGTCCAGGCGAGATGATCGGATATCCATGCGGGCTCGATCCGTTCGGCGAGCGATTTCAGCTCTCTGAGATAGGCGTAATCGAGCGGATCGCTCGAAGCGAGCGACATGGAGACGCCATGCATGACGATCGGGTAGTCGGCGCGAATGCGCTCGAGAATAGCGAGCGGCCGTCCGCCCGGAATCATATAGTTCTCGGAAATGATCTCGAACCAATCGACGTTGGGCTCATGCTCCAGAATGTCGGGATAATAGATCGTTCGAAGCCCGAGTCCGAAACCGAGCGACGACGGAATGCTCATGTCGATCCCCCTGACCGCGAGCGTCATTCGTGAAATGATCGAAAGTGGCGCGGGCGCGCGCGACGGCCGCCCGCGCCGAAGCGATCACATTTCGGCGACCGTGCCGCCCTTGGCTTTGCAGGCCTTGGCGGATTTCGCCGGCAGCCAGCCCTGGCCCTTGCAGCTGTTCTGACCCTTGCAGGCGCTGCTCGCGGTCTTGCACGCGCTCTCGCCCTTGCAGGAATTGATGCCCGCGCAATGAACGGGAGCCTTTTTGGCGAGCGCCGGAGCGACGGCGGCGCCGCTCACCGCGAGGGCGACCGCCGCGGCGGCAATCGAGACGCCTGAAACGATATTGGTCTTCATTCTGGTCTCCTTGGACATTCGATCGCTCGAAAAAGCGATTCTGCGAGTTCGGAAGCCCGAGCTCGCCCGCAATTTATACGTCCATCGGAGATCGAAGTTACACTGTCGGCGCCGATCGAAGGAAAACTTTTTCACGAGAGCGCCCGTACGCGCGCGCTCAAATCTTGAGACGAAGCGACATGCCCGCCTGCCAGTTCTTCATGATCTGCGGACCATTGAGATCCTGATGGACCGGAAGGCCGGCTTCCGCGGCGAGCGTCAGATTGTCGAAGCCGATGAATTTTCCGCTGACGGTCCAGCCGCCGAAGAGCTCGACGCGCGTTCCGCCGTAGAAGAGCGGATTGGTCGGCGCGGCGATTCCGCGAATCTCCGGATCGAAGCCGGCGATGCGTCCCTGCACGGAGGCGAGCGCGCGAAATGTCGTCGTCAGGCCCGGAATCCAGGTGTAGCCCGCCCAGCCGTTGAACTCATGCAGATTTCCCCACATGTAGCCCTGCGGATTGGCGGCCAGCGGGTGGCGTCCGCGGTAGGAGAGGCCCCAGGACCATTTGTCGAGATGGCCAGCGTAGACGACGCCCGGCATGATGTCGAAGGTTCCCGTGCCCGGCTGCATTCCGTAAAACGCGCGGACCAGGGCGCGCGAGCCGTCCGGCAGCAGCAGGCCGTTGAAGGTCGCATGATTGCTGCCGGTCGGGAAAGAGAAGCCCAGATTGATCTGGATGCGGTGGATGTCGTCCTGATAGACGCGATAAATGCCCGAGAGGGAGAAGTCGACCAGGCTGACCGTCCCCACATAGCTTCTACCGCGCTGCTGAACGCCGGCGGCGCCGCTGAACGTCAGCGGCTCCAGGTTTTTCTCGCCCATGCCCCCGGTGAAGACCAGCGAGAAGTCCTTGGTCACGCCATAGGCGAGGCCGACCACTTGCGTCTTGGCTGCGATATTCTGCGGAACGATGCGCACTGTCCGCGTCGGATTGAGGAAGAACGGGACATTGTTGACGATATATTCGTTCGAGACGTTGCGCGTGCCGATCCTCATGCCCGACAAATTCGCGAAATTCGGCGTGATCGAGAGCACGAGCTTCTCGGGCGGCGGCATATCGGCGCCGAAAACCCCCATGGGCGCCGGCGGCGGCGGGGCAGTGGCGGGCGCAGGCGGCGTCGCATTGTCGAGCCTGCCTTTGCCCAATGACGGTTCCGCCGCGAATCCCGCATTTGCGGACAATGTGAGCGCCATCAACGAGACAAGAGAAATTTTCTTCATTATCCACCCCCGTTCCGACGGATCGATGCAATGTCGATCCGCGCCCCGAACGACTGTCGAGATTACGGGAGTCAATGCTGCAGCTTAAGTCTGAAATTCTGTTTCCCGCGTGTTTCCGTAGTTATTGCCCGTATGTGTGGCTTTTCCGCAACGCCTCGGCGCAACGCCGAATTGAGTTCGCGATCGTGCCTGCGCGATTTCGAACGCGACTCCGGGAGCCGGCGCTATCCCACTGTGCGCCTGTCGCGGCGAATGCGAGCCGCTTCCCATCTCGCTCGAAAACACGAGCGGTCCGCTTCATCGAACTCGAGGGTTTTGAAAGAGCGAGTCCGAAGGCTCGCCTCTCGATCAGAGGTCGACGATCAATTTTCCCTCGGGTCGCGCGCGGCAGGCGAGGATCAAGCCGACAGCGACATCGTCCTCCGTGAGCCCGTCCGAACAGTCATGGACGGCTCTTCCTTCGAGCGCCGTCGTTTTACAGACGCCGCATTGGCCGGCGCGGCATGAGTAGGCGGCTTCGATTCCATTGGCGAGCGCAATGTCGAGCACGTAATCGCCGCTCGTGCACGCGATCTCCTTGCCGCTCGCCGAAAAGACGATTTTGGCGCTGGGCGCATCGATCGGCTTCGGCGACGCCGCGGCGGGGCTCGGCGCGCCGCCGAAACTCTCCTGCGCAAAACGCGCCATGTCGTAGCCCGCCTCCGCCAGGCCGGCGCGCACGCTTTCGGTGAAGCCATCGGGACCACAAAGATAGACGGACCGCGACATCATATCGGGCGCGAGCTGCGACAGCAGCTCGACGGAGAAGCGGCCGAGAGCGCCGCTCCACTCATCGGGCGTCGCGCGCGAGCAGGCGAAGCCGCATCTGAAATTGGGGAAGCGAGATTCGAGCAGCCGAAGCTCGCTTTCATAGACGAAATCCTCCGGACGGCGCGCGAAATGCACGAAACGAATATCTGCGTCCGCGGTCGTGTCCAAGAGCCAGCGCGCCATCGCCATGACCGGCGTGACGCCGCTGCCGCCGGAAATGAAGAGATAGGGACCCGCGGCGCCGTCGACACAGGTGAATTTCCCATAGGGGCCATCGGCCGACAGCGTCATGCCCGGATGCAGATGATCGTGAAGCCAATTGGAGACGAGGCCATTCTCGACCCGCTTGACGGTGACGGAGAGAATATGCGGCCGCGACGGCGACGATGAGATCGTATAGCTGCGCCGCACGATCCGGCCGTCGATCGGCAGCTCCAGCGTGAGAAACTGGCCTGGCTCGTAGCAGAAGAACTTCCGCGGCTCGCAGACGAAGTCGAAGGTTTTGACGTCATGCGTCTCGTCGATCGCGCGGATGCATCTCAACGGCAGCTTGCCGCCGCGCCAAAACGCCTCTTCGCCCGCGAGCGCCAAATGGAGCGCGCCGTCGCTGTCGGTCGGCGCGGGGCGGGTCTTGGACATTCGATGCAGCGCGGCGGCGCGCCCGCGCGCGGAAGGGCGACGAATCAGCTCGTCCAGCGCATCGAACGATGCATGGGCTTTCGCATCGCTCTTGAACCACCCGGCGTGACGATCGGCGGCTTCGAGAATTCGACGCGAGAAGGACAGCAGATCCTGTTCGACGAGCGCCTGCTGATCGCTCGCGAGCGCGCCGAGAACGCTGTCCAGCGCCGTCGCGACGGCGCCGGAATCGACGGAGAGATCGCCGTCGACATAACGACGCCACAGCGCGCCTTTTTCTTTCTCGGTGAGCGCCAGAGACTGTCGTAATAGCGGCGAGCGGCACCAGTCCGGCGCGCGGAGCAGAGCGTCGAATCGCTCCATCTCCTGCGCCGACATCGCGCCGTCGCCATCGGCGATCCTCAGGAAAAGCAGCATGGGCAGCTCGACGAGCGCCCGGGAATTGTCTTTCGTTCCTGTCATGATCGAAATCCGGCGAGGGCGGTCATGATGTCTGCAATTCCTGTTTCGCTTTGGCCGATGCGGCGGCCATATTGTCGAGCAGATAGCCGGTGACGGTTTTCAATATGCTCTGGACCGCGCTCGCGTCCCGTCCGAGCAAATCGTCGACTGCGCTGCGCGGTATGGCGACGACGCAGGCCTCCTCGCTCGCCACTTCGACGAAAGCCGATCTCGGCCGGCCGCTGATGACGCCGAGTTCGCCGAACACGGTTCCGGCGCCGCCGCGACCGATGATCTCGCGGCCGTTCTCGCCGGCGACCCAGGCGATCGTTTCGCCGCGAACCAGCACGAACATGCCGTCGGAACTCTCTCCGTAGCGACAGATTTGCGCTCCCTCGGGGTGGATCTCGATCGACGAGCGGCGCGCGATTTCCGCGAGCACGGACAGATCGACGCGCGAGAAGACGGATGAGACGAGGAGTTCCGCCATGATCGTGACCATGGGCGAGCGCTCGCCATGCTTGGCGCTGGCGACGATCTCCTCGGCGAGCGGCGGCAGCGCCTCGCCATGGCCGAAGATTTCGCGGGCGAGCGCGGCTCCCTCGGCGGATTCCGTCGCGAGCGCCGAGACAGCGAGCGCGCGCACGAGCGCGTCGCGATCGTCGAGAAAGCTGCGAAACACGACATCGGCAGGCCGCGACATTTCGATGATCTCGAAATAAGACGCGGAGGAGGCCTGGGTTCTGGCGCTGTGAACAGCGTCGCGCAGCGCCGCCGGCGCGGCGTCGATCGTCTCGAGGAGCGCGGAGTTGCCTTCGGTTCCCAATATCAGCGCGATCGGGCGTACGAGCTCGGCGGCGCGGGCGGCGTCTTCCAGAGTCGCGGCGAGATGAACGATCTCGCGGACGAGCTGAGCCTGCCATTTGACGATGGTCTTTGCGATCAGCGAGGCTTCGGGCCGATTTTCGTGCGAGAGCGTGAAGCGAGCGGATTCGGTCCACTTCAGCGAATGGACGAGCGCCTCTATGCGTTCGGTCGAACGCTTTTGATCATTGGTCGCTTCGCCGACGATCTCGCCATGCTCTTCGTCCGAAATGTTGAACCAGTTGCGCATCTGGCGGATCGAGGCGAGCGTCTCCGTCCGCGCCAGCCACGCTTTCGGCGCGACGCCGGCCGCAAGGCCCTTCTGGACGAGATCGATCACGAATTCGCGATAATTTCTCCGTCGCGCATGTTCTTCGACAGTGCGCGCGAGATCGGAGTTGAAGAGCGAGGGATCCTCGACGCCGAGCGCATGGGCGATGGCGTCGTGATCGGAATCCGAGAGGCCCAACTGCACGCGCAGGTCGCGCAGCAGCTTCAGGCTCTCCGACGAGCGAGTCTGTCCCGTCGCGAGCGTGTCGGCGAGAATGGCGCGATAGGCGTTGCGCTTCTGGTCGACGGAGAAATTCGGCAGCGTTTTGGCGAGCACATAGATTTCGTCGGCGGAAAGCTGATCGAGCGAGCGTCCGTCTAGAAACTCTTCCGATCGAAAGCCCATGCGTTTCAGCTCCAACCGCAGGGCGTGACCGAGACTCTCGTGCCGATAGAGATCGGCGTTGCGCGCCAGTGAACTGATCAGCCAGGCCACCGAGGTCGCGGCGATGGCAAGATCGATGAGCTTTACGGCGATGGACGGCATCAGCAAAATATTCGGCCGGCCGGCGAAAGCGTAGAACAGGGTGAAGCTCGCGAAGCCGGAAATCGTCAGCATATGGTGCCGACGCTGCGTCTTGGAGAGCGCGAGGCCGCGCGCCGAGCTGCAGCGCTCGTAGAGACGCTCCAAGCCGAGGAACAGCGCGAATGAGAGGACCATGCAGAGGACGATATAGACAGGCGCGGCGACGAGCTTGGGAACCGGAATGCTGTGGCCGTCGAAATAGAGGCCGGGTTTCAAAAGCGCGCCGAACGGATCGCTCTCATGCGTCCAAAAACCGCTCATATAATAGTCCCAAGTGCCGGAATAGATGAAATAATATGTGTAGAATCCAAATACGAGGCCGAAAAACAGATAATAGACGTTCCGCTTCTGGTCGAGGTCGACAGTCTTCCAATAGTTATTCTCGAGATCGATATCCGGGCAATTCGTCGTGCAGCCGACGCAAATGCTGCGGTCGGCCGAAGCGGTCGAGGCGCGGCAGGAAGATTGTTTGACCGCCACCCGCTCGATATGCGGCTTCGAGTCGAAGAGGCCGCCGGGGCCCGTGTAGATTTGCTGCACGACCGCCGTGGGGCAGAAGTAATTGCACCAGCTCTTGCCGCCATAGACGAAGCCGACGAAAATGGCGAAAGAGATGATGAAAATAAAGGCCGCCGCGAGGGCGACATGGCTCGAATTATAAAAGAGGATGCGTCCAGAAACGCCGACTGTCAAAAATCCGAGCTGGAAATAAAGATGATTGCGGCGCAGCCAGGATTGTGAGGGCAATAGCGCCAAGACGCGTTCGACGCGTCCCGTCTTGCGGTTCAGATTGGGCAGCTTGCGCTCGAAGCCGAAAGTGCGGGCGAATTGGCTGGCGTGCGAGAGCGGGCAGACGCGACGCCAGAACTCATGTCCGAGCAGCATGATCGAAAAGGGGACGAGCGGCACCGCTATCGTCCAGAAAATGCGGTTGGTCATCGAATAGGGCGTCGAATAGCGAGGGACGCCCTGAATGACGACGGGGTCGTCGCCGATCCGAAACGGACTGCCCGAATCGGGCAGAGTGAGCCAGGCGGTCAGCGGATCGTAGAACAGGGCGACGATGAGCGCGCCCCAAGCGAGCAATAGGACAACTCTGACGCTCCGCATGGAGCGTTCGGATGTTTGCGAAAGCACTTGTCCCCCCGCGCGGCCGGGTCATGCTCGTCAGCCGGCCAAATCATAGACTACCCAAAAATGCGGCGTTTGCTCCATGAGCAAACGCCGCATCTGGATCAGCGCCGAGCGCTCGACTTGCGGCACGAGCCGGGCAGGAACTCACGGCCGCGCTGGTCGACCGCGCATAGCCGCAGGCCATCTGGGTCAGGATCGCTCGCATTCGGAATCCACTGCGCGAGGCATTTATCGCTCTTCAGGCAGGGATCGGTCAGCGCCTTCAGGAAATTCACGATGTCGGCGACCTGACCATCGGTCAATTCGACGTCGCGAATGACGCCGGGCAGTCGGGCCTCGCGCTGCGAGCGAAGCATGTCGAGCGCGTTTTGCGTGTGATCCTTGGCGAATTTCGAGTTGATTGGCCCGCCGGACGCGGGGATCGTCTTGTAATCGAAGCCGGCGAGCGAGCGCTCGACATTGAGATGATGCCGGACGACGTCCTCGAGCGTATTGAACACGCCGCTATGGCCGAAGGGCGCCGTCACCTCGACGCCGAGAAGCGTCGGCGTGCGATAGGCGTATTTGTCGTCGCGATGGCCGGTGACATGCGCGCGGCCCCAATCGTCGATGCCGTCCTCGATCGTATCGAGGTCGGTCTTTCCGCGGCCGATCTGCGGCACGGCGAGCACCCAATATTTCTCGTCGCTGAAGAAATCGCCGGAATGGCAGGAGGCGCAATCGGCGCCGCCTTGCTCGGCCGTCGCGAAGAACAGCCGCGCGCCGCGCTTGGCCGATTCGCTGATCGCATGGCTGTCGCCGCGCACATAGGCGCGCCAGGGCGTATGGGTGAAAGTCATGGTCCGCTCGTAGTCGGCCAGGGCGATCGAAATATTATTGGCTGTCACCAGCTGCTCGGGCGGCGATTGATAGTCTTTGAAGCCGGCGCGGAACAGCGGCAGCCATTCGTTTTTGGCGAATTGATCGTTCGGATCGCCATAGCCGCCGAAGCGCGCGGCGAGCTTCTGGCGAACCTCGAGGTCGGTGGCGCCCGGAGTCTGTGGACTTCCGGCCGCGCCATAGGCCTTGCCGCGCATGGCGGCGTTGACCGCGGTCGGGAACATTCCATGCCCCGAGCTGATCGGCATTCCGGCTTTGAATTTTTCCTCGTAGGAGATGTATTCTTGCCGCGGCAGCATGAAATTATTGAACATCCCGCGCACGGGCGGCGAATCGACCGGCGCGACGATGCGGCCGTCGACGCCGCTCATGCCCGGCGTGCCGGTGGTGCTGAACACAGTGCCGTCCCAGGTGATCGACTGATCCCAGAAGGCGAGGCCGATCAGCGTCGGCGAATTGCGCGGCATCGCCGAATCGCCGGTTCCGAAAGGCGGGAACATGCCGGGCTTGTCGACGCGCTTGCGGCCGGGACCGAGCATGTCCGGATTATTGGCGCCGACGCCGACCGGCAGCGGCATTGCGTCGCCGAATCCGAGCATCGGATGATGGCAGGTCACGCAGGCCACATCTTTCCCCGGGCTCATGCCTTTCGACCAGAACAAGAGCTTGCCGAGCCGCGGCAGCGGATCGGACAGCGGAGGGATCGGCAGCTTGCGGCTGTCGACGGCGTCGCCGGTGAGATGGTTTTGGGCTATGAAGGCGCGCAGCTCGCGATCGAGCGACGATCCGCCGTGCGCGTCTTCACTCGCCGTGGCGCCGACCATGGCGCTCGCCGATAGGATGGCTCCCGCGAGAACGGTCCGGATTTCCATCGAATTCTCCCGCTCGTCCGAGCTTGATTTGACGTTGAACTAGCGCGCCGCGAGCGCCTCTGCGGAATTGGAGGGCACAGGCGCGGCCGGCGTGTAGATCGGGATGATGAACTGAATGCCGAGCCTTGTGTCGCGCGCCGTATTCTTCGCGTAGAATGTGTGCGACAGCTTGATTTGCGCGCTGATCTGATTGCCGATCAGATAGCCGTAGAGGGCGCCGATCGCGACCGAGCTCTGGCGGTTCATATAGCCGATCGCAGGCTTGTCGAGGTCGACTTCGCTGAAGGCGATCAAGCCCCATTCGGCGCGGCCGTCGCGCTTGATCGCCGTCAAATCGAAATTCAGCGTCTGCGGCGAGCTCGCGAAAGCGTTGGTGTGCCCCGTCGCATAGAAGCTGTTGAGGGTGATGTTCCAATTGTCTCGCAGATAGGTAATTGCGAGATTTTGCTGGAAAGCCGTGAAATCTGTGCCGAGCGCGCGCGTCAGCGGGGAGCCCGTCGATATCCATGCGCCTTCGCCGATCGCCACATTGACGCCATGGCCGAGAAACCACGAGAACCACGTGCCGACATAGGAATTGTAAGTGCCGATTCGATGCAGGCCCTGCATGTTGACGTTGGCGACGACGAGCGGCACGGTCTTCAATTGCACGCGCGCGCCGGCGACTTCGAGCGGCGTGGAGAAGTTGAGAAAGGCGGGCACGCCGACCGTCGAGTTGAACTTTTCGTCCGCGCCGGAATTGAAGGCCATGACGCCATAGAGACCCGGCTCCGGCGCCCAGCCTTCCGGCAGGCCGGCCATGAGTCCTGGCTGCTGGATCGAGCCGGCGGAAGCCGGCGCACACCCATTCGCCATCGCGAGCAAAGTCGCGGCGGCGACATGAGCGCGCGCAAACACAGCAGCGCCGTAACGCTTCAAATTGAACATCGCCCGCCCCCGCGAAGCTTGACCGTATCAATATTTGATTAATCGTTCGGCTCGAGCTCGATGTCAACCCGGTCGGGAAATCGCGTCGTCGATTGTATTCGACATATCGACGCGCTTCGTGCGCGCAATTGTCGGTTGCATGTCGCGCGCGACGAATGGCGGGCGCGATCGCGATCGCCGGCCGCGAGTCGGATCGTCATTCGACGATCGCGCCGGCGGTGGCGGCGCGATACGGTCACGGTCGAGCCTCTTGACGAGGTCCCAAAAAAGACGCATTTGAGTAAAGCTTTAGATATAAATTGGACGATCAGTGACATTTTGCGCGTCGGGGCGGGCTCGTGAGACAGTATAAAATCAGCGTAGTAGCGTTGATCGTCGGCCTTGTGGCCGCTTCGGCGCAGGCGGAGACAGTGCAGGCGGCGCGTTCCGAATTGGACCGGCTCGCGGCTCATGTCCGCACGCATCCGACGGATTACGAGCAGACCTACGCCTATATTCGGCTGGCGACGGAGCTGCATGACGAAGCCGCGATCGGCGCGCTCGAGCGATTGCTCATGTATAATCCTTCGCTCGGCCGCGCGCGTAAGGAGCTCGGTTTTCTCTATGCGCGCATCGGCGCTTATCAGAGCGCCGCGTTCAATCTGCGCGCGGCGTTGAAATCCGCCGATCTCGACGCGACGCAGAAAGCGCAGATCGAGGCGCAGATTCCCGATATCGAAAGACAGACGCGGGCCAGCCGCTTCTCGGGAAATCTGCAGATCGGCGTGCGGACGCAATCCAACGCCGCCTATTTGCCGTCGGGCGGTCTCTATGACGTCGGCGGCGTGCAGACCTTCGGCGGCGTGACGGGACGCCAATCGGACGTCAACGCATTCGAGCAGGCGCAAATCGCGCATGACTATGATTTCCAGAATCAACGCGGCGATGTGCTGGAGACGCGCGGACTGGCCTATGCGACGCAGCAATTCGCGCTGTCGCAATATAACGTCGCCTTGTTTTCGCTGTCCGTCGGGCCGCGATTCGGCCTGAGCGAAATCGCGCCCGGCCTCTCTGTTCGGCCTCATGTCTCGGGCTCGGCTTCGCTCGTCGGCAATCTGAATTATCTCAACACCGGCGGCGCCGGCGTCGGCTTCCGGCAGATGATCGGCGATCGGCTGTCGCTTGAGCCGGGCTTCGAATGGTCGCGGCTCTGGGTCAATTCGGGCTCTGGTCCGGGAAGCAGCGCGCAGACAGTGGCGACGATCGCGAGCGGCGATGTGTTCACCGGCTCGCTCGGCGTCAGCCTGCGCATTTTCGACCATGTTCGGCTCGAAGGGCGCGGCGCTTATTCGCGCGCTGCGGCCTATGTCGCGGCGCAGGCTTCCGATCAGTTCGATCTGCAGGCGATGTTGCGTTTCGAGGTCGATCCGCCGCTCTCGGAGATGCCGCGGCGATGGACCTTCGCGCCCTATGCGCGTTTCCGGCAGATCGCCTTCGACATCGCCAATCCGGCGCTCGATCCCTCGCGCATGAGGCGCGACGACGCCTGGACCTATGGCCTCGCTCTGGATGCGCCGATCACCGCGCAATTGGGCGTTTCCGGCCATCTCGAATTTCTACGCAACGATTCGAATATTTCGAGCTTCAAAATGCACAATGTGTCACTGACGTTCGGGCCGACGGCGAAATTTTGACGATGGGGAAGGCTATGCGAAATCTGCCGAGCGTCGCGTTCCTCGCGCTCATTGGATTAGGTGCCGCGAATGTTCGCGCGGAAGTGGTCGGCAATGTCGGCGCCGTCAATCCGGCGGCGCAGGGAACTCCGCCCGGCGGCGCGGCCAAAGGGCTGACGCTCGGCGCGGGAGTCGTCGATCGCGAGCGCATCGACACCAAGACGGAGGGGCGAGCGCAAATCGTCTTTCTCGACAAATCGACGCTCGGAATCGGCGCGAACAGCTCGGTGACCATCGATCGTTTCGTCTATGATTCGGCGGCGGGGGGCGGAAAGCAGAGTCTCTCCATCACCAAAGGCGCGCTGCGCTTCATCGGCGGCGAGGTCAGTCACGGCGTCGGCATGGAGATCAAGACGCCTTCTGCGACGATCGGCGTGCGCGGCGGCATGGTGCTCGTGCGCGTCGGCGGCGCCGATTGCGGCGCCATGGCGCAGGCGGGCGGCTGCGACGAGATCGTCTTGCTGAACGGCGTCGCAACCATCGTCACGGCGACGGGTCGGAGATTGCGCCTGACACGTCCGGGCTATGGCGTGGTCATCGGCTCGGGTGGCGGAGATGTCTCCGATCCCGCGCCGGCGGGCGAGGGCGCCATAGAAGGATTCGACCAGCAATTCGCCAGCCTGCCGGGGCAGACGGGAGGCGCGAGCCTCGGCTCTCTGCCGAGCGACGCGCAGGCCTTCGCGCGCCTCGGCAATATACGCGAGCCAGATCGCACGCCCTGGGCCGGACTGGGGGCGATCGGCGCGCATTGGGGCGGCGCTGGAATTGCGCAGAGCCGTGCGCAGACGAATAATCAGGCGATCGCGACGCAAACGCAGCAAACGATCGCCGCGGTCGTCGCGGCGCAGAACGCGGCCGCTCATCATCCGACAACGGGCGATGGAACGCCGTCGTCTGGAATCCCGATCGATCCGTCCAATCCCGCGAGCGGCGTGGCGGGCGCGCTATTCGCGAATGGATTCTGCGTGTGGGGCTGCGTGGCGCCGACATTCGTCTCGACGAGCGTTTCCGGCGCCAATGCGACCATAACGATGCAGGCGACCTTCCCCGGACACGGCTATTTTCTGATCGCGCTGACGGTGAACGCCGAGAGCATCAATTATACGGCCGGACAGGCGTCCGCGACCATCAACGGCGTGATCGGCGCGACGGTCTCCTATTATCCGCAGAGCGGCGCGGCGGCTCAGACCAATATGTATAATTTTGCGATCAACGAGAATGTGAACTGGTCCGGCTCGGTGTCGGGGAATGGCGTCCCGACGACATTCACGGTCAGCGGCAGCGATACGCTGCATTTCGTGAATGCATCCAGCATCATTCTCGAGACGGCGGCCACATCGGTGAATTCCTTCTTCAGCCTGCCGGACGGTTTCACGGAGACCTTCGACTTCTCCTATCCGTGAGCGACGGCGCTCCGCCGCGCTCATGGCGCCGGAAAATAGATTTGCTGCGGCGACCTCATGCTCGTCCGTTGAGCGGTCGGCCGGCGTCGCTACCGCTATAGTCTGACGGCGGCGTCCGAGCGACGCCCCCGATCCGCGCCCGCGGGATAGGCTGCGCTCTCGGCGGCATGGCGCCCATTATGTTTTGAGGATTGGCGCGCCGGACAGGATGAAGCTGGGCACTGGGAGCTGGAGGTCGCGCTATGACCCGCGGCGGGCTTCTCTGTCGAGCATATATGTTTGAAATTACGTATCAAAGTTACTCAGCAAGGGGGGTGGCTCGGGTCGGCTCGCCTCGACTCTTTTTGTTTCGAAGTGACTCGGCGCTCCGGAAAGTCCCGGTCCTTTTTCGTTCTCATGCGGCGTCTTCGGATCCTTGTAACGGCAACGTATCCAAATTGGCGGGAGGGCGCCGCACATGACGACGCCCGAAACCAGCGTCCGCTATGCTGAACGGTTCCGCTTGCTCAGCTGCATGGCTGCCAGAGAGGTGATGCAGGACGCCGATGCGCCTATCGCCCTCGAAGCCATTGTTCGTTGGCTCTCCGACCGACGCGCGAGTCTGCGGAGCGCCTCATGGCGACAGTATCGTTGTGCGATCGACCATCATTGCAAGACCGCTCTCGATCTCGATGAAGAGACGCGAAAAGACCTATTGAAGTCGCTCTACGGCAAATCGGATCCGGAGACTATTGCCGCCCGCAAGGCCTTGTCGCCGGCGACGTCGTCGCATGTCCTCAAGCGACTTCTCGATTCGGAGTGGGACAAATTGCTCGATAGCCTGAAGCGCGGGCTTGCAGGAAACTCGGTTTATGACACGCCGCTGCTCGCCTATTTGGAAGCCGGTCGAGCAACCGGCTTGCGGCCCTGCGAATGGGCCCGCGTTCGTCTCGTGACGTTTCCGGGGGCCGCCGTATCGGTTTTGGTTGTCAAGAATGCCAAGGAAGACGAGGTCCGCGCCCATGGCGACTTTCGGCGGCTGGTCTTCGCGCATGAAACCTGCGGCGCATCCCTAATGGCCATTCGTCGATGGCTCGCGATTGTCGACAGCAGCCTTGCAGGAACTGTGGGCGGTGACCGTGCCCCATATGGGAAAAATTTTACAATGCGCTCGGCGATCGGCTCTATTGTGTCAGCCGCCGAATCTGGAATAGAAAAAAGCACCCCGCGCTCTATACGACGCGGCACATGTTCGCGGCGGCCGCAAAGGCGGTATTCGCTCCCGACGAGGTCGCCGCGCTCATGGGGCATAAGCTCGATACGACAGCAACCCAACATTACGCTCGGCCGCCGCGCGGTCAACGTCGAATGCCGCACGTTGAGCTTCCGACGGCGCATCCACGCGACCTTGGTAGAGTTGTGCATTCCCTTAAATTCGATCCAGAAGCGCTTAAGAGCCTTTTGAAACGCGCCTCTTTTGAAAGCTAGGCGCGAAGTAGCGGGAGCGTGGGGACTCCGCCTTTTTGGCTGTTCCACGATTTCTGACAATAATCGTCTGCGTTTGTCTCGAGCGACTTGCTTGCGCCGTAACTGAGAGACAGAAGTTCGGGAGAGCCACGATCGAAACCCGAAAGGTGAGTGTCATGCGGCCGCCTTTGGCCTCTAGCTTCTCGTCTTTCGCATTCAGTCTTTCGGAACCCAAAACATTGGATCGCCGTCGTCGCGATAATGATCCGACAGCCAGTGGCCCCATTCATCTGCCTTCTTTCGTAGAGCCAGCGGCGCATCGCTCCAAATCTTGACGCGGTGGAAATTTCTGATCGCGAGCGCGAGCGAGCCTTGCGACGTGGATAAGCAATGGCTCTTCTCGAACCAAGCCGTCGCCGTCGCATCGTTCGCCGAGCGCGTCTCCAATTGCCCCATCAGCGACGAGAGCTCTGGCAACCACCATCCATTCTGGTTGGCTTCACAGAAAAAGATCGCATCCATCAAAATGGCGCGACAGGCATCGAGGTCTCCTTCCGCGAGACGGGCCTCGGCGTGAACGCCTTCGAGCCACGGCAAAAGAAGATGGAAATGATTGCGCCGCAATGTTCCCAGCAACCGCGGCAAGTCCGATCGCACACGGCCTGAGACCTTGGTTTCCAGAGCGGCTTCGGCCGCGAGCCCCGCGACGCATCTGATCTGCATCGACTGACCTTGCGCTGAAACGGCAAGCTCTTCGATCACAGCGCGCGCAGCGTCATAATCCCCCATGGCGCAATAGAGAGGAACGAGCGCCTCGTTCAGCGCCCAGGCGCGATAGAGCCCATGCTCTGGCGCACACAAGCCGGGGCGGATGTGTTCGTAGAGGTCGATCGCGCTTCGAAAACGTCCTTGCAGCCAGAGTGTCTTCATCAAAAAAATCTGCGACATGAGGCCGGGATCGCTGCCGATGCGCATGAAGCGGCCGAGGCTGACGCGCGCTTGGCGATCCACCACGTCTCTGAGCTCTCGTTCGGCCGCCGCGGTGCGGCCCATCGCCTGATGCGCCATGGCGGCGTAATTATCCGCCACGAGATCGTCGTCCTCGCCTAGGTCGGCGTCGCCCTGCGGCCGCAAAGCCTCCGCGCAGCCAAGCGCGCGCAGCGGCTCGCCGCGATACATCCAGAGCCAATAGAGGCCTGACGCAGCCAAGGCCGCGATCCGTGCGCTCGCCGGCGTCGCCGCTCGGCTCGAGCCGGCTTCGAGTGCGGCCTTCGCGTCGTCGGTCGGCCCCTTTGTCGCCAGAGTCGCAGCCCCCAAAAACGCGCTCAGCGCTTGCCAAACCTCGGACGGAGCATCGACCTTCTCGCGATCGGTGAGAGCGTCGCGCGCCATGCTCTCGCATTCGGACAACAAGGAGAGCTGCATCAGCAGCGGCGCCGCATATTGCGCCAATTCGACGGCCAGCGCCGGATCGCCGCCTGCGCCGAAAGCCCAAGCCTTTGCGAGGCGCAGATTGGCCAGATTGGGACAGGCGGGACCGAACCATCGGTCGACCGTCTGCTTATGCCCTTCGACGCTCGTCTGATCGCGGATGAGCGCCGCCAGATAGCGCGTCAGACGCGAAAGAACGCGATCCTCCTCGCCGCGCAAGCGGAGCTTCGCCAGACAATGCGCTCGCGTCGTGTCCAACAACCGATAGAGCGCGCGCCCGCTTGCGCATTCTCGTATCACGAGCGATTTCTCGACCAATCGCGCCAGCGCCTCGATCAATCCATTTTGGGAAACGCCCTCTCCGGAGATCACACGCAGGCAGGCGTCGAGGTCTGCGCCGCCGACGAAAATCGACAATTGGTCGAGCACGGTCTTATCGCGTGCGTCCAACCGATCATAGCTCCAGTCGATCATGTTACGGAGCGTCTGATGCCTATCCGGCGTGTCGCGCGGCAGAAGACTGACGAGATCGAAATCCTTTTGTAGGAGCCGATCGAGATCTTGCGGGCTGAAGCTGGAAAGATGCGCGACCGCGAGCTCGATGGCGAGAGGAATGCCGTCGAGACGCCGAACGATATTTCGGATCGCATCCACATCAGTCTCGGCGAGCGTATATTCGCCCGCCATGTCTCGCGCGCGTCGAATGAACAGCTCGAGAGCTCCATAGGCGCCGGCGCTCGCAAAATCGAGATGCTCGTTCGCGCCGGGCAAACCGAGCGGCGCGAGCCGAATGACCCGCTCGTCGCGAATACGCAAAGTCTCGCGCGAGGTCGCGAGGATCGGCGTCGCGACACCCATGCTTCGGATGTCGCGAATGAAGCGCCCGACGCTGTCGATGACATGCTCGCAGCAATCGAGAACGAGCAGCGGCGTGTTCCTCGGCAGGGCGGACAGCGCCGCCTGAGCGAGGTTTTGCGCGCCCGCGCCGACGCCGAGCTCCCGCGCGAGCGCGGGCCAAATATCTTCGTCTTCCGATCCGCTCGACAGGTCGAGCCAGATCGGATCAGGACGCCCCTCCGCAAGGAGCGCGCGCGCGGCGCATTTTGCAACGGTGGTCTTGCCGATGCCGCCCGGCCCAGTGATGGTGAGGGAGACATTCGGCCCGAGAGAATCGATGGTTTCGCGTATCGTGTCGTCCCGACCGACGATCGCGCCCGTTTCGAAGCGCTTTCCGCGTTCCGCGCTCTGCGTTGGTCTCTCGATCGCACTTTCGACAAACCGAGGCTCTGAGCGAAAGCTCACCGTTCCGCTGAAATAATAGCCGGTTCGAGCGACGGTCCCGATCAGCCGAGCCCCATCCGCTTTCAGCGCGCTTCTCAATTCATTGATCTGAAATCTCAACGCTCCGTCCGAAATTTGCGATGCTCCCCAGACCTCCGCGACGATGTCCGCTCGCTTGACCGTCTCACCCGGTGTCCGGATCAAGAGAAGCAGGATGTCGAGCGCCCGATCCCCGATCGGCACGGTCTGATCGCCGCGGGATAGGCGACGGGAGCGCGTTTCCAGCCGGTAATCCCCGAAGTTGTAGATGCCCTCCATAACATCCCCCGAGACGGGCTCTTCAGCGCAATGTCGCGCGTCTCCTCGCCCGGCTAACATAAACTAACAAAATCAGATTTGTAACATGAATTAAATACACATAATTGTCTCCGCCCGGGACCGGGGAATGGTCTCCCGGCCGTCGAGCCCGCGGGCCTATCGAGGCGAATACGGCGCAGAATCCTTTCCGCAACACGCTGAAGGAAAACGAAAATGGATGCAGCGGCAAAAGGCGCGAGCCCGAAAGCGGGCGCCATAAAGGACTCTCTCGGCTGCTCGCTGACCGAGCTGAGCAAGGATCAGGCTTTGGACGCCGGCCATATGGTTTTTCGCCGCAAGGCCGCCAGCGGGCGGCATCGTGCGCAAGTCGCCACGCAGGCGCAGGATCGCGGCGTTCTGATCGGGATTTCCCTGGCCGACGGACACCGGCGCAGCCTCCGAGAAGGCCGAGCCGCGCATGATTGCCTATTCGATCGTGGCGACATCTATCTCCGAGACTTCGAAGAGAACTACAAAGCGGAGATGGACGGAAGCTTCGATTTCTTTCTCATCGAGTTGATGCCGGAGTTTTGGCGGGATGCAGAAAAAGTCGCAGGCGTTTCACCAGATGTCGGACTGGCCCGCCAGCTCGCGAAGCGAGACATGACCTTATATCACCTCGCAAACGCTGTTCTCCCACTCCTCGAGGATCCGGAGCTCCTCGATCCGATCCTGCTCGAGCAGATGGCGACGACGATCGGCGCGCATCTGTTGAAGCGTCATGGCGATCGGCGAAGCGAAGCGACGGGCTTCGATCGCGGGCTGGGTTCCGTGATGGTCCGGAAGGCGAAGGAGATGCTCGTCTCCACCGACGAGGAGGATGGGACGTCGATCGCCACGATCGCTGAGGCGCTGAACATGTCGCGCAGCCATTTTTTCAGGGCTTTTCGCGAGTCGACGGGCATCAGCCCCTATCAATGGCTGCTGAAACAGCGGATCGATAATGCGCAGCGCTTGTTGCGCACGACGAACCTCCCCTTGTCGGAAATCGCGCTTCACTGCGGCTTTTCCGACCAAAGCCATTTCACGCGAATTTTCAGCCGGGATGTCGGAGTGACGCCGAAGGTTTGGCGGCAGCGCGTGCGATAGTAGGACGTCACGGGACGATTGTGAAATAGCGCATACGAACATGCAAGACGCTTCGCAGCAGCCGGCGTATTCGATCGTCGCGAAAAATCGTGAGGGTCGATGATGACTTGGTCCAGATCGACGACCGCGGCCGGCGCGCCTGTCGCTGGCGTCGGCAAGACCACGCCGCTGATCGCATGTCTCGGGCGATGGCTCGAGATCGCGTAGTGAGCGTTCGGCGTAGGGGGTGAGCATCATGTCGTGGCGAGGCGGTGGAAACGCGTTGGCGTTGATCGTGATCGTCTCGGCTTGCGGCGCGCATGCGGATGAAGCCGCGAGCGTCGCGCCGAGCCGACCGCGGCTCATGTCCAATCGTTGGCAGGAGAATTGGTCCGCGCTCGTCGATCCCGGCCTCCGCACAGAGCCCGGAGACGAGCTCAAATTCATCCTGCTGTCGCCGAGTGATCCGAACTTCTATCTCTCTTTCGGCGCGACTCTGCGTGAGCGATTCGAGCTCGCCAATGCGCCGTCCTTCGGCGTCGGCAAGACCAATCGGAACGACAGCTATCTGCTTCAGCGCATTCAGCTGCACGCCGATTTGCATTTGAATGAGGATTGGCGGATCTTTGCGCAAATCGAGGACGCGCGCGCCTTCGACAAGAAAAATCTCGGAAAGGCCGATCAGAATCCCCCCGATCTTCGTTTGGCCTTTTTGGAATATGGCCATGCGTTCCCCGATGGCGCGCTGAAGGCGCGCATCGGTCGTCAGGAGTTCGCTTTCGATCTCCAGCGCTTCGTCTCGAATCGCGACGGTCCGAACGTCAGGCAAGCGTTCGACGCGGCGTGGCTCGATTTCGAGGTTGAGCCGTGGCGCGTTCTCGGCTTCGTGAGCCGCCCGGTTCAATATTATCGGGAGCAGGCTTTCGACGATAGATCGACGAGAGATGTTCAATTCCATACGCTACGCCTGGAACGGCATGTCTTCGGCCAGAACGAGCTCTCCGCATATTATTCCTTTTACGGCAATAGAAACGCCTCCTATCTGGACGCTTCGGGAAGCGAGCGTCGACATATTTTCGATATTCGCTTCGCTGGAGAAAAAGACGGATTCGATTGGGATGTCGAGGGAATGGCGCAGTCGGGAAGCGTCGGCGCCAAGAGCATTCGCGCATGGGCTGTCGGGGCGCGCGCAGGCTATCGCTTCTCGATGCTGCCGCTGAGGCCGCGCATCGGAATTCAAGCGGATGCAGCCTCTGGGGACCGGCGCAGGGGAGATGGACGGATCGAGACCTTCGATCCGCTGTTTCCCAATGGCTATTACTTCACGCTGGCGGGATTCACCGGCTATGCGAATCTCATTCACCTCAAACCGTCCCTCACTCTCGCGGCGAGCGACAAGGTGACTGTGCTCGCGGGCGTCGGCCTGCAATGGCGTGAAACCACAGCGGATGCGATCTATGTGTTTCCGAATATCGCCGTCGCTGGCACTGCCGGATCGCCGGGCCGCTGGACCGGCGCCTATGAGCAATTGCGCGTGGATTGGGCTGTCACGGCAAATCTTTCCGCAGCGCTCGAATGCGTGCATTTTGCGGCAGGCGACACAATTCGTCGCGCTGGTGGACATGACGGCAATTATCTCGGCGCGGAAGTCAAATTTCTGTGGTGAACGACCTATGAGGCGATCCGCTCGGAGCCGGAGGCGCTCGAGGATGCGGCGATGAGATGCGTGACTTTAGGCTCCTGGTCGGCCCCGAATTGGCGAACCATTTCCTGAAGGATGCGATCGGCGTTCGTCACGCGACGATGCTGCCGCAAATGCTCGAGCCAAGAAGCGACGTAGAAGATTTCGATGAAGCGTCCCTCTTGGGCGACATCTTCGAAAATATCCCAGGCATAGGCCCCGTCGCGGCGTCGTCCTTCGCCGAGCTCGCGGACAGCTTGCAAAAAGGCGTCGCGATGCTGGGAGTCGACAGAATATTCGACGCTGATCATGACTGGGCCTCGATCCGCCTCCGCATTGATCGAGATCACCGGGTTCGGCCAATGCATGGACGGAGTGAGATCCGTGCCGGCGCCTGCGGACAGCTTCCATCGGCGGCTCGGGAGAATGCCGAACAGAAGGCCTGCCGCTGCGACGTAATTCGTCGTCGAAAGATCGAGCATCGTGGCTATTTGCCCCCAGACTGCGCTGCCGAGGGTCATCGCGCCAAAGAAACCGGTCGCGAACATGGCGAGTCCGCGTCCCCTCACCCAGTCCGGCAGCGAGATCTGCGCTGAAACATTGAGCGTCGCGATCACGAGGATCCAGGAGAAGCCAGCGAGAACACATGCGGCCAAGGCGGGCGTCGGCGAGCGCGCGAGTCCGAGCGTCGCCAATGTGGCCGCTGTGCCGCAGGAGCCCAGAATGACGAGCCCGTCTGCGTCGAGCGCTCGCCTCAGACGCGGAAGCGCCAA
This sequence comes from Methylosinus sp. KRF6, assembly GCF_018887255.1. Classification (NCBI taxonomy): domain Bacteria; kingdom Pseudomonadati; phylum Pseudomonadota; class Alphaproteobacteria; order Hyphomicrobiales; family Methylocystaceae; genus Methylosinus; species Methylosinus sp. KRF6. Next base: position 3,729,462 of record NZ_JAHLJF010000001.1, on the reverse strand, counting down.
CGCGCCGATGACGGCGCCTAGACCGATGGCGCCGAGAAGCATGCCATAGATGGCAGGGCCGCTCTCGATTTGGCTGCGCGCGATCAGCGGAAGGAGAGCCCAATAGGCGCTCGCGAAAAAGAAGAAGAAAGCCGCTCTCATCAAAGTGGCCCTCAATGGCCGATTATAGCGGGCATGACGAAATCCGATGATCAATGCGCTCATCAGCCGTTCGGCCGGCAGCGCATGCTCGGTGTTCGCAGGCGGACGCCACCATAGGAGCGCGCCGATCACGGCGAAATTGCTCGCGGCGTTGAGCCAGAACGGAGCCGCGTTTCCGAACGCGCCGATGACGACGCCCGCGAGGGCTGGACCAATGGCGCGGCTGATGTTGATGCCGACGCCATTGCCCGCGACGGCCGCGGGGAGATCACGGCGAGGGACCAATTGCGGAACGATCGATTGCCAGGCGGGGGCGGTGAGGGCTGCCCCGATGCTCAGGAGGAAGGTGCAGAGCAGCAAGAGGAAAGGAGTGATGATATCGAGCCTGACGAGCACGGCGCTCGCTGCGGCGACGATGGTGACGGAAATTTCCGCATAGATGAGGAAGCGGCGTCTGTCGACGATGTCGGCGAGCGCCCCGGCCGGTAGCGCGAAAAGAAACATGGGCAGGCTCGACGCGACCTGGATCAGCGATACTGTCATCGGGCTCGCGTCCAGGCCGGTCATCAGCCAGCCGGATGCGGCGTTTGTACATCCAGGTTCCGATGTTCGAGACGACCGTCGCGGTCCATATGATCGCGAAAGCACGATGGCGGAACGCGGACCAGAAGGATTGGCCCGAATCGTTCGTCTCATGAGATTTGAGATCGTGCATCGGTCATCTCCTGGCAAAGTCGTTCAGAGCAGTTCGGCGGAGGTCGTTTGCGAGCAGGGTGGGGAGCGCGTCGATGAGCGCTCTGTGCACCCTGCTCGTTCTTTGTCGTGGGTGGCCGGCTCGTTGCTTCAGCCGCGCGCGGCGCTCCCGAGCGCCTGTCCTTCTGCCTGCGGGAGCCTGACGGCGAAAGCGCCGGGGCCGAGCAGAGCCTGCACGATCAGGAGCGCCGTCCACAGCGCCGGAAACTCCCAACCGCCATTGGCGTTGGAAAACAGCCAGCCATTGGGCAGATGCACGATCAGCGCGCCGATCATCAGAGGAATGAGCGTGAGGGACACGACGCGCGTGAGAATGCCGAAGATCAATGCGAGGCCCCCGCCGATCTCAGCGGCCACGACGACATAGGCGAGCAGCGATGGATAGCCGAGCGACTCGAAAAATTTCGCCGTTCCCGGCAATGTGAATACGAAAATTTTGAGCAGCCCATGCGCGAGAAACAGCGCGCCGAGGGTCACACGAAGCAGCAGAGCGGCATAATCCGCGTTACGAACATTGGTCATTGTCTCGATCCTTTCTTCACGATTTGAATGGCTGCCGGCGCCCGGGAGCCGGTCCCGAGGTCACGCGGCGTCGACGAGTACGATCTCGCTGTCCTCCAGCGCGGTGACGCGCAGGATTTCGACATCGCTGATCGCGGCGCCGTCGCGGGCGTTCACGCGCAGATCGTCGATCCGCACGGCGCCGCTCGCCGGCACGAGATAGGCTTTGCGCTCGCGGCCGAGCGCGTATTCCGCCGTCTCGCCGGCTCTGAGAGTCGCGGCGACGACGCGCGCATCGGCGCGGATCGGCAGCGTGTCGCCGTCATTGTCGAAGCCGGAAGCGAGAGTGACGAAACGGCCCGAGCGCTCGCCCTTGGGAAAGGGCCGCGATCCCCAGCTAGGCGCGCCGCCGCGCGTCGTCGGCAGGATCCAGATCTGAAAGATCCGGGTCGTCTCGTTCTCGAGATTATATTCGGAATGGGCGATCCCTGAGCCCGCGCTCATCACCTGCACATCGCCGGCCGCGGTGCGGCCCTTGTTGCCGAGACTGTCCTGATGCGTGATCGCGCCCTCACGGACATAGGTGACGATCTCCATGTCGCGATGCGGATGCGTCGGAAAGCCGGAGTGCGGCGCGATCGTGTCGTCGTTCCAAACGCGTAGATTGCCCCAATGCATCCGCTCGGGATCGTGATAGCCGGCGAATGAGAAATGATGCTTGGCGTCGAGCCAGCCGTGATCGGCGCCGCCGAGGCTGTCGAAAGGTCTGAGTTCGATCATTTGCAATCTCCTGTCGCGTGATCGGTCGCTGTCGATGGAGACGGATTTAAGGGTTGCGCGCCTTGCTGTTCAGTCGGATAATTTTGGTCGAACTATTCGAGAAAGTTGAAAAGTGAGCAATCCCGGCGCGCCCAGCCTCGACCAGCTGACCATTTTTCTAGCCATCGTCGACGCCGGCAGCTTCGCTGGCGCTGCGCGGCGGCTGAATCGCGCCGTATCGGTCATTAGCTATGGAATCGCGAACCTCGAGGCGCAGCTCGGCATAGAGCTGTTCGAGCGCGAGGGAACGCGCAAGCCGCGGCTCACTGTGGCCGGGCGCGCGTTGCTGGCCGAGGCGCGGGCGATTTCGCGCGGCGTCGATGATTTGCGCGCCAAGGTCAAAGGCCTGCTCGAGGGGCTGGAGGCGGAGGTCGATCTCGCCGTCGATGTGATGCTGCCGACCGAGCGGGTCGGGGCCGTGCTGCGGGAATTCGCGCAGCATTTCCCGACGGTGCAGCTGCGGCTGCATATGGAGGCGCTCGGCGCGGTCACGGCGATGGTGCAGGGCGGCGCGGCGATGATCGGCGTGTCGGGGCCGCTCGCGCTCGGCGTCGAGGGGATAGAGAGCATAGCGGCCGGATCGGCGGCCTTGGCGCCTGTCGCGGCTCCAGACCATCCGCTCGGGCGCATGGCGCGCATCCCGCCCGGCGCCGCGCGCGAGCATACCCAGCTCGTGCTCACGGATCGCTCGCGCTTCACCGAGGGACGTGATTTTGCGGTGATCAGTCCGCGTACATGGCGGCTCGCCGATCTCGGGGCCAAGCACGCTCTGCTGCGCGAGGGAGTCGGCTGGGGCAACATGCCTTTGCATATGGTCGCGAGCGATCTGGCGTCGGGCGCATTGGTGCGGCTCGCCATGCCGGATCATCCGGGCGGCCTCTATCGCTTTTCGTGCATTTGGCGGCGCGAGGCTCCGCCAGGCCCGGCCGCCTCGTGGCTGGTCGATCGCTTCGTCGCGCTCGGCGCAGCCGATTTGCCGGTCGAAGGGCTGAGCGACGTTTGATCGGGATTTCATTCTCGAGAAAACCTCGTCAACCCTTTGCCGGCTCGCTCGATGAGGGATGAAGCGCGCAGAGGATGGTTCCAAGCAGGATCAGCGCTCCGGCCAGGAACAGCGGCGCCGCGAGACCGCTATGGACGACGAGAAACGCGCCGATTCCCGCGCCGAGAAAGATTGCCGCGACACTGCCCAGGCGCCGCGGCCAATTGGCGTTGGCGCCGCCGGCGAGCGGCGAATCCGCGGCGAGGCCGGTCAGCGTCAAGGTCAGAACGGTCGTGGTCAGATCCGGAATCTTCAGCTGCCGAATGGTCGCGTTGCGAAAACCCATTGCGATGGCGGTGAAGGCGATGATCGCATAGATCGTCATCGCCGAGCGCGGGCTCGTGGCTTCGACCCCGGAGGCCATGACCGCGCTCGCCCAGATCAAAAGCGCCTCGATGATCGCGGCCGCGGTCAGCCAGCGACGCAGCGGCAGGCCCACATGCGCGCGACCGATGCGTCCGGCGCCGAGAGCGCCTAGCAGAAAGGCGGAGAGGGCGACGAGATAAGGAATCGGCTCGAAGGCAGGCGCCCCTGTCGCGGCGAGGCCGAGGAAGACGATATTGCCGGTCATATTCGCGGTGAAGACCTTGCCGAGGCCGAGCACGCTGATCGCATCGACGAGGCCGGTCGTGACCGAGAGCAACAAGAGCAGCCATGGCAGCGGAGACTGCGAGGGATCGCCCATGAGCGGCTTTCGGTCGCGCTTGCCGAGGTCGAGCATGGCGATGAGAGCGAAACCCGCGACGAGCCCGAGATGCTCGAAAAAGGCGTTCGCCGCAGCTATGCGCTCCGGCCCCGGCATCGTCCAGAAGGGGTTCGCGATGAAAGCGGCGAGCAAGGTGAAAATCCCGAGAGCCGCAGCTCCGAGCCACGCCAATCGATCGAGAAGAATGAGCGCCGGACCGATGAGCTCGACCGCGATCGTCAGCGCGGCGAAGAGGGTGGGCGGATGCGGTCCGAAATGCGCCTGTTCCGCCACGGCGCCTTGCCAATCCAAAAGCTTGCTCACGCCACCGAGCAGATAGGCCGCGACGAGCAGCAGGCGAATGAGGAAGCTCGTCCATCGCGACGAGAGAATGGCCGCGATGGGCCTGGCGGTCGCACTCATCGCGCGCGCGCCTGATGGATTTCGGCGATATAGCCGCCTGGAAATTCGACGAGCGCCGCGTGTCGATCGCCGGCGTCATAAGGTTGCACGACGACTTTCGCCCCGGCGGCCTCCGCCTTGGCGAGCGTCGCTCGAAGGTCGTTCACCTCATAGCCGGTGAGGTCGCGGCCCCACGGCCAGGGCAATTGTCCGTTGGAGACCAGAAGCGCGAGCTTGCCATAGCCGGAGGCGATGCGGACGCGGCGGATCGTCTTGTCCGGCTGACCGACTTCGCTCCCGGGCGCCGACTTCTCGTCGGAGAGGATGCGTCCATGCGCGAAGCCGGTCCAGCGACGGATGAACTCATCGGCGGCGTCGGCGGTGAGATAGACGCGGTTTTCGGGGATGCTCGTCAGCGGCGCATAATTCGACTTGGCCGTATGCCAATAGAGCTGCATGTTCACGCCGCCCGGCCATTGCACCACGATGTCGCGGCCGATGGGGTCGGGGAAGGTTTCGATCAGCCGTATCGCCCCATTGCGTCGCGCCGCCTTCACCGCGGCGTCTATGTCGGTGACGAGATAGCCGGTGCGCTCGGCCCCGAAAGGATAGGGAACGGGCGTGAGAAAGCCGAACACGGAAATCGTGCCCGCAGGCGTGAGCACGAGCTGCGATTTGGTGAGGCTGGATGTGGGCGTGACCTGGAATTGGCCCTGCTTGCTGGTCTCGCCGCCGAATGTCGCGACGAAGCTCGCGACGAATTTGTCGAAGTCCGCCGCTGCGACATAGACATGAGTCGTGTCATATTGCGGTCCCACGGCGAAGTCGGTCGCGGCGCGCGGCCGGGCGGCGGCGGGAGCCGCTGTGGCGATGGCGGCGCTGAGGCCGAATGCGGCGGCCGCGACGAGGAATTTGGTTCGGCGCATATTTATCTCCAATTTCGGAATCGACATTCAAACCGCCCAGCAGCCGCAACCGAAGGCGCCCCAAAAGCTCCGCGCATCGGCTGTCGGAACTTGCGAGACGAGCGCGGCCGCATGGTCGTGCCCATGTACGGCGCAGGCGGAAACGCAGCCGCAGGCGGAGGCCAGCCTCCGCGTGGAGTCGGGCGCGCGGCGATAGCCGCCGAAGGAGGCGACGGGCGACCAATCGGGCATGGCTTTCGGCAGCGCCGGCGCGAGCGTGGCGTAGTCGCCTTCGCCGTGAACGATCTTGCCGCCGAGCAGCGTCAGCACGGAACGTATGTTGACGATCTCGCTTTCAGCGACTTTGAAATAATCATCGGACAGCAGCGCGAGATCGGCTAGCTGCCCCACTTTGATTTGGCCCTTCTTGCCTTCTTCGTTCGAGAACCAAGTATTGGCTTCGGTCCAGAGGCGCAGCGCCGTCTCGCGATCGAGACGGTTGCGCGCGGGATAGAGCGTGAGGCCGCCGAGCGTCCTGCCGGTGACGAGCCAGGAGAGCGAGACCCATGGATTATAGCTGGCGACGCGCGTCGCATCGGTGCCCGCGCCGACCTTCAGGCCGGCCGCCATCATGCGTGCAATCGGCGGCGTCGCCTCCGCGGCTTTGGCGCCATAGCGCTCGACGAAATATTCGCCCTGAAACGCCATGCGATGCTGCACGGCGACGCCGCCGCCCAACGCCGCTATGCGGTCGATGTTGCGCTCGCTGATTGTCTCGGCATGGTCGAAAAACCAATTCAAGCCTGCGAGCGGAATATCTTTGTCGACCTTCTCGAATACATCGAGCGCGCGGCCGATCGTCTCGTCATAGGTCGCATGCAGCCGCCAAGGCCATTTGCGTTCGGCGAGCAGGCGCACGACCGGCTCGAGATCGGCTTCCATGCTCGCGGGCATGTCCGGACGCTCGACGCGGAAGTCTTCGAAATCGGCCGCGGAATAGACCAGCATCTCGCCGGCGCCATTGTGGCGATAGAGATCGTCGCCATCGCCCGGCTTCACCTTCGTCGACCAATTCGCAAAATCGGCGAGTTCCTCCCTCGGCTTTTGCGTGAAGAGATTATAGGCGATGCGCAGCGTCAGCTCGCCGTCTCGATGCAGCGTCTCGATGATCTGGTAGTCGTCGGGATAATTCTGGAATCCGCCGCCGGCGTCGATGACGCTGGTGACGCCGAGCGAATTCAGCTCGCGCATGAAATGCCGGGTGGAATTCAGCTGATAATCATGCGGCAGCTTCGGACCCTTGGCCAGCGTGGAATAGAGAATCATGGCGTTGGGCCGAGCGAGCAGCAGTCCGGTCGGATTGCCGGCGGCGTCACGAACGATCTCGCCGCCCGGCGGATTCGGCGTGTCCTTCGTGTAGCCGACGACGCGCAATGCCGCCGCATTCAGCAAGGCCCGATCATAGAGATGCAGAATGAATACCGGCGTCTCGGGCGCCGCGGCGTTGATCTCGTCCAGAGTCGGCAGGCGCTTCTCGGCGAACTGATGTTCGGTGAAGCCGCCGACGACGCGCACCCATTGCGGCGGCGGCGTGTTTTCCGCCTGCTTCTTCAGCATCGCCATCGCATCGGCGAGAGTCGGCACACCGTCCCAGCGCAGCTCCATATTGTAGTTGAGCCCGCCGCGGATCACGTGAATATGGCTGTCGATGAGGCCGGGCACGAGCCGCCTGCCGCCTGCGTCGATCACATCCGCGTCGGGCGCCGCCGCGTGTATCTCCGCCTCGGAGCCGACGGCGAGAAATTTGCCGTCACGGATCGCGACGGCGCGGGCGACGGGATTGGCGCGATCGAGCGTCGTCACCTCGGCGTTGACGATAATCAGGTCCTTGGCTTTCATTTCGAGCCTCCGGTGGCGCAAGCCTGTCATTGATGGATATCGACGCGTCCGCGTCAGCCGTCGCGGTCCCTATTCGTGGGGAGCGGCCCCAGAACATGCTGCGAGCAATCATGGCGAATGAAGCGAGTGAGCTCGGCTCGATCGGCGATCCGTTTGGCGATCGGAACGATCTGCTCGCCGAGCAATATTCCGGCGAGCCCGACGAGCGCGACGACCGGCGGCGCGGGGGAGCGGACGCCGAGCAGGCTGTAGATGACGCCGATCAAAAGTCCGGCGCCGAGGGATAGGAGATAAGAGCTCATCGCGTTTCGCTTCCTGCTTCTCGTGAGAGTGACGGGCGCGGCGGGGCGCGAAGCTGAATAGCGAGCGCCGCCGCGCTGAACGCCATCCCCAAGACGGCGACCGCCGGCCATTCGCCGAGCCGCCAAGCGATCATCGCGCTGAACGAGCCCCCCGCGCCGCCGAGGAACATGGTCGTCATGAACAGAGTGTTGAGCCGTCCGCGCGCGTCGGCGCGCAGCGCATAGATCACATGCTGATTGGACACGAGCGCCGCCTGCATCGCCAGATCGAGCGCCAGAACGCCGGCGACGAGTCCTGCAAGATCGCTCCAGAGAGCCATCCCCGCCCAGGAAGCCAGCGCGAGAGCCGCGCCCAGGCGAACGATCGTGGACGGTCCGCGCGCGTCGGCTAGGCGTCCGGCGAGCGGCGCGGCGATTACGCCTATTGTTCCGACCACGCCGAACAAGCCGGCGGAGCCGGCTCCGAGCCCGAGAGGCGGCGCTGCGAGCCGTAACGCCAGCACGGTCCAAAAGGCGGAAAAAGCCGCGAACAGGAAAGCTTGCGTGAACGCGGCGCGCCGTAGCGCCGCCAGATCGCGCCAGAGGCGCCGCAGAGAGCCCATCAGCTCTGGATAGGGGAGGCGCAGCTCGCCGCGCACATCGGGGAGAATGGCCTGGAGAGCGAGCGCCACCAGCAGCATCGTCGGAGACGCGGCGAGGAACATGGTGCGCCAGCCGAATTGTGCGGCGACGAAGCCGGCGAGCGTGCGGCTCAGCAGCACGCCGAGCAATAGTCCCGACATCACCGCGCCGATGGCGGCGCCCCGCCGCTGTGGCTGCGCGAGCTCCGCTGTGAGTGGAACGAGCTGCTGCGCGACGCTCGCAGCGAAACCGACGAGCGCCGAAGCGATGGCCAGCGTGAGCGCATCGGGCGCCGCGCCAGCCAAGACCAGCGCGATCGCGAGCAGCACGAATTCAGCGACGATCAGCTGCTTGCGCCGCGTGACGTCGCCGAGCGGCGTGAGCAGGAACAATCCCGACGCATAGCCGAGCTGCGTCAGCACCGGAACGCTCGTCGCCGCGCCAGGGCCCAGCGACGCCTCGATCAGGCTGAGCATCGGCTGGTTGTAATAAATATTGGCGACCGCGAGCCCGGTGGCCGCGGCGAGCGTGAGCAGCAAGCCGCGGCTGAGACGCTCTGCCGCGATCTCGTCAGAGCCGCCGAGCGCGTCCATGCTAGACCGCCGGGACGGGCGCGAGCGTGGGACCATGCGAGACGCGCTCCGGCGCCTTGTGCACCATCGTATAGGCGTAATCGACGCCCATGCCGTAAGCGCCGGAATGCTCCTTCACGATCGACATGACGGCGTCATAGCTTTCGCGCCGCGCCCAGTCGCGCTGCCATTCGAGCAGGACCTGCTGCCAGGTCACGGGCACGACGCCCGCCTGAATCATGCGCTGCATGGCGTAGTCATGCGCTTCCTTCGACGTGCCGCCGGAAGCGTCGGCGACCATGTAGATTTCATAGCCGCCTTCCAGCATGGCGCAGAAGGCGAAAGAATTGTTGCAGACCTCGGTCCACAGGCCCGAGACGACGACCTTCTTACGTCCATTCGCGGCCAGCGCGTCGCGGACCTTCTTATCGTCCCAGGAATTCATCGAGGTGCGCTCGAGGAGCGGCGCCTCGGGGAAAACGGCGAGCAGCTCTGGATAGGTATGGCCGGAGAAGCTTTCCGTCTCGACGGTGGTGATCGTCGTCGGAATCGCAAACACCTTCGCCGATTTGGCGAGGGCTACGGCGTTGTTCTTGAGCGCCTGCCGATCGATCGACTGAACCCCAAAGGCCATTTGCGGCTGGTGGTCGATGAAGATCAGCTGGCTGTTCTGCGGCGTCAGCAATTCGAGCTTAGCGGTCATGTCGTTCTCCAATTGTGGATTGCGGATTTGGGCGGCGCCTCGCGCGTCAGCGCTTGATGAACGCGAGCACGTCGTGATTGAATTTCTCTGGGTCGGTTTGGGCGAGGCCGTGCGATCCGCCGGGATAGACCAGAAGCTCGCCCTGCGGCGTCAGCCGAACGGCCTTCCGTGCCGAGGCCGCGAGGGGAACGATCTGATCATCATCGCCATGGATGAACAATGTGGGGATCGTCATCTTGGCGAGATCGGGCGAATAGTCGAGTTCAGAAAACTCGCGGATGCAATCGTAGAGCCCCTTCAGCCCGCCCTCCATTCCTTGCAGCCAGAAGGCGTCCTCTAGCCCCGCGCTTCGCTTCGCGGCATCTCGGTTATGGCCATAGAAAGGAACGGCGAGATCCTTGAAGAATTGCGATCGATTGCTCGCGACGCCAGCGCGCGTGCTGTCGAACACGTCCATCGGCAGACCTTCTGGATTGGAGGACGAGGCGAGCATGATCGGCGGCACGGCGCCGACGAGCACGGCTTTTGCGACGCGACCGACGCCATGGCGTCCGACGTAGCGTGCGACCTCGCCGCCGCCGGTCGAATGCCCGACGAGAACGGCGTCGCGCAGATCGAGGAGCTCGAGCAGCTCGGCGAGATCGTCCGCGTAGCGGTCCATCGTATTGCCGTCCCAGACCTGCTGGGAGCGGCCATGGCTGCGACGGTCGTGCGCCACGACGCGATAGCCGCGCATGCCGAAGAACAGCATTTGCCCTTCCCATGCGTCGGCCGTCAGCGGCCAGCCATGCGAGAACACGATCGGCTGGCCGTCGCCGAAGCTCTTGTAAAAAATTTCTACGCCGTCGGATGCGGTGAAGTAGCTCATGCTCTCGGCTCCTCGGCTGCCGTGATCGGAGGCGCGTTGCGGCTGATCGTGCACCTCATTCAGAGAAATGCACGAGCCGTTCTGGCGATGCTTTCCTGGTCGCCTGCTTGAAAGACTAAGTCCGGCCGGCGCCTTGGTCTTGAACATTCGGCGTGGACTTATAACGATCGTGCTCGGCAGCTCGGCACGATCCCGACGTTCAGGCGCCGGCGGCGGTGCGATTATTCTTCGACGCTTTCAAGGCGATACGCGTTAGCGCACAGCGGCGTCGGGGGCGCGCGATCGGAGGTCGAGTGCGCGCCGCTACGGCTCGCCCGGGCAGGGCTTGCGCCGGCCGGAAGGCGCCGACTTGGCCGCTCTCTTCTTCCACCAGATATACACTCCCGTCCCGGAGAGCATGGCGATGACCAGCCCCAGGATGCAGACGAAGATGCGATAGGGTAGGTCGAAGACGCGCGCCATATGCAGGGCGGTGAGCCAATTGGTGACGGTGTCGCCGCTGCGCAGCCCCGACGGCAGGCTCAGCGTCACCAACTCGCCCGTATAGGCGTCGAAGAGAACGGAAGTCGTCGCAGTACGCTCGCCGATATCCCGGCTCGACCGCACGCGATATTGGTTGAGGCCCTAGGCCGGCTTGTAGTAGAGCGCATCGGCGCGCTCGATGGAAAAGCCGCGCTCGCGCGCCTCATCGGCCATCAGCCGCTGGCCGACGGCCTGCGCCTCCTCCCATTCCAGCATTTTGCGCGCGTCCGTGCGCGGCGGCTGCGCGGGCCATTCCCAGGGCGGGCGCGAGTAGTCGAAGACGAGCTTGGTCACACCGGCATAGACGCTGTTCAGATTGAAGAAGACGCTGGACCAGGCGAACACGAGCAGCATCGCCTACAGCCACAATCCGCCGGCGCGATGCAGATCGAAATTGATGCGATAGAAGGAGCCGGAGAGCTTGCCTGCATCGTGACGCGGGCCGCGCCGGATTTGCCGCCGAGATAGACGGCGACCGCGCGCCCCTGCGGAACGAGGCTCTCGGCGCGGCGCGCGAGGGCGGCGGGCGGGAGCGTCTCGCCATGCGGCCCCGGATAGGCCTCCGGGGCGATCCAATGGCTCAGTTCCCCATAGAAGGCGAGCAGCGCCCCGGTCAGCCCGACCAGGATCAGGAAGCCCGCCGTGACGAGGCCGACCCAGCGGTGGAGCCAAACGAAGAGGCGACGCGCGTCGGCGCGCGTCCGTGTGTCGGCGGCGCTTCGCGCCGAAGTGGCCGGCGCGTCGACCGCGCCGGAAGAAAGGGGCTGTAGCCCGGTCGTGATTTGCCGCATCTCTTCCTCTCGTATTTCTAGAACTCCGCCCGCATCGAGGAAATGAACGTCCGAGGCGCGCCGGGTATGATGGCGTTGCGACTGGTCGCGCCCGTATAATAGATCTCGTCGAGCAAATTGCGCACGTTCAATTGAAAGCTCAGATTTTTCATCATGGGCAGATGCGCCGGCTGGAAGCGATACATCGCCATTGCATAGCCGGGCAGCCGGAAGCTGCTGTTGTTGTCGCCCTGCCGCGCGACCGCCTGAACGCCCGCGCCGAGGCTCGGCCCGCGGAAATCGCCATCGGCGTCGTATTTTACCCAGAGACTAATGATCAATATCGCCGCCAAGACTCGGCGGTGAGCTCTGATGCGAGCTTCCATAGCCCACCGCCTTGCCGTGTTCTGTTCTCCCGCGGTCGCAACCCGGACTTCAGAATTTCATCGTGAGCCCGAAAGTCACGCTGCGCGGCGCGCCCAATATCACCTCGCCCGGATAGGACACTTCCGCCCAGTTCACATAGGTCTTGTCGAAGAGATTATTGACGCGGAACGTCGCGTCGACTCCCGGCGTGACATGATAGGTGAGGCCGATATCGGCGAGCACATAGCCTTCGAGAAAAAGCGTGTTGGCGTTTGTTGCCGGCGCGCGAGTCGACGAAGCGCAGGCCGAAGCCGGCGTCGAAGGGAAGATCGGCGATGTTGGAATAGGAGGTCCAGAGATTGGCGGTCCAGGTCGGCACATTCGGCGGCCGATTGCCCGTGCCGATCACCAGCGTCGCCGGATCGACGAAGAAGCCGTAGCGCGCATAGGCATAGGCGGCGTTGACCGAGACTTTCCATTGCGGCGTTATGAGAAAGTTCGCCGAGGCCTCGACGCCGCGCGACATTTGGCTGCCGATGCTGCTCGCCGAGTTCTGCGTCGTCTGCGTCAGAATATTGGCGCGATGAATTTCATAGAGAGCGAGAGTCGCTTCGCCCTTGCCGTCCTGGAATGACGCCTTGGCACCGAGTTCATATTGGCGTGAGCTGCTCAGATTAAAATTCTGCGCCGCATTGACGACATAGATCGCCGAGCCGATCGGGTCTTTCGCCGTCGTATATTGCCCATAGAGCGAAAGATCCTTCGTCACGTCGTAGATCATGCCGACGCGAAAATTGAAGGGGTGGAAATTGCGCCGGAAGCTCGTCGTGTTGGAGAATGTGCCGTTCTGATTGTAGTTGACGCGGTCCAATCGCTCGAACTCATAGCGCGCGCCCGTCACGAGCTTCAGATCGGGGCGCAGAGTGAGCACGTCCTCGAAGAGCGCGGCGTAATCGTCTATGCGCGTCGGCGAGCGGCGGATCGGCCATTCGCCGGCATAGAGGCCCCACGCGCCCTGATTCGGATTCCATGCGTCGACATAATCGGCGATCGACGCGCTCGGAAAGCCGCGGTCGCGGATGAAATGCGTCGAATTGACGTCGGCGCCGAGCAGGAATTTATTGTCGAGGCCCAGGATCGGTCGATCGACCGTCATCGTCAGCGTGTTCCCGAGCTTGTGCTGATCGTGATAGACATAGAAGCGATCACGGGCGATCGTTCCGGCGGGAATGGGGTTGCCGAGAGCGTCCGTTCTGCCATTGTTCGGGCCGAGGAATGTGTAGGTCTCGGCGTTCTGCCATTTGCGATCGGCGAAGAAATAATAGGCGTCGTCGGTGAAGGTGATCTCGCTCGTCGGCTTGTAGACGACATGCGCCGTCGGCATGAATTGCGTGGTCGCCAGCAGCGCGTCGCCGACATTGTAATTATTGAAGCGAATCGCCTGATCGAGCGCGAGGCCCGTCGACGAGGTGACGACCCCGGTCATGGGCGAGCGCGCATAGGGCAGCGGGACGAGGGGCGTGCCGTAATAGGGCGACATATTGTCGTCGAGAAAATCCATACCCAGCTTGATGCTGAAATTCTCCTGCGGCTTCCACAGCATGCTCGCAGTGAGATTGAGCGAATCGGAGGGCGCATTCTTCACGAAGCCCGATGAGCGGCTGCGGCTGACGTCGAGCCGCGCCGCAATGTCGTCGGAAAGCTGCGCGCCGACACCGACGCCGAGATTGACTGTCCCGAAGCTCCCGCCAGCCACGAAAGCGTCGAAGCGCGTCGGGCCGAAGCTCGGCTCCTTGGTGCGAATATCGACGACGCCGCCGATCGCGCCCTGCCCATGCAGCAGCGAGGCCGGGCCCTTCAGCAACTCGACGCTCTCGACATTGAAGCTGTTGGCGGGACGATTGATGAAATTGGCCGGCCCGAGATAGACGCCATCGCGCAGCACGGTGATCTGATTGCCCGTGAAGCCGCGCATGGAATAGCTCGTCGGGCTGATCGGATTATTGCCGACGACGACGCCGGGAAAAGCGGCGACGGCGTCCTGCGCCTGATCGAAGCCGCGCTCGCGCATCTCGTCGCTCGTCATCACATGGACCGAGGCCGGCGTCTGTCGCGGCGTCAGATCGAGACGGCTCGCAGCCGGCGCCACCGTGTCGAGCGGCGCGCGGGGCTCGGCGCGTCTCGGCGCGCGATCGCCAGCCCCGGTTCCGGCGGAGCCGATATCGATCGTCGGCAGGGATTCCTGAGAAAAGGCGGCGGACGCATCGATGACGAATAGGAGCGCGACGGCGGAGGCGCCTCGCGATAGGCTGTTGCGAAACATGAAAATTCTCCTGACGCGGCCGCTGGCGCGCGTTGGTGGCGATTTCTGCGGGCTCTTCTTGGTCGAGCGGGGCTCGATCGGTTCAGGAGAAGGAAAGTGGAGGCGCGCGGGAGGACCAGGATCGTCCAAAACTGTCGGTCCGTCGCGCGCCTTTGTGCAGCAGCGGCGTGTCAGCGACGATTATCGCCGGCGCGGCGGGCGCTTCGACGAGGCCGACTCCGACGGGGGCAAAGCCGCCGCATATGATCGCGCAGCCGAGCGCGCAGGCGAGGCCATGCCGCTCGCTCGGAGCGACGGGATCGGCGGCGCCGCGCGCCGGCCGAGCGCAGTCGGCGAACGAGAGGCCTGTCGCGAGTGGGAAGCCGTCGGCCATATGCCGTCCCGCCGTCGCCGGGATATGCGCGCAAAGCGGATTGGCGGCAAACAGCAATATGAGAACGAGCGCGACCAGGGAGCGCGCCGTCGAAATCATGCGCCGAGCGCCTTCCCGACCTCCGTCTCTTTGTGACATTCGCCTTCCGCTCGAACGCGGGGCGCGGCGAGATTCGCTCGCATCCCGGTTTCGGCACTCCGCCGCATCGAGTTCTGTCTTAAGCGCGCAACCTGTCGAGTGTCTGGCAGGGGGCGCGCGGTGGGCGAATTCGTGTAGCTGTGTCCGCGGCGCCGTACCTTCGACATGAAAGCCGCAAGCCGCTTGATTCGGCGATCGATCTGCGCCACCAATCACGACGCACAGTTCATGTCTGCCACGATGAGGGAGCGTCGTTCGATGCGGATATTGCTCATCGAGGACGAGCGGGATATGGCGCGCCTCATCGCATCGCTCGTCTCGCACGCCGGCTTCATCATCGATAGGGCGTCGACTCTGGCCGATGCGCTCGCGGCCTTGCGCGTGCATGCCTATGATCTTCTGCTGCTGGACCGCCGCTTGCCGGATGGAGACGGCATATCGTTCCTATCTCGCGCGCGCGCCATGCGGCCGGGCATAAGAGTGATGATGATCACCGCGCTGGACGCGCTCGGCGATAAGATTTCGGGCCTCGAGGCGGGCGCTGACGATTATCTCACCAAACCGTTCCAAGGAGAGGAGCTGATCGCCCGCATTCGCGCCTGCATGCGTCGTCCCGGCGGAAGCGTGCTGCCGCCGATCGTCGTCGGCGCCGTCGCCTTCGATCTCGAGAACAACGAGGTCATGGTGGGCGGCGCGCCAGTCGCGCTCAACCGGCGCGAGATGATGCTGCTGCGTTCCTTGATGCAGCGCGCGAGCCGAGTCGCCGCGCGAGAGATTCTCATTCAGGAGATCTATGGCCTCGACGAGGAGGTTCAGGCGAATGCGTTGGACACGGTCGTATCGCGCCTTCGCCGCGAGCTCGCCACGCTGGACGCGCAGATCGAGATTCACACGGTGAAAGGGCGGGGATATCTGCTGACGGAGCAGGCGCGTTGATCACCAAGTCGCTGGCGCATCGCATCGTCCTCTATCTGGTCATAGCGCAACTCGCCGCCTTTCTGCTCGGCTGGGTCTTTACCCTGGGGCTCGGCATGGCCGGCGTCGAGCTGTTTGCGACGACCTGGGACGAACTCGCCAAGGCGCGCGCCGAAAAGCAGGTCGTCGCCTCTGTGGCCATTGGCGCGGACGGAGCCGCCGTCCTCGCGCCGACCGCAGAATTGCGGGCGGAGCTCGATCGTGCGCCGAAAATGAAGATCGCCGCTTTCGACTTGCAGCGACGGGCGCTCGCCGGCTCGTCGCCGGAGCTGGTCGAGGTGCTCCGCAATCTGATCGGCGTCAGTCCGACGCATACGCATTTCATCCTGCCGGGCGACGAGGAGTCGGCGCCTCTCGGCTTGATGGAGCAGAAATGGACGCCCTATGGGCGGTTTCACATCGCCGTCTACGGCCAGAAGTTTCGGTGGGACGATCTTTTCGACGCCTGGCAGCAGGAGTTTCGTTGGCTCAACATCTATGTGGTGATGGCTGTATCGCTTTCGACCGCGACCGCATGGTTCGCGATGCGGCGCGGGCTGCGGCCATTGCGGGCCGTCGCGGAGGAGGCGGCGCGCGTGGATATGGATTCGCTCGATCAGCGGCTGACCTCCAGCATCGTGCCGACCGAAATCACGCCGCTCGTCGGCGCGATGAACGAGGCGCTCGAACGGCTGGACCGCGGAACGCAGCGCCAGCGCCGCTTCACCGCGAATGCTGCGCATGAGCTGCGCACGCCCATCGCCGTGCTCGCGGCGAGGCTCGACGCGCCGGAGGAGGCGAGCTTCAAGATCGATCTGAAGCGCGACGCCTATCGCATCAAATATATCGTCGAGCAATTGCTGGCGACGCTTCGAGCCGGCGAGCAGCCGACGCTGCTCGAAGAGACCGTCGATCTCGGCGCGGTGACGCGCGCCGTTGTCGACGACGCCGCGCTGCTCGCCATTCGTGATTGCCGGCATATAGAGTTCGTCGGTCCTTCCGTCGTTGTCGACGTGCGCG
This sequence comes from Methylosinus sp. KRF6, assembly GCF_018887255.1. Taxonomy (NCBI): domain Bacteria; kingdom Pseudomonadati; phylum Pseudomonadota; class Alphaproteobacteria; order Hyphomicrobiales; family Methylocystaceae; genus Methylosinus; species Methylosinus sp. KRF6. The sequence goes on along the minus strand of NZ_JAHLJF010000001.1, from coordinate 3,712,783 downwards.
GCAATGGCGCGGCGATCACGGCGGTCATCGGCAATCTCATCGACAATGCGCTCCGCGCTGAGCCGGAGGGCGGCGAGATCACCGTGTGCGTCGATGATGAGGCGATTATCTCAATCATCGATCATGGTCCGGGCGTGCCGGAGGATGAGCGGGAAATGATCTTCGAGCCGTTCTGGCGAAAGAGCGAAGCGACGCCCGGCGCCGGCCTCGGTCTCGCCATCGCCAAGGATCTCATCGCCAAGCTCAATGGCCGCATCTGGCTGGAGGAGACGCCGGGCGGCGGCGCGACGTTCAAATTATCGTTCGGTCGGCTCGGCGCCGCCGCGTGACGCATTGCCGCTTGCAGAGCGAGGCGCCGAGCCTTCGGCGAAGGCCGCGAGAGGACGAAGGCGCTTCGCTGGATCGTCTCGGCGAAATCGCCTGCTGTGCTTCACGTCCCTTCGACGCTGCAATGCGGCTCGAATTGGCGTCCGGCGTCGACGCCGGCTTCATAGTCGTCGAGCGTCACCTTGCGTCGACGCCCTTGCGGCTTCGCATGAAAAGAGAGTCCGAGCTTCGCCAATTCTTCCTCTATGACATTGTGCTTGATCGGCACGAGTTCGCGGGTGCCGGAGGCCCGGTTCGTGGCGTCGCGCTCCGTCTTCATCGCGTGGAGCTTGTGACGAATGCCATGCGTCAGCCCGATCTGAAACGAGCGGACGGATGCGCCTGGCTCGCGCTTCTTGTAGGCGGCGGTTTCGCGCAGCAGTCTGGCGCCGATCGCGTGAAACGTGCCGGCCCAGGCGAGGACATCGCCGCCGCCCTTAGCGCCCAGCGCCTCGGCGCAAATGCGCTCGGCCTGCCGCGTCATCTCGGCGGCGGCGCGGCGGGAGAAGGTCATCAGCAGCATCCGCTGCGGATCGGCGCCCCGGACGATGAGATGCGCGACCCGATGGGCGAGCGTGTTCGTCTTGCCGGAGCCGGCGCCAGCGATGATGAGCAGCGGGCTGCCGACGGACGCCGACAAGCCGTCAGCAAGGCCGTGCTCGACGGCGCGGCGTTGTTCGGCGTTGAGCTTTTCGAGATAGGCGACGGCGGTCATGGACGAATCGGCAGGGTGAGCGGACTGTGGACTGAACCACAATTCTTGTTTTGTTCGCAATGACGGTGTGCCTCGGGGCAGGGCTCCGAATCCGGGTTAACGGGCTGAAGCGCCCAAGGCTGTGGCGAGA
>NZ_JAHLJF010000001.1:3649980-3711472 GCF_018887255.1 Methylosinus sp. KRF6 | reverse complement strand
CTTGACGCCCATCGGCCCCTTGCCGGCCTCGCCTTCGAGATACAAGCGGTAGATCGTCCGCACGGTCTCGGCCTCGACAGGATCGACGACGAGCTTCTTCTTGGTCCTGTGTCCGCGCTTCTCCACCTCGGCGAGCGCATAGCCGAGCGGCAGGCGTGAGCCGTTGTAGAATCCCTGGCGGGCGTTCTCCTTCATCGCGCGCAAGACATGCTTGCCATTCTCACGGCTCTGATATTCGTCGAACAGAGCGATGACCTGGCGCATCATCACTTGCGCCGGGTCGTCGCCGAGCTCCTGGGTGATCGAGACGAGCCGCACATTGTGCTTGGCGAGCCTGCGTACATACATTTCCAGGCCGAAGGCGTCGCGGAAGAAGCGAGAGAACGAATGGACTACGATGACGTCGATCGGATGATCGTCGTCGCAGGCGCGCTCGATCATGCGCTGAAATTCGGGACGATGGTCGTCCATGGCGGAAGCGCCGGGCTCGACATATTCGGCGACGATGCGCCAGCTATGGCGTGCGCAATAGGCGCTCGTCTGCGCCTGCTGGTCGGGGATCGAGAGGTCGACCTCCGCCTGCCGCGTCGTCGAAACCCGGAGGTAGAGCGCGGCACGGATGCAATCGGGCATGGGGAAAACTCCCGTCATCATCAAATTCGTGGCGCGAGTCCGATCAAATCGGCCGAGTCTATTCCCGAGATTCGCAGGCGTCACCGGAATTTCGGCTGCGCCAGCGACAATCGCCCCGGATCGTCCCGCAATGAGAAGCAAAACGAGCCGCGGAGACCGCGGCTCGAAAATTGTGAGATCGACAATCTCGCCGTCATACGGCCCGCTTCAAAACTTCGGAAACGAATCGAGGCGACCGATACGGACCAAGTCGGTCAGCGCCGAACGGGCCTGCGGCCAGGGAAATTCGGGGCAGTTCTCGCACCATTCGCCCTCGCGGAGCACAGCGTGGAGCTTGGCCGCGACGCCTTCGACGGTCGACGCCGGCGTGGCCGCCAGCGCATCGGCGAGATCTCTCGCCATATCCGCGGCTCGCTCTTCGTCTTTTTTCGCTTCGGAGTAGCCGACGGCCAAATCTGCGGCAGCCCAACGCGTACGATAGATTTCTTCCTCGATGGCGCAGCCTGCCTCGACGCCTTCGGCATCGTCGACGCCGTCTGACGCGCGGATCATCTGCATCAATCGGGTTTCCAAGCTCTGCTGCTTCTGGCAGAGAGCGTCGGTGATTTCCTGGGCGGTCTTCCATTGCGTCCACAGGGACGTTGCCGGGTCGACGACCATCGTGTGAGACGAGTCGACGCTCGCAATGCCCTTGAATGGCGCCGGTGCGACGGCGCCGACGCTCGCAACCAACAAAGTCCTTCGGGTGAAAGCAGACGCACTCGTGATAGTCTCGGGGTCAGCCATGATCCGAGCTCCTCATAAGCCGGGTTGTGGTCAGGCCGGGCGAGGTGTTGACGCACGTCGTCCGGCCGCACAGGCGCGTGGCGCACATGGCTCGAGGCTGTTTCCAGTTGCTCGGGCGATGTGATAGCGACAATACCATGCGAGTGGAATCATATCACGTCCGCCGCGGAGATCAACAATATATCATATGAGCTGAATGTGATCACAGGTGCGCAAATACGGGCGGCGCGCGCCCTCGTTCGTTGGACTGCCGAAGACTTGGCGTCTACCGCAAAAGTCGGCATCGCCACCGTGCGACGCGCCGAGGGCGAAGACGGGCAACCGTCGACCACTGCTGCAAACCTGAACGCTATTCGCATCGCCTTGGAGAATGCAGGCGTGGAATTCATTCCCGAGAATGGCGGCGGCGCCGGCGTGCGGCTGAAGAAGTAGAGGGATCGCCGTCGACCGGCAACAAGTGGGCGATCTTCATTTCCTTGCCCCTTCATCGACGTGGTCCGAATCGTTGGTCGAACAAGTCGCCGAGCCACGCCTCGATTACATCGACCTCGGCGCGCGTGACCGGGACATCTTCGGGCCAATCATCGGTGACAGGCCACGCTTCGAATTCTCGCTGCGCCTCTCGGTCGATGTTCGACCGAGCGTGAATCCGCGTCGACGCGACGCCGCGATCGGCGCCGCCGCAACGAGGATCGAGAGGATTTGCACGCGCTCGCGACATCCCGGCAGGATCGCGCGCTCGGTCTCGAACAAGAATGGCCTAATTTTGCGACGCGACGCGCTTTCCTACGCATTGCCGCCAGAGCGACGGCGAACAGATGACGGCCGACTCATGATCGCCGCGCTCGCCGAGGTCTCGGCGACACGGCGAGACCGAGGAAGACGAGCACCGCTTGGTTGAGACGCAAAATGTCCTCTTCGTCCAAGCGCCCGATATGTGCGCCGATCTTCGATTTCGGAACCGTGGTGACCTTGTCCGCCATCAAGCGGCAGGCCACGCGCAATCCGTTGCGCTCGCTCGGCGCCACGGGCAGACGGAACAGAGGCGCGTCCGTCTCGTCTGTCGTGAAAGCGCAAATAGTGATGGAATCCGTCGCGTCGAAACTGTCATCCTGTAGGATGACCACAGGGCGCGGCTTGCCTGCGTAGTCCTTGCCGCCGGCAACGGTCCAGATGTCGCCGCGTCTCATTCGTTACCGTCGTCATCGACGTCGATGACCGACACCGCATCGATGAACGTTTGGTCATCGAGAGAATGGGGGCTCATAGCGACGGCGAGCGACTGGCGATGCGCCTCCGCCTGGAAGGAAGCGGCGCGCACGTCCGGCACCCAAATCTGGATAGGGCGCAGCCCTTGGGCGCGCAGGCGCTCGCGATGATCGCGCACCTTGACGCGGGAGGGCTTGGGCTTCGCCGCTGGGGTCATGATCAATCTCCTATAGGTTACATGTAACCTATCACGAGCCGTCGCGTTTCGACAATCCCGACCTTTTGCATCGGCTCGGGTCGCGGCCGAGCTCCATAGGGCTCGAGGCTTTCATCACAGCCCGAGCCCGCGTTTGCGACCAAGATCCCACTCGATTCCGCCGCCATCGCGGTGAACGCCGCTGAGATATTGGCCGATGCGCTTTTCGAGAACGGGCTGCCAAGGCACGAGCTGGAAGCCCAACCCGTTTTCGATCATCGCGAAGCGCCCGCTGGCGAGATCGGCGACGCCCGCCAGCCGCCCCGACACATATTCGCCCGGCGCGCCCAGCGAATACGACAAGCCTCGCTCCGCGGCCATCTGCCGGCCGACGCGCTCCACCTCCCGCCGCTCCAGCGTGGCGATAGCGCTGCGCGGAATGGAGATAGATCTTCCGTTGTCCGTCGCGAGGCCCATTTCCACCAGCCGCTCTCCGCGCCGGTGGAGCGCATTCTTCACGTCCCGACCGAAGCCCGCTTCTACTAACGAAGTCTGCTTGTCGGCGACGAGTTCGCGGTCGAGCCACGTCGCTCCGTCGCTCGCGATCTGCCGTTCGAGGTCGAAGGTCGAGAGCGTACGCACGCGGAGTCCGTCGCCACCCTGAGCGAGGTCATAGGCTTGGCCGCGCTCGACGATATCCTTCGGCACGCGCCAGTGATCCGCGTCGACGCGCTCGACATGCCCGGCCCGGCGCAGCGCCTCCAGCCGGCGGACATGGAAGCGGACGAATGCGTCCGGGTCCTTGCCCTGCCGCTCGAAGCTCTCGCGGATGCGTTCGAGATGAGCGCTCGGCCGGTAAACGCCGTCGTCCTCTGCGACGATGGCGATGTTGCGATCGGCAGGCCTCGGACCGGAAACGGCGGGCGCGGCTTCGACGATCATGCCTCGTCCAACCTCCTCGATACGAATCGGATCGGCGAACTCCATGTGATGGACTCGTCCGTCGACGCCGTCGACGACGAGATAGACTCGCTCACTCAATTCGTCGCCGGCCAGCCCTTTGGCCAGCACCCGGCCGACGATCGGCTCCTTTCCACTCTCCTCGTGGCAAGCATATTGCGCGACGCCGCGCTCGTCCTCCAGACCATGCCCGGCCAGCGCCCGACGGATGGTCTCGATCGCTTCGTTGCGAACGCCGAGCTCTTTGAGCATCGGCTCGGCGTGGTCGGAAATTGCCCACCACCCCGTCTCGAGTTCGGCAGCGAGGCCGTAGCGTTCCAGACGCCGCGCGCGACCGAGCAGCAGCGCCCGGTTCTCTCGGACAAGATAAGAGGCGCCTTCCCCGAGCCTGAGATCAATGATCCCTTGTTCACGCTGCTCGGCGAGCAACATCTTGTCGAGCCGCGTCAGCCGCTCCGCCGCAACTTCATTCGCGAGCTTCGTCTGAAGCTCGATCTCGCTCTGGTGGCCGAGTTCCAGCGTGACCAGCTCGCTGGCTCGGTGACGAACGCCGTGAGCGATATAGTCGCCGGCGATGTTGAGGATGCGGCCGTCGTCGAGCACGCCCCGGACGATGATATGGGTATGAGGATGGCCGGTGTTGTGATGGTCGACGGCGATCCAGTCGAGGCCCGTGTCGAGGTCCTTCTCCACCTGCCGCATGAGGTCGCGGGTGAAGCCCCGCAGGTCGGCCATGTCGACGGAATCCTCCGGCGCGACGATGAAGCGGAACTGATGACGGTCCTCGCGCCCGCGCTCGACGAAGGCGCGGCCGTCCGCCTCGTTCTCGATCGCCGAATAGGCGTGGCCCTTCTCGCCCTCGCGGGTGACGCCATCGCGTTCGAGATAGCGGAGATGGGCGTCGACGGCCTTGCTCATTGCGCCGCGTATCTTCGCTCTATGAGAGCCGCGTTGTGCATTGAGCTTCACGACACGCGCCTTGACGACGACGCGACGCGATCGAAACCGTCCGGCAGAGTCGCGCCGCCAGCCGCCGCCGTTTCTCGGAAGGGCCGCCGCCACCTTCGCGCCTCGTCCCCGCGCGTTGAACCGGCCGCTTCCTTCTCCTTTCCGGCCTTCCGCCAACGCCGGACCTCGGCCGATCCGGCTGGGATCGCCGCCGGCCTTTCGGACGGCGATCTCGACCTGCCGGACGAAGGAAAGCGAGCGCGGACTGACGCTCTTTCCGCCCGCTCTGGATCGGCCGGGTCGAATATGGAAATCCTCTCTGTCGTCGCTCGCCATTCGGAGATGATCGGCGCCGAAATCGGTCTGCGCAACCGCCCTCGAACGCCGATCGCAGTCAGGCGTGAAAATACCCGCTGTAGCGTACAGCCGGCGGGACATGCCACGCCGCACCTCTCGAGCGCCAGCGTCTATGAGGCTGTAAAATCGAACGAATTTGATTCTGCCGGAAGCCGCCGCGCATCTCGCGGCGCCATGCCTGCGCGTTTGTAGCCTGCAAAAACCAATGTGCAGACAACAAATTACGAGCCCCGCGAGGTGCGAACGTCAGTTCGCTTTATCTTGCCGTCTTAATCGGGCCGTCTTAATCGGGCGTCGTCGTGTTGTCTTCTTCGCCATGTGTGTCTCCGTCTTGGGATAGTATCCGTTTATTTTCTTCGATGCGACAGCCTGCGCCAGTATGCGATGAGAAGCGCCTGGGGGTCCATGCAGTCTTTCGTGCTCGGTCCCGCGTGCCGGGCGGGCGCACATTTTTGCATCGGGATCGCGGGGCCACACAAGCATTCGGGCGCGCTGTCGGCCTCCGAGGAGGCGTCGTCGCCGGCAAGATATCGTGCTCTCCGCATCCGCTTCGATCTACCAGGTTCTCTCCCGCCGAATGGCGGAACTCGTGTCGGCGCCGCGCCGTCAATTCGTCGTCATCTCGTCGTTCCTGTGCGTTTCGGTCGACTCCGGCGGCGCGCTCACGACGCGATCGCCAGCGTCCTCTTCGCTCCTCTTTTCGGCGAGCCCGAGGACTCCTCCTGCGCCGAGAAGCGGAACGCGCTGCCGTCGATCCACATCCGATGCATGATGACAGCGAGCTTGTGCCACCGCCACGACGGCGCGCTTGTGGCCGCGCTTCGCCGCGATCTTGACGTGCTCGCGCCTTCAAGTGTGTACCATTTCTTGGGGCGCACGAGCACGGCGAGCGCACCCGCTGCATTCTGAATGCGGCGCGACGTCAGTCCGAAATGCGCGCCGACGGTCTGGGATTTGGCGAAGCAGGTCGGATCGTCGACCACCGGCGACAGAACTCGTCGGCAGCGTGCGCAGCCGCTTGTATTCGCCCCGCAGTGTCGACTAGGCGCTCATCACGCACTCCGTCGCGCTCGCGATGAGCCGAACATAGGCCACGAACACGCGCACGCGCGTCTCGAATGAGCCGCGTTGAACGCTTGGACCCACCATCAGACCGAAATTCTTCAGCGTTGTCGATGTCGAGAAACTTGCGCTTCAGCGTGAGCCGATGCGCGTCAGCAGCAACCGCAGCCGTTGGCATCTCATTCGGTCGAAGCGTCGGCAGTCGCTCCACTAAGGTCCGAGATGATCGCGATCTCGTGCCGCGGCTATGTCGTTTCCAGGCATAGATTCGCTCTTTCAACTCGGTGCCGGCCACCATCGAGGATCGCCAGGATCCCTTTATCGAGCTCTGTGGTCCCCACGCTCCAATTCGCGTTTACCGCCGCCAGATCGGTTCTTCGCTCGGCCCGCAGCTGGTTCACTGCGCAACCGTAACGCCATCGAGCGAATGTTCTGTCGCCTGAAGGATTTTCGCTGCGTCGCGACCAGCCATTTGAACGTGACGCGATACTGTGGGTCGTCCGCTGGAATGTGGCGTTCTATTGCGTCGCTGCAATCGAGCGTCGGAACAAGACGAGGCTTGCGGTCAGAAACGCAACTCCCATCACCAGGACTGTCACAAACTCCTTCCAGACGAGGTCGAGGCTCGCGCCTCGATAAACGATCGCTTGCGTGAAGGCCACATAGTGTCGTGAAGGGAAGAACCATGTGACATATTGAACCCATTGGGGCTGGCTTTCGATCGGAGACATTCCGCCCGACAGCATCATCATCGGCATGACGGTCATCATCATCAGAAGGGCGAACTGTGCCATGGTGCGCGCGAGCGTCCCGAGGAAGATTCCAATTGCTGCGGTCGCGAAGACATAAATGATCGTTCCGAGCAACAGGAGAGCGCGCGAGCCGGCTATCGGGACGTTCAGAACGCCTTCGACGACAAACAAAAGAGAGCAGATGAAGGCGACAATAATCACCAGCCCATTCGACCAGACCTTGGCGAGCGCAATCTCGAAGGCCGTGAGTGGCATGACGAGCAGGTGCTCGATCGTGCCGTGCTCTCGCTCGCGCAGGAGTGCCGCGCCGGTAAGGATAATGATCAGCATCGACAGTTGATCGGCAAGGCCGACGATCGAACGGAACCAGGACTGCGTTCCGTTGGGATTGAAAGCCCTCCGGACGGCGAGATCCGAAGCAAGACCGGTCGTGTGCTCCATTTCCTGTCGATAGCGCTTGATTTCATCGCTCACCATGTTCTGGATATAGCTCGCGCCCAAGGACGCTTGCTGGACGGCGGTGGCGTCCACGTTGACCTGAATCTCCGTATCGCGCCCCTTTCGCGTGTTTGCCTCGAAGCGGGGAGGAATGACGATGACGAACATGTAGAGACCCTCGTCCATGGCGCGATCAATGTCGGCGGCGCTGATCGATTTGACCGTCTGGAAGTAGGGGGGGTAGAAAAGCCCGGCGATCGATCGGGAGAGCTTGGAATTATCCTCGTCGACGATCGCCACGGAGGCGTTGTTGACGGTCTCTCCGGCTCCGGTCGACTGCGTATAGATGCTGACGCCGAAGGACCAGATGATGAAGAGAATCATCATCAGATCCTTCGAGAGCGTGCGTAGCTCCTTGGCGCCGAGCCAGAAGATATTGGAGAGGCTCGGCACTTATTTCTCCTGCTTCTTCAAGAGGAGCGCGGACAACAACAGAAAGGCCGGACAAAAGAGCGCGAGCGCCAACAAATCGGTTGCCATGTCACCGAGGCCGAGGCCCTTGGTGAACGCGCCGACGCTCATATGCACGTAGTAGCTCGTGGGCCAGAGCGATCCCATGAGGCGCGCGCCGCCTTCCAGCGTCGAGACAGGCTGCATCATGCCGGAGAATTGCATGGTGGGCAGCATCGACAGGACGGCTCCGGCGAAGACGGCTGCGACTTGGCTCGATGTGAAGGTCGAGATGAAAAGCCCGTAACCGGTGGCCGCGCCCGTATAGAGAAGAGCTCCGAGGGATAGAGCCAAACCGTCGCCTTTGAGCGGAACCTGGAAGAGGAACAAGACAGTGCCGGTCATAATGAGGAAATTGATCATGCCGACGCCGATATAGGGCAGTTGCTTCCCGATAAGGAATTCCAACCGGGTCGTGGGGGTCGCGTAGAAATTGGCGATCGTGCCGATTTCCTTTTCGCGGGCGACGCTGACGGCCATGAGGATCGCCAGGAACATCATGAGCAGCAAAGCCGGCACGGATGGCCCGATCGAATAGATGCTCTCGGACGTCGGATTGTAGCGGTTGCGGACCAGAAGGCTCGTCGTCGGGGCGGAACTCGCCGGGGCGCTGGACTCCCGATTTCTTCGTTCGGAAAAAAGATTGTGCGCTTGTTGAACATAGCCCTCGATCGTGGCGGCGCGAGAGGTATTCGCTCCATCGATCCAGGCTGAGACCTGCCAATCTGAGCCACGCTTCACCATGCGGCCGAAGTTCGGTGGAATCTCGATGGCGAGCGTGATGTCGTTGGACTTCAGGCGCCGTTCCATTTCATCGAGGCTGTGGATAGGCGTCCGTTCGATGAAGTATCGAGAACTCGAGAAATTGGCGAGATAGGTTCGGCTCTCCGGCGAATTGTCATGGTCGAACGCCGCGTAGGTGAGATTGGTCACATCGCTGGAGACGCCGGAGCCGAAGATCAGCAGCATGATGAAGGAGCCGAGGAACGCGAAGACCAGCCGCACCGGATCGCGCATAAGCGACAGCGTCTCGCATTTGGTGTAGGCGAGGAGACGTCGCAGAGGCATGAAGGTCGAGCGACCGAGCGAGGGAGCCTCTTCATTCTGAATGGTCATCACCCGGACCTCCGCCGCGGCGGGCGCGGATGGAGAGGTCTCCGCCTCCTCGATATAGGCGATGAACGACTCTTCGAGATCGGCCCCGCCTTTGGAGGCGATGACGTTCTTCGGCGTGTCGCAGACGAGGACTCTGCCGGCATGCATCAATGAGATGCGATCGCAGCGCATCGCCTCGCTCATGAAATGGGTGGAGACGAAGATCGTGACATTGCGCGTTCGCGAGAGATCTGCGAGCAGACGCCAGAATTCGTCGCGCGCCAGCGGATCGACGCCCGAAGTGGGCTCGTCCAGGATCAGGAGTTCGGGATCATGCACGATCGCCACAGCCAGAGAAAGGCGTTGCCGCACGCCGAGCGGGAGCGAATTGGCCTCGGTGTCGGCATATTCGACAAGACCGACATCTACCAGGAGCTTGGCGACACGGCCATCGACGTCGCCCTCGGCTATTTGGAAAAGGCGGGCATGAAGAAGGAGGTTCTGCCGCGTGGTGAGCTCGCCGTAGAGCGAGAAGGATTGCGACATGAAGCCGACACGCCGACGTATCGACAGGTCGCTGGCGTCGACGGGCCTTCCGTAAACCTCGGCCTCCCCTTCGCTGGGGGCCAAGAGTCCCGTCAACATTTTCATGGTCGTCGTCTTGCCGCAGCCGTTCGACCCGAGGAAGCCGAAAATCTCCCCACGTTCGATGGTAAAGCTGACGCGATCGACCGCAGTGAAACCGTCAAAACGACGCGTCAGATTTTTTGCGACAATTACGGGAGCCTCCGTGCTCTGCGTGCGTGGCGGAATGACGAGACGCCGAGATTCTGATTTTTGTCCTGGTTGGAGGGCGACAAAGACAGCTTCGAGGTCTTGTTGGCCCGTCTTCGCGCGGAGTTCATCTGCAGTGCCGGAGGCGAGCACTCTCGTGTGATCCATCACGACGAGCCAGTCGCAATGGCTCGCCTCATCCATGTAGGCGGTGGAGACCACGACACTCATCGTCGGCCGCTCGCGCCGCAGATCGCCGATGAGATTCCAGAACTGTCGGCGCGACAGCGGATCGACGCCGGTTGTCGGCTCGTCGAGGATGAGAAGGTCAGGTTCGTGAATCAGCGCGCAGCAAAGACCGAGTTTTTGCTTCATGCCGCCCGATAGCTTTCCGGCAGGCCGATCGAGAAAGGGGAGCAAGCCGGTCGCCGCCGCCAGGCGGCGGGTGCGCGTTTCACGCTCCGACGCGGACAGACCGAAGAGAGTTCCGAAGAAATTCAGGTTTTCGCGGACGCTGATCTCCTGATAGAGGTTTTTGCCGAGTCCTTGTGGCATGTAAGCAATACGAGTGCAGACAGAGCGGCGATGCCGCGCGTCTCCCATGCTGCCACCGAGGACCGCGACCGATCCTGTCTGCAGCTTTCGGGCTCCCGCGATCAGGCCGAGAAGCGTGGACTTTCCGGCGCCATCCGGACCGATGACGCCCGCCATCCGGCCGCTCGGCAGCTCGAGCGACACACTGTCGAGCGCTCGGATATCGCCGTAGATGTGGGTGGCGCCCGAAACCTCGGCGATCAATGGCGCGGAAACCGTCATCGTCAATCTCCCGCGTCGAGAAGATCACCCTCGATACGCTTCTGCAAGAAGGCCGGCCAATCGGGTGGATTCGGATCGAGACGCACATAGCCGACGCCACGGGCGCCCGTTTTCACCTGTTCGATGTGGCGCTCGATGAGGCTCGGAGGTATGCGCAGCTTGACCCGAAACATCAGCTTGTCTCGTTCGCTGCGCGTCTCGACCTGCTTGGGCGTGAACTGAGCCTCCGGCGACACGAAGCTCACTTTGGCCGGAACGGCGAAATCGGCGCCGTCGAACTGGATTCGCGCTTGCGACCCGATCGGCACCCGCATGACCTGCTCGGAGGGGAGATAGATCTCCATATAGATCTCCGACAGATTGACGATCGTCAGAACCTTGCCGCCGGCCGAAACGACTTCTCCGGGATTGGCGAGACGATAAAGAACGCGGCCCCGCACAGGCGCCACGAGGATGGCGTCGGCGATCTGGGCGTCGATCTGATCGACAAGGGCTTTCGCGGCCACGATCGACTGCTCGCGAGCCGTCACGGTCTTCTCCGCGGCTTCGAGGACGGCTCGCGCTGCGTCGCGTTCACTCCGCGCCTCATCGCGGTTCTGCTTGCTGGCGGCTCCGACGCCGACGAGCCCGAGGACTCTACGAAGGTTTTCTTCCTTGAGAAGCAACTCCGCTTGCCGTTGAGCGACTGTCGCCTTCGCCGAGAGCATCGAGGCCTCCTCGGACGTCACGTCGGCGGCGCTTTTGGCGCGTTGGGCTTGCAACTCCGTGGTGTCGATGCGGGCGAGCGCTTGTCCCGCCGAGACGAGATCGCCTTCTCGAGCCAGCACCTCTCGGACGCGTCCAGCCGACTTTGCGGCGATGTCGACCTGATCGGACTCCATCCGTCCGTTGCCGAACTGAAGTCCTTCGGGCAGCTTGTCTTGCCGGCTTTGCCACCAATGCCAGACGCCGCCCGCGCCGGCCAGGACAAGCAAAATCGGAACTAGGACAGCGGCATTCGTCAGGCGGCGCATCGTTGTGGGCCCAGGACTTTTATCTCTGCGTTCAGTGCTCATACGTTTTCCCTCGACGAGAGGACCTCGCGACTGCTCCCGAGTCTGTTGCATGATCGACGATCGAGACGGCCTCGAGGCGAGGAAAAGCGAGCGCGTTTTCAGGAGCCGATAACCATCGTCATCGACATCGGATGGTGTGTCATTCCGCTCCTCGGCACAGGCCCGCTATACAAAGATTGGATGCTCGACCGCTTGGAAAGCGGCGAGCACAGCCCGCGATAAGGTTGGAGATCGAGACGGGCATGGTCGAGCGGCTCTTGATCCTTCCCGAGCAGCCCCTGATATCGCGCCAGACGAGGAGCGCCATGACGACGAACTCAATCCCTGCCGAGAAGAGCCGACGGCCCGGATGCATTTGCCTTGCCTACAGAAGAAGCCGATGCGACCAGCTTTTCCGTGAGAGTGCCACGGCTGAGCCGAGGCTGTCGACCTATAAATCCAGACCTCGACAGCCGTCAAGCAATTGATTGTTTTATATGCATATTTACATAATGTGTCGCGATCGTTCCAGTGCTCGGGCGTCAGGCCGGCCGCCTCGATGCCCTGTTCGGCGAAAAGCGGCGCAAGACGGTTGGATGGGGCGGAAGCCGCAGGCGATCCGGAGCCTGAACCGCGCAGGAATCGCCGGAGGCCGCGCGGGCAAGCTCGTCAAGACCCGCGCCGCCGCGCGCATGGGCGAGCATCTCGATTTGCCGTCGCGCCCCAGGCAGACCGTCGCCGGCTTATTTATAGCAGAGTGACCTCCAAAAGCTTGTTGAAACCGGAAAGCCCGCAAAAGTCGTCATAACCGCCGTCATGCGCAAGCTCGTCATCCTCGCCAACGCCCTCTCGCGAAGTAACCGCCTATAGCAAGACTACACCAGCGTCACAGCCGCCATGAAAGGTTCGTAAATCGGCTCGTCCGGCAACAAGGGCATGGCTGCTCGTTGACAGCCGAAATACGCCGTCCGTCATTCTGAAATGGCGAGCATCCTCATTCAAAAGATCAAAGTGTTATTTCAAGGCTATAGGCGTTCGCACTTTTATCCTGACCGGCGCGCCATTTTTCCGCTCGAGCTGCGCGTGTGGCTCTTTGTCCACCGAGTATAAAGAGCTTTCCGACGTCTGGTCGAGCTCGCAGGGCGGCTCGGGTCATCCGCCTCCGCTCGCGGCCCGATATCTGGGCCATTTCGCCGGCGCGCGCTCTCGCGGTCAAATCCTGCGAGAAACGATCGAGCGCGGGCTGGCCACGGGTCTCGCCCGCGCCGATCTCGAGCGCGCGGCAGTCCTGAAAAGGCGAGTCGGCGCGTCCCATCGCTCGCCGAGCCGTGTCGGATGCGTCCAATGGCGGACGGCGCCGGGATGATCTCGCTCGTCATGGACATTGGTCGTGGGAATGCGCTCGGGTCATGGGAATGCGCACGCGATATCGATGCGATCGTCGGCGAATTCGCTGCGTCTGACAAGCTGCGCGGCGTCGCCGCGGCTCAGGAGAAAGGGACGCGCGGAGCGGCGCGAAACGAATCGGGCCGCGCGCGGCGCCATGCGGCGGAAAAGCGCGCGTCCATCTCGCCGCGAAGAAAAGCGCCGGACGCGGGCGCCGGATAGAGATCGGCGAAGCTCGCCGCCTCATGCGCGGAAATGCGGCGGCAGAAATGTTCCGGCGCGAATTCGCTCGGATGGTCGAGGCCCGCCGCGGCGGCGAGCTCGGCGAGCGCCATCAGCGTCGCGCGATGGAAATTGCGCACGCGCTCGGCCTTGTCCGACACCACCAGCGCGCGGGCGCGCGAGGGATCCTGCGTGGCGACGCCGGTCGGGCAGCGATCCGTGTGGCAGGACAGCGATTGAATGCAGCCGAGCGCGAACATGAAGCCGCGCGCGCTATTGCACCAATCCGCGCCGAGCGCGAGCGCCCGCGCCATGTCGAAGCCGCTCGCGATCTTGCCGGCGGCGCCGATGCTGATCGTCTCGCGCAGGCCGACGCCGATCAGCGCATGATGCACGAAAGCGAGGCCGTCGCGCATCGGCATTCCGATATGATCCATGAATTCGAGCGGCGCTGATCCCGTCCCGCCCTCCTTGCCGTCGACGACGATGAAATCGGGCCGCAGCCCGGTCTCCAGCATCGCCTTGCAGATGGCGAGAAACTCGGAAGGCTGGCCGACGCAGAGCTTGAAGCCAACCGGCTTGCCGCCGGAGAGTTCGCGCAGCCGCGTGAGGAATTGCAGCAGCTCGATCGGCGTCGAAAAGGCGGTATGCGCCGCCGGCGACACGCAATCCTCGCCCATCGGCACGCCGCGAATGCGCGCGATCTCCGCGCTCACTTTCGCGGCCGGAAGCATTCCGCCATGGCCGGGCTTGGCGCCCTGGCTCAATTTCACCTCGATCATCTTGATCTGCTCCCGCGCGGCGACCGCGGCGAATTTCTCCGCGTCGAAACCGCCTTCGCGCGTGCGGCAGCCGAAATAGCCGGAGGCGATCTGCCAGACGACGTCGCCGCCGCTCTCGGCGTGATAGGGGCTGAAGCCGCCTTCGCCCGTGTCCTGCGCGAACTCGCCTTTGCGCGCGCCGAGATTGAGCGCGCGAATGGCGTTGGCGCTCAAGGCGCCGAAGCTCATCGCGGAAATGTTCAGCAGCGAGACGTCATAGGGCTGCGCGCAAAGATCGGCGCCGACGCGCGTGCGAAAATGTTCGCGCGAGACGGTCTGCGCCGCGATGGAGTGACGCAGCCATTCGAAACCCTCCTCGTAAACATCGATCTCCGTGCCGAAGGGCCGCTTGTCCATGTCCATCTTGGCGCGCTGATAGACGATGGCGCGCTTGTCGCGACTGAAGGGACGACCGTCCTTATTGTCCTCGAAAAAATATTGCCGCAGCTCCGGCCGCACATTCTCGAGCAAAAAGCGTAGATGCGCGGAAATAGGATAGGAGCGCAAAATCGCATGTTTGCGCTGATAGAGATCATGCGCGCCGAGCGCGACGAGAACGCCGAAGACGAGCGCCGGGAGAAAGAAAGCGCTCGACCAGTCGCCTTTCGACGCGACGACGCAGCCGAGAAAACCGGCGACGCTGAGGGTGAGCGCGACGAAGCGCGGCGTGAAGGGGAGAAGGAGCAGGCGCAGCATGGCCGAATTCTCGTCCGGGAATATGACAGGCGAACAGCGCCGCGAGGGCCGCTCGGCGGCTTTTCCGCGGCGGCCGGGCGAATGCGCCGAGAGCTTTCATATCCGATGTCTTTTTGCAACGATCACGCTCGGCCCGCCGCTGCGCGCGCGGCGCCGCTCGTCTATCGCACCATGAGCATCGGCGGTTCGTCGATCGGCCGACGCCGCCCGCGCCGCGCGATTTCGCGCGTTCGGTCGTTGGGCGCGGCGTCGGCGCGCAGGCGGGGCGTCCACTGCGGAGGAGAAGGACGGCGCATCCGCTTCGGGCGACGGCGGGCCGACGATCACGCCGCTGACCTCGCATATCCTCCTCGCCCCCGCGACGCAGCGTTTCGCGATGTGTGAATCCGATAGTCCCTCGAGGGGAGTTGGAAGCGCTCCTGAGCAAAGGACGCTCTCTATGGGGCCGACGCCGCCGCGCCGAAAAGGCGCGGCTTTTTTTGAGCCTTTGTCGGCTGTGTGATCTACGAGCGCGCCGATGGACGGCGTGCGACTTTGTCGCATCCTTGACGCGCCGGTCGCCGCGACTAGCTGACATGGGCCGAATATGCGTTTTGCGGCGTTTTTTCCGCGAAGATGAAACAGGCGCATTGTTTGCGTCTTCGTCGGCAATACCGCATTGTTTTCGCATATTGCGAGCCTCTTCGATGCAATCTACCAACTGGCGCGTAGTCGACGACAACAGACAAAGGACGAAAGGCGTCTCTATGGCCCATACGACAGCAGAGCTCGAGGCGATCCTCATGCAAAGGTCGCTCACCGACGCGGAGCTTCTCGCAGCGGCGGACAAGGCGGAGGATTTTCGAATCCTGCCGGACGCGACTGTGATCAAGATCGGCGGCCAGAGCATCATCGACCGCGGCCGTTCGGCGGTGTTTCCGCTGGTCGACGAGATCGTCGCTGCCCGCAAGACGCATCAGATGCTGATCGGCACCGGGGCCGGCACGCGCGCGCGTCACCTTTATTCCATAGCGGCGGGCGTCGGTCTGCCGGCCGGCGTGCTCTCGCAGCTCGGCGCCTCCGTCGCCGACCAGAATGCGGCCATGCTCGGTCAGCTGCTCGCCAAGCACGGCATTTCGGCGGTCGACAGCGCCGGCCTATCCGCCGTGCCGCTCTATCTCGAGGAGGTGAACGCCGTCGTGTTCAGCGGGATGCCGCCGTATAATTTGTGGATGCGTCCGGCCGCCGAGGGCGTCATTCCGCCCTATCGCACCGACGCTGGCTGCTTCCTGCTCGCCGAGCAATTCGGCTGCAAGGCGATGATCTTCGTCAAGGACGAGCAGGGCCTGTTCACGGCCAATCCCAAGACCGACAAGAATGCGAAATTCATCCCGAAAATCTCGGTCGACGAGATGAAGGAGCGCGGCCTGCAGGATTCGATTCTCGAATTCCCGCTGCTCGATCTTTTGAAGGCGGCGCGTCACGTCAAAGAGGTGCAGGTCGTCAACGGCCTCGTTCCCGGCAATATGACCCGCGCTCTTTCCGGAGAGCATGTCGGCACCATCATCACCGCGAGCTGAAGATATCATGACCCACAGCTACAACATCAAGCATGTCGCCTCTCCGCTCGCGCGGCAGACCCTGCTCGACTCCGAGCTGACCCGTCCCGTCGCCGGCAAGCGTCCGATTCGCGTGCTGCCCTGGCTGCAGGTGGTCAAGATCGGCGGGCGCTCCATCATGGATCGCGGCGCCGAGGCGATCCTGCCGCTCGTCGAGGAGATCAGGCGGCTGATGCCCGAGCATCGGCTGCTGTTCCTCACCGGCGCCGGCGTGCGCGCGCGCCATCTCTATGGCGTGGGTCTCGATCTCGGCCTGCCGGTCGGCTCGCTGGCCCCGCTCGCCGCGAGCGAGGCCGGGCAGAACGGCCATATTCTCGCCTCGCTGCTCGCGCCGGAGGGCGTCTCCTATATCGAGCATCCGACCATCGCCAATCAGCTGGCGATCCATCTCAGCGCGACCCGCGCGGTGGTGGGCAGCGGCTTCCCGCCCTATCACCATCACGAGTTCCCGGGCTCGCGCATTCCGCCGCATCGCGCCGACACGGGCTCCTTTCTGCTCGCCGACGCCTATGGCGCCGCCGGCCTCACCATCGTGGAGGATGTGGACGGCGTCTACACGACCGATCCCAACGGCCCGGACGGCGAGAAGGCGCAGCTCATCCGCGAGACGAGCTGGGCCGATCTGGCCGAGCACGAGGGCCCGCTGCCGATCGACCGGGCGATGCTCGAGGTGATGGCGACGGCGCGCCATATCGAGCATGTGCAGATCGTGAACGGCCTCGTTCCCGGCCGGCTCACGGCGGCGCTGCGCGGCGAGCATGTCGGCACGTTGATCCACACGGCCGCGCGCCGCAACGACTGACGAAATCGCCGGCCGAGGGGCGTAGCGCGCCTCTCGGCCGGCCTCTCCGCGCCGGCCCGAGCCGCAAAGCTTCGCGAATCGATAGCCCATTGTCCGGGCGTCGATCTTTTCCGATGAGCGACTCTCACCTCTCCCGGCGCAAATCCCTCTCCTCCATTCGCGCGAGGAAGAAGAAGCACAGCGCGATGAATAGCGCGCCGATCAGAAAAGCCGTGCGGAAGGTCTCGCGCAGCGCTTCCACGCCCGCTCCGGTGGCGACCTCGGCCGCGAGAGCGCCATGGCCGGCGCCGATGACGATCGTGCCCATGATCGCGACGATCAGCGCCGCGCCCAGCTGACGCGAGAATTGCATCACAGCGGTCGCCGTTCCGAGATTATGCCCCGGCGCCGCGCTCTGCACGCAGACCGTCGTCACCGGTAGCATGGCTCCGACGCCGAAGCCGACGATCGCCAGCAGCGCATCGAGCGCGGCGAGCGGCAGATCGGCGAGGAATCGCCGCGCGATGAGCAGTGCGACGAAAGCGAGAACGAGCGCCGTCAGCGGCGCCGCCTTGTAATGGCGCAGGCGGCTGAGCAGCCGCCCCGAGACGGCGGCGCCGGTCACTGTCGCCACGGTCAGCGGGATCAGCGCGAGGCCGGACTGGTCGGCGGAGAGGCGCAGCGCGCCCTCGAAATATATGGGCATGTACATCGTCAGCGCGACGAAGGTTCCGAGCCCGAAGCCGCCCGCGAGAATGGCGTTGCGAATGACGTCGTCGGCCAGCACGGCGAGCGGGATCAAAGGCTCCTCGGCCGTCTTGGTGCGCCAGGCGAAGATCGCCCAGCCGGCGAGCGCCGTGGCGATCAGCGCGAGAATGGGCGACGAGCCCCAGGGATAGCGCACGCCGCCCCAGGAGAGCGCGAGCAGCGAGGCGACAGAGGCGATGATGAGCAGCGCCGCGCCGCCGATATCGACGCGATGCGGATGGCGGCGCAGCGGCAGCCGCGCCAGCTTGAAATAGGTCATGAAGAAAGCCGCGAGGCCGAGCGGCAGATTGATCCAGAAGATCAGCGACCAATGCAGATATTCGGCGAAGACGCCGCCGAGGATCGGCCCGCCGATGCTGGCGCCGGCGAAGACGACGGAGAAATAGGCGAGGGCGCGGCCGCGCTCGCGCACGCTCACGAGATCGGCGATGATCGTCTGCGCCAGCGCGATGAGCGCGCCGCCCCCCGCGCCCTGCGCCGCGCGCGCGATGGCGAGCCAAGTGAGGTTCGGCGACACGGCGCAGGCGAGCGAGCCGAGCACGAAGGTGAAGATGCCGATCAGCAGCATCACGCGCACGCCGTGAATATCAGCGAGCTTGCCGTAGAGCGGCGTCAGCGCGGTCGCGGCCACGAGATAGGCGGTGACGATCCAGGGCAGATGCTCGAAATCGCCGAGGTCCTTGCCGATCGTCGGCAGAGCGGTGGCGACGATGGTCTGGTCCAGCGCCGAGAGCAGCATGGCGAGGCCGAGCCCGATCATGATCTGCAGCATTTCGCCTCGGCTGAGATCGGCGTGCGAGAAGCCGGCGGCGGGCTTGTTCACTTTTGGGGGTCCTCTCCACGAATCGCTGGGCGAAAGCCTGAGCGTGCGAGTATGGCGCCGTCGCGGCCGACGACGATGATCTCGAGCGCGGTCGCCGGATTTGCGAGCGCTGCGGCCGCCGTGTCCCATGCCCGATGCGCGATCGGCGCGGCGAGGTCCACGCCCGCCGCGCGGGCGGTCGCCTGCGCCTCCAGCGCGCTATTGGCGTTTTCGATCGCCGTGCAGAGCGCCTCGCCGGCGCCGGCCGCGCGGGCGATCGCCGCGAGATCGGCGAGATCGACCGAGGAGCGGCTGGAATGAAGGTCGAGCCGGCCCTGCGCCAGCTTCGTCAGCTTGGCGAAGCCGCCGGCGAGGGTCACGCGCGGGACCCTATGCTTGCGCAGATATTTCAGCAGGCCGCCGGCGAAGTCGCCCATTTCGATCAGCGCCTCCTCCGGCAGGCCATAGAGCTTGCGCACGGCGTCTTCCGAAGTGGAGCCGGTGGTCGCGGCGATATGGTCGAGGCCGCAGGCGAGGGCGACGTCGACGCCGCGGTGGATGCTGTCGATCCAGGCGGAGCAGGAATAGGGCACGATGATTCCCGTCGTGCCGAGAATGGAGAGTCCACCGACTATGCCGAGCCGTCCGTTGAGCGTCGAGCGGGCGAGCTCCTCGCCATTCTCGACGGAAATCTCGATTTGCGCGTCCGGCGCCGCGCCCAATTCCGCCGCGGCTTCCGTGATCGCCTGCCGCATCATGGCGCGGGGGACGGGATTGATGGCCGGCTCTCCGGGCGGCAGCGGCAGGCCGGGGCGCGTCACCACGCCGACGCCGGGGCCGGCCGCAAAGCTCACTCCCGTGCCCGCCGGCGCGCGCCGCACCTTCGCGCGGATCAGCGCGCCATGTGTGACGTCGGGATCGTCGCCGGCGTCCTTCACCACGCCGGCCTCGGCATAGTCCGCGCCGCGCGAGAATTGTGCGAGCGCGAAGGCGACGCGCCTCCCGCCCGGCAGGCCGATCTCCACCGGATCGGGCGGCTCGCGCCCGGAGATGAGCGCGCAAAAGGCCGCCCGCGCCGCCGCAGTGGCGCAGGCGCCGGTGGTCCAGCCGCGGCGCAGCGGGGGTTTTGTCGGGTCCGCGTCTGTCATGGGCGACACATAAACCGCATTCTCTCCGCGCGACACTGCGCGCGAGTTGGACTAGAAGAAGCCTCCTCATCCCGAGCAGCGAGACAGGGGGCCGAAATGACGCGCAATCTCCTCGATTTCCACATTCTCCTCGCGCCGGCGGAGGCCGCGGGCGGCGGCTTCTCGCTGTCCAGCCCGGATATCGCCAAGGGCGCGACCATCGATCGCAAATTCGTTTTCGACGATTTCGGCGGGACGGGCGACAATGTCTCGCCACAGCTGAATTGGAGCGAGCCGCCGGCCGGAACCAAGAGCTTCGCGCTCTTCTGCCATGATCCCGACGCGCCGACTGGCGGCGCCGGCTTCTGGCACTGGCTCGTCGTCGATATTCCCGCCTCCGCGCGCGCGCTGGCGCAAGGCGCCGGAGCGGCGGGCGACGCCGGTCTCCCGGCGGGCGCGAAGCCGATCCGCAACGACTATGGCTTTTCCCATTGGGGCGGTCCTTGCCCGCCAGTCGGCGATCCTCCGCATCGCTATGTCTTCACCATCTATGCGCTGAGCGTCGAGAAAGTGGAGGCGCCGGAGGGCGCGACGGCCTCGCTCGTCGGCTTCATCGTCAATCAGAATGTCCTCGCCAAGGCGAGCCTCACCGGCCTCTACGGCCGCTGAGCCTTGCTCGCTGCTCTCGCGGATAATTTGGCGCTCGCCGCGCTCGGTCTGTCGATCGAGGCGGCGATCGGCTATCCGCCTCGCCTCTTCGCCGCCATCGGCCACCCGGTCACTTGGATCGGCGCGTTGATCGCGGCGCTGGATCGCTCGCTCAATCACGATGGCGCGCCGCCTCTGCTGCGCCGCCTCGCCGGCGTCGTCGCGATCCTCGCTGTCGTCGCCATCGCCTTCGCCATCGGCTGGCTGCTGCAAGCGGCCTGTCTCGCGCTTCCGTTCGGAATCGTCCCGCTCGCCGTGCTGACGTCGAGCCTCTATGCACAGCGCAGCCTCTATTCGCATGTGAAGGAGGTGGCCGACGAACTCGATCATTCGCTCGAGCGCGGCCGCGCCAGCGTGGGAAAAATCGTCGGCCGCGACGTCGCGCGGCTGGACGAGGCGGGCGTGAGCCGGGCGGCGATCGAAAGCCTCGCCGAGAATTTCTCGGATGGGGTGATCGGCCCGGCGCTCGCGACCATCTTGTTCGGCCTGCCCGGCGTGCTCATATACAAGGCCTCCAATACGGCCGACAGCATGATAGGCCATAGGACCATGCGACATGAAGCGTTCGGTTGGGCGAGCGCCCGGCTGGACGATCTCCTCAATCTCCCGGCCGCGCGCCTCTCTGCGGCTCTCATCGCCACAGGCGCGGCAATGACGGGAGCCTCCCCTCGGGCCGCAGTTTCGACCTGCCTCCGCGACTCGCGCGCGCACACCTCGCCCAACGCCGGCTGGCCGGAGGCGGCGATGGCCGGCGCGCTGGATTTGCGGCTCGGCGGACCGCGCGCCTATGGCGCCCATGAGGTCCACGGAGCCTGGCTCGGCTCGGGCCGTACGGCGGCGACGCCGACGGATATTCGCTGCGCTCTGCGGATTTTCAGCTGCGCTGCGGCGACGGCGATCTGCGCTTTTGCAGGCGCCGCTCTGATGATGCTCAGTAATTAAGCAGATTAGCTGGTGCTTAGGCGGATGCAGTGAAAAATTTTTGGCGCCTAGCGCAAAACATCACCAGATTTCATTTCAGGAAACCTTGACTATGCTATAATTTCTTTTTTGTGCGTCGCAGCACGGCTCGAAGAGCGGCCGCTGCGCATGAAGGGGAGCGTGGAGAGATGGACCGGATATCGTACCAGTTCTACGAGATGATGCATCTGGCTTTCGCCCCGGCGCGGGCGATGTCGGACGCGACTCTCACGACCTTCAAGAATCCGTTCAATCCCTTCGCGCATACGTCGGTAGGGCGCAGCGTCGCGGCGGCGGCCGAATTGTTCGAGCGCATGACGCGCCGCTACGGCAAGCCGGTCTTCGACCTTCCCGAGACGCTCATCGACGGCGTGGCGACGCCCATCGTCGAGGAGGTGGTGTGGGAGCGGCCTTTCTGTCGGCTGCTGCATTTCCAGCGCGTCTTCCAGGGCGAGGCGCCGCGCCAATCCAAGCTGCTGATCGTCGCGCCCATGTCCGGCCATTACGCCACTCTGCTGCGCGGCACGGTCGAGGCTTTTCTGCCGAGCCATGACGTCTACATCACCGACTGGTGCGACGCCCGCGCCGTGCCGAATGAGAAAGGCGTCTTCGGCCTCGACGATTATGTCGATTATCTCGTCGACATGCTGCGCCTCTTGTCGAAGCGCGACGACGGCGTTCCGCTGCATACGCTCGGCGTCTGCCAGGCGTCCGTGCCGCTCATCTGCGCCATCTCGGCGCTGGATGGCGAGGGCGGCGTCGATGCGCCCGAATCCATGGTGCTGATGGGCGGGCCGATCGATCCGCGCCGCAGCCCGACCGCGGTCAATCGTCTCGCCGTGGAGCGCGGCGTCGATTGGTTCCACCGCAATTGCATCCATTCCGTGCCCTTTCCCCATGCCGGGTTCGGGCGCAAGGTCTATCCGGGCTTTCTGCAGCTCTCGGGCTTCATGGCGATGAATCTCGAGAAGCATGTCGCCGCGCATTTCGACATGTTCAACCATCTCGTCGAGGGCGACGGCGATTCCGCCGAGAAGCATCGCGACTTCTACGACGAATATCTCGCCGTCATGGACCTCGCCGCCGAGTTCTATCTCGAGACGGTCGAGAAAGTATTCATCCGCCACGAGATTCCGCAAGGCCTGCTGCGCCATCGCGGCGAGATCATCGATCTTTCGGCCATTCAGCGCACCGCTCTGCTGACGGTGGAAGGCGAGAAGGACGACATCTCCGGCGTCGGACAGACCTACGCCGCGCAAGAGCTGTGCGCCAATATTCCGGACGTCCGCAAGCAGCATTATCTGCAAGAGGGCGTCGGCCATTACGGCGTCTTCAACGGCTCGCGCTTCCGCCGCGACATCGTTCCGCGCATCCGCGAGTTTTGCGCGCGGGTGGAAACGCCGCAGGCGTGAGCGAAGCGGCGCGCGATCTTCGAGATCGGCGGAAACTCCGCGCCGCGCCCGAAGGTCGTCCTGGTCGGGACCAGCCCGGCCAGGAGGTTGTGGGCGAGTTGGAAGATATGTGAATCTGCGAGCCGCTCGCGGGGCGGGGCGCCTCGCGAAGCGATCCATCGCCGCGGTTCCGCGCCGCCGCCTCACGCAGGCAGCAGCCCCTTGCGCAGATTCTCCCCCGCCAGCGTGATGATGCGGCCGACCGCCGCAGGATCGGCGAGCCAGGCCTCTATGCGCGGATGGCTGAGCTGCGCTTGCGTGCAGCGGCGATAGATCTTGTAGCACTCGGAGAGATAGTACGGCAGCGACACGAATTCGCCGACCTCGCTGGAGAGATGATAATTCTCGAGCTTGAACGTGTAGCTGCCCTGCACGCCGAAATATTCGCCGATCGGCGGATAGATGGGGAATATCTCCGCGCGGCCGAGATCGTCGATCGCGTAATAATCGCCATTGATCGGCGCCGGAGTCGGCAGGCCGGCATGAGCGAAGAATTTCTTGGCGAGATCGAAGAGCACGAATGGCCGCGGATGCACCAGCGAATACATGAACACGCCGCGGCGCGACCAATTGGCGATCTCGCCGGAGAGATCCATGTCGAATTTGCGCTTGCCGGTCTCGACCAGCTCGTTCACGGCGTCGTTCCACACGTCGAAATAGCCGAGCGCCTCGAACACATTGCGATTGAACAGCGCATGAGCCTCCTCCACCGAGAGGCCGCGGCGGAAGGCGAAGACGGCGAGCGCCGAATGATAGGGGCCGACGGGGCCGATGGTCGGCGCATGGCCGCGCGTTTCGTCCAGCAGATAGACGAGATCGGGATGGAAGGCGGAAAAGGTGATCGAGGGAATCATGATCACTTTGTCCAGCAATTCGCACAGCTCCGCCGAGCCGCCGCCGCGCACATGCCCGTGTAGAAACTCGTGACAGAACACATAGTCATAGGTGGCGAGCGTCTTGGCGAGCAGCTTTATGTCGGCGAGCGTCTTGGCGATCGCCGAGAAATGCGAGACGCGCGCGGAAGGGTCGAGCAGCTTCATCGCATAGGCGAGACCGAAAGCCTGGCAATTGCCGATGACGGCGATGCGCGGCCCGGTGAGGCGCGGACCCTTGGAATGGAAGGGCGCGAGCCGCGGCTCGACGAGGTGAGTGTACCAGGAGCGGATGATCTGTCGGTCGATCTGTGACAACATGCGCGGGTAACGCCATTTCGTCGCGGCCCGAAATCGAAGTCGGCGCCGAAGGATGACAAGCGCCCGGTCGCCGTCTATGCTCCCGGCCGCATCGATGAGGCCGCCGCATTCATCCTGTTGCGCCGCGCCGTTTCGCCTTTGCGAGAGCGGACCGCGCGTCTCAGATGAACCCTGCTCGACGAGCCCTGCGGCCGGCGGCTTTCCAGGAGACCGACAATTGGCGGAACATCCCTATAGCTCCCTACCCGACCATCGCTTCTGGCGCAAGGCGGTGACGCAGACGCCGCCCTTCGCGATCGACCCCATTCTCTCCACGCCTTTCAAAATCTCGCTGCGCGACAAGGTGGCGACGGCCGGGAGTTGTTTCGCGCAAGAAATAGCTCAGAAACTGAAGGCGAGCGGCTACCATTATTATCTTGCCGAGCAGCCGCCGGAGGGCATGTCCGCCGCCGAGGCGGAACGGCGCAATTATTCGATGTATTCCTGCCGCTACGGCAATCTCTACACGACGACGGCGCTGCTCCAGCTGTTCGACCGCGCCTATGGGAAGTTCCAGCCAGAGCTCGTGCATTGGGTGCGGCAGGAGGACGGCCGCATCGTCGATCCGTTCCGCCCGAGCATAGAGCCGGACGGCTACGACTCGATCGAGGACATGCTGGCCGAGCGCGAGCGGCATTTCGCCGCCGTGCGCAAAATGTTCGAGACGATGGACGTCTTCATTTTCACCTTCGGCCACACGGAGTCCTGGCGCTGCCATGATGGCGCGGTGCTGCAGCAGGCGCCGGGCGTCGCCGGCGGCGTCTGGGATCCTGCGGTTTTCGACTTCCACAATATGACCGTGTCGGAAGTGGTGCGCGACTTCCTCGCCTCGGTCGATCGCATCCGCTCGGTCAATCCGAATTCGCGCATCATTCTCAGCGTCTCGCCGGTCGGCATCATCGCCACTTACGAGAATCGCCATGTGCTCGAATCCAATTCGGCGATCAAGGCGATATTGCGCGCCGCGGCCGACGAGGTGGTGCGCGCGCGGCCCAATATCGCTTATTTCCCGTCCTACGACGTCGCGACGGCGCCGCCCAATGTCGCGCGCTTCTATCGGGACGACGTGCGGCGCATAAATTCCTTCGGCATCGGCCAGACGATGCGCCTGTTCTTCGACCATTTCACCGAGCGCGAGACGCAGACGGCCAAGATCGAGCCGCTGAAATTCGACGTGGCGGCGGAGGCGGAGAGCAATTCCCGCATCGTCTGCGACGAAGAGGCGATCGAAACCGCGTGAGGCCGTGATCTACGTTTCGCGAAACTAGAGCTTATATATCCTCTGTCGCCGTTCGAACGGAGGATTCGCCTCATGGTCACGGGCTCGCTCGCTCTCGCTGTCGCCGGCGCTTTCACGGGGGCGTCTCTCTATGTCAATTTCGTCGAGCAGCCCGCGCGGCTGAAGCTCGACGACGCTGCGCTCATGAAGGAGTGGGAGACTTCCGATCATCGCGGTTTCGCGCTGCTCGCCGGGCTCTCGCTCCTCTCCGCGCTTCTCGGCTTCGTCGATTACAAGACCTCGGACGATGTGCGCTGGCTCGCCGGCGCGGCGGCGATCATCGCCGCCTGGCCTTTCATGTTCTATGCGGTGTCGCCGCTCGACAATCGCATTCTCGCCCTGATTTCCGCCGAGGACGGCGTCGACGCGCGCAAAGCGATCGTGCTGTGGGGTGAGCTCGAGCTCGCGCTTACCGCGCTCGGCGCATTGGCGACGGCGCTTTTCGTCTTTGCGAATGGCTGATGTGATTTTCCGGCCGAGTCGTTCCGCTTTGTTTCTCCCGGCCGAAGATTCGACACGATGCTCGTCGATCCTCCGTCTTCACAGCAGAAGGAGGATCGATATGACGCGCTCTTTCGCCCGCGAATTTCTGGCGCCTTCCGCCGGGGCGCTGCTCGCCGCCGCAATGGCCGCGAGCCCTGCGACAGGCGCCTCGTCCCATGATCTGCGCCATGATCCGCGCGGCGTCTGGCTGCGGCCGGAAGGCGGCGTGCAGTTCAGCTTCTATGATTGCGAGAACGGCAAGCTCTGCGCCAAGGTCGTAGCGGCGCAGAGCGCCGAGGACCGCTCCGCGATCGGCGCGGTGATCCTGCGCGGCGCCCGGCAGACGGGACCCAATGAATGGTCGGGCCGGCTGTTCAATGTCGACGACGGCAAGACCTATGATGGCTTCATCACTGTCGAGAGCGCGACGCGATTGACGCTGAAAGGGTGCCTCTGGGGCATGTTGTGCAGCGACGAGACATGGACGCGCGTCTCCGCGCCGCCGGCGGCGCACGCAATGGTCGACGATCTGCGATAGGTCTTCGATTCATCGGCGGATCGATTTGATCTCGAAGCGCGCCGGCAGCGCGCCTCTGTCGACGAGAAGATGCGCGGCGACGGAGAGGCGTCGGCGTCGCATCCAACACGAAATAGAAATAAATCTCGTAGTTCGGCGTCCAGCTCGGCTTGAAGAAGGGGCGTGTAATTGGGAGATTTTTAGCGAATGGCTTGAGCGGCGGCGCTTTCGGAGGCGGCGCGGGCGACCTCGGCCGCGAGCGGGCCGATGAGGACGAAGGCGAAGCCCGCCGCGCGCCATTCCACCGCGGCGAGGCCGGGCGCCGTCTTGGGTGGGGCTGCCGGAAGACGCTCGCCGCCGGCGCGCTCGAAATAGAGCGCGGCCGGTCCGCTGGCGGCGGAACGGTAGATCAGCAGGCCGGCGGGCGCGAGCACGCCCGGCACGAGCCGTCCGCCGACGAGCTCGAGCCCGGCGGCGGAAAGATCGGGCAGACGGGCGAAGCCGACGCGCTCGCCGAGCCATGTCGAAAGCTCGGCCTTGCGATCCGCGCCGATCTCCACCGGGCGCGTATCCTGCGCATAGGTTTGATAGGCGAGCTGGGCGTGGGCGAGGAGGCCGGGCGGCTCGATGACGACGCGCTGCGGGGCGGCGGGCGGCGAGGCCGGGCCGGTGAAGGCGAGCAGCGCCGCTCCCGCCACCACCGCGCCGGCGAGCAGCGTCACCAGCGACATGACGATGGCGGGCCGGCGCGGCGGCCTGCGGCTGGTGTCCGAACGCCGCATGGCCCGCAGCGAGGCGCCTTTGCTAGGGCTGAAGCGCGCCCAATTGACGCCGGAGCCGAAGCTGCGCGTCAGGCTCGTGACCGAGGCCGTGCGCAATCCCGAGGGCAGCGGCTCCTTCACCGTCTGGGCGAAGGCTGCGCGCAACGCCGCATTCTGCCGGCGCCAGCCCTCCACCAGCGCGGCGTCCTCGGCGTGATTGTGAAGATGGTCCTCTATGCGCCGGCGATTTTCGGCGTCGAGCTCGCCATCGACGAAACCATGCAGATCGGATTCGTCGACATGCTCCCCGGGGCTCATCGTCGGCTCGTTATTTCACGACGCGCAAATGCGGCCCGGATCGCCGGCCGGCGTCGGCGCCCGGCGACGGATGGCGATCCAGCGCCGTCAGCGCCGAGCGCGCGCGCATCAGCCGCATGAGCGCCACGGGCCGATCGGTGCGGGCGATGCGCGCCACTTCTTCGTAGGTGAAGCCCTCGAGCGCCACGAGCAGAAGCGTCTCCCGCTCCTCGAAGGGGAGATCGGCGAGTCGATGCATGATCGCGGGCTGGCGCAGCGACGGCCGATGCGGGGCGGTGGACCGCAGCCGCCGTTGCGCGGCATGGGTCAAGGATGCGTAGAGATCGACGCGAATGTCGAGAACGGCCCCCGGAGCATCGTGCCGCGCCTCGTCCGCCGTGGTCTGCAGCGCGGTCTGCACGAGCTCGTCGGCGAGGTCATTGGCCGCGCCGCAGAGCAGCGCGCGGGCATAGCGGCGCAGGCCCGGCGTGAGCCTCTCCAGAGTCTCCTCGAAATCCTCCGCCTGTCCCATCGCTCGGCCCGTTTCGCGCGGCCCACGACGCCTCGTCTGCGCGGCGCTGGTTCGGTTTGCTGGACACAGATATTATGCCAGTCCGGCGTGATTGACTATCTCCGCGCCCTGAGATTTATGTGTTTTTGTAAGGGGCCGGGGGACGCTTCCGGTGGGTCGGCCCGCGCCGATGTCCCGAGCCCGTGTCCCGAGCCCATAGTCCCAAGCCCGCGCGCATCTCGCGTAGCCCTCCAACGGCGTTGCCGACAGGCGGCGGAACACCCCGCCTCTCGATCGCAGATTTATGGAAACTTTGCTCCCATGTCGCAACCGGAACCGACGTCGAACGGCAATATTTTCAGCGGCGTTCTCGCCGGCAAGCGCGGCCTCGTGCTCGGCGTCGCCAATAATAAATCGATCGCCTGGGGCATAGCCAAGGCCGCGGCCGACGCCGGCGCCGAGCTCGCCCTCACCTATCAGGTCGAGGCGTTGGAGAAGCGCGTGCGTCCGCTCGCGGCGGAGATCGGCGCGACCGTCGTCGGCCGCTGCGACGTCTCCGAGCCGGAGACGATCGACGCCGTCTTCGCCGAGGTCGAGAAGCTGTGGGGCAGAATCGATTTCGTCGTCCATTGTCTCGCCTTCTCGGACAAGGATCAGCTCGACGGCCGCTATGTCGACACGACGGCGGAGAATTTCACGCAGTCGCTGATGATCTCCTGCTTTTCCTTCACGGCCGTCGCGCAGCGCGCCGAGAAGCTGATGAAAGACGGCGGCTCGCTGCTCACCCTCACCTATTACGGCGCCGAGAAATGGATGCCGCACTACAATGTGATGGGCGTCGCCAAGGCCGCGCTGGAGGCCTCGGTGCGCTATCTCGCCGCCGATCTCGGCGAGAAGAACATTCGCGTCAACGCCATCTCCGCCGGGCCGATCAAGACTCTGGCGGCCTCCGGCATCGGCGACTTCCGCTATATTCTGCGCTGGAACGAATATAACGCCCCGCTGCGCCGCGTGGTGACGATCGAGGAAGTGGGCGAGACGGCGGTCTATCTGCTCTCGCCCATGGCGCGCGGCGTCACCGGCGAGGTGCTGCATGTCGACGCCGGCTATCATGTCGTCGGCATGATGAATCCGGGCGCCGCGCCGAAAATGGCCTCGCTGCTGGCCCTGCTGCCGCAGCATACGACCGAGGCGAAATAGTCTTCATTCGGCGACGGCCGTCATTCCCCCGATGCGCGCGACATCGCACGATCGGGAAATGCGCAGGCTACGAGCGAATGCCCCGAGCCGCGCTGCTTGATAGCGTATCTCATTTGAGATACGCTATTCGATGAATAGGGGGTAAGCACATGGCCGCGCGCTCTTCCATGTTGCATGTCCGAGTGGACGACGAAACCAAGGAGAAGGCGACGGCTGCGCTCGACGCCATTGGCCTGTCCGTCTCCGAGGCCGTGCGGCTATTCTTGCGTCGAGTCGTGGCGGACCAAGCCTTCCCGCTGGAGCTCAAGGCGCCGAACGCGGAAACGCGTTCGGCCATGGCGGAGGCCGAAGAAATCGCCCGGACTCGCCACGGCCGCTTCGCAACCGCCGGCGAATTGTTTGCCGACCTTGAAAAAGCCCGCGGCGAGTAAGAGAGCGCAGCTGCCTCGTGCGGCAGATTACGCAAAGTCTTTCCTGAAAGATTGGGAACGACTGTCGCGCTCCGGTCGGTTCGATATGAACCGACTCAAAGAGGCCATGTTGCTGCTCATCGCCAACAGCGCCCCACTCGGACCGGAGTGGCGCGACCATCCGTTGAAAGGCGAGTGGAAGGGCTACCGAGAATGCCATATCGGCGGCGATTTCCTGCTGGCCTACAAGGTAGACGACAGCGACGAGGCGGGCCTCATCGTCTTTATTCGCGCCGGCGCTCATGCCGACCTTTTCGACGAGTAGCCGGCGTGTCCATCGATGGTTCATAACGCGGCGTCGCAAACGCTCATTAATGCATACTCGGACCGCGAGCTTTCAGGCTCGCATCGCTCCTTCAGCGGAACTTCACCGTGAGATCCGTGCCGACGGCGCTGGTCTCCGAGCTCGGCCCCTGATCGGAAATAATCATCGAGCCGCCGAGCCATAGGCGATCGGCGATTTTCTGGCGCACCTCGTCGGAGAGCTCGATGCGATCCAGAGCGTCGGCGGCGCTGGAGGCCGCGCCGAGTGGAGCGGCGCTGCGCTGCTCTTCCACTATGCCCTTTTTCTTATGCGAGGCGCGCGCCTCGGCGATGCGCGGCGGCATGGAGAGAACCGACCATTTCAGCGCGCCGTCGCCGCCGGCCGCGGTGGCGATATAAAGATGCGAGCCGAGCGGGCGCTCCGGCTCGCGGACAGTCGCCGGCGCCTCGAAGATCGGCGTCAGCCCTTGGCGCACATAGATGCGCTGATTCTTCTTGCTCACCAGAATGGAGATCGGCGCGGTCCGCAATTGCGCGTCCTTCTCCGCCTTGGCGGCGGCGGCGGCGGCTTCGGCCGCCTCGCGCGAGCGGCGGACGGCCTCGACATGTTCCGCGTCGCTGGAGTTGTAGGCGGTCCTGGCGGCCTCGAGCCGCGTCCTGGCCTCGGCGAGGGTGGCGTCCGCCTTGGCCCTGGCCGCTTCGGCGGGGCTGGCGCCGTCGCTGGCGGACAGCTCCGGCTTGGCGGTCGCCACTTCCTGCCGCTTGGCGGCGACGCTGTCGGCGGCCTTGGCGGCGGCTTCGGCCTTGGCGCGGGCTGTGGCTTCGGCGGCTTCGGCGGCTTTCAGCTCCGCCGAGGCGCGCACGGCCTCCAGTCGCTTGGCGTTCAGCGCGGCGGAGGCTTCGGTCGCGGCCTTGGCGGCGGCGGCCGCCTCCGCCGCGGATTTCACTCTCAGCTGCTCGGCGTAGCGGCGCGGATCAATCAGCGCAGCGGCGCCGCCGTCGGCGAAGCCGTCGCGCAGCCCGGCGTCGGCGAGCGCCGCGGCCGAGGCTTCCGTCGCCGAGCGCATTTTGGGCGTCGGCAGCGCCGGATGCGCGATTTCCGCCGGTGAAAGATCATAAGGAGCGATGACGACGCGCTCGCCGATGCGGGTCATGCCCCACAGCTTCTGCGCGAAGGCGCCCGGCAGGCGAATGCAGCCATGTGAGGCCGGGTGGCCGGTCACATGGCCCGTATGCATGGCGACGCCGGACCAGGTGATGCGCTGCATGAAGGGCATGGGCGCGCCGGCGTAGAGATTGGAGCGGTGGAAACGCTCGCGCCCGAGAATGGTGAACATGCCTTCCGGCGTCGGATGGCCGGGCACGCCGGTGGAAATGACCGAGCGGTCGACGAGGCCATTGTGATTATAGATCGAAATATGCTGCCCGCCGAGCGACACGACCGCGAACAGCGGCCGCGCGAGGCTCACGGTCTCGGCGGCCGGCTTGGCTTCGGCGGATTTCGCGCGCTTGCCGCGCTTGCGCGGCGCCGGGGCCTCGGCGTCGGAATTGGCGGAATAGCCGATAGCGGCTGCGGGTCTCGCCTCGAGGGCGAGGACAGTGGCGGCGACGCTCGCGGCGCAGACCGCGGAAAAAGCGCGAGCGCAGACCCTGCGGCTGCGGGCGACAGCTGCGACTTCCGACATGACGCGAAAACTCCTGACACACACGAACTCATTGCTCGAGCAAATAACGCTCTGTCTCGAAGTGGACAGAGCCTCGCCCTCGCCTGCATTGCTCTTATTGGTTAACGATCGGCTGAAATCTATGCGCCCGCGCACTTTACGAAGAATTGCGGGGAATTTTCCTTTTCGCCGCCATAATGTCTCGAGGCCGTTCGCCGCTTTCCCCCGCCGCGCGCTCGGGCGCGCGAGGCGCGCGCCTTATCTGTCGCCGCAGACGGATCGGAGAGAAAAATGGCGGCGACCAAATTTCGAAATGCGCTGGGGCGGCTCGCGACGCTGCCGCTCGTTCTCGCTCTCTCGCTCGCGCCGGCTCGCGCCTGCACCAGCTTTCTGCTGAGAGCCGCGGATGGCTCGGCGGTCTATGGGCGGACGCTGGAATTCGGCTTTCCGCTCGAATCGGAGGCGATCGTCATTCCGCGCCATCACGCCGCGCGGGCGAGCGGGCCGGAGGGCAAGCAGACCTGGGGCTGGAAGTCCCGTTATGCGATCGCCGGGCTCAACGCCTTCGGCTTGCCGGTCGTCGTCGACGGGATGAACGAAAAGGGCCTCGCCGGCGGCATACTCTATTTTCCGGGCTTCGCCTCCTACGCCGACTCGAAGACCGCCGACCCCGGCCACGCGCTCGCCCCTTGGGATTTCCTCACCTGGGCGCTGGGCAATTTCGCCAGCGTCGCGGAGCTGCGCGAGGCGCTGGACACGATCGCCATCGTCGATGTCGTCCAGCCGACGCTCGGCATCGTCCCGCCTTTCCACTACACGCTGCACGACGCCGGCGGCGCCTCGCTGGTGGTCGAGCCGAGCGGCGGAAAGCTGAAAATCTATGAGAATCCGCTCGGCGTCGTCACCAACGCCCCGTCCTTCGACTGGCATCTCACCAATCTGCGCAATTATGTGAAGCTCTCGCCGGTCGATGCGCCGTCGCTGAAGATCGGCGACGAGAGCTTCGCCCCGCTCGGCGCCGGCTCCGGCCTGCTGGGCGTTCCGGGCGATCCGACGCCGCCGTCCCGATTCGTCCGCGCGGTGGGGCTCGTCCTCTCCGCCGAACCGCAGAAGGACGCCGCCGGCGAAGTGCGCCTCGCCGAGCACATCCTCAATAATTTCGACATTCCGATGGGGCTGGTGCGCGTGTCGCCCAAGGAGACGTCGCGCTTCGAATATACGCAATGGTCGTCGATCGCCGATCTCTCGGGGCGCGTCTATTATGTGAAGAGCTATGACAATCAGGCGCTGCGCAGCATAGATCTGACCAAATTGGAGCTCGAAGGGCGCAGCGTGCGGGCGGCCCCTCTGCGGCCCTCGCTGCGGGCGGCTCCGGTGGAATTCCCCAAGCGGTGACGCCTCCGGCCGGGCGCGGACGAAGGCCGGCCGGCTGCCCTTTTCTCGAAATCCCGCTCGCGGCGTCGAGAACGCCTTGTCATGGGGGAGGCTTTTTGTTAGACGGGCCGCCTGCCGGCGCTTTGGTTTCGACCAAGGAGCCCCGGCGCGGTCGTGGCGGAATTGGTAGACGCGCTAGCTTGAGGTGCTAGTTGGGCAACCAGTGGAGGTTCGAGTCCTCTCGACCGCACCAAGCCTCTCGTTGCGGAGGCTTCTCATCGTTCGGCTTTCGACGCGAGGCTCCGGCCGCGCATCGCTCTGGACCGAGCGAGAGCCCCCTTTTTCCAGAAAAAGACCGGCGCGCCATGGCGACGGGATAGACATGTCCGCGCGCTGCCGGAGCAGCGCCTGCGGCGCCGTTCGGCCGAAAGCGGCCTCGAAAAATCCGGTTGGGATCGAAAAATGTCGGGTCGCGCATTCGGTTTGGACAGATTGCTGAAAATTTTCGACCGCAAGACGCAGACATTCGATCGTTATGTCGACGCGCTCCCGACGCATCAGAACGCCATAGACGCCATTCCGGGGTGGAGCACCGCTTTCCCCGAGGCTTTCGGCGTGACGGCGGGAATCGTGCCGACCTATTACGACCAGCGGATTTTCTGGGCGATCGACTGTTTCGGCGCGCTCGAGGGGCGCGAGGTGCTGGAGCTCGGCCCGCTCGAGGCCGGCCATACTTATATGCTGGAGAATGCGGGCGCGCAGGTGGACGCCGTGGAGGCCAATCAGCTCGCCTTCATGCGCTGTCTCGTCGCCAAGGAGATTTTGGGCCTGCGGAAGGCGCGCTTCTGGCTCGGCGATTTCGTCAAATGGCTCGAGCAGACCGACAAGAGCTATGATCTCATCGTCGCCTCCGGCGTGCTCTATCATCAGCACGATCCGCTGCGGCTGCTGGAGCTGATCGCGCAGCGCGCCTCGGCGGTCTTCATCTGGACGCATGTCGTCTCGGAGGCGATGCCGGTCTCCGATCCGCGCCGCAGCGTGATGGCCGATGTCCCCGAGGAACATTCCTTTCACGGCGTCGTCGTGCGGGCCTATCCGCGAAGCTATGTGAAGACGCAGTCCAATCCGGCCTTTTGCGGCGGGATGCGCGACGATCATCGCTGGCTCGACAAGGACGATCTCATCGCCGCGCTGCGGGCGCTCGGCTTCGACGATATTCGCACCAACCACGACGAACCCGACCATGTCTACGGCCCGGCCGTCTCGATCTTCGCGCGCAGGTCATAGTATGAGGCGAGCGGATCGGCGAGGCGGGATGGCGAGATGAGAGTGCTGCTGCTCGGCGGGTCCAACGCCGGCGTCTATTTCGGCTGGGCCGCCCAATTGCAGGGCCTCATGCCGGCACATGAGATCGTCAACCGCTTTCTCGGCGCCGTCGGCTCGCTCTATGGGCTCTCGCGTCTTCAGGACGCGGAGCGCCGCGGCGAGCCCGCGCCCGATCTCGTCGTTTTCGAATATGCGCTCAACGACATGATCCTGCTGGATGCGGGCTTCGTCACCACGGCGCTGATTCACGATGCGCTCGCCGGCGTCGCGCAGTTTTGCGCGCTGCGCGGCGTGCCGCTGCTGTTCTTGTGCCTGCATCCGCGCCCGAGCGGACGCGCGCGCGTCGCGTCCAATGTTCGGCGCGTGGAGCGCATCTATCAGCGCGTCGCCGAGGCCCATGGCATGGCGCGCTGCCCGACGCTGGAGACGATCCTCGGGCGCGTGCGTCCCGAGGATTTCGTCGATCCGCATCATCTGACCGCCGAGGCGTCGCTGCGCTGCGCGAAAGTCGTGGCCGACGCCGTCTCCGGCGGCCGCATTCGCGTTCCACGCGCCGGCCGCCTTCATCCGCCCTCCATCGATTACGTCCCGGCGAGCGCGGCCGAGTCCTCGGGCCGCTGCCGCCGCATCGAGATCGCATCGACGGTTTTCTCCGGGAGCTTTCTCGAGCTCGCCCGGCCCGGGGCGAGCCGCTGGCCCGGTCGCGGCCGGCTCGCCGGGCTGCTGCTGCGCTCGACGCAGGACAGCGGCGTCTATCGCGTCGCGGCCGGCGGGCGGGCCTATGCGCGGACCGCGCAATCGGACATGCGCGAAATCGTGCCCAATCTCATTCTTCTCCATTACTCCCGCCGGCGTCCCTGGGCCGAAAGCGATCTCGAGGTCGCCATGCCCGACGACGAGAGCGCCCTCGCGGCTCTGCCCCATGAACCGACGCTGCTGCCGGCGGAGCCGGGCGCGCCCTTCGGCGATCAGACGCTCCAGATCGCCGGAGCCGTTTTCTGGCGTCCGTCCTTCTGGCGGCGCTGGCTGGCTTTTCTCTTGCTCCGTCTGAGTTTTACAAAGCAAAGCTCCAGATAGGCCAGGTATTTCCGTCCTTCTCGGCCAAGCCGCGACCACAATTGGGCGGCAGTGTCCGCCGCGCCGATGCGACGAACCAGAGAGAGGCGCCGCCATTCATGTCCGACGAGACGAGTGACCATACTGTCGATCTGAGCGACCCTTCCGAATATGAGGATATCGTCTCTCAGCGCGCTATCGCCTTCTGCCACCTCGCCAAAGTCGCCGATTCCGTCCGCGACGAGCAGGTCAAGGAGCAGTGCCTCATCATGTTGCGCAAGCTCAACGCCAGCATTAGGGCGCCTTCCACCGCCGAAGTGCGGGCGATCGACGGCGGCCAGTTCTGAACGCCTCAGCGCTTCAGGCGGGACGCGATCGCCTGCTGCGCCTCGGCGAGGCGCGCCTCCAACGCCCGCAGCCGCGGGGGCTCGGCAATGGCGGATTCATAGTCTTCCGCCGCATCGCCGAGCGGGAAGGCGCCGATGGCGCGCGACGCGCCTTTGAGCGTATGGGCGAGATCGAGCCGAGCCTTGTCGGAGGCGGCGGCGGCGAGCTTGCCGCTGAATTCGGCGGCCTGGGTCGCGAACAGCGCCAGCAACTCGGCTTCGA
The DNA here is from genome assembly GCF_018887255.1 of Methylosinus sp. KRF6. Taxonomy (NCBI): domain Bacteria; kingdom Pseudomonadati; phylum Pseudomonadota; class Alphaproteobacteria; order Hyphomicrobiales; family Methylocystaceae; genus Methylosinus; species Methylosinus sp. KRF6. Next base: position 3,675,539 of record NZ_JAHLJF010000001.1, on the reverse strand, counting down.
GCTCGACGTCGCCCATGGTCTGGCGGGAAAGATGCGCCCAGTCGATCGCCGCTCTCGAATTCTTCGGGCCGGCGCCATCCGTCATTCTACGTCTCCGATCGGTCTCTGCGGGAAAAGCCATGCTTTTCCTGTGGATTGCGCCGCGCCCGCGCGACGGGCCGCGGCGAATGCGCTCGTCGGGTCCGATGGGGCGTCGTATTCTCATACGAATCAATTCAATGTAAACATTGCTTCGGTTTTCCGGCCAGGCTCCAGATCGCCGGTTGTGCTCCGCTCCAGGCTGGAGCCGAAGCATCTTCCTCCAATCGCGTTAACGACGATTTCGTTTGGCCGCCGGCGCCCGTTTCATTTGCGGGCCGACGGCGGTAATATTTGGTTAATCTTTTCTGCTCGATGTGAACGGCAAAGTAAGGTGAGCGGCGTCATAAAGCGGAACCATGACCGCTCGGAGAGGTGACGATGGCGAAATCGGGCAAGCCCCAGGACGCGGCTATCGCTGCGCTGTCGGCGGTCGAAGAGGCGTTGAATCTGGGCTTGGAGTCCAGCGCCGAGGCCGTGACGGAGGCGGGCGAGAAAGCCGCGTCGCAGGCCGACAAGGGCGCCGAGCCCGCGGACAAGGGCGTGGCGAAGGGCAAGGGCCAGAGCCAGGGCGAAGGCAAGACCGCGCCCGGCTTCAACTTCAGCCTGCCGTCGCGCCGCCAGGACGGGCGCGAGGCGGCGTCTCGCCCGGCGGAAGGCGCCGCGCCGGCGGCCGCTCGCGGCTCGGCCAAGCCTCCGGTCGCCCCGGCCGGCGCGCCGGCCAATGACGATCGCCAGACGATCGGCGAGCTGCGCGCCGCGCTGCAGGTCCGTCCCAACACCGCCATTCTGGGCTATACTTTCCTCTCCATCGCCGCCTGGGCGGCGCTGTGGACTCTCTTCGTCTATTTCAATCAGGGCGAGATTCTCGATCGCGAGAACGGCTCCTTCCTCGCGCCCAAGCCGGTGCTGACGCTGCTGGCGCTTCTCGCGCCGATCGTATTCATCTTCGTGACCGGCGTGATGGCGCGCCGCGCCCATGAGATGAAGCAGGTCGCCAATTCCATGGCCGAGGTGGCGATCAGGCTGATCGAGCCGGAGACCATCGCCACCGAGCAGATGGTGACGCTCTCGCAGGCGATCCGCCGCGAAGCCGCCTCCATGGGCGACGGGATAGAGCGCGCGCTGGCGCGGGCCAGCGAGCTCGAGATCATCGTACGCACCGAGGTGTCCAATCTCGAGCGCTCCTATTCAGAGAACGAGCGCCGCATTCGCGTGCTCATCGACGAGTTGACCCGCGAGCGCGAGGCGATTCTCGTCAACGCCGACAACGCCCGCACGGCCTTGCTCGGCGCGCGCGAATCGCTGTCGGCGGAGCTGCAATCGACCTCCTCCCATCTCGCCGAGACGGTGAGCGAGGCCGGCGGCCGCGTGACCGCCGCGCTCGGCTCCAAGGGCGAGGAGATTCGTCTGGCGCTGGAGCATGTCGGCGACGGCTTCAATTCCACGCTGTCGACGCACGGCGAGGATATGGTTCTGCGTCTCTCCACCGCCGGGGAGACGATCGCCGCCAGCCTCAATCTGGCCTCCGAGGAGGTCACGCGGCGCTTCTCCGACGGCATAGCCGAGGCCGACCGCAAGCTCCAGGAGCGCGGCGAGGCGCTGGCGAGCGATTTCGAGAGCCGCGGCGCCTTCGTCGTCGAGCGGCTCGACTCCATCGGCGGCCATCTCGTGCAGGCGGTGGGCGAGCGCGGCGAGAGCTTCGTCGATCGTCTCGCCGAGACGAGCGGGCGCGTCGACGAGGCGATCGAGACGCATGGCGGCGCGATCGAGCGTTCGCTGCTCGCCGCCTCCGAAAATCTCGCCGCCCAGCTCGCCGACAAAGTGGCGGCGACGGAGACGGCGTTCAAGACAGCCGGCGACCGCCTCGCCGAATTGCTGGAGGAAACGCGCGAGCGCGCCAGCGGCGAGCTCGCGGCGCATGGGGCCTGCCTCAACGAGCGTTTCGCGCAGTCTCTGGCCGACAGCGCCGGCGCTTTCACCGAGCAGGCCGAGGCTTTGCACGAGCGTTTCGCCGCCGTGGCCGGAGAGGCGATCGCCGCCATCGCTTCGCATGGCGACCGCGTCACCGAGACTTTGGCCGATCGTCTCGGCGCCTTCGAGGAGAATGTCGTCGTCCAGGGCGGCGAGATCGCGACGCGCCTCGCCGAGCAGAGCGAGCGCATCGGCGCGGCGCTGACGCAGGGCGTCACGGAATTCGAGCAGAGCGTGGCGCTGCGCAGCGCCGAAGCAACGGCGCGTCTCGCCGAAGAAGGCGCGCGTCTCGGCCAGACGGTGGCGGAAGGCCTCGCCGTCTTCGAGGAGCGCGTCGCGGGCCAAAGCGAGGACGCCGTCTCGCGGCTCGCCGCCCATGGCGAGGCGATCGGCGCCGCAGTGGCGGAGGGCCTCGCGGCTTTCGAGGAGCGGGTCATCGGCCACAGCGAGGAAGCGGCGACGCGTCTTTCCACCCGGGGCGAGGAGATCGGCACGGCGGTCGCCGCCGGCCTCGCCGCTTTCGAGGAGCGCGTGGCGGGTCGCAGCGAGGAAGCGGCCGAGCGTCTTTCGACGCGGGGCGAGACCATCGGCGCCGCCGTCGCGGCGGGCCTCGCGGCCTTCGAGGAGCGCGTCACCGGCCACAGCGAGGACGTGGCGGCGCGGCTCGTTCTCCATGGCGACGCCGTCGGCGCCGCAGTGGCGGAAGGCCTCGCCGCTTTCGAGGAGCGCGTCGTCGGCCATAGCGAGGATGTCGCCAATCGTCTGGCGTCGCATGGCGATACGATCGGCGCCGCCGTCACCGAAGGTCTTGCGGCCTTCGAGGAGCGCGTCGCCGGCCAGAGCGAGGATGTCGCGGCGCGGCTCGCGGCACATGCGGACGCCATAGGGACGGCCGTCACCGAGGGGCTCGCCGCTTTCGAGGAGCGCATTTCCGGCCAGAGCCTCTCGGCCGCCGAACGTCTCATCGAGGAAGGCGCGCGCATCGGCCTTTCGGTCTCGGAGGGGGTCGCGGCTTTCGAGGCGCGGGTCATCGGCCACAGCGAGGCGGTCGCCGATCGTCTCGTCGGCCATGGCGACGGCATCGTCGCGGCGGTGACGGAAGGTCTCGCGGCTTTCGAGGCGCGAGTCGTCGGCCAGAGCGCCGAAGCGACGGAACGTCTCGCCGCCCATGCGGAGGCGATCGGCTCGACCCTCTCCGAGAGCCTCGCCGTTTTCGAAGAGCGCGTCCTCGGCCAGAGCGAGCAGGCGGCCGAGCGCATCGTCGTCCAGGGCGAGGCGATCGGAGCCGCCGTCGCCGAAGGTCTCGCGGCCTTCGAGGCGCATATCGCCGGCCAGGGCGAGGATATCGCACAGCGTCTCGTCGCTCACGGCGATTCGATCGGCGGCATCGTCACCGAAGGGCTCGCCAAATTCGAGACGCGCGTGCTCGGCCAGAGCGAGGAGGCCGCGGCGCGGCTCACCGCTCACGGCGAGGCGATCGGCCTCGCCGTGGCGGAAGGCATCGCCGCATTCGAGGATCGGCTCTCGCAGCAGCACGAGGCGACTCTCTCCACGCTCGAGGAGCAGAGCGAGCGCGCCACGGCGGCCGTCGCCGGCGGGCTCGAGGCTTTTCGCGAGGCGGTCGTCCAGCAGAGCGAGGAGACCGCGACGCGCTTCCTCGATCAGGGCGAGAAGATCGGCCATGCCGTCGCCGAAGGGCTCGCCGCTTTCGAGGAGCGCATCGCCGGCCGCAGCGACGAGACCGTCTCCCGGCTGGTCGAGCGCGGCGACGAGATCGGCGCCTTTCTCTCCCAGGGCCTCGCCGCCTTCGAGGAGACGGTGGTGCGCCATGGCGACGAGGTCGCCGCCCGCGTCGCCGAAAATTCGGATCGCATCGCCACTGTCCTCTCCGAGCGGCTCACCGCTTTCGAGGACCAGGTCGTGCGGCAGAGCGGCGACGTCGTCGCCCGCGTCACCGAGCAGGCGGAATGGGTCGACGGCGTGCTGGTCGGACGGCTGGACGCGCTGGAGGAGGCGACCGCGCAGGTTTCGCGCACGCTGGACGAGACGCGGAGCCGCGCCGAGGCGGCCTTCGCCGATGGCGGCGCCGCGCTCGAGGCCGGCCTCGCCCAGGGCGTCGCCGATGTGGCGACGACGCTCGCCGAGCAATCGGCCGCGCTGCAGGAGCGTTTTGCCGCCACGGCCAGCGAGGCGGCTCTCGCCATCGCCACACAGGGCGAGCGCATAGAGGAAGCGCTGACCGCGCGCATCGCTGCTTTCGAGGCGATGGCGATCGATCAGGGCGGCGCGCTGGCTGCGGCTCTCGCGGCCGGCGGCGAAGGGCTCTCGCGCGATGTGGCCGAGCGCCTCGTCGCGCTCGACGAGACCTTGCGCGGCCATTCCGAGCGGCTGGCGGAGCAGATCGGCGAGCATTCGCAGCTTCTGGCGGCGGAGCTCGCCGAGCGTCTCACAGCGGTCGATTCCACCATCGTCAACGAAGGCGCGGCGCTGGTGGCGGCCATCGCCGCCAATGGCGAGGGCTTCACCCGCGACGTCGGCGAGCAATTGGCCGCCTTCGACGAGGCGCTGCGCAATCGCGGCGGCGAGCTCAGCGCGCAGATCGGCGAGCATTCGCAGCTTCTGGCGGCGGAGCTCACCGAGCGTCTCACCGCGGTCGATTCCGCCATCGTCAACGAGGGCGCGGCGCTGGTGGCGGCGATCGCCGCCAATGGCGAGGGCTTCACTCGCGACGTCGGCGAGCAATTGGCCGCTTTCGACGAGGCGCTGCGCAATCGCGGCAATCTGCTGGCCGAGCAGATCGGCGAGCATTCCGATCAGCTCGCGGCGGCGCTGGCCGAGCGGTTGTCGGCGGTGGACACCACCATCATCGATCAAGGCGGCGCGCTGGTCGCGGCGCTGGCGGCCAGCGGCGACGGCGTCGCCCGCGGTGTGGAGGAACAGCTCGCGGCCTTCGACGAGCGGCTGCGCCATCAGGGCGGCGAGCTCGCCGCGCAGATCGGCGAGCGCTCGCAGCAGCTCGCCTCGGCGCTGGCCGAAGGGCTTTCGGCGGTGGACACCACCATCGTCGATCGCGGCGGCGCGCTGGTCGCGGCGCTGGCGGCGAGCGGCGACGGCGTCACGCGCGGGGTGGAGGAGCAGCTCGCGGCCTTCGACGAGCGCCTGCGCCATCAGGGCGGCCAGATCGCGGCGCAGATCGGCGAGCATTCGCAGCAGCTCGCGGCGGCTCTGTCGGAGCGGCTGGCGGCGATCGACGCCGCCATCGTGCAGGAAGGCGGCGCGCTGGCCGATCGGCTGGCGGAACGCGCCGAAGAGATCGCGGCGCGCATCGGCGATCAGTCGCAGCGACTGTCGGAGGATGTCGGCCAGCGGCTCGCGGCCATAGACAAGACGATTTCCGGCGACGGCACGGCGCTGGTCGAATTGCTCGGCGCCCGCGCCGAGGAGATCGCCGCGGTCATGTCGTCGAAGATCGAGAGCTTCGAGACCGTCTCCAACTCCCGCACGCGGCAGGCCGCGGACCGCATAGACGCGCTGGTCGGGCGCGTCGATTCCGGCCTCGACTCGGCTGGCAAGGCCTTTCAGGAAACGCTCGCCCGTCACGCCGTCGAGGTGGCGCGCGCCATGGGCGAGGGCGGCCGCGAGGTCATTCGCTCGCTCGACGAGAAGGTCAAGGACATCGACGCGGTGCTGCTCGCCCGCTCGACCCAGCTCACCGAGACGCTCTCCTCCAAGGCGGAAGAGATCAATTCCACGCTCGGCGGCCGCGCGGAAGAAATCGCCGGCACGCTGGACGGACGCATCGGCGTCTTCGAGAACAATGTCGTCGGCCGTCTGGACGCGGTCTCCGGCGAGATCGGCGAGCGCAGCCGCGTCGTCGTCGAGACGATCAACGCCCGCATCGAGGAGATCAACGCGACCCTCGCCTCGGCGCGGCGCGATCTCGACACCACTCTGCACGCCCGCACCGGCGATCTCGGCCAGGCGCTGACCGAGCGCGTCGGCGAGATCAGCTCGACGCTGGAGCAGCGCCTCACGCAGATCCAGACGACGCTCGGCGATCGCGGCGGCGAGGTGACGCGCGAATTGGCCAATGTCGGCGAGCTGGTCGCCCATGCGATCGAGAGCCGCGGCTCCGCCATCGTGCAGCATCTCGGCGAGAAGCGCGACGAGCTGGCGGCGGCGATCGACCAATCGGCGGAAGAGCTGAAGAAAGCTCTCGCCGACGGCGCCGGGGGTTCGGTGCGCGCGCTGCTCGACATCAATGAGAAGCTGCGCGCCGAGCTGCCCGAAGTGCTCGACCGGCTCGGCGAGACCAATTCCTCGCTGCAGACGATCATCTCGACGGCCGGCGGCAATCTCGCCAATCTCGACAGGGAGCTCGGCGGTAAGCTGCGCGAATTCCAGGGCGCGATCGAGACGGTCGGACAGCATATCGCGCAGATCGGCGAAGTGTCGGGCGGCGTCATGCGCGACGCCGGCTCGGTCGTCGGCGCGATGGAGACGCATCAGCAGAGCCTGACGCAGAGCGCCGAGCGGCTGGCGCAGAGCCAGTCCGAGCTCGACGCCGCGCTCGACGCGCGCCGCCTCTCGCTGGAAAATCTCGTGCTGCTGGTCGAGGACAAGCGCCGGGATTTCGAGGAGGCGGTCGCCAATTTCTCAGGCCTCGTCGAGCAGAATTTCCGGCGGGTCGAGGAGCGTGCGCGCGATGTCGGCGGCTTCATCACGCAATCGACGCAGGAGACGGCCGATCTCGTCGACGAGCGCTTTTCCGCCGTGCGCGACGCCGCCTCTCGGGAACGCGAGGAGACCACCGCGGCGCTGCGCTCGGCCTATGAGCAGGCCAATGACGAGCTGGCCGATATCTTCGGCCGGGCGACGGAGAAATTCGCCGCCGCCGCCAATGAGATCCGCGGCATGTCCGCGCAGATTCAGAGCGAGCTGGAGCAGACCCGCGCCGAGCTGCGACGCGGCGCACAGGAATTGCCGCGCGAGACGGCCGAGCAGGCCGCCGCGCTGCGCCGCGTCGTCGGCGAGCAGGTCAAGGCGCTCAACGAGCTGACCGACATCGTCGCGCGCTCGGGCCGCGCCTATGACATCGCCGAGCCGGCTCCGGCGCCCGCCGCTCCGGCGCGGCGCGGCTTCGAAGCGCCGGCTCCGGCCGCCGTCGCGCCGGTTCCGCCTGCGCCCCCGGCTGCGCCGGTCGTGGCTCCCGCCCCGCGGGCGCCCGAGCCGAGCTGGGCCAGCCGCGCCCCGCGCGAGGAGGCGCCGCGCAGCGCGAGGGCCATTCAGCCCGCGCCGTCGCCCGCTCCCGCGGCGCGGCCCGCGGCCTCCGCCACGGAGGACGGCTGGCTCTCCGATCTCTTGGCGCGCGCCTCGCGCGACGAAGCGCCCGCGCCGCGCGTGAACGCCGCCCCCGGGAGAGCCAAAGCCTCCGGCGCGCTGGACAATCTGACGCTCGATATCGCCCGCATGGTCGATCACGCCGCGGTGGGCGAATTCTGGGACCGTTTCCAGCGCGGCGAAAAAGGCCTGTTCACCCGCCGGCTCTACACGGCGCAAGGGCAGCAGACCTATGAGGAAATCCGCCGCCGCTATCGCGTCGACGCGGATTTCCACGCCACCGTCGATCATTACGTACAGGAGTTCGAGCGGCTCGTCGCCGAGACCAGCCGCAATGATCGCGACGGCGCGCTGACGCGCGGCTATCTCACCTCCGACGCCGGCAAGGTCTACACCATGCTCGGCCATGCGGCGGGTCGTTTCGAGTAGCGAATCTTCGCCGCCGGCGCCCAAGAGTTAGGCGCCGGCGATATTTCGTCCTATCGCGGATCTCGTGTCTCGTCGGTCGGCGCGACGCGCGGCCGGCGTAAACGCGCCATTTCTTGTTCCATTTCGACAAAATTTGTCGTCTTCCAGACCGACTATGTGACATTTTCGCCACTCTCGTCACAGAAAACGCGTCGATTCTCCCGATTTGCTCGAGGCGTAGGCAATTGCTTCCCTGTTCCGCTTGAGTGCCTAAGGGCTTTGTCGCAACAATCGCAACCGAGGATGATTCCAGTATCGGGGAGCCTAAGACAATGAAATCAATTCTACTCGCCGGCGTGGCAGCCTTCGCGCTCGCAGCGCCCGCCTTTGCCGCCGAGCCCGCCAAGCCGGAGGCGAAGCCTCTGATCGCCCTGCCCGAGCCCAATGTCGATTTTCTCGGGGCCGGTTTCGACTACGCCTATGGCGCGAAATTCATGTCGGACTATATCGTCCGCGGCATTTCCAATAGCGCTCACCGCCCCGCGGGCAGCGTCTATGGCGAATTGCGTTATGGCTGGTTCTACACGGGCCTCGCCGCCACCAATGTGACGCTGGCCACCAGCCCGCTGGCCGAGGTCGACATCTCCGCCGGCATTCGTCCGACCTGGGGTCCGCTGACGCTGGACTTCGGCGCCATCTATTACGCCTATCCGAGCAACCATCAGCAGTGGTTCATCGGCGGCGCGATTCCGGTGACGACCTTCAAGAATTCCTACACCGCTCTGCCCACCACGGCTTTCGATCCGAGCTATATCGAGATCTACTTCAAGCCGAGCTGGGCGCTGAACGACTATCTGACGCTCGGCGGTCAGCTGGCCTATGCTCCGAATTGGAACCGCTATAACGCGCATTCGCTCTATTCGGAGATCAATGCGAAGGTCACTCCCTTCGCCAATACCGATTATTCGGGCCTGTCGATCTCCGGCGCCTTCGGCCATTACTATCTCGGTATGTCCGACGCGAGCTATGGCGGCAGCTATATCGACCCCGACTACGCCTTCCTGTCGACTGGCATTCTCGGCACCAAGGGCTTCAAATTCGCCAGCTACAACACCTGGAACGTCGGCGCTTCCTATAATTGGAACGTGGTGACGCTCGACCTGCGCTACTATGACTCGAACCTCACCCGCGCGGGCTGCTTCCTCAATACCTCCGACCCGTCGGGCAATATGATGGCTTCGCTGAACACTCTCACCGGCCAGAGCTCGTCGAGCTGGTGCGGCTCGCGCTTCGTCGCGTCGCTGTCGGTCGATTTCAGCTCGGCCACCTTCAAGTAAGACTGCGCCGACGCCTTGCAACGAAACGGACCCGCTACCCGCGGGTCCGTTTTTTTTTGCGTTGGCGGCGCCGCAGCCTCGAAGAGTCGGGTAAGGTTGGGGCCGATCGCGTCTCACTGCGCCGATATTTCGACGTCGCGATCCTGCGTCGAGGTCACTTTGAAAGTGGTCTGAAAGGTTTTGCCTTCGCGGCGCGCGATGGCGACATATTCGCCCTCCGCCAGCGCCAGCGACGGAAACGCGCCGATCAATTCGCGAATGACGTCGCCGCCCGGCGTCAGCACCGAGAAAAAAGTGTTGGCGAGCGCCTCGCCGCCCGGCGTCTTGACCAGCTTCAAGGTCATTGTCGCGGCGCGGTGACGCAGCGTGGCCTCTATGACCTTGCCGGCCGGCACGCGCAGATCGGCGGTGACGACGGAATTGGTCGTATTATTGTCGCCCTGCGATCCTTGGCTCACATCGAGCAGCGTCGAGACGATGTGATAGGCGCCCTCGGGCAGAGAGATGATCTCGCCCGAACGGGCGTTGGCGAGCACCAGCTTCGCCTCCGAATTTCCCCGCTCCGGGACATAGATGGAAATGGCGAGCCGCTGCGCCGGAAGCTGCGTGTCGCCCAGAAGGTCGATGAGCTTCAGCCCGCCGGCGTTGAGCGTCAGCCGCTCGCTGACATTGCGGCCGTCGATCACGATGCGGCGCGTCGCCCCGGCGAGGCCGAAAGCGGCGTGAACGATATAGGCGCCATCCGGCAATTGCCCGGAATAATTCGCCTCGCGCGATTCCGCGACGAGCTTGCGGGCGCCGTCCGGCTGCGACGAATCTTCGAAAATGCGCCAGACGACGCCGCTGCGAATCGCAAAGGAATCGTTTTGCGTCAGCACGGCCGAGAGGCGCAGCGTCGCGCCGGCGGCGGGCTTTTCCTCCTCGGTCGGCGCGGGCGCCGGCGCGGGGACGCCCGGCTTGACGGAGCGGCCCTTCTGCTGGGCGGGCGGGGCCAGGGTCTGCGCCGCCGCGCCGCCGGCGAGGAGCATTGCGAGAGTGACGAGGATTGGTGACTTCATGCGCCGCATCTGAGGGGCGGGCGCGAGCGCCCGATTTCGACGTTCATTGTGACGCCCGCCGTCCGCCCTGTCACTCCTCCCGGTGGTCGAGCAGGGTGGAGGCGGCGGAGCCGAGATTGGCGAGCGAAAACGGCCGAAATAGGAATTCCACCTTATGGCGGCCCTTGGCCATCGGCACGCCGCGGAACAGAATATTGGCCTTGACGATCGGCGCCGGCGCGCCGTCCACGCGCGCCTCCCAGCCGGGATAATAGAGATCATGGAGGACGAGCAGCCCATCCTGCTCCGATTCGACATCGATCAGAATGCGGTCGTTCTCATAGGAGACGATCGTCGCTCGTCCGTCCGGCGCGCCGGCCGCGATTGCGCCGGCGAGGGCGGGATCGAGTCGCGGCAGATCGGCCAGATCGACCAGCGCCTCGCGGGCGCCGTCGAAATCGGGGATGTCGTCCTCGGCGATGGCCGCGTCGGAATCGACGCCGGCCACATGCGTGGCCAAATAGGCGCGCGGCGCGGCGCGGCCGAGCTTGTAGACATAGATCTGGTCGGAGACGAAGATCGGCGAGGCGCTGGGGCGCGGCATATGCCGCGGCATACGCGCGAGCGGGCGGCCGAGCACCAGATAATCGAGGCCGAGCAGCCGCGCGAGCTTGCATTTATAGCCGCGGAACGTGCCCGGATAATGCCGCAGATTGGGGTCGACGGCGTTGTCGCCCGGCCCGACGGCGCGCTCATAATCGGCGATGCGCAGCGGATTATAGCCGAGCGTGTCCTCGAGGCCGAGAATCATAGAGGCGTTCTGCCAGCCGCCGGGCAGGCCCAGAATTTCGATGCGCGGACGCTCGCCCTTGGCGGCGCGCTCGGAAATGTCTTTGCGCAGCGCGGCGATGGCTCCGCGCTCGGCGGCCGAGGCGTCGTCGAGAATGGAATAGCGCGTCGCCGGCTCTGCGTTCAGCGGATCGGCGGCGTTGCGCCACAGCAGTTCGCCCCCGGTGGCGGCGACGAGCAGAAACGCGACGAGGCCGCGCCTCGCGAATCTGTCGCCGAGAACGAGAGCCGCGGCCACCGCGCCGGCGACGAGGAGAGATGCGGCCACGGCGACGAGCGACTCCGCGCCATGGCCATGGGCGAAGGAGAAGGCCAGCCCGCCGAGGATCAGCGCGAGGGCGGCGCCGACGGCCGCCGCAGAAAGCCCATGGGCGAGTGCGCGCGGCATTTTCTGAAACGGGCGCGGCGCGCCGTGAGCGACATAGCGATGCAGCAGATAGGCGGCGCTGAGCGCGAAGCCGGCGTTGAGCACGAAGGCCGCGTCGGCCGGCCGGCGATAGAGCGACACGCCGGGAAAGAAATCATAAATGGCGGAAAACACGGGCGTCCAGCGGCCGAGCGTATAGATCAGCGCGGCGGCGAGCATGTAATGGAAAAAGCGCATCTCCTCGGCGAAGATACGCCCGCCGGCGAGCCCGTGCCAGAAGCCCAGAACGACGGGCGCGGCGCCGATGAAGAGATAGTCGATGGCGCGATCGGTCCAGTCCGGCGCGGCCATGGTGTCATAGCCCGGGCCCCAATAATCATAGCTCTTGTTCAGCGAGCCGAAGATGTCGGGCGCGAGCAGAGTGGCGAGATTGACGGGCGCCAGCGAGCCCGCCGCAGCGACGCCGAAGGCGATGCCCGGCCGGTTGGAGGCCGCGAGAAATTGCAGAGTCAGCAGCACAGGAACGGCGAGGATCGCGCCGCCCGTCGCGCCAGCGGCCAGCAGCGCCGGCCAGCGGCCGAGCAGATAATCCAGCGGCCGGGAGGAGACGGCCGCCGCATGGAGCAGTCGAGCGATCAGCACGAGGCAGAAGAGAAAGGCGACCTGATCGCGACCGAGCGCCATCAGGCTGGCGAGAATTCCGAAGCCGACGCCATAGAGCAGGCGCGGCTTCTCCAGCATGATCTCCAGCGTCAGCAGGGCGAGCGGGAAGAAGCTGTAGGAGATGATCATTCCCGTATGCTGGAGCCGCGAGGCCGCGACCCCGCCCAGCATGAAGATCATCCCCGCCAGAACGGCGGCCGTGGGGACGAAGCCGCGCCGCGCGCAGAGCGCCAATATTCCGGCGCCGCCCATCAGGAGATGCGCCAGCACGAAGACATCGAACTCCTGCATCGTCGCAGCCGGACGCAGCAGCGCGAAGAGGAAGAAGGTCGGCGCGAAAATCAGCGATTGCGGATCGGCGACAGAGGGATGTCCAGCGAAATGATAGGGATTCCAGAGCGGCACGTCGCCCCGGCGCAGCGCCTCGCCGAGAAAGCGGAACATGGGATAGAAATGGTTTTTCGAATCCCAGGGCACCACCGCGCCGCTCGCCAGCCACAGGCCCGCCGCCAGAGCGATGAACAGCATGAGGCCGGCGAGGGCGGCGAAGGCGTCGCGGCGCGCCCATATATGGGCGTGGAGGGCGTCCGGTCCGGCGAGCGCCCGGCGCGTTTCGCTGAGCGCGAGCGGGGAGTCCTCGGCGCCCGATAGGCCGAGCGGGCGGTCGCTGATCGACATGTTCGAACCTGTCTGAACCATCGCGAGCCGGCTATCGGCGGCGTCGCGCGACGGCAATTCACTCTCGAGAGCGGGATGTCCGGGCGGGAGCGCGTCGCTCGGCGACGACGCTGCGCTCGAATTCCCGCTCAGATTGATTTCACTTTCATGAACTCATGATGAATGCGTTCGGGCGCGGCCTTCTATAGCGCAGGCGGGGTCTCGCCGAAAGTCTGGTTTATCACTGGGATTTGTGCGGCGTCCAAAGCGAGCTTGGCGCCGAATCCGTCGCGCCGCGCGGCGCGGCATTGCGCGACGAGGCCCTCCGCATCGCCGATGGCCGCGAAAGGCGCGTCGATCGCCGCGACGCCGGCCGCCGCCGCGCCGAGCAGCAGCAGCGCGCGCGCGACCGAGACGGGCGAGGCCGGATCATTCGCCGCCACGCTGTGCGGCTCCACGCCCAGCGCGCGGCGCAGCGGCTCGACATCGAAGGCGAGCGCCTCGAGGCGGGCGGAGGCGCCGGCGTAGCTGGACAGAGCGAAGATCGCCGCCGGCGTCTGCGTGGCGAGAGCGACGATGCGGGTCGCGCCGTCGGCGCGGCCGCATTCGGCCTCCTGCACGGCGAGCTTGGCGGACACATGCTGCACGCTCGCTCCGCCGCAGGCCTGCGGCAGAAAGATCCCATCCGCGCCCGCGCCGACGACGGAAGCGAGATCGGCGTCGATGGCCGCGCTGTCGAGCGCCGCGATGCGCGCGTAGAGCCGCAGCCCGGGCGGGCGCGGACGTCGGATCAGCGCCGCAGCGCCGCTCCGCGAAGCTTCGCGAGAGTCGCAAAGATCGAGGACGATGGCGTCGGCGCCGCTGGCGAGCGCGGCGGCGAAGGCCTCCTCGCGCGGCGCGACGAGAAAAAACGAGCGCATCTTCGATACATCCGCCATTCGCCGCCGTGATCTTAAGCGGGCATTTACCATAAGTCGCGATTCTCGACGGGAACGCGTCAAGTCCGGTCGAGCACATAGAGCGCTTCCCGCCGAAGCGGACCCCGGTTCGGCATTGGAAGCGCCGTCGAGAAAAGCCCAGAGCGCCGATGATCGTAAGAAATTTTCTGCAATGGGCGCAAACCGCGCCGACGGCCCTCAGAGTGGAAGGCGCAGCCGCCTTGGCGCGCGCCTATCTCGTCAGCGATCTCGACGCGCCGATGAAGCGCGAGGCGGAGACGGTCCTCGCCGCTCTGCTCGACGATCCGTCGCCGCTGGTGCGCCGCGCGCTGGCCAAGGTCTTCGCCAGCGCGCCCGACGCGCCGCATTGCATCGTCTCGGCGCTGGCCAATGATCAGTCGGACATTGCGGCCATGGTGCTGTCGCGCTCGCCGCTGCTCGGCGAGAGCGAGCTCATCGATTGCGCGGCTGTCGGCGACGTCTTTTCGCAGAGCGCCATTGCGCTGCGCGCCCATGTGCCCACCGGCCTCGCCTCGGCCATCGCCGAAATCGGCGCCTGCGAGGCGTTGATTTCGCTCGCCGTCAATCCGGGGGCCGAGCTGCCGGCCTTCGCCATGCGCCGCATGATCGAGCGGTTCGGCGATGATGCGCAATTGCGCGAGGCGCTGCTCTCCCGCCCCATTCTGCCGGCGGCGGTGCGCGTCGATCTCGTCGAGGCGACGGCCGCGAGCCTCGCCTCCTTCGTGCTCGATCGCGATTGGCTGTCGCCGGAGCGAACGCGTCGCATCATGCAGGAGGCGCGCGACAAGGCCAATATCGTCATCGCCGCCACGGCGAACGATAGCGAGGGCCGCAGAGGCGTGCGAATGCTGGTCGGCCATTTGCGGCGCAAGGCGCGGCTGACGCCGAGCCTCGCTCTGCGCGCGCTGCTCTCGGGCAATCGCGCGTTGTTCGAGGCGACGCTCGCCGAATTGTCGGGCCTCGACGAGGAGAAGGTCGCCGGCCTGACGCGCGATTTCGACGGCGCCGGCTTCGCGGCGCTCTATGCGCGCGCGGGAATGCCTGCCAATCTTCTGCCGGCCTATCGCGCCGCATTGGAGTCGCAGAGGGCGTTCGGCTATGCGGGGGCGCCGTCCGGCGCGCGTTTGTCGCTGGCGATGGTGCAGCGTGTGCTGACCTCTTGCGACGGGATCAAGGGCGGCGAGCTGGACCGGCTGACGGCGCTGCTGCGCCGCTTCGAGGCCGAGGCGCTGCGCGAAGACGCCCGCGAGGCGGCTGCGGCGCTGACGAGCGCTTCGCTCGTCGACATGGCGGCGCTGGAGGCGCAACTGCTCGTCGCGGCGTGAGGGTGGGGCGGCGGCGGCGCGCTAACTCTCCTGCTTCAGAGCTTTCTGGACGACCGAGAAGGGCAGCACGAGCGAGAGAGGCGCATCGAGAAGACGCGACGCGCCATAGCCTTCGTACCATTGCGCGGCCCGATCGTTCTTGGCGTCGATCAGCAGAGCGACCCCGCCCACTTCTCGCGCGACCGTCATGCAACGCTCGGCGGCGCGCAGCAGCAGCCGTCCGCCGAGCCCGCGTCCTTGCACGCCGAGATCCACGGCGAGTCGATCGAGGCGGAAGGCCGGGACTTGATAGCGGCCGAGCCCGCGTGTCACGACGGCCGGAGCGCGGCTGAATTCGATCGAGGCGGGGCTCAGCGTATAGAAGCCGAGGATGCGCGCCGGCGCGTCGCACGGCGTGGCGACGAAGCATTTCGCGCCGCCGCTCTCATGATTTTGGCGTGCGTAGCGCTTCAGATAGGTGTCGAGTATGCGCTCGCCGCAGTCGAAAGCGTTGCGGTCGTGGTTCTTGCCGAGCGGCGCCTCCTCCCAAACGAGAGCCGTCACTCGAGAACGAAGCCCGCCTTGGCCGCGCGGACGAGGCGCGCGGGCGGGTCCGGCGGATTTTCGAGCAGATCGAGCACGCGCGAGGAATCGCGTTCTGACAGCGACAGCTTTTCTGATTTGGAAATGACGGCGCGGGCGCGCGGCAAGACGGCGCGCAGGATGAAGCTGGTGAGGTCGAGTCGCTCGAGCGCGGCGGCGCGCGCCAGCACGGCCTTGTCTTCGGGCGCGAGCCGCAGCTCGACCCGGCCGCTATCGACATTTTCGCGGGGCATGGTCCTCACCTCTCGGCCGAGCATACGGATTGTATCCGTACATAGCAAGGAAACACGGTCTGGCTAGACCGTGGTCTTTCGCGCTCGGCCTTCTATCTGGCGATGTCCTCGCCGCCGCGTCTCAATAGCCGAACTGCTCGCGCAATATTCTCTCTTCCAGCGAGTGCCCCGCGTCGTGCAGGAGAATGAGATCTGTCCCGTGATCCATCTCGACGTCGACCTGTAGCGCATCGCGAAATTCGTCGTGATCGGCGACGACGGAGACCGGGCGCTTGTCCGCCTCCAAGACTTCCAGCCGCACTTTGGCGGCGTCCGGCAGCAGCGCGCCGCGCCAGCGCCGCGGGCGAAAGGCGGAGATGGGCGTCAGCGCCATCAAAGGCGCGTCGAGCGGCAATATGGGGCCATTGGCGGAGAGATTGTAGGCGGTGGAGCCGGCCGGCGTCGCCACCAATACGCCATCGGTGATGAGCTCGGGCAGGCGCTCCTGGCCATTCACCAATATGCGCAGCTTGGCGATCTGCGAGCTCTGGCGCAGCAGCGAGACCTCGTTGATCGCATGGGCGGCGAATTCGTCGCCATGCGTGTTGGTCGCGCGCATCAGCAGCGGATGGATGATCGAGGGCTTGGATTCGGCGATGCGCTTGCGCAGGGCGCTCTCGCGATACTCGTTCATCAGAAAGCCGACGGAGCCGCGATTCATTCCGTAGATCGGCTTGCCGGCGCCCATGAAGCGATGCAGCGTGCGCAGCATCAAGCCATCGCCGCCGAGCGCGACGATGCAATCGGCCTCCTCCGGCGCAACCTCGCCATATTTGGCGACGAGCCGCGCCCGCGCTCCATCGGCCTCCGGCGTGCCGGAGGAGAGGAAGGCGAGCTTTTTATAATTGTTCGGCGTTTCGCCGGACTCGGACATGGGGGGACCTGGCTCGGCGGGGGCCGCGCTCGCGGCGGCGTGGGCCGAATTCCATACACCCGGCGAAGTCGGAAGGAAACGGGAGGCGATCCCTCGAGACGAGCGAGATTATTCTATGCCCGCCTCGCGGTTGCGCGCATTGATGGCGTTGCGGAGCTGCTCGTTGATCGCGACCGGATCGGTCGGCGAGGGCTTGGCCTGCAGCAGCGCGCCGCGGACAAGGGATGCTTCCTCGGCCGTCAGCACCACAGGGCCGGCCATGAAGGCGGCGTTGGGCAGCGTGTGCAGAATCCGCAAGCGATTGGGATGGTCCTTGACCTCGACGACGCGATCGGCGACCGGCTTGCCGTCCACACAGACATAAGGACCGATGACTTCTACTTTATGGCCATCGTCGGTATTTCTGATGAAAGTCGTTTGCATTGTCGTCGTCACTCGTGCTGGATTGAACTTCGCGACGAAAGCCAGCAAATTTTGTGCCGGCTGGCGCCGTCGCCGTAGAACAGAGACAGAGCCATTCCCGCCGCGCCCATCAGCGCGAGGAAGAGGCAGAAGCCGACAAAGAGCCGCAAGATCGAGCCCCGCTATGACCGAGGAAGGAAAGAAAAGCCGCCAGCCGCCACCGCCGCCCAAGAAGAACGCCGCGGCGCTGGCCGCCGCGCTCAGGGCCAATCTGCGCCGACGCAAGGCGGCCGCGCAATCGTCCGGCGCGCCCGAGAGCGAACCGGAGGCGAAGACGCCGGATTCGCGCTGATTCACGATTCGGCGTCGCCCGCCTCGTCGCGGCGGAAGGGCAGGCTCGCCTCATAATCGGCGATCGCCTCGTCCACGGCCACTTTCTCGCGCGAGAGAAACTCGACCACCGCGGTTCGCAGCCGCGCGTCGGCGAAATCATGCGCCGAATGGGTGGCGACGGGCCGATAGCCGCGCGCCAGCTTGTGCTCGCCCTGCGCGCCGGCCTCCACGCGTTTGTAGCCATGGCGAATGGCGTATTCGATCGCCTGATAATAGCAGACCTCGAAATGCAGGAAGGGCCGCTCCTCCAGCGCGCCCCAATTGCGGCCGTAAATCGCATCGTCGCCCAGAAAATTGATCGCCCCGGCGATGTAATGCCCATCGCGCCGCGCCATCACCAGGAGGATGCGGTCCGCCATCGTCTCGCCGATGCGATCGAAGAAATCGCGCGTCAGATAGGGCCGTCCCCATTTGCGCGCGCCCGTGTCCATATAGAAGGCGTAGAATTTCTCCCAATGCGCGGGCTGTATGTCCGCCCCGGTCAGAAGATCGATCGAGACGTCGTCGCCCAGCGCGTCTCGGCGCTCGCGCTTGATCGTCTTGCGTTTGCGCGAGGAGAGCGCGGCTAGGAAATCGTCGAAATCGCGATAGTTTTCGTTGAAGAAATGGAACTGCTCGCCGGCGCGCGGGGCGAAGCCCTCGGCCGCCAGCGCGCCGACCTCGCCCTCTGTCGCGAAGGTGACATGGATCGAGGAGGCCTCCGCCGCTTGGCGCAGCGCGCGCAGCGCATGGATCAGGCCCGGCAGCGCGCCCTCCGGCGCGTCGCGGGCGACGAGCAGCCGCCGCCCCGTGGCCGGGGTGAAGGGAACCGCCACCTGCACCTTGGGATAATAGCGCCCGCCAGCGTTCTCATAGGCCTGAGCCCAGCCGAAATCGAAGACATATTCGCCCATGCTGTGCATCTTCATATAGGAAGGCGCGGCCGCGACGAGGCGGCCTTCGGCGTCTTCGAGAATCGTGTAGAGCGGCGTCCAGCCGCTGCGCCCGCCGACCGATTTGGAGCGCTCCAGCGCCAGCAGGAAGGCGCTGGAGATAAAGGGATTGTGCCGCTCGCCCCCGGCCTCCTCGGCGGTGAGGCCGGGCGGATTGGCGAGCGCGTCCCAGGCCGCGGCGTCGATCTGCTCGAGCGAGGGGACGAAGCGGGCCGTCAGACGAGTGGAAGACATCCTATGATCTGAACACATGGCGCCCGCGATTTTGCAGAGAGCTGCACACTCTACGCGAAGCGAAAGACGTTCCAATCGGCTTTTTGTCCGCCCTCCTCCGGTACGGTTATTGCTTCAAAAATAGGCGCCTATCCGCCGATGAGAGGAATGGACGAGGGAACTAATGCCGCTCTACTCCTATGAATGCCGAGACTGCCATGCGGAGTTCGAACTGCTGGTCCGCGCTTCGGACACGCCCGTCTGTCCGTCTTGCGGAAGCGAGAAGCTGGAGCAGCAGGTCGCCAAAATCTGCGTCGAGATCAAATATCCCGCCATCGCCAAATCCTGGCGCAAGGCGGCCGCCGCCGAGGGCGAGCTGTCCAATTTCAGCAAGAAGGAAATTCAGGCGAAGCCGAAGAGCTGACAGCGCCCGCCGAGCGGAGCCTCCGGCGCTCCGCCAGAGGGCGGGATGACGCCGCCGTGTGGGCGTGCTAAGCGCGCTCATGCTCGAAGGACTTCCCCCCAATGGCGCCAGCCACGGCCTGCGCCTCGTCTGCGACCAAACATCCGCGCGCGCCATCGCCGATCTCGTGGTCGAGACCTTCGACCCGGCCGAGACCGCGGCCACGGCTTTCGAGGAGCCGGACGAAAAAAGCTGGGCCGTCGAAGTCTATTTCGGCGATCCGCCCGACGAAGCGCAGATCCGCGCGCTGATCGAGGCCGCCGCCGGCGCGGAGGCCGCCGCGGCCGCGCAATTTTTCGAGATTTCGCAGAAGGACTGGGTCGGCGCCTCGCTCGAGGGCCTGCGGCCGGTGCGCGCCGGGCGATTCCTGGTCCATGGCTCGCATGATCGCGGCCGTGTGCGCTCTAGCGACATCGGCATAGAGATAGAGGCGGCGCTGGCCTTCGGCACCGGCCATCACGGCACCACGCTCGGCTGCCTGCTGACGCTGGCCGAAATCTGCAAGCAGCGGCGCCCGCAGAATGTGCTGGATGTCGGGACCGGCACCGGCGTGCTCGCCATCGCCGCCGCGCGCCTGCTGCGACAGCCCATCGCCTGCGGCGATATCGACCCTGTGGCGGTGGAGACGGCCGGCGTCAACGCGCGCTTCAACGGGGTCGGCGATCTGGTGCGGCCGGTCGTCGCGGTGGGCGTGCGGCATCCGGCGCTGGCGCCGGACCGTTATGATCTGATCTTCGCCAATATTCTCGCCAAGCCGCTGCGCCTGCTCGCGCCCAAGATCGCCGCCGTCGCCGCGCCGGGGGCCGAGCTCGTGCTCTCCGGCCTGCTGGCGCGCGACGTGCCCGGCGTGCTCTCGGCCTATCGCGCGCAGGGCTTTTCACTGGCGAAGCGCCGCGACATAGACGGTTGGGCGACCCTGCTGCTGCGCAGCGGCGGCGCCGCGCCCCGGCCGGATTGGCGCCTGCCCGATGACGAAGACGACGACTGAGACGAAGGGGCCCCCCGCCGCCTTGGTCTCGACGACCTTGCCGAGCGCAACGAGCAGCGCCATGCCGAGCGGAACGAAAGGCAGAAAATTGGCGATCGGCGCGCCCGATTCGAAGAGGTCCTGATAAAGGCTCCAGGCCGTGACGGGCCGAGAGAAAAGGTTTTTGCATAGCGCCGTTCGGGAGCGTGTTTATTCTTTTGGAAGTGTTCTATTAAAAGAACATACTATTTGACATAGCGAACAATCCGCAGGAGCCTATGTGCTCGAAAGCAGCGAAGCCCGCAATGATTTTCGAGGGCGCGCGCCGCGGAGAAGGAGGCCGAAAATGTCCGACGCCTATATTATCGAGCTCGGCGAGGAGGCCGTCGGCGTCATCGCCCGTGACGCGAACGGCTATCGTTTCTATGCGGCGAAGCAATCGTTTCGGCCGCTGGAAGGGCGCTTGTTCCAATCGGCGGAGACGGCGCGCAATGCGGCGCTGGAACTGCGGCGCGACGCGCCGCCGCGCGTCTCGGCGCTGACCTCGCTCGCCCTCGTCGCCGAGCAGGGATGCGGCTGACGCCTATCCGCCGTTCAGCCCCAAGGTCCGTTCGAGGCGGAAGGCGGATCGAGCGGGCTGCGGCCGTCGCGCGGCAGAAAGCCCGGCGCGTCGGGCGCCGGTTGCGCCTCCCAGGGCCCGTGATTCTCGATCGGCGGCGGCGGCTCCAGTTTCGGCATGTCGCGCCCGCCGGCGTAGCGCACCAGAGCGGCGACGCGATCGTCGACGGAAGGATGCGTCGAAAACAGCGCGCGCGCCTTGCGCGGGCTCTCGATGAAGAAGGCGCCCATGCGCGAGGGCATGTCGGGGATGAGGGCGTTCGCCTCGATCTTGCGCAGCGCCGAGATCATCGCATCGGGATTTTTGGTGAGCTCCGCAGAGCCCGCGTCGGCGAGAAATTCGCGCGAGCGCGAGATGGCGAAGCGAATCAGCACCGAGAGGCCCCAGCTCAGCGCGATGATGGCGAGAGCGATGATTATCGCGAGGCCGGCGCCGCTCGCGCCGCCGCGATCGCGGCCTTCCTCGGCAGTGCGTCTGGGCGAGAAACCAAAGCCCCAATTGCGAATGACGAGATCGCCGACGAAGGCGAATATGCCGACGAAAACCGCGGCCACCACCATCAGCTGAACGTCGCGATTGCGAATATGGGTCAGCTCATGGCCGATCACCGCCTCGATCTCGACGTCGTCCAAATGGTCGAGAAGGCCGCGCGTGACGGTGACGGCGTAATGGCCCTCGCTCACGCCGGAGGCATAGGCGTTGAGCGCGCCATCCTCGATGATCTTCAGCGCCGGCGTCGCAATGCCGCGCGAGATGCAGAGATTTTCCAAGAGATTATAGAGGCGCGGAGCATCCTCGCGCGTCACATCGGCGGCGCCGGTCGCCATGTCGATGAGTTTTTGATGAAAGACATAGGCGATGGCGAACCACAGCCCGGCGGCGCCGAAAGCGATCGGCCAGCCCTGCTCGAGATCGCGCAGCGCGCGCGCCATGATCTGCGGCAGCGTTGCATCCTCCGACGCCTCGAAGAGAAGCGCCGCGGCGAACATCAGCGCCAGCAGCAGGGCGACGAATCCCGCGAGCAGCAGCAGCGAGCGCAGCCGATTGGCTCGGATATGAGTGTAGAGGCCGTAAGCGTGAAACATGGGCCCAGCGTGTTGAGGGAGGCTCAGAACTGCACTTTGGGAATCTCTCGGACGGCCTTGCGCTCGCCATCCTCGAGATTGAAGAACTCCTGCGGCGCAAAGCCGAAGGACGCGGCGTAGAAGGCGGCGGGGACGCTCTCGCGGGCCGCATTATATTCGGCCGAGGCGTTGTTGAAGAAGCGCCGCGCCGCCGCGATCTTGTTCTCCACGTCGGACAGCTCGCTCTGCAGCTGCTGAAAGTTCTGATTGGCTTTCAGATCTGGATAATTCTCGGCGAGGGCGAACAGCCGGCCGAGCACGCCGTTGAGCGCGCTCTCGGCCGCGGCCTGCGCCTGCGGCCCCTGCGCGGCGACGGCCTTGTTGCGGGCGGCGACGAGCTCCTCGAGCGTGCCGCGCTCATGAGCGGCGTAGCCCTTCACCGTCTCCACCAGATTGGGGATGAGGTCATGACGCTGCTTCAGCTGCACGTCTATGTCCGAGAAAGCCTGACGGCAGCGCTGGCGCAGCGTCACCAGGCTATTGTAGGAGCCGATGAGCCAGAGGACGGCGAGAACCAATACGCCGAGAAGGACGAGAGCGGTCATTTGGGGCTCCTTGGATCTTCCCGCCGCACGCCGACGGCGGAATGCGCAAGTCGTATCCGGCTTTCGCGACACGCGAAAGTGCGACGGCGCACAATGGAGCAGGACCTACCCGTCGAGCGCAAATCTGCCGAAATCCTCATAGGGGCAAAGATCGAAGCCTGACATTCTTGCCGATCGGAATCTCATGCATCGAAGGCGGCGCGATCAATTTGGTGACGGCCTCGATTTCAGGCCACTTCCAGACGAGCGTGGCCGCGACCTGATGCAACGGCGTCTTCTGATATGCGGGCGCGACAACGAAGCCGTGAAGACCGGCCGAGCGAAGCGCAGCGCGTTCGGCCGCATTTTTCAAGATGCGGCCGTCTCCCGAAACGAACATCCATGCGTCGGGACTTTTCCGTAGATAGTCGATCCATTCGAAATCGGAGGCATGGCGGCCATTGGGCAACCCCGGCGCGTCTTTGATATGAAATGCGCGATGTCCAAATGATGAAACAAAGCCGTCTAAAGTCGACGCCATGACCGGCGCTGTGCAATTGTCGAACAGCACCTTCACGCGGCGAGCCGCCGCTCTAGTTCGGCCTCGAACTCGACAGCGCGTCTGACCGAGGTCTCGGGGACATCAAACGCCACGGCGGCCGTCTCGACCCCGTCTCGATTTGCCGCCACGGCCAAGACCGCGGTCGGCACGCTCGTCGAAGCATCGATCGGCTGGCCGAACGACCTCGCTGGATCGACCACGACGTTCGTGCGACGCCCGGCCGGCCACCATTGAAAAGGCGCGCCTTTGTCATCGAAATCGACCGACTTCAGCAATGGCTCGATGATCTGCTTGAACTCGTATTGACGCCGGAACAGGTTCAACAATCCTTCCCGCTCTTCCCCATGCTCGTCGGTTTCGGCGACGCGCAGAAAAATGTCTCGACCGTCTGTCCGAAATCGATCGGTCGACAGCGGCCGCTCATCGCCGATGATCTCGCGCGCGATCTGGATCGCCGCGCGCACGCGTCGGGACGAGACTCCGCAACGCATGAACTTGTCGGCAATTCGCGCTTCCATGAGATCGCGAAATCCCAAATAGACATGGCCGTTGTCGAGGTCGATTTGCGATTTCCAAAGCGGAGCATATTCATGCTCGCCGACGTGACGGCCGCGCAGCCACCGCGCCAGCTTTCCAGGGGCGATCGCGAGGAGCCGGCCCGCCTCCGCCGGGGTGTACAACCCCACGCCTATGAGATTTTCCATGAGCGCCTCCTGCGCCGTCATAGATTCAGCGCGATGGCGCGCTGTCAACAAAATCCTCGGCCAGTGCGCCGCCCGATCGCGCTTACATTGCGGAGCGAAGCGGAATATAATCTGCGACAAAGCCGCGCCGGCGTCCATTTGACGGAGACGGGGCGCATCCCTATTTCGAGCGAGAAACCCTCGACCGCGAGACCCTCAGGCGCGACAGCAATGGCCATTCGTCCCATCATCACCCTGCCCGATCCGCGGCTGCGGCTCGTCTCCGAGCCCGTCGCGACCTTCGACGGCGAGCTTCAGCGGCTTCTCGACGATATGCTCGAGACCATGTACGAGGCCCCTGGCGTGGGCTTGGCGGCGATCCAGATCGCCGTGCCCAAGCGCATCGTGGTCGCCGACGCGACGCGCGGCGACGAGCCGAAGAATCCCATGTTCTTCATCAATCCCGAGATCGTCTGGGTCTCGGAGGAGCTGTTCGTCTATCAGGAGGGCTGCCTCTCGGTTCCCGATTATTTCGAGGATGTGCAGCGCCCGGCGCGCGTGCGCGTGCGCTATCTCGACCGCACGGGCGCGACGCAGGAGATCGAGGCCGACGGGCTGCTCGCCACCGTGCTCCAGCACGAGATCGACCATCTCGAGGGCGGCCTCTTCATCGACCATCTCTCCCGGCTGAAGCGCGAGCGCGTGGTGAAGAAATTCGCCAAGGCCGCAGCGCGCGCCGCTCCCGTCGCCGACAAGGTCGAGGCGTAACGCCCTCATGCGCGTCGTCTTCATGGGCACGCCCGATTTCGCCGCGCCTCTGCTCCAGAAAATCATCGCCGACGGCCATGAGGTCGCGGCCGTCTACACGCGCGCGCCGGCCCCGGCCGGCCGCGGCATGGAGCTGAAGCTCTCGCCCGTGCATCGGCTGGCCGAGACGCTCGCCATCCCCGTCTTCACGCCCAAGAGCTTCAAGAACGCCGAGACCATCGGCGCTTTCGCCGATCTTCGCGCCGATGTGGCGGTGGTCGCCGCCTATGGGCTCATTCTGCCGCAGGCGGCGCTGGACGCGCCGCGTTTCGGCTGCCTCAATCTGCATGGCTCCCTGCTGCCGCGCTGGCGCGGAGCGGCGCCGATCCAGCGCGCGGTGATGGCCGGAGACGCCGAGACGGGCGTGATGGTGATGAAGATGGAGGCCGGGCTCGACACCGGCCCCGTCGCCGCGACGGCGCGCATCGCCATCGGCGAGGATATGACGACGGGCGAATTGCATGACGCCCTCGCCGCCGCCGGCTCCGAGCTGATGGCCAAATCGCTGCGCGATCTCTCGGAGGACGGCCTCTCCTTCGCGCCCCAGGCCGAAGAAGGCGTGACCTATGCGCAAAAGATCGACAAGAGCGAGAGCCGCATCGACTGGCGGCGCCCGGCGCGTGAGATTCACAATCTCGTGCGCGGGCTCTTGCCCTTTCCCGGCGCTTTCTTCGAGAGCGATCTCGGCCATGGCGTCGAGCGCGTGAAAGTGCTGCGGACCAAGCTCGAGACAGGCGAAGGCGCGCCCGGCGCGGCGCTAGACGACAAGGGCCTCATCGCCTGCGGCGAGGGCGCCGTTCGGCTCGTCGAGGTGCAGCGCGGCGGCAAGGCGCCCATGGCCATAGCCGAATTTCTGCGCGGCCGCCCGCTCGCGCCGGGCATGACGCTGGCGACGTAACCGCGATGGCGACATTTCAGAAGGCGGCGGCCCCACCTCCCCCTGGAGGGGGGAGGTCGATCGCCGCAGGCGAGCGGGAGGGGGTGACACCCCGGGACTTGGGCGCGGGCCCCCCCCCCCCCGCCCCCCCCGCCCCCCCCCCCCCCCCCGCGGGGGGGGGGGGGGCGGGGGCCCCCCCCCCCCCCCCCCCCCCCCCACGCCGTGGGGCGAGGAGAATATGCGCATTCGATCGCCCTCGAGCGGGAAAAGG
>NZ_JAHLJF010000001.1:3360935-3649880 GCF_018887255.1 Methylosinus sp. KRF6 | reverse complement strand
CCGAGACATCGCTCGATCAGCTCATCCGCGAAATGGTCGACGCCGATCTCGAGCGACTGAAGCATCAGGCGAACGCCTGAGGGCGCGCGAGCGTCCATTCGGGGATCGGCGATGGCCGGATCGAAGAACGAGCAGCGAGACGGCGTGGCTCTGTCCTCGGACAGCCTCGCCGCTTTCGTTTCTACGAAGGGCGCGGAGCTGCGATCGCTGCGCACGCGCGACGGCGTGGATTATCTCTGGAGCGGCGAAGAGATCTGGCCCAAGCATAGTCCGCTGCTGTTTCCCATCGTCGGCCGGCTGGCGCAGGACCGCTATGAGCATCGCGGCGAGAGCTATGCGATGGTCAAGCACGGATTCGCGCGCGACAGCCTGTTCGAGATCGTCGAGGCCTCGCCGCATTCGGCGCGTTTCGCCTTGCGCGCCAACGACGCGACGCGCGCGGTTTTCCCTTTCGAATTTCTGCTCGAGGTGGAATTCGCCCTCGACGGCGCGCGTCTCGACATTCGCCATGGCGTGACCAATCTCGGCGACGCGGACATGTATTTTTCCATCGGCGCGCATCCGGCCTTTCGCTGGCCGCTCGGCGACGCCGCCAAGGATCAGAGCCGCATAAATTTCGAGCGCCATGAGCCGGCGCCGATCCGCAAGCTCGCCGGCGGGCTTCTCGGCCGCATGAAGAATTCGCCGGTCGAGGGGCGCACGCTGCCACTGCGTGAGGAGCTGTTCGCCGATGACGCGATCATCTTCGACACTCTGGCGAGCGAGAGCCTCGTCTATTGCTGCGGCAGCGGGCGATCCGTCGCGATCGAATGGGAAGGCTTCCGGCATCTCGGCCTATGGTCCAAGCAGGGCGCGAATTTTCTCTGCATCGAGCCGTGGCATGGCTATGATTCGCCGGTCGGCTTTTGCGGCCCGCTCGAGGAGAAGCCCGGGATCGCCTGCGCGCGTCCGGGCGAGACGCTCGATTTCACGCTGCGCATAGAGGTCGGGTGAAGATCATGGGCGTCGCCAAGCGCCATGCGATAAAGCTGCTTCGCCGCGCGGTCGGTCTTCCGACAGGCGATCTCGACATCGTCGGTCGCCTCGACGGATTCGAGAATGACGTCGTTCACGGCTGGGCCCATTGGCCGAGACAAAAGGGACGCCGCGTGATCGTCGATATTTTCGCAGGCGACGTCTTCGTCTGCGAGAGAGCGGCGGATATGCTGCGAGACGATCTCGCCGCCAATGGCATAGGCGACGGCCGCCATGGCTTCGACGTGAAAATCCCTCCGGCTTTTTCGCGCGGAGCAAAGACGCGGATTCGCGTGCGCCCCGTCACGGATGCGCCGCTCGAGCTGACCGCGAGCGACGAGCGCGCGCTTTTTGCGCGCCGCATCAGCCGTGACGACTATCTTCGCGCGACTTTCGCCGAGGCTTTCGACAGTGAGCGAGAGCGCGCTGCGCCAGCCGCGCCGCAGCCGTCGCAGAAGACGGAGCTTCTATTCGCGCCGACGCCCGTCTCTTCGCCACCGCCTGTTCTCGGCGAGGCGCTCTGCGCCTATCTCGACCAGAATCGCTACAAATGGGACCTCGCCGATAAATTCGACGCGACCCTCTCGATCGCCGATCGCGAGGCTTTTCTCGCGCATTATGTCGAGTTCTACGGCCGCGCGCGGCGCCCTTTGCGCATCCCGCTCTCGGCGCGCGACATAGAATTTCTCAATGAAGGCCCCACTCCGCAGGAGCGCCTCGCGCCGAGCCGGGCGATGCGCCTTTTCGCCCAGACGCCGGGCGAAGACGCGCGCGACGACGAGCGGCTCGCGGCGATTTTCCGCTGGGCCGCTTTCGGCGCCGCGGCTTTCAATGTCGAGGACTGCCTCATCGCCTCCGCGCATGAGGACGCGCTGCGACATTGCGACGACGCCGATATTCCTTTCCCGCTCTCCACTTTCATGAAGCGTTTTCTCGACGCGCATCCGATGCTGCGCGGCGCGAATGTCGCACGAGAGAGCGAGCGGCGCGCCGCCTATTTCGCCATTCTGCTGTTCGCAGCGCGGGCGCCGCATTATCTACGCTTCGTTCCGGCCGATTGGCTCGCGGCTTATCTGTCGCCGCGCGCCGGCGCCGCGCCCTTCGAGGACGAATCCCGCCGCCTCTTCGGCGCCGGCGGCGTCACCATCGCGCGCTGGCGCGCCGCGATCGACGCGCTCGGCTATGACGACGAAGCGAAGCGCTTTCGCACGCGCACGCCTTCGGGGCATCGCGCGCATTCCGCGGCCCTGCCGGCGCCGGCGGGCGAGACGGTCGATATCCAGCTCATCGGCCCGTTCAGCCGACAGCTCGGCATAGCGGACAGCTGCCGCGCGCTCGCCGCCGCGCTCCAGCAGCTCGATTATTCCGTTCGGCTCTGCGACTTCACGCTCGATTATCCCAATCGCATTCGCGCCGACGCCGTGCCTCTGCCGACTTCGCCGGCGCGCGCGAAGATCAATATTCTTCACCTCAATCTCGAAGAGCTGCCGAGCGCCATCGCCTATCTGCCGGATATATGGTCGCAGGGTCGGCTCGTCGGCTTTCCCTATCTCGAAATGCCGACGCCGCATCCGGCGCAAATGCTCGGCCTCGCGCTCGTCGACGAGCTCTGGTCCGCATCGGATTTCACGACGCAGGCGCTCGCCGGCCATAGGCCCTGCCATACGGTCGGCACATCGGCGCGCCCGGCGCGCAGGCGCGGACGAGGCGCAGCGCGCGCGCGCGTCTACGAGGATATAGCGGGCGCGGATGATTTCGTCTTTCTCGCTTCCTGCGACGCGCTCTCCGGCGCCTTTCGCAAAAATCCGCTCGGGACGATACGCGCCTTTCTCGCGGCCTTTCCGAACGATGCGAAGGTCAAGCTCGTCATCAAGACGCATAGCGTCGACCGCGTGCGGGCGGAGCGCGAGACGAATGTGTGGCGCTCCATTCGCAATATCGTCGCGGAATGCGAGCGCGTCCTGCTCATCGATCGCATTCTCGACGACGACGAGCAGATGGCGCTGATCGAAGGCGCCGATTGCTATGTCTCTCTGCATCGCGCCGAAGGCTTCGGCTATCATATGCTGGAGGCGATGGCGTTGGAGACGCCGGTGATCGCGACCGCCTATTCCGGCAATATGGGTTTTTGCGACGAGCAAACGGCCTTTCTCATTCCCTATCGGCTCATTCCCGTCGGCCCCGGCGAATATCCGCGCACGCGCGGCGATCAGCTGTGGGCGGAGCCGGATTTCACGGCCGCCGTCGACGCGATGCGCGCCGTGTTCGGCGATCGCGATTTGCGGGAGCGCAAGGTCGCGGCGGCTCGCGTGATCGCGGAGACGCAATTTTCGACCGAGGCCTTCGCCCGCCGCCTCGACGCGCGCATCGAGGACATATTGTCGCGACGTCGATGAGCGATAGAGTGTTTTCGAGCGAAGTGGGAACCGGTTCGCGTGAAGAAAACGCGACACAACGGAAAAATCGAGAGTCATTCCGGTTCGATCTGCCGGTTCGATCTGAACCGGAATGACTCTCGCGCGGCTCAATAGCCGCGCGCCGAGCCCGCCGCGGAGCGCGGATCATTGACGCCGATCATCTCGCCGTCTCTGATCTCTATCGCCTCCGATGCGCCGAAAGGCGCGTGATCCTCGATTTTATGTCCCATCGCCTCGAGCCGCCGCCGCGTCTCCTCCGAGAGCGCGCCCGGCTCGGCCAGCACGACATCCGGCAGCCATTGATGATGAAGGCGCGGCGCGGCCACCGCCTGCGCCAGCGACATATGATGATCGATCACATTGAGCGCCGTCTGCAGCGTCACCGAAATGATGCGCGGCCCATTGGGGCTGCCGAGAACCAGCGCGACCTTGCCGTCCTTCATCACAATGGTCGGCGACATGGAGGAGAGCGGCCTTTTGCCGGGCGCGATGGCGTTGGCGCTTCCCTGCACCAGGCCGAAGCCATTGGCGGCGCCGGGCGCGGCGGAGAAATCATCCATCTCGTCATTGAGCAGCACGCCCGTCTCCGGCGCCATGACCTGCGCGCCGAAATAGCCGTTGAGCGTATAGGTGACGGAAACCGCGCCGCCCTCGCCGTCGACGATGGAATAATGCGTCGTCTCCAAGCGCTCGCGCGGCGCGGCGCCTTGCGCGAGATCGGTGGAGCGCGTCGCATGATCGGCGGCGATCTTCGCGCGCTGCGCCTCCGCATAGGATCGCGCGGTGAGACGCGCGACCGGATTGCTCACGAAGTCGGGATCGCCGAGCGAATTGTTGCGATCGAAGAAGGCGCGACGTTCCGCCTCGATGAGAAGATGCGAGGATTGCGGCGTGTGAAAGCCGAGCGCGGCGAGATCATAGCCCTCGAGAATGGTCAATATTTCGCACAGCGCGACGCCGCCGGAACTCGGCGGCGCGGAAGAATAGACATCATAGCCACGATAGGCGCAATGAATCGGCGAGCGCTCCATGACGTCATAGAGCGCGAAATCCTGCGCCGCGATCACGCCCTTTTCCGCCTGCGCGGCGCGCTCGATCGCCTGCGGAACGCGCCCTTCATAAAAGGCGCGCGGCCCCTGCGCGGCGATCTCGCGCAACAGACGCGCGAGATCGCTCTGAATCAGCCGATCGCCGGCCTGCAAAGGCGAGCCGTCCGCGCGGGAAAAGATTTTCGCAGCGGCGGGACTGTCCTTCAGCCGCGTCGCCGCGCGAATGAGACGAATGTCGGCCTCGTCGAGAACAAAGCCGCGCTCGGCGAGCGCGATCGCCGGCGCGATGATTTTCTCGCGCGGCAGGCGGCCGTATTTGGCGTGGGCGGTCTCCAGCCCCATCACCGTTCCGGGAACCGCCACGGCGCGATAGCCGATGCGGCTCGCCTGCGGATCGACCGCGCCTTTCGCGTCGAGAAACATATCGGCGGTCGCCGCCATGGGCGCCGTCTCGCGAAAATCGAGAAAGCGCTCGCCCTGCCCCGGCAGATGGGCCAGCAGAAAGCCGCCGCCGCCGAGATTGCCGCAGCAAGGATAGGCGACGGCGAGCGCATAGCCGACGGCGGCGGCGGCGTCGATGGCGTTGCCGCCCGCCTTCAATATGTCGAGCCCTATGTCGCTGGCCAGATGATGCTCGCTCACCACCATGCCGCGCCGCCCGCTCGCGACGGGCTCGGCGGCGGCGGCGAAGGCGAGAAGGGAGAAGCCGAGAGCAACAATAGATCGCATTCGCGCATCGCTCATTTTTCGCTGCCTATTCCCGCCGGCGGGCCGATGAGCACGTAGCCGCGGCTGCGTCCTTCATTGCCGGCGTCGATCGTGTTCATCGCGTCGAAGAGATCGGCCGCCGCGACCCACACGGGCGGATATTTGTAGCGCGCGACATCGAGCAGCAGAAAGCGATCCGTCTTGGCGTCATAGGCGGCGAGCGGCGAAATGTGCCCGCTGCGCGTCTGGCCGAGCGCAGCGCGCTGATAATTGACGACGACATGCCGCCGCTTGCGCGAGAGCTGCTCGATCGCGCTGGCGCGAAACTCCGCCAGCGAGCTCTGCGCCGCATGAGTGACCTTCGCCTCGAGGCCGAAGCTGGCGACGAGGCCGCCGAACTCGTCCAGCGTCATGCCCCGGCGCAGAATGTTCTCCTGCTTCACCACCGCCTCGGTCCTCTCGCTGAACAGATTGTCCTGCGAGAAGCTCCCCTGCCCCTCGCCGCCGGCGGGCGCGGGAATGTCGAGCGCATTGAGCAGCATCGCCAGAGTGGCGACGCCGCAGAAGGAGCCGTTCTTCTGCGTGACGAATTCCGAGGAGAGCGGCCAATAGGCCTCGCGCGCCTCCGATTCGAGAAACCATTCGCGCCCCTGCGCGCTGCGCAGATCGACGAGATTGTTCGAAAGCGGCAGCCGTTCCGCCAGCGCCGGCGAGACTGCGGCGGCGATCGCGCAAAAGAGAAGCGCGAGAACAGCGGCCGAGCGCCGCCGCGAGATCGACGTCTTCGTCATTTCGCCCCCGGGAAGGCGCGCCGTCGTGATAGACGGCCGCGCTGCGACAGAATAGCGGCGCGCGAGGCGCCATGCAATTTTTGTCCCGCAAAGGCGGCTTTATTGCGCCTCGAGCGCGGCCAGAAGGCTCGCCTGATCCGGCGCCGCGGCGACGTGCACATTGGCGCAACCGGCGGCGCGCAGCACACGCGCGACATCCTCCGACAGCGCGAAATGCGTGACGCGCGCGCGAAGCATGGCCGGGACGCCGGCCGCATCCGCCAGAGCGAGGAAGATCGATGCGCTGCGCGCCGAATAATGCAGCGCAGCCTCCATTTCGCCGGCCGCCAGAGCGGCGCGGGCCTCTTCCCCGAGAGAGGAGGCGGCGCGCGCCTCATAGGTCTCGACCACTGTCGCCGCATGGCCGCGCGCGCGCAAAAAGCTCTCGAGATCGTCCTTGCGGTCGTGGCCGGCGAGATAGAGGAAACGCGCCGGCGCCGGAAAGCGCTCGCCGAGCAGACGAGTCAGCGCCGCCACATCGGGCGCGCTCGCCTCCACCTGCGCGCCGCGCGCGGACAGCGCCGCCGCCGTCTTGCCGCCGACGACGAAAAAAGGCGCGCTCGAGGCCGCGAGCCCTTCGACGAATTGGATCGCGCGGGCGCTGGTCGCCAGAACCGC
The DNA here is from genome assembly GCF_018887255.1 of Methylosinus sp. KRF6. Taxonomy (NCBI): domain Bacteria; kingdom Pseudomonadati; phylum Pseudomonadota; class Alphaproteobacteria; order Hyphomicrobiales; family Methylocystaceae; genus Methylosinus; species Methylosinus sp. KRF6. Next base: position 3,643,244 of record NZ_JAHLJF010000001.1, on the reverse strand, counting down.
GTCGAAAGTCTCGGTCGGGATCGGCGCGCCCGTGGCGGCGATCTCCAGAACCGGCGCGATCAGCGGCGCAAAGCCGCGCCGCCGCAATTCTTCCGCCGTGCGCTCGGCGTCCTCTCTCGCCCGCGTGACGAGAACGCGCCTCATGTGAGACCCGCGACTCCATTGGGCAGGCGCAGCAAAATCTCATTGGCGGCGGCGTCGCCGATCAGCGCCGCGTCCATGGACGGCCCGCGCCGACGCGCCTCATAAACCGCAGAGCCATCCGCCCGCAGCGCCATGCCGTGGAATTCGATCTCCTCGCCAATGAGCTTCGCATGGGCGGCGATGGGCGTGCGGCAGGAGCCGTCCAGCACGGTGAGAAAGGCGCGCTCGGCGGCGAGCGCGGCGGCGGTCGCCGGATCGAGAATGGCGGCCAGAGCCTCGCGGACACGCGCATCGCCGGCGCGCTTGGTGACGGCTATGGCGCCCTGCCCGGCGGCAGGAAGAAAATCCTCTATCGGCAGAATGGCGGTGGCGTGGCGCTCGAGGCCGAGCCGCTTGAGCCCGGCGAGCGCCAGCAGCGTGCCGTCCACCTCGCCGCTTTCCACCTTGCGCAGCCTGGTCTCGACATTGCCGCGCAGCAGCACGAGGGAGACATCCGGCCGCAGCCGCTTCACCTGCGCGCCGCGCCGCAGCGAGGCCGTGCCCACCACGGCGCCCTCGGGCAGCGCGTCGAGCGTCGCGCCTTTGCGGCCGATCCAGGCGTCGCGCACATCCTCGCGCGGCAGATATCCGGCGATGGCGATTTCCGGCGGCAGATGCGTCGGCAAATCCTTGGAGGAATGCACGGCGAGATCGATGCGCCCCTCGATGAGGGCGACGTCCAACTCCTTGGTGAACAGCCCTTTGCCGCCCGATTCCGAGAGCGGCCGGTCCTGGATCATGTCCCCCGTGGTGCGGATGACCTCGATCGGCAGCGTCTCCGCCTCGAGGCCGAGCGCCGCGGCCAGCAAGGCCCGCAGCTGCCGCGTCTGCGCCAGAGCGAGTGGGCTGCCGCGTGTGCCGATGCGCAATCGTGTGGTCGTCATAGCCTCGTCCGCCGTGGGAATTGTCGAGGCGGACTATAGGGAAAAGCAGCCGGGCTACAAGCGGGCGGTAGGGAGGAGTTACTGGGAGGCCACGGGAGGGGGCATTCAGGCGGGAACGTTTTAACCCCAACCTAAACGGGTAAACAACGATCTCTCTGCTGGCAAGACCAAACGATCATCCCAATTGATCGTTTTTGTTCTCGGCTTTTTTGAGCCATCCGGCGCCACAATCAAGAGTTCGCCTTCATCGCGAAGGAACGCAATCTGACGACTAAGAATGTCGGAGGTAACTGGTGTATCATTGCAGTTCCCTGCAAACAGATCCTCGACGACGAGTCCCGTACCGTCACGGTTCGCTGCATGGATCATGCGGGGAAGCTGTTCCAAGACGGCCGCTTCCGAGCGCTTCATCGCGTCATCGTCGAACATAAAAGACATAACTTCCTGCCGGAGATCTTTCGACGGATCGAAACCGAGCGCACGGAATCCAGCGCCACCGTGATGTTGAAAATGGTTTTTTAGCCGCCAGTGCAGCTTTCCCATCTCATCTCGAGCCTGCCGATGATTTGAAAGATGCAACAACCAGTATGATCGATGCGCCCCCACCGAATGGATAAAGAAAGGTGTGTAAAATCGAGCTCCTGTCCGGCTTTGGACATGGCGATATAGACCGTTTTGGATTAGGTGGCGCCACCCTGCTTGGGTCTTCAGTTCGGTCAACGCCCGAACGTCCTCGCGATCAAGATCGATATTCAAGAGCGCTTGCGCGTCTGCTGTCTTCACGGACAAGAAGTCGATAAGGGCATCGACAGCGAATGTCAGCAGGATTTCGGGATTTTTCAGCGTGGCCAGGATCGAACGGATCGTTTGGAGTCGAACGTCGCTCCAACCATACTGGTCCAGAAAAAATAGGGAGCGATTTGCGGAACCCTTATTCCGAATGTGGGCAATCAAGTTGCCGCTGACGTCCTCGAACAGGGCTTCATGGACGAAAATGTTCTTTCCGAGACGGGAGGCGTAGCCGCGCTTCTCAAGCAAGTCTCGGAGAAAGGCCACATGGTAGGGGTTGGCATCGACAAAGAAGAAATCTGCCTTAACGTCAAAGCCTTTCGCACGGGCCGAGTTCAGCTCCCTTTCTACGTTCTCAACAGCTGCCAACAAACGTAGTGGCGAGCCATCTACTTCGGCAGCGCCTCTTCGATAGAGTCCGCCGCCGCTGAAGCCATCAACGATGGTCAGATTGAGCATCGTCTGGCTCGGGTTGCGCGTTAGCCGTTCGATATAAATCTTGATGTATTGTTCGAAGATATCGTGTTTCGCAACGCTGTGAGCGCCAAGATCAGGAAGCGACTCTCCTATTCTCCAGTCATAGCCCATCGCGTAGAATGCTCCGTTCCTTGTCGCCAAATTCGCAGAACTCTATTACGGAAACGCTTCGACGCGATACGCAGCACTCTAAACCAACTTATTACTGAATAATACGGCGAAACTAACTTTGTTTACGTCAGAAATATTTTTGGCTGGACGCTCCAGATGGGCGTTCAGAGTGAGACGGAAGCGTTCGGAACTTCGTCCCAAACCTTGTCACGATATACGCGTCCGTTGGCCTTTTTGGAACGACGTTTATTGTCTTTTCCCCACGCCCCCCACTGCTTGAAAAAAAATGCTGTGTTGTACGTCGCACAACTATCGAAGATTTCGTCAATCCACTCCTCGCGGATTGGGCGAGCCCACCTCCCGCTCTCTCCGCCGACGATTGCCCAGTGAATCTCATGCAGATCGACAGCTCCCAGCGAGCCTATCAGCGGCTCAAACGAAATAAAGCGAATTGCCGCTGGCACGGCGCGGAGATAATCGATGCGCTCGGCGACCTCAGCATTCTCCACACTCGTGCCCAACCATACGTTTGGCAGAACTTCGCCGATCTTGGAGCGAACAAGGGCGCCCATTCGTTCTGGGCGTTTGGTGAGGATTTGATAATGGTGGCGTGGAGTCGCGCGCATTACCTCCCACACTTTCAGAATGAAAGTGTCTGTCACACGTTCGTGAAACAGGTCAGACATCGAGTTTACGAAAATTTTTCGTGGCTTCTTCCAGCTCAATGGAATACCCAACGAAACTTCATCTTCGCGCACGATTCCGTTCCAAATCGCTCGCTTTCCACTGTGCCGAGTAAGTCCCCTATACTTCGGTACGCCCATCGCTTTAAGACGACTTGCCATCTCCATGGCATAGCAATTCGTGCAACCTGCGCTGACGAGAGAACAGCCTGCAACCGGATTCCAGGTCGCGTCCGTCCACTCAATTTGAGTCTCAGCCATGACCGTCCCTTCATCACACTGTTGATGACGTCGATCTTTGATCGCGGTCAATAGCAGTTCGACGGTTAATAGCGAGTTCGGACGGGACCACTACGAGCTTCAGGGCATGAACCACCCTCCTTGACACATCCTGAAAATTTTCCTATATCCCTCCCACTCCTGCCCACAAAGGGCGCGCTCCTCGGGTCGTGGAGCGCGGGCGGGCGGCGGCTCCATCCGGGATGGCGCCCCCCCGTCGATGGACAGGCAGCGCGTGTCGCCGGGCGGCGTTCTTCTCCCGTCCATAGGGAGAAAAAAGATCGACATCCGCCGCCACGCGGCAAAGGCGCCGCCGCCGGCGTCGCGCGCCCGGACAGGCCTGCAAATCGGCGCGAACTTAACCGCGCCTTAACTGCGATCGCATACACCAAAATCCAGCGCGGCGAGTCGAATGAGCGTCCCCGCGCGAGGCGTGCATCTCATGTTCCCCACCGAATTTCAGCGTCTCGTTCTCCCGCGTCTCGCCGTTCCGCTGCTCGGCGGATTGCTGCTCGCCGCGGCCCAGGGCGGCGCCCGCGCCGTCGAAGCGCCGAAGAATGTCTATTTGATTTCCGGCCACGAAGGCTATGGCGTCGTCGAATGCATCACGCAGAAGAAAGATTGCGGGAAGATCGTCGCCGACAGCTGGTGCGAGTCGCACGGCCACGGCCCCGCGGTGGCCTTCGGCCGCGCCGACGACGTGACCTCCGCGATCGGTCCGGCCTCGGCGCGCCGGCCGCTGACGGCGGAGGCCGCCGTCGTCTCTTGCCAGGACTGACGCGGCAAGAATCGCCGCCGTCGCCGCGACCGGGAGCGGGCGGGCGCAGGCCCGCCGGCCGCTCATTTCTTCAGAAATTCGCCGCATTGCGCGACATCGCCCGCGCCCCAGGGCTGAATCGGCACGCCGGAGGTGGAATTCTCCGGCGAGCCTTCGATCAGCCGGTCGGAATAGGCCATATAGACCAGCGCATTGCGCTTGGCGTCGCAGCCGCGCACGATATGCAGCCGCTTCCACAGCGCCGAGCGGCGCTCGCTGAACACTTCGTCGCCCTGGCCGAATTTCTCCTTGAATTTCACCGGCCCGTATTGGCGGCAGGAGAGCGACACGTCGGAGGTCTGCTCCGCCACGCCGAACATTCCCGCGACGCCGCCCTTCTCATGCACCGTGTAATAGCAGGCGATTCCGTCGACATCGGGGTCGTCGAGCACATAGGTCGCCAGCTTGTCGTTCGGGGTCAGCAGCTTGAAGTCCGTGGACTTGCGGAAAATGAGGTCCGGCCCGTCGGCGCGGGCGGGCGCCGCGCCCGCAATGGCGAAAAGCCCCGTGGCGAGGAGAGCGGACAGGACGAATTTGGACGGCTTCATAAGTGCGTTCCTCCAGAGCGCCGGGAAATTCCCTCGACAAATGTCGTGATGCGCCTTGTTCGCGACAAGAAGCTCGCGACAATCGCGAGCCGATTGATCGGGCGGGCGATATGCCCGATATGGTCTCGAGCTCGACGGTTTCGGATTCGCCGGCCTCCGGCGCCCCGCTTTTCGAATCGCGTGATATAGGACCAATGTCGGCGAAACATATCACCAATGGGACGCCTTCGCGGAAGGGGCCTTTGCCGCGGAAGGGGCCTTTGCGCCGCCTCTCGGGCGCGCTGGTCGCGCTCGCCATGCTGTTCTCCTCGCAGGCGATGGCGCAATCGGCCTATTGCGACAATCTGCGCGCGCAGATCGCCGCCGCCGGCAATAGCGCCGGCTCGGCCCGCTATCGCGCCGCCGCGGCGACCCAGCAGAAAGAGATCGACCGCACCGTCGCCTATGGGCGTTCCATCGGCTGCGATCGGCAGCAATTCCTCTTTTTCGGCAATGCGCCGCCGCCGCAATGCGGCGCGATCAACAGCCGCGTCGCGCAGATGCGCGCCAATCTCGCCTCGCTCCATCAGGCGTCCGGCGAGGGCCAGCGGCAGGCGCTGCAGGCGCGTTTCGATCAGCAGTGCCGGCAGCAGCCGGTGCGCGTCGCCTCGCGCCAGCGCAATATTTTCGAGGAGCTGTTCGGCGCCCAGGAGGAGGAGCCGACGCCCGTCCGCGAGCTCCCCATGTCGCCGCAGGATCGCGACTTGGACGAGAATGGCGCGCCGTTCGCGCGCGGCGGCTCCATGGCGGTCTGCGTGCGCGCCTGCGACGGCGGCTTTTTCCCGGTGAGCTATTCGGCGCGGCGCGCCAATCTCGCCGATCTCGCCGAGCTGTGCCGGACGCAATGTCCCAATCTCGAAGTGGCGCTCTACACACGCTCGCCCTCGCGCGACATGGAGACCGCCGTGTCGATGGACGGCGAAGCCTATGCCGACCATCCCAATGCGCTGAAATACACCAAGAGCTATGATCCGACCTGCTCCTGCCGGCCGCCCGGCCGCAGCTGGGCGGAAACGCTCGCCGAGGCCGAGCGACTGCTGGCCGAGCGCAACAAGGACGATCTCGTCGTCTCGGCGGAAAAGGCGGAGGAGATGTCGCGGCCGGTCATCGCGCGCACGGCGCGCGGCGCGGTCTCGCCCAATCTTCCCGCCACGGAGGCGACGCAGCCGGAGAAGCGCCCGGTCGACGCGCATGAGACGACGCGCGAGATCGTCGGCGCCGACGGCGTCAAGAAGCGCGTCCGCGTCATCGCGCCGACCTTGTGATCTCGGCCTCTGGATTCGTTTCCCGCTCATAGAGCGTCCAGGCGAATCCCGAGAGGCCCGAGGCCGGGAAATAGCCGCGGCGCAGGAAGACCGTGCGGCAATCCTGCGGCCCGGCGGAGCGCCGCTCCGCATGGTCGGCGCGTGAATCCGGCAGATCGACCACCAGCAGGAAGGCCGGCGGGCTCGCGCACCATTCGGCGAGAGAGACGGCCGTCGCGACGACGCCGAGCTTGCGGGCGTGATAGGCGACGACCGCCTTGGTCTCGCCGCGGGCGAAATCGACCGCGTAACGCGCCTCTTTCCGCTCGGCCATGATCCTCACCGCATCGGCGTAATGGCCGCGGCCGAAGCGGTAGAAATCGGCGAGCTGGACGGCCCCGCCGATGGCGAAAGCGCCGAGCAGGATCGCCGCCGCCCGGCGCCGCCGCGCGCCGGCGCGCCAGAGAGCGGCGCAGCCTTCGGCGGCGAGCAGAGCCAGGCCGATCGCCGCGGTCGAGTGAAAGCGCGGATATTGCTGGCTCGGCAGGCCGGCGGCGATATGCAGCAGCGGCAAGCCGAAGACGGCGATGGCCGGGAAAACCCGCCGCTCCGCCGGCAGAACCGCCAGCAGGCCGAGGGCGAGCAGGCCCGCGGCGCCGAGAAGGGCGAAATCATCGACGCCGCGCGGAAAGCCCAGCGTCGCCCGCGCCATTCCGCCGACGCCCTCGGCGAAGATCGCCGGGCTCAGCGGAACCATAGCCCCGACCTGAAAATCCGGCGCCAGCGCGCCATAGGCGAAGCAAAACAGCGCCGGAAGGCTGGCGAGCCCGGCGACCGCCCCTATCGCGACCGCTCGGCCGAGACCGCAGCGGCGAAAGCGCAGCAACGCCGTGAGCGCCAGCGCGCCGCTCGCCTCGATCATGGTGAGATGGGAAAAGGTCCCGAAGCCGATCGCCGCCGCCAGCGCCAGCAGACGCCGCCGAGAGGCGCCCTCGGCCAGAATGGCGTCCACGAGACTATAGGCCAGCAGCACGGCGAGCGTCATGCCGGCATAGCCGCGCGCCTCCGAGCCGTAATGGACGAAGAAATAGGAGGTCGCGAAGACGAAGGCGGCCAAAAGGCCGGCGGCGTCGCAATAGCGGCGGCTCGCGGCCGCGGCGGCGGGAATGGCCAGCGTCCCGAACGCGACCGCGGCCAGCCGCATCAGCGGAACCGGCGCGTTCGGCCCGATGAAATAGAGCCAGGCGGAATTGGCGACGTGATTATTGTCGTGATGCAGGCCGATGAAGATATCGCCGAAGGAATGCGCCCGCTCGAGCAGGTTCAGCGTCCAGATTTCATCGAGCCAGAGATCGCCCTGCGCGGCGTAGAGGCGCAGAGCGGCGCCGAGCAGGGTGAGGGCGATGAGCGCGTAACGAAAGGCCCCGAGGCTCCCTCCCTCACCCTCCCCCGCTTCGCGGGAGAGGGTGGCGGCGACGTTACGCGAAACGTCGATGACGCGCGGAATCTGCTCCCTCTCCCGCAAAGCGGGGGAGGGTTGGGGAGGGAGCGCAACTTCGGTTTCGCATCGCATCGGCGACACGGTCGCACAAAGCCGTCAACGAAAGCTCACGCCTCCGCCCTCAGCGGTCGCATCAGCAGCGCCTCTATCGCCTGATCGACGCCGATCGCGCCCGACAGGATCGCATCCACCGCTTCGGCGATCGGCATTTCGACGCCGCGCTCCTTGGCCATGGCGACGAGGGCGGAGGCGGTGAAGGCGCCCTCGGCGAGCTTGCCATGGGCGGCCTCGAGCGGCGCCTCGCCGCGTCCCAGCGCCGCGCCCAGCGCGAAATTGCGTGATTGCGCCGAGCCGCAGGTGAGCACCAGATCGCCGAGGCCGGAGAGGCCCATCAAAGTCTCCTGATTGACGCCATAGGCGCGGCCGAGGCGTGTCAGCTCGGCGAAGCCGCGCGCGATCAGCGCGGCGCCGGCGCTGGCGCCGAGCGCCCTGCCCGCCGCCATGCCGCTGGCGATGGCGAGAACATTCTTCGCCGCGCCGCCGATCTCGACGCCCAGCACATCGGTGGAACGATAAAGGCGGAAGGCGCGCGTCGACAATGTCTCGCACAGGCGCTTGGCCAGAACCTCGTCGCGCGCGGCGAGCGTCACCGCCGTCGGCAGCCCGCGGCAGACATCGGCGGCAAAGCTCGGGCCGGAGAGAATGGCGATCTGCGCCTGCGGCAATTCCTGCGCCGCCACCTCGCTCATGAAGCAGCGCGTGCCGCGCTCTATGCCTTTGGAGCAGACGATGAAAGCCGTTCCCGGCGCGAGAATGTCGCGAAAGCGCCGCGCCACTTCGCGCATCGCCTGCGCCGGAACGACGGAGAGCACGACGCCGGCGCCCGCCACGGCCGAAAGATCGGCGTGAGGCGCGACGCCTGCCGCCAGCGGCAGGCCCGGCAGATAGGCGCGGTTCTCGCGGTCGCGCGAGAGAGCGGCGATATGGGCGGGATCATGGCCCCAGAGCACGACGCCCGTGCGTCCGGTCGCGGCCACATTGGCGAGCGCCGTGCCCCAGGCGCCGGCGCCCAGCACGGCGATCTTCTCCTCGCTGCTCATCGCATCCCGATCTTCTGATTGTCCGAACGCGCCCATAGCCGCTCGAAAGTCTCCTCGAATTGCGCGACCGCGGCCGGGCTCTCGATCAATATGAGGTCATTGTCCTGGAATTCGGCGCCCGAGACGGAAAAATTGGCCGAGCCGCTGCGCAGCATCCGCCCGTCCACTTGATAGGACTTCAAATGCATGAGGTCGCGCGAGCGGCCCTTGCGCTTGATCTGCATGTTGCGCGCCGCGGCTATGGCCTCTATGGCCGGGCTGAGGCCGCCGCGCTCCTCGCCATCGATATAGATGCGCACGCGCACGCCGCGCATGGCTGCGGCGCCGAGAGCCGAGATCACCGCGCGATCGGTGAGAACATAGGCGGCCATGTCGATGGATTTTCGCGCGCCGCCGATGAGCCGCAGATCGAGATCCTCGAAGCCGGCGCGCGGCCCGTAGAAAACGCGCACGCCGACGGCGAGCGGCTCCTGCGATAGCAGGCCGCCGGGCTGCGACGGAACCGAGAAGGTCGCCGCCGCGGCCAGCAAGAGCCGCTTCATCTCACCCGCCCAGCCGAAGGCATGGCCCGCTCACGCCTTGCCGTGGTGCAGCGAGCCGGCGTTGGCGTCGAGCGGCCAGCGCGGGCGGGCGGCGAAGGTCAGATCATCGGTCATGCCGCGCGCAAAGCGCTCGAGCCCGGCCCAGGCCACCACGGCGCCATTGTCGGAGCACAGGCCCGGCGGCGGCGAGACGAAGCGCAAGCCGGTCTCGGCGCACAGACGCGTGAGCGCGCGGCGGATCGCGCCATTGGCGCCGACGCCGCCGCCGATGACGAGGCCATTGGGCTGGCCGCCACTCTGCGTGAAGATGCGCAGGCCGGAGCGCACGCGATCGACCAGAACGTCGACGATCGCCGCCTGGAAGGAGGCGGCGAGATCGGCGACGTCGCGCTCGGTCGGCGTTCCGATCCGAGCGATCTCCTGGCGCACCGCGGTCTTGAGGCCGGAGAGCGAGAAATCCGCCCCCTCGCGGCCGAACATGGGACGCGGAAAATCGAAACGGGCCGGATCGCCCTCCTCCGCCAAACGCTCGATATGCGGGCCGCCTGGATAGGGAAGGCCGAGCATTTTCGCGACCTTGTCGAAGGCCTCGCCGGCCGCGTCGTCGACTGTGGAGCCGAGCCGCTTATAATCGCCGACGCCCAATACGGCGACGAGCTGCGTATGGCCGCCGGAAACCAGAAGGGCGAGATAGGGGAAATCCAGCCGCTCGGTCAGCCGGCCGGTGAGCGCATGGGCCTCGAGGTGATTGACGGCGATGAAGGGCTTGTCGGCCGCGAGCGCCAGCGCCTTGGCCGCGGTGAGGCCGACGAGAATGCCGCCGATGAGGCCCGGGCCGGCGGAGGCCGCTATGGCGTCGACGCCGGCGATATCGGTTCCCGCCGTATCCAGCGCACGGACAATCAGCCGCTCCAGCACATCGATATGGGCGCGGGCGGCGATCTCCGGCACCACGCCGCCGTAGGCCGCGTGCTGGGCGATCTGGCTCATCACCTCATTGGAGAGAATGTCCCCGCCATCGCCGCCGATGCGCGAGGCCACGACGGCGACCGCCGTCTCGTCGCAGGTGGTTTCAATGCCGAGAACGCGCATGGACGGGTCCTTGAACGCCAGCGCGCGAATCGCGGCGCCGACGGGAGCGAAAACAGGCGCCAACCTATAGGCGCGCGGGCAGGCAAAGCAAATCGCCCCCGACCGTGTCTATTTTTTGAAAAAAGCGTCGGCGGCGGCGAGCGAGGCCGCCTTGGCGGCGCGCGCCCGCTCCAGCCGCTCGATCTCGTCGCGCAGCAGCGCGATGCGCGCGTCGAACTCCGCGACGGAGAGCGCGTCCAGCGGCTGGCCGATTTCGTGGGAAGCGGTCTTGCCGCTGCCCGGCCCCGAGCGCGGGCGGTCGTCTTGCTCCGTCATGGTCGCGGCTCTTTCGTCGTCTCTTGCGTCTCGGAGAAGCGAGCTTCGCGTCAATCCGGCTCGTCGGCGACGCCGCCGCGCAGATCGCCCGGCGTCACGAAACGCTCGAGATGGCCGGCGCCTTCGCCGACCAGCGCCCAATCCTCGGCGTCGAAATCCAGCACGGCCAGCGCCGCGGTCGGATATTTGGAGCGCATTCTGGTGAGCGCCTCGGGCTCGCCGTCGGCGGCGAGGGCGGAGGCGAGTTCGGCGAAGCCGGGATTATGGCCGATGGCGAGCAGAGTGGAGATTTCGGCCGGCGTCTGCCGCACGGCGTCCAGCAGGCGGTCGGGCGTCGCCAGATAGAATTCGTCGTCCAGCCGGCGCTCGACCTCGCGCGGAAACGCCTCCAGAGCGAGGTCCAGCGTCCGCTTGGCGCGGCGCGCGTCGGAAGCGACGGCGAAATCCGGCGCCAGCCCGGCCTCGGCCAGATAGCGGCCGACGGAGCGGGCGTCCTCCTCGCCGCGCTTGGTCAGCGGCCGCTGGCGGTCGCCCCCCGCGGAATGGGCGTCGGCTTTGGCGTGGCGCAGCAAGATGAGACGTCGCATCATTCGTTCGGTCCGATCGCTAAGACGGCGGCCCGGAGCAGGAGCGCCCCGAGTGGCACAATTTTCCTGAAATCGCTACGTCGGCGCGCCGGAGCCTGTCCGGCCAAAAATCACTCTTTGCCGATCATAGCGAAAGTTTCGCGACGCGGCGCGCCCATATGGGCGGCGCCGAGCGCCGGTCCAGCGAGCGAATTGCCGCGGCGATCCGCTCGCGCGCGAGGTTTTCGAAGCGTCTCTGTTGCGCTATAGCATTTTCCCCGATGGCGCTTCGCAGCCATCCCGCGCCCGCGAGGACGGAATCTCGCGCGCGCGGCGGAGATCGACGATTGCGGCGCTCGCGCCGTGGGAACTGGGGGAAGGAAACGCATGATCCGCGAATTCCAATATCGTGGCGAAACTTTCAGGGTCAACGCGCATGGCGTCGCCGGTCACGAGGAGGTGTTCATCATGCACCTCGTCGACGGCGAGGAAGAGGGCGAGATCTCCATCGACCGCATGACCGAGGAGAACGACACCAGCGCGCCGATCGACGCCATCTGCGTGATGCTGTGTGACAAGCTCATCATCGAGAACAGCATCGCCGTCGCCGATCCGAACGGCGCCTTCGCCTGGGTCGAGATGAAGACGCAGCGCGACGTTCTGCCCACCCGCGACGACTGGGCCACGCACTGAGACGGCGCCGGCCCGCCGCGAGCGTGGGCCGGCGGCGAGTATTCTTTGTCGAGAGGCCGCCTCGCGCGGCTTCTCGACGAAATGCGGCGCAGCCGCGCTTCGGATTTCACGCATGAGCTCCGACCCCGCCGCGCCTGCGGCAGAACGGATCGATTTCACGCATTTTGCGGCCGTCGACATTCGCATCGGCACGATCGTCGCCGCCCATGCTTTTCCCGAGGCGCGCAAGCCCGCCTATAAGCTCGAGATCGATTTCGGCCCTGGCCTCGGCGTCAAGCGCTCCAGCGCGCAGATCACGGCGCATTACGACATTGCCACTCTAGTCGGGCGCCAAGTGGCGGCGGTGGTGAATTTCCCGCCGCGACAGATCGGCAAATTCATGTCCGAGGTGCTGGTGCTCGGTTTTCCCGATGAAAATGGCGATGTGGTTCTGGTCGCGCCGGAACGGGCCGTGCCGAATGGGGCGCGGTTGTATTGAAGGGCTGACGGCTCGCCGCATTATTTGAAGACGTTGAGCCAACCGAACAAATCGACCAGAGACTCGAATGTCTCCAGCCAGTCGTTCCAAGCGAATATTCGCTCTCGAATCGTCGGTGGTTCTTGTTCCGACATCGTCGTGGCGGAGTCGTCCCGCTCCCTTCGAATTGAAGTTTCGAGTCGAATGCTATTGTCACACGCATGAAAGAGCAATCCGCGGCGACCTCCATCCTGAGCGTGAGGGTCTCACCCGATGAGCGTGCGCTGCTCGAAGAGGCGGCGTCACAGTCGCGCATGACCTTGAGCGAATTCATGCGTCGCAAGGCGGTGGAGGCGGCGGAGGCCGAGGTGCTCGAGCGCGGGGTCGTCACCATACCGGCGAAGTTGGGAGGCGTTCGAGGCGTGGCTCGAACGTCCCGCCGAGCCGATCGCTGCGCTTTCGGCGTTGGCGCGGCGACGACAATGCGCGCAGCTTTTACGCGCGATGGGGGTTTTGCGATTTGCCCCATGATCCGCGCCGCGCGATGATCATTCGCATGGCCGATCTGCGGCTGAGCTTCACGGAGCGTCGCTGATTTAGCGGCTCGTCTCATGTAGCGCGCCAAATCGAATGGCACTCCGCGACAGATCGTATGGCATAGCCAGTTCTCGGGCCATGCACAAAAAAAGGGGCCCTTCGGCCCCTTTTTTTTGAGCGTCAAAGACGAGGAAGCGGAGTCTCGCTAGCGGCGTCGGCCGCCGCCCCGTATGGCACGAATGCCACGGGATGCGGCGACGCGGCTATAACTCTCGCGACCATCGCGCCCCATGCGCCGACACACGGCCAGCCGAGCGCCTTTGCCTCGACGTCGTCGGCCGGGCGCTCCAGCGTGATCACATCCGATCCGCGGCTGTCCGCTTCGGACTGCGCCAGCTTGGCGGCCGCCTCTTGGCGGCCGATCAGCTGCAACAGCTCGGCAATGATTCCGGGCGGCGTGCTCCGCCGTCCCGAGGACATATCTTTACATTGCTGTTCTCGGACGCCGTGAAACTCGGCCGCCTCTTTGTGAGAAAGCCCCGCCAGCTTGGCGAGCGCCGTGAAAGGAGTCATTCGACCTCCTCACAAATGCCGGAGAACGCGACATAGCCGACCAAATACGGCAGCCCCTCCGGAATGCCCGTCTCGCGAGACGTCGCTCGGCCGATGCGCCAGCTCATCCACCGTTCGATCGCCGCGGCGATGGCCGTCTCCGGCCCTTTGCCCTGGCTCAGACCGTTCATGACGTCGTCGCTGAAATGCCGGCCGCTCTTGGAGTCGAGGAATATCCTGACATCTTCGGCGTCGCAGCGCGTGGCCGCCGCAATCGCAAGCGATGCAGCGGCCCACAACGGCTCCGGCTCGATATGACGGGCCAAAGCGCCCCAAAAGCCCCAGTCGTGATTTTTGGAAGGAAGGATCATGGCTATCTCCATCAGGCGGTCGGCAATCCGTCCGCGATGAAGTTAGGACACACTAATGGTGTGGCTCTGCAAGTCGGAAGACCCGGCGAGCCGCACAGATCAGGGGCCGCATATGATCAGTTCTCGGGCGGCTTTTGCGCCATGGTCTCGGCCCGCGGCCGTATAGGTCAATTCGGCCGTCTCGGTCCGAAACCCGCCGTAGATCGTTCGCGTCTCCGCGCAGTCGTTTATAGCCGGCCGCCGGCCGGACGGGCGTGACTGTCCGAAATTCTGAAATCTCCACCATGTTTTAATTCCGCCCTCGCTACCCTGCCGCTCGGCGGGGGGCGTTATCGGTAGTCGCGCTGCGCGGGCGTTGCTGCCAGGCTCTCCCGCGTCCGGGGCAACCCGGCCCCGCCACTCTCCGCCCTCACTCCTCCTTCGGCTCGCAGGCCGCCCTCACGATCAGCCCCTGCGGTCCCCAGCCGAAAATCCGGCTCGTGACCGTCCAGGCCCGATCGTCGTCATCGTGAAAGCCCTTCGTCGTGATCACGCCGCCCGGCGCGACTCCGACAAGACCTGGCCGAAAGGTCACGTGAAACGGCCGGCAATCCCGGTCGAACTTGCCCTTGCGCGCGTTGGCGTGGCTCGCCATTTCGGCGGCCAGGCGTTCATCGTCTCCTGGAAGTTTCGCGAGGGCCGGGGCGAGATATCGGTCTATCCAGAGATCGGGATCAGACAAGGCCAGCTTCCAGCCGTGAATGGCATGGGGGTCCATCCATCGGATTTCGTTGTTGGACGTCTTGCGGCGAAGCAGCTTTTCGTCGAGCAGACCCAGTTTATCGAGCGTCTCCATTGCCTTCGGCGTCGCGGTCCCGGCCTGGAACTCCTGCTGGAACATCGCGACTGCGGTGCCGGCCATCCCCGGCCCCATTTCCTGCATGAGGTGCGCGGCTGTTCCTCGCAGAAATCTTTCCGATAGGCTCGAAGCGGCGGGGCCGACTTGATTGAAGAATTGCGCAAATGATCCTTCGTTCAACGTCTCCTTGAAGACGTTCATGATCTTGGCGTAGCTCTCCAGCCGGTCATGAATGCGTTTAGGGTCTCCAGCGACGCCAGCGGTCTCGAGCGATTTCGTAATCGTATTGAAGGCTTCATCCGAAGAGTGGCCGTGCTGGCCTAATTGGATCGTCCTTATCTGCGCCAGATCGTCCATCGCCTCGAAAGCATGTTCCAAGGAGCCGGTGTAGCTTTTGGCCGCTCCGATCATCGTCTCGAACTGCGTTTTCGTGAAGGCTTTGTAGACCGCGGACATCTGCGCAGCCTTCTGCTGTATCTCCTCGATCTGCGCCAACTTGTTGCCCTGCGTCTCCAGGCTCACTTGCGAATGCTCGCCGGCGACGCCTTGGCGCACGCCCCCTCGGAAGGCCGCAGTAGATATGCGCTCGAGGCCATGCGCCGCGGCCGCCGACATCGCCGCCGATTGCGCCGCGTTGATCTTACGCATGGTCTGATCATAGCGCTCGGCCTCCTCACGGACCTTGCGTATCGCTTCCTGCTGCTCGAGCCAGACGCTCGCCTTGACGCCCCCGCCCGTCGTGCGTTGCTTGTCGATCGCCGCGGCGGTCTTTTGCAGCCGCTCCAGCTCGCTCTCGACGCCGCGGATCGGTCCCGTCGCCTGATCGATCAGGCGCAGGATCATCTCGACGGTCATGCTCATGAGAGCCTCACGGTGGCATAGAGGCGGTTCAGATGCTGGACTGCCCGCTTATGCAGCCGCAGGATCGAGGGGATAGGCAGGCCGAGAACCTCGGCCCGCGAATAGTGGAAGCACAGTCCGATCTCATCGAGGATTGCGGTCAGGTCTGCGGGGACCCGCCCAAAAAATCGCTGGCCTTCGAGATGATCGCAGCGCTGTCGGACCCATGCATCAGGCCGAAGACGCGAGCGTCGATCGGACCATTGTCGCTCGACAGCAGACCAATCGCGAAATCGATGATCGAGGAGCGTCGTCCCGTCGAATAGAACCGCGTAACGTCGAGGCCAGTTGCGGTGCGCATATTCAGGGTGCTGTAAGTAACGCCTGCGGTTTTGAACGGATGCGCGAGCGCGATCGTCTCGCCGCCCCAATTGCCGCCCGCGTCGAAATCGACGATCGGCGTGATCGCATTCGCCGGAGCGGCCGCCGCCGTCGCAGCATCCACGGCAACCGTCGCGGGCGCGGCCGCCGCCGTTGCGCTCGCCCCCTGCGCGGCCTGCATCAGCTTGGTCTGAAACTCTTGTGCGCCGTCGACCATGTCCATTTCTCCCGTCAGTAGCCCAGCGCTGCGCGCACACGGGCGTAAGGATCGTTTCCGCCGACGCTGTAGACGCCGTTCTCTATGTCGATATCCCAGATGACCGAGCCGTCGATGGTCAGCTTCAGGGCGTCGAGCGCGGTCTTGAATTTCAGCATCGCCTTCTTGCCGGCTTCCCAGGCGCCGGGGTCGCATTCGATGACCTCGCCGCGCATCTGCAAAATCGCCGTATGCTCGCTGTTCTGGTCGCCGTCGAGGTAGCCACGGACGCCGAAAGCCACGCCCTTCGCGCCCGTGTAGAGGCCGACGAGCGCCAGCACCTGCGGATCGAAAGAGGCGAGATCGGCCTCGAAATCGAAAGCCTCAAAGCCGAGCGCGATGCGACGCGGGGCCAGCATTCCGCCGCCGCGATGCTCCTCGGTCTTTTTCTTGATCTTGGGCAGGTTGCACTTCTCGCCGCTGCCCGCCTTGCCATAGCCGTCCGCGAAGACCGTGAACGCCTGGAGGATATAATCGAGCTGCATCCTATCCTCCTCACGCCGCCGTCTGCTGGGCGATCATCGACGAGAGGCTCGTCAGCAGATCGTCGTAATAGCTCGCGTTCCGCTGCGCCTTGTAGACGATGTGCTCCATCGGCGCGGGCGCCTCGGGGTCGATGCGCCATGTGTAGACGCCGGCTTTCAGCTGCGCGCTCGGATTGTCCTCGGGGTCGAGCCAGCAGCGGCCGCCGACGAGGAAGCCCTCGCTTTTGCCGTATTTGAAGAAGGCGTTGGCGCGCTCCGTCATGTCGAGCAGCAGCTGCACGCTGGGCGGCTTGTCCACGGCCCACAGCGTCGCCTCGTCGAGCGCCTCATAGACGGCGTCCTCGATCGTGCGCACGACCTCGAATACCCAATTGGCGTCGTCGGCCGTGGTGCGATTGCCCCAGCGCCGCCAGCCGCCATATTGGCCCGCGCCCGCTTGGCCCATATTGATGACGGTGGCGATGCGGTTCTCGTTGAGGATGTTGGCGAGGCAATCGGCGTCGCCGCTCGCCCAATCGACAGGCGTCGAGACGCCGCCGATCGACTGCAGAACGAAGTTGGACGGCGAATACCAAAAGCCGTTCTCGCGATGCACGCGCGCCGTGAGGCCGGCGAACGCCGCCTCGGCCGGCCGCGTCACATAGCTGGAGGAGACCGGGTCCCACGCCAGCACATTGGGATAGATCGGCGTCAGCCGCGGGCTCGACCAATCCTGCCGCCAGGCGATCGCCTCGTCGCTCGAAGTGGAGGGCGTCGAGGCGTAGACGCGCCCGCGCAGCTTCCCCGCGACCGTGAGGAGCGCCGCCACCACGGGGTTGGAGGCGCCTTCCGGCCGCGTCGCGGTGAAGCCGGGCGCGATCAGCGTGCGCGGCTGCACGCCGACGCGCGACCGCGCGGTGAGCAGCGCATAGACGCCCGTCTTCGCGGCGAGCGAGCCGATGACATTGGTCAGTTGTGTGGTGGGCGTCGCCGAGTCCGCCACGCGCACGACGACGGCGGCGCCGCCGCCCTCGGCGTAGAAGTCGCGCACCGCCGGCAGCAGCGTGCCCGTCTCGCCCAGCAGCGACGCCTTCTGCGGCGCGGTGGTGAGCAGCACGGGCGTATCGAGCGGGAATGCGCTCGCATCGGCCAAAGGGGCCGTGCCGACAATGCCGGCGACGGCCATTTTATTGATGGTGACGGTTTGATTGGCCGAGGCGACCTCGATCGTCTCGACGCCATGCAGGAATTGAGAGCCGGCCATCGTCCCCTCGAAAGCTCTTTTAAAAGGCGCTTGACGCGCCTTTCCGACCCGCTCACCATCCCGGATAACCCCGCCGAATTCAGCCGGAGACAGTTGTCTCCCGCTACGCCGGCCAGCCCGTCTCTATGTCGATCGCCGCCAGCGCCGCCGCATCGGCCGCCGCGGTGATTTGCGCGGCGAGCAGCGCCTCGCGGTCGAAGCAGCTCTGCACATGGGCGCGCACGGCCTGCGCCACGGCGATCAGCGTCGCGTGGTCGAGAAGCGTGAATGTGCCGTCGGCGAGCTTCCAATTCACCGAATAGGCGTTGTCCAGCACGCAGGCGACGACGGCGGCGGTCAGCTTGCTCTGCGTCGCCGCGTCGCTCGGTATGGAGAGGCCGTTGACCGTGACGCCCGCTGTCTCGGCGCGCCAGCGGCGCTCGGCGAGCTTGGCGAGCTTGCCCTTCTTCGCGTCGGCGAGGGTCGGCGTCGGCAGCGGCGTCGGCGTGTTGCCGGCGGCGCGCCAAGCCAAAAACACCTGATAATCGTGATTGCGCTCGTCAGCGGGGATGATCGCGCCGTCCGCATCGCGCCGCATGGACGTGCTGTTGGAGATTTCTGAATACATGTCACAGCTCCGCTGATGCGTAGATTTTGGAGACATAAGAGATTCCGCCCAAGCTGCCTTGATTGCAGGCGGTGGTGATGAAACTGATAATGCCACCCTCTGGCGTCATAGAGGCGCCGTGTATCGACAAGATGTTTTGGAACGACCAGCCGAATTGCTCCGCGCCCAGTGTCCCATCGATGATGATCACAGTCGGTGTATGAGCCATAATTGTGCGAAATGAGCCCGCGACGGCGAGCTGCTCTGCGCCCCACTGCCATCCGCCTCCCCAGCCGGTTATCCTCTGAAAGTAGCGCTCACACAGCGCCCATTCGATCGCCGAATGGCGATACTCGAACGGGTTAGCGACTGGTCCGCGCTCGAATTGCACCGCGCCTATCGTCAAAGATATATTCCCAGGCGCGCTGTTCTGCGTGATCAAGATGCCGATTTGGCCTCCTAATCCGAAATTCTGAATGGCGGCCCCAGCGATCGGAATCTCGATCCTGGAAACGCCAGCAGGAATGTCGAACGGGGTGTAAGTGCAAAGATTTGCGTAGGTGCCATTATCGAGCGCGCTATTGGTGTGCGCGTAGACGACACCAGAAATCGACCCAGCACTGGATGATGCGCTGATGTCGAACGACAGCATGGCGTCGTGTCCAGCGATGTCCGCCATCGTCTGTCCCTCAAAACGCTGCACTAAGTGAATCTGCCCGCCGACAGGCGCGCCATTTCCTTGGGCGCTAAACACCGTGCTTCCGGTGAATCCAGAAGTCGGCGCGGCTTTGTTGGCCGATACGCTCCCTAGTCCGCCGCCAGGATAACAAATCCATCTATCGGCAGTGTAAACGCCGCCTGGGACCGCGGTGAAATTGTATCCACGCTGCCAGATCTCGAAATTGCCGTTGATGATCCGATTATGCATCCCGACTGACGGTAGCAGCAACCCATTCGGAAATTCGGCGCCATTCGGAAAACTCACTCTGCCCGTCGCGCGATCGGCCGTCAGCGCCGCCAGCAGCGCGGCGTCCGATACGCCCGTCTGCCCGACATAGAGCCCCGGCGCGCCCGCGTGCGGATCGACGACGAGACGCCCCGTGGAGTCATCAACATAGAATTTCGTGAACGGGCTGTCTTTGTCGCCGCGCGCGAGCAGCTGCTGCATCAGAGCCCGCACCTCGCCGGTCGAAGGCATGGACATGCGAATGATACGGTAGGCCACAGCCGTCTGCGTCGGCGCCGTCCAATTCGTGGCCAGAACGGCCGTCGCCGCCGTCGCGCCGGCGACGCCGGCGACATCGATGATGAGCCCATATGCGAGCCGGCAGACGATCAATTCCGCCAATGTCCAGGCCGCCTATACGGCGATGACGCAGCTCCGCTCCAACGAGGGGCGTCTTCTGGGCGTCAAGCCGCAGGTGATGCTGTGCGGTCCTTCGACCTACTTCGCCGCGCGCGCGCTCATCGAGGCGCAGGTCATCGATGCGACCAGCAACACGCTCTACAAGCTCGTCGAGATCGTCAACGTCCCCTGGCTCGACTGAGCGCGGCAAATCGAAAGAGGAGGCCCGCATGGCCGACAAATCCAAGGCGCCGAGCGACGGCGACAAAGAGAGCAAGACGCAGATCAGGGGCGTCTTCGTCGCCGTGACCGGGCCCGCCGGCGGACGTTGGCGCGCCGGCCGCAAGTTCACGCCGGAGCCGACGCTGATCGATGTCTCGACGCTCACGGAGGAGGAGCAAGAGGCGATCGCCAAAGATCCGGAGCTGCGCATCGCGCGGCCGTGACGAGTATCGCGGGATAGAGCAGCGGCAGCTCGCCTGGTTCGCACAGCCAGGAGGTCGGCGGTTCAAGTCCGCCTCCCGCACCAATCATAACCCCAGAGCAAAGACCGCGGATGGGGGCGCGGGGTCCAAACCCGCGCCCCCTGCAAAGGAGAACTCATGTCCTACGCCACGGAAGCCGATCTCGTGCGCAAATGGGGCGCGGAGCAGGTGGACCTCGCCGCCTTCGACGGGGCGACGCAGGCGCGCGACCAGCTGCGCATAGAGGCCGCGCTCGACAGCGCGAGCGCGATCATGAACGGCTATTTCGCCAAGCGCTACGCTCTGCCGATCGACGCCGCTCCCGATGCCGAGAGCGCGTCCGCCGGCGAGGCGTCGATCATCCACAGCTCGTTCAAGCGCTCGACGGCGTGCGAATTCGTGCCGGAGAGGCGATATTTGCTCTTATAGGCGTCCGGATTGGTGATTTTGGTGAGGAGGACCTTGTCCTCCTCCTCGATCCGCGCCCGCATGCGCTGCACCGTGCGCAGCGAGACGCTGACATCGGGGAATTTGTCCTCGATCAGCTCGAGCAGATGATCCGCGGAAACGTCCGGCTGGTTGGCGATCGCGGCGGTGAGGAACGCGCGCACCTTCCCCTCTCCGCCGCGATTCAACGCGCCTCTACCCCTACGCGCGGCGCCATGATCGACGCCGAGCCGTGAAATTCCTTCGATGCGCTTGAGCGAGCGCCAGCGCGCCAGCGTGCGCTGCGACAGCTTCGGCACGGCGGCGCGCACGCCGGGCTCGACCTCTATGCGGCCGAGATTGTAGAGCGCCGCGAATGTGCGATCGGCCATGTTGCGCGAGAGCGAGGCGTTCTTCGCATAGCGATCGGCTGCGGCGATGAGCGTGAGGCGCGCGTCGCGATTGTCGAGAGCGATGAGCGTGAGCTGCCGCTTGGCCTCCTCGACAGAGGCCGCGGCGGCGTCCTCCGGCGCGAGCGCGACATCGCCGATGGCGCGCGCTGCATAGGCCGCGAGCGCCGCCGCTGGCAGCAGCTCGATCGAATATTCGAGGCCTCCGCCCCGGCCCTTGCGCAGGCGGACCTTGTCCGTGCGCTCGAGCCAGCCCTCGCGCTCGGCGTAGTCACGCCAGCCGCGCTCTGTCTCCGGCAGGCCGGGCAGAGCGAGAGCCGCGAGTTCGGGGGCGGAGAGCCAGTCGCGCATCAGGCGCCCGCGCCTCCGCGCTTGGTCATCTCCGCGCCGATCTCCTTCAGAAACGTGGCTCGCGTCTGCTTGGTCGCCTTGTCCCAATTCGCGTGCAGCGCCGAATAGATGGACTTCTGCGGATCGACGATCAGCGGCTTGGCCAGTCCCGCCGCGACCTTGGCCTGCGCGACGGTCTTGGCCTCGCCAGATTTGATGCGCTCGGCGACTATGCGCTGCTGGTCGCCTTGGAGATCGGCGAGTTGGAACAACTCGGTCTGATTGTCCTCGAGCGGCGTTCCACGAATGGCCCTGATCGCTCGCTCGTCGAGACGACGGGCGAGAGTGATCGCCTTTTGGATGGCGCTTTCGGAGTAGCCGGTCCGCTTGGCCGAGTCCTCGGTGAAGCGCTCCGAAAAATCAATTCGGAAAGATTCCGAATTGATTTTTTCTTGGAATTTCGCGCTCTTACGATCTCCGCCTCGACCCAGTGCGGCGATGCGCCTCTTCTCGTAGACTTCCTTGCGCTCGAGCAGGAAGAGCGCTCGGTCGAGCGCATTCAACTCATGACGGGCAACGTTCTCGTCGATCTCGATCAGTCGGGCGTCGAGCGGGTCCAGGTCCCGAACGAGCACATGCTTGTCGATCGTCAGCTCTTTCCAGTCCAGCGACCGCATAGCGGCCTCGCGGTGACCGCCGACGACGAGGATGTAGGGCAGCCCGTCGCCTTCCTCTGGCGAGCGCGGGCGGACGACGATCGGTTGCGAAAGTCCTTGCTGCTCGATGGACGCGGCAATCAGCTCGACATGCGCCGGATTGACGGTTCTGAGCCGATTGGTGGCGTCGATCTCGTCTAAGCGGATGGTCTCTGTCATTTCGGCCTCTGAAAACGGCTCTGAACGGACTCGTGGGCGCGCGGACGCTGGTTAACCAAACGTTAAGCTGCGGATTGTCGGGGGCTCGACGCGGAGGAGGCGCGCGGGATAGGCTCGCCGCGCGGCCGCGGGCGCGGCAGCGGCGTTTTGGAGATCAGCTTGCCGTCCCCGTCGAACCACTGCGGCCAGAGAGTCGAAGCGGAAACGCCGAGAAATTCGGCGATCGCCAGATTTGCCCGCGGATGCGGGGCAATCATCGCCCAATACATCGACTGGCGAGACAGCCCGACGCTTCTGGCGATCGCCGCCAGATTTGCGCCGCGCTTGCGCACGGCCGCGAGAATGTCGGCCCGGTGCCAACCGGCTTGCGAATTCGTCTCCAAAGCCCGACTCCACCGCAATGAACCAATATTGGTTGATATAAGATCGTCATTTGGGAGAAGTCAACCAAGATTGGTTTGCTTCCCATGAAAAAATCCTCCGACCCTCGTCTGTCCGATTTCGCGGAACGCATCACGGCGTTGACCGATCCTTTCGGAAGCATCGCCAAGGCGTCAAAAGCGCTGAATATTCCGGCAAATACGCTGAGCCGTCTCAGGCGCGGCGAGAATGAGCCTACGCCCGGCGTCCTGCTGGACCTCGTAGAGGGATTGCGCGTGTCGATGGACTATCTGCTCGGCCTATCCGACGAGCCGACAGCTCTCGCACCCAAGATTGGAAGACCGTTGGCTGACCCGGTCGCTTTCGAGCGCATACCAAGGTTGGATGTGCGGGCCGCGGCGGGAGCGGGCTCGATCAACCATATGTTCGCCGTCGACGGGGAGCTGGCGTTTCCGCATTGGATGCTGCAAAAGCTCGCCCCGCCGGGCGCAAAGCTCTCATTTTTACGCGCCAAGGGCGACAGCATGGAGCCGACGATCGTCGACGGCGCCCTGCTGCTCGTCGCCGAGACCAATGGCGACTTCCGCCTGCCCGATCGCCCTCCAAAGCCGAAGCATGGGTCGGGAGCGCAAGATATCTACGTGTTCCTGCAGGGCGACGATCTGCGCGTGAAACGGCTCCGCAAGGCGAAGCACGGCGCGATCTTCGTCATGAGCGACAACCAGGATTATGAACCAGAACTGCTCTTGAAGGTCGATTTGAAGCGGCTCAAAATCTGCGGCCGGGTGGTATGGTGGGACAATAGATTATGAGGCGCCTATGTCGGACCGACTTTCTACGGCTCTTTTCGTTGCTGCTGTGCTTTTCATTGCCATGTTTTTCGCCTTACCTAACGACCGGAAACAAAATGAAGTAAGCTCGCATACGAAAGCCTTTCCCGGGGAGAAGCAACCGGTTGCAGACATATTGATGAATGGGACAGATGCCCCCCCTTCGTCTTATCAGCTTCGATCTCCTCTAAAGCCGATACAAAAGAACGACATCGGCCTCAGCGTCGAAGGCTTCGTAAGCGAGTTCAATGCGCTCGCTCGAGCTAATGGAGCCTATGCCAAGATCGACCTCACCGAGTGCATGCAAGCCGTTTGCAAGTTCTCGGCCGGCCCCGCGATGATGGGGCTCCTAGGCTTTAACGGATCGAGCATGGTGGACAGCGTCGTCGTCGTCTTCGCCGCCCCTACGAAGAAGGAGGTCGCTAAACGGGCTCGAGCCTGGATCGAGATGATGGATATCGTCCTCGTCCTTTGCTCTCGTGACGGATCGACAGACGAGCTTAAGCTCGCCAGACAAACTCTCCACGACTTCCATAAGGAGGCCGACAAATCGATCGACACCTGGGTTCACGGCCTCAAATACAGCATCTTCCCCGTGAGTGACGCCGGGATATGGTTCACTGTCGCGACCAAGTGATCGAGCGGCAATGCGCGCGCAGGCGCGACTCCAGTTCCGAGTTCACAGGATCGGTAGACTATGGCCCCGAGTCGATCACTGCCTAGAGTTTGTTGGGCTTCGCCTCGATTATCGTCGGCGGGCCGGCTGGTGCCCTCGGTTCCGAGTTCCGGCTGTCCGGCGATCGGCGCGCGACCGAATATCAATGGTTTCGCTCGCCGGCGCGGCCCGCCTGCCGCCGTCTCAGTGCCATTTGATTTGTCGCGGCTCTTCGGCTCTCATGCAGTCCGCGTCGCCCGCAGTCGCCCGGTTTCTCTGGCCCTTTCCCACGTGCCCCCGGTCGATCCCAACTAATCCCGCCTCTGCCATCTGATCTGTCGTTTCACATCTCACGTCTGCCCCGGCCGCAGCCGATAGAAGATATGATTGCCGATCTTATCCATCTTCTTCAGCTGCTTGGCCCAGCGCGGCTTCACATAATTCGCATGGTAATGCGTCGAGCGGCCCACATCCGAAATATAGGTGTGCCCGTTCATCACCTCGTCGGCGACGCGCTGCGCCGTTGCCCAGGAGTCGGGCTCGGTGACGCGCAGCTTGCGGCCCTCGCAGGCGAAGGAGAATTGGCAGGCCTTGTAATGACTGCGGTTCTGATAGACGACGCCGCAGACGCTGGTCGGATAGAGGCCCGAGGACACGCGGTTCAGCACCACTTGCGCCACCGCCGCCTGCCCCGCCTCCGGCTCGCTGCGCGACTCGAAATAGACCGCCTCGGCGAGGCAGCGCTTCTCGCGCGCCAGCTTGTCCGGGTCGATGAGCGAAGCGTAATCGGGCGGCGTCTTCGGATCCCGCAGAGCGCGCGAAGGAGCGAAGGAGGCGACGGCGATCGGCACAGCGTCGGGCTGCGCCGGCGTCGAGGAGGCGAGCGCCGCGGCGCGCGCGACCTGCGGCGTGGCGCCATGGGCGGCGCGCTCACGCATCGCCTGCGAGATGCGCTGCGTCGTCGCCGAGCCGCGCTGCGTCGGCGACGCCTGGCCATTGCCGCGCTGCGTGGTCGGCGCGCCGCTCGAATCGGCGGGAAGATCGGCCTCCGGCCCGGCGAGGGCGATGGTCGTCGTCTCGCCATCGGCGCCGAGCGAGACCTCCACCGTCTCGCCGTCGTCGCGCCGCGTGTCGAAAGACGGGCGCATGACGATGATGGGATCGCCCTTCCTGGTGCGGTCGACCTCGGGGAAGGCCTCGGCATGGGGCTTGAGCGCGGCATGGGGCTCGCGCTCGTCCGGCCGCGCGTGAATATCCTCCGGCGAGCCGACGGACAGGCGCGCCGTTTGAATGCGCGCGAGATGCGGCGGAATATTCCAGCCTTGCGAAGGGTCCTGGCCCGCCGCGGCGGTGAAGGACACCAATAGGCCAGCGCCCAGCCACCAGGGCGCGATGACGCCTATGGCCCAGCTCACTCCCGAACGACGACCCATACGCTCAACGCCCCGTCTCGACCCGCGAAAAGCGTGGCCGAAGCGCCACACGCAAACGCAGAAAAGCTCACGGGGAAAATTTATCGCAGATTAGGCTTGCAGGTCGGTTAAGGCGGCGCTCGTCGGGCGTCCCGCTTTGGATCATTCGCCGAGAAGATGCGCGACGAGCTCGCGCGTCTGCGCGCCATGGCGATGCTCGAAGAGATAGATCGCCTGCCACGTCCCCAGAACCAGAGCGCCGCGCGACAGCGGTATGGAGAGCTGCGTCTGCGTCAGCGCCGTGCGTATATGGGCGGGCATGTCGTCGGGGCCTTCCGTGTCATGCTCATAGAGGCCTTCGCCCTCGGGCGCGAGGCCGGCGAAGACGCGCTCGAGGTCGCGCAACACGGCGGGGTCGGCGTTTTCCTGAATGGTGAGCGAGGCCGATGTGTGTCGGCAGAACAACGTCAGCAGCCCGGCGGTCAGGCCCTGGCCGTTCGCCCAGGCGGAGACGACGCGAGTGACGTCGTAAAAGCCCTTGCCGCGGGTCTCGACGTGGAAGTGATGAAGCGACTGGCGCATGGCGGGAAATGTGCGGGCGAAGCGTGGAGAAGTCCAGCGCTCCGCGCGGCTCACGCCGTGCTCACCGCCTCCTTGCCGAGCGCCGCCTGCGCCGCGGCGAGCCGCGCGATCGGCACGCGATAGGGCGAGCAGGAGACGTAATCGAGGCCGACGCTCTCGAAGAAGGCGATGGAGGCGGGATCGCCGCCATGCTCGCCGCAAATGCCGAGCTTGATCGTGGGGCGCTGCGCGCGGGCGCGCGTCGCGGCGAGGCGCACCAATTCGCCGACGCCCTCCTGATCGATGGTCACGAAAGGATCGGAGGGCAAAATGCCCTTTTGCGCATAGGCGCCGAGGAAAGAGCCGGCGTCGTCGCGCGAGACGCCGAGCGCCGTCTGCGTGAGGTCATTGGTGCCGAAGGAGAAGAACTCGGCCGTCTCGGCGATCTCGGCGGCGCGCAGGCAGGCGCGCGGCAGCTCGATCATCGTGCCGATGTGATATTTGGGCGAAAGGCCGGTTTCGTCCGCCACGGCCTTCGCCGTCGCGGCGATGCGCTCGGCGACGAAATCCAGCTCCGCCTTGGAGAAGACCAGCGGCACCATGATCTCTATGGCCGCGGGAACACCGGTCTGTGCGGCGGAGGCGATCGCCGCCTCGAAGATCGCGCGCGCCTGCATTTCGGCGATCTCGGGAAAGGCGACGGCGAGGCGCACGCCGCGAAAACCGAGCATGGGGTTGAACTCGGAGAGCTCCTTGGCGCGCTGGCGCAGCTTGGCCGGATCCGCGCCCATGGCCTGCGCCACATCGGCGATCTCCGATTCCGTATGCGGCAGGAATTCGTGCAGCGGCGGGTCGAGCAGGCGGATCGTCACCGGCAGACCGGCCATGATCTCGAACAGCTCTTGAAAATCGCCGCGCTGGATCGGCAGCAGCTTGGCGAGGGCGGCGCGGCGTCCCGCGGCGTCATCCGCGAGGATCATCTCGCGCACCGCGATGATGCGGTCGTCCTCGAAGAACATATGCTCGGTGCGGGCGAGGCCGACGCCCTCGGCGCCGAAGCGGCGGGCGGCGCGGGCGTCGACGGGCGTCTCGGCGTTGGCGCGCACGCGCATCCGGCGCGCGGCGTCGGCCCAGGACATCAGCACGGCGAATTCGCCGGTGAGCTCGGGCTGGCGCATCTTCACCGCGCCGGCGATGACGCGCCCGGCCGAGCCGTCTATGGTGACGAGATCGCCCTTGGAAAAGCGCCGCCCGGCGACGGAAAAGCTCTGCTCCTCGTAATTGACGCGGATCGCGCCGACGCCGCAGACGCAGGGCTTGCCCATGCCGCGCGCCACGACGGCGGCGTGCGAGGTCATGCCGCCGCGCGTCGTCAATATGCCCTGCGCGGCGTGCATTCCGCCGATATCCTCAGGGCTCGTCTCGACGCGCACCAGAATGATCTTGCGCCCCTGCGCGGCGAGCGCCTCCGCCTCCGCGGCGTCGAAGACGATCTCGCCGACGGCGGCGCCGGGCGAGGCCGGAAGGCCGGTCGCCAAAATCGTCGGCTTCACATCCGGGTCGATGGTGGGATGCAGCAATTGGTCGAGCGACAGCGGATCGATGCGCAAAATCGCTTCTTCGCGCGTGATCAGCCCGTCATCGGCCATGTCCACGGCGATTTTCAGCGCGGCCGGCGCGGTGCGCTTGCCGGTGCGCGTCTGCAGCATCCAGAGCTTCCCGCGCTCGACGGTGAACTCCATATCCTGCATGTCGCGATAATGTTTTTCGAGAAGTTCGGAGACGCGGCGAAACTCTTCGAACACATCTGGAAGCGCCGCTTCCATCGAGGGTCGGCTGGAGCCGCCGGCGCGGCGCGCCGCCTCGGTGATCGGCTGCGGCGTGCGAATGCCGGCGACGACATCCTCGCCCTGGGCGTTGATGAGGAACTCGCCATAGAGCTCGCGCGCCCCGGTCGAGGGATTGCGGGTGAAGGCGACGCCGGTCGCGGAATTGTCGTCCATATTGCCGAAGACCATGGCCTGCACATTGACGGCCGTGCCCCAATCCTCGGGAATATTGTGCAGCTGCCGATAGATGACGGCGCGGTGATTCATCCATGACGAGAAGACGGCGCCGATCGCGCCCCATAATTGCGCGCGCGGCTCCTGCGGAAAGGGGCGCGAAGTCGCTTTCTCGACAATCGTCTTGAATGTCCCGACGATAATGCGCCAGTCCGCGGCCGAGAGTTCCGTGTCGAGCGAGAGATCCTTGCCGGCCTTGTAATGCTCGAGCGCATCCTCGAACTCGTGATGCTCGAGGCCGAGCACCACGGTTGCGTACATTTCGATGAAACGACGATAAGAATCATAGGCGAAGCGCTCATTGCCGGCGATCGTCGCCAGCGCTCCGACGGTCTCGTCGTTGAGGCCGAGGTTCAGCACCGTATCCATCATGCCGGGCATGGAGGCGCGGGCGCCCGAGCGCACCGAGACCAGCAGAGGCCATTTCGCCTCGCCGAAACTGTGCCCCGCGAGTTGGCCGAGGCGGTCCAGCGCCGCATCGATCTGCGGCCCGAGCTCGGCCGGATAGGTCTTGCCATGCGCATAGAAATGCGCGCAGACCTCGGTGGTTATGGTGAAGCCAGGGGGGACCGGCAGGCCGAGTCCGGCCATTTCGGCGAGATTGGCTCCCTTGCCGCCCAGCAGATTCTTCATCGCGGCCGCGCCTTCGGCCGCGCCGCCGCCGAAATTATAGACCCATTTGGTCATAGCATCATTTTCCGGGCGCCACG
Source organism: Methylosinus sp. KRF6 (assembly GCF_018887255.1). NCBI lineage: Bacteria > Pseudomonadati > Pseudomonadota > Alphaproteobacteria > Hyphomicrobiales > Methylocystaceae > Methylosinus > Methylosinus sp. KRF6. Next base: position 3,614,373 of record NZ_JAHLJF010000001.1, on the reverse strand, counting down.
CTGCGGCGCAACATACAAGAACCGGACCGCCGAGAGCTTCCCCCGAAGGTTTCGCATATTCGAGCTCTGGCTCGCAACCGGCGGAGCCGGAACAAAGCCGCGTCGAGCCCGGCTCTGTGACAAAATAGGTCGGCCGAGACGAATATTCCGTGAACGCGGCGCCCGGAAAATCGCGCGGCGGCGCTCGCGCCCCGGCCGAACCCGGATGCGGCGTGTTTGATCTGCGCGCCCGCTACCCAAATCGCCGGCCGCTTGTTACACGAAGAGCGACCCCGCACGCCCGAGCCGCCACCTTGTCGCAGATTTCCGACCTTCTCTTCGACACCACCGTCGCCGCCGCCAGCCTAAAGGATTTTCTGGCGGGCGGGCGCTTGCGGCTCGGCGTCACCGGCCTGTCGCGCTCCGGCAAGACGGTGTTCATCACCTCGCTGGTGCATCATCTGACGCGCGCCGTCGCCGCGCGCGACGCCGCGCATAACCGCAAGAATCAGCTGCCCGTGTTCCGCGTCGCCGCCGAAAATCGCCTGCGCAGCGCCCATCTCGATCCACAGCCGGACGACGCCGTGCCGCGCTTCTCCTATGAGGAGCATCTGTCCGCGCTGACAGGCGCCGATCGCCATTGGCCGCAATCGACGCGACGCATCTCCGAGCTGCGCGTGACGCTGGAATATGACCGCAAATCCGCCGGTCTGCTGTCGAGCTTCCGTCCCGGTCCGGCGCGGCTCGACATAGACATCGTCGACTATCCCGGCGAATGGCTGCTCGACCTCCCGCTCCTGGAAAAATCCTATGCGCAATGGTCGCGCGAGACCTTGGAGGCCGCGTCGGCGGCGGCGCGCGCGACCATCGCCGCCGATTGGCGCGGCGCCACGGCGGGGATCGACCCGCTCGGCCGCGCCTCGGAAGACGATGCGCGCAAGCTCGCGGCGCTATTCACCAATTATCTGCGTTCCGCCAAGACCGAGCGCTTCGCCCTCTCCACTTTGCCGCCAGGACGCTTTCTGATGCCGGGCGAACTCGAGGGCTCGCCGGCGCTGACCTTCGCGCCGCTGCCGGTGGAGGAAGGCTCGGCTCCCCCGTCCAGGAGCCTCGCGGCGATGATGGAGCGCCGCTACGAGGCCTATAAGACCCATGTGGTGCGGCCCTTCTTCCGCGATCATTTCGCGCGGCTCGATCGGCAGATCGTGCTGGTGGACGCGCTCGCGGCGCTGAACTCCGGCCCCGCCGCCGTGCGCGATCTCGAGACCGCGCTCGCCGATGTGCTGACGGCCTTCCGCACCGGCCGCTCCAATCTGCTCTCGACCATCTTCCGCCCGAAGATCGACCGCATCCTCTTCGCGGCCACCAAGGCGGACCATCTCCACCATACGAGCCATGATCGGCTCGAGGCCGTGCTGCGGCACCTCACCTCGCGCGCGATCGAGCGGGCCGAGGGCGTCGGCGCGACCATAGACGTGATCGCGCTCGCCGCCGTGCGCGCGACGCGCGAGGCCATCGTCAAGCATGACGGCGAATCGCTCGCCGCCATCGTCGGCACGCCGATCGAGGGCGAGCGTATCGGCGACGACGTGTTCGACGGCGCGGCGGAGGGCGCGATCTTCCCGGGCGAATTGCCGGCCGATCCGCGCCATGTCTTCCGCGGCGACGCTCTGGCGCTGGCCGAGGAGGACGCCGATTTCCGCTTCCTGAAATTCCGCCCGCCGATCGCCTCCCTCGGCCGCGACAAGGAGCCCCTGCCCTTGCCGCATATCAGGCTGGATCGGGCGATGGAGTTTTTGTTCGGGGATCGGCTGGGGTGACGGCGCCGCGTCTCATATACTGAAAAACTGGAGCATGACGATGCTTCGCGCTTTCATGGCTATTTTTATCGTCTCGATTTTTTCTCGAGACGTCCGAGCGGAAGAATTCGGATGCAAATCACGCGAGTGGGGATTTCCCTTCGCGACCGTTCGAAACAGCGAAGGCAAGGAAATCACCTATGCAGTGTCGAGCGGCCATTCTGACTGGGAATTGCAGCCATTCGGCTATCATGCGACGGCAGTGATTCAATGCGCTCATTGCGAGCCGGGACGCGTCGTTCGGGGGCTCGTCTGGCTGGGTGTGTCGGACCAGCCGCTTCATGAACTCAGCGCCGCAGTGGCGCGAAGCCTCCTCGAGGCGCGCTTCAAGATCTGGTTCATCACGCCTTACGAGACCGCGAGACCGCGGGGCGAAGCGAGCACGATTCGCTTCGGCGATTTTACCGGCTGGCGGCGCAGCTACGAGGCGTTTCGAGAGGATGGGAGCGCCAGCCACGACATCGTCACCGCTTCGGCGAGCGACGGATGCGGCCTGATCAATTTATGGCTGGAGACATCGCCGCAGGCGGCGGATCGCTCTATCGCCGATTCCGTCGAAAACCTCTTGGCGGCGATACGGATCACGAAGAATGGCGGGTGACCGCGAGCACGCCGGCCCCACGATCAAGGAGCCGTATTCTGCCGGAGCCACTGGTCGAGCGCCTCGAAACGAAAGGCGCCGGCTTCGTAGAGACGAGAAAGAAAAGCCCAAGTCTCATCGGCGTCGGCTGTCAAACGCACTCCGTTGATCGCCAGAAACGTGAATGTGACGGCAAAAGCGGTGCGCTTATTGCCGTCCACGAAGGCATGATTTTGCGATAGGCTCTCCCACAGCGCCGCCGCCTGAGCGATCAAGTCCGAATAATATCCCGACTGCGGCCGGAACAGCGCCGCCTCGAGCTGCCCGAGGTCGCGAACCCCGTGGGAGCCGCCGTATCGCTCTATCTGGTGAGAGTGGATCGCCAGCACCTCGACCACGGTCGGAAAATCTGTCACTTGGCCAGCTTCTCATAGAGCGATCCGAAACGCTCGAGACTGGACTCATAGGCGGACATGACATGCGCCCGCGGTCGCGACTTGTCATGTTTTTCGACATAGGCGCCGAGAGCCTCCTCCACGATCGACTGAAGCTGCCGCCCCTCTTCCTTGGCGATCTTTCGGATCGCCGCCAACATGTCGCGATCCACCTGCGTGGCGAATTTCTCCCGAACGACGGCCATAGCGCTCTCCCTCGAAAGCGAATATCGGCCGATATCAAGAAACGTCAAGATAGATCAAGAACTGAAGCTGAAACGAAAAAGGCGGGGTCTCCCCCGCCTCTTTGCGTCACCGTTTCGCTGATCCGCTCACCGCGCCAAAATCGCCAGCAGCAGCAGCGCTACGATATTGGTGATCTTGATCGCCGGATTCACGGCCGGGCCGGCGGTGTCCTTATAGGGGTCGCCGACCGTGTCGCCGGTCACCGAGGCTTTGTGCGCGTCGCCGCCCTTGTAATGGGTGACGCCGTCCTTATCGACGAAGCCGTCTTCGAAGCTCTTCTTGGCGTTGTCCCAGGCGCCGCCGCCGGAGGTCATCGACACGGCGACGAAGAGGCCGTTGACGATGACGCCGAGCAGCGCCGCGCCCAGCGCCGCAAAGCCATTGGCCTTGGAGCCGGAGATGATGGTCACGCCGAAATAGACGACGATCGGCGCCAGCACCGGCAGCAGCGAGGGGATGATCATCTCCTTGATCGCCGCCTGCGTCAGCATATCGACGGCGCGGCCGTAATCCGGGCGCTCCGTGCCGTCCATAATGCCGGGCTTCTCCTTGAACTGACGGCGCACCTCTTCCACCACGGAGCCGGCCGCGCGGCCGACCGCCGTCATGGCGATGCCGCCGAAGAGATAGGGGATGAGGCCGCCGAGGATGAGGCCGGCGACGACATAAGGATTGGCGAGATCGAAATCGACCTTGCCGATATCCTTGAAGTAGGGAACGCCGCTCTCGGTGAAGTGCCGCAGATCATTGGAATAGGCGGCGAACAGCACCAGCGCGCCGAGACCGGCGGAGCCGATGGCGTAGCCCTTGGTGACGGCCTTGGTGGTGTTGCCGACGGCGTCCAGCGCGTCGGTATTGTGGCGCACTTCCTTGGGCAGGCCGGCCATTTCCGCAATGCCGCCGGCATTGTCGGTCACCGGCCCGAAGGCGTCGAGCGCGACGATGATGCCGGCGAGGCCGAGCATGGTCGTCACGGCGATGGCGACGCCATAGAGGCCGCCCGCCTGATAGGCGAAGATGATGCCGAGCGCGATGACCACCGCCGGCGCCGCCGTCGCTTCCAGCGAGACGGCGAGACCCTGGATCACATTGGTGCCATGGCCCGTCACCGAGGCCTGGGCGATCGACACCACCGGGCGCTTGCCCGTGCCGGTGTAATATTCGGTGATGTAGACGATGAGGCCCGTCACCAATAGGCCGATGAGGCCGGCGAAGAACAGGCCATAGCCGTGGATCGCCTCGCCATTGGCCTTGCCGATCTCGCCCCAGCCGACCGTGAAAGTGGTGGCGAGGAAGAGGCCGCCGATCGACAGCACGCCGGCGGCGATGAGGCCCTTATAGAGCGCGCCCATGATCGTGTCCGGCACGCCGATCTTCTCGAACAGCGGGCCGGCGATCTTGCCGATCTCGGAATCATCGGCGCCGAGCTTCACGAAATAGGTGCCGGCGATGGAGGTGACGATGGAAAGGCCGCCGATCGCCAGCGGATAGACGATCGCAGAGGCGAGGCCCGCCTGCCCGGCGAAGAAGATGGAAGCGAGAACCATGGTCGCGACGATGGTTACGACATAGGTCTCGAAGAGATCGGCCGCCATGCCGGCGCAATCGCCGACATTGTCGCCGACATTGTCGGCGATGGTGGCGGGGTTGCGCGGATCGTCCTCGGGAATGCCGACCTCGACCTTACCGACGAGATCGGCGCCGACATCGGCGCCCTTGGTGAAGATGCCTCCGCCCAGACGCGCGAAGATGGAGATCAGCGAGCCGCCGAAGCCGAGCGCCACCAGCGCATCGACCACGACGCGGTCGGAAGGCGCATAGCCCGCGAAAACGGTGAGGATGAAGTAATAGATCGCGACGCCGAGCAGAGCGAGGCCGGCGACCAGAAGGCCGGTGATCGCGCCCGCCTTGAAGGCGATGTCGAGCCCGCCGGCGAGCGAGAGGGTCGCCGCCTGCGCAGTGCGGACATTGGCGCGCACGGAGACATTCATGCCGATGAAGCCGGCCGCGCCCGAGAGCACCGCGCCGATGAGGAAGCCGAAAGCCACCGCCCAGCCGAGCAGAATGACGAGCAGCACGAAGATGACGCCGCCGACATAGGCGATCGTCGTATATTGGCGTTTCAGATAGGCCTGCGCGCCCTCCGCGACGGCGCCGGATATTTCCTGCATACGCGCAGAGCCGGCGTCCGCCTTCTCGAGTTCCTGCCAAGTCTTGACGCCATAGGCGACAGACAATAGTCCGAAGACGATGCTGAGAAACAATACCATGACGATTGCGCCCTCTCCGTTCCTCGGCCGCGCGCGCTGATTTGTTTTCGTGGCCCGCGCCTGCGGCAATTTCGTCCCGGCGACAACGACATTCCGACCGCAGGCGAATCGTTCGGCTGCGGCGCCGGGGAATAGGCGTCAGTCATGCCAGAAACGCCGGTTTTCGGCAATGGCGGCAAAGGTCGCGCGCCGCCCCGGAGCCTAGAAGTGGCTGAAGGATAGACGACTGAAATTTATAATACTTCCAGAAGAATCTAAGAACTGTAGCGGCTCGGCGCCGGCTGTGACGACGCCGATCTCGGCGAGAGCGACCCCCGCTTTCCCCGCCGCGAGCGCCAGCGCAGGGGCGGCGTCGACGGAGGCGCAGCAGAGGATTTCGTAATCGTCCCCGCCCGTGACCGCGCGAGAGAGCAGCTCCGGCACGAGCGCGATCGCCTCGCGCGCGGCCGCCGAGAGCGGAACCTTGCCGAGTTCCACAAGTCCGCTCACGCCGCTCGCCCGCAGCAGCTTGGCGAGATCGCCGGCGAGGCCGTCGGAAACGTCCATGGCGGCGCTCGCGTGCTCGCGCAGCGTCGCGATCAAGGGCAGACGCGGCTGCGGCAAACGATAGCGATCGAGCAGATGCGCCCGCGTCCCCTCACCGAGCCTCTCGGCAAAAGCCTCGCCGCGGGCGACGCCGAGGCCGAGCGCGGCGTCGCCTATGGTCCCGGAGACGAAAATGCGATCCCCCGGCCGTGCGCCCGAACGCGAGACGAAACGCGTCGCGCGGCCGAAGGCGGCGATGGAGATGGTCAGAGGGCCGGGCGTCGCCGTGGTGTCGCCGCCGAGCAACGGACACGCGAATTCGCGCACATCCTCGGCGAGGCCGGCGGCGAAGCTGCGCGTCCAGCCATTGGTCCAATCGGGCGGCAGCGACAGAGTGAGCAGAAAGCCGAGAGGCTCCGCCGCCTTGGCCGCGAGATCGGAGAGGTTTGCGCGCAAGGCTTTCTTGGCGACGAGGCCGGGCGGATCGTCCGGGAAGAAATGCACGCCGGCGACCAGCGCATCGGTGGTGACGACGATCTCCCGCGCTCCTCCCAGCGGCAGCAGCGCAGCGTCGTCGCGCAGGCCGAAGGCGCCCTCCCCCGCGAGCGGCGCGAAGATTTCGGCGATCAGCTCGTCCTCGCTGAAGCGGCGTTCCGCCATCGCTTCCTCCTCGCCCGAGACGTCGCCGACTTCCATCTCCCCGCATTGCGGAGAGAGAGATCACTTCTCGGCGAAATGCTCCGGCCGCGCCTGTCGCGCCAGACGATCCAGCACGGCGTTGATCATGCCGGACTCGGTCGCGCCGAAAAATGCGCCGGCGACGTCCACATATTCCTTGATGACCACTTTGACAGGTATGTCGCGCCGAAACCCCAGCTCGAAGCCGCCGGCGCGCAATATGGCGCGCATCACCGCCTCTATGCGCTGCAAAGGCCAGCCGCCCTGCAGCGCCTGGTCGAGCGCACGGTCGATCGTCGCCTGATTGTCGAGCACGCCTTTCACAATATCGCGGAAGAACTGCAGCTCGGCCGGCTTATATTGGACGCCCTCGATCTCGCGGCCGATCCAATGAACCTCGAACTCGGCGTAGATCTCGTTCAGCCCCTTGCCGGCGACCTCCATCTGATAGAGCGCCTGCACGATGGCGAGCCGCGCCGCCGATCTCTCCTCGACGCTCACGAGCGGCCCCCGAGCTTGCGCTTCAAGCGCACCAGAGCGAGCGCCGCCAGCGCCGCGTCGCCGCCCTTGTCGGCCCCGCCCTGCTTGGGATCGGCGCGCAGCACGGCCTGCTCCTCATTGTCCACGGTCAGGACGCCATTGCCGAGCGGCAGGCGCCGCGAGACGGAGAGATCGGTGAGAGCGCGCGCGCTCTCATTAGCGACGATCTCGAAATGATAGGTGTCGCCGCGAATGACGCAGCCGAGCGCCACCACGCCCTCATATGGCGCGCCGGCGGCCTCGGCCGCGTCCAGCGCAATGGCCGCGCCGGCCGCCAGCTCCAGCGCGCCGGGGACGGTGATGGTGGTGACGTCGCAGCCGAGCTCCTCCAGCGCGCGGACGGCGCCCTCGTGCAGAAGCTCGACGATATCTTCGTTGAAATGCGATTCGACGACGAGAATGCGCGCGCCTTCGACAGGCGCGAGATCATCGTCATCGGCGCGGTAGGACCCTGCCATTCACGACTCCATGGGCGGAGGAGCGCACCCCTCCATCGCCCTCCCCGCTCTGCGGGAGAGGGATGCGGCGAGCGTCCCGCGACCTCTCTATGAAGCGCGCAACCTGCTCCCTCTCCCGCGAAGCGAGGGAAGGCTGGGTGGCGGCGCGCGACGCTCTCGAGAAACGAAGCGGCGATGGATACACATTTTTTCGGGGAAAGCCTACAGCAGGCTTCAAAAGAAGCGCACTCTCGACGGAGTTGCGCCTACCTCCCCCTCGAGGGGGAGGTCGAGCGCCAAAGGCGCTCGGGAGGGGGTGCTTGCCGAGTCTCGGGGATGACCCCACCCCGTCCGGCTTCGCCGGTCGACCCTCCCCCTGAAGGGGAGGGTGGAAGCGCCCTACTTCCCCGCTTCCATCAGCCGGGCGGCGTATCTCGCCATCAGATCGACCTCGAGGTTGAGGCGATCCCCTGCGCTGTAGCCCCCCCATGTCGTCACTTTGAGCGTGTGCGGGATGATGAGAACATAGAAACGGTCACCCTCCACCGCATTCACGGTGAGCGAGGTTCCATCCAGCGCCACAGAGCCCTTCTCGGCGATGAAGCGGGCGTAGTCATGCGGCGCCTCTATAGTGAAGCGCGACATGCCGTCAAAATCATCGCGCGAGACGATCGTCGCCACCCCGTCCACATGGCCGGTGACGATATGGCCGCCCAATTCGTCGCCGATCTTCAGCGAGCGCTCGAGATTTATGCGGCGGCCGACGGCCCATTCGCCGGCCGTGGTGCGCGCCAAAGTCTCGGCGGCGGCGTCCACCTCGAAGACAGTGCGGGCGCCCTCGCGGCGCAGTCCGACCGCCGTCAGGCAAGGGCCGGAACAAGCGATGGAAGCGCCGAGGGCGATGCTCTCCAGCGGATAGGCGCAGGCGATGGCGATGCGGCGCAATTCGCCGCGCGTCTCCACGGAGAGAATTTCGCCGACGTCGGTGACGAGGCCCGTGAACATTTCAGCCGATCCTCTCGTAGCGGGTCATGCGATCGACGCCGAGCATGGACGTATCGGCGAGGCGATAGCGGCTCTCATCCTCGAGAATGGCGCGCGCCGTCGCGGTGAGAGCGAGCCGGCCCTGACGGCCCAGCGGCCTCAGCCCGGTATGAAGGACGACATCATCGGCGAGCGAGGCGACGAGCAGGCTCTCGGCGACGCGCGGACCGCCCTCGCTGAAGACGCGCGTAATTCCGCGCCGCGCCAGCTCGCCCAGCGCCTCGCTCAGAGCGAGACGGCCGGCAGCGTCCACGCCGGCGCGCGCGACCTCCATTCCGGTGGCGGCGGCGAAATCCTGCGCCTCGGCCTCGGCGACGCCCTCCCCGACGATGACCAGAGTCGGCGTCTCGCGCGCTGTGGCGGCGAGGCGAGAGCTGCGCGACAGGCGCAGCCGCGCGTCCAGCACCACGCGCAGCGGCTTGAAGGCCTCGAGGCCGGGAAGGCGCACGGTGAGCAGCGGATCATCGACCGAGGCGGTGCCATAGCCGATCATGATCGCGCTGTGCAGCGAGCGCTCGATATGGGTGACGCTATCGGCGAGTGCGCCGGTGATGAAGAGGCGCGGGTCGTGCTCGGCCCCGGCGGCGTAGCCATCCGCCGTCTGAGCGAGCTTGAGAGTGACCATGGGCCGGCCCTGCGTCACCCGCAATATATGGCCGAGATGGTCGGCCCGGGCCTGCGCAGCGCGTACGCCGGTCGTCACTTCCACGCCGGCCTCGCGCAGCCGGGCGTGGCCGCGGCCGGCGACGCGATCGTCCGGGTCCTCGAGCGCGGAGACGACGCGGGCGATTCCAGCGGCGATGATCGTGTCCACGCAAGGCGGCGTCGCACCGTGATGGGAGCATGGCTCCAGAGTGGCGTAGAGCGTCGCGCCGCGCGCGGCCTCGCCGGCGGCGGCCACGGCGACCGCCTCGGCGTGCGGGCGCCCGCCGAGCGCCGTATAGCCGCGGGCGATGACGACGCCGTCCTTGACGATGATCGCGCCAACGGCGGGATTAGGCCCGGTGCGGCCGAGATTGCGCCGGCCGATCGCCAGCGCCGCCGCCATGAAGGCGTCGTCTACGACGGTCTGAGACTCGGATTGCGGCTTCGTCGCGGTCATCTCCCGCCCGGCGCGGTTTCGGCGTCCACCACCGTATCCGCGCGCTGCTCCCCCTCGCTATGCGATAATTCGTCGATCAGCGCATGGAAATCGCCGACCTCGCGAAAATCACGATAGACGGAGGCGAAACGCACATAGGCCACATCGTCGAGCGTTTTGAGGCCCTGAATCACCAATTCGCCGATCTGCGTGCTCTCGATCTCCGTGTCGCCGGAGCTCTCGAGCTGGCGCACGACGCCATTGACCATGCGCTCGACGCGCTCGGGATCGATGGGCCGCTTGCGCAGCGCGATTTCCAGCGAGCGCATCAGCTTGTCGCGATCGAAAGGCACGCGGCGGCCCGATTTCTTCACCACGATCAGCTCGCGCAGCTGCACGCGCTCGAAAGTGGTGAAACGGCCGCCACAGCCAGGACAGACGCGCCGACGCCGGATCGAGGAGGAATCCTCGGCCGGCCGGGAGTCTTTCACCTGCGTGTCGGGCGAGCCGCAATAGGGACAGCGCATTGGCCGCTCTTTGTAAGACGAGCCGCCTGCTTAGCCCGTTCCTCGGGACTGTCGCAAGCGTCGGGGATCGATTTTTGGGGAGCGCCGTTGCCGCGGCTCCCTTCTGCCCCGATATTATCGGTTGATACAACCGATAATATCGGTCGACGCCGGAAGACCTATAAGAGGAACTAGCGATGAAGGCGCAGTTTATCACCACGCCGAACGGCGAAGAACTGGCGATCCTTCCACGCGCGGATTACGAGGCGCTCGTCGCGGCGGCCGCCGATGCGGAGGAGGACGCCGCCGACGCGGCCATATACGACGCCTGCAAGGCGGCGTCGGCGAATGATCCGAATAGCGTTCTGCCGGCGGAAGTATCGGCTTTCATGCTGCGCGGCGAACGCCTCGCGACCGCGATCCGCAAATGGCGTGGGCTGACGCAACAGGATGTGGCGGCGAAGCTCGGCATGGCGCAGGGCACGCTCAGCGACATAGAGAACGGCCGTCACCGTACGGCGGCCAACACCGTGCGCGCGCTCGCGAAGATTTACGGCGTGCCGGAGGATTGGCTCATGGCGGTGATCGGTCCGCTCGAAGCGCAACCAGGAGCGCTCACCTAAAAGCGAAGCGACCCAGAGCCGGGAACGGCTCTGGGTCGCTCGGATTCGTTCGCTATGACGGGCGGAAAGCCCCGATCAATAGATCGGGAACTTCGCCGTCAGCGCGTGGACCTTCTCCTTCACCGCGGCTTCGGTCGCGGCGTTGTCCGCCTCGCCCTTGGCGGCGAGGCCGTCCAGCACCTCGACGATATAGCCGCCGACGAGCTTGAACTCCGCCGTGCCGAAGCCGCGCGAGGTGGCGGCCGGCGAGCCGAGGCGGATGCCGGAGGTAACGAAAGGCTTCTCCGGATCGAAGGGGATGCCGTTCTTGTTGCAGGTGATGTGCGAGCGGCCGAGCGCGGCTTCCGCGGCCTTGCCAGTCAGCTTCTTCGGACGCAGATCGACCAGCATCAGATGATTGTCGGTGCCGCCGGAGACGATGGCGAGGCCGGCGTCGACCAGCGTCTGCGCCAGCGTCTGGGCGTTGTCCTTGACCTGCTGCTGATAGGCCTTGAACTCGGGCTTCAGCGCCTCGCCGAAGGCGGCCGCCTTGCCGGCGATGACATGCATCAGCGGGCCGCCCTGCAGGCCCGGGAAGACCGCCGAATTGATCTTCTTGGCGATCTCTTCGTCATTGGTCAGCACCATGCCGCCGCGCGGGCCGCGCAGCGTCTTATGCGTGGTGGTGGTGACGACATGGGCGTGCGGGAAGGGCGACGGATGCAGGCCCGCAGCCACCAGACCGGCAAAATGCGCCATATCGACCATGAAATAGGCGCCGACGCTATCCGCGATCTTGCGGAAGGCCTCGAAGTCCCAAATGCGCGAATAGCCGGAGCCGCCCGCGATGATGATCTTCGGCTTGTGCTCGGCGGCGAGCGCGGCGACCTGCTCCATATCGATGCGCTGATCGTCCTTGCGCACCGTATAGGGAACCGGCTTGAACCATTTGCCGGAGAGATTGACCGGCGAGCCATGGGTCAGATGGCCGCCCGCGGCGAGATCGAGGCCCATGAAGGTGTCGCCCGGCGTCGCCAGGGCGAGGAAGACCGACTGATTGGCCTGGCTGCCGGAATTGGGCTGCACATTGGCGAATCCGCAGCCGAACAGCTGCTTGGCGCGCTCGATCGCCAGATTCTCGGCGATGTCGACGAACTGGCAGCCGCCGTAATAGCGCTTGCCCGGATAGCCTTCGGCATATTTGTTGGTGAGGACGGAGCCCTGCGCTTCCAGAACCGCCTTGGACACGATGTTCTCGGAGGCGATGAGCTCGATCTCGTCGCGCTGCCGGCCGAGCTCGAGGCCGATGGCCTTGGCGAGATCAGGATCCGAATCGGCGAGCGAGGCAGTGAAGAAAGCGGATTGGCTCATTTAGCATCCTCTATCGAGACAAGGCGCGGCAAGTGACGGCGGCTCCCGGCTCGCCCGCGCCTTCGGGCGGAGCCGTTCGCGGGAAGCGAGGTTTCGCTCGGGGACGCCGGAAACGGCGATCCCGAAACGGCCTCGAGCTCCCGTTTTCAGCGCAAGATTCTCTCGGCCGATCGAAATCCGCCCGCAGAATGCGCGCTCGCGCATCGGTGTGAGGGTTCGCTTATCACGCTCTCGCAGGGACGAAAAGAGGCGCAACCGACGCGGGGACGGAGTTTGTCGCGGCGCCGGCCAATTCGCTCCCGTTTCCGGCGTGTCGCAGGCGATCGAAGCGTCGCCGCGACTGTCATCGACCGGATATGTTGCTTCGCTAGCGTCCGCCCCGCCAATATTAGGGGGCTACAAAATGTTCCTGAAGCATTCGATAGGCGGCCTCGCGGCCCTCGCCTGCGCGGCCGCCGCGACTCCCGCCAGCTCAGAATCTCTGCGCGAATTCAATCATATCGTCGTCATCTACCAGGAAAACCACAGCTTCGACAATCTGTTCGGCCTGTGGGGCGCGGTGAATGGCGAGCCGGTGCAGGGACTGCCCTTCGCCGACGCCGCGCACACCGAGCAGGTCCGCGCCGACGGGACCACCGCCTATTCCTGCCTGCTGCAGAACGATGTGAATCTCGCCTCGCCGTCGCCGCTGGCGACGAGCTGCACGGACGCGACCGGAGCGACCTCCTTCGTCAGCGCCTTCCAGAACAAGCCCTTCCAGATCGACGACTATATCGCCGCGACCGACAAGACCTGTCCGGCGCCGGGCGTCTCGGCCGTGAACGGCTTGCTGAAGAATGCCGCCGGCGCCCTCACGGGCGGCTGCACGCGCGATCTCGTGCATCGCTATTACAGCGAACAGTTCCAGATCAATGGCGGCAAGCAGAATCGCTATGTGACGGGCAGCGACGCCGCCGGCCTCTCCATGGGCTATTACGACACGACCAAGCTGCCGATCTATGTCGCGCTCCACAGGCGTGGCGCGCCGCATTACGTCATCGCCGATCATTTCTTCCAATCGGCCTTCGGCGGCTCCTTCCTCAATCACCAATGGCTCGTCGCCTCGGCGACGCCGGTGTTCGCCAATGCGCTCAATGACGCGAGCGGAAACGACCTCCATTCCGTGGTCGACGCCAATGGCATGGCGGCGAGCACCGCGCTCTATACGAATCTGCTCGGCTCTTCCGCCAAGGACGCGCAGCTGACCGCCTCCTGCAATCCTCCCTCGGGACGTCCGGCGACACCGGAGAATGTCGCCTGCGGCGATTTCGCGATCAACACGATCCAGCCTTATTATCAGCCCTACGCGCCCGGAACGGTGGATGCGAAGCGCCTGCCGCCGCTGGAAAATGCGACGATCGGCGACCGTCTCTCCGCGCGCGGGATCGACTGGGCCTGGTATTCGGGCGGCTGGTCCAACGCCAATGGCGACATCGGCGCGCCCGGCTGGACCAATGGAAACGGGATCGGCTGCGCCGATCCGAACGCACTGGCGACGGCAACGTTTCCGAACTGCCCGGACAAGCTGTTCCAGTTCCACCATCAGCCCTTCAACTATTTCAAGGCCTATGCGCCCGGTACGACGGCGCGCCACGATCATCTGCGCGACGAGGCGGAGTTCGTCCAGCTCGCCAAGACCGGCCGGCTCAAGCCCGTCAGCTTCGTGAAGCCGATCGGCGCGGAGAACGAGCATCCCGGCTACGCCAGCGAGGCGGACGGCAGCTCGCATCTCGTCGATCTGATCGCCTCCATCGTCAACGGCCCGGATGGGCGCGAGACGCTCATCATCGTCACCTATGACGAGTTCGGCGGCTCCTGGGACCATGTGCCGCCGCCGCCCTATCAGAGCGAGCATGTGGCCGAAAGAGAGCATCATCACGGCCACGACCATCACGCCGGCGGCGGCGCGCATGATCGCTGGGGTCCCGGCACGCGCATTCCGGCGCTGCTGATCTCCAAGCGCTTCGATCGCTCCGGGGTGGATCATGCGAATTACGACACGACCTCGATCCTGAAGCTGATCGAGGAGCGCTACCATCTCGCCCCGCTCGGCTCGCGCGACGCCGAAGTTCGCAGCCTAACGCGGGCGTTGGACGCCGCCGAGCGCTGAGCGCCGCGACCGACAAAGAAGCGGCCCCGCGCGAGCGGGGCCGTTTTCGTTGCGGGCCTCGCATTCTGTTCCGAAACTCGCGTCGAACTTTTCACAGCGGCGCGATCATGCGATGAAGCCGGCGGCGCCGGCCCGTTCGCCCGCGCAGCAGAGGGGGCTCGCCAAGATGAATTCCTCCAGCTCCGGTCGGCGCGCGACGCTCGCCTGCGCCGGCTCGCTCTTCGTTCTCCTGTCGGGAGCGGCGGTCGCGCAGGACGCCGATTTCTCGCAATTGCCGATCTATCGGGAGTTTCGCGACCAGCTCGCCGCCCAAGGCTGGAGGCCGGACGCCGGTTTCGGCCTCAAGCTTCCCTCCGGCAAGCCGCTCTATCGCTTCCCCGAGGTGCTGTGCGGCCCGAAGATCTGCCATGCGCGCTGGATCCGCTCGGGAACGGAGAAGATCGTCACGCTGATCCGAGGCGATCTCGATGAGGAATATCGCGTCTCGCCCTGACGGCGAGAGGCTCACTGCCGGGCCGGCGCGGCGCCTCGCGTCTCGAGAACGCCAACGAGTCGCTCCACGAGATCGCCCGCGACCGCCGAGGGAAGCGCGAAGGCGAGCCGATTGCCGTCCGGCGAGACCAGCGTCAGCAGAAGATTGTCGCCGAGCATCTCGCGATGCAGCGCGATCGACTCGACCGGCGTCGCCAGCACCGCCTCGACCTCGCCGCTGGCCGGCTGCCGCTCGGCCAGGCCCTTCTCGCGCAGCGCCAAGGCGGAGCGGGTCAATTCGAGAATATCGGCGGCGGTGAGGACGATTCTGGCCGTCACGCCATCGTCGCCTTTCCGGCTGAGAATGAAATCCTCGCCGATCGGATCGAGATTGAGGCCGGACGACGCCTCGGACATGGGTCGGTGCTCCTTGCGCTGCGACGAGTTCGGCAGCTTAGCCGAGGGCAAGGAAGATTCCTACTGTAGCGAGACGCGAGAGGGGCCCTGGACGCAAAGGCCGGGCTCGATCCAGAGAGAGGCTCGCATCGGCGCCTCGACGGATCTGCCGAATTCAGATGCCATCGGACGTCTTCGTTGCGATCTTCAACTCGCCGCCCAGCCGGGCGCGTCTGAACGACGCGCTCGCGAAATCGAAACGCAAGACGAAATCGAAACGCAAGACAACGTGCGCCGCGGCTCTTGCAAAGCAGAATCGCCCTGCTCCGGTCGCGATCCTAGGCGCGAAGGGCGGATGAAATGCAAATCTCTCGAAGAAAGCCGGGCGGCGATCCGCCCGGCCTGACTTTGTCACAGGACTTGCGTCAGATCATAGACGCCATTGTCCGCGGTCTGCAGATATTCGACAACATTATTGCCGCCGAGAAAAAAGTCCTGGATGACGACGCCTTCATTCATCACGCCGTCCGATGCGTCGGCGATGGTCGTGATCAAAAAATCATTTCCGCTCTGAAAGAGATACAATTGCGAGGCATTGTAGCCGAAATAGAGCAGATCGGTCCCGCCGCCGTAGCCGGCGGCGCCAGTCGGCGATTTGTCGTCGTTGATCGTGTCGATTCCGTCCCCGGCCGTGAATATGTAAGTGTCGTTCCCGACACCGCCCCACAGCGTATCATTCCCCGCTTGACCCCAGAGCGAATCGTCGCCGGCGGCGTCCAGAATGGTGTCGTTTCCGGAACCTCCGTAGCTCGTGTCGTTTCCGTTTCCGCCGAAAATCAGGTCGTCGCCAGCATTTCCATAGATGGTGTCGTTGCCGTCGCCTCCGAATAAATTGTCGATATAAGCGCTTCCATAAATGGTGTCGTCGCCACCGTAACCATTGACGCCGTGAGCAGTCGCCGGAAGGACAGGAGGCCCCCACGAGCTTATGTCGAGAACTTCGTTCGCGTTCGTGCCATTCAGTTGAGCCATGGCCAAAACCTCATTTTTCGTAATAGTGACCGAAACTCGCGCCGGTTCGAAAATCGACCGAGCCGACCGTCTCTGTCGGCGAAGGAATGATACAGCCAATACGCGTATATCGCAACTTTATCAACGTATTCGAGTATTATGATCAGCGCCTCGCCCGAGGGTCGAGCCCGTCGAGCGCGAGCCTTTTCTCGACGAAGCACACCAAAGGTTGACGCGCTCCCTATCCGCCCCGCGCCTTCTGATAATCCTTCACATCCGAGAACACGATGGACGAATGCCGCTCCGCGTCATAGCGCAGCTGGAACTCGCTCGACGACATGAACACGGGCGCGCCGTCTATGTCCTCCGCCATGGAGGAGCCGTGCGATTCGATGAAGCTCTTCAGCGCGATCGGGTCCTGAGAGGTGACCCAGCGGCATATGCCGAAGCGCGAGGTCTCGTATTTCGTCTCCAGCCCATATTCGGCCTCGAGCCGCGTCGCCAGCACATCGAGCTGCAGCGCGCCGACGACGCCGACCAGCGCGCCGGAGCCGTCATTGGGCAGGAAGAGCTGCACCACGCCCTCCTCGGCGAGCTGGCGTAGCGCCTCGCGCAGCTTCTTGGCCTTCATCGCGTCGGAGATGACGATGCGGCGCAGAATTTCCGGCGCGAAGCTCGGCACGCCGCGGAAGGAAATCTCCTCGCCCTCGGTAAGCGTGTCGCCGATGCGCAAAATGCCGTGATTGGGAATGCCCACCACATCGCCCGCATAGGCTTCATCGGCGATGGAGCGGTCGCGCGCGAAGAAGAATTGCGGCGCATTGAGCGAGATGGTCTTGCCGGTGCGCACGATCTTCGCCTTCATGCCGCGCGAGAGCTTGCCCGAGCAGACGCGCATGAAGGCGATGCGGTCACGATGGTTCGGGTCCATATTCGCCTGAATCTTGAAGACGAAGCCGGCCATCTTCGGCTCCTTGGCCTCGACATGGCGCTTGTCGGCGTCCTGCCCGCGCGGCGAGGGCGCATAGGCGGCCATTGCGTCGATGAGATCGCGCACGCCGAAATTGCGCAGCGCGCTGCCGAAGAACACCGGCGTCAAATGCCCCTCGCGAAACGCCGCGAGCTCGAACGTCTTGCAGCCTTCCTCGGCGAGCATCGCTTCCTCGAGCCACGCATCCGCCTCATGCGCCGGCAGCAGCGCGAGCAGCGCCGGATCGTCGAGGCCGGAGACCACCATCGGCTCGGTGTCGGCGTCGATCTTGCGCACCGACTTCGTGGCGAAGCAGTAGGTGCCGGCGAAGCTGCGGCCGGAGCCGATCGGCCAGGTGACGGGCGCCGTGTCGAGCGCCAGCGTCTTCTCGATCTCGTCGAGCAGCGAGAAAGGATCGCGCCCCTCGCGATCGAGCTTATTGATGAAGGTGACGATCGGAATATCGCGCAGCCGGCACACTTCGAAGAGTTTTCGCGTGCGCGCTTCGATGCCCTTGGCGGCGTCGATCACCATCACCGCCGCGTCCACGGCGGAAAGCGTGCGATAGGTGTCTTCCGAAAAGTCCTCATGGCCCGGCGTGTCGAGCAGGTTGAAGACGCAATCGCCATATTCGAAGGTCATCACCGAGGTGACGACGGAAATGCCGCGTTCGCGCTCTATGCTCATCCAGTCGGAGCGCGTCTGCTGGGCGTTGCGCTTGGCCTTCACCGCGCCGGCGAGCTGAATCGCGCCGCCGAACAGCAGAAGCTTCTCGGTGAGCGTGGTCTTGCCCGCGTCCGGGTGGGAGATGATGGCGAAGGTGCGCCGCCGCGAGACGGGGTCGCTCGGCTGTGGGCTGGTCAAGGCTGAGGCTCGCTGGAAAGTGGCGGGTTCGCCACGCCCTTTAAGGGCAATCGGCGGATAAGGCCAGCTTTCCGTGCCGCCTCACGCCGCCAGCTCGCGCAAGACCTCCGGCCGCCGCTCGGCGATCTTATAGAGCGTCACCGCGGCCGCGGAAGGCTTGCGCCGGCCCTGCTCCCAATCCTGCAAGGTCCGCACGGACACGCCCAGCAGAGCGGCGAAGGCCGCCTGCGACAGGCCGGAGGCGAGCCTCGCGCGTGCGAATTGCAGGATTTCGCGATTGTGGACCCGCGCCTTAGCGCCAGCCTTCATTTCTCGCACCGATGCGAGCAGCTCCGCGCCGATGTCGATCGCCTTCGCGCGCTCGGCGGATTTCGGAGCGTCAGCCATCGTCGAGTTCCTTCTTGATCTCACGGAGGACATTCGCGGGAATATTGTCCCGCACCGATTTGGGATAGACCAGCAGCAGCCAAACCTCTCCATTCGCCAGCCGATTGAAATAAATCACCCGAACGCCGCCGCGCTTGCCCCGCCCGACGCTCCCCCAGCGAATTTTTCTCAGGCCGCCCGAGCCAGGGACCACATCCCCCGCATCAGGATTCCCGGCGATGAAGTCGATGAACGCCGTCCGATCGTCATCTTCCCAGCATTGTACGGCGAGCCGCGCGAAAGTGGGAGTTTCGATGACCGTCAACACGGCAAATAGACTACGGCATTGCCGTACAGCATGTCAATCCGTCATGTCCGTCGGGTCGGTGGCATGACGCTAGAAACGCGTCCGCCGAATCGCGGACAAAAGCAGCGTCGGCCTAGCCGATCCATCCCGTCGCGTATAAGCTTCTCTCCTCTACGCTCGGTGAGTAGATCGATGAATGACAATCAGCTTGCGCGACGCCTCCGATCCGTCGGAATGGCCTGCTTTGTTCAATATTTCGAGCTATTCTCCGACAAGTCGATTTCAAACGCCGCCGCGGCGGCCATTATTGTCGCCAAGGAAAGCTATGCGGAGACAGCCACAAACACCCGTGTATCACTGGCGCGGCGAATTATTCGCGAAGGACGAGCGCGCGACGCGCTTCGAATGATCGCGGGCGCGACGAATGTCGATCCAGAGGCCGCCAGCCGCGCTCGTTCGCTCGTCAGCACGATAATTGCCAATTAGCGCTCACGCGAAATCGCCCGCTAGCTCCGCCCGCACCGCCTCCGGCATGACGGCGATATGCCCATAATTCTGATGGGTGAAGCCGATCAGCGCGCGTGCGCCGGGCTCCCGGAAGGCCGCCGCCTGCGCGTCGGTGAAGAGAAAATGCACGAATTGCACGGCGGAGGCCTTGCCGTCGGCCCTGGTGCGGTCCTGATCGGCCTCGGCGACGCCGGCAATGCGCTCGCCCACCAATTCGATGAAGGCGGTCTCCTCTATCGCGCCCAGCGTGTCCAGCACGCGCTTTCTACGCAGCGGATCGTCGATCTCGATCATGAAGGTGGCGACCAATTCGCGGCCTTTGGGGATCAGCGGCTCATAGGCGGCGATCTCGCTCGGCGCCTGCTCGAGCGTCCCCTTCTCTATGTGGATCATCTCCTGGATCTGCAGCCAGATCGTCTCGAAATCCTCGAAATAAAAGGTCACGAAAGGCCCGACCTCGACGCGGCGATTGCGCTTGCGCGCGGCGATGCGGCGCCGGCTCTCGACGCGGATCTTCGCATATTCGTCCGGCGGAAGAAGATCGGCGACGGTGATGTGGTGCTTTTGCGCCATTGATCGCTCCAGTTCTGGGGACGCCCGCGTCACTTCACCCCATAGGCAAGCGCGACAATCTCGATCGGATGGGCGAGAAGCTCGGGCTTTTTCGCCTCCGCGTCCAGCCGCTCCATGCCCTGCGCGATATGCGGGCCGGAGAGCGGACATTCGGAGACGATATAGGCTTTGCCCAACGATTGCGCCTGCCGCGCTACCGGCTTGCCGACCTTCAGCGCCGTCTCGAAATTTTGCGTCTTATAGCCCCAGGCGCCGCCATGGCCCGAGCAGCGCTCGATGACCGCGACATCCGCCTGCGGGATGAGACTCAAGAGCTCGGCGCCCTTCCGCCCGATATTCTGCGCGCGCGAATGGCAGGAGACATGAAAGGCGACGCCGCCCTCGATCGGCGAGAGCCCTTCCGCCAGCCCCTCCTTGCGCGAGATGCCGACGACATATTCGCTGAGATCATAGGTCGAGGCGGCGAGGCGCTTCACTTTTGGATCATCGGTGACGATCAGCGGCCATTCGAATTTCAGCATCAGCGCGCAGGAGGGAACCAGCGCGACAATGTCATAGCCTTTGTCGATCCAGGGCTCGAAGGCGGCCGCCACTTGCTTTGCCGAGGCCGCGACCTCGCCGATGAGCCCTTGCTCGAGCAGCGGCATTCCGCAGCAATGCGGGTGCAGAATCTCCGTTTCGACGCCATTTTTGGCGAGCACGGCGCGCGCCGCGAGTCCGACGCCGGGATCATTATATTCGCCGAAGCAGGTGGCGTAGATCACCGCCTTGCGGCCGAAGCCCGGCGCCTCTCTGTTCACCTCGACGGGCGTCTCCTTCGCGAGCGCCTCCAAGCTCTGCTTCGAATATTTCGGCAGCACAGCCTCGTGATGCAGGCCGGCGACCTTCTCCAGCGCATTGCGCGCCGCCGTGTGCGCGCAATCCGTCGCCCAATTGGCGAGCGGCGCGAGTTTCGTCGCCACTGCGCCATTGCGGTCGGTCTCGGCGAGCTGGCGATCCGCGAAACCGACGCCATTCTTCTTCGCCTCGACGGCGCGATAGCGCAGCATCAGATGCGGAAAGTCGAGATCGAATTCATGCGGCGGCACATAGGGGCATTTGGTCAGAAAGCACATGTCGCAGAGCGTGCAAGCGTCCACGACCTTTTTGAAATCCACGCTGGCGACGGTCTCGATTTCGCCTTTCGCCGACTCGTCGACGAGATCGAACAGGCGCGGAAAGGAATCGCAGAGATTGAAGCAGCGCCGGCAGCCATGGCAAACATCCAGCACGCGGCGCATTTCGGCGTCGAGCTTCGCCTCGTCGTAGAAATCCGGATTTTCCCAATCCAATGGACGCCGGAAGGGCGCCTCAAGCCCGCCTTCTCTCATCGCTTCCCCGCCCCGGTCGAATTATTCTGATGCGCTCGTAGGCTCCGGGCGCATCGCTCCAGCCTCTCCCCGCGCGCGGCTATCGAATGCGCGCATCCTCCTCGCTCCACAACGTCATGGCCGGGCTTGTCCCGGCCATGACGGCCGCGGGGTCTCGCGATGCGCGCGCTTATTTCAGCTCGTCGAGCGCCTTCTGGAAGCGGCCGGCGTGCGAGCGCTCGGCCTTGGCCAGCGTCTCGAACCAGTCGGCGACTTCCTCGAAGCCCTCCTCGCGGGCCGAGCGCGCGAAGCCCGGATACATGTCCGTATATTCATGCGTCTCGCCGGCGACGGCGGCTTTCAGATTATCCTCGGTCTTGCCGATCGGCAGGCCGGTGGCCGGATCGCCCACCACCTCGAGAAATTCGAGATGGCCATGCGCATGGCCCGTCTCGCCCTCGGCGGTGGAGCGGAACACAGTCGCTATGTCATTATGGCCTTCGATATCGGCCTTTTGCGCGAAATAGAGATAGCGGCGATTCGCCTGGGACTCGCCGGCAAACGCATCCTTCAGATTTTGTTCGGTCTTGGTGCCCTTGAGCGTAGCCATGACTAAAGCTCCTCGGATGAACACTGATCGGGGCGCCGCCACTGTCCCGATGGCCAGCCGGGACGCCCTTGTTTAGAATAATTTGAAATTAACGATTGCCAAGCGCCAAAGCCGTCTTTGACGGGGGATGGAGCGCCAAATCCATGCTGCGGCGCAAGATTGGCTTCGAAACTGCATAGGGCGCGAGATTGTACGAACGCGGCGGAGCCTTTCGCACAAAAGCGACGGGCCGCGTCCGACGCATGAGAGCGCGCGGAATGGCGGAGCAATTGGACTGGGTCGTCTGGAACGGCTCGCTCGGCGTTTCCGACGCGGTGGCGATCGGCCGCGTCGAGATCGTCGACGGCGTCCGCACCGCCTGTCTCGCGCCGCCCTATGATATGGTGGGACCGTTCAGCCTGGACGAGCTGGAGACGCAGGGCCGCATCGCCTTCGGCGCCTGCCTCGTGATGTCGCTCCAGCGCTGGAAGGAGGATCAGGTCGAGCTGCGCTTAGAAGGCCGCAAGCAGCGCGCCGCCTTCCAGAAGATGTTCGATTTCGACGAGGACGACAATCAGGAGCATCGCGAGACGCTGGAATTGCCTCTGGAAGGCGCGCTGGAGCCGGCCGAGATCAAATCCGCCTTCCGCCGTCTCGCCAAGACCGCCCATCCCGACGCCGGCGGCAGCGCGGAGGACTACCGCCGCATCGCCGAGGCGCGCGACGCATTGCTGGCGCAGTTCGAAGGGGCGAGTTGAGAGCGCTTTCGCGAAATCAGAAAATCATTGTAGACCGCGGAAATTGACAAGGCTTCGACGCAGCGAGCCGAATATGCAGTTCTTCCGACGACACGCCCGCATCATTTCCGCCATTCTGCTGGACGAATTCGGTTTGCTGATGCTTCTTTTGTTCGGTCGTCGTCCGCTCGATCGACAGGCCGCCGATGAACTCGATGGCCAAAAAAGCGGCTCCGCCGATCCGACCAAGACCTGCGCCTACGACATGCGGCTGGGCGTCATGGCCCCGATCCCAAAAGCCGAGCAATTCATGAGAGATCAGGCGACAGAATTGATCGTGGAGATGCCGGCGAAGCTGTCGCTCACGCCGAAGAAATCCGACCTGACGCGAGAATGATCTATCTCTTCCCCTTGTCGAATGGATTTTCGCCCGAGCGCGTCGAGATGCGGATCGGCGTGCCCGGCAGATCGAAGGCGCGGCGCAATCCATTCACGAGAAAGCGCTGATAGCTCGCCGGCAATTCATCGAGCTGATTGCCGAACAGGATGAAATGCGGCGGCCGCGCCTTGGCCTGCGTCATATAGCGGATCTTGATGCGCCGGCCGGAGACCGCCGGCGGCGGAGTCTCGTCTATGGCGCTCTCGAGCCAGCGATTGAGCCGCGCCGTCGAGATGCGACGGTTCCAGACTTCATGCGCCTCGAGAATGGCGTGCATGAGCTTGTCGAGCCCATAGCCGGTCACGCCCGAGACGGCGACCACCGGCGCGCCCTTGATCTGCGGCAGCAGGCGCTCGGCCTCCTCGCGCAGCTTGGCGAGCCGCGTCCCCGGATCATCGACCGCATCCCATTTGCCGAGCGCGATCACCACCGCCCTGCCCTCGCGCGCGGCGAGATCGGCAATGGTCAAATCCTGCTTCTCGAACGGAATGGCGGAGTCGAGCAGCAGCACCACGACCTCCGAGAAGCGCACGGCGCGCAGCGCGTCGGCGCCGGCGAGCTTCTCCAGCTTGTCGACGACCTTGGCGCGCTTGCGCAGGCCGGCGGTGTCGAAGAGCTTCATATCGCGGTCGCGCCAGCGGAAAGGCACGGAAATGCTGTCACGGGTGATGCCCGCCTCCGGCCCGGTGAGCAGCCGGTCCTCGCCGAGCAGGCGATTGATCAGCGTCGATTTGCCGGCATTTGGCCGCCCGACGACGGCGATGCGCAGCGGCTTGGTCGGATCGACCTCGCTGCCGTCCTCATCGGCCGAGACGGCGATGTCGGTCGCCGCCTCTTCATCCTCCTCCCAATCCGCGGTCGCCTCCGGCAGCGCCTCGCGAAGCGCGTCATAGAACTCGCCGAGGCCCTCGCCATGCTCGGCGGAGAGCGGCACGGGATCGCCGAGGCCGAGCTCATAGGCCTCGACCAGGCCGGCCTCGCCCTTGCGCCCTTCCGACTTATTGGCCGCGAGGATGACCGGCTTGCCGGCCCGGCGCACCAGATCGGCGAAATATTTGTCGTCCGGCGTCACCCCGACGCGCGCGTCGATCATGAAGAGAATGGCGTCGGCGGTCTCGATCGCCGCCTCCGTCTGCGCGCGCATCCGCCCTTCCAGTGTGGCGGAGGCGCCTTCCTCGAGGCCGGCCGTGTCGATGATGGTGAAGCGCAGATCGGCGAGGCGCGCCTCGCCTTCTCGGCGATCACGCGTCACGCCGGGCCGGTCGTCGACGAGCGCGAGCTTCTTGCCGACGAGCCGGTTGAATAAGGTCGACTTGCCGACATTCGGCCGGCCGATGATGGCGAGCGTGAAGGACATTGTGGCCCTTTGGTCCAACGTCGCGGCGACGCCGCCTCGAGAATGCGCGCCTATTTCCCGGCCGGCGCGGCGGGCGCAGGCGCGGCGTCTTGTCCGGCCGCGGGCGCGGCGGCCGGCGGCGGGGCGGCGCCGCGCGCAGCCTCCAGCAGCGCCTTATAGGCCCCGGCGCGCTGGCGCATGGCGTGAGGCGCCTCCTGATCATTGAGGATGAGCTTGAAGACGCGCTCGGCCTCGTTGAAATCGCTGTCCTGCAGCGCGTCGAGCCCCAAGAGCTCCTGCGCCGTAAAGCGGAACGGCCCATTGGCGGTGACGAGCTCGCCGAGGCGATCCGCCATTTTCTGCCGCTCGCCCTGCTCGAGCAGAATGAGGCCGGCGCGCAGCTTGGCCACCTGCTGCGTGAGCTTGTCGACGCCCTTGTCCTCGGAGATGGCGTCGAAGGCGGCGACCGCCTTGGCCTTGTCGCTGTGCGCCAGCTCCTGCGCCGCGCGCAGCCGCGCCAGAGTGGCGTAGCCCCTAGGCGAATCCTTGGCGAGCGCCTCGAAGGCGGCGACGGCCTCGGCGCCCTTGCCTTGCGTCGCGAGCGCGGCCGCCGCGCTGAAGCGGACATTGGCGCCCTCGGCGGCCTTTATGCGATTGCTCTCGTAGAAACTATAGGCGCCCGTCGCCACCACGACCAGAAAAGCGCCGACGATCACCGGCGTCTGATAACGCTTCCAGAGGTTGGCCGCCTTGTCCCGGCGGATGTCTTCGTCGACCTCGTGGAAAATGTCGGACATGACCGCTCCTGTCGAGATTGGCGCCGGGGCGTTCCGGCGCGGAGGCCGCTGTTAGCATGGGCAGGCGCACAAGGCCAGTTCCCCCTGCGACGGCCGTTGCGGCGACGGGCTCGGCCGCGGCCGTGCAGCGGGCCGCCCCGGCCGCTCCGACCGATATGACGCGCCTTCGCCAGAGCGACGAGGACAGGGGCGAGAGGCCAGGGACGAAATAGGCGCGCCATCCGGTCCGATCGGATCGGATGGCGCGCTCATGAGATGCGCGTCACGCGCCGCCGGGCTCTCCGGTGAATTTCACGAGAATATCTTGGTCTCGCACCACATATTGGCAGGCGAGCCGATATTTGGGCGGAATATCGTCGACCACCGCGCGCGCGATCTCCTCGGCCGTGATCTTGCCCATGGATTTCAGTTGCGCTTTCTCCTTCTCGGTGAGCGTCGCGCCCATGGTCTTGTCGTCGAGCGGCGTCACCTCGATGAGGCAGGAGCCGCATTCGCCGTCTTTGCAATCATGTGGAATGGGAATCTTATTCGCCTCGGCGACGGCGAGTATCGTGTGCGTGTCGCCGGCGACCGCATAGACCGTCACATTTTTATGGAGAAGAGGGGTGGAGAAGGTGACGTCGGGCATGGCCGTCCTCCCTTGTTTTTATTATGCGCAAAGAAGCGTAGGCCGCGACTCGGCGAGCGTCAATCGATGATCACATGCGGCAAAAAGCGCGAGCGATCCGTCGTCACCAGCGAAGCATCCTCGCGCACGCCCATGCCCGCCGGCGCGCCGCCGACGAGCCAGCAGCCGAGCACGGGATAACGGCCACCGAAATTCGGCAGCAGACATAATTGCTGCAGCACGAAGCCTTCGGCGCCATAGCCGCCGTCCGTATGCGCGAGACGCGTCTCGCCGTCGAAGAGCGCCACATTGGCGCCCTCGCGCGAATAGAGCGGCTTGCGCGCATATCGCGTCAATGACGATGCGCGCGCGTCGTCCTCGAAAAAGCAGGGCAGAAGATTGGGATGACCGGGCGCCGCCTCCCACAGATAAGCGAGAAATCCCTTGCTCGAGGGAATGGCCTTCCACGGCGGCTCGACGAAACGCGTCGCCCCCATCGCCGCCGATTTGCCGAAAGCGTCGGCGAACATCCATTCCCAAGGATAGAGCTTGAACAATCGCTCGACGCGCCGTCCCGAGCGATCGACGAAAATCTCGCCGGAAAGGCCGATGTCGCGCATGTCGATGCGCGCCGTCCAGGAGCCCGCCTGCGCCGCGCAATCGGCGAGATAGGCGACATTGCCGCGATCCTCGACGCTCTGCGTCATGCAGGCGAAATGCACGGGAGCGCCGCCAGCGATCTCGCGCCAGCGCGCGATCAGGCGGTCATGCAGCGAATTGAACTGATCCGCTCCTTTCGGCAAATGGCCGCGCGCGATCATCTGCTCGAGCCAGAA
This sequence comes from Methylosinus sp. KRF6, assembly GCF_018887255.1. NCBI lineage: Bacteria > Pseudomonadati > Pseudomonadota > Alphaproteobacteria > Hyphomicrobiales > Methylocystaceae > Methylosinus > Methylosinus sp. KRF6. The sequence continues at coordinate 3,587,917 of NZ_JAHLJF010000001.1, read as the reverse complement.
CCATTGCACGACCGCGGATTCGAACAGGCTCGTCGGCGTGTCGGCGTTATATTCGAGCAGCTTCGGCGGCCCCTCTCCGTCATAGGAGAAATCGAAACGCCCATAGAGCGAGGCGTCGCGGCGCGCATGGCTCTCGGCGATGAGGCTCCATGCGTGACGCGGAACGCGCAAGCGCTCCAGCGCCTGCTCGTCTCTCACCAAGCGCGCGACGACATCCTCGCAGAGCGCGGAAAGATCGGCGGTCGCGGTTTCGATATCCTCCTCGATCTCGCGCATCGAAAAGGCATAGCGCGCCGACTCGTCCCAATAGGGCTCGCCGTCGGCCTGCGCATATCGAAAGCCGATTTTCCGCGCCTCTTCGACGAAGTCCGGCCGCGGCGGCGAAGGCTCGCGCCTCATGAGCCGCCGCCGTGACCGCTGCTGACGAATCCGCCGAAATTGCCGAAACCGCCGAAGGCGACGGCATGGCCGGAGGACGCCGCGCCCAAATGTCCCGAACTCTCGCCCGAGGAAACGTGCGAGGACGAGGAGGACGAGCCGCTCGAATAGGAATGACCGCCGGAAGAGCCGCCATGGCTATGCGATCGGCGGCATTCCTCCTGCCGCTCCCGATCGCCTTCCTCGGCGCAATCGCGCCAATGGGAATTTTCGATCGCCGCATAGGTCCCGATCGACAACGAGCCGACGGCGATCGCCGCAATGGCGATCGTGCGCTTGCGGCTCCCGAAAGGTCCGTTCGCGCCGCCGGGGAGCCCCTCGGGCGCATGAGTGACGACGGGCGGCGCAAGCCCGCGGCGTCCGAATTCCTTGCGGGGCGGCTCGGCCATGGGCGCCTCTCAAGGGCTCATGCAGGCGGCGCTGAGCACGCCCGCCGAAATGGAGACGGCGCCGAGCCAGACCGCCGCGGCGATGGCGTTCTGCTCGATCGCCTGCGAGAGCCCCGGATGCGCGAGCCGCGCGAGAAGATAGGCGACGATCTGCGTGGCGAAGGCGACGAAGCCCCAGATGATGAATTCGAGCCCCGATTGCGTATTGTGCACGGCGCCGGCGAGCGCGATGGCGAAGCCGATGAGGCTGCCGCCGAAGGCGATGGCGGCGGAGGCGTTGTGCGCATTGACGATGAGGTCGAATTCGCAATGCGGCGTGAGCCGCGTGTAGACAACGCAGAAAGCCGCGCAATAAGCGATCGTCCCGAGAAAATAGGCGGCGAAGGACAGGAGGCCGGAGGCGAGGTCTGCTGGCAATGTAATCCTCTCGGAAATGTCTCGCCGCGAGGTTAGCAAAGCGAATGACCGAAAGATAGCCGCGCCGCGATGCGACGCTGCCTCACGAGCCGCCCGAATAGAAGCCGCCGCTCCCCCCGAATCCGCCGTAATGAGCGTGGAAGCCCGACCCGCCTGCACCGCTCCCGCCTCCGCCGCCACCTCCGCCGGCATCGCTGCCGCGCTCGCAATCGCGCCGCGGATCGGCAGAGCAGATTTGGCGATCGATGGTCTGCGCCAGCGTGAAAATTCCGATCGAGATCGCGCCGAGCGCGATCAGCGCGACGGCGAGTGGCCACGCCTGCTCCGACGCGAGATGCAGAGAATCGCCGACAGGCGTCTCCGGCCGCGGCGGCGGCGCCGGGCGCGGTCCGAGGCCGTGGCCATATTTCGCTATGCCTTCGCGTTCGATATGCAGCGATCGCTTGCGCGGGCTCTCCACGCGTCTCGGCCCCAGGCCGTGGCCGAAAGATTCGATGCTCGGCTCTTCCTCCGCCATGGCTCATCGACCGTGGGGGAAAGCGCCGCAAGGAAACGGCGCCGACGCAGCGACGCCGCCGATGACAACTCCCGAACGCAAAGTCGCGCCTTTCGAAAATAGATGCGCGAATATATCGGGAACCCGCGACGAAAGATAGCCGCGCGCCAGAATTGGCGACCACGGGCTCCTTCAAAACACCCCCGCCTCCAGCCCCGCGGCCATCGCCATTGCGAGCTCGCGGGCGGCATCGACGAATTCCTCCCGCCATTCCCCGCGCAAGATGAGCGGCTCCTGCACGCTGCGCCAGCGCAAGCCGGTCGCGACGCTCTCGACGCTGCGGCGCGCGCCGGCGCCGTCATTGCCGGCGCGGATATAGAGCGCGTAAGGGCGGCCCTGCGTGCGCTCGAGGCAGGGATAATAGCTGCGGTCGAAAAAATCCTTCAGCGCCCCGCTCATATAGCCGAGGTTTTCGGTCGTCCCCAGAATGATGGCGTCCGCCGCCAGCGCATCCTCGGGCGTCGCTTCGAGCGGCGCCCGGACGATCGTCTCCACGCCATCGATCTCGCGCGTCCCGGCCAGCGCGGCGTCGCGCAGAAGCCGCGTATTGCGCGAGGGCGCATGGGCGAGAATCAGAAGGCGCTTGCGGGACATTGGGCGGCGACGCTCTCCCGCGGCCGATGCGGCATGTGCGCCGGCGCACGATGCGGCCGCGCGGGAAATGATAGCGCTTCCAGCCGAAGTCGACGCCGGTTCGGCATTGGAAACGCGTCAAAACAAAAGAGTCTAGCGCATCCTGCGGACGCTGACGCGAGAAAAGCGAGCCGAGGCTCGCTCTTTTGAAACCACGCCCGAGCAGCCGTCCCGCTCTCGCCGGCGCGGCACGCGCAGGTTGCGCGGGAGGGCGCCGCCCTCCCGGCTTCGATCAGTTCAGCGTACGACCGCCGGCGGCCTTGCAGGCGTCCTCGGATTCGACGAAGGACCAGCCCTTGCCTTTGCAGGCGTTCATGCCCTTGCAGGCGTTCTTGGGGCTGTGGCAGTCGCTCTTGCCCTTGCAGGCGTTGGCGCCGATGCATTGCACCTTGCCGGGCGTCGCCGCCATGGCCGTCGTCACGGCGCCGGCGAGCGCGAGAGAGACCGCCGCTATGGCGAGAGCCGTTCCGTTGCGAATATTGTCTTTCATGTTTCCTCCCCGAGGGGCTGTCGGCCCCATTGGGCTTCGACCGCGCCTATCTGTCGTGAATCCGCCGCAGGGGCAAGGGCGCAGGCGCCCCGCCCGCGTGACTTTCGCGCCGCAAAATGGCAAAACTCGCCCCGCCTGCGGCGACGGGCCGCATTCGGAGCCTCTCATCCATGTCGATCCTCGAATCGGTCCGCAAATCGCTCGTCCCGATCCATCCGGAAGGCTATATTTTCATTGCCGCCTTCGCCATCGCCGCTCTGCTGCTGCACTGGATATCCTCGACGCTCGGCTGGGTGGGCTTCATCGCCACCGGCTGGTGCGTCTATTTCTTCCGCGATCCGCAGCGCCTCACGCCCTTGCGCGAGGGGCTCGTGGTGTCTCCGGCCGACGGCGTCGTCTGCTCCATCGGCTTCTTCCTGCCGCCGGCCGAGCTCGGCCTCGGCGCGGAGCCGATGCAGCGCGTCTCGATCTTCATGAGCGTCTTCGACGTGCATGTGAACCGCGCGCCCATCACCGGCCGCATCAGCAAAGTCGCCTATAAGCCCGGCATCTTCCTCAACGCCGATCTCGACAAGGCGAGCGAGGACAATGAGCGCAACGGCATCGTCATCGACGCGCCCTCCGGCCGCTATGGCGTGGTGCAGATCGCCGGCCTGGTGGCGCGGCGCATCGTCTGCTTCGTGCAGGACGGCCAGCCGATCGGCGTCGGCGACCGTTTCGGCCTCATCCGCTTCGGCTCGCGCGTCGACGTCTATATGCCGACCGCCGCCAAGCCCCGCGTCGCCGTGGGCTCGCGCGCCATCGCCGGCGAGACGATCCTCGCCGATGTGAACTCCACCGCCGCCCCTCTGAGCTTCAAGGCCGGCTGAGCCGTCGCCGCGACAAAGGCCACCCCAATGACCGAACCTTCGTCCTTCGACGCCGGCCCCGAGGGCCGGGACGCGCAATTGTCGCCCTCCGAACGGCGCCGCCTGCGCTTCCGCAACATTCCGATCCGCGTGGTGCTGCCCAATCTGGTGACGCTTCTGGCGCTCTCCATGGGCCTCACCGCCATACGCTACGCCACGGAAGGCAAGTTCGACACAGCCGTGACCGCCGTCATCGCCGCCGCCGTGCTGGACGGGCTCGACGGCCGCATCGCGCGCGCGCTCAAAGGCACGTCGCGCTTCGGCGCGGAGCTCGACTCGCTCGCCGATTTCGTCGATTTCGGCGTCGCGCCGGCGCTTCTGCTCTATCTCTGGTCGCTGCACGAGATCAAAGGGCTCGGCTGGTTCGCGGCGCTGGTCTTCGCCATCGCCTGCGCGCTGCGCCTCGCCCGCTTCAACGTCACCGTGGACGAGCCCGGCCGGCCCGCCTGGCATTCGGACTTCTTCGTCGGAATGCCAGCGCCGGCCGGCGCCGTGGCGGTTCTGCTGCCGCTCTATCTCCATCTCTCGGTCGCCGAGCTGCCCGGCTCAAAGGCGCTGGTTCCGCTCTTCATCGTCTATGTGCTGACCATCGCCTTTCTGATGGCGAGCCGCATTCCGCATTTCTCCGGCAAACGCATCGGCCGCATCCCGCGCGAATATGTCATTCTCGTGCTGTTCTGCGTCGGCGTCACGGCGCTGCTGCTCGCCATCTATCCGATGGAGACGCTGGTGCTGGCGAGCCTCGCCTATCTCGCCGCCATTCCCTTCGGCGTGAAGCGCTACAAGGAGCTGGAGCGGCAGGAGGCGGAGAAGGCGCAAGGCGCCTGACGCGGCTATTTTGCGAGGGCCTTCGCCCCCGCCACAGCGGCGACGACGCCGACAGTGACGAAAACGAGAGAGAGCTCCACGGTCTCGCCGAGGAACAGAGCGGCGAGACCGAGTCCGAGCAGCGGCTGGAGCAGCTGCAGCTGCCCGACGGCGGCGATGCCGCCCAGCGCCAGCCCGCGATACCAGAAGACGAAGCCGATCAACATGCTGAACAGCGCCACATAGGCGAGCGCGACCCAGGAGCGCGGCGGCGCGGCGAGCAGCCCCTCCGGCGCGCTGACGACGGTCCAGACGAGCATCGCCGGCAGCGAGAGCGCCAGCGCCCAGCAGATCACCCGCCAGCCGCCGAGCCGGCGCGACAGCAGCCCTCCTTCGGCATAGCCGAAGCCCGCGACGAAGATCGCGCCGAGCATCAGAAGGTCGCCCGAGGAGATCGCGCCGTCGCCCCGCCTCCAGGCGAAGCCGGCGACGAGCGCGCCGCCGGCGAGCGCGCAGAGCCAAAAGCCCGGCCGCGGCCGCTCGCCGCCGCGCAGCACGCCGAAAGCCGCCGTCGCCAAGGGCAGCAGCCCGACGAAGACGAGCGAATGGGCCGAGGTCATGCGCGTCAGCGCCAGCGCGCTGAGCAGCGGAAAACCGACCACCACGCCCAAAGCCACGCCGACGAGCGAGAGAAGCTCATTACGGCTCGGCCTGCTCTCACGGAAGAGGGCCAGCAGGCAGAGCGCGATCAGCCCGGCGATCGAAGCCCGCGCGCCCGTCAGAAACAAAGGATCGAAGCCCGCGACGGCGACGCGCGTCGCCGGCAGCGATCCGCTGAAAATCAACACCCCGAGCGCGCCGTTCAGCCAGCCCTCCGTCGTCCTATCCATATCGAAACATCCTTTCCTCATCGGCGAAGGATCGGACAGAACCCCTTGCTCGGCCAGAGACAGATGGATACAATTTTCGTAAACTGTTTCGACAGTATCCGTGAACTGTGCTGGGATGAAAGGCGATACGCTTGACCAAAACATCCTCGCCTCCCCGACGGATCGAGCTGGTGATGACGACGATCCGCGAGCGAATCGCGGCGCGCCAGCTGACGCCCGGCGCGCGCCTCCCCTCGGTGCGGCAAGCGGCGCGGTCGATGGGCGTCTCCGTCTCCACAGTGGTCGAGGCCTATGAGCGGCTCGCCGCCGAGGGCGTCATAAAATCCCGCCCCGGCTCCGGCTTTTATGTCTCAGCGCCGCTCGCGCCGCTGGCGCTGGGCAAGATCGGCCCGCGCCTCGATCGCGAGGTCGATCCGCTCTGGATGTCGCGTCAATCGCTGGAGGCCGGCGAGGGAATGCTCCGCCCCGGCTGCGGCTGGCTGCCGGCCGAATGGATGCCCGAGGCGGCGCTGCGCCGGGCGCTGAAAGCCGTGGCGCGGGGGAGCGCCGCCTCCCTCGCCGATTATTCCGAACCGCTCGGCCTCGCTCCGCTGCGCGGCTTCATCGCCCGCCGCCTCGGCGAGCGGGACATACCCGCCGCGCCCGATCAGATTCTGCTGACCGGCTCGGGAACGCAGGCGATCGACCTCGTCTGCCGCTTTCTGATCGAGCCCGGCGACACTGTGCTGATCGACGATCCCTGCTATTTCAATTTCCGCGCTCTGCTGCAGGCGCATCGCGCCGACATCGTCGGCGTGCCGATGACGCCGAACGGCCCCGATCTCGAGATTTTCGCGCAAAGCCTCGCGCAAAAGCGGCCACGCCTCTATCTCACCAATGCCGCCGTCCATAATCCGACCGGCGCCGCCATCTCCTCGACGACGGCGCATCGGCTGATGGCGCTCGCCGAGCCCGCCGGCCTCATCATCGTCGAGGACGATATTTTCGCCGATTTCGAAACCGCGCCGACCCCTCGCCTCGCCGCTTTCGACGGACTCCGCAACGTCATTCAGATCGGCAGCTTCTCCAAGACCCTCTCCGCCGCGGCGCGTTGCGGCTATATCGCCGCCCGCCCCGATTGGATCGAGCAGATCGCCGATATCGGCCTCGCCACGCAATTCGGCAGCCCGCGCCTCTCGGCCGAGATCGCGCTGGCGCTACTGAAAGACGGCGGCTATCGCCGCCATCTCGAGGCGCTGCGCGCGCGTCTCGCCGGGGCGAGGACGGCGACGATCCGCCGTCTCGAAGCGCTCGGGATCACGCCCTTCGTCGAGCCCAAGGCCGGCATGTTCGTCTGGGCGCGCCTGCCGGACGAGGCCGACGCCTCGCAGATCGCGCGGCTCTGCCTCGCGGAGGGAATCGTGCTCGCACCCGGCAACGCCTTCAGCCTCGGCCAGACGGCGCGCGATTATCTGCGCTTCAACGTCTCGCAATCGGAAGATCCGCGCATCTACGACTCCCTGGCGCGCGCGCTGCAGGCGAGCGCGCCGCCGATGCGGGCCGCCGGCTAGAGCAGGGCGTGCGACCATCTGGCGCTTGCCGTCCCGCCGCCGCCTGGACATAGTGGCGCGCGGCCGAAAATGCCGCCTTCCGACGCGCGAGCGTCGGGAAAAATAAACAAAGATCGGGAGGGGAGCGAAACAGCGCTTCGAACGGAGGCGATTTCGCTCTAGAACGTCGGCTCGAGAGGAGAGACAGCGCCTTAAAAAAGCGGCGCCGTCGCGGTTCGCGTCATGTTCATCAAAATACTCGGATCGGGCGCCGGCGGCGGCTTCCCGCAATGGAACTGCAATTGCGCCAATTGCCGCGCCGTGCGCGAGGGCAAGCCCGGCTTTTCGGCGCGCACGCAATCCTCGCTCGCGGTCAGCGCCAATGGCGTCGATTTCGTGCTGCTCAACGCCTCGCCGGATTTGCGCCAGCAGATTGCGCAGGCGCCGCAGCTCTCGCCCGGCCCGCAGGACGGATTGCGCGCGAGCCCGATCAAATCCGTCGTGCTGACCAATGGCGACGTGGACCATGTCGCCGGCCTCTTGAATCTTCGCGAGGCGCAGGCTTTCTCTATCTATTCCTCCGGGCGCATATTGAATGTGCTCGCCGGCAATCGCATCTTCGATATTCTCGTCCCCGAGCTGGTGACGCGCGTCGAATTTCCCTTCGACGAGGCGATCCCGCTGCGTGGAGCCGGCATCGATCTCGGCCTTGCGGTGAAGGCGTTTCCCGTGCATGGCAAGATCGCGCTCTGGCTCGAGGACAAGAGCGTCGCGGGTTTCGGCACGCAAGTTGGCGACACGCTCGGCGTCGAGATCATCGAGACGGCGACGGGCAAGAGCTGCTTCTATATTCCCGGCTGCGCGAACATCGACGAGCCGCTGAAGGAACGTCTGCGCGGCGCGAGCCTCGTCTTCTTCGATGGAACTTTGTTCCATGAGAATGAGATGATCGAGCAAGGATTGCTCGGCAAGACCGGCTCGCGCATGGGCCATGTCAATATGAGCGGCGAGGACGGCTCGATGAAAGCCTTCGAGGATCTGTCCGTCGCGCGCAAAATCTATGTGCACATCAACAACTCCAATCCGACGCTCGACGCCTCCTCCAAGGAGCGCGCCGTAGTGAATGCGGCCGGATGGGAGATCGGCGCGGACGGCATGGAGGTGACGCTATGAACGACTTCTCGACGGCCGAGTGGCACGACGCTCCTCCTTTGTCGAAGGAGGCGTTCGAAGCGGCGATCCGCGCCGTCGGCGAGGAGCGCTATCACGACAAGCATCCCTTCCATAAGATGCTGCATGGCGGAAAGCTGAACAAAGGCCAGGTGCAGGCCTGGGCGCTCAACCGCTATTGCTATCAAGAGGCGGTGCCGCGCAAGGACGCCGCCTTTATGAGCCGCGTGCACGACCGCGAATTGCGGCGTGAATGGATTCATCGCATCCACGATCACGACGGATTGGGCGAGGAAGGCGGCGGCATAGAGCGCTGGCTCGTGCTCACCGACGGGCTCGGCCTCCCGCGCGACTATGTCACCTCGCGCAAGGGCGCATTGCCGGCGACGAAATTCGCCGTCGAAGCCTATGTGCGCTTCGTCGTCGAGCAGCCACTGGTCATAGCGGTGGCGTCATCGCTGACGGAGCTGTTCGCGCCGGCGATCCATCGCGAGCGCATCGCGGGAATGCTCGAGAATTACGATTTCGTCGACGATTCCGTGATGGCCTATTTCAAGCGCCGCCTCGCCCAGGCGCCGCGCGACAGCGATTTCGCATTGTCGTATATTCTCCAGCACGCCTATACGCGGGCGGAGCAGGAGGCCTGCGTCGGCGCCGTGCGCTTCAAATGCGACGTGCTATGGGCGCAGCTCGACGCGCTCCATCAGGCCTATGTGACCGGCCTCATCCCGCCCGGCGCGTTCACGCCGCAGACGAAATAACCAGTTGGACCCCGGGATAGTCGAAAAAATTCAGAAGCGGCTCGACGATCTGCAAATCGCCGAACGAGTCGCGATTCCCTTGGCCGTGGAGAGCGGCAGCCGGGCTTGGGGCTTTCCCTCGCCCGACAGCGATTATGATTGCCGCTTCATCTATATTCGTCGCTCGGCGGATTATCTATCGCCTTGGCGCAAGCGCGATGTGATCGAAACGCCTCTCGACGAAATTTTCGACGTGAACGGATGGGACCTCGGAAAGGCCCTGCAACTTCTGCTCAAGGGCAACGCTGTCGTCATCGAATGGCTCACCTCGCCGATCGACTACCGCCGTGATCGGGAATTCGCCGATGCGTTTCTGACGCTCGCGCGCGAGACAGTCGATCGAGAGCGCATCGCCTATCATTACCTGCACCTCGGCGAACGCCATCGTCGCGCCTATTTCAGCGACGACAAGAATGTGCGTCGCAAAAAGCTATTCTACGCTCTGCGCCCGGCGGCCGCGCTCCGCTGGCTGCGCCTTTATCCGAATGAACGGATCGCGCCGATGCGATTCCAGGAGCTGATGGCGCAATGCGATCCGCCGGCTGAGGTTGCGGCCATTGTGGAGGCTCTGCTCGTGGAAAAGTCGCGATCGAGCGAGATGGGAACCGGCCCAGTCGACCCCGTGCTCGCAGCGTTTATCGACGCGGAATTCGCCTCCGCTCGAAACTCGCTGCGACCGACGGAACGCCGGATCGAACGCGAGGCGATCGAACGGGCCGAAGCCTTTTTCCTCGCGGCTCTACGCTGTCACGGTCCAGATGGGGTGATGTGAGGTTCGCTGCGAATATGTTAAAAGGATGCGCAAAAGGAACGCCATGACCGACGTCCGCACCCGCTGGCTGATAACCGCCGACTCTCGCCCGGCCTTCACGCGCTATTCACGCCTGCACGAGGATGTCGTGCGACAGCGCAAGGTGATCCTCGCGCCGGAACGCGCCTATGAGCTCGACCCGATCGGTCTCGCCGTGCTCGGCCATGTCGATGGCGTCGCCAGCGTCGCCGAGATTTCGCAGCGTCTCGCGCAGACCTATTCGGCGCCCGTCGAGGTGATCCAGACGGATGTGCTCGAGCTGCTTCAGGGCCTCGCCGACAAGCGCCTGCTGCGCGACGGGCCGGACGCGTTTTCGCCGCCTCCTCTCTCGCAGACGGCGAAATCCTATGCGCCTTTCGAGCGCGGCCCGGCGGGATTGCTCGCCGAGCTGACGCATCGCTGCCCGCTGCAATGCCCTTATTGCTCCAATCCGCTCGATCTCGAGCGCGCCAATACGGAGCTGACCTCCGGCGAATGGGGCGACGTGTTTCGGCAGGCCGCCTCCATCGGCGCGCTGCAATTGCATCTCTCGGGCGGCGAGCCGACCATTCGCCGCGATCTCGAGGAGATTCTCGCCCACGCCGTCGACGCCGGCCTCTACACAAATCTCGTGACCTCCGCCGTGCTGCTGACGCGCGAGCGTCTGGCGCATCTCGCCGAGATCGGCCTCGATCATGTGCAGGTCTCGGTGCAGGATGTGGTCCCCGAAAGCTCGGACCATATTTCCGGCTATGAGGGCGGCGTCGCCAAGAAGCGCGATGTCGCGCGCTGGGCGCGGGAATTGGGCCTCGGGCTCACCATCAATGCGCCGATCCATCGCCAGAACATCGACCATCTGCCGCAGATCATCGATTTCGCGGTGGAGGTCGGGGCGCAGCGGCTCGAGGTGGCGCATATTCAATATTACGCCTGGGCGGAGGTGAACCGCGCCGCGCTGATCCCGACGCGCGAGAAATTCCTCGCCACTGTCGGCATTGTGGAAGAGGCGAAGAAGCGCCTGCAGGGCGTGCTCAATTTCGATTTCGTGATCCACGACCATTACGCCTCGCGCCCCAAGGCCTGCACGGGCGGCTGGGGCCGCAGCATCATGGTGGTGACGCCCTCCGGCAAGGCGCTGCCCTGCCACGCCGCGCAGACGCTGCCGGGCCTCTCCTTCGATAATGTGCGCCAGCGCCCTCTCGGCGACATTTGGCGCAATGGCGCGGCCTTCGAGGCCTTCCGCGGCGAGGAATGGATGCAGGAGCCCTGCCGCAGCTGCGACAAGCGCGGGGTCGATTATGGCGGCTGCCGCTGCCAGGCGCTGGCCGTCACCGGCGATGCGGCGGCGACCGATCCGGCCTGCCATCGCTCGGCGCATCACGAGGAATTCGCCGCGCTCGGGCAGAACGAGTCGCTGCTGCCGGCGCCGGCTTTCGTCTATCGCCGGCTCGGCGGGGCCGACCGCAAGGAGAAGGCGCTGGACGAGCAGCCGGCCTGAGCGGCGTCAGACCTCTCGCGACGATCATACGCTTTCGGCGAAGGGAGACAACCGCCTCACCTCTGCGCCGGCGCGATCTGATTGCGCGGATCGTCCTTCGGATTGACGTAATCGATCGCCCAAGGCCCCATGCCGTCGATCTGAATCACCGTCTCCTGGTCGAAGAAGGCGTAATGCGCCACGCCCGGCGGCATGATCGAAAAGGCGCCCGGCGGAAGCTCCTCGACGCTGGCGCGATCGGCGGCGGCGCCGAGGCCGAGCCGCATCCGCCCGGAGACGACCGACACTACCTCCGCCTTCGGATGCATATGCGGCGGAATTCGATAGCCCTGCGGCGCCTTCAGCCGCATGACGAACAGCCCCTCTTTCGTCGGATCGCCGAAAAGCACGGCGGCCTCCGCCCCAGCCGGCAGAGACGCCGGCGCTGCCGTAAAGCGCAGATCGTCCGGCATGAGGACCTTGTGCGTTCCGACCTGATCCGCCGCCGTCGACGACGCTGAAAAAAGCGCGGCGACAGTGGCCGCCGCAATGATTGCAAGGGCGCGTCTCATCTTCGCCTCCTCCATTCGCGAACTGGCTGATCGCACACGCGGGCATATAGGGCGCAGTCACCCGACAGCCGAGCGGAATGATTGAAATTACGGCGCTTTTTTGGTGAGCGACGAGAATTCGCGGCGCAGTAACACTCGAGCAACCTCCTTGCGCCATATTTCCGCTCGTCTCGCGGATAAAGCGACCGAGTTCGCATGTATCGTCTAGTAACTTGTGCTGGAGAGTAATGTCATGAAGTCGCGAGATGCCTTGGTTCGGCTGAAACGTTTTCACGCCGAAGAGTGCCGGCGCCGCGTGGCGCAGCTTCAGACGATGATCGCCGAATTCACCCGTATGACCGGCGATCTCGATCGCGAGATCGCTCACGAGGAGCAGCGGGCCAATATCAGCGACCCCAATCATTTCGCCTATCCGACCTATGCGCGCGCCGCGCGCACGCGCCGCGACAATCTTCTGCGCTCCGTCGCCGACCTCCAGGACCAGCTGGTCGAGGCGGAGACTCATATGAAAGATGCGGCCGAGGAGCTGACCAAGGCGCAGGGCCAGGAGGCCCGCGACCGCGGCGGCGACCGAATCATCGACATGGTCGTCGAACGGCGGGTGTGACGGTTTTGCGCCTCGGCCGGGAGAGCGGCGACGCTCGATCGCCCGCAGGGCGTCGAGCCTGCCTCCGGCTCGGCGGCTTCCTCCATCCTCGGAGCGCGGCGGACAAGTCTCAGCCGGCTTTCAGGCTTGCGGTCGCAGCGCGGCCATGCCAGTGAGTGCGCGCGCTCCGCACCGGGAGCGCCGAACTCGCAGCGCCCCATGAAAAAAATTTTGGAATATGTCTGGCCTCTCGTCGGGCTGGCGGCGGTCATCGCCTCTTTCTATCTTCTCTATGGCGAATTTCGTGGCGAATCTGTCGGCGAAGAGGTCTGGGCCGATCTTCGGGCCATTTCGGTCTCACATTGGATCGCGGCCGGCTTCTGCTCTCTGCTCGCCTATGCGGCGCTCGCCTGGTACGACCGCATCGCTCTGCTCCACCTCGGCGTGAAGCACATCTCGATGACCTTCATCTCTCTGTGCTCCTTCACCACTTACGCGCTGTCGCACAATATCGGCGCATCGGTGTTTTCTGGGGCGGTGGTGCGCTACCGGGCCTATTCCACCAAGGGCCTGACCGCTGGCCAGGTGGCTGTGCTGGTGGTGCTGTGCTCCTACACTTTCGGCCTGGGCACAGTGCTGCTCACCGGCCTATTGCTGACCTATCAGCCGAGCCTGCTCGGCCGTCTCTCCGGCATGTTGCCGGACATGCTCACCAATGAGCATACGGCGCTGATCATCGGGCTCTCCTGCCTCGGCGCCGTGGCGCTCTATGTCATCGGCTCGCTGATGCATTTCAAGCCGATCGATCTCGGCAAGATCCATGTGATGTATCCGCGGCCCGAGGTCATGATACGGCAAATGTTCGCCGCGCCTCTGGAACTGATCGGCGCCGCCGGCATTATTTATTTCGCTCTGCCGGAGGGCAGCAGCACGCCCTATATCGTCGTGCTCGGCACTTTCCTCCTGTCCTTCTCGGCCGCGCTCGTCTCCCATGCGCCCGGCGGACTCGGCGTATTCGAGCTCATCTTCATCAAGGCCATGCCGGATGTGCCGCGGCTCAAAGTGCTCACGGCGCTCCTGGTGTTCCGCCTGCTCTATCTCATCATCCCGCTGCTGTTCGCGCTCGTCGTCGTGCTGCTGTTCGAGCGCGGACGTCTCGCCGAGACTTTGCGCGGCCGCGCCGACAGCGAGAGCTGACGTCGGATCGGACGGCGAGAAAAGGCCCTGAAACGACGAAGAGCCGGCCGCCTTCCGAGGCGCGCCGGCTCTTCGTTTTTAATAGAAGCGCCGTTCCGGGCGCCGAAATCACATGCGGTACTGCTGCAGACGGGTGGTCCGCAGACCGGCGAGGCCATGCTGGTCGATCGACATCTGCCAGCTCAGAAACTCGTCCACCGTCAGCGTGTAGCGGGTGCAGGCCTCCTCGAGGGAGAGCAGTCCGCCGCGCACCGCCGCGACCACTTCGGCCTTGCGGCGTATCACCCAGCGCTTGGTCGTGGGCGGCGGCAGATCCGCGACGGTCAAGGGGCTGCCATCGGGGCCGATGACATATTTGACACGCGGACGATGCGTCTCGGTCATTTTGTTACTCGCATACTCTCACGATCACTCGACCCCTCCTCTATAGGCGAGGCGATTTAACATTTGCCTAAGCCAAACTCCTGTGTTTGCGGCCAATTGAGAAGTCCGCGTTTACCATAGCTCGCGGCGGATGCGCGCGAGGGGACGAAAACTCGCTCCCGAGAGGCGCATCATCGCGCCGCTCGCGCGGCGAGCGATCGGGAATCCAAAGCAATAGCGCGTGTCTTCGCTTCGGCTCCGATCACGCGCCCTACTCGCCCGCGACGCGCTCGACCTTCACTCGGGCGAGGCCCGCCGATCGAAAGCCGAGACATTGCGCGGCATGGACCGAGACGTCGATCACTCTTCCGCGCACGAAAGGACCGCGATCATTGATCGTGACGACCACCGAACGGCCATTGCCGAGATTGGTCACGCGCGCCTGCGAGCCGAAGGGAAGGCTGCGATGGGCCGCCGTCAACGCCCCCACACGGCCTCCGCTCGCCGTCCGGCCATGATAGCCGTAGTAAGAGGCCTTACCCACCCAGGATTGTCCTGCCCCGGATTGCCCGGCCCAGGATTCGCACGCCGCCGTCGTCGAACCTGCAACAATCGCCGCTCCGATGATCCATTGTTTCAATGCGCTATCCCCCATGCCGTTTCTCTCCCGACGGCCGGCCGAGCTCGGACGGCGCTATCGAGTAGACCTGCGCTAAGGGCGAGTTGTGATCAAATAGTGGCGAGAGCGCCAGCGCCGGATTTTGCCTAGTTCCACACAAGAAGCCCGAGTAGTCTGCCCGAACTATTTCAAGATAATCTATACTAAATCCTCAAATATAGACTAATGTATTTTGCAATATATTTGTCATCGATCTACTTTTCTGTGACATAAATGGCACAGATTTCGAGAATCTGCAGCGAGGCTGTCAAGCTTTTTCGTGAAGAGGAGGATCGAGCGCAAAGCGACCGGGCCGGGCGAGCGCGAAAATGAGACGATGGCGCTATAGAGGAGCGCGAGCGCGCCGCCATTTTGGATCGGCAGCGTCGCGGCCGGCATGGCCGACGATCTTTCCGCCGCTTCCCTCAGGAAGCGGTTCTGCACGGCAAAGACATGGCGGAAACGCCCCTGCCCGGGCGCCTTCAGCGTTCCACCTCCCTCGAGGGGAGGTGGAACGCGCGCCCGCGCCGAGGGTTCGAAATCAGATCGAACTTACTTGGCGACCTGCTTGAGCTCGGCGTCAGCCGCCTTCACATGATCGCCGGCGGGCGCGAGATGATTTTGGCGAGCCTCCTCGATCGCCGCTTTCAAATGGTCGATCGCAGCCGCGAGATGCGCGTCGGGCTGGAATTTCTGCAGGGACTCGGCCTTTTCGAGCGCGAGATCGGCGTGATAGGCGACCAGCCCGGTGTCCTTCAGCTTGACCTGAGTGATCGCTTCCTCGACGTGATGGGAGGCCCGATCGAGCCGATCGTCGGCACGAGCCAGCGTCGAGGCGAAAAGAGCGCCGCCGAAAGCAAGCGTGAGAGCGGCGGTTCTGAGCTTCATGGTCGTTTCCTCGTGATCCGGCAGCCTGCACATCGTCACTGAGCGTTTCGATTATTCGCGGTCGCCGAGGATCATGTCGCGCATTTAAATGCAAGTCGGGGCGGCTTACTAGCCCATGAGAGGGATTTTCGGCCGCGCCCGCCGCGACTCACCAGAATTTCAACGAGGCGAGCAGACCTTTCTGCGCGGCCCGACGATCCTGTTCCTTGAGCTCTAGGAGGAGTTGCCGCGCGCTGGCGCGCAGGTCGAGCAGCTGCTCGTCCGAAACCTCGAAATCGACGGCCGCCGAGCGCAATTCCCGGCGCGCCGCGTCGAGCTTTTCTTGCAATAGGGCGATCAGAGAATTCTTTGCCATTTTTGTTCTCTCTCACTCGCTTGGGCGAGCCTGAGAGCGGGAGCGGCAAGAGCGCTCGAATTCCCTTTGAGGGGCCTCAATCAGATTCGCCGGTCGGGCCGAGGCCCTCGGTTGGTCGGAACGCCCACGCTCGAGCGTCTCGGCGATTATCTTTGAAGTCGCGCCAATCCGCAATCGCGCCGCGGTCGCTTCGCGGATGGGCCGGAAAGCGAGCCTGCTCGCCGGCGCCATGATCATGCGCATCGACGCCCCTACCGCCGGGAGCCTCTCTCTCCCAGATTAGGCGGGGAAACCATGCGCATAGCGGAGGACCGAATGGGCGATCAGATCGAGCTCTCGCTCACGCTCGAGCGCGTCGACGCGGCGACGCTGCTCGAATGCCTCGAGCGTCAGCTCGAGTCGCTGCAGCGGATCGAGCAGGAGGCCGGCGACGAACTCTACGCCGCCGCGCAACGTGAGAAGGCCGCCATCATACCGGTGATCATGGCGCTGGAGAGCGCCTTGCGAACCAGCCGACCGCATTGAGATTTCACGTCATTGAATGACGAGATCCGCCTGTAGGGCGCCCGCGGTCTTGATCGCCTGCAGGATCGAGATGATGCCGGTCGGCTTGAGGCCGATTTGATTGAGCCCGCGCACCAGCGTGCGCAAGGTCGGCCCCTCCAGCGTCGCGACGCCGCCGACCTCCTCGGTCGCGGTGATGCGCGTCTGGGTCGTGACCGTCGTCCTGCCATTGGAGAAAGGCGCCGGCTGCGAGACCTCCGGCGTCTCATTGATGCGCACGGTGAGGCCGCCATGCGTCAACGCCACCGGCGAAATCTTCACGTCCTGGCCGATCACCACCGTGCCCGTGCGCTCGTCGATGACGACACGCGCGGGCGTGCTCGGCTCGACGCGCAATTCGCCGATTTCTGCGAGCAGCCGCGTCGCGCCGCCGCGCGTCGCCGTCAGCGCGACGCTGCGCTCGTCGCGCTCGCGCGCCAGCCGCTGACGATATTTTCCTTGCGTGTAACGATTGATGGCGTCGGCGATGCGCACCGCGGTCTCGAAATCCGGATTGCGCAGCTCCAGCACCAGCGCGCCATTGTCGCCGGAGGGACGCGGGGCGTCGCGCTCGATCGTCGCGCCATTGGGCACGCGCCCCACTGTCGCGACGCCGTGAGTCAGCGTCTCGTTCTGGCCGCCGACGGCGAAGCCCGAGACTGCGATCGGTCCTTGCGCGATCGCATAGACATTGCCGTCGATGCCGGTGAGCGACGTCAGCAGCAGCGTGCCGCCCATCAGCGAGGTGGCGTCGCCCATCGCCGACACGGTCACATCGATCGTCGAGCCGAAGCCGACGAAGGGCGGCAGCGCCGCCGTCACCATCACCGCGGCGAGATTGCGCGTGCGCAGCGCGCTGTTGCGCACATTGACGCCGAGGCGATCCAGCATGGAGGACACCGATTGCTCGGTGAAAGGCGCATTGCGCAGCGTGTCGCCCGTGCCCTGCAAACCGACCACGAGACCATAGCCGAGCAGCTGATAGTCCCGCACGCCGCGCGGAAAGGTAATGTCCTTGATGCGCACCGAAGCGAGCGCCGGCGCGCTCATCAACACGAGCAGAACCGCCGCGATCAATCTGCGCATCATCCCTCGCTCACGCGTATGGAGCCGTCCGGCTGCACGCGGCCATTGACGACGAGCCCGCTGTCCTGATTGCGCACGCGGATGAGATCGCCGACCGAGCCGGCCTGCAGCGCGGAGCCATAAGCGATGATGACCATGCCGCCTTCGTCGAAGACGATCTTCACCGAGGCGTTGATCGTCACGACCTTGGGGGCGTCGACCGCGATCGTCGGAATCGGCCGGTCCGGCAGCAGCGTGCGCCGCGCCACTTTGCCGATGAGCGCGCCTTTCGTCTCCGCGACCGAGCCGTCCGCGCCTGCGCCGAAGCCGAAAGCCCGTTCGCCGAGCATGGAGTCGCGAATGACGTCGCCGGGATAGATGACGGCGAGCGGCACGGGGAGCATACGCTCCTGCGCGCCGACCGGCGCGTGGCCGCAAAGGGCCGCGGCCAGCGCGAAAGCGACGAGACGCGGAAGGCGCATCATCTGATTCCTTTCGAGACCGTGCCCTCCATCTCGTCCACCGCCTGGATCACCTTGGAGCTGAGCTCGAAGGCGCGCTGCGCGGAGATGAGATTGACGAGCTCCTTGACCGGATCGACATTCGAGCTCTCGAGATAATATTGGCTGAGCGTGCCGAAGCCAGGATCACCCGGCACGCCGACGACCGGCGCGCCGGAGGCGACCGTCTGCCGGAAAAGATTGCCGCCCAGCGCCTCGAGACCGGATTCATTGGCGAAATTCGCGATCGTCAGCTGGCCGAGCTGCTGCGGCGTCGTCTGACCGCCGATCGTCGCCGAGACGATGCCCGATTGATTGATGGTGATCGCCGTGGCGTTGTTGGGAACCACGATAGTCGGCGTCACCAGATAGCCGTCGCCCGTCACCAATTGCCCATTGGCGTTGGTGCTGAAAGAGCCGGCGCGCGTATAGACCGTCTCGCTGTCCGGGCCGACGATCTGAAACCAGCCGCGGCCTTGCAATGCGAGATCGAGCTGATTGCCCGTCTGCGTGAGCGACCCTTGCGTCTGCAAGCTGCGGATCGCCGCGAGGCGCACGCCGAGGCCGGTCTGCGAGCCTTCCGGGATCGTCGCGTCGCGGCCGCGGTTGGACACGCCCTGCAAGCGGTCCGCCTGATAGAGCAGATCGGTGAATTCCGCGCGCGAGCGCTTGAACGCCGTCGTATTGATATTGGCGATATTGTTGGAGAGAACTTCGATATTCTGCTGCTGGGCGTTCATGCCCGTTGCCGCGATGGCGAGCGCTCGCATGACTTACCGTTCCTTTTTCAAATCGCCATACGGCTGATTTCCTGATAGGCGCCTACCGCCTTGTCGCGCACGGCGATCGCCGTCTGCAGAGCGCGCTCGGCCGACATGATCTCGTCCACCACCTGCTGCACCGAAGCCTTGCCCTGCACGCCGGCGATGGAGGCCGCTTCGCTCGACTTCACTTTGTCGACGACATCCGTCGTGACCTGCTCGAGCACTTGGGTGAAAGACGCGCCGTCGACCGACGACGCCGCCGCGCCCTTTGTCGCTCCGCTCAAGGCGGACACGCCCACATTGGAGGCGACCGAGGCGACGATTCCGGGAACGAGTCCGATCATTGGCTTCCCTTCAGCAGATCGATCGTCATGGTGAGCAGATCGCGCGTCTGCTTCATGACCTGGAGATTGGCCTCATAAGCGCGATTGGCTTCGCGCATATCGGCGACTTCCGTGAGAATATTCACATTCGGAAATTTGACGTTGCCGTTTTTGTCGGCGGCCGGATTGCCGGGATCGTGCTCCACGCGAAACGGCGTGCGATCGACGCCGACGGCGCCGATGTGGACGAGCTCCGCGCCGGTCGCGCGATCGAGCTCATTGGCGAAAGTGACCGTCTTGCGCACATAAGGATTGGAGCCGGCGGTCGCGCCCGTGGACCGCGCATTGGCCATGTTCTCCGCGACGACGCGCAGACGGGAGGATTGCGCCTCGAGGCCCGCCCCGGAAATTTTCATGGAGGCTTTGAGCGCATCCATCTCTTACCCCTTCAACGTCGACATCCACATTCCGTGGAAAGATTTCAATATGCTGGTGCTGAGCGAAAAGGCGCCTCGAATTTCGCCCGCCTTCATCATCTCCTGCTCGAGGCTGACCGAATTGCCCGAGAGGCTCGTCTCCCAATTCCCGCTCTCCTTGGGCGAGGAGGCGTGCGGATCGAAAGCCGCAGTCTGAATATGCAGACCATTGGTGCCCGCGAGCTCCAATGCGCTACGATCCAGAACCTTGGAGAAGGGCGCGACATCGACGGCCTTGTAGCCGGGCGTGTTGGCGTTGGCGATATTTTGAGCGACGGCCGACTGACGCGCGGAGAGCCAGCTCCGCTGCTTTTCGACGAGATCGAAGAGATAGACCGGCTCGACCATGATGCCCCGCGCAGATTTGGTAACGGAAAATTATCCGTTCGGTCTTGCGTCAGGCTGGACTTGCGACGGCGATCAGCGAGACGCAGCACGCGAGGCCTGGCCAGTGTTGTGCAGAAAGTGAATGAGCTCCGCGATCGGACGATAGAATTCCGTCGGAATCATCTTGTCGACCTCGACATGATCGTACATCGCACGCGTCAGCGGCGGGCGTTCGAGCACCGGAACGCCATTCGCCTCGGCGAGCTCCCTGATCTTGAGCGCAATGAGATCGGTTCCCTTGGCGACGACGCGCGGCGCGCCGCCCTCCTCGCGCACGTAGCGCAGCGCAATGGCGTAATGCGTCGGATTGGCGATGACGAAAGTCGCTTGCGGAACCGCCGCCATCATGCGCCTGCGCGAACGATCGAGCGCGATGGAGCGCAGGCGCGCCTTCATCATCGGATCGCCTTCCGACTGCTTGAACTCTTCCTTGATCTCCTGGCGGCTCATGCGCATGTCGCGGCGCCATTTCGTGCGGCTCCAGGCGAAATCGGCCATCGCCAGCAGGACCACCGGAATGCAGACGACGCTCGTCAGCCGAATGACCAGCTTCAGCAGCAGTCCGGGCGTCTGGCCCGGCTCGACGCGCATCGAATCGATGATGAGGCCGCGGTCGACATTGAGCGAAAATATCACGGCGCCGGCGATGATGACGATCTTGGCGACGGATTTCGCGAGCTCGACGAGGCCGGTGACGCTGAAGATTCGCTTCATGCCCTCCTGTGGCGAGATGCGCGACACATCCGGCTCGATGCGCTTGAAGACGAGCCGCGGCGAGCCCTGGACAAAGGCGGCGACGAGCGCCGAGACGATGAACATTCCGAGAATCGGCGCGAGAAATCCCGCAGTCTCCAGCACGACCGTCTGCGACTGCACGTAAGCGTCGGCGGCGTTGGTGAGCGAGAATTGTCCGACATTGCCGAGCATCAGCCCCAGCGAGCCGACCAGACGTGAGCCGATCGTCTGCACGACGAAAGCGGCGCAAAGCAGAAAAGTGAGAAAGAGCGTGGCGATCGACAAGTCGCGGGAGACGGGCGTCTTGCCCTCTTCCAAAGCGTCGAGAATTTTCTTCTCTGTCGCCTCTTCTGTTCGTGATTCCTTGTCTTCCGTATCGCTCATCGCTCAGAGGCCGTCATTCGGCGGCCTCCTCGGACGATGCGCTCGAAAGATCGATCTTGCCTTGCTCGGCCAGCCGCAGAACCGTGTCGGCGATAATTCGGCGGGCTTCCATTATGTCGCGACGCGGCAGCGTCGCCCCGCTCCCCAGCTCGGCCTCCACCATGCGCCGCGTGCGCGCCGACAGCGCTGCGAGCACGAAGTCGCGAACATCCACCTCGGCGCCGCGTAGCGCCATGATGACGCGATCGGCGGGAATGGCGTCGAACAAGATCATGCGCGCGCGGACATTGAGCTTGGTGATGTCCTCGAAATTGAACAACATGCCCTTCAGCGCTTCGGCGTCGCGCGGGCGCCGCTCGGACAGGCTGCGCAACAAGCCTTCGGCGTGCTCGCGCTCCATTTTATTGATGATGGCAGCGAGCTTGGCGTTCTTCGCCGCAGAAGCCGTGAGCTCGGAATTTTGTAGAAGATCCTCCTGCAAGGTGGTCTCGACCAGACGCAGCGCCTCGTCGGTCACCGCCTTGGACGAGAGCATCCGACGCATGACGTCGTCACGGAAATCGGCGGGAAGAACCGAGAGCGCCTTGGCTGCGCGCGTCGGATCGATCCGCGACAAGGCCAAGGCCGCCGTCTGCGGATGCTCCTTGGAGAGATAATCGATAAAGGCCGCTTCCGGCGCGGCGCCGACTCGATCCCAGACCGCGCCGTTGGAGCTACCGAGCACATCCGACATGATTTCGGCGATCTGCTCGGGCGGGATCACGCCCGCGAGCAGCTTCTCCGCCTCGCCCGCCGTGCCGCGAAGCTCAGAGCCGCCGCTCTCCAACTGCGCCATGAAATCGTCGATGAGCGGCTCTATGGCGCTCGCCGGGACCGCGCCGAGGCCGGCGGCGAATTTCGTGATCTGACGCAGTTCGTTCTGGTCGAAATGCTTCAGAACGCGCTGCGCCACATCCTTGTCCACCGACAGCAACAGCGCAGCGACTTTCTCCGGGCCATTGAGCGTGCGGCCCGCATCGGCCGCAATCAGACTGGTCATCGCGGGCTCCCGCCTCCGTCACATGCGCCGCGCGCCGCTCCCAGGCTCGATGAGCTCGGTGAGCGAGACCCCGAAGCGCGTATTGTCGTCCTCGACGACCACCACCTCGCCGCGCGCGATGAGACGTCCGTTGACGACGACATCGACCGGCTCGCCGATCTTCTGATCGAGCGGCACGACGGCGCCGCGCCCGAGCTTGAGAAGATTCGAGACCGGCATGGTCACAGAGCCGATCACCACCTGCATGACGACGGGAATGCGGAGGATAGACTCGAATCTGCGCGGGTCGATCTCCGACTCGCGCACCCGCTCCTCCATCATCAAATCCTCGCCGATCGCGCGCGAGCCGCCGATCAGCCGCTCGAGCTCCTCGCTCTTCGAGCTCTCCAAATCGAACTCACCCATGTCGATCTCTCCATTGTCGAGGCGGCCGTCGCATCGAAGCTCAGCCGCGCAGGACGTCGTCGATGAATTCCTGCTGCTGATCGACGAAATCGTCGATGCGGATCGTATAAGAGCCGTCCTTCTGGCCGATCTCGCACCAGAACAGCGACTGCCCTTCACACATCAGCGCGACGAGGCCCGTCGGCGACACGGGCAGCTCGATGACCTGCCCGATCTCGAAACGCGCCACATCGGCGAGGGTGATATCGGTCTTTTCCATCACCGCGCTCAGCGTCACCTCGGTCTGGGTGACGCGCTCCTTCATCTGCTTCGCCCAAAGCGGATCGGCGCCCGAGGGCGCAGAGGTCGACGCCTCCTGCGACAATGCGCGCCGCAAGGGATCGAGCGCGGCCTGCGGCAGGGCGACGAACAGCGCGCCTTCCGTTCCAAAGCCGCGCAAGCGGCAACGGCAGACGACGCAAAAGCCGCTTTTGCGCGCGCCCCCTGCGGGCTCGGGACGATTCTCCGCAGATTCGAGCGCGAAATTCACCCCGACCAATGAAGCGAAAGCCGCCTGAAGCGAATTCGTCACCCGCGCAAAGGCCAGTCCGCCGACGCGCGTCTCGATCGCAGTGAGCTCGCGCTCCGCCTCGTAAGCCGGCTCGGAGCCATCCGAGCCGAACAATCCTTCGAGCAGCGTGAAGACGAAGCGACGGTCCGCGCCGATCGTCGCCTTGGCGTCCGAGTCGGCGGCAACGACATAGGCCGCGGCGAGCGCCACGCGCTCGCATTCGATCGCGATGTCGCTCGCCCGCACGACCGTCACGGTCTCGACGGCGAATTGCATCGCGCCTTCGGCGAGGCCGCGCATCGACTCCTGCACTTGCGTCGCCATCGCGTCGAACACCGCGCGCAGAAGCGGCATACGATCGAGCGATGGTCCGCCGCCCGAGAGCAGACGCTCCTTCACTCCTTGCGAGGCGAAATCGACGGCGCCATTCATGCTCATGCCTATCACGCCGCCTCGGCGGCGCCGCCCGAAAGCGTCTCGTTCTCGACCTCGTCGATCGAAGGACGCTCGTGAGAGGGAATGGATTTACGTCCGTGCTCGACAGCGACTTGCGGCATGGCGCCGTTCATGAAGGCGAGCAGCGTCTGCTTGACGATGACATAGAGGTGGCATTCCTTGCTGCGCGCCACCTTCACCTTGAAGGCGAGCGGCGTGACAATGCCGTAGGACACGAAAATTCCGGCGAATGTGCCGACCATGGCGGCGCCGATGAGGCCGCCGAGCAGCTCCGGCGATTGATCCAGCGCGCCCATCGCCTTGATGACGCCGAGCACCGCCGCGACGATGCCGAGCGCCGGCAGGCCGTCGCCGACCGAGGTGAGCGCATGATAGGGCTTCAGCCGATCATAGCGGATGGCGGCGATCTCCTCGTCCATCAGCGCCTCGATCTCGAAGGTGCGGACATTGCCGATGATGAAGAGCCGGCAGTAGTCGCAGATGAAGGTGGTCATCTCCTTATTGGCGAGCACCTTCGGAAAAGCGGTGAAAATCTTCGATTCGGCCGGATTGTCGACATGCGCCTCGACCTCGTTGCGCGGCTTGCTGCGCAATTCGCGCATCAGCGCGTGCAGAAGACCGAGGATGTCGAGGAAGTCGCGATGCTTGGGGCCCTTGTCGAGGATGGCCTGGCCGAGCGCCTTGCCGGTGTCCATGATGACTTTGGTCGGATTGGCGACGACGAAAGTGCCGAGCGAGGAGCCCATGATGATCACGAACTCCCAAGGCTGCCACAGCACGATCAAATGGCCGCCGAGCGCGGCGAAGCCTCCGAACATGCATCCCATCGTGATGATCAGCCCGACGAAGAATCCCATGACGCCGTCTCTCCCGATGGAAATTCGATTAACGAATTAGTCATCCTCGCTTGCGCGAAGCTGACATTTTCTTTCAGCCTCACGCAAGCAAAACCGGTCAGCTTGCGTGACGAGCGGCGGGAATCGCGCCGCGACGCTGCGCACGGATATCGGCAACATGCAATCGGCTTTTTACGTCTCGCTTTCGGCGCAGGTTTCGGTCGACAAGCGGCTGGAGACGCTCGCCAATAACATCGCCAATGCGGCGACTCCCGGCTACCGCGCCGAGGGCGTGAGCTTTCAGCAGGTCGTTTCCCAAACGGATACGAGCAAGATCGCTTACGTGTCGTCCGGCAAGGATTTCATCTCGCGCGCGGCGGGCGAGCTCACCAAGACGGGCGACCCTTACGACATGGGCATAGTAGGCAAGGGCTTCTTCGGCATTCGCACGCCGGACGGAACCGCCTACACGCGCGACGGTCGTATGCGCATGAACGAGACCGGCGATCTGCAGACGGTCTCTGGCTTTCCGATTCTCGACGCCGGCAATTCGCCCATCGTGCTCGACCCGACCGCCGGACCGCCGATGATCTCGCGCGACGGCATGATCACGCAGAGCGGCCGCCAAATCGGCGCCGTCGGCCTCTTCGCCATAGACGAGACCGCAGAGCTCACGCGCGGGCCCAACGCGAGCATCATTCCTTCCAAGCCGGCGACCGCTGTGCTGGATTTCGTGCGCAATGGCGTTCAGCAAGGCTTCATCGAGGGCTCCAATGTCAATCCGATTCACGAAATGGCCAAGCTGATCGCCACGTCGCGCGCCTTCGACAGCGTGAGCTCGATGAACGATATGCTCGACAGCTCGCAACGTGAAGCCATTCGCACGCTCGGCGGCTCATGACGTCGCTGCAGCGTCTCCGTGAGGCGGTCGAGCGCCATCAGCGCCGCGCCGAGCCTATACGCGTCTTCGGGCTCGTGACCGAGGTGACGCCGTCGTATTGCCGCGTCAGCGGCCTGTCCGAATTCGTCGAGCTCGGCGAATGCGTGCGCATAGGAGCGCCGAAGGATGGCGCGCTGGGACAGGTCGTGCGCGTCGGCAAAGAGGGGGCGATCGTCAAATCTTTCGACAATCGCGTGCGCATCGGCCTCAATTCGCCCGCCTATCGCGCCGGCCCCATCGCGGTCGCGCCCAATCTCGACTGGTCGGGACGCGTGCTCGACGCATTCGCCCGACCGATCGATGAGCACGGCCCCCTGTCCGAGGGCGACTCGGCCTTCGACGTCGACGCCGCCGCGCCCAAGGCGATGCGCCGCGCCCGGGTGAACGTCGGCGTGCGCACCGGCGTCAAGGCGGTCGATTGCTTCACGCCGATCTGCGCCGGACAGCGCATCGGCATTTTCGCCGGCTCGGGCGTCGGCAAATCGACCCTGCTCGCCATGCTGGCGCGCGCGCCGGGCTTCGATAATGTGGTCATTTGCCTCGTCGGCGAACGCGGCCGCGAGGTACGCGAATTTCTCGACGAAGTGCTCGGCGGACAGGCGAGCGAGGCCATCGTCGTCGTCGCCACCGGCGACGAAAGCCCGATGATGCGCCGTCTCGCGCCGCTCACCGCGACGACGATCGCGGAATATTTTCGCGACATGGGACGCAATGTGCTGCTCATCGTCGATTCGGTGACGCGCTTCGCGCACGCCTCGCGCGAGGTGGCGCTGGCGGCTGGCGAGCCGCCGGTGGCGCATGGCTACACGCCGAGCATATTCGCCGATATTCCACGACTGCTCGAGCGCGCCGGCCCCGGCGAGGAAGGGAGCGGATCGATCACCGGCGTCTATTCCGTCCTCGTCGACGGCGACAATCACAATGATCCGATCGCCGACTGCGTGCGCGGCACGCTCGACGGCCATATCGTGCTCGACCGCGCCATCGCCGAACAGGGCCGCTACCCGGCGATCGATCTCAAAGCCTCGATATCGCGCCTCGCGCATCACGCGTGGAAGCCGGAGCAGCGGCATCTCGTTCAAAAGCTGCGCGCGCTGGTGTCTCGCTACGAGGATACGCGCGATCTGCGAATGCTCGGCGGCTATCAGCGCGGAGCCGACGCCGAGCTCGACCAGGCGGTCCAGCTCGTTCCAAAACTCTATGACGCGCTGACGCAGTCGCCGCAATCGCCGCCCAGCGTCGACCCCTTCCGCGAGGTCGCCGACAGGCTGCAGGGCGCAGCGCACGGCTGAGCGGGAAAAGCCAACGGCGCTCGGTCAACCAAACTTTCACTCCTTCACAGTCATGATCCCGGCCCTGCCTGCGGCTCGGAACCATGACGGATTTCACGACCATTCTCGACTGCCTGGAAAAAGCGTCCCGGTCGAAGGAGCGCGACGCCGGGCCTCTACGTCCGCCGCCCATCGGGGCGATTCTCCGCGAGGAGGCGCGGCCCTCGCCGCCGTCCGCTGCGGATCGCGCGGCCCGCGTCTGCCGCGCCTATGGCGTCGATCGCGCAGAACCGCGGGAAGCGCCGTCACAGCCCAAACCCGCTCGGCTACCCGAGCGCGAGGACGTTCTCGCCGAACTCCTGCGCGCCGAAGGCTCGCCCGCAAAGCTCGGCGCGCTGCGGCGACGGCTCGCCTGGGCCTGTCATCCCGATCGGCAGGAGAAGTCTCGCGCCCGGCAGGCCGAACGAATGCTCGCGGAGTTCAATGCGCAAATCGATCAGGCGATCGCGCGCGCCGCCGCGAGACGTTGATCAATCGCCGACGATGACGCCGCCGGCGGTGACGAGCGCCCATTTTTCTCCGCGGCGCTCGAGCGCAGCGACGCGGCCGAGCCCATCGACGACATCGCCCGGCGAAACTTTGACGATCGCGGTCGGAGTCTGCAGCAAAGCGACGCCGGAACGCACGCTGAGCAGAGAGAAGCCGGGAACGCCGGTCTCCGATTGCGGCTCGCCGATCGAGCCGACCGGCGTGTAGTCGACCGGCCCCCGCTGATCGGCGAGCTGGGTCTGGATTCGCTTTGCGGCGATGACCGTCGGGCGACTGTAGATCGCGAGATGCTCGAGGCCCGCGAATTGCGGCCGACGCTCCACATCCGAGATCATATAAGCGGCGAAGGCCGTCGAAACGACGGCGAGACCGACGCCCGTCGTGCGCAGCGCGAGCTCCCCGAACTCGCGCGCGGGGCGCGGCGGCGACGCGCGGCGCTCGGCGACGAAAGGCGCCGACGCGACTTTCGGCTTCCTGCTCGGCAGCTTGCGGCGGGTCGAATCAAAGCGAGATATCGGAGCGTCAACCATGCGATCCTCCCTCGAATCGATGAACTGGATATGGATAGCTCAAAAACGCGCGAAGTTGAATCGCCTCGCGAAAATTCGACAAGCTTCGGGAAATGTTGGGCCGCTAGCTATCGCATCCGACGCGAGACGCGCGTCGACGGCGTAAATTCGGCGCCGCAGAGCGAGACGGCGAATGATGCGGCCGAGTTCCGTTCGACAGTCCGGAGCGGGCAGACGGTGAATTGATGCGTATCGACCAATCGTCGGATCCCATGGACGCGCTGCCGATCGGCTTGGCGAAGCTCACGAGGCTCGCTTTCGCCGGCGTCGATTTGAGCCGCGTCGCCGGCCGCCTGCTCGGCATGTGCGAGCAATATCCCGACCACGCCGGCGCGCTGATGGATCTCGCCGTCATCGATCAGCTCGAAGGAAATCTCGCGATCGGACTGAAGCGGCAGGCGATGGCGCTCACCAAGCAGCGCGTGTTCCGCAGCACCTGCTGCGGCGCCAATCCGCGGCTGCGCGTTCTCGCCTTCGTCGCCGCCTCCGACATCGGCGCCAACACGCCGCTGGAGTTTCTGCTGGAAGGCTCCGACATCGCTCTGACGATGGTCTATGTGATGCCCGGTCGCGAGCTGCCGAGCGCGCTGCCCGATCACGATCTCGCTTTCGTCGCGATCGCCGCCACGAGCCCGAACCGTCGCCTGCTCGCCGAACTCGAAGATTTGCTCGCCCATTGGCCGACGCCGGTCGTCAATCTGCCTGGCCGCGTTTCAATGCTCGAGCCCGTCGAGCTCGCCGCCAATCTCACGGAAGCCGGCCTGCGCACGCCGATTTTGCGCCGCGTCCCACGCGACGAGCTGTGCGCAGTCGCGGAGTCGTGCGCCGCCGAGTTGCGCTATCCGATCGTCATCCGCGCCGTCGAACAGCGCAATGAGCGTGGCGCGGAAAAGGTCGACACGCCGATCGGGCTCGGCCTCTATCTCGGCAAGCGATCGGATCGCTTCTATCTCGTTTCGCCTTTCGTCGACTGTCGCGGACAGGACGGCCTCTTTCGGAAGATCCGGCTGCTGTTCATCGATCGTCGTCCCTACGCTTGTCACCTCGCAGTGTCGGAGGGCTGGAACGGCTCTTATGTCGACGCCCGAATGGAAGCGGACATGCGGCGGCGACGGGAAGAAGAACATTTCTTCGCGACCTTCGACACGGATTTCGTGACGCGCCATTCGGCCACGCTCGAAGCGCTGGTCGAATGCGTCGGCCTCACCTATTTCGGAGTGGATTGCGCGGAGACGAAGAGCGGCGAGTTGGTCGTCTTCAAGGTCGACCATACGCTACTGGTCCACGACATGGACCCGGTCGACGTCTTTCCCTACAAGCCGCCGCAGATGCGCAAGATATTCGACGCCTTCGCCTCCTACCTGCATCGCGCCGCAGGCTAGCGGCCACGGCCGAAACGCGCGGCGAAACGAGAGATTGGAGACTCTCCGCGCTTGAATGTGAGCCGGGAAGATCGAAAGCCGACGCACGCCGAGCGCGAATGCGCTCAGCGTGACGCCGACTCGCGGCGTGGACGACAAAAATCGCGCGAGGCGTCGGTCCAAGCGCCGAATCCGCTGGCGACCATATTCGCGATCACTGCGCATACGTAGCTCTTTTGCGCCGACGCATTTTTGGGGCCGGCGTGATAGCGGGCGACGGCGGCGGTCCAGCTCCCTTCGCTCTTGTGGAGATTTCGGAGGAAGCGCGCCGCATAATCGACATTGGCGCGCGGATCGAACATCGCCTCCACGCTCGCAAATCGAGCGCCATGGTAGTGATGGTTCACCTGCATACAGCCGATGTCGATGAGCACGGCGCCCAACCGCCGCGCCGCGAGAAAGCGCATCATCGCCTCGCGGAAATCCGCGCTGAACACCGCTCGCCCTTCGACATTCATCGCGAAAGCGTTGAGCCCGTCTTTCTGGCCGGTTTCGGTGAGCGCCACCGCATAGAGCACGGCGAGAGGAACCGCATTCTCATTGGAGGCGCGGATCATCTCCCTTTCGCAAATATTGGAGGCCGGTCGGCTATCGGCGCGCGCGTCACAGATAGACGTCGTCGCCGCGACGAGCAGCGACGCGCCGAGGCTCCCCATTCGGCGTCGAATCATTCGCCTCGCCGCTGGCGCTCTGCCTGCGATCTCCGCCCTGTCCGCCATGGCCCACTCCCTGTCGATCGACGCTCTGCTCGTCGCGTCCGGCGCCTGTTCCGCTCGATTGCGCAAAGGCGGCCCCGCTATCCGACGCCGCTTGCGCAGCTCCGCCGCCCGCGACGTTCTGACCGATCTGAATCGTGCAGGAATCGACCGTGCAGCCGGACGACTGCATCGCCTCGACGAGGCGATCGCGCGTCGCATCGAGCCGATGCAGCGCCTCTGTCGATTCGACGCTGATGCGCATATCGATTCCCGAATGCGCGAGCTTCATTTTGACCGTAACCGCGCCCAGAGAAGCGGGCTCGAGCTCGATCGTCAGAATTTTCGGCGCGCCGACATGACGCTGCGCTTCGACAATGGGAGCCGCGCTTGCGGCCGCTGTCGCGGGCGCAGACGAAGCGGAAGCGAGAAGGCTGCGCGCCTGCGGGATGAGCAATTCTACGAAAGCGGTCGGGAGCTGCGTCGACGGGGCGAAGATTGCGAGCGTTCCGATCGGTTCCGGCGCCGAGACATTCGATGTGTCGGGCTGCGCGGGCGAGGCGCTCGTCGGCGCCTGAACGTTATTCTCCACATCGTGAGCCGCGGATCTCACATCGACGTTCGACCCGCGCCGGTCGCTCGTCTCAGCGAAAAAGCGCCGCTCGGACTGGCGGCCACGGTCCGACGACGGGTCTGCTCCGGGAGCGCCGATGGGCGGCGCAATGCCGGCTAGGGACGGTGAGACCGGCTGCGCGGCGTCCGACGACTTCGACCTGGAATCATGGCCCGAAGCGCGGTCGGTCGACGATGACGTAGCCACACGATCATTGCTCGGCGCGACGCTCATCGCACCGACAGATGCATCGGTCGCGAGAGACCCGCCATGGATTTCGACAGATGACGCCGGCCGCGATTCCAAAGCCGAACGAATCGACGGAGTTTGCATGAGCCGCGATGCGGCGGAGCCGAGCGCCCGACCGTCATCGACCTGCGCCGACGATCGCCATTCCGGCCGCGCCGGCGAATCGGACAAAGGCGCCTCGGAAAGGCCCAGCTCGTCGATCTCGATCTCTGTCACAGCGGATGCAGATCGCGCGATCTGCGAAGAACGATCGCCGATCACGCTCGCAGAGGTCGCGCGCGGCGGAGGCGATATCCCGATTTGCGTCGAACGTTGATTCACGGCGACGGAGCCGAGCGAAGCAAGAACGGCGCGGTCCGCCACGCCAATCGAATCGATAGGCGTCGAGAAGGCGCGATCGTCGCCCGTCGGAACGGCGAATGGCGATGCCGCAGCGTAGAATCGTGGAGACGCCGCTTCGGATTGCGAGGCGAGATCCTCGAATCTCGTTTGCCGGGTGGTGGGCGACGTCATGGCTTCGCCATCCGTCGCCGTCTGCGCCGATCGAGGCGCGGCGGTTGCGCTCGCGGCGACCATCGGCTCGCTCGACCGGAAAGCGGCCGCTGGCGGCGGCTGCGCGGCCGGATCGGCCTGCGCCGTATCGAGCGGCGTCTCGACCGAAGGTCGATTGTTTTGCGACGTCGCGATGCGGCGCGAATCACGTACAGAGGCAGCGCTCGCGCTATCGTCTTTGGCGGCCTGCGACGGCAGAGGCGCGCTCTCGAACGGCTGCAAGGCCGCGCCGCTTTGCAAATGGCGCGACGACGCACTGGCGATCGCTTCTCGATCCGCTGCTCCAACGTCGATGGCGTACGGATCCTCTGTGGCTCGCACGGATCGTTCGTAGGAATGCGGAGTCGGGCCGATCGCCATCTTCACATTTGGGCCGACAGCGGCATCGACGGACGCCGTCGCCATGAACGATTTGCGCTCGAGCATCGCGGCGCTCCGATGCGTCGGCGTCGCCGCCTCGGCCGATGCGCCGCGCAGATCCGTCCTCGTGATGAGATCGGCTCGATCATCGCCGGCGGAAAGAGCATCCCCTCCTCTCGCGGTCGCGACATTCGTCGTCGCCGACGCCGTCCTGACAGGCGCGTCATTTCCCGTGCGCCTGTCGGCCATGTCAGCAATGCGATTGGGCGCTATCGCTCCGACAGACGTAAATGCGGTAGATGCGCCGCTCTCTGCGCCGGGGGCCATGAGAATGGATTCGCTCGCGTCGGCGCGGGTCGGCGCAACCTCGTCGGTCGAGGATTCGGCGTCGGATCGCGCCGGAGCCGATCGCGAGCTCGAAGGCGACCAATCGATATCGAAAGGCGGAACCGCCGCGAAAGCTCGCATTTGCAGTGGCGCATTGCTCGGCGTGTCAGTGGCGACGGCTTCCGACGCGGGCCGACGATCGGAACGATCGTCGGCGCCCTCGGTCGTCGCGCCATTGGAATCGGCCTTCGCCGTATGAGCGGCGGGAGCGTTTCGCTCGTCGAGATCGGATAGAAGCGACGCGAATTGACTCGCATCGGCGCCATCGGCGTCGCGTGGGGCCGCCGAAGCGGCGTCGGCATGGCGGCCGAGCAGACGTCCCGTCGGCAAATTGGGGAATAGAGCGTCGAAGCTCATCGGCGCGTCGCCCGCTGGAGCAGCGCATCGGCGTCGCTCAATGCCTGTTGCGCGCCGCGTTCGATCGTCGATTCGGGACGCGCCGCCTCGAGGGCCGGCGCTGTCGGCGCGGCGGAGGAAACGCCCTCCGACTCGCCTCGAAGCCGGCTGATCGCGGCGGTCACGATATCGCGGACCTCGACGTCGGCCGCCGGCAGCATTTTCGGATCTATTTTTTCGAACTCCACTTCCGCTGTCTCGAAATCGCCCGCGAGACCGGCGAGCGCAGCGCGGTAGAGCTCGACGCGCGCACGCCCGACCGGAGAATCGGCGAGCGGTCCTGCATATTGTGTCTCGATCGTCGCCAGCGCGACGCGGCCGCTCAGAATAGCTTGACGCGCGACTCCCATATGGGTCTCGAAGCGCAAAGCAGGCGAGGCTCCTTTCAGCAACGCTCGAAACTCTCCCAAGCGGGAATTGTCGCCGATCGCGGCTGCGCGCAAGGTCGCGGCGCGCATCTCGTCCCAATAATTGCGGGCGAACGGCGACTTCGCATATTGCGCGCCATAGCGGCGTCCGAGCACCAGAAATTTCACCGGGTCCTTGGCCGCGTCGACAATCGACATCTCGCGACGCAACGCCGCTTCTTCAACGAGCGAGCTCGGCATCAGCAGACGCGAAAGATCGAACAGATCGCGCGCCTTTGCTCTGTCCGTCGCAATCAACAATCCGCCCTGGATCAAAGCGAGATGCGCGGCGAGCGTGTCGCCGAGCGAGCGTGCGTCGATCGGCGTCAGTAGCTTGGCGGCCTCCGCGTTACGTCCTTCCGCATAAGCGACCGCGCCGGCGACCAGCGGCGTGTCGGCGGCAGGAACGAGCTGCGCATCGAGAACCTTACGAATCGTCCGGGACGGCCCTCCGCAAAAGAGAAAAATGGCCGCGGCGGCGGAATTGCTTCTTTCCTTCCAAGATTCGGCGTCGAGAGAGGAGACGAGCTGCTCGATCCGCTCGATCTGCGCGGGAATCGCGCCGCGGGCGCCGGCGGCGCCCTGCACCATCGCCCCTTGCAGCGTGTTGAGCGCACGCACCTGCTCGGTGAGCTCGCCTGCATCGGCGCAGAATGAGAGACCAAGAATCAAGCCGGCGGCGAGAACTGCGCGCGCAGAGGTCCTCAACGATCGCTCCTGCGCAGCAAAATTTCGATACGGCGATTGACCGCCGCGAGCGGCTCTTTGGGGGTCTTCGGCCGACGGTCGGCGTAGCCCGCGATCTTCACCACGCGCTTTTCCGGGAGCCCGCCCCGCACGAGCATGTAATAAGCCATATTGGCGCGATCGGAAGAGAGTCGCCAATTATCATAGGCGGCCGATTTATACGATCGCCCGTCCGTATGTCCGCGCAGCTCGATTTCGCCGCTCTGCTTGGCCAAGAGCTGGCCGATCTTTCCGATGATGCGCACAGCCTGCGGCCGGGGCTCGACCGAGCCCACCGCGAACATCGAAAAATTGGCGTCATCGGTGAGGCTGATGAGCACTCCCTCCTGAGTCTCGGTCACTTCGACATGCGGCATGTCGCGCAGAGCGGCGGCCTCGGTCTTGACGACCTTTTCGACCGCGGCCCTCATGCCCGCCGCAGCGGCTTCGCCCTTCTTGTCATCGACGGACGGCGGCGCTGCGAGCGCCGCGCGTTGCGAAGGCGCCGAGGATTTTGAGCTGCCGCGCGGAGTCGAAGCAGCGGGCTTCGGGCGCGGCGCCTCCACAGGCTCGGCGGATATCGATTTATCGGGCGATCCATTGTCCTCGACGCGCTCTTCTACATAGCCGACGCCATGCGCGCTGCGATCGAAAGGATCGCCGAAGGACGAAGCCTGCGGTGATTTGCGGTCGATCTCATCGAGCGTCGACATCGGGTCATAGAGGAGCGCAGCCTCTCGCTGCGGACTGCCCTTCTCCGCGGGACCGGGCGGCGCGGAAGCGATCGCGCCCTGGTCCGGCGCAGTGCTGGACTGCTGGCTCTTGCCCTGGCCGGCCTCGGCCGGATCCCGCAATCCCTTATGCGCCGGATTAGAGTCGATGAGCTGCACAGGATTGAAATATTGAACGATCGCCGCCTTGGTTTCCTTCGAGGTCGAATTGATGAGCCACATAACCAGAAAGAAGGCCATCATTGCGGTCATGAAATCGGCGAAGGCGAGCTTCCAGACGCCGCCGTGATGACCCTCTTCCTCCTCCCCGTGCTTCTTGCGGATGAAGATGATCTCGCTTTCCTCGTGATCGCTCATGCGGCGTCGTCCCCTTCGCGCAGCTGCGCCATCCAGTCGCCGAGGCGGGTTTCGATCGTCGTCGTATCGAGGCGCGCGCGCACGTCGACGCCTGTGACGTCGTCGATCTTGGTGGCGATATCCTCGCTATGCAATTTCGTGCAGATTGCTTCGAGCAAATCCACGGGCCCGCTCAGATGGACCACTGGATTTTCGCGATCTGCGATCAAGACTCGTAATGTCTCTATGAGGCCGGCCAGCATCCGCTCTCGGATCTCGCGCACCACGAAAGGCTCGAGTATGTGCTCGACATCATCGCCGATGCGCGCGGAGAAACGGCTCAACGCGTCTCGAAAATCGCGAGCGAGCTTTTCGCCCTCCTCACGCGACCAGCGGCGACGCTCCTCCTCCAAGCGCTGGGCGAAGGTTGCGCGCTCGCGCTCGATTTCTTCATCGAATTGGAGCTCGGCGGCCGCTCGCCCCTCCTCGAGCAATTGCTCCCGCAGCTCATCGGTCAGCCGCGGCCACAAATCTTCCGGCTCGGCCTCTGGGATTTCGAGCGCCGGCTCCGGCTCTACGACCTCTAGCGCGAGCGCGAGCGGAGGCGGTTCGGGCGCGATGATCGTCGGCGGCTCGTCGAAGCGCGGGAGATAAAAGGCGACCGAGCGCGCCATCAGACGCGTCCCTCCGCATACATCCATTGCTTCAATATCGCTACAGCCTGCATCTCATCGGCTTCGATCAACTGCTCGAGCCGTTTCTGCTGAGTGAATTTTCCGTGCTCGGCGATGTCTTCGATGAGACCTGTGTCGACGGCCGCGGCCATTGTGAATTCCGGCGCTTCGAGCGGCGTGAAGGGCAGTTCCACCGCATTATCCATATCGAGCATCGGCGCCGCATCTTGGGCGAGAGCCGTCGCCGGCGTCTCGGCGAGCAAAGCGCGCGACGCTGGACGCAGACCGAAAACGACGAGCATCACTGTGACGGCGATCAGCGCAAAGGCGTTGATGACCGAGCCGAGCTGATGGGTGAGCGCGTCGGCCCAGCCCGGCGCCTCGACCGGGCCCATGTCGTTCTCATTCGGCATGAAGTCGACGGCCGAGACCTTGACAGTGTCGCCACGCTCCTTGCGCAGGCCGGCCGCGGTGGAGACCAATTGCTCGATCTCCTTGATCTGCCGCTCGATGGCTTCAGGCTTGGGTCCGTCTTTGCCCGGCCCGCCGAGGCTCGCGCGATTGACCAGCACCGCGATCGAAATGCCTTCCACCGTATAGCCGCCGCTCACCGTGGTGATCGTCTTGGACGAGAGCTCGAAATTGGTGAGCTCTTCGTTTTTCTTGTTCTCGTCGTTGGACTGCTTTCCCTCGGAGGCGGATGGCTTGTTGTCCTGCGGAATGTTGCGGTCCGCGCCGGCGGCGCCGGTGGTGCTGTTGTTCTGCGACGTCGAGTTCTCCTTGACGACGCGCACCGATCGCTCGACCCGCGATTCGGGATCGAAGATCGTCTCATTTGTCTGCTTGCGATCGGTGTTGATGCGCGTTCGTACGCTGACCTGGAAATTAGACATGCGCAGATAGGGCGTCAGCGTGCGACGGATATTGTCCTGAATGTCCTTGGCGACCGTGCGCTCCAGCGTCAGCGTCTTGCTCGGCACGGCGTCGTTCTCGTCGCCGGCGGAAGTGGTGAGCAGCATTCCGTCGGTGTTGAGCACCGTCACCTGATCGACCGACATGCCGGGAATGGAGGCGGCGACAAGATGGCGTATAGCGTGCGCCGCCTTCGAATCGTCCGGACTCTCGGTACGAATCACGACAGAGGCGGAGGGCGGCTGCTTGGCGCGGCGGAAGGAGCCCTCGTCGGCGAGTACGATATGGACGCGCGCCGCCTTCACTCCGCGAATCAGCTGAATGGTGCGGGCGAGTTCGCCCTCGAGCGCGCGAATGCGCGTGACCTCTTGCATGAAAGAAGTGAGGCCGAGCGATCCGACCTTGTCGAAGAGCTCGTAGCCCGCATTGGCGCTCTGCGGAAGGCCGCGTTCGGCGAGCATCATGCGCGCCGGCGCAGTCTGACCATAATGGACGGAGACGGCGTTGCCCTCGGGATTGATATCGAAAGGAATGCCGCTCGACTTCAATGCGGCGCCGATACGGCTCACATCCTCGCGATCGAGGCCGGCATAGAGCACTTCGAAATTCGGACGCGAAAGATAATAGGCCCCGACCCCGGTCACCGCCAGGACGAGGACGAAGATCATGGCGAGGGCCGCGAGCTTGCGGGGACCAAGTCCGAGCAGATTGTCTCGCAGCTGATTTAGGCGGTCCATTGGGGCGTTTCATCGGGTTGACGCGATGTGATGGCCCAATGTGCCGCCTGTGGCTTGTGCGAACTTTGCCGAGCGTCTCACCTGAAAGGAGCGAGGGCCTCGCCGGCCGCGGCAAGGCCCTCGCTCGAATGCTCGCCAGCGGTCACTGGAAGAGCTTGAGGATGATCTGGCTGTTCTGGTTCGCGATCGACAGGGACTGAACACCGAGCTGCTGCTGCGTCTGTAGCGCCTGCAGGCGCGTCGACGCCTCGTTCATATCGGCGTCGACCAGCGAGCTCACGCCATTGGTGAGCGCTTCGTTCAGCGTCTTCACGAAGGCCGCTTGGCCAGTGATCGTCGTCTGCGTCGCGCCGATCTGGGCGCCGTATTTGGTGAGATCCGAGATCACCTTGTCGGCGTTGGTCAACGTATCTCCGAGAACCGAGCTCGAGGCGACGTCCGTTATCGACAAATTGGTGAAATCCGTCGCAGCCGACGCTCCCGTGCCCTGAGCGGCTTCGAGAATGCCGGCGCCGGCCGCGACAGCGGGCGAAGCGCCGCCGCCGCCGATCAGCGCAGTCGCGGTGAGATCGATCGTGTTGAGAGCCGAGGCCGTCGCGCCGCCGCCATCGGTGTAGGAGGCGATGAAGGCGAAGGAGGATTGCGAGCCGTCGAGGATATTGAGCCCGTTGAAGCTCGCCGAGGTGACGATGCTTCGGAGCTGATTGCTGAGGCCGGTGAGGCTCGTGCCGATCTTGGCCGTATCGGCGCCGGGCTGCGCCGCCTGCGCCACCGCCGATTTGATGTTGTTGAGCACGGAGATCGCATTGGTGACGGCGGTCTGAGCGATGTTGAGAAGGGACGAACTCACCGACATCGAATCGCCGATCGTCGACAGCACGCCCTGATCGGACTTCATCGTCTCGGCGATCGACCAGGTGGAGGCGTTATCGGTGGCGCTCGAAATCTTGAGACCGGTCGAGACTTCCTTCTGCGTGCTCGCGAGCGCTTGCTGCGTCGAGCGAAGCGATTGAAGGGCCGTGATAGCCGAGGCGTTAGTGAGAATGCTGGACATGACTCATCGATCCCTTTTGGGGTGGAACTAGTGACGAAAGGCATCCCGGAATTTCACCGGCTCGACGGAAACGGCATCATGCCTTTGGGCTCACGAGCCCTATCCGAAGCAGTCAACGGCGGAGCGCCGGCGCATCGCGGGAGCCGATCCGCTCGACGACGCATCGAAACCAGCGCGGTCTCGACGGCTACAGCACAGCCTGCACGATCGTTAACCTAACTAGATAACCTTAACAAAGGTCTAAGCGAGCGGAGCCTTCACCCTGCGCAAACGACAAAAAGCCGCGCCCCGAAGGGCGCGGCTTCCAATGAATTGAGGAGATGTAGGAAGGCGACGGATTACTGGAACAGGCGCAGGATGATCTGGCTGTTCTGATTGGCGATCGACAGCGACTGGACGCCGAGCTGCTGCTGCGTCTGCAAGGCCTGCAGGCGGGTCGAGGCCTCGTTCATGTCGGCGTCGACCAGTGAGCTGACGCCCGCCGTGAGGCTTTCGTTCAGCGTCTTGACGAAGGCGGCCTGACCATTGACGCTGCTCTGCGTGGCACCGATCTGCGAGGCGTATTTCGTGAGATCGGCGATCGCCTTGTCGGCGTTGGACAGAGTGTCCGTAATCGTCGCGCTGGAAGAGACATCCGACGAGGAAAGGCTCGTGAAGTCCGTCGCCGCCGTGGCGCCGGTGGCCTGAGCGACCTCCAATATGCCGGCGCCGGCCGCGACCACGGGCGAGGCGCCGCCGCCGCCGATCAGAGCGGTGGCGTTGAGGTCGATCGTGTTCAGGGACGAAGCCGCAGTGCCGGATCCGTCGCTATAGGACGCGATGGAGTTGAAAGTGCTGCGCGAGCCATCGAGCAGGTTCAAGCCGTTGAAATTCGCCGAGGTGACGATGCTCTTGAGCTGGTCGCTGAGGCCGGTGAGGCTGGTGCCGATCTTGGCCGTGTCGGCGCCGGGCTGAGCGGCCTGCGCGACCGCGGATTTGATGTTGTTGATCACCGATATGGCGTTGGTCACCGCCGCGGTGGCGACATTCAGCACCGAGGAGCTGACCGACAGCGAGTCGGTGATAGTGGAGAGAACGCCTTGGTCCGATTTCATCGTCTGGGCGATCGACCAGGTGGAGGCGTTGTCCGTGGCCGAGGAAATCTTCAGGCCGGTCGAAATCTCCTTCTGCGTCGAAGCGAGAGACGACTGGACCGAGCGCAGCGACTGGAGAGCGGTAATGGCGGAGGCGTTGGTCAGAATGCTGGACATGACTCGTCGATCCTTGGATGAGGTGAACGCGACATCCCGGAAATTCACCGGCTCGACGGAAGCGGCATCATGCCTTGGGCGCCCTCGCCCTATCCGAAGAACTCTGTCGACGGCGCGTCTGCGGTCTCGCAAGGCCGCGCCGGACAATCGGATATTACACGCGAGGCGAAGGACCGCCACAATTCGCAGAAAATGCGATTAACGAAGGCCTAACAGGGAGTTGTGCCGGCGGAGCCGGGCGCAGCGCGCGCACCTATGAATAGGATCGAATAAGGCTGCCGACGAGCAGATTCCACCCGTCGATCAAAATGAAGAACAGCACTTTTATGGGAAGCGAAATGGCTGTCGGCGGCAGCATCATCATGCCCATCGACATTGTGATGACGGCGACGATCATATCGATGACGAGAAATGGCAGGACGATGAGAAACCCGATCTCGAAGCCGCGGCGCAGCTCCGAAATCATGAAGGCCGGGGCGAGCACTTGAAGTCCGAGCTTGTCATAGTCGGCGGTGGGCGCTTTGTCCTTGGTGAGATTCTCGAACAGCTTGATGTCCTTGTCGCGGACATTGGCGATCATGAAGCGTCGGAACGGCTGCGAAATCTTCTCGAACGCCTCGACCTCGGTGATCTTATTGTCCATCAATGGCTTAAGTCCGTCCTTCCAGGCCGCGTCGAAGGTCGGCGCCATGACGTAGAAGGTCATGAACAAGGCGAGGCTGATGAGAACGAGATTGGCCGGCGTGCTCTGCAGCCCCAGTCCGCTACGCAGAAACGACAGCGCAATGGCGAAGCGAGTGAAGCTCGTCACCATTATGAGCAGACCGGGCGCAATGGAGAGCACCGTCAATATCACGAGGAGCTGCACGATCCTCCCGCTCGCCGAGCCCCCTCCGGAAGGCAGCAGAGCGTTGAGATCGAGCCCCTGCGCAAAGACGGCCGTCGGCGCGAGCAGAAGAATGAGAATCGCAGCCGCGCGCTTCATTGAACGACCAGCGCTTGAATAATGACCTCCTGAATATGTCCCTCGGAACGGATCGCCGCCCGATCTGTCAGATCTTCATGCAGCCGCCGCAGGCCGTCGGAGCCCTCGAGCGAGGCGAGCGTCATCGTCCGCAAAAAAGCGACAATGTCCGCGGTCACCTGCGAGATCAATATGTCGGGCTGCGGCACGGCTTGGGAATCATAGACGATGGACGCCTGCAGCCGCACCCAGCCGGTTTCCGGCGAAGCCAGATTGGTGACGATCGGCGCCAGCTCCTTGAGCTTCATCTTCGCCTGCCCCGCCCCATCTTTCCCGCCATCGCTCTGCGCCACGGCGCCATGTCCGCCGCCATGTCCCTTATCCGCCGGCTCGGCGCTCTTTTTCGGCGCCGAGGACTCATGCTGCGGCTCCACCGCCGGTGATTTGGCGGTCGCCGCCGGATCGCCCGTCAGCGTAAAGCCGAGAAAGCCGCCTCCGCCGGCGCCCAGCGCCGTCGCCACAATGAGCGCGAGCGCCAGCTGCCCAGAGGAGGACGATTGTGAATCGGCGGCGGTGGTGGAGCCAGGTGGCGCGGCCAAATTCCCCTCCCTGTCTCAGAACGGCGCGAATATGTCATAGGCCTGCTGGCCCCATGCGGGCTGCTGGACCTCCGACAATCTGCCGCGTCCGCCATAGGAGACGCGCGCCTCGGCGATTTTGTCGTAAGAGATCGTATTGTCCTTGCCGATGTCGCGCGGTCGCGCAATGCCGGCGATCGTCAGCACGCGCAGCTCGTAGTTGACGCGAATCTCCTGCGATCCGCGCAGCATGAGATTGCCATTGGGCAGAACCGCGGTGACGACCGCGGCGACCGAAAGGCGAATCTGCTCCGACCGATTGATCGACCCCTGCCCTTGAGTCGAGCTGCTCGACTGCAGATCATTATTGACCGAACCCGTCCATTTTCGTTCGGGCGGCGTCGAAGACGCGCCGGCGAGGAAATCGAACAGAAACGACCACGTCGTCTTGACCTTGGCGTCGCGCGAGCGATCCGTCGAATTGCCGAGCACGGCCTTGTCGTCCATCGAAATATTGACAGTCACGACATCGCCGACCGCCATCGCCCGAACATCGCGATAGAGATTGACTCGGTTGTCGTCGAGGCGCATTTGCGGCCCGAGCGCCGACGGCCGCGTTGCGCCCGTCGGCAGCTGATCATCATAGGACGACAGACCGCTGCCGACGGGACTCATATGCGGCTCGCGCCCTATGTCGCGCGGGTCGGTGGCGCATCCGGCGAGCGCAAGAACCGAACCGATCGCCATGCCCAGTCTCTTCATTGCTTCTTTCCGCCGCCGACGAGACTCGACAATGAGGCCACCTTTTTGGTCAGCAGGACCGCGCGGGACGCCTCCATCTCGTTGAGAATCGCGCTGGACTGCTTGGGTTGCAGCCGCATCAGCATGGCCGCCGCCATGTCTTCTTCCATATTGGCGAATTGCGCCGCGGCGGCTTCCGGCCGCATACGTCCATATATAGACACCAGCCGCTCATCGGTCTGCTTGAGCAGCGTGTCATAGCGATCCAGAACCTCCTGCAGCTCGGCGCGTTTGGCTTCGAGATCGGCGGTCCGCTTGGCGATTCGCTGCTCTATGTCGAGCAGCTCCTTCTCCTGCCGCGCATTGCGAGCCGCGCCCGCAGCGGCTGCGACGTCGGCGCAATATTGACGCGCATCGGGCGCCGGCGGCGCGACGCGCGCTTCGCGCACGCGCGGCGCCTCCTCTTTGGCGCTCGGCTCCGCCTTTTTCTGCTCCGCCCCGATGGCGAAGGCGCAGGAAACGAACGCTGTCGCCACGACGAGCGGAAGCGCCTTTCGCAAATTTGACATTGGCTTGGCTCGACGTCGATCTTTGACGAGCACAGGCTGCCCGATCCACCTTGCGTGTGGCTTGCACCGCGCCAGATCGACGAGCGCGGCGCGGACTCGCGCTCGTAAAAGAAGCATCGCTTTATTTGGTTACTATTTCGTTGACGCCGCGGAATCGATGCGGCTAAGTAGTCGCTATAGTGATTCGCGCAAATTGCCAGGGCGAGACGCATGTCAAGGGGACGGCAATGTTCATAATCGTCGATGAGCGTGAACTGGTGACGAGTGGGTATGCGCGCCACTTCGGCCAGGAGGGAATCTCCTCGGCGGGGTTCTGTTCCGGGCAATTCATCGATTGGGTCGACTCCGCCGTCGAGACGGACATGCTCGCCGTCGAAGCCTTTTTGATCGGAGAATGCCCGGAGCGCGAAGAGCTGCCGAAGCTCATTCGCAAACGCTCCCAAGCTCCCGTGATCGCGATGAACGAGGCGCCGTCGCTCGAGCAGACGCTGGGACTGTTCACGGCCGGCGTCGACG
This sequence comes from Methylosinus sp. KRF6, assembly GCF_018887255.1. Classification (NCBI taxonomy): domain Bacteria; kingdom Pseudomonadati; phylum Pseudomonadota; class Alphaproteobacteria; order Hyphomicrobiales; family Methylocystaceae; genus Methylosinus; species Methylosinus sp. KRF6. The sequence continues at coordinate 3,545,344 of NZ_JAHLJF010000001.1, read as the reverse complement.
ATGTCGTGCGCAAGCCGATTCATGTGAAAGAGATTCTCGCGCGCGTCTACGCCATTCGGCGCCGCGCAGAAACGCGTCGCGATCATGCGGTCGTGGGGCCGATGCAGGTGTTCTTCGACGGCCGAGATCCACTGGTGCGCGGCGAGGCTTTCAACCTGCCGCGCCGTGAACGCAGAATTCTCGAATATTTCGTGATGAATCGCGGACGCCGTCTGACCAAGTCGCAGATATTCAACGCCGTCTACGGGCTCTTCGACGATGTCGTCGAAGAGAATGTCGTCGAAAGCCATGTGAGCAAGCTACGGAAGAAGCTGCGCGCCCGCCTCGGCTATGATCCGATCGATTCTCAACGCTTCCTAGGCTATATGCTCGTCGGTTGAAGCGTCTTTTCGAAAGTCGTCCCCCCCTGAAGGCTCGGCCGGCGTTTCGCCGCCGAGCCTGCTTTCGTTTGGTTCTAGTGTGGGATATCGTCCTTCGGGACAAAGGCGAAGCTTTTGACCAGTGTCTCGCGAACGAGTTCCGCGCCGAGGCGCTGATTGATGCTCTTGGTGAGTTCCCTGGTCAACGAATTGAGATCGTATTTTTCGATTCGTCGAAAATCGAGGCTATTATCGGCATAGAGGCGGCGAAACGCCTCATCCATCACATAGCTGTCCGCATCGACTGCGCCGCCTCCACTGCCGTGCGACGTGTTCGAGGCTTCCACGACATAAGCGAATTCGGCGGAAATATAGCCTTTCAGCATTCCATCCGAAATAATCGGAACCGTGATCGGCTTGACCTTTTTGACTTCGAGCTTTTCGACATGCGCCGCGGGCTCCGCCGGCGCGCTGCGATGGGATTTCCAGTAGGACGCCCCGAAGGTCGAAGCCAACGTGACCACACAGGCCCAAATTCCGATCAACACCATACGCATCATCGACGGGGCTCCAATTTCAACGTTCCGCCGACGACCTTGTGGAATAGGTTCCGTCGGACTCCGACATTTCGATCGTGCAGATCATTATGCCCGCGATCTCTCTCATAGCGCGCAGGCGGCGTTCCAGCAGCTTCCCATTCTCGACGAGCGTGGAGCGCAGGCTTTCGATCTTCGCTTCGATCGCCGAGGAACGCGGCGCCGAATAGGCGCGCGACGCACGCGAGAATTCCAAAAGCGCGTGAGTCTTGCGCGCATTGAAGTCCTCGAAGTCCACGTTGGCGCGCGATCGCAGCGCGTCGCTCTCGCGCTCGATGACGCGCGTCAACCGATCCACGCAGCTGATGAAGGCCGCGCGCCTCGCCTCCTGAGCGTGGTCGTTCCGAAAACCCGCTCCACTCACTTTTTCTTCGCTATGCCGATGCCCAGCCATTTCCTTGATCCATTCGAATCGCGTCCCGACCCTAGTCGTCGACGCACTCACTAAGTTTTCGTTCTTTCCGCCCGCAACGCTAAATCGTGATCGAGCAGCTTGCGTAGACCGAGTCCGCCCGCCTTCGCGATCTGATCGCCGATTTGTTCCGCGATCATGGATCGCCAGACGTCGCCCGCCGTTCCGCGACCAAAAAATCCTCCTTCCGACTTCGGAAGAATCGCCTCGAGCGAGGATTGAATTATGAAGGCCTCGAATTTCTGTGTCGCGTCGGCTGAACGAATGTCGCGCGACGCCGTCGCGGCGGCATCGATCATGACCGGCCTTGCAGTGATTGTCGGCGTCGCCGTCGAAGACGCATCACGACGATCTGCAACGAGCGTCGCGAAACCGTCGACCGAATTCGGCGTCGCGTTGGAAATCTCGCTGAGGCGCGCCACGGCCGCATTGCGACGCGCGGGCTCTGCAGCCTTGGCGACTTCGGTCACGAGGTCGGTAGCGGGAAAGATCGACATGGATCTCCAATCCTTCGACGTCGGATCTCATATATGAGAAGACTTACGGCGCGCTGAAGTCGCGCTGCGTCGCGTAATGTTCGATGACCTCATGAAGCTCCTCGAGTTCCATGATACGATCTCGCTCCATCTGTGCATCCGCGACGAGCCGCTCCGCCTGCTTCACGCGCTTGGCCTGCTCCAACGTGACCTCAGTCTGCCGATCGACCTCATTGCGCAGATCCTGTTGCTGACGGATGTTGGCCTTCAAGCGTTGCAGAACGACTTCCGGAAAAAGCGCGATCAAGTTTCGATTGCCGTCGAGACATTCGACAATACGCGCTTCCTCAGCCTTCAGTTCCCGCGCCTTGCGTTCAAGCCGCGACAATCTCCCGACCTCTATGCGATGCAACTGCTCATGCACCGCGAGAATTCGTCGTTGATTTTTCCAATTCATCGCCCTTATCCCGACAAGAGCCAAGCGCCGAACGCCGACGTGAATGCCGTGAAGAAATCGTCCGCCATCACATAAAACCAATAAATGCCGAGCGCGATCAGCAGAGGCGTCGAAACGAAATACACCGGCACCGATGGAGACATTCGATTGAGAAAGCCGAAAGCGAGATTCACGATAAATCCAAACAGCAGAAACGGGCTGCTGATCCGCAGCGCGAGAAGGAACGCCTGCGACAGAGCCTTCATATACTCCCGCAACATTCCATCCGTCGCTATTCCATCCCTGACTGGTATCGCTGTATAAGATGCAAATAGCCCGCGGATCATTTCCCAATGCTGGTCGAGCACGAAGACGAGAGTCGTGGCTCCGAGCATAATGAACGAGCTCATCGCCGGAAGCTGCTCCGCCTCCTCCACCGAAGCTCCCAATATGTTGCCGAGGCCCGTCGTCATCGCCGCCGCTGTGGTCATTGTCTCCAGCGCAAAGAAGAAAAGGCGCGCCATCGAGCCGATCAGCGCGCCGATGAAGAGCTCACCGAGCAGCACGAAGAGCACGCCCGCCGGCGTCGCTTCGACCACGACGGGCGCCACGGCCTCCGAAAGCGCCGGAGCCAGCGCGAGCGTCACGGCGATCGCAGTATAGAGCCGCGCACGCACGGGAATCCGCTGGCTGGAAAATCCAGGTATGGTCATGATGCAGGCGCCTATCCTGCAAAACAGCACGAACAGCGTCGTGACGACGTCCGTGAGACTCATCGTCACGCAATTGTCCCGAGCGATTTGATCTCCACGCCGCGAGCGATTTCGAGATGCGAAAGAACCGGAAGCGCAGCGAACAGGCGACCGATGATCATCTTAACATAAGGACGCGCCTCCGGCGTCGTCACCACGGCAAAAATGTCCCCCCGCTCGATCCTTTCACGAATCGCTGCGGCAGCCTCCTGACCAAATTGCTCGATGAGCGATGGCTCGGCGTTGAATTCGACGATTTCTCCCTTTGCGTCGCGACGGAGACTCTCGTGGAAAAATAAATCCCAACGAGCGCCGAGTCGCAGAACGCTCAACGAACCGTTCACCGCTATCTCTCCGCAAATCTGCGGCGCGAGGCGCGTCCGGACATGCTCGACGATCGGCTCTGCACGACGCGCATAGGGCGCGACTTCGCCGACCGCCTCGAGAATGAGATCGAGATTGCGAATTGACACGCGCTCGGCGAGCAGCAGCTTGAGCACCGAATGGAGGCCTGAATTGGAGATGAGATTTGGAACCATTTCATCGATCAGCTTGCGGTACTCCGGCTCGAGGCGATCGAGCAACATACGTGCGTCGCGATACGACAGCAGCTGCGAGAGATTATTGCGCAGCACTTCGGAGAGATGCGTGAGCAGCACCGAGATCGGATCGACGGGCTCGAAACCTTCACGCCTCGCCTCCGCCACCAGCGCGTCCGGAATCCAAAAGGATTTGAGACCGAAGGCGGGATCCACCGTCTCGTCGCCCGGCAGATCGGGCTGACGTCCCTGCCCTACGATGATGAGATGTTGACCGAGCTGCAGTTCCTGCGTCGTGACGACCGTACCGTGAATCTTGATCTGATAGCTCTTCTGCTTCAATGCGAGATCGTCGGTAAGCTTGATCTCGGGTATCACGAAGCCATATTGGCGAGCGAAATTTCGACGCATCTTGCCGACACGATGCGCGAGCTCGTCCTGTGACATCAAGAGACGGGCGGAAAGCTGCTTGCCGAGGCACAGCTCGACGCCCGGCGTCTTCAAGTATTCACGGATCGAGTCCTTGGCTTCCGCCTGAGTCCGCTTGTCGTCTTCGGCCTTTTTCGCTTCTTCGGTGGCGCGCAGCTTGGCCGCCTGCTTCGGCATCGAATAGGCGACGAAGGCCATAGCGCCTCCGAGCATCATGAAAGGCGTGAGCGGCAACCCCGGCATCAAGGCCAGCACGAACAGCAAGGACGACGCGACATATAGCGCTTTGGGATAATTGCCGAGCTGCCGAACGATATTCTGCTCGGTCGATCCGCGCGTGCCGCCTTTCGACACGAGAAGACCCGCCGCCAAGGAAACGATGAGCGCTGGGATCTGTGACACCAGACCCTCGCCGACCGACAGCTTGGTGAATACGTCAGCGGCGCTCGACAGCGGCATTCCATGGCGCGTGACGCCGATGACAATGCCGCCGAAAATATTGACAGCGAGAATGACGAGACCAGCAATGGCGTCGCCGCGAACGAATTTCGATGCGCCGTCCATCGAGCCGAAGAAGGAGCTCTCCTCTTCGAGCTCCCGTCGCCGCAGCTGCGCTTGCTTCTCGTCGATCAACCCGGCGTTGAGGTCCGCGTCGATCGCCATCTGCTTGCCGGGAATCGAGTCGAGGGTGAAACGCGCGCCGACTTCGGCGATTCGCGTCGCGCCCTTGGTGATGACGAGAAAATTGACTGTGACGATGATCGCGAACACCGTCAAACCGATGACGAAGTCTCCGCTCATCACGAGCTTGGAGAATCCGGCGATGATATAGCCGGCCGCCGCCGTTCCCTCGGCGCCATGCCCGAGGATGAGGCGCGTCGTCGCGATGTTGAGCGACAGCCGCAATATCGTCGCGACGAGAAGAATTGTCGGGAACGCGGAGAATTCGAGAGGTTTCTGGATCCAGAGAGAGACCATCAAAATCAGCACTGCGAGCGCAATGGAGAATGCGAGACCCATATCGATGAGAAACGGCGGAATCGGCAGAAAGAAAATGCATAGGATGAAGATGATCGCCAGAGCGAATCCGACGTCCTTCGCACGTCCCTCCGGTGCGGCTCCAACCAATGCGACGTCCGTCATAGAATTGTCCCCTGCAGCGCCTCGCGTCCCGCGACGTCGCGGGAGCGGTCGCGCTCAGAATCCCTTCTCGATGCGAGAATACGCGTACTCGGTGAATGCCTGAATCTGAGCGCCGACAAATGGCGCCGATAGCCCCAGAGCGACAAAGATCACAATGATCTTCGGCACGAAGGTCAAGGTCATTTCCTGGACCTGAGTGAGAGCCTGGAGGAGCGCGATAACGATGCCGACCGCCATGGCCGCGCCCACGATCGGACTCGAAACGACGAGCACGGTGAAGATCGCGCGCTGCATGATTTCGAGGGCGTCGGCCTCGTTCATTCGCGCACCGTGACACCGGCGTCGAGGGAAATGGTCGACCCGTCAGTGAGCGTCGCGGTTGCTCCGGAACTCGATGTCGAGACCGAAGCGACGACGCCGGACGTCGATCCGTCGGTGGACGAGACTGTCTTGCCGATCAACGAGCTCGCCTGGGTGAGCAAATTGGAGTTCAGGATCGAAGTGAGCGTCGTATTTGTTTTGACTGCCTGCTCCACCGACGAAAACGATGCGAGCTGGGAAACCGTTTCAGTCGCATCCATCGGCTCGGTCGGGTCCTGATACTTCATCTCGGTGATGAGAAGCGTCAGAAACTGATCATAGCCCAACGTCTGCGTCGAGCTGCTGGTGGAGGATGTCGTTGTCGAACTGGACGTCGCGGTCGCATTGGTGATGGCTGTCGTCGAAGACACAGTCACGGTATCGCCTCCTCAGGCTGCTTTGCCGCTGTCCTGCGTCGAGCTCGGATTCAAAATCTCCGATTCGAGTGGGAACAGCGTGCGGATTGTCTTCAACGCGTCGAACATGCGCTTGTCGTCGACATATTTGGCGACGAGCGCCAGACCGTTGAGGATTCGCGGATCGGGAAAGACGGTGTTGAGCGAAGCGAGCATACCGCGGCACATGTCGATCGCCGCCGCGGCGTCATTCGGCGACATGAGCATCAGCTGCACCACGAAATAGAGCTGTCGTAGCGGCGATGTAGCGTCCTTTGCCTGCATCACGTGATTTTCGAGCAGAAACGTCACGTCATTGAGAAGCTCGATGCAGACTTTCCGATCGGCGCGAATGACCGCGCCATTTAGATAGAGCTTTTCGCCCCGCCGTAACGAAATGTTCATGCCGCCCTCAGCTCAGCCCATCGGCGATCATCTGATTGATTTCGATGACCCCGTCGAAATTGTCCGACCTACCGCAGTCGATCGCTTCGAGCTCGCGCAAAATCCAGAGGCCGATAGAAATGAGCGAGGCGCGAAGCGCTTCCGGAAGCGCATTCCCATCGCTGCCGAGGTCTTCGATGAACACCGTCCAAATTCGCCGCATGTTCGCCGTCGCCTCGAATGACTCGCTGCTTCTCACGCCTTTGACCTTGGCGACGGCGAGTAGCCGGATCGCGCGTTCGAGCAACGCGCGTTCGCGATGCCGCGCAGCGGCGGGAGATTCTTCTACCGTCTGAGCGTAGACATTACGATACATGCGATTCTCTTCGGGTCATTCGTGCGCTCAGATATATTTCGACAGAGTCAGCTGTTGAATCTTTCCCGTCAGCGTATACGAGGTCTCGAGCTGAGTGGTGAGATTGTTCAGCCGCGTCGAAGCCTCGAACGGATCGACGTTTTCGAGCGAGCCGATCTGCGTCGCGATCATATCGCGTTGCGCCGACAGCGATTCATTCGCGTCTGATACGCCCTTTTGCATCACGCCGACTTTTGCGCGCAATGTCGTCAGTCCCGAAATAGCGTCGGACATTGCCACCGACGCCGTTTCGAGAATCTGCCGATAGGCCGAACTGCTCATCGTTTCGACGCCGAGATCGGCGACCATCGTATAGGCCTGCGCGATTTTTCGCAGCGCTGCTTCATTCGCCGACACGGATGTTTCGGAAGTCTGCGATAGAGATATCCTATTCTTCGTGGTCTCATCCGTCGCGCTGGACCAATCGCTGCTCCAGGACGTCGACGAGAATAGATCCGCGAATGGCCCGGACAGGAATGTCTGGATCTGCTGATCAGTGATAGAGGCGGCGCCGGCGTCTCCCTGGGCAACTCCGAAAGCGCCGAAAAACGCCTGATCGACGGCCTGTTTCGCCGTCGATGGCGGATCGGAGAAGTAATCTGAAAGCGGCGCCACATCAGTGTTGACGCCTCCGAAAATCTGCACCCCGTCGACGCTGGTGTCGAGCGTGGAAATCAGCGACTTCAAGCCTGTCTCGGCATAGCCGCGTATGGTGCCGGGATCGCTTCCGGCGGCGGATTGCGCGCTGATCAACGTCTCGAGAAAATTCTGCGCGGTGCTCGCGATGGAACTCAACGCCGTATCAGTCGCGCTGAGGCGCGTCGAGACGACATTATTGCTGGCTGTGAGCGCCGCGAGATCATCGGAGCGAAAGCCATAGGCATAGTCCCGTTGAATCGCAGCGCCGAGACCAAGACCAAGGTCTGCGATGCGTCCGGTCGAGACTTCGGCCTGAGCTTTCGACAATTGCGTCTGAACGTCGAGAACGGACCGCCTCAGCGCATTGGTGAGCGTTTGGGTCGATGTGATCGAGACCATTTGTCCGTCCGTTCGTCAGAGCGCCTGGAAGAGCGCGGTATACATGGCGTCGATCGCAGAGATGAGCTTTGCCGACGCCTGATAGGAATTTTCGAGATCGAGCATTTTCGACATTTGGTCGTCGAGATTGACGCCGGTCGCGTTGGAAAGGGCGTCGGTCGTCTGCGACAACAGCGTCGACTGATAAGATTCGGTCTCGCTGGCCTGCTGGCGTTGCGCCTCGAACCAGCCGAGCGATGACGTCGCATAATCCATCAGTGATAGACTGGAGCCGAGGCCCGCGGCAGGATCGAAGCCCTGAGCCGTCGAAAAGGATGCGACGAGCTCGTTGATTCGATCGGTGTATCCTGCCGCGCCGGTCGTCGTGTAGATATAGGCGGAGTTCGTCGGATCCGAAATGCCTCCGTCGCGTAGTCGGTCGAGATCGCCGCCCTGGCTCGGATCCGCATTCGGATTGACGATGATCTGACCGGCGAGACCGGGAACGACGCTCGCGCCGGGCACGGACGTAGCCCCGGAATAAGTGAACAAGCCGGGAGCCGGCGAGCCCAGTCCGGATTGGTCGGTTTCAGCAAAGGCGGCGATCAGCCCGCGCGCGGTCTCGTCGAGCTGATTCTGATATTGAGGAGCGACCACATCACGAAGCTGAGTGAGCCCCTGCAATTTTCCCGATTGGATCGCCATCGCGGGGGAGGCGCCTGTTACAGGGACGCCATCGACATAGACCGCGTTTCCTGTCGTCGACGCCGTATAGGAGCCGTTCGCCTGGAATGTGACGGAACGCGGGCTCGTTTCGAAGAGCGTGGCGCCGCCATCGGCGTAGATCACCATATCATTATTGGCTCGCGTGACCGTCGTCACGCCGATTTCGGTCGACAGCGATTTGAGCAGAGCGTCTCGCTGGTCGAGCGCCGACGTCACATCGCGCCCGGCGTTCGTTCCGGCGACAATCTCCGAATTCACCTGCTGGAACTGCGAGAGGATCGAATTGATATTCGCGACCGACGCCGCTATGTCGCTGTCGGATTGCGCGCGCAATTGCTGCACGGTCATATCGGCGGTGTTGAGCGCCTGCGCTACCGCCTTGGCGCTCGAAAGCACATTTTGCGCGACAGTCGTATCGGATGGCGACGCGCTGTAGCTCTGCAGCGCGCCTTTCAGCGCGGACAGCAGCGCTGCGGGCGAGCGATTTGTGGAGGTATCGGTCGCGGTTCCGGAAGAGAGTCCCAGAGCCTGATCGATCTGGTCGAGCCCGGATGACAGCACCGCCGCGGCCGCTTGGGTAGCGGAGGCTTGAAGGGAGTTCTGGAACAGCGCTGCATTGGTGGCGCGCGCTACGCCACCGACCTGAGCCGCGCCATTGGAGGTGGTCGAAACGAGAGCCGTCTTGGTCGCATAGCCGGAGACATTCACTCCGGCTATGTTGCGCGAGACGACACTTATTTGAGCTGTGATCGTTCCGAGCGACTGGTTGGCGATCGCTCCGGCATTAGTGAGTGACATGGAGACCGCCCATCATTGCGTCGCTTACTTCAGATTGTTGAGCACTTGCATCACTTCCGACGCGACCTGAAACACTTGACTGTTCGCCGTGAAGGAGCGTTGCGCGACGATCATGTTCGACAATTGGGTCGCGAGATCGACAGTCGAGCCCTCGAGCGTGGACGATGCGATCGATCCCATGCTTCCGGAATTCGCATCGCCGAGATAGGCCACCCCCGAGTCCTTGGTGACGGCGAATATATTGCCGGATTGCGCTTGCAAATTGGTGGGGCTGGCGACCCTGGCGAGAGGGATTTTGCTCGCAGCCACCGACTGGTCATTGCCGAGCACATAGCTCAGCGTGCCGTCCTTCGAGATGTTGACGCTGGTGACCTGCGAAGCGGCGTTGCCATTGATCGTCGGATTGACGACAGAGAAGGAACTGCCGCGCTGCGTCATTGCGCTGAGATCGAGTGTGAGCGTGGAGCCATTGGGAACGGCGATCGAGGCGCTGGAGCCGCCGGTGAGGCTTCCGTCCGTCGAGGAGAAGGTGAGAGACTGCGTGGTGAGCGGACCAGACGAATAGGGGAAGCCGCCATCGGTCGCTGTCGACGCGTCGAACACCGACATTTCCCATTCATTGTCGGATGTCTTGGAGAAGTAGACATCGAGCGTGACGGCATTGCCGAGATTGTCATAGGCGGTAGCGGATGTCTTCTTGGAATAGGTGGAGGTCGAGGCGTTCGCCGAAGGGAGATCGGCGGCGCCGACTACATCGGCGGTCTGGGGAAGATTGGCGCTGAGCGTTCCTTCGGTGGATGGCGTGCTGATCGTCGTCCCATAGGGGATCGTGATCACCTGCAAGCCCGCGGGATCGGATGGCGCGGAAGCCGCCGAGGCGCTGTAGCCCATGAGATAGTAGCCGGCCGTATTGACGAGCCGGCCTTGCGTATCGGGAAGGAAGGAGCCTGCACGCGTCAAATAGGTGTTGCCGCTCGCATCGCTCACGACGAAAAAGCCCTCGCCTGAGATAGCGAGATCGGTCGCCGATGTCGTGTTGAGCGTGCTGCCGGCTTTGGTGATTTCGATGACATTGCTCGCAGCGACGCCGCCGTCGATGTCGGCTCCGCCCTGCACGCTCGACAGAAGCGTCTGAAACTGCGTCGTCGCTTCCTTATAGCCGACGGTTCCCGAATTCGCGATGTTTTCCGCGACCGCGCTGAGCGCCGTGGTCTGCGCCGACATGCCCATAACCGACGTGTTGAAAAGCGCGCTCGCCGTCATCTGCCGTTCCTTCATATCCGTGAGACGTCGGGATTAGAAGTCTCAAAGCTTGCGTGAAGCTGTCGACTGCGCACGAATGGACCATGCGAGGAAAACGGTTAACCTTGAAATAATCTCGTTCTCATATCTTGCGACTGCCGGCGCGGGTTCTGCATTTCCAGGTTCGTTCGGCGCAACCGACAGAGGGACATTCGAGGTGAAGAGACCAGATGCGATCAAGCCACTGCTGCATGGAGCGAAGGCGAACGAGATAAGCGCCGGCGCATGGCTTCGGCGGGTCACGTCTCGAATGCTTCCACGCGAAGGCGTCGTCACCTACTCGGTCGTCGTGGAAGAGCGGCCCTCCTTCGTCGAAAGGCGACGAGAAGCGCGGCGCCCGGTGCATTTGCAATCGGGCAAAATTCTCGATGGCGGCGAGCGCTTCCTCACAGAGTTTCTCTATAAGAACCGCACCGGCGGAGGAATCAGGCTGCGCCTCGCGCAGCGCGTCCCGCTCCCCCGCTCCATTCTTCTCTACGATGATCAGCAGGGAGCGCTGCTCGCTGCGAATGTGGTTTGGCAGAGCGGCGTCGACGCCGGCTGCCGGATGAGAGGGCGGTGGCCGCACAATGAGAAACTGCTCCTGCGAATGAGCGGTCCATACTATGCCGTTCAATGATCAGGGGGGGCGGAGGCGTAAGCCTCACACCAGATTTGATTACTAATTTCTTAACGACCCGCCGTTCCTGGGAGACCTCCATATGCATCCGATCAATGAACTGAAGCAGCTCCGTGAGCAGATGATCGAACAGCTCACTCAGATACCCGAGTATCAGGCGTTGAAGGCTATGGAGCGGTTCATCGGCGAGCTGTCGAACATCTATGAGGGCGCCAACGCTCCCGCGCAGAACGAGGCCTCCCTTCACAAGGCGACAGTGGCCGCGCTCGACAGCCGCCACAAGAACGACGTTTCGAGCGGGTCTCCGCGCGTCACTCCTTATATCCCAGCGCATCGCGTGGCCTGATCCGTTTTTTTGGGCGATGCGCCGAGCGCTCGGCGCATCGGCGTGTCCCATATCTCGGAGCGCTCGCTTACGGCGGGCGTTCCTCGCTCGCTAATGAAGATTTAACCGCCCATCGCTAGGCTGAAAGCATATCGGGTTGGCCAAACGCGTTCGAGCGTCGGTCAAAAGCATGACGCTGCCTCGATATGCCGGCGATCCGGCATGTCCCCGTCGGGGCGCCTCCCTCCACACGATCAGTCGAACCCGCGCGACGCCGCTCTTTGCGAAAGAGCCGTGTGCGCACGACGAGACATCTCGTCCTTTCGCCTGTCCGAGGAATCGCGAGGTCGCACGCTGCGACGGAGCCCGGTCGTCTTTACATCAGCAGCGAGGGCAGAGCGGTGAAATTCTACGCGACTCTTTTTCCGCCCGTCATCGGGATGGCGATCGGACCGCTCGTGTCGCTCGGTCCTCACACGCTGCTGAGCGGCGCCGCCTTCGATCCTCTTTGGGGAGCCGCCGGAGCGGGCGTCACGCTTCTCGGCGCCGTCGGCGCCTACCGCGCGATTGCGAGCCGCGTGGCCAGTCCCACGGCGCAAATCGTCGCCTCGCTCGATCGAATTCGCAGCGGCGATATAGAAACGCCGATCGCGCCGGGCGGCAAAGGCGGCGAGCTCGACGCCGCTTTCGACGCATTGGAAAAGCTTCGCGCCGCATTGCAGGACGACACGCGTCGACGCGCCGAGGCGGAGAGCGCCGAGCGGCGTGCGGCCGACGAAAGGCGCATAGCGCGCGACGCCGAGTCGCGCGGCTATATCGATGCGCATGAATTCTTCATGAAATCCTTCACCGAAGGCTTGGAGCGCCTCGCCGCGGGCGGTCTCGCGCATCGGCTCGACGCTCCATTTTCCGCGGATTACGAGAAAATCCGACACTGCTACAATTTGGCGGTCGATAGGCTGCGCGGCGCCTTTGTGGATATAATGGACCATATCGACGGTCTGACGTCGCGAACGCGGGAAATCGCCGGCGCGGCCGATGCGCTGGCGCAGCGCACAGAGCAACAGGCGGCGAGCCTCGAGCAGACATCCGCGGCGCTCGAAGAAATCACCTCCACGGTTCACAAGACCTCCGATGGAGCGCAGCGCGCCGCCGGCGTCGTGTCCGAAGCTCAGGCCGATGCGACGCGCAGCAGCGAAATCGTGCGCAATGCGATCGAGGCGATGGGGCGGATCGAGACGTCCTCGCGCCAGATCGGCCAGATCATCGGCGTGATCGACGAGATTGCGTTTCAGACCAATCTCCTCGCCTTGAACGCCGGCGTCGAGGCGGCGCGGGCGGGGGAAGCCGGACGCGGATTCGCCGTCGTCGCCTCCGAAGTGCGCGCGCTCGCGCAGCGTTCCGCGGAAGCGGCGCGCGAGATCAAGAGCCTCATTTCGACATCATCCTCTCAAGTCGAAGACGGCGTCGCTCTGGTCGCGCAGACCGGCAAGTCGCTCGGTCGCATCGTCGATCAGGTAGTGGAGGCGAACAAGGTCGTCGTCGAAATCGCCAATGGCGCGCGCGAGCAGGCGACGGGCCTCGCCGAGGTCAATACGGCTGTCGCGCAAATGGATCAATTCACGCAGCAGAACGCCGCAATGGTCGAGGAGACCACGGCTGCGAGCCATGGCCTGAAAAGCGACATAGAGCGGCTGTCGATATCGGTCGCCGCGTTCGATCTCGGCGAGCGCCCAGAATCTGGCGCCGGCACCGTGAAGCGGATGAAGCCGCAATCGGCGAGCAAAACGTCGCCGCAGCGGCGTGTCGCGACGCGTGGCGCAGCGCTTCCGAAGGAGCAGGCGACGCCGATCGAAGAGGGCTGGGAGGAGTTTTGATCATGGCCGAGGCATTTTCCCGCGTGGCGACGAGCGAGGCGAAGGAATTCATCGCCTTTCATATCGGCGCGCAGACATTCTGCATCGACATTATGGCGGTTCGCGAAATCCGCGGCTGGACGCCGGCGACGCCTTTGCCACATGCGCCGAACTTCGTGCGCGGCGTCATCAATCTGCGCGGCGCCGTGCTGCCGGTCGTCGATCTCGCCACGCGCCTCGGCCTGACGCAGAGCGAGCCGACCGCGCGCCATGCGGTCATCGTGGTGCAATCGGCCGGTCAGATCGTCGGCCTTCTCGTCGACGCAGTGTCGAATATTTTGACGTTGACGCCCGACGCGATCCAGCCGACCCCGGAAGTCGCCTCGGAAATCGCGCGGACTTTCGTGAAGGGCGTCGTCGCCGCGGGTGACGAGATGATCAGCGTGCTGACCATCCAGAATCTCCTGCCGGAGCCGGTTCTCGACGCGGCGTGAGCTCGAGCCGGCGCCCCTCCCGCAACGACATCGAGACGAGCCCATGATCACTGTCCGTCTACCCGAAATCCTCGACATACGCGCGGCCTCTCCGCTCGCCGCGGAGCTTCTTCATTCGCGCGGCAATCCGCTCACCATCGACGCATCCGACGTCGCCAAGGTCGGCACGCAGTGCATTCAAGTGCTGCTGTCCGCACATGCCACCTGGACTGCGGACGGCTTGCCGCTGAACGTCGCGCATCCATCCGAGACTCTGCTCGACGCCCTGGAGACGCTCGGCATTCCCTTCACCAAAATTTCCGAACAGGAAAGCACGAAATGAGCAAGACCATTCTGACCGTCGACGATTCTCGAACCATGCGCGAAATGCTGATGCTCGCGCTCTCCGAGGCGGGCTTCAGCGTCGTGCAGGCAGAGGACGGCGTGCATGGGCTCGAAGTGCTCGAGAAGGCGACGCCCGATGTGATCGTCACCGATATAAACATGCCGCGCATGGATGGTTTCGGATTCATCGAAGGCGTGCGCCGGCACGAGAAGCATCGCGGCGTTCCGATTCTCGTGCTGACGACCGAGAGCGACGGCGAGAAGAAGGACCGCGCGCGCAGAGCCGGCGCGACCGGCTGGATCGTCAAGCCGTTCAATCCCGTGAAGCTCGTCGACGCGATTCGTCGCGTGGCCGTTTGAGAACGTAGCCTTGTAAGGGAGTGCGCCCGTGGATCCGATGGCCGCCATCAAGCAGACATTCTTTCAAGAATGCGAGGAGCAACTCGTCGAATTGGAGAGCGGACTGCTGCGAATGGAGGACGGTGACGACGATCTCGAGACCGTCAACGCCGTGTTTCGCGCCGTCCACTCGATCAAAGGCGGCGCGGGCGCCTTCGGCTTCGACGAACTCGTCGAATTCGTCCATGTCTTCGAGACCACGCTCGATCTCATACGCTCCGCCAAGCTCGCCGCGACGCCGGCGGTGACAAAGACGCTGCTTCGCGCGTCCGATGTGCTCGCCGATCTCGTTCGCGCTGCGCGTGAAGGCGGCAGCGCCGACGCCGGCGCCGTGAAAATCATCGCCGACGAGCTCAGCGCGCTGCTCGGCGGCGCGCCGCGGCAGGACGACGACGGCAAGGTCAGCGTCGACTCTCTCGACTTCGAGCCTGTCTGCATCTCGCTCGACTCGATTTTCGACATCGGCGAGCCCGAAGCCCCCGCGACGCAGGATTTCATCCTGCGCTTCAAGCCGGCCGTCGGACTCTACGCCAAGGCCAATGAAACGCTGCGCCTGCTGCGCGAGCTCGGCCGGCTCGGCGAGACGACCGTCGAATGCGACACGACCGAGATTCCGCTGTTGACCGAGCTCGATCCCGAAGGCGCTTATCTCTGCTGGACAATCCATCTGACGACGAGCGCGCCCGAACAGCAAGTACGCGAGATATTCGAATTCGTCGAGTGGGATTGCGAGCTTTCGGTGGAAACGGCCGATGTCGGCAAGCTGCTCGAGGCTTTGCAGGAGTCGCTCGAGCCGCATGAGGCGCCGCCAGCGCCGATCGCCGTCGCGGAGCTGCGGGATACCAGCGTCGCCACCGATCCCGCGCCGACCTCCTTCGCCGCGCCGAGCGACGATCATCCCGTCGCCGCCAGGGCGGAAGCGGCCAAAGGCGAGGGCTCCGGCGCGGTTCAGGCGACGATCCGCGTCGATCTCGATCGCGTCGATCGCCTCATCAATCTCGTCGGCGAACTGGTCATCAATCAAGCGATGCTGTCGCAGCGCGTGTCCGAGGCCGGCCTCTCGCGCGCCTCTTCCGTCGCGATCGGACTCGACGAGCTCGAGCAGCTGACGCGCGATATTCAGGACAGCGTGATGGCGATCCGCGCGCAACCGGTGAAGCCCGTGTTTCAGCGCATGTCGCGCACTGTGCGCGAGGTCGCGTCCATGACCGGAAAGTCGGTGCGGCTCGTCATGGACGGCGAGACGACCGAAGTCGACAAGACCGTCGTCGAGCGTCTGACCGATCCGCTCACACATATGATTCGCAACGCCGTCGATCACGGAATCGAAAAGGCGGAAGACAGAATCGCCGCCGGCAAGCCCGAGGAAGGCTCGCTGCGCCTCTCGGCGACGCATCGCTCCGGCCGCATCGTGATCGAGGTCGCCGACGACGGCGCCGGCATCAATCGCGCGCGCGTGCGCCAGATCGCCGTCGACAAGGGCCTCATTCCGGCGGAAGCCAATCTCACCGACGACGAGATCGACAATCTCATCTTTCTTCCCGGCTTCTCCACCGCCTCCTCCATCTCCAACATCTCCGGCCGCGGCGTCGGCATGGATGTGGTCAAGCGCGCGATCCAGGCGCTCGGCGGCCGCATCTCCATCTCTTCGGTTCCCGGACGCGGCTCGACCTTCTCGATGAGCCTTCCGCTCACGCTCGCCGTTCTCGACGGAATGGTCGTCACTGTCGGCGGCCAGACCCTGGTCGTTCCACTGACTGCGATCATCGAGACTCTGCAGCCCAAGAAGGAGAGCGTGCACGAGCTCGGCAGCGGCGCGCGCGTCATCGCCACGCGCAATACATTCACCCCGCTGATCGATGTCGGCGCCGTGCTGCTCTACCGCGACGAGCCGATCGAGCCGACGTCGCAGGTCGCGCTTCTCGTCGAGTCGGAGAGCGGCGCCAAATGCGCATTGCTCGTCGACGCCATCCAGGGCCAGCGGCAGGTGGTGATCAAGAGCCTCGAGACCAATTACGGCCATGTTCACGGCATTGCGGCGGCGACGATATTGGGCGACGGCCGCGTCGCTCTCATCCTCGATGTCGATGCGATCGTCGCGCGCCCGCGCGCCGATATGATCGTCGCCGACATGCCCGCTGCGGCCGAATAGAGTGTTTTTTTGGACGCCGGCGCGTGGAATGCGCGACATGACAAAAGCCGAAGTCTTTCCTCGTCTCGAGAGAGCGCGGAAAGACTGGAGGCCGCCCCGCCATCGACATCGCGCCCCGCCTCGAGAGGGGCCCACGACAAAAAGAACGTAAGCAGCCGCATGAAAAACCGCCACTTCGCCACGGCTCCGCTCGTCCCTGGGGAATTTCTGCTGACGCAGGAGGATTTCCGCCGGATCGCCTCGATTCTGCACGAGGACGCCGGCATCTATCTGCCGGACTCCAAAGCCACGCTGGTCTATTCGCGCCTGGCCAAGCGGCTGCGCAGCCTCGGGCTCGAGAATTTTCGCGACTATTGCGCGCTCATCGTCAGCGATGACGGCGTCGACGAACGCCAGAAAATGATGGCCGCGCTCACCACCAATGTCACGCGCTTCTTCCGCGAGCCGCATCACTTCAAGCATCTCGAGGAAAATGTCCTCGCCAAGCGCGCGGCCGCGGTGCGCAAAGGCGCGCGTCTGCGCATCTGGTCGGCGGCCTGCTCCAATGGCCAGGAGCCCTACTCCATCGCCATGTCGATCCTCTCCGTCATACCAGAGGCGGCGGAGCTCGATGTCAAGGTTCTGGCGACGGACATAGATCCGAACATGGTCGCCGCCGGCGCCAATGGCGTCTACGGCCGCGATGTCATCGAGGCGGTGCCCACGCAGCTGCGCAGCCGCTGGTTCACGCCGCTCGGCGGCGGTCGCGACGAATGGGGCGTGACGGAGGAGCTCGCTTCGCTCGTCTCCTTCCGCGAGCTCAATCTCATCGGCCATTGGCCGATGACGGGACGTTTCGACGCCATCTTCTGCCGCAACGTCGTGATCTATTTCGAAGAGAAAACGCAAGAAAACATTTGGAGCCGCTTCGTTCCGCTCTTCAATCCGGACGGGCGGCTCTACATCGGCCATTCCGAACGCGTTTCGGGCGCGGCCGCATCCGCCTTCGAATATGACGGCGTCACCACTTATCGGCTTCGGTCCAGAGGAAATTCGTAAGATGGCTGTTCGTGTGCTGATCGTCGACGATTCCCCAACCATGCGCGGCCTCATCGCAGCGACGCTCTGTCGGGATCCTGCAATCTCCGTCGTCGGCGAGGCGGCCGATCCGCTCGAGGCGCGCCAGGCCATCAAGACGCTCGATCCGGATGTGGTGACGCTCGACGTCGAAATGCCGAATATGAACGGACTCGATTTTCTCGAGAAGATCATGCGACTGCGTCCGACGCGCGTGATCATGGTCTCGACGATGACGGAGCGCGGCGCCGCGACGACGATCAAGGCGCTCGAGATCGGCGCCTTCGACTGCGTCGCCAAGCCTTCATCCAAGGATCCGCGCTCTTTCGACGAGCTCCCCGCGAAGATCAAGGCGATCGCGGCCACGCCTATCGGCCGCTACGAGCCGCATCGCGGCGAGCCGATCCGCGTCGAGCCGGCGGCGCTGCGTCGCGAGCCGCAGTCCGCGGCGTCCCGCTATTCGCCTGATGGGCGATTGGTCGCGATCGGCTCCTCCACCGGAGGCGTCGAGGCGCTGCTCACGATTCTCTCGCAGTTCCCGGAAAATTGTCCGCCCACGGTCGTCACGCAGCACATGCCGCCCGTGTTCACCGCGAGCTTCGCCGCGCGTCTCGATCGCATGTGCAAGCCGCAGGTCGCGGAAGCCGTTGACGGCGCGCAGATCCTGCCCGGCCGAGTCTATCTCGCGCCCGGCGGCGCCGCTCATCTCGAAGTGGTGAAGCATGTCGGCGGCTATCGCTGCCGCCTCACCAATACGGAAGCGGTCAACGGCCATCGTCCCTCCGTCGACGTTCTGTTCAACTCCGTCGCGCAATGCGCCGGCCGCAATGCGCTCGGCGTGATCCTCACCGGCATGGGCCGCGATGGCGCGCAAGGCTTGCTCGCATTGCGCGATGCGGGCGCCGAGACAATCGGCCAGGACGAGGCGAGCTCGCTCGTCTATGGAATGCCGAAGGCGGCCTTCGAGATCGGCGGCGTCGCCAAGCAACTCACGCTGCAGCGCATCGCCGCGCACATACTCACTTCGACGAACCAGTAAAAGCAAGGGGGGAATCCATGTCCATCGCCGCCCAATTGAGAGTCTTGATCGTGGACGACACGAGCACGAGCCGTATGCTCATTCGCGACGGCCTCGAGGAGCTCGGCGTGCGCAATATCTTCTTCGCCGGCGACGGCGAGCAGGCCCTGCAATTCATGATGGCCACTCCCGCCCATCTCGTCATCTCCGACTTCAACATGCCCAAGCTCGACGGCCTCGGCCTCCTGAAGGCGATCCGCAATTACAATCCCACCAAGAAAGTGCCGTTCATCATGCTCACCGGGCGCGCCGACAAGGCGCTGCTCGAGAATGCGGTGAAGCTCGGCGTCAACAACTTCCTCACCAAGCCCTTCACCGTTCCGGCTCTGAAAAAAGCGCTCGAAGCGATCATCGGCAAACTCGCGTGATTCGAATGAACGCCGGCACGAAGCGAATACACATCATCCAGGGCGAGTATCGGGTGATCGACGATCCGAGCGTCGTCATCGCGACAGTTCTCGGCTCTTGCGTCGCCGCCTGCATCAGGGACGCGGATGCCGGCGTCGGAGGAATGAATCATTTTCTGCTGCCCGGCGATTTCACCTCGTCGCGCAATGGCGAGGCCGAACGCTATGGCGTCCATCTCATGGAGCTGCTCGTCAACGGCCTCTTGAAGAAGGGCGCGCGGCGCGACCGGCTCGAAGGCAAGCTGTTCGGCGGCGCGCGCATGATGGAAGGGCTCTCCGACATCGGCGCGAGAAACGCCGAATTCGCGAAGCGATTTTTGCAGAACGAAGGCATTCGCCTCGTGGCCGAGCATCTCGGCGGCGACCGCGGCCGACGCGTCGAATATGAACCGGTGTCCGGCCGCGCCAGGCAGAGCCTTCTCTCCGGCCCGACGCCGCAGACCGTATCGGCGCCGGCAGTCATGCCGAAGCTGCCGGCGGCGGGCTCACTGGAGCTGTTCTGATGACGGAGCCGAAGACGACCTCGCCCTGCGGCGCGAATGAGCGAGCCCAACCGCTCGTCGAGGTCCTCTCGCGGCTGGCGGCGGAGCTGCGCAACACGGCCAAGGAGACGGATCGTCTCCATTGTCTCGTCGACGGCGTACAATGGAGCGATGTGGAGGAGAAGCACGAGCTCATCCACTCGGCGCAGGCGATCGACGCGATCGAGCAGACGCTCTCGGCCCTCTCCGATTTCGTCTCGGCGCTCGCAGAGCTCGCGCCGGCCGATTGGGAAATCGCCGGCGGAATTGCGTCGCGCAGCGTCAAGCTCGCAGAGCTCGCCGCGCGTCTCGGCGATCACGCGGACGATGGGCGAACGGATCACCCGGCCGGCGAAATGGAATTTTTCTGAACGCCGCCGGAGCGTTCACTCTTCCGTGGCCAGCAGCTCACGCAGCTTGCGGCTTCGCGCCCATTGGGCGACATCCTCGGCGACATCCTTGAACGCGGCGACATCGGCGGGCTCATGCGCGCGCTCGGCGGCCGTCTCCATCAGCCCGGCGGCGACCGAGAGCAGCACCGTCGCAGAGGCGCGCAGAAATGTCGGGGCATCCCCCTTTGCGTCGTCCACCTCTGCCAGCAGGCGATTGACGATCCCGCGCAGCTCGTAATCGAGCGTCTCCAATTCGCGACGCAACTGCGCGTCGAGATCGCGGCATTCGGCGATGGAATAGGGACGCAGGCCGCCAGCAGCGCCAGGCTCTCCGTCACCGTCCGGGGAAGACGGTCGATCGACACGCGTCACGGCGACCTCCAATCGCAGACCGGCGATAGCCGCTCTTTTCGAGCCCTATCGTAACGCCTCGCTGGAATCAATCCAGGGGACAACTCATCGTTGTGCCCGCGTCGCCGCTTCGCCTCGCTGCGTCTCCTCATCGGAAATCGGGTCCGCAGCGCTGCGCGTCCATTTGCGCGTTGACCGCGTGCAGCTCGCCTTTGAGCCGCGCGATCTGAGGCTCCCGGTCGGCGTCGAAGGGCGTTCCCATCGGCGTCGGAACGCCGAATGTGCGCGTGCGATCATCGGCGGCCAGCTGATCCTGCGCGGAGCCGGCGAAAATCAGCGCCTGCGCGATGCGCGCGCGCCGCGCGACGAGCTGCGGGCAATCGGCCCCGATGAAGAGTCCCGGATCGACCGGCGCCGGCTCTATTTCCCGCGTCGGCTTGGCGCAGGCCGCGAGGCCGAAGGCGGCGGCGACCGCGAGAGCCGGCGAAAGCGCCCGACAGCGGATCTGAACTTGTCTCTTATGGCTCATTTCTCTCGATATCCCGCGGCGGTCGCTCAGAAGTCCGTCCAGGCTCTGCTGCGACGATCGCTCGCGCCGACGCGCCGGTCCAGCGGTTCTATGCGCCGCGTCGGGAGCTCTTCGCGCTCGGAGGCGACGAGGCGAGGCCCGCTCGCGCCGGGCGCCGCGACCACGCCCTCCCGGGCGATGCGGAAGCGCGAGATCAATTCGATGAGCTGTCGCGTCTTCTCGCTGAGGCCATGGCTGACGGCGGTGGTCTGCTCCGCCATCGCCGCATTCTGCTGCGTGATCAAATCCATCTGGCGGACGGTTCCATTCACCTCGTTGAGCGCCGCCGCCTGCTGGCGCGCGCGATCGGCGATCTCCGCCACCACGCCATTGACGCGCGCGACCTCCTCGACGATATGCGACAGCGCTTCGCCGGCGCCGCCGACGAGCGAGACGCCGCGGCCGATCTGCGCGTTGGACACGGAGATCAACGTGTCGATCTCCTTGGCGGCCTTGGCGCTGCGGCGCGCGAGATCACGGATTTCGGCGGCCACCACGGCGAAGCCGCGTCCCGCTTCGCCGGCGCGCGCGGCTTCCACGCCCGCATTCAGGGCCAGAAGATTGGTCTGCGTCGCGATCGAGTCGATGACGCCGATGATCTGCGCGATCTTCTTGGACGATTGCTCGATATCGCCCATGGCGCCGATCGCCTGGCGCACGATGCCGCCGCTCGCCTGCGCCTCCGTGCTCATATCGGAGACGATCTGGCGCGCATTCCCGGCGTCCTCCGCCGTCCGCGTGACTGTCTCCGTGATCTGCGCGAGCGCCGCGGCCGTCTCCTCGAGATTGGCGGCCTGGCTCTCCGTGCGCCGCGACAGATCGTCGGCCGCGGCCACGGTCTCCTGCATTCCGGCGCCGAGCAGCTTGGTGCTCTCCGCCATTTCGCCGATCGCCTCGGACAATTGGCCGACGGCGGTGTTGAAGTCTATCTGCAGCCGCCGATAGGCGCCGGGGACCTCGTCGGTCAGCCGCGAGGTCAAATCCTTCTCGGCGATTCTGGCGAGCCCGTCGCCCAGCAGCTGGACGATGCGCGCCTGTGCGGCGTTCGCTTCGGCGATCAGGCTCTCATCGGCCCGATGGTCGAGAATGACCTGACGAAGATTGACGAAAGCGTCGGCGAGGCGCCGCACACTATCGGCGCATTCGTCGATCTCGAGACGGTAGGATGTGTCGCCGTCGGCGAGCCGGCGGATCGCTTCGGTCACAACGGCGAGCGGCTGCACCACGCGCGTGCGAATTGCGACGCCGCCCAGAATGCACAGAAGCGCGATGAGGGCCGGACCGACAAAGAGCGCCGCCAATCTCGGGTCACGCGCCGTCACCCAGTCGCTGCCGTCGGCGAAGAGGCGCCAGCTCACGACGGCCTGCGCGAATGCGATCGCCGCGATGACGGACAGCAGCACGGCCGACCGTAGGCGCAATCCCCTCGGAACAAAATCGCGCAAGCTGTTCACCCTCTAAATTCCCGCGCCCACCCGCAACGAATGGTGGATCGCGACGCGTCGCGACGGGCCGGATCGCAGAGGCGAGCGCCGCTCCGGGGGCGCCGCCCGGCCGAACGGAATGCTGAACCGCCGCCAGACAGTAATGGCAGAGGCCACGTTAAGTTAAGGTTAATAGAAACCTATTGCGCGCCGGCGAGCGCGGCGGCGCGCGTCTGCGCGAGCGCTTTCTCGATCTCGGGAAGCAGCGTCTCTTCCAGAGCCTGCCGGGTCAAAGGCCCGACGTATTTATAGGCGATGGCGCCATCGCCGCGGATGACGAAAGTCTCCGGCACGCCATAGACGCCGAAATCGATCGCCACGCGGCCGGCGAGATCGACGCCGATGGAGGCGTAAGGATTGCCGACGTCCTCGAGGAAGCGCAGCGCATTGGCGGGCTCGTCCTTATAGGCGAGGCCGGCGAGCGTCACGCCTTTGCCGGCGAGAGCGGGATCCTTGGCGAGCGCCAGCAATTGCGCATGTTCCGCCCGGCAGGGCGCGCACCAGGAGGCGAACACATTCACCACACTCACATGGCCTTTGCGCAGATCATCGCCGACGAGGCCGCCGACGCCGGCGAGCCCCGGCAAGGCGGGAAGCGCGAATTGCGGCGCCTGCTTGCCGATGAGCGCCGAGGGCAGACGCGACGCGTCGCCCGCGAACAGCCGCGCCAGGAAGAGAAGGGCGAGAGCCGCGAAAACGGCCAGCGGCAGGAACAGCGCCAGCCGGCCGCGCGGCGCGTCTTGCGCGCTCATAGCGTCTCCTCGCGAGCGCCGGCGGTCTTCTCCAGTCGCGCCAGCTCGGCGGAAAGACGTCTGTTCTCGAGCAGAATGCGCGCCAGCAGGACGAGCACCGTCGCCGCCGTCACCCCATAGGCCAACAGAATATAACCCCAATGTTCGTCGGTCACTGCGCCGGCTCCAGCAATTCCGCAGCCCCGCCCTCTTCTCCGGCGGCGGCCGCCTGCAGCGTCAGCCGCGCGACGCGGCGACGCAAAATCTCATTGCGGATCGCCATCAGATGCAGGGCGAGAAACAGCGCCGTTGCGCCGAGCGCCATGATCAGCAGCGGCCACAGCATGGCGGCGGCGATGGTCGGTCCGCCGGCGCGCAGCACAGAGGCCGGCTGATGCAGCGTGTTCCACCAATCGACCGAGAATTTGATGATCGGAATATCGACGAAGCCGACCAGAGTCATGATCGCCGCTATGCGCGCCCCCCGCGGGGAGTCTTCCATCGTCTGACGCAGCGCGATCAGGCCGAGATAGAGCAGGAAGAGGATCAGCATGGAGGTGAGACGCGCGTCCCACACCCAATAGGTCCCCCACATGGGCTTGCCCCACAGCGAGCCCGTCACCAGACAGATGAAGGTGAAGGCCGCGCCGAGCGTGGCGGCGGTCTTTTGCGCGGCGTCGGCCAGCGGATGACGCCAGACCAGCACGCCGAGCGAGGCCGATGTCATGACCATATAGGCGAACATTGCGAGCCAGGCGGCCGGCACGTGGATATACATGATCTTGACCGTCTCGCCCTGCTGATAATCGGCGGGCGAGACGAAGAAGACGAGATAGAGGCCGAGGCCCGAGAGCAGAGCGCTCGCGGCGCCGAGCCAGGGCAGGACGCGCCGCGTCAGCCGCAGAAAGACGGCGGGATTGGCGAGAGACGAAAACGCGATCATGACGGCCTGCGCAAACGAGACGCGACGGGCGGAGAGGGAAACGCCCTCTCCGCCCGCGTGATCAGTTGGAGATTTTAGACTTGGGCTGCTCGGCCGGCTTCGCCTGCTCGGCCGTCTGCGGCTTGAACTTGCCGTGCAGAATCTCGACCGCGGCGATCAGCTGCTTGTCCTTCTTGGGGTCCGGCGGCACATAGGCCTGCGAGCCGCTCTTTTCGTCCTCGCCATTCTTCAGATGGCCCTTGAGCGAGGCTTCGCCCTTGGTGTCGTCCTTGCCCTTCAGCTCGTCCGGCACATCCTGCAGCAGATTGATGTCCGGGTCGATGCCCTTGGCCTGAATGGAGCGGCCCGACGGCGTGTAATAGCGCGCCGTGGTCAGGCGCAGCGCGCCATTGGCGCCGCCGAGCGGGATGATGGTCTGCACCGAGCCCTTGCCGAAGGAGCGCGTGCCGAGAATGGTGGCGCGCTTGTGATCCTGCAGCGCGCCGGCGACGATCTCCGAGGCCGAGGCGGATCCGCCATTGATCAGCACCACCACCGGCTTGCCGCGGGAAATATCGCCCGCCGCCCGCGCATTGTAGCGCTGCGTCTCATCGGCCGTGCGGCCGCGCGTGGAGACGATCTCGCCATGGTCGATGAAACTGTTCACCACTTGGATCGACTGATCGAGCAAGCCGCCGGGATTGTTGCGCAGATCGACGATATAGCCCTTGAGCTTGTCGCCGGGCATCTCCTGCTGGAACTTCTGGATCGCCGTGCGCAGCCCGTCCGAGGTCTCCTCGTTGAACTGGGAGATGCGGATATAGCCGATGTCGTCGTCTTCCTTGTGCGAGCGCACGGATTTGATATGGATCTCGGCGCGCGTGAGCTTGACCTCGATCTTCTCCCGGTCCTTGCCGCGCAGAATGGTGAGCTTCACCGAGGTGTTGATCTGGCCGCGCATCTTGTCGACGGCCTGATTGAGCGTGAGACCCTGCACATTGTCGTCGTCGATCGCGAAGATGAGGTCGCCGGACATGATGCCGGCCTTGGACGCGGGCGTGTCGTCGATCGGCGTCACCACCTTGACGAGGCCGTCCTCCTGCGTAACCTCTATGCCGAGGCCGCCGAACTTGCCCTCGGTCTGCGTCCGCATGTCCTTGAAGCCCTTGGCGTCGAGGTAGCTCGAATGCGGATCGAGCGAGGTGAGCATCCCGTTGATCGCCGATTCGACCAGCTTCTGCTCGTCCGGCTTCTCCACATAATCGGCGCGGACCTTGTCGAAGACGTCGCCGAACAGGCTCAAATTCTTATAGGTGTCGGCAGCGGCGGCGAAGGCCGGGGAGCCGATCAATAGGCGCGCATTCTGTCCGAGCGTGGCGCATCCCGCCCCGATGACGACTCCCGTTATGATCAATGAGGCCTTGCGCATCATCCGCCAACCTTCTGAAGTTCCGGCTTCGCCCACCATGGGCCCGGATCGATGGACGTTCCGTCCTTGCGAAACTCTACATAGAGAATGGGCTGTTTCGCGCCGATAGCAATGGCCGCCGCAGTCCTGACGGCGCCGCCGCCCATGTTCGCCACCGGCTCGCCGGCGAGGACGAATTGTCCCACGGCGACGGAGATCCGATCCATTCCGGCCAGGGTGACATAATAGCCGCCGCCGGCGTTGATGATCAAGAGTTGACCATAGGATCGGTAGCGCCCTGCGAAAACCACCCAGCCGTCGCTGGGCGCGGCCACGATCGCGTTTTCGCGCGCCGCTATCGACACGCCCTTCTCGGCTCCGCCCTGACCGTCCGAGGCGCCGAAGCGCTTGACGACAGGCCCCGCGGTCGGCGGCGCCAATCGACCTTTCAGATCGGCGAAGGCGACGGCTGGAGCGAGACGGGCGGGATCCTTGAACGGAGCCGCCAGCGCCTTGGCGCGGCTCTCCTGCGACATTGCGGCGTCCGCCGCGGCGCGCTCGGAATCGGCGCGTCGCGCCGCTTCGGCCGCGCGCCGGCCCTCCTCCACCTCGCTCTCCATGCGAGAGATCAGCTCCTTGAGGTTGGTCGCCTTGGACGCCAGCGCGCGCGCCCGCTCCGCCTCGAAATCCAGCGCGCTCTGCGCCAGCATCAGCGCCTTCTGCCGCGTCTCGACGAGCGCCTCGAGCCGCACGCGCTCCTCCTTCAAATGCTCGAGCTCGGCGATGAGGCTCGTCTTCTCCGCCTCTACGCGGCCGCGCAGCGTGACGAGGTCGGCGAGATCGGTCTTGAGCGTCTCCACCTCGGCGCGCATTTGCGGCAGCATCGAGCCGAGCAGCATGGCGGCGCGAATGCTCTCCAGAATATCCTCGGGCCGCGCCAGCAGCGCCGGCGGCGGCTTGCGCCCCATGCGCTGCAGCACGAGCAGCACCTCGCCGATCAGCGCGCGACGGCCGGCCAGCGATTTGACCAGCGCCCGCTCGCTCTGCACCGACGTCTCGAGCTTGGCGCTCACATCCTCCGCGCGCTTTTCCAGCACGCCGACCCGCTGCACGGCGTCGACCAGCGCGGCGTTGAACTTGGCGCGATCGGCGCGCAGCGTCTCGATCTCAGTCTCGATTTTGCGGCGGCTCTCGGCGGAGACCGTGATCGTGTCCTCGAGGCTGCGCAGCTCCGAACGTTTTCCGGAAATATCGGGGGAATCCGGATTGTCGGCGGCGTCTCGCGTCTCGACGATAGGAACCGGCTTCAACGTCGTCGTCGTCAGAGCGCCGCGCAGATTTTCCGCTCGCGCGGGATTTGCGATGGCCGTCAGCACGAGGCCGAGGACGGGAAGACAGACTTTGGGAAAGCAGCCG
This sequence comes from Methylosinus sp. KRF6, assembly GCF_018887255.1. Classification (NCBI taxonomy): domain Bacteria; kingdom Pseudomonadati; phylum Pseudomonadota; class Alphaproteobacteria; order Hyphomicrobiales; family Methylocystaceae; genus Methylosinus; species Methylosinus sp. KRF6. Next base: position 3,518,302 of record NZ_JAHLJF010000001.1, on the reverse strand, counting down.
CTTGGCTCCCGACGCTCCACTCCCCGTCGCATGATCCCGCCGCTCGACCTATGCCTCATGAACGGCGTCCGCTTCGCCCGCGACTCTTTGCGCCCGCCGGAAGCCGGCGTGCGAATCTCGCGGCAGTTTGGCTATTCAATAGCGTCCACATTGCGGCGAAGGCGGCGCCTATCGGCGCGGCGACAGCAGGAAATCGACGCCGCTCCCGCTTTCGCCCTCCGGCGCGCCTTTGGCGACCGGCTTGCCGCTCTCGCCGGCGACGGAGAGCCGCCCACGCTCGACGCCCATGCGGCCGAGATAATCGACGACGCGGGCGGCGCGGTCGCGCGCCTGCTCCCGCGCGGCCCGATCGCCGCTCTCGGCGCGCACCCGCACGTCCACATCGGTCTGCGGACAGCGTTGCAGCAGGCCCACCGCTTTGTCCAACGCGCCGGTCGCGCCGCGCTGGACGCCGCCGCGCCGGCTGAAGCGCACCGGCTCGCCGGCCAGCGCCGCGGCCACGGCCTTCTGGCAGGACGGAAGATCGAGCTCTCCGCTCGCCGGAATGGCGGCCTTCGGCTCCGCCTCCGCTAAGGCCGGAGTGGCGGGCCGCGCTTGTTCGGAAGGCTTGCCCGACGCGGAAGGCTCGCCGGGCGCGGAAGGCCTACCGGGCTCCGCCGATTTGGGAGTTTCCGGAGATCGGGAAGGTTCGGAGGTCCGCTCGTCCGCGAAGGGCCGCACGAGCTCCGGGGCGGCCGCCGAAGGAGTCGAAGGCGCGGGCTTCACCCCTCCCCGCGCCGGCTCCTTGGACCTGGCGGCGCCGCCATCCCGCGCTGACGGAGCGTTCGGCGGCGGGCCGTTTTGCGGGGCCTCCGCCGGGCCGGCGGCGCCATTCGGCCCGCGCTCGGGCGCCTCGCTTTCGCGGGCCGCGCGTCGGGCAATGGCGGCGTTCTCGTAATTCTTGGCGGCCGCGCCCGTCAGAGCGTCCACTTCGGCGATTCCCCGCACGCCGGGAATATGCGCGATCTCCTCCGCCGCAGCGGCGCGGTTCGGCGCATCGCGGGGCAAGAGGACATCGCGGCCGGCGACGTCGACATAGGCGGGATCGCCGCCGATTTTCTCGATCGCGCTCGCCGCCTTGCGCCGCAAATCCTGCTCCGTCGAGCGGCCGGCCAGAAAGCCGGCGCCGAGCCAGATCAGCGCCAGCGGGACGAGGCCGAGCGCCCAGCCCTCATTGTCGCGCAGAGAATGCCGGCCGAGCAGCGCGCCGGCCGCCGCGCCGGCGAGAAAGGCGGGAAACAGCAGCAGCGCCGTCTCGAGCCAGAAGCCCGAGCGCCCGGGCAGGAGGCCGAGCGCAGCGACGGGAACGCCCGCCGCGAAAGCGAGAACGAACCACACCAGCCAGCCGGCGACCGGCCCGCGCTCGGAGCGCCGCGCGATGGAGAGCGCCGTCGCGACTCCGACCGCGAAGGCCGAGGCGCCCCAGGCCCAAAAATGCATGAGGAGATAGGTCATGGCGTTCGCATGGTCCGGCCGACGCGGCGAGATTGCGTCACGGCCCTATCTTTGGCAAGGCTCGGGCTTTCATCGGGAGACACGCGTGACGCGGACATTTTCGCTTCCCCTTCTGCTCGTCGCGCGCCTGGCCGGCGCGCCGGCCGCAGCGCTCGAGGCGGGCGGCGCGACACAGGGGCCCGTCCTTCCCGTGGAGCGGACGCCCTTCCATGTCCCGGCCTTCCGCAATGACGCGGTCTCCATGTTGAATGTGTGGCTGCCGCCGCATCGCGTCGCGCCCTATCACGAGCATTCGCGCGACTTCGCTTACGTGGTGGTGCGCGAGAGCCCGACCCTCGTCCAGAATTGGGGCGACGCCGCGCCGACGTCGATCATTTGGCCGCGCGGCGCGGTGGGCTTCGGCGCTTTTTCCAAACAGAGCCTCACTCACCGAGCCGAAAATGTCGGCGATATGCCGCTGAGCATCGTCGGCTTCGAGCTTTTGGAGCCGGCGCCGAAAGGCCGCGCGCCCTCGGAAAGTCCCGCCGGCTTTACGCAGATCATCGACAATGAGCGCCTGCGCGGATGGCGCCTCGCGCTGAAGCCCGGAGAGATCACGCCCGCCTTCACGCAACGCGCGCCCGGCGTGCGGATCGTGGTGGAGGGAGGCGAGCTGATCGAGACGGATGCCGATGGCGACGGGCAGAACATGGCCTTGCAGCCGGGCGATTTCCAATGGCGCGACGCCGGCCCCGCCCGCGCGCTGCGCAACGCCGGCGCGACGACGATAGAGTTGGTGGAATTCGAGGTGAAGTGACGGTTCAGAATTACCGCGTAAACCGCAGCGCCGCGAACAAGAGCCCGCCGACAGCGAGCTGCGTCACCACCATCCAGCGCAGGATTTCGACCTTCAGATTGGCCGAGCTCGTGTCGATCTTGGATTCGAGCCGGTCCATGTCGGACCTGATCTTTGTTTCGAGCCGGTCGATGTCGGATTTCGATGCAACTCCGTCGCGCGAGGCGACATCCAGCGCCTCGGCGTGAGCGCGCGCCTCCTTCTCGTCGACGCCGGCTTCCCGCAGGCGATCGACATAGGCGAGGCGGTCGAAAACGAAGGCGGCGGAACTCATGCGCGAAAGATAGGCTCGCGTCGATGAGAAGGCAAATTATTCGCCGCGGAGAACGGCCGGAGCCGCCCTCACACCCGCATCGGCATCAGCACATAGAGCGCGCTCGCGCCGTCGCGGTCCTGGATCAGCGTCGGCGAGCCGGGATCGGCGAGGCGGAACAGCGCCGTGTCGCTGTCGAGCTGATCGGCTATGTCCAGCAGATAGCGGGAGTTGAAGCCGATATCGATCGGCGGGCCGTCATAATCGGCCTCGATCTCCTCCACCGCCGAGCCCTGATCCGGATTGGTGACGGAGAGAACCAGCCTGCCTTCCGAAAGCGCCAGCTTCACGGCGCGGCCGCGCTCCGACGAAATGGTCGAGACGCGGTCCACCGCCTCACGGAACACGCCGCGCTCGACGGTGAGGCGCTTGTCGTTATTGGCCGGAATGACGCGGCCATAATCGGGGAAAGTGCCGTCGATGAGCTTGGTCGTCAGCACGGTCTCGCCGAAGGAGAAGCGCATCTTATTGGTGGAGAGCTCGATCGCCACCGCGCCCTCGGCGTCCTCGACGAGGCGCAGAATCTCATTCACCGCCTTGCGCGGCAGGATTACGCCCGGCATTCCGGCGGAGCCGGCCGGCGCCGGCAGCTCGACGCGGGCGAGGCGATGGCCGTCGGTGGCCACGGCGCGCAGCAGCTGATGGCCCTCGACCTCGGCCACATGCAGGAAGATGCCGTTGAGATAATAGCGCGTCTCCTCGCTGGAGATGGCGAATTGCGTCTTCAATATCAGCTTCTTGAGGTCCGCCGGCGGCAGCGAGAAGCTGTGCGAGAACTCGCCCGAGGTGACGTCGGGGAAATCGCTCTCCGGCAGGCTCTGCAGATTGAAGCGCGAGCGGCCCGAGCGCAGCGTGAGCTGACCCTGCTCGCCGCTTCCCTCGATCGAGACCTGCGCGCCCTCCGGCAGCTTGCGGACAATATCATAAAGAGTATGGGCGGGCAGCGTCGTCGCGCTCGGCTGGCCGATGTCGGCGGGGACTTTCTCGGTGATCTCGAGATCGAGATCGGTCGCCTTGAGCATCAGCGTCCCGGCGGAGGCGTCGATGAGCACATTGGCGAGGATCGGAATGGTCGTGCGCCGTTCCACCACTCTATGAACATGGCCGAGGGCGCGCAGCAGCGCCGCTCTCTCGATGGTGACTTTCATTGCGCTCGATCCGTGACGCTGTTTTTCGCTCCAAGGGCGAGACTTTCGCAAGCCGCAACGAATAGCGCAAGAGCCGCAAGGGGATCGGCCGGAGCCTGTGCATAAGTTCCTATCGCGACGAAGAGTAGCGGCCTCCTTGCTTAACCGGCCCTTAAATCGACAGCATTAATGCTAGTGTCGGCGTCGGCCATGCGCTTCCATGCCGCGGCGCGACGGAACCCGAGGCGGCGGACAAAAATGGCGCGCGAGAAGCAACGTCGCGAACCACGTTTCGACGGCGACGGGGGCGGCGATCTACGCGCCGACCCGCGAGAGGATCGCATGGCGAAACCCAAACGCAAAGGCAAGAGCGCACCGGGCAAGAGCGCGCCGCCGCCAGAGGACGACGACGCGCCGCCGCAACGCTCCCCCAAAAAAGCCAAAAAGGGCGGCCGCTTCGGCCTCGGCGGGCTCGTCTATTGGGGCGCCGTGCTCTCCATCTGGGGCGCGATCGGCGTCGGCGGCCTGTTCATCTATCATGCGGCGCAGCTTCCGCCGATCGACACTTTGGCGGTGCCCAAAAGGCCGCCCAATATCGCCATTCTGGCTGCCAATGGGGAATTGCTGGCCAATCGCGGCGACACGGGCGGAGCCGCGGTGCGCCTGCGCGATCTGCCGCCCTATCTGCCCAAGGCCTTCGTCGCCATAGAAGATCGCCGCTTCTATTCCCATTGGGGCGTCGATCCGATCGGCATCGCCCGCGCGCTGACGCGCAACCTCACCGGGCGCGGCGGAATGCAGGGCGGCTCGACGCTCACCCAGCAGCTCGCCAAGAATTTGTTCCTGACCCAGGAGCGCACCCTCTCACGCAAGATGCAGGAGGCGATCCTCGCCCTCTGGCTCGAGCACAAATATTCCAAAGACCAGATTCTCGAGCTCTACCTCAACCGCGTCTATTTCGGCTCCGGCGCCTATGGCGTGGAGGCGGCGGCGCAGCGCTATTTCGGCCATGGCGCCGCCCAGGTGACGCTCGCGGAGGCGGCCGTGCTCGCCGGGCTGATGAAGGCGCCGAGCAAGCTCGCGCCCGACCGCAACCCGGAAGGGGCGACCGAACGCGCGGCGCAGGTCGTCACCGCAATGGCGCAGGAAGGCCATATCACCGAGGCCATGGCGAAGCTCGCGCTCGGCCGGCCGGCCTTGGCGCGACGGGAGCGCGGCGCCGGCTCCATCAATTACGCCGCCGATTATGTGATGGACATGCTCGACGACACGATCGGCGCCATCGACCAGGACATTGTGGTCACGACGACGCTCGATCGAAGGCTCCAGGAAGTGGGCGAGAAGTCCATCGCCGAGGAGCTCGACAAGAAGGGCGAGAAATTCGGCGTCAGCCAGGGCGCGCTGGTGGCGCTCGATCCCAACGGCGCCATTCGCGCTCTCGTCGGCGGCCGCAATTACGCCGAGAGCCAATTCGACCGCGCTGTCTCCGCCAAAAGGCAGCCGGGCTCGGCCTTCAAGCCTTTCGTCTATCTCGCCGGGCTCGAGCATGGCTTGACGCCGGACACGGTGCGCGAGGACGGGCCGATCAATGTCAAAGGCTGGCAGCCGGAGAATTACAGCCGTGAATATTTCGGCCCGGTCACGCTCACCAAGGCGCTGGCGCTGTCGCTCAACACAGTGGCGGTGCGCGTCGGCCTCGAGGCCGGGCCGAAGGCCGTGGTCAAGATCGCGCATCGGCTCGGCGTCGCCTCCGAGTTGCAGCCCAACGCCTCCATCGCGCTCGGCACTTCGGAGGTGACGCCGCTGGAGCTGGTGACGGCCTATGCGCCCTTCGCCAATGGCGGCGTCGGCGTGCAGCCGCATATCATCGTCAAGGTGCGCACCGCCGGCGGCAAGCAGATCTACGCGCGCAGAGGCTCGAGCAATGGCCGTGTGATCGAGCCGCAATATGTGGCGATGATGAACACGATGATGGAGGAGACTCTCTCCACGGGCACGGCGCGCAAGGCGGAGCTGCCCGGCTGGCGCGCCGCCGGCAAGACCGGCACCAGTCAGGATTTCCGCGACGCCTGGTTCGTCGGCTATACGCCGCATCTCGTCGCCGGCGTCTGGCTCGGCAATGACGACAATTCGCCCACCAAGAAAGTCTCGGGCGGCAATCTGCCGGTCGAGGTCTGGAGCCGCTTCATGAAAGCGGCGCATCAGGGCGTGCCGGTCGCGGCCCTGCCCTCCGGCTCCTGGCGCTCGGCCGCGGCGCCGGCGGACAGCCTCTCGCCCATCGCGCCGCTGCTCGATTTTTTCTCCTCCGATCCAGAGCCGGACGCCCCGCCGCCGCGGCCCTCGCGCCGCCGTCAGGTCCGCGACGAGGACGAGGATGTCGCGCCCGGTTCGGTTCATGGGCTCGAGGCGCTGATGCCGCCCGCCGACATTCCGAGCCAGACGCCCCGCCCGCGGCGCGGCCCGTCGCGGGAGGAAAAGAATATTTTCGAGAAATTATTCGGCGGTTGAGACCGCCGAACGACCGTTTCGTTTTCCTTCAAATTGTGAGACGCGCGGCATGACAATTGCGAAGCTCGGGGCGAGAACCTGTCCCGCATGTCGCTTTTGTCGCAAAAGCGGCGTGCATTTCGCAAAGTGGAGAAAGCGATATGAGACTGGCGGAGGCTTTTGCTTCGGCGACGCTCGATGATGTCAAGGCGGCGCTCGACGGCGGCAAACTGGTTCTGTATTCGACCGGACGTCCGATCGGACCGGACCATAAGATCACCCGCAGCGAGGTGATGGCGACCTTCACCTTCCAGTCTCCCGCTTTCGGGCCGGATGGCGCCGACGGCGCCGCCGCCCCGCTGTTCGCCGAGTCGTCGGTCATCGCCACCGGCATCGGCACGCCCGGCTGGGCGCGCCTCTCCAAGGCCGACGGCACGCCGGTCGTCGATCTCTCGGTCGGTCCCGGCAATACGGAAATCAAGCTGGCGAGCGTTTCCGCCACCAAGGATTTCCCCATCGCCATCACGGCGCTGAAGTTCCAGCCGGCCGAGTCCGTCGAGTGGAACAAGACCGAATTCGGCCATGCGTTCATGACGAACCACGAGAACCCCTTCCGCAAGGTCTCCGTTCGCGGCTGATCTTCTAGCCCTCGCTTCGACGAGTCTCCAGCCGAACCGGCCTCCGCTTCGGCTGGAGACACTCTAAAGCCAGCGACGCCGCCACGCCCAGCCGCGTCGTTCTCGCACGGTCCAGCGACGCATTCCCGGCGTCCGCGGACCGCGCGTTTCATTTGGCGATTTCGGCGAGCCAGCGCGCGATGAAGCGTCGGCTGCGTTCCTGCAGGCCAGGCGCTTTGGCCGCGGCCACGGCGCGCAGCCCCGCGATGGAGACGCCGGCGGATGAAAGCTCCGCCGTATGGCCGATGAACCAGCGCTCGAGGCTGTCCTTCTCCGCTTCCGGATGGAATTGCAGCGCGAGACCGCGCCGCCCCATCGCAAAGGCTTGATGCGGATAGAGCGCCGAAGACGCGAGCAGCGTCGCCTCCTCTGGAAGATCGAAAGTGTCGCCGTGCCAGTGCAGCACATCCGCCTCGGGCTCGACGAGCGCGGCGAGCGCGCTGTCGCGCCCCGCCTCCGTCAGCGTGATCGGCGCAAAGCCGATTTCCTTGCCGGCGCCGCCCGGATAGACACGGGCCCCGAGCGCCGCGGCCATGAGCTGGCAGCCGAGACAAACGCCCAAAGTCGGCGCGTCGCGCCCGAGCCGCGCGCGAAGCAGCGCCACCTCCTGCGCCAAAAAAGGATAGTCCTCGGTCTGATAGACGCCGATCGGCCCGCCGAGCACGATGAGAAGATCGGCCTCGGCCGCCTCGGCGGGGATATTCTGCATCCCCGCCTCGACATAATGGATCCGATAACCCGCCTCGGCGAGCGGCTCGGCGAAACTGCCGAGATCCTCGAAGGCGATATGACGTATGACGAGCGCGGTCTTCATCGTTCCCCCGCTGGGCGATTCCGGACGGCGCAGTCTATGCCGACGTCCATCACGCAAAAAGGCCCAGCGATGAGAATCGAGGGGAGCCAGCGCGGCTCAGTCGGCGGTGATGACGACCTCCGGATAGACGTCGTTCTCCTCGCGGTCGAGACCGTCTTCCTCGGCGATGGTCACGCCCGTGACGCAGACTTCATTGTCGTCTATGACCACCTCGACCTTCTCGAGCTGAGCGCCGACGCAGGGACCGTCGTTGCAGACGCCGGTCGGAATGTCGAATTGCGCGCCATGCTTGCCGCACAGCAGGAAGCGCTGCGTCGGGTCCAGGAAGGACTTCGGCTCGAAGTCGAGACGGCTGCCCTGGTGCGGGCAGCGGTTGACATAGCCGTAATATTTGCCGACGTGACGCACGATGACGACCGGGAAGGGCACGGTCTTGCCCTCGTCATTGACGCGGGCCAGCACATAGCCGACGGCCCGGCGTTTTGCGACATCGTTCACATGGCAAACGGCGAAGATTTCGCGTGTCGGCTCTTCCATACCGTTCCTCCTCGGAATCGCTACAAAGTCCGGAAGGGTGAAGCAATCTCGGCGCCGGTCAGCTCCCGTCGGTGAGCCGTTTGACGGCTTCTCCGTCGCCGCCGCGCTTCACATAGCCCGCAGCTATGTCCGCCACGGCGATATGGAGCGCCTTTTCGCTCAATACATCCAACCGCCCCTCCAGAAATTTGATTCTCGCCGTCAGCTCGGCCTCGGCCGTGATCCGCTCACGTTCTATGCGGTCGATCTTGTCGCTTTGCCGCTCGAGCAGGCGTTTGAATTCGTCGAGCGATTCCTTGGTGTATCGACGCAACTCGTCGAACTGCACCGTCGTCGTCACGATTTCCTTGTAGAGCTCCGCCAGCCGCGCCGCGAGCTGCGCCAGAGTATCCTTCGTGCCTCCGAACAAAGCGGGCAGCTCCGTAAAATAAAACCGACTGAAAAAACTTTAGAATTTTTTCGCCCAGGCTCCGTAACCGCGCAATTCCGAGCCATAATCCCGCATCGATTTCGACAGTCTTTGCGCTTCAGCCGACATCGTCTGAATATCGTCCTCGAGCGGTCTTATCGACTCGACTCCATCGGCCATCGAGCGGATGAAATCCACGATCGGACGAAAAAGGCGCTCCAGCCCGTCGCCGGCCGTTCCCGCTTTCGCGCTTTGGTCTGTCTGTGGCTCGATCATGATCTTGTTTCGATCCAACAGCGAATCGCTCATGAAAACCTCCATTGGCCTCGACCATAGGAGCCGCGCCGCAGCGCGTCACGAGCAGAGCTTAGCCGATTTTCGTCCACCCGTCAGCCTCAATGGAGGCTGACGGTCTGCAGCTGCTGCTGCCAGGCGTTGGCGAGGGCCCCCTCTTCCGTGTCGGCGAGGACGATCGGCGTGCCATCCGCGCCGAGCAGCGCGAAAAGCGTCAGGCCGGGCTCTATGGCCGGGGCCTGAGGGTAGAGCCGCTTGACATCCTCCGAGCGCATCGTCCGCACATAGGCGATCGCTCCATCGCCCAAATGCGCGAACTGCTCGGGGGTCAGCAGGGGGATTCTTCTCTCGGTCGCGGTCTTGCCTTCCATCTCACACTCCTCGGCGGTCGTATCGACCCGCCCGGCGGACGCCTACACGCGTAGCACGGGAGATATCTGTGCATTGCGGCGCCCGATTTTCAGGGGCGCCGCCGGAATTTTCGTGGAACCGTCACAAATCGAGCACGAGCCGCGCCGGGTCCTCGAGCTGCTCCTTGACCCGCACCAGGAAGGTGACCGCCTCTTTGCCGTCCACGATGCGATGATCATAGGAAAGCGCGAGATACATCATGGGACGAATCTCGATCTTGCCTGCGACGACGACCGGCCGCTCCTCGATCTTGTGCATCCCCAATATGCCCGATTGCGGGGCGTTGAGAATAGGCGTCGACATCAGCGAGCCGTAGATGCCGCCATTGGAGATGGTGAAGGTGCCGCCGGTCAGATCTTCGAGATCGAGCTTGCCTTCGCGCGCCTTGCGCCCGAAATCGCCGATCGCCTTCTCGATTTCGGCGACGCTCATGCGATCGGCGTCGCGCACCACCGGCACGACGAGGCCTTTGTCCGTGCCCACGGCCACGCCTATGTGGCAATAGTGCTTGTAGATGACGTCGGAACCGTCGATCTCGGCGTTGACGGCCGGCACTTCCTCCAGCGCCTTGCAGCAGGCTTTCACAAAGAAGCCCATGAAGCCGAGCTTCACCTGATGCTTCTTCTCGAACAGCTCCTTGTAGCGATTGCGCAGCGCCATCACCGACGACATGTCGACCTCGTTGAAGGTCGTCAGCATCGCGGCGTTGGATTGCGCCTCTTTCAACCGCTTGGCGATGGTCTGACGCAGGCGCGACATGCGCACGCGCTCCTCGCGCTCGGCGTCGGCCGGCGGGGCGGTCGGGCGCGGCGCCGGCGGGGCGATCGCCGGCTCGGGCGCAGCGGGGGCGGGTCGCGCCGCGAGAGCGAGAACATCGCCCTTCAGCACCTGACCCTGCTTGCCGGAGCCGACGATCCCGGACAGATCGACGCCTTGCTCCTTCGCGATCTTGGCGGCGGACGGCGCCGGCGGACGGGAGGGCGCTTCGGCGGCGGGGGCCGCGCTCGACGCGGCAGGCGGCGGCGCGACGATCGACGCCGCAGGCGCCGGACGCGGCGCGCCGGCGGCGCCCTCGGCGATCTGCCCGAGCAGCGCGCCGGGCGTGACCGTCTCGCCATCCTTGGCGACGACATCGGTCAGCACGCCGGCGGCGGGGGCGTTGACTTCGAGCGTCACCTTGTCGGTCTCGAGCTCGACCAGCGCCTCATCGGCCGCGACCGTGTCGCCGGGCTTTTTGAACCAACGGCCGATCGTCGCCTCGCTCACCGACTCGCCCAGGGTCGGAACGCGAATTTCCGTCATGATCACTCCGCCGCCAGAGAAATGCGCGCCGCGAAAGCCTCGTCGAGGAAAGCCCGCAGCTGCGCCTGATGCTTGGACATTGTGCCCGCCGCCGTGGAGGCCGAAGCCGGCCGGCCGATATAGCGGGCGCGTTTGCTCTTGCCGCCGACCTGCGTCAGCACCCATTCGAGATAGGGCTCGACGAAGAACCATGCTCCCATGTTCTTGGGCTCTTCCTGGCACCAGAAGACGTCGGCGTTCTTGAAGCGCGACATCATCGTCACCAGCCCCTTCAGCGGGAAGGGATAGAGCTGCTCGACGCGCAAGAGATACACATCGTCGACGCCGCGCGATTCGCGCTCCTCGAGCAGATCGTAATAGACCTTGCCGGAGCACAGAATCACGCGCGCGATCTTGTCGTCGGGCGCGAGGCGGAGCTTGTCCGAGGGATGCAATTCCGCGTCATCGGAGATGAAGCGATGGAACATCGTTCCCTCGCCCATTTCCTCGAGCCGCGAGACACAGCGCTTGTGACGCAGCAGCGATTTCGGCGACATCAGCACCAAGGGCTTGCGAATGTCGCGATGCAATTGCCGGCGCAGAATATGGAAGTAATTGGCTGGCGTCGTGCAATTGGCGACTTGCAGATTATCTTCCGCGCAGAGCTGCAGATAACGCTCGAGGCGCGCGGAAGAATGCTCCGGCCCCTGCCCCTCATAGCCATGCGGCAGCAGGCAGACGAGGCCCGACATGCGCAGCCATTTGCGCTCGCCCGCGGAAAGAAACTGATCGAAGACCACCTGCGCGCCATTGGCGAAATCGCCGAATTGCGCCTCCCATAGAACGAGCGAGCGCGGCTCGGCGAGCGAATAGCCATATTCGAAGCCGAGCACCGCCTCTTCCGAGAGCATCGAATTGATGACCTCGAAACGCCCCTGCCCGACGCCGACATGGTCGAGCGGCAGATAGCGGGATTCGTCCTCCTGATCGATCAGCACGGAATGGCGCTGCGAGAATGTGCCGCGCTCGCTGTCCTGGCCGGAGAGGCGGACATTGTAGCCTTCCGCCAGCAGCGAGCCGAAGGCCAGCGCCTCCGCCGTCGCCCAATCTATGCCGGCGCCGCTCGAGATCGCCGTGCGGCGCGCGTCGAGGAAGCGCTGAATGGTGCGGTGAATGTGGAAATTCTCCGGGACCGTGGTCAGCTCCATGCCGATGCGGCGCAGAGATTCCACCGGCACGCCGGTCTTGCCACGCCGCTCGTCCTCGGAGGATTGATAGCCCGGCTTCACGCCCGCCCAGCGTCCGTCGAGCCAATCCGCCTTATTGGGCTTATAGGATTGCGACGCCTCCATCTCCTGCTCGAGCCGCTGGCGCCATTCGTTCTTGATCGCGTCGACATCCTCGCGCGTCAGCAGCCCTTCGGCGATCAGCTTCTCGCTATAGAGCTCCAGCGTCGTCTTATGCGCGCGGATTTTCTTATACATCAGCGGCTGGGTGAAGGCCGGCTCGTCGCCCTCATTGTGGCCGAAGCGGCGATAGCACCACATGTCGATGACGACGGGCTTTTGGAACTGCTGCCGAAACTCCGTCGCGATGCGCGCGGCGTAGACCACCGCTTCGGGATCGTCGCCATTCACATGGAAGATCGGCGCCTCGACCGTCTTCGCCACATCCGAAGGATAGGGCGAGGAGCGCGAGTAGCGCGGATAGGTGGTGAAGCCGATCTGATTATTGATGATGAAATGGACCGAGCCGCCGGTGCGATGGCCCTTGAGCCCCGAAAGGCCGAAGCATTCCGCGACGACGCCCTGGCCCGCGAAAGCCGCGTCGCCATGAATGAGCAGCGGCATCACCACGCGCCGCTCGGTCTCCGTGCAGCGATATTGATCCTGCTTGGCGCGCGCCTTGCCGAGCACCACCGGATCGACGATCTCGAGATGCGACGGATTGGCGGTCAGCGAAAGATGCACCTTGTTGTTGTCGAACTCGCGATCGGACGAAGCGCCCAAATGATATTTGACGTCGCCCGAGCCTTCGACCTCGTCCGGCAGAAAAGAGCCGCCCTTGAATTCGTGGAACAGAGCGCGATGCGGCTTGGCCATCACCTGGCAGAGGATATTCAGCCTGCCGCGATGCGCCATGCCGAGCACGATCTCCTTCGCGCCGAGCGCGCCGCCGCGCTTGATGATCTGCTCCATCGCCGGCACGATGGCCTCCGAGCCGTCGAGGCCGAAGCGCTTGGTGCCGGTATATTTGACGTCCAGAAATTTCTCGAAGCCCTCCGCCTCGACCAGCTTGCGCAAAATCGCCTTCTTGCCTTCCTCGGTGAAGACGATCTCCTTCTTCGGACCTTCGATGCGCGCTTGAATCCAGGCCTTCTCCTCCGGATTGGAGATATGCATGAACTCATAGCCGATGGGCCCGCAATAGGTGCGGCGCAGGATCGCCACCATCTCGAAGACGCTGGCGTATTTCATGCCCATCACGCCGTCGATGAAGATCTTGCGATCATAATCCTCATCGGTGAAGCCATAGGTCTCGGGATGCAGTTCGCCATGGTCGTGGCGCTGCTCGAGGCCGAGCGGATCGAGATCGGCGTGCAAATGGCCGCGCATACGATAGGCGCGGATCATCATCAGCGCGCGCACGCTGTCGCGCGCGGCGCGTTGAATCTCCTCGTCCAGAGGCGCGCGCTCCGCCGGCGCGCCCTTGCCGGGCGCCGCAGCGGCGGTCTTGGCGCTCTCGCGCGCGACGCCGCCGAGCGCCGCGACGAGATCGTCGGCGGGCGTCGCCGGCCAGCCGGGACGCGACCAGGACGGACCGCTCGCCGCCGGCGCGGCTTCCGCGCCGAGGCTCGCGAAATAGTCGCGCCAAGCCGGGCCGACCGCGGAGGGGTCGGCCTCATAGGCCGCGAGCAGATGTTCGAGGTAACGCGCGTCGACGCTCTGCAGAAGCGAGTTCTGCGCAGAAGCATTCGCACGCGGCGAGGGCTGCCGGTCGCCGCCCGCCGATCCGCCATTCGTCTCGAGACGCGCCATTCTGTTCAGTCTCCCGAGCGCAGGACTTTCTCGAAGTTGAGCGAAATCATTTTGACAATTCTTTAAAGATTTCGCCCCGCGCTCATATTTCGGGGGAACGCGCCGGCGATTCGCCGACGCGCGCGTTCGCCGAACCTCAGCGGTTCAGCGTTTCGACCAATGTCTTGCCGAGTCGCGCCGGAGACGGCGAGACCACGATCCCAGCCGCTTCCATCGCCGCGATCTTGCTCTCGGCGTCGCCTTTGCCGCCGGAGACGATCGCGCCCGCATGGCCCATGCGCCGCCCCGGAGGAGCGGTGCGGCCCGCGATGAAGCCGACCATCGGCTTCTTACGGCCCCGCTTGGCTTCGTCTATCAAGAATTGGGCCGCGTCTTCTTCGGCAGAACCGCCGATCTCGCCGATCATGACGATGGATTTGGTGGCGTCGTCGGCCAGAAACAACTCCAGCACCTCGATGAAGTCGGTTCCCTTGACCGGATCGCCGCCGATGCCGACGGCGCTGGTCTGGCCGAGACCCTCGCGGGTCGTCTGGAACACGGCCTCGTAAGTCAGCGTGCCCGAGCGCGAGACGACGCCGACGGAGCCTCTGCTGAAAATATTGCCGGGCATGATGCCGATCTTGCTCTCGCCCGCGGTGACGACGCCCGGGCAATTGGGCCCGATGAGGCGGGATTTGGAGCCCGACAGAGCGCGCTTGACGCGGATCATGTCATGGACCGGAACGCCCTCGGTGATGGCGACGATCAGCGGAATCTCGGCGTCGATCGCCTCGCAAATGGCGTCGGCCGCGCCCGGCGGCGGCACATAGATGACGGAAGCGTCGGCGCCGGTCTTCTCCCGCGCTTGCGCTACCGTGTCGAAGACGGGAAGATCGAGATGCGTCGAGCCGCCCTTGCCGGGCGAGACGCCGCCGACCATGCGGGTGCCGTAGCGCACCGCCTGCTCGGAGTGGAAAGTGCCGGTCTTGCCGGTAAAGCCTTGACAGATGACCTTGGTGTTCTTGTCGATGAGGACGGACATTCGAGCCCCTGGGGCGTCGGGGCGCAAAAGCGCCGCCAGTCTTGTTCGGGAAACGCGCCCGCTCGAATCACGGGCGGCGCGATGATCTGCTCGATCGAAACGAGATTTTCCGCTTCGAAGAGCCGCGACGTGCAAATTATTGAGAATTGCGCCGCACATCAAGGCTGACTGACGCGGAAGCGGGCTCGGCTCCTGCGCGAAATTGCGGCAATCCGCCCGGCCGCTGTCGAGGCGGCGGAATTTCTAGGCGCCGCCCAGGCGGGGGAAGACATTCCGGCGCTGCGGCGCCATATCCGCGAAGCGACCGCTCGCGCGGGGCGAGAAGCGGAAACCGGGGGCGCGAATGGGTGATGAGAACGTGCGGCGCGAAAGCCGATTTCTCGCCGCGACGGATGGGCTGCGACTCCACTATGTCGATTACGCTCCCGCGGGCGGCGGCGCGGCTATTCCCGTGGTCTGTCTCGCCGGCCTCACCCGCTCGGCGCTGGATTTCGACGCTCTGGCGCAGGCGCTCGCGCGGCGCGGGAGGCGTGTGCTGGCGCTGGACTATCGCGGCCGCGGCCTCTCGCAATGGGACGCGGATTGGAAACGCTACAGCCTCGATGTGGAGGAGGACGATATTTTGGCCACGCTCGCGGCGGCCGGCGTGGACAAAGCGGTTTTCGTCGGAACCTCGCGCGGCGGCATTCATACGATGCGCTTCGCCGCCCGGCGCCCGGAGCTTTTGAAGGCCGCGGTCGTCAACGATATCGGCCCGGTGGTCGACGCCCGCGGTCTGCTGCGCATAAAGGGCTATGTCGGCCGCCAGCCCGGCTCCGCCACGATGGCGATCGCTCTCGCCGCGCTGAAGCTCGTCGCCGGCCCGCAATTCACCAGCCTGAGCCAAGCGGAATGGGAGGAATGGGCGCACGCCACTTTCGTCGAAAAGGACGGCCGGCTGCAGCTGCGCTATGATCCGGCGCTCGCGCATACGCTCGACGAAGTGGGGCCCGACAGCGGTCCGATCCTGTTCCACGACGAATGGAACGCGATCGCGGCCATTCCGACGCTCGTCATCCGCGGCGGCAATTCCGACCTTCTCTCGGCCGAAACCTTCGCAGCCATGGGCGACGGCCATCCTCTGCTCGAACGCCTCACCGTGCCCGGCCAAGGCCATGCGCCGCTGCTGCTGGATGAAGGGACGATTCGAGCGATCGGGGAATTTGTGGAGAGAGTGAGCGAATAGCGAGATCGCGTCGCCTGTGGGCGACTATTCGCTACTCGCTGCGTTCAGCGGATGCAGATCGCGCACCATTGCACGGATGCGCTCGTCGAGCACATGCGTGTAGATTTGCGTCGTCGAAATATCGGCGTGGCCGAGCAGCTCCTGAACGACGCGCAAATCCGCGCCATTCTGCAGGAGATGGCTGGCGAAGGCGTGGCGCAGCCCATGCGGGCTGATGTCGCGCGCGGGAAGTCCGGCCGCCGCGGCCGCCGATTTCAAGTCGCGCGCGAAGGCCTGGCGCGTGAGATGTCCTTCCGCCGCATCGGAGGGAAACAGGAAGGGCGACGCCGCGAGGCCCGGCGAATGTTTCGACAGCAGCGAGCGATAAACGACGAGCGCCGCGCGCGCCTGGTCCGAGAGCGGAACGAGCCGCTCTTTCGAGCCTTTGCCACGCACGGTGACGAAAGGCTCACGCGCCCGCGCAGCGCTCGCCGGCAGAGAGACCAATTCCGAAACGCGCAGACCGCTGGCGTAGAGAGTCTCAAGCGCAGCGTAGAGGCGCGCGGCGCGCATACGCTCGCCCATGGGGCGCGACTCGTCGTCGATCCCCTCCCGCGCCGTATCGAGAAGGCGCGTCACTTCATCGACGGAGAGAATATCCGGCGCGCTGCGATGGCGGCGCGGCCCCTCGAGCGAGGCGGCCGGATCATCGGCGCGATAGCGGTCGACATAGAGGAATTTGTGAAACTGCTTGAGAGCGGACAAACGCCGCGCGGCTGTGGCGCCGGTCATGCCGCGCGCCTCCAGCGCCGCGAGATAGGCGCGCAGGCCCTCCGTCCCGACGCGCAGCGGATCGGCGGCGGATTTCTTCAAAAAATCGAAATAATCTTCGAGGTCGCGGCGATAGGCGTCGAGCGTGTTGCGCGCGGCGCCGCGCTCGGCGGCCAGCATGTCGAGAAAGGCGGCGATCAGCGGATGGCGCTTGCCGTCGCCCATGGCGGGTCTCACTTGTTGAGGCGCTGCGGCGAGATCGTCTGCGTCATCTCGCGCGGCTGCGGCGAGACATAGGCGACGATCGCCAGCATCCCCGCATAGGCGAGGGCGGCCAGCACGCCGACAATGACCAGAAAGCGGATGAGACTGGGCAAGAATCGGCCCCTTTCGAGGAAAATACAAGGCAGCTATCGCCCGAAGCCGGTTGTTTTGCAACCACCCGCGCGTCTCGGGAAATAAGCGCGCGGTCGCCACTCCGCCACCGGCGATCGCTCGCCAGAGTCAACGAACCACAACCTTGGTTCCGACATGGACACGGTCGTAGAGATCGACGACGTCGTCGTTCATCATGCGAATGCAGCCGGAAGAGACGTTCTGGCCGATCGTATAGGGCTCGTTGGTGCCGTGGATGCGGTAGAGCGAGGAGCCGAGATACATGGCGCGCGCGCCGAGCGGATTGGCCGGGCCGCCGTCCATATGGCGCGGCAGATCGGGCCGGCGGGCCAGCATTTCGCCGGGTGGCGTCCAATCCGGCCATTCGGCCTTGCGGGAGATGGTCTTGACGCCGGCCCAGGTGAAGCCCGGACGGCCGACGCCTATGCCATAGCGCAGCGCCCGTCCGCCCCCTTGCACGAGATAGAGAAACTTATTCGAAGAATCGATGACGATCGTGCCCGCCCGCTCGGCGCCGGCGTAATCGACCTCGGCGCGGAGGAAGACCGGATCGATCTGGCGCTGGACATTGGCATCACCCGCGCCGAGGGCGGCGACGCGCCGGCGCGCCTGCGGCTCCGGCGTCTGGCCGGTGACGAGCAATTCAATGAAGCCGCCGCCGTAGGCGCCGGGAGCTACCGGCGGCTCGGCGCGCGCCGTCACCAGGCGCGGCTGCGGCGCCGGCCACGGCTCGACATAGGCGGGAGCTGGCGGTGGCGGAGCCAAGCGGGCGCGGGTCGGGAGCGGAGCGACATAGGCCGGCTCTTGCGCCGGCTCCTCGGCCGGGGCGGCGGGAAAGAGCCGGCCGGCTTCGCGCTCGCCTATCCCGGTGATGACCCGCGGAGCCGCGGCGGCGACGCCGATCGAAGACGAAAATAGAAGAAAGGCGAGGAAACGAGAGACTCTTCTGGACATGAACGCACCGCCCGACGCGCCGCCGGAGGTTCGGCGCGATCATCTTGCTGTAGCTGGACCAGACCGAGAATATACTTTGAATTTTAATCGTAAATCTGAAGCGATTTTTATGGTTGACGATTGGAAAACACCCGCGCCGGGGACTGCCCCCGCCAGTGACTTGCCGTCGCTAACGCCGAACCGGCTTTCGCGCCAGCTGGAAGAGCGTCGGCTTTTCGCCGAGCCTATGGGCGATGATCGTTTTCATCGATCTCCTCCTCGACGTCCGGCACAGGCAACCAAACGCATATTCGCGCGCCGCCGCTCGGTCGATTCTCGACAGTCATCCGCCCGCCGAGCGCTTGCGCGCGCTCGCGCATCCCGAGCAGGCCGCGGCCGCCTCCGCCCGGCCGATCCGGCATTCCGACGCCATCGTCCTCCACGACGATCGCCAGGACCGAGCCGCCGTCACCCTCGTCGCTCGCCGCGAACTCCACCGCGACCAGCGCGCGGCGCGCGCCGGAGTGACGAAACACATTGGTCGTCGCCTCCTGAACGATGCGATAGGCGGCGGAAAGAACAGGCTCCTCGAGCGAGGAGAGGTCATGCGGCGTGACCAGCTCGCAAAAGACATCCGGGCGCTTCGACCGCCATGACGCGACGAGCTCGGCGAGCGCCGCGGCGAGGCCGAATTCCGCGAGCCCGCGAGGCGTCAGCCGGCCGAGCAGGCCGCGGACGAGCGCCTGCATCGCTTCGCTCGCCTCGTCCATCTCGACGCCGATACGGCGCAAGCGCGCGAGATCCGGCGTGGGAGCGGCCGCCGCCTCGGAGAGCGCGACCACGCCCGCCCGGATGGAGAAGAGACAAGGGCCCGCCTCGTCGTGCAGATCGCGGGCGATCTCTCGGCGCTCTTTTTCCTGAACGCTGAACAGCTCGGCCATCAAGCCGCGATTTTCGGCCTTCACCTGATCCAGCGTCGCGGCGAGCGAGTTCAATGCGATCGAAATGCCGCGGAATTCGCTCGCGCCGCGCAGGACGACGCGCACATTGGTTCGGCCGGCCTCGAGATCGGCGAGCGCCCGGCGCATGTCCTCGAACGGCGCCAGCGAGACATGGACGAGCCAGAGAACGAGCGCGAAGAAGAGCAAGGCGGCCGCGAAGCTGACGAAGGCGAGCCAGGACAGATCGGACCAGATTTCCGCCAATTCGTCGACCGGATTGGAGACGATGGCGATGCGGCCGTCATCGACGCCGCGGATCAGCACGGTCGGCAAGCTGCCGAGGCGCAGGATCGAGACGCGGGTCGGCGCGTCTACCAGGGACACGAACCAATCGGGCACGCCGACGCTGTCGCGACGCTTGGGCGTCGGCTTGCCGAGTGAAGCCACATCCGCATTCGCGAGTATTTTGATGTCGACATGGCGAAGCGCGCCGAGACTTTCATAGAAACGGCGCATCGCCGGCGCTGGATCGGCGGTTTCCTGAAGGCTGACCAGAGCCGTCGCGAGCAATTCATGCGTCAAGCGCAGCATGGTCTCGTCTTCCGTCCGAATGCGCGGTCCGGCGTGCAGAACAAGAACCGCGACATTGACCAGAAGCGTCGCCGATAGAACGAGGCCGACGAGCCAGCTCAATCCCGCGCGGAGCGAGAGACGACCAATGGGGCGACGCAGCATGGCGGACTCCGTCCCGACGAACAGCGGCGACGAGAAGCGAGCCTTTCGTCGATCATGAGACGGTGGCACAGCGCTCTGCCGAAGGTCTACGGAAATCCCCCCGATAAATATTTCCGATTTTTCCCGATTTGGTCAGCGCCGCACGCCGCACATTCGCACGGGATCGCTCGTGAGCCGATCGCGATCACAAATCGACATCCGCCCAGATCGCCGCATGGTCGGAGGCCGCCTCCGAGGCTTTGGTGATCTCGGGGTAATGCGGAAAGAGCGTGCCGTTCTTGCCGCCCCACACGCCCTCGCGGAAAATGCCGCCGCCTTTCGCCGCTGCGAAAAGCGCTGGCGAGAGAAGAATATAGTCGATCTTGTTGGACGCTGCGCCCGAGCCGAAAGTGCCTGGACGTCCGCCATCGTCGAAGCGCGCGTGCTCGCTTATGTCCTTCAAATCGGTCTGACGCAGCAGCGGGGCCAGCGGCGCGCTGTCCGGCGTGTCGTTGAAATCGCCGATGACCGCGACATGATCCTCGCTCTCGCGCAGCGCGTCGTAAATCTCCTTCACCCGCGCCGCCTGCCGCTCGCGCTTGGCGTTGGAGGTCGTCTGCGAGCCGAAGCCTTTGCTCTTGAAGTGATTGATCAAGAGATGCAGCAAATTGCCCTTGGGCGTGCGGATTTCGTAATGCGCGCAGTCGCGGCTGAAGATGCGCCCGGTGTTGTCGGCGTCGTCGACATGGCTGTGAATGGCGACGATCTCATAGCCCGCGCGCGCATAGAGCCCGACGTCTATGCCGCGATCGTCATTGCCGTCGATGAGCATGGCGTGGGCGTAGGGCTTTCCGCCCTCCCCCTTGATCACATTGTCGTTGAAGCGCACCAGCGCCGGCCGGCTCTCCGCCTCGATGACGCCGAGCACATCGGCGTCGATATCATTGATGACGCGCGCCGTGTTGCGCGTCGCCTCCTCGTTCACCTCCTCGCGCTTCAGCTCGACCCAGCCGATCCAATCATTGCGGCCGCCGGCGACGACCTCGATTCCAGTCTTGGCGCGCTTGACGAGATGGCCGCGATTTTGGCGCAGGATCGCGAAAGGCCCGCCGTCGTCGGATTTCTCGAGCTTCAATTCGCCGAGCAGCTTGACGATCTTCTTCTTGTCGGCGGCGGTGTAGACCGGCTTGCCGAGAATGGCGGAGAGCTCTGCCTGCGTCTCCAGCGCCTTCTTGCCCTCGGACCAGCTTTCGCCATTGAGCGCATGGACGCGCAGAAAGAGGTTTTCGAGATTATAAGATGCGAGCTTCATGGGAGCGCCCGGAAGGTAGCGAAAAGCCGTTTCACACAATGGCCGGCGCCGCCGGCGTCATGAAGTATAATCACTGCGCGGCGTTTGTTTCAATAATGCGTCGGCGCTTCATGGAGACAAATCGGAGGCGACATGCCCGCCGAGCGAATTTTGATCGTCGGGACCATTCGCATTTCGCCCGGCTCGCTGGAGCGCGCGCGGCCGGCGATGGCGGCGATGATCCATGCGAGCCGTAAAGAGCCGGGCTGCCTCGCCTATTCCTATGCGGAAGACGTGATCGAGCCGGGCCTCGTCCGTGTGACGGAGATATGGGAGAGCCGCGCGGCGTTGAGCGCGCATTTCGCATCCGACCATCTGCGCCAATGGCGCGAGTCGTGGGAGACGATCGGCGTTCGCGACCGCCGCCTGCACGCTTATGCGATCGGCGAAGCGGAGGAGACGTGAATGAGCGAGCAGAGGACGTCCCGCCCCGACGCGTCGGAGAAGCCTGCGAGCATGTCGCTCGGCGAGGCGATCGTTTGGACGGCCATCGTGGCCTATCTGGGCCTGGTGGCGATTTTCGCCTGGAATCCGACGCCGCTCGCGCAAGGGCTGGCGGCAATCGGATTTGCGAGCGCTTTCGTCCATTGCGCGCTGACCTATGGCGTGAAAAACGCTCTGGCCCTGCTCGCGATCTGCTTCGCCGTGAGCTTGGCGACCGAAAATTTCGGCGTCGCGACCGGCCTTCTGTTCGGGCGCTATCACTTCGAGGTCGGCGCGGCGCTTCCCCGGGTCGGCGAGGTTTCGGCCATCGTCGGAGGCGTCTGGTTCGGAATGGGCTATTTCGCCTGGATCGTCGCGAGCACGATTTTGGACCGCGCG
Organism: Methylosinus sp. KRF6; assembly: GCF_018887255.1. Lineage (NCBI taxonomy): Bacteria > Pseudomonadati > Pseudomonadota > Alphaproteobacteria > Hyphomicrobiales > Methylocystaceae > Methylosinus > Methylosinus sp. KRF6. The sequence continues at coordinate 3,496,432 of NZ_JAHLJF010000001.1, read as the reverse complement.
GATCGCCGGCTGAAAGAGGATGGAAACATCGTCCTTCTGCCCATCGTCGCCGCTTTCGTCATGACGCAATGGGATTACGTCATGGACGCGCCTTCCGCCACGATCTCGAAAGCCTGGATATGGCATGACGGCGGCGCCGTTTTCGGCGTGCCGCTGAGCAATTATCTGGGCTGGCTGCTCACCTCGTGGCTCTTCTATCAGGGCTTCGCGCTCTATCTCGCGACGCGGGAGGCGTCGCCCGCGCACCCTCGCGAGCGGAGCTTTCGCCTCGTCGCCATGCTCTTCTACGCCGTCTCCGGCCTCGCCCATGTGACGCCATGGCTCGGCGGCGAAGCGGGCGAGATCGCCGACGCCGCCGGACATGTCTGGCGCATAGAAGATATAAGGGAAGCGACCGTCGGGGCGATGCTGTTCACAATGTTCTTCACATCGCTGCTCGCGGCGATGCGGCTGGCGCTGCCGCGCTGAAACGGCGCCTCTCTGGCTCAGGCGGCGACAGGCGCCGGATCGCGGCGCATGACCCGCGAGAGGATCCGCCGTCGAAGTCGAGACGAGACGACGCCGGATCAGCCGCAGACCGGCGCGTCGCATTTGCGGCTGGCGGCGATCATGCGCGCCATAGATTTGGGCCCGGGATAGCCGAGCACGCCGATCGAGCTCAGCGCGAAGGACGGCGAGGCGGCGAAGCCGAGATCGGCCGCGAGCTGGACATGGCGTTTCACCACGCTGCCGATCAGCTCCGAATTCGCCGATTCCTCGATCTTGGCGGCGTCGAGTCCCATCGCTTTGGCGAGCGCGAGAGCGGAGATCCCGTCGATAGCGCCGCGATGCGCGAATAATTGCTTGTGGAACTGATAGGCCTTCTCCGGGCCGTAGAGGCGCAGCGCCGCCTGCTTCACCCGCGCCGCCAGAAAGGAGCCGAGGCCGAGCACGGCGTTGTCGGCGAGACCGAGCCGCAGATTCTTGTCCTTGGCGAGGAACGCGTCGAGATCGCCCGCGGCCTTGCGACAATAGGGGCAATTATAATCGAAGAATTCGAACATCACTACATCCGCCGTCGCCGGTCCATGCCAGAGCAGGCCGGGCAGATCGGCGGGCGAGAGTTCCGAGGGCAGACGATAATTGGCGATCGGCGCGCCGTCGTCGGCCATGATCGGAAAGAGATTGTTCTCCTGCGCCCGCGCGGGGCGCGCCGCGCTCGCCGCCGTCATCGCGGCGAGCGAGCCGAGCAAGGCGCGGCGGCTGAAAGGGCGGGCGAGCGGCGAAAGCACTTCATATTCGGCCATGAGAATGCGCTCCTGAATCGAGATCGCGTCCCGGCTAGCACAGAAAGAAGCGTTTTTGCGGAGCCCTGCGCGGCGACCCTCAGCCGCACCAGCCGCCGCCGCAGATCACCGAATGGACCGCCCCGGCGCCAATGGGCGCAGAGGCGACGGCGGCCTCGGCGTCGAAGAGCGAGAAAACGGCGCCGATAACGATCGCGGCCAGGAGAGCGGCGAAGAGCTGGGCGAATTCGGTCATGGCGGCTTCTTTCGAGGACAGCCGCGACGGCCGCGGCGACTGCTGCGATATTTAGCGCCGGCAGCCGCCCGAATAGGTGTGGATGCGCACAATCCGCGCCTCCCCAGTCTCGCGCCGAGACATGCGTCGGGGCGAGATTGCAATGGGCTCGAACGTAGCTATCCTCACGCTGTCCGCGAAGCGGCGAGAGGAGGGAATGGTGCGCAGACCCGTGATTTTCGCGGCTTTTGTCGGCCAGCTTCTGACGGCGGCGGCGCCTCCGGCCGCGTCGGCGCAGGAGGCGGCGAATATCCGCTCCGCCTATGCCGGCAAGACCCGCATGACCTATAGCTCCGGGCATGGAACGCAGGTCGAATATGTGGCGCCCGACGGCCGCAGCTTCCTCTGGTATCCCGGCAATAGGACTGTGCTTCCCGGGCGCTGGAAGCTCGATATCGACGCCGACGATCCAGACGATATATCGCTCTGCCAGCTCTATCCGTCGTCGAGCTACAATCCGGTGACCCACACATACGGCGGATCATGGGAGTGCGAGGACGCGCGGCGCTCGCTGTCGCGCACGAAGGAGACGCTGAACGGCGATCCTTTCGGCCTCGCGCGCCGGCGGGAGCCGCCTTTCGTCCTCTCCCGCGAGCAGACGAGCTTCGCCGAGCTGTTGCGCCGCGCTGGAAAATAGCGGCGCAGGCGCGTCAAAAATGACTGTCCGGCTCCTCGCCCCCCTCTTCCTTCTGCTCGTGACGCATCATCAGCGGGATTTGCGCGAAGGCGAACAGCAAGGTCAGCGGCAATATGCCGAAGACCTTGAAATTCACCCAGACGTCTGTCGCCACGCTGCGCCGCACCAATTCATTGAGCAGGGCCAGAAAGAAGAAGAAGAACGCCCAGCGCCAGGTGAGCTTGCGCCAGCCGGCGTCGTCCAGTCGAAACGCGGATTCGAACACCGCCGGCAGCAAGAGCTTGTCGAACCACAGCGCGCCGAGCAGCGCCGAGCCGAACAGCGCATAGAGGATCGTCACCTTCAGCTTGATGAAATTCTCGTCCTGCAAGAAGAAGGTGAGCGAGCCGAAGACGAGCACGAAGATCGCCGTGACCATGGGCATGGTCGGCAGATGGCGGGTGATGGAATAGGAGACGGCGAGCGTCGCCAGCACGGCGACCATCAGCGCCGCCGTCGCCTGGAAGATGCCGAACTTCTGATTGACGATGAAGAACAGGACCAGCGGCCCCATCTCCAGCGCGAATTTCAATCCCGGGTGAAGGCGCCTCTTGGCGGGCGCTGCGGTCTCTTGGGTCATGCGTTTTGTTCGTCCGCTTCGGCGTCGGAGTCGAGCCCGGCGATGGCGCGGGCGAAATCGCGCGCGGTGAAGGGCTCGAGATCGTCCGAGCCTTCGCCGACGCCGATGAAGTGAATGGGCAGGCTGTATTTCTCGGCGATAGCCACGAGAATGCCGCCGCGCGCGGTGCCGTCGAGCTTGGTCATGACGAGGCCGGTGACGCCCGCGGTCCGCTCGAAAGCGTCGACCTGGGCGATGGCGTTCTGGCCGACGGTCGCGTCCAGCACCAGAAGGACGGCGTGCGGCGCATCCGGCTCGGCCTTTTTCATTACGCGCACGATCTTGGCGAGTTCGGCCATCAGCTCCGTGCGATTTTGCAGGCGGCCGGCCGTATCCATCAGCAGAATGTCGGAGCCGCGCTCGCGCGCGGATTTGATGGCGTCGAAGGCGAGGCCTGCGGCGTCGGCGCCCTCCGGCGCATAACATACGGGCGCGTCGAGCCTTTCGCCCCAGATGCGGAGCTGTTCCACGGCGGCGGCGCGGAAAGTGTCGCCGGCGGCGAGCATCACCTTCTTGCCCTCGCCGGTCCATTTGGCGGCGAGCTTGGCGATGGTCGTCGTCTTGCCGGAGCCATTGACGCCGACGACGAGCACGATGAACGGCTTTTTCGTCTCGTCGATCTCGAAGGGGCGCGCGACCGGCTCCAGCACGCTTTCCACTTCCTCGGCGAGAATGGCGCGCACCTCGTCCGGGCCGATGGTCTTCTCATAGCGCGCGGCGCCGACCTTGCCGGCGATGCGCTGCGCCGCGGCGACGCCGAGATCGGCGCGGATCAGCACATCCTCGAGCTCCTCGAGGGTCAGCGCGTCGAGCTTGCGCTTGCTGAAGAGATCGGAAATGCCCTGGACGATGGCCTGCGAGGAGCGCGAAAGGCCCCCGGTCAGCCGCTCCCACCAGGAGCGCTTTTTCGGACGATCTGCGCCGGCTTCTGCGGCGGGCGTTCCTCCACGGCCGAACAGCCGCGCGAAGAGTCCCTTTTTTTCTTCGGCTTCGCTCATGATCCCTCACGGTCGCGGCCGATTGCTACACCAGCCGGCCGCGAAGGGCCAGCGGCGCGTTTCGCCGCCGCAGGGTTGAATCGCGCCGCCCGCGGCTCGATATGACCGCTGGGGGGCTGGCTTGCTCGTGAGTCTCGCAAGTGACAGCCGGCGCAGCCTGGATCGATGTCGCCGAGAAGCGATCCGGGCAACTTTTCCTCGGAGACAGCGAAACCGCTGCGGCCATCGCCGCCACCAATTGGGCGAGATCGCCGCTCGGCCCGCCGCTGACCTGGCCGAAGCGCTTGCGCATCGCGCTGGAAATCTGTCTCAACAGCGCCTTCCCCATCGCCATCTTCTGGGGAAGCGAGCTCTGCCTTCTCTATAACGACGCCTATCACAGCCTGCTGGCCGACAAGCATCCGCGCGCCCTCGGCCGGCCGGCGCGCGAGGTGTGGCCGGAAATCTGGGACGTGATCGGCCCCATGCTGCAAGGCGCGCTCGTCGACGGACTGCCGACCCGCTCGGAAGATCTGCAGCTGCACATGATGCGCAACGGCCGCCGCGACGAGGGCTATTTCACCTTCTCCTACAGTCCGATCCACGACGACGACGGCGGCATGGGCGGCGTCTTCTGCCCGGTGGTGGAGACAACCGACCGGGTGATCGGCGAGCGCCGGCTGCGCACTTTGCGCGATCTCGCCGCGCTGAGCCGCGCCGAGGACGAGGGCGAGGCCTGCCGCCTCGCCGCCAGCGTGCTCGCCATGAATGGCTATGACCTGCCCTTCTCGGCCATTTATCGCTTCGACCACGACCGCGGCGAGGCGGAGCTGATGGCGGCGACAGGCGTGCGTCCTGGCGGGCGCGTAGCGCCGCTGCGCATCGGACTCGGCGATCCCGATCCTGTCCGTGGCGATATTTGGGGCCTCGCCGAGGTCGCGCGGCTCACGCCCGGCCGCGTCGCCATTCGCGCGGTCGATGGGCGCTTCGGCGAGGAAACGCCCTGCGGCCCCTGGTCCGCCGCTGCGGACGAGGCCGTGCTGTTTCCCATCGTGCTGCTCGGCCAGGACCGCGCCGCGGCGGCGCTGATCGCCGCCGTCAATCCGTTCAAGCGGCTCGACGCGGCCTATGCTTATTTCCTCGACCGCGTCGCCGCCAAAATCGGCTCCTCCATGACCGACGCGCGCGCCTATGCGGCCGAGCGCGAGCGAGCCGAGGAGATCCGCGTGCGCGAGCTGGCGCTGCGGCGCACCGAGGCGGAGCTGCGCGAGGCGCAGCGGCTCGGCCGCATCGGCAGCTGGCGCTGGAGCGGCCGCCACGACGATCGCGGCGGCGCCTCGCCCTATATCGCGCGCATCTTCGGCCTCGACCCCGATGCGCCGCCGCCGAGCTTCGCCGAGCAGAAGGGACTGCTCTACGCCCCGCGCGATTGGGAGAAGCTCGACGCCGCGACGCGCGAGACCTTGCGCACCGGCGAAGGCTTCGAGTTCGATCTTCCCGCGCATCGCGCCGACGGCGCCGCAATTCATGTCACCATTCGCGGCGAGGCGGTGCGCGACGAGCGCGGCGCCATCGTCGGCTTGCGCAGCACGATTCAGGACATCACCGAGCGCAAGGAGGCGCAGGAGCGCGTCGAGCTGCTGCTGCGCGAGGTGACGCATCGCGCCAAAAATCTCCTCACCGTCGTGCGCGCCGTGGCGCGACAGACGGCGCGGCGCGATTCTCCGCACGCCTTCGCGCAGCATTTCGACCAGCGCATAGCGGCGCTCGGCGCGAGCCATGATCTTCTGGTGCAGAACGAATGGCGCGGCGTCGAGCTGCGCGCGCTGACGCGTTCGCAGCTCGCGCATTTCCGCGATCTGTTCGGCTCGCGCATTCGCATCGAAGGGCCGGATACGGTGGTGAAGCCGGCGGCGAGTCAGGCGATCGGCATGGCGCTGCACGAGCTCGCCACCAACGCCGGCAAATATGGCGCGCTCTCCAACGACAAAGGCGTGGTCCGCATCGCCTTCGGCGTGAGCAGCGAGGGCGGCGCGCCGCATTTCGAGATGGAATGGCGCGAGAGCGGCGGGCCGACGGTCGTCACGCCCAAGCGCCACGGCTTCGGCCATATGGTGATTCTGCAAATGGCCAAACATGCGCTCGGCGGCCGGGTGACGCTCGATTATGCGCCGAGCGGCGTCGTCTGGAAGGTGAGCGCGCCACTCGACAATGTGATCGAGCCCGCGCAAGGAGAGGATTAGATGAGCGGTAACGAACCCATCCGCATTCTCGTCGTCGAAGACGAGCCGGCGATCGCGGCCGATCTCTGCTTCGTCGTCGAGGAGGTCGGTTATGAGATCGGCGGCACCGCGAGCTCGGTCGACGAAGCGTTGAAGCTGATCGAGCACGAGGAGATAGACGGCGTGATCCTCGACGCCAATCTGCGCGGCTCCAGCAGCGCCAGCGTCGCCGACGCGCTGCGCGCCAAAAAGCTGCCCTTCTTCGTTTTGTCGGGCTATCTACAACGGCAATTGCCGGAGCCGCTCTGCGGCGCGCCCTTCCTCGCCAAGCCCTATGACCAGGACGAGCTGACCTCGCGCATATTGGCGCTGGCGCGGCAGTAGCGAAGCGTGATGAACGCCGACGCCGAGCGGCGCGAAAATGCGCGCGGCCCGGCGTCGCCCATCGTCAACGGTGGTGATGATGGTGGTGATGATGGTGGTGGTGATGATGGTGGTGCCGATGGGGCCGCGGATGGGCCGAGGCGGCCAGCGGAGCCAGGGCGACGGCGAGGCCGAGAGCCAAAGTCGCGATCAACTTTTTGGTCATGATCTGTCCTCTACATGCGAGGCGTCGGGGCGACGCGCTCGAACAATGCCGCGGCTAAGATGAATAAATGCCGAATGAGCCGCCGCGGCGCCCAACATAGCGGCGCCGAAGCCCGAAACCAAAGCTTGTCGTCACGCCGGCCCCCGGCCCAAAATACGCAGGCCGAGCCCCTATCGCGCGGATTTGCGAGCCTCTATGAATTGGCGGACGCTCCACGCCGCGCGCCCGAAGGACAAGTCGATGCCGATCTGGAAGCCAGATTTCGATCGCCAGAATAACGCCATTCTCACCCGCTTCGCGCGATCCATCGAAGCGACGAAGCCCTTCGCCGAAAGCTTCGACTATGACGGGCTCTACTGCTGGAGCCTCGCGAGTTCGCCGCAATTCTGGTCGGCGATCTGGGACTTCTGCGGCGTTATCGGCGAGAAGGGCGAGCGCATTCTCATCGACGCCGACAAAATGCCCGGCGCGCGCTGGTTTCCCGACGCCCGGCTGAATTTCGCGGAAAATCTGCTGCGCCCGCGCCCGGCCGAGACCGAGGCCATCGTCTTCCGGGGCGAGGACAAGGTCGAGCGCCGGCTCTCCTTCGGCGAGATCGTCGCTGAGGCCGGCGCGCTCGCCGCTTATTTCCGCGCGCAGGGCGTCGCGCCCGGCGACCGCATCGCCGCCTATATCCACAATGGGCCGGAGGCGATCATCGGCATGTTGGCGGCCGCTTCTCTCGGCGCCGTCTGGTCCTCCTGCGCGCCGGAGTTCGGCGTGCAGAGCGTGCTCGATCGTTTCGGCCAGATCGCGCCGCGCATTCTCATCGCGGTGGACGGCTATTTCTACAAGGGCAAGACGCTCGACCGCGCCGATAATATTCGCGAGATCGCCGGCAAGCTGCCGAGCGTGCAGAAGATCCTCGTCGTTCCCTATACGAGCGCGTCGCCGTCGCTCGACGGCCTCGCCGATGCGCAGCTCTGGCCGCAGGCGATCGCCGCGCATGAGGGCGCGGCGCTGCGCTATGAGCGCCTGCCTTTCGACCATCCGCTCTACATCATGTTCTCCTCCGGCACGACGGGCGCGCCCAAATGCATCGTGCATGGCGCCGGCGGCACGCTGCTGCAGCATTTGAAGGAGCATCGCCTGCAAAGCGACATCAAGCCGGGCGACCGCTTCTTCTATGCGACCTCCACCGGCTGGATGATGTGGAACTGGCTGGCGAGCGGCCTCGCCAGCGAGGCGACGCTGCTGCTCTATGACGGCTTCTTCAACGCCGGCGAGAATGGCGCGATCCTTCTCGACTTCGCCGCCGAGGAGAAGGCGACCTTCTTCGGCACCTCCGCCGGCTATCTGAAGCAGATCGAGAAGCAAGGGCTGAAGCCGCGCGAGAGCCATGATCTCTCCGCCGTGCGCAGCATCGCCTCCACCGGCTCGCCGCTGCTGCCCGACAGCTTCGATTATGTCTATCGCGACTTCAAGGAAGATGTGCAGCTCGCCTCGATCAGCGGCGGCACCGACATCGTCTCCTGCTTCGTCGGCGGCAGTCCGTGGAGCCCGGTCTATCGCGGCGAGATTCAATGCGCGGGCCTCGGCATGGCCGTGCAAGTGTGGGACGAGGAGGGCAAGCGCGTCACCGGCCATGAGGGCGAGCTCGTCTGCACGCAGCCCTTCCCCTCCATGCCGATCTATTTCTGGAACGACGCCGACGGCGAGAAATATCGCAAGGCTTACTTTTCCGAACATCCCGGCGTCTGGCGCCATGGCGATTTCGCCACAGAGACGGAGCACAAGGGATTCCTCATCCATGGCCGCTCGGACGCGACGCTCAATCCGCAAGGCGTGCGCATCGGCACGGCGGATATCTACAATATCGTCGAGCGCCTGCCGGAGGTTCTCGAATCGCTCGCCATCGATCAAGAGTGGGAAGGCACGACGCGCATCGTGCTGTTCGTGAAGACACGCGAAAGCGCCGAGCTGGACGACGCGCTCGCCGCGCGGATCAAGCGCGAATTGTTCGAGAAGGCGTCGCCGCGCCATGTGCCGTCGGTCATCATCGCGGCGCCCGATCTGCCGCATACGCGCTCCGGCAAGCTCGTCGAGCTCGCGGTGAAGGAGATCGTGCATGGACGGCCGGTAAAGAATGTCGGCGCGCTCTCCAATCCCGAATCGCTCGCGTTTTTCGCAAATCTTCCGCAGCTCGCGGACAAAGGCCGATAGGACCATGATGCAGACTTTGGGACGCATCGTCATTCTGGTGAACGACTATGACGAGGCCGCCGATTTCTATCGGGACAAGCTCGGCCTCGATACGCTCTTCGACGCTGGCGAAGGCGCCCGGCGCTTCCTGCATCTCGGTTTCGGTCGAGGCGGCGTCTGGCTGCTTCTCGCCGATAGCGCCGAAGCGCGCGCGCGAGTCGGAAACCAGACCGGCGGTCAGCCCGTCGGCGTGGTCTACACCGACGACATTCATGGCGATTTCGCACGTCTTACGGAAAAGGGCGTGAAGGTCGCGGAAACGGTCCAGAGCGACGAAGGATCGTTCCATTTTCGTTTCCATGACCTCTACGGCAACCAATGGGTGCTCGTGCAATCGAATGCTTCGGCGCGCTGATCGACGGCGCGCGAGCGTCGGATCGTCACGAAAGCGCGCTATCTATCCGCCTCATTGCCACGAATGTGATCGATAGGAGCCGCGAAGATGAAGATCGACGAGGTGCTCGAGACGGCATTTGCGATGCCGCTGACCAATCCCGCCTATCCGCGCGGACCCTATCGTTTCTATGATCGCGAATTCATCGTCATCGCCTATCGCACCGACATCGACGCGCTGCGCGCCGTCGTGCCGGAGCCGCTCGAGGTGGACGAGCCCATCGTCAAATATGAGTTCATCCGAATGCCGGATTCGACCGGCTTCGGCGACTATACCGAGAGCGGCCAAGTGATCCCGGTGCGCTTCAACGGGCAGAAGGGCGCCTATGTCCACGCCATGTATCTCGACGATGACGCGCCCATCGCCGGCGGCCGCGAGCTGTGGGGCTTTCCCAAAAAGCTCGCCTCGCCCAAGATCGAGCATGACGGCGACGTCATTCTCTGCACGCTGAAATATGGCCCGGCGCTCTGCGTCGAGGCGTCGGTCGGCTATAAGCATCGCATATTGGAGACGGCTCCGATCGCCGATGCGATCCAACAACCGAATTTTCTTTTGAAGATCATCCCCCATGTCGACGGCTCGCCGCGCGTGCTGGAGCTAGTGCGCTACCATATGACGGACGTCGTGATGAAAGGCGCCTGGGCCTCGCCGGCGGCGCTCGCGCTGCATCCGCATGTCGCCTGCGACGTCGCCCGCCTTCCGGTGCGGGAAATCATCTCGGCGACGCATTTCACCGCCGATCTCACGCTCGCTCTCGGCGAGGTCGTGTTCGATTATCTGGATCAGAAATAGCGCCGCTCACGCATCCTTCCGCTTCGGCGCGCGCGCCAGCAGAATTTTGTACCGAATGTCGAAATAATCGGGGACCGCGCAGCGGACCGCTTTGTCGCCGCGCATGAGGATCGCCGGAATGAAGGCGGCGCCGAGGCCGGCCTCCACCTGCGCCAGCAGAGCTTCGGCCGAGGCGCTCTCGCAGACCGGCGGATCGCGCAGGCGAACGCCATGCGCGGCGAGCATGGCTCCGATGCGCGCCCCATAATGCGTGCCCGGCGCATAGACCATGAGGCGCCCGATCAGCATATCGTCCTCGAGCGCGGCGAGACGCGCGCCGCGACGCTGCGCGAGGATCAGCCGATCCTCGCCGATCGTCTCAAGCTCGAGCCCGGCGAGATGTTCGGCGTCGCCGAAATCGGGAATCATGGCGAGATCGGCGTGGCCGCGCTTGACCGCCTCTATGCAGCCGGAGACGGAGGCGACGACGACCGAGTAATTGCGCAATTCACGCTTCGTCAACCATGGCGACAGAAAGGTCGCGGCGAGCGTGTTGGTCGCATAGATGCGCAGCGCCTTTTCCAAATGGCTCGACACGGAGAGAACCGCGCGGCGCGCATCATAGATGTCGTCGCGCAGCCGATGCGCGCGCGAGAGGAACTCTTCGCCGGCGGGCGTCAAAGTCACCGGGCGCCGCTCGCGATCGAACAGCGACGCGCCGAGCCATTCCTCCAGCCGCTGCATTCGGCGGCTATAGGCGGATTGCGTCGTGCAGCGCGCCTGCGCGGCGCGCGTGAAATTGCGCGTCTGGCAGAGCGCCAGGAAATCGTCGATCCATTGCAGTTCCATGATGCGAGAAATGCATCGTCCTATCGCAAATGACAATTGGATCGAGCCGCAACGCCGCGCCATATGCGTCGCTGTGACGATTTCTCGGAGTTGAGCGAATGGATCCGCTGACGATATTCGAGAAGGACGATGGCGCGGGCTTCGCGCTTCTGCCGCGCTGCGTGCGGCTGCTGACCGCGCCGGCCGAGCCGCTCGCTTTCTGCGAATTCGAGGTGGTGAGCGGAAACGCGGCCTATCGGGCGGGCGAGCGCTTTTATCTGACACAGGCGAAAGCCCGCCGCGCCTATCCTGCGGCGCAGCTTCTGCCGGCGACGGCTGGGGACGCGCCCCGCGACAATTAGCGCCCGCGATAGCGCCCGGCGCAACTGGAAAGTCGCCATTCAAATTACAATTATCTTGGTCGATGAGACATTTTCACCGTCCCCGGCGCGCTCCATGACGAGCTTTCGCTTCACGCTGCAAGCCCAATTGGCGCTGTTCATCGGCGCTTTTCTGGCGATCGTCCTCGGCTTGGCGCTGCTCTCGACGCAGAGCCTGCGCGTCGTCGAGGGCAAGACCGAAGCGCTCGCGTCGAAATGGATCGACGGAACGCGCATTCTCGGCGAATTGACCGATCGTATTTCCGAATTCCGAATCGCGGAGACCTATCGCGTTCTGGCGGAAACGGACGAAGAGCGGATCACTGCGGAACAGCGCGCAGCCGAACATCGCGTCGTCATCGAAGAGCTGCGACACGACTATGAGCTGCTGTTCGACGCCGAGCGGCGCCTGGACCTCGCCGAATTTCGCGATGCGCTCGCCGCCTATTTCGCCGCCCATGACGCCTGGATCGCGCGGGAGCCGGACGTCGCGGCGATCCGGGCCGGCCATGGGGTGAACGCTCTGCACGGGCTCTACCGGGCGACGGATGAGGCTGCGGACGCCGCGATAGATCGGCTCGAGTGGTCGGCGCGCGCCGAGGCCGAAACGGCGGCGCGCGTCACCGAAGGCGCGCTGAAAACCACTCTGCTCGCATCGGCGCTGGCGGTCGCATTGGCGATCTGGCTGCTCTTTCGCGCCCGGGACCGGATCACGCGGCCGCTCGCCGCGATCACCGCCGCGCTCGCCGAGCTCGCGGCCGGCAACCGCTATGTCGAGGTTCCCGAGATGGAGCGCGACGACGAGATCGGCGCTATGGCGAAAGCTCTCGACGTCTTCCGCGCCAATGCGCAGGCGCTGGAGCGCGCGCATGAGGCGACGCGCGCGGCGCAGGAACATGCGCAGATTCTCGCGCGTCAGGATTCGCTCACCGGCCTCCCCAATCGGCGTATGCTGGTCGCCGATCTGCACGCGGCGATCGAGCGTGTCGAGGACGGCGCCGCCGCCTGCGCTCTACTGATCGTCGACCTCGACCGTTTCAAGCCGATCAATGATCTCGAAGGGCATCGCTTCGGCGACGCCGTGCTCTGCGAAGTGGCGCGCCGCTTGCGCGAGGTCTCGCGCAAGAGCGATATCGTCGCACGCCTCGGCGGCGACGAATTCGCGATTTTGATCGAGATGACTCCCGGCGCCCATATGGATCAGGCGACCAGCGTCGCCGGCCGGGCGCTCGCCGCCATCGCCGAGCCGATCGAGATCGGCGATCGGCGCGTCGAGCTCAGCGCCAGCGTCGGCGTGTCGCTCTGCCCCGAGGATGGTCTCGACGTCAGCACACTGCTGCGCGCGGCGGATATAGCGATGTATCACGCCAAGCGCGACGGCCGCGGCTTGTTCCGCTTCTTCGAGCAGAGCATGGACGAAGAGCTGCGTCGACGCGCCGAGCTCGAATCTGCGTTGAAAAAGGCCGTGGCCGTTGGCGACATTCGCCCCTTCTATCAGCCGCTCGTCGATCTGCGCGACAATCGCATCTATGGCTTCGAAGTGCTGTCGCGCTGGACGCATGAGAAGCTCGGCGCCATTCCGCCGGACGTCTTCATTCCACTCGCGGAACAGATCGGCGTCATCGCCGATCTCACCTGGTCGGTGGTGCGACGCGCCTGTCGCGAGACGCTGCAATGGGGCGCGCAAGTGCGCCTGTCCGTCAATGTGTCGCCGATGCAGCTCAAGGATCCGCTGCTCGCCTCACGCCTGCTGTCGACGCTGGAGGAGGAGAAATTCCCGCCCGCGCGTCTCGACGTCGAGATCACGGAGAGCGCGCTCGTCGACGATGTCGACACCGCCCGCGCGACGCTCGCGGCGTTGCAGGCCGAAGGCGTGTGCATTTCACTCGACGATTTCGGCGCGGGCTATTCGAGCCTCTATCATTTGCGCGCCTTCCATTTCGACAAGGTGAAAATCGACCGCTCCTTCGTGCTCGCCATGCAGCACGATGAGGAGAGCGGCAGAATCGTCGACGCCATTTTGAGCCTGCTGAAGCATCTCGGCGTGACGACGGTCGCCGAAGGGATCGAGACGGCGCAGGCGCTGCGTCGGCTCGCCGAAAATGGCTGCGAGATCGGCCAGGGCTTTTATTTCGGCAAGGCGATGCCCATCGCCGAAGCCTCCAAGCTGCTGCGCCGCCGACGCGCCGATCGCCGCGTGGCCTAGAGTCTTGCCGGGTTTCATTGAAACAAAGCCACGCGGCCTGTTCGTCCGACATCAGGGAATGACGCCCGTCGCCATGCGGCCGAGATCGCCGACCGCGCCGGTGACGGAATCGACCGCGCGCTGCATGAAGCCCGGCTGCTCGGCGGGAGCGGGCGGCGGCGGCGGCGCGGCCGGAGCCACGGCGACAGGAGCGGGCGGCGGCGCGACAGGAGCGGCGGCCGTCGGCGCCGGAACGGGCTTGGGCTTGGCCGGCTTCGCCTGCTGCGCCGTCGGCTTGGCGGGCGCGGTCTGGGCGGGCGCCACCGGCTTGACCGGCTGCGGCTTCTCGGCGGCGGTCGTCGTCTTGGGCTTGGCGGCGTGCGGCGCCTTGGCCGCGGGCGGAGGCGCGGCGACGACCGGCTCGGGCGCCGGGGCGATCTCGACCGGCGGAGGCGCGGCGGCGACGGGTTCGGCCGGCGGCGCCTTGGGCGTCGGAATAATGCGGATGGGCGCGGCCGTGGGCGTGGTCAACGGCGCGGCCTCGGCGTCGGGCGGACTCAACGCGCCCGCCGGCAGCGGGGATGGCGTTTCGACGGCGACAGGAGCCTCCTTGGCGACAGCGGCGGGCGCTTCGCCTTCGGGCGCGGCGGCGGCGACCGGCTCCTCGGCGGCAGGGGCGGACTCGGCGGCCATTGCGTCACGGCCGACGGCCTCCGCATTCTCCGCGGCTGCGGCGTTGGCGGCGGGATCGATGGTCTCGCGCTGCAGCGCCGAGGCGACGGGCTCCTCCTCCTCGGCAGGCAGGAACATGGTCGCCATGGCGCCTGCGCCGACGGCCAGAACGACCACGGCCGCGACGATCAGCCATCCGCGCCCACGCCGGCGGCGAGGCTCGACGCGCGCGGACCGCGATTCGTCCGGCTTCGGCTTGCGCCGCGCGCGCAGCTGCCGGTCGACCTCGCTCGGCGCGCGCACGGCCTCGGCGGCCCGCCGCGGCTCGGCGAAGGCTTCGCGCTGCGCGTCGCCATGGGCCGGCCGGGCGAGAGACTCGTCGCTTTCCTGCGGCGGGTCGGCGTGACGCAACAGCTCCTTGAACTCCTCGAACTCGGCGATGAGCTTCTTGTCGGCGGGGGCGTTCATCTTCCAGTCCTCCGATTGCGTCGGCGCGCCGGCCGAAACTCCGACGCCCGCCGCCATCATTCGCGATTTTCGCCGATCCCGGCCTCCGCGAATATTCACGAAACACCTCTGTCGGCGGGCCATTTCTCGGGCGGCCTCCGCCACTCTCTGCAGCAATAGAGAGAAATGTGGCCGATCTTTGCTGCGGCGCCTTCCCTTTGGAGCCTCATCCGATCCAATCGGATCAGAAAGCGCCGCGCGCCCGGCTCGCTCAGACCAGCTGCTCCTTCAATTGCAGCGTTCCCGCGACGCCGATCGCGTCATAATGCTCGTCGAGAAAAGCCTTGCCCGCCTCGTGGCCGATGTCGAACAGAGAGCGCAGGAAACCATAATCGGCGTCGAGCTTGGTGTCCGCGCCGAAGCGCTGCATCGCCGCGCCGCCTTCGACGAGATGCAGCAGCACCTTCTTATAATGCGTGCCTTTCAACCGTCCGGCGTCGATGAGGCGCGCGACGAAGTCGATGGCGCGAAACTCGTGCAGGAGGGAGGCGTTGAAGGTGATCTCGTTCAGCCGATCCATTATGTCCTGCGCGGTGCGCGGGATTTCGTCGCGCTCGACGGGATTGATCTGCACCAGAATAATGTCGCGGCAATCGGTCTCGGTATAGAGCGGGAACAGCGCCGGATTGCCCATATAGCCGCCGTCCCAATAGGCCTCGCCCTCGACCTCGACGGCCTGGAACAGAGTCGGCAGGCAGGCGGAAGCCATCAGCATGTCGATCGTCATCTCCGGCCGGCGGAAGATGCGCACCTTGCCGGTGCGCACATTGGTGGCCGAGACGAACAGCTTCAGATCATCGGTGGCGCGCAGCGCCCGAAAGTCGATGAGGCTGTCGATGAGATCGCGCAGCGGGTTGATGTCGAGCGGATTGAACTCATAGGGCGAGAAATAACTGGCCGCATTATGGGTGAAGGATTTGCGTAGCTTCAACGGGTCCCAGAAGCCGAACACCATGTCGCAGAGATCGCGCTGCGCCTTGCTGAGATCGCCGTCGACGCTCACCGTGCGCCAGAACTCCTGAAGTTGCGCACGGGCGCGCGCCGGGCCGCCCTCGCGCAATCCATCCGCATAGACGACAGCGTTCATCGCGCCGGCGCTGGCGCCGCTGACGCCGACGACATCGAGCCGCCCATCCTCGAGAAAAGCGTCGAGCACGCCCCAGGTGAAGGCGCCGTGTGCGCCCCCGCCCTGCAAGGCCAGAGTGACCTTCTTCTTTTGGTCCGTCATCCCGCGGTCCAGCCGCCGTCGATGGAAATATTCGAGCCGGTGATCTGCGCCGCGGCGTCCGAGCACAGGAACAGGACCAGCGCTGCGATCTGATCGACGGTCACGAATTCCTTGGTCGGCTGCGCCTGCAGCAGCACGTCGTCGATGACCTGCTCGCGGGTGAGATTGCGGGCCTTCATCGTGTCGGGAATTTGCTTCTCGACCAGCGGCGTCCACACATAGCCGGGCGAGATGCAATTCGCCGTGACGCCGAAAGTGGCGAGCTCCAGCGCCACCACCTTGTTGAGCCCGGCTATGCCGTGCTTGGCGGCGACATAGGCGGCCTTGAAGGGCGAGGCGACCAGCGAATGGGCCGAGGCGGTGTTGACGATGCGGCCCCAGCGCCGCTTCTTCATGCCCGGAGTCGCCGCGCGAATGGTGTGAAAGGCCGAGGAGAGATCGATCGCAATGATCTGATTCCATTTTTCGATCGGGAAATCCTCGATCGGCGAGACGAATTGGATCCCGGCATTGTTGACGAGAATGTCGACCGAGCCGAGCTTCGCCTCGGCATTGTGGATCATGGCCTCGATTTCTTCCGGCCTAGTCATGTCGGCGCTGTCGTAAATGGCGGTGACGCCGAACTCGGTCGCTATGGCGGCGCGCTCCTTCTCGATTTCGGCGGCGTCGCCGAAACCGTTGAGGACGACATTGGCTCCCTCCTTGGCGAGAGCGCGGACGACGGCGAGCCCGATGCCGCTGGTCGAGCCGGTGACGACGGCGTTGCGTTTGGCGAGAGACATTCGCGCTCCTCTGATGCTGGAGGATGAGCGCCAGCGGCTCATCCTGTCGAATGGCAATCTAGCGTATCTCGACCGCGTGAAAATAACGACGGGATATTCCGCGTCGCTCGGCTCCGCGGCGAAGGAGCCTAGTCGTTCATCATGACAAAACCCACGCCATGCGCCGACATGAATAACGCGAGCATCGACACGGAAACGCGAATGTCGACATCGAATTTCCGAAAGAGCGACACGGCGATGATCGCGCCGGGCGAGATCGCGTAGCCGACGCCACATGCCAAATATGTCGGCATATCCGCGTAGCACACTCCCCATTCGACAAGACGCCGATCTGAGATCGATCGCTCGATCTCTCGGTAGTCATAAACCTCGCCGATAATGAGCAAGAGGAGATATACGGCCATCAGCATGAATATTGTGGCGCACACATATTTATTCATGAAGTTCGCCTTTCGAGGAGTCACGCTGGCGTTTCCAGCCGAAGTGGGACACCGGTTCGGCGTCGGAAACGCGTGAATGAAACACGGAAAGACTCTAGGCGTGCGCAAATTTCGCTACTGGCTCGCCCAGAGGATGCGGGCGATCCAGCTCACCTCCTCCTTGGGCAGCACACGGTCGGGATAAGCGGGATTGAAGGATTTCAACTCCACCGTGCGTGCCGTCTGGCGCTTCAACTCCTTGGCGATAACCTCGCCGGCGGTGGTTTTCACTACCACCCGGTCGCCGCGCCGCACCGGGGCGGCCGGTGAGACGATCACGATGTCGCCGTCGCGATAGAGCGGGGCCATGGAGTCGCCGGAAATCTCGAGCGCGTAAGAGTGCTCGTCGGCGTCGGCGAAGACGTCGATCTCGTCCCAGCCCGTGCCGGTGGCGAAGCCGGCGTCGTCGAAAAAGCCGCCGACCCCGGCCTGAGCGAGGCCGATGAGCGGACGTCCGCCGCGCGGCGGCCGCTGCCCCTTGGCCATGACCAGGGTCATGAAATCATCGAGACTCGCCCCCGTCGCCTGCAGAACCTTGGCGATCGATTCGGTCGAGGGCCAGCGCAGCCGCCCATCGGCGGTCTGCCGCTTGGAACGGTTGAACGTGGTCGGGTCCAACCCGGCCTTGCGGGCGAGGCCGGACGCGGTGAGCCCATAGCGCTCGCCGAGCGCGTCCAGCGCCGCCCAGATTTGCGAATGCGTCAGGATCTCAGCCATTGGCGGACCTCATTCCTAGCGCTAGGAATAGAACAGTCGCCCCCGCTTCGCAATTCGAGATTTGCCCGCCGCCCGAATTGCGGGCGCGCCCCGCCATTGGTCTTTTTTTGGACCGAAAACGGCGTATTTTCAGCAAATTCCGAAAATCGGCCCGGGAGGCTCCATTGACCATGTCGGCCGGGCCGCCTATCTTCGACCGATCGTGACCCAGCAGAATGAAAAATCCTGGCAGTATGGACAGACGGCGGCGACGATGCTCGTCGCCTATCTGCTCGTCCTGCAGGGTCTCGCCGCGGGGATCGTCGTCGGCGCGCGCGCTGGACAGACCGTACTCGGCAGCACGATCTGCCTCACCGCCAGATCGGCCTCTGTCGACGACGGCTCTCAAGGGCCGCGCGCCCCCGCCCATGGCATGGACGCCTGCTGCGTCCAGCATTGCACGGGGCTCGATGGCGGAGTCCTCGGCGGATTCGCCGAGCTCGACGCGCCGCCTTCGCCGAAGGCGAGCGTTCTCCAGCCGCTGCATGAATCTGGCGGCCATAAACGTCTCGCGCAACTTCCCGTCGGAGCGCGCGCTCCGCCCGTCCTCGTCGTCTGACCGCAGCCCGAAGGCTGCGCCGCTGGCGCGCTTTTCCGCTCCGTCCCGGCGGAGGAAAGGCGCATCTCCCAGAAGACAAAGCGAATTCGCAAATCGATTCCGCAAGCCGCAGCGCGCTTGAGGATCGATTCGAAAATCGCCCGAGAGGCCGAGTCGAGACAATGGATTATGATATTCCCCCCCGAGAAGGGCGGCGTTCCACGCGAAGCGCGGCTGCGCCCGCTCGCGATCAGTCGATCATGCCGACGCGCCGGCGCGTCGAGGTGCTGGAGACCTATTTCGGCGCCGACGGCCGTCCGGTGAAGCGCAAGAGCATTGGCGCGGCGCGCGTCGCCCGTCACTATGACGAGCGCGGCAACAAGGTCGAAGAGGCCTATTTCAACGCCGACGGCAAGCCGACCCTGCGCAAGGGCCTCGGCGTCGCCAAAATCGCCTGGCGCTATGACGAGAGGGGTCGGCAGATCGACGCCTCCTTCTTCGACGCCGCCGGCGAGCCGGTCCAGAAAGGCGCCGCAGCCCGCGTCCGGGCGCTCGCCGACGCCTGACAGCCCTTTTGCGACGCCGGGCGGCCGCGAGCCGCCCGGGCTCTCAGAGCGCTATCTGATCGAATCGGATAGCGCTCTCGCTTTTTTCGAGGATTTCCAATTTCCGATCGCGGAGACGTAGCGCCCGGAGAGCCATAGAGCGAGCGTTGACAGCCGCAACCCCGCAATTTAGCGTTGAAATAATAATTTTATTTCGCCGCGGATTGTGGACATGACGACATATACGCTCTCCTTCGCCAATCTGGCGGTTCCGGGGACCGGCTCCAACGCCGGCAATACCGACACCGTTTCCGGTCAATTCACGATCGACTTCACAAACAATAAGGTATTGGCGTCGTCGCTGACGATCGACGGCGTGGACGCTCTGAGCGCTGTCGGCGGCAGCGGGGGGAACATCGGCACTTTCAGCGACAATGAAGACGGCGCCTACAATGTCGGCATGACGAACCTTGGTTCCGACTATAATTTCGTCATGTATTTCACGGGCCAGAACCCCACCGCCCTCGGCCGCATCATCTACCAGTCGGCCAATGGCCGCAGTTTCGACACCGGAGCGACCTCCAGCAATTATTACGCTCCGAACAATGACTTGCCGGCCGCTTCGGCGGTCGCCTGCTTTTGCTCCGGCACGCATATCCTCACGACGCGCGGCAATATCCCTGTCGAGGCGCTCGCCGTCGGCGATCTCGTCGTCACCGCATCCGGCGCGACCAGGCCCATCCGCTGGCTCGGCCATCGCGAGATCGACTGCCGGAACGCTTCCGCCAAGATTCGCCCCGTGCGCATTTCCGCCTACGCCCTCGGCCCCGACCGGCCGGCGCGAGACCTCCTCGTCTCCCCCGACCACGCGCTCTGCTTCGATATTCTGGGCGACGCGCTCGTCCCGGCCGGCGCTCTCGTCAATGGCGCGACGATCACCCAGCCCGAGAGGGACCGCGTCTCCTACTGGCATGTGGAGCTCGAGGGGCACGACATTCTCCTCGCGGAGAACCAGCCGGCCGAAAGCTATATCGACACGGGCAACCGCGCTTTCTTCGTCGAGAGCGACGTCGTGTCGTTCGACGCAGAGGCCGTCGCACGCGCCCATGCCGGCTTCTGCCGCCCGTTCCACGCCAGCGGCCCCCTCGTCGAGGCGCTGCGGGCGCAGCTCCGCGCGCGCGCGGAAGCGCTCGGCTGGACGCTGGACGAGACGCCGGCGCTCGACCTGCATCTCCTCGTCGACGGCGTGCGGATCGAGCCGATCGTGCGCGGCCCGGCCTGCCGCTTCCAGATTCCGGCGGGAGCGCGGGAGGCTCGCCTCTCCTCCTCCATCGCGCGGCCGGTGGACGTGGGCCAGAGCGACGCCCGCGAGCTCGGCGTCTGCGTCTCCAGCCTGACGCTCTGCGACGGCTTCGGCGCGGATCGACAGATCGATCTCTCCGATCCGCGGCTCGATCACTGCGGCTTTCATGCGCTCGAGGAGGGAGCCCGGCGCTGGACGTCGGCGCAGACGATCCTGCCGGCCGAATATCTGAGGGATTGTCCCGACGGGACCTTCCTCCGCGTGGAACTGTGCGGTCCGCCCGTGGCGCGATGGATCGCCCCGGCGAGCCGAGAAACGCTCCCGCGTCAGCCGTTCACGATCGCGATGGCGAAGCCGTCCCAGCCTTTGGAGCCGACCGTCTGAATGGCGGTCGCCGTCACCCGAGGCTCGGCGGCGATCGCCTCGAATAAAGCGCGCGCGCCGGCGGCGTGGGCGTCCGTCCCCGCTAGCACCGAGCCCTCCCTCACCACATTATCGACAATGATGAGGCTCCCCGGCCGCGCGAGCATCAGCGCCCAGGCGAAGTAATTGGCGTTATTGGGCTTGTCGGCGTCGATGAAGGCGAGGTCGAAGGGACCGGCCGCCTCCGCCGCGAGCTTGGGCAGAGTGTCCGGCGCCGCGCCGACGCGAATCTCGACACGGCTCGCGAGACCGGCCTTCGCGAGATTGGCGGCGGCGACGTCGGCGTGCTTTTGCTCTAGCTCCAAAGTCACCAGCCGGCCATCCTCGGGCAGAGCGCGCGCCAGCCATATGGTGCTATAGCCGCCGAGCGCGCCAACCTCGAGAATCCGCTTCGCCCCGATGGAGCGCGCCAGCAGATGCAGCAGCTTGCCCTGCGGCGGCGAGACGTCGATCGCCGGCAGGCCGGCGGCGGCGTTGGCGGAGAGGGCCGCATCGAGAGCGGCGTCGGCGCCGATGAGACGATCGGCGATATAGGCGTCGACTTCACCCCAAGCCTGCGATGACATTCGCCCCTCCTCCGCGCGCGACCAAAGGACGAGGCTCGGCGATCAGACGCCGAGCTTCTTCTGCAGATTGGTCGAGGACGTCGTGTATTGGAACAGCAGCTTCTTGTCCGGGAAGATGTAGCGATGCGCCTTCTGCGCGGCCAGAGCCGCCTCGTGGAAGCCGCAGAGAATGAGCTTCAGCTTGCCCGGATAGGTGTTGATGTCGCCGATGGCGAAAATGCCGGGGTGATTGGTCTCGAACTTCTCCGTGTCCACGGGAACGAGATTCTCGTGCAGGTTGAGACCCCAATCCGCCACAGGGCCGAGCTTCATCGTCAGGCCGAAGAAGGGCATCATGCGATGCGCGGACACCACAGTATCGACATTGTCATTGCCGCGGATCGTCACCGAGGAGAGCTCGCCGTCGGCGCCCTCGATGGCCGTGACCTGGCCGAGACGGAAATCCACCTTCTTGGCGGCGATCAGCTCCTGCAGCGCATTGACCGAATGCGGCGCGGCGCGGAACTGGTCGCGGCGATGGACGAGCGTCAGGCTCTTGGCGATGGGCTGCAGATTGAGCGTCCAATCCAGCGCCGAATCGCCGCCGCCGACGATGACGACGTCGCGGTCGCGGAAATCCTCCATGCGGCGCACCGCATAGAAGACGGATTTGTTCTCATAAGCGTCGATGCCGGCGATCGGCGGCTTTTTCGGCTGGAAGGAGCCGCCGCCCGCCGCGACGAAAACCACCTTGGCCTTGAACTTCGTGCCCGCGTCGGTCGTCACCTCGAAGGAGGGCTGCTCGGGCGTGCCCGTGGGCGTCAGCGTCTCGACCATCTCGTTGAAATGGAAGGTCGGATCGAAGGGCTTGATCTGCTCCAGCAGATTGTCGGTGAGGCCCTGGCCGGTGACGAGCGGATGGCCGGGAATGTCGTAGATCGGCTTCTCTGGATAGAGTTCCGAGCATTGGCCGCCGGCGCGCGGCAGAATATCGATGACATGAGCCCGAATATCGAGAAGGCCCAATTCGAAAACCGCGAACAGACCGGCCGGGCCGGCCCCGACGATCAGCGCGTCGGTCTCGATTGTCTCACTCATTGTCCATCCTTCGCCGCGTTCGAAACGAAATTTCGCGAGGGCGGGGCGACTCGGCGTCGGACCGAAATGCGCCGAGCGCGCTTCGATCGACCATGGCCGCCGCCATCGAAACGGGCCGGCCAACCCGGCCGAAACCCGATCCCTTCACGGCCATGGTCTATAGCATCCGCGCCGTCATGCAAATGTCTTCGGGAGGTCGAAACGAACACGAAAAAAAACGCCGCGCGGGGCGGCGTTCTCGTCCGTCGAATATCGGCGGCTTCGGAGCCCTCAGCCCTGCTGGGAGGGCGTCGTCACCACGAGGCCGTCGAGCTCCGGCCGCACGGTGATCTGGCAGCTGAGGCGCGAATTGGGCTTCACGTCGAAGGCGAAGTCCAGCATGTCCTCTTCCATCTGCGAGGGCTTGCCGGCTTTCTCGACCCAGGCCTCGTCCACATAGACATGGCAGGTGGCGCAGGCGCAGGCGCCGCCGCATTCGGCCGGAATCTCGGGAATGTCGTTGCGGCGCGCCGTCTCCATGACCGTGGAGCCCGTCTCGCCTTCGACCGTGCGGGCCTGACCATGCGAATCGACGAAAGTGATCTTCGCCTTGGTCGGAGCGCCGCCGCCGGGCTCGGCGCCATAGCGGTTCGCTTGGTCGTAGAGGCTGGTCTTCACCATGGTGCTCTGTCTCTTCCGTTGACGTGTCGGCGCGCCTGCCGCTGGCGCAAATTCGGCGGGCCGCCGAAGTCCCTCGCCCGAAGCTTCGGCCCGACGCTCGTCCTATCGCGCGATCAGTTATCATCGGCCGGGCGGACGCGCTAGTCTTTCCTCGAGCCTGCGACGGCGTCATGTCGCGGGCGCCTGCTCAGACTTGCGCCGCGGTCCAACGCACGATCTGGCCGACGGTCGCGGTCAGCGCCTCGTCCAGCGCCTGCGTCGCCGCCGCGCCGGTGGAATGGGGCGCCGGCGCGCGGCTCGAGAAGACGCGTCCCTGCCCCACCGGCGCGCCACGCGAATCGAGCATTCTGGCGGCGATCTCGACCACCGCCTCGGAGGTCGTCACATCGATCTCGAAGCGGCGAATCTCGGTCGAGAGCACATGGTCCGCGATCATTCCGGCGCGCACGACGGAGCCGGCGCGGCGGCCGATGTCGAAGCCGGCGATGAGCCGCGCCTGCACGAGCCGCGGCAGCCGGTCCACCCATTGCGCCTCGGCGAGATTGGCGACCTCGTTCGGCCCGGTGCGCACGACGATGCGGTCGGAGTCGATGGGTTGCACGGCCTGCGGCTCGGCGACGGCGAGCGTGCCGCGCAAGGGCCGCGCCAGCGCGCGCCCTGCCTCGCCGGGGCCGCCGAGATCGAAGCTCTCGCGCTGCGGCGCGCCGCCGCAAGCCGCGAGCGCCAGAGCGGCGAGCAGAATGAGGGAGAGCGACGCTCTCGACGGCGTCATGGACCGATCCTTCCCGCTGATCGCGCGCGACGCCGCGGCGCTTTCCCTGGTATCTTTTTCGACGCGTTCCAACGCCGAACCGGCGTCCACTTCAGCTGGAACGCTGTAGTGATTCCAAGCTTACTCGAACGTCGCCGGCCATCAAAGCCGCGCGAGAACGGCTGAACGAAGCTTTCCTCATCCTGAGGAGCCGGCGAGGCCGGCGTCTCGAACGACGAGGAAAGCGTCACGCGCCGCCTTCTGGAGCTCGCCCTCGTGCTTCGAGACGGCTCCTGCGGAGCCTCCTCGGCATGAGGGCGAGGATCGCGGCGTCTCACCCGAGCGGCCCGGTCACTTGCCGCGATATTCGGGCAGAGACGGGCTCGCGCCGAAGATCACCTGTTGCGGATTCTTCTCCAGCGAGCGCACGGCGCGCTCCACCGTCTCCAGCGTCTTGCGGGCGTCGACGGCGAGCTGCTCATATTGCTTCAAGCCGCCCCCGGAAAAGCTCCGCAGATTGGCCGAGGCGCCGGCGATGTCGGTCGCGATGCTGTTCAGCTTCTTGGGATCGATCGCCGCGAGAAGCTTGTCGATGCGCGCCGGCAGCGGCTTCATCGAAGCGCTGATCTGCGACATGTCGTGAATGAAAGAATCGATCCCGCCCGAATTATCGGCCAGCGCCTTGGTGAATCTCTCGGTGTTCCGCAGCGTGTCCGAAATGGTCTGCGAATTATCGTCGAGCAATTTGCCCACTTTCTCCAGAACCTCGGTGGCGGTCGACGACAGCTTCTGCACATTCTCGAGAATATTCTGAAACTCGGAGCGCTCGCCCTCTATGACCGGATAGGTCTCGCCCTGCTTGGCGCGCAGCTCCTCAGCGCCCGGCGTGCCGCCGGTGAGCGAGACATAGCCGACGCCGGTGAAGCCGGTCTGCTCGAGGCGCGCGCGCGTGTTGGTTTTGACCGGCGTCTTGCGATCGATGCTGATGAGCACATCGACGCGGCTCGGGTCCTGATCGGAGATGGCGAGCTGCGTCACCTCGCCGACTTTCAGGCCGTTGAAGCGCACGTCATTGCCGCGCAGCAGCCCGCTGACCGAGCCGGAGAAATGCACCTCGAATGTCTTGTATTGCGCTGTCTGGCTCGCCCCGGAGAACCAGAAGACGAAGCCGAAGGCCGCGAACACCACGGCGAGGGCGAAAGCGCCGATGAGGGCGAAATTGGCGCGGGTTTCCATGGGCTCTACTCTCGTCCTCGCATATCGTTCGGTTTGCGCGCGCCGGCGAGGCGCGCGCCCCGCACGCCATGGAAATAGGCCTGCAGCCAGGGATGCTCGCAAGCGAGCATTTCCTCCATCGTCCCCGTGGCGATCACCTTGCCCTCGGCGAGGGCGGCGATGCGGTCGCAGATGGAATAGAGGCTGTCGAGATCATGCGTGACCATGAAGACGGTCAATCCGAGCGTGTGTTGCAGCGTCGTGATCAGCTCGTCGAATTCCGCCGCGCCGATAGGATCGAGGCCGGAGGTCGGCTCGTCGAGGAAGACGAGCTCCGGATCGAGAGCGAGCGCGCGGGCGAGCGCCGCGCGCTTGATCATGCCGCCCGATAATTCGGCCGGAAATTTGTCCGCCGCGCTCGCGGGCAGGCCGACCAGCTCGAGCTTCAGCATCGCCAGCTCGTCCATCAGCCGCGCCGAAATATGCCGGGCCTCGCGCATCGGCATTTGAATATTCTGCCGCACGGTGAGGCTGGAAAACAGCGCGCCATTCTGAAACAGCACGCCCCAGCGCCGCTCGACGCGCCGACGCTCGGCCGAAGAGAGCCTGTCGCGATCCTGCCCGAACAGCTCTATGAGGCCGGAGCGCTTCTCGACGAGGCCGAGAATCGTGCGCATCAACACCGATTTGCCTTGCCCGGAGCCGCCGACGAAGCCCAGGACCTCGCCGCGATAGACGTCGAGATCGAGGCCGCGCATCACCAGCGTCTGCCCGAAGGCGACGACGAGATCGCGCACGCGAATGACCGTCTCGCGCGTCGCGCTCGGCTGTGGCTTTTCGATCGTCTGCGAGGCGAGATCTGTCATTGCGCTAATATTTGATCGCGGCGAAGAAGATGGCGAAGAAGCCGTCGACGACGATGACCATGAAGATCGCCTTCACCACGGAAGCCGTGACATGCCGACCGAGCGATTCGGCCGAGCCCCGGGTCGCCATTCCCTCCATGGCGGCGACGAGGCCGATGATGAGCGCCATGAAAGGGGCCTTGATGAGGCCGACGAAGAATGTGTTGCGGCCGATCGCCGCCTGCAGCAGCGAGAGATAGCCAGCCGGGCTGATGCCCTCATAGACCCAGCAGACGAGAAGCCCGCCGAACAGCGCCGACATATCGGCGACGAAGGTGAGCAGCGGCAGCGACAGAACCAGCGCCAATATGCGCGGCGTCACCAGCACCTCGATCGGCGAGAGGCCCATGACGCGCAGCGCGTCGACCTCCTCGCGCATCTTCATCGAGCCGAGCTCCGCGGTGATGGCCGAGCCCGAGCGGCCGGCGATCATGATGGAGGTGAGCAGCACGCCGAGCTCGCGCAGCACGAGAATTCCGATGAGATCGACGGCATAAGAGCCGGCGCCGAAGCGGCGTAGCTGGAAAATGCCCTGCTGCGCCACGATCGCGCCGACGAGAAGATTGATCAGCGCGATGATCGGCAGGCTGCGAAAGCCGAAGCTCTCCATATGATAGACGAGCGAGGTGAGGCGGAAGCGTCCCGCCGCCAGGAGAGCCGCGCCCGCGGCGGCGACGAACTCGCCGAGAAAGCCGATTCCATTATAGGCGTCCCGCGCCGCTGAGACGACGGAGCCGCCGAGATCGGCGAGGATATCGATGACGAGCAAGCGACGGCAGCGCGACGGCGCCTCGAAGGGACGAAACTTCGCCTCCTGCAATAAAATCGCGTGTTCCGGCCGCGCGCCCTCCATGGAGACGGCGACGCCGGCGCGCGCGAGCTCGTCCATGGCCCGGCCGATGATCCAGGCGCCGGCGGTGTCCAGCCGGACGATTTGCGCGAGATCGACAATGGCGCGAGCGGAGCCGCGGGCGGCGGCGGCCATGCCGGCGGCGTCCTTCTCCAGGGCGGCCGAATCGGCGAGCACCCATTCGCCGCCGAGCGCGAAACGCGCGGTCTCGCCCTCTCGTCGCGACGAGAGGCGGGCCGTATGGTCGAGGTCAGTGGCCATGCCTATTTTCGGCCCTATGGGCCGGCGGCTCCCTTTCTCCGCGCCCCGCAGCGTCTTAACTTCCGCCGCAGCCAGAGTCGAGCGCGAGCCTGGCCGCGGCGCCCGCAGGCATACTGTTTCAACTGGAAAAATCGCTATGGGCGTCCAACTGACCATTTCCGTCGAGCGCTTTCCCATCGCGGGGCGATTCGTCATCTCGCGCGGCGCCAAGACCGAGGCCGTAGTGGTCGCAGCGCGGCTCGCCGACGGCGACGCCATCGGCCGCGGCGAATGCGTGCCCTACGCCCGCTACGGCGAGAGCGTGGAGAGCGTCGTCGATCAGCTGGAGAGCGTGCGCGATCTGCTGGAGGCCGGCGCCGATCGCAACGCGCTCGCCGCTCTGCTGCCGCCGGGCGCCGCCCGCAACGCCGCCGATTGCGCGCTCTGGGATCTGGAGGCCAAGCGCACCGGCGTTTCCGCCTATCGGCTCGCCGGCCTCGATCGCATGGAGCCGCTCGTCACCGCCTATACGATCTCGGTCGGAACGCCGGAGGAAATGCGCGCAGCAGCGGCCAAGGCCGCGCATAGGCCGCTGCTGAAGGTGAAGCTCGCCGGCGATGGCGACGCCGAGCGCATTGCGGCCGTGCGGGCCGGCGCCCCCGATTCGGCGCTGATCGTGGACGCCAACGAGGCCTGGCGCGAAGAAAATTTCGGCGCCAATAGTGAAGCTTGCGCCAAGGCGGGGGTAAAGCTGATCGAGCAGCCGCTGCCGGCGGACGCCGATGAGGCGCTCGCGCGCCTCCCCCGCCCCGTGCCGATCTGCGCCGATGAGAGCGTCCACGACCGCATCGGCCTCGCCGCTCTCGTCGGGCGCTATGACGCCGTGAACATAAAGCTGGACAAGACCGGCGGCCTCACCGAGGCGCTGGCGCTCGGCGCCGAGGCGAGGCGGCTCGGCTTCTCGATCATGGCCGGCTGCATGGTCGGCACCTCGCTGGCCATGGCCCCGGCGCTGATCGTCGCGCAAGGGGCGGAGTTCGTCGATCTCGACGGGCCGCTGCTGCTGGCGAAGGATCGCGAGCCGGGGCTACGGTACGAGGGCTCTCTGGTGTATCCTCCCGCATCCGAACTTTGGGGATGAATCGATGGACTTTTATATTTTCAGAGGCCCTGGGCGCGTTTTCGGCGTCACAAGCGACGCCGACGGTTCCAATCTGCCCGAGCGCTTCGCTCCTTGGAGCGCTTTTAAAACGATCCCGCTGACCCGTGGCGCGCCGACCCCCGGGCTGAACGTCGATGAATGTCTCGACGACATAGAGCGATACGGATTTCACATCACCGATGCGCATGTCCGCATCACCGAGACGGCGATCTAGCTCACGCCACCTTCGGCGCGAGTCGAGCAATGGAAACGCTCGCCCGCGCCCGCGCCCGCGCGAGATCATAGGCGATCTGCATCCGCATCCAGGCGTCGGCCGATCCGCCGAAAGCCTGCTCGAGCCGCAGCGCCATTTCCGGCGTGAGTCCGTGATGACCGTTGATCAGTCGATAGAGCTGCTGCCGCGTCACGCCGAGCCCCTTCGCCGCCTCGGCGACGCTCAGGCCCAGCGCCTCGATATTGTCTCGGATGAGCCCACCGGGATGGGCAGGATTTTTCATCATCGCCCGCGCCTTCATCAGTGATAGTCGATGAAATCGACATCTTCGGCTGCGCCGTCCCGGAAACGGAAGACGATCCGCCAGTTCGCCCGCACCGTCCCCGCCCAAAAACCTTTCAGCTCTCCTTTGAGAGTGTGGAGACGGAAGGTCGGCTGATCCATGTCCTCCGCCCGATCCGCGGCATCCAGAAAGGACAGAATGCGACGAATGCGCTCGATCAAATCGGGTGGCAATCTGCTCCCGTCGTCACTTTCGAACAACCGCCGCAATCCCTTGTGCCGAAAGCTCGCGATCATGACGATTTGTAACTTGTAACGCGACAGGTGTCAAACTCGAGCAGGCCGCACCTTCGACCCGATCCTCGAAACATGCTATTGGAAACCGCCTCCGCCCGAGGCGAGCCCCCCAATCCCCTTCAAAAAAAACCCAAGGCCCACCATGCCCACCAAGGCCTATGCGGTCCAATCGGCGACCGCGCCTTTCGCGCCTTTTTCCATCGAGCGCCGCGCGCCGGGACCGAAGGATGTCGCGATCGACATTCTCTTTTGCGGCGTCTGCCATTCCGATCTGCACACCGCGCGCAGCGAATGGCCGGGCACGCGCTACCCTTGCGTGCCGGGCCATGAGATCGTCGGCCGCGTGACCGCCGTCGGCGCGGAGGCAACACGGTTCAAAGTGGGAGACATCGCCGCCGTCGGCTGCATGGTCGACAGCTGCCGCCGCTGCTTCTCCTGCGACGACGGGCTCGAGCAATATTGCGAGCATGGCTTTGTCGCCACCTACAATGGCGCGCTCGACGGCTCCGGCGAGAACACTTACGGCGGCTATTCGTCGGCCATCGTCGTCGATGAGCATTTCGTGCTCGCCATTCGCCATGACGAGGCGCAGCTCGCCGCTGTGGCGCCGCTACTTTGCGCCGGAATCACCACCTGGTCGCCGCTGAAACATTGGGGCGCCGGGCCGGGCAAGAAAGTGGGCGTCGTCGGCATTGGCGGGCTCGGCCATATGGGCGTCAAGCTCGCCCATGCGCTGGGCGCGCATGTCGTCGCCTTCACCACCTCGCCGTCAAAGCGCGAGGCCGCTCTCGCGCTCGGCGCCGATGAGGTCGTCGTCTCCAAGGATGCGGAGGCCATGGCGGCGCGCGCGGGCAGCCTCGATTTCATCCTCGACACGGTCGCCGTCTCTCACGATCTCGACGCCTATGTGAATCTGCTGAAGCGCGACGGCGTGCTGACTCTGGTGGGCGTGCCGGAGACGCCGCATCCCTCGCCATCGGCGGGCGGGCTGATCTTCAAGCGGCGGCAGATCGCCGGCTCGCTGATCGGTGGCATAAAGGAAACGCAGGAAATGCTCGATTTCTGCGCCGAGAAGGGCATTGTCGCCGATATTGAGACGATCGCCATGCAGGAGATCGAGACCGCCTATGCGCGCATGGTGAAGAGCGATGTGAAATATCGCTTCGTCATCGACATGGCGTCGCTGAAAGCCGCGTGAGCGCAGGCTCGCATCGGCACGAGGGCTCGCCTGCTCAACGAAAATCGAGCAGCGAGCCCTTGTCGATCTTGAACAGATTGGCGTCCGGCGCGCTGCTGCGGTCGATATTGAACAGCGACACCAAGGTCTCATAGCCCTGCGGGTCGGAGACCTGCCACTGCTTCAAGTCGAAGGTCTTGGAATCGAAGATCAGCTTGATTTTCGACGTGCCGCCGAAGGTCGCCTTGTCCTCGATGGAGATGGAGGCGCCCGCGTCGTCGATCACGACATCGACGAGCTTCACGTCCTTTTGCAGATCGACTTTTTCGTTGAGCAGGAATTTGAGCGGCGTCTGATTGATGAAATAGAGATCCTGCGTGTTGAGCTTGCGATCGCGCACGGCGACCTGCACGCCGTCGGAGACGACCTCCATCGTGGCCGGCTGCGCATATTCGAAGCGCATGCGCCCGACCTTATGCACATAGAGCTTGCCCTCGGCCCTGCGGCCGTCGCCGCCGATCTGCACGAAATCGGCGATCATGACGGGAGAGGAATTGAGCGAAGCCTCGGCGCGCTTGATCGCCTCGTCACGGGTGAGCGGGACCGGCGGCTGGGTCGCGACCGCGACGGCCGCCGCCGCTCCGCCCACGGCGGCCGCTCCCACAGCCGCTTTGGCGGGGTCCGGAACCGCAGGCGCGGGGGCTGGCGGCTTGGCCGCGGGGGGAGCGGCTTTGGGGTCGGCCGGCTTGGCCTGCGCAGTTTTGGGGTCGGCGGGCTTCGGCTTCGCTTTGGCGTCGGCGGCGGCCGGCTTGCCCTTGGCCGCCGGCTTTCCCGCCTGAGCCTTGGCGGCCGGCGCCGGATGCGGCTTTTTCTTCGGCTCCACGGCCTGAGCGCCGGAAGCGGCGAGAAGGGCGAGAACCAGCGCGGCGGCGAGAGGCGATTTCACAGGAATTGGTGCTCCGGACGATTCGGCGCGGCCGAACGGGGCCGTCCACCGTCCTCACTAGGACGGCGATATGGCTAATGTTGGATCATATTCGACGAGAACGATTGCCTCGCCCTGACGTCTGGCGACATCCCGGCCGAGGGCGGTTCATGACCGAATTAGACGGTCAGTCGGCGAGATCGGAAGGAAGGATGGTTCTCTCGTCGACGATCGCCCGAGCGATCTGCGCCTTGGTGAGATTGCGTGCGCCCGTGAGATCCGCTCCCTTCAGAACGGTTCCGTCCAAAATCGCGTCCTTCATATTCGCGCCACGGAAAATTGCATTGGCGCAATCGGCCCGGCTCAGATCGGCGCCCTCCAAATTGGCGTTGCTGAGGTCCGTTCGGCGAATGAACGCGCCGGCGAGGTCGATTTTAAATTGGCCCTTTCCGTATCTGGCCGCCTGCGTCATGTCTCGCGTCCTCCCCGATCCCGCACCAGTCGGATGATCTCGCGGACATCCGCCGGGGGCTCGGCGTCTCCATAATCTACCCGGTTCTCCTTCAAATATATAGTCAGCAACTGAAGGACGGGGCCGGAGAGGTCGATGAAATCCCGGCAAATCTGCTCGAGAGTGAAAATCGCGCCGAGCCGAACCTCGAGCTTCTCGTCCTGCAATTGACCCACGGCTCTGTTGAAGAGTTCAGCGACATGATCGCGGCGCGTCAACTCGGTCTGACGCATTTGAGCTTCGGCCTGCCGGTTAGCGACCGTCACTCGGTTCCAGCCCAGATAGACGCCAATGGCTCCCCCGACGAGCAACCCCAGATTGCGGATGATCTCGGATAACGTCAGCCACCACTGCATCGAGATCTCCAGCCGGGGACGGCCGCTCACGCCGCGTCTATATCGAACGCCCCGCGGTCTATCCCGCCGCCCACCAGAATCTCGCGCTTGCCGGCGTGATTGGCCTGGCCCACCACGCCTTCGCGCTCCATCTGCTCCACCAGCGACGCGGCCTTATTGTAGCCGATCGACAGGCGACGCTGAATGTAGCTCGTCGAGCATTTGCGGTCGCGCAGCACGATCGCCACGGCGCGGTCGTAGAGATCGGCGCCCTCCTCCGCATCCATGGAGCCCGGCGCGGCGCTCTCCGCCGCCTCCTCAGAAGGCTCGTCCTCCGTGGTGATGGCGTCGAGATATTGCGGCTGGCCTTGCGTCTTCAGATGCGCGACGATCTTCTCGACCTCATTGTCCGAGACGAAAGGCCCGTGCACGCGCGAGATGCGGCCGCCGCCGGCCATATAGAGCATGTCGCCTTGTCCTAAGAGCTGCTCGGCCCCCTGCTCGCCCAAAATGGTGCGGCTGTCGATCTTCGACGTCACCTGGAAGGAGATGCGCGTCGGGAAATTGGCCTTGATCGTGCCGGTGATGACATCGACCGAAGGACGCTGCGTCGCCATGATGAGATGAATGCCGGCCGCGCGCGCCATTTGCGCGAGGCGTTGAATCGCGCCTTCGATATCCTTGCCGGCGACCAGCATCAGATCCGCCATCTCGTCGACGATGACGACGATGAAGGGCAGAGGATGCAGCTCCATCTCCTCGCGCTCGAAAATCGCTTCGCCGGTCTCGCGATCGAAGCCGGTCTGCACGGTGCGGGTGATGATCTCGCCCTTGGCCTGGGCCTCGACGACGCGCTGATTGAAGCCTTCGATATTGCGCACGCCGAGCTTGGACATTTTCTTGTAGCGGTCCTCCATCTCGCGCACCGCCCATTTCAGCGCCACCACCGCCTTTTTGGGGTCGGTGACGACGGGCGTCAGCAGATGGGGGATGTTGTCATAGACCGAAAGCTCGAGCATTTTCGGATCGACCATGATGAGGCGGCACTCTTCCGGCTTCATCCGGTAGAGCAGCGACAAAATCATGGTGTTGATGGCGACCGATTTGCCGGAGCCGGTGGTGCCGGCGACGAGCAGATGCGGCATTCGCGCGAGATCGACGATGACCGGCTCGCCGCCGATCGTCTTGCCGAGCGCTATGGCCAAGCGATGCTTGGTCTTCTCGAAATCCTCGCAGGCGAGCAGCTCGCGCAGGAAAACCGTCTCGCGGCGATGGTTGGGCAGCTCTATGCCGATGGCGTTGCGGCCGGAAACCACGG
The DNA here is from genome assembly GCF_018887255.1 of Methylosinus sp. KRF6. NCBI lineage: Bacteria > Pseudomonadati > Pseudomonadota > Alphaproteobacteria > Hyphomicrobiales > Methylocystaceae > Methylosinus > Methylosinus sp. KRF6. The sequence continues at coordinate 3,463,272 of NZ_JAHLJF010000001.1, read as the reverse complement.
CGACGCGCGCCGAGACCGCCGACATGGAGCGCGCGATATCGTCGGCGAGGCCGATCACGCGAGACGATTTGATGCCGGGCGCCGGCTCCAGCTCATAGAGCGTGACCACCGGGCCGGGGCGCACATTGATGATCTCGCCCTTGACGCCGAAATCCTCGAGCACGCCCTCCAGCAAGCGCGCGTTCTGCTCCAGCGCGTCCTGCGAGATTTTGGCGGCCGCGGCCTGCTTCTTCGGCTCGCTCAGCAGCAGCAGCGGCGGCAGCTCGTAGCGCAGAGATTCGTTGCGGCTCTCGAAGAGAGAGGGTTGGCGCTCGCGCATCACGCGCTTGCCCTGCTTCAGCGGGCCGGCGGGCTCCATCACGCGGGCGGAGGCCGGCGGCGGCTCGTCATGGTCTTCTTCGCGCGGCGCGGCGGCCGGAGCGGCGGCGCGCGCGGGCGCCGGCGGCGGGACGAAAGAGAAAGCGTCGAAAACCGGCTCGCGCCGCGCCGAGAGCAGCGGCGGACCGGAATGCTCCTCGACCTCGGCCGGCTTGTTGCGGCGCGCGAGCAGAGCGGCGAAGCGAAGCGCGACCGCCGTCTTGATCGTCAGCCCCGCATGGATGAGCGCGCCGAGCGAGACGATGGCGACGCCGGGCTCGTCATCCTCTTCGTCATGGCCGCGGCGCTCGATGGGATCGTCATCCGAATGCGCGCCGGCGGACGCCTCGAAGCCGAAGCCGGCGGCGCCGGTGAGGGCGAGAATGGCGGTTCCGGCGCCGATGAGCGCGACCAGCGCCATGGCCGCCGCCGAATCGCCGAAAAAGCGGCGCGGCAGCGCCAGCACAGCGTCGCCGAGCACGCCGCCGAGCCCGGTGGGCAACGGCCAGCGGTCGGTGACGGGTAGAAGCGAGACGACGGCGGCGGCCGCGAGCGCGCCGATGATCCACAAGCCGAAGCGCAGCAGCGGCCGATGCAGCGCGCGCTGGGTGACGAGCCGCAGGCCCTGCGCGGCGATCGGCAATATCGCCGCGATCGCCGCGAGGCCGAGCAGCTGCATCAATATATCTGCGGCGACAGCGCCGCCGGGGCCGAGCAGATTGCGCACCCGCCCGGTGGTCGCATGATTGAAGGAGGGATCGCGCGCCGACCAGGAGACGAGCGCCAGAGCCGCCGCGAAAGACGCCGCTATCAGCGCCGCGCCGGCGAGCTCCGCCGCTCGCCGCGCCGTGAACTCGCGCACCGGCTCGGAGACGTGGCGGAATGCGTTGCTGCGCATCATGACGAATGAGCCCACTCGCGACGATCGAAAAAACAGCGAAGCGCCCTCAGGGGCTCATCGGCTGACATGACGGCCGAGGGTAGGCAGGCGGGGTTAAGGGGCGATTAACCCTGACGCCTCCCGCGCTGCGGCGCGCCATTCGCGCGACAGGCTCGCACAAGGCGCGAGGCTAGACTGCGTGAGTGGCGCGCCCCGATTCGCCGAGGAGCGCCCTCGCATTCTCGAGGAGACCGCGCGTGAAGGCCGTAATATTCGCAGGCGGTCTCGGCACGCGCCTCAGCGAGGAGACCGACAATCGCCCCAAGCCCATGATCGAGATCGGCGGCAAGCCGATCCTGTGGCACATAATGAAGATCTACTCGCAGCATGGGGTCAACGAGTTCATCGTCTGCCTCGGCTATAGAGGCTATTTCATCAAGGACTATTTTACGAACTACTTCCTGCATATGAGCGACGTCACCTTCGACCTCGCCGAGAACAAGACCATCGTCCACAATAAGATGGCCGAGCCCTGGCGGATCACGCTGGTTGACACCGGCATAGAGACGATGACTGGCGGGCGCCTGAAGCGCATCGCCGATTATCTGCCGGACAACGAGCCCTTCTGCCTCACCTATGGCGATGGCGTCGCCGATATCGATATAGCGGGCGAGATCGACTATCACCTCGCCCATGGCCGGCTCGCGACCATGACGGTGGTGCGTCCGCCCGGCCGCTTCGGCGCCGTCACAATGGATGGCGACGACATTCGCTCTTTCGATGAAAAGCCGCGCGGCGACGGCGGCTGGATCAACGGCGGCTTCTTCGTGATGTGGAAGAAGGCGCTCGATTATATCGACGGCGATTCGACCGCGCTCGAGCAGCAGCCGTTGACCCGCATCGCCGCCGACGGGCAGCTGCGCGCCTATCGCCACGACGGCTTCTGGCAATGCATGGACACGCTGCGCGACAAGCGTTTCCTCGAGCAATTGTGGAGCGGCGGCGAGGCGCCCTGGAAGGTCTGGGCGTGAACGCGTCCTTCTGGGCCGGCAAGCGCGTCCTCGTCACCGGACACACCGGCTTCAAGGGCGGCTGGCTCTCCTTATGGCTCACGCGCCTCGGCGCGAATGTGGCGGGCTATGCGCTGGCGCCGCCGACCGAGCCCAGCCTTTTCGCGCTCACGCGCCTCGACCAGAAGATGGAAAGCGTCATCGGCGATATTCGCGACGCCGAACGGCTGACGCGCGCAGTGCGAGAATTCGAGCCGCAGATCGTCTTCCATCTCGCTGCGCAGCCGCTCGTGCGCTACTCCTACGCCGATCCGATCGAGACCTTCGAGGTCAACGCGCTCGGCACGGCGCATCTGCTCGAGGCGCTGCGCTGGGCGCCCTCGGCGCGCGCCATCGTCATCGTCACCAGCGACAAATGCTATGAGAATCGCGAATGGACCTGGGCCTATCGCGAGAATGAGGCGATGGGCGGCTTCGACCCCTATAGCGCCAGCAAAGGCTGCGCGGAGCTCGTCGCCGCCTCCTTCCGCAATTCCTATTTCGCAACGGCCGATCACCCCACACGCGGCGCCGCATTGGCCACGGCCCGCGCCGGAAATGTCATCGGCGGCGGCGATTGGGCCGCGGATCGGCTCGTGCCCGATATTTTGCGCGCGTTGGAGCGCGGCGAGACGGCGCAAATACGTTTTCCGCGCGCAGTGCGTCCCTGGCAGCATGTGCTGGAGCCGCTCGCCGGCTATCTGACGCTGGCCGAGCGTCTGTGGAGCGATGGCGCGCCCTTCGCGGAAGCCTGGAATTTCGGCCCTGATCCCTCCGGCGAGCGCACGGTGGCGGAGATCGCCGACACGCTCTGCCGCGCCTATGGCGAGGGCGCCGGCTGGATGAAGAGCGGCGGCGACGAGCCGCATGAGGCGCATTTGCTGAAGCTCGATTCCGCCAAGGCGCGCAGCCGGCTCGGCTGGCGCCCGCAATGGTCGATCTTCGAGGCGCTGGAGGCGATCGTCGATTGGGAATCGCGCCGCCGCCGCGGCGAGGATGTGGCGACCACATCGCTCGCCCAGATCGACGCCTATGAGAGACGCATGGACGCCGCCGAGCGCGGCGCGAGCACGCCCGGAGCAACGCCATGACCCTGCCCGCAGCCGCCGCCTCGCACGCCGCCGCCGACATAGCGGATGAGAAAGAAGCGCTGCGCGAGCAGATTTTGGCGCTCGTCGGCCGCTATGCCGAGATCGCCCATGCGACGCCGGAGTTTCGTCCCGGCGCCTCCGCCGTTCCCGTCTCCGGCAAGGTCTATGGCGCAAGCGAGATGCAGACGCTCGTCGATTCGGCGCTGGATTTCTGGCTCACCACCGGGCGCTTCAATGCGGCTTTCGAGAAGGCGCTGGAAGAGTTCATCGGCGTCCGCCATGCGCTGAGCGTCAATTCCGGCTCCTCGGCCAATCTTCTGGCGCTCACCGCGCTGACCTCGCCGCTGCTCAAAGAGCGCGCGCTTCAGCCCGGCGACGAGGTCATCACCGTCGCCGCCGGCTTTCCGACGACGCTCAATCCCATTTTGCAGAATGGGATGACACCGGTCTTCGTCGATGTCGACATACCGACCTACAATATCCGCGCCGATCTCATAGAGGCGGCGATCTCGCCGCGCACGCGCGCCATAATGATCGCCCATACGCTCGGCAATCCGTTCGATCTCGCCGAGGTGACGCGCATCGCCGAAAAATATGGCCTGTGGCTGGTCGAGGATTGCTGCGACGCGCTCGGCTCGCTCTATGACGGGCGCCAGGTCGGCACATTCGGCGACATAGGCACGCTCAGCTTCTATCCCGCGCATCACATAACGATGGGCGAAGGCGGCGCGGTGTTCACCTCGCGCTCCGTGCTGCGACGCAGCGTCGAATCCTTTCGCGACTGGGGCCGCGACTGCTGGTGCGCACCGGGCAAGGACGACACTTGCAAGAAGCGCTACGAATGGCAATCGGGCGATCTGCCCTTCGGCTATGATCACAAATATGTCTATCAGCATCTCGGCTATAATCTGAAGATCACCGATATGCAGGCCGCCGTGGCGCTGGCGCAGATGGAGCGCCTGCCGGGCTTCATCGAAGCGCGCAAGCGCAATTTCGCGCTGCTGAAGGAAGCGCTTCGCCCCTATGAGGATGTTTTCCTGCTGCCCGAGGCGACGCCGCGCAGCGATCCCTCCTGGTTCGGCTTCGCGCTGACCTTGCGCGAGGATGCGCCTTTTGGGCGCGAGTCGCTGCTGCGTCATCTCGCCGAGCGCCGCATCGGATCGCGGCTGCTGTTCGGCGGCAATCTCTTGCGCCAGCCTTATATGAAGGACCGCCCGCATCGCGTCGCCGGCGCGCTTTCCGCCACCGATGTCATCATGCGCCGCACTTTCTGGGTCGGCGTCTATCCGGGCCTCAGCGAGGCGCATATCGCCTATATCGCCGAGTCGATCGACGAATTCGTCGCCGATTCCGGACGCTGGCGCGCCGCCTGACGCACGTCGCGTTGCGCATTTTCATCGAGCCGGCGCCAGCTTCGGCGGAATTGTCGCAGCGGCGACGCAATTCGATTGTAGTTTATAAATATCATAACACGCGTATTGATTGCGTACGGGTGGCGCCGATGTTATATCCTCGTTTCATGCAGTGGATGTTCGGCCGATCATTCGTGACTCGCCGCATTTCGGGAAGCCTCGCGCTCCTGCTCTGCGTCATCATCCTTCAATCCCTGCCCTATCTCGGCGCTTCGGCCTTCGCCGAACCCACTCTCTCCGTCGCTTCGCTCTGCCAATCGAGCGAGACGGGCGGCGGCTCGCCTCACGATCGACATTGCCGAACACTCCAATGTTGCGCGCTCGGCTGCTCGGCTCATAGCTCCGCATATCTCGAGGCAGCCTCCTCACACATCCTTTCCTACCCGCATTCGAGGCGCTCCTCCTCGCGCCGGCCCGGCGAAACGAGGATACGCCCGCGCGTAACGGGCCTCGGCTTTGTCGCGCGCGGTCCGCCGGCCGCGCTCTGATCTTCCCGCAAGACATTCTCGTCTCCCCTCGCGAGCCGCAGCCTGCCGAGACGTGACGCCGTCCGCGTCGCGTCCAGCGGACGCCGACGCGCGTTCCGAGATTTTTTCGCGCGCGAGATCTTTCGCGCGCAGCGCCGAACTTCGCCTTTTTTCAAGAAACGACGGGAGCTCCGAGGAGCTCGAAAAAGGGGTTGCAAATGCCGAAACCGGAGCCTCGCGCGGGCGTCGCCGCCCTGCTTTCTCGCATCGAGACGAAGGAGGGCGCAAAATGACCTCCTCGACGAAAGAGCTGGACGCGCTCTATCAGGATTACGCCCCCGCTCTGCGCCGCTTCGCGCGCCGGCGCGTCGGCGCGCAAGAGTCGGAAGACATTGTGCAGGACATTTATCTCCACGCGCTGGAGCGCGTCGATATCGCCAATCTCGAAAGTCCGCGCGCCTATCTCTTCCGCATCGCCGCCAATCTCTCGGTCGACGCCATACGCCGGGACCGCATTCGTTCGCGCTTTGTGGAAGAGACCGCGCACGCCGCGCCTCCTCCCGAGCAATCCCCATCCAGCGACGCCATCGCCACGCTGATGGAACATCAGAAGCTGCGCGCCGCGCTCGCGCGCCTGCAGCCGCTGCATCGAGAGATTTTTCTGCTGAAGCGCCTCGAGCATTTGACCAGCGCCGAGATTTCGGCGCGCGTCGGCGTATCGGTGCGAACGGTGGAGCGTCATCTCGCAAGGGCGATCGACGAGATGAGGCGCGATTTCGATCTTTGAACGAAAAAGCCGCCGCCGATCGTGATCCGATCAGCGGCGGCGAATTGTCATGATCGATCAGACGGCCACCATGCCGCCATCGACATAGAGATCGACGCCGGCGACATAGCTGCTCGCGCTGGAGGCCAGGAATAGAACGACCTCGGCCACCTCCTCCGATTTGCCGAAGCGGCCGAGCGGAACGCTGGTCTCCAATTGCCCTGCCAATTCATCGTGCTGCTGCTCGGAGAGGCCCATCGTGTCGAAGATCGGCGTCTCGATCGGGCCGGGGCTCACGACATTGACGCGAATCTTGCGGTCTTTCAGCTCGGCCGTCCAAGTGCGGGCGAAGGAGCGCACGGCCGCCTTCGTCGCCGAATAGACGCCGAAGCCGGGCGTGCCCACCGTATTGGCGATCGACGAGTTGAGCACGATCGTACCGCCCTCAGAAAACAACGGCAGCGCCTTCTGCACGGTGAACAGCAGGCCTTTGACGTTGATGTCGAACATGTGGTCGAAGAAGGCCTCGTTCACCGCTTCGATCGGCGCGAGACGGATGACTCCGGCATTGGCGAAGAGAATGTCGATGCGGCCGAAGCGCTCCTTCACCTCGGCGTAGAGCCGATCGAGATCTTCGAGCGACGAAACATCCCCCGGCACGCCGACGGCGCTCGCGCCGATGCGAGCGACCGCCGCATCGAGTTCCGCCTTCCGCCGGCCGGTGACGACCACCTGCGCGCCCTCCTTTGCGAAAAGCTCCGCCGTGGCGAAGCCTATGCCGCTATTGCCGCCGGTGACGACCGCGATTTTTCCTGAAAGACGACCCATGACTGCGCTCCTTTCGCGCTAAATTCATTAGTTCTGAAATACGGAACTACTGAATGAATGTCAATCGTGCTAGCGTGGCGCATGAGGAAGCTCCACCATCCGCGGCTGGACGAGATCACTGTCGAAGGGATTCTCTACGCCCTGGCCGACCCTGTGCGCGTGCAGATATTCACCCGGCTGGCAGCGTCGGAATGCGCGCAAAACTGCTCGCAATTCCTGAATGTTCTCGACCAGGCGCCGCTGGCCAAATCGACGCTCTCGCAGCATTTCCGCATATTGCGGGAGGCCGGGCTCATCCGCAGCGAGCGCCGCGGCGTGGAGCTGATCAATTCGACTCGCTGCGCAGAGCTGGCCGAGCGCTTCGGCCCCATGGTGCAGTCGATCATCTCCGCCTATGAGCGGCAGAAGATCGAGGCCGCGGCCGAATCGGCGCCCCGAACGGCGATTGACAAAGACGCCGCGCCCGTCTAGGGCTTTCCCGCTTCGTCGCGGCGGTTTCGCCGCGATTTTCTTTTTGCGTCGATGCTTCGGCGCGAAGAGCGGAGCAAAAACCGGTCAACTGCCAAAAAGCCGGCCGGCGCATCGTCGCCAGAGCCGGGACGAACACAGGAAAAAGAGATGTTCGCAGTCATCAAGACCGGCGGGAAGCAATATAGCGTCACCGCCGGAGACACGATAACCGTCATGGCCCTCGAGGGCGCGGCGGGCGACAAGATCACCTTCGACGAAGTTCTGTTCGTCGGCGCCGAGGGCTCCGCCAAGATCGGCGCGCCGCTGGTCGCGGGCGCGAGCGTCACCGGCGAGATCGCCGAGCAGGCCCGCAGCCCCAAGACGCTGGCCTTCAAGAAGCGCCGCCGCCAGAACTCCAAGCGCAAGCGCGGCCATCGCCAGGATCTGACGATCGTGCGCATCACCGGCATCGAGGCCGGCGCCTGAGAGTTTGGCGTAAGCCGCCCGGCGGCGTATAGAAGAACCCATGCGCGCCGCGCGTTCGGCGCGCGCACCAATTCAGCGGCCGCCCGGCGCGGCCCCCCGAGCGGCGGGCGCCGGCTCGGCGTGAAAATCGAGGAGCGAGAACAATGGCTCACAAGAAAGCGGGCGGCTCGTCGCGCAACGGTCGCGACTCCGACGGTCGCCGTCTCGGCGTGAAGAAGTTCGGCGGCGAGGCCGTGATCAGCGGCAACATCATCGTGCGCCAACGCGGCACCAAATGGCACCCCGGCCGCAATGTCGGCATGGGCAAGGATCACACGCTGTTCGCGCTCGTCGACGGCGTGGTCCTGTTCAAATCCAGCGGCGGCCGCGCTTCGGTAGCGGTCGTCGAGCCGGCGGCTGCGGCCGCCGAATAGGCGGAGGCTCTACGAGGACCTTCCGCCGGCGTTTCGATCCCCGGCGGATTTGGTCCTCGAGCTTTCGCGATTTAAAGGCGAAGCTCCAGGCGCAAAGTCCGGAAAAAGGCCTCAAAGGGTCGATAGGGGAAGCGGAACGCCGCTTCCCCTTCGTCATTTTTCGGCCTCTTTTCGCACTCGGCCGCCATGGAGCCTCGGATGTTTCCGGAAATTGCCCGCGACGATATTTTCAGATTGGAGACCCCGAGACTGTGGCTGCGCTGGCCGCGCGCCGCCGATCAGGGCTCGATCTGCCGTCTGGCCGGCGATCCCGAGGTCGCCTTGAAGACGGCGCGCATTCCGCACCCATATGAGTCCTATCACGCGGAAAGCTTCATTCTCTCTGCGCGCGCGGAGAACGCCAGCGGCGCCGGCCTCACCCTCGCCTTGACGCAGAAGCGCCAGGCGGACGAGGCGATCGGCGTGATCGGCGTGCATGGGGCGAATGGGCGCGGGACGGGCATGATCGGCTTCTGGCTGGGACGGCCCTATTGGGGACGAGGATTGATGAGCGAAGCGGCGGGCGCCTTCATCGATATGGTGTTCGGCATGACCGGGCTGGAGCGAATCGTCTCCAGCGCGCTGCCGAGCAACGCCGCCTCGCTGCGGGTGCATGAGAAGCTGGGCTTCACCCGCGCGGGACAGGGCAAATTCCCGGCGCCGGCGCGCGGCGGCGAGGTCGATGTGGAGCTATTCGACCTGCGGCGCGGCGCCGTTCCGACGAGCTTCGGCGCGCGGCGCCCGAAGCTGCAAGCGACATGAGTTCGAAACAGCCATGAAATTCCTGGATCAGGCGAAAATCTATGTGCGCTCGGGCGATGGCGGAGCCGGCTGCGTCTCCTTCCGTCGCGAGAAATTCATCGAGTTCGGCGGGCCGGACGGCGGCGACGGCGGCCGCGGCGGCGATGTGGTGGCGATCTGCGTCGATGGGCTCAACACGCTCATCGACTATCGCTATCAGCAGCATTTCAAGGCCAAGACCGGCGTCCACGGCATGGGCAAGAACCGCCATGGCGCCAAGGGCGCCGACGCCGTGCTGAAAGTGCCCGCCGGCACACAGATTCTCGAGGAGGACGGCGAGACGCTGATCGCCGATCTGACCGAAGTCGGACAGACCGCCATCATCGCGCGCGGCGGCAATGGCGGCTTCGGCAATCTGCATTTCACCACCTCGACGAACAGAGCCCCGCGCCGCGCCAATCCCGGCCTGGAGGGGATAGAGCGCACGCTCATCCTGCGGCTGAAGCTGATCGCCGACGCTGGGCTGATCGGCCTGCCCAATGCCGGCAAATCGACCTTTCTGGCCACGGTCAGCGCCGCCAAGCCCAAGATCGCCGATTATCCTTTCACCACTCTGCATCCGGGCCTCGGCGTGGTGCGGGTGGACGATCGCGAATTCGTGCTCGCCGACATTCCCGGACTCATCGAGGGCGCGCATGACGGCCATGGGCTCGGCGATCGTTTCCTCGGCCATGTGGAGCGCTGCCGCGCGCTGCTGCATCTCGTCGACGCAACCGGCGAGCACGCTGGCAAGGATTACAAGATCGTCCGCCGCGAGCTCGCCGCCTATGGCGCGGAGCTCGACGAGAAGCGCGAGATCGTCGCGCTGTCGAAGATCGACGCCGCCGAGCCCGAACATTTGAAGAAGCAGAAAGAGCGCCTCAAACGCGCAATGGCCTCCGCCGGCCCTGCGGGGGCCACAGAACGCCCTACCCTGCTGCTGCTGTCCTCCGCCACCAGCGAAGGCGTGACGGCGGCCCTGCGCGCACTGGCGGCCGCCAAGGAGACAGCCGCGCATGAGGAAGCGACGGCGGCCGAGCCCGCGCCGGAATGGCGGCCGTGAGGCGAAGAGAGATCGAAACAGAAATGTGACGATTTTTTCTTTTCAGCGCTGGACATGAGCGACGTCATTGGGTATTTGCCACCTCGTTCCGCTCATTCGGCGCCAGCCGAAGCGACGGACGGGCGCATAGCTCAGTTGGTAGAGCAGCTGACTCTTAATCAGCGGGTCCAAGGTTCGAGCCCTTGTGCGCCCACCAATAAATCAAAGCCGATATCGGCCTGGCGAAAGACTCGTAAGAGCGAGATCTTCGCATTATCAGCGCACAGCCGCCTCGGCCGCGCTTCACCCTGTCGACCAAGCCAGAACTCGCGCGCGCGACAATCTCAGGATTGCCGCGCTCTTGTCATTGTCTGGTCATGGCGCGGCGCTAGCTATGTCGAAGAGCAAACGATGGCTACATGCCGTCGCGGGCTCTAACGCCGGGCCGGAGGTACGTCCGGCGTTTTTCTTTTCTGGGACCCGTTACGGCTTGACCGCGGTCAGCAGCGTGTCCACGCCTTCGCGATATTCGACACGAACATCGACGAAGCCTGCCGCCGTCATGCGCTCCAGCGCCGGCGCCAGATACATCACATGCTCGGGCGATTCGTCGCTGAAGAGATGCGCGATCCAATCCTCGAGCAGATCATAGCGGCCGAGCGTCCCGAGCTTTTGGAACCAGCTGCGCACCTCCGCTTGAGTCGCGGAGAGATGCGCGGCGCGGTCGTCCATCGCATAGCGGTCGCCATTGACGAAAATGCCGCCCGGCTTCAGCACGCGGAAAATCTCGGCGAGAAATTCCCGACGATAATCGTCGAGGAAATTATGCACCGCGTAATTCGAGGAGACGACGTCGACGCTCGCCTCGGGCAGGCCGCGGAGAAAGCCGAGCGCGTCGGCTTCCACGAATTGCAGGCGGCCGGCGGCGACGAAATCGGCGAGATGAGAGCGCGCCTGGTCCAGCATTTTGGCGGCGCTGTCGATCGCGGTGACATGGAGATCGTCGCGTCCCGCGAGCAAGGGAAGCGTGCTCACGCCCGTGCCGCAGCCGATCTCCAATACCTCGAGCGCGATGCCCTCGCGCCAATGCGCGACGCGCTCCGCCACGCGGCGGGCGAGCAGCGCGGCATTAGGGCAGATGAGCTCGAGCATTCGATATTCGGCGCCGATCGATCCGGTGAAGAGATTTTCATCGATGCGCTGAGACATGGCGATTACCCGAAATTCGCGAGACCCGGAAAGGTCTGCAGCAGCCAGAAGGAGAAGCTCTGCATCCCGCCGGTGAGGAAGGCGAGGCCCGTCAGCACCAGCAGCGCGCCGACGACCTTCTCCACCTTGCCGAAATGCTTCTTGAACTTTTGCATGAAGCCCATGAACGGCCCCATCGCCGCCGCGGCGCCGAGGAAAGGAAGGCCGAGCCCGGCGGAATAGACGCCGAGCAGAGCGGCGCCTTTGCCGACCGTCTCCTGCGAGCCGGCGACGGCGAGAATGGCGGCGAGAATCGGACCGATGCAGGGCGTCCAGCCGAAGGCGAAGGCGAGGCCCATGACATAGGCGCCGAGACGCCCGACCGGACGGCCGACCTCGAGGCGCTTCTCGCGATAGAGCAGGCCGATCTTGAACACGCCGAGGAAGTGCAGGCCCATGAGTATGATGGCGACGCCGGCGGCGATCGACAAAATTTCCAGATTGGCGCGCAGCACCTTGCCGAAGACGCTCGCCGTCGCGCCCAGCGCGACGAAGACCGTCGAGAAGCCGGCGACGAACAAAAGCGAGGCGATGAGCACGTCGCGCCGGGCGCGCGATTTGCCGGCGTGTGTCAGCTCCTCGAGGCTCGCACCCGCGATGAAGGTGAGATAGGGCGGCACCAATGGCAGCACGCAAGGGCTGAGGAAAGAGAGCACGCCCGCCGCAGCAGCGGCTGGATAAGTGACGTCGGCCGCCATGAGGTCTCCTCTTGTCGCACCGACGCTTTTGCCACAGCCGGCGAGGTTACGCAAAGCGGCGTCCTCGCCGCGCCCTATCTTCGCACGATGAAGGAGGCGGAAACATGCGCACCATCATCGAGCCGTTCCGCATCAAAATGACCGAAGCGCTGCCGATCACTACGCGGGAAAACCGCGAGGAGCGATTGAAGGCCGCGCATTACAATGTTTTTCTGCTCGATGCGGAAGACATAACCATCGATCTTCTGACCGACAGCGGCACAGGCGCCATGTCGGATCGGCAATGGGCCGCGCTGATGATGGGCGACGAGAGCTATGCCGGAAGTAGGTCTTGGCGGCGTTTCGAGAAGACCATTCGCGGCATCACCAATTTCAAGCATATTTTTCCCACGCATCAGGGCCGCGCGGCGGAGCGCATTCTCGCCGCGACGCGGCTGAAGGCGGGCGATATCGTCCCCAACAACAGCCATTTCGACACGACGCGCGCCAATATCGAATATGTCGGCGCGACGGCGCTCGATCTGCCGAGCCCGAAAGCCGGCGATATTCATGCGGAGACGCGTTTCAAAGGCGACATAGACCTCGCGGCGCTGGAGCGCGTCATCGCGCGCGAGAGGAAGGCAATTCCCTTCTGCATGATCACCGCGACCAACAACACCGGCGGCGGACAGCCCGTCTCGCTCGGCAATATTCGAGCCGCAAAGGCCCTGCTCGCAAAGCGAGGAATACCGCTCGTGCTCGACGCCTGCCGCTTCGCCGAGAACGCCTATTTCATCAAGCTATGGGAAGAAGGTTACGCCGATCATTCGCTCATCGACATAGCGCGCGAAATGTTCTCGCTCTGCGACGGCGCGACGATGAGCGCCAAGAAGGACGGGCTCGCCAATATCGGCGGATTCTTCGCCTGCAATGACGATCGCTGGGCGGAGGATTTTCGTAATCTGCTGATATTGACGGAAGGATTTCCTACTTACGGCGGACTCGCGGGCCGCGATCTCGAGGCGATCGCCGTCGGGCTCGAGGAGGCGCTGGAGGAGGAATACCAGCGCTATCGCCATGCGACGGTGGACTATCTCGCCTCCCGCCTCATCGCGCGCGGCGTTCCGATCGTGCGGCCGGCCGGCGGACATGCGGTGTTCATCGACGCCGCGGGCTTTTGCCCGCATCTTTCGGCGAAGGATTTTCCGGGCGTCGGCCTCACCGCCGCGCTCTATCTCGAGGGCGGCGTGCGCGGCGTCGAATTGGGCAGCGTGATGTTCGGCCGCCGAGCCGCAGATGGAACGGAAACGCCCGCGCCGCGCGAATTGGTGCGCCTCGCCTTTCCGCGCCGCGTCTACACGCAGAGCCATTTCGATTATGTGATCGAGGCGATCGAGAACGTATTCCGCGAGCGCGCCGCGATCCCGCCCTTCCGAATCGTGCGGCAGGCGCCCTTCCTGCGCCATTTCACCGCGCATTTCGCGCCGGGGTGAGCGGCTTTGCGGGCGGCCGGCGCGCGCCTATCTATTTCGAGAACCCGGCTTTCGCTGAAGGAGGGCCGCATGGAGAAGGGCAAGAACCGCTACACCGACGCGCCCCGCCGCGACGATTGGACGATCGAGCAGAATTGGCCCTCCTATAGCGCGGCCGAGCATGATCGCTGGAGCCGGCTCTACGCCCGTCAGGCCGCGCTTCTGCCCGGCCGCGCCTGCGACGAATATCTCGCCGCCATGGACGCGCTCGCGCTCGCGCCCGCCGGCGTTCCCGATTTCGACGTGCTGAGCGCGCGCCTTTCCGCGCTGACCGGCTGGCGCGTCGTTCCCGTCGCCGGCCTCGTTCCCGACGACGTCTTTTTCGAGCATCTCGCCAATCGGCGCTTTCCAGCCGGCGCCTTCATTCGCCCGGAGGAGGAGCTCGATTATCTCGAAGAGCCGGACGTCTTTCACGACATCTTCGGCCATGTGCCGCTGCTGGCGAATCCCGTCTATGCGCGCTTTCTGCAGGCCTATGGCGAAGGCGGACGGCGGGCGCTGGCGCGCGGCCAGCTCGCCAATCTGGCGCGGCTCTATTGGTATACGGTGGAGTTCGGGCTGCTGGCGACGCCTGCGGGGCTGCGCGTCTTCGGCGCCGGCATTCTCTCCTCGCCGGCGGAGACGGTTTTCTCGCTCGAGGATTCCTTGCCCAATCGCATCGGCTTCGATCTCGAGCGGGTGATGCGTACCAATTACATCATCGACGATTTCCAGCAGTGCTATTTCGTCGTCGATGGATTCGAGCGCTTGCTCGAGGCCTGCTATCGCGATTTTGGCCCCATCTACGACCGGCTGCGGTCGGAGGCCGATCTCGCGCCGCATGAGATCGCGCCCGGCGATGCGCTGATCACGCGCGGCGATTTCCATTATTTCGGCGGCGAGGCGCACGCCGCCTGACGGTCAGGCGCCCCTCGCCTCCTGCAGCGCGGCGATGCGGATCGGCGCCGGCGGATGCGAGTAATAGAATAGCGCATAGAGCCGATCCGGCGTCAGCGTCGCGAGATTGTCGCGCGAGAGCTTGGTGAGCGCGCTCACCATCGGCTCCTTGCCATAAATGGATTTGGCGAAGCCGTCGGCCTCGAACTCCGCCCGGCGCGACAGGAAATTGGTGAGCGGCGACAGAAGATGCAGAATGGGCGCGGCCGCCGTCAGCGCGATGACGAGAATGATCCCCGGATCATTCGGCAGGCCGAAGGCGCCGCCGAGCCCGCGCTCGAAGGCGAGATGCAGCGCCGCGAAGCCGATGAAGAGAAAGCCCGCCGCTTGGAAAATCCGCTGCCGCACATGGCCGAATTTATAATGGCCGAGCTCATGGGCGAGAATGGCGAGTATCTCGTCCGCGCTGTGCTTGCGCAGCAGAGTGTCGAAAAAGACGATGCGCTTGGCCTTGCCGAAGCCGGAGAAATAGGCGTTGCCATGGGTGGAGCGCGTCGAGGCGTCCATCACAAAGAGCCCGCCCGATTGAAATCCGCAGCGCGCCAGCAGCTCCTCCATGCGCGCTTTCAGCGCCGCATCCTCGAGCGGCGTGAACTGGTTGAACATCGGCGCAATGACGGAAGGATAGATCACCGTCATGGCGAGCAGCAGCGCCACCGCTGCGACGAAGCCGGCCGGCCACCAATAATCGGGCGAGAAGCGCGCCGCGAAGAACAGCCCATAGAGCAAGGGAATGAAGAACAGCAGCCACAGCGCCGCCCCCTTCGCCTCGTCGAGCAGGAACATGGAAGGCGTCGTGCGATTGAAGCCGAAGCGCGCCTCGAGGCCGAAAGTCTCGACCAGCGACAGCGGCAGGCGCAGCAGATGATCGACGATCGCCACCGCGACGACGACGGCGACGCTGAGCGTCAGCCCCGGCGCGATGAATTGCGCGAGCAGCGCATAGAGCGGGCCGAGCAGAAGGGCGAGCCAGGCGACCGAGATCGCCGCGTCGATCAAAGTCTCGCCGACGGAGAGCCGCATCCGCGCGACCGTGTAATCGGCGGCGCGGCGATGCTCCTCCATGGTGACGGCGGCGGCGAATTCAGCGGGTGGCGTCTCGCGATCGGCGCTGGCGGCGCGGCTCTGGCGCGCTTTCAGATAGACGCCGAGACCCGCCGAAGCGAGAAGGGCGAAATAGACGACCGCAGCGACGAAGCTCATGCACATCTCCCGACGCGCCGGCCGAGAGGTCCGCGCGCGCCGTCAATATAAGCGCCCGCGCGGCGGATTGCGACGTCGAACCGCCATCTCGATTCAGACGGAAGCGGGATCGGCCACGGCGGCGCTCACGGCGCTGCGCGCCACGAAAAGGCTCGCCGCGAGCAGCAGCGCCGCGACGAAATAGCCCGCCCCCGGAAAGCCGCCGGCGCCGATCGAGAGGGAGAGAATCTGCGTGAAGAACAACGGCCCGACCATGCCGGAGACGCCGCGCAGGCTCGACAGCGCGCCTTGCAGCCGCCCTTGCTCCGAAGCCGAGGCGAAGCGCGTGGCGAGGCCCTGAAAGGCCGGATTGGCCATGGCCCAGAGGGCGATGAGCGGCGGCGCCGCCATGAAGATCCCGCCCGTGGGCGCGAAGGCGTAGGCCGCGAAGCCGAGCGCGCCCGCCGCCAGAGCGACGACCAGCGTCGCGCGCTCGCCGAAGCGCTTGACCGCCGGCCGCACCAGCCCGCCGGACACCACCGTCTGCGACACGCCGACGATGGCCAGCGCCCAGCCGGTCGTCTCGGCGTCCCAATGGTAGCGATATTCGGTGTAGAGCACGAAGAGGCTCGGCAGCGATTCATGCGCGAGATAGGAGAGGAAAATCGCGACGGCGAGCAGCGCCAGCGAGCGGTCGCGACGCAGAAAATCGAGCGAGCCCAGCACATTGGCGCTGCGCCAGAGGACGGCGCCGGCGCGCTTCTCCGGCGCGAGCGATTCCGGCAGGATGAAATAGCCATAGGCCGCATTGAGCAGGCTCAGCGCCGCCGCCGCCCAGAACGGATAGCGCAAATCATGATTGCCGAGCACGCCGCCGAGCGCCGGGCCGAGGATGAAGCCGACGCCGAAAGCCGCGCCGATCATGCCGAATCGGCCGGCGCGCTTCTCCGGCTCGGTGATGTCCGCGATATAGGCCGTCGCCGTCGAGACGCTCGCCGCCGTCACGCCCGATATCAGCCGGCCGACGAAGAGGAAGGACAAGGATGGCGCCAGCGCCATGAACACGTAATCGAGTCCCATGCCGAGGTTGGACAAGAGCACCACCGGCCGACGGCCGAAACGATCGGACAGCGCGCCGAGCACGGGCTGAAACAGGAATTGCATCAAGGCCCAGGCGAAACCGAACACCCCCGTCGCCACGGCGGCGCTTTTGAGATCGCCGCCCTCGAACTCCACGATGAGCTTGGGAAGCACCGGAATCATCACGCCGAGCGCCAGCATGTCGAGCGCGACGGTGACGAGAATGAAGGCGAAGGCCGCCTTGCCGGGACGCTGAAACATCGATTACTCTTCTGCACGGCCGACGATCCGTCGCGGCCCGATTAATCGCGGGATAGCGCGAAACCGCCGTCCGGCGCAAGGAGTCTGGAACAACTCCAAACTCGACGGCCACAACCACCGGGCGTCCGGGAAAGGGCGCCGTCCGAACGAGAAAAGCCGCATAAAAGACATAATTCGCCGACTCTTCCCGGAACGCCGCGACGAGCCGGAGTTGACAGCGGCGTCGCGATCTTTCAATAGGCGCGGATTGAAAAGAAAGAACCTTGCAGGGTCGACGGCCGGGCGACGGATCCTCGAGACCAGGAACAGAGTGCTTGTTGCAAATGCCTCTTCCCTCTCGCTTTCTCCCTCCCTCTCGCTTTCTCTCCCTGGCGACGAACGCCGCCGACCATGAACGGATCGGGCGATAGGATGCGCATCCTCGTCACCGGCGGCGCCGGCTTCATCGGCTCTGCGCTCTCGCGCCGCATCATCGAGACGACGCCGCATGAGCTGCTCGTCTTCGACAAGCTCACTTACGCCGGCAATCTCGATTCGCTCGCGCCGATCGCCGGCGATCCGCGCTATTCCTTCCGTCGCGCCGATATATGCGACCGCGCCGCCGTCGCCGCCGCCTTCGACGCCTTCCAGCCCGACGCAGTGATGCATCTGGCCGCCGAGAGCCATGTCGATCGCTCCATCGACGGGCCGGCCGCCTTCATCGAGACCAATGTCGTCGGCACTTTCACCCTGCTTTCCGCCGCGCTCGACTATTGGCGCCGCCTCGATGCGGCGAAGGCCGCGAATTTTCGCTTCCTGCATGTCTCGACCGATGAAGTGTTCGGCGCGCTCGGGGCCGAAGGACTGTTTCGCGAGGACACGCCTTATTCGCCCAACTCGCCCTATTCGGCCTCCAAGGCGGGCTCCGACCATCTCGCCCGCGCCTGGCGCGAGACCTATGGCCTGCCGACCATAATCACCAATTGCTCTAATAATTACGGCCCCTATCATTTCCCGGAGAAGCTCATTCCGCTCGTCATTCTCAATGCGCTGGAGGAGAAGCCCCTGCCCGTCTATGGGCGCGGCGAGAATGTGCGCGACTGGCTCTATGTCGAGGATCACGCCGAGGCGCTGCTCACCGTCATGCGCGCCGGCGCCGTCGGCCAGACCTATAATGTCGGCGGCCGCTCCGAGATGCGCAATATAGAAGTGGTGCAGGCGATCTGCGATAGTCTCGATGAGCTCAGGCCCCGCGTGCGCTCCCATCGCGAGCTGATCGCCTTTGTGCAGGATCGTCCGGGCCATGATCTGCGCTATGCGATCGATTGCTCGAAAATCGAGCGCGAGCTCGGCTGGCGCGCCAAGGAGAGCTTCGCCAGCGGGCTGCGCAAAACCGTGCGCTGGTATCTCGACAATGAGGAGTGGTGGTCGGCGATCCGCTCCGGCAAATATCGCGGCGAGCGTCTCGGCTCCGCCCTGTGACGCCCAGCGCCGCCCCTAAGAGGATAGTATGAAGGTCGAAGACACGGCGCTCGAAGGCGTCAAGATCGTCACGCCGGATCGGTTCGGCGACGCCCGCGGCTTTTTCTCCGAGACCTATAATCAAAGGCGATGGGAGGAGCACGGACTGCCGTCCTTCTGCTTCGTCCAGGACAATCATTCGTTCTCACGCGACATCGGCGTCATTCGCGGGCTGCATTTCCAGACCGAGCCTTTCGCGCAGGACAAGCTGGTGCGAGTGGCGCGCGGCCGAATTCTGGATGTGGCGGTCGATATTCGCCGCTCGTCGCCGAGCTACGGACGCCATGTCGCCGTCACGCTTTCCGCCGAAAACGGGCGCCAGCTCATCGTGCCGAAGGGCTTTGCGCATGGCTTCTGCACGCTCGAACCCGATACGGAGGTCCTCTACAAGGTGACGAATTTCCATTCGGCGCCGCATGATCGCGGACTCGCCTTCGACGATCCCGATCTCGACATCGCCTGGCCGATCGCTCCCGAGCGCGCCATTCTTTCGGAGAAGGATCGCCGCTGGCCGCGCCTGCGCGATCTCGTCGAAACATTCGCGTGAGCGCGCCGATGCGCATCATCGTCACCGGAACGCAGGGCCAGCTCGTCACCGCTCTGCGTGAGCGCGCGACGGATGCGGCGGAAATTGTCGCGCTCGGCCGGCCGCGTCTCGATCTATTGAACCGCGACGGCCTGCGCGCGGCGTTGTTCGACGCGCGCGGCGATGTGATCGTCAACGCCGCCGCCTATACCGCCGTCGACAAGGCCGAGCAGGAGGAAGAGCTCGCGTTTCGCGTCAATGGCGAGGGCGCCGGCCATGTCGCCGAGGCGGCGGCCGAGCTCGGCGTTCCGCTCATCCATTTTTCCACCGATTATGTGTTCGACGGCTCCGCGCCGCGTCCCTATCGCGAGGACGACGCAACCGCGCCGCTCGGCGCCTATGGCCGCTCCAAGCTCGAAGGCGAAAGGCGCGTCGCCGCGCTCTGTCCGAACTCGGTCATTCTCCGTACGGCCTGGGTCTACAGCCCCTTCGGCGTGAATTTCGTGCGCACTATGTTGCGCCTCGGCGAGACGCGCGAGGAGGTCGGCGTCGTCGCCGATCAGCTCGGCAATCCGACGAGCGCGCTCGACCTCGCCGACGCCGCGCTCGCCGTCGCGGCCCGCCTGCGGCAGGACGGCGCGCCGCAGCTGCGCGGCGTGTTTCACATGACCGGCGCCGGCGAAGCCTGCTGGGCCGATGTCGCAGAGGCGATCTTCGCGCGCGCGACAGAACATGGCCGTCGAGCCGTGCGCGTGCGTCGCATCGCGACCGCCGATTTTCCGACGCCGGCGCGGCGCCCGGCCAATTCGCGCCTCGACAACGCCGAGCTTTCACATGTCTATTGCGTCGCTCTGCCAGACTGGCGCCGATCGCTCGCAGCCTGCGTCGACAGGCTGCTCGCCGGCCCCACAGACCGAGGAGCCTGAAAATGCGTGGAATCATTCTCGCCGGCGGCAGCGGAACGCGACTTCATCCCGCGACGCTCGCCGTCTCCAAGCAATTGCTGCCGGTCTATGACAAGCCGATGATCTATTATCCGCTGAGCGCGCTGATGCTCGCCGGCGTGCGCGAAATTCTCGTGATCACGACGCCGGAAGATGAAGCGGCCTTTCGGCGCCTGCTCGGCTCCGGCGCGCAATGGGGCGTCTCTTTCACCTACGCCGTGCAGCCGCGCCCGGATGGGCTGGCGCAGGCCTATGTCATCGGCGCGAGCTTCGTCGAAGGGCGAAGCTCGGTGCTCGTGCTCGGCGACAATATTTTCTACGGCCATGGCCTCACCGAATCGCTGACCAAGGCGAAGGCGCCGCGCCGCGGCGCCACCGTCTTCGCCTATCACGTCGCCGATCCCGAGCGTTACGGCGTCGTCGATTTCGACGCCGATGGCCGCGCGCTGTCGCTCGAGGAGAAGCCGAAGGCGCCCAAATCCAATTGGGCGGTCACGGGCCTCTATTTCTATGACGAGCGCGCGCCGCATTTCGCGGCGGAGCTGCGACCATCGCCGCGCGGCGAATTGGAGATCACCGATCTCAACAACATCTATCTCCAGCGCGGCGAATTGACGGTCGAGCGATTGGGACGCGGCTTCGCCTGGCTCGACACCGGAACGCCGGCCTCGCTGCTGGAGGCGGCGGAATATGTGCGCGCGATAGAGCTGCGGCAGGGGCAGCGCATCGCCTGCCTCGAGGAGATCGCCTTCCGCCAAGGCTGGATCGACGCCGACACGCTGCGCGCCGCCGCGCAGAAATTGGTCAAGAGCCAATATGGCGCCTATCTGACGCAAGTGGCGCGAGAACGTTGAGACCGCTCAGGCCGAGTGACTCTCTTCAGGCCAAATGACCGCTCAGGCCATGTGATTGCGCACGAAGGCGATGAGGCCGACGATGACTCCATAGAGCGCCAGCGAAATCGCGAACAGCACGCCGAAATAGAGCCAGCGCCGCGGATAGCGGGCCTCCTCCGGCAGCGCCGGAGCCTCGATCTGATGCAGATAGAGCAGCTTGCGCTCGCTGAGCAGACGGGCGCCATCGAGCGAGGCGGTGGCGATCTCATAGCTCGACTCGGCGATCTTATGTTCGAGATCGAGATTGGCGAATGTCGTCATCTTGCCGGAGAGCGTTTTGCGCGCGAGCGCGTCGATCCCCTGCGCCTCGCGCTTGGTGATCTCCGCTTTGCGCTCGACGATCTGCTTCTCGAGCGCCTCGATGCGTCGCTTCATCACCCGCATCTGCGGCGCGCTCTCGTCGACGTAACGCGACTGCGTGAGATATTCCTGCTGATATTTCAGCAGATCGTGCTCGATCGACGAGATCAGCTCGCTCTGCGATTTGCTCGTCTGGCGGACGTCGATCAGCCCTTCCGCATTGCGCGCGCGCTCCAAATTCACGCGCGCGACCTCGAGCCGCTTGGCGGCGCGCGCGAGATCCTGCTCCGACGCCCGGACCGTGTCCTGCCGCATCCGCTCATTGAGCTCGTTGACCAGAGCCTCGCAATCGGCGATCACCCTGTCGCCGATGGCCTTGGCGTCGGCCGGCGAGAAGGCGCGAATCGTCAGCGTGACGATTCCCGATGGAAAGCCGATCGTCGCGGCGGTCATCTTCTTCCAGTAATCGGTGAATTTCTCGATCGATTTCGACTTGTCGAAGCGCGCCCACCAATCGATCCGCTCGGCTCCGTAGCGCTCGCGCAGATCGACCTGCCGCTCGAGCTGCTCCACCATCGCCCGGCTCTGAATATAATCGGCGATGATCATCGTATCCTGAAAAATCATCATCTGCGGCAGGCCGGTCACGGAGCCGAGGCCGTCGAGCTTGGGAATGGCCGCGCTGCTCACGGTGAATTTCGCCTCGGCGACATATTGGTCGGAGGCGAGCGCGCCATAGTAGAGCGCCCCCGCGACATTGGGGATCGCCACAATGACGATGGCGAGAATCAGGAAGGCGATGCGCATCGCTCTGGCGCCGCGGCGCTCCGCGAAGCTGGATTTCTGATAGGCGCCGCGCGCGCGCGCCGAAAAGCGCGCCCGCCGCGCCGCCTCCGACAAGAAGCGCTGGACGGCCTCGGCGCGCTCCAGCGCATTGACGGTGCGAAGTTCGGGAGACTTTTGAGGCTCGTCCATCCTCGCCCTATCTGTTCACGCGGTTGTACATTTCGATCGCCTTGCCGACCGTGTCGAACATGAAGAGCCGCCCCTCGACCAGCACGCCGCCGCGATCGCAATAATCGGCGATCGTCTGCATGGAATGCGAGACCAGGATCACGCTGGCGTTCTTGCGCCGCTGATCGAAAGCCTCCTGGCATCGCTTCTGAAAGCTCATATCCCCGACGCCGGTGATCTCGTCGATGAGATAGACGTCGAACTCGATCGCCATGGACATGCCGAAGGCGAGACGCGCGCCCATGCCCGACGAATAGGTCTTGACCGGCGCGTCGAAATAATCGCCGAGCTCGGAGAATTCCTCCACGAACATCGCCGCTTTGCGCGGATCGGCGCCATAGATGCGCGCGACGAAATGCACATTCTCGCGGCCCGTCATCCCCGAATGGAAGCCGCCGCTGAAGCCGAGCGGCCAGGAGACGCGCACGGTGCGGCGCACCTTGCCGGAATTCGGCAATTCGGTGCCGGCGATGATCTTGAGCGTCGTCGATTTGCCGGCCCCGTTGACGCCGAGCAGGCCATACGAATAGCTCGAGTCGAAGACCATCGACACATGGTCCAGGATGATCTTCGAGTGGCGCTCGGTCTTATAGAATTTGAAGACGTCTGAAAGTTGGATCATCTTCTCTTCGAGCCGGTTTCGTCCAGAACCGCCGACGACGCGAACCGCGGCTCTTATAGCGCAGCGCGCCGGCCGCGTCCACGCACGCGGATCGGCCTATTTTCCGCCACTTTTGCCCTCGCTCCGCCGCGCGTCCCTTCGGCCTCGCCTGCCGGACCTATGGTCAAGGCGGCGCGGCTCCACTATAGGACGCGGGCTCGAAGCCCCGAGCCGACTCGCATCCGCGGAAAGCAGAGCCTTGTTGCCGAGAATTCCTTCTTTGCGTCGATCCGGCCTGCGACGGCTCGGCTGGGAGAGCTGGCAGGCCATCGATCCCGACCCGCTCTTCGTCTTCGCCCCACGATTTTTTCGCGCGGCCTATATCATTCTCGAGGTCGCCGACGCCGATCAGACGCTCGACCCGCGCATCTATATCGATTTCGGCAAGGGCTTCGTCCCGGATGAGGAGATCGAGCTCAAGCACACGCGCGACGGCATTTATGTCGTGTCGCTGCGGAGCTTCGGCCGCGTGCACCATGTGCGCTTCGACCCTTCCTCATACCCTTCGAAGTTTCGCTTTCGCGCCTATATCGCCTATGACGAGAAATCGGTGCGCGCCTT
This sequence comes from Methylosinus sp. KRF6, assembly GCF_018887255.1. Lineage (NCBI taxonomy): Bacteria > Pseudomonadati > Pseudomonadota > Alphaproteobacteria > Hyphomicrobiales > Methylocystaceae > Methylosinus > Methylosinus sp. KRF6. The sequence goes on along the minus strand of NZ_JAHLJF010000001.1, from coordinate 3,439,894 downwards.
CGTCGGCAAACGCCTGCGCGCTGCGGCGAGGGGCGAGCGCGCGGCGCCGCTCTGCGAGATCATCGCGCGGCCGGGCGCGGCGGAGCTTTCCGGCGTCGGCGCGCGCGTCGCCAAGGTGCGCGGCGCGACGCCGCATTTCGAGCAGGTGATCGCCATGGCGAATCATCGCTTCGCCGGCGCTCCGGCCTGGCCCGGCGAGCGCCCCGCCGTCTCCTTCGTCACGCCGGTTTATGACGCGCCCGCGCTCTATCTCGATCAATTGCTCGACTCCTTTCGAATTCAAAGAGCCGGGGCCTATGAGCTGATCCTCTCCGACGACGGCTCGACCTCGCGCGAGACGATCGACTGGCTCGCGCGCCATGACGCGACGCCCGATGTGACGATTTTGCGCGCCGAGCGGAATGGCGGCATCGCCGCCGCCACCAATCGCGGGCTCGCCGCAGCGCGCGGCGATTGGGTCGGCTTCATCGATCACGACGACGCGCTCGCGCCCTTCGCCGTCGACGCGCTGCTGGAGACGATCGAGCGCGCGCCGCAGACGCAATTCGTCTTCACCGACGAGATCGTGGCCGACGCGCAGCTGCAGCCCAAGCATTATTCGCTCAAGCCGGCCTTCGACCCGGTGCTGCTCTCCGGCGTCAATTACGTCAATCATCTCTCGCTCTATCGCCGCGAGCGGCTGCTTTCGCTCGGCGGCCTGCGGCAGGGTTTCGACGGCTCGCAAGATTACGATCTGCTGCTGCGCTACACGCGCGGCCTCGCGACGGAGGAGATCGTCCATCTTCCCTATCCGGCCTATTTGTGGCGCCGCGACGGGAAGAGCTATTCCGTGAGCTTTCTCGATCGCGCCACGGCGGGCGCGCGCCGCGCTCTTTCGGAGCATTATTCCGTCGCCGGCGCGCCGGCGCACATCGAGCCGGCGCGCAACGCCGATCTTCATCGCGTGCGATTCGCGCCGAAAGAGGACGCCTGGCCGCTCGTCTCCATCATCGTGCCGAGCCGCGATTCCTTCGAGCTCGTCTCGCGCCTGCTCGACGATCTGACGCGCCGGACCGACTATCCGAACATGGAGATCATCGTCGTCGACAATGGCACGAAGGACAAGAACGTTCTCGATCTCTATGAGCGGACGAGAGCCGCTCATTCCTTCTTTTCCGTCGATATCGTCGAGGAGAAGTTCAATTTCGCGCGGCAGGTCAATCGCGGATTGAGAGCGGCGCGCGGCGACTGCCTATTGCTGCTCAACAACGACATTCAAGTCATCGACGCCGGCTGGCTGAAGGAGATGGTCTCCTGCCTCGCCTATCCATCGACAGGAATCGTCGGCGCGCGGCTGCTCTATCCCAATGGCACAGTGCAACATGCGGGCGTCATCATGGGTCTCGGCTCGGTGGCGGGACATTGGTTCTGCGGAATGCCCGGCGATTTTCCCGGCCCCATGGGCCGGCTCGGCCTGCGCCAATCCATGGCGGCGGTGACGGGCGCCTGCATGTTGGTCACGCGCGCATGTCGCGACGCGATCGGCGAGCTCGACGAAGAGAATTTCGCGATCGCCTATAACGACACGGATTATTGTATGCGCGCCGGCCGCGCCGGCTTTCGCGTCATATGGTCGCCTTTCGCGACGCTCTATCATCATGAATCGGCGAGCCGTGGCAGCGACGAGACCGACGCCAATATCGCGCGCTTCCGCCGCGAACAGGATGCGCTGCGCAAAAAATATGATTTGGCGGCCTATGTGGATCCTGCATTCAACCCTTGGTACAGCCGCGACAATGCGGCGCCTCGCCTGCAATTGCTGAGCAGCCTTCCACAGGGAAGGCATTTCCGCGTGTGAGCGCCGCACAATTGCCAAACGCGGCCCGACGGCGTAATCCGTCGCGCCGCGTCACGGCGGGGCGCTGCGCCGCCCGAGCGCAACGCGCTCGAAAAACGAGAGCTCGGATTTGTTTTCGACGCGATGAAAAACGCGTCTGAATCATTGGGGAGGGACGATCGGATCGATGTTGAGGACGCTGCGAGACAGGCTGCTGAAACGCCAGGCGTCGCTACGGTCGGCGGAGATTTTCGACTCCTATGTGGCTCGCCTTCCGCGCCTGCAGAACGCCGTCGACGCGATCGGCGGATGGAGCTGCGCCTTTCCGCCCGAATGCGGCGTCAGCGCCGGCGCGATCGAAGCCTTCGACGATTCGCGCATTCGCTGGGCGATCGATTGTTTCGGCTCGCTCGCGGGCCGCTCTGTGCTCGAGCTCGCGCCCGGCGAAGCGGGCCATAGCTTTCTTCTCGAATCCGCCGGCGCGCATGTCGAGGCGATCGAGCCGAGCCGCGCCGGCTTCATCCGCTGCCTCGTCGCCAAGGAAGTGATGCGCCTCCAGCGAACGCGCTTTTGGCTCGGCGATATGGAGGCGTTCCTGCGCGAGACGGACAAGCGCTACGATCTCGTCGTCGCCTGCGACGCATTGCGCCGCTTCGCCGATCCGCTCGCGGCGACGGCGCTTCTCGCGCGCCGCGCCGACGCGCTGTTCATCCATACGCCGATCGCGGCGGACGGCGCGCCCGCCGCGGGCGACGCGCTCCCACGCCGCGACGATCTGATCGAGACATTGCGCGACGCCGGATTTTCGAAGATTCGCGAGGCGGAGAACGGCTCCGCCGCCGCGCTGTCGATTTTTGCGCGCAAATGACGACGCGGCGCCCGCGCGCCATAGGAGCATGGCGAATGTTCTTCACGCGCAGGCGACGGCGGGAGCTCTTCGGCTATATCGATCAGAGGAGCGGGGGCCGCGTTTCCGGCTGGGTCTACGACCGCCTGCGGCCGAGCGATCGATTCGAGGTCGAGATATGCTCCGCCGGCGCGGTCATCGGGCGCGCCCGCGCCGAGCGGCCGCGCGACGATCTGGCGCGGGCCGGATTCGGCGACGGCCGCTACGGCTTTCATTTCGATTTGCCGGACGGGGATTTTCCCGACGAGACGCTCGCCGCGCGCGTGCGCGGAGAGGATTTCTGGCTGCTCGAAGGCGCGAGCCGGCCGAGCTTCGCCGAGGAGTTGATCAACTCAACGCGGCGCGGCCTGCCGCGACTCGAGCCGACGCTGTCGCTGCGTCAGGCCGATGCGCGCGACAGCGAAATCGCCGCGGAATTGCAGAGCGCCTGGAGGCTGCATGTCCATGGCCGCGGCGCGCGGCGATTGGGCGGCGGCGGCGCCATGTGGACCGATATCGTCTCGCGGCGTCATCGGCCGCTGCTCGGCCTTTTGGACGGCGGCGATCCGCGAGCGCTCGCGCAATGCCTCGTCGGCGTGCAGAAATCCGCGGCCGCCACCGGGATCGAGCAGGGCGAGAAGGCCTATCGGGATTTTCTCGCCGCCTCGCCACAGGGCCGCCGCGCCGCCGTCGCGCCCTTTCACGACATGCTGGCCTCGCTCGCGCAATATTTGGGCGTCGCGCGGGTGGAATGCGCCGAGCAGGATTATGAGGGCGAGACGCTGGTCGCCACATCGCAGCGGCTGGTCGCCGAGATCGAGGCGGCGCTCGGCTTCTCCATCGCGCCGCCGGCGGTCTTCGACGGGCTCTATGGCCTCGAGATCGGCGAGAGCGTTCTGCACGGCCGCGATATTCAGGCGCTCTATCTGGCGCTGCGCGCGATGGAGGCGAGCGGCGTCGCGCGGCCGAAGATTTGCGAGATCGGCGGCGGCTTCGGCAAGGCGGCGCGCTACGCGCTGCTCGCCGGCGCGCGCCATTACACGATCGTCGATCTGCCGACCGTGGCCGCCGTGCAATTCTTCGCGCTGCGCCGCGCCGCGCCCGAGATTCCCGTGCAATTCCGCGATCCGTCGGAGCCCTCGCGCGGCGCCGGCGTCGATCTCGTCCTGGCGCCGGAGATCGACGACGCCGCCGTCGTCGACAGCGATATCATCGTCAATTGCGACTCCTTTCCCGAAATGGGCGACGCCGTCTGCCGCGGCTATTTCGCGCGCATCGGCCGCTGGGCGCCATTGCTGCTCAGCGTCAATCAGGAGGCCCATCGCCAGGTCGGCTCCTCCGGCCGGCAGTCGGTGGTCGGAGCGCTACTGCCCGATTACGGCTTCACGCGCGGCTACCGCTTCCGCAGCTGGATAAGGCGCGGCTATGCGGAAGAGCTGTGGCGCGCGCCGGAGCGCCGCGCACAGGCCCGCGCGAAAGCAGAAAGCATAGAGATTTCAGAAACCTTTTGATGCTTAGGCTAGACTTTGTCTCGGCGGATGGCGCGACCCTCCGCTCGAACCGTCGCCCCGGCGCGCAATCGATCCCCGCTCACAAGGACGTTTTTTCTATGCGTTTCGACGATATGAAGCTCGGCGCCAAGAGCCTCCTCCCGCTCGTCCTGACCTGCATCCTCTTTTTCGGAGCGACGGCGCTGGGCGTCTATCGCATGAACGATCTCGGCCTGCGTTATCAGGAGCTGACCGAACATTCCTACGCCGCCGTGGTGAAGCTGCTGCGATCCAATCGCGCCATCACCGAGTTCGGTCTCTCGATCCATCAGATGATCGCCTATGACACGGATTCGGCGATTTTTAAGACCGCTCAGCAGGAGGCCGCCTCCATCGGCCCACGCGTCGACCAGATGCTCGGCGAGGCGATGCAACTCGATCCCGCCCATGCGGCGACGATCAAAACATATCGCGACCGCTTCGCCAAAGTCTTCGAGCAGGCCAAGCCCGTGATCGTGATCGCCCAGGAGTTGCCGGCGCTCGAGCTCGGCGCGCGGATGAAGCCGCAGGATCTGGAGCAGCTCGCCCGAGGCATGGCGCTGCTGCGCGGCGTCGATGAAGAAATCCGCGCCATCGCCAATGAGATGCGGGCGATCTATGTGGCGGCGGAGGCGGAAGACAAGCGCGTCGGCGAAGCGCTGCGCCGCGAGTCCGAGCAGACGATCTGGACGATGATCGCCGTCGGCGTGATCGCCATTTTGCTCGGCGTCGCGGCGTCTCTCTATATTTCCGGCCGCAAGATCTGCGCTCCGATCGCGCGCCTCGCCGAGCAGATGGGCGATATTGCCAAGGGCGATCTCGGCGTCGCGGTGGAGGGCGTCGAGCGCGGCGACGAGGTCGGGGCCATGGCCCGCGCGCTCGACACTTTCAAGCGCAACGCCCAGGAGCTGCGCGCCGCGGAAACCCGCGCCGCCGAGGAGCGGCGCCGCAACGACGAGTCCGAGGCGCGACGCAAGGCCGAGCAGACGGCGGTGGAAAGAGAGCGCGAGGCGGCTCTGCGCGCGATCGGCGACGGCCTCGAGAAGCTCGCGTCGAAAAACCTCGCCTATCGTCTCGCCAATGAGATGCCGGACGCCTATCGCCGGCTGCAGAGCGATTTCAACGCGGCGATGGACCAGCTGGAAGCCGCGCTCCGCCTCGTGGCCGGCGGAGCGGACGCCATCGAATCGGGCTCGAGCCAGATCGCCATGGCCGCGGACGATCTCGCGCGCCGCACGGAGCAGCAGGCCGCCGGCCTCGAGCAGACCGCCGCGGCGCTCGAGGAGATCACCACCACGGTGAAGAAGAGCGCGGAAGGCGCCGGTCACGCGAGCGACATCGTCGGCGCCACCAAGTCGGAAGCCGAGAAGAGCGGCGCGATCGTCCGCCGCGCCGTCGACGCCATGGGCCGGATCGAGCGCTCCTCGCAGCAGATCGGCCAGATCATCGGCGTCATCGACGAGATCGCCTTCCAGACCAATCTGCTGGCGCTCAACGCCGGCGTCGAGGCGGCGCGCGCCGGCGAGGCCGGCAAGGGCTTCGCCGTGGTCGCGTCGGAGGTGCGGGCGCTGGCGCAGCGCTCCGCCGAGGCCGCCAAGGAAATCAAAGGCCTCATCTCCACTTCGACGATCGAGGTGGATCAAGGCGTCGAGCTCGTCGGCGCGACCGGCAAGGCGCTCGACACCATCGTCGCCCAAGTGGCGGAGATCGACAAGGTCGTCGCCGACATCGCCGCCGGCGCGCGCGAGCAAGCGACCGGCCTCGCCGAGATCAACACCGCGGTCAATCTGATGGATCAGAACACCCAGAAGAACGCCGCAATGGTCGAAGAGACCACCGCCGCGAGCCATGGCCTGCGCAGGGAGACGGAAGCGCTGACGCGCTCGGTGGCGAGCTTTACGCTCGGCGACAGGCCCGCTCCTGCGCCGCGAGCGGCGCTGAAGACGGTCTCGGCCGGACGCGGCGGCGCCGCCCGCAAGCCGAAGGCGGCTCAGGACGATTGGGAGGAATTCTGATCGTCCGCCGAAAACGGCCCGACCTCGTCGAGACAGGCGGCGAGCAGCCGCTGCATCATCGGACCGCTGTCCTCGTCGTCGAGCAGCGGCTCGACCCGCAGCACCTCGCGCAAGAGCGAGAAACCGATGAGACAGGAGACGAACAGCGCCGCCCGCTGCTGCGCCCCCGGCCCTTCGAGCTTGGCGGCCAGCGGCCCGATGAAATCGCGATTGCAGCAGGCGCGAACGAGATCGCGCGCCTGCGGGCTCGTCAGCGAGCGGACGAAAATCTGCAGCCCGTCTCCCTGCTGCGGGTCGAGCGCGAAATTCGCGAAGACCGCGCTCAAGCGGCCGCGCTCGGCCGATAAGAGGTCCGCCGGACAGGCGTCGAGGACGGCGGCGGCGAAGAGCTGCTCCTTGGAGCCGAAGGACCGGTGCACCAGCGCCACGTCGACGCCGACATCCGCGGCAATATCGCGCAGCTTCACCTCCTCATAGGAGGCGCGCGCGAAACGCGTCACCGCGGCGGCGAGAATGCGTCGCCGCGTCGCTTCCCCCGAACGTTTCTCGCATTTCTTCGGCCGCACCAGAGTCCTTTCCCCGGAAGCAGAATTGTTCGCGCGCTGCGCGGCGTCAATCGGCATTCAGCGGCAAAAGGAGTCCGGCGCCGAAATTTTTGCACATTCGCCCATTAGGGGAATGTGAACCTTTCCTAGCCAAGGTCACGTTCGCTATCCGTATGGTGAACTCGGCGGAGGGGCTCGACCTCCGGCGTCGCTCGGCGACCGGTTCACCGGCGATATCAACAATGGTTGACAAATCAGGCCGATTCGATGATTTTCGGCCCCATAGTTTCGCTCTAGTCGAGGGCGGCGACTAAAGCGCTACTTTCATGTTCCTCGGAGGGTCTCATGCATATCAAGAACAGCCTTTCCGCTCTCGCGGTCGCCGCCGTGCTCACGGCCGGCGCCGCTCAGGCGGCGGATCTGCCCTATCGCAAGGATGCGCCGGTGTTCGCGCCGCCGCCGCCGGTCTTCTCCTGGACGGGAGCCTATGTCGGCCTCAATGTGGGCGGCGGCTTCAAGGCGGACAACAGCTTCGGCGGCGACGTCAGCGGCGTCGTGGGCGGCGGCCAGATCGGCTATAACTACCAGATCTCGCCGCTCTTCGTCGTCGGCCTCGAGACCGATTTCCAGGGCACGAGCCTGCGCTCCAACAATGGCTTCGGCAACTCCAGCCTGCCCTGGTTCGGCACGGTGCGCGGCCGCGCCGGCTTCGCTCTGCTCGAGTCGAAGCTCTTCGTCTATGGCACGGGCGGCTTCGCCTATGGCGAGCTGAACACGCCCTTCGGCAGCGACACCCGCACGGGCTGGACCGCCGGCGGCGGTCTCGAATACGCCTTCCTGCCGAACTGGTCGGCCAAGGTCGAGTATCTCTACACCGACCTCACCAATAATGACGGCTTCGCCTTCGGCCCGCAGCGCGCCAAGTTCCACACGGTTCGCGCCGGCATCAACTATCACTTCAATCTGTTCTAGCCGGAACGCCGCATGGCGCCTCTCTCAGGGGCCATGCGGACGACAGGCGGCGGACGGCAGGCGCAAAAACAAAAAAGGCGAAGCGACCATTGGTCCGCTTCGCCTTTTTCTTTGGAAGATCAATTGCGCCGGAGACCGGCTCCCGGCCGCCGCGGCGGCCGGGGAATTCTCGAAAAGCGATCAGCCCTTGGCGGCCGCCGCCACTTCCGCGGCGAAATCGCTGGTCTCTTTCTCTATGCCCTCGCCGAGCGCATAGCGGACGAAGCCTTTGAGCGCGATCGGCGCGCCGGCCTTGCCCTCATGCTCCTTGAGCGTCTGGGTGATGGTCTTGCCGGCGTGATCGGGATGGTTGGAGACCTGATCGAGCAGCAAGACTTCCTTGTAATAGGTCTTGAGGCCCGAATCGATGATCTTCTCCAGCACATTGGCCGGCTTGCCGGCGTTCTTCTCGGCGAGCAGCGCCTTCTCGCGCTCCACCGTCGCCGGATCGAGGCCGGAAGCGTCGAGCGCCAGCGGATTGGCCGAGGCGACATGCATGGCGATCTGACGCGCGAGGGTCGACAGGACTTCCTTGTCGCCCTTCGACTCGAGCGCCACGATCACCGCGATCTTGCCGAGACCGTCGACGATCTGCGTATGGACGTAGCGATTGACCGCGCCCTCCACCTTCAGCGGCGCGACGCGGCGCAGCGTCAGATTCTCGCCGATGGTGGCGATGCCGCTGGTGATGGCGTCGGCGACCGTGCCGCCGCCCGGATAGGCCTTGCCGGCGAGCTCCTCGGCATTGGCGGCGCCGGTCTCCAGCGCGACCTTCGCGATATTGCCGACGAGCTTCTGGAAGTCGTCGTTGCGGGCGACGAAATCGGTCTCGGAATTGACCTCGACGACGACGCCGACGCCATCATCGACGATCGCGGCGACGAGACCCTCGGCGGCCACGCGGCCGGACTTTTTGGCGGCCTTGGATAGGCCCTTCTTGCGCAGCCAGTCGACGGCCGCTTCGATTTCGCCATTGGTCTCGTTGAGGGCGGCCTTGCAATCCATCATGCCGGCGCCCGTGCTCTCGCGCAGTTCCTTGACGAGAGCGGCGGTGATCTGGGCCATGGGGTTAGACACCTCTAGCTAGAGCTGACGCCGGCCCCTATCGGAGCCGGCGCGATAATCTGTCGGGAATGTGACGCTAGAGCGTCATCCGATCCAATCGGATCGGATGACGCTCTCATTTCTCTATTTGGGAGCGAATTCTGATCGATCGAACGATTCCGTTCGATCGGAAAGCGCTCTGGCGCGAAATCAGGCCGAGGCCAGCGAGCGCGCCTGATCGACCCAGCCGTCGCGGGCGATGCGCCCATTGAGCTTGAGATCCTGATCGAGCTTCTCGACATCGGCCGGCGCCATGGCCGCGATCTGCCAATAATGGAAGATGCCGCCATCGTTGAGCTTCTTGACCAGCTGCGGGCCAACGCCATGCAGCTTGGCGAGATCGTCCGGAGCGCCGCGCGGCGCGGCCAGCAGCTCGAAGGGCTCGAGCGCGATCTCGACCTCGGCGGAGGCCGCATCGGCGACGACCTCGTCGGCCGAGCGAAGATCCGTATGGACACGGCCGAGCGCCGGCTCCGCCGTCGGCTGCTCCATCGCGCCGATGTCGACGCCCGACAGGCCCTGGCTGCGCGAGATGCCGTCGATCGCCGCACGGGCGACGAGATCGCAATAGAGCGCGATGGCGCGGCCGGCGTCGTCGTTGCCGGGGATCGGGAAGGTGATGCCGTCCGGATCGCAATTGGTGTCGAGGATCGCCACCACCGGGATCTTGAGGCGGTTGGCCTCCTTGATCGCCAGCTGCTCCTTATTGGTGTCGATCACGAAGATGAGATCGGGCGTGCCGCCCATGTCCTTGATGCCGCCCAGCGCCTTCTCGAGCTTGTCGCGCTCGCGGGTGAGCAGCAGACGCTCTTTCTTGGTGACGCCCGCGGCGCCGGCGCCGAGCTGCTCGTCGAGCTTGCGCAGGCGCTGGATGGAGCCGGAGATGGTCTTCCAATTGGTGAGCGTGCCGCCCAGCCAACGGGAGTTGATGAAATATTGCGCGCTGCGCTTGGCGGCGTCGGCGATCTGATCCTGCGCCTGGCGCTTGGTGCCGACAAAGAGCACGCGGCCGCCCTTGGCCACAGTGTCGGATACGACCTTCAGCGCCTGATGCAGCAGCGGCACCGTCTGGGCGAGATCGATGATGTGGATGTTGTTGCGGGCGCCGAAGATATAGGGAGCCATCTTCGGGTTCCAGCGATGCGACTGGTGGCCGAAATGAGCGCCCGACTCGAGCAGGCCGCGCATCGTGAAATCAGGAATCGCCATTGTATTTTCTCCGGTTCTAGCCTCGGCGAAAGCATGGAGAAGCCGGAGAACCGGCCACCGGAACGGCCCCTTGTAGCAGGAACCGTAAGACTTTCGCCTGTGGGATGGCGCGGCTTATAGGCGAGAACGGCGGCAGGGGCAAGCGAACTTCATGAAACGGCCGGCGCCCTCGCCCTCATGCTGCAAGCGCCTGCAGGGCGCGTCCCGAAGCGTGAGGGCAAACTCCAGAGGGTCAGAGGCGTGAAAGGTTCCAGCCATTGCGGGCCTGTGATTCCAGCCAAACTCAGATCTTTCGAAAGCTTCGGAAGAGCGGTAATTTTAAAGGCACGAATTTCTTGAATTCAGGCGCATCAACTCATGAAGCCACCGATTTTCTCCCCGCCGGCAGCCGGCTCAAAACCACAACAGTATATGCATTTGGCGCGAATGTTTCGCGAAGCCGCATTAGGACTGCCTGCATACAGGAACAATGACGTAAATTGGCCAACGTATGCGCTCTTGCTTCATGCAACCGAACTCGTACTAAAAGCATTTTGCGATCACGCCGTTGCCAACGGAATGCCGAATGCGAGAGCGCCAAATCATGACTTGAAAGGATGGTATGCCATCGCCCTTCAGCATGGCCTTCCCGCCGATCAACACGTTGCAGAAGGCATCGATATCTTAGCGGAGCTTCACTCTAGTCATTATGCGAGGTATCCTGACAACCGACGAGCCTCTATTCCTGACATTTCCATTATTGCCAGCGACGTAGTTGATCGACTTATCTCCATTGTAACAGCTCGAATTAGCGAGTAGCAGCAGATTCTGCTGAATTTTCCAATCCGCGCATTGCCTCGCTACGCCCGACAACTCTCGCTCCCGGCTCGCCGGAGAACGAGTCGCGCGCTTGGAATCTATCGACCACGCTCCCATGATCTGCTAATCACCGCCCCGCCGTCGCTTCCCCCTTTTCACGAGGCCGCTTTGCCGCTCTACGCCGCCCTCTGCCTGGACAAGCCGAACCATGTCGAGCTTCGGCTCGCCACCCGCGAGGCGCATCTCGCCTTTCTCGCCGCCAATGCGGCGCAGGTGAAGCTCGGCGGGCCGTTTCTCGATTCGGCCGAGAAGCCCGTCGGCTCACTGCTGATCGTCGAGGCGGCGGATGTCGCCGCGGCGCAGGCTCTGCTCGCCGAGGACCCTTACGCGAAGGCGGGGCTGTTCGCGAGCGTCGAGGTCAAGCCATGGAAGCGCGTGGTGGGAGCGGAGCTCTGATGGCGCATTGGCTGTTCAAGAGCGAGCCCAAGACCTGGTCCTGGGACCAGCAGGTCGAAGCCGGCGCGAAGGGCACCTTCTGGAACGGCGTGCGCAACCATCTCGCCAAGAAGCAGCTAATGGCGATGCAGATCGGCGAGCGCGGCTTCTTCTACCATTCCAACGAGGACAAGGCCGTCGTCGGCGTGGTGGAGGTCATCAAGACTTATTATCCCGACCATACGGATGAGAGCGGCAAATTCGGCATGGTGGACATAAAGGCCGTGGCGCCGCTCGCGAGGCCGGTGACGCTGGCGCAGATCAAGGCCGACCCGCGCCTTTCCGAAATGGTGCTGGTCAATAATTCTCGTCTTTCGGTGCAACCCGTCTCCGAAGCGGAGTGGGAGTTCATCCTCGCGCTCGGCGGCCTCTCGCCCGCCGGCGTGGACGCGCTCTAGGACAGCCTATTTTCACAGCCGCGCAGCGCAGGCTCACGTTCTTGCTCAATTTTCGTGCGAAGCCACATTCGAGGCGAATCGCGACTTTTCAGACACGAAAAAGCGCGGTAGCAGTACATTTCCAGGCACGCCCACAGGAGAAAAGATGGCGCGCAAGAAAATCGCCCTGATCGGCGCCGGCCATATCGGCGGCACGCTCGCTCATCTCATCGGCCTCAAAGAGCTCGGCGACGTCGTGCTCTTCGACATCGCGAGCGGCGTGCCTCAGGGCAAGGCGCTCGATCTCTCGCAATCCTCGCCCGTCGAGGGATTCGACGCGCGCATCGAGGGCGCGAGCGATTATTCCGCCATCGCCGGCGCCGATGTCGTCATCGTGACGGCGGGCGTGCCGCGCCAGCCGGGCATGAGCCGCGACGATCTGCTCACCATCAATCTCGGCGTCGTCTCCAAGGTCGGCGCCGGCATCAAGGCCTATGCGCCGGACGCTTTCGTCATCTGCATCACCAATCCGCTCGACGTCATGGTCTGGGCGCTGCAGAAGGCGAGCGGCATGCCGACCAACAAGGTCGTCGGCATGGCGGGCGTGCTCGATTCGGCGCGCTTCCGATTCTTTTTGGCCGAGGAGCTGAACGTCTCGGTGGAGGATGTGAGCGCCTTCGTGCTCGGCGGCCATGGCGACGATATGGTTCCCTCCGTGCGCTACTCGACCGTCGCCGGAATTCCCTTGCCCGATCTCGTCGCCATGGGCTGGACCACTCAGGCGAAGATCGACGCCATCGTCGACCGCACGCGCAAGGGTGGCGGCGAGATCGTCGGCCTGCTGAAGACCGGCTCCGCCTATTACGCGCCGGCCTCCGCGGCCATCGCCATGGCGGAGAGCTATCTGAAGGACAAGCGCCGCGTGCTGCCCTGCGCCGCCTATCTCGACGGCCAATATGGGGTGAGCGATCTCTATGTCGGCGTGCCGGTGGTCATCGGGGCCAATGGCGTAGAGCGCGTCGTCGAAATTTCGCTCGACGCCGCCGAGCGGCAGATGTTCGACAAATCCGTCGCCTCGGTGAAGACGCTGATCGGCGCCAGCAAGGCGCTCGACCCGGCTTTCGCCTGAGCGCGCTGAGCCCCGTTTCCGCCCCCGGCGAGGGGCGCGTTGTCGCGACGTGAGGTCGCAATCAGGATCGGTGAGAAATGAACATCCACGAATATCAGGCCAAGGCCATCCTGCGTGAGTTCGGCGCCCCGGTCGCCGAAGGCGCTCCGGCGCTCGCCGCCGACGAGGCGCGCCAGGCCGCGAGCGGCCTGCCCGGCCCTGTCTATGTGGTGAAGGCGCAAATACACGCCGGCGGCCGAGGCAAGGGCAAGTTCAAGGAGGCTTCGGCCGGCGAGAAGGGCGGCGTGCGCCTCGCCCGCTCGCTCGACGAGGTCGAGACCTTCGCCAAAGAGATGCTGGGCTCGACGCTGGTCACGGTGCAGACCGGCGAGGCCGGCAAGCAGGTCAACCGCCTCTATATCGAGGACGGCGCCGATATCGACAAAGAATTCTACCTCTCGCTGCTGATCGATCGCGCCACCTCGCGCGTCTCCTTCGTCGTCTCCACCGAGGGCGGCACGGATATCGAGGCCGTCGCCCATGCGACGCCCGAGAAGATCGTGACCTTCTCTGTCGATCCGGCGACCGGCGTTCTGCCGCATCACGGCCGCCGCGTCGCCGATGCGCTCGGCCTCACGGGCCCGCTGGTGAAGGAGGCGGTCTCGCTCACCGAGCGCCTGTTCTCGGCCTTTGTCGCCAAGGATATGGAGCTGCTCGAGATCAATCCGCTGATCGTCACCAAGGACGGACGCCTGCGCTGCCTCGACGCGAAAATCTCCTTCGACGACAACGCGCTCTATCGTCATCCCGATGTGGTCGCGCTGCGCGACAAGACCGAGGAGGATGAGAAGGAGATCGAGGCCTCCAAATATGAGCTCGCCTATATCGCGCTCGACGGCACCATCGGCTGCATGGTGAACGGCGCCGGCCTCGCGATGGCGACGATGGACATCATCAAGCTCTATGGCGAGAACCCCGCCAACTTCCTCGACGTCGGCGGCGGCGCCACCAAGGAGAAGGTGACGGCCGCCTTCAAGATCATCACCGCCGATCCCAAGGTGAAGGGCATTCTCGTCAACATCTTCGGCGGCATCATGCGCTGCGACGTCATCGCCGAGGGCGTCATCGCCGCGGTGAGGGACGTCGGCCTCGCCGTGCCGCTGGTGGTGCGCCTCGAGGGCACCAATGTCGATCTCGGCAAAGAGATTATCTCGAGCTCGGGCCTCGATGTGATTCCCGCCGACGACCTCGACGACGCGGCGCAGAAGATCGTCGCCGCCGTGCGCGGACGGAGCTGACGCGACGCTTTCGCGGCAAAAGCGACCCGCCCCCGTTGGGATATTTCGCACTTGCGGGGGAGGCTCAAAACAGCCATCTTCCCACATGATGGTGGCGCTCGGCGGCCTCTTTCGGGGCGCGCCGGCGCCGCGCCGCTGCGGCCGAATGCGGGAAACAGCACGTGAACAGAATTTTCTCGTCCGATGCGCCGAGGCGGCGCCGCGTTCGCTCTTTCTCGACCCGCGCGGCCTATGCCGCCGCGGCCTTCTGCGCGCTTTCGCTCGGGGTCGATGATTTCGCCGGCACGAGCTTTTTCGTCGGCGAGGGCTCGGCTCACGCCCGCGAATCGAGCCTCTCCGTCGCCACGCCCTTCGAGGTCGGCGAGAGCGCGTCCGGCAATTATCTCGCCGCCATCGTCGCCGGCGCGGAGCGCGACACGCTCGCCGCCTCGACGTTTTTTCGCGAGGCGCTGCGCAGCGATCCGCGCAACCGCGAGCTGACCGAACGCGCCTTCGTCGCCGCTCTCGCCAATGGCAATATGCAGGAGGCCTTCGCCCTCGCCGCCCGCGTCGCGACCTTCGACAAGAACAACGGCCTCGCCAATCTGACGCTGGGCGTCGAAGCGATAAAGACCAAGAAATTCGCCAAGGCCCGCGCCGTGCTCGCCAAGGGCGGGCTCGATCGCAAGCATGACGTGACCTCCACCCTGCTCACCGCCTGGGCCTATGCCGGCGCCGGTGAGACCAAGCAGGCGCTGGCCACGGCCGACAAGCTCAAGGAAGACGCTTTCGCCGTCTTCCGCGACTATCATGCGGCGCTGATCGCCGACGCCGCCAAGAATGGCGACAAGGCCGAAGCGACCAAGCGCTTCAAATCCGCCTATGGGTCCGAGCGCAATACTTTGCGCCTCGTCGACGCCTATGGGCGTTTCCTCGTCTCCCGCGGCAGCCGCGAGGAGGCGCGCCGCGTCTATCGTTCCTTCGACGATCTCGCCCCGCGCCATCCGATCGTCACCGCGGCGATCGCCGACATAGACACGGGCAAGCCGCTCATCCCCTTCGTGCGCGACGCCGACGCCGGCGCGGCGGAGGTGCTCTATGGCCTCGGCGCGATCGGCGGACGCCAGGGCGACGAGCTCGCCTCGCTGATCTATCTGCGCCTCTCGCTCTTCCTCGCGCCGAATAATGCGCTGGCGACGATCACCCTCGCCGATATTTACGAGCGCATGAAGCAGGAAGAGATCGCTATCGATCTCTACGACAGCGTGCCCAAGGACAGCCCTCTGCGCGTCAACGCCGATGTGCAGGCGGCGCTGCTGCTGGAGACGCTCGGCAAGACCAAAGAGGCGACCGACCATCTCCAATCCGTCATCGCCGAAAATCCGAAGGATCAGGAAGCGCTGACCGCGCTCGGCAATATTCAGCGCTCGCGCAAGCTGTTCGCCGATTCGGTCACGACCTACACCAAGGTGCTGGACCTGCAGCCGCAGACCGACAAGAGCCAGTGGCTGCTCTATTATTATCGCGGCATCGCCAATGAGCGCCGCAAGAACTGGCCGACCGCCGAGTCCGATCTCAAAAAGGCGCTGGAGCTCTATCCCGATCAGCCGCTGGTGCTGAACTACCTCGGCTATTCCTGGGTGGATCAGGGCGTCAATCTCGACGAGGCGTTCAAAATGCTGCGCCGCGCCGTCGATCTGCGCGCCCGCGACGGCTATGTCGTCGACAGTCTCGGCTGGGCCTATTACCGGCTCGGCCGCTATGACGAGGCGGTGCGCGAGCTCGAGAAGGCGGTCGATCTCAAGCCCTCCGATCCGGTCATCAACGACCATCTCGGCGACGCCTATTGGCGCGTCAATCGCAAGCTCGAGGCGCGCTTCCAATGGAATCACGCGCGCGACATGAGCCCCGATCCCGATGATCTGCCGAAGATCCTCGAGAAGATCGACAAGGGCCTCTCCGACCCGTCGCCCATCGCCAGCGATCAGACCAAGAAGAAGAACGGCGGCTGATCGAAGCCTCCGTCGCTTCGCCGCGACATCGCCTTTCTTCTCCCCGCGAGAGGGGAGAAGAAGGAAACCGCTCTACACCCCTCTCTTACAGCGAATTGGGCGCGGGCTGCGCCCGCCCGCTCATTCGGCCGCCCTCTCCGCGAGCGCGCCGAAGCCCTGCGACGACACGGGCGGCGTCTCGACCAGCACGTCGCCCAGCTTGCGGCGGAACCACATCGCATAGAGCGCCGGCAGGAACAGCACCGTCAAAAAGGTCGCGACGAAGAGGCCGCCCATTATGGTGAGCGCCATCGGTCCCCAGAACAGCGAGCGCGTCAGCGGAATCATGCCGAGAATGGCGGCCATCGCGGTGAGCGCCACCGGCCGCACGCGGCGCACCGTGGCGCCGATGATGGCCTCGCGATAATTGGCGCCCTTGTCGAGATCCTGACGCACCTGATCGACCAGGATGATCGAGTTGCGCATGTCCATGCCGGAGAGCGCGATGAGGCCGAGCAGAGCGACGAAGCCGAAAGGCGCGCTCGCGAGATTGAGCGCCAGCGAGGAGCCGATGAGGCCGAGCGGCGCGCTCATCATCACGAGGCCGAGCCGCGTGAAATCCTGCAGCTGGAACATCACGATCACCAGCATGACGAGAATCATGACCGGCGCCACGGCGGCGATGGAGGAATTGGCCTTGGCGGACTCCTCGATGGCGCCGCCGATCTCGAGCCGATAGCCCGCCGGCAGATGCTCGCGAATCTCGGCGAGGCGCGGCCAAATGCGATTGGTGACGTCCGGCGCCTGCACGCCGTCCTTCACATCGGCGCGCACGGTGACGAGCATGTTGCGATTGCGCCGCCAGATGATCGGCTCCTCATGCTCATAGACGATCTTGGCGATCTGCGAGACCGGCACAGGCGCGCCGGCGCGCGTCAAGATCACAATGTCGTCGAGCCGCCCGAGATCGCCGCGCTCGCCGGGCGTGGCGCGGGCGATCACATCGACGCGGTCTATGCCGTCGCGCAGGCTGGTGATCGTCACGCCGGAGACCATCATCTGCAGGCGGTTCGCCACCTCCTGCGGCGTGAGGCCCATGACGCGCGCGCGGTCTTGATCGATGACGAGCCGCACCGCCGGCGTCTGCTCGTTCCATTGCAGATGCGGCTCGACGACGGCCTTGTCCTCGCGCATCACGTCGCGCACGCGATAGGCGACGGCGCGCACCTCCGCCGGATCGCGGCCGATGACGCGAAACTGCACCGGAAAGCCGACCGGCGGGCCGAAGTTGAAGCGATCGACGCGGGCGCGCGCCTGCGAGACGGCGCCATCCTCCAGCGCCTTGGACAGGCGGGCCTTCAGCCGCTCGCGCGCCTCGAGATCCTTGGCGACGATGACGATCTCCGCATAGGCCTCATTGGGCAGCGCCGGGCTGAGGCCGAGCCAGAAGCGTGGCGGACCACGGCCGATATAGCTCGTGTAATGGACCGCGTCCTCATCGCCCTTCAGCAGCTTCTCGGCCTCGTCCACCGCCGCGGCCGTCGCGAATATGGACGAGCCCTCCGGCATGCGCAGCTGGAAGAACAGCTCCGGCCGCTCGGAAATGGGGAAAAATTGCTTCTGCACATGGCCGAAGCCGAGGACGGCGGCGATGAAAATCCCGCCCGTGGCGCAGACGACGAGCAGGCGATTGTCGACGGCCCAGGTGATGAGCCGGCGCAGGCCGAGATAGAAGGGCGTCGAATAGATCGCATCGGGATCGTGATGCGCATGGCTGGAGAAATCCGGCAGCAGCTTCACGCCGAGATAGGGCGTGAACAGCACGGCGACGAACCAGGAGGCGACGAGCGCCACCGCCAGCACGAAGAACAGCGAGCCCGTATATTCGCCGGTCGAGGAGGCGGCGAAGCCGACCGGCATGAAGCCCGCGACCGTCACCAGAGTGCCGGTGAGCATGGGAAAGGCCGTGGATGTCCAGGCGAAGGTCGCCGCGCTGATGCGATCGGCGCCCTGCTCCATCTTCACTGTCATCATCTCGACGGCGATGATGGCGTCGTCGACCAGCAGGCCGAGCGCGATGATGAGCGCGCCGAGCGAGATGCGCTGAAGATCGACGCCAAAGGCGTTCATGAAGACGAAGACGACGGCGAGCACCAGCGGCGCCGACAGAGCGACGATGATTCCGGTGCGAAAGCCGAGCGAGACGAAGCTCACGAACAGCACGATGACCAGCGCCTCGACGAAGGAGCGCGTGAACTCGCCAACCGCATGGGAGACGACGGTCGGCTGATCGGCGATCTGCGTGATTTCTATGCCGACCGGCGTCTCGGCGCGAATCTCGGCCATTGTGGCCTCGAGATTCTCGCCCAAAGTGAGGACATTGCCGCCGCGCGCCATCACCGCGCCGACGACGATGGTCGGCTCGCCCTTGTAGCGCGCGATGAAATTGGGCGGGTCCTCATAGCCGGGAACGACATCGGCGACGTCGCCGAGGCGAAACACATGGCCGCTCGCCTCCACCGGCGTCGCGGCGATGGCCTCGGCGCCCTTCAGCGCGCCGGTCACGCGCAAGGGCACGCGATTGGCCGGCGTCTCGAAGACGCCGGAGGCGTTCACCGCATTCTGCTTGGCGAGCGATTCGAACAGCGCCTGCGGCGTGACGCCGAGATTGGCGAGCTTGGCCTGGCTGAACTCGACGAAGATCTTGCGATCCTGCACGCCATAGACATTCACCTTCACAATGTCCGTCGTCTCCAGCAAGCGCTGGCGGAACATCTCCACCACGCGATCGAGCTGGTGATAATCGGCGCCGGAGCCATGCACGGCGTAGAGCACGGCGTCGACGTCGCCGAATTCGTCATTGACGTCCGGGCCGATCACGCCCTGCGGCAGCTCTGGCTGAATGTCATGGAGCTTCTTGCGCAATTGATAGAAGAGGCTCGGCACTTGCGCGGGCGGCGTCGTGTCCTTGAACGTCACCTGCATGGCGAGGAAGCTCGGCTTCACATAGGTCTCGATCTTCTCGAGATAGGGAAGCTCCTGCAGCTTCTTCTCCAGTCGGTCGGCGACCTGATCGCGCATCTCGAGCGCGGTGACGCCCGGCCAGATCGCGGTGAGATTGGCGACCTTGATGGTGAAGGACGGGTCCTCGGCGCGGCCGAGGCGGAAATAGGAGAAGACCCCGGCGATGGCCACGGCCAGAATCAGCGCCAGAGTGAGCGTCTGACGCTTGACCGCCCAGAGCGAGAGATTGAAGCCCATCCGGCGCCTCACAGACTATCGGCGTCGACCGGACGCACACGCTGGCCGGGATCGAGCTTATGGGCGCCGAGCACGACCACGCGGTCGCCCTCGGCTACGCCGGCGGCGATGAGCGCCGTCTTGGCCTCGTAGCGCAGCACGGAGACGGGCGCGAGGGTGAGCTTGCCGCCCTCCTCCACCTTCCAGACGCTGGGGCCGGAACCCTGATCGAACAGAGCGGCGAGCGGGAGCGCCGCGGCGACGCCCTGATCCTTGCCGGCGAGCGTCAGCGTCGCGCTCATGCCGAGCCCGACCTTCTCATCGGCGCCGACGATCGAATAGCGCGCGGAGAAGGTGCGGGTGGCGGCGTCGGCGGAGGCGCCGAGCTCGCGCAGGCTGGCGCGATAGATCTTGCCCGGATCGGACCAGAGAAAGAGGCTCGCCTCCCCCGCTCCGGCGACGGAGGCGAATGCCTCCGGCAGAGCGACGACGGCCTCGAGCGCGCCGGCGCGAGCGACGCGCACCGCCGCCTGCCCCGCCGCGACCACCTGCCCCGGCTCGATGAAGGTCGCCGTCACTACGCCGCCCGAATCGGCGCGCAGCGAGGCGTAATCCAGCGCATTCTTGGCGAGCTCGACGGCCCGCAGCGCGCGCTGCTGGCGGCCGCGCGCCTCCTCGGCCTGGGCTTTCTGGCGATCGAGCGCCGCCTGCGCGGTCCAGCCGTCCTTGCGCAAGGTCTGCGCCCGGCGCTCGTCGGCGGCGGCCTGCTCCAGCGCCATGCGCGCGGCGGAGAGCTCCGCCTCGGCCTGCTCCTTCTGCAATCGCAGATCGGCCTCGTCCAGCACGGCCAGAAGATCGCCGGCCTTTACGGACTGCCCATTCTCGACGAGGCGGCGCACCACCTTGCCGGCGACGCGGAAGGATTGGTCGGTCTCGACGCGGGGACGGATGGCGGCGACGAATTGGCGCGTCGGCGCGCGCGGCGCGTAATGAACCGGCGCGACCAGCACGACCCGCGCCGGCCCGTCGGCCTTGCGGCCGCCGGAATTGTCGCAAGCCGACAGGAAGAGGAGAACGCATAACGCCGACGCAGACCGCAACAACGATCGACTATTCTTCATTGCGGCGAGTCTCCGCCAAAAAACGCCTGTCCTTACGCGTCGAATCGCACGCTTCGTGTCGGAAATCAAATATTGCCGGGCGTCGCCCGCGCCCCTCGGCGGCCCCGCGTGAAAGCGCAAGCGAAACAGCCGGAGCCGCCGCCGAGGCGAGGCGACGCGACGCTAGAGCGCCAGCATCTGGACGAGCCGTGTCGCTATGCGCTCGAGCGGCCCCTCCACCTCTATCGTGAGCCCTATATGAGCGTGGATGGCGACGGCCGCGGCAAAGAAGACGATCAGAGCCGGAGCGCCGATCGAGATCCGCGCGGGGACGAGGCCGAAGAACAAGCCGAAAGACGCCAAGCCTATGAAAAATCCGGCGAAAGCCTCCGGTTCCGTATGCGCGCCCTGCGCCACCCGGCCGATGGCGACGAGCGCCGCCACGGCCACGCAGAGGAGAGCGGCGAAAATTCCGGCCCATTTTTCGCGAACGCGCATGAAAATTGCGGAGAGCGGCAGGAAGAAGGCCGCCGCCAGCGCGGCGTGGCCGCTCGGGCTGTGAAGCGCCGGCGGGCCAAAGGCCATGGAGAGGATTTTGGCGAAGGTCGCCATGACGCCGCAGACCATGATGGCCGCGAGGAACGCGACGGCCGCGCGGCGATCGCCGGCGGCCCATAGCGCCGCGGCGAGGCCGACGCTCGCCGGCAGGACGAAGCCGGCGTCTCCGAAGACGACGACGATCGGGACGATGGGTTCGATCGATTGGAGAAGCACGCCTCGGTCCGTTCGCAACCAAAGTTCGAAAATGGACGCGAGCTCGGCCGCGGCCGACCTTCGCTTCGCGAATCACTCGCCGCAGAATAAGCGAAAGCGGACGGGAGCGATAAAGCCGCTCGCAATGCGAGAGAAGCCGCGGCTGCGACGGAGCTTGCCGGCGCCGGAGGCTTCATTCTATATGCCCGCCGCACTCTATATGCAGAGCGCACTCTCTATTCAGAGGGCACTTGCGCCGATGCAGGCCGATTACAATCTGAAGGGACGGTGAACAGCCGATGCGCGGCGGGCTGAAAATGCGAGCCGCCGAGGGATCGGCGACATACGGGCCGCTTCGGGACCCGATTTCGAATGAACGAAAGGAACGGCGATATGGCTAAAATCATCGGCATCGACCTCGGCACGACCAATTCCTGCGTGGCCGTCATGGAAGGGTCGAGCCCCAAGGTCATCGAGAACGCGGAAGGCGCGCGCACCACGCCGTCCATCGTCGCTTTCACAGAGGACGGAGAGCGTCTCGTCGGCCAGCCCGCCAAGCGCCAGGCGGTGACCAATCCGGAGCGCACCTTCTTCGCGATCAAGCGCCTCATCGGCCGTTCCTTCGAGGACCCGATGACCAAGAAGGACATCGGCCTCGTCCCCTATAAGATCGTCAAGGCCCCCAATGGCGACGCCTGGGTGCAGTCGGACGGCAAGCAATATTCGCCCTCGCAGATTTCCGCCTTCATCCTGCAGAAGATGAAGGAGACGGCCGAGGCCTATCTCGGCCAGACCGTGACGCAAGCGGTCATCACCGTTCCCGCTTACTTCAACGACGCTCAGCGCCAGGCCACCAAGGACGCCGGCAAGATCGCCGGCCTCGAGGTGATGCGCATCATCAACTAGCCGACGGCGGCGGCGCTCGCCTATGGCCTCGACAAGAAGGGCTCCGGCACGATCGCGGTCTATGACCTCGGCGGCGGCACTTTCGACGTCTCCATCCTGGAGATCGGCGACGGCGTGTTCGAGGTGAAGTCCACCAATGGCGACACCTTCCTGGGCGGCGAGGACTTCGACAGCCGCCTCGTCGAATATCTCGCGGGCGAGTTCAAAAAGGAGCAGGGCATCGACCTGACCAAGGACAAGCTCGCCCTGCAGCGCCTGAAGGAAGCTTCCGAAAAGGCGAAAATAGAGCTCTCCTCGGCGACGCAGACCGAGATCAACCTGCCCTATATCACTGCCGACTCCTCCGGCCCGAAGCATCTGACCCTGAAGCTGACGCGCGCCAAATTCGAGGCGCTGGTCGACGACCTCATCCAGCGCACGATCGAGCCCTGCCGCAAGGCGCTGAAGGACGCCGGCCTCTCGGCGGCCGAGATCGGCGAAGTGGTGCTCGTCGGCGGCATGACCCGTATGCCGAAAGTGCAGGAGGTGGTGAAGCAGTTCTTCGGCAAGGAGCCGCACAAGGGCGTCAATCCGGACGAGGTCGTCGCCATCGGCGCCGCGGTGCAGGCCGGCGTTCTGCAGGGCGATGTGAAGGACGTTCTGCTGCTCGATGTGACGCCTCTGTCGCTCGGCATCGAGACGCTGGGCGGCGTGTTCACGCGTCTCATCGACCGCAACACGACGATCCCCACCAAGAAGAGCCAGGTGTTCTCGACGGCCGAAGACAATCAGACCGCCGTCACCATTCGCGTCTTCCAGGGCGAGCGCGAAATGGCGCAGGACAATAAGCTGCTCGGCCAGTTCGATCTCGTCGGCATTCCGCCGGCGCCGCGCGGAATGCCGCAGATCGAGGTGACCTTCGACATCGACGCCAATGGCATCGTCAATGTGACGGCGAAGGACAAGGCCACCAATAAGGAGCAGCAGATCCGCATCCAGGCCTCTGGCGGCCTGTCGGACGCCGACATCGACAAGATGGTCAAGGACGCCGAGGCGCACGCGACCGAGGACAAGGCGCGTCGCGAGCTCGTCGACACCAAGAACCATGGCGAGGCCGCCGTGCATTCGGCCGAGAAGTCGCTGGCCGAGTTCGGCGACAAGGTTTCCGCCGCCGACAAGAGCGCGATCGAGGCCGCCATTGCGGCGCTGAAGACCGCGCTCGAGGGCGAGGACGCCGAGGCGATCAAGGCCAAGACCAATGAGCTGACCCAGGCTTCGATGAAGCTCGGCGAAGCGATGTACAAGGCCCAGCAGTCCGAAGGCGCCGCCCCGGCGGGCGAAACCCATGCGCAGGACGATGTCATCGACGCGGATTTCAAGGAAGTCGGCGGCGACGAGAAGAAGAAGTGAAGTAGACCGGTTCGCCGGAAGAAAAGGCGCCGCCGTCTCCCGCTCCTCGGGAGACGGCGGCGCCTTCGCGTCAGCGAGGGCGCATTCCTCCGCCAACATTCGCGACGCACAAAATTCGCGGCGCCCGACCCGGCCACCTACGAGCGGGAAAAAGACAGGCGGGAGCGAGCTTGGCGACGTCGCCTCACGGCCTGCCACGCTTTTCGCGCTGACAGTCAGATGCTGACGAACAGGTTGGAGGCGCAATTTCGCCGAGGCGCGAAAGACCCCAGCGGGTCCGGAAACACGACTTTGGCGCGTCCGTCAAACCGTGGTAACAAATTTTCCGAGTTCCTATATCGGCTGCGATCCTCGGCGCCTCCCGCCTGCAGGACGCCTTCCTCAACTCCTATCGACCGACCCCATGTCCAAACGCGACTTCTACGAGATTCTCGGCGTTTCCAAGACCTCGACCGACGTCGAGCTCAAGATCGCCTTTCGCAAGGCCGCGATGCAATATCATCCCGACCGCAATCCCGGCGACTCGGAGGCCGAGGCGCGCTTCAAGGAGGTCAACGAGGCCTATCAATGCCTCTCCGACACGCAGAAGCGCGCCGCCTATGACCGTTTCGGCCACGCCGCCTTCGAGCAAGGCGGCGGCGGTTTCGGCGGCGGCGACGGCTTCGCCGCCTCCATGGCCGATATTTTCGACGATCTCTTCGGCGAGGTGATGGGACGGCGCGGCGGTGGCCGCGGCTCCGCTCGCGAGCGCGGCTCGGACCTGCGCTACAATATGGAGATCACGCTGGAGGAGGCCTTCCACGGCAAGGCCGCGACTTTGAAGCTGCCGACCTCCGTCTCCTGCGAGGCTTGCGACGGGACCGGCGCCAAAAAGGGCTCCAAGCCCAAGACCTGCCCGACCTGCGCCGGCCATGGCCGCGTGCGGGCGCAGCAGGGCTTCTTCGCCATAGAGCGCACCTGCCCCACCTGCCAGGGCCGCGGCGAGGTGATCGACAATCCCTGCAGCGTCTGCTCGGGAACCGGCCGCGCCACCATAGAGCGCACGCTCTCCGTCAATGTGCCGCCCGGCGTCGAGGACGGCACGCGCATCCGCCTCGCCGGCGAGGGCGAGGCCGGGCTGCGCGGCGGCCCATCCGGCGATCTCTATATTTTCCTGTCGGTGAAGCCGCATACCTTCTTCCAGCGCGACGGCGCCGATCTCTATTGCCGCGTGCCGATCTCCATGGTGCGCGCGGCGCTCGGCGGCAAGATCACCGTGCATACGATCGACGGCGGCGAGACCGAGATCAAAATCCCCGAAGGCGCCCAAACAGGCAAGCAGATCAAGGTGAAAGCCAAGGGGATGCCGCTGCTGCGGGGGCGCGAATCGGGCGATCTCTATGTGCAGATCAGCGTCGAGACGCCGCAAAATCTCACCAAGCGCCAACGCGAGCTGCTCACCGAGTTCGAGGAGGAATCGTCCCACCAGACGCATCCCGAGGCCACCGGCTTCTTCGCCAAGATGAAAGAGCTGTTCGGCAAATGAGGCGGACGCCATTGACCGGGCGTGCGACCTCATACATGGTCGCGCGCGTTTGGAACGATCGAGGGGCTGTCTCAGCGTGTCACTGAATATCGAGCCACTGAAATCCGCTCTCGCCGATAATGCGCGCTTTCTGCGGTCCTGGATGGAAAATCCTCGCGGCGTCGGGGCCGTCTCGCCCTCGGGGCCTATGCTCGCCCGCGCCATGGCGAGCTATGTCGATCTCTCCCGCGAGGGGCCGATCGTCGAGCTCGGACCGGGCACCGGCCCGGTCACGCAGGCGCTGCTGGAGCATGGGGTTCCCGCCTCGCGCCTGCTGCTGGTCGAATATGAGACCGCGTTCTGCGATCTCCTGCGCCAGCGCTTTCCGGGCGTCGAGGTGGTGCAGGGCGACGCCTATTCGCTGAAGCAGACGCTCGCCGGCAAGGTCGAAGGGCCGATCTCCACGATCGTCTCGAGCCTGCCGCTGCTCAACCAGCCCGAATCGGACCGGCTGCGCCTGCTCGACCAGGGCTTCGAGATGATGGCGCCGGGCGGCATCATCATCCAGTTCACCTATGGCCTGTTCTCGCCCATGCCGCTGAAACGCCATCCGAACGGCTCCGCCTTCACGGCCGTGGGCTCGCAGGTCTGGGCGAATATTCCGCCAGCGCGCGTGTGGCGCTACGGCCGCAAGGCCGGCTGAGATGGCGAGCGGCGCGACGATCCCGGCGCGAGATCGCCTCATCGTCGCGCTGGACGTCGATAGCGTGGAGACGGCGCGCGCGCTCGTCGCGCGGCTCGGCGATTCGGTCTCCTTCTACAAGATCGGCATGGAGCTCGCCTATGGCGGCGGCCTGCCGCTGGTCGAGGAGCTGAAGGCCGGCGGCAAAAAAGTCTTCGTCGATCTGAAGCTGCACGACATCGGCCAGACGGTGGAGCGCGCGACGCGGCAGATCGCCCGGCTCGGCGCGGATTTCCTCACCATTCACGGCTTTCCGCAGACGATGCGCGCCGCCCGCCTGGGCGCGAGCGACCGCGGCCTGCGGCTGCTCGCCGTCACGGTGATGACCTCCTATGACGATTCCGATCTCGCCGAGGCCGGCTATTCCGTCGGCGTCGCCGAGCTGGTGTCACGCCGCGCTATTCAGGCGAAGGATGCGGGAATCGACGGGCTGATCCTGTCGCCGCAGGAAGTGGCGCCGATACGCGCTCTGGTCGGGCCGCGAATGGCGCTGGTGACGCCGGGCGTGCGCCCCGCCGGCGCAGCTCTCGGCGATCAGAAGCGCGTGATGACGCCGGGCGAGGCCATCGCCGCCGGGGCGGACCATCTCGTCGTCGGCCGACCGGTGACGCAGGCGCCCGACCCGCGCGCCGCCGCCGAACGAATCGTCGCGGAAATTTCCGCCGCTATGGGGGGGTGAGCGCGCCCTTCACAGCAGCGCCAGCTCCCGCAAATCCCGCTCGACCTGCTCTGGGCTCTCGAAGCGCGTCGCATGCATGCCGACAGCGCGGGCGCCCTCCACATTGGCCGCCGAATCATCGATGAAAATGCAGGCCGCCGGATCGAGCCCATAGCTCTCGAGCAGCAGCCGATAAATGGCGGCGTCGGGCTTCAGCAGCCCCACCCGCCCCGAGACGACGACGCCCGCGAAGCGCTGGAAAAAATCGAAGCGCGGGAATGTCTCCACATATTTCTCATCCGAGAAATTGGTGAGCGCATAGAGCGGCGTCCCGCGCGCGGCGAGCCGTTCCAGCAGCGCCACCGTGCCGGAGATCGGCCCGGCGATCATCTCGTCCCAGCGCGCGTCATAGGCGCGAATGAGATCGGCGAGATCGGGATAGAGCGCGATGCGCTCGGCCACCGCCTCGGCGAAGGGGCGGCCGCGATCCAATTCCAGATTCCAATCCGAGGTGCAGACCTCGCCGAGGAATCGCTCCATCGCCTGCGAATCGTCGAAAAGCTTGCGATAGAGGTAGCGGGGATTCCAATCGACCAGCACATTGCCGACATCGAAGACGACGGTGGTGACGTGGGATTTCACGAACATTCGGGGGCTCCAGGCTCGAGGCGAGCATATAGCGCCGGCCTGTGACGACAATTGGAGCGGAACGTTTCATTCCGGCGGCGCGCGCGCTATGACGAGGTCCGGTCCATGACCGGGAGCCCGCCTTGCGCATCGCCACTTGGAACGTCAATTCCGTCCGCCAGCGGCTGGAGCCGCTCACCGCCTATCTGCGCGAGGTCGCGCCGGACGTGCTGTGCCTGCAAGAGATCAAATGCGAGGACAAAGCCTTCCCGCGCGCCGAGATCGAGGATCTCGGCTATAATGTCGAGACGCATGGGCAAAAGACCTTCAACGGCGTCGCCATTCTGTCCAAGACGCCGATAGAGGTTGTGCGCGGCCTGCCGAAATTCGAGCATGATCCGCAGGCCCGCTACATAGAAGCCGTCGTCTCCACCGATCATGGCGCGCTGCGCGTCGCCAGCATCTATCTGCCCAATGGCAATCCGCCGGACACGGAAAAATACACCTATAAGCTCGCCTTCATGGACTGCCTCATCGCCCATGCGGCGAGCCTTCTGGCGCTGGAGGAGCCCGTGGTTCTGGCCGGCGACTATAATGTCATTCCCGCGGCCGGCGACGTCCATGACCCCAAAGCCTGGGCCGGCGACGCGCTGTTCCTGCCGCAGACGCGCGCCAAATTCCAGGAGCTGCTGAACCTCGGCTATACGGAGGCGCTGCGCGCCTCCACCGACGCCACCGGCCTCTACACATTCTGGGACTATCAGGCCGGCGCCTGGCAGAAGAACAATGGCATTCGCATCGACCATCTTCTGCTCTCGCCGCAGGCCGCTGACCGCTTGCAGAGCGTGACAATCGACAAGGAGCTGCGCGCCGGCGCGAAGCCCTCCGACCATGTGCCGATAAGATGCGAGCTGGAACGATGAGCGGCGGCACGAGGACCCCAGCCGCGGAGCTTCCCCCTCGAGCGCCGTCGAATGCGCCATCCTGCTCGCACCCGCGGCGTCATGGCCGGGCTTGTCCCGGCCACCCACGCCAGGAGGCCGAGGCGTCTAAAATGCTCAGCGGAACGTTGCCCCTCCGACGACGCCGGCCGTGGAATGAATCCGTGGATCGCGGGCGCTTTCCTTGGGTTTCGCAGCTGCTTGGCGTGGATGGCCGGGACGAGCCCGGCCATGACGGCCATTGTGTTTCGCGACGTGTGAAATCCCATAGCCCCTCGACGCGCGAAGCATGGAAGCTCACGCCATGACCGATGTCTGGTTCTACCATCTCCAGCGCCTCCCGCTGGAGAGCGCTCTGCCCAAGCTGCTCGAGCTGTCGCTGGCGCGCGACTGGCGGGTCGTGGTGCAGGCGACCAGCGCGCGGCGGCTGGAGGCGCTCGACGATCTGCTCTGGTCCTATGCGGGGGAGAGTTTTCTGCCGCATGGCTCGGCCAAGGACGATGATCCCGAGACGCAGCCGATCTTCCTCACCATCGGCGCGGACAATCCCAATCGCGCCCATGTCCGCTTCTTCGTCGAAAATGCGGAGCTCTCCCCCGTGCTCGCCGACTCTGCGAGCGCGCCGGAAGCGCGCGCAATACTCATGTTCGACGGCAATGACGAAGCGGCGGTGCAGGCCGCGCGCGCGCAATGGCGGCAGCTGAAGACGGAAGGCCACACGCTCTCCTACTGGCGCCAGAGCGAGGAAGGCAAATGGGAGAAGCAGGCGTGACCGAAGAGTTTTTCGCGCGCCGCGCCGCCGCGCGCGCCCGTCTCGACGAGATCGACCCACATAAGAGGCCCGGCGGCGTCGAGGCCGATCCGCAGCGCAAGGATTGGTTCGAGGCCGTCTATCGCCTCGCCGAGGGCGACGCCGCCGGCGTGCCATGGGCGCATCTCGCGCCGCATCCGCTGCTCGCCGACTGGCTCGCGACCCGACGCCTCGACGGTCTGCGCGCGCTCGATGTCGGCTGCGGGCTCGGCGACAACGCCGAGGCGCTCGCCGCCGCCGGCGCGAATGTGACCGCCTTCGACCTCGTCGGGGACGCCGTCGCCTGGGCGAAGCGCCGCTTTCCGCAGAGCGACGTCGATTATCGCGCCGCCGATCTCTTCGCCGCGCCGGAGGAATGGCGCGGCGGCTTCGATCTCGTCCATGAGTGCTACACGCTGCAAGCCCTGCCCGACACGCTGCTGGATAGAGCGGCGGAGGCGCTCGCCGGCCTCGTCGCGCCGGGCGGATTGCTGCTGGTCATCGCCCGCGCCCGCGACGAGGGCCAGGAGATCGGCGGCCCGCCCTGGCCGCTGCCGCCGAGCCGCATGGAAGCGCTCGCCGTGGGCGGCTTGCGTTGCGAGACGCTCGAGGATATTTCCGCGACGAACGCCATGGTCCGCCATTGGCGCGCGGCCTTCCGCCGGGACGGCTGACGGCAATCGGCGAGCCTTTTCGGCTCGCGCCTTCGATCCGAGAACAGGAGCGAAATGACCGACGCGCCGCTACTCTCGATCAAAGGCGCGTCCAAGCGCTTCGGCGCGATCGCGGCGCTCGAGGACGTGTCGCTCGAGGTGGGCGCCGGCGAGTTTTTCGCGCTGCTCGGCCCCTCTGGCTGCGGCAAGACAACGCTGATGCGCCTCGTCGCCGGCTTCGAGACCTTGGACGCCGGCCGCATCGAGATCGGCGGCGCCGATATGAGCGGCGCGCCGCCGCATCGGCGGCCGGTCAATCTCATGTTCCAATCCTACGCGCTGTTTCCGCATCTCTCGGTGTTCGAGAACATCGCCTTCGGCCTGCGCCGGCAGGGCAAGGGCAGAGCGGAGATCGCCGCCCGCGTCGCCGAGTTGCTGCAGATCGTGCGGCTCGAGGGCGTCGAGGAGCGCCGGCCGGACCTTCTCTCCGGCGGCCAACGCCAGCGCGTGGCGCTCGCGAGAGCCCTCGCGCCCGGCCCGCGGCTGCTGCTGCTCGACGAGCCCTTGGGCGCGCTCGATCGGCAATTGCGCGAGGAGACGCAATTCCAGATCAAGGAAATCCAGCGCCGGCTGAAGACGAGCTTCGTCGTCGTCACGCACGATCAAGACGAGGCGCTGGTGATGGCCGATCGCATCGCTGTGATGCGCGCCGGTCGCATAGAGCAGATCGGCGCGCCGACAGAGGTCTATGAGCGCCCCGCGACGCGCTTCGTCGCCAGCTTCATCGGCCAGATGAATTTCCTCGAGGGCCACATCGAGAAGGGCGCCTTCGTCGGCCCCTTCGGCCGTCTGCCGGCGGAAGGCGGCGGTCTCTCGCAAGGCGCGAAAGCCGTGCTCGCCGTGCGGCCAGAGCGGATCGCCATCGCGCCGGCGACGCAAGAAAACGCAGGCTTGGACGGCGTGGTGGAAGACGTCGCCTTTCGCGGCGAGACGACGCATTTCCGCCTGCGCCTTTCCGGCGGGGGGACCTTGCGCGTCTCGCGCGGCGCGAACAGCGGCGCGCCTTTTTGCGTCGGCGATGCGGCGCGCATCTCCATCGCGCCCGAGGCCGGGCGCATTTTCGCGAGCGAATGATGCAGGAGGGCGGCAAAAGACGCAGGCTCACGCGCGGCGAGATGCTGGTCATCGCCGCGCCCTATGCCTGGATCGCGCTATTCTTCCTCGCGCCCTTCGCGCTGATCGTCAAAATCTCGCTGTCGCGTCCGGCGCAGGCGCGCCCGCCCTATGAGCCTGTCTTCGACGGCGCCGGCCTCGCCGGCTTTTTCGAGAAGCTCTCGCAGCTCGGCCTCGACGCCTATCGCGGCCTCGCCGAGGATTCGCTCTATCTCGATTCCTATCTCTCCTCGCTGACCATCGCCGGCGTCGCGACGCTGGTCTGCCTTCTCATCGCCTATCCTTTCGCGCTCGCCATAGCGCGCGCGCCGCGCCGCTTGCGCCCCGTGCTCATCGGCTTCGCCGTCGCGCCCTTTTGGACGAGCTTTCTGATCCGCGTCTACGCCTGGATCACGCTGCTGAAGGACGAAGGGATCATCAATCACGCATTGATGGCGCTCGGCCTCATCGACGCGCCGGTCCCGATGTTCGCGACCAGCGGCGCGGTGGTCGTCGGCATCGTCTATTCCTATCTGCCCTTCATGCTGCTGCCGCTCTATGCGGCGATCGAGAGGCAGGACGCGTCGCTACGCGAGGCCGCCGCCGATCTCCGCGCGACGCCTCTCCAAGTCTTTCTGCATGTCACTCTGCCGCTGTCGCGCCGCGGAATCATCGCCGGCGCGCTGCTCGTCTTCATTCCCTCGGTCGGCGAGTTCGTCATTCCCGATCTGCTCGGCGGCTCCGACACGCTGATGATCGGCCGCACGCTCTGGAATGATTTCTTCGCCAATCGCGATTGGCCGGCGGCCTCCGCCACGGCGGTGGCGCTGCTGGCGCTGCTGCTCGTCCCCATTCTTCTCTATGAGCGCGCGCAATTGCGCGAGGGCGCGGGATGAGCGGCGCGCGTCTTCTGCGCCTCGCCGCGCTTTTGTTCGGCTTCGGCTTTCTCTATGGGCCGATCGTCATATTGGCGACGATGAGCTTCAACGCCTCGCGGCTTGTGACAGTGTGGGGCGGCTTCTCCACCAAATGGTACGCCGCCCTCCTCTATGACGAGCAAATGTTGCGCGCCGCGCAGATCAGCCTCTCCGCCGCTGCGCTCTCCGCGCTCATCGCGACGCTCAACGGATTGCTGGCGGCGCTGGCGCTGGCGCGTTTCGGCGGCTTCCGCTCGCGCACGCTCTTCGCGGGCTCCATCTATGCGCCGCTGGTGATGCCGGAAGTGGTGCTCGGCCTCGGCCTGCTGCTGGTCTTCGTCGCTTTCGGCGTCGAGCGCGGCTTTCTCACCCTCGTGCTGGCGCACGCATCTTTTACAATGTGCTTCGCCACTGTGATGATCCACGCCGCGCTGAAAGGCTGCGACCGCACGCTCGAGGAGGCGGCGATGGATCTCGGCGCGACGCCGGTCCGCGCCTTCGCGCTCGTCACTCTGCCTCTGATCGCGCCCTCCGTCGTCAGCGCCTATCTCCTCGCCTTCATCATCTCGCTCGACGATCTCGTGATCGCGAGCTTCACCACCGGCCCCGGCGCCACCACCTTGCCGATGCGCATCTACTCGCAAGTGCGGCTCGGCGTCTCGCCGGAGGTCAACGCCATTTCGACGCTGCTGCTCGGCTTCGTGGCCGTCGCGCTCGGCCTTTCGGCGCTAATCACGCGCGGGCGCGCCAAGGGAGGCGGGGCCGGGTGAAGGTCGATCTTCACGCCGTCGCGCTTTTCCTCGCGTTTTCTTGAATGAGATCGAACACACGCCGCGCATCGTCGATCATCAGAAATTGCGGCGTAGGATCGAGCGCGGGCGTCAAATCCGTCCAGCCTCGGTTTCCCCATATGGGTGCCGGGGCGCCGAAGCGGATGGAGCCGCTTCCGTCGATGCGCTCATTCAAATCGACCGCCGGCAGCCGGTCGAGCGCGAGCGCCGTGAATCGTCCGAAAGGCTCCGGTCGCATGATCAAAATGCGCAAGTTCGTGACGGCATAGCGCATATCGCTCCTGAGCCAAGAGTCGAACAGGAATCTACCGACGACGAAATAGAGCCCCATGCAAACAAAGAAGCCGCCCACGGCAATGAAGAACCAGGGCGCGTTCATCTGGCTGGCGGAAATCGTCCAAAACACTGCGAATCCACACCAGAGCAGGCTGAAGGGGATTTGAAAAACGTCGCGATTACGCAGCGACAGACCGCGAGCCGGCTGGCCCGACCAGAGAACACGCTCGCCGTCGAGCAGGCGATTTGAGAAATATTCGTCAGTCATGTGCGCCACTTCGAAACCGAGGATGGACGCCGCGTTTTATAGCAGAAGCGCTCGGTTGCCGTCACCGTCGACGAGTGGCTCGAGACGACCCTCACCGCTCCTTCGCCGCCCCACCCTCCGGCTCCACGCGCGGCAGCAGCGGCGCGGCGGCGCCCGAGCGCTTGATCAGCGCGGCGGCGTCCGGCGCGAAGACGGGATCGTCCCAAGCGCCGGAGAGATCGAAGCCGATCTGCACGCCCTTCTCGCGCGGCTTGCCGGCGGCGTCGGCCTCATTGGCCTGCGCCTTCATCGCGAGGCTGCGCTCCGGGATGCGCGCCTGGCCGGCGAAGGCCAGCGCGAAGCCCGGCCCATGCGCTTGGCCATCCTCTATATTCGCGGTTCCCTTGACGATTTTGATGGTCGCGCTGGCGCGATCCACCAGCGAGTGACCGGAGCGAATGTCCATCGCGCTCGACAAGGGCCGCTTGTCGATGCGGCGCAGCGCGCGCTCCAGGTCTATGCCGTCGACCTCGCCCTCGCTCAGCGTGAGGGTGGCGCGGCCGTCGAGATCGCGCATGAGCTGCGCGACGCTGTCGCCAGTGGCGTCGAGCGTGAAATTGGCGTCCAGCGCGCCGCCGAGATCGGGCCGCGCGGCGGCGTCCCAGGCGAGCGCGCCGGCGTCGACGCCGGTCAGCTGCGCATTGGCGTGGAATTCCAGCGCGCCCGCCGCATTGGCGGCGAAAATGGCGCGGCCCTTCACGGTTCCCTTATAAGCCGCCGCCTCGGCGAGAGCGAGCTCGAGCCGGCCGCCGCGCAGCAGCAGCGACAGAGCGGCGTCCTCGAGATTGAGCCGCAGAACGCGGGCGCGCGTCGCCGAAAGGCGCAGATCGACATCGGCGTTCTGAATATCCGGCAAAACGAAAGCGTCGCGGCTCCACTGGCCGTCGGCGCCGGAGAGCGGCGGCAGATCGGCGACCATCGGCTTCAGCGACACGTAATTGCTGGCGAGCGTCGCATGGACGATCGGCTTGTCGCCCTCGTGGCGCAGCCCGAAGGAGCCCTCGAACTCATTGTCGTCGGCCGAGAGCTTCAGATCGGTGAGCTGGAAATCGCGCAGGCCGACGCTGGCTTTGGCGGAAAGCTGGACATTCTCGAAAGGCCCGGGCAGCGGCGCGCTCACATTGGCGAGGGCGAGCGCATGGCGCAGCGAGGGCGAGGAGGCGGTGAGCCGCCCCATAAAGCGGGGCTTGGGGCCGAGCTGGCCGAAGCCCTCCGCCTCCGCCCGCAAGCTGTCGGAATCGAGCCGCACGGTGACCGCCGTTTGCTCGCCACGCAGAAGGGCGCCGGGCTTGAGCACCCACAGCGTGCCGCGCGGTCGCTCGCCGCGCCAGGAGAAGGCGAGGTCGAGCGTCGCGGGCGAGCCGACCGTGCGCCAGTCGAGACTGGCCTCTATGTCGCGCAGTGTCTCTTCGCCGCCGGCATATTTGACATGGGCCGCGCCGGAAACGATGGCGACGCCGCCGAGCCGGGCGCGATCGGCCTTTTCCGCCGCGGCAGTCGAGGGCCGCGCCGCCGCCGCGCGCACGGCGGCGCCTGCCGCGCTCATCGGCTTGCGGTCGAGATCGATCTCGATGGCGGGGCGAACGAGCTCTATGTCGGCGATCTCGAGACGGCCGGCGAGCAGCGGCAGCAGCAGCACATTGCCGTGCAATCGCTCCGCCTCGATGGTGAGCGCCGCGGTCGGGTCCGCGAAGGCGATGCCGTCTATGGTGATGTGCGGACGGGGGAGGACCGAGAAGGTCGAGCGCCCCTTGGCGGCGATGAAGAGACCAGCGGAGGAATTGAGCTGGCCGGAAATCTCCTCGAGCAGAGCGCTGGTGGAGAAGGTCCAGGGCGCGAGGGCCGCGCCGAGCGCCACCGTCACGACGGCGCCCATCACGATCAGCCAGCGCCGGGAAAGGCGCGCGAAAGGCAGGCGGCGGCCGAGGCTCGAGGGTTTCGATCCTTCGATTTCGCGCATTGGGCCGGTCGAGTGCGACATTCCATCGTCCATGCAGAAAGAGGCGGGGCAGAAAGAGGCGGGCCGGGCCGCACGGTCGCGCGCGACGGAGCGCGCTTCTTTCGAAAGGGCGGCCGCGCCGACAGGCCCGCGCGCCAATAGCGCGCGAGGCCGGACCATGGCGGCAAAGGGCGGCGAGATCGTGGCGGCGCGCGCCCTTCAGTAT
Organism: Methylosinus sp. KRF6; assembly: GCF_018887255.1. Lineage (NCBI taxonomy): Bacteria > Pseudomonadati > Pseudomonadota > Alphaproteobacteria > Hyphomicrobiales > Methylocystaceae > Methylosinus > Methylosinus sp. KRF6. The sequence goes on along the minus strand of NZ_JAHLJF010000001.1, from coordinate 3,404,822 downwards.
TTGCGCAGAAGGCTGACCAGACGACCCTGGATGCGGACGCGATCGGGCCCGAAAATGCGCGTCTCATAAGCCGGATTGGCGGCCTCTAGCGCTATTGACGCGCCGCGCTTGCGCAGGCGCTTCAATGTCGCCTCCTCGTCGTCGATGAGGGCGACGACGATATCGCCGGTGTCGGCGCTGTCCTGCTTGCGCACCACGACGACGTCGCCGTCGAGAATGCCGGCCTCGATCATCGAATCGCCACGCACCTCGAGCGCGAAATGCTCGCCGCCACCGAGCATATCCGGCGGCAGGCTGATGGTGTGGCTGCGATTCTGCAGCGCGGAGATGGGCGTGCCCGCGGCGATGCGGCCCATGACCGGGATCGCCACCTGCTGATCGGACTCGGGCTCGCCGGCCGGGACGGGCCGCACGCGGCCGAGCGCGCCCTCTATGACCGAGGGCGAGAATTTGCCGCCGCGCGCGGCGACGCGGGGCGTCGCCGATTCAGGGAGGCGCAGCACCTCGAGCGCGCGGGCGCGATTGGGCAGGCGGCGGATGAAGCCGCGCTCCTCGAGCGCGAGAATGAGCCGGTGAATGCCGGATTTGGAGCGCAGATCGAGCGCGTCCTTCATCTCGTCGAAGGAGGGCGGCACGCCCGTCTCCTTCAGCCGCTCATGGATGAAGCGCAGCAAATCGCTCTGTTTCTTGGTCAGCATAGGAGCCCCCCGGCGCCGCCCCGCCTGCGGCGCGCTTCCACTTATGTTGGCGCGGCTTCATAAACAAATCATGAACACGACATTATGCGTTCGCCCTGCGTTCCGCAAGTGGACATTGCGCTCGTCCCGTACTCGCCACTTCTCACGGGAGGCGCTATAAGGATTGGAGCGGCCATCGCTATTTGAGCGCGCCGGACATCGATATTTGGAAATCCATGTCAGCAAAGCTAGTAAATTCAGATATATAGATGAGGCAGATTGAGGAACCGATTGAGGAACCATCATTCGGGAATGCTGCGGGCCGTAAAGGTTTGAAATAAGGCGCTATTTACCGTTCGGATTGAGGAACCGCTCGTCTGGCGGGCCATCGCTTGAGGAACCAATTGAGGAACCTTGTTCGACACGAATGACCCCCGTAAGCTCGCCCGCGCTCATGAACTTGCCGTCGTAGGCCCGCTGGACCAACGAGATTAGATCATCTTCGGTCAGCTGGTGCTTTGCCTCAGATTGCACACGGCTTACTATTTTTTCAAGAAGCTCTTGCTCATTTGCGATCAAATACGAAACAATTGCATTTATGGAGTGCGGAGAGGATGAGTTAAAAGCGACTCCAACGGCATGGAGATATGCAATCCTCGTCACAGAAAGCACAACGCTGTTGCCCTCGATAGTGTCTGTGCGGACGCTATCGAACCTTATACCGCTAAGCTCCTCTATTACCTTAAGCTTTTTCTTTGGTATTTCTTCACGAAGTCGCCAACTCGCGATAGTGCTTTTTCCAACACCAAGGCGAGCGGCCAAATCTGCATCCCGGTCGGTGCCGAGCGCCAATTTGACTTTTTCCAAAAAGGTGGCGGTGGAGTTCTTCAGCATGGCCTTGACACGATAGCGAAACGCAATCAGATTGCATTTTGACCTCAAATACGAAGTCGGATGCAATCCATGGTTCCGTCTCCCGAACTCCTCATTCGCGTTCGAGCCGCCTTTGTAGAACAGGGCGGTTCATTTGCGAAATGGTGCCGTGAAAATCGGATATCACGCCAATGGGCGACGGCCGCGCTCACCGGGGGAAGGGACGGGCCGGCCGCAAGGTCACTGCGCACACGCATTCTCGAAGCAGTTTCCTTGAAGGCAGCTTGATATGAGCGCCGATTGGCTCGACTCGAACGGGTTCGCGGACCTTTGCGGGATCACACCCCGCGCGGCTCGCAAGGCGCTCGGACGGGCCAAAGCTGGCAAGCCGTATCTTGGGAAGGTGCTAGAGGTCCGCGAAATCCCCGGACGAGGCGGGCGAAAGGGAACAAATTTCCAAGTCCGCGCCGACAGCCTTCCGCTCGGCCTTCAAGAGCGTTTGAAAGCCTCTTCACAGCCCGCCGAGCCCCGCTCTTTCAAGACCGACATAGCCGCGATCATTGGCGTTTTCGGACCCGAGTTCGACAAGCTCCTCACACTCCGCAAGGGCTCGGTCGCGCGGGCGAAGGGCCTCGAGGAACTGAGCAAGCGCCCGCTGATCGACATAAAGGGCAAGAATGCTTTCCGATGCTATTCCGTCAACACGCTTCGCCGCTATCTCGCGGAATACGAGGCGAAGGGCGCCGCCGCGCTCGTGCGGCGGAAGCGGCGCGACGCGGGCGTGAAGAGCGTCATCCTTTCCAAAGAATGGGACCAGCAAGTCCCTTTCGATGACGCCAAAAAGCGCGAGATCGCGGAAAAGCTCAAAAAAGACATCCGCTCCTATTGGGCGCATGGCTACAAGAGAGGCGCCATTCTTTTCAGGGCCTCATTCGCGCTGGAAAAAATGACGCGCGAAGCCGGCTTCGAGCCGCCGCCCGGTCTCTGCCGAGTTCCTCATCACTTCGTCGGCAGCGAGCGGCTCTATCGGTCGATCCATGTCAAAAACACGGATCGAAAAACGTTCGAGGACAAGAGAGAGCGCGTTTGGCGTTCATATGACGCCCTTGTCGCGAATGAGCAATGGTTCGGCGATTGCCACAAGTGCGACGTGATCCTCAAAGAGTCCGCCGATTATCAGCGCCACGCGGTTTTCATCACTTGGATCGACGCCGCGACGCTACGCGTGCATATCGATGTTGTGATCCTCCCGAAGGGAAAGGGAATAACAAATTCGCACGTGAGCGCCAGCCTCTTGCGCGCGATGAAGAGCTTGGGCGTCCCCCAGTCGATCTGTATCGACAACGGGTCGGAATTCTACAATGTCGACTTTATCGCCGATCTGCTCAAATTGAGGTGCGGCGACGATCGGCAGGTGATCGTCCACTCTATCCCGCACAATCCGCAGGGCAAGGCGATCCTCGAAGGTTTCTTCGCCAATTTCGAGCAAAACTATCTCGGGGCCACACCCGGCCAAATCGGCGGCAACCGCATGGCGTCGAAAATAGCGAACGGCGGACGCAAGCCGGTTTCGTGGCCGCTGGACGAAGGAGCCTTCTTCCGACACATCGCCAACAACGTCCACATTTACCATCACATGCCGCAAAAGGGACGGATTTTGAAAGGGCTGTCGCCCTTCGAGGCTTATCAGAAACAAATCGACACCGGATTTGAGCGGGTCGAAATCGACGAAGAGGCGTTCATCGTCGCCTTTTCTGTTTTGAAACGCGTCGCTGTAGGCCGTGCCGGCATATCCCATGCGGGACGGCAATGGACGTGCGACGCCATTTCCTCATACCCCGGCGACCACGTTCTCATTCGCGTCCCGAAATACGACGATTGGGCCAATCTCCCCGTCTACGACGAGAAAGAACGCTTCCTCGGATGGGCGGCCCCAAAGCAGGCATTCGATTTTCACGATCGCGAGGGAGCGAAAGAAAGCGGGCGCCTGACAAAACTCGCGCGCGAGGGAATACACACCCTCGCCGAGGATACGCATTCTATCGACCCGATAGCGGACGCGGAGCATCTCGCCGCGATGCTGCCGGCGCCGCCGGTCGCGCCGAGCACTGGCGTCGTCACAACATCCGACACAGCGCGGGACATCATCAAGCGCGTGAAGGAAAGCCCCAAGGCGAAGCGCGAGCGCGAAGATGCAGCGCGACGGCGAGAGGCCGAAGAACAGCTCGCGCTCGGCGCAGAGTTTTTCGCAAAATTCGAAGCGCGGAAGGCACAAAACACATGAGACGCATCAGCAAAACATCGATCGTCGCCGCGATCGAAGACGCGGCCTCCTACGCTCGCACGATGAAACAGGCGGCGGCCGTCACCGGAGCGCCGGGAGTCGGCAAGACCACGGCGCTCGAGGCCGTCGCGAAGTCGCACCCGTCGTTTTCGATCTATGTCGGCGGCGCAAGGCAAACCCCGCGAGCGTTCACGTCCTTGCTGGCGAATAGCCTCGGCTACACGACGAAGGCCGAGAGCACGGCGAGACTGTGGGACATTATCGAGGGCTGGCTGGCGCATCCGCAATTCGACGACATTTTGCTGATCGACGAAGCGCAGAATATTCCGCTCGCGCTGCTCAAGGAAGTGGTCGACTTTCCCTCGCGTTTCGGCGTTCCCGTCCTCATCTGCGGCAATGCAGAGCTGTTGAAGCGCCAGCGCGCCACCGGCGCGGCCTTCGATCAGGTCTCGAGCCGTGTGGCGAAGCGCGTCGTTCTCAATGCTCCGACGCCCGAGGATTTCCAGACGATCGCAGTCGATTTCGACGTCTTCGGCAAGGACGCGCACGCGGCCTGCGTCGACTTCGGCCACAACACGTCCATTCGCGAGCTTGTCCAGGTGCTCGAGGCCGCGCGCGTCTATGCCGAAGACGGGCCGCTGCGCCTTCAGGAAATCAAGCGCGCCGTCTCCTGGATCAAGGGCACGCACGCTTTGAGGCTGCTTTCGCGGGCCGCGTGATTGGCCCGTGTCGTATGCGTCGCCGCGTTCATGGCAAATTTCTCGATAAAGGACTCTGGAAATGAAACCTGCCGCTACGACGCCCGAACTGCGTGAGACGCTTCTCGCGCTCCCTCCCGCGACGCTCGTCGACATCATCGAAGAGCACCGCGCGCATCTCTTCGCGCTCACGGATATTTGCAACGTCCTGACCGAGGGGCATCAGGCTTGGCTGGACGCCTGCAACAGAAATCAGGCTGCGCTGTCCGAGAACGTGAGCCGGCTGATCGACGGCCGCGGCGCCTTGCCGAACTGAAAGCGCAGCACGCGAGGCGGGTGGCCCCCCGCCTCGCGATGATCGCAGCCCCATGAACCGGATAGACCCTATGACGAAGCGACCGAAGACAGCCTACGCCAAAAAGCCCGCGCCGATCAAATTCGACGACGGCCCGAGCGCCCACGAAATGGAAGATGCGAAGCAAAACCTCAAGCTGGTGGACGACGGCCTGAGAGCGATACGCGACATGCTCGGCGTGATGGACATCATCGACCAGTCGGCTCTCGGCTCGGATGACCACGCCCGCCGGGAAAAGCTCGAGCGCTTTCTGGAAGTCCACCGCAAGTGCTTGGAAAACATGATTTCGGACTGCGACAGAGCGCTTATGCACGCACAATTCAACCTCGGGTTTGTTCGATGGGAGAACGGCGCGCGTGTGGAAATCACGGAAGTGAGGATATCATGACTCGGACAAGGCCAGCCTTTCAAAAACCGAATGCAGAGATAGCGCTTTGCGGCGACGCCTCTCCCGTCCTCGAGGGCGAGGCGCTGGCGCTTGCCGCAGAGGGCGGCGCGCCGGAATGGGCGCAGCTGCTCCCCAAGGGGCCGGATATCGTCGGCCGCGACGGCCGCAGATGGAAACTGCCCGACGCCGGCGCGCTGGTCGCGGCCTTCAATAGCCGCAAGGGTCCGCTGCCGATCGATTGGGAGCATGGGCAAGACCGGCTCGCGCCGCAGGGCCATCCGGCGCCGGCCGCCGGATGGATCGAGGCGCTCGAGGTCCGCGGCGGCGAGCTGTGGGGCCGCGTCGGCTGGACTGCAAAGGCCAAGGCCGCGATCGAGGCGCGCGAATATCGCTTCCTCTCCCCGACCTTCCTCCACAATCGCGCGAGCGGCGAAATCGTCTCGCTCGCCGGCGCCGGCTTGGTGAACCGGCCGAACCTCGAAATGGTCGCTCTCAACGCCGTCGATGAAAGGCAATCGGACTTGCGCGCGGCGCTCTCGGACGCGCTCGACGTGGCCGCCGACGCGGCGCCGGCCGACTTCGTCGCCGCGATCGAGCGACTGAAGACGGCCGCCGCGACGAATTCCGCTGACCTGTCGCTCTTCGTCCCGTGCGCCGATTTCGACGCCATGTCGGCGCGCGCGCTCAACGCCGAAAAAGCGATAGAGGATGCGGTCTCGGCGAGGCGCGAGGCGGAAATCGAGCGCCTCGTGAGCGAAGCCATGTCAGCGGGCAAGGTCACGCCGGCCACCAAGGACTACCACCTCGCGAGCTGCCGCGCGGAAGGCGGCGTCGAGCGCTTCAAGGCGTTCGTCTCCGACATGCCGTCGCTGTTCGGCGTGTCCAACATCGGAAAGCAGTCCGGCGGGCCGCAATCGGCGCTCGCGGCGACCGAGCGCGCGATCGTCGAGCAGATGAACATCAACGCCGAGGATTACCTCGCCGTGAAAGAGGCTGAGCGCGCAAAGTGACAAACACCGCGGGAGGCCTATAAGGAGGCCTCCCGCCTTTCCGCTACTGCGGTAGCCGATGGTCGAGCGAATCGCGCCCACGGCTTAAAATGGCCTTTCAACGCTCGAGCAAATCGCCGAGCCCGGCCCGCGCCCCTGACAAATCTATTCCGTTAGTCATTTCGGGAGACAGCTGTCTCCGGCAGTTGGCGGCGGCCGGCCCGTCTAAGTTCGCTTGGTTCCGCTTGTTTCTACGCTCGGCTGAACATCGGCGGAGAGGCCGGCGGGGAGAGCAACCCGCTTTGCGGGTTGCTCTCCATCGAGGTGAACATGTCGAAGCAGACCGACCGTTATTTGGATCTCGGCAACGACGCTCTGGAAGCTCGTCTCATCTGTCATTTGCCCGAGCCGTTGAGGCAAATCGGTGAGATCGCGGGCCTTCAACCTGCTGTTGCGATCGCCGAAGCGAAAGGCGGCGTATTGGTCTGGTTTCCGAATGGCAAGGGATTTTTGGCGAATAAAAGCTCGTGGCTCCTCGATTTCGTGGATGAGGAAATTGCGTGGAGGATTTGTGACGACATTTTCCCTATGGGGGAAAATGTCATGATCCCCATGGTTCCGTTCATCGTGCGGATCGTGCGCGTGAAAGAGTTGACGCTGGCGGGAATGAGCATCGCGAAAATCGCTCAGCGTCTCAGATGTCACAGACGCTCTGTCGTCCGCGCTCGCGCCTGGCTGATAAGCGAAGGCCAGCTACAGCGCATCGATCATGCCGCGCCGCCGGAAGCGGCCTCCGACTACTGAAAGGAACGGAAATGCTCATCACTTCCGAGACGCTGAACATGCTCACCACCGCCTACCAGACGAGCTTTCAGAAAGGGCTGAAAGCCGCGTCTCCCCGCGCCCTCGAAATCGCGATGAAGACTAAGTCGACGTCCGGCGAGACGATCTATCCATGGCTCGGACAATTCCCGCAGCTTCGCGAATGGATCGGCGATCGACAAATAACTCAGCTCAAAGCCTTTGGCTGGCTGATCAAGAACCGGCTCTTCGAAAGCACCGTCATCGTTCCCCGAATTGCGATCGAAGACGATCAATACGGCCTGTTCGCGCCTTTGTTCGAACAGATGGGCGATACGACGGCGCTCCATCCCGATCGGCTGCTCTTCGAGCTGATCCAGATGGGGTTTCAGAGCAAGTGCTATGACGGACAGAACTTCTTCGACGCGGAGCATCCTCTCAAAATGGACAATGCCGGTGACGAGGTGCTCGTCTCGAACATGCAGCCGGGCGTCGGCCCGGCTTGGTTCTTGATCGACGCTTCAAAGCCTATCCGGTCTTTCGTGTGGCAAGAGCGTCTTCCCTATGAGTTTCAGACGATCAATACGCATAATTCCGAGCGCGTCGTCTTGAAGGATGAATATCTCTACGGGGTGCGCGGAAGGGTGAACGCCGGCTACGGGCTGTGGCAACTGGCGTTCGGCTCCAAAGCCGCGCTCGATTGGGCGAACTACGCTGCCGCACGCCATTCGATGCAAAGCCTGCGCGGCGACACTGGGGGCTTGTTGGGGATCACGCCCACACATCTCATCGTCGGCCCCAGCCTGGAACAGGCAGCTCTGGAGCTGCTGAAAGCGGCGTTGGTGGAGAACGGCAGAAGCAATATTTGGATGGACAGCGCCAAATTGATCGTCTCGCCCTTCCTGGACTGATCGGATCGCAAACATTGCGATTTGATTTTACCCCTCTTTGACAAGGCTTTGAAAATGACAGACCCGAGACTTTCGGCCCTCGAACCCGAAACGGAAACCTTGGAGCCGCCCGCGGTTTCCGATCATTTCCGCGACATGGACAAGGAGGATGGTTGGGGCAGCGTCTCGATTCCGCTGCAACATCCCTTCACGTTTCGCGGCGTCGCTTGCGACAATCTCGTCTTTCGCATTCCGAACGGTGGCGACATGGTCCGCTATTTGTCCGAGCAGAAGCGCCCGGCGCATCTTCTTCTCAGCATCGTCTCGGATGCGCCGCGGGAATTGCTGGAGGCGATGCACGCCGCCGACTTTCTGACGTGCATCAACGCTCTCGCGCGCGTCATGAACGGCGAGACCGAGGAATGAAGGCCGGCAAGCGGGCGGTCGCGTGAGAGCGCGGCCGTTCGCTTCCTCCATGCTCGAGGCTGACTCCCCATGGCCATGAATGTCGAAATGATCCTGCGCCTGATCGATCAGGCGACAGGGCCAATTCGCGGTGTCGAGAGCGAGCTCGACAAGCTTCAGCGCACGGCCGCAAAGATCGACGCGCAACGCACCAGCGGCGGCGGCGTCAAGGCAAGCGTCTGGCTCGAGCAGCAACAGGCGATCAAAAAGGCGCAAGAGCAGGCCGAGGATTACGAAAAGCAGCTGCGGAGCGTCGACAGCGTACTTTCGAGGCTCGGAGGCGCGGCCGCCGGCTTCGCCGCTGCACACGCGGGACTGAAGCTTTTCAAAGACGAGGCCAGCGCCGGCGCCAATGCGGTCCGAAACGCCGTCAGCCTCGAAACAGCCGGTTTCAAAGCCTCCGATATCGCCAAGGCGCAAGCCGAGGCGCGGCGCGTTTCCTCGCTGTTTCCACAGTTCGATCGCAGTCAGATCGAAGAGCAGATCATAGAGACGACGCCGGCTCTCGGCTCGCTCGAACATGCGCTCGAATTCCAAGAGCCATTGACCCGATATCGAGCGAACGTCGAGGCGCAAGACCCCGGCGCCGGAACCGGCAAGGGAATGCTGGCGATCGTTCGCGCGCTCGAGGAATTCGGCGCGGCGAACACTCTGGACGATGCGGAAAAATATCTCGAGCGCTTCGCAAAGGTCGCCAACGCTTTCAAGAAGACGGTGAAGCCAGAGGACTGGTATCAGTTCGGCAAATACACGGGCTCTCTCAGCGCTCGCAATCTGTCGCTCGATTACATCGCCGGCCCCGCCGCGTCGCTCATCGCCGCGATCGGCGGCTCGACCGCCGGCGTCGATCAACGGCAGTTCTTTCAGGAAATCATCGGCGGGCGCATGTCGCCGAAAGCCGCGCAAGCATGGGTCGACGCGGGGTTTGTCCCGGACGCGAAAGACCCGCGATATGTCGACCTGGACAGCAAAGGGAATTTGAAAGGCATAAAACCCGGCGCGCTTCTGGGCCAGAATACGGCGAAAACGAACCCATTTCAGTGGGTTCATGAAATCGCGCTGCCACAGTTGAGACGGGCCGGTTACAGCGACGAACAGATCGACGCATGGTCGTCGAGGGCGATGGAAAACCCCTCGGTTCGAGGACTCTTCGATTTCTATCGCGCCAATAAGAGCCGTATCGACAAGGATACCGCGCTTTCGAGGCAAGCCATGGGGTTAGAAGCGGCGGACGTGTGGAAAAACAAGGACGCCGCGACCGCTTTCAAGGCTCTCGAGCGCCAACTCGAGAATTTCAAGCGCACGTCGGCCGAACCGCTCATGGGGCCAGGAACCTCTGGGCTCCATGGCGTGACATCCCTCCTCGATTGGTGGGAATCCAACGTCGCGAAGGATCGGCCATGGGTGGATACGCTCCTCTCGGGAGCCGCCGTCGGCGGGGGACTGTTCGCGGGCGCCAAGGGCGCGAACGCTCTCTTGTCTCTCAGGAACGGCGCGGGCGCCGCTTCGAAAGTCATCGGCGCGCCGAGCGATTTCGCGACGGAATTCGTCAAAGGGGCCGGCGGAGTGGAGCGCGTGCTCGAGGTTGCGCGCGGCGTCGGCGCCACGCTCCGCACTGGGCTCGCGCTCGGCGCCGTCCAATGGGCGGGACAATGGGCGCTCGGCAAGGCGGAGGAAAAGGCGTTCGGCTGGACGCCCGAGATATTGGCTCGAAAAGAGGCCGAAATCACCCGCAGGGCTCATGAGTGGTGGCGCTCTCACGGAATTTCCCTGCCTTGGTGGTCGGACCCGCGCAACCTCCCGGAGCCGCAGAAAGTCCCCACCCTCGCCGATGCGCCCGCCCCTCAGCCTGCCGCGCCGCAGGTCGACGCGACGAAAATGGAGGAAGGCCGCGACAAGGCGCGCGAGGTCGGGCGCGAGATCAAGGAAGCCCTCGAGGTCAAGGCCGAGCCGAGCGTAGAGACCGCAGGCCTGGAAAAAGCTCTCAGCCTCGCCCGCCAGCTCCGGCACGAATTGGAGGGCGTCGGCCGAGCCGCCGCCAACATCCGATACGGAACCCGCGGGCTTGGCCACCATAGCCTTCACGACGGGCCGGATGGCCATTGAAACCGGCTTGAAGGAGCCTTCAACCGTGGTCGAACAGTTCACCGTCGTCCTGTTCCGGCGGCCATGGTGGGAAAAAGACCCGGAAGTCGCCACGTATCTGCGGTCGATTTTCGGGACGATGCCGGTCGGACAGATGCCGGCGGCCATCGCCGCCCGGTTTTCCCCCGAACGGGCCCCGGCGAAGTCGTCGATTTTCCGCTACATGAATGTATTGCGAGGCCTGCCGCCGGTGCCGCCGAAGAAAAAGCGACGGCGCGGCCAAAGGCGGACGATCCCGGCTGATCGCGGCTGATCCCGGGCAATCCCGGTGAACATCACCAATTATCGCTGTCTATCACCCGGTATCGATGTCTCGTCCAGGATCGCGTTGATATAGCGGCGTCTTTGGGGAACCGATGGTCAACTCCTTTTCTATGCGAAATTTCCGTTGCTTTCGAGACGCGGAAGTGGACGGCTGCACGCGCGTCAATGTTGTCGTTGGAGATAATGGAACGGGAAAGACATCCCTTCTCGAAGGGTTATTTTTGGTTCGAGGAGTTAGCCCGGAGCTTGCCGTGAGCACTCGCAGCTGGCGCGGTCTCGAAGGAGTTCATTTGAGCGCAGAACAGGCGGATATTTGGGACGCGCTATTTTCCGATCTGTTTTTTGCATTTGACACCAATAAGCAGGCACTTATTTCTATGAAAGGCAAGCAAGACGAGAACAGGTCTGTAACTATTCAAATGCAAAATCGAACCAGACCACCATCTCCACGTCGAGACAACCCTAGCGTTCCTCCACAGACAATTCCACTCAGATCACCAATCCGATTCATATATAAACTCAATGGCGAAGTCGAAGATATCGTCGAACCAGAAATTCGAAATAGCGAAATAAGTTTTACAAAAGCATTAGGTGAGCATGTCAATATTTCTCTCATTTCAGCAAACAGGCCTCTATCACACCAAGAAACGCTGAGTCAATTTTCGCATTTGAGCCAGCATTATAGCGACGCTCAATTTGTGACACATTTTTCTAAAATTTATCCGTCAATATCTGGTATTTCTGTAGAAATAGCCGGAGGATCTCCCGTTCTATGCGCCTCTATCACAGGGCTACCGAAGAAAATTCCCCTCTCTCTTATGTCCAGCGGGATCACGAAGCTCGTATCGATACTGCTTTCTATTACAAAGCAAGCTGGAGGAATTGTACTCATAGATGAGCTCGAGAATGGATTTCACTACTCACACTTGTCTCAAATATGGGAATCTTTGCTATCATTTTCGCGGCATTATGATTGCCAACTCTTCATTTCAACCCACAGCCATGAATGCCTGTCGTTCGCCGCAGAATTCGCGAAACGTAATCCAACCGAGTTTGCCGTAATTCGTGTTGCAATGAAAAAAAACGAGGCGCAAATTCGTATCTTGGATGGATATAGGTTCGTCAATGCGGTAGAAGAGAACATCGAAATTCGATGAGACGCCGTTTTCGACTGCCCCTCACTGCGCCGCCGCCGCCTCCAAGCCCAGCATCGGCCGCACATGCCGCGCGAAATCCTCGAGCGAGCGCAAGTTCTTCTCCGGATCCCGCGAGATCGGCTTCAGCAATATCGCCCGCGCGCCCGTCTCCTCGCGATAGGCGGCGATCTTCTCCGCCACTTCGTCGAAATCGCCGATCAGCGAGCGTTGCAGCAACCCCTCCTCGGTCAGCGAGGCCGGCGCCGCGCCGTCCTGGCGGGCGAAATTGCCGCGCATCCGCTCGGCGAAGCGGGAGAGGAAGGGAATGGCCTCGGCCAGCGCCTGCTCGCGGCGCGGCGCGGCGAAATAAAAGCGCGCCATGGTGAAGCGCGGATCGCCCTCCGGCCCTGCGGCCTCGCAATAGATGCGCAAGGTCTCCTTTATCTGCTCTATGGGGAAAGGCGGGCCGGCCATCACGCCATGGCCATTGCGCGCGGCGTAGCGAATCGCTCCCGGCGTGGTGGTGGCGAGATAGGTGGGAATGGGCTTTTGCAGCGGGCGCGGCGTGAGGCTGAGGCCATTGGCCTCGTAATGCGCGCCGGTGAAAGTCACTCTGTCCTCATAGAGCAGGCGATTGACGAGGCCGAGCGCCTCCAGAGTCATCTCCCGCGTCGAATCCTTGCCGGCGCCGAAATGGCGATTCTGCAATTCGAACGGTCCGCCGCGCGCCACGCCGAAATCGAACCTGCCCTTGGAGAGAAGATCGATGGTGGCGACATCCTCCGCCACCTGAATCGGATTGCGGAAAGCGAGCAGCACCGCCGCCGAGCCGAGCCGAATCGTGCTCGTCACGCCGGCGAGATAGGAGAGAAGCGTGAGAATTGAGGGACAGGCGGCGTCCGGCTCGAAATGATGCTCGGCGACCCAGGCCTCCTCGAAGCCGAGCGCCTCGGCATGGCGCACGAGGCGCGTCTGCGTCTCGAAGCAGCGCGCGAAATCCTGCTGCGGGTTTTCGTAAGTGGAGAAGACGCCGAACCGCATGGCGAGGGCCTCGAGATGCGCGCCGCCGCTCCCATGCGCGCCTTGGCTATATACGGCAGTTACATATTGTCATACAGAATATGGACGCAAAAGCCCGCCCGCAAGCGCAAAAACATTGGCGTCACGCGCGAATTTCGGTCGGCCGATAGAAAGCTCTCGTCCAATCCGGCGGATGGGCGTCATAATAGAGAAATCAAATAAAGCGACGAGAAAAGCACATTGATCGACGATCGGCGCTGTGGCGATTTTCCGATAGAAAGAGTTGAAAAAGTCGCAGCCCTCGGCATTGTCTCTAGGAATAGCGGACGCTGCGGAAGCGGCGTTCGGGGGAACGCTCACGACGCCACGCGAAGCGCGGCTCGACTTTTGGAGGATTTGATGTCGGTAGCCGCAATGCCGTCCCGGCAATTTTTCAGCCGGGAGCGCTCCATCGCAGCGCCCGGCTTCAATCGCTGGCTGGTGCCGCCGGCGGCTCTCGCCGTGCATTTGTGCATCGGCATGGCCTATGGATTCAGCGTGTTCTGGCTGCCGCTGTCGCGCGTCGTCGGCGGCGCCGAGCCCAAGGCCTGCCCCGCGGATATGGGGTTTTTCGCCAGCGTCTTCGCCACGAGCTGCGATTGGAAGATCAGCATGCTCGGCTGGACATTCACTTTGTTCTTCGTCTTTCTCGGCTCCTCGGCGGCGGTGTTCGGCCATTGGCTGGAGACCGCCGGCCCGCGCAAGGCGGGCCTCGCCGCGTCGGTGTGCTGGTGCGGCGGCCTGCTGATCTCGGCTGCCGGCGTCTATCTGCATCAAATCTGGATGCTGTGGCTCGGCTCGGGCGTCATCGGCGGCATCGGCCTCGGGCTCGGCTATATTTCGCCGGTCTCGACGCTCATCAAATGGTTCCCGGACCGGCGCGGCATGGCGACCGGCATGGCGATCATGGGCTTCGGCGGCGGCGCGATGATCGGCGCGCCGCTCGCCGACAGGCTGATGTCCTTTTACGCGACGCCCGGCTCGGTCGGCGTGTGGCAGACCTTCGTCACGATGGCGGCGATCTATTTCGTCTTCATGGTGGGCGGCTCGCTCGGCTATCGCGTACCGCGCGAGGGCTGGAAACCGGAGGGCTGGGCGCCGTCCACGACGGCCGCCAACAAGATGGTGACGAGCCGCCACGTCCATCTGAACGTCGCCTGGAAGACTCCGCAATTCTGGCTGCTGTGGGCGGTGCTGATGCTCAATGTCAGCGCCGGCATCGGCGTGCTCGGCATGGCCTCTCCCATGCTGCAGGAAGTGTTCGGCGGCAAGCTCATCGGCCTCGACATCGGCTTTTCCGAGCTCGACGCGGCGCAAAAGGCGAAGATCGCCGCCATCGCCGCCGGCTTCACCGGCCTGCTCAGCCTCTGCAACATCGGCGGCCGCCTCGCCTGGGCGACATGGTCCGACAAGCTCGGCCGCAAGACGACCTATGCGATCTTCTTCATCCTCGGCATTATTCTCTATTCGACCGCGCCATGGGCCGCGCAGCAGGGCAATATCGTGCTCTTCGTGCTGTTCTTCTGCGTGATCCTGTCCATGTATGGCGGCGGCTTCGCCACTATTCCCGCCTATCTCGCCGATATTTTCGGCACGCATTATGTGGGCGCGATTCACGGCCGCCTGCTCACCGCCTGGTCGACGGCGGGCGTGCTCGGTCCGGTGCTGGTCAATTATCTGCGCGACTATCAGCTCGACCACGGCGTCGCGCGCGATGCGGTCTATAATCAGACCATGTATATTCTCGCCGGCCTGCTGGTTCTCGGCCTCGTCTGCGATCTCGCCGTGCGGCCGGTCGCCGAGAAGCTGTTCATGACCGATGAGGAGGTCGCGGCGGAGAAGAAGACCAGCGTCGCCGCCGTCGTCGCGGAGGAAAAAGAGCCGCACGCCGATTTCGAGGATTATGTCGAGGAAGGACAGGCTGCGGAGGCCGCCGCGGCCGATGCGCGCCGCGCCGCCGCCGCGCAGAACGGCAATTCGCGCATTCTGCTCTTCGCCGCCTGGGCCGCCGTCGGCATTCCGCTCGCATGGGGCGTGTCGATCACGCTGCAGAAGACCTTCGTCCTCTTCCACTGACGGAGGCCTCATGCGCGCTCGCAATCTTCTCGGCCTCGCGCTGGCGCTCTGCGCCGGCGCGGCGCTGGCCGACGGCCCACCGCCGGCCGTGCTGCAGAGCGAATTGAAATATGCGCCCGTGCCGATCTTTTCGGGCGTCGTCGCCGCGCCGGTGAGCGGAACGGCGACGCAGCCGGGCGCGCTCTATGCGCTCTCGGTGAAATATGCGGCCGGCGCGAAATCGTTGCCGCATACGCATCCCGACGCGCGCCTGGTGACGGTGATCTCCGGGCGCTTCCACGCCGGCGTCGGCGGTGAATTCGACGAGAAATCGCTACGCGTCCTCGGCCCGGGCGATTCCATCGTCGTGCCGGCGGAGACGGTTCATTTCGGCTGGGCCAAGGACGGCGAGGTCCTGCTGCTCGAGACCGGCGTCGGCCCTTCCGGCGCCAGCCTGTGGCCAAAGCCCGCTCCGCAGCGCTGACCGCCTTCTTGTCTTCCGCGTCTTCATGGTAGATCGAGCCACGAAGACGCGAAGGACAGGACGCTGCTCACCCTCCTCCATACGGCCGATTGGCATCTCGGCGCGCAGCTGCAAGGCTGGCCGCGCGAGGCGGAGCATCGCAAGGTCCTGCGCGCGCTGGTCGCCATCGCCGCCGAGCGCCGCGTCGATGCGGTGATCGTCGCCGGCGATATTTTCGACAGCCTCAACCCTTCCGCCGAGGCGCAGAAGCTCCTCTACGACACGCTGAAGGAGCTGCGCGCCGCCCTGCCCGCCGCGACCATCGTCCTTCTCGCCGGCAATCACGATCCCGCCGGCCGCATAGAAGCGCCGCGCGCTCTGTTCGATCTCGTCAATGTCGCCGGCGTCGGCGTGATCGCGCGCAAGAATGGCGAGATCGACGCCGACGTCCATCTCGTGCCACTGCGCGGCGCCGGCGGCGCGGTCGAGGCGCACCTCCTCGCCGTACCCTATCCGCGCGCCGCCGATCTGCCGGTTCTGGAAGGCGAGAACGAGGGCTCGCCGGTCGTGCGCTCCGTGCGCGCGCTCTATGGCGAGCTGATCGCCGCGGCGCGGGCGCGCATCGGCGCGGCGCCGCTCATCGTCACCGGCCATTTGCATGTCGCCGGCGGCCTCGAATCGGAAGGCGCCGAGCGCCGCATTCTCGTCGGCGGCGAGCATGCCGTTCCGCCGGACATGTTTCCGCCGGATGTGGCCTATGTCGCGCTCGGCCATTTGCATCGGCCGCAGGCGATCGGGCGCGAGAACATCCGCTATTCCGGCTCGCTGTTTCCGCTCTCCAAGACCGAGATCGACTATCGTCACGGCGTGTCGATCGTCACGATTCGAGAGGCCGAGACGACGATCGAGCATGTCCCGCTGCCGCGTCCGACAGCCTGCCTGCGCATTCCGCCGCGCGGCGGCATGGCGCGGAACGATGTCGAATCCGCTTTCGCCGCGCTCGCCCTCGATCCCGCGACGCCAGCGGATGAGAAGCCGTTTATTCACCTCACCATCGCCGCCGAAGGGCCGATCGTCGGCCTGGACGCCGAGATCGACGCGATAGCGGAGAAATTTCCGATCCGCCTCGCCTCACTCACCGTCGAGCGTCCGCAGCGCGCCGAGACGGAGGCGCCGGCGCCCGCCGCTCTGCGCCTTTCGGAACGCCAGCCGGTCGAGCTGTTCCGCGAGGCCTTCGCGCTCACCCATAAAGCCGAGCCGACGGCGGAGCATCTCACTCTGTTCCATTCCGCCGCGATGGAGGAATAGTGCGCATTCTCGCGATCCGGGGCGAAAATCTCGCGAGCCTCGCCGAGCATTTCGAGATCGATTTCGAGAAGGAGCCTCTGCGCGGCGCCGGCCTCTTCGCCATCACGGGCGAGACCGGCGCCGGCAAATCGACGATTCTCGACGCGCTCTGCCTCGCGCTCTACGACGCTTTTCCGCGCGTCGCCGCGCAGGGCGTCAATGAGAGCGTTCCCGACCCGAGCGGCCAGACGGTGAGCGCCGCCGATCCGCGCTCCATTTTGCGCCGCGGCGCGGGACGCGGCTTCGCCGAGGTGGATTTTCTCGGCCGCGACGGCGAGCACTATCGCGCCCGCTGCGACATTGCGCGCGCTCGCGGCCGCGCGACCGGCAATCTTCAGCAGCGCAGCCGCGCGCTGCATCGTCTGGATGCGGAAGGCGCGGTGGTCGCGGCTGTCGCCTCGGGCGTCGAGCCGGTGCGCGCCAAAATCGTCGAGCTCACCGATCTCACCTTCGAGCAATTCCGCCGCACCGTGCTGCTGGCGCAAGGCGATTTCGACGCTTTTCTGCGCGCCGATTCGAAAGAGCGCGCCGATCTGCTCGAGAAGATCACCGGCGCCTCGGTCTATGCGGAGATTTCCAAGCGCGTCTATCTGCGAACGAAAGCCGCGCTGGAGGCGCTGGACCATCTGCGCCGCCGCCGCGACGAGATCGGCCTGCTGCCGGCGGAAGCGCGCGCGGCGCTGGAGAGTGAGCGCGAAACCTCCGCCGCCGCCCGCGCCGAGGCCGCGCGGGAACGCGACGAAGCCGCCGCTCTGCTGCTGCGCCATGCGGCGATCACGCAAATGGAGACGCGCCTCGCCGAGGCGGAAAGCCGCGAGCGATCGGCGCTCGCCGCGCAGGAAACACTGGCGGAAACGCGCGAACGGACGAAGACCCTCGATCTCGCCGAGCCGCTGCGCGCGCCGCTCGCCGCGCGCGAAGCGGCAACGCAAAATCTCGCCCGCGCGACAACGAATGAGATGGCCGCGCGCGACACCTCGGAGAAAGCGCGGGCCGCGCTCGAAGGCGCGCGCGCCGCAGAGGCGCAAAAGCGCGTGCGTCTCGATGCGGCGGAGGCCGAATTCAAAGCATTCGGGCCTTTGTGGTCGCAGGCCGAAGGGCTCGACGCCGATGTCCTCGCGGCCGAGCAGGAGGCGGCGAAAGCCACGAAAATCGCAGGCGACGCGGCGCTGATCGCGCAGCAGAAGACGAGCGAGGAAGCGGCGCTGATCGAGCGCATCGGCGCCGCCGAGTCGCAAGCCGAAACTGCGCGCGCCGCGCTGGAGCGTCTCGCCGGCGCCGAACCGCTGCTCACGCGCTGGAACGAGATCGCCGAATGGCTCGGCCGCCGCAGCGAGGCGACGAAGTCGCTCGCCCGCGACGCTGCGCGCATGCAGGAGCTCGGCGCCGAGATCGACGCCGCCGCTCGCGAGCTCGCCGCGCTCGACGCCGATGACGGCGCGGCGAAAGAGCGGCGCGCGACTCTCGCAAAGCAGATCGAAGCGCGCGGCGACGCGCTGACGCAGTCGAAAGAGGAAGAGGCGAGCGGCCGCCGCCGCGCGCTCGACGCGCTCGCGCGCCTCGCCACGCAGATCGAGACGCAGATGCGCCGTCATGCGAAGGCGCGCGAGACCTCCCACCGCGCGACGCTCGATCTCGAGACGGCGAACGCCGCGCAGGAGAGCGAGACGCGCGCGCTCGGCGCGGCGCGCGCCGCGCTCGAGATGTGCGAGGCGCGACGCGGCGAGGTGGAGCGGCTCGGAGAAATCGCCGACGCCGCCGTCTCCAAACAGGCGCTGGCGCTGCGCGCCAGCCTCGTCGAAGGCGCGCCCTGCCCCGTCTGCGGCGCCAGCGAGCATCCCCATGCGCATTCGAGCGCGGCGGCGAATGCGCTGATCGCCGAGCTGCGCGCACGGCGCGACGCGCTACGCCGTGAAATGGCGGAAGCCGAGCGCGCGATGGCCTCTGCGAGCGGGCGCCGCGCCGCGGCGCAGGACCGCGCCGACGACGCGACGCGCCGCCGCGGCGAAGCGCAGGCCGAGGTAGAAGAGGCCGCGAAAGATTTCGACGCGGCGCGCGCGTTCTGGCGCGATGACGCGCCAGCGGCGCCGGCGGCGATCGACGATATGGCCGCGCTCGCCGTCGCCGCCGAAGCGATCGAGCGCGAGAGCGCCGCGCTCGACGAACGGATCGCGCGCGCGCGGGCGCTGCGCGCCGATATGGACACGCTGCGCAAGACATATGATCGCCTCGCCGAAGCGATGGAGGAACGCCGACAGAGGCGCGACGATCGTCTCGCGCGCATCGCCTCTGCGCGCGAAGAAGCGGCGCGCCTCGGCGAAGCGCGCGCGGCCGCGACGGAGAGCCGGAACGCCGCGGATCGCGCGCTCGCGCTGTTTCTGCCGCTCTGCGGTCTCGTCGCCGCCGATCTCGAGCGCGATCTCGCGGGCGCGACGCGCCGGCTGAAGACGAAGGGCGAGGATTTTCGCGACGCGCAGGAAAGCGCCGCGCGCATGAAGCGCGATCTCGAGGAGATGACGCAGACGCTGATCGCGCTGCGCGTCGAAACGCGCGCGCGCGCCGAGGCGGCGGCGATCGCGAAGCGGCAGAAGGAGGATCGCGCCAGCGCCCTCGCGGAACTGCGCGCGCAGCGCTGCGAATTGCTAGGCGGCGAAGCGACGGCGATCCATCGCACGCGCAGCAACGAGGCGCGCCTCCTCGCGCGGCAATCGCTCGACGCCGCGACGCGAAGCAGCGCCGAAGCCGAGGCGCGCCGCGCCGCCGCCGAACGCGATTTCATCCATGCGAGCGACGCGCGCGCCGACGCGCAGGCACGAAGCGATGCGGCGACGCAGGAATTTTCCGCGGCTATCGTCGCCGTGGGAATGGACGAGCCGGCGGCGCTCGCCCTGCTCGCCGTCTCGCCGCAGGAGCGCACGCAATTGCGCGCGCGGCTGGAAGCGGCGGACGCCGCGCTCGCCGCCGTGCGAACAGAGAGGAATGCGCGCGAGAGAGACCTCGCCGATGCGCTCGGCGGCGCAGGACGGCCGGAGCAGGATGTCGCGATTGTGGACGCGCGCCGCGCCGAAGCGGAAGCGAAATTGGAAGCGCTGGCGCGGCGACTCGGCGAGATCGGCGAAAGGCTCGCAGCCGATGATCTCGCGCATGGTCGCGCGCAGACGCTGGCCGGCGAGATCGCCGCCGCCGAGGCGACGCATAAGAGCTGGGCGGAGGTCGACGCCGCCATCGGCTCGGCGAACGGCGACAAATTCCGCCGCTTCGCGCAGAGCGTGACGCTGGAGCATCTCGTCGCCCTCGCCAATCGCAATCTGGCGACGCTGACGACGCGCTATCGGCTGGAGCGCTCGGCCAGCGACACCGCCGATCTCGGCCTGCAGATCGTCGATCGCGATCTTTGCGACGAGCGGCGCTCGACGCGCTCGCTCTCCGGCGGCGAGCGCTTTCTCGCCTCGCTCGCGCTGGCGCTCGGCCTATGCAGCCTCGAGGGCCGCGGCTCCTTCGTCGACACTCTGTTCATCGACGAGGGCTTCGGCACGCTGGATCAAGGAACGCTCGACGTCGCCATGGATGCGCTGGAGCGGCTGCATGGACAGGGCCGCAAGGTCGGCGTCATCAGCCATGTGGAGTCGCTGCGCCAGCGCATCCCCGTGCAGATCAGGGTGGAGAAGCGCGGCGGCGGCCGCAGCGCGGTGCGCATAGAGGCGCGCGCCGGCCTGCTGGTGTGAGGCCTCACAGCGCGTTGCGATAGGCCTTGCGCGAGAAGATCGTCATGAAGATGATCCACACGTCGAGCGGCAGCGACCAATGGTCGATGTAATAGAGATCATGCTCGACGCGCAGGCGGATCTTCTCCGGCGAGTCGATCTCGCCGCGCAGCCCATTGACCTGCGCCCAGCCGGTGATGCCGGGCTTCACATTGTGGCGGCGCGCATAGAGGGCGATCTTGCGCTCGAAGAGCTGGTCGTGCGCCAGAGCGTGCGGACGCGGGCCGACCAGCGACATGTCGCCGCGCAGCACATTGAAGAGCTGCGGCAACTCGTCGATATTGTAGCGGCGGATGAAGCGGCCGACGCGCGTCACGCGCTTGTCGCCGGCCGTCGCCTGAGTGATCTCGCGGCCGTCCTCCATCGTCGTCATGGAACGGAATTTGGCGATGCGGAAGGGCTCGCGGTTGAAGCCGTGGCGACGCTGGAAAAACAGCGCCGGGCCTTTGCTGTCGAGCTTGATCGCCGCCGCGACGGCGAGCAGCAGCGGCGACAGCGCGATGAGGCCCGCCGCCGCCAAGACGATATCGAAGAGACGCTTGGCGATGATCTCGAGCGATTCGTGCCGGCGGCCGCTCAGATTGAGGCTGGCGATCGAGCCGATCTTGTTGATATGCGCATCGGCGAAACGGTCGAGCACGCGCTCCGGCCCGAGATGAATGGAGGCGGGAACGCGCAGAAAAGCGGCGACGCAATCGTCGATGACGTCGGTGCGGCTCCAGGGCGCGAGGATGAACACATCGTCGGGCAGCAGCATTCGCGCCGAAGCCTGCGCCAGAGCGAGATCGTCCTGCATGGCGTCGGCGCGATCGCGCAGCGCCACGGCGGCGACGATATTCATGCCGCTCTCCCAGGGCTGATAGCGGCGCGTGAATTCGTCGATATCGCTCTCGAAGCCGACGAGAAACACGCGGCGCGCCGAGGCGCCGCCGCGCTCGGCGCTGCGCCGAACCACGCCGACCAGCGCCGCGCGCGCCGCATAGACGGAGAGAAAGCCCGTCGCATAGAAGAGCACGAAGGCGCCGCGCGAGGATTCTTCGGTCGCCTTGGCCAGAAAGCCGAAGGTCAAGGCGCAGACGAAGGCGACGCTCCACAGAACCGCGCCGCGCCAGCCATGGCCCTCCAGCGTCAGATAATTCTTGATCGCATATTCGTGCCGCATCACATTCGAGAGCACGAAGAGGATCGCCGCGAACATGCACAGCCGCAGATTGGGCAGCGTCGAGCCGTCATAGCCATAGGCGAAATAGTGATACAGCGTCTCGCAGGCGATGGCCGTGGCGAGAATGACCGCCATATCGACCAGCGCAGCGATCACCGAGAAGGAGGCGCGCATCAGCGCCGCATTGGGGCTCGGCATGGCGCGCGACCAGCCGCTGCGCAATGCGGCGCTGTCGGCTCCTGCTTTGGCGCGAGCGTCGCCTTTACGGAGCGACGAAAAGGGAAGATCGGCGATACTCGACACGGCCTCGTCTCCAACCCGATACTGCCGCCGTGCCGTAATGGAGCAATTCCCCCGTTTTGGCCGGCTTTCGGGAGTTTGGCTGCAAACGGCCTGCCCGCAGGGCGGCGAAATCGCGGCAAAATCGGGAGAAGAGGGCGGCGGCCGAGCCTCGCCATTCCATCAAGCTGTTGATTTATATAGTATTAACCAATAGCGGCGGCGGGTCCGCGCGTCTGCGGCGCCGCGGCGCCGAGAGAAGCCTTCACAATGGCGTCATCCTGCCTATAGACTATGGCCGCGGCTCGGGGGCTGGAGGGCGTCCGATCGATTCGCGGAAAGAGGGCCGAGGTGACCGTTCACTTTCGCCAGTCCAATGTTTCGCCGCAGGCCTGCCCTGCGCTGGTTCTCAACGCCGACTATCGGCCGCTGAGCTACTACCCTCTGTCCCTATGGGGATGGCAAGACGCGATAAAGGCGGTCTTCCTCGACCGGGTCAATATCGTCTCGGAATATGACAAGACGGTCAAAAGTCCGAGTTTCGAAATCAGATTGCCCTCGGTCGTTTCTCTCAAAGCCTATGTGAAGCCCGCCCGCCATCCCGCCTTCACCCGCTTCAACGTCTTTCTTCGCGACCGCTTCACGTGCCAATATTGCGGACAGCGGGACGACCTCACCTTCGATCACGTGATCCCCCGCTCCAAGGGCGGCGCCACCACTTGGGAGAATGTCGTCGCCGCCTGCTCGGCCTGCAATCTGCGCAAGGCCGACCGGCTGCCGCATGAGGCGCATATGGTTCCGGCGCAGCCGCCGTTTCAGCCGAGCGTCGCCGATCTGCATCGCAATGGGCGGCTGTTCCCGCCCAATTATCTCCATGACAGCTGGCTCGACTATCTCTATTGGGATTCGGTGCTGGAGCCCTGATATCCCCTTATGCTGCGCCGCCTTCTCGTCATCTCTTTCGCCTTCGTCCTGGCGGCCGGGGCCGGCATGATCTTCCTGCCCATCGCCGCGCTGAGCGATCCCACGACGCGCGAGGCCGGCTCGTCCCTGGCCATTGCGGCGCTGTTCTGGGCCGAGCCGGACGACGTCGCCGCAGCCTTCGGCTATGTGCTGTGGGCGATGGGGATCGCCGGCTGCGTGGCGCCGCTCGCCATTGTCGCGCTCGTCGGCGAGGTCGCCGGCGCGCGCGCCTATACATGGTATGCGGGCGCGACGGCGCTGCTCGCCGCTGCCGCGCCGACAATTCTCCGCGCCGCGCGCGGGGGCTCTCGCGTCGCAGAGGCGAGCGCGGCCGAGGGACGCTTCGCGCTGCTGTTCTTCCTCACAGGCGCGTTGACCGGCACGATCTATTGGCTGATCGCCATGCGCGGGCGGGAAGCGCGCGGCTGACGATAGCGACGCGGGATTTTCGATGAAATTGCCTCCGATTATGTTTTTGCCGCCCGCATTCGCCGTTTTGGTCGCCGCAGCGCGGGCGCAGACGGTCGAGAACGACCGCTGGCGCTTCGACGGCGATGCAGAGATTGCGCAACTGGTGCGCGCCTCGACCGAAGGCACCGATATGGTCGGGCGCTTCTCGTTCAAATGCCGCGCTCACTCGGGCGAAGTCGAGACGACCATCATCCTCGACAAAGGTGATCTCGGCGAGATCGGCGACCTCATCAAAAGAGACGGCGCCCCCGAGTTCCGAATGCTTCCCGATCTCGACAACCTAGAATTCAAGATCGAGAGCAATAATATGTATGGCTGGACCATGCTCTTCACCGTCGACGCCGGCTCCGAATTCATGCGCTCCTTCGGTCGCAGCGGCCAGCTGCGCTATCGTCTCGGCAAGACGACGCGGCAATATGGGACCACGGCCGGCAAGGACGACGCCGCGGCCTTCGTTGATGCCTGCTCGAAGAAATAGAGAGAGCCGCGATCAGCGCGATATGCCGCCGAGCACGCCGCGCAGCACTTCCTTCGCGATCTGCGTGCCGATGGAGCGCGCCGCCGATTGCACCGCCGAGCGCATGGCGAGCTCGCCCGTCGACATGCGCTTGGGATTCTCGCGCTTGAACAATCCGCCGACGACGCCGCCGACCATGCCGCCGATCTTGCCGAGAACGCCGCCGCCGGCGTTCGCCTGCGTCGTCTGCTCGCCGGGCCGCGCCGGGCCGGCGCCGGCCGAGCTCAAATGGCCCTCGGCGCGCTTCTGCAACACTTCGAAGGCCGATTCGCGATCGATGGGCGTGTCGTATTTGCCGCGCAGCGGACTCGCCGCCAGCACATTGGCGCGCTCCTCGGGGGTGATCGGCCCGACGCGCGCGGCCGGCGGCGCGACGAGCACGCGATCGACGATCTCCGGCTTGCCCTTGGCGTCGAGCATGGAGACGAGCCCCTCGCCGACGGAGAGCTGCATGATCGCCTCCGCCGTGTCGAAAGCCGGATTTTGCCGGAATGTTTCCGCCGCCGCGCGCACCGCCTTCTGGTCGCGCGGCGTGAAGGCGCGCAGCGCGTGCAGCACGCGATTGCCGAGCTGGCCGAGCACACTGTCCGGCACGTCGAGCGGGTTTTGCGTGACGAAATAGACGCCGACGCCCTTGGAGCGGATGAGCCGCACCACTTGTTCGATCGCCGTCAGCAGCGCCTTGGGCGCATCGTCGAAGAGGAGATGCGCCTCGTCGAAAAAGAAGACGAGCTTCGGCTTGTCGAGATCGCCGACCTCGGGCAGCTGCTCGAACAGCTCCGACAAGAGCCACAGCAGGAAAGTGGCGTAGAGCCGCGGCGAGCGCATGAGCTTGTCGGCCGCCAATATATTGATGACGCCGCGGCCGTCGCGATCGACGCGCAGGAAATCGGCGATGTCGAGCGCCGGCTCGCCGAAGAACTTCTCCGCCCCTTGCGCTTCCAGCACCAGCAGCTGGCGCTGGATGGCGCCCACGGTCGCCGGCGCGACATTGCCGTATTTGGTCTTCAAACGGCCAGCATTGTCGGCGACATAACTCAGAGCGGCGCGCAGATCCTTGAGGTCCAGCAGCAAGAGGCCCTGCTCGTCGGCGACGCGGAACGTCACATTGAGAACGCCCTCTTGAACATCGTTGAGCTCGAGCAGGCGCGCGAGCAGCAGCGGCCCCATTTCGGAAATGGTGGCGCGCACCGGGTGCCCCTGCTCGCCGAACACGTCCCAGAAGATGACGGGAAAGCGGTCCACCGCATAGGCGAGGCCGATCTCGAGCGAGCGATCGACGAAAGCCTGGCGCATCTCGCCCGTCTGCGACAGGCCGGCGAGATCGCCTTTCACATCGGCGAGAAACACCGGGCATCCAGCATTGGAGAAGCCCTCGGCCAATTTCTGCAGCGTCACCGTCTTGCCGCCGCCGGTCGCGCCGGCGATGAGGCCGTGGCGATTGCCGACGGAAAGAGTGAGGTAATTGTAAACGCCATCGGCATTCGCGCCGACGAGAATTTTTCCGGGGCTGGCGTTCGGGTCGTCGCTCATGTTCTCGCGCCTGCGCTCATTGGGAGAATCGCCGAGCCGACATTATATATCGAGCCGTCGCCCGCGCAGGCGTTTTCCTGCGGCGTGCTGCAACGCGGCGCCGCGGCGTCGGCCACGCCGCCCGACGCTCGACGCGGCGACGCGCGACGCGGCGACGCTTGGCGAACGCCCTTCCGCAGGCTAAGTTCTGCGGCGAGAGAGGAGCGTCGAACCATATCGCACGCAGGAGCGCCGCGCCGAAGGGCGCACGTCGCGCAAAGGCCGCCGAGCGCGAAGAGGTCTCACGACAGGCGATCGCGACAAGGCCGCGAGCCGTCGGGTCACGGCGATAAACGAGAAACGACGCCAAATTTTCGGGAAGCAAACGCATGTCCAAAAGTTACGCCTCCAAGAGTTCCGCCCGGAGTCGAAAGGGCCGCGCCGACGGCGGCAATATTCCCAAACTGCCTCTCTTCGCGATCGGCGGAGTCTTTCTCGCGGCCTTCGCCGCATTGGTGATTTTCACCAGCATGAAGCCGCCGCCGCCGCCCGCCGCCGCCATCGGCGGTCCGTTCCAGCTCGTCGCCCATAATGGCCAGACGGTCACCGAGAAGGATTTTCTCGGCCGGCCCTTCCTGGTCTTCTTCGGCTACACCCATTGCCCGGACATTTGTCATACGACTCTGTTCGAGATTTCCGAGATCCTGCTCGCGCTGGGGCCGAAGGCCAATGTCGGCGCATTATTCGTGACCGTCGATCCCGAGCGCGACACGCCCCCCGTGCTCAAGGACTATCTCTCCAATTTCGATCCGCGCATCGTCGGCGTCTCCGGCGAGCGCGCGCAGCTCGATCCGATGCTGAAGGAATATCGCATCTACGCCAAGAAGGCGGCCGAGAGCGGCGAGGACTATGCGGTCGATCACACGACCGTCGTCTATCTGATGGACAAGAACGGCCGCTTCGTCAGTTCCTTCAATGTCGGACGCAAGCCCGCCGACGCCGCGCGCGATCTCGAACGCTATTTGTGACGCGCGCGCCGCGCAGACGCGACGACGCAGAGACGACACAGTCGACATTTTTTTGCGTAAGTCGGACACTTCCCTGTCGCGACTCGGCATGGCTTTGCGTTAGCATCGCGCCATGCTTCGTTTGCGACGCGACGGATTCGCCAAAACCGCGGGCTCCACCGCCATAACAGTCACTCACGCCGGCGAGACGCTCACCGTCTCGCTGCGGCGCCTGGGCAGCGCGCGGCGTTTCACGCTGCGCGTTCGCTTCGCGGCGCGCGACGCCGTGCTCACAATGCCGGCGCGCGCCTCTTTGCGCGAGGCGCGCGAATTCACCGAACGTCACGCCGCCTGGATTTCCGCGCGGCTTCGTCGGCTGCCGGAGACGATTCCCTTCCGCGACGGCGCGATCGTGCCTCTGCGCGGCGTCGACCATTCGATCGCGCATCGCCCCGGCGCGCGCGGAACCGTATGGATCCAGACGCGTTTCGCGGAAGCGTCGAGCGACATAGCGGGATCCGAGCTCTGCGTCGCCGGAGCGCAGGAGCATATTCATCGCCGCGTCACCGATTTTCTGAAACGCGAAGCGCGCCGCGATCTGGAAGACGCGGTCGAGCGCCATACGCGCGCGCTCGGCCTGCCCGCGCGCAGCGTCGGCCTGCGCGACACGGTGAGCCGCTGGGGCTCCTGCTCGGCGACGGGCTCGCTGAACTTCTCCTGGCGGCTGATCATGGCGCCCGCTTTCGTGCTCGACTATCTCGCCGCGCATGAGGTCGCCCATCTCGAATATCTCGATCATTCGGATCGCTTCTGGGCGCTGACGCGGCGCCTCTGCGCGGAGACGGATCGCGCCGAGGGCTGGCTCTCCACGCATGGCGCGCATCTGCACAAATTCGGCGCGAGCGAATAGCGCCGCGCCGTCCCTCCGCTCCCCCTCGTCGAGGCATGATTTCATCTGCGCCGGAAAGGCCCGGAACGGCGGCCGTCATCGGCCCGTCACGACCGCTTGGTTTCTGAACGGTTAAAAATTCGGCGCCGCCGAATCACGCCATTCCGCGACGCACAAAAATGCGCTATAAAAGAGACGAGCTTTCTTCTTCGGTAGTCGCTCATCGAGGTGGCGTATGGCCGATGTGATCTTCTACGAGAAACCCGGCTGCTCCGGGAATGCGCGCCAAAAGGCGCTGCTGCTCGCCTCCGGCCATGCGCTGCAGGTGCGAAATCTGCTCGCGGAACCCTGGAGCGTCTCCAGCCTGCGGCCCTATTTCGGCGAGACGCCGGTGCGCGAATGGTTCAATCTCGCCGCGCCCAAGGTCAAATCCGGCGAGATCGACATCGACAGGATCACGCCGCAGGCGGCGCTGGTCATGATGATCATCGACCCGATATTGATCCGCAGACCTCTCATGAAGGTCGGCGGCCGCTGCGAGGCCGGTTTCGATCCCGAGCGGATCGGCGCCTGGATCGGCCTGCAGCCGACCGAGAAGCGGGTGAGCGACGCCTGCGTGCGGTCGGAAACGGCGGCGCGACGCGCCGAGAGCGAGACCAAAGCGACGCCCACCACCGATTGACTCGGCGGCGGCGAGAGCGAGCGGGCGCACAAGGAGGTCGTGATGCTGTTCCGGCGCGATGCTCTGGCCCCTGCCGCGCCCTGCGGCATGTATTTCGAGAGCTTGCTCGAGCGCTGCCGGGCGATGCGGCCCATTCGCATCGGCGTGGTGCATCCCTGCGACGCCGTGTCGATAGAGGGCGCCCTCGCCGCGCGCGACCGAGGGCTCATCACGCCCGTTCTTGTCGGGCCGCGCGCCAAGCTCGCGGCGGCGGCCGCCGCCGCGAACCTCTCGCTCGAAGGCGTCGAGATCGTCGATGCGCCGCATAGCCACGCCGCCGCCGACAATGGCGTCGAGCTGGTGCGTCGCGGCGAACTCGAGGCGCTGATGAAAGGCTCGCTGCATACCGACGAGCTGATGGGCGCCGTGGTGCGGGAGGGGACCGGCCTGCGCACGGAGCGGCGCGTCAGCCATGTCTTCGTGCTCGACGTGCCCAATTACTGCAAGCCGCTGCTCGTCACCGACGCGGCGATCAACATAGCCCCCACGCTCGCCGAGAAGCGCGACATTGCGCAAAACGCCATAGACCTCGCCCATGCGCTCGGCATAGAGCACCCCAAGCTCGCAGTGCTCTCGGCGGTCGAGACCGTCGACGCCAAAATCCCCTCGACGATCGAGGCCGCCGCGCTCTGCAAAATGGCCGATCGCGGCCAGATCACCGGCGCCGACGTCGATGGTCCGCTCGCCTTCGACAATGCCATCTCGCCCGAGGCCGCGAAGGCGAAAGGCATTGTCTCCAACGTCGCCGGCTATGCCGACATTCTCCTCGTTCCCGATCTCGAGGCCGGCAACATACTCGCCAAGCAGCTCGTCTATCTCGCCGACGCCGAGGACGCCGGCATTGTGCTCGGCGCCCGCGTGCCGATCGTGCTGACGAGCCGCGCCGATGGCGTGCGCGCCCGCATCGTCTCCTGCGCGCTGGCGCAGCTCTTCACCCATCGCGTGGTGGAGGGTGTGTGAGCGGCGCTTCTGCAGTTCTATTGGCGCTCAACGCCGGCTCCTCGAGCCTCAAATTCGCGCTCTATGACGCAGCGACGCGCGCGCCTCTGTGCCGCGGCGGCGTCACCGCCATAAAGGAAAAGGACCGGCCCGCCCATTTTTCGGCGAAAGGCGAGGCGGCGACGGCGCTGATGGCGGGAGAAGGCCCCTCGCCGGACACAGACCATGAGGGCGCGGCGCGCTGGCTCATCGCGGCGATCGGCGAGCGGCTGGCGGAGCTTCCCCTCGCGGCCGTGGGGCATAGGGTCGTCCATGGCGGCGCGGAATTCGACCGCCCCGTCCTGGTGACGCCGGACATTTTGCGGCGGCTGGAGGCGCTCTCGCCGCTCGCGCCGAGCCATCAGCCCCATAATCTCGCGCCGATCCGCAGCCTGCTCGACAGCGCGCCCGACCTGCCGCAGATCGCCTGTTTCGACACGGCCTTTCACCGCACGCAGCCGCGTCTCGCGCAGCTGTTTCCGCTGCCGCGCGAATTCGCCGAGCGCGGCGTGCTGCGCTACGGCTTTCACGGCCTCTCCTATCAGTTCATCGCGCAAGAGCTGCGCCGCCTCGAGCGCGCGCCGGGCCGAACGATCGTCGCGCATCTCGGCCATGGCGCGAGCCTCTGCGCCATGCGCGATCTCGAGAGCGTCGCCACCACAATGGGCTTCACGGCGCTCGACGGGCTGATGATGGGCACGCGCAGCGGCGCGATCGACCCCGGACTGCTGCTGCATCTCGTGATGCAGGAGGGCTATTCGCCGAAAGAGGTTCATGCTCTGCTCTATGAGCGATCGGGCCTGCTCGGCGTCTCCGAAATCAGCGACGATCTGCGCGCGCTCGAGGCGAGCGCCTCGCCGGCGGCGGAGGAGGCCATGGCGCTCTTCGCCTATCGCGCGGCGTGCGAGATCGGCTCGCTGGCGAGCGCGCTGAACGGGCTGGATCGCCTCGTCTTCACGGCCGGCGTCGGCGAAAATTCGCCGTCCATGCGCGCGCGAATCTGCGCCTATCTCGGCTTTCTCGGCCTCGCGCTGGACGATGCGGCGAATGCGGCCAATGCGCAAGTCATCAGCGCGCCGTCGAGCCGCGTCGAAACCCTCGTGCTTCCGACCAATGAGGAAGCGGTGATCGCCGAGGCCGCGCAGGCGCTGCTCGGCGTCCATTGAGAGCGACGAAGCGCCGAAAATCGCACAGCAATTCGGCGCCCGTCGCATATTTTGCAGGCTAATTTTCGCGCCGCCCGCGCGCCGCTTTTTCACAAGCGCCTGATTTGTCGAGATGAGGCCGGCCGCACTGAGATGGCGCGGAGATTGCGTCTAGTCGGACGCCGAGAGCCGAGCTTTCGGCGCGGCCCAAAGAGGGGCCAAAATCAGCAACGCCGCTGTTCCGATCGTGTCGCGCCCAAAACGCGATCGTCGGACGGCGGCTTTTTTTTGTCCGTCGCGCCCCGACGGAGCGCGGCGCCGACGAGGGGCAGACACAAAATGATGAGAATGAAACGAAGCGCTCCGCCGCGCCCGATCCTCGTGAGCGCGAAGACTTTGGCCATCGCCGCCGCTCTGCTCGGCGTCTGCGTCGGAGAGGCGGCCGGCGCGGACGCGCCAGCCAAGCTCGTCGCCGCGCCTGCGCCCGATGTCGCCGCCCCTGCGCCCCTGCCGCCGGCGCCGCTCGGCGTCTTCGGCGCCGATATGCCGCCCGCCGGCAAGCTCGTCGTCTCCATCATCCCGCAATTCGCCAATCTCTCGCATACGTTGAAAGGAACGCGGCGGCTCTCGTCGGAAGAGGTGGTCGCGACGACGCCCTGGTTCGGCCATCCGACATCGAAGCTCCGGCTCGTGCCGCAGAATGTCTCCGTCGCCTCGCAAACGCTGGCGCTCGCCTATGGAATTACCAAGGACTGGTCCGTCGTCGTCACCGGCGGCATGATCGAGCGCAATCTCGACATGCTGACCTTCCAAGGGCCGACGAACCTGAACCGGCTTGGAATCAGCCATACGGGAACCGACGGCCTCACCGATTTCACCGCCTCGACGATCTATCGCGTCTACCAGGACGAGATACATCGCATTCAGCTCAATCTCGGCATGAGCTTCCCGACCGGAAGCACCCACAACACATTCCGCCTGCTGCTGCCGGACGGCAGCTATGCGACGAGCCGCGCCTTCTACGCCTTGCAGCCCGGCGCCGGCACTTTCGACGTCATGCCCGGAATCGTCTATGCCGGTCATATCGACAAATGGTCCTGGGGCCTCTCCTATCGCGGCCGCTTTCCGCTGGCCGCCAATCCGGAAGGCTATCTCTACGGCGATCTGCACGAGTTCAACGGCTGGGCCGGCTATAGCTGGATAAAGGGCCTCACCACCACCTTCCGCGTCAACGCCACGACGCAGGGCGAGATTCGCGGGCTCGATCCGATGATCCGCGGCAAGGCGCAGG
Source organism: Methylosinus sp. KRF6 (assembly GCF_018887255.1). NCBI lineage: Bacteria > Pseudomonadati > Pseudomonadota > Alphaproteobacteria > Hyphomicrobiales > Methylocystaceae > Methylosinus > Methylosinus sp. KRF6. Next base: position 3,373,234 of record NZ_JAHLJF010000001.1, on the reverse strand, counting down.
CGGCCAATCCCAATTTCTACGGCGGCCAGCGAGTGGAGCTGTGGGGCGGCGCGACGATCGGCGGCGGCCTCATCGGCCAGGAGGCGCTGACCATCGCGCTGGAGGCGGGCATTCCGGTCTATCAGAGCCTGAACGGGCCGCAGCTCTCCAAGAATTGGCAGGCTGGCATGGCGCTGCGCTGGAAAATCTAGGAGCATGTTCCCGAAAAGTGCGAAGCGGTTTTCGGAAAAAGAACATGCGAGCTCGACTCTGAGAAATCGAGCGGCGGGGCGCGGCGCCCCGCCCGCGTTCTCGACATCGCCTGCCGAGCGTGGCACAACCCGCCCCAGAAAATCAAAAGCCGTGGCGGGACGATGACGGATATAGCGGAACTGGAGACCGAGACTCTGGCGGCGATCGCGGCGGCGGCCGACGAGGCCGCGCTCGAGGCCGTGCGCGTCGGCGCGCTGGGCAAGAAGGGAAGCATTTCGGCGCTGCTGGCGACGCTCGGCAAAATGTCGCCCGAAGACCGCAAGACCGAAGGCGCCAAGATCAATGCGCTGAAGGACAAGGCCCAGGAGGCGATCGCTGCGCGTCGCGACGTCCTGCAGGCCGAGGCGCTGGAGAAGCGCCTCTCCGCCGAGACGGTGGATGTGACGCTGCCGGTGCAGGAGAGCGGCCAGGAGCTCGGCCGCATTCATCCGATCTCGCAGGTGATGGACGAGCTGACGGCGATCTTCGCCGATATGGGCTTTTCCGTCGCCGAAGGGCCGGATATCGAAAGCGACGATTACAACTTCACCAAGCTGAACTTCCCCGAGGGGCATCCCGCGCGGGAGATGCACGACACTTTCTTCTTCCCGCCGGGCGCGGACGGCAAGCGCAAGCTGCTGCGCACGCATACGAGCCCGGTGCAGGTGCGCACCATGCTCACCAAAGCGCCGCCGATCCGCGTGATCTGCCCCGGCCGCACCTATCGCTGCGACAGCGATCAGACGCATACGCCCATGTTCCATCAGGTCGAGGGGCTCGTCATCGACGAGACGACCCATATGGGCCATTTGAAATGGGTGCTGGAGGAGTTTCTGAAGGCATTCTTCGAGGTGAAATCGGTGAAGATGCGCTTTCGCCCCTCCTTCTTCCCCTTCACCGAGCCCTCGGCGGAAGTGGATGTGCAATGCCGCCGCAAGGACGGCGACATTCGCTTCGGCGAGGGCGAGGATTGGATGGAGATATTGGGCTGCGGCATGGTGCATCCCAATGTGCTGCGCAATTGCGGGCTGGACCCCGACAAATATCAGGGCTTCGCCTTCGGCGTCGGCATAGACCGTCTCGCCATGCTGAAATACGGCATGTCGGATCTGCGCGCCTTTTTCGAGGCCGATGCGCGCTGGCTGACGCATTATGGCTTCCGGCCGCTGGATTTCCCGACGCTGGCGGGTGGGCTGAGTGGGTGAGGTTTTTCTCGGGGTAACGCAATGGACAATGCGGACATTCAGATCGTCGCGGATCGCGTATTGCGGAGGGAACTCGGCAAGTTCGGCTATCAGCGGGCCGAAGTGCGCTCCGGATTCGATCACAGCGACGAGCCCGCTGTTTATGTGGACGCGGTTCTCGGCGCCGGCGCTCCGCCGCTCGAGCCGACGACCTTTTTCGATGCGCATGCCGCGCTCGGCCGCGCGCTCCTCGCCGAAGGCGAAGAAAGGTTTCCTTACTTCCGCATGAGACGGCTCGAAGAAGAACTGCCCGAGGACGAGGTTTCGCGCGAAAGCCCGCCGCGCCCCGAGCGGAGTCATTCGTGATCGACGATCTCCTGGGCCTCGCCGATGAGCTCGCTGGACGCGAGGCCGGTCGTCCGAAGCAAGCCTCGCTGCGACGAGCCGTCGCGACAGCCTATTACGCCGTGTTTCACACGCTGGCGAAGCTTTGCGCCGATCAGCTCATCGGCGCCTCGAAGCCGTGGGATGTCTATACGCCGATCTATCGGTCGCTCGATCACAATGCGGCACGCAAATTGTTCCGAGAGGCGCGCAAGTCCTCAGCGTTCGCAGCGCAGCTCGAAGCAATCGCTTTCGCCTTTCTCACCCTGTACGATAAGCGGATCGAAGCGGATTACATTCCCGAACCGTTCAAATATTCCCGTCAGGAAGTGAAGGATCTGATCCAGGACGCACGTAGCGCAATTGCGTCGATCGATGGATTGCCGACCGACACAAAGCTCGCGCTCGCCGTGCAGCTCTTGACGAAAACGCGCTGACTCGAGAACGAAAAGAATGAAACTCACACTCTCCTGGCTGAAAGACCATCTCGAGACGAGCGCCTCGCTCAAGGAGGTCGTCGAAACTCTGACGCGCATCGGGCTCGAGGTCGAGCATTTGCACGATCCCGCCGCGCAGCTGAAGGATTTCCGCATCGCGCATGTGATCGAGGCCAAGCCGCATCCCAACGCCGATCGCCTGCGCGTCTGCATGGTCGATACGGGCGAAGGCGCGCCGGTGCAGGTCGTCTGCGGCGCGCCCAACGCCCGCACGGGATTGAAGACCGTCTTCTCCGCGCCCGGAACCTATATTCCGGCCAAGAAGATCACGCTCGGCAAGGGCGTCATCCGCGGCGTCGAATCGCTCGGAATGCTGTGCTCGGCCGCCGAGCTGGAGCTCTCCGACGAGCATGACGGCATCATAGAGCTGCCGGAGGACGCCCCCATCGGCGCGGTCTATGCCAAATGGGCCGGGCTCGACGATCCGGTCATCGAGATCAATCTGACGCCCAACCGCTCCGACGCCGCCGGCATTTACGGCATTGCGCGCGATCTCGCCGCCGCCGGCCTCGGGACGCTGAAGACGCCGCCAGTGGAAACGATCGAAAGCCGCTTCGCCATTCCGCAGCGCGTCACGCTCGATTTCGTGGACGCGGACGAGCATCTCGCGCCGCTCTTCGCTCTGCGTCTGGTGCGCGGCGTGAAGAATGGCCCGAGCCCGGCCTGGCTGCAGGATCGCCTGCGCGCCATCGGCCTGCGCCCGATCAACGCGCTCGTCGACATCACCAATTATCTGACCTTCGACCGCGCGCGTCCGCTGCATGTCTTCGACGCGAAGAAAGTGGCGGGCGAGCTCGTGGTGCGCCGCGCCCGCGCCGGCGAGGAGCTGCTCGCGCTCGACGGCAAGACCTATAAGCTCGATTCCGACATGGTCGTCATCGCCGACGACAAAGGCCCCGAATCTCTCGCCGGCGTCATGGGCGGCGAGCATTCCGGCTGCTCCGACGACACGACGGACGTGCTGATCGAGACCGCGCTGTGGGATCCGGCCAATATCGCTCACACCGGCCGCAAGCTCGGCATCTCCACCGACGCGCGCTATCGTTTCGAGCGCGGCGTCGATCCGTCCTTCGCTCTGCCCGGCCTCGAGCTGGCGACGAAGCTGGTGCTGGAATTCTGCGGCGGCGAGGCGTCCGACGTCGCCATTTGCGGCGCGGCGGAAACGCCGACGCGTCAGCTACGCTTCCCCTGGAGCGAGACGAAGCGCCTCACCGGCCTCGACGTCTCGAAAGACGAGTCGACCGCCATTCTCACGCGCCTCGGCTTCACGATCGAGGCGGCGGGCGAGGAGGCGCTGGTGGGCGTTCCCAGCTGGCGCCCGGACATTGAAGGCAAGGCCGATCTCGTCGAGGAGATCGCCCGCATCGCCGGCTTCGACACCATCGCCGCGGCGCCGCTGCCGCGCAACGCCGGCGTAACCGAGCCAGTTCTCACCCTGCTGCAGAAGCGCACGCGCGCGGCGCGACGCGCGCTGGCGACGCGCGGGATGGTCGAGGCCGTCACCTGGTCCTTCGTCTCCGAGGAGCAGGCACAAGCTTTCCGTAGCAGCGGCGAAAATCGCCTCGCCCTCGCCAATCCGATCGCGGCGGAACTCTCGGACATGCGGCCGAGCCTGCTGCCCGGCCTCGTCACCGCCGCCGGCCGCAACGCCGCGCGCGGCTTTCCCGATGTCGCTTTGTTCGAGGTCGGTCAGATCTTTCTCGGCGAGGATGAGAAGGGCCAGAAGATCGCCGCCACGGGCCTGCGCCGCGGCTTCGCTCTGCCGGCCGGCGCCGGCCGGCATTGGTCGGGCAAGGAGCGCGCGGTCGGCGTCTTCGATGTGAAGGCGGACGCGCTCGCGCTGTTGCAGACGCTCGGCGTCGCCACGGGCGGCTTGCAGATCGTCGCCGGCGGCCCCTCCTGGCTCCATCCGGGCCGCTCGGCGACGCTGCAATTCGGCCCCAAGGCGGTCATCGGCCATTTCGGCGAATTGCACCCGCGCGTGTTGCAGGCGCTCGACGTCGAGGGGCCGATCGCCGCATTCGAGATTATTCTCGACGCGCTTCCGGCGCCCAAGGCCAAGCCCACCAAGGCCAAGGCGAAATTGGAGCTCTCCGATCTCCAGCCGGTCTCGCGCGACTTCGCCTTTCTGCTGGATCGCGACCAGCCGGCCGGCGATCTCATTCGCGCCGTGCAGGGCGCCGATCGCGCGCTCATCACCGATGTCAGCGTCTTCGACATTTACGAAGGACAAGGCGTGCCGGAAGGCAAGAAATCGGTCGGCGTCGCCGTGCGGCTGCAGCCCCGCGACAAAACGCTCACCGACGCCGATCTCGAGGCCCTCGCCCACAAAATTGTCACAGAGGCGGGCAAGAAAACGGGCGCCCAACTCAGAGGTTGACGATGCTTCGCATGATTCGCTTCGTCTTCATTGCCTGCTTCGCCGGTTCTTGCCTCGCCGCGGCCGCCGCGCCGCGCAATATCGGCGATTGCGAGCAGATTCAGGCGGCGGACGCCTATAATCGCTGTCTCGCCTCCTTCGGCCCGGTCGCCCGCACGCGGAGCAACGCTTCCGCGCTCTCCTTCGCTCCAGCGGAGGAGACGGCCTCGCAGAGCGACAAGCGCGCCGGCGCTTTCGCGGAGCGAGGCCGCCGCGGGCGCTTGCGCATGATGTTTTCGCCCGACGGCCGCTGACGACCGCCGCCGGCGAGGGAGGAGCGACCAATGGCTCGAACACCCTCGATCGACGGCATAGCGCGACGCGATTTTCTCAATGGCCTGCTGATCGCCGCGGGCGGCGCTGTCTCGCGCAGCGTTTCCGCGTGCGCTTTCGCGGGCGGGACCTGCGACGGGCCGATCGGCCTCGATCCGCGCGCTCTGCGCGGCGGCAATCTCCCTTCCGTTTTCGCCGTCTCGCATTGGCTGCGCGACGGTCGCCTGACGTTCGAGAAAGGCTCCGTCTCGCTCGCGCCGGGATGCGACGAGAGCGCCGGAACTTTTCCCATTCTGGACACGAATGGAAGCTTCGACGTCATCGTCATCGGCGGCGGCCTGTCCGGCCTTTCCGCCGCGCATCATCTGCTGCGCGAGCGCCCGCAGGCGCGCCTGCTGATCCTCGAGGCGGCGCCTGTCCTCGGCGGCAACGCCGGTCGCGACGACGCCCCGCCCCTCCCCGGCCCGGCCTCCACCGCCGGCGCCTATGGAGCCGCGCCTTCCGCCGATTGGCTGAGACAATTTTATCGCGCGATCGACGTCGATTGGCTGGCGCAGAGCGTCCCCGGCCCGGAGAGCAGCTTCTATTTCGACGAGTTCGCGCCCGGCCTCGGCGCCGGCGCGCGCGGCTGGAACATAGACACATTCGAGCACGGCGCCGCGCATCTTCCCTATGACGCGCGCCTGCGGGAAGACTTCGCCCGCGCTTTCGCGGCGATCCGCGCGCTCGGCGAAAAAGGCCTCGCCGAGCCGGCCGACGAGAGCGATCCCACGCTCGACGATCTTTCGAGCGTCAGCCTCGCGCAGCATCTCGAAACAGCGCTCGGCTGCGACGCGATCGTCTCGCGCTTTTTCACCGCCTATACGCTGACCGCTTTCGGCGGAACGGCCGAGCAGGTGAACGCTCACAGCGCCATCACATTCCTGTCGAGCGAGTTGACGCGCGGCTCGGTCTTCACCTATCCGGGCGGAACGTCGGAAATCGCGCGCCGCATTTCGCGCCGACTGGCGCAGAGCGAGACGCCGCCGCGCTTCGAAACCAACGCCACGGCGCTACGGATCGAGACGACGGCGCGGGGCGCGAGCGTCGTCTATTTCCAGGATGGCCGCTTTCATCGGATCTTCGGCGAGCGGATCATCCTCGCCGCGCCGGCGCAGAGCGCGCGCCATCTCGTCGCGCATCTTTCCGACGCCGCGCGCAATACGGCCTGGACGCAATTCCATGCGGCGCCCCTCGTCACCGCCAATGTGACGCTGCGCTGCGCCGCGCCTTTGCTGCAGCTCGGGCTCGGTTACAGTCAGAGCTGGTGGGGCGGCCGGCATTTCGTCAATTACATCGTCGCCGATTGGATGAGCGACAAGCGCGCCGCTCCCCAGCGGCAAACGACGCTCACTTTCTACGGCGGCTGCGACGCGCCGCTGGGCGCTCTCGCCGAAGCGCGCATGAGGCTGATGCACACGCCCTTTTCCGATTACGAAGACTCGCTCCGCAGCGATCTGTCACGGCTGATGCGCGGCGCGGATTTCGATTTCGATCGCGATGTACGCGCGCTCTTCCTCTATCGCTGGGGCCACAGCATGTTGCGGCCGCCGCCGGGCTTCCTCTTCGGCGCGACGCGAGGCGCGAGCGGAAAGCTCGACCGCGCCCAGGCGCCGCGGCGCATCGCCTGCGCGCCCATGGGGCCGATCGTTTTCGCGGGCCAGCATGTCGAAGGCACGCCCTCTATCGAGAGCGCGATCGGCTCCGGTCGCCGCGCAGCGCAGCAAGCGCTGGAGACGGCCCCACGCTGAAAGCGCCTCACCAGCGCAACACCGCGCCGCCCCAGGTCATTCCAGCGCCGATCGCCATCATCGCGATCACATCGCCTTTCTTCAGCCGGCCGGCGCGATTGGCCTCGTCCAACGTGATCGGCATGGAAGCGCTCGACGTGTTGCCGAAGCGGGAGATATTCATCCAGCATTTCTCGAGCGGCACGCCGAGCTGCGCCAGCGACGCCTCTATGATGCGGGCGTTGGCCTGATGCGCGATGACGTGATCGACATCCTTCGCCTCGAGGCCGGCCATGGCCAGCGCCTCGGTGACGATCTCCGGCAATAGGCGCAGCGCGACCTTATAGACCTCGCGGCCGCGCATTTTGATCTTATGCGCCTCCCCCGGCGTCGGCCCGTCCTGGCGCGGATCATAGGCGCGCGGAATGCCGAGAATGCTGGTCAATGTTCCATCGGTGCGCAGACTGGTGGAGAGCAGGCCGCGGCCTTCCTCCTCACCCGGACCGAGCACCATGGCGCCGGCGGCGTCGCCGAACAGCACGCAGGTCTCGCGATTGGTCCAATCGACGACGCGGCTCAGCGTCTCCGCCCCGACGACCAGGGCGCGGCGGACCTTGCCGGTCTTGATGAACTGATCGGCGATGGAGAGCGCATAGAGCGAGCCGGCGCAGGCGGCCGAGACATCGAAGGCGAAAGCGTTCTCGGCCCCGATCTTGGCCTGCAGAAAGGCGGCGCAGGCGGGCGTCTGGGCGTCGCCGGTCACTGTGGCGACGATGATGAGATCCAGTTCGCGCGGATCGACGCCGGCCAGCTCCAGCGCGTTTTTCGCCGCGGCGGCGGCCATATCGGAGGTGGATTCGCCCGGCGCGGCGATGCGGCGCTCCTCGATCCCGGTGCGGCTGACGATCCAGGCGCCATTGGTCGCGACCATTTTCTCGAGGTCGGCGTTGGTCAGAACCTTCGCGGGGGCGTAGGATCCGGTTCCGAGTATGACGGTTCTGAGCAACGGCGTGCAGCCTCTTCCTTCTGACCCCGGCGAGCGTGCGCCGCCGCGGAAACCTCATGCCTAGCAGGGATCGGCGAGGCGCGAACCTTAAAATTCGTTAATCCCCAAGCCTAGCTCGAGATTGGCCCAGCTCGAGTTCGGCCGAGTTCACGTTTCGATCCGCGCCGGGGGCGATTGCCACGGCGCGCGCGCCATGGCAAGCCTTCGCCCATGCAGAACGTCCCCGCCGACCCGCCCGCGCCCGCCAAAGAGGCACCGCGCGTCTCCTTCGTCTCGCTCGGCTGCCCCAAGGCTCTCGTCGACAGCGAGCGCATTCTCACGCGCCTGCGCGCCGAAGGCTATGAGCTTTCGCGCACCCATGCGGGGGCCGATGTCGTGGTGGTGAACACCTGCGGCTTTCTGGACAGCGCCAAGGCCGAGTCGCTGGAGGCGATCGGCGCGGCGCTGAAGGAGAATGGCAAGGTCGTCGTCACCGGCTGCATGGGCGCCGAACCGCAGGCGATCACTGAGCGCTTCCCCGACGTTCTCGCCATCACCGGCCCTCAGGCCTATGAGAGCGTGGTCGAGGCCGTCCACGCCGCCGCCGCGCCGAGCCATGATCCGTTTCTCGATCTCGTGCCCGAGCAGGGCGTCAAGCTCACGCCGCGCCATTACGCCTATCTCAAAATCTCGGAAGGCTGCGACAATAGCTGCTCCTTCTGCATCATTCCGCATTTGCGCGGCTCGCTGGCCTCGCGACCGGCCGGCGAGGTGCTGCGCGAGGCCGAGCGGCTGGTGAAGGCCGGCGTCAAGGAGCTGCTCGTCATCTCGCAGGACACCAGCGCCTATGGCCGCGATCTGCGTTATTCCGAGAGCCAATGGGGCGACCGCAGCGTGCGCGCGCGCTTTTTGGATCTCACACGCGAGCTGGGCTCGCTCGGGGCCTGGGTGCGGCTACATTATGTCTATCCCTATCCGCATGTGGACGAGGTCGTCGAGCTGATGGCGCAGGGCAATATCCTGCCCTATCTCGACATTCCTTTTCAGCACGCCGCGCCTTCCGTGCTGAAGGCGATGAAGCGCCCCGCCAATGAGGAGAAGACGCTGGAGCGCATAAAGGCGTGGCGGCGCATCTGCCCCGATCTCGCGCTGCGCTCCACCTTCATTGTCGGTTTCCCCGGCGAGACGGAGGAGGATTTTTCCTATCTGCTCGATTGGCTGGAGGAGGCGGAGATCGACCGCGCCGGCGCCTTCCGCTACGAGCCCGTGGCCGGCGCGCCGGCCAATGATCTGCCGCGCGACGCCATCGCGCCCGAGGTGAAGGACCAGCGCTGGAAGCGCTTCATGGAGCGCCAGCAGAAGGTGAGCGCCCGCCTGCTGAAGCGCAAGATCGGCAAGCGCCTGCAAGTTCTGGTGGACGAGCCGGGCGGCGGCGCGACCGGCCTCGCGCGTGGACGCAGCAAGGCGGACGCGCCGCAGATCGACGGAACGGTGCACATCTCCTCGCGCCGCCCGCTGCGCGCCGGCGACTTTGTGACGGTGAAGATCGACCGCGCCGACGCCTATGATCTCTACGGCGCGGCAGTGTGATAATGTGAGGCGAAACCTCGCCGCGCGTATCCTTCTCCCACTCGTGGGAAAAGGTGGCCCGGCGAAGCCGGGTCGGATGAGGGTCCCGGCCGCCACAGCGAATGATATCGTTCAATAAGACGGTAAAAGCGGCGAACCGCAGCGGCCCTCATCCGACCTCGCTTCGCGAGGCCACCTTCTCCCACAAAGTGGGAGAACGAATGCGCACGACGAATGCTGAACGATAATAACCGAGGAGCTGCGCGATGACCGAAGAACCCCCGAAGGACCGCATTCCGCGTCTGCTGGCCAGCCGTCAGCTGATGTTCTTCACGGCGGTCATCCTCGCCTTGTGGGTGTTCGTCACCTTCTTCTTCCGCAACCCGTATCGGCAGGCGGTCGAGTTCGGCTATTACGACAATCACCCTTATGACGAAGGCACGATCTGGACCTATGTGCTGGTCGTCGTGCCGATGATCGGCCTAGGGGCCGCGCTGCTCTGGTGGCAGCGGCGCAGCGCCGGCAAATAATCGCGCGCTGCGCAGCGCTGTCGAAGACTGCGCGACGCGCGGCGCATGGAGATAGACGAAAGCAGGCGGCGGCATGTCGGCGAGCAGCGCCGCCGCGCTCTCCGGCAGGCGGGCGGACGCATAGCGTTGCGCCGCTTTGGCCGAGGCGGCGCGAAAGGTCGCGCCCGGCCGATCGACGATGGCGATCGGCGTCGTGCGCGCGATCTCCTGCCAATCGCGCCAGCGATGGAATTGCAGCAGATTATCCGCGCCCATGATCCAGACGAAGCGCACGCCTGGACAGCGCCGATGCAGAAAACGCAGCGTGTCCGCCGTATAGCGCGCGCCGATCTCCGCCTCGAGCCCCGTGACCACTATGCGCGGATCGCGGGCGATTTTCTGCGCCGCGGCGATGCGCTGCGCCAGAGACGGCAGGCCGGCGATCTCCTTCAACGGATTGCCGGGCGTCACCAGCCACCAGAGGCGATCGAGCGCCAGCCTCTGCAACGCCACCTGCGAGACATGCGCGTGGCCTTCATGCGGCGGATCGAAAGAGCCGCCGAACAGGCCGATGCGCATCCCCGGCGCATGTGGCGGCAGGCGAATCATCGGGAAATCTTCGAAAGCTCGCGCTTCCTTCTCCCACTTGGGGGAGAAGGTGGCCTCGCCATAGGGCGTCCGTGAGGACGCCCGTCGCGAGCGACGGGCTTTGGCGGAGGTCGGATGAGGGCCCTGGCGGCCACAGCGTTCTTTGGGACCAACTCGGCTCGCATACGGAAAACCTCGGCGACCCTCATCCGACCCGACTGCGTCGGGCCACCTTCTCCCACAAGTGGGAGAAGGGAGCGCGCACGAAGATTCCGCGCGCTCATCCCCGCACCTGCCCGGCGCCGTGGACGCGATATTTGAACGAGGTGAGCTGCTCGACGCCCACCGGGCCGCGCGCATGCATGCGGCCCGTCGCTATGCCGATCTCGGCGCCGAAGCCGAACTCGCCGCCATCGGCGAATTGCGTCGAGGCGTTGTGCAGCACGATCGCCGAATCCACCTCCGCCATGAAGCGCCGCGCCACATCCTCATTCTGCGTGATGATGCAATCTGTGTGATGCGAGCCGTAAGTCTCTATATGCGCGATCGCCGCCTCCAGCCCGTCGACGACGCGGACGGCGATGATGGCGTCGAGATATTCGGCGCGCCAATCCTCCTCGCTCGCCGGCAGGACCCGCGCGTCGACATCCTGCGTCGCGGCGTCGCCGCGCACCTCACAGCCGGCGTCGAGCAGCATCTTCACCAGCGGCGAAAGATGCGTGGCCGCGCAGGCGCGATCGACCAGCAGCGTCTCGGCGGCGCCGCAAATTCCGGTGCGGCGCATTTTGGCGTTGAGCAAGATTCGTTTCGCCATGTCGAAATCGGCCTGCCCATGGATGAAGACATGAACAATGCCCTCGAGATGGGCGAAAACCGGCACGCGCGCCTCATGCTGCACGCGCGCGACGAGGCTCTTGCCGCCGCGCGGCACGATGACGTCGAGATTGCCGTCCAGCCCGGCCAGCATGGCGCCGACGGCGGCGCGATCGGCGATGGGGACCAGCGAGATCGCCGCCTCCGGCAAGCCGGCGGCGACGAGGCCGGCGACGAGACAGGCGTGGATCGCGCGCGAGGAGCGCAGGCTCTCCGAGCCGCCGCGCAAAATCGCGGCGTTGCCGGCCTTGAGGCAGAGGCCGCCAGCGTCGGCGGTGACATTGGGCCGGCTCTCGTAAATGACCCCGATGACGCCGAGCGGCGTCGCCACCCGCTCGATGAGCAGGCCGTTGGGCCGCTCGAAAGAGGCCAGCAGCCGGCCGACCGGATCGGTCAGCTCGGCGATCTCCTCGAGGCCGCGCGCCATCGCCTCGACGCGCGCGGGATCGAGCGTCAGCCGATCGAGAAAAGCGGCGGCGGTTCCACGCGATTTCGCCTCCGCGACATCCAGCGCATTGGCGGCGAGCAGCTCGCCCATGCGCCGGCGCAGCTCCGCCGCAGCAGCGCGCAGAGCGGCGTTTTTGGTCTCGGCCGACGCCAGCGCGACCGACCGCGCCGCCCGCCGGGCGCCGGCGCCGAGCGTGGACATCAGCTCGCCGATCGCCCGCTCGCTCGTCACGATTGCTTCCGCCTGCGCCATTTTCTTCGCCTTTCGACTGCTCGCGATCCGCTAGCACGAATCGCCCCGCCGCTGAAAGCCGGCGGTTTCGAGCAGGCGATTCCGAACAGGCGATTCCGAGCGGACTTGCCTTCCGGCGGAGCCTTTTGTAATACGCCACGGCTCGCGGGCCTCGGCGCCGAGCGGCCGAGACGAACGACTCGTCGGCGACGCCCGACTGGGTATCCGAGCGCAGGCGAAACGGACCCTGCGAATGCGCGGAGCACACCGAAACGAGGTTCTTCGGATGACCAAACGCGCGCTGTTGACGGGCATTACCGGACAGGACGGAGCCTATCT
>NZ_JAHLJF010000001.1:3338305-3360835 GCF_018887255.1 Methylosinus sp. KRF6 | reverse complement strand
CCTTCTCCCACGAGTGGGAGAAGGTTTACGCGTCGTCTTACTTCTTCGGCGCTTCTTCGCGGGCCTTGAGGGCCGCGCCGAGAATGTCGCCGAGCGAGGCGCCCGAATCGGCGGAGCCATATTGGGCGATCGCCTCCTTCTCCTCGGCCACTTCCAGCGCCTTGATCGACACCGCCACCTTGCGCGCCTTGCGGTCGAACAAAGTGACGCGCGCGTCGATCTTCTCGCCGACGGCGAAGCGCTCGGGACGCTGGTCGGCGCGGTCGCGCGCCAGCTCGTTGCGCTTGATGAAGGTGGTGAGATCGGTGCCGGTGATCTTCACCTCGAGACCGGCTTCCTTCACCTCGATCACCTCGGTGGTGACGACAGCGCCCTTCTTCACCTCGCCACCAGCGCCCTCTTCGGCGACCGAGGCGAAAGGATCATTGGCGAGCTGCTTCACGCCGAGCGAGATGCGCTCCTTCTCGATGTCGACGTCGAGCACCTGAGCGGTGATGACGTCGCCCTTCTTATACTCTTCGATGACCTGCTCGCCGGGGCGGTTCCAGTCGAGATCGGAGAGATGGACCATGCCATCCACATCGCCGTCGAGGCCGATGAAGAGACCGAACTCGGTCTTGTTCTTGACCTCGCCGGAGACGGTCGAGCCCTGCGGGTGCTTCTCGGCGAAGGCCTCCCACGGATTTTGCAGCGTCTGCTTGAGGCCGAGCGAGATGCGGCGCTTGACCGGATCGACCTCGAGCACCTGAACGTCGACTTCCTGGCTCGTCGAAACGATCTTGCCCGGATGCACATTCTTCTTCGTCCAGGACATTTCCGAGACGTGGACGAGGCCCTCGATCCCCGGCTCCAGCTCCACGAAGGCGCCGTAGTCGGTGATATTGGTGACGCGGCCGTGGAACTTGGCGCCGATCGGATATTTGGCCTCGATGCCCTGCCACGGATCTTCCAGCAGCTGCTTCATGCCGAGCGAGATGCGGTGCGTCTCGTGATTGATCTTGATGATCTTCACGCGCACGGTCTGGCCGATGGACAGAACCTCGCTCGGATGATTGACGCGGCGCCAGGCCACGTCGGTGACATGCAGCAGGCCATCGATGCCGCCGAGATCGACGAAGGCGCCGTAATCGGTGATGTTCTTGACGACGCCCTCGATGACCTGCCCCTCTTCGAGGTTGGCCACGATCTCGTGACGCTGCTCGGCGCGGCTCTCCTCGAGCACGGTGCGGCGAGAGACGACAATATTGCCGCGGCGGCGATCCATTTTGAGAATATGGAAGGGCTGCGGCACATTCAGCAGCGGGCCGACGTCGCGGATCGGACGAATGTCCACCTGCGAACGCGGCAGGAAGGCCACGGCGCCGTCGAGATCGACGGTGAAGCCGCCCTTGACCTGATTGAAGATGACGCCCTCGACCTTCTCATTGCTTTCGAAGGCCTTCTCGAGCTTGACCCAGCTCTCCTCGCGGCGCGCCTTGTCGCGCGAGATGACGGCCTCGCCGAGCGCGTTCTCGATGCGCTCGAGATAGACCTCGACCTCTTCGCCCACTTTCGGGGCCGGGTCGCGGCCGAAGCCGGTGAATTCCTTGAGGGCGACGCGCCCTTCGGTCTTGAGGCCCACATCGATGACGGCGACGTCTTTCTCGATGGCGACCACGCGGCCCTTGATGACGGAACCCTCGAAAGCTTCGTTTTCTCCGTAGCTTTCTTCGAGCAGGGCGGCAAAGTCCTCGCGCGACGGGGCGCGCTCAGCGGCAGTTGACATGAGTTCTCCTGGAATGCCCTTTCGGGCGCGGCGCCGGCTTGAGGTTGGCGTTGCGGATCGGGCGTCTTCGATCGGAGGTCTCCACCGCCGCTCGGGCGTGCGGGGAAACGAGAGTTCTCGGGGAACTGGCCGGCGCGGCCCGATCGAAAAATCCCGGGTTTCAAAACACGGAAGGCCGGAAGGGAACCCCGCCAGCCGTCCGATCTATTCTCTAGCAAGCCGGCCCGCGCGAAGCAAGCATTCGCGCAGGCGCGTCGGGGCTGCTTTGTCGCGGTCGGGCGCGCCGGATCGCGACCGACGGGGAGAAGAAGCGGCAATGCTCCGCTCATGTTCCGTCCCTGTCATCGCGGCGCGGCTGGCGGCCAAGCGCGACCATGACACCGGGGGTTCGCTATGCCATTGGCGATATGCGTCTGCGCGCGGCGGCGATAATCGGCGATTTCGCGCGCGATCTGAAGCCTTCCAGGCCGCGAAGCGCCTACCCGTTCGGGTCGCGCACGCCGTCGCAGTTCAACAGCACAGCTCCCTGCCCCTCGGCGCCGAGCTTGTCGGAAGGATTGCGCAATGGGCAATCCTCCAAGGACAGGCATCCGCATCCGATGCAGCCATCCAAATTGTCGCGCAGCAGGATCAGGCCGTCGATCCTCGCCTGCAACGCGATCCGCCAATTTGCGATCATCTCGCGAACGTCGCCGGCCGTTGGCTGCTTGCCGGCTGGAACCGGCTTCAGAAGGCCGATGATTTCGGCGAGCGGGACGCCGAGGCGCTGGGCGACTCTGATGATGGCGATTCTCCGCAGAATGTCGCGCGAAAAACGTCGCTGGTTGCCGCGGCTGCGGATCGACGCGATCAGGCCCTTGGCCTCGTAGAAATGAAGAGTCGAGACGGCGACGCCGCTTCGTTGCGCCACCTCGCCCACCGACAGCAGCGGAGCAGGCTTCGAATTCATGTCGAAAACCCTCTTGACCTCAACCTCACTCGAGGTTTTATACAGCTTGTCGGCTTGTCTGTGCAAGCTCTTCGGCCTGCGTGGCCGAAGTTGTCTCTCAGAGCCGACGCTCATGGCTGTTCTTCAGATGGGCGCGTCTCTGGCTTATCCGGGACGGATGAAATGGAAGCCGATAATAAGATTCTTGCCTTGGTCAGCGGCGCCAATCGCGGCATTGGACTGGCCATTGCGGCCGGTCTCGCGCGTCGAGGCGCGAATGTTCTGCTCGGTTGTCGTGATTTCGGGCGTGGCGAGGCTGCTTGCGCCGCTTTGCGGAAAGAAGGACTCGATGTGCGGCCCGTGCAGCTGGACGCCACGGACGACGCCAGCGTTTCCGCGCTTGCGAGGCTGATCGCGCAAGAATACGGCCGCCTGGATGTTCTGATCAACAATGCCGGCATCGGCCTCGACCATGACGCGTCACTGTCGATGGCCGAACGGGTCCGACGGACGTTGGACGTCAATGTCGTCGGGGTCGTCCGCTTGACAGAGGCGATGACGCCGCTCCTGTCGAACTCGAAGCGCGCGCGAATCGTGAATGTTTCGTCCGAGCTGAGCTCGTTCGGGCAACGCTCGAAGCCGGATTGGATCTACGCCGATTTCGCGATGCCGACGTATCAGTCGTCCAAGGCGGCGCTGAATTCGCTGACTCTCAGCTATGCTCGCCTGCTTAAGGACAAGGGGATCAAGGTCAATGCGATCTGCCCCGGCTATACGGCGACGGAAGCGACGAATTTCATGAGCTCGCGGACTCCGGACCAAGCGGCGGTGATCGCGATCAAATGCGCGCTTCTCGAGGACGATGGGCCCACCGGCGCATTCGTCAACGAGGCCGGCGAGTTGCCTTGGTGATTCTGATCGAACAACGATCCGCCGATCTGTAACGGTTCCGGGGATATCTCACCTTGGCCTGCGCGGACGATCGGCGCAGCCGCTCGTCCGCGCCGTTATGTGCAGGATTTCCGCATCCGCCGCCTCGTTCAGAAATTCGACGACGACCTGCTTGCGGTCCCAGTACAAAAGCGTTCATGAAAATCCAGCAAAGGAAGCTCAGCGCGGCCTGCGCATGTTTTGTACGGGCTGCCTCACCAAGAATGCTCGCTCGATATGCCCCGTGCATGGTAGCATGAGGTTCGACAACTCTGTTCGGTCTGACCCTAAAGCCGTCTCGTCATTTCGGGTGAAGTCTCGAGAACCTCGCGATGCACGAAAGCCAGCTCGAAGCCCAGGCTCAGCAGCATTTCGGCGACGGAGCCTGACATCGAGATCAGCTTCGGCGATTCCAACGCTGACGTAGCGAGCGAACCGCGTCTCGAGCCCCTGATTTCTTCAAGGGTCCAGATGCGGTTGATTTGCGCCTCGATCGACCGCAGCCTCTCTCGGAGTCCGCGATCATTCGACGACTACCGCGTAGCGGCGGCGGAACGGCAAGCTGCCGATGGGGCCTCGTCGTCGACGATCAGCTCTCTCGCAAATGCTCCGCCGGAGCATAGGCGGCGAAAAAAACCCCGACGCCGCTGGTGATCGCGCGGTTGACTATGCACATTCGATCGCCCTCGAGCCGGAGAAGGTGAGGCGCGGGCGTCCGGCCGCCGCGGGTCTTCCATTCTCGGCCCTTGACACATCCTGAAAATATTCCTATCTCTCCCTCGCTCCCGCTGACGCAAGGGCGCGTTTCTCGGGTCAGGGAACGCGGGCGGGGGCCGGCTCCATCCGGGACGGCGACCCCCGTCCATGGACAGGCGGCGCGTCGCCGGAACGGCGTTTCTCTCCCGTCCATAGGGAAGAGCGAGAGCCGTTCCGTGAGCCCAAGCCTTCGGAAGCGATCGGATCTTGAATGCGAAAGCCCAGGATTCGCGGGTCTGAATGCGCCTCGGGACGTCGACGAGAAGGCGAAGCCGCGTTTCGGGACGCTCCGAAACCGACAGAATTTTTATAGCGCTGCGGCCGAAAGGGGCCGGAGCGTCCCGAACCGCCCCTCCTCTCCCGCCGCCGCGAGGCGCCGGGCGCTTCGGCGCGGCCTCACGACGTCGAAGTCCCGGTCGATCAAAAACTGCCGAATTTCTTCCCCTGCACGCTCAGCAGCAGGCTGGAATCGAGCCCGAAGCTCGACCCCGAGCTCGACGTGTCGAACAGCGTCGAAAGCAGCGAGCTCTGCGAATTGGCGTCGCCGCCATTGTTGTAGTCGTATTGCGCGGCGAAGCGGGCGATGAATTGCTGCAGCTTCTTCGGATCCTTGAAATCGTCCAGCTTCACCTTCGAGGACAAGAGGCGATATTGCGTGTCGATCGACTGCGAGGAGGTGCTCGACGAAATGCCGAGCGCGGTCTGCACGACGGTCAATATTTTGCTGTCGGCGAGAATTCCATAGACGCTGGTCAGGCTCGGCGCGTGCTGCTCGAAATAGAGCGCGAGCTGCACGCCCGGATTCTGCTCGCCCTGGCTCGTCTCCAGCGCCTGCTCCGTGTAGCGGCTCACCACATTGTCGACGAGCGTCGAGGACGTCGTCGTCTCCTCGCCATTGGCGGCGAAATCGAAAGCCTCGGTGAAGGCTTTGATATTGGCGTTGTTGATCCTGTTGGCGAGCGACGAGCTGTCGGTGAGGCCACCCTCCAGCACTTTCCGCATGAGGCCCTTGGCGTAGCTCATATCGCCGATGCCGAAGGCGGTCATGGCGTAATTGAACAGCCGCGCGTCCTTCATGAATTCGTCGATCGACGTCACCTCGCCGATATGGTCCTCGAAATATTTCGTCTGCGTCGCCACGTCCGGCGATTTGGCGGTCATCGCCTGCCATTTGGACTGGTTATTGGCGATCTGCAAATAGGTGGAGAGCGTCGTCATGGGAGGCGTTCCGGGGTCGGGCCCGCCATTCTGCGCCAGAGGTTCTTAACGCAATGTCAAGTTTCAGCCGAGCTCATTGCCCTCGATCGTGAGGCGCGGATATTTGGCCGCCACGCCCGGCCGCGCGACGTCGCCCGGCTGAATGTCCTGACCCGCTATCGCCGCGATCGCCGCCTTTTTGGCGCCGATGATCTTATTGCGGGCGATGACCGCCGGGCCGACGCCCTCGCCGATCTGAAAGGTCACGCCATAATCATTGTCGACGAAGCGATTGCCCTCGACGCGTATGTTCTGGCGATAGCCGCCGCAGCGCACGCCCATCCAGCCGCCGACGACCGTATTGCCGGCGATCTCGACATTGCTCTCCGCCTCTATGCCGGTGAGCCAGCTCATAATCGGGCCGAATTCGTCATCGGGATGCGTCTCGTGCAGGCCGGTGATCCGATTGCCGGTGACAAAGCCGATATCCGTGCCGCGCTCGGCGTTGGCCAGCGCTATTCCGGCGCCGGCGTCGTCGATCTTATTGTCGCGGAAGCTGGCGCGCTTGGCGCCGAACTCCGCATACATGGCGCGCTCGCCGAAGCCGGAGCAATCATTGCCGACGACCTCGACGTCATGGCCCGCATTGTTGCGCACCGCCGTATAGGCGCAGCGGCGAATGACATTCTTCTCCACGCGCACGAAGCCGGAGCCCCAAATGCCGACGCCATTGCCATAGGCGCCGTCGCCGCCGGAGAGATTGCGAATATCGACGATCTCATTGTTGCGGATGCGCGAGCCCTCGTAGCGGCCGGCCGAGGTCGTCCACACTTGCACGCCATTGTCGCCGCAGCGGCGGACCTTGTTATTGTCTATGTCGACGCCGAGCCCGTCGAGCGAGAAATAGCCGGCGTCGCGCACATCCTCGACGATGTTCTGCGCGAAGCGCCCGCCGCAGCGCAGGAGATTGACGCCCTTTCCGCCCGAGCGGCGAATCGCGCAGCCATGGATCGCGAGCTTCGGTATGTCGGCGAGATCGAGGAGCCCTTGTTTCGGATCGGCGAAACGACCGCCCGCGCCCTCGAAGCGCAAATTCTCGAGCGTCAGCGCCCCGAAGGCGGCCGCGCGCAGCAGAGGGCCCGGCGGCCCGCTGGCCTGCAGAGTCGTCCCCGCGGCGGCGCCGAGAATGGCGATGTCGCTGTCGATCGTCAGCGAGCGAATGCGCAGCACGCCGGCCGGCAAGCGCAACACGCCTCCGCGGGCGGTCTCCGCCAGACGTCGCCGCAGCCAGTCCGTGGCGTCGGGCGCGGCGGCGTGAGCGCGCCGAAGCTGCGCGAGGCCCGCCAGAGCCGCGGCGCCATAATGGAAAAACTCTCGTCGGGTCGCTCGCATCGTCGCTAATTATAGAAGCGGACTCCGGCTCGGCGACGGAAACGCCCGAGCCCGGATTGCCGGTTGTTTTTGCAGGAGACGCACGCCAAATCGGGCATTCCGCCTAATTTATGTAGTTGCGTTACATAACGAGCCGAGGCATAAAGAGAGCGCCCAAACGGGTAATCGTCTTGCAAAGCACCAGTTAAGGTCCCGCCTCGACGACTTTGCGACTTGCGACATCGCTCGGCTCGTAGAGGCGGTTCTCCTTTCGATGACGCTCTTCCCTCCGGAGCGGGCCTCATCCGTCGAGGTCGGTCTTTGCGGTTCAGGTTCTCACGGTGTTGTCCAAACTCCCCGTTTCGCGCACGCGCGGGACGGGGAGCCCCTTTTCTATCGCGTTCTATCCCGAAAAACCGTCGCTCGGGAAGAGACATCGCGTGGTCGCACGCGAACCCGCCCGCAGAGCCCGTCGCCGCGTCGCCTTCTCGCCTGTCGAAACGAGCGGCCTGTGCTCGTCCATGTTTCGAGCCGATGGGGAGTCCTGCCGATGTTCGCGGTCGACGATCTTTTGCGACGCTGGGTCGAAGAGCGCGCCGCGAGCCCGGACCCCGGCGACGGCGAATATGCGCAATTCATCGCCGATTGGCTGCCGCTCGCCTCGAGCGACGACTGGCACAGAATGATTCTCGGCCATAATCGCGAGCTCGGCGACGCGCCCTTGTTCTGGATCATGCGGCAGCCGCGCTGTGAGAAGGCGACCGCGCTCGGGATTTTCTACCTCGCCCGGCCGGGCCTGCTGATCGCCCATGGCGGCGATCGCAGCCGCACTCCCGATCGGCTGAAACGCGCCTTCGATTTGATCGGCGAAATCCGAATGCGCTATGTCAACGGCTTCTATCGGGAGGCGGCGATCGGTTTCGACGCGGTCGAGGCCCTGCGCCGGGAAGCCCGCCTGCCGGCGCGCTTCGACCAGAGCGCGCTCGATCTCGTCATTCCGCCGGAAATGCGCATCTCGATCATCGGACGAAAGCTCGGCCTGCATTATGGCGTCAGAAACGCCTTTCTTCGAGACGGCCCGCTCGGGGCGCGCTGAGCGCCCGCCGGCTCCCGACGATTCGTTTTCCGCGCTCGCTTTCATCCGCGCCGCATCGAAGGCGCCGGCCGCGCCCGGGGCCTATGCGCTGCTCATCGGGCTGACGCATCCGCTCGAGGCCAGCGCGGGACGCCGCGCGGCGACGCTCGCGCCGGGGCTCTATCTCTATTGCGGCTCCGCCAAAGGGCCGGGCGGACTGCGCGCCCGGCTCGGCCGGCACATGCGGCAGGGCAAGCGGCGCCGCTGGCATATCGACCAGCTGACCGAGGCGGGCGAATCGCTCGGCGCCTGGATCACTGAGGCGAAGGGCGAATGCGATCTCGTCGCGGCGCTCGCTGCGCTGCCGGTTCCGCTCGAAGGATTCGGCTCCTCGGACTGCCCGCATTGCCGCAGCCATCTGCTGTTCTGGCCCATGGGCGAAGCCCCGGCTTTCCTCGCCGCGCAAAAATGCTAGGAAGAGCGCCGAAAAGGCGCATCAACCAATGTCAGACGAAAAAAAATCCAAGATAGAGGCGCGTTCCCCGCGCGGCCTCGCCGACCGCGACGCCGCCGAGCTGGCCGCGACCGGCCGCATGATCGACGTCATCCGCTCCGTCTATGAGCTCTACGGCTTCGAGGCGCTGGAAACCCCGGCGATCGAATATACCGATGCGCTCGGCAAATTCCTGCCGGACCAGGACCGCCCCAATGAGGGCGTGTTCTCCTTTCAGGACGACGACGAGCAATGGCTGTCGCTGCGCTATGACCTCACCGCGCCGCTGGCCCGCTATGTCGCGCAGAATTTCGACCGGCTTCCGAAGCCGTTCCGGTCCTATCGCTTCGGCAATGTCTATCGAAACGAGAAGCCGGGGCCGGGGCGCTTCCGCCAATTCATGCAATTCGACGCCGATACGGTGGGCGCGGCCTCGCCGGCCGCCGACGCCGAAATCTGCATGATGGCCGCCGACACGCTGGAAAAGCTCGGCATTCCGCGCGGCGATTACGTCATCAAGATCAACAGCCGCAAAGTGCTGGACGGGGTGATGAAGGCCATCGGCCTCGAGGGCGACGAGAACGCCGGCCGCCGCCTCACCGTGCTGCGCGCCATCGACAAGATGGACCGGCTCGGCCCCGAGGGCGTCCGCCTGCTGCTCGGCCCCGGCCGCAAGGACGAGAGCGGCGACTTCACCAAAGGCGCCGGCCTCGCCGATGACGCCGTGGCGACGATCCTCTCCTTCACGCTCGGCGGGCAATATAAAGACGGCGAGCCGCGCTTCGGCCTGTTCGAGCTGCTCGGCCGCAGCAATGTCGGCGCGGAAGGCGCCGAGGAATTGCTCGAGATCGAGGATCTGGTGCGCGACGCCGGCTTCGGCCCGGACCGCATCCGCATCGATCCCTCCATCGTGCGCGGGCTCGAATATTACACGGGGCCCGTGTTCGAGGCCGACCTCACTTTCGAGACCAAGGACGAGAAGGGCCATCCGGTGCGCTTCGGCTCGGTCGGCGGCGGCGGGCGTTATGACGGGCTCATCGGCCGCTTTCGTTCCGAGAGCACGCCGGCGACCGGATTTTCCATCGGCGTCTCGCGCCTCTATGCGGCGCTGAAGCTCGTCGGCAGCCCGGTCGTCTCGGCCGTGACGCGGCTCGGCCCGGTGGTGGTGCTGGCGCTCGACCGCGACCATATCGCCGATTATCAGCGCATGGTCGCCGCTCTGCGCAACGCCGGCGTTTCGGCGGAGCTCTATCTCGGCTCCTCCGGCATGAAGGCGCAGATGAAATACGCCGATAAGCGCAACAGCCCGGCCGTGGTGATCCAAGGCTCGGACGAGCGCGCCAAGGGCGAGGTGCAGATCAAGGATTTGATCGAGGGCGCGCGAGCGAGCGCCGCAATCTCCACCAATGAGGAATGGAAATCCGCCCGGCCGGCGCAATTCTCTGCGCCGGAGAGCGAATTGGTGGAGCAGATCAAAGCGCTGCTGGCGCGCCAGCGCTAGCGCGCGCTTCATCTTCTCGGAGCGAGTTCCGATCTATCTCGAGAAGCGAGCCCGACGGCTCGCCGCAGGGCGATCGGGTGAAAGAGAAGCGGCGCCCGGAAAGGCGTTTCCACCGCCCCCTCGAGGGGGGAGGTCGAGCGCCGCAGGCGCTCGGGAGGGGGTGACGCCCCGAATCTTTGCCAGGGAACGCTATCCCGGACCGCTTCGCGGTCCGACCCTCCCCTTTAAGGGGAGGGCGAGCGCACACTTTCGGCGTTCGCCCGATTACTCTGCACGGCGCCGCGCGCTCCCTTTGAACTTCCTGCCCTTTGTGTCTTAGTGAGACGCGAACCGAAAAAGAGCATGAAGCGTCTCATGGACGAGAAACCGCGATCCGACGACAAGGCCGCCCGGCCGACGCCGATGATGGCGCAATATATAGAGATCAAATCGGCCAATCCCGATTGCCTGCTCTTCTATCGCATGGGCGATTTCTACGAGCTGTTCTTCGAGGACGCCGAGACCGCCTCGCGCGCGCTCGGCATCATGCTCACCAAACGCGGCAAGCATCAGGGCGCCGATATCCCCATGTGCGGCGTGCCGGTGGAGCGCGCCGATGATTATCTGCAAAAGCTCATCTCGCTCGGCCATCGCGTCGCCGTCTGCGAGCAGATGGAAGACCCCGCCGAGGCGCGCAAGCGCGGCAATAAATCCGTCGTCAGACGCGACGTCGTGCGGCTCGTCACGCCCGGCACCATCACCGAGGAGCAACTGCTCGATCCCGCGCGCCCCAACGCCTTCGCGGCGCTTTCGCGGCTGCGAGCGGGCGATGGAGGCTGGCGCTATGGGCTCGCCTGCGTCGATATTTCCACCGGCGCCTTCGATGTCGCGGAGGTCGGCGAGGCGGAGCTGGCCGGCGAATTGGCGCGGCTGGAGCCGCGCGAGATCGTCGCGGCGGAAGCGATCTGCGCCGATGCACGGCTCACATCGCAGCTCGCGCATCTCGACGCGCCGCTGACCGCGCTCGGACGCGATGTCGGCGGCGAGAGCGCCGCGCGGCGATTGCTCGATTTCTTCGGCGTCGCGACGCTAGAGGGTTTCGGCGCGCTCGGCGAGGCGGAGATCGCGGCGGCGGCCGCGGCCATTCTCTATGTCGAGCGCACGCAAAAGGGAAAACGCCCCGCATTACGCCGTCCCTCGAGCCTGCGCCGCAGCGCGACTCTGGAGATAGACGCGGCGACGCGCGTCAATCTCGAGCTGACGCGCACGCTGAAGGGCGAGCGCGACGGCTCGCTGCTGGCGACGATCGACATGACTGCGACGCCCGCCGGCGCGCGCCTGCTCGCCGAGCGCATCGCCGCGCCCTCCACCGAGCCGGAGCTGATCGCGCAGCGGCTCGACGCCGTCTCCTTCTTCGTCACCGCGCCGGAGCTGCGCGCGCGGCTGCGCGCCATTCTCGCCCGCGCGCCGGATGTGGCGCGGGCGCTCTCGCGTCTGTCCTTGCAGCGCGGCGGCCCGCGCGATCTCGGCAATATTCGCGCGGCGCTCGCCGCCGCGCGCGAGATCGTCGCGCTCTTTTCCGCGCAGGAAGCGGCGTCGCTGGTCGCGCAGGAGATCGCCGAGCTGGCCGTCTCGGACGGCGAATTGGAGCGCGCCATTGCGACGCGCCTCGCCGACGATCCGCCGCTCGACAAGCGCGCGGGAAATTTCATCGCGCAGGGCTTCGACGCCGAGCTGGACGAAGCGCGCGCGCTGCGCGACGAGAGCCGCCGCGTCATCGCGAGCCTGCAGCAGCGCTATGTCGAGCTGGCCGAGACCAAGCAGCTCAAGATCAAGCACAACAACTTTCTCGGCTTCTTCATCGAGGTTCCGCAGGCGCAGGGCGAGAGGCTGCTGCGTCCGCCTTTCGACGCGGTGTTCACCCATCGCCAGACGATGCAGGACGCCATGCGCTTCTCGACGCGCGAGCTCGCCGAGCTGGAGGCGAAGATCGCCTCGGCCGCCGATCGCGCGCAAGAGCGCGAGCTGGCGCTGTTCGAGGAACTCGCGGGCGCCGTTCTAGCACGCGCGCAAGAGCTGCAACGTCTCGCGCAAGGCTTCGCCGCGCTCGACGTCTTCGCGGCGCTCGGCGAGCTGGCGACAAAACGCGATTGGACGCGCCCGCATGTCGATTCTTCGCTCGATTTCGAGATTATCGGCGGGCGTCATCCCGTCGTCGAAGCCTCGCTGGAAGCGCAGGGAAAAATCTTCGCCGCCAATGATTGCGATCTCGGCGACGCGCGCGCCGGAAAAATCGCCGTCGTCACCGGGCCGAACATGGCCGGCAAATCCACCTATCTGCGCCAAAACGCGCTGATCGCCATTCTCGCGCAGGCGGGCTCCTTCGTGCCGGCCAAGAGCGCGCGGCTCGGCGCCGTCGATCGCTTGTTCTCGCGCGTCGGCGCGGCGGATGATCTCGCGCGCGGGCGCTCCACCTTCATGGTGGAGATGGTGGAGACGGCGGCCATATTGAATTGCGCCGGCCCGCGCTCGCTGGTCATTCTCGACGAGATCGGCCGCGGGACGGCGACATTCGACGGACTCTCCATCGCCTGGGCGACGATCGAGCATCTGCACGAGATCAATCGCGCGCGCGCGCTGTTCGCGACGCATTTCCACGAGCTGACGCAATTGACGAAGCGCATGGGGCGGCTCGTCAATCTCACCATGAAGGTGAAGGATCACGCCGGCGAGGTGGTCTTCCTGCACGAGGTGGCGAAAGGCGCGGCCGATCGTTCTTACGGCGTGCATGTCGCCGAGCTGGCCGGGCTTCCGGCGAGCGTGGTGGCGCGCGCGCACGCCATTCTCGCCGAGCTGGAGGCGGCCGATCGGCGCGCGCCGGTCGAAAAGCTCATCGACGATCTGCCGCTCTTCGCGCGCGCGGCGCAGGCGGCTCCGCCGAAGGACGCGCTGCGCGAGACGCTGGCGGCGATCGATCCCGATGCGCTGACGCCGCGCGAGGCGCTCGCCGCGCTCTATGAGCTGAAGGCGAAGGCCGCGCGCGCGTGAAGGTCAATTCGAATAGGCGGCGTAGGCCGCATTGGCCTGAGAGGTCGTCGAGGCGCTGTCGAGCTTCGCCCCGCCGAGCGTGAGATCGCGCAAGCTCGCGAGCAGAGCGTCGATCTGCGCATACGGGTCGGAGCCGGCCTCGGCGTCGGCGCGCGACGAATTCTGCGCGCGCTGCGCGTCGACCGCCGCGACATCGGGGGTCGACGGCCGGCGCTCGACGCTCGGCACGGTGGGCACGCTCGGCAGGCTGTAGGAGGAGATGCTGGAAAGCGCCAATGACACGGTATTGTCCTCGATCACGATGTTCTCGTGAGCCAGTCCTACCGCGATTGTTTTAACCCGAGCGCCGGGAAGCGCGCGCAAATCGATGTGCGCTGTTAAGCCTTCGTTCACCATGCCGAGGCGCGACCGCCGCTCAGCGCCCCATCGGCTGCACGCCGGGGACGAAGCGCAGCGCCTCGCCGATCGTCGTCGCCTGAATATCGTCCATGAATTTGCGCGACACGACGGTGACGCTGCCGGGAATTTCCATCACAGGGCGCTTTTCGCCGCCGGGACCCGTGACATGAGGGACGTAATAGCCGTCTTCCGCGGGCCGTGCGGGCGCTTTCGCCTTCGGGGCGGAGCCGGCCTGCGCGGCGGTCGCGATCAGCGCCGATGCGACGGCGGCGAGAATTCGAACATGAGTCAAGACGCTTCTCCGCGCTCGAGCGAGCCTGCAGCTCACATAACGAGTAGACGCCGGTTCGGCGTGGCGAACAAGAGTTTTCAGCACGCCCGCGCAGCGCGCCGAAGCTCCTCCGACATGGGATTTTCGAAATCGCGCGCCTTGGTGGAATAGCGCGGCGGCGGCGCTAGAATGACGGAACGATTCTCTTTGGGAGCCCGCCCATGCCGTATCGCGCGCCAATCGACGATCTGCTCTTCGCCATGCGGCGGGCGGCGGGCGAGGCCGCCTTCGCGCCCGGCGGGCTCTATGCCGATCTCGACGCGGCGACCGCCGCGGCAACGCTCGAGGAGGCCGCCAAATTCGCCGAGAATGCGCTGGCGCCGCTCGATCACGTCGGCGACCGCGACGGGGTGAACTTTTCGGTCGGAACGGTGACGACCGCGCCCGGCTGGCGCGAGGCCTATTCGCTCTGGGTGGAAGGCGGCTGGAACGCGCTTTCGGCGCCGCCCGGTCATGGCGGCATGGGGCTGCCGCTGCTGCTCGCCGCCGCCTGCACGGAGATTTGGAACGCCGCCAATATCTCCTTCGCGCTCTGCCCGCTGCTCGGCCAGGGCGCGATAGAGGCGATGGAGATTCATGCGAGCGAGGCGCTGAAATCCGCCTATCTGCCGAAGATGATCTCGGGCGAATGGCCGGCGACGATGAATCTCACCGAGCCCCAGGCGGGCTCGGATCTCGCCCATTTGCGCACGCGCGCCGAGCGCGCCGGGGACGGGAGCTATCGTCTGTTCGGGCAGAAAATATTCATCACCTATGGCGAGCACGACCTGTCCGAGAATATCATTCATCTGGTTCTGGCGCGGCTGCCCGACGCGCCCGCCGGCACGCGCGGAATTTCCTTGTTTTTAGCGCCCAAATTCCTGCCGGGGCCGGATGGGCGTCCCGGGGCGCGCAACGATGTCCGCTGCGTCGGGATCGAGCGCAAGCTCGGCATTCACGGCTCGCCGACCTGCACGATGTCCTATGGCGACACTGGCGGCGCGATCGCTTTTCTCGTCGGCCGCGAGAATGAGGGCCTCGCCTGCATGTTCGCCATGATGAACAATGCGCGGCTCTCGGTCGGCCTGCAGGGCGTCGGCCTCGCCGAGCGGGCGACGCAGACGGCGCTGGCCTATGCGCGCGAGCGCCGCCAGGGCCGCGGCCCCTCCGGTGATCCGGCGCCCATCGTCGAGCATCCGGACGTCGTCCGAATGCTGCTGACGATGAAGGCGCAGACCGCCGCGGCGCGGGGGATCTGCTATCTCACGGCCGCCTCGCTGGATCGCGCCCGGCGGCTCGAAGGGGCGCAGGCGCAGGCGGCGCAGGAGCGCGCCGGCCTGCTGACGCCGCTCGCCAAGGCCTATTCCACCGACATAGGCTGCGAGGTCGCCTCGCTCGGCATTCAGATCCACGGCGGCATGGGCTTCATAGAGGAGACCGGCGCCGCGCAATTGCTGCGCGACGCGCGCATCACGCCCATCTATGAAGGGACCAACGGAATTCAGGCGATCGATCTCGTCACCCGCAAGCTGCGCCTCTCCAAAGGCGCCGCCGTCTGGCGGGAGATCGACGATATGCGCGCCGACATAGACGCGATGGCGTTGAGCAATGACGCGCTCTTCGTCGCAATGTCCCGGCGCGCCGCGGCGGCGGTCGACGCTTTCGAGCGGGCGACCGACTTTCTGTCGGCGACGCCCGATCCGCGCGGGCCGGAGACGCTCGCCGGAGCGACCCCCTATCTGCGGCTCTTCGCGCTCGCGCGCGGCGTCACCCTGCTCGGGGCCGGAGCGCTCGCCGCGCGGCGCGCCGGCGACGCCGCGGCGCAGGACCGGATCGTCACGGCGCGCTTCTTCGCCGTTAATCTCGCCGTGGCGGCGGAGGGGCTGGAGCGCGCCATCGTCGACGGCGGCGACTCCGTCGGCGCCGGGCTGGCGCTGCTGTCGTCCGGCGGCGATTGAGACGAGAGAGACGTTCATGCAGAACCGCGAGCTGATCGTGAGCCGGGACGGCCCGCTGATGCGGATCGTCATCGACCGGCCGGCCAAGCGCAACGCGCTCAGCCGGCCCATGTACGAGGCGATGATCGCGGCCTTCGCCAAGGCCGATGCGGATGAGGAGATTCGCGCCATCGTGCTGTCGAGCGCGGGCGGTGATTTTACCGCCGGCAATGATCTCGAGGATTTCCGGCGCCCGCTGGACAATGTGCAGGAATTCTCGGCGCTGCGTTTCGTCCGCGCGCTCGCGGCGTTGCAGACGCCCATCGTCGCCGCAGTGGTCGGCGACGCCATCGGCGTCGGCGTCACCATGCTGTTCCATTGCGATCTCGTCTACGCCTCGCATGGCGCGCGCTTCAAAATGCCTTTCGTCGATCTCGGCGTGATCCCGGAGGCGGCGTCGACCCTGCTGGTCCCGCAGCGCATCGGCCACGTCAAGGCCACGGAATTCATGCTGCTGTGCGAGAGCTTCGGAGCGAGCGAGGCGCTGCGTCTCGGCGTCGTCAATGCGATCGCCGGCTTCGACGAGGTGGAGGAGATGGCGCTCGACGCCGCCCGCCGGCTCGCCGCCAAGCCGCGCGCGGCGCTCGCCGCGACGAGGCGGCTGCTGCGCGGCGATGCGGCGACGATCGCCGCCCGCATAGAGGAGGAGGCCGCTCTGTTCGCGGCGGCGTTGACGACGCGGGAGACCCGCGCCCGGCTCGAGGCCTTTTTCGCCGGCGTGAAGGACGGCGAGCTATAGAGCGCATTCGAGCGAAGCGGGACCCGGCTCGCGTGAAGAAAGCGTGACCGAGCGACGACAGGCTCAGTCGTCCGACAATCTGGCGTAGTTCACGAGACGCGACGCCTTGAACAATATGCCGCGCATCTTCTCGCCGGCGCGGGCGCAGGTTCCGGCGAGCCGCTCCATATTCTGCGGCGGGCCGGAACGATATTGCAGGCGCACGGCTGCAACGCTGGCGACGGCGATGGTGTCGAGCTCGGCGACATAGGCTTCGAAGCGACGCTTGAAGTCCGGGCTCACTTTCTCATAGGCCGCGAGCGCCGAATGACGGCCGGGCAGCTGCGAGCGCTCGAAATATTCCTTGTAGGTCACCGGCCGCCAGGCCAGCAGATCGTCGATGAGCTCGGGCATGTGCGGAAGCTGCTCCAGCATCATGACCAGCTCGTTGAACAGGTTGAGATAGTCGTTGGCCAGCCCGGAGACCGGGCTGATCAGCGGCTTGGTGGCGGAAAAGTGATTCGGCGCCCGAGAGCCGTCGACTTGATCGAGCGTCGCGAATTGCGCGTCAGCCGTCATAGGAAATCCCGATATGTTGGGGCCCAATATGAGCGCGAATTGATAAGAATCTCTTTCCAGATCGCCGACGCGATAGGGAGAATGCGCGCGATTTCCGCGGTTTCGCGGCGCCGCAAAAGGGGAACGCGAGGACGTCATGTGCGGGAGATACGCCATCACCCTGCCGCCGCAAGCGGCGCGCGACTATTTCGGCTATGTCGATCAGCCGAATTTTCCGCCGCGCTACAATATCGCGCCGACGCAGCCCGTCCCCATCGTGCGGCAGGAGCGCGACCCGCGCGGCGGCGAGGCGCGACGCTTTCAGCTCGTTCGCTGGGGCTTTCTGCCGGGCTTCGTGAAAGACCCGGCGAGCTTTCCGCTCATCGTCAACGCGCGCGCCGAGAGCGCGCCGGAAAAGCCCAGCTTCCGCGCCGCGATGAAACGGCGCCGCTGTCTCTTCATCGCCGACGCCTATTACGAATGGCGCCGTGAGGGGGCCAAGGGACGCGCCCGCGCGAGCCGGCCCTATCTCTTCCGCCACTCCGATGGAACGCCGCTGGCGCTCGCCGGCCTCTATGAGACATGGATCGGCAGCGACGGCGGCGAGCTCGACACCGCCTGCATTCTCACCGTCTCGGCCAATGGCGCGACGGTCGCCATTCACGACCGTATGCCGGCCATTCTCGCGCCGAAAGACTTCGATCTCTGGCTCGGCCTCGACGAATATGCCGCCGAGGCGGCCTGGCGCCTGCTGGTCCCGGCGCCGGAAGACGCGCTCGAATTTTTCGAGATCGGCCCGGACGTCAACAAGGCCTCCAACGACGGGCCCTGGATTCAAGCGCCGCGCGCCGACCTACTCGCCTGACAGAGGCGAGCCGGGACAAGCGGGCGGAGGCAGCCGCGAGAAAAAATGCGACAGGAAAAAACCTTGGCGGCGCGGCGGCGAATGATAAGACTCCTCGCCGTCGCTGTTTCGACATGAGATTTTCTCGAAGGGAGTTTGTAAATGCGCATCGGTATGCGCGCCGCCTTCGCGGCGCTCGGGATCGTCCTGACTTCGTCCATCGGCTCTGCGAGCCTCGCCGGCCCCTATAATCCCGTCGCCCAGGCGGCGCAGTCGAAACTCGCCGCCCAGGGCTTCGATCCGGGAACGCTGGACGGCGTCGTCGGGACCAAGACCACCGCCGCGATCGCCGCCTTTCAGCAGAAGTCCGGCCTGCCGCAGAGCGGCGCGCTCGATCCGGCGACGCTGGAGAAGCTCGGGATCGGCGTCTCCGCATCGAAGCCCGTCGCCGATTGGATCGCCGTTCCGACGCAAGAGGAGATCGACAAGCTCGTTTCCGCCAAGAATGATCCGGCGCGGGCCTACAGCAATTATCTGCCCAACGCCGCGGCGGCCGGCCTCTCGCTGCCGGGCGCGGCGATCCTCGCGGCGATGAATCAGAGCGCCGACATCTATGGCAGCCGCCGCGCCGGCGAGCCCAAGCATACGGACCAGGGCTATCAATATACGGCCGACTGTCTCAAGACCAATTACGCGCCGACCGACTGGTCGGACATAACGATCCATTATTATTGCCAAATGTCCAAGCCGCGCGCCTGCTACACATATGCGCTGTCCGGCAGATCGACGCCCGCAGGCCTCAAATATCAGCGTCCTGCGGCCTATCGCGGCTGCGCGGCGGGCACGCTGAAGGAAGCGGCCGATTTCATCCCCTTCGTGCCGAAGACGCAGCCGCTGGTCTTCCAATATGTGATGTTCGGCCAGACCCACGCTTTCGATCACGAGCAGGAGCAGGCGATCATCAACGCCTTCTATGGCGTGACGAATCCGGCAGACAAGGCGGAATGCAAGGCCAAGCGCCCGCGCCGCACCGAGGATCCGACCGACGGCACGCACTGTCTCGTGAGCAAGATCATGACGCCGCGCCTCGCCGGCAAAGGCGATTGACGGACGAAAAAGAGCGAGCTTTCGGGCTCGCTCTTTGGAAACGCTTCGGTTCCGTCGGCAGATCGCTGGTCTTCGCCGCGAAACCCCACCCCGTCCGGCTATCGCCGGCCGACCCTCGCCTTTACGAGCGCTTCCAGCCGAAGTGGACGCCGGTTCGGCGTTGGAAACACGGAAAGTCTAGAGCGCATTCCGATCGAACGGAATCGTTCGATCGATCAGAATTCGCTCCAACGAAAGAAAGCCGAAGCGAAGGAAGCGGCTTCGATTCGCACATCGGCGCGCGCCTTGCTACGCGAGATACGACGAAGGAGGATGCGACCGCGACAATGGCGCTGACGATCCGACGACTCACGACCGCCGACGCCGCCGAGTTCCACGCTCTGCGACAGGAGGGATTTCGCCTGCACGAGCGGGAGTTTCGCTTCGCGCCCGAGGATGAGGCGCATCTTACGCTCGCGGAGGTCGCGGCGCGGCTGGCGCGCGATTTCGCCGTCGGCGCTTTCGAGGGCGAAAGCCTCGAGGGCGTCGCCGGGCTCGCGGGCTTCGCCGGCGTCAAGACGAAGCACAAGGCGCTGCTCTGGGGCATGTATCTGCGCGCGCGCCACAGAGGCGCAGGCGGCGCCGACGCGCTCATGGCCGCGCTGATGGAACATGCGCGCGGAACCTATGAGATCGTCACGCTGACCGTGATGCGCGACAATGAAAGAGCGCGGCGCTTCTACGAGCGTTGGGGATTTGCGATCTATGGCGTCGAGCCGGCGTCGGTGAAGACGGCGGAGGGCGCCTATCTCGATGAAGCGCTGATGGCGTTGCGGTTCGATTGAGCCGGCATATTGCCGCAGAGCGGGGAAGGGCATAGGTTCGAGACATGTTCGAGAGCAGATTCCAGAGCTTCGCCGACGACGCCTGCGGGCAGGACAGCGCGGAGCGACTCGCGGCCTTGCGCGCAGAGCTCGCGCGCCGCCGCATCGACGGCTTCATCGCCCCCCGCGCCGACGAGCATCAGAACGAATATGTGCCGAAATCGGCGGAGCGGCTCGCCTGGCTCACCGGCTTCACCGGCTCGGCCGGCGTCGTCGTCGTGCTGGCCGACAAAGCGGCGCTCTTCGTCGACGGGCGCTATACGCTGCAAGCGCCCGAGCAGGTGGATACGAAACGCGTCGCCGTCTTCGACATTTCGCAAAAGGCGCCCGCGCGCTGGCTCGCCGAGACGGCGAAGCAGGGCGCGCGCATCGGCTATGATCCCTGGGTGCACACGCCGGCGCAGATCGAACGCTACGCCAAAGCGTTGGAGAGCAAGGACGTCACGCTCGTTCCGCTCGACAGCAATCCGATCGACGCTGTTTGGACCGATCGGCCGGAGCCGCCGCGAGGCGCCGTAACGCTCTATCCGCCGCGCCTCGCCGGCGTCGCGGCCAAGACGAAGATCGCGCGCGTGCGCAAGGCGCTCGGCGAGGCCGATGCGCTGCTGGTCTCCGATCCCCATGCGCTCGCATGGCTGTTCAATCTGCGCGGCGCCGATGTCGCGCATACGCCGATCGCGCTCGCTTTCGCCGTCCTTCCCAAGGAGGGCAAGCCGCTGCTCTATGTCGACCCCGCCAAGCTCTCGGCCAAGACGAGGAGCAGCCTCGAAGGCCTCGCCGATATTTATGAGCCGGCCGATGTCGTCGAGGATCTCTCCGACGCCGGCGCGCGCGGCATGACGATCCTGTTCGACTCCGCCACCGCGCCGGCGAAGCTCGTCGAGCTCTTCCGCGCGAAAGGCGGCAAGCCCAAGCTCGGCGATGATCCGATCGCGCTGCTCAAAGCGATCAAAAACGACATAGAGCTCGATGGCGCGCGCGCCGCCCATTTGCGCGACGGCGTCGCGCTGACGCGCTTTCTCGCCTGGTTCACAGAGACGGCGCCCAAAGGAAAGCTCACGGAAATCTCCGCCGCTCAGGCGCTCGAGACCTTCCGTCGCGAGAGCGGCGAGCTGCGCGATCTCTCCTTTCCCACCATCTCCGCCTTCGGCCCGCACGCCGCCATCCCGCATTACCGCGTTACGGAGGCGAGCGACCTACGCATCTCGCGCGGCTGCTATCTCGTCGATTCGGGCGCGCAATATCTCGACGGCACCACCGATGTGACGCGCACCATCGGCGTCGGCCGGCCGTCGAAGCAATTGCGCGAGCATTTCACTCGCGTGCTGCAGGGCCATATCGGCGTCGCCCGCGCGGTGTTTCCCGCGGGCGTCAGCGGCGCGCAGCTCGACGCTTTCGCGCGCCGCAGCCTGTGGGAGGCGGGGCTCGATTTCGACCATGGCACAGGTCATGGCGTCGGCGCCTATCTCTCGGTGCACGAGGGGCCGCAGCGCATATCGAAACTCGGCTCGACGCCCTTGCAGCCGGGCATGATCCTCTCCGACGAGCCGGGATATTATCGCGCCGGCGAATATGGCATTCGCCTCGAAAATTTGATCGTCGTCGAGAAGCGGGAGATCGAAGGCGCCGAGCGCGAGATGCTCGGCTTCGAGACGCTCACTCTCGCGCCTTTCGATCTCGCCCTCGTCGAGCCGAAGCTTTTGAGCCTCGAGGAGACGCGCTGGCTCAACGCCTATCACGCGCGGGTGCGCGCGGTATTGTCGCCGCATCTCGACGCAAAGACGCGCAAATGGCTGGCGCAGGCGACGAGACGATTGTGAGCGTCCGCCGTCAATAATCGACGGCGACGAGATAGAGCCCATGCGGCGGGGCGACCTGACCGCAGCGGGTCCTGTCCTTCGCCTCGAGCGCCGCGCGCAGATCGTCGGCGCTCCATTTGCCGGAGCCGACATGCTCCAGCGAGCCGGCCAGCGAGCGCACCTGATTGTGCAGGAACGACCGCGCGCAAGTGACGATTTCGATGATGTCGCCGTCGCGACGCACATCGAGCCGCTCCAGCGTCCGCACCGGCGAATTGGCCTGACATTCGGTCGAGCGGAATGTCGTGAAATCATGCCGGCCGACCAGCGCCTGCGCCGCCGCGTGCATGGCCTCCGCATCGATCGGCCGCTTCACATGCCAGGCGCGGCCGCGCTGCAAGGTCAGCGGCGCGCGGCGATTGTCGATCACATAGCGATAATGCCGGCGGATCGCCGAGAAGCGCGCCTCGAAAGTCTGCGCGACGCGGCGCGTTTCCAGCACGGCGATCGGCGACGGCCGCAGATGCGCATTGAGCGCGTCGCGCAGCCGATCCTCGCGCCATTCGCGCGAAAGATCGACATGGCCGACCTGCCCCAGCGCATGAACGCCGGCGTCGGTGCGCCCCGCCCCATGCACCACGCGCCGCGCGCCGGCCTCCAGCGCCGAAACCGCCTCCTCGAGCCGCTGCTGCACGGAGACGCCATTCTCCTGCCGCTGCCAGCCGACGAAGGGAGAGCCGTCATATTCGATGGTGAGAGCGTAGCGGTAGGTCGCGACCGCGCGCCCACCCTCCCCTTCAGGGGGAGGGTCGGACGGCGCGGCCGTCCGGGGTGGGGTCGCGCCCAAGTCCCGGGGTGTCACCCCCTCCCGCTCGCCTGCGGCGATCGACCT
>NZ_JAHLJF010000001.1:3297093-3338205 GCF_018887255.1 Methylosinus sp. KRF6 | reverse complement strand
GAAACTTCTCATCCTGTTTGTCGCGCGCTTCTCATCCAGATTGTCGCGCCATAGCTGCGCCCTTGCCGTCCTTTGGACAGATGGCGCCGAATATGTAGGTCGAGGCGGTGCGCTGATCGTGGGGCGCGCTCGGCCTCGACCCGCGTTTCGCCCATCGGCGCGTGATCTTGTTTTTCTGGCCGACGCGCGCCTCGTCCTCGAACCAGATTTCTATTTTGTCGGAGGCGACACGCTTTTCGCGCGCGATTTCCTCCAGACGAGCTGCGAAACTTTTTTAAAATCCTCGATCGCGCCTTCGGCCTGCGCGTGATGACGCGGCCGCGCCGACAGCTTGCGATAGCCCATTTTGCGCAGCTCGCGGCTCATGGTCTGTTCCGAGACGACGACGCGAAGCTCCTCGAATGTCCACTGACATAGATCGACGATCCGCCAGCGCACGACGCCATGAATGGCAGGCGTCGGCCTCTCTTCGATGAGCGCCGCCAGCGCGGCGCGATGCGCGTCGTCGAGCCGCG
Organism: Methylosinus sp. KRF6; assembly: GCF_018887255.1. Classification (NCBI taxonomy): domain Bacteria; kingdom Pseudomonadati; phylum Pseudomonadota; class Alphaproteobacteria; order Hyphomicrobiales; family Methylocystaceae; genus Methylosinus; species Methylosinus sp. KRF6. The sequence continues at coordinate 3,337,690 of NZ_JAHLJF010000001.1, read as the reverse complement.
AGGGTTGTCCGGGCGCCTTGCGGTCGACGAGCCCGTCGGGCCCCTCGGCGTTGAAACGCAGCACCCAGTCGCGAACGACCTGGAGAGTGACGCCGCCGATCTTCGCCGCCTCGCTGCGAGCGCCGCCGTCGTAGATCGACGCCAAGGCGAGGAGACGGCGCGCTTGCGGGCCGTCCTTCGAACGCTTCGCTATCGCCCGCAATGAGCGCGCATCGTAATCGCCCCGAAGCCCAATCGCTGCCGCCATGACGAACCTCCATGTGTTCGCCAGGTCGAATCAAATTTCAGGCGATTCGGGAATCCCTCACGTGGGTCGGCTTCTCAGAGGGTTGGTATTAGATAAAGCGCACAGGCGTACGCAACACGCCTTTCTAAGATCTCGATCTTGGGCAGTTGGGTTGGTGGCTCTTTAACCCGCGCGCCCTCATCTTGCGGGAGAAACCTGTGTGCAAACTCCCATAACGTCGGCTCCCCGCGAGTTTGGCGATGGCTCGGGCGATCAGCTTCTCGTCTGGCCTATCATCGGCATGCGGCACGAAACCGACACGCGCTTTTACGCGCGTTCGATCGAAATACTCCCGCAAGGGCGCACAGAACGGCATTCCTCAGTTTCTCCCATACGAAGACTCGAGGGCAGGCCAAAGCGCTCACGTGTGATAACAGAGAACCAGGGACGATATCGGATTCCGACAATCTTTGTGGAAGTAGAGATACAAGCGCGTCCCGGAATGAACTGGAATCCGGCTCGAAACATAGCGGCGCGGTCAAGAGCACAAGGCCGCCAACATTTTGCTGCAAGGCGCAAGAGATTGCCGCAAAGGTTCCGCCGAGCGAATGGCCCAACAGAGCAGGTTTCCTTCCTGACGTTTCGTCCATCACCCTTTCTACACATTGGGAAATCGCGTGATCGGCAAATTCACTAATGCCGACTCGGCTAAAATCGTCGGACGCCGGCGTCCATTCAATGAGATGGACGCTGAACTGGCGATCCAGGAAATGACGCACCACGCTCACCGAGGGAGCGAGATCCCAAATGTAAGGCCGTTTGATAGGCGCAGGGACGATGAGCGCCGCGGCCCGTCCATCGCCGCCGGCATATTCGCGCAAACGCCAATGTGGCCCTTTCAAAATTATGCGATAACCGCACTCATTGGGACCGATTCCGCACCATTCCAGCATATTCCCTTGAGCTCGACGGTAAGAGTCCATAGCGGAGAAACGCGTTGTGCGAAACGACTCTGGGCGCGCAAGCGTCGACACAGGCAGGTCCACGGGATCGCTCCATCTATTCACAGTCCGTTATGATTTGGCGAATACGTTCCTCTTCTTGATAGACGCCGCGCCGTTACCCCCGCTATCCTTTGATGCAGATCAGCGGTCTGAGCTGCGCCACGCGCCGAGCAAGGCCTGCGAGCTCGGCCGCAGCAACCACCGCGCCTACATCTTTGTACGCACCGGGCGCTTCTTCGGCGACACCGCGCATTGAAGGCGATCGGATTAGAATGCCTGCCTCCGCGAGATCATCGACGGTTTGGCGACCGCTCCATTGCTTGAGCGCGGCATGGCGCGAGAGCGCGCGTCCGGCTCCATGACAGGCCGAGGAGAACGCCTTCGCCTCACTCGTCGAACGCCCGACAAGAACGTATGAGGCCGTTCCCATGCTGCCGCCAATGAGCACCGGCTGCCCGATCGGTCGAAGCACCGCAGGCAGGCTCTCATTGCCGGGCCCAAAAGCTCGAGTCGCCCCCTTGCGATGAACGAACAGGTCGCGTCGCCGTCCTTCGACAACATGAGGTTCGACCTTGCAGGTATTGTGGGAGACATCGAACAGCAGGCGCAAATCACAGTTCGAGAAGAAATGGGCGAAGATCCGGCGGGCGTAGTGGCCGAGAATTTCGCGATTTGCCAATGCGCAGTTGATTGCTGCGCGCATCGCGCCGAGATAGCGCTGACCCACTTCCGAGTTGATCGGCGCGCAAGCCAGCTCGCGGTCGGGCAGCTCTATGCCGGCCTCCTTCGCGGCGGTCAACATTTCCCTGAGGTATTCGGTCCCGATTTGATGGCCGAGCCCCCGCGATCCGCAGTGAATTGTCACCACCACCTCGTCCTGCGCCAGCCCGAAGACATCGGCGACCGGGCGATCGTAGATCGCGGCGACCGCCTGGATCTCGAAATAGTGATTACCCGAACCGAGCGTCCCCATTTCTCGGCGCTGGCGTTCTTTGGCTCGCTCGGAAACGCTTTCGGGTCGCGCGCCATCCATGCATCCCTCTTCTTCGATCAATTCGAGATCGCGCGCTTCACCCCAGCCCTGTTCGATCGCCCAGCGCGCCCCTCCAGTGAGCATTGCGTCCATTTCGGAAGCGTCGAGGGTGATCGCTCCTCGACTGCCGATGCCGGCTGGGATCTGGTGATATAAGGAGTCGGCCAGCGATTTCTGAACCGGGAGGATGTCCGTAACCGACAGACCGGTAAGCATGGTGCGCACGCCACATGAAATGTCGAACCCGACACCGCCGGCGGAAACAACCCCGCCGCGATCCGGGTCGAAGGCCGCCACTCCGCCAATCGGAAATCCATAGCCCCAGTGAGCATCCGGCATGGCATAGGATGCTTGAACGATCCCAGGCAGCGTAGCGACGTTGACGGCTTGGTCGTAAACCTTGTCATCCATATCTCGGATCAGGTTTTCGTCTGCATAGATGATCGCTGGCACGCGCATTGCGCCCCAAGGATCGACACGCCACGTTGTAGAATCGATTCGAGTGAAACGAGCAGGGTCCATCGCTCGATCTCCGTCACACGTCCACAATGCACTCCGCCGACCAAGCGCCATCGGGGTTCTTCGCGACATTCAGCTCGGTGTAAGTGGCGCCCTTGGGTTCGCAGGCCGGGCTATGTCGTTCGACCGCGACCGGTTCACCCCACAGCGTCCCGACGAGGTGCGCTCCGTCGATCCGCACGGCAAAGCGTCCGAACAACATCTTTCGAACGGCCATTTCATAGATGATTGCGTTGAGCCACTCGACTAGCAGAAGCTCGAGATCAGGCGCCTCGCATTCGACCTCCACTGAAACCACGGGCGCGACCTCGGCATGAGTGACGACCGCGGTCAGCGCGCAGGCAGCCTGCTCGAACGCCTCCGCGGCGGTCGCTCCCCACCCGCGCACGCCGATGTCTGCGTCATGCCCGAAATGTTCCCATTTCCTGCCGCTTTCGGTGGTCGAGGTGGAGCAGTTCACGGCCCTTCCCCCTGACGGAATTTCCGGGCGCGGCAACGACGAGCCCCCTTGGCGATCAGACCGGCCCGAGATACTTATGCCTCTCGAGGTGAATTTCGAGTGACGGAGCCCCAGGGCTCTGGTTTGCGGACGTGAAGGCGGCTATTGTGCGGCCGCGACGTTGTCGTAGCGCGCAGAGCAAGCTGGCGTCGCTCGAGCGCTTCAAACACGAGCGGACAAGGTTTCGGCACAGCTTCAACAATTCCCAGGAGGACATACGCGCAGGCGAAATTGTCGAGTGTTATTGATCGATGAGATCAAGCGAAGCTGTGATAATCCGCGTGGACGCGCTCGGGACCCGCTACGTTCGAGAGGCCATCGACGCGAAAGGCCAAGGAGTAAGTTGATCGCATTGCCGGCCAGCCTCGCTGGTCGAGCAGTTCTTCGAGCTTCCCGGCACATGAGCAATTTGGAACTCGGCCGTCCGGCGAAAATGAAGACCAAAATCGCCACCCCGGCGCTGGCGCCAGAACGATGTCTTAGATCGAAGCGCGAGAGGCACGAAGATGGCGGCTCTGCCGAAACTGCATCCCCGCATATTGGATGTTCGGACTGCGACAATGATTACGCGCGAGCGAGTCTTGGAGCCTGGCTTGATCGTTCGGACGGACGTTGTTCTGCATCGATCTGATCCCGGCTTCGACGAGAAGGAGTTTGAGGATTTCCTCGATGCAGTAGGCGAATATCACGACAAATACGGCATGGAGAACATCTTGATCGAGCGGATCGAGGCGCGAGTCTCTTGAAAGAGTGACGAACGTGCAAGGATCAGCCGCTGAGGTATCGACGCTATTTGAACCCACGACCGGCCTTATCACCTCGTCTGACGCGCCGTTGGCGCGGCTCGATAGAGGCCGAGACGAAGCGTATTTCAGACAAGTGTCTATCCGTTTCGCCTTCAAATTGCAGCCGCTTGGAGAATAAGGCGGCGTGTGCCGCGCGAGAAGACCGCTTTCTTCAGCACGGCGGTCTGACTCTTCTGCATTCGGATGCGCATGAATGCGTGTGGCGCGGAAACAGTCGAGGATGTCTGCATCGAGGGAGTACGAAATGACCGACGGCAATCTGAACGGGCTCAGCGTAGCGATATTGGCGACGGATGGTTTCGAGCAATCCGAGCTTCTCGAGCCTCGCAAGGCCTTGGAGCGGGCCGGAGCCTCGACCTCAGTAGTGTCTCCCAAACACGACCGCGTGCGCAGTTGGAAGTCCGGCAATTGGGGCGCCGAGGCGCCGGTCGACACGCCTCTCGCTCAGGCCCGGCCAGACGATTTCGACGCGCTGCTGTTGCCTGGCGGCGTCATGAATTCGGACAAGCTGCGAATAGACGAAAAGGCCATCGCCTTCACCCAGGCCTTCATGGAGGCGGGAAAACCAATCGCGGCCATCTGCCATGGTCCCTGGACTCTGATCGAGACCGGAAGGATGCGCGGCCGACGAATGACCTCCTGGCCATCGCTGCGTACCGACGCACAGAACGCCGGGGCCGAGTGGGTGGATCAGGAGGCAGTGGTCGATGGCAATGTCGTCACCAGTCGCAAGCCGGCGGACATTCCTGCATTCAATCGTGAGATGGTCGCTCTGATCAGTCAAAGACGAAAATGCGCCGCTTAGGAAACCAGCGCGGCTGTCGCGTGGCTCAATCCGGCTCGCGCTCGAGCGTGCAGCAATGCGGCGCGTCGGAGCCGGGGCCCTCTCGGCTCAGCACCGCGCCGGTCACAGGGTTCGAGCGGAAGGTCGTGCAGCCTTTCAGGCCTGCGTCATAGGCAAGGTCATAGAGGCTTCGAAACTCGGAGAAAGGGCTGTCTCGAGGCGCATTGATCGTCTTTGAAATCGAGTTGTCGACAAAAGGTTGCAGCGCGCTTTGAATGTCGAGATGAGCGCGAATGGATAACTCCGCGGTCGTGACGAAGCAATCCGGCGCGCCGGATTTCACATTTGTTTCTCTCCGCCACAGATCGAGCGCATAATCCGTCAGCGCGAATTCTTTGGATTTTCCATCTTCTGCAAGCACCTGACGGGAATAGGAACCGGCGAAGATCGGCTCGACGCCGCTCGAAACATTGCCGGCGAGCAGGCTGATCGTGCCGGTCGGAGCTATGGCCAGCAAATGACTGTTGCGAACGCCGTGTTTGTCGATCGCCTCCCGAATATCCTCGGGCAGGCTGCGGATGAACGGTCCGCACAGATATTTGTCGCGCTCGAACCAAGGAAATTTCCCCTTCTCCTCGGCGAGGGCGATCGAACTGCGATAAGCTGCATGGCAGACCGCGCGCATGACTTCCGCAGCGCGTGCGAGCGAATCCTTTTCGCCGTAGATCGCTCCGATCATCAGAAAGGCGTCGGCGAGACCGGTTATGCCTAGGCCGATGCGTCGCGATCCGCGAGCGCTCTCGGCCTGAGCGGGAAGCGGAAACTTCGACGCGTCGATGACATTGTCGAGCAGCCTGACGACCAGCCCCGCCGCCCGGGAGAGCGCCTCGAGATCGATACGCGCCTTTTTCGTGAAGGGCTCAAGCACGAATCGCGTCAAATTGAGCGATCCGAGGTCGCAGGCGCCGTAGGCAGGCAACGGAATTTCACCGCACGGGTTCGTGGCGCTGATCCGCTCTCGATACCACAGATTGTCGAGTTGATTGATGCGGTCGATGAATAGCACCCCAGGCTCGGCGAAATCATAGGTCGATCGAAGGATGAGATCCCAAAGCGCACGAGCGCGGATGCGGCGAATGACGCGACAGGGAACCGGATCGGCCTGGCCCGACCACTCACGCAAGATCGTGTCGCCTTGCGCATCGGACTCTGTCATCGGAAACAACAACGGCCAGTCGTCATCGGCCCGAACAGCCGTCATGAGCGCGTCCGTGACCAGCACGGATAGATTGAACCGCCGCAGGCGACCGGGCTGCCGCTTAGCCGTAACGAACTCTTCGATGTCGGGATGGTCGCATCGAAGCGTCGCCATCATGGCCCCGCGTCGCGCGCCGGTGGAGAGAATGGCGCCGCACATCGCGTCCCATATCTCCATGAAAGAAACTGGTCCCGAGGCGATGGCGCCGGTTCCCTTCGCCACCATACCGCGGGGGCGCAGCGTGGAGAAATCGTAACCGATTCCGCCGCCCTGCTGCATCGTGATCGCGCCTTCTTGCAGCGCGCTGAAAATTCCGGGCATCGAGTCTTCGACTGTTCCCATGACGAAGCAATTGAACAAGGTGACGTTGCGCGTCGTGCCGGCGCCGGCGAGGATGCGGCCCCCGGGAAGGAACTTGAAATCCTTCAAGAGGTCGAAAAAGCGTTCGCGCCATAAAGATTGGTCCTGGGACTCGACCGCGGAAAGAGCCGAGGCGACACGGCGCCAGGTATCCTCGATCGTGCACTCGGGGCCGTCCGAGCCTGTGTAACGGTACTTCGTCGCCCAGATATGATGAGAAATGTCGGCCGCGGTTTCGTTCAAGACTTGAACTCCGCCCTACAGAAGAGCCGCCAGCTCAGCCGTCTCCGAAGGGTCTCTGCGAGAATCGAGAACGTTATTTATAGCAGGTGGGCTCCGGTCCACTACGCACACGACAAGGGTCATTGCGGCCGATCCGGGCTAAGCTCCTGGCGATGGAAACAGACGATGCCGGTCCAGAACGCCGAAATCGCCGCAATGTTCGATCAAGCGGCCGAGCTTCTCGAGATCAAGGGAGAAAACCCTTTTCGGATCAGAGCCTATCGGCGCGCGGCGCGCACTGTCGAAAACCTCCCTAAAAGCGCCGCAGCCATGCTCGTCGTCGGAGAAAAGCTCTCCGAGCTGCCGGGGATCGGCAAGGATTTGGCCGGCAAGATCGCCACTATCGTCGACACTGGCAAATTCGAGCTGCTCGAATCCCTGAGACGTGAGCTTCCTGGCGAGCTCGGGCAAATGGCGGCCCTTCCCGGCCTCGGCCCCAAACGCGTCAAGACCCTCGCGGACAAGCTCGGCGTGCGAACATTGGAAGACCTCGGGCGCGCCGCTCGGAAAGGCCGATTGCAGGAGCTTCGCGGCTTCGGCGCCAAGCTCGAGCAAGGCATTCTGGCCGCGCTCGACAAGCCTGTGAGAATGACGCGCTTCAAGCTTCCATTCGTCGAAGCGGAAGCCAAATCCATCGCGGATTGGCTCGGCGGCGATCCCTCCTGCGGCCGCGTCGTCGCCGCGGGAAGTTATCGTCGTCGACGCGACACGATCGGCGATCTCGACATGCTCGTCACGACGCGCCGCGGCGCGACCGTCGGCGACAGACTCACGGCCTATGAAAACACGGCAAAGGTTTTGGCGCATGGCCCGACTTGGACGACGGTCATCCTGCGGTCCGGCCTGCAGGTCGATCTCCGCGTCGTCGAAGAGGAATGCTATGGCGCCGCGCTGCTGTATTTTACCGGCTCCAAGGCCCACAACATCGCCTTGCGCAATCTGGCGAACGACGATGGCTGGAAGCTCAACGAATATGGCCTCTTCGCAGGCGAACGCCGGATCTGCGGCAAGACCGAGGAAGAAGTCTACGAGAAGCTCGGACTGGATTTTATTCCGCCCGAGATGCGAGAAGACCGCGGAGAAATCCTGCTCGCGAAGAAAAGGGCCCTTCCCGAGCTCGTGTCGATATCGGATATCCGCGGCGACCTACATATTCATTCGAAATGGAGTGATGGCGCAGCCTCGATCGCGGACATGGCGCATGTGGCGAAGAGCCGCGGCTATTCCTACATCGCCATGACCGACCATAGCCAACGCGTTACGGTTGCACACGGGCTCGGTCCAGACAGACTGTTGCGCCAGTTGAACGAGATCGATCGGCTCAACGCGGAAATCGGCGAGTTCACCATTCTCAAAGGCGTCGAGGTCGACATACTGGCCGACGGACATCTCGACCTGCCGGACAGAGTGCTGTCTCGCCTCGACATCGTCATCGCTTCCATACACTACAAATTCGATCTTCCCCGTGACGAGCAAACGGAACGGATCATCCGAGCGATGGACAATCGCCACGTTTCCATCATCGCCCATCCGACAGGACGACTGATCGGAGAACGTGAGCCATACCAGATCGATATGGAGCGCGTGCTTCGGCCGCACGAGAACGAAACTGTTTTCTGGAGATCAACGCCCATCCGGACCGGCTGGACCTGAATGATATTTATGCCGAAGCGGCCAAGTCGATCGGAGTGAAAGTGGCTATTTCAACAGATTCGCACTCCCCTCTCGGCTTCGACTGCATGCGATTCGGAGTCGATCAAGCGCGTCGCGGATGGCTCGGGCCGAAAGACATCATCAACACGCGTTCGTTGCCGGAATTGAAAAAAATGATCCGGCGATGAGCCGGGCGGGGCCGGACCGCCCTCCAGCGGCCAGCCCTCCGCCTATCAGGGTAAAACGCCTAGACGACCGGCACGCGCTACGGGGATGCAATTCAGGCCGCTTTGATCGCGATCTTCTTTTCCGGCTTCTGCGCCTCCGGCTTCTTGGGAAGCGTCAACTTAAGCAGGCCATTTTTGAAGCTTGCCTCGATCTTGTCCGCGTCGACGCTTTCCGGGACGGCGAAGCGCCGCTCGAAGCTGCCGAAGCGCCGCTCATGAAGCCGATAATCCTTCTTCTTCTCGGTTTTCTCTTCCTGCTTCTCGCCCTTGATCATCAGGTCGCCATTGGCCAGCTTGACCTCGATATTCTTCTCCTCGAGTCCCGCCAGTTCGGCCGTGAGCTCGTAGGCATTGTCCTTTTCGATCACATCGACCGTAGGAGCCAGACCCTCGGCCTGCCAAAATGGCGCGATCTCGAAAGCCGAAGGCCGGAATGGAGAACGCCAAAAGTCGCGATCGAAGTTCTCGAAGAGCCGATCGACTTCGCGACGCAAGCCTTCGATCGGCCGGAAAGTCGTCAATGAAGGCGCGAGCCCTTCCTTCGCCTCCGCCTTCGCGGGAACCTTTGATGCCTCAGCCATGCCATGTCCTCCTCTCGGGATCGCCGAGTGGCTTTCCCACTGGGGTTGAACTGGTTCGGCTCAGCTCGAAGTCAACTCGAAGTGACGCCGTCGCCTCGGACGCAGCCCGCAACCGCCCGTCCAACCGAGAAGCGAGTAGACGGGTTCACTTTGACGACCGCTGTCCCGTCGCCACGCGTTTCGACGGCTATTCGAGCGAGCCCGAACTGCTCGATCACCCACGCGTTCGTTTGGAGATGGCTCGTCACGTCTTCTGTCGTGAAGCTCGACGGAACATTAGGAAGCGCGAGCTGCAGTAATATTTGGTCGGCAAGGTGAGACTCCAGAGCCGCGCCACAGCTTCTGTGACGGAGCAGTTGCGCGACCGCCTCCTCTGCGACCACCTCGGAAGGCTTACCGCGCGCCCCGAGCGCGCTGAACGCGCAGCTGACTTGGTCGTATGCCGCACAGAGAAAGATGCCGGCCCCGGCGCTCCTGGCGGACGCCAACTCCTCCCGAATCTCGAGGCGCGGCGCCACATCCTGCAGCAGCGTGCGGGCGCGCTCGGCCATGCGCCGAGGGACGTGGTCGGGCAAATTCGCCCCTACTGCTCGAACCTTCACCGATCGCAAAGCGCCCTTTTCGATCAGCGTGACGGGTCGAAGCTGCAATCCTCCGTCGCGCCCGCGGCCCTCTATGCGCGCCACGATTTCTCCGCCGCCCGCCGGATAGAATCCAAATCGGGTCAGTTCGACTCCTATCTGCAGATTCATGATTTTCAATAGCGGACACCATGCGTCCGCAATGTAGTCGAATGGCGGACTCCTCGGCACATGCGTTCCGCCCCTAATGCGAAAGACGCTGATGCCTTCGGCGAAGAAAGCCGGAAGCGCCGCGGTCTGCAGCACCAACGTCGCCGCGCCGGCGCTGCCCCCCAGCCTGGCCTCGGCGACATCAAAAACATATTCGCCGGCACGCGGCGCGCCATTCGGCCGAAAGCGCAAAGCGTCGCTTCCGAGTTCGCCGCCGTGGACATCGGCATTGCAGAGAGTCGCCGCAGCTCGCACTGCCGCCAGATGCTGCGGCTGGAGGCCTGGCTTCGCTCGCCCCGCTCGAATGCGAACGATCCGACAGGCCCGTCCGGTGATGGCCGACAAAGCCAGAACCGAGCGAACGATTTGCCCGCCGCCTTCCCCATGCGAGCCATCGATGACGATTTCCGATGAGTCGCCTGTCACCGTGGGAGCGCGCTCCATTGATCGCGAGATGACGAACAATTTCCATTCTGCGCGATATCGCCTCTGGACCGCGATCCGCCCTCGAGGTTTCGCGTCTCCCCCGAGCCAGCGATCGCTCTCCGTACAAAGACCGCTCCAGGTCGAAAGAAGCGATGAAGCTCAGGACGCCTCTTCAGCCGCGCCTCGCGACATGGAGATTTATTTCGACATCTTCGAGCAGCCGTCTCAGTCGTTCTTTCGCCGCCGAATTCGCCACTTCGGCGACCACATTGGCGGCGCCGCGGCTCGGACAGATGAATTCGTGGTAGAATTCGTCGATCCCGATCTCCTGCTCCGCGTCGATCCCCGAAGCGTCGTCGCGCAGGCGCGGTCCGATCTCATCCTCGACCGTGATGGTCAAAAGCCAACCGGCCGTGGAATCTGCAGGAGCAATCTGCAAAGTGGCGACGGTCGCGACCTCGCTCAGTTCACTCTGCTCCTCGTCGCCCAGACGCGCTTCCTTCCTGGTCGGCAACTCGCGAGTTTCCGTCTCGCGCATCGCCATCGTCTTGAACTTGGTCGGAGCGATTTTCCGCTCAGCGAGCACCCAGCGAACGATCTGCTCGCAATCGAGGTCGACGGGATAGCGCTCCATTGCCGGCGCTCCTTTCTGCCGATCCGGCGTCAGCCGAGGCTCCGCACCTCGACAAGGATTCTCTCGCGATCAGAGCCGTCCCATTTCGAAGTCTTGGCAGGAATAGCCGAGGATCGACAAGCCTTCTTCCAGGAAATCTCCGACCAGCGGCGTGCCGAGAAGATACTCGGCTGTACGCTCGTTGTGAGCCCGGGCCGCCTCCTCTCGGACCTTTGGCCAGTCAGCGGCGGAAAAGTCGTTGCGCCCAAGCCATGTCAAGGCGACCAGATCGATCTGCTCTTCTTCCGACAAGGAATCGATCAGCGAGACGATTTCTTCCACAACGGGATCGTCGGCATGCTCTTCGAGAACAGAAGTTTCCCTGTCGTCCGAAGGATTCGATCCTGGATCTGGCTCCGTCACCTCGTCTTTCGCATCGAATTCTCTCGCCTTGATGATGATGAAGCAAACCTTCTCGGGCGAGATCGAGAGCGCAGCCTCGTTTTCTTCCCCAGTGGACGTCTCATTTCGGTTCTCTTCGTCGCTCATCACTCGACTCCGCATAGGGCTGGTTGCATCGTTGCGCAGCAAGCGCGCCCTCGCTCTCGGTTACGATCGGTCGTCCCGTTTCTCGAGGGCTTCGCCGATCTCATCCTTGAGCTTCAGCCGTCTCTTCTTCAGCTTCTCGAGCACCTCGTCGGTCGTAGGCTCCTCCTCCGACTCGATGAGGTGAATGTTCCGGTTGACCTCGTCGTAATCGGCAACGAGCCTCCCGAAGCGATAATCCGATCTCGTCAATTGCTCGACGAGCTGCGCCTCGGTGGGAAACTCCTCGGATAATTCGTGCGGAATTCGTATCATGCCGACAACCTTTCCCAGATTTGGACACGATGCGAGCGCTCGCCTTGGCTCCGGTCACGTCGCGACGATCGGCTACGGTCCTATAGAGGGCGGGTCCCGAACTAGGTCAAACCTCCCCGGTTTCACATGCCAATTTTGCGCAATATTCCGTTGCAGCCGTGAGCTGCCGCGAACCGATCCGTTTGCGCCGGCAATTCTTCATGAGCGCCGATCACGAGATATCCTGTGCTTCGCAGCGCAGCCCCAATGCGAGCCAGCGTATCGCGCTGCCGCTCAAGCTCGAAATAGGTGAAGACCAGATTGCGGCAGAGAATCAGATCGAAAATTCCGTTTGGAACATCAGACCCGATGTCCTACAGACGGAAAGCGATCGCGCCACGAAATTCACGACGAATGCAATATTCACCATCGTCTCGTGAGAAAGCCAGCATTCGCCAGTCTTTCGGCAGGCTCTCGAGACTGCTCGAAGGATAGCATCCCCGCTCGGCGCGATGCAGAACTTCTAAATCTGCGTCGGTTGCGATCAATTCGAACGAGGCTTCGGGCGCGTTCCGACGTGCATCGAGCTCCCAGATCAGGCTCGACGGTGTAGACTTCTTCGCCGCATGCGCAGCCCGCGCACCAGCAGCGGATCGTCCGGCCCGGCGAATGCGCCGCTCTGGCGAGCTCGGGAAGCACCCGGAATCTGAGAATATCGAACACGCGGCGGTCGCGGTAGAAGCGAGAGATGGTGACGCGGAAAAAGCTGTCTAGAACAGCCCATTCTGTCGTATCGGCTCGGAGTCGCTCCCGATAGTCGTCGAGAGTCGGCAAACCCAGCTCGGCAAGGCGACGGTTCAATCGCTTGCCCACCTGGCGCCTCACATTCAGAAATCCTCGCCACCGCAATCGGAGGATCGGCAAGGCCCACTGGAGGAAGCTCACGAGTTCCTCGTCGCGCATCCCACCCTCGCGATTTCGGCATTTCGCCGGAACGGCTGTCGGTACGCCAACCGCGACTTTTCGACGCCACACGTCGCAATAGGTCCTCCGACGCCTGAGCCGAGTTTCCGCTGCGCGTTCAGTGAGCCAAAGGCCAGAGAGCGCGTACTTCGGCGGGCAAAGCGTGCTCGACATCATCGATCTCGCCCTTCGAGATTTTGCGCGTCAGCAGGTTGAACACCTCTTTCACCAACGCTTCGGTGTCGGCATTCGGGTCCCGTTCGAACGCGGCTTCGATATGGGCGAGGAATGCTTCCTTCGTCCGCTCGGTCGGCGGCCTGTCTTTCAAGCGCCAACCGTCGTAGTAGAGGCCGCGAATGAGCATGGGTAGCTGTGCGCCGAGTTGCACCGCCTCATGCGCGGGAAGCCGATCGCGCAGAGCGTGAAGAGTGGCGCGAAGAAGCCGATAGGTGCGCTGCTTTTCTTCCCAATCGACAGCGTGCATCAGCTCGTTCAGCCATTGATTCGACAATTGCACCGTCTCATCGAAGGTGGACAGTCCCGTGCTCATGATCCGCCTCCAAACGGGATGCGCACCGCCCGTTTGCCGGGAGCCGCAGCGTCACCCCCAATCGCCGTGCCGAAGCGCTGCCGTTCTTTGCTCTAAGCGTGATGATCGGAGACGGCGCGCAAAACCTCTCCGGAAAGATTCGAGCCGACCTGATGCGAAATATCGCCGAGGCTCAGCATTCCCATCATTTTCTTTTGCGCGTCGATGACCGGTAGACGGCGGATTTGCTTCTCCTCCATCAACTGGATCGCGGCTTCGACATCCTCGTCCGGCGAACAGCACACGACATTCTCGGTCATGACGTCCTGCGCGGTCATCCGGTCGATGTCGCCACTATCCGCGAGGCCGCGACAGGCGATGTCGCGATCCGTCACGATTCCAATCAGCCGACCGTCGGATTTCACCGGAATTGCGCCGACGTCGCCGTCGCGCATCCGCGTTGCGATTTCCCTCACCGACGCATTCGGCGCCACACAAGTCGCACCTCGGTGCATGACTTCTTTCACTTTCATGGAAATCCTCCTCAGCGTCGACGCTCCCATATGGCGCGCTTTCCCGCCGAAGAAAGCGTCGCCGAGGTGAAGAGAAGAATCTCCGTCTAATTCTGTCGGGCTCGCAGGCTCAGAATATACGCCGCGATGTCGCGAATCTGGGCGGCGGTAAGCAGTGGACTGGGCATGGCTGCCGGATGACTGACGGTGCTGTGGGTCGATGACAGAAAGCCTTGCAGGTATTCGGCGTCGGTCTTTGGCTGTTGCGCCATCTCTCGGAATGACAGGGCGAGCGGTAACGGAGGAGGCGTTCGCTCTTGATCCGCCGCGACCTGGTGACATGAAGCGCATAGCCTTAGCGCCAATTCTTTGCCGACGCGAATATCCCCTGGCCGATCGGCCTCGCTCCAGGCCGACGAGCCGGCTTCCAACAGCAACACGAGCATAAAAGCGGCGCGTCTCATCTCATGGATCCGCCCACTTGCTCTGCTCTCTCGTCGAGACTGCGGCGCGGCTGGTCTGATCGCCTGCATTCGGCGGACGCGACAAGGCGTCGGCCGCAGCAGTCGGACCCACCAAAATGATGGGAGATTGCCTCATGGAGGCAATCACGAAAGGGTCCATGTCCCCGTGTGCATTGTCCGGTGGGCGCGTCAACACGATGAGACGCTCTTGCACTCCCTCGGCGGCCGACAGAAAAGCCAGCTCGTCGAGCCTCACGAGCGCCACGAACTCTGTCTTCGCCCAGTGGCCGCCAACCATTTTCGCAGCGTGCAGAATCCCTTCACGCAAACCGGAGTCGTTCGGCCCGAGTATGACCAGCCGCTCCTCGGCGGCGCGCGCGACCGCCGCTGCCACGGAAAGGCCCTTGTCCTGTGGCGTCCCCACGAGCGCCAACACGGGCCCTCTCTTCCGCCCGATCCGCCGAGGCACAAAAATCGTCGTCGCCGAAAATCCAGGGACGAGCGCTGGCTCCGAATAATACGGAGCCAATCGCTCATGCGGGTCTCTCGGCGCAACCACCGCAAGGATGTCGCCGGGGCGCGCCAAGCTTGGCAGACTCGACATCGGTTCATCATGCAACACTTCGAAGAAGCTCGCCACACCGAGCCTTTGCGCCGCCCGGTCCAACAGGCGTCGGGCGCTCAGCTCTGCGAGTTGCATATCCTCGGCTAGGCGCTCCGCTTCTATCGGGCGCCATTGACGTCCGATCAGTTGGAACTCCCTCGCCTCGAGGAGCGCCCCGATTCCGCTGACCGCGCGGTCTTCCACGAATATGCCCTGAAGAACCGCGCCCAGAAGCCAGGCCAGCTCCGCCACGACCTCGACGGCATCCCTGTCGATCGCGCCCGGACGGAGGCCGAGGATGATCCTTTGAAACAGCGGAGCTTCAACCATCATCCGATTCCGAACGTTCGGCCAACCTTTCCTCCAGAGCGACGCGCCGCGCCGCCGCGAAGAACTTCAATCGGTCCTCGACCAATCGGTTGACGCTGCCTGTCGGATAGGCGCCATTCGCGTCACGTTCGCCCGCCATCTTTCCGAACAAAACCGCGACGCCTTCATCGATCGTTTCGATAGGAAAAATCGCAAATCTTCCTGCAGCGCACGCCTCGACGACGTCCTGCCTCAGCATGAGGTGCTGGACATTCGCCCTTGGAATTAGAACCCCTTGCCTCCCAGTCAAGCCGCGCGCGCTGCAGACGTCGAAGAAGCCTTCGACTTTTTCGTTCACGCCGCCGATGGCCTGGATTTGCCCGCGCTGGTTCACCGATCCCGTTACCGCCAAGTCTTGGCGCAATGGAATCTCGGCGATCGCCGACAACAGAGCGTAAAGCTCGGCCGAGGACGCGCTGTCGCCCTCCACCCCGCTGTACGACTGTTCAAAAACCAGACTCGCCGCCAGAGACATTGGCGCATCCAACGCATATCGGCCGGCAAGGAATCCAGACAGGATGAGAACGCCTTTCGAGTGCAGCGGCCCACCCAACTCGACTTCGCGCTCGATGTCGATGATCTTGCCGAGCCCCGGACGCGCGCGACAGGTGATGCGCGTCGGCCGACCGAACGAAAAGCCGCCGAGGGCTATCACGCTGATGCCGTTGACCTGCCCGATGCATGAGCCGTCCGTATCGATCAGCGCTATGTCGCGCAGGATCGCCTCCTTGCTGCGCTCATGAAGTCGGGCAGCTCGCCGAATTTGCTGTTCGATCGCCTGCTCGACGTGCTGATGCGCGACGATTGCACGATTTTCCCGACCGGCCGAGAAATCCGCCTCTACCATCAGATCGTCGATCTTTTCGATCAGCAGGGTGAGTTTCCTCGAATCCTCGGCGAGACGGCCGGCGTGTTCGATGATGCGTTCCACCGCTTTGCGATCGAAGGGCCTGAGCTCGGCCTTCTGAGCGAGAGAGGAGATGAGCCGCGCCATCACCGCCTCGCTGCTCGGAGATCGATCGAGATCGTCGTCAAAATCCGCCAAGACTTTGAAATAGCGGGAGAACTCTTGATCCAACGCGCTGAGGAGATAATAGAGGATACGATCCGAAAACAAAATGATCTTGAGATCGAGCGGAATAGGATCCGGTTCGAGCGAAACGGTCGTCGTCAGACCGATGAAATGCGCCACATCTTCTATGATGATCTTGCGTTGCAGCAGCGCACGTTTCAGAGCCGTCCAACTGAAAGGTTCGAGCAGCAGGTTACGCAAATCGAGAAGGAGGTAGCCGCCATTGGCGCGGTGCAGCGAGCCCGCCTTTATCAATCTGAAGTTCGTGACCAGAGCGCCTTGCTGCGATATGTACTCGATACGGCCGCACAGATTAGCCAAGGTCGGATGCGCCTCTTCGACTACCGGCGCATTCCGGTCTCGACCCGTTCGGGATACGAGAATGTTGACCTCGTATCGATCGAACGGTCCGCCCGGCCTCAGACGCGCGCTCTCGACGGCCTCTTCGGGCAAACCCGCGACGAAGAGCTGTGCATTTTCGATCAAATCGAGACGGATCATCTCGAGGTGCTCGAGGACCCGCGGAAGATCGCGCAATCGCGCCTTCGCTTCGTCGATCGTCTGTCCGACGGCGGCCTGTACCGTCACTCGCTCCAACTTCCGGATTTCGTCGCGACGTTGCTTTTCCCAGCGCGGCATCGCGCGCAACGTCTCCTCCAGTTCGGGGGCGATTTTCTCGATCTCCGCTTGCGCTGCACCCCTTTCTTCTTCCGGCCAGGAATTGACCTCTCCAGGCGGGACGACCCTTCCATCTCGCATCGGGACGAGCACGAAGCCCATGGGCGTGCGCAGGATGCCGACGTTTTGCGCATTGGCCTTGTCCCTCAGAGCGGCGAACGCTTTCTCCTGAGATTGATGCGCCTCTTCGTCGATCGCGTTACGCCGTGTCTGGAACTCGCTACTCTCGAATGCGGCCGGCAGGGCCGCTTGCAAATCTTCGATGAGCGCATGCAAGACATCTCGCACCTCCGACGCTCGCCCCGGAGGCAATTCAATCGCCATCGGCCGATGCGGCTGCGAGAAATTATTGACGTAGATCCAGTCCGATGGCGGATGTCGCGTCGAGGGCGCGGCTTCCGCGACCAACGCCTTTACGGTGTGCTCCATCCGTGCGCCTTCGACGCCGATGACGCACAGGTTGAACCCCTTCGCGCGAATTTGCGTCCCGAAACGGATTGCGTCCAGCGCCCGCGCTTGTCCCGCCGTCCCGTCGAGCGGCTCCAAATCGGCCGTCGTTTCGAAAGCGAGCGCCGACAGATCCGCATGTCGGTAGAGCCGATCCGGCGTCAATGGCTCTATGTGCGGTGCCTGCATCCCACGCCGCGCAGATGGATCGAGCGCCATGGTCACGTCTCATCCGAGCCGCGGCGCAATGGTCGACTGGGCGAGGCTCGGCAGAATTGTCGACGCGCAGTCATTGCAGTCCGACTTCCGATTTGCCCGCGCTTGCGGTTTCCATTTCCGGAATTTCGGTCAATGTCGCCTCGGTGAGGAGGAGGACGCTCGCGACGGACACCGCATTCTCGAGCGCGATGCGCAAGACCTTCACCGGATCGATAATCCCAGCCGCGACAAGGTCGACATATTCCTTGCGCGCCGCGTCGAATCCAAAGTTGCCGTCGCCCTCCAACATCTTGGAAACCACGACGCCCCCGTCCACCGCCGAATTTTCGGCGATCTGACGCGTTGGCGTTTCGAGCGCGCGCTCGAGAATTCGCAACCCGGTCCTCTCGTCTCCCTCACATTTTCTCTCTTCGGCCACGAGAGCCTCGATGCAGCGCAGCAATGCGAGTCCTCCACCCGGCGCGATCCCCTCGGCCATGGCCGCCTTGGCGGAGCTTATCGCGTCGTCGAGCGCCTCCTTCTTCGATTTCATTTCGGATTCTGTCGGCGCGCCGACGCGAATGACGGCCACGCCGCCGGATAATTTGGCGAGGCGTTCCTCGAGCTTCTCGCGATCGTAGTCGCTCGTGGTTTTCTCGATTTCGCGACGGATCGATTGAATGCGCCCGTCGATCTGCGCCCGTCCGCCAGCGCCGTCGATGATCGTTGTCGTATCCTTGTCCACGACGACGCGCTTGGCGCGCCCAAGTTGCGTGATCGTCGCATTTTCGAGCTTCAACCCCAAGTCTTCCGAAATCACCTGCCCTCCAGTCAGGACAGCGATATCCTGCAGCAGGGCTTTTCTCCGCTCTCCAAATCCAGGCGCCTTGACGGCGCAAGTCTTGAACACGCCGCGAATGTGGTTGACGATCAGAGTGGCGAGCGCTTCGCCTTCGATGTCTTCGGCGATCAGGACCAGAGGGTGCGCGGATTTGGCGACCTGCTCCAGCAAGGCAATGAGGTCCCGCAATGCTCCAATCTTGTGATCGCAGAGTAGAAAATAGACGTCCTCGAGCACGGCTTCCATATGTTCCGGATCGGTGATGAAATAGGGAGAAACAAATCCTCGATCGAATTGCATACCCTCGACCACGTCGAGAGACGTCTCGGTCGTCTTCGATTCCTCGACCGATATGACGCCTTCGGCGCCGACCTTCTCCATGGCGCTCGCGACCAATTCGCCAATAGCGAGATCATTGTGCGCCGATATCGCTGCAACCTGCGCCTTTTCTTGCCTCGTCGTGATGGGACGGGCGAGGTTGCGTAGCGTGTCGATCGCGACTGCGGCGCCTCGATCCAGGCCGCGCTTGATATCGATGGCGCTCGCGCCGGCGACCACATTCCTTACGCCTTCGGCGAAGATGGAATGCGCGAGAATGGTAGCGGTGCTGGTTCCATCGCCGACGACGTCCCCCGTTTTTTCGGCGGCTTGACGAAGCACCCGCGCGCCGAGGTTTTTCTCGGGATCTTCCAGATCGAATTCCTTCGCGATGGTCACGCCGTCGTTGCAGACGATCGGCGCGCCCCACGACTTTTGAATGAGCACCGACTTGGATTTCGGTCCGAGCGTGATGCGTATGGCGTCGGCGAGTTGGGACGCGCCATCGAGAATTTTTTCGCGGGCCGCGAATTTGAAGAGAACGCGTTTGTGCGCCATCCTGACCTCCGCATCTCGAGGCGTCACGGCAGACGTCGCCCCCGCTCTCCGCCCGATCCACGCTGCTTGCCACATCAATCTGGCAAAGCCGGGCGAAAACTCACCCTGAGCTCCGTTCTTTGAAAAATCGTCCCTCGAACCAGATCGGCAAGGCCATCGCTTGCTCTTCGATCGTGAAAATCCGACGCCGGACTTGATAAAAATCAAGGCAGCGATCGCTCCGCCTCGGTTGCCTCGACGCCGACTCCGACTTGCGCCCTTGACGACTGCTGCCTACACTGTTTCGAGCGACGGTCGAACAGTCAGCGTCCTATGAGAATTCGCACCGGGGCCTTCGGTTGCGGAGGACGATATGCGGGTTCACGATGACCCCACACGCTATGCGCCAATCCGCAAGGACAAGGCGTCGCTTGCCGTTGCGCCAAACCTTTCCGACTACCGCTCCGTCTGCGCCGAATTCACCTGGGCGTCGGCGCGCGCAATGCTCGATGGGCTTCCGGGCGGCAAGGGATTGAACATCGCGCACGAAGCCGTGGACCGTCACACCCGCGGTCCGCGCGGGACGCGGGCGGCGCTGCGTTGGATCGGAAAAACCGGCGAACGCCGAGACTACACCTACGGCGACTTGGCCTCGGCCAGCAATCGTTTTGCCAACGCCCTGGGCTCGATGAGCGTCTGCGCCGGAGAAACTGTCTTCATATTGCTCGGACGGGTCCCCGAACTCTATGTGGCGATGCTCGGCGCGTTGAAAGCGAAATGCGTCGTATCTCCCCTTTTCTCGGCCTTCGGCCCGGAGCCGATCGCGACCCGAATGGAGATCGGCTCCGCACGCGTGCTGATCACGACCCGGTCGCTCTATCGGCGCAAGGTCGAGGCGATGCGGGGACGCCTGCCGAAGCTCGAGGTCGTTCTCGTCGATGCCGATACCGACGAAGAACAGACCCATTCCTGGGACGGATTGATGCGCGCGGCGTCGCCCGAATTCGAGATACCGCCAACCGACCCCAACGACACGGCGCTTCTGCATTTCACCAGCGGCACCACCGGCCGGCCAAAGGGAGTCCTCCATGTGCATGAGGCCGTCGTCACGCATTACGCGACCGGGTTCTACGCCCTGGATTTGCACGAGAACGATCGCTTCTGGTGCACGGCGGATCCGGGATGGGTCACCGGGACGAGCTACGGCGTCATCTCCCCACTCGTGCATGGGGTGACCAATGTCGTCGTCGAAGCCGAATTCGACGCGCCGACATGGTACAGCGTTTTGGCCGAGGAGCGTATCAGTGTCTGGTATACGGCGCCCACCGCCATTCGCATGATGATGAAGCTCGGAACGGCGGCGGTGAAAGACTATGGCATCTCGGCGCTGCGCTTCGCCGCCAGCGTCGGCGAACCGCTGAACGCCGAAGCGGTGGTCTGGGGCATGGAGGCGTTCGGCCTGCCGTTCCACGACAATTGGTGGCAAACGGAAACCGGCGGCATCATGATCGCCAATTACGCCTCCGAGGACATCAAGCCGGGATCCATGGGCCGGCCGCTGCCTGGCATCGAGGCTGCAGTCGTCAGACGAAAGGCCGACGGCTCGGTCGAAGAGGCCGCGCCGGGCGAAGAAGGAGAGCTGGCGCTCGCGCGGGGATGGCCGTCGATGATGCGCGGCTATCTTCATGAAGACGAGCGTTATCATAAATGCTTCTCCGGCAAATGGTATCTCACCGGCGATCTCGCCCGCAGGGATGCCGACGGCTATTTCTGGTTCGTCGGCCGCGCCGACGATGTCATCAAATCGTCGGGCCATCTCATCGGCCCCTTCGAGGTCGAAAGCGCGCTCATGGAGCATCCGGCCATCGCCGAGGCCGGGGTCATCGGCAAGCCCGATCCGGTCGCAGGAGAGATCGTGAAGGCGTTCGTCGCCTTGAAGCTCGGATACGAACCAGGCGAAGCTATGCGCAAGGAGCTTCTCGGCCATGCGCGCAAGCGGCTCGGAGCCGCAGTGGCGCCGAAGGAGATCGAATTTCGCGCCAATCTTCCCAAGACGCGCAGCGGCAAGATCATGCGCCGCCTGCTCAAGGCGCGCGAGCTCGGCTTGCCGGAAGGAGATATTTCGACACTGGAGAGCGACGAGCGATGACGGATCACAAGGTTCATCTCGACCACGCGCATCTGCGTCATCTGCTGAAGTCGATGATGCGCATCCGGCGCTTCGAGGCCAAATGCGTCGAGCTCTATCAGGCGCAGAAAATCCTCGGCTTTCTGCACCTCTACGATGGCGAGGAAGCCGTCTCCGTCGGCGTGATGGAGGCGCTCTCGCCCGAGGATGCGGTAATCGCCACCTATCGCGAGCATGGACAGGCGCTGGCGCGCGGGGTCGGCGCCGCCTGTCTGCTCGCGGAGATGATGGGCAAGCTCGAGGGATGCTGCCGCGGCCGCGGCGGCTCTATGCACATGTTCGACCGCGCTCGCCGTTTCTATGGCGGCAATGCGATCGTCGCGGGCGGCCTCCCACTCGCCTTGGGAATAGCTCTCGCGGACAAGACTCTCGGCCGCGCATCCGTGACCGCTTGCTTCTTCGGTGACGGAGCGGTGGACGAGGGCGAATTTCACGAGACGCTCAATCTGGCGCAACTCTGGCGTCTTCCAATCCTCTTCATCTGCGAGAACAATCTCTATTCGATGGGCATGGCGCTCGAGCGCGCCGAGGCCGAGACGAATATTTCCCGCAAAGCTGCCAGTTACAACATCGCCAGCGAAAGAGTGGACGGCATGGATGTCGTCGCAGTGGAGAGCGCCGCTCGGCGCGCCATCGAAGCGATCCATGCCGAGAGCGTTCCTTATTTTCTCGAATGCCAGACCTATCGTTTCCGCGCCCATTCGATGTTCGATCCGCAACTCTACCGGTCGAAGGAAGAGGTCGAAGCGTGGCGCAAGAAGGGACCGATCGTCCGGTTCCAGACATGGCTGGAGGCCAATGGACTGATCCGTCAGGACGAGATCGTGGCGATGGAGACGGAGATCGACGCGGAGCTCCGCTCGGCCGTTGCTTACGCGGAGAGCGGATCGCTCGAGCCCGTCTCGGAGGTGGACCGCTTCCTCACCATGGAGGAGATTCCCGCATGAGCGAGACGGCGGGAAACGCCATGACCTATCGCGAGGCCTGCAAGCAGGCGCTGCGTCAGGCTCTGCTCGCCGACCCTCGGGTCTTTCTCATGGGAGAAGACATCGGGCGCTATGGCGGATGCTACGCTGTGACGAAGGGGCTTCTCGACGAATTCGGCGAGGAACGCATTCGCGATACGCCGCTCTGCGAAAGCGCCTTCGTCGGCGCGGGCATCGGCGCGGCGATGGCGGGCCTGCGTCCGATCGTCGAGATCATGACCGTCAATTTCAGCCTGCTCGCGCTCGATCAGATCGTCAACAACGCCGCCACCATCCCCCATATGTCGGGCGGCCAGTTCGCGATTCCGCTCGTCATCCGTATGGCGACGGGAGGCGGCCGGCGCGTCGCCGCCCAACACTCGCACAGTCTCGAAGGATGGTACGCGCATATTCCGGGTCTGCGCATATTGACCCCCGCCACCATCGAGGATGCGCGTTTCATGCTGCTCGCCGCGCTTCGCGATCCCAATCCCGTTCTCATCTTCGAGCATGTGATGCTCTACAATGCCGAGGGCGACATCACTCCCGAAGTGAGCGAGGTCGACATCGACCGCGCCAGAGTCCGGCGCGCAGGACGCGACGTGAGCCTCATCGCCTATGGCGGCGGCCTGTTCAAGACGCTCCAGGCGGCGGACATGCTCGCGTCTGAAGGGATCGACGCCGAAGTGGTCGATCTGAGGGTCTTGAGGCCCCTCGACACGAAAACGATATTCGACTCGGTGACGAAGACACGGCGTTGCGTCATTGTCGACGAGGGCTGGCGCAGCGGTTCGATCTCCGCCGAGATCGGCATGCGCATCGCGGAGGAGATATTCTTCGAGCTCGACGCGCCCTTGCGCCGCGTCTGCGGACGTGAGGTCCCCATGCCCTACGCCCCGCATCTCGAAGACGCCTGCCTGCCGCAGCCCGCCTCGATCGCCGCGGCGGCGCGCGAGCTCGTTCGTCCGTCATGAGCGATTATCGTATGCCCGCGCTCGGCGCCGACATGGAATCCGGCACTCTCGTCGAATGGCTGGTGAAGCCGGGGGACCGCATCAAATCGGGCGACATCATCGCTGTCGTGGAGACCCAGAAAGGCGCGATCGAGGTCGAAATTTTCCAGGACGGCGTCGTCTCGACCATTCTCGTGCCGGAAGGAGAGCGCGTTCCCGTCGGGACCGTGCTCGCCCATATCGAAACGCCGGGCGCCCCGCCACAGGAAGTCTCTCCTGCCCTGCCCGCAGCGCCGCCAGCCCCTGCCGTCAAGGCTGTCACAGAGCCGAGACCAGCCAAAGCGCTCGCGCCGGCCCGCAGCAAGATTACGCCCGCAGCGCGTCGTCGCGCGACGACGCTGGCGCTCGATCTCACGAAAGTGAAGGGTACCGGCGTCGACGGCTCGATTTGCCTCGTAGACGTCGAGGCGGCGATCGGCCCCTTCCGCGCAGCGGCTCCGGCGGTGAAGCGAGGCCTCGATCTCGCGGGGATGCGCAAGGCGATCGCCGCCGCGATGAGCCGTTCCAAACGGGAGATCCCGCACTACTATCTGAGCGAGACCGTAGATCTGCACGCTGTCACCGCTTGGATCGAGCGCTTCAACGCAGAAAAGCCGCCGATCGAAAGAATCCTGCCGGCCGTTCTCTTCCTCAAATCCGCCGCCCTCGCCCTACGCGACTGGCCACAGCTCAACGGCGTATACGAGAACGGCGCTTTCGTTCCAGCCACTGGCGTCCACGTCGGATGGGCGGTCGCATTGCGCGGCGGCGGCCTCATCGCCCCCGCCATTCGCGATGCGGACAAGAAGTCAGTCGCAGAATTGATGGCCGCCATGCGCGATCTCGTCGAACGCGCCCGCCGCGGCAGCCTGCGCAGCTCCGAACTCACCTCCCCGACGATCACCGTCACGAGCGTAGGGGATCGAGGCGCCGAGACGGTGACGGGCGTCATCTATCCGCCGCAAGTCGCCATCGTCGGATTCGGTCGCATCGTAACGCGGCCATGGGTAGCCGATGGGCGAGTGGAGAGCCGCCCTCTCGTGACGATCAGCCTCGCCGCCGACCATCGGGTCACCGACGGCCATATCGGCGGCCTGTATCTCGCGGCAATCGCGCGTCTCCTACAGGAGCCAGAAAAGCTATGACGGATGCGGATATCAGAGCGCTCATTCTCGAGTTGATCTGCGAGGTGGCGCCGGAGGCCGACCCGACGACCGCGAGCGATCGCGACGATATACGCGATGTATTCGACCTCGACTCGATGGACTTCACGAATCTGGTCGCGGCAATCCATGAGCGAACGAAAATCTCCATACCAGAAGCCGACTACAACAAGCTCTTCACGCTGGAGAGCGGCGTCGCCTATCTGCGGGACGCGCTCGCGCGGTCGCCATCATAGAGCGCTTTTCGATCGAACGGAATCGTTCGATCGATCAGAATTCGCTCTAAAGAAAGAAAGCTAGAGCGCCATCCGATCCGACTGGATCGGATGGCGCTCTAGCGAGCGGCGCCGGGAGTTGCCGGCTCGAACGCCGGCTATAGATGGTAATTTCGCCATCGGCGCCCGCGTCGATGAGAAACCGATCTGGCGAGGTAATCGGTCGTGACGGACATTCGAGAATTCGACGCCGCGGCCCGCGCCGCCGAACAATGGATCGACGATCTGCAACGGCGCCTCGGGTGGCGCGATCGCGAGAAGGTGTATTCCGCCTTCGTCGCGACACTGCACGCCCTGCGCGATTGCCTGCCTGCTCATGAGGCGATCTTCCTGGGAGATCATCTAACGGCATTGCTGCGCGGACTTTACTATGAGGGCTGGCGCCTCGCCAAATACAGCTCCCTCAGGAGCCGCGCCGCATTCTTGGAGCGCATTCGCGAAGGCGTCCATCGCGATCCGGGCGTCGACGCCGAGCATCTCGCCCGCATGGTTCTCTCGTTTCTCGCCGAGCGCTTGCCGGCATCCGAGCTGGAGGACGTGCGAGCCGTGACGCCGAGAGAGCTGCGCGCTCTTTGGCCGACGTGAGAGGCGCAAGCGATGCCGTCCTCCATCAGACTGTTCCTCTGCGGAGACGTAATGGCGGGAAGAGGCATCGACCAGATTTTGTTCCATCCGTGCAACCCTCGGCTCTACGAGTCATATGTCGCCTCGGCGGAGGACTATGTCCGCCTCGCCGAAGACGCCAATGGGCCGATCCCGAGGCCCGCACCGCCGGACTATATCTGGGGCGCCGCGCTAGAAGAACTCGAGCGCGCGCGTCCCGACCTTCGCCTCATCAATCTCGAGACGAGCATCACCCGTAGCGAGACCTATTTTCCCAAAGGCATAAACTACCGCATGAGTCCAGAGAACGCAGGCTGCCTGCTCTCGGCCGGCGTGGATTGCTGCGCCCTCGCCAATAATCACGTCCTCGATTGGGGTCGCGCCGGTCTGCTCGACACGCTCGAGACGCTCGAGCGCCTGAACATAAAATCGGCCGGCGCCGGCCGCAGCCGCGCCGAGGCTTGGGCGCCGGCGGTCTTCGATATTCCCGGCAAAGGACGCGTCCTCATCTATTCTTGCGCCTCCGTCACCAGCGGCGCGCCGCGCAGCTGGGCCGCGACGCCCGAGGCCGCTGGAATCGCTGTGCTGCCGAGTTCGACGGAAAGGAGCGTCTCTCTGCTCGTCGACGAACTCTCACGCGACCGGCGCGAGAACGACGTCGTCGTTCTCTCCCTGCATTGGGGGCCGAACTGGGGCTACGACGTCTCGGAGGATGAAAGGCGCTTCGCGCACCGGCTGATCGACGAGGCGCGGATATCCGTCCTGCACTGTCATTCCTCTCACCATCCAAAAGGAATCGAGGTCTATCACAATCGCCTGATCCTCTATGGCTGCGGTGATTTCTTGAACGATTACGAAGGAATTTCTGGCTACGAGGAATTTCGAGGAGACCTGTCGCTGATGTATTTTGTGGAAATCGAGCCGACGAGCGGCGATCTGATCGCGCTCGAGATGACGCCACTGCAAATCAGGCGCTTTCGACTGAATCGTCCATCGAGCCTCGACGTGGAATGGCGACGACGCACGCTCGACAGGGAGAGCCGGAAATTGGGAGGCGCCACGATAGAGCTCGGAGCAAGCGGAAGACTCGCGCTCGCCTGGAACGACGAACATGTTCGAGGCGTCGCCCCGAGCACACGCTCCGCGACTTCGCTTTGACTTCGTCGCAGGCCTTTCTATTTGTGCCGGGATGAACGGCCCACCCAGATCGCGCCATGGCAAGAAGCGAGAACGCTCATGTTGACGGAATTGAGAAGCGACCAGGCGCGGTTCATCGCACTCTTGGCAAAAACTGCGCGTCTTCAGCGAGACAAGTTCCTCGGCAATGTCGCCGAAGAGGATTTGAATGAAATCGAGCCCAGCCGTGGCGAACATAACCCGACCGCGTCGCTCGGTTTCGACCCGTTGGACTCCGGTTCCGAGCAGATGAAGTCTCTGCGAGCGGCGATCGACGAACTGACGCCGACCGCCCGCACCGAATTATACGCGCTGATGCGGATCGGCCAGGGACATCTCGCCGCCAGAGACTGGGCTCGAGGCTTTTCCGACGCGACTCTGCTGGACGAGTCGACGATCACCGCTACGCTCTTGGACGATGCGGACCTGCACGATCACCTGATCAAGGGCCTGTACGAGACTGGAACAGCGTGACGAGCCGAGATCGAGATTTGAAGGATCCGCAACAGAAGAGGCCGACATGGAAAGCGCAACGTTTCGTCGATGGCTGGCCGAACGCGGCTGCACTTTCGACGCCGGGAAGGACACGGTCAAAGCCCATGGCCACGCCTATGTCACCGTACGTCTGGGCGATCGCCGGGCGACGCTGCCGGACGTTGGCACTCGCAGGGCGCTCGATCCGAGGGTCGTCCGACAAGTCGTCGACGAATTGGGTTTGAACTTCGGCGAACTGCCCGGCCCGGCGTCGCGCGCCTGACATCGCATCCGATGCGCGGAGGAGTTCGGACATGCAGACCTTCATCATGTTGACGCGCCTCAGTCCCGATGCGGCGAGATCGCCACAAGCGCTCGAGCAGCTCGAGCACAAGGTGATGGAGAGAGTGCGCAAGGATTGCCCCGACGTCCAATGGCTCGACAGCTACGCCATTCTCGGTCCGTGCGATTACCTGGATATTTTTCGGGCGAAGGACGTCGAAGCGGCGAGCAGGGTGTCCACTCTGATCCGCACATTCGGACATGCTCGGACGGAAATATGGTCCGCCACCGAGTGGAAGAGATTCAAAGAAATCGTTCGGGGCCTTTGAAGAAAGAAACGGCTGGTCCAGGGACGCGGCATCATCGCCGTTTCAATCGGTCGATGATGAAAAAGGGCGCATAATAGAGCAAGGTCGATGCGATCGCGAGCGTAGCGAGTTGAACGATGTAGTACGGCCAAGGCGCCAGGTAATCGAGAGCCGACGGCTGGCTCGGCTTCGCACGCAGATAGCCGAAGTTGGCGTCGAGCAGGAAATTCGCCGTCATCGCGGCCACGAGATAGACGACCGACCAGATGAGGACGCGAACGATCGACATCGGAACGGGACGCATTCCCATACAGAGAGTCGCATAGAGCGCCGCCGTGATCACGCCGCCATGCGATATGAAAAAGGTGATGAATCGAGGATCGGGAAATCCATACGCGAGATCCGGCGTAACGAGTGCCTGCAGCGTTCCGCCCATGGCCCAGAAGTAACACAGCTCATATGTCCATTGGTTCGGATAAGCCAACGTGATCACCGCTGCGATGGAGGCCCAGTCGCAAAGATGCATAGGCGCAACACTCTCGACCGTGAGTTCGCCCTCGCAGTGCAAGAGGAGGATCCTGAACGTACGATTGCCGACCAATAGAGCGACCAAGGTCCAGCGAATGATCTTCGAAGCCGAACCAGCCGCGTCTCGTCGAGCGACTGCGCTCAGAACCAGCGGCGCACTGACGGTCAGCAAAATGGCGCCGATATGCGCCGAACCGAAACGGGTGAATGAATCAGGCATGAATTTCGGCGGCTGGGTCGTGTGGCGAACGTCGATTGGCTTTCAGGTCAGACACTGTCCCTCGTCGAGGCCGCAGAGATTGCGCGGCGCCGGAGGTCGAGCATGAACGCGACCGACAGCTCCGCCGGCCCGATGCGCGTCTTTGCGGGCCTCAGGATCGCGCCGGAAATCTCTCACACTCTCGCCCAGGACGCCCGAGTTCTGGAGCAATCGGCGGTTCGGCTCGTGGCTCCCGCCGATATTCACCTCACCCTCGTTCCCCCATGGAACGAAACGTCGATCCAGGACGTCGCCGTCAGACTACAAACGGTGGCTGAAGGATTTTGCCCGCTCAGTTTGACGTTCACGCGACTAGGTTACGGCCCTCGACCGGAACGGCCTCGTCTTCTGTGGGCAGAGTGCGCCGGCACGGACGAAATCTCGACGTTGCGGAAAGCGCTGCTCGAAACTTGTGGACAGAGCGACGAGCGACCGTTTCGTCCGCACGTGACGCTCGCCCGGATTCGAGGGAACGGAACCGCTATCGCCAGACGACATCCGATCGAAAGGATCTTGTCGCTCACCCAGGAAGTGACGTCCATCGAGCTATTCAAATCCCCGCCCGCTGGCGAGAGAGGCTATCAAATTCTTGCTTCTCTGCCATTGTCCGCAGTGCGCGTCGGTCAAGGCAACCGCGCTAAGCACGACGTAACCAATTAATGTTATTAGCTAATGATCCAGATCTTGGTTGCAGGACCCGCAACACCCAATTCTTGCGATTGGCCGAAGGCGTGATACTCCAAACTCGCTCGTAACATTGCCAAGATTCGAGGCGATGGTCCTGGGGAATGATGAAGGCCCGAACGCACCAGCGCATAGGACGCACCCGGCCCTCAGTTTCGCGCCTTGGCAAAGGAAGCGGCGATATCGACAATTGAACGGAATAGCACAAACGGGTCGTCTCTCGACGGAAAGAAGCCGCGTCGGCGCCAGAACGCTGCAGCCTCGATATCGACGGCTTTGACCATGAGTGCGCGGCCCCCGACGAGCGCAGCCGCCGTTACACAGCGTTCGAGGGCATGCTTCACTAATCCAGTTCCAATTCCATGGCCCGCCCAGCCGATGTCGGTCGCGAGTTGGCCGAGCAGAAGGCACGGCACGGGATCAGGCGGCTGTCCAGTGCGGATGAATCGGGGCAGCGCATTAGGAACGACCGCAGTCGGCGCGAGCCCGTAATAGGCGACGACACGGCCCGCATCATGGACAACCAAGACAGCCGTGAAGCCCTTCTCCTGATTGGAAAGCGCTCGGGTCTTGAGCCAGTAATCGAGAGACGACTTTCCACAGGAGAACTCGGACACATCGTGGGCAGCGGTCAGCGGTTCGGGAGCCGAGAGCGCCACGACATTCAGCTCTTCGCGACGTAATCTGACTCCCAGGGCGCAGGCCGCTTCGCTAGTTCCACCATTTCGGGAGCCGGATTGACCGGCCCGGACAGGACCGCCATGAAATCGGCGAAGCCCTCGGGGCTCATTCGAACCAGCCGATTCTCCATCAACACTTCCTCGGCCGCACGAACAGCAGCCTCGCGCACGAAGTCCGTGCGCGACCGCCCCCGCAGACCTGCAGCACGATCGATTATCGCAATATCGGCCTCTGGAAGGCGCATCGAAATCGGGTGTTCCTTGCGTTCAGCATTAGCGGCCATAGGCGCTCCTTTTGATAGCCTAACGTAGTGCATTTTGCAATACACTGCAAGGACCCCATCGTGCCATGCCGCTCACTTCGACCCAGATCTCAGATTTTGCCCTGCCGGGACACCGCAACCTTGCCAAGGTTGGGGTCGAGGGTTCGAATCCCTTCGCCCGCTCCAAAATAACTCAAGAAAATTAGAGCGTTATGAACGGGCCGCCGAAAGGCGGCCCTTCGCTTATTTGGCTTGGTGTCCACATGGTGTCCACGACGTCGATCCCCATCTCCCATCCCAGTCACTGCATCGCCTCGCGTTCAGAACCCTCGGCCGCTCTCAAGGGGCATCTGGGTATATCCCCGCCCGCCGCCCGCCCGCTCTTCTAAAAACCATCGCGACCTCGCAGGTTCCGTCATTCAGAATGTCGCGCGATACGCTAAGATAAAATTTGCGCTCGCTCACGGTGGCGGGCAAGCCGGCGACGATGCTCGTCCGTGAGCGGAATCGGCGATTCCCAGCGAAGTTCGAAACGCGCTTTCTCGCTGAGACTGGGCGAGAATTCGGGCCTGCCCTGGTCGTCGAAGCTCACGAGCGCCCGATCGAATGCGGCGTCCCACAGCGCAGAAAGGAGGAGCCCGTTGTGCACGTCGAGCCGCTCGGCATCGCTTTGGCAATCTGCCCAGGGAATGATGTGCGAGGCGCGGAGCAGGGCCGGGTCGGAGATTCCGGTCAGGGGACATCGCCCTCGCCAATAATCCATCAGGCGGTCGCGAAAGATGTCCTGCCCGATCCGCTGCAGCACGAGTCGTTCAGCCTCTGTCGCGCGAGGCAGCGCCGCCACGCGAAGCTCAAACTCCCGTAGCGGCGCATCCGGTAGGCAGACCCCCAGTTCATAGACACGACGCAACACCGCATAGAGCGCGCCGAGCGTATCGAAGACGAAACGGGCTCGTCCGGGGCCCGGAAGATTCGTTTCGGGGATGTTGAGTTCTTGGATGACGCCGTGGTGGTCGAGGGCCAGGCACCACGGCCCGGACGGCCCCGTGGCCGCCAGAAAGATTGTACCTTTTGCCGTGGTCGATCCGAAGGCCCTCCAGCCCGCCTCTTCCCCCATGGTGCGGCGGAAGCCGTTCTGTGAGGCGGCCTTCTGGCATTCCTCGCGGACCACAAAGGATTGGGGCGATTCGATCGTCATCGAAGCCGGGCTCAAATGTCCATTGCAAACAGGCGCTTCTCCGCTGGCGTCGAACTCATCAAGAGGCGGACATAGTGATCGCCCCGGAGTTCGGTCGGCGGAGCCGTCGTGGTGGTGATGATGTATTGGAAGCACGGCGTTTCTGCCTGCTCCTCCCATTGATGCACGAGTCTGAACAGGCCGTCGTAGAGCTGACCATCCAAGTCCGCTTCGCGCGGACTATCGTGTAGAAGGAAGGCGGGCAGATCCGCCTTCTCCTCGACGGCCATATGCAACGCAGCAAGGTCGAACGCGACGATCTTCAAGGACTCCAAGGCAGCCGTCGATACCTCGCCTCGGCCTGAGAATTCGGCGTCGACCTTCAAACCGTGGCCATCGAGCTTGATAGAGCCCGCCACTCCGTCGGGAAGCCAAGCAGCCATGATCCCTTGATACCTCTCCTCAAGCGTTCTGATGGCCGCTCGCGCTCGCGCACGTCCGTCGTCCAATTGCGCACGAACAGCCTCAAGCTCCGCGGCCCCTGGGGAGCTGGGTTTCGCGACCGCGTGGCGTTCTCGGAGCGATCGCACGTCATCGAGCGTGCGCCTTGCCCGATAGACGCGATCCTGCACCTTCTTCGCGGCTGCCTGTGCGGCGCGGCTCGCGGTATCAGCTGCCTGAGCCTCCGTCTCGAGTGCTTTTTGTCGGGGACCAAGTTGCTGAATAAGGGCGTTGACCCGTTTCGCCTCCAGCTCTGCACTATGTGCCTCCGCCTCCAGGTCGGTGGCTTTCTTCTGCTTGTCCGCAATTACGGCCTTCCGGCCAGCTAGGTCACAGGGTTCAAGCGAAATCCCGCATCCCTTTGCCTTGACCTCATCTATGTCGACCCCGCAGACGGGACAGACCCTGATCCGTCCGTGAGAGAGGTCTATCTCATCTGAACTCGCTTCAGAGCGGTATCGTTCAGCCGCACCCCGTTTGAAGCGCGCGTCGTTCTCCAATTGATGACGTTTCGCGGCTAACGCCTCGTGCTCCTCATTGAGCGCTTTTTGGCGCGCGAAGATCGAACCGACGTCCGGCGGTTTCAACAGATCGCTTCGCATCGCCTCGGCCAAAGCCGCTTCCGCCAGCGAGACCAGCCCCTTCTGCTCAATCGTGTCGTCGAAACCCACCTCGTCACCAACGCCCAATGCAAGCCTCACGGCGTTCAGGCTGTCGACATACCGTTGTTGCTGGTAGGCTTGACGCCTCCGCTCCTCGTCGACAGCGGCCATAAGCTCCCGTTCTCGAGCAGCGGCCGCGCGCTCGTCGGCATCCAAAGCACGTAATGCGAGTCGGACCATGGTCAGTTTGGCTGTCTCGCCAATCACCTGGGCGCGCGAGCGAGTTTGAGTCTGCGATGACCGCCAAGCGAGAATGTCGGCCAGACGGCACTCCTGATCGCGCGTCAACCAGGCCCGGAGCACGTCCCAGACGTTTTCACGGCCCACGTCAGGCGGTGTGACGCCCACAATTGTCGAGAAGAAAAGATCAGAGATCACGGGATCGATCGATGACGAATCAAAGTCTCGATGTCCCCGTACGATTGCGTCCTCGATAGAATCGACTCGCGCGACAAACTCACCGCCCGGCAGCCCCAATGGCCGCACGGGGACCCAGCACAGCCCGTCGATCAGAATCTCCGCTGCGATGAAGCCGTTCGGAAGCCGTGTCATGAGGCGTGATCGCTGGGTGTCCGTGGCGTAGCCGAGCTCCCCCAAACAGGCCCGTAGCAAGCGACAGAAAGTCGTCTTGCCGCTGCCATGCGCCAAGGCGCGGCTGCCGCTGCTCGACATGTCCGGCGTCCAGACGATGTTGAGGCCGGGTTTCAGCGGCACGTTGCGAAGTAGGGTTTGCCGGTCCTCGAAGATCGCCAAACGACGGATCCAGAGCCGAGGCCCGGTTCGGCCCTTCGGCGCGACCGGCGGATGAATCACCGGGGTGAACAGGTCAGCCAATGCGGCCACTTCCGACCCTCCAGTAGATCACGTTGTCTTCCGGAGCAACGGCAGCCGTCAGGCGACCGACATCAATGTTCCGCACGGCGCGAATTACGAACGCGGCGCGTTGGGCATCGGCGGAGGCGGCTTGTAGCCCGTCCGGACTAAAATGCCGGCCCCTTGCCCACGTCCCATCGGCACGCTCCTCCAATTGACCTGAGGTCCGCAGCGTATCGAACATAGACTTCCACGCCGCGTTGATCGCTGGCCGCAGTCGGACTGCCCCGCGCGTCGGCGCCGGCTCTGCCTCGTCGCCGATGAGCCTGATCCATTGGTTCCGTTCGCCACCCGTCAGCTCGGGAGTCAGCCAAGCCGGCTCGGCAAGACTGGCAATGACGAAGCGTACGCGTTCGCCATCGTTCGTCGGGTCCATCTGCCAAAGCGCATACTGAGCTGCGTAGCGGAGGCGATCTCGCGGCTGGACGCCAACCGGCCAAGCCCAAGCGCCATCAGCGAGGCCTTCGAGAGGCGGCAAGATGACTGATGCATGCGGCAAGACCGCCATTTTATCCGCTTCCATCCGTTGCCATGACTCGAGCACCAGACGCTCGGTCCGGTACTCGCCGTAGAGGCGAATTTCCTTTTCCTTCAAAACGCGGAAAGTTTCGGATGGATAGTCAGCACCTTTGGCCTTGGCCGGGTCGAGCACATATTGCAGTTCATCTTCAGTGAGGCCGTATTTCCGGGCGAAGAAGACATCGAGTTCGGCGCGCAATTTGGCGCGGCGGTCTTCGTCCCAGGCGAAAGGTGCGCCGGGGTAGCCAAGATCCGCCGCCCAAGGTTTCATCGCGTTGCTTGTGTAGGTCAACTCCAGTACGCGCGGCGTGATGAAGGCAAGATCGTCAGCCATGAAGTCGCAAGGGTGAAGGACGGGGAGCTGCTGGGCTATGAAAAAATTGAGATGGGTCCCTCCCACCTTATGACGCGCTGAAAAATCAAATACCATGCTTGAGAGCATGCCAACGAAAGCTGCTGCCATCTTCCCATCGACGGGCTGCCCGAGATACCAAATCGGCAAGTTGTTACCGACACCTACTTTGGGAAACACACCGCCAACTACAGTTCTCTCGGCAGAATTATTCGTAATGTCCCGCCAACCTATGAGCCAGCGCGGTTGCTTCGCCTGGATTAGGAGTTCAGCGAGAGTCAATGCATCTTCAGGTCCCTCGCCGATAAGTGTAAGATCATTCTGATCGAGTGGCGTTTCGCGCTGCATCTCTGATCCGTTAGCCTGTGTTTTGGGATCAATGAGGAAACGCTCGGGCGATGACTTCAATACCTCACGCCAATCTTGCGCGCGACCGAACAAGCGGAAGAGGTCAGCCTCCCGCGCCGGTCGTCCTTCCAATGCAGGTATCGCCCCGGCGAGCCATGTGACGAAGATTTTGAGCGCAGCCGCGTGGGCGACTTCCCGCGGATCCACATCCGCCTTGCGTCGCCCTTTCCCGCCCCCGCTCAGCGAAAGGCGGATAGCACTTTTCAATGCCGTAGGGACACGTGCAGAACGGAGAAGGACTTCTTCTTCTGGTACCCAGTACCAGGGATCAGGCTCGAAGCTGACATCAAGTTTTTTCGAAGACTGCACCTCTGGTAGCGCACCATCCGCGGGTCTTTCAGCCAAACCAAAGAAGGAACCAAAACGGTGATCGAAGTGATGAATCATCTTCGCTTCGTAAAGCGGGACTCGACGTTTGAGGGCCGTTGGCGTTTCCCGCAGCCAGTCGGTACCATCGCGCTGCCAACCTTCCGCTTCCATCTCCGTCAGCGTTCGGAAGTGGCTAGAATCGTTTGACATATGGAACATCGTTTGAAACGTGATGCCCCAAGGGTTGATATCGCCGCCTTGCTCCTCGTTGCGTTCCTCGATGAGCACTAGTGCTCTAGAATAGATCTTTGCCGCTAGCTTCGCATCGGCGCGGGAGCGAAAAACAGGTGCTGTTCTGGTATTGGGGTTGATATGAGCGATTTCTTCTTCTGTTAGCTCGAAACAGCGCTCCAGGTCGTCAATCTCAGCTATGTTCTTTATGTCAAAGCAGAACTGAGCGGCCTTTGACCGACCACCCAAGCAAATGATACAGAACGATTTTCTGTCATCCGTTCCCTTGAACCACCCTCTAATTTCATAGAAACTAAACAAGGATTGGAGCTTATTTCTTGTGATGAGATGGCCGAAAAACTCGGACGTTGAAGAGTCTGTTGCAATTCCAGTTGGTACGAGCACGCCCGCTCGGCCCCCTGGGTTGGCAAGACGGGAAAACAGCTCCGCGAAAAGAGCGTAAGTGTTGACGTCGCCCCGTCCGGTGAGCGGATAGCGCCCTGAGGATCTGGCAAATTCGCTTGCGGCTTCCGCTGTGCGCTTTGCGAAGACGAAATCCCGCCACAGCCGGCCATCGGCGCTGTCAGAATCCGCCTGTTCCAAAGCGTCGATCAGCTTTTGACGCTCCGCCTTGTTGGGCGCGCCCGCAATCGCCGGCGAGCGCGCGGCGAAGAACTCTTGCTCCTGAAGCTTGATGCGCTCCCATGGCGGGTTGCCGATGACGACGTCGAACCCGCCATCGCGCTCCATGACTTCAGGAAACTCGATGAACCAGTGGAAGGCGTTCACCTTCTCGGATGTCAGCGTTGCGCCGTCACGCAAATGTTCGGCAGGCACTTCACCGCCCGCCGTCCGCCACACATGTTCGGTGAGCGGCATCGCGTCCGCGCCCGCCGGCCCAGCGGCTTTCGGCGTGAAGAACGCGGCCATGTAGAAGCTCGCCGAGATGAAGAGATCGCTGGCGGTTTTCAGGCGCCGCCAATCTTCCGAGCCACGCATGGCCTCGAAGACCTGCGCCTTTGCCTCAACGCTCGCGAGATCGTCCTGCGCCATCTCCTTCAGCTGGTGATCCCGTTCCGCAAGAACTTTAGGCGGCGACCAGTTGTCAAAAAGCTGCGGATGCCCCTTCGCCCTATCGCGCTGCTCCCTATTGAGGCGCGCATAGCGTCGAGAAAGTTCCTTGTCGTCGCCGGTCAACGGCTTGTAGGCCTCGTCCGGCAATCCTTCCCGCAGCATCGCGCGGTCGAAAACACCGATAAGGCTATCGCCGCAGCGAATTTGCGCGTCGAAGAAAGCAAGCGGCCGACCCGGATCCAATGCTTCGATCCAGAGCGCGACCTTGGTCAACTCGACCGCCATGGGATTGCGGTCGACGCCAAAGAGGCAGCGGCATGTGACCTCGCGCAATGCATGGCGAAAGTCGTCGGCCGACGAGATGCCGCCTGTGCGATGGCGCGCGACGCGAGTGGCGATACGTCCGGCCGCCGCGAGCAGGAAATGACCCGATCCGCACGCGGGATCAATTACGGTGAGTTTTAGGAGCTCTGCGGCGGGATCGTCGGCCTGCGCTTCCTGCTCGTCCAACACTGGATCGAGGGTCGTGTCGAGCAGGAGCTGCACCAGACTATCGGGCGTATAGTAGGAACCGGTCGTCTTGCGCTGATTGCCTCTCTGCTCGGCCGCTTCCGACGCAAAGCTCAGCGTCTTGCCGTCGTCGCCGAGCTGCGGCTGGAGCTCGAGCAAAGACTCGTAAACCGAGCCCAGCTCCTCGGTCTTCATGTCGCGCCAGTTCACCGGAACCATCCCGGCTTTGTCGGAGAGCCAGGACAGACGGTAGAGCGCCTCCATGAATGCCCGGTTGCGCAGCCGAGCGGTTTCCAGATGCGGCAACATGTCGGCGCCGAAGAGACCGCCAAGTGCAGGAAGGTCGAGCGCCGGCTGGCCTTGGGCGAGGGCGCGGAAGACGATCTTGACGGCTTCGAAGCGGTCGTGATGCTTGTCCCATGTCGCCGCGCGAACGCATTGCGGGCGCAGCGCTGCGAGGCTGTAGCCCTCGGCATAGAGCTTGCGCGCGGCAAGTTTCTGCGCCCGCTGAGGATCATCTTCGTCGATGCGCGGATGCAACAGCTCTCTGTCCTCGGCCACCATCAGGAAGATCAGGCGATAGACGAGGCGCAGAAGTTCGTTGAACCATTTGGTCAGATCGATCGCGCCGGCTTTCAGCTGGTGGGCGAGATCCGGGTTGGCTTCGAGGAAACCGGAACCGAGCGCCTTCAGCGCGATTTCCACCTGGGCCGCGAGCCGATCGCGGGCGGCTTCGCCTTCGCGCGCGCCGGCTTCGCGCCAACGTTCCAAAGCACAATCCGTCGCCGGTACGCCGTTCGCGCCGAACCGAGTGCGGTGGATCAGCGACCAGAGGACAGCGAAAGAGGCCGCGTCCTCATTGGTGAAGATCGCCGCAAGGTCGGCTTCGATATAGGTCGGACGGGTGAATGAGGGGTTGTCGCGCATGAGGCGAATAGCGGCCCCATTCGTCGCCAGCCCCCAAAGCGCATCGTCATTGTCGTTGAGATAGTCTTGAAGCGCGAAAGCCGGGGACCGCGAACGATCGGTCGAGAGCGTCGGGCTACGCCGGTCGAGCTTGTCTTCGGCGCGCGGGACGACGACGACGGGCACACGTCCGCCAGCGAGGAACGAGATGACGCCATCGGCTGGGACGAGATCGTCGAAGCCGAAGGTTTCGGCGAGGAAGCCACGCACGAAGCGCCGCGTCGCCTCGACTGACGGGTTCTGCAAATTCGCGAAGGCGTCGAAATGAGCCTGGCCGACGCGGAAGGCCGTCGAAACCTCCTCGCGGATCGTCAGTCCTTTCCGAACGCGGTAGTCCTCCTCCGTCTGCTCCGCAGCTTGGCGGCGGTCGATGCTGGCGATCATGGCCGGCGCGATCAGGTTCCCCTCCAGCGTCAGCGAGGGCCAGGCCGACATATCGGTGATGGGCTTGCGCGCCATGGCTCAGGCCTCTCCCGGCATGAGCACGAACAGGCCGATCACATCGGGCGGCAGTACGGCCTCCACGGTGACTCTCGGGGCGGATCCCGACGCGGCGCGGAGGCGAGCATGGTCGGCCATAAGTTCTTCCGCGCGCAGATGAACGAATTCAGCGATCGGCCCTTCGAGCAAGCTCGGCAAGTCCTCCTTTGCTTTGGCGATGAACCTGTCGCGGGCGACGGGTGCGAGATTGGACGTTGCCGGCGTGTTGATCCATTCCCGAGCGGCATCACCTGCGGCCACGATTTGGCCGCTCTGAATCGCGACGAGGACTGCTTCTTCGGCCAGCAGAAGCCGCTCCTTGCGGGCATGGACGGTCAGTTTGAACCGGATACGCAGGACAGCAAGCCGGGTCAGTTGCTGGACGGCGGTGGTCGGCCAGGCGCCGACCCGGCCGATGCCGAGACCGGACAGGGATTCCGGATCGAGCGACGCCTCGACCAGCGCTTCGGCCAGTGTCGCCGTCAGGGGATGTGTCCTGGTCAGCAGCGCGGTGCCTGACGGCGCCGGCTCGGCCATTGCCAGCCGCACCGATCCGGTGAGTTCGTACTCAGCCAAACGCTCGCGCAGACCGGCATCGAGATCGTCGACATGAGCCAGCAGCACGTTTTTTCGAGTTTCGAGTGGCACACCGAAGCGCGCCATCGCCCGTTCGACGAAGAGCCTCGCATCAGCAGGCGAGCCGAGCAGCGTCCGGACCTTCTCCCATTCCGGCGCGACTTCCTGCGGCTTCATGGCGTTCTGCGCAAAACGCGCCCGCGATCGTTTTTCGTTTTCGGAAGCGTCACGCCAGCGCGCCTCCATGACATTGACTCCGTCGTCGAGGCAAAGATCGAGCGTGAGCTGACGGGGCACGCCGCGCCGCAGCATCATCGAGGCCATCAGCGCATCCGTCACCGGCCCACGCTCATCGGGCAGCGGCACGGTCACGCCAGTCGCCTTGCGAATCTCCTCGGCCTTACGAAGAATGACCTCGAGCACCGCCCCATCGATGGCGCTGTCCGGAGAGAACATCATGATCGATCGAATGAGTTCGGCCGGCTGGCCGAAGCGATCCACTCGCCCTTCGCGCTGCTGGTGCCGGGTCGGGTTCCACGACAGGTCGTAGTGGACGACCGCGTCGAAGAGTTGCTGAAGGTTGATGCCTTCGGATAGGCAGTCGGTGGCGACGAGAATGCGCTGAACCTGTTTCTGCTCGTCGACGGGCGCCATGTCGGCCACACGATCACGACGCTCGTCCGGTGTGAGAATTCCCGTTATGGCTTCGATGAGCAACTTCGGGAACGCCTTGCGTAGGCCATCACGGACATGCTCGGCCGTCGCCAGATAGCGACAGAAGATGACGGGATTTGCACCCTTCTTGATGAGAGGCGTCAGCGCGTCGATCAAGGCGGCCAACTTCGGATCGGGCTTGTCGACCAAGTCCTGGGCGCGCCGCACCAATGCGAGAAGCTCCGGATCGGCGTCAAAGGTCGTACCCGGTTCGAGATCGACCGCGTCTTCATCGTCCCCATCATCGTCATAGATTTGAGGCTCCAGGCGATCGCTCTCGTTCGACATCCGATTCCGCAGCGCGCTCACCGCTGCCGCCGGCGAGGATCCGACACAGCGCATTAGCGCCAGCGTGCCCCAGAAGGCCAAGCGCCGCTCGCGTTGTCCGGACGCAGCTCTGGACACGATGTTGAAACAGTAATCGATCACAGCTTCCTGAAATCCGCGATGGCCCTCGGACAGACGATAGGCAAATTCCTTCGTCTCATGCTTCGGGAAAGCGCGGTCTTCGTCCCAATCCCCTGAGGTAAGATCGATACGGCGTCGCTGTACAAAGTGCCGGGCCAGACGCTCGCGATACCGCGCTTCCTCGAAGTTCATCGACGCAAATGATGAATCGATAAGGGAGAGAAGCCGCGCGAAAGCCTCTTCGTCCCCGGAATGCGGTGTCGCGGTCAGAAGGATCATCCGCCGTTCGGGATTCAGGGAAAGTCCCGACAGAAGCTCGAAGCGTTGCTGCCGGCCTTGGTGCGTGCCCACGCAAGCATGGGCTTCATCGACGATGACGAAATCCGGGCAGGCGCGCGCGAATCCTTCACGGCGTTTCTCGGCCTTGATGTAGTCGAGGCTGACGACCGTGAAGGGATACGCTTCGAACAGCGTCTGAGCGAGCGGCAGGCCTCGTTCCAGCCGACTCGCTGTCGATTTCCGTCGAGATTTGACCCAGGATTTCCATTGAGAAGTGACCCGGG
>NZ_JAHLJF010000001.1:3290109-3296993 GCF_018887255.1 Methylosinus sp. KRF6 | reverse complement strand
GCTCGTCAGGCTCATAACCTGAAGGTCACAGGTTCAAATCCTGTCCCCGCAACCACCGATGTCGGCGATAACAAATCGCCAATCAGCCCGACCTCCGAAAGGAGGTCGGGCTTTTTCTTGCCCGCGGCAAACCGCAGCATCGCAGCCAGATCTCCGCGCAAAACGATCGCCAGTCGACCGTCCTCGGGCACGAGCGTGACCTGGTCGACGAGCGCGCGAACGATCTCCGCCGCCTCGGCTTTCGTCTCGTCGCTCTGCAGGCTCTCGTGGAGCGCGGAAATCCGTTGGCGATAGATCTCGGCCATGTTCGGATGCAGGAGCGGGGGCGGCTCCTCGGCTTCGGCGAGAGCCTTTTCGAGCTCGTCTTTCCGGTTCTCCAATTCCTTCATTTGCCGCATCACGCGCTTTGACGCTTCGAGGTCGTCGGACGCCAGGATCAGCTTCATGAGCTTATCCAATTCGCGATCGATGCGAGGGATTTCCGCTCGTTTCGAGGTCAGGTCGGCTCCACGCTCCATTCGCAGGCGGTTCACCTCGCGGGTGAACTCGTCGCAGAATTCTTTGAACAACTCGGGCTCCATCAGATGGGTCCGCAGGCCGTTCAGCACCGAGGCCTCCAACTCGTCCCGCCTGATATTCGAACGATTCTGGCATGTCCCTTTATTCCGCGCTGTCGCGCAGCCGAGAATGTCCTTCGAGATCATGACATAGCCGCCTCCGCAGCATCCGCACTTCACCAGACCAGAAAACAGGTGCTTCGGCCGCCGTCGCTCATTCAACGTGTTCTCGCCGGGTCCTGGGGGGTCGTAGGCGAGTGTCTGCTGGCGCGCTTTCACGAGTTCCCATAGTTCTTGGTCGACGATGCGCAACTCTGGCACATCCTGAACGATCCACTCGGATTCCGGGTTGAGGCGGGACACTCGCTTTCCAGTATCTGGGTCCTTCAAGTACCGAAGGCGGTTCCAGACCAGGCGGCCAATATAGAGTTCGTTGTTGAGGACGCCGACGCCGCGCTTCGGGTTGCCGTGGATGGTAGTCGGTCCCCAATCGGCGCCTTGCGGTCCGGGCACGCCCTCGCTGTTCAACTGGAAAGCGATGGTGCGGGACGACTTGCCGGCGAGATAATCGGTGAAGATGCGGCGCACGACGGCTGCTTCCGTCTCGTTGATCGTTCGATCGCCGCGAATCGGTTCGCCGCTCGCGGCAAACTGCTTGACCACGTCGTAGCCGAAGCACAGACCGCCACCCGATTTACCTTCTTCGACACGACCGCGAAGGCCGCGGCGAGTCTTATCGGCGAGATCCTTCAGGAATAGGGCGTTCATCGTGCCTTTGAGGCCGACCTGCAGATGCGTCACGTCGCCCTCCGCCAGCGTGACGATGCGCACGTTGGCGAAGGCCATGCGCTTGAACAATCCGGCGATATCCTCCTGATCGCGGCTCAGGCGATCCATAGCTTCCGCGAGCACGACGACGAATTTTCCGCGCAAAGCGTCATGGATCAGTTCCTGGATGCCGGGGCGCAACAGCGACGCTCCAGAGATGGCCCGATCGGTGTAGCTGTCAACGATCGTCCAGCCTTGCTTGTCTGCGTGCTGACGACAGAGGCGCAATTGATCCTCGATGGAGGCGTCGCGCTGATTGTCGGACGAGTAGCGTGCGTAGAGTGCGACTTTCATTAGGCGGCGTCCCTACTCGGGAAGGCGGTCTTGTTTTCCATTGTCCTGTTCGGATCGAACGAAATCGCGTGCGGCCGCGCGGGCGAGCAGACGAACCAAATCGATGAACCTCGGGTCGAGTTTCGATTGCGCTTCGATCGGGCGATTGCCATTCGTCGTGACGATGCGAAGCTTTTCGACAGGCGTTCGTTTCGATTGCGGCATGACGGCGTCCACATTTGTTCGAATGAGGACGATGATGTCAGGCGCGGGCGCAATGACAAGCTGAAACAGCTTTTTGGAGCGGCATCTTTCGTCGACTTGGAGAGCGCCTCGGCGCGCGCCGGCGTCGTCGCATGTACGAAAGAGTGAGCGTGCGTAGCAAAAATAAGTTTGCGATCGTACATCATGACGCCTCTCCATGTGATGGCTAGGGCTTTCGACATCCGCTACCGGCCGGCGGCTCCGCGATACCTCATGATTTCCAACGCTGCTCGTGTGATCTCGACCGCAAACCGGATGCTGCTCTCGAGGGCGTCGACGCCATCTCCGCTGATAAGATTGTAGGTAATCGACTTCGATTTTATTGCGCGTTCATCGCGCCGGACGCTCGATTTCCTCTATTTCCGAACCGTCTTTTTGGACTCGACAGCATACGGAACGAAGCAGAAGCTTCGCCCGCCCAACGATCCTTGATAGGGAGCTTGGCGGCTGTGGCGGAACAATCGAAATTGCACGGATGTGTTAGGCACCGCCAGCGTCAAAGACGTCTCGTCGGCGGCGATGATATCGACTTCGAGCGCCTCTCCAGGGCGGTCAATATCAGTGAGAGTTATTCGTCTTTCCACGACAGATGCTCCCAAAACAGAATCTTTGAAATGTGATCGACGTCAATCGTGCTGCTGGTCGGGAAACGTCGGCTCCTGATGGCGCAAGCGCAATGCGTCGCCGTAGCCGACGCACCGAAAACGCGATCGACTAATTATCCGTTCGCCGCATTCTCACGTTTTCCAACGCCTCTCGTATCATTTCGTCGACCGCGAAGCGGACATTGCTCTCTAGCGCGTCGAGCCCGTCTCTGCCGATCAGATAGAGAGCGTCGTCGACGTGCGACTCGAGGAAGTAGCGGGAGATGATCGGCTGGTCGAAACCCGCGCCTTTCGATCTCGTTCTGATGCTCGCCATCGCAGCGTCACGCAGCGCGCGAGCGAACTGCTCGCGCGTGCTCAACAAGATCGTCGCCAAAGAGACGGCGTGACCCAGATGTTTCTCACGCATATTCGGACTCGCGGTCGTTTACGGACTCGCCCCCTCTGCCGCGCCGGCGCTTCCCCTTCTCGAACCGGACGCTACAGTTTGTAGAGTATACTCCGTAGATAAATACTCTTCAAGCTGGCTGGTTCTCGTCATGGAAATGCGAGAGACGCTGGCGCGCAATCTGAGGAGATATCGACGGGCGCAACGCCTGTCGCAGGAGGAGCTCGGGCATCGAGCCGAGCTCGACCGCACCTATATCAGCTCGATCGAACGCTGCGTCTATTCGGCGACGGTCGACGTCGTCGGCCGCCTCGCCGACGCTCTCGGCGTCCCGGCGCTCGAACTTTTGAGGCCTGCGAGCGAAAACGCGGAGGCGAAATCGTCATCCGCGACATCGGCTGAAGGCGCCGGCACGAAGGGGCAGCCCAAGAAAGGCGCAAAGCCGTCTCGGAAAAGTGAGGAGCCCGCGCGAAGGCGGGCTCCTCGAAAGAAGACGGGCCCGTAGGCAGCCGAGCGACCACGGGCCCGAGCATGAGGATCACATCGGCGAGACCGCCGCTTCCGGCGACGCAAGCCGGGCGATGTCCGCCAGCGCCGAGCGCAGTTCCGGCCAGGGAAATTCCGCA
The DNA here is from genome assembly GCF_018887255.1 of Methylosinus sp. KRF6. Taxonomy (NCBI): domain Bacteria; kingdom Pseudomonadati; phylum Pseudomonadota; class Alphaproteobacteria; order Hyphomicrobiales; family Methylocystaceae; genus Methylosinus; species Methylosinus sp. KRF6. Next base: position 3,293,452 of record NZ_JAHLJF010000001.1, on the reverse strand, counting down.
TCCGTCGGGCTCGGCTCGCCGAGCTGAATGAGGATGGCGAGCTTGGCTGCGACACCCGGCAGGCTGGCGGCTTTCGTTTTCGGGACCGACGCCACAAAATCGCGCTCCTTGCCGAGAGCGGCTCGAAGCTCGGCGTCAACGGCGTCGAAGCCGAGCGCCGCCGCCACCTCGTCCCATCGCTTTTGCTGCTCGTCGAACGCCGCGAGCAGCGCTTCTTTCTCGATCGTCGGCTCGTTCGCGACCAACTCCTCGATCTCGTCGATCGATTGAGCGAATTTCGGCTCCGCCTCGCCAGAAAGGCGGATCGTGACCTCGGGGATGCCGACCGAATGAATGAGCTGTTTCTCGATGCGCTGCCACTGGCGCGTCAGCGCGACGACCTGCGTGTGATTGGCCTGCCAGTTGCGCCAGAGCTGCAGCGCGGGGTCGGACGGCGCCCCTCCAGTGGTCTTCCCGGACGGAAAGGCGCCGGTTCCTCGCAAAATGGCGCGCCAGCTAACGGCAGGCGGAGTCGTGCTATCTTCAGAATCAGCCATGATCCAAGCTCCAAAGCAGCATGGGTTGTGGTCAGGCCGGACGGGATGTTACCAGCATCCCGTTCGGCCGCTGCTCGTGAAATTGCAGCCGGAGGAAGGTAAGCCGGCTAGAACGTTTTAGCAACGTATATTGGAAACGCAGGAGCGGTCGGACTGCGCGAGACGGCGCATCGATTGGGGAGAAATCGGGTCCGTTCGCCAAAAAACCCATAGCTTGCAACGCGATAGCCGCTCGATCGGCGGCCTTGAAAAGGCCATTTAATTTCAATGAAGTAGAGAGCATTAGAGCAGTCGATGGCGTCCCTGTCGTCGGCATATCCGATTCTGGAAATCAGCTTGTGAACCCGGGCTTTTCACGTGAATTCGGAGCTTCGAGATCTGAAATGGGCTCTTGTCGCCTCGCGGCATCGAAGCCTCCGGCAAGCGGCGGAGACGCTGAACACGCGTCAATCCACCCTCAGCCGTCGATTGCACGATCTCGAATGTGAGCTCGGCGTGGACTTGTTCGAACGCACCACCGGCGGAACGAAGCTCACACCGGTCGGTCGGGAATTTCTGGATTTGGCACGGCCCATCGTCGACGAAGCGGACCGCCTCTTCCTCACGTTCAAAACGCGACGCAACGGCGGACGCAGGCCATTACGAATAGGGATTTGCTCCTCGCTTTCGGCGGGCAATCTGCGGGAGACGCTCGCGGAGTTGTGCCGCCAGATCGCGGATGCGGATATTCTCCTGGTCGACGGCGCCAAAGTGGGATTGCTCGGCGAGCTCGCCGCCGGCGCGATCGACGTCGCCATATTGACCTCCGGCGGGAGGTGGAACGACCGCTTTCTGCCGCTCTGGGGCGAACGGGTCGTAGTCGCCGTTCGAGAAAATCACCCGCTCAATAGTCGGCCAGCGATCCAATGGCGGGAGCTTTGCGACAATCGGATATTGCTGACGCGGAGCGGCGTCGATTCCGAGCTCGAGCAATTGCTGAGCGTGAAGGCCGGCGGCTCGGGTTCTTTGCGTATCAGCTATCAGGATGTCAGCCTCGACCGGCTGCTGAGCCTCGTCGGCGCCGGTTATGGCGTCGCGCCACTGCTCGAAGGCGCCGCCGGATTTGGCTGCCCCGGAGTGGCCCATCGCGAGCTGCATGGTGACTGTGGGCAAATGCGGCTTCAGTTCGCGGCCTATTGGAAAGAGACGAACAGCAGTCCGATGCTGCAGCGATTTCTCGATCTGTTGCGCGCCCGTTATCCCGACCTTTCGGCTTCCGCGACATCGGGTTGAGTTTTCGGACGCGTCCGAGTCTTTGCGAAGGCTCTGTCTGTCGCGATGAAGCGCTGAAGCATCGGGACGATCAGCTTGAGCGGATCGGCGATGGTTTGCCCATTGGCTCGGCCGAGCGCGTCCGCATAGGCGGCGAGATCGCGATGCAGAGAGGCGGGAATCTCGACGGTGATTTTGACGGGCTTGTCGTCGGCGAGCGGACCGAGCTTCAGTTTCGTCACGGCGCCATTCCTTCCTTGTATGGAGCTAATAGGAGATCCCGTGTCACGAGCACACGAACCGGGAAGCCCGGCCGGATGGTGAGGGTGGGCTGAACATTGAGCTGGCGCTGAACGAGCAATTGTCCGGTCTGACTCGCGCTGTTGGAGCCGCCGCGGCGGATCGCCTGGATGAGACTGTTCTCGCTGCCCGTCGTTCCCGCTTCGGCGCCGATGCTGAGAAGCGTCGAGAGAGCGGCGCCTTTGATCAGCATGTCCCAATGATTGTCGACCTCGTCCTCGAGGCCGGCATAGCCGGCGACGTCGGCGCCGGGCTGCCGCTCCAGCACGATCGAGGCTCCATTGGGCATGATGAGACGGGTCCAGGCGAGGAGCACGCGCCTTTGGCCGTAAGCGACGGAGCTGTCGTATTGGCCGATGAGCTTCGCGCCCTGAGGGATGAGCAGAAACTTTCCCGTCGGACTGTCGTAGACTTCTTCGGTCACCTGCGCGGTGATCTGTCCCGGTAGATCGGAGCGTAGGCCGGTGATGAGCGCGGCGGGGATGACCGTTCCGGCCTGGACGACGTAGGGCAACGCAGGCTTTGTGAGCCGATCGGGACTGACGGTTCGACGATCCGTCGCAGCGGTCAGAAAAGCCGTCTTGCGATCCTGCATGTTCTGCGCGGAGTCGGCGTCGACAGACGGCGCCGCGACGGCGCCAGCGTCGCCCGCGGCGATCATGGTCGGAGCGATCGGCGCGATCGGCCTCTCTCGCTCATTCGTCTGAGCAAAGAGCCTACTTACCCGAGCGGCCTCACCTTCCTGCGCACGGCGTTGCGCTTCGGGATCGGACGCCGATGCGCCGACGATCGTCGTATTGCCGGCCGCGCCGGCATTCAGAATGGGCCGGCCGAGATCGCCCGGCAGAGGCGGCCCGAGGGGCGGCGCCGGACGCGGCATTCCTGTATAGTCCTTGGGGAGGCTCGCGAGGCCGTCGGCGGCAGGACGGTTCTGCGTGTTGTAGAGTTCCTGGGCCGCGCCGCTTCTGTCGCGGGGTTGCAGAGCGTAGCCGAGCGCGCCCGCGATCGCGAGGGCCGTGACGCTCGCCATGCCGATCAGCACCTTGCGCGACAGCCGCGTCACGCGCGGGCGTTCGCCTCGGAGGCGAAGGTCAGGCGTGATCGGCGGCGACGAGCCGAACTTGTCGTCATTCCCGTCCGGCGTCATGACCGCGGCCTTCCGTCGGTTCGGACGATGCGCACGCGCCGCTCGCTGTCTGCGTCTGTTGATTTCCACTGAGAGCTGACCCAGGCAGCACGAGTTTTTCCACCGAGAA
>NZ_JAHLJF010000001.1:3283498-3290009 GCF_018887255.1 Methylosinus sp. KRF6 | reverse complement strand
CCGGAGCCCCTCGACGGGACCGACCAGAGCTACACCACGCTCTGGGGCACGATCGTCGAGAAGCGCCTTCAGACGCGACTTCTCTTTGAACACGGCGAAGGCGAGGCTCATGACGGCGGCTCCAGAATCATTCCGCCGACAGGGAATCACGCCGCGCGCAATCCGTTAACCGCCGTTAACCCGAATTCGGAGCCCTGATGATGATCGCGCCGACGACAAGGCCCCGCTGCATCTCGTCTCCGCCTTCGCCACCACCGGCCGCCTCGTGCTCGGCCAGGAGGCGGTCGAAGGCAAGGCCAACGAGCTTTCGGCCATTCCCGTCCTGCTCGATCGCCTCTCGGACGGCGGCGCGCTGAAAGGCGCGCTCGTCTCCATCGACGCCATCGCCACCAACGCCAAGATCGCGCAGGCGATCATGGACAAGGGAGCCGATTATCTGCTCGCGGTCAAAGCCAATCAGCCGATGCTGCGCGCCGAGATCGAAGCGCGTCCCCTAAAGGCTGTTTCTGCTCGCGGCGTCGATCGGCGGACGCGTCTCGACCGGACCGCTCAATCGCGAGGTGATAAAGCTTCTCTCGCGCGGCAATGTCGCCGATTGCGATTGCGCTCAGGCCGCAGTCTCCGCGCCCCAATGCAGCCCACGTCCCGAGCTCTTGTCTGGCAAGCGCGTCTGATAGGCATCGCCACGTACCAACTCGGTCAGAAGCTGCGTCGACTCTTTCCAAGTCCAGATATGCGCCTGCGTGGAAGTTTTCTTGTTGGCGAGTGTGGTTTGAATCACCTCTGCCAATCCTTTTTCGTCGAGAAGGTCGAAGAAGCGAGCTTTGCTATCGGTGATCTCTCGGAAAACCGGAATATCGCTCGCGATTACGGGAAGCCCGTGATAGGCGGCTTCAACCAGCGGCAATCCGAATCCCTCGGCAAACGAGGCGGCGATCAGACTATGTGCGCGCGTATAGAGAAGACGCAGATCAGAATCGCGGACGTTTTCGAGCCAGAAGAGCCTGCGTCCAAACTCGGGGTGCAGTCGAATTCGGCTCTCCAGCGCACGCGATTGCCAGCCCGAGCCGCCGACGATCACATAACGAATGTCGGCGCCCGCACGCCACAAGTGATCGAAAGCCGAAAGCGCGACCGAATAGCCCTTACGAGGTTCGATCGTGCCCACACTGAGGAAAAAAGGGCGCTCGGCGGCAACGATCGCCGCCGCCGCCGGAGAGGGGGGGACGACAGGGGCGGCGGAAAAATCCGCGCCGAGGGGCCACCAGCCGATCCGCTGACCGAATTTGGGTGAATAGCCGCTCCTGTCGACGTAATTGACTAAGGAGTCGGCCGTGCTCCGGGAGACGCAGACGACGGCGTCGCTGGCGAGTACGATTGTCTCGAACCAGCGTTTGAATGTGGAGACGGTCTCCGGGGCGAAGACAGTCGGGTAGTCAAGTGGAATGAGGTCGTGCAGACCGACGATGTTCTCGCCGCCGCGCTGGGTAACAACTTTCATGATCGCCGTCGTCTCCTCGGCGATCAGCCAGCTCGAATCGAGCATTAGAAATTTGTCGCCGGCGACAATTTCCACCTCGTCCGGCAAGCTGGTATGTCGGAAAAACGAGACGAGTCGGCCATTCTCGGGGCGGCGAGCAAGAGGGCGCACAAAAGCGCCAGCCATGCGAGGAGGCGTCGGAAGTTGTAGCCGGCGGCGGCGAGGACGGCGTTTGCGGCGTCGCCTTGCGCATGGGCGAGATGGTTGCGGCCCATTCGATGCTCGGCTTTGAGATGGCCGATGACCGGCTCGACGGCGGAGCGGCGTCGCAGCTCGCGCTTGATCGCTTCGGTCACGCGTCGTCGTTGCCCCGAGATGAACACCCGAAACTGATGCGTCGCCGGCGCGTTGTGGCCGCGATAGCCGCGGTCGGCGACAACGCGCGTGATCGTCGCGCCGATCTGCGTCTCCATCTCGGGACGCACGACGGCGAGCGTATGGCCGTCGTAGGGATTGCCGGGCAAGGCCTTCACATGCGTGACGAACTGGCCGCCCTTCGAGCGAAAAAGCGTCGTCGCCACCGACACTTTGACGCCGAACTCATAGGGCTTGTGCGCCTTGCCCTTGCCGATGCATTCGACTTCGGGCGCGTGCAGCGAATAGACCTTCCTGCCCCTCTGCTTCTGGCGCTGCTCGCGCACGCGCTCGGCCAGATAGAGCGGACGGCGGAAAATGTCGCGCAACGCCTCGCTGTCTCTGACCCGCCGCGCGATGTCGCGCTCGACGCGGCCGAGATAAGTCCTGATCTTGCGCAGCGCCTTGTTGGCGCGCTTGAACTGCTTGGCGTGAGCATAGCGCTGATGCGCGATGAGCGCGTGCTTGCCGATGCGCTCGTAGGATTGCCGCAGAACGACGCCGTGCTTCTTGGCGAGGCGCACCAGCCGCTCGCGGGCGCGATGCATCAGTCTGGCGTCGGTCGGAAAGGCGACCGCCTTCTCCTGTACGGTGGTGTCGACGATGACCTTGGAGAAGTCGGACGGCTTCGCCGCGCCGGTTTTGGTCGCGACCGACAGGCTCTCCTGAACGAGCGCCGCGAGCTTCTCTTCGCCCATCCTCTGGCGCCAACGCGTCAGCGACGAGCGATCGAAGGAGAGCTTGTGCTGGAAGATAGGGGTTTTCCAACCAGCGGTCGCACAGCGCCTCGTCGGAGAGGTCGTGCATGTGCTTCAGGATGGCGAGCCCAGCCATGAGCCGCGTGGCCAAGGGCGGGCGCCCCGGAACATCGGCGTAGACCGCTCCGAAGCTGTTCTCCAGAAAGCCCCAATCGATGGTCCGGGCGAGTTTCGCCTCATTGGAAATATTCCTACCTGATGCCTTGGAAGCTTTGCAAAGTAATATTCAATCGTCATTGTTGATCGACATCCCACACAACGGCTACGATAACGCTAGTCATACAGGCAAGCGCGCCTATCGCGGCGTGCGGATTTAGCGAGCGAGCCAGGCCCCTCTGGCCGAGCAAGCCGCCAAAAGTTTGCCGAGAGCTGGAGTTCGTATTTCATGTCTCGAAAACTTCGCACGGCGTCGTGGGGCGTTGCTACCTTCCTACTCATTGACGCTTGCAGCGGTTCGCGGGCCAATGCGCAAGAGGCTCTACCGACAATCGACATACAAGCGGAGACTGCTGGAGCCTACGACGCGAATCGTATGCCCGCGAACAAGACGCGGCCGACCAGCGTCATCGGCCAACCGCCCGCGCCTTACGGCGGCGGACAGGTCGGCAGCAGCGCGCGCGTCGGATTGCTCGGGAACCGCAATATTTTCGACACGCCGTTCAATATCACGGGCTACACCGAAAAGCTCGTGCGCGACCAGCAGGCGCGAACCGTGACGGATGTTGCCGACAATGACTCTTCCATCCGCATCAACGCGCCCCGCTATGGCGGAATCGACGGATTTCTGGTTCGCGGCTTTCCCGTGTTCGCCGGCGACTTCGCCTTGGACGGCATCTATGGCGTCGTAGATTGGCGGAGCCAGGCGATCGAACCGATGGAGCGCATCGAAGTCCTCAAAGGTCCGAACGCGCTCTTGAATGGCGTTCCTCCGCTCGGAACGATCGGCGGCGCCATCAATCTCATTCCCAAACGTGCGACAGATGCGCCGATCACGCGCGTGACCACGAGCTTCGCATCGCGCGAACAACTCGGCACGCATATCGATATCGGCCGCCGCTTCGGCCCGAACAACGAGTGGGGCGTCCGCTTCAATGGCGCCTTTCGCAAGGGCAGCACCCCGATCGATTTCCAAGGCGACGAATTCGGCGTGGCGGCGCTGGCTCTGGACTACCGCGGCGAAAGGCTGCGCGTGACTACCGATCTCGAGCTCCAAGGGCGCGATCTCGACGCGCCGACGCGGCAAAAAACCGCTCTGGCGGGCTTTCCAATCCCGAGCTCGCCGTCGCTGCTCATCAACCCGCAGCAACCGTGGGAATATTACAACGCCCATCATTGGCATGGCGCGTTGCGTGCGGAATACGACCTTGCAGAAAATGTTACCGCCTATGCAGCCTACGGGCACTCACGCTTCGACGAGCTGTTTTTTGGCGGGGTCCTTCAAATAGTCAACGCGCGTGGCGACTTCAGCACGACGCCCACTCTCACCTCACAGGGCGTGCAGAGCGATACCGCCGACATCGGTCTGCGAGCTCGTTTCGAAACGGGTCCGCTCGAGCATCAGCTCGCGTTGTCTGCGGTCGGTCTCTGGCAGGACACCGGCATCATCAACACGAGCGTCGGTCGCGCGATCACGTCGAACATTTTCACTCCCCTCTATGTTCCAGCGCGGAGCGATTTCGGATTGCGTCGGGACGCGCCACGGACAGCCTCCCGCATGAACCGCAGCGTTGTGATCGCCGATACATTATCGGCCTATGACGACCACGTGCTCCTCACTCTGGGCGGACGCTGGCAACAGATCGACGTCAAGAACTACAACGCCAATAGCGGGTCGATCACATCGAGCACGACCAATCAGGCATTCAGTCCGGCGGCTGGATTGGTGGTGAAGCCGATCGAGAATCTGTCGCTCTACGCGAACTATATCCAAGGATTGAGTTCGGGCGGCATAGCGCCGGTCAACGCGATCAACGCCGGCGAAGCATTTCCGGCTTTCATATCTCGGCAGATCGAGGTCGGCGCCAAATACGACTTCTTCGGCGCTCTGGGGCTGACCGTCGCAGCCTTCGACATCACTCAGCCGAGCAGCTTCACCGACCCGACCACCCGCCGATTCTCGGTCGACGGCGAGCAACGCAATCGCGGGCTCGAGCTCAACGTGTTCGGCGAGCCTACGCCCGGGCTTCGTCTTCTGGGCGGCGTCACCTGGCTCGACGGAGTGCTGACGAAGACCGCCAACGGAGCCAATAATGGCAAGACCGCCGCCGGCGTTCCGGACGTTCAGCTCAATCTCTATGGCGAATACGACCTGCCGTTTTGGCTCGCGCCGGGAACAGCGACGCTCACCGGCCGCGTCATTTATACCTCATTCCAGTTTTACGATCAGGCGAACACGCAGAGCATACCGGAGTGGACGCGTCTGGATCTCGGCGGGCGCTACACTGTCGAGATCGAGGGCCGGCCAGTGACGCTGCGCGTCAGCGTCGAGAATGTCCTCGACACCAATTATTGGGCGACGACCGGACGGGGTCTGCTCACGGCAGCCGTGCCGCGCACATTTTTGGTTTCGACCACCGTCGATTTCTAGAAGAAGAGGCCTATCGTGGTCGCCGGCCCTGCAGGCACATGGACGTCGCTCTTGCGCGGTGCATTCATGTGGCTGCACAGGTGGATCGGCCTCGTTGCCGGGGCGCTGCTTGTTCTCATCGGCCTTACAGGCAGCTTCAATGTGTTCTATCGCGAGATCGACGCTGCCCTGAATTCGGCTCTCTACAAGCCGCTCGGTCCTGAACGCAACGTTACGGCCGCCGAGGCGATAGAAGCGGCGGCGCGCGCCGATGCGGCGCCGATCACGTCCATCATCGTTCCCGACCGGACTTGGCCCGTCTGGGTTGCGATCCATGCGCATGGCCAGGGAATCCACGCGCATCTCTGCACCACCATGATCGATCCCTCGAACGGTGCGGTTCTCGGACGACGCAACTACACGGACTCATTCGCATTCACGATCTACCGTCTGCATTCCACTCTGTTGCTGCGGGACTGGTGGGGAAAGGAACTCGTCGGCGTCCTGGCCCTCGCCCTGCTCGGTTCGGCTTTTTCGGGATTCTATCTTTGGTGGCCGCGGACGGGCCGGATATGGCGCTCGATGTCCGTGCGCAAGGGCGTGTCGCCTCGGCGTTTCATTGTCGATGTTCACAATACCGCCGGCTCGTGGAGCTTCCCCCTGCTGGCGATGATCGCAGCTACCGGCGTCGGAATTGTGTTCCCCGACGTAGCGCGCCCCGTGATAGGCCTGTTCTCGACCGCCACGCCCTATCCTTCTCCCAAGATCGAAGCTCCGCCGGACAAGAGCGCGCCCAGACTTTCCGCCGATCAGATCGTCGAGCGCGCGCGCGTCGCGAAACCGGGATCGGACATCGCTCGCCTCGATCCGCCGACCGAATCGCGCAACACATGGCGAGTGCTATTTCGTCCGTTCGGAGCGGATCCGGCCTTGCGTTCACGGGGAGCGATCTGGCTAGATCCATGGGCGGGCGACATCGTTCACGATCGCACGGCGGATATCATGTCGATGGGCGACCGCTACGTGACCGAGCAGCTCTGGTTGCACAACGGAGCGACATTCGGAGCGGTAGGCCGACTGGCGGTATTCGCAACCGGCTTCGCGCCGCTCGTCTTGTTCGTCACAGGCTTTCTGATGTGGCGAAGCAAGCGGCTCTCTCGAAGGCTTTCGCCTCCCGACCCTCGTCGGAAACGCCCGAAAGACCCCGGCTCTCGTCAAAGCCTGCTCGGAGCCGAGTCGGTGTTGATTTCCACTGAGAGCTGACCCAGGCAGCACGAGTTTTTCCACCGAGAA
>NZ_JAHLJF010000001.1:3283289-3283398 GCF_018887255.1 Methylosinus sp. KRF6 | reverse complement strand
TCGAGCGCGAGCACCTTGTCGTCCTTGGTGACGACCAGCGGATTGATCTCCAGCTTGGTCGCGTCATTGTCGCGGAAGGCGCGATAGGCGCCGAGGATCGACTGCACCG
>NZ_JAHLJF010000001.1:3283080-3283189 GCF_018887255.1 Methylosinus sp. KRF6 | reverse complement strand
TGAATCTGCGCCTTCACCACCCAATGCGAGCCGCCGAGCTCGGTCGCCGCGTAACCGGCCTGGTCGGGGCTGAAAGCGACGGTGCCGGGGGGCACGGCGACGCCGCAGC
>NZ_JAHLJF010000001.1:3184185-3282980 GCF_018887255.1 Methylosinus sp. KRF6 | reverse complement strand
ACCCTCTCCCAGCGGTTCCTTTCTGCCTCAGCGGCAGGAAAAGTCATAAGACAAGTGATTCCGGTTCGGATCGAACCGGAATCACTCTCCTTGTTCTGTCGTGTTTTCTTCCCGCGAACCGGTTCCCACTTCGCTCGAAAACACTCTATTGCGGCGCGCGATTTTTTCGACGCTCCGGTTTTTGCGAAAGAGACGTTTATGACCGCGACCAAGCCCAAGAAGAAGCTCGTGATCTTTTGCGACGGCACGTGGAACGAGCCGACCGAGCGCGGCACCAATGTCGTGCGAATGCTGCAGGCCACCGATTTTGTCGACGCCGACGGCAATCCGCAGCTCACCCATTACATCGCCGGAGTCGGCACACGCAAAGACGAGAAGGTCGTCGGCGGCGCATTCGGCTTCGGCATCTCCGACAATATCAAGGACGCCTACGCCTTCATCGTCAGCAATTACGAACCGGGCGACGACATCTATCTCTTCGGCTTCAGCCGCGGCGCCTATACGGCGCGCAGCATCGCCGGCCTCATTCACAATCTCGGCGTGCTGCAACGCTGGAATCTGCCGCTCGTCTCCATCGCCTATGACCATTACAAGGACAGGGCCGAGGAGTGGCGCCCGGGCGGCGCCTCCGCGCAGACATTCCGCGACGAGAATTGCCATCCCTATCCCGCCAAGGTCAAATTCCTCGGCGTGTGGGACACGGTCGGCGCGCTCGGCGCACCCTATGGCGAAATTCTCGGCCGGCTCATCGACAAATTCTTCCACACGAGCTTTCACGATGTGACGCTGAGCACGAGCGTCGATTCCGCCTATCACGCGCTGGCGGCGGACGAGCGTCGCTGGCCCTTCCGGCCGACGCCGATCGCGCTCACCGACTATCATCGCGAGCGCAATGCGAGAAACATCGCCGAGCGCGGCTTTCCCTTCTACACCGAGCGCTGGTTTCCGGGCGTGCACTCCAATGTCGGCGGCGGCTATGAGGAGCACGGCCTCTCCGACTATGCGCTGGTGTGGATGGCCGAGCGCGCCGCCGATAATGGCCTGAAGCTTTTGAACTTCGCCAATGTGAAGCTCTCCTTCACCCGGCCCTTCGGACCCGATCCGGCCGAGAAGATTCAGAACAGCCAGACATTCTTCTATCGTCTGGCCACCGTGCTGCTCGTGAAGCTGCCGGCGACGCTCGGCCTGCCCTCCGTCTATCCGCTCGCCGACCAGCGCCTCGCCAAATATGTGACCTGGAGCGGCGATTACATCCGCCCGATCAACGCCGGCGAGGATTTCGGCCCGGTGCGCGAAAAAGCGGAGATCGACCCCGCCTATCGGCCGAAGCAGCTGGCCGCTCTCGCCGTCGCGACGGAAACAGCGCCAGAGAAGGAGAAAGTGCGCGAGCCTGCGTGAGAGGCGCTCGCGCTCAGCGCCGCCGCTCTCTCACATAGCCCCGCAGGACAGCGTTGATGCGCCGCTGATAGCCGGGACCTTCCTTCTTGAAGAAGTCGATGAGGTCCTGGTCCAGCCGGATGGAAATCGTCTGCTTCTTCGGCGGAATGACGACCTCGGCCTTGCTCCAGTCGATCGGCTCGAATTCCGCCCAATCGGGATCGCTCGCGATCGCCGCATCGATTTCGGCGTCCTCTCGATCGCCCGTGCGCTGCGCGGTTTTCGAACCGCTCCCGCTCGATCTGTCCTTCATTCCGGTTCGCCCCGCGGCTCGAGCCTAGCGCTCGACGAAGGGATGCGTATATACAATCGCATTGCATGTCGAGTGGGCTGCCGACCGACCGTATTGTGGGTAGCGGGCACAAAGCCGACGCCGCGCGCGCCGAATGCGTCGACAATGCTACTAGGACACGATGCGATACCCTCCCTCCTTCCTCGATGAAATTCGCGCCCGCGTGCCGGTCTCGGCAGTGGTGTCGAAGAAGGTCAAGCTCAAGAAGGAGGGGCGCGAGTGGCGCGGGCTTTCGCCCTTTCAGGCGGAGAAGACGCCCTCCTTCTATGTCAATGACCAGAAGGGCTTCTACAAGGACTTCTCCTCCGGCAAGCATGGGGACGGCTTCACCTTTCTGATGGAGACCGAGGGCCTCACCTTTCCCGAGGCGGTCGAGCGGCTCGCCGGCATGGCCGGCCTGCCCATGCCGGTGGAGACGAAAGAGGCGCAGGAGGCCGAGCAGCGGCGCGGCTCGCTGACCGAAGTGCTGGAATGGGCGGCGCAATTCTTCGAGAAGCAGCTGCGCGGCCCGGCCGGCGCCGAGGCGCGCGCCTATCTCGCCCGCCGTGAACTAGGTGAAAAAGAGCAGGCGCAGTTTCGGCTAGGCTACGGGCCGAGCGAGCGCTATGCGCTGCGCGACCATCTCGCCGGCAAGGGCGCCAGCGTCGAGACGATGATCGAGGCCGGTCTGCTCGTCCATGGCGAGGACATTGCCGTCCCCTATGACCGCTTCCGCAATCGGATCATGTTTCCGATCGCAGACCGCTCCGGCCGCGTCATCGCCTTCGGCGGGCGGGCGATGGAGAAGGACGCCAAGGCCAAATATCTCAACTCGCCGGAGACGCCGCTCTTCCACAAGGGCGCGACGCTCTACAATCTGCACAACGCCCGCAAACCCGCTCATGAAGCGGGAAACATCATCGCCGTCGAGGGCTATGTCGATGTCATCGCCATGACCGCGGCCGGCTTTCCGCAGACGGTGGCGCCGCTGGGGACGGCGCTGACGGCCGAGCAATGCGGCCTGCTGTGGAACCACGCCGAGGAGCCCATTCTCTGCTTCGACGGCGACAAGGCCGGCCGCAACGCCGCCTTTCGGGCGATCGACACGGCCCTGCCGCTGATCGGCCCCGGCCGCAGCCTGCGCTTCGTGCTGCTGCCGGACGGCCAGGACCCCGATGAGCTCTATCGCTCCGCCGGCCCTTCCGCCGTGGCCGCGGCGGTGGCGGCGGCGCGGCCTCTGGTCGATCTCCTATGGGCGCGGGAGACGGAAGGCGCGCTGCTCGACACGCCCGAGCGCCGCGCCGGGCTCGAGCGTCGCCTCTCCGAGCTCGGCCGCGCCATCGCCGACGAGAGTTTGCGCCGACACTATCAAAAAGAATTCTCCGACCGCTGCGATTCGCTGTTCGGCCGCACGCGCGGCCAATTTCAGCGTCGGCCCGAGGGGCGCCGCCCCGGCGGACAGCAGCAGCGCTTCCGCCGCGATGCGGAGCCCAGGCGCGGCCCGCTGACCATCGGCGCGGCCCTCGCCAATTCCCCGCTCTATCGCGGCACGACGCCCGCCATCGCCCCGCGCGAGGCGCTCATTTTGTTGATTCTCTTGAATCACCCGGAGCTGCTCGCGGCCAATCTCGAGGCGGTTGCGGCGCTGGACTTCGCCTCCGCCGAAGGCGAGCGGCTGCGCGCCGTGCTGGTGCGCAGCCTCGCCGACGGAAGCGGCGCGCGCGAAGAATTCGCTCGCGCCGCCGCCGAAGCCGGGCTACAAGCATTTTGCGAGAAATTGGCCGGCATGGGAGCCCATGCGACGCTGTGGAGCGTGCGCGCAGAGGCGGCTCCGGCGGACGCCGGCGAGAGCTTGCGTCAAGCTCTCGTCTTGCAACATCGCGTGCGCGCATTAGATAAAGAACTTCGGAAAATCGAGGCGAGGTTGGCGATTGCCCCCAACGACCACGATTCCGCGCGTTTAAGCGATATTCAGGCGCAATTGAACGCGCTCGATGGAACCGAAGCCGCTCTCGACGGGTTCGGTTCCCAATCGGGCCGTTCGCTGAGAAGCCTTTGACCGGCAAGCCGAACGGCCGACGAGCCAAAGCTCTACGGATTTGGTTAGGCGGACGTTAAGCCCTGGCCGCGACTGTGGGCTGGAGCGAATCGGTCGGGTCCGTTGCGGAGTCCGCCGGCTTGTCATGCGGTCGGCGCTGTGGTTTTCGTTAAAATGCGGCGAGCGAGAAAGTTAACGATCCCGGCATGGCGCAGCCTTCGGCTCGGGAAGGCGGCGTGGAGTGGGGCTTGGAGCGAAGAATGGCGAAAAAAGACGACGAGAAGGTCGAAAACGAGGGCGCAGTGGCAGTGGAGACCGCCGACGGTCCGCTGCTCGACCTCAACGACGCCGCCGTCAAGCGGATGATCAAGCTCGCCAAGAAGCGCGGCTTCGTCACTTATACCGAGCTCAACGCCGTTCTGCCCTCCGAGGAAGTCTCCTCGGACCAGATCGAGGACGTCTATGCGATGCTCCAGGAGATGGGCATCACCGTCTCCGAGGGCGACGATCCGGACGACGCCGAGGGCGAGGAGCAGCAGGAGGAGGAGGAGGCCGAAGGCGGCGAGCTCGTCGAGTCGCCCCGCGCCACAGCCGTCGCCACGCGCAGCTCGGAGCCCGCCGACCGCACCGACGATCCCGTCCGCATGTATCTGCGCGAAATGGGTTCGGTCGAGCTTTTGTCGCGCGAGGGCGAGATCGCCATCGCCAAGCGCATCGAGGCCGGCCGCGAGGCGATGATCGCCGGTCTCTGCGAGAGCCCGCTGACCTTCCAGGCCATCATCATCTGGCGCGAGGAGCTCGAGGCCGGCAAGGTCCTGCTGCGCGACATCATCGACCTCGAGGCCACCTACGCCGGCCCCGAGGGCAAGAACGCCGGCAAGCCGCCGGTCACGCCGTCCGATCTCGCGCCGGCCACCGCGCCGCGCTCGCCGCCGGCCGCGCTGGGCGACGCCGGCACGCCGCCGGAGGAGGCTTTCGAGGAGGAGGACGACCTCGAGAATTCCGTCTCGCTCTCCGCCATGGAGACCGAGCTGAAGCCCAAAGTGCTGGAGACCTTCGCCCGCGTCGCCGACGCCTATAAGAAGCTGCGCCGGCTGCAGGATCAGAATGTCGAGAACAAGCTCAAGAACGAGACGCTGACCCCGGCGCAGGACCGCAAATACAAGCAGCTCAAGAAAGAGATCGTCACCGACGTCAAATCTCTCTCCTTGAACCAGAACCGTATCGAGGCGCTGGTCGAGCAGCTCTACGACATCAACAAGCGCCTCATCGGCTATGAGACCAAGCTGTTGCGCCTCGCCGATGCGCAGGGCGTGCAGCGCGAGGACTTCATCGACAAGTTCCAGGGCTCGGAGCTCGATCCGAAATGGATCATGCGCGTCTCCAAGCTCGGCTCGCGCGGCTGGAAGGAATTCGTCGCCAACGAGAAGGACCGGATCAAGGAGCTGCGCGGCGAGATTCACGCGCTGGCCACCGAGACGGGCCTCGAGATCGCCGAGTTCCGCAAGATCGTCCATATGGTTCAAAAGGGCGAGCGCGAGGCCCGGCAGGCGAAGAAGGAGATGGTCGAGGCCAATCTGCGCCTCGTGATCTCCATCGCCAAGAAATACACCAATCGCGGCCTGCAGTTCCTGGACCTCATCCAGGAGGGCAATATCGGCCTGATGAAGGCGGTCGATAAGTTCGAATATCGCCGCGGCTATAAATTCTCGACCTACGCCACCTGGTGGATTCGGCAGGCGATCACGCGCTCCATCGCGGATCAGGCGCGCACGATCCGCATTCCGGTGCATATGATCGAGACGATCAACAAGATCGTGCGCACCTCGCGCCAGATGCTGCACGAGATCGGCCGCGAGCCGACGCCGGAGGAATTGTCCGAAAAGCTCGCCATGCCGCTGGAAAAAGTGCGCAAGGTGCTGAAGATCGCCAAGGAGCCGATCAGCCTGGAGACGCCGATCGGCGACGAGGAGGATTCGCATCTCGGCGATTTCATCGAGGACAAGAACGCCGTTCTGCCGATCGAGGCGGCGATCCAGTCCAACCTCCGCGAGACGACGACGCGCGTATTGGCGTCCCTCACGCCGCGTGAAGAACGCGTGCTGCGCATGCGCTTCGGCATCGGCATGAACACCGACCATACGCTCGAGGAAGTCGGCCAGCAATTCTCGGTGACGCGCGAGCGCATTCGTCAGATCGAGGCGAAGGCGCTGAGGAAGCTGAAGCACCCGAGCCGAAGCCGGAAGCTGCGGAGCTTCCTGGACAATTGAGCTATTGGCGATGCCGACGATCGCTTCGTTCTACGGCATCGCCATTCGGATGTACCTCGAATCAAACTGGCGTCGCCGCGAGACGTTGGAGCAGATCGATGGGTTCGATGCCGAACGAGGTCGTTCAGATCGCGGCAGTAGGCCATTACTGCATCGCTGTCCGTTTTCAGGATGGCGCCTCGGGCCTTCACGACTGCTCCTCGCTCCTTCGGGAGGAAGGTCCGATGGCAATTCCGTTTCGTGATCCCGAATTTTTTGCGAAGGTACGGCTCGAGGACGGCGCGCCGACATGGCCGAACGGCTACGACATGTGCCCGGATTGGCTGCGGATGGAAATGGAAGCCGGCGGCGAATTGTCGGGGCCGCTCGCAGCGGAATAATCCGTCGCCGCTGTGAGCGGCAGCAGTCGGCGCATTCGCATTCATGGATGAATCAGTCTCCCGAGGACGGCTTTCCGAAGGACGCAAGCGCCGCGGCGTCGTCTACACGCCCGCCCCCATCGCCCGTTTTCTCGTCGCCCGCACCATTGCGCTGTCGCTCGACGAGCGGCGCGCGGCGCTCCTCGCGCAGCATGGCGGATGCGAGACGCCCGCCTTCTGGCGCGCATGGCTCGACGCTCTCCGTTCCTTCAAGATCATCGATCCCGCCTGTGGCGATGGCGCGCTTCTCGACGTCGCCTACGACGAAATGGCGCGACGCTATGAGGAGATTGCGCTCGGCGCGATGATCGCGCTCGATGTGGCGCGCGAGACGATCGCCAATAATCTCTTCGGGGTCGACATAGATGCGCACGCGGTGGAAGCCGCGCGCCATGCGCTATGGAGCCGATGCCCGAAGATCGGCACGACGAGCGAGCCAAACGGTCCGCGCGACAATTTGCGCGCCGGCGACAGCCTCATCGACGATATTGCGGCGCCCGGCGGCTTCGATGTCGTCATCGGCAATCCGCCCTATGTGCGGATGGAATATCTCAAAGCCGCGAAACCCTATCTCGCGAAACATTACGCCGTCGCCGCGGAGCGCGCCGATCTCTACGCCTATTTCTTCGAGAAAGGCGTGCGATTGCTGAAAGATGGCGGTCGGCTGGGATTCATCTCCTCGTCGAGCTTCTTTCGCACCGGCGCCGGCGAGAGCTTGCGCCGCTTCCTCACGGCAAATGCGATGATCGAGAGCGTCGTCGACTTCGGCGATTTGCGTGTCTTCGACGATGTCGTCACCTATCCGGCGATCGTGACGCTGAGGAAGAGCGCCGAGCGCGGCGATCTTTCCTTTGTTTTGTTGAAGGAGCGCGCGCCGAAGGACCTCGAAACGGAGTTTGCGGAGAAAGCGCGGCGCATGCCGCAGGCTCGGCTCGGCGCCTCCGTCTGGCGTTTCGAGGAGGAGGCGCTGGCGCGGCTGCGCGCGAAGATCGCGAAGGGCCGCAAGACGCTGCGCGAGGTCTATGGATCGCCGCTCTGGGGGATCAAGACGGGGCTCAACGACGCTTTCGTGATCGACGGCGCGACGCGCGACGCGCTCGTCGCCGCCGATCCGCGCAGCGCCGAGATTTTGAAGCCCTATATGCGCGGCGCGAGCATCGGCCGCTGGCGCAGGGCGAGCGAGGACTGGCTCGTCGATGCGCCGAAAGGCGCTTTCGACATTGCGGAATATCCGGCCGTGGAGGCATGGCTCACGCCGCTGCGCTCACGGCTGGAGCGCCGCGCCACGCGACAAAAATGGTTCGAGCTGCAGCAGGCGCAGCTCGCCTATCGCCCTGGATTCGCGGCGCCGAAGATCGTCTTTCCAGACATTTCGCAAGGGCCGAAATTCGCGCTCGACGATAGCGGCGACCTCATCGACGCGACCTGTTTCTGCCTGCCCTGCGCCGATTTCGCTCTGCTCGCCTTTCTCAATTCGCGGCTCTGCTGGTTCGTGCTGCATGCCGTCTCCAATCCGCTGCGCGGCGGCAAATGGCGGCTGCGGCTGAAGGCGCAATATTTGGAGCCGCTGCCGCTGCCCGACTTCGACCCGCAGGCCGCGGACCGGCTCACGGCGCTGGCGCGCGCCAATTGCGATGCGGCCGCCGACCCCGACGATGCCGAGCGCCTCGCCGAGATCGAAATCCGGGAGAGGGAGATCGATGCGATCGTCTACGATCTCTTCGGCTTGTCCGCGGCGGAGGCGGAATTGCTGGAAGCCTCGCTCGCCGGCCAATATTGACACGCGAAATCCCGCCGGGATTGCGCTATATTGCGCTGCATGAACCCGCATCTGCGCCCGATCGGCCTTCCGCTCGAGACTCAGGCCGCCGAGGGACTCCCCCGGCGCTGCTGGAGCGTGGCGGAAATCGAGGAGATGCTGCGCGCCGGCATCATCGATGACGACGAGCGGTTCGAGCTGATCGGCGGGGAGGTCGTGCCAATGTCGCCCAAGGGCGCCCGACACGAATGGGTGAAGGGCGAAGTCAATCGTTTCCTCCAGAAGGCGGCTCCCGCCCATTTGGCCATTATCCCGGAGACCACGCTGCGCCTCGACGCGCGCACTTTCGTCGAGCCGGATTTCTGCGTCTTTCCACGCGGCCTCCCGCTGACGGCCCTCGACGGGCCGGCGCTGCTGCTGGCGATCGAGATCGCCGATTCGAGCCTCGCCTATGACAAGGGCCGCAAGATCGGCGTCTACGCCGCTTTCGGCGTGCGCGAGGTCTGGGTCGTCGACGCCGTGCGGGCCGTGACCTTCGTTCATCGCCGGCTGGGCGCGGCGGGCTATGCCGAGATCGTCGAGCTCGCCGGCGGAGCGCGCCTCGAGCCCATGCTCGCGCCCGAGCTCTCCTTCAGCCTCGCCGAGCTCGGCGTGACGCCCGGCGCGGAAACGCAGTGATCCCATGACGCCGACGACGATCGCCCGGCCCTCGACGACCACCGCGCTGCTGCGCGGCTTTCTGCGCAAATGCCCCCGCTGCGGGCAGGGCGCGCTCTTCGACGGCTATCTGAAGCGCGCCGACGCCTGCCCGCATTGCGCGGAGAGTTTCATCGGCGTCGACGCCGATGATGGCCCGGCCTGGCTCACCATCGGCGTCGTCGCCCATATCATCGTGCCGCTGCTCATATTTCTGGAGACGCGCGCAACGCTGTCCTACGGCGCGGAGGCGGCGCTGGTGCTGTCCGCGACCGTCGTCTCCACCCTGCTGCTGCTGCCGCTCTGCAAAGGCTTTTTCATCGCGGCGGTGTGGGCGTTGGCGAGAAAGGCCGGCTGATCGCCTCGCGCCGATCCTCGATCAGAAAAACTTCACGCGCAGCGTGCCGCCGACAGTCCGCACCGTGTCGGGCAAGCCGATCGTCGTCGGACTGGTCGCCGTGCCGGGACTGAAAGAGTCCATTGGCCGGACGTCGGCGATGTTCTTCGCCCAGACGTTGAGGCTGTAGCGGTCGTCGTCGGTGCGAACGCCGAAGCCGAGGTTGATCAAAGCGTAAGCGTCTTGCCAATAATGAATGACCGCGGTCGGGTCCGTGAGCTCGGATTTGTCGCGCCAGGCGACATTGGCGTAGGTGAATCCGGTGACAGGACGATTCGCCCAATCGCCGAGGCCGTCGAAAATCACGCCGAGCGGACGCTCGTAGTTGAAACCCACGTTGAAGGCGAAAGTCGGCACATCGTTGAAGCGCGAATGCGACCTCGACACCTGGGTCGGCGCCGCCACGGCTCCGCCGCTCCATGTCCAGGCGGCGTCGAGCGGAGCATCGTCGAAGTCGATCCAGCGCGGCTCGGTGATGGCTCCGGCGAAATTCACCCACAGCCCTTCATAGGCGTTCCAGCGGCCGTCGAACTCGAAGCCGCGCAGGCGGGCGTGCTTGGCCGTGCCGAGATAGGTCTGCCGCGTCGGCACGCCGTTGGCGTCGACGACGGAGGTGTCGACGAAATTGGTCTGGAAATTATAGAGATCGTTCCAATAGAAATTCGCATTGATGATCAGCGTCTCGTCGAACCAATTGGTCTTGACGCCGATCTCATAGTCCCATGAGGTCTCCGGCTTGGTGATGACGGGCTGGAACTTCTGGAACACGCCGCCGACGAATATGGCCTGCGCGCCGGTGTTGACGGCGCCCGCCTTCTCGCCGCGTCCGACGAGACCGTAGAAAGTCACATTCTCGGTCGCCTTGTATTGCGGATTGAAAATGCCGGTGAGCGCGTTGAGCGTCGCCTTCTGTCCGCCTGTGTCGTAGAAGCGCTGCCCGCCGCCGGCGACGATCGCGTCGACCTGCTCGATGATCGCGCCATTGCCCGGAACGATCGTGTTCCAGCTGAAATTGGAGCCCGAGCGCACCTCCCAGCTGTCGCGGAGCCCTAGGGTCAGGCTGAACTGCTCGTCGATATGATAGGTGGCGTTGCCATAGGCGGCGATCTGCAGGTCTCGCGCCTTGCCGTCGCGATTGTTGGTCATGTCGCGCAGCAGACGCGGTGCGCTGAACCAAGCCGCGGCGTCCGAGCCGAAATTCGTGTAGGACCGGTTCCAGACATATTCGTAGAAGGAGAAAAGGCCCACCTTCCACTCCAGTGGCTGGTCCTCGGGGGAGGAGAGTCTGAACTCCTGGGAGAACTGCTCCACATAAGTGTTCGAGGCGGTGTTGGTGATCTCGGTCAGATTATTGCCGCCGGTGTTGCGCGGCAGCAGGCGGAACTTGCCGAAGGCAGTGATAGACGTGAAAATGTTCCGGCCGACCTCGACGTTCAGCTCGTTGGAGACGAGATGCTGGCGCTCGTCGAGCGTGCCGAGCCTGGTGTTGAGCGACTTGTAGGGATCGAGCGTCAAGACCGAGCGCCCCAGCCGGCTCTGGAGATTTTGGAAATAGCTGCGGGCCGGCGTCGTGCCATTGGCGTAGATCAACGACGTGTCGCCGATCGGACCGCTGGCGCTGTTGTTGTATTCGTGCGAGGCCGAATAATTGAAAATCAGCCGGTCGGTGAAATTCTCGCCGACATAATAGAGCTGCCCGCGCACGCCCCAACGATTGTCGCCCGGCATGCTCGCGCCCGATATCTGATCGAAGAAATAGCCGTCGCCCTTGTCGTAATAAGCGGCGATGCGATAGGCGAGCTTGTCGTCGATGATCGGCCCGGTGGCGTTGAACTGCTGGAGAACATGCAGATGATTGCCGAACTGGGTCTCGAAGACTTCTTTGCGCTGGAAGGACGGAAGCTGCGTGCGGATCACGATGGAGCCGACCGTCGTGTTCTTTCCGCCATTCGTTCCCTGCGGGCCGAGTGCGACCTCGAGCGATTCGGTGTCGATGAAATTCGCCCATTGAAAGCCGACATGCTTCAGGAACACATTGTCGACCATGAAGCCGGTGTCGAACTCCGATCCGTCGCCGGCTCCCGCGCCTTTGGCGACGCCGCGGATCGCCGGACGCGAGGTGCGTGGATTTCCGAGGCCCGGATTGTAGCTCGGCAGTTTTTGGGCGAAATCGCGCAGATTGTAGAGCTGCTCGCGTTCGGCGGTCTTGGGATCGACGACGACGATCGGACGCGGGATTTTCAACACCTCGACCTTTCGCTTCGACAATTCGCCCGGGAGCCCCGGGTCGCCGGCTCCGACGACGACATCGGCGATTTGCGCCTCCTCGGCGCGCGCGAGAGCGGCGACGGCCGCGGCCAAAGCGAGCGCGGACGACATGGTCAGCATCGCGCGCAGAAGCGCGGGGTAGGCGAGGAAGCAGCGGCGCGGCGCGAGTTCGAAAGTCATGAAGGCCCCCATATATATCTATAATCATACTAGATAAATATATTTATTTGACGCGCGCAAGCACGAATCGTCTGCATGTGACGTCGTCAGCGGCGGCAGCCCGCTTCGTCGAGCGAGGCCACTATCCTATCACTGCAATAGGATTTAGTCCGGGCGCGGCTCCGGCTGGCGCGGCTCCAACGGATGGCCGGCGGCGGACCAGCCATCCGTGCCGCGAGAAAACCAGGAGACATTCGAATAGCCGAGCGCGAGCGCCCGCTTGGCGGCGTTCCACGACATCCAGCAATCGGCGAGGCAATAAAAGACGAGCGGCCGGCTTTTGTCTTCGGCGGTCGCCCTGGCGAGGCCGCTTTCGAAATAATGCAATGCGGCCGGCGCCAATTCGCCATAGCCGGTCTCGGGAAGCCAGACGCTGCCCGGAATGTCGAAACGCGGCTTGTCGCGCCAGACGGCGTCGGGCGGCAAGCCGTCGGGCCTCGGCGGGCGCGGCAGAACATCGACGAAAACCGCCGCCTTGTCCCGCCAGATCGCGAAAGCCTGCGGCGTGTCGATGACGCGGGCGCCGCGCAGAGTGGCGGGAACGGCCGCGCGAAAATCCGACATCCTGTAGCCGTCGGGCTCCGGGACGGTCTCGGCGGCCGCCGCCGTTGCGGCGAGCAGCGCGAGGCCGATCGCGGCGACGAACCCACGGGCGCCGGTCGGCCGCCGCGTCATGGGGCGGGCGTGACCGGGGCGGGCGTGATGGGCGCGTCCGCCTCGTCGATCATCGGAACGCCGAAATCGGCGAGCAGCCTGTCGATCTCGTTCTGATTTTGGGCGATGAGCCGATTGAGCTCGCGCTTCCACTCCTGGTCGGAATGGCGCACCCCCATGGCGATGCGAAAGCTCATGCGCGCGCCCTTGTCCCCCGAAAGCAGCGCCAGCTTCAGCCGGCCCGCGGATTTTTTCGCATGATAGCCGGCGATCGGCCCCCAGAGAATAGCGACGTCGATCGCGCCGCTCTCGAGATCGCGGATCATATCGGCGCCCGGCGCGTCGACGCGCGTGTCGACGACCAGCGGATAGGGCTTCACTGCTCCGAGCAGACCATAGCGCGCCAGAAGATTGCCCGGCGGCGTGTTGGCGACGAGGCCGATGCGCTTGGCCTCGGCGAGGCGCGGATCGGCGAGAGAGGTCAGCCCCTCGAGGTCGGAGCCCGCGCGATAGACCGCCGCATAGGAGGTCCGATAATAGGGATTGGTCGGCTGAACGAGATCGTCGCCCTGCGGCATTCCCATCACCACATCGCACAAATGCGCATTGAGCGTGTTGCGGATGAAGCCGGTCGCGCCCGGATAATAGGAATAGGCGAGATCCTTGCCGAGCTTCTTGGCCAGCAACGCCGCCAGCCGATTCTCGAAGCCGTCGCCGGCGCGGTCGGAGAAGGGCAGATTGCTGGGATCGGCGCAGACGCGCAGAACTTTGGGATCGACGAGTTCGATCGAGCCGCGCGCGTCATCGGCGGCGCCCCGAGGGCGCGCGACGAGCCCCGGCGATTGGGAATGGGCAGGGGCCGTCGCGAGCAGGCTCGCGACGGCGACCAGGGAAAAAGCGAGACGGCGCGACATGGCGCGCGCGGACGCTATTTGGCGCTCATGCACTTCGATTCGGCCTCGGCGAAAGCCGCGGGCTTCTCGGCCTTCTTCTCTGGACGACCGCGGCCGACCGCCTCGGTCGAGCGGGCGCGGATGTAGATGTAGAGGTCGTCGATATAGCACATGGCGTTCTTATTGTCGGCGAAAGCCGGCATGACGCTGTCATTGCCCGCCTGCTTGTTCTCGCGACCGCCGACGACGATGCCGTAGAATTCTTCATAGTTGAAGTTCTTCAGCGAGTTCTTCAGCGCCGGAGCATAGGTCGAGCCTTCGGCGTTGGGGCCGTGGCAGACGTGGCATTCGGCATGATAGCGGCGATAGCCGGAGAAAGTGTACCAGTCGACCGTGCCGTCCGCCTGCACCTTATAGGTCGGCTTGCCCTGGGCGTCGAACCACTTGCCGTCCACTTCCTTGACCGCGGTCGGGTCTCCCGGCGCTTCGGCGCGCGCGGTCGTTCCAACACCCATGAAGACGCTCAGGGCGAGGGCCCCGACGAGCGGCAGTCTCATTACTCCATCCTCCAGCTTTCCATCCACTTAAACACGAGGCGCCCGGCGACGCGCCACGGGGCGTTCGCCGAGCGCCAATCTTATTTTTGGCCGTATCAGTTCGCCGGAGCGACGATCGGCAGCGCGTAGTCGGGCAGAGCGAAGACGGTCAGCACGCCGCCGAGGGCGGTGTAGTCGGACAGCGCCTTATAGCCGCCGACCGCGCCGAGGCCTTCATTGCTCTTGGACAGGCCGGCCGCGAGGCCGATGCCGGCCCAGCCGCCGACGCCGGACAGAACCGCGACATACTGCTTGCCCTTGTGCTCATAGGTCATCACATTGCCGATGATGCCCGACGGAGTCTTGTACTTATACAGCTCCTTGCCGGTCTTGACGTCGACGGCCTTCAGATAGCCCTCGAGCGTGCCGTAGAAGGCGAGACCGCCGGCCGTGGTGACCGTGCCGGACCAGACCGAGAACTGCTCCTTGTTGGACCAGACGATCTTGCCGACGCGAGCGTCCCAAGCGATGAAATTGCCCATATTGGTGTCGCCGGGCGGCGGGAACATCTCCAGCGTCGCGCCGACATAGGGCTGACCCGCCGTGTAGCTGACGCGGAAGGGCTCATAGTCCATGCAGACGTGGTTGGTCGGCACATAGAACAGGCCGGTGTCCGGGTTGAAGGACGCGGGCTGCATGTCCTTGGAGCCGAGAGCCGCCGGGCAGACGCCCTTGGTGTTGACGTCCTCGCCGTTCTGCTGCGTCGAATATTTCGACACGACGAGCGGACGGCCGTAGGTCTTGGAGTTCTTGTCCATGTCGACCTTGGTCGCCCAATTGACGGCCGGGTCATACTTCTCGGCGACGAGCAGCTCGCCGGTCACGCGGTCGAGCGTGTAGCCGAAGCCGTTGCGGTCGAAGTGGACGAGCGTCTTGCGCTTGGCGCCGCCGATCGTCTGGTCGGCGAGGATCGTCTCATTGATGCCGTCATAGTCCCACTCGTCGTGGGGGGTCATCTGATAGACCCATTTGGCGACGCCGGTATCGAGATCGCGCGCCCAGATCGTCATGGACCAGCGATTGTCGCCGGGACGCTGAGACGGGTTCCAGGTCGAGGGATTGCCCGAGCCGTAATAGACGAGGTTCAGCTCCGGGTCATAGGAATACCAGCCCCAGGTCGTGCCGCCGCCGATCTTCCACTGATCGCCTTCCCAGGTGTTCAGGCCCGAGTCCTTGCCGACCGGCTTGCCGAGATGGGTGGTCTTCTCGCCGTCGATCAGCGTGTCGCTGTCCGGGCCCATGGAGTAGCCGCGCCAGGCGAGCTTGCCATCGGCGACATTATAGGCCGTGATGCTGCCGCGCACGCCGAACTCGCCGCCGGCGATGCCGACGAAGACCTTGTCCTTGAAGACATGCGGAGCGGCGGTCGAAGTGGCGCCCTTGGACGGATCGCCGTTCTTCACCGACCAGACCAGCTTGCCGGTCTTGGCGTCGAGAGCGACCAGGGTGGTGTCGGCCTGGGCGAGGAAGATCTTGCCGTCGGCATAGGCGAGGCCGCGGTTCACCGTGTCGCAGCACATCACCGGAACGACGCTCGGATCCTGCTTGGGCTCATACTTCCAGAGGATCTTGCCTTCGTTGTTGAGGTCGAGAGCGTAGACGATATTGGGGAAAGGCGTATGCAGATACATCACGTCGCCGAGGACGAGCGGGGCGCCTTCGTGGCCGCGCAGCACGCCGGTCGAGAAGCTCCAGGCGGGAGCCAGCTTGCCGACGTTCTCGGTGGTGATCTGCTTCAGTTTCGAGTAACGCAGATTGGCGTAGTCGCCCGTCGGCGACACCCAGTCCTTCGGGTTCTTCTGGAGCTCGAGAAGCGCGTCGGCGGCGTTCGCCACGCCGGCCCCGAACAGCGCGAGAATCCCCACCGAAGTCGACAACAACAGCTTATGCATGAGCTTTTCCTCCTGACGACATCACCGTGCGAAAGGCCCGGCGACGCCGCCGACATCGCGCCTTTTCGACGCCCTAAGGCTTTGGGAAGCCGTTTCCTCGTTTTTGCCACGTCGATCAGACGGAACGCCGCGCCCGCAGCCCCGCCAACATCTCCGTCGAGACGCCTTCCGGTTCCCGGCCGGAAAGCCTCTTTTAGGTCGGAAACGGCGGGATAATATGTCGCACAGAATTGAAGCGCAATCCCCAAAACAAGTTCCCGACTTTCCTGATTTCGTGCGTGAAACCGGCGAAAAGCGAGGCTGAAAAACCGATGCTGCAATGCACTATTCGACGGCTCGCCATCGCGTGTCTCTGCCTCGTCGCGAGCGGCGCGAAAAGCTTCGAGCTGACCGAGATCGCGCCCGGCGTCTTCGTCCATCAGGGCGAGACCGCTTTGATGTCTCGCGACAACTTGGGCGGTATCGCCAATCTCGGGGCGATTGTCGGCGAAGAGGCGATCGCTGTCATCGACACCGGCGGCAGCCGCGCCGAGGGGGAAGCGTTTCTCGCTGCGTTGCAGCAGCGCTCGACCAAGCCCATCCGCTATGTGATCGACACCCATGTCCATCCCGATCATATTTTCGGGAATATTGCCTTTCGAGACACGGGAGCCGTCTTCGTCGGGCACAAGAATCTTCCCCGCGCCATGGCGGCGCGCGGCCCGCATTATCTCGCTTCGTTTCGCGAGACGATGGGAACGCTGCTCGACGATGTGAGTCTGGTCCCGCCGACCCTCACCGTCGAGCGCGAGACGACACTCGATCTCGGCGGCCGCAAAATCGTGCTGAAAGCCTGGCGCACCGCTCACAGCGATAGCGATCTCACCGCGCTCGATCCGCAGAGTGGCACGCTCTTTACCGGCGATCTGCTGTTTTTGCAGCATGTTCCGATCGTCGACGGCAGCCTTTTGGGCTTTCTCTCCGTCATCGACGAATTGCGGACGATCGCGGCGGTCCGGGTGGTTCCCGGCCATGGGCCGGCGGTCGCCCCCTGGCCGCAGGCGCTCGATGCCCAAAAGGCCTATCTCGACCATCTCACTCGCGATTTGCGCGCCTCTATCGCCAAGGGCGAGAGTCTCGCGCACGCGGCGGCGGCCGCCGGCCGCAGCGAAAAGCCCAATTGGCTTTTGTTCGAGGATTATCACACGCGCAACGCCACGGCCGGCTTCGCCGAGCTGGAATGGGAGGCCCCTTGAGCGGCCCGCGCGCGGGGCGCTATGATTTTAAAAAGCGCCGGAGGAAGCCAGATGAGCCCTTGGACCGCGAGCCTTCAGGCTCGCAAATCGCCGAATGAGAGCGAGCCTCGAGGCTCGCGGCCCGGTCTCCTTCGTGTCGCGACGGCGGCGGCCCTCTTTTGGGCCGGCGCGGCGCTGGCCCAGGAGCCCAAGATCGATCCTTGGCCGGGCCTCGTCACCGATATTTTCCACGACCGCGCGATAAAGGAGCATGAGGGCGTCGTCGCGCTCGATGCGCCGAAGCGGGCCGAGGACGCCGCCATCGTGCCGATGACGATCACCCTCCTCGAGCCGGGCCTGCGCGCGGCGACGCTGGTCATCGACGAGAATCCCATGCCCATGGCCGCCGCCTTCTCCTTCGGCGTGGGCGCCGGCGTCGCCAAGATCGAGACGCGCGTGCGCGTGAATTCCTACACCAATGTGCATGTCGTCGGCCAAACGGCCGATGGCGCCCTGCATTCGGTGGCGAAATTCGTGAAAGCCTCGGGCGGCTGCTCGGCCCCGGCGATCAAGGATCAGGACGAGGCCGCCGCCAATCTCGGCAAGATGAAATATCGCGAGTTCACGAGCGAGACCCCCGCGCTGCGCGAAGCGCAGATCATGATCCGCCATCCCAATAATTCGGGATTGCAGATGGACCCGATCACCCGCGCCTATCTTCCCGCCCATTATGTCGACAAGGTGGAGGTGCGCCAGGGCGAGGCGCTGATCTTCTCCATGGAGGGCGGAATTTCCCTGTCCGAGGATCCGAGCTTTCGCTTCGCCTACAAGCCAAATGGCGCCAAGGTGATGCGCGTCGAGGCGCGCGACAATCAGGGCAATGTGTTCAAAGGGGAGTGGCCGATCGGCGGGGCGTCCTGAGGCGCTTTTCTTCCGTCGCCTCCACCCATTCCCGCGCCCGTGCCTCCGGCTCGGCGGCGCGCAGAACGTCGGTGACGACGCAGGCGCTGTCCGCCCCCGCAGCCAGCGCCGCGCGGGCGCGCTCCGGCGTCAACCCGCCTATGGCGACGAGCGGAATCGCGCCGATGCGGCGTTTCCATTGGCCGATCTTGTCGAGGCCCTGCGGGGCGAAGGCCATTTGCTTCAGCAGCGTCGGATAGATCGGCCCCAGCGCGACATAATCCGGGTCGAGCGCCAGCGCCCGCTCCAGCTCCGCCTCGTCATGCGTGCTGACGCCGAGCCTTATTCCATGGGCGCGAATGGCGACGATATCGGCCGTATCGAGATCGCCTTGGCCGAGATGCACGAAATCGCAGGAAAGATCGATGGCGAGCCGCCAATAATCATTGACGACGAGCAGCGCGCCATGGGCCGCGCAAAGATCGCGGGCGCGGGCGATCTCCGCGCGCAGCGCCGCCTCCGCGCGATCCTTGACGCGCAATTGCACGAGCCGCACGCCCTGCGGCAACAGCCGGGGCAGCCAATCGGCGGAATCGACGATGAGATAGAAGGGATCGAGCAAAAGCGCGCTCATGACGGGATGACGCTCGATCGAGAGGCGCGCCCCACCCTCCCCTTCAGGGGGAGGGTCGGCCTGCGCAGCAGGACGGGGTGGGGTGCAATCCCCGAGCTTCGGGGGCTCACCCCCCTCCCGAGCGCCTTCGGCGCTCGACCTCCCCCCTCCAGGGGGAGGTGGAAACGAAATCGCGCTCATGCCTCGAGTCCATCGTCGAAGGCGCGGCCGAGCACGGGCGTCGAGGGCGCCGCCATGTCACGCGGCTCCATCAGGCCGGAGAGATAGGCCGCCCGGCCCGCCTCTATGGCGAGCGCGAAGGCCCGCGCCATGGCCACGGGATCGCCGGCGCGCGCCACCGCCGTGTTGAGCAGCGCCGCGTCGAAGCCGAGCTCCATCACCGCCGCCGCCTGCGAAGGCGCGCCGAGGCCGGCGTCGACAATGAGCGGCGTATCGGGAAAATGCGCGCGCAGCGCCCGCAGACCGAAGAGATTGTTGATCCCGCGGCCGGAGCCGATCGGCGCCGCCCAGGGCATCAGCACGCGGCAGCCGGCGTCGAGCAGCTTCTCCGCGACGACGAGATCCTCCGTCGTATAGGGAAAGACGCAAAAGCCGTCGTCGCTGAGGATGCGCGCCGCCTCGACCAGGCCGAAGACATCGGGTTGCAGCGTGTCCTCCTCGCCGATCACCTCGAGCTTGATCCAGCTGGTTCCGAACAGCTCGCGCGCCATTTGCGCGGTGGCGACGGCCTCCTTGGCCGTGCGGCAACCGGCCGTGTTGGGCAATACGCGCACGCCGAGCTCGCGAATGAGCCGCCAAAAGCTCTCGCCCGCGCGCGAGCCCCCCGCCTCCCGCCGCAGCGAGACGGTGACGATCTCCGCTCCCGCCGCGCGGATCGCCTCGGCGAGAATGGCGGGCGAAGGATAGCGCGCCGTGCCCAGCAGGAAGCGGGAGGATAGGACCTCGCCATAGAGGAGGAGAGACGCAGTCATCGCATTCGGCTGGTTCGGGGCTCGACCGGAAACCGCATCGGCCATCAGTGCAGGAACAGCTTTCCGAGCACCAGAAGCGTGAGCGTGATATTGGTCGCGAGCATCCATTTCACGGTGTTGAACTCGCCCTTCAGCAAGGCGAACTCATGCTGAACGTCGCTGTTCTTCGAGTCGAAACGACGACTTCCGCAGCCTTGCGCGCTTTCTCCTCGCTCGCGCCGGCTTCTCGGAGGGCGTCGTAGATTTCCGTGACGATCGTGCTCATGGGCCGACCCTAACATGGAGTTCGTGGAGGAGGTAGCAAGTTCGACAATCCCCTCACCCTCCCTGCCGCGGCGTGACGATCTCGATCGTATCGTCCTCGACCAGCAGCGTCTCGCCGCGATCCTTGCTGCGCACGAATTCCTGGTTGACCGCCGTGGCGACGGTCTGCTCGCTAAAGCCCAATTCCTCGATGAGGCGCTCCAACGTGGGCGCCTCGACCTCGAGCGTCTGCCCATTCACCCTGATTCGCATTCATGACCTCCGGGAAGACCTCACCCGTGAAGAGGAAGCGCGCGACGCGACGCGCCAGCGCCGGCGCCAGAAGAAATCCATGCCGATAGAGCCCATTGACATAGAGCGTCCGACCCTGGCGCGAAATGCGCGGCAGATTGTCCGGAAACGCCGGCCGCACATCCGATCCCGTCTCGACGATCTCCGCCTCGGCGAAAGCGGGATGAATGGCGAAGGCCGAATTGACCAGCTCGACGATGGAGCGCGCGGTGACGCGGGAGCGCTCCTCATTCTCGATCATGGTCGCGCCGACCATGAACACGCCCTGCCCGCGCGGCACCACATAGACCGGATGGCGCGGATGCAGCATGCGGACGGGGCGGGACAATTCGATCTCCTCGCTGCGCAGCACGAGCATCTCGCCCTTGACGCCGCGCAGCGCCGCCAGCTCGCCGCGCGCGGCGAAGCCACGGCAATCGACGATCCAGTCCGCCCGCGGGACAGAATCGGCGCAGAGCCGGATGCGGACATTGTTCATTGTCTGCAAACGTTCGAACAGCGCCGCCATCGCTGCGCGCGGCTCGAGATGCGCCTCCTCGCGAAAATAGAGCCCGCCCGAGAAACGTCCGGCCAGCGCCGGCTCCAGCGCCGCGAGGGCGTCCGCGTCCAGCCGCTCGAAACGCCGGGTGCGACGGGAAAATTCGGTCAGCTCGGCGCGGTCGCGCGGCGGCGCGACGACGAGGCTGCCGGCGATTTTCGCGACGGGAATGTCCTTGGTCCAGAAGGCGAGCGCCTCCTCGCCGAGCGTCGCGACGACGGGCTCGGCGCTCTCCAGCTCGCACCAGGGCGCGATCATGCCGCCGGCGAAATGCGAGCAGCCGCGGCCCGGCCCCGCCGCTCTCTCCACCAGCTCGACCTCGGCGCCGAAAGCCGCGCCGGCGCGGGCGATCTCGAAAGCCGCGGTCAGGCCGGCGACGCCGGCGCCGATCACGCCGATCAGCATCGATGCGGCCCGATAGGGCCGAGGAATATCAGAAACATGCGGCCTCCCTACGCCAGCGCGAACTGGATCAGGTTCGAAGGGTCGCCGAGCCGCTCTTTTTAAAAAAAAAGCTCTTCGGCCTCTCAGCCTCTTGCCGCGCGCAGGGCGCGCCGGCGGCGAGGCTCCCCCGGGCGTTGCGAGAGTCGCGCAGGAATGGCGATGCGTCAAGCGGGGCCGCAACGGCTAGACGCCGGCTAGCCCCCGGATCGCCCCGTCAGCCGCCGCCACAGGCTGAGAAACGGCCGATAGACGAACCGCACCTCATGCCTGCCCTGCGGCGCGGCGACGGCGCGGAACATCACATTGGCGCGCATGATGTCCGCCGGCTCGCCGTCGATCTGCGCCGTCCAGGACGGATGAAAAATATCGTTCAGCACCACATAGCCGCCGCCCTGCGGAACATCGGCGTCGATGATTACCTCCGTATTGCCGTAAGAGCGGATGCGCGCGCCGCTCGCCTCCCCCGGCTCGGGGCGCGAATGCCGGCAGACGGGCGGCTCCTCGAGAAGCACGCTGGCGCGATAGTCGAGATCGGGCCACACGCCATCCTCGATCATCTGCGCGAAATCGACGCGCGTGGCGCAGGTCGCGAGCAGCACGCGCGGCAACGCGCGCTTGTTCTCATAGACATAGGCGTCCTTGGTGCGCGCGATGAATTCGAGATCGCCCGGCTGCAAATTCTTGTCGATCTCCTCGATCGGAACGCCGGTCGCGATGAAGCGCAGCCCGATGAGATCGGCGAGCGTCGAGCGATAGGAGGGATAGAGCTTGGAGAAGACGCGCTGATCGGGAAGCGCGAGATGATCGCCGACGCCGGTCGCCTCCTCGAGCAGGCGCAGCCGCACCGGGTTGTAGCCGAATTCCTGATCGAAGCCATGCACCAGCGAGGCGTTGGGCCAGTGGAAATCTATGCCCGCGAGCTCGGCGCGGTCGCGCCGATCCGGCGCCGCCGTCGCCGCGAGACGCGCCCGCAGCAGAGCGATCGTGTCGTTTTGCGTGTCGGCGCGCAGCACGTCGAAATTCTGCGGCGGCAGCGCGGTCGATTCATTGGGGCCGTTGTTGACGGCGAGATCGAGCGTCATCGTCGCGCCGACGGCGGCGAGCAGCGCATAGCGGCGCGCGGCGAGCTGCGGCGCGAAGGCGATGACGAGAAAGGCCAGCGCGGCGAAGCCGGCGCTCTCGGCGAGCGGCAGCAGCGCCGCGGAAAGATGATCCTTGCTCCAGGCGAGCGCAATGGCGAGCGCAAATAGCGCGGCCAGCGCCGCCGTGAGGAAGCGCAGCGGCGGTCTGCTCGGCGCATTGGCGACGACGTTGAGGCCGAAGCCGGCGAGAAGGGCGAGCACGGCGCAGAGCGGAAAGGTCGCGTCCGCCGGGCGGCGGAAGAGATCGACTCCCGGAATATGGAACATCAGCGCAAAGGCCGGCGTGAAGCGGCCGAGCGCATAGAGCAGCAGCGCCAGCGCTGCGGCGGTGAAAAAGCTTATCTCGCGATTGGACGGCAGGCCGTGGCGCGTCAGAGCGATGAGCGAGACCAGAGGCAGCGCGCCCATATAGACGTCGCACATATTGCGCGCGAGGAAGAGATCCGGCGAGCCGAAGACGAGCGCCGGCGGACCCCAGAAATTCGCGAGCGGACCATCCGTGCCGAAGAGATTGGCCGAGACGAAAGTGAGCAGCGCCGCGGGATGCAGCGAGCCGCGCAAGGCGCCCGCGAGATCGATGGCCGGCCGATTGGATTGTGACGCCAGCTCCATCGTCAGCGAGAGCGGAACGATGATGATGGCGACGCCGCAGGCCGCGCCGGCGACGAGCGGCGCGATGGCGGTGGAAATCTTCGCGTCGTCCGAGAAGACGCGAAAGACGGCGTAGGCCGAGAGGACGAGCACTTCGAGAAAGGCGACCTGATCGCGGCCGAGCACGAGAAAGGCCGCCGCCACGCCGGCATAGGCGCCCCATTGCGCCGAGCGGCGATCGAGCGCGCGCGCGAGCAGGAACAAAGTCACGGGGAACCAGGCGAGGCTCATCACCTGCCCCGTGTGCTGAATGCGCCAAGCGGCCGAGCCGCCGAAGGCGAAAGCCAGCGCGCAGAGCAGCGCGCCTTCCGCCGAGAATTTGCGGTCGCGGAAATAGCCGATGAAGGCGAGCCCGCCCATCGCCAGCATCGCGAAGACGATTGCATCCTCGAGCGCGAAAGAGGGCTCCGGAACGAGCCAGGCCGCGATGAGGAAGAAGGGTGAGAAGATCAGCGATTGCGGATCGGCGAGCTGCGGCGAGCCGGCGAAGACATTGGGCGTCCAGAAGGGCGATTGGCCAGAATGCAGCGCATGGGCGAGAAAGGCGAATTGCGGCTGGAAATGCGCCTTGGCGTCCCAGGGGACGGTGACGCGGCCGGACAGCCACGGAAAAGCGAGAGCTACCGCCGCCGCCAGAAAGACGAGCGCAGCGGCGCCATAGGAAACAGTGGTCTGCGGACGCTCGGTCACTCTCGGCTCACTCCGACGAATCTCGATCACGCGGCATTGCGCATGATTTTTTCAAAAGCGCAAAGGAGAAGGCCGCGCTGGCGCGCTCACGCGCCGACGGCGCGCTGCGGCCGCGGCGCAGCGGCCTGCTTTTCCGCCTCGCCGTCGAAACGGCGCCGCGATTCCTCGATGGTTTCGACATTCTCGAGCGCCCAGTCACCCAGCCGATGCAGCGGCTCACGCAGAGAGCGGCCGAGCGGCGTCAGCTCATAATCGACGCGGGGCGGGATGGTCGGAAAGACGGTGCGCGTCACGAAGCCGTCGCGCTCGGCCGCACGCAGCGTCAGCGTCAGCATACGTTGCGAAATGCCGCCGATGCGCCGCCGCAGCTCGTTGAACCGCAAAGGCCCGTTCCCGAGCGATTCGACGACCAGCACGGTCCATTTGTCGCCGATGCGCGATAGAATGGCCGCAATACGCCCGCATTGGGCAGGAACATGAATGTGACCGCGTTCCAAAAATGTGCCTCCTTGCGCGCCGTCGCGACAGGGAGCAGCCTAGCCTAAGTTACCTCTTTATACTAGGAGCGAGCCGCATGACCCGCCTGTTGCACATCGATTCGAGCATTATGGGAGAAAAATCGCTCAGCCGCCGCCTCACCGCCGAGCTGGTGGAGAAGCTGCGCGGCGACATCCCCGGCCTCGAGGTCGCCTATCGTGACGTCGCCGCCGCGGCGCCGCCCATGCTCTCCAGCGCTCTCTTTTTCGCTCGCGGGGCCGGGACGGAGCCGGAGGACGCCGCGCTGCGGGCCGAGCTGTCCACCGCCCGCGACATTCTCGAGGAGTTTCTCGCGGCCGATATCGTCGTGATCGGCGCGCCAATGTATAATTTCTCCATTCCCACGCAGCTTCGCGGCTGGATCGACCATCTCGTCGTGCCCGGCAAGACCTTCGCCTATACGGCCGCCGGGCTTCAGGGCCTCGTGACCGGCAAGCGGCTCATCGTCGTCTCGACGCGCGGCAGCCTCTATGCGGGGAATGAGGCGCTTTCGGCGCAGGACCATCAGGAGGCCTATTTGCGCACCACCTTCGGCAATCTGGGCGTCACCGATTTCGCCTTCATCCGCGCCGAGGGCGTCGGCCTCGGCCCGGCGCAGAAGGAGGAGGCGCTCGCTTCCGCCCGCCGCGACATCGCCGCTTTGGCGGCCGCCTGAGCAAAAAAAACGGCCCCACGGGCGAACGTGGGGCCGCGACCTGAAGGGGAAATGACTACGTCCTAGAATTCCGCACGACCGCCGGAAAAGCGGCGACTCGCGACGCCACACGCAACCGACGCGATCAATCGAACACGGAGCCCAGCGCCGCTCCGATGAGACCGAAAACCACTGCGCTGGCGAGAATGGCCGGGCCGCCCAGCAGGCCGTAGCCCACCACGCCGCCGATGACCGCCGCTATGCCGCCGACGATCAGCTTGCCCGTGTAATTGTCCTTCTTGCCGGCCTCGCCGGACTTTTCCGCGATATTGTCGGCCATTTGCGCTGCTCCTCGAGAAGGGTGAGCCCTCGACGCCGCATCACGGCTCCTCTCCTAGCAGGCGCGTGTAATGCTCTCGTGAGAGTCTCTTGACGGGGAAGTGACAGGCCTTTCGCCCGGCGCGGCTTTCGCCGGGGACGAAAGCTTAGTAAAGTCGCGCCGCAATTTCGGCCGGCGCGGGGAGCCGGTCCCCAATCGAGGACAAAAGACGTGACAGGGACATTGGATACGAGCGGGCGCGCCACGGCGAGCGTCAATGCGCTGGCGGGCGAGATCGTCGACAGGCTCGTCGCGGGCGCGGAGCGCTATCGCCTCGCCGTTTCGCGCGGAAGCCTCGGAGAGCTGCTGATCGACGCCGGCGCCAAGGTGGCGGGCGGCATAGACGCCGGCCTTCTGCTCACCGAGATCTGCCTCGGCGGCCTCGGCAAGGTCACGCTCTCGCCGGCGCCCGGCCAGAAGAATTGGCCCTTCTGGCTCACCGTCTCCAGCAATGACCCGGTCGTCGCCTGCCTCGCCAGCCAATATGCCGGCTGGAGCCTCAGCCACGAAAAATTCTTCGCGCTCGGCTCCGGCCCCGGCCGCTCGCTGGCGCGCAAGGAGGCGCTGTTCCAGGAGCTCCCCTATAAGGACTCCGCCGATCGTTCGACCATCGTGCTCGAGGCCGGCGCGCCGCCGCCGGAGGCCGTCGTGGCCAAGGTCGCCAATGATTGCGGCGTCTCTCCCGACAAGCTCGCCTTCGTCTATGCGCCGACGCAGAGCCTCGCCGGCAGCGTGCAGGTCGTCGGCCGCGTGCTCGAGGTGGCGCTGCACAAGGCGCATGAGCTGAAATTCCCGCTCGAGCATATTGTGGACGGCATCGCTGCCGCGCCGCTCTCGCCGCCTCACCCGGATTTCGTCACGGCCATGGGCCGCACAAACGACGCGATCATCTATTCCGGCCGCGCTCATCTCTTCGTGCGCGGATCGGCGGCGGCGGCCAAGGAGCTGGCCGAGAAACTGCCGAGCTCGACCTCGCGCGACTACGGACGGCCTTTCGCGGAAATTTTCAAAGCGTATAAGGGCGACTTCTACAAGATCGACCCCAGCCTGTTCTCGCCCGCCGAGGCGATCGTGACGGCAGTGGAGACAGGCGAGACTTTCCGTGGCGGAGCCATCGACGAAAAACTGCTCGAAGCCTCTTTCGGCTGAGCCCGCGCGCCCCCGTGAGGGGGCGCCGCGCATCGCGATCTTCACCGACGAGCTCGACTGGCATGTCGAGCGCCTCATCAAGGGCTTCGCGCGCCATGGCGCGCGGGCCGTTCCCGTGCGGCTTTCCGCCTGCAAGATCGACACGACGCGGCCGCAGCACATCGCCATTCCTGGCTTTCACGGCGGCCTGCCGGACGCCGCCGTCGTGCGCGCCATCGGCGACGGCTCGCTGGAGACGGTCACGCTGCGGCTCGGCGTGCTGCACGCGCTCGGCGCGCTCGGCGTTCCGCTGGTCAATAGCGCGCGCGCGATCGAGCGCTGCACCGACAAATCCGCGGCGAGCTTTCTGCTCGCCGCCGCGCGCATTCCGACGCCCGCGACTTTCGTGACCGGCTCGCGCGCCGAGGCGCTGCGCATCATCCGCAGCGAATGCGGGCGCGCGCCGCTGGTGCTGAAGCCGCTGTTCGGCGCGCAAGGCTGGGGCCTCAAGCTCATCCGCCGCGAGGAGGATCTGCCGACGACGGAGGAAGCGCGCGGCGTCTTCTATCTGCAGCGCTTCGTCCCGCCGCGGGACGTCTGGTACGAAGATATGCGCATTCTCGTCTCCCATGGCGAGATCATCGGCGCGATGCGGCGGCGCTCGCGGCGCTGGATCACCAATATCCGCCAGGGCGCAAAGCCGACTCCCTGCGAGCCGAGCGCGCGCGAGCGCGAATTGGCGCTGCGCGCCGCCGCCGCGCTGGGCGCGGATTTCGCCGGCGTCGACATCATCGCCGGCGCGGACGGCCTGCCCATGGTGCTGGAGGTCAATAGTATGCCGGGCTGGAGCGGGTTGCAGAGCGTGACCCCTTTCCAGATCGCCGAGCGCATCGCCGGCGACATAATGGCGGCGATCGGCGCCGCCGCGCGCCGCGCCAATGGCTGACGCGGAACAAATCGCGAGCGCCTTCATCGCCGCCTGCGCGGACGAACTCGCCGCGCCCAAGCCCGGCAATGTCCATATCTATGCGCCGGGCCATGGAATGGAGGCCGCGGATTTCATCGCCAGCGCGAAGGCCGCCGCGCCGCATATTTCCGCGCCAGGCGCGCGCGTCGGCGCCCGCATATCGGAGGCCGTGGAAGCGACCTGGACGCGCGTCGGCTGCAACACCAATCTCGGCATTATTCTCTTATGCGCGCCGCTCGCTCACGCCGCCTCACGAGCGGGCGAAGGCTCTCTCGACGAAAAACTCGCGCGGACGCTGGAAGCGCTCGATTTTTCCGACGCCGATCTCGCCTTTCGCGCCATTGTGCGCGCCTCCCCCGCCGGGCTCGGCGCCGCGCCGCAGCACGATGTCGCCGCCCCGGCGCGCATCTCCCTGCGCGAAGCCATGGCGCTCGCCGCCGATCGCGATCTCGTCGCAAGGCAATACGCCAACGGCTTTTCCGAGATTTTCGGCATGGGCCGCGAGGCGATCCGGCGCGCGCGAGAGAGAGGCCATGACAGAGAGACCACGACCCTGCTTCTCTTCATGACTTACGCGCGACATTTCCCCGATACGCATATCCAGCGGAAATTCGGCGAAAAAGTCGCGCGCGAGACCTTGACGCGCTTTCAAGAAGCGGCTTCTCTTATCGACGCCGTCGACGACAGAGACTCCATGTTCCGCATCGCGCTGGAACTGGATCGTTCTCTCAAAAAAAGCGGCTATAATCCGGGCGCCTGCGCGGACCTGACGGTCGCCGCGCTTTTTGTCGATTATCTGCTCGCCATCTTGCCGAACGTTCACAAAAATGGTTGAGTTCGCGCCGCGCGAGATGGTCTCGCGACCGGCTCGTCCGGCTCGGCCGCATTTCGGCCTGACGCCGGAGAGATGGGGGAGGCGCCCGCGCCGGCAGCCGCGCGGGCGACAAGTCGAGTTTATCGAAAGGAAGAAACATGGCCGTGATCAACAAGCTCCTGGTCGGCGAGTCGCTCGTCGGCGAAGGCAATGAAGTCGCTCACATCGACCTGCTGATCGGACCGCGCGGCAGCGCCGCCGAGACCGCCTTCGCCAATGCGCTGGTCAACAACAAGGACGGCTTCACCACGCTGCTCGCCGTCGTTGCGCCGAACCTGCTGGCCAAGCCGAACACGATCCTCTTCAACAAGGTCACCATCAAAAACGCCAAGCAGGCCGTTCAGATGTTCGGACCGGCCCAGGCCGGCGTCGCCAAGGCCGTCGCCGATTCGGTCGCCGAAGGCGTGATCCCGGTCGCCGAGGCCGACGACCTGTTCATCTCGGTCGGCGTGTTCATCCATTGGGAAGCGAACGACGACAAGAAGATCCAGGAGTACAACTATCAGGCCACCAAGGAAGCCATCGCGCGCGCCGTCAAGGGCGAGCCGAAGGCCGCCGAAGTCGTCGCCAAGCGCAACGACGTCAAGCATCCTTTCGGCGCCAACTGAGCTTTTGCTCGGTCGGCCGGCGAGCGACGGCGCGCATCCCGCGCGCCGCTGTCTCGCTGCGATGCGGCGCTCCGTCGCCGGATTTTCGAGGAGCCGTTCGCGGCTCCTCTTCGTCGACTCGAATTGAAGCGAATCGATCCGCGGTCGGCGCGTCACCAGTCGGCTTCCTGACGGAAGTTGCAGCGAGATTGGGGGGCCTCGCGCAGGCCGAGAACAACGCCGCCAAGGCGTGACGAACAGACCGAAAGGAAATCGAATATGGCTTCGATACTGGACAAAATTCTCGGCGCTCTCTTTCCGAAGGCCGGCGCCTCCTCCTCGACTCCGAAGCTGCTGGTCGGCGAATCGCTCGTCGGCGAGGGCAATGAGGTCGCCCACATCGACCTGCTGATGGGCCCGCGCGGCAGCTCCGCCGAGACGGCTTTCGCCAATGCGCTGGTCAACAACAAGGACGGTTTCACGACGCTTCTCGCCGTCGTCGCGCCGAACCTTCTGGTCAAGCCCTACACCATTCTCTTCAACAAGGTGACGATCAAAAACGCCAAGCAGGCGGTTCAGATGTTCGGCCCGGCGCAATATGGCGTCGCCAAGGCCGTCGCCGACAGTGTCGCCGAGGGGATCATCCCGATCGAGCAGGCCGAGGACCTCTTCATCTCGGTCGGCGTGTTCATTCATTGGGAAGCCAATGACGATCAGAAGATCCAGGACTTCAACTATCAGGCCACGAAGGAAGCCATCGCCCGCGCGATGAAGGGCGATCCGAGCGCCTCCCGCGTCCTCTCCGAGCGCGTGACCGCCAAGCACCCCTTCGCCGCCGCCGAGTGAGGCGCGGACATATTTCGATCGATCAAAGAGGAGCCGCCGCCCGCGGCTCCTCTTTCTGTTTTGGCGACGCTCATTTCCGCACGGCGCATTCATACGGTTTCCGTCGGATTCGAATATCGCGAAACTCTGCAGCCGTCTTGACCGGGACGAGCCCGGCCAGGACGCCGTGGGGCGCGGAGCGTGTGCATTCGATAGCCGCGAGCGGGAGAAGGAAGCGGCAATTCCGCGCCGAGCGATCAGACGAAAACCCATCACATGGCGCGACGCAGCTCCTGCGCCGACAGCCGCCCGTCGTGCAGCGCCGAGGCGACGAGAACGCCGGCGACGCCGATGCGCGCCAGCGCCTCGAGATCGCGGGCGTCGCGCAGCCCGCCGGCGGCGTAGATTTCCCTGCCCTGCGCGCGCCGCGCCAGCGACGACAAAAGCGCGAGATCCGGCCCGGCGAAGGCGCCGACGCGCGCCAGAGTCATGGCGATGAGTCGCGGCGGCCAGAGTTGCGGATCGTCCAGAAGCGCGCGCGGGCCGAGAAATTCATCGCCGCGAAAATCGAGCGAGAGAATCGCCCCCGTCTCGCGCGAGAGATCGGGCGCGACAGTCTGCGCGAGACTTTCGCTGCCGATGACGGGCGCAAGATTGGCGAGCCCGAAGGCTCGCGGTCCAGGCGCCGCATCGGACCGCGCGCCTTCGGGCGCGCTTCCGGCGCCATTATCGACCCAGAAACAGATTTGCGGAAAGCGCCGCGCCAGCGCCTCGATCGCCGCGCCATGATCGCCGCATCGCTCTATGGCGTCGAGATCGGCGATATAGATCGTATCGAAAGCAAAGAGCCGCAGAAATCCCGCGACGATCGCCTCCGGCGCGCTGCCGGCGGCGAGCGGCGTGACGATCGGCGCATAGGCGGCGCGCTCGCCGCGAAAGGCGCGCACGACATGGCCGGCTTTCAGGTCGATGACGGGGATGATCCGCATGGGGCGGATTATAGGGGATGACCGGCGCCCGAGCGCCGGCGGGGTCGCGGTTTGAATTTCCATGATGCGCCATGAGCCGTCATTCGCGTGAATTCCGTATCGCACATCGAGGTCTTCATGCGTGGCGACCGGGGTGTTCCCGTGAGCGAGAAAGGTGGCGCGGCCGTTACTCCTCCAGACCTTCGAGCAATGTAGCGAGCGCCGCCTCGATGGCGTCCGGTCCGACTTTCTCAGGCCGAAGCAATCCGCCGATGGAAAGCATAGTAAGCCCATGCACCAGCGCCCAGCATGTCGTCGCTTGGCCTCGAATAGCCCGTTTTCGCAAGACGCCTTCGCTCTGGCCGCGCTCCAGCGTTTCGAGCATGACGCCGAACGCGGCGAGCGCGCGTTCGCCCGAGTGGACGTCCGGCGCCTTGCCCGCATCCGCGCCGAACATCAGCCGGTAGAGCGCCGGACTGGAAGTTCCGAACCCGACATAAGCGTGCGCCAAAGTCAAGAACTCCTCGCGGTGCGAGGCGAAAGCGCCGCGTCTGGCCGCCGTCAGTTCTTCACGGAGACGGTCGAAGCCGAGCATGGCCATTTCAGCGAGCAGGGCGCCCTTGTCGGCAAAGTGCTTATAGGGAGCGGCATGGCTCACGCCAGCTCGACGCGCGACCTCTCGCAGCGTGAATTGCCAGCCCTGCTCCTCGTCCAGCATCTCCATCGCCGTCTCGATAATCGTCCGTCTCAGGTCCCCGTGGTGATACGGGCGCTCGGATGTCTCTTGCATGGCTCCTCGAAGTTGCCAGTGAAAACATATGTAGACACTGCCTACTTTTGGGCCTATGTCAATGCCGGGATGTTTTCGCTGTCAACATTGACGGAGGCGCCATGAACTCTTCTTCCGAAATCCCGACCGACGCCCGGTTCCGCGACATCTTCGCCCGTCAGCGCGCCGCCTTCCTGAACGAAGGCCCGCCTCCGCTCGGCCGACGCCGGGCTGATCTGAAGAAGCTCAGAGCCGCCGTTATAGCCCGGCGACTCGCCATCGAAGCGGCGCTGAACGCCGATTTCGGCCATCGCTCGCGGCATGAAACGGCGATGATGGAGATCATGACGCTGGTCATGGGCATCGACTATCTTCACCGCAATCTGCGCCGCTTCATGCGGCCGACGCGTCGGCATGTCGCGCTGTCCTTCCAGCTCGGCAGCGCACGCATCGAGTATCAGCCGCTCGGCGTCATCGGCGTCGTGTCGCCATGGAACTATCCCTTCTCGCTGGCGCTGATGCCGCTGGCCACGGCGATTGCGGCCGGCAATCGGGCGATGATCAAGCCGTCGGAGCTCACGCCTACGACAAGCGATCTGCTCGAGACGCTGCTCGCGGATATCTTCCCCGAGGAGCAGGCGGCGGTGGTGACCGGCGACGCGGCGGTGGGCGCCGCCTTCTCCGGCCTGCCGTTCGACCATTTGGTGTTTACCGGCAGCACCGCCGTCGGGCGCGCGGTCATGAAGACCGCCAGCCAGAATCTCGTTCCCGTGACGTTGGAGCTCGGCGGCAAGTCTCCGGTCATCATCGGCAAGGGAGCTGCGCTCGATCACGCGGCGGCGGGCGTCGCCTGTGGCAAGCTCGCCAATGCGGGCCAAACCTGCGTCGCCCCGGATTACGCGCTCGTGAGCGAAGCCGACATCGACGCCTTCGTCGCCGC
Source organism: Methylosinus sp. KRF6 (assembly GCF_018887255.1). NCBI lineage: Bacteria > Pseudomonadati > Pseudomonadota > Alphaproteobacteria > Hyphomicrobiales > Methylocystaceae > Methylosinus > Methylosinus sp. KRF6. Next base: position 3,250,824 of record NZ_JAHLJF010000001.1, on the reverse strand, counting down.
CTATGGCGCGGCGGTAGCCGCGCAGTATCCGGATGGTCCTTCGAGCGATGATTACACCTCCATCGTCAACGACCGACACTATGCGCGTTTGACCGGCTTGATCGATGACGCCCGCGCCAAAGGCGCGCGCATCACGGAGGTCGGACCGAGGCCGAACGAGGCGCGTGGCCGTCCGCACACTATGCCGCCGACGGTTGTCCTCGGCGCGACGGACGACATGGCGATCATGCAGGAGGAGATATTCGGCCCCATCCTGCCGGTGCTGCCCTATCGCGACATCGACGAGGCCGTCGCATACGTCAATGCTCGGCCGCGACCGCTGGCGCTCTACTATTTCGGCGGCGACGGCGAGGACCGCCGTAAGGCGTTGACGCGCACCACCTCCGGCAACGTCACGATCAACGGCGCTCTGATGCACTACGCGCAGGACGACCTTCCCTTCGGCGGCGTCGGGCTCAGCGGCATGGGCGCTTATCATGGCATAGAAGGCTTCCGCTCCCTCAGCCATGCCAAAGGCGTTTTCGACCAGGGTCGATGGAACGCGAGCATACTTCTCCGCGCGCCCTTCGGACGAATCGCCGACAATATCCTCAGGCTGATGCTCCGTTAGGTCGTCCGAAAACGGCGCTGTCGGCGCGCGGGGACGACGATCTGGCCGCACCCGAACGCCGATCAAAAAACCGCGCCACTGATCGATCGAATTCTCAAAAGGTTGCGGCCTGCCGGAGACAGGCGAGAAGGTCGAGCGTCGATTTCAGCGAATACCATCGCCTCACCGAATGACCGTGACGGGGTCACAGTGCCTCCTTCGCCGTCGGATCACATATTCACGAAACTCTGCGGCCGTTCTGGCGGCGAGCGGCGTGACGATCGGCGCATAGGCAGCGCGCTCGCCGCGAAAGGCGCGCACGACATGGCCGCCTTTGAGATCGATGACGGGGATGATCCGCATGGGGGCGAATTATAAGGGATGACGCGCGCCCGCGCGGCAGCGGCGCTGCGGTTTGGAATCTGGCCGTCCCAGAAGCCGACGCTCGCCGCTCGATACGGTCCTACGGCGACACCCGCTAACTCAACGACAATGAAACAAAGGAATAAATCCACTCGGTCGCTATTTCCTGTACCTTTTCATTGCGCTGTGTCAATAACAAGATACGGCCCTTATCCACCTTCCAAAACTCATACCCTCTCTCGGAATCGAGAACAATTCCGTCCCAGCCGTCTTTACAGGTCAGCGCGGTGTCTTCGAGATGGTTTTTACCAATGAAAACGACCCAATGCCCGATATCATCCTCATGGTCTTCTTGTACAACCGTTAGCCCTAGGACGTCCTCTGCGTTGGCGAACCGCGTTTCTGTGCCGGGGCGAAAATAACTCTCCCACGCATCAGGCGGCCTTCCATATGGATCTTGTGAAAGGTCTTCCTCAATTTTGACCTCGCCACGGACGTAGAATAGCGAAAGCGCCCGCGATAAGGCGTCCTTCATCATTTGTGATTCTAGCCCAGTGTCTCCAAATGGCCGCTCGGGGAAAAAGCCGCGGAAGCCGCCCGCGTCGATAAATCGGCTAAACCTTTCAAAAGGCTTTTTCTCGTGAAATCCCGGTGCTCCTATAAAATCCGTGCTTCTATTTTCCTTGAACTTCAGGAAATTAACGAGATTCAGGATAGCGTAAAACCCGCAATAAGTGTCCAGTCCGCCCTGATGATACACGCGAAAGCGACCTTGGCACATGTGCGACCCGTGCGCGCTCCGTGACAACTTTATCCTCCAATGCTAAAAATAAACGGCGAGAATAGGTACGCCAACTTAGTGCAAATGTAAAGGCGCGCGCAATGATTGACGTAGCCGCAGCACGACGAGCGCTAGATGAGAGAAATCGCTTGCGCGTCGAAGCGGGTTTGCCGCAATTGTCGGCAGAGGGCGAACTTCAGAGACTTTCAGAGACTGAGCGCCGCAAGGCCTTCGACGAGTTTTTTGAAAGCTCCCCACTTCGCCAGCGCATCGAAGAAAAGCTCCTCAACAGGGTCAGGCGCGTCAACAACGACCCCGACTGGCGTCCAACGGGCGCGCTATCCGGGGGTGGCTGGGCGTTCTATTTATCCGCGCGTAAACGCATGAGATCGATATGGTTACGCCGACAGCGCAAGTCTTAGATCGAGGAGGTCCGCAATGATCAAAACCCGAATCCCCCACCGTCGGCCCCTTGACAGATCCTGAAAATATTCCTATCTCTCCCTCGCTCCCGCCGACGCAAGGGCGCGTTTCTCGGGTCAGGGAACGCGGGCGGGGGCCGGCTCCATCCGGGACGGCGACCCCCGTCCATGGACAGGCGGCGCGTCGCCGGAACGGCGTTTCTCTCCCGTCCATAGGGAAGAGCGAGAGCCGTTCCGTGAGCCCAAGCCTTCGGAAGCGATCGGATCTTGAATGCGAAAGCCCAGGATTCGCGGGTCTGAATGCGCCTCGGGACGTCGACGAGAAGGCGAAGCCGCGTTTCGGGACGCTCCGGAACCGACAGAATTTTATAGCGCTGCGGCCGAAAGGGGCCGGAGCGTCCCGAACCGCCCCTCCTCCCCCGCCGCCGTGAGGCGCCGGGCGCTTCGGCGCGCCTTTGCGACGCGCGGCGAAAAGGCGTAAACGGGGCCCGTCGCTCACAGCCGCAGATCGCTCCCATGAAGACTCGCCTCTCCGCCGCTCTGGCTCTCGCTCTCTGCTGCGCCTTTGCTGCGCGCGCCCAGGCGCAGGCGCAGGGCGATTGGCCCTGCCGCCAGGTGAAGGTGCAGAGCGTCGCCGTGGCCGGCGTCTGGACCGGCCCCTCGCTCGAGGGCGCGAAGGCATGGCGCGACGATTTAGCGCTCGCCGATCTCGTCGCCCGCGTCAGCGCCCGGCGCACGCCGATCGAGACGGCGCAAAAGCTCGTCTCCGACTTCGCCGCGGCCGCCGGCGCCGGGCGCAAGGCGCGGCTGACGACGCTGTTCGCCGGCGTCTATGACACGCTGGAGGCCGAGCGCCGCGAGGTGCTCTCCGGGCTCGATCGCTATGGCGCGAAGCAGAAGCTGCTCGCCGAAAGACTGCGCGAGGAGACGCAGGCGATGCGCGCCGAGCAAGACAAGAATCCGCCGGATGCGCAGAAGATCAAGGACGCCAGCGAGGCGCTGCAATGGGATTTGCGCATCTTCGACGAGCGGCGCCATGCGCTGTCCTATGTCTGCGAGACGCCCGCGCTGATCGAGCAGAGGCTCGGCGCTCTGGCGCGCGTCATAGAGGCGGCGATCGATTAGCGATCGGCGGGGAAGCGGCTCATCGAGATTTCGCGCCGCTCGGCGCCAGGGAGAGTTGCGATGCAGGATCATAAAGACGCGCCTTCGCATCATCTCGTTTTCGCCGAGCGCTACGCCGCCGGCAAGGAGCGGCGGCGCTTCGTCCGGCGCGAGAGCCTCGCGGAATTCTCGCCTGTGGAGCGCGATCCCACCGCCATTCTCGCCGCGACGGACGAGGGCCGCGTCGCCTCGCTGCTGCCCATTCGCTATGAGCGCATGGCGCAATCCTCCTTCGCCTTTCTGCGCGGCGCGGCCTCAATCATGGCGGAAGACCTCGCCGCTCTGCCGACGCCGGGCCTTTCGACGCAATCTTGCGGCGACTGCCATTTGATGAATTTCGGCGCGCTCTTGTCGTCGGAGGGCAATGTGCTCTTCGACATAAACGATTTCGACGAGACCTCGCCCAATGTCGATTTCACCGTCGATCTGCGGCGCCTCTGCGCGAGCTTCGCCGTCGCGGCGCAGGACGCCGGGCGCTCCGACAAGCGCGCGCGGCAGGCGGCCGAGCGCGCGGCGCGCGCCTATCGGCAACATATGCGCGGCCTCTCGCGCCTGTCGCCGTTGAAGGCGTGGCGCGACCGCATCGATCTCGTCCATGTCGCGGATGGGCTGGACGAACGGCTCGCGCGCAAATTGCGCGGTCTCGTCGCCGCGACGCGGCCCGATCGCGAGGATGATAATTTCCCGCATCTCGAATCGACGCCAATGGGCCTGCGCATAGAGGAGCGGCCGCCGCTCATCTATCACATCGGCAATGGCGGCGGCGCCGCGACGCGCTTCGACATACCGGCGACATTCGCGAGCTGCGGCGCGACGCTCAATCCGGAAGTCGTCGCGCTGCTGCGCCGCTATGCGCTGGCGGATACGGCGTTCAAGGTCGTCGGCATCGGCAGCGTCGGCACATTCTGCGCCATCGGCCTCTTCGCCACCGCCGACGACGAGCCTTTGTTCCTGCAATTGAAGGAAGCGCGCCCCTCCGTGTTGGCGCGGCTCGCGCCGGAGGCCGCCGCGCAATGGAAGGACGCCGAAGGCAAGCGCGTCGTGCATGGCCAACGCGTGATGCAGGCCTCGACCGATCTCTTCCTCGGCTGGGCCAAGGACGAATCGACGGGCCGCCACTTCTATGTGCGCCATTTGAAGAATCGCCGCCTCGGCTCGGTGGCGGAGCTGTTCGAGGAGCACGCGCTCGACGATTACGCCGCGCTCTGCGGCCGCGTGCTGGCGCGCGCCCATGCGCGCTCCGCCGATCCCGCCATCATCTGCGGCTATATGGGCAAGAGCGGCGCCTTCGACGACGCGATGGCGTCCTTCGCCATGCTCTACGCCGCGCGCAACACATGCGATCACGCGGAGTTTCTGGCTTGGCGCGCGCGGGCGAAAGACGAATCCGAAGGGAGCGACAAAGGCCGATGAATGATTCGACATCGAAGCTGCGCATCATCGTCGAGGACGGCGTCGCGCGCATCCTCATCGACAACGCCGAGCGCCGCAACGCTTTCGACTTCTCCATGTGGCGGGCGCTTCCCGATCTGCTCGCGTCGCTCGACGCGAACGAGACCGTGCGCGTCATCGTGCTGACCGGCGCGCCGAATCTGCCTTTCTGCTCCGGCGCCGATATTTCGGAATTCTCCACTGTCCGCGCGACGGCGGAAGGGGGACGCGCCTATGAGCAGGCCAATGTCGAAGCCTTCGACGCGTTGTCGCGATCGGGCAAGCCGGTGATCGCGGCGATCGCCGGCTTTTGCATGGGCGGCGGCATGGGGCTCGCGGCCGCCTGCGATCTGCGCATAGCGGCGGAGGCTTGCGTGTTCGGCATTCCGGCGGGACGGCTCGGCGTCGGCTATCCGCCAGAAGCGATGAGCTATGTCGTCGCCGCCGTCGGCCCGCAGAACGCCATGGATCTCTTCTTCACCGCGCGGCGCATAAACGCCGAGGAAGCGCGCGCCGCGGGCTTCGTCTCGCGCGTGCTGCCGAAGGACGGATTCGACGCGGCGATCATGACGATCGCGCGCGGGATCGCCGCCAATGCGCCGCTCACGCTGCGCGCCGCCAAGGCCGCGATAAGACGCGCCGCCGGCCTTCCTCATGCGCTCTCGGCGGAAGATTGCGAGAAGCTCACAGCCGCCTGTTTCGACAGCGCCGATTATGCGGAAGGCCGCACGGCGTTTCTCGAGAAGCGCGAGCCGAAATTCACTGGGAAATGAGCTGGGGAAATGACATGAGCGCGCCGCTCACACTCGCCGATGTGGAAGCCGCAGCAGCGCGTATCGCTCCGCATGTGGAGGCGACGCCTCTGCTCGCGGCGCCGCTGCTCGACGAGGAGATCGGCTTTCGCCTTTTGGTGAAGGCGGAGAATCTTCAGCCGATCGGCGCCTTCAAGCTGCGCGGCGCCTTCAATCAAATATTGCAATTGACGGAAGAGGAACGGCGCCGCGGAATCATCGCGGTTTCTTCCGGCAATCATGCGCAGGCCGTCGCCTTCGCCGCGCGGGCCATGGGCGTTTCCGCGACGATCGTGATGCCGCGCGACGCGCCGCGCGTAAAGCTCGAGCGCACCAAGGCGCTGGACGCGCGCGTCGAATTCTATGATCGGCTGAGCAATGATCGCGACGCGCTGACGCGCCGCCTCGCCGAGCAGGAGGGCTTGCGCTTCATCCACCCTTACGACGATCCGCGCACCATCGCAGGACAAGGAACCATCGGCCTCGAGATTTTCGCGCAGACGCGCGCGAAGGATATTGCGCCGGACGCCGTCATCGCCTCCTGCAGCGGCGGCGGGCTCGCCGCCGGCATTGCGCTGACCTCGCCGCTCTTCGAGCGCGCGCCACAAATGTTCACAGCGGAGCCGGCGGACTTCGACGATATGCGCCGCTCATTGGAGAGCGGCGTCGCGCAGGTGAACGCCGCGCTCACCGGCTCGATCTGCGACGCGCTGCTGGCGCCGACGCCCGGCCGCCACACGCTGCCGATTCTGCTGGCCTGCGGCGCGCAAGGGCTGACGGCGACAGATGCGCAAGTCGAAGCGGCGATGCGCGTCGCGGCCGAGCATTTCCGCATCGTGCTGGAGCCCGGCGGCGCCGCGGCGCTCGCCTGCGCGCTGATCGAGCGCGAGCGCTTCGCGGGAAAGACAGTGGCCGTCGTCGCCTCCGGCGGCAATGTCGATCGCGCGGATTTCGCGTCGATTCTCGATCGTTCGCGCTGAGGCGAGCGGCGCCGCGCGTCACGAATCCAGGCGCGCCGCGCCGCTCCTCCGCGCGCCGCGCGCGGGCGCTGCGGAGGTTTTCCCTTTCTCCTGCGCGGCCTCCTCCAAAAACCCCTCGAGCGCGCGGGCGAGGCGGCGGAAGGTCTCCTTGCGCGCCGAGGAGGCGCGAAAGACGAGGCCGATACGGCGGAAGGGCGCCTCGCCCGAGAGCGGTCGCACCACGAGATCGAGCCCGCGCAATATTCCGGCGTCCAGCGCCATTTGCGGCAGCAGCGTCACGCCGAGCCCATTGGCCACCATTTGCGCGAGCGTATAGAGGCTCGTGCCCTGAAAGGCGACATTGCGACGCGCGCCCTCGAGCGCGCAGGCGGCGAGCGCATGATCGCGCAGGCAATGGCCTTCCTCGAGCAGCAGCAGATCCTCGGCCGCCATATCGTCATGGCCGACCGCCGACAGGCGGCTCAGCCGGTGTCCCGGCGGGCAGACGACGACGAAAGGATCGACGCCTATGTCGATCGTCTCCATGCCGCGCGAGGGATAGGGCAGCGCCAGCACGGCCGCGTCCAGCTCGCCGGCGTCGAGACGCGCGAGCAGAGGCTCGGTCTGCTCCTCGCGCAGATAGAGCTTCAATTCTGGAAAGGCGGAGCGCAGCCGCGGCAACACGCGCGGAAACAGAAACGGCCCTATGGTCGGGATGACGCCGAGCCGCAGCGGCCCGGACATGGGCGCCTGGGCGGCGCGCGCCAGCTCGACGATATCCTGCGCCTCGCGCAGCAGCGTGCGGGCGCGCTCGGCCAATTCGCGCCCCACCGGCGTCGGCGAGACCTTACGCTTGGTGCGCTCGAACAAGCGGACGCCGAGCAATTGCTCGAGCTCCAATATTCCGGCGCTGAGAGTCGATTGGCCGACGAGGCAGACCTCGGCCGCGCGGCCGAAATGCCGCTCGTCGATGACGGCGACCAGAAAACGCAGCTGCCGAAGTGTGGGCAAAACCGCCATCGGTCCAATATAATCGCTAAATTCGATTAGTGAAGCCGGTTTTTTTCGCTTTTATCGATGATGAAACCCCTCTAGTTTCCGCGCGTCTTCCCCGAGGGCCCACGGACGATTTTTCTCCGGCGCGCCTTCACCATGAAGAGGAAAAATCGAATGTCTCTCATCGGCTCCGAAATCAAGCCGTTCAAGGCGACCGCCTTCCACGCCGGCAAATTCGTCGACGTCACCGAAGCCACGCTCAAGGGCAAGTGGTCGGTGTTCTTCTTCTATCCGGCCGACTTCACCTTCGTCTGCCCGACCGAGCTCGAGGACCTCGCGACCAATTACGCCGCCTTCAAGGCGGTCGGCGTCGAGATCTACGGCGTCTCCACCGACACGCATTTCGCGCATAAGGCCTGGCACGACACCTCGCCGGCGATCGGCAAGATCGAATATCCGCTGGTCGGCGATCCGACGCTGACGCTGAGCCGCAATTTCGACGTGCTGATCGAAGAGGCCGGCCTCGCCGACCGCGGCACTTTCGTCATCGATCCGGACGGCAAGATCCAGATCGTCGAGATCAACGCGGGCGGCGTCGGCCGCAATGCGCTCGAGCTGCTGCGCAAGATCAAGGCGGCGCAGTATGTCGCGGCGCATCCGGGCGAGGTCTGCCCGGCCAAGTGGGAAGAGGGCCAGAAGACCCTCGCTCCCTCGCTCGACCTCGTCGGCAAGATATGATTCGCATTACGCCTCCGGCCGGTTCGCCGGCCGGGGGCTCTTCCAGGCCATCGAAAATTCCCCCGCCTCATCCTGAGGCGCTTTTTGCGGAACGCAAAAAGCCTCGAAGGATGCTCCAGCGCGCGAAATGATGCGTCCTTCGAGACGCCCGCTTCGCGAGCTCCTCAGGACGAAGGGACTATTGTCGCAGCGAATGGCGCGCATAGCGCGCGACATTCCAAGATCGGGAGTCGAAGATGCTGGACGCCGCTCTGAAAACCCAGTTGCAGGCCTATTTCGCGCGCATCGTCACGCCCATCACGCTCCGCGCCTCGCTCGACGACAGCGAGAAATCCACAGAGCTCGCCGAACTGCTGCAGGAGGTCGCGAGCGTCTCGGACAATATCTCCTATGTGCGCAGCGACGATGATTCGCGCCGTCCCTCTTTCGCGATCGCGCGCGACGGCGCCGATATCGGCCTGCGCTTCGCCGCAATTCCGGGCGGCCACGAGTTCAACTCCTTCGTGCTGGCGCTGCTGCATGTCGGCGGCCATCCGCCGAAGGAGGACGAGGAAACCCTCGCGCGCATAAGGGCGCTCGACGGCGAGTATCGTTTCGAGACCTATTTCTCGCTCACCTGCCAGAACTGCCCCGAGGTGGTGCAGGCGCTCGACACGATGGCGGCGCTCAATCCGCGCGTGCGCCATGTGGCGATCGACGGCGGCCTCTTCCCCAAGGAGGTGGAGGAGCGCGGCATTATGGCGGTGCCCGCCGTCTATTTGAACGGCGAGCCTTTCCAGCACGGCCGCGCGACGCTGGAGCAGATTCTCGACAAGCTCGACGCCGGCGCCGGCGAGAAGAAGGCCGCGTCCATTTCCGCCAAGGAGCCTTTCGACGTGCTGGTGGTCGGCGGCGGCCCGGCGGGCGCCGCCGCGGCGATCTACGCCGCGCGCAAGGGCGTGCGCACCGGCATTGTCGCCGAGCGTTTCGGCGGCCAGGTGCAGGACACGGCGGGGATCGAGAATTTCATCTCCGTTCCGCACACGGAAGGCCCGCATATGGCGGCGGCGCTGGAGCGTCACGTCGCGGAATATTCCGTCGATGTGATGAACGGCCAGATCGCCTCGACGCTGGTTCCGGCGGCGGAGGCCGGCGGCCTCGCGGAGCTGAAGCTCGCCAATGGCGCGACGCTCAAATCGAAGACGATCATTCTGGCGCCGGGCGCGCGCTGGCGGCGCATCAATGTGCCGGGCGAGACCGAATATATGACGAAAGGCGTCGCCTATTGCCCGCATTGCGACGGGCCGCTGTTCAAGGGCAAGCGCGTGGCGGTGATCGGCGGCGGCAATTCCGGCGTCGAGGCGGCGATCGATCTCGCCGGCCTCGCCTCGCATGTCACCTTGCTCGAATTCGACGCGAAGCTGCGCGCCGACGGAATCTTGCAGGAGAAGCTGCGCTCGCTGCCCAATGTGACGATTCTCGTCTCGGCGCAGACGACGGAGATTCTCGGCGATGGCGCCAAGGTGACGGGGCTCGTCTATCGCGACCGCGAGAGCGAGGAGACGCGCACTGTCGAATTGGAAGGCGTGTTCGTGCAGATCGGTCTGCTGCCCAACACGGAATGGCTGAACGGCGCGGTGACGCTCACGCAATATAAGGAAATCGAGATCGACCGCCGTTGCCACACTTCCACGCCGGGCGTGTTCGCCGCCGGCGACGCCACGACGGTTCCCTATAAGCAGATCGTCATCGCCATGGGCGAAGGCGCGACGGCGGCGCTGTCGGCCTTCGACCATCTGGTGCGGATGTGATGCGAGTTCGCTTCTCGGTCTATGCGAGAAGCGTGAGCCGCGAAGCAATCCAGAGCGCCCCTCGTCTCTGGGTTGCTTCGCTCCGCTCGCAAAGACGGCGCGCGCCGGTTAGATCTGACCTTTGATTTCCAATAGCTCGACATCGAAGATGAGCGTGGCGTTGGGCGGAATGACGCCGCCGGCGCCGCGCGCGCCATAGCCCATCTCCGGCGGAATGACGAGCGTGCGCTTGCCGCCGACCTTCATGCCGAGAATGCCCTTGTCCCAGCCGGGAATCACCTGTCCGGCCGAGAGGCGGAACTCGAAAGGCTGGCCGCGGTCGAGCGAGCTGTCGAACTTTTTGCCCTTGGCGCCGTTCTGCGAGACCCAGCCGGTGTAATGCATCTTCAGCATCTGCCCCGGCTCCGCGCCGGAGCCGGTCCCGACTTTCGTGTCGGTGATCTTGAGACCGTCGGCGGTCGTCGTCGTCGCGGGGCTCTGCGCGAGCGTCGGGACGGGCGCGACAACAAGCGCCAATGCGGCGAGAGCGGGCAGGACATGGAGACGGAAAGCGGCGCGCATGAGAATCCTCGAGGATAAAGCGCGGCGAAGCAGCTGCGCTCGCATCGGCGAAAAACGTCGATATCGCGTCGATTTTGGCAATATCGCCGCCGCGCCGCTGTCTGCCAGCGCCGCACGCCAGTGTCAACACGAGCGGCGCGCAGGGGCTCACCCCGGCGTGCGATCGGGTCTATAAGGGCGGCGGGCGCGGGGGCGCTTACTTCGGCTTAAGGCGCGGCGCTTAAGGTCGCGGCCCTGGTCTTTTCCCGGAGCCCCCATGGCCGGTTTCGCGCCCAATGTCGTCATCTGCATCGACCACGGCTCCGTCACCGGGGGCCAGGCCAAAGTGGCGATCGAGAGCGCGCTCGGCCTCGCCGCCCATGGCGCTCGGCCCATCGTCTTCGCCTCCGCCGCGCCGGTGGACGAGCGGCTCACCGCGGCGGGGATAGAGGTCGTCTGCCTCGGCCAGCATGATCTGCTCGGCAATCCATCGCGCATCGCCGCCGCCTTTCAGGGCACATGGAATTTGCGCGCGGCCCGTGCGCTCGGCGATCTGCTGGCCCGGCTGCCGAAGGACAATACGATCGTCCATGTGCATGGCTGGGCCAAGGCGCTGTCGCCGGCCATCGCCGCGCCGATCCGCGCCTCCGGCCTGCCGCGCGTCTACACGCTGCACGAGTATTTTTTGTTCTGCCCCAATGGCGGCTTCTACAATTACCAGAAGCACGAGCTCTGCCGGCTGGAGCCGCTCTCCGCGTCCTGCTGGGCGACGGCCTGCGATGCGGTCAATTATCCGCGCAAGATATGGCGGAGCGCGCGCCTCGCCTATGCGCGCGGTCCGGCCAAATTCGCCGAGCTCTTCGACGATTACATCTGCATCTCGAATTATCAGGAGGAGATCATCGGCCGCTATCTGCCGAAGGGCGTGCGGCTGCATCGCGTCTCCAATCCGGTGGACGCGCAGGACCTCGGCCGCAAGAGCGATCCCGCCTCCGGCGATTTCATCTTCGTCGGCCGCCTGTCGCCGGAGAAGGGCGCCTTTCTCTTCGCCGAAGCGGCGGCGCGCGCCGGGGTCACGCCGGTCTTCATCGGCGATGGGCCGATCGGCGAGGAGCTGCGCGCGCGCTATCCGCAGGCGCGCTTCCTCGGCTGGCTGCCGCCCGCCGAGGCGCGCGCGCATATGCGCGCGGCGCGGGCGCTAGTCTTTCCCTCGCTGTGGTACGAGGGCCAGCCGCTCACTGTAATGGAAGCCAAGGCGATGGGAACGCCCGTCATAGTCTCCGACGTCTGCGCCGGACGCGAGGAAGTGAGCGACGGCGAGACCGGGCTCTGGTTCGCGAGCGCCAATGTCGACTCGCTCGCTGGCGCGCTGACGCGAATGAAGGATGATGCGCTGGTCGCGCGTCTTTCAGCGGGCGCCCATGACGCCTATTGGCGCGATCCACCGACGTTGGATCGGCATATCGAGCGCATTCTCGCCGTCTATCGCGAGATCGCCGAGCGCCACAACACGGCGGCCTGAGGCGTAGCTCGTCCTGATTTCGTGATCCGTGATGATAATATTCGTCGCGAAGACGAGCTTGCCGAGACTTTCTTCTCTGTTCCGAGTCCCTGGTCTGGACTGAACTCCCGACGCCGACGGTATGAACGCAGCTTTCCCAGGCCCTGCGACCGTGGACGCATGAAAATTCTCGTATTACGGCGAATGATAGACGGAATTGACGAATAGCATCGCCTATTTGAAATAGCCGTTCGAAATATCCTCGATAATAATGGAATTAATTCTACAGATATCGCTATAGACATTGAATTGATTGGCAATTTTGTCTTGCATAAACTCTAGCACAGCGATTAGGCTACGAATAATTCAGCCAGAAGGCGGTCGATCGACATCGGCTGGCGCGAGTGTTCGTGCGTTCGCGGCAACACCAATTCGTTCTTTTCTGAGGAGAATAGCCATGACTTTCCTTCGCGCCGACCTCCACCCCGCTCGCGCCGCCTCTCCTTCGTTGCATCGGATGACGAAACGCCTCGGCGCGAGCGTGCTGGCGCTGGCGGCGGCGATCATGTCCCCGGCGGCGCGCGCCCTCGACGGCGGCGAGCAGAAACCGCGTGAGGCGGCGATCGAGGACGTCATCGTGACCGGCACGCGCGACTATGGCGTCAAGGCGCGCGAGAGCACGGCGCCGATCACTGTTGTGAGCGGCGAGAGACTGAAAGCGACGGGACGCACGAATCTCGTCGACGCGCTGCAGCGGCTCGATCCGTCCTATTCGATCTATGGCGTCGGCGGCGACATCAACAATCTGGTGCGCTCGCCGCGGCTGCGCGGCCTGACCGCCAGCCATGTGCTCGTGCTCGTCAACGGCAAGCGGCGGCATGGCACCGCCAATCTGTCCTCGAGCGGCTTCACCAAGGGCGCGGCCGGGGCCGATCTCGACCTCATTCCCGTGGCGCTCGTCGATCATGTCGAGATTCTCGAGGACGGCGCCGCCGCCCAATATGGGTCTGACGCCATCGCCGGCGTGATCAACGTCATATTGAAAGCCGATTCCGAGGGCGGCCGACTCTCCGCGCTCGTCGGCTCCTATGGGCAGAGCTACAATCCCAACACGCATGGCAATGGGCTGACGCGCAATCTGCAGGCGGACAAGAGCTTCGCGCTCGGCGAGCAGGGCTTTCTGACGCTCGGCGCCGACCTCACCTCGCATCTGCACAGCAATCAGACCGGCCCGGACCGCACGCAGGACGGGACCGGCCTGCGCGTCGGTCCCGGCACGCCCTACCCTTGGGTCGATCCCAATGTCACGGCGATCATCGGCGATCCCGCCTATATCACCGGCTCGGCCGGCCTCAACGCCGGATATGAGCTCGACAATGGCGTCCAACTCTATCTCTTCGGCACGGGCGCGGGCCGGCGCGGCGAATCCTTCCAGAACTATCGCGCGCCCAATCTCAACGGCACGGCGGCGAACAAGATCATCGACCCTTCCGGCTTCGTTCCGGCCGAGACGATCCACGAGGAGGACTGGTCGCTGAGCGGCGGCGCCAAGGGCAAGGCCTTCGACGATGTGCGCTGGGATCTCAGCCTGACCTACGGCTCCGACAAGATCGACGTCGGCCTGAACCAATCCGCCAATGTCGCGCTGTTCAACGACACGCTCAAAGCCTTCGGCGCCGGCTGGACGCCGCGGCAATTCTACATCGGCCAATATTTCCGCACGCTGCGCATCATCAATCTCGATCTCGGCAAGGAGTTCGCGCCGAGCTTCCTGCCCGCGCCCGTCAATGTCTCCATCGGCGCAGAGAATCGCCACGAGACCTATGCGGTTCGGCAGGGCGACTTCTTCTCTTATTACTCCTCTGGTCCGGCCGCCTGGGTCGGCATCCGGCCGACCGACGCGAGCGATCACAGCCGCGAATCCTTCGCCGGCTATGCGGACATCAGCAGCAAGCCGCTGCCCGATTGGAAGATCGACATCGCCGGCCGTTACGAGACGTTCAGCGATTTCGGCGACACGATCAACGGCAAGCTCTCGACGCGCTACGACATTTCTCCCGCGATCGCGCTGCGCGGCACCGTCAGCACCGGCTTTCGCGCTCCCACGCTCGCAGAGCAGTTCTTCTCGCAGACGACCGTCTCGCCGACCATCGCCAATATCGTCCTGCCGCCCAACTCTTCCGCGGCGAGCGTCGCCGGCGCGCAGCCGCTCAAGCCGGAAAAATCGACGAATATCAGCCTCGGCGTGGTGACCGAGCCGCTCCGCGATCTGCATGTCTCGGTCGACGCCTATCAGATCGACCTGCGCGACCGCATCGTCGCGACCGGCAGCCTCACCGGCCCGTCCGCGCTCGCCGCCATCGCCGCGAGCGGCAATACGTTGCAGGCGGGCGCGGCGGGCACGGTCAGCTTCTTCGTCAACGGCGCCTTCACGCGCACGCGCGGCGTCGATGTGAAGGCCGATTATGCTTACGATCTCGGCCCCTATGGCGCGCTGCGCTTCGACGCCGCGGCGAGCTTCCTCGAGACGACGATCCTCTCCGTCGCGCAGTCGCCGGCGGCGTTCAACGGCGCGCCGCTGCTCAACGCCGCGGCGCGATCGAACATCACCGATCTCACGCCACGAACCAAGGTCATATTCGGCGGGTCCTACAGCTATGACGCCTGGACCTTCTCGCTGCACTTCACGCAATATGGCAACGTCAGCTCGGTCGTCGCCTCGCCGCTCACCGGCGGCGCGCCCTTCTACACCAATGTCATCACGCCGAAATTCATCACCGACGGCGAGATCGCCTATGATTTCGGCTCGGGCCTGCGCGCGGCGATCGGCGGCAACAATCTCTTCGGCGTGCGGCCCGATCAGACCCTGCCCTGGACGCGCAGTTTCGGCGCCGCGATCTTTCCGGCCTTCTCGCCCTTCGGCGTCAACGGCGGCTACTACTACGTCCGCGCGTCGCTGAAGTTCTGACGCTCAGCTCGCGAGCCGCGTCGCATCCGCTTGCGCCGCGGCCTCTTCCTTCTCGGCCCGGCGCGGCAGGCGCGCCAACATGCCGAGCAGGGCGCGGTCGCCCAGCACGACGAGACGCTCGCCGCGATCGAGCCATTCGACCGCATCCTCGAGCGATTCGGCGTCGGCGAGCTTGGCTTCCGCCAAAGCGCGATCGGCCGAGACGACGCCGCGTTTGCGCGGCGGGCGCGCCGGCAGCCAGGCCTCATGCAGCGCGCGCAATTCGGGATCGCCATGAATGGCGACGAGGCAATTTTCTTCGTCCAGCCCGGCGCGCGCCAGCAGGCGATGCAGCGCGCGGCCCTTGCGCGCGATCTTGGGCGTCGTCGTCTCCTCCGGCGTGATCAGCACGCCCGCGCGGCGGAAGACGAGGCCGAGCCAGCGCTGGCCGGTGATGTAGGAAATGCCGATCGCCAATATGAGGCCGGCGATGGTCGGCGACATCCAGGCGACGAGCGAGGGCGAGATCATCAGGCCGGCGACCAAGGTCAGCGCGCCGAGCGCCACATGCCATTGATGGCGTCGCACGATGGCGTTGAAGGGAACCGAGCCGTCGTCGCGGCGCTGCGGGTCCCAGCCGGTGTCGAAGCCGAACAGAATATGGAAGACGTGGCCGGTCTGGATCAGCATCATGATCGGCGCCAGCAGCGCCGACATCAGCACCTCGAACAAGGTCGAGACCAGCAGCATGACGACGCCGCCAGAGCCGCGCCGCGTCTCGCGATCGATCATCGCGAGAATGAGGCCGAGGAATTTCGGCGCCAGCAATATCGCCATTGTGAGCGCGAACAGCGCCAGCGAGCGCTCCGCATCGAAGCGCGGCCACACGGGGAAGAGCGTGAATTTGGCGGTGAAATATTCCGGCCGGAAATAGCTCGCCTGAAAGACGAGCGCTATGCCTACGAGCAGCTGGCAGAGCCACAGCGGCGAGGTGAGATAGCCGAAGATTCCGGTGAGGAAATGCTGCCGCGTGGCCCAATGGAAGCCGCGCGCGCCCAATATGCGCGAATGCTGCAGATTGCCCTGGCACCAGCGGCGGTCGCGGATCGAGAGATCGATCAGCGATGGCGGGCTCTCCTCGAATGATCCGCCGAGCGTCGGCATCATATAGACCGAGTAGCCGGCCCGGCGGATGAGCGCCGCCTCGACGAAATCATGGCTGAGAATATGCCCGCCGAAGGGCGGACGGCCCTTGAGATCGGGCAGGCCGCAATGATGCGCGAAAGCCTGCGTGCGAATGATCGCGTTATGGCCCCAATAATTGCCGTCGCGCCCCATCCATTGCGCGAGGCCGGCGGCGATGACGGGACCATAGATGCGCGCCGCGAATTGCTGCACGCGCGCGAACAGCGTGTTGCGGTTGATGATGAGCGGCAGCGTCTGGATGATGCCGGCGTCGGGGTCCGCCTCCATCGCCGCGGCGAGCCGCACGATGGTCTCGCCGGCCATCAGGCTGTCGGCGTCGAGCACCACCATATGCTCATAGGCGCCGCCCCAGCGGGTGACGAAATCGGCGATATTGCCGGCCTTGCGGCTGACGTTCTTCTCGCGCCGACGATAATAGACGCGCGCGTCCGGCCCCAGCCGGCGGCGCATGGCGGCGAAGGCGCGCTCCTCGGCGACCCAAATATCGGGGTTGGTGGTGTCGGAGAGGAGGAACCAGTCGAAATGCGCGCCGAGGCCGGTCGCCTCCACATCTTGCAATATCGCCTGCAGCGCGCCGAAGACGCGGCTCGGCGCCTCATTGTAGATCGGCATCACGACGGCGGTGCGCGCGGCGAGCGATTCCGGCAGCGGCGGAGGCCGGCGCGAGAACAGCAGCGCGAAAAAGCCGACGACGGCGCTGGCGAAGGAGAGCGCGATCCAGGAGAAATTCAGCACGAAGAGCGCGAGCAACGCCCATTTCAGCGTGGTGACGCCGCCGACATCGATGACGCGATACATCTCGTGTCCGCCATAGGCGGTGAGCGCGAGGCCGCCGCCGAAGGTGACGAAGCGCGAGATCCAGGGCGTTCGCCAGAGCTTCGGCGCAGCGCGCCGGCGGCGCTCCTTGGCCTTGAAGCGCCAGAAGGATTGCGTCGGCATGTCGAGCCGGCGCTCCGCCGGCATGGGCGGCGCGGCGGCGGGATCGACGGGCGGCGGCGGGGCGGCGGCGTCCGGCGAAACGGGTTCGACGAGAGAGAGAGCTACACCGTCCATCTGTAGAGCCAGGTTTCGCTGATCGGCTCGTCGCCCGATTGGAGGACGAGGCGCAGCTCGCAAAAGGTCTCGCCGGCCGGATCGACGTCGAAGACGATCCGGCATGTCTTGGCCTTCGGATTGGGATAAGCGCGAATGTTCGTCGCCGATCCCGGCGAGGTCGTCAAGACGGGCCGCAAATTGGCGATTCGTTGCGGATCGCCGAGAGTGTCGCCCGCAAACTGGACGATAAAGCGGCGCAGTTTCGGCGCCGGCGCGCGACCGCCATAGGCCGCGACGGCGACCGCGAAAGGCGGACGCGCCGGCGGGCTCCAGCACCAGAACTGACGGTAGGCGAAAGTCGCCTCCTTGCCGGCGGCGAGCGGCTGCTTGGGCCGCCAATAGGCGACGATATTGGCGTTCACCTCCGATTCGGACGGAATCTCGACGAGCTGCACCGAGCCCTCGCCCCAATCGCCGATCGGCTCCACCCAGAGCGAGGGGCGCCGCTCCCAATGCTGTATGTCGTCCTGATAGGTCTCTATGTCACGGTCCCGCGTCAAAAATCCGTAGCCTTTCGGATTGGCGTCGACGAAGGCCGAGATTTGCAGCGTGTCGCGATTGGAGACGGGGCGCCACAGCCATTCGTCCTTGCCGGTGAGCATTTGCAGCCCATTGGTCTCGGCGACGAAAGGCCGCGGATCGTCGGCGCGGCGATGGTCGAGCGGCGTGAACAGTGAGGCCGCAGCCGCGCCGCCGAGCCCCAGATGATCGATGGCGACGCGCGGGAACAGCGTGAATTCGGCGTCGATGATCGTCGCCTCGCCCGGCCGCAGCGTGAACAGATAAGCGCCCGTCACGCTCTGCGAATCGAGCAGAGCGTGAATGACGAGGGCGTTGTCGGCCAGCGTCGGCTTCTCGATCCAGAAGCTGCGGAAGACGGGAAACTCCTCGCCGCGCGGATCGGCGGTGCGAATGGCGAGGCCGCGGGCGGTGACGCCGAGCGTCTGCCCACGCGCCTGGGCGCGATAGAAGCTCGCCCCCTGGAACAGAGCGAGCTCCGTGTCCGGCGCGCCGGCGGCCTGAGGAGCGAGAATGCGAAAGCCGGAAAAGCCGATGTCCGGCGATTTGTCGCCGACTTTCAGACCGCCGTAATCGAATTTCCCCGGATCATAGCCGATGCGCCTGGCGATTTTGTCCTCGACGACGAAGAGCTCGACCGGCGCGCCGAAAATGAATCCCCTATGCAGCGGCTCGATCGAGAATCCCCGATTCTCGCCGCTCCATATGGCTGCGCCTTGCTTCGTCCTTATGCCGACATATTGCTCATAGCTCAGATTGGCGAAGGGCTCGCGCAATTCCGCCGCGGGCGCGGCGAAAGGACGCTTGGCGAGCGCGCGGGCGAGATCGAGGACGATATCGCGGCCGAAGACGGGGGGCGCCGGCGGCGGGGCCGGCGGAGCCGATTGAGCGAGGGCGCGGCCGCCGGGGACGCCGGCGACGAGCGCGGTGATCGAGGCTTTCAACAGGTCTCTGCGTACGAACATGCGGGACCGGGACCCGTGACTGACGAGCGAGGTGGGATTACGACGGACTTGTCTATCGGATATACCTGAAAGAACGATGTTCGAAATGCGAATCTTTCGTTTTTGATCGCAGAGCGGAAACCCCACGCCGAGGCGGCGCTTGCCGGCTCGCCCGCGAATCTGCCAAGACGAATATGAACGAGAGGAAAACAGCGCGGGGCGAAAACCCCTTACGTCCTCTCCCCCGCCCCTCGAGCCGAGGCCGCGCAGCAAGATGGAAGCTCGACCGACCGACCGCCGCTCCCTCGCCGTAATTCTCGCCGCCGGCGAGGGCACGCGCATGAAATCGCGCCGCCCCAAGGTCCTTCACGAGGTCGCCGGGCGGTCCATGCTCGGCCATGTGCTGGCCGCCGCGACCGCTCTGGACGAGATCGCCGTCGTCATCGGCGCCGGCAAGGAGGAGGTCGCCGCCGAGGCCCGTCGCCGGCGGCCGGACGCGAAAATCTTCGTTCAGGAAAAGCAGCTCGGCACGGCCCACGCTGTGCTCGCGGCGCGGCAGGCCTTCGACGGAGCGGACGATATCGTCGTGCTCTTCGCCGACACGCCGCTGGTGCGCGCCGAGACGATCGCCGCTTTGCGCGCGGCTCTGGCCGAGGGCGCCGCCGTCGCCGTGCTCGCTTTCGAGGCGGCGGACCCTTTCGGCTATGGCCGCATAATCTGCGACTCGCAGCGACGACCGACGACGATTCGCGAGGAAAAGGATGCGAGCGAGGCCGAGCGCGCCTGCAAGCTCTGCAACGCCGGGCTGATGGCCATCGCCGGCGCGAAGGCGCTCGATCTGCTGGACGGGATCGACGCCGCCAATGCGCAGAAAGAATATTATCTCACCGACGTCGTCGCCCGCGCCGCAGCGGCGGGGCTGGAGACGCGGCTCGTGGTCGCCGCGGAGGAGGAGGTTCTCGGCGTCAATGATCGCGTCCAGCTCGCCCGCGCCGAATCGCTCGCCCAGGAGCGCCTGCGACGCGCCGCAATGCTCGGCGGAGCGACGCTGATCGCGCCGCAGACGGTCTTCCTCTCCCATGACACGAAGATCGGCCGCGATGTGACGATCGAGCCCGGCGTCGTCATCGGCCCGGGCGTCGAGATCGCCGATGGCGCGGTCATTCACGCCTATTCCCATCTCGAAGGGGCGCTGGTGGGCGAGCGCGCCACGGTCGGCCCCTATGGGCGGCTGCGGCCGGGCGCAAAGCTCGCGGCGCAGGCCAAGGTCGGCAATTTCGTCGAGATCAAGGGGGCCGAGATCGGCGAAGGGGCCAAGGTCAATCATCTGACCTATATCGGCGACGCTTCCGTCGGCGCGCATTCCAACATCGGCGCCGGCGTCATCACCTGCAATTACGACGGTTTCTTCAAATATCGCACCATCATCGGCGAAAACGCCTTCATCGGCTCCAATTCGGCTCTGGTGGCCCCGGTGACGATCGGCGACGGCGCCTATGTCGGCTCCGGCTCGGTCGTCACCAAGGACGTCTCGGCGGACGCCCTCGCCGTGGCGCGCGGCCGCCAGATGGAGAAGGAAGGCTGGGCGGAGAGCTTCCGCCGCATCCAGAAGGCGAAGAAGGACAAAAAATAGAGCGCTGTAGAGTTTTGCTCTATAGAGTTGTACCGTGATCCAGCGCCGACGCTCGAGATCGAGCGCGCCGACCGGATTTTTTCATGAATAGCGTCGAATCGGACCCGATGGATGACGGTCGAATCCTCGAACCCCGAGGATTGATCGCTGAAAATATTCTCATTCCCGAAAACGCGACCGGAGAAGAAGATCTGGTCGAGGCGGTCGTCGATTTCGTGAACTGGGCGATGGACGAAGCCCGTCTCGTCCCCGGCGAGATCGCGCAGCAAGCCTTCTGGAGCTATCACTCGGATTATTATCTCGCCCAGGTCAACAACGGCGGCCATCGGCAATTCGCCTTCAACAGCGGCATGTCCGGGCAGACGATCGAGAATTGCCGATGCGGCCTCGCTGCGATGAGCGCGTCGGACCATCTGCAAGTCTTCGAAGAATTTCTCGCTTTCTTGAGCGCCGAACCGGCGCGCCTCGCAGCTCTGAACGAAGAAGTCACGTCGGGAGGCCGGTTTTTCCGAGACTCACTCGCTCCCCTCGACCATCGCTTCTTCGCTCTCGAAGACATGAAGCGAATCCATGCGGCGTGGCTGCGCGCCCTTCCGATCATGCGGCCGCTGCCTCCCGATCGCCTCGCCGCCGAGCGCGACGCTCTGATGCGACGCAATTCTCTGCGCGAGACGCGCGCCGATCTTGTCCGGCGTCGAGCCGACGCCATCTTCGCGAAAGACCCTCTACATGTCGCGGCGCGTGCGACCTGCGCGCGGGACGACGTGGCGTTTCAATATGTCGGCGTGGGCCAAAAAGCCGGACCGGACAGCATCGCCTGGACATTGGCGACATCCGGCGGGCCGCGCACGCTCGTCATGCGCGGCGACAAAGCCATGCTCTATGCGGGAACCTCTTTGCGGAGCGTGCATTTTTTCCGCGACCCCGCCTCCGCTCCCGTTCCGATCGGCGACGGAGCGGCGCGCCGCGCGCTGATGGAAGAGAAGCCGCGCAAAATTCGCGAGACGGCGCAAGCCGCTTTCACCGAGACGAGCAAGGAGGCGATGCTCGGCGAATTTTTCGCCCAGCCGATGAACACATTCTGTGACACATTGGCTGGGGCCTCGTCGAACGCGCGGGTCGCCATATACGCGCCCTATCTCGCCGAGAATGCGAAATTTCTCGCCCATGTGCCACGCGCCGCTTCGCCGCTTTTCGCGACGCGCGCGGATTACGGGCTGATCCGCCTCATAATCGCCGACACATTGCTCGACGTTGCGCTGGCGGATGAAGCTCTGCCGATCGCGATTCTGGAGCGGCCGGACAGAGGCGCGGCCATGCTCATCAACATAGGCGCGATGGCTGCGGCTGCGGCGGCCGGCTTACGCATCCTCGATCCCGAACGGCTCGCGGCGCTCTCGCGCATCGCGCCAAACGATTTCCTGCGGGAGCGCAACAATGTCGAGGCGCAGCTTTTCGAGATCGCGCATTGGTGGCCCAATGTCGTGCGCAACATCGCCGATGTTCTGCCCGGGACCGGCTTCACCGCTCTGCCCTCGCTCTTCTCCAATGTCCGGCTGCATCACGCCAAAGCGCTCGGCCGGCAATTGGCCCCGACTCTCGGTCTGCTCGTGGAGCATCTGGCGCCGTTCTGGCTCGACTATCCCAAACCGAAGGTCGAGTCCATGATCGAGGCCTATTCCAAAGGCGTCGTCGCTTTCGCGTCGCGATTCGCGAGTTCACGAGCGAAAGCCGAACGATGGACCGCGATCGTGCGTGTGATGCGCACGCGCGTCGCGCGAACGAAGCCGCCTGTCTCGGTCGGCGTGTCCGCATTCGACCCCGGCCGCTTCGGCCTCGAATCAAAAGAAAAATTGGTGGGCGTCGTCGCCGTGGTCGATGACGGGACAGCCTATCGACAAGGGTTTCGTTTACTAAAAGACGGCGAACGCGCGCTTTTGGGCGGGAGCGCCGCCTCGAAGAGCGCGTGAAACTGCTAAGCTCGTCAAAGGCCGGGCCGCGGGCTATGACGAAAGCGGCTGGGCCAACCGTTTTCGGAGAGCTTTCATGTGCGGCATCGTCGGCATTCTCGGACGCGAGCCCGTCGCGCCCTCTCTCGTCGAGGCGCTGAAGCGGCTCGAATATCGCGGCTATGATTCCGCCGGAATCGCCACGCTGGAAAAGGGCAAGCTCACGCGCCTGCGCGCCAGCGGCAAGCTGCGCAATCTCGAGGAGAAGCTTTCCGCCTCGCCACTGCAGGGGACGAGCGGCATAGGCCATACGCGCTGGGCGACCCATGGCCGCCCCACCGAGACCAACGCCCATCCGCATACGAGCGGCGGGCTCGCCGTGGTCCACAACGGCATCATCGAGAATTTTCGCGAATTGCGCGAGGAGCTGACCGGCAAGGGCCATGTCTTCGCCACCGAGACGGATACGGAAGTGGTCGCCCATCTCGTCGGCGAGGAGCGCAGCAAAGGCGCCGCGCCGCGCGAGGCGGTCGCGGCCACGCTCGCTCGGCTCGATGGCGCTTTCGCTCTCGCCTTCCTCTTCGAGGGCGAGGAGGATCTTATGATCGGCGCCCGCCGCGGCGCGCCGCTCGCCGCGGGCTGGGGCGACGATGGCGTCTATCTCGGCTCCGACGCTCTGGCGCTGGCGCCTTTCGCGCGTCAGATCGCCTATCTCGAGGAGGGCGATCATGTCGTGCTGACGCGCGAGAATATCACTTTCTACGACGCCGCCGGCAAAGAGGCGGAGCGCCGCCGCCAGCCCTTGCAGGCGGGCTCATTCCTCGTCGACAAGGGCAATTACCGCCATTTCATGGCCAAGGAGATTCACGAGCAGCCGGAGGTCGTCGGCCGCACGCTCTCGCATTATCTCGATCTCTCCGCCGGCGAGGTGCGCCTGCCCCTCGCTCTGCCCTTCGACCCCAAAAAGCTTTCGCGCGTTACCATCTCGGCTTGCGGCACGGCCTATTACGCCGGACTCATCGCGCGCTATTGGATCGAGCGCCATGCGCGGCTCGCGGTGGATATCGATATCGCCTCGGAGTTCCGCTATCGCGAGGCGCCGCTGGCCGAGAACGGGCTGATGATCGTCGTCTCGCAATCGGGCGAGACGGCCGACACGCTGGCGGCGCTGCGCTACGCCAAGGCGCAGGGCCAGCACATTCTCTCCATCGTCAATGTCGAGACTTCGACCATCGCGCGCGAGAGCGACACCGTTGCGCTGACGCTCGCCGGCCCCGAGATCGGCGTCGCCTCCACCAAAGCCTTCACCTGCCAGCTCGCCGTTTTCGCCAGCCTCGCCATTGCTCTCGGCCGCGCCCGCGGCGTGCTGAGCGAGGCGGACGAGAAACGCCTGGTGCGCGAGCTGGCGGCGACGCCCGGCCAGATGGCCGCCGCCCTCGCCCGCGAGGCGAAGGTCGAGCCTGTCGCCCGCGATGTGGCGCGCGCCTCCAGCGTTCTCTATCTCGGCCGCGGCGGCGCCTATCCACTGGCGTTGGAAGGCGCGCTGAAGCTGAAGGAGCTCTCCTATATTCACGCGGAGGGCTATGCGGCCGGCGAGCTGAAGCACGGGCCGATCGCGCTGATCGACTACGCAATGCCGGTGATCGTGCTGGCGCCGCCGGACGCGACGCTGGAGAAGACCGTCTCCAATCTGCAGGAGGTCGCCGCGCGCGGCGGCCATCTCATCCTCATCGGCTCCGCTGCGGCGCGCGAGGCGGCGGCGGCCGAGCTCGCCGGCTTCATCGAGCTGCCGGAGATCGCCGGAGCCTTCGCGCCGCTGGTCTATGCCGTCCCCGTGCAATTGCTCGCCTATCATGTGGCGGTGTTCATGGGGAAGGATGTGGACCAGCCGCGCAATCTGGCCAAGAGCGTCACTGTGGAATGACGGGGAGCGGCTCTGTCAGAGCCGCTCGATCTTGCGGGCCGCTTCGTCGATGAGATCGGCGACTTGAAACAGCAGCTCCTTGTCCGGCGCGCCGGCGAGGCGCTGCTGCAGCACGGCCTTCAGATTGCCCATGGCCCGGAACACCGGCCCCGTGTCGACGCCCGCGCTTCTGGCGCGCAGCTCCTCGAAACGGGCGAGCGCCGCCTCCGCCTCCTTGCGATTCTCCGTGAGATGGGCCTTGCCCGCATCGGTGATCGCATAGAGCTTCTTGGCGCCCTCGGTCGGCTGGACCTCCACCTGCCCCAGCTCCTCGAGCAAAGTCAGCGTCGGATAGACGATGCCCGGGCTCGGCGCATAAGCGCCGCCGGTGCGGGTCTCGATCTCGCGGATGACGTCATAGCCATGACGCGGCTCGCTCTCCAGCAGCAGCAGGATCACCAGCCGCAGCTCGCCGCCCTCGAACATGCGCCGCCGTCCGCGGCCGCCGCCGCGCTCGCCGTCGCCATGCCGCGAGCCAAATCGCGACCCGCCATCTCCGCCGAAGCCGCGATGGCCGCCACGTCCGCCCCGGCCGAAAGTCTCATCCCCGCCGCCGCGCATCGCGCGCAGCGCAAAAGCCGGATGCTCGGCGGATCCCCAGAAGTGATGATGCTTCATAAACATGTCTCCTTTTGTTTAGACGCATCTAAGATATATCTTATAACGGTCTCGTCAACCCCTTCCTCGAAAGGCCGCGTCGAGCGCGAATCGCTTGACTCGCGCCCCCGCAATGCCCCACCCCACGCCGATGAGCACGCCCTTCGACGACATTCGCGATCTTTTCGCCGATCTCCCCGCCCCCTGCCATGACAGCGCCCTCGCCGTGCGGCGGCGCGACGCCGAACTGACCAAGCCGCCGGGATCGCTCGGTCGGCTCGAGGAAATCGTCGAATGGCTGGCCGCATGGCAGGGCCGCGCCGAGCCGCGGATCGAGCGGCCGCTCGTCGCCGTCTTCGCGGGCAATCACGGCGTCACGGCCAAGGGCGTCTCCGCCTTTCCCGCCGCCGTCACGCGGCAGATGCTCGACAATTTCACCGCTGGCGGGGCGGCGATCAATCAGATCTGCAAGGCCCATGGAATCGGCCTCAAGGTCTTCGAGCTGGCGCTCGACCATCCGACGCGCGACTTCACGGAAGCCCCCGCGATGGAGGAGCGCGAGGCCGCCGGCACTCTGGTCTATGGCATGGAGGCGGTGGACGGCGGGATCGATCTGCTCGCGCCGGGCGAGATGGGCATAGGCAACACCAGCTCGGCGGCGGCGATCTACGCCGCGCTCTATGGCGGGCCCGCCGCGCGCTGGACCGGGCGCGGAACCGGCCTCGACGATGAAGGGCTCGCGCGCAAGAACGCGGTCATCGACGCGGCGCTGGCCTTTCACGCCGGCCATTTGTCCGACCCTTTGGAGATTTTGCGCCGGCTCGGCGGGCGCGAGATCGCCGGCATGATGGGCGCCATTCTCGCGGCGCGACGCAATCGCGTCCCGGTTCTGCTCGACGGCTATGTCGCCTGCGCGGCGGCGGCGCTGCTGCACGCCATGAATGCGGACGCAATTTCCCATTGCTTCGCCGGC
The DNA here is from genome assembly GCF_018887255.1 of Methylosinus sp. KRF6. Lineage (NCBI taxonomy): Bacteria > Pseudomonadati > Pseudomonadota > Alphaproteobacteria > Hyphomicrobiales > Methylocystaceae > Methylosinus > Methylosinus sp. KRF6. The sequence goes on along the minus strand of NZ_JAHLJF010000001.1, from coordinate 3,224,933 downwards.
CATGTCTCGGCGGAAGGCGCGCATAGGGATGTGCTGGAGCGGCTCGGCAAGAAGCCGCTGCTCGATCTCGGCATGAGGCTCGGAGAGGGCTCCGGCGCGGCGCTGGCCATCGGCCTCGTCAAGGCGGCGCTGGCCTGCCACAGCGGCATGGCGACTTTCTCGAGCGCCGGCGTCAGCGGCAAGGACGCATAATTTCGCGGTCGAGCCGTCCTCGCAGACGCCCATTGGCGGCAAATTAATCTTTGTCCCCTTGCATGGCGGCGCCGCCCCTTTCAGCGGGGCGAAAGGCGATCTCGACAGCGATGACGCGCAGCAGAAAGAGACGATGCCTCGCCTTCATCATCGTCTTCACGGCGGCGGCGGGCGCGCTCTGGCCGCATGTCGCCGGGGTGGCGGCGATGGCGACGGCTTTCGTGGGCGTGCTGCATCTCGCCGTGCTGGCCTATGAGGAGATCGCCTTTCCGCAATATAGCGACGACATGAGCCCGGAGGATTACGAGCATTTCTGCGCGGCGCTGCTGCGCGAGGCGAGATGGAGCGCGCGGGTCACGCAGCTGAGCGGCGATCAGGGCGTCGATATCGTCGCGGAGAAACGCGGGCGCAGGATCGTCGTCCAGTGCAAGAAATATTCGAAGCCGGTCGGCAACAGGGCCGTGCAGGAGATCGTCGCCGCCATCGCCCATGAGGAGGCTGAGCGCGGAATCGTCGTCGCCACCAAGGGCTATACGGCGAGCGCGGTGCAGCTCGCCGCCTCCAATGAGGTGCTGCTGCTGCATCATTGCGAGCTGACGAAGATCGACCGGCTGCTCAGGCGGCCTCTTCTATCGGCGTGACGCTGACGCTGACGTCGAGCTTCTGCTTTCCCGCGGCGAAAATCACGCCGTCGATCGGCGAGACATCGGCGTAATCGCGGCCACGCGCGATGACGACATGATCGTTCAAAGCCAGAATGGCGTTGGTCGGATCGACGCCGAGCCAGCCGAACTCGCGCCCGCACCAGACCGAAATCCAGGCGTGCGAGGCGTCGGCGCCCTCGAGCTTCACCGCGCCCGGCGGCGGAATGGTGCGGATATAGCCGCTGACATAGGCCGCCGGCAGACCGAGGCCGCGCAGCGCGGCGATCATGATGTGGGTGAAATCCTGGCAGACGCCGCTGCGCTTGTCGAAAGCCTGCGCCAGCGGCATTGCGACATGGGTCGCGTTGGGATCGTAGAGAAAATCGCGATGGATCCGCCGCATCAGCTCGACCGCGCCAGCCAGCATCGGCCGGCCGGGCGGAAAGCTCTCGCGCGCATACGCCGTCGCGGGCTCGTAGAGCGGGGCGAGCCGGCTCGGAAAGATGAAATGCGCCGGCGCGTCGGGTCCGAGCGAGGGCGTCTCCAGCGCCTCTGCGCGCACGACCTCCCAAGGCGGCGTCAGCGCCTCGGCGGGCGGGGCGGCGCGCTCGACGCGCACGCGCGCGCTCATCGCTATGCCGAGCTTCACATGGGGCGCGTCGAGCTGCGCCTCGGCGACGCGATTGCCGTAGAAATCGACGCGCTCGCGCCAGTCGTGCGGCGCAGGCGTGATGTCGATGCGGCCGAAGACGACGCGCTGGCCGGCGTCGTCGCGCGGCAATAAGCGCAAAGCGCAGCGCGCCGCGGCGACGGGCGCCTCGTAGCTGTAGGTCGTCACATGGGTGATGTCGTAGATCACGCTAACCGGATCGGCTCTTCGAAATGGGCCGCATTGGAGCCCTGCAGGAAGTAGCGGGCGGCGAGCGCATCCGCAAGGCTCATCAAGCGCTGCTCCAGGGTGAAGATTTTGGCGGCGTCCAGCTCGGCGGCGTTCGCCACCTCTATCTCCGCGCGCAATTTCACGGCGAGACGGCGCGGCGCCTCCAGCAATCCGTCGTGACGCAGGGTCGGCAGAGAGGAGAGATGCTCCTCTATCTTGGCCACCTGAAAGCCGACCGAGCGTGGATTATAGGGATCGAGCACCGCCATATCGAGCACGGGCGCGAGAGCGGCGCCGGCGAGATAGCGTGAGCGATAGGTGATCTGCGAATCGATCAGCTCGAGCAGAGTGTCGAGGCTGTCGATGGTCGCGCCCTCGTCGGCGAATTGGCGGGAGAAGCGGCAGGCGTTGATCGCCCGCTCGACGCGCTTGCCGAGATCGAGGAAGCACCAGCCGGCGACGCGGTTGAAATTCTCGTCGATGAGGCCGGAGAGCGCCGCCAATATATGCAGCGATTGCTCGACGCCCTCGAGCACTTCCGGCTCCGAGGCCGGGCCGTGAGAGAAATCGTCGAGCCGCGCCTCCAGCAGGCGGACGAGATGCCAAATATCCTGCGACAGGCGCTCGCGCACGATGGAGGCGGCGTGCTTGGCCGCGCGGGCGATGGAGAGGGCGGAGCCGGCCGTCTCGGCGCCGCTGGCGGCGGCGAGGGCGAGCTCGGCCGCCGAGAGGCGCGGGTCGCGCGTCGGCGCGGCGCCCCAGGCGAGCAGCACGCGCTCCAGCCGCTCGATCGGCTGGCGGCCGCTGTAATTGGGCGCATCCGCCTCGGTGAGGCGATTGCAGAGCGAGCGCACCAGCCGCAGCGTCGCCTCGGCGCGCTCGAAATAGCGGCCCATCCAGAAGAGATTGTCGGCGGCGCGGCTCGGCAGATCGCCGACCATGCGGACGATCTCGACATCGTCGCTCGTCGGCAGCAGAGTGGAATTGTCGGTCGGCCGATCGCCGAGCACCCAGACATCGGCCGATTGCGCGCCCGCCCCCATGGAGATGGCGCGCACATCGAGACGATCCGACACGCGGCAGAAGCCGCCCGGCATCACCCGCCAGCCATCCGCCGTGGCGGCGGCGAAGACGCGCAGCGCGAAGGGGCGCGGAACCAGCGCGCCATCCTTCCAGACCGGCGTCGTCGAGAGCTGCACGACCTCCTGGCCGACATAATCCATGCCGCGGGCGCGCATCGCCTCGGTGAGACGCGCCCGCTCGGCGGCGTCGAACTCGGCCCCCAGCGCCACGCGGCGGCCGGGAAAGCCGGCGAGATGCTCGCCGAAGGCGGGGGCGACGGCGCGGTCCTCGAGCGAGGCGAGCACGGCGTCGCGGGCCTCGTCCTGGCCACACCACCATGTCGCGATATTGGCGAGGCGCAGATCCTCGCCGAGCAGGCGGCGGGCGATGGCCGGCAGAAAGGAGAGCAGAGCGCGCGATTCGATGAGGCCGGCGCCCGGCATATTGGCGATGGTGACATTGCCCTCGCGAATCGTGTCGAGCAGTCCCGGCACGCCGAGATGCGAGGCGGCGTTCAGCTCCAGCGGATCGCACCAATCGGCGTCGACTCTGCGCCACACCACATCGACGCGCTTCAGCCCGGCGATGGTGCGCACATGCAGCTTGCGCTCGCTGGTGACGAGATCGGCGCCTTCGACCAGCAGAAAACCGAGATAGCGCGCGAGGCTCACCTGCTCGGAATAGGATTCGCTGAACGGGCCGGGCGTCAGCAGGCAGATGCGCGGGTCCTTCTGTTGCGCGGCCTTGGCGAGGGCGGCGCGGAAATCGCGGAAGAAGGGCGCGAGCCGCTCGACCTTCATGTCGCGATAGAGGCGCGGGAAGGTGCGCGCCATCACCAGCCGATTCTCCAGCGAATAGCCGGCGCCCGAGGGCGCCTGGGCGCGGTCGCCGAGCACCCACCAGCGTCCGTCCGGGCCACGGCCGATCTCGGCGGCGTAAAAGCGCAGCCAGCGTCCGCCCGGCGGCGTCGCGCCGCTCATCGGGCGAATGTAATCCGGCGAGCCGGCGACGACCGCCGCCGGCAGCGCGCCCTCCTTGACGAGGCGCTGCTCGCCATAGGCGTCGCGCAGCACCATGTCGAGCAGCTCGGCGCGCTGGGCGACGCCCGCGGCGATCTCGCGCCATTCGGCCTGCGGCAGCAGCAGCGGCAGCCGGCTCAGCGGCCAGGTGCGCTCTTTGTTTTCGCCGAGCACGCGATAGGAGACGCCCATGTCGCGGATGCGACGTCCGGCGGCGGCGAAACGATCGTCTATATCCTCGCGGCTGAGGCCTCCCAGCGTGTCGAGCAGGCTCGCCCAATGGGGACGCACGCGTCCGTCCGGGCCGACCAGCTCGTCCGGCACGCCCTTCGGCGGCGCATAACGGGCGATCCAGGAGGCGACTCGCCGCGCCGCTTCTCCCGTGCTCGCATCGATCGTCCGCTCAGCCGGCACAACTCCTCCGCAGGTCCAAAGTCAGCGGGAACTCTCCCGCCGGCTCCTCGCGCGGCGGCCTCACCCTGCCGGGCGTATGGCCGTGATCCTGGAACCGCGCCAGCCTGCGAGCCTCCGCCTCATGGGAGTTTACCGGAAAAGTGTCGTAGCTGCGACCGCCCGGATGCGCCGTGTGATAGACGCAGCCGCCGAGCGAGCGCTCGCTCCAGCTGTCTATCACGTCGAAGGTCAGCGGCGAGTGGACTGGGATGGTCGGCTGCATTCCCGAGGCCGGCTGCCAGGCCTTGAAGCGCACGCCCGCCACCGCCTCCCCCGAGGCGCCGGCGCTGGCCATGGGCACGCGGCGGCCGTTGCAGGCGATCACATGGCGGCCGGGGACGAAGCCCTTGGCCTTCACCTCGACGCGCTCCACCGAGGAATCGACGAAGCGCGCCGTGCCGCCGGCGACGCCTTCCTCGCCCAGCACATGCCAGGGCTCCAGCGCCTGCCGAATCTCGAGCTCCACCCCGCCATGTTCGACGCGGCCGGCGAGCGGGCAGCGGAATTCCTTCTGCGCCTCGAACCATTCCGGCTCGAAAGCATAGCCCGCCCCCTGCAGATCGCCGAGCACGTCGAGGAAATCGCGCCAAACGAAATGCGGCAGCATGAAGCGGTCGTGCAGCGCCGTTCCCCAGCGCACCAGCCCGCCCCTCTGCGGCTCGCGCCAGAACCAGGCGACGAGCGCGCGCAGCAGCAATTGCTGCGCGAGGCTCATGCACGCGTCCGGCGGCATCTCGAAAGAGCGGAACTCGACGAGGCCGAGGCGTCCGGTCGGACTGTCCGGCGAATAGAGCTTGTCGATGCAGATTTCGGCGCGATGCGTGTTGCCGGTCACGTCGACGAGCAGATTGCGGAACAGGCGATCGACGATCCAGGGCGGGAAATTCGTCGTCCCCGCCTCCGGCACATTGGCGAGCGCGATCTCCATCTCATAGAGCGAATCGTGACGCGCCTCGTCGAGCCGCGGCGCCTGGCTCGTCGGACCGATGAAGAGGCCCGAGAAGAGATAGGAGAGCGACGGATGGCGCTGCCAATAGAGCACGAGGCTCTTGAGCAGATCCGGCCGGCGCAGGAAGGGCGAATCGAAAGGCGTGCGGCCGCCGAGCACGACATGATTGCCGCCGCCGGAGCCGGTCTGGCGGCCGTCGATCAGGAATTTATCGGCCGTCAGCCGCGATTGCCGGGCGTCCTCATAGAGGCCCGTGGTGGTGGCGACGGCGTCACGCCATGTGTCGCCCGGATGGATGTTCACCTCGATGACGCCGGGGTCCGGCGTGACCTTGATGACCTCGAGGCGCGGATCGACCGGCGGCGGATAGCCCTCGATGTGAACCGGCAGATTCATCGCCTTGGCGGTCGCCTCCACCGCGGTCAGCAGCTCCAGATAATCCTCGAGCGTCGAAACCGGCGGCATGAAGACGCAGAGCACGCCGTCGCGCGGCTCGACGGCCAGCGCGGTGCGCACCGCGCCTTCGACGATGAATTGCTCGCTCTGCTCCTGACGATCATAGAGCGCGCTGCTCTCGTAGATCTGCTGGAATTGCGCGGGATCGGGCAGCGGCGGCCGCGGCTCGCTCGGGTCCTGCTGCCAGCTATAGGGATAGGCGCTCGGCGGAATCCAGGGCAGCGAGCTGATCGGCAGGCGCAGGCCGATCGGCGAATCGCCCGGCGCGAGGAAGAGCCGTCCGCGCCGCAGCGGCCAGCGCTCCGACACCCAGCGCCGCTCGGCGCGGGCGTTCCAGCGCTGCACGGGCAGAACATAGCCGGCGGGCTTGGACAGGCCGCGCTCGAAGGCGCGCAACATGCGGGCGCGCTCCTCCGCGTCGTCGATCTTCGAATCGAGCGGATCGACATTGACCGGGAGCGAGCCCTCCTTCAGCAGCCAATGAGAGGGATCCTCGAAGGCCGGAATCACATAGCGCCGGCCGAGCCCCAGACGCTCGGAGAGATCGACGACGAACTCCTCGCCCTGCTGGATCGTCGGGATTTGAGTCGAGCCGATGCGGGTGACGAGATCGGGGTCGCGCCAGACGGGCTTGCCGTCCTTGCGCCAATAGATCGCGAAGGCCCAGCGCGGCAGGCTCTCGCCCGGATACCATTTGCCCTGCCCGTAATGCAGGAAGCCGCCTTTGGCGAAACGCTCGTGCAGGCGCCGCACCAGATCGTCGGCGCGGGCGCGCTTGGTGGGGCCGACGGCGGCGGTGTTCCATTCCGGCGCCTGGAAATCGTCGATGGAGACGAAGGTCGGCTCGCCGCCCATTGTGAGGCGCATGTCCTGAGCCCGGATGTCTTCGTCGACCTTCTCGCCGAGCGCGTCGAGCCTCGCCCAGGATTCGTCCGAGAAAGGCGCGGTGATGCGCGGCGCCTCGCGGATGCGCTGCACCCTCATCTCGAAACCGAACTCGACCTCCGCCGGCTCGACGACGCCGGAGAGCGGCGCGGCCGAGCGATAATGCGGCGCGCTGCACAAAGGCAGATGCCCCTCGCCGCAAAAGAGGCCGGAGGTGGCGTCGAGGCCGATCCAGCCGGCGCCGGGAATATAGACCTCGGCCCAGGCGTGCAGATCGGTGAAATCATGATCGGTTCCGGTCGGGCCCTCGATCGGATCGACGTCCGCCTTCAATTGAATGAGATAGCCGGAGACGAAACGCGCCGCGAGGCCGAGGCGGCGCAATATCTGCACGAGCAGCCAGGCCGAATCGCGGCAGGAGCCGGTCCCGGCGGCGAGCGTCTCGTCCGGCGTCTGCACGCCGGGCTCCATGCGGATCACATAGCGAATGTCGCGTTGCAGCCGCGCATTGAGCGCGACGAGGAAGGGAACGATCGCGACCGCCTCGCGCGGGCGCACGGCCTCGACGAAGGCCTCGGTCAGCGGTCCCAGCTCCTCCGCCTCGAGACAGGAGGCGAGTTCGGTCCGCAGTTCCTGAGGATAGGCGAAGGGAAAGCTCTCGGCATAAGGTTCGACGAAAAAATCGAAAGGGTTGTAGACGGCGATTTCCGCATGGAGGTCGACCTCGATGCGGAATTCCTCCGCCTTCTCCGGAAAGACGAGGCGCGCCAGCCAATTGCCATGCGGGTCCTGCTGCCAGTTGATGAAATGCTCGGCGGGCGCGATCTTGAGCGAATAGCTCGGCACACGGGTGCGGCAATGCGGAGCGGGCCGCAGCCGGATCACCTGCGGCCCGAGCGCGACCGGCCGGTCGTATTTGTAATGGGTGAGATGGTGGAGCGCGACCTTGATCGACACGGGAGCTGCTGCGCCTCCTCGAAGCGACGCCGGAAAGGGCGACGGGCGATTAGCTTATGCGCTCGGCGCCCTGTCAATCGCGCCAGCGGGAAAGCGCGGCCTTTTGCCGGAAATTGCCGCATGACGCATTCCGCCGGGGCGGCGGGCGCCGACCAATTCGGCGCCCTTTTTCGCGCTCACAAATCATTGGCGGCGGAAGGGGGCGGCGGCTCGTCCGCGAAGACGACTCCGCCGCGCCCGCTGCGTTTCATCCGGTAGAGCGCCGCATCGGCGCGGGCGATGAGCTGCTCGAGCGTCACGCCGTCGCGGGGCGCGATCGCCACGCCTATGCTGACGCCGATCTGAATTGTGCGCCCTTCGATCTCATAAGGCGCGCCGAGGGCGCGAATGATGCGATGGGCGAGCAGCAGCGCCTCGCCCGGCCGCCGAAGCTCGGTCTGCAGCACGACGAATTCGTCGCCGCCGAGCCGCGCCGCCGTATCCTCCCGGCGCACCGCCGACGAAAGGCGGCCCGCCGCGGCGCGCAGCAGCATGTCGCCGGTCAAATGGCCGTAAGAGTCGTTGACGGCTTTGAAGCGATCGAGATCGAGGCAGAGGATCGCCAGAAGATCGCTCTCCTCGCTCAGGCCGGCGACGGCGGCGTCGAATCGGTCGCGCAATTCGACGCGGTTGGAGAGGCCGGTCAGATCGTCGCGCCGCGCCATAATGGCGAAATCGAGCTTGGAGACGATCTGCCGGACCGCCCCCTCGTAAGTCACCGAGGCCCAGCCGAGCCCGGCGAGCGCGAAGCCGGTCAGCAGCAGCGCCTGCAAAGCGAAGCCGACAGCGACATGAATGTCGGTCGCCTGCGCCGCGCGATCGAGGCAGCCGGCGATGGTCGGCGTCGCCGACAGCGCGATGCCGATGCCGCATAGTCGCGGTCGAAAGGCGACATTGGAGAGCACGCCGCCGGCGAAGACGAAGGCCATGCCCGATGTCAGCATCGGCACCAGCGCCGAATCGACGGGATGCGCCGAGAACAAGCCGCGCGCATTGATCGCGCCGAGCAGTGCGGCGAAGGAAAAAAGCCCGAGGGCGTAGCGCCTCTCCCAGAGCCGCGCCTCATCGGCGACGATCGTCGCCTCGGCCGTGCGCCGCCGATAGGCGAGCACCATGAAAACGCTCGCGACATCCACAGCCATGGCGGCGAAGGTCAAAACGAGCAGCACGATATCCTGCTTGCGCGAGGCGAGCAGCAGGCCGACGCAGGCAAGAGCGACGCCCATGAAGACCACGGGCAGCGCCGGGCGCACGACCATATCGACGAGCTCGACATAAGCCGCGTCGGGTAGCCGCTCCGAGCTTCGAGAAGTTTGTCCTAACCGCCGCCACATGCGCACCGCCAACGCGGTCTCATCTATGGCCGACGAAATCGAAGTCCAGCCTTGCCGGGGGAGCCGCCGCGCGTCTTGATTTTCGTAGAGACGACGCATATAGATATCTTTATATCTAATCAGTCGAGCCCCCGACAAAGGCCAAATGACCGAGTCTCGCCCTCTTTTGCTCGAGCCCGCGCTCGCCGCCCTCAATGCGGCGGGCGAGGAGACGCGTCTGCGCCTGCTCGGTCTATTGGCCGAGACGGAGCTGACGGTGAGCGAGGCCGTGGCCATCCTCGGCCAGTCGCAGCCGCGCGTGTCCCGCCATTTGAAGCTTTTGGTGGAGGCCGGGCTGGTGGAGCGCCGCCGCGAGGGCGCCTGGGCCTTCTTCCGCCTCGCCTCGGCGGATGCGCCCGGCGAGATCGCCCGCAGCGTCGTCTCCTGGCTCGATCCGCTGGATCCCCGCATCGCCGGCGACCGCGCCCGCCTCGCCGAGGTGCGGCAGGCCCGCGCCGACGCCGCCGCCCGCTATTTCGCAGAGCATGCGCCCGAATGGGACGCGATCCGCTCGCTGCATGTGCCGGAGGCGCAAGTCGAGGCCGCCATGCGCGAGGCGGTGGGCGAGAAGCCGCTGCGCCGCCTGCTCGATCTCGGCGCCGGCGCCGGCCGCATGCTGGAGCTGTTCGCGCCGCAGGCGGAGCAGGCCATCGGCGTCGATCTCTCCTCCGCAATGCTCGGCGTCGCGCGCGGACGGCTGGAAAAAGCCGGCGCACGCAATGTGCAGCTGCGCCAGGGCGACATGTATGCGCTGCCGATCGAACGGGGCAGCTGCGATCTCGTCATCGTGCATCAGGTTCTGCATTATCTCGACGATCCCGGCCGCGCCTTGCGTGAGGCGGCGCGCACGCTCGCGCCCGGCGGCAGGCTGCTGGTCGTCGATTTCGCGCCGCATCGCGAGGAGACCTTGCGCGACGAGCATGCGCATCGCCGCCTCGGCTTCTCGCAGCAGGAGGTCACGACTTTGCTGGAGCAGGCCGGCCTCGAGATTCTGCGCCATCGCGATCTCGCGCCTTCCGCCGACGACGGCGCGAAGCTCACCGTATCCCTGTGGCTGGCGCAAGATCCTCGCGTCATCGCCGATCCTTTGCCCAAAGCCAGCTTCGAGACCGCATGATGTCCGACAATCGCAGCCTGTGGCCTCCGGGCCATTTCGATATTTCTTACGAATTCTTCCCGCCGAAGACGCCGGAGATGGAGGCGCAGCTCTGGGATTCGATCGCGCGGCTCGCGCCTTTGAAGCCCAAATTCGTCTCCGTCACTTACGGCGCCGGCGGCTCCACGCGCGAGCGCACGCATAATATCGTCGCGCGCCTCGCCGCCGAGACCGACATTCTCCCCGCCGCGCATCTGACCTGCGTCTCCGCCGCGCGCGCGGAGATCGACGAGATCGTGCGCGACTATTGGAACGCCGGCGTTCGCCATATCGTCGCGCTGCGCGGCGATCCGCCGACCGGCGTCGGCACGCGATTCGAGCCGCATCCAGAGGGCTATCGCAGCTCCACCGAGCTCGTGCGCGGCATTCGCGCCATCCGCGATTTCGAGATTTCCGTCTCCACCTATCCAGAAGGCCATCCCGAGAGCCGCACGATCGACGATGATCTCGATGCGCTCGAGGCCAAGATCGACGCCGGCGCGACGCGCGCCATCACGCAATTCTTCTTCGAGAACGACGTCTATTTTCGCTTTCTCGACAAGGCGCGCGCGCGGGGAATCGCGATCCCGATCGTGCCCGGCATCATGCCGGTGCAGAACTTCAAGCAGACGGCCAATTTCGCGCGCAAGGCCGGCGCGAGCGTGCCCGATTGGCTCGCGCATCGCTTCGAGGGATTGGACGATGATCCCGTCACGCGCCGCCTCATCGCCGCCGCGGTCGCCGCCGAGCAGGTGCTCGGCCTCGCCGAGAACGGCGTGAGAGAATTCCACTTCTACACCAATAATCGCGCCGATCTCGTCTTCGCGATCTGTCATCTTCTGGGCGTGCGCCCGGTCACCGAGAAAGCCGCAGCATGAGTTTCGACAAGACCCACGGACCGAAGATTCAGGCGGCGCTGGAGAATGCGGCGAGCGAGCGCATTCTCGTGCTCGACGGCGCCATGGGCACGATGATCCAGCGCCACAAATTCACCGAGGCCGATTTTCGCGGCGAGCGCTTCAAGGATCATGAGAAGGATTTGCGCGGCGACAATGATCTGCTGACGCTGACGCAGCCGGCGGCGATCAAGGCGATTCATCGCGCCTATCTCGAAGCCGGCGCCGACATTATCGAGACCAACACTTTCTCCTGCACCTCTATCGCGCAGGCCGATTACGGGCTCGAGCACATCGTCTATGAGCTCAATTACGAAGGCGCGCGCCTCGCCCGCGCCGCGGCTGACGAAGTCGCGCGCGAGACCGGCGTGCCGCGCTTCGTCGCCGGCTCCATGGGGCCGACCAATCGCACCGCCTCGATCTCGCCGGACGTCTCCAATCCCGGCTTTCGCGCCGTCACTTTCGACGATCTGCGCGCCGCCTATCTCGAGGAGGCGCTCGGCCTGCTGGAGGGCGGCGCCGATATTCTCCTGATCGAGACGATCTTCGACACGCTGAACGCCAAGGCGGCGATCTATGCGGTGGAGGACGCATTCGAGAAGGTCGGCACGCGCTTTCCGGTGATGATCTCCGGCACCATCACCGATCTCTCCGGCCGCACGCTCTCCGGCCAGACGGCGGCCGCCTTCTGGAACTCGATTCAGCACGCGAAGCCCTTCTCCATCGGCTTCAATTGCGCGCTCGGCGCGCGCGAGATGCGCCAGCATATCGCGGAAGTCGCGCGCATCGCCGACACGCGAATCTGCGCCTTCCCCAACGCCGGCCTGCCCAATGAATTCGGCCTCTATGACGAGAGCCCGGAATATATGGCCGAGCTCGTCGGCGAATTCGCCAAGTCCGGTCTCGTCAATGTCGTCGGCGGCTGCTGCGGCACGACGCCGCCGCATATCGCCGCCATCGCCGGCGCCGTGAAAGGCGTCGCGCCGCGCGCTGTTCCGACGATCGCGCCGCTGCTGCGCCTCGCTGGCCTCGAGCCGTTCACGCTGACGAAGGACATCCCCTTCGTCAATGTCGGCGAACGCACCAATGTCACCGGCTCGGCGAAGTTCCGCAAGCTCATCACCGCCGGCGATTACGCCGCGGCGCTGGATGTGGCGCGCGATCAGGTCGCCAATGGCGCGCAGGTCATCGACGTCAATATGGACGAAGGCCTGCTCGATTCCAAAAAGGCAATGGTCGAGTTCTTGAATCTCCTCGCCGCCGAGCCCGACATAGCGCGCGTGCCGGTGATGGTGGATTCGTCGAAATTCGAGGTGATCGAGGCCGGCCTGCAATGCCTGCAGGGCAAGGGCGTCGTCAACTCGATCTCGCTGAAGGAAGGCGAGGAGAAATTCATCGAGGCGGCGACCAAGGTGAAGCGCTATGGCGCCGCCGTCGTCGTCATGGCCTTCGACGAGGCGGGCCAGGCCGACACTTTCGCGCGCAAGGTGGAAATCTCCGGCCGCGCCTATAAGATTCTCACGCAGGAAGTGGGCTTCGCGCCGCAGGACATCATCTTCGATCCCAATATTTTCGCGGTCGCGACCGGCATCGACGAGCACTGCAATTACGGCGTCGATTTCATCGACGCCGCGCGCGCGATCAAGACGACGTTGCCGCATGCGCATGTGTCAGGCGGCGTGTCGAACCTCTCCTTCTCCTTCCGCGGCAATGAGCCGGTGCGCGAGGCGATGCACTCCGTCTTCCTCTATCACGCCATTGCGGCGGGGATGGATATGGGCATCGTCAACGCCGGCCAGCTCGCCGTCTATGAGAAGATCGACCCCGAGCTGCGCGAAGCCTGCGAAGACGTCGTGCTCAATCGTCGTCCCGACGCGACCGAGCGCCTCGTCGAAATGGCCGAGCGCTTCAAAGGCGCGGGCGCGAAGGCCGCGGAGAAGGACGCCGCGTGGCGCGAGGCCAGCGTCGAGAAGCGTTTGGAATATGCGCTGGTCAATGGCGTCGCCGATTATATCGAGCAGGATGTGGAAGAGGCGCGTCTCTCGAGCACGCGTCCGCTCGATGTGATCGAAGGTCCGCTGATGGCAGGCATGAATGTCGTCGGCGATCTCTTCGGCCAGGGCAAAATGTTCCTGCCGCAAGTAGTGAAATCCGCGCGCGTGATGAAGCAGGCCGTGGCGCATCTCCTGCCCTTCATGGAGGAGAACAAGGAGACGCGCTCCACCGCCGGCAAGATTCTTCTCGCGACGGTGAAGGGCGACGTTCACGACATCGGCAAGAATATCGTCGGCGTCGTGCTCGGCTGCAATAATTTCGAGATCATCGATCTCGGCGTGATGGTGCCGACCGCCAAGATTCTCGAGACGGCGAAAGCCGAAAAGGTCGACATCATCGGCCTCTCCGGCCTCATCACGCCTTCGCTCGACGAAATGTGCTTCGTCGCCTCGGAGCTGGAGCGCGAAGGTTTCGACGCGCCGCTGCTCATCGGCGGCGCGACGACGAGCCGCGTGCATACGGCGGTGAAGATCAGCCCCAATTACACCAAGGGTCAGGCCGTCTATGTGACCGACGCCTCGCGCGCGGTGGGCGTCGCCCAGGCGCTGATGTCGCAATCTTCGCGCGCCGAATATGTCGCCAAGACGCGCGAGGAATATGAGAAGGTCGCCGACGCTCACGCGCGCGCGCAGGCCGACAAGCAACGCGTCTCGCTCGCCGCCGCGCGCGCCAATGCGCTGAAAATCGATTGGGCCGCCTATGCGCCGCCCAAGCCGACATTCCTCGGCGCGCGCGTCTTCGCTTCCTATGATGTCGCGGAGCTGGTTCCCTATATCGATTGGACGCCCTTCTTCCAGACATGGGAGTTCAAGGGCCGCTATCCCGCTCTGCTCGACGATCCCGAGCGCGGGCCGGCGGCGCGGCAATTGCTCGAGGATGCGCAGGCGATGCTCGCGCGCATCGTCGAAGAGCGCTGGTTCAATCCCAAGGCCGTCATCGGATTCTGGCCCGCCAACGCCGTCGGCGACGATATCGCGCTCTATACAGGCGAGGGCCGCGTCGAGCGGCTCGCGACGCTGCACACGCTGCGCCAGCAGCTCACGCGTCGCGACGGCAAGCCCAATGTCGCGCTGAGCGATTTCGTCGCGCCGGAGGGCTCCGGCAAGGCGGATTACATCGGCGCCTTCGTCGTCACCGCCGGCGCGCAGGAGGCGAAAATTTCCGAGCGCTTCGCCCGCGCCAATGACGATTACGGGGCGATCATGGTGAAGGCGCTGGCCGATCGCCTCGCCGAAGCTTTCGCCGAGCGCATGCATCAGCGCGTTCGCCGCGAGTTCTGGGCCTATGCTGCGGATGAGACGCTGACGCCGGAGCAGCTGGTCGGCGAGGATTATCGCGGCATTCGCCCGGCGCCCGGCTATCCGGCGCAGCCCGACCATACGGAAAAGGCGACGCTCTTCGATCTGCTGGAGGCGACGAAGCGCACCGGCGTGGCGCTGACGGAGAGCTACGCCATGACACCGGCCTCATCGGTGAGCGGACTCTATTTCGCGCATCCGCAGGCGCATTATTTCGGCGTCGCCAAAGTGGAGCGCGATCAGGTCGAGGATTACGCCGCGCGCAAGGGCGTCTCCGCCGCCGAGATCGAGCGCTGGCTCGCCCCCGTGCTCAACTATGAGACGCGCGTGGCCGAACCAGCGGAGTGAGGCGCGCTCACCCTCCCCTTCAGGGGGAGGGTCGGACCGCGAAGCGGTCCGGGGTGGGGTTTCACTGCAGAGATTCGGGGCGTCACCCCCTCCCGATCGCCTTCGGCGCTCGACCTCCCCCCTCGAGGGGGAGGTGGAAACGCCTCTCCGAGCGGCGCTCCTCGATCACCCGATTGCTCTCAGCCGCCGAGCGCCGCCTTGACCGCGGCGCTCGCCTTGCCGAAATCGATACGGCCTGTGTATTTCGCCTTGAGCGCGGCGACGACCTTGCCCATATCCTTGATCGAGGCGGCGCCGGTCTCGGCGATCGCGGCCTTTATCGCCTCGGCGACCTCGGCCTCGCCGAGCTGCTGGGGCAGATATTCCGTGATCACCGCGATCTCGGCGCGCTCCTTCTCGGCGAGCTCGGGGCGGCCGCCCTTCTCGTAGATTTCCACCGATTCCTGGCGGCTCTTCACCATTTTCTGCAGCAGAGCGAGAATATCGTCGTCGCCGAGCGTCTTGCCCGTGGCGCGCGCCTCGATGTCGCGATCCTTGAGCCCCGCGGTGATCATGCGGATCGTCTCGACCTTTTGCTTTTCGCCGCTCTTCATCGCCGCCTTGAGGTCGGCCGTGAAACGTTCGCGCATTGTATTTCCACTTCGCAGTGAAATGTTCTAGACGTGCTTGCGATCCGAAAGGATCGCGGCAATCTAGATTTTTCGAGGGATGGCGGGCGCCCGATGGCGGCGCGCCGGCGGATGAGGTGAGGCATAGAGCGCGGATGAGCCCGGATCAAGACGCAGCGACGGGTTGGACGGTTCCGGTCCACACGGGGGTTCTGGTTCTCGCCAGCGGCGAGGCGATTTTCGGCTTCGGCTTCGGCTTCGGCGCCGTGGGCTCGGCCGTCGGCGAGGTCTGCTTCAACACCGCCATGACCGGCTATCAGGAAATCCTCACAGATCCCTCCTACGCCGGGCAGATCGTCACCTTCACCTTTCCCCATATCGGCAATGTCGGCGTCAATGACGAGGACGTCGAGACCGTCGATCTCGACAGCCGCTCCGGCGTGCGCGGCGTGATCGTCGCGGCGCCGTCGAGCGACCCGTCCAATTATCGCGCGCTGCGGCCGCTCGGCGAATGGCTCGCCGCACGGGGGATCATCGGCCTCTGCGGCCTGGACACACGCGCGCTGACGGCTCTGATCCGCGAGAAGGGCATGCAGAACGCCGTCATCGCCTTCGCGCCGGACGGCGTGTTCGACCTCGCCGCGCTGCGCGCCGAGGCCGCCGCCTGGCCGGGCATTGATGGCATGGATCTCGTGCCCTCCGTCACCGCGCCTGCGCGCTATGAATGGGACGAGACCGTGTGGCGGCAGGCCTCCGGCTATGGCAAGCGCGACGGGAAGAAGCTCCGCGTCGTTGCCGTGGATTATGGCGTGAAGCGCAATATTCTGCGGCTGCTGGCCGAGGCCGGCTGCGAGGTGATCGTGGTGCCGGCGACGACCAGCGCGACGGATATTCTCGCGCTTTCGCCGGATGGCGTGTTTCTCTCAAACGGGCCGGGCGATCCGGCCGAGACCGGCAAATACGCCGTGCCCACCATTCGCGAGCTATTGGCGGCGAAAATTCCCACCTTCGGCATATGCCTCGGCCATCAGATGATGGCGCTCGCCGTCGGCGCGAAGACGCAGAAAATGCCGCAGGGCCATCACGGCGCCAATCATCCAGTGAAGGATTTCACCACCGGCAAGGTGGAGATCGTCTCGATGAACCATGGCTTCGCCGTGGATCGCGACAGCCTGCCGGCCAATGTCGCCGAGACGCATCGCTCGCTGTTCGACGGCTCCAATTGCGGCATTGCGCTGGCCGATCGCCCGGCCTTCTCCGTGCAGCACCACCCCGAGGCCTCGCCCGGCCCGCAGGACAGCCATTATCTCTTCGCGCGCTTCGTCGATATGATGGAGAAGGCGCAGGCGTGAGCCTATAGCGAGAGCCATGAGACGCGACGAGGCCATGGAACGACTGAGAGCGCACGAAGCCGAGCTGCGACGGCTCGGTGTGCTCAGTCTCTATTTGTTCGGCTCCACCGCTCGCGACGAAGCCGGCTCGACATCGGATGTCGATTTGTTTTTCGACTATCGAAAAGGCGAGCTCGGCCTTTTCGAACTGATGGACCTAAAGGATTATGCGCGCGACCTTCTCGGGACCCCAGTCGACATCATGACTCGCGACAGCTTGCACAAGGCGTTGCGGGAACGGATCGAAGTAACCGCGTTGCGTGTGTTCTGATGGCGATCCCTTCGAATGTTCCGCGCCTACAGGACATCCTCGAAGCCATAGAGCGCATTCACGAGTGCATGGCGGAGGCCTCGCTCGACGATTTCGAAGCCGATTGGCGGCGACAATGGCTCGTCGAACGAGGCGTCGAGATCATTTCCGAAGCCAGCCGGCATCTCGATGATGAGCTGAAAACGCGTCATCCGGAAATTCCTTGGCGGAAAGTGGCCGGCATCGGCAATGTGCTCCGGCACAGCTACGAGACAGTCGCCGCCGCAGTCCTATGGAAGCTCGCGCAGAGCGACCTCCAACCATTGGAGAAAGTCTGCCGCGCGGAACTCGAATCCATACGAAAAAAGCCTGTTTCTGATTAACAGGCGTAGCCGATCGCGATCGCCGACACCAGCCGCCCATAATCCGGCTCCTTGCGATGCACGCTGCGGCGATAGCTGAAGCAGCGCGCCTCATCCGCATAAGTATCGATGCGCAAATTCTCGAAAGAAGCGACATTCGCCGCTTCGACGCGCCGCGTGATGAAAGCGGGCAGATCGAACATGGAATGCCCATCGCGCGTCGAAGGCGTGAAGAACCGCGCGAAGGCCGCATCCTCGGCGAGGAAACGCTCGACGAACTCGCCGCCCACCTCGTAGCTGTCGCGGCCGATGGCCGGGCCGAGCGCGACATGAATATCGGCGCGATGCGCGCCGCGCGTCTCCATCAGAGCGATCGTCGCCTCGATCATGCCGGTGAGCGCGCCCTTCCATCCCGCATGGCAAGCGCCGATGACTCCAGCGCGCGCATCGGCGAAGAGCAGCATTCCACAATCGGCGCCGGTGACGCCGAGAGCCAGCCCTTCGACATCGGTGACGAGACCGTCGCAGCGCGGCCGCTCCGTCTCGGCCCAAGGCTCGGCGACATAGAGCGCGTCGCGCGAATGAATCTGATAGGGCACGAGCAGACGATGCGCCTCAGCGCCGATGCGCCGCGCCATGCGCGCGCGATTCTCGGCGACACGCGCGGTTTCGTCATTAGAGCCGACGCCGCCGTTGAGCGAGGCGTAGACGCCCTCCGACACGCCGCCGGCGCGCGTGAAGAAAGCGTGGCGAACGCCCGGCAGAGCGAGATTGCCGGCGCCGAGCGCGCCCGGCGCCTCCATCGTCTCGGTCATTGGAAAAACCCTGGCAGAAGCGGCATGTCGGGATGCGTCACGGCGATGACCTTGAACAATTCGCCCATGTCACGCTTGGGATCGCCGGCGCCGATGAGACGCGCGAGCGCAATGTCGATCTCGGCGCGCTGCTCTGTGGTCGCGCGCTTCTTCAGCGCCTCCGCGCGCTCGACGACGCCGAGCTGGCGCAGAAAGGCGCCCTGCGTCACCGGCCCTTGCACTTTCGCGCCGGCTGCGGCGGCGGCGCGCGCCAGCGCCGCGAAATCGACATGGGTGGTGAGATCGGCCTCGCCCGGCGCCTCCAGCGGATCGACATAGGCGTGGCGCGACACCGCCTGCAATGTCTCGCCCAGCGCGGTCTGCGTATAGCCATAGTCGATGACGAGCAGCGCCCCGCCCTGCGCGACGAGACGCGCGGCGATATCGCCCATGATGCGCGCGCCGATCGCGCCGATCTCTATGATCGAGCCTTCCGGCGCCGCGATGGTGAGATCGGGCTCCACGCCCTCGCCGACGCCGAAGGCGAGCGCGCCGCTCTCGTCCAGGCCGACGAGGCGCTCGCTCCAGCCGCGCTCCGTCTGCACGAAATGGCGCACCGGCAGCGCATCGAAAAACTCATTGGCGATGATGATCGCCGGCCCCTCTGGAACGCGCGCGACATCCGCGCTCCAGGACGCCGAGATCGGCGCATTGGCCAAGGTCTGCCGTTGCCGCGCCTCGAGCAGAGAGCTCGTCTCGACGAGATGCACATCCAAAGCCGAGAGAAATTCCGGCGCGATGCGGGCGACGCGCAGCGCATCGCTCATCAGCGTGCCGCGACCGGGGCCGAGCTCGACGAGGCGCAGCGGCGAAGGCGATTGCGCGGCGCGCCACGCCTCCTGCGCCCAGAGGCCGATGAGTTCGCCGAACATTTGGCTGATCTCCGGCGCGGTGATGAAATCGCCGCCCGCGCCGAAAGGATCGCGCGTCATGTAATAGCCCTTCGACGGATGCGACAGGGCGAGCGTCATATAGGTTTCGAGCGTGATCGGCCCGTCCTGCGCGACGAGTTCGGCGATGTCTTGTCGCAATGCGCTCATGCTTCGACTCTCTGCGGGCGCAAGGCATAGAGGATCAGTCCGACGCCGATCAGCACCATCGGCGCCGACAGCGCCATGCCCATTGTGAGGCCATTGTCCAACGCCTCCGAATGATCGGGCTCGCGGAAGAATTCGCTGACGATGCGCGCCACGCCATAGCCGACGCCGAAGAGACCCGTCGCGAGGCCAGGACGTTTCAGCGCGCCGCGCTGCACGGCGACGGCGAGCAGAATATAGAGCGCGACGCCCTCGAGCCCCGCCTCATAGAGCTGGCTCGGATGGCGCGGCGCATCGCCCGCGCCGGGAAACACCATGGCCCAAGGAACGTCGCTCTCGCGGCCCCACATTTCCGGCTTGATGAAATTGGCGAGGCGGCCGAAGAAAATTCCGATCGGCGCGACGGCCGCGCAAATGTCGCTGATGGTGAGCGCGAAAATCTTCTCGCGCCAGGCGAAGACGGTCATGGCGACGATCGCGCCGATGAGCCCGCCGTGAAAGGCCATGCCGCCTTTCCAGGTTTTCACGATCTCTTCTGGATGCTGGAAATAAAAATCGCGCTCATAGAAGAGCACATGGCCGAGCCTGCCGCCGATGATGACGCCGATCGCGACATAGACGAGCAGATCGTCGAGGCTCTCGCGCGAAGGATGCGCGACCTCGCCCCACAAATGCTCGCGCGAGACGAGGCGGCGCGCATAGAGCCAGCCGAGCGCGAGCCCGGCGATATAGGCGAGCGCATACCAGCGTATGGGCAGCGGTCCGAGCTCGACGAGAACGGGGTCGATCATCGGAAAGGGAAGCGCGAAGATAGGCATGACGACTCGTGGTTGCAGCGAATGGCCGCGAGCTTAGCGCGCGACGGCGCGTCTGTCATGACCGCTTCATTTCGGCTCGAAGGGCGCGGGGCGACGAAAAGCGCCCTGACGCTCGAGCATCCAGCCCGGATATTCCTTCGCCAGCGCGCTCACCGCATCGAGCCGCGCGAGATCATCGGCCGTGAACTGCAGCTTCGCTGCGGCGAGGTTTTGCTCGAGCTGATCGATGCGCCTCGCGCCGATGATGACGCTGGTGACGAAAGGCTTAGCGAGAACATAGGCGAGCGCGACCTCGGCGACGCTCGCGCCATGCTTCGCGCCGATCTCGCGCATTGCCGCGACGCAAGCCCAGGCGCGATCCTTGTCGACGGGCGGGAAATCGAAAGAGACGCGGCGTCCCTCGGCGCCTTCCGGCGCGCCCGGTCCATATTTGCCCGAGAGCAGGCCGCCGGCGAGCGGCGACCACACCATGAGGCCGAGCTTTTCCTCTGTGAGAAGCGGGACGATCTCGCGCTCGAGATCGCGGCCGGCGATGGAATAATAGGCCTGCGCCGTCTCATAGCGCGCAAAGCCCAGCCGCTCCGAGACGCCGAGCGCCTTGGCGATGCGCCACGCCTGCCAATTGGAGAGGCCGATGTAACGCACCAACCCGCGCGAGACGAGATCGTCCAGCGCGCGCAATGTCTCCTCTATCGGCGTCACGGCGTCATTGCCGTGGATCTGATAGAGATCGATGTGATCGGTCTGCAGGCGCTCGAGGCTCGCCTCGACGCTGTCCATTATGTGTCCGCGCGAGGCGCCGCGATCATTGGGGCCGGCGCCGGTCTCGCCATAGAATTTGGTGGCGATGACGACATCCTTGCGCTTCACGCCGAGATCGGCGAGCGCCTGCCCCACCATTTTCTCCGAGCGGCCGAAGGAATAGACATCGGCCGTATCGATGAAATTGACGCCCGCCGCGAAAGCGCGCTCGACGATGCGCGTCGCCGCCTGCTGATCGACATCGGCGATCGCGCCCCAGATTCCAGCGCCGCCCGCCTCGCCGAACGTCATCGCGCCGAGGCAGATTTCCGAGACGAAGAGGCCTGTGCGGCCGAGCTGATTGTAACGCATCACGCCGCCTTCGCCTGCGCGCCATATTTGCCGTAGAAGCTCTCGCCCGTCTTCGCCATCTCGCGCAGCTCGGCGGGCGCGGCGAAGCGTTCGCCATATTTCTGCGTCAGCGCATCGCAAATTGCGACGAAGGCCGCCGTTCCGACGCCGTCGATGTAAGACAAAGTGCCGCCGGTGAAGGGCGCGAAGCCGAAGCCGAGAATGGAGCCGACATCGGCCTCGCGCGGATCGGTGACGACGCCCTCGAACAAGACGCGCGCCGCTTCCACCGCCTGCACGACGAGGAAGCGCTGCTTCAGCTCCTCCACATCTATGGCGTCGGGATCGAGCTTCTCGTCGGCGAGCGCCGAGAGGCCCGGCCACAGGCTCTTCTTGCCCGTCGCCGGATAATCATAGAATCCCTTGCCGTTCTTGCGGCCGAGTCGCCCTTCTTGCTCCACCATGAAATGCAGCACGCGCTCCTGCGTCGGATCGACGGCGGCTGCGCCGAGATCCTTCTTGGTCGCGAGATGGATTTTCCAGGCGAGATCGAGCGCGATCTCGTCATTGAGCGAGAGCGGGCCGACCGGCATTCCGGCCATGCGCGCGGCGGTCTCGATCATCGCCGGCGGCACGCCTTCAGTGAGCATTATGTGCCCCTCGCGCACGAAATTCAGCACGCAGCGATTGGCGTAGAAACCGCGTGAATCATTGACGACGATCGGCGTCTTCTTCAGCACGCGCACGAAATCGAGCGCCGTCGCCACGGCGCGGTCATTGGTCTTCTTGCCGCGGATCACCTCGACGAGCAGCATTTTCTCGACCGGCGAGAAGAAATGAATGCCGACGAAATTCTCCGGCTTCAGCGAGGTCTCGGCCAGTGAGGTGATCGGCAGAGTGGAGGTGTTGGAGGCGAAGATCACATCCGGCCCCACCACGGCTTGCGCTTTCTTCGTCACTTCCGCCTTCACGCCGCGCTCCTCGAACACGGCCTCGACGATGAGATCGGCGCCGGCGAGCTTCTCATAATCGGGCGTCGCTGTGATGCGCGCGAGCAGCGCTTCCCTTTCGGCGGCGGTGGCGCGGCCACGCGACACCTGGCCGGAGATGAGCTTGTCGATCACCGCCTTGCCCTTGTCGGCGCTCTCCTGATCGCGATCGATCAGCACCACCTCTATGCCGGCGAGCGCGCTGACATAGGCGACGCCCGCGCCCATGAAGCCGGCGCCGAGCACGCCGATCTTGGCGAATTTCGCCGGCGGAATTTCCTTCGGCCGATGCGCGCCCTTCTCCAGCTCATTCTTGGAGAGGAAGAGCGAGCGGATCATCGCCGCCGCTTGCTTCGAGCGCAGAATATGCGCGAACCAGCGCGCCTCGACGCGCAGGCCGAGATCGAAAGACAATTGCAGCCCCTCGAACACGCTGTGCAATATGGCCTTGGCGGCGGGATAATTGTCGAAGGTCTCGCGGCGGTAGATGGCGTTGGCGGCCGGCCACACCATCATGCCGCCCGGCGAGAACACACGGCCCGACGGCGGCTTGAAGCCTTCGACGTCCCAGGGCGCCTTGCCCTTGCCGCCATTGACGATCCACGCGCGCGCCCGCTCGACGATCTCAGTCTCCGGCGCGAGCTCGTGCACGAGTCCGGCGGCCTTGGCTTTGGCGGGCTTCAATTGCTCGCCTTTGAACAGCAATTGCAGCGCGTCGCCCGTCTGCATCAGCCGCGCGATGCGCTGCGTGCCGCCGGCGCCGGGGAACAGGCCGACCTTGATCTCCGGCAGGCCGACCTTGGTCTTGTCCGAGTCGGAGAGCACGCGATAATGGCAGGCGAGCGCCAGCTCGAAAGCGCCGCCGAGACAGGCGCCGTGAATGGCGATGGCGAAGGGTTTGCCATTGGTCTCGAGCTTGCGATAGAGCAGCGACAGTCTGCGCGCGCCTTCGAAGAACTGCTTCATCGCAGCCTCCTCGCCCTGCTCGCGCACCGCCTTGGCGTATTCCACCGCGCTCTTCTGCAGCATGGAGAGATCGGCGCCGCCGGAGAAAGCCGGCTTGCCCGATGCGATCACGCAGCCCTTGATCTCAGGATTGCTCGCCACCTCGTCGATGACTTTTTCCAATTCGTCCATCACCTCGAAGGTGATGACGTTCATCGAGCGGTCGGGGCTGTCCCAGGTGAGCAGAGCGACGCCGTCGGCGCCGGTCTCGAAACGGAAATTGACGAGGTTCATGAGGCGCTCCCGCAGGCTTGAAATTCACACGCGCTCGATGATCGTCGCGGTTCCCATTCCCGCGCCGATGCAGAGCGTCACCAGCGCCGTGGACTGGCCGCTGCGCTCCAATTCGTCGAGCGCCGTACCGATCAGCATCGCGCCGGTCGCGCCGAGCGGATGGCCGAGGGCGATGGCGCCGCCATTCACATTCACTTTTGCTTCGTCGAGACCGAAAGCCTGCATGAAGCGCAGCACCACAGCGGCGAAAGCCTCGTTCACCTCTATGAGGTCTATGTCGGAAAGGCCCATGCCGGCCTTGGCGAGCAGCTTCTTCGTCACATCGACAGGACCGGTCAGCATCAGCGCCGGCTCGGAGCCAATATTGGCGAAAGCGCGCACCCTCGCGCGGGGCTTCAGCCCATGGCGCTCGCCCGCCTCGCGCGAGCCGAGCAGCACAGCGGCGGCGCCGTCGACAATGCCGGAGGAATTGCCGGCGTGATGCACATGATTCAATTTCTCGACGTCGGGATGCGCCTGAATGGCCACCGCGTCGAAGCCCGCCTGCTCGGCGAAGAAAGCGAAGGACGGCTTCAGCGCGGCGAGCGACTGCATATCCGTCGCGGGGCGCATATGCTCGTCGCGATCCAGAATGGTGAGGCCGTTGACGTCCTTCACCGGCGCGATGGATTTCGAAAAGCGCTTCTCCTCCCAGGCGCGGGCCGCGCGCTGCTGCGACTGCACGGCGTAAGCGTCGACATCGTCGCGCGAGAAATCATATTTCGTCGCGATGAGATCGGCGGAGACGCCCTGCGGCATGAAGTAAGAGGGAATGGCGATGGTCGGATCGACCGGCCAGGCGCCGCCGGAGGCGCCGATGCCGACGCGGCTCATGCTCTCGACGCCGCCGCCGATGGTCAGCTCGTGCTGGCCGGACATGATCTGCGCAGCGGCGAAATTCACCGAGTCGAGACCCGAAGCGCAGAAGCGATTGATCTGCACGCCGGGCACGTCATAGCCATAGCCGGCGGAGATCGCCGCGGCGCGCGCGATGTCGCCGCCCGCCTCGCCGACGGGATCGACGCAGCCGAGGATCACATCATCGACCGGCGCGCCATCGAGATTGTTTCTCTCCTTCAGCGCGGAAAGAGCGGTGACGGCGAGGCCGAGGCTCGACACCTCATGCAGCGAGCCATCGGGCTTGCCGCGCCCGCGCGGCGTGCGCACGGCGTCGTAGATATAGGCTTCGGGCATGAAGCAGCTCCGTTGCTGGGCGAATAGCGAATAGGGAGCAGCGAGTAGCTCGCCTCTCTCTATTCGCTACTCCCTATTCGCTATTCGCTTCGTCAAAACATCTCCGCCGGCAGACTCATCAGCGTATCGACGCCCGCCGTGATGCGCGCCAGGCGAAAGCCCGTCTCGGGCAGCATCTTCTCCATATAGAATTTGCCCGTCGTCAGCTTGGCGTCGAGCCAGGCGCCGTCCCCTTGCGCCTCCTTTTTCTTGGCGAGCGCAGCGCGGGCGATGCGCGCCCATGTGTAGCCGAGCGCCACGCGGCCAAAGAGATGCATGTAATCGTAAGATGCGCCGGCGCCATTGTCGGGCTTGGCGAGCGCATTCTGCATCAGCCAGATCGTGGCCTTTTGCAAATCGCCGAGCGCGGCCTTCAAAGGCTCCACGAAGGGCTTCATCTCGTCGGAACTCTCATGGGCGATGAACTCGCTCACCTCGGCGAAATAGGCCATTGCGGCGCGGCCATTGTCCTTGGGCAATTTGCGGCCGACGAGATCGAGCGCCTGAATGCCATTGGCGCCCTCATAGATCATGGTGATGCGCGCGTCGCGCACGAATTGCTCGACGCCATTCTCGTCTATGTAGCCGTGCCCGCCCCATATCTGCTGCGCCTTCACCGCGCTCTCGAAGCCGAGATCGGTGAGCACGCCCTTCAGCACCGGCGTCAGCAGGCCGAGACGATCGTCCGCCGCCTGACGCGCCTTGGCGTCCTCAGAGCGATGCGCGATATCGCTGTCCAGCGCGGTGGCGAGAGCGAGGCCGCGCGCCGCCTCGTTGAAGGCCTTCATCTCCATCAGCGCGCGCCGCACGTCGGAATGCACGATGATGGGATCGGCGCCGCCGCCGGCGTTCTTGGCGCCGGTGAGCGCGCGTCCTTGCAGGCGCTCCTTGGCGTAGGCCGCCGCATTCTGATAGGCGACCTCCGATTGCGCGAGGCCTTGCACGGCGACGCCGAGCCGCGCCTCGTTCATCATCACGAACATCGCATTGAGGCCCCGATTGGGCTCGCCGACCAGAAAGCCCCTGGCGCCGTCATAATTCATCACGCATGTGGCGTTGCCGTGAATGCCCATCTTATGCTCGAGCGCGCCGCAGCGCACGGCGTTGCGCGCGCCGAGCGTCCCATCGGGATTCACCTCGTATTTCGGCACGATGAAGAGCGAGATTCCCTTCACCCCGGCCGGCGCGCCTTCGATGCGCGCGAGCACGAGATGAATGATGTTCTCGGAAAGATCATGCTCGCCGGCGGAGATGAAAATCTTCTGCCCGGTGATGGCGTAGGAGCCGTCCGCGCGCGGGCTCGCCTTGGTGGTGAGCAGGCCGAGATCGGTACCGCATTGCGGCTCGGTGAGATTCATCGTGCCGGTCCAGCGGCCCGCCGCCATGGGCGGCGCGAAGAGGCGCTTCTGCTCCTCGCTGCCATGGCGCAGCAGCGCGGCGAGCGCGCCTTGCGTCAGGCCCGGATACATTGCGAAGGACATATTGGCCGCCGAGGCGAATTCATTCGTCACCACGGCCAACGTATAGGGGAGGCCTTGTCCGTCATATTCGGGCGGAACCGCCAGCCCCACCCAGCCGCCGGCGACGAATTCCCGATAGGCCTCCTTGAAGCCGGCCGGCGTCGTCACCTCGCCGGAAGCGTCCAACCCGCACCCTTCCGCATCGCCGCTGCGGTTCAAAGGCTGCAGCCGCTCCTCGCAGATTTTCCCCGCCTCGCCGATGATCTGCGCCAGCACGTCCGGCGGAACATCGGAGAAGCCGGCGAGATTGCCGTAACGTTCGAGATGCAGAACGTCGTTCAGCAGAAATAAAGTGTCGTCCACGGGGGCTTTGTAGATCGGCATGAGCGGCTCTCCCTGCGCGGATCGTCTGTTTTCGCTAGGTATTCGCCCGAGATAGGCGGTTTCCCGGTCATCGGCCGACGGGAATGGGGACTATGCGCCTCCGTGGTTACGAAATCGCAACTCGGCCGAATTCGAACGCCGCCGGCCAAGCCCTTCATTCCACGAATGAATCATGGTTCCGACGGCGCATTCTGCCCAGCAATAGGTAGAGAGCCGGACCCGCGTGCGCAATAGGTCGCGCGCCGGTCGGCTCCACGCAAGCGTTAACCCTTTATTTACCTTCTTCGAAGGAAATTCCCCGGCGATGGCGTCCCCCGCCCTCACAGCGTTCCGGCGCGATTCGCGCCTCTCGAGTCGTCGCTCGTCCAGTTTTCCCCAGAGCCAACACGGGTCGAGCCCGCCGGATATCCGATGACAGAGGCATTTCCCTGGAGCTTCAAAGGCATACATCACGAGACCCGCGATGTCGCACGCGCTGCGGCGCGGCGCTCGGGCAAGAGCCTTTCGGATTGGCTCGATGATGTGATCCAAGAAAAAGCGCAAGAAAAAGCGCATATCGACGACCGTTCCTTCGCCGTCGACGACGACGATTCCTCCGCTCCGGCGCGTCGCCGCGCGCTGCGCTCTCGCATGTACGGCCGCAATGATCGCGGCCGACTGCGCCGCGACGCTTCGCCGAGGCGCGATTTGCGCGAGGAGGAGCCGGATGAGGATTTCCGCCCGGTTTCGATTCGCAGCCGCGGCTGCGGCGATGTGGACGCCAAAGCCATCGTCGACGACGCCGTCGCCCTTTTCGAACGGCGCTCCGCCGAGAGCGAGCGCAAGACCGCGAACGCCCTCTCCGGCCTCGCCAGGCTGATCGATCGCAACCATTCGAGCCGGGCGCGGCTCGGCGACGATATCGGCGCCGTGATGGAGCGGCTCGGCCATATAGAAGAGCGCATCTCCACCCGTCCCGACGAAGGCGTGAAGCCGATCCGCAGCGCTCTGGCGCGGCTCGAGGCGCGCATCGACAGCCTCTCGAGCGACGACCGCGCCTATGAGTTCGAGAGCGCGCTCGGCGCGCTCGACCAGCGGCTCGCCGATATCGCCGCGCGACTCGACGAGGAGGCCGAGGACCGGCGCCGCGCCGCGGAGGCGCGCCGTCGACAGGAGAGCGACGAGAGCGCGCGCGACAATCGCGAGAGCGAGAGGAGGCAGGAACGCGAGCGTCGCGCTGCGACGCGGCGTCCGCTCGCCGACGCCGTCGCCGAGATCACCGAACGCCAGCGCGCGCTCGGCGAGCAGATCGGCGCCCGCGAGGCGGAAGTCGTCCGGCCGGCGATCGAGGCGCGGCCGGCGATTTTCGACGGTCTCGCCGAATCCATCGAGGCGCTCTCGCGCCAGCTCGCGGCGACGCGCGCCGAGCAGCACGTCCAAGGCGAGCAGCAGGCGGCCGTCGTCGCCCAGATCGATCTTCTGCGCTGCGATCTCGAGGGCCTCTCCCGCGCCCTCGTCGATCTCGCGCCGCGCGCCTCCGTCGCCGCCGTCGAATCCGCTCTGCGCGAGCTGACCGAGCGCGTCGCGGCGCAGCGTCACTATGGCGTCGAGGAAATCGTGTTGGCGCCGATCGAGCGCCTCACCGCCGATCTCGCCTCGGTCTTGCGCGATCTCGATCCGAGCCGGGTCGTCAACGTCCTCTATGAGGAAGTGCGGGCGCTGAACGAAAAGCTCGCCGAGCAGCACGCCGCCGGCGGCGCCGATCGCGCCGCCCTCGACGAGATCGCCGGCGAGACGCGCGAAATTCACGAGCTGCTGAAGGCGGTCGCGCGCCGTCCGCTGCCGATCGAGAAGCTCGAGGCCGGCATCGCCGCGCTTACGACGCAGGTCGACGAGCTCAGCGCCGGCGTCAATGTCGCGACGGCCAAGGATGTGAGCGAGCTCGTGCAGAGCATTCGCTCCATCGTCTCCACCGAGATCGGCGGCTCCTTCGCCGCGCTCGAGCGCCGGCTCGAATATTTCGCAGCCAAGCTCGACAACATCTCGACGAAATCGGGCGGCGGCAAGCGCTTCGACGAGATCAACGAGCGCATCGAGCAGGTCCACAAATCGCTCGCCGCGCGCATAGAGCGCAGCGGCGCGGGCGTCGACGTCGATCAGGTCCAGCAGCTCTTCGCCTCCTTCGCCAAAAAGATCGATGCGGCCGCCGAAGCCAAGATCGTCCATCCCGTGGACGAGCTCGGCCGCAAGATCGAGAAGCTCGAGCAGCGGCTCCACCAGCCCGCCGCTCCCACGCAGCAATCCGCCGATGCGGAGCAATTGCGCGAGATCGCCAAGAATATGGACGAGCTGCGCGCGGAGATGAAACGCAAGCGCGGCGGCTCCGGCGTCGATCCCAATCAGTTCGAGCGGCTGTTCGCCTCGCTGGCCGAGAAGATCGACGCGGCGACAGAGGCCAGAATCGTTCATCCGGGCTTCGACGAGCTCGGCCGCAAGATCGAGAAGCTCGAGCAGCGTTTGCAGCCGGTCGCCGCCGGCGCGCAGAAATCGGCGGGCTCGGAGCAATTGCGGGCGCTCGCCGAGCGTATCGACCATGTCCACGCCGAGCTCGCCGCGCGCATCGATTCGACTGCGCGCCGGCGCGCCGACGACGCCAATCTGCAATTGGCGGAGCTGGTCGGGCAGCTCGCGCAGAAGATGGACGCGGCGCTCGATCCGGACGCCGACCGCACCACTTTCACCGCGCTGGAAGCGCAGATCGGCCGACTGGCGGAGCGGCTCGACCGCTCCGATATCAACGCCGATTCCTTCTCCGCCATAGAGCGCGCGCTCGGCGCGCTGGCGACCAAAGTCGAGGAGACGCGCAGCTCCACCATGCGCGTCGCCGAGATCGCCGCCCGCGAGGCCGCGCAGGATGCGCTGCGCGACGCGACCGCCCTCAGCGGCGTTCCTGGCGGATTGCAGGAGGCGCTGGAAAAGGAGCTCTCCGAGCTCCGCAATTTCCAGGACGAGGCCGGCCATCGCACCAATCAGACGCTCGCCGCCGTCCATGAGACGCTGCAGCGCGTCGTCGAACGTCTCTCCATGTTCGAGGACGAGCTGACCAATCTGCGCAAGGCCAAGCCGGCCGCCGCCGAGGCCCCGCCCCGCGCCGCGGCGCGGGTGAAGCCGGCGGCGCCGGTCGGCGACGTCGAGGACATGCTGCTGGAGCCGGGCGAGCGCCGTCCGCGCCGCGAGCCGACGATCTCCCGCGAGAATGATCGCTCCGGCTCGGTGCAGCAAGATTTCATCGCGGCCGCGCGCCGCGCCGCCCAGCAGGCCGCGGTCGACGCCCAGGCCGCCGCGGCGCAGGGCAAAGCGGCGCAAGGCAAGGCGGCCAAGAAGATCGCCGCCGAGCAGAAACAGGAGCCCGAGCGAGTCGCGGCGACGGGCGGCGGAGTGGGCGCGGCGCTGCAATCGCGGCGTCGGCCGCTGCTGCTCGGCGTCGGCGTGCTGGTGCTGCTCTATGGCGCCTATCAGATCGCCCGCGTCACGCTCGACGATCCGGCGCCGCAGGCCTCCGCCATTCAGGCGGAGCCGAGCGAGGCGACGGCCTCCGTCCCGGCCGAGAAATCGGCGCCGGAAGCCGCCGCGCCCGCGCCTTCCGCCAAGGACGCCGCC
This sequence comes from Methylosinus sp. KRF6, assembly GCF_018887255.1. Lineage (NCBI taxonomy): Bacteria > Pseudomonadati > Pseudomonadota > Alphaproteobacteria > Hyphomicrobiales > Methylocystaceae > Methylosinus > Methylosinus sp. KRF6. The sequence goes on along the minus strand of NZ_JAHLJF010000001.1, from coordinate 3,194,897 downwards.
GCCGCGGAGCCGAGCGCGCCCGCCGCCGCGACTTCCGCTCCCGCGGCGCTCTCCGCGGCGGAGCCCGCCGCCAAAGCGCCGGCCCTCTCTCCGAAACCGCTCGGCGTCCCCTCGCTCGCGCCCGGAGCTTCGGGCGTCGGCTCCTTCTCGCCTAATCCGCAGGCTCCGGCCCCCGGACGTTTCGGCGCGCAGACCATCGATCCTCTGCCGGTCGGCGCGATCGGAACGCCGGCGGCGACCGCCCCCGTGACGCCGCGCCAGGATGTGTTCGCGACCATCAAGGAGATCGCCGCCTCCGGCGACGCCCATGCGCAATATGAGCTCGGCCTGCGCTATGCGGAGGGCCGCGGCGGCGCGCCGCGCGATCCCAAGCTCGCCTTCCAATGGTTCGAGAAGGCGGCCGACAAGGGCTTCGCCCCGGCGCAATATCGGCTCGGCTCCATCTATGAGAAGGGCATGGGCGTCGAGCGCGACTACGCCAAGGCGCTCTCCTGGTACAAGCGCGCCGCCGACGCCGGCAACGCCCGCGCCATGCATAATCTCGCCGTGCTCTTCGCCGGCGGCGGCGACGGCAAGCCGGACTACGACCAGGCGGCGCAATGGTTCCGCAAGGCGGCCGAATATGGCGTGCGCGACAGCCAGTTCAATCTGGCCATTCTCTGCGCCCGCGGCCTCGGCGTTCCTCAGAATCTGGCGCAGGCATATCTTTGGTTCTCGGCCGCCGCCGCGCAGGGCGACGAGGACGCCGGCAAGAAACGCGACGAGGTGCGCGCCCGGCTCGACTCCAAGGACATGGCGGCCGCCAAGGCGCTGGTCGACGGCTTCCGCCCCAAGCAGCCGGACAGCGCCGCCAATGACGCGCCGCCGCCCCCGGGCGGCTGGGAGAACGCCAAGGCGCCCGCCAAGCCGGAAGGAAAGCCCGTCGGCAAGCCGAAAGTCTCGGCGCTCTGAAAGTCCCTGTGTCGCCGCGGCGACAGGCGGACGGATTTCGACGCCTCGCGCCAGGCCGAGAACGGGCGACGAGCTGAAGACCGCGGCGGTCGCGCTCGCGGCGGCTCCGGCGACGGCTCGCGCGAGACGGGCTATGCCCTCTCCTCGACGTCGAGCGCCACGCGGACCGACACGCCGCTCATCGACACGCCGCAATCGGTGCAGGCGGCGCCGAGCGAGGTCATTCGCGACCGGCAGATTCTCGACGTGCTCGAGGCGGCGCATGGAACGGCAAGGGACGCCTTCCTACGCTGGCAATGGCCGCTTCATTCGGGACAGGCTTTCGGCATGACGGGCACTGATGATGATGGCGAGCGGATTGCTCTGTCCGCTGCTGTTCGTCACCGGACTCATCCGCTGGCTGCAGAAGAGATGCGCCCGGCGCGCTCGTGCGCAGGCGGGATGAATTTCGCGCGCAGTCCGCTTCTGCTATAAGACGGCGCCCGCGCGGCGCCCGTCGCGCGGGCGAGGAGCCCTCATGTCGGATCAGGACAAGCTCGCATTGCTCGAGCGCATCGCCGCCGCGCTGGAGCGGCTCGCCCCGCCGCCGCCGCGCGCGCCGGATTTTTCCTGCGCGGAAGCTTTCGTCTGGCGGGCGGCGCGCGGCGAATTCTCGGCGGTCGCGCAGATCAATCGCGTCGATCTCTCGCTGCTCGAGGGCGTGGCGCGGCAGCGCGATCAGCTCATCGACAATACGCGCCGCTTCGCGCGCGGGCTGCCGGCCAACAACGCTTTGCTGTGGGGCGCGCGCGGCATGGGCAAATCCTCGCTGGTCAAGGCCGTTCATGCGGCCGTCGCGCGCGAGAAGGATTGTTTGCGGCCGCTGAAGCTCATCGAGATTCATCGCGAGGACATAGAGAGCCTGCCGACGCTGCTCGCCATTCTGCGCGAAAAGCCGTTCGGCTTTCTGCTGTTTTGCGACGATCTTTCCTTCGACGGCGCCGAGACGAGCTATAAATCCTTGAAGTCCGTGCTGGAGGGCGGCGTCGAGGGGCGGCCGCGCAACGCCCTCTTCTACGCCACCTCCAACCGGCGGCACTTGTTGCCGCGCGACATGATGGAGAACGAGCGCTCCTCGGCGATCAATCCCGGCGAAGCGGTGGAGGAGAAGGTCTCGCTCTCCGATCGTTTCGGCCTCTGGCTCGGCTTCCACAATTGCTCGCAGGACGATTATCTCGCCATGGTGTTCGGCTACGCCCGCCATCATGGGCTCGATGCGCCGCGAGAAGAGATCGCGCGCGAGGCGCTGGAATGGTCGATCACCCGCGGCGCGCGCTCGGGGCGCGTCGCCTGGCAATATGTGCAGGAGCTCGCCGGACGGCTGGGCAAGCGCCTCGACGGCTGATCAGCTCGCGTCGCGGAGCGGCAGCGCGATGAAGAAGGTCGCGCCGACATCGGGCTGCGCCTCGACGCTGAGGCGCCAGCCATGGCGATCGGCGATCGCCTTGCAGATGGCGAGGCCGACGCCCGAGCCCGGATAATCGACCTTGCTGTGCAATTGTTTCAGCGGCTCGAATATCTTGTGCGCATATTGCGCCTCGAAGCCGATGCCCTCGTCGGCTATGGCGAGGCAGAGTGAATTCTCGTCGCGAAAGGCCCTGACGTCGATCGTCGCCGGCAATCCGGGCTTTCTGTATTTGATGGCGTTGGCGAGAATATTCTGCACCAGACGCTGAAATTGCGTGGCGTCGGCCTCGATGGCGACATCGGGCAGATCGATCTCCACCCGCGCTCTGGTCTCGGCGATCGTCTGCGACAAGGCCGCGAGCGCGAGCTCGATCGCCGCGCGCAGATCGAGCGAGGCGAGCTCGAGCTCATCATTCACGATGCGCGAGAAGGACAGAAGATCCTGCACCAGCGCGCGGGCGCGCAGCGCCGAAAGCCGCATCACCTCATTGGCGCGCAGAATCTCGTCCGTGTCGCGGCGCAGAATGGCCTCCTCCATCAGATCGCCGAAGACCGCGATCTTGCGCAGCGGCTCCTGAAGATCCTGCGAGGCGACGAAGGCGAAACGCGCGAGACGCTCATTGACGCGCTCGAGCTCCTCGGCGCGCGCGATGAGCGCCGCCTCCTCGGCGTTGGTTTCGCGCAGATCGACGATCGTCGCCAGAAGGATCGTCGCGCCGTCGCGCGCGAGCGAGGAGAAATGCGTATCGACCGGAAAGCGCGCCCCGTCGCGGCGAAGGCCTTGCAGGCCGAGATCGGAGCCGCCGGCGACCGGCGACGCTCCCGGCAGCAGAAGGGAGAGCGGCAGGCCGACGATCTCCGCCTCGGCGACAAAGCCGAACATACGGCGCGCCCAGGCGTTGGCGCCGACGATCTTCCCCGATTTGTCGACGAGCAGAAACCCCGCGACTGTCTCATCGAACACGAGTCGACGCCAGTCGTCGGCCGTCGCGGCCTCCGACATTCTCCCTCCTTATGATCGTATCCGGCCGCAGCGCGGTTTCTCCGCGCGCATTATCGAGCTCTCGTCTCTCCGAATACAGTCTCCCTTTGCGGATACTGGCCCGAGGCCCCGCCGAGGTAAAGAAAAAATTGACACGACACTCGCTCGATTTGCCGAATAGCCAGGACTGCGCCGAGTCGAATGTGTTTTGAAGCGATGACAATTCGATTCAATTCAGTTCTATTCTACTCGAACGTCTTCAGCTCGGCCCGCCTGTATTGCAGGGCGGAGTGTGAGCGCCCTTCGTGGCGTTCCTCCCGATCGGGGGCGCGCCGCGCGTCACGCCTTGCCGCCCCTATAGAGAACGAGCTCCGGCCGCCCCGCCGCGGCGGGACGCACCACGCGCCGGCTGGCCGGCTCCAGCAGACGAAAGCGCGCCTTGCTCGGCGCGATGATGCGAAAGGATTTCAGCCGCAGCGGATCGGCCGGGGCGACGCCGAGCCAGCGCGGACGACGGGCGGGCGCGAGAGCGCCGAGGACGCGGGAGTGCGTCTTGCCGAAATGACGCAAGGGCAGCAGGAGCAGCTCGAGCTCCAATAGGTCGCCGTCGTCGCCGGCGCGCCCCTCGACTCCGGCGACCACAGGCGCCACCCCGTCGATGACGGTCAGCATGACCGAGGCGAGCGTGCGACGGTCGTCGGGAGACCACAGATCGAGAAAGGACTTGCCTTTCTGCTCGTCGAGCCAGAGCGCATTGAGCCGTGTGCCGCACAGCCGGATCGGAAAGCGGCCCGCCTCATCGATTTCGATGATGAAGGAGTCGGGCAGCGCCTCGCGAATCTCCGCCGGGTCGATCTCGGATCGCTCGGGAGCCGACCGCGCCCCTTTCAGGCGGCTCCAATAGGCGTAGAGTTGCTGGTTGACCTTGTGTCTCATTTTGTTTCCAAAACGGCGTATCGTGAAGGGCTTTGCGTCGAATCGGCGCGCCCTGCCGCCCGCCCCCGAGCGGCGAGAGCTGAAGAGCAGGCCGCGTGCCAGCGGCAAGGAATCGGTAACCACGCGGAAGGGCTGTCCGCACAATTCGAAGACGGAAGAGACATGAACGAGCGCTTGGGAGCGAGACCCGAGAGAGAGAAAATCCTCAATCTGCCCCGTGAGGTGACGGCGCTGCTCATCGCGCTCGCGGCGATCCAGATCGCTGCGGGCGCGCTGCCGCGATCGTGGGTCTCCGAGATTTTCTCGGCGCTGGCCTTCGTTCCGGCGCGGATTTCCATCGTCCTCGCGCCGGAGGCTTTCATGCGCTCCCTGGCGGGCGAGCTCGCGCCCGGCGTCGAGGCCGGCGATATCGCCGAGGCTCTGGGCGCCGAGCATCTGCCCTGGTGGACTTTCGTGACCTATGCGCTGCTGCACGCCAATTGGACGCATCTCGCCGTCAATGGCGTGACGCTCGCGGCCTTCGGCTCGCCTCTCGCGCGCCGTTTCGGCGCGGCGCGCTTCCTCGCCTTTCTGGCATTGACGGCGGCGGCGGGCGCGGCGGCGCATTTCGCGGTCCATCCCTTCGATCTCGGTCCGGTCGTCGGCGCCTCCGCCGCCATCTCGGGAACCATGGCGGCGAGCGCGCGTTTCGCTTTCGCCCAGGATGCGCAGTTCGGCGTCCCGCACGAGTCGCGGCGCGCGGCGAGCCTCGCCGAGCTCTGGTCCAACCGGCGCGCGCTCGCTTTCGTCGGACTCTGGTTCGCGGTCAATCTGATCTTCGGCCTGTTCCCCGGGGCGGCGGGGTCGACGGAGCAGATCGCCTGGGAGGCGCATGTCGGAGGCTTCGCGGCCGGCCTTTTGCTGTTCGGCGCATTCGACCGCCGGCGCGAGGGAGGCCGTGAGTAACCGCAACAACTAGCCGCAGGTCGAGAGCAATAAGATAAACTAGCGAGAGGGGAGGGATTTCATATGAACGTCGCCCGCATACTCGCCCGCAAGGGGGCGGAGGTCGTCACCATCGCGCCAGGACGGACATTGCTGCAAGTGGCGGAGGAGCTGACCCGCCGCGGCATCGGCGCGCTCGTCGTCGTCGACGATGATGACGAGGTCGTCGGCCTCATCACCGAGCGCGATATCGTCGGCGCCATAGCGCGCCGTGGCGTCGAGGCGCTCTGCGACGAGGTCGCGCGCTTCATGACCGTCGATCCCATGTCGATCGGCGAGGATCATACGCTGGAAGCGACGATGGAGGCGATGACGGTGGAGCGCCGCCGTCATCTGCCGGTTCTGCGCGAGGGGCGTCTCGCGGGCCTCGTCTCGATCGGCGATGTGGTCAAATGCCGTATCGACGAGATCGAGTCCGAGCGCCAGGAGCTGCGCGCCTATATAGCGACGGCCTGAGAGCCGCTCCGCCAGGGTGACGCCGGAGCCGCTTTCGGCGGCTCACGGCGTCGCGCCGACCAGCGGTATATGGGCGAAGATGTTGGGCAGCGAGCGTTTCGTCGCCTCGTGGCCGAGCTCGATCAATTCCTCGGCGCGGTGGAAGTCGAACATGCCGACGTCCTCGTGGCGGGCGTGGATGGTGGCGTCCGGCGGATCGCCCGCCATGCGCGAGCGCAAGATGCGATCCTGAATGATGTTGAAGGCGTCGATCATCGAGGCCGCGACATTGGGCGCGGCGCCGGGGCGGCGCTGGAAATAGCGCGGCAGCAGATGCGCCGCGAGGCCCGGCTCCGAGGCGTCGACGAAAGGCGCGCTTTCTTTCGCGCGGCCGCCGGCGGCATGGGCGTGGTGGTCGTGGATCACATGGGAGCGATACATCGTATCGGCGGTGACATTGACCGCTATCACGAAATCGGCGCCCAGCGCCCGGCAGACTGTGATCGGAATCGGATTGACGAGCGCGCCGTCGAAGAGCCAGCGGTCGCCGATGCGCACCGGCTCGAAAATTCCGGGCAGAGCGTAGGAGGCGCGCACCGCCGGCGCCAGCGCGCCGCGCTTCAGCCAGACCTCGTGCCCCGTGCCGACCTCGGTGGCGACGGCGGCGAAGCGGAGCGGCAGGTCCTCGATCGAAAGATCGGTCAGCTCTTTCTCGAGCGCCGCGCGCAGGCGCTCGCCGCCGATGAGGCTCATGCCGGAAAAGGAGATATCCATGAAAGTGAAGACGCGCCTTTTGGTCATTGAGCGCGCGAAGGCTTCTACGGCGTCGAGCTTGCCGGCCGCGTAGCAGGCGCCGACCACGGCGCCGATGGAGGTGCCGGCGACCACATCGGGCACAATGCCATGCGCCGCCAATTCGCGCAGCACGCCGATATGCGACCAGCCGCGCGCCGCGCCGGCGCCGAGCGCGAGGCCGATCTTGGGCCGGGCGGTCGCGGGCGGGGGCGTCGGCTCGCGCGCGATGGGCGGCGCATCGACGCCGCCGCCGCCATCCGGCGCCCATCTGTCGAAGGGATTGCGAAAAAAGGCCGTCATCGCGCCTCTCCTGCTTCGCCGTCTCCGCCCGTCTTGGTTTTTCTTATATTGGGCGGAAGGCTGCGCGCATAAAGTAGCGGGGCGGTTAACGGCGCCGTCGCGGCGGCGAGGGGGCTGGATCGGCGGCTCGGCTCAGGCCGGCTCGGTTCCGAAGATCGACCAGCCCATGCGCCGCGCCAGCTTCTCCAGCGCGATGCGGCCGAGATGGGAGTTGCCATTGGCGTCGAGGCCCGGCGACCAAACCGCGATCGAGGCTCTGCCGGGCGCGACGGCCAATATGCCGCCGCCGACGCCGCTCTTGCCGGGCAGGCCGACGCGATAGGCGAATTCGCCGGAGCCGTCATAATGGCCGCAGGTCAGCATCAAGGCGTTGATGCGGCGGGCGCGCTCGGGCGAGACCACCGACGATCCGGTGGAGGGGATACGGCCGGAATGGGCGAGATAGCGCCCCGCCATCGCCAGCTGCCGGCAGGTCATGGCGATGGCGCAATGGTGGAAATAGACGCCGAGCGTGAAATCCACCGGATTGGCGATCACGCCGAAGGATTTCATATAATTGGCGAGCGCTATGTTGCGAAAGCCGGTGCGTTTCTCCGATTCCGCCACCGCCCGGTCGACATAGATCGTCTCGTCCTGGGCCAAAAATTGCAAAAAGCGCAAAATCTCGCCCAGCGCCTCGCGCGGCTGATGGCCGGACAGGATCACATCCGTCACCGCTATGGCGCCGGCGTTGATGAAGGGATTGCGCGGCACGCCGCGCTCGCGCTCCAGCTGCACGATGGAGTTGAACGGATTGCCGGAGGGCTCGCGGCCGACGCGCCGCCACAGAAGATCGCCGACCATGCCGAGCGCCAGCGTCAGCGTGAAGACCTTGGAAATGCTCTGTATCGAGAAAGGCGTGTCGGCGTCGCCCCCGGCGACGGCGTTTCCATCGGCGTCGATGACGACAATACCGAAAGCGCCGGGATCGACGCCCGCCAGCTCGGGGATGTAGCTCGCGACCTCGCCGCGATCCGGCCGCGCCGCCATTTCGGCGGCGATCTCCTGCACGGCTGCTTCGAGTTCGGTCACGACTGCCTCACGAGCGCCCGAGCGGAAGACGTTCAGTCTCGGAAAACGAGGCGCGGGGTCGCGCCGCCTTCGACGCGGCGATAGAAGCAGGATTTTCGTCCCGTATGGCAGGACTTGCCGTCGCCGCCGGGCTCGACCGTCATCAGCAGCGCGTCCTGGTCGCAATCGACCTCGAGCGACACCACCCTCTGCACCTGGCCGGAGGTGTCGCCTTTGCGCCACAGGCTCTGCCGGGAGCGCGACCAATAATGGGCGATCCCGGTCTCCAGCGTCTTGGCGAGCGCCAGCTCGTTCATATAGGCGACCATGAGCACGTCCCTGGTCGCCGCCTCGACGGTGACGCAGACGATGAGCCCCTGGGCGTCGTAGCGCGGCGCGAAGGCGAGTCCTTCTTCGAGCGCATGGGCCTCGGCCGGCGGCAGAGCGGACATGAAACGTCTCCCGAAAGGGGGCTCAGCGGCCGCCGCGCAGCAGCGTGTAGAAATGCACCTGCTCGGCCGGATCGTCGCGGAACACGCCCGAGAACTGCACCGTCACCGTGGAGGAGCCCTGTTTCATCACGCCGCGCATGGACATGCACATATGCTCCGCCTCCACCAGCACGGCGACGCCGCGCGGCGTCAGATGCTGGTTGATCGCGGTGGCGATTTGCGCCGTCATCGCCTCCTGCGTCTGCAACCTGCGGGCGTAGACGTCGACCAGCCGCGCCAGCTTGGAGAGGCCGACGACGCCGCCGGTCGGATAATAGGCGATATGCGCCTTTCCGACAAAGGGGACGACGTGATGCTCGCAATGCGAGAAAAACGGAATGTCGCGGACCAGCACGAGGTCGTCATAGCCTTCGACCTCCTCGAAGACGCGGGCCAACTCCTCGCCGGCGTCCTCCTGATAGCCGCGGAAGAATTCCTCATAGGCCTTCACGACGCGGCGCGGCGTCTCCTTGAGGCCTTCGCGGTCGGGATTGTCGCCCGCCCAGCGCAGCAGCACGCGCACCGCCGCCTCCGCTTCCTCGCGGGTCGGACGTTCCACGGGCGTGTCGGCCGTCTCTTTACGGTCGAGCAAGGACTTAACCACGGCATCCATGTGGCGCCTCCAGAAAGACTACGGGCCCGACCACTTCGGGGAAGACGGCCGCTTTCAACGCGGCCTGCGGAATTATATACTCAGTGGAAGGAATCCACGTAACCCCCCGCTAGCAACTTATCGGCCACAATGCTCGATCAAGTCTACAACCAGCGCATACTGGAGCTCGCCGCGCAGACGCCGCGCATCGGTCGTCTCGCCGCTCCAGACGCGAGCGCCACCGCCCATTCCAAGCTGTGCGGATCGACCGTGACGGTCGATCTCACCCTGTCGGATGGAAAAGTGGCGGATTTCGCACATGAGGTCAAAGCCTGCGCTCTCGGCCAGGCGGCCTCCTCGATCATGGCGCGCAACATTGTCGGCTCCACGCCGCAAGAGCTGCGCGACCTGCGCGAGACCGTCCGCAAGATGTTGAAGGAAAACGGCGCTCCACCCCAGGGAAAATGGGAGGACATCGCCGTTCTGGAGCCGGTGCGCGATTTCAAATCGCGTCACGCCTCGACGCTCCTGACCTTCGACGCCGTCGTGGACGCGATCGGCCAGATCGAGAAACGACAGGGCTGAGGGGGACGCTTCGGCGTTCCCCAGAGCGATCGCATGAAGGTTTCCTCATCCTGAGGAGGCGGCGCAGCCGCCGTCTCGAAGGACGAGGAAATCGTCGGCGCGGCCTTCTGGAACTCCCCCTCGTCCTTCGAGACGCCCGCTTCGCGGGCTCCTCAGGATGAGGGGGAGTGTGACTGCCGATCGCCCTCGAGGCGCCGCTCGGGCCGGCGCGAGAGCCGGCTCGTCTCCGACGGGCCGGCGACGATGGCGCGCGCCATGGGAGAATGCGAGTGCCGACGACCTATCTCCCGCGCGTCACTGCGGCCGATCACGAGCTTTTGCGTCACAGCGTCGATAATTATCCCGCCGACACTCACGAAAAATGGCTTCGCCTCCAAGCGAAGGAAATCGCCAATTGGCGCGCGAGCGGCTGGGATGTCGTCATGATCGACGTCAGCGCCGAGGATTTCGACCGCTATTGCCGCGAAACCCGAGCGAGCCCCAATTTCCATACGTTCCGCGGAATCGCCTCCGCCAAGGCGATCGGCAAATTCGCATGAGCGCCGCGCAATCCTCGAAGGACCCGCGATGATTATTTCCTCCGCCGCCGATTATCGCGAGGCCGCGCGGCGGCGCCTGCCGCGCTTTCTCTTCGACTATATAGACGGCGGCGCCGGCGCCGAGCGCACGCTCGCCGCCAATATGGCCGATCTCCAGAGCGTCGCTCTGCGCCAGCGCGTGATGCAGGGCGTCGCGAATGTCGATCTTTCCACTGAGTGGCTCGGCGTCGCGGCGGATTTGCCGGTGCTGATCGCGCCCATCGGCATGTCCGGCATGTTCGCGCGGCGCGGCGAGGTCCAGGGCGCGCGGGCGGCGGCGAAAAAGGGCGTGCCCTTCATTCTCTCCACCCTCTCCGTCTGCCCGCTGGAGGAGGTCGCCGCGGCGAGCGCGCGGCCGATCTGGCTGCAGCTCTATATGCTGAAAGATCGCGGCTTCATGGAGAATATGCTGGCGCGGGCGCGAGCGACGGGGATAGAGCATCTCGTCTTCACCGTCGATCTGCCGGCGCTCGGAATTCGCTATCGCGACGCGCATTCCGGCATGGCCGGGCCATTCGCGCCGCAGCGGCGCCGATCGTGCCCCAGAGCGTGGTGTAGCTCTGGTCGGTCCCGTCGAGGGGCTCCGG
>NZ_JAHLJF010000001.1:2777590-3184085 GCF_018887255.1 Methylosinus sp. KRF6 | reverse complement strand
GCGCACCAAGCCGAAGCAAGGCGAGCCCATCTAAAAAAGCAACTGTAATGTTAGGTGTGATCTGGCCTGCGCCCAGCGGAAAGTGAGACGCTCGGTGCCGGATGCGCCCGACCAGCGGTCGCGAACCGCGTGATTGGCATAGCGGGACTGGCTGGTTTTCAGGCGGCGTTCGCGATCCTCGACGAGCCGCCGTGCCGACGGCGATGTGATCGCCTCCATCGTCCCGCCCAAAACAAAATCACGCCACTGGGTCACGAAGTTCTTTGCGGGTTGACGGATGGCGTGGGCCGGGTGCTCCACGACGCTCCAGAAGTCGTCGAGCGACCAAGCGCGGACCGCGCCGAGATCGAGTTCGTCGACCCAGAACTTAAGGAGTTCGCGGTAGTCGTCCTTCCAGTCGTCGCGCTCCCGCAATTCGCTCAGGGCAAGGTTGTAGAGCAGCGCGGCTCCGTGCATGACCTGCGAGAAGATTTCGCCGTGCTGGACAAGGCGGCGCGCGGGAGCCGGGAACGCCGACAGATGCGGGTGGGTCCAGATGTAGTCGCAGTCGGCGTCGTCGCCATTGCGCGCCAGCGTCGTCAGAAGCGACGCCGGCTGTGTCGCGACCAGGCGATCGATGAGAAATTGTGCCTCTTCCGTGGTCAAGCGAAAGACGGCCCGCTCCAGCAGATCTTTCGGCATCTGCGGCAAGGCCGGCGACCAGATGGCGAGCGCATGCGAATTGACCAGTGTCTCGTCGTCGTCGGAACCGCCGCGCAAACGCCCGCGGCCTCGCAAGGCCACAAAAAGACTGTCGATCGAACCTGGAAACACCCGGATGCCCCAAGCGCCGAGCCCCGCCCAGTAGACCGAACTCGGCAACCTTTGCAGGCGGGCTCCGGCGTCGATGCCGAAGACGCCTTTAGTCTCACCGCCATTCTGTAGGGATTTGATAAAGTCGACTTCCAGTCGCCGAGCTTGCTCACGAAATTGTGCCTCGGAAAGCTCATTGCTCTCAAGTGTACGAAACAACCAGGGAATGAAAAGCATATAGCGTAGACGGGTCTGGATCGTGCTCGTGCCCGGGAAAAGATGATCGGCAATGGAATCGCGGATCGCTCCCAATCCTAGCTCATCCCGGCTCTCGCGTTCCTGAAGGAGCGCCATGATGCGTTGCGCGCGCTGGCGCTCCGCTTCGTCGAAGTCAATCCATCCAAGAGACGACATTCGATCAGGCCGCCCTGTTCGCGCAGGCGGGGAAGGACGGCAAGACGTCTGTGAGCAGCCCCTTGCGCCCATCGTTGTCCGAGACCCACCCCTGTTGGAAGGCGCGAATTTGAAGCAGGCCGTCGCGCGCCTTCTTGATGTTATCGAGGAACTTCTTCGCGATGTCGAATTCGACACTGGTCATAGGCAAAAAAACCTCGTAAATCCTCGCTGGATCGATCAGCGACAACGTCCCAAGCAGCCACTTGCGGCCCAAGCTGCGCATAGGGTGTTAGACTGTCAAGACTCAGATCTGCGCGCCGGTGAAATCATGATCAAAGTGTGCATAACACCCTCAAATGGACATCATCTGTGAGTCGTTAGCGAATGCCCTCTCCGGAACACGCGAATTGACTAACATGCCTTGCTGATCGGCGGCGGGTCCCGCGCCCAATGAAAGCCGTATGTAACCAAGCCCATTCGCATCGGAATGCCATCGCATTTGCACTGGAGCTGTGCCGCCCGTAAGCGGAACCCGAGCAGATGGTCGTGGGCCCATGGGCGCACTTTGCCGCCCGATGAACACGGGCCGCGAGGACACACACCCTTATGACACTCATACCAGCAAAAAAAGCAGAGTTGATCGAAGCGCCCAGTTTTTTCCGCGCGCGGTTCCCTATTTGCTCGAAAAAATTCCCTATTCCGAGTATTAGGGAATTTTTCCCTATCACATTGATCTAAGATCCTTTCAAAGGATCAGTTTTGGACGAAATGCGCGATTTTTGCGAAATTCCCTGTTATTTTCCCTGTTAGCAGGGAATTGCACGCGCAGACCGGTTCGCGGACGACTGCCTTGTCAGCCACTTGAAATTCTAGCACTTTCTCCTGTTTTTCGCGAAACGGCGAGGGGCCGGGCGGCGGCGGCGGAAAAAGCTCGTCGATTGATTCCGGTCTTGCCTGCGCCTATCCTATGAGCATGACTTCGCCCGCCATTACCTTCGATCGTCTCGCCTATATCGATCGGCTCAGAGAAGCCGGCTTCGACGACAAGCAGGCGCGCGCCCAGGCGGACGCGCTGGACGCGGCGTTGCGCGACTCTGTGGCGACGAAGGCCGACTTGCGCGAGGCCGAGCTGCGGCTCGAGACGAAAATCGAGACGACGGCGGCGAATCTCCGCGCGGATATCGCCCGATGGCTTTTCGCAGCCGTCGTCGCGATCGGCGGCCTCGTTCTCGCGGCCATCAAATTCGTGAAGTGACGCCGCAGGGCCGCGCGGACGCTCATGACGCGCCCACTTGTAGAGTGCCGTCGCGCCGCCGACACGGGCGGCGCCTCGGCTCTTGACGGCCGCCCGCCGATCATGGACCTTTTCCGGCATGGCGAAGCTTTGGGCCAATTTGCGGTGGACGGCGCGCGCGCTCATGCTGAGCGGGATCGTCGCGCTTTGTCTCGCGCAGGCGTTCGCCGTCGCCGCCTCCGGCTCGGCGCGCCTCGACGGCGCGTCCGCGGCCGATCGGCTCTGCCGTTCCGTCACCCATGATGCGACCCATGACGCCGATGCGGACGGCCGTCCGGCGGGCGGACGCCATCATTGCGACATGTGCCCCGCCGCGTGCGAAGGAGCCGCGGCGGGCGCCGCCGTCGCGCCCCTGCGGCTCGGCATGGTCTTGCCCTATGCGCCGCCGGCCGTCGCAGCGCCGCGGCTCATCGAGACTCCGACTCCTGTCCGGTCTGCATGGAACGGCTCCTGGTCGTCGCGCGCGCCGCCGCTCGGCGCCTGATCGCGCCGATTTCACGCGACGGCGCCGCGCTCCTTTCGCCGCATTCCCTCCGCACGCATCCGGACGCCGCGTATGTCGGACAGCAAATTCACCTCGTTCCGCGAGCTTTTCCTCCGCAACAAACGCGGTCTGCTCACTTTTTTGACGCGCCGGGTCGGACGCGAGGAGGCCTCGGATCTGCTTCAGGAGACCTTCGTGCGCGCGCTGCGCCACGACCGCTTCGAGAATGTCGACGATTCGACGGCCTTTCTGAAACAGATCGCCGTCAATCTCACCAGGGATTTCGCCCGCCGGCGCAAGACCGAGACGCGCTATCTCGATTTCGGCGATCCGCCCGTCGAAACGCCCTCGGAAGCGGCGACGCCGGAAGAATCGCTCGATCGCCGCCACAAGACGCGCATCGTGCTGGAGACGATCGACGCGCTGCCGCCCCGCTGCCGCGAGGTCTGCCTGCTGGTGATGCACGAAGGCGTCTCCGTGAACGAGGCGGCGCGGCGGCTCGGCATTTCCGAGACGATGGCGCGCCGGCATTTGCGACTCGCGCTGCTGCGCTGCCGGGCGGCGCTCGATTGATTTTTTTTCGCGCCCCCGTTTCGTTTTCCGTTCCGGCGCGTCCTATGAGACAGCAGCCGGCGGAGGAGCCGCGCCGATCGATGGCCGAGACCAATGACCGACTATAGCGACGGTTTCGATCACGACAGCCCGCGCGTCGCCGCCGTCAATTGGTGGATACGGATGCGAGCCGATGCGCTTTCGGCCGCCGAGAAGGCCGAATTCGACGCTTGGCGGGCCGCCGATCCGGCCAATGCCGCGGCCTTCGACGATATGGCCGAAATGTGCGGCTTCGTGGAGAGCCTCGCGCCGAACCGGCGGGCCGAGCCCCGCCCCGCCTCCCGCCGCCCCGCGCTGGCCGGCGCGGCGACCATCGCCGCCGCGCTCTGCCTCGCCCTGGCGGTCGGCTTCGACGATCTCGCGACCTGGCTGCGCGCCGATATCTACGCCGGCGTGGGAGAGCGCAAGAGCGTGACGCTGGAGGATGGCTCGCGCGTCGAGCTCGACGCGCGCTCGGCCATCGCCTTGCATTTCGAGCCCGGCCGCCGGCGGCTGACGCTGCTCGAGGGAGAGGCCTGGTTCCAGGTCGCGCCCGACGCCGCGCGTCCTTTCGTCGTGGAGGCGGCCGGCGGGTCGGTGACGGCGCTCGGCACGGCTTTCGACATCGCCATGGACAAAGGCGAGGCTCGCGTCACTGTCACCGAGCACGGCGTGGCGGTGGCGAGCGGCGGCGGCTCCGTAGTGGTCGAGGAAGGCGCGCAGAGCGCCTTTTCCGCCGAGCGCGCCGCGCGGCCCGAAGCCGTCGACGTCAAGCGCGCCACCGCCTGGCGTCGCGGCAGGCTGATCTTCGAGAACAGGCCGCTCGGCGAAGTGCTGGCGGCGCTCGGCCGCCACCGGCGCGGCTATGTCTATTGTCTCGGCGAAGCGAGCTGCGCCCGGCGCGTGACCGGCGTCTTCGACGCCGAGAATCCGGCCCAGGCGCTGCGCGAGATCGAGGCTTTTCTCGGCCTGCGCGCATTCCATGTCACCGACTATCTGATCCTTCTCCACGGCTGAGGCGTTTCGCCGCGCACGAAAAAAATTTGCTCCGCGACGTTTCGTTTTTCGCATCCACCGCGTCCAGCAAGACAGGGGCTCTCGAGCGCCCCGAGGCGGACGATCGACGAGGAGATGCGGAGACATGGCGAGGCAAGCGGCGCGCGGCGAGCGGCGAGGAAAAGCGAATATGGGTTCGACGGTCGCGGCGGCGGCGTTCGGCGCCTTGATGACGGGAGCGGGAGTCTCGGATTCTCCTGCGCAGGCCGCTATTGCGCCGCAGGAGCGCTCGGGAGCCATTCAGACCTATCGCATTCCCGCGGGCTCGGTGGCTTCGGCGCTGAATGTGATCGCCGATGAGAACGATCTCCATGTGCTCTATGACGCGCGCCTCACCCATGGGCGCATGACGCCCGGCCTTTCCGGCAAATATTCGGTGCGCGAGGCGCTCGGCGCGCTGCTGGCGGGCACCGGCCTCACTTATGAGTTCTCGCGCGACGGGCAGGCGGTGTCGATCGTGCTGGCGCAGAACGACAATGGGACGCAGACCGACGCCAGCGGCGCGACGCCGCTGCCGACGATCGACATTGGCGCGCAGACGAATGGACGCGGCGACGACGCACGCGCCCGTCCGGCGCCGGGACCGGGCGATCGCTACACGGGCTATAACGCCATGAGCGCGCCGGCGACATTGAAGGTCGACACGCCGCTCTTGAAGACGCCCATCGCCGTCGAGGTGGTGACGCGCCAGACGATGGACGATCAGCAGGCGATCAGCGTCAATGACGCGCTGGTCTCCAATGTCAGCGGCGTGACGCAGGGCATCAGCGCCATCGAGCTGTTCAAGGTGCGCGGCTTCTACAACACCGTCGGCAACGTCTACAAGAACGGGCTGATGGAATATAGGCTGCGCAACCTCGACACGACGAATCTTCAATCGATCGAAGTGCTGAAAGGTCCGGCAGCCATGCTGTTCGGCAGAGGCGAGCCCGGCGGCATCATCAATCTGGTCGTCAAGCGGCCGCTCGAGACGCCCTATTTTTCATTGCATCAACAGGTAAAATCCTTCGGCGAGACGCGAACGACGGTCGACGCCACCGGACCGCTGAACGATGAAAAGAGCGTTCTCTACCGATTCAACGGCGAATTCTACAGCACCGATTCCTACCGCAATTTCGTGACCGACCGGAATCTCTTCATCGCGCCGACGATCACGATTCGTCCGACCGAACAATTCAAGGTGAATATCGATTTCGAATATCAGAACAAGACCTATGTCGACGACTATCCGATCTTCCCTGCGATCGGCGGCGCTCCGGCCAATATTCCGGTGAGCCGATATTTGGGCGAGCCGTCCATTATGAAATCGACGCCCAACCATTTCGAGCGCAAGCGCATCGCCTATGACGCGACTTACGAATTCCTTCCCGGCTGGAGCCTGACGAACCGGCTCAGCTATTACCACATCGACACGAACAACGAGAATCTGCAAATAATGGGCGTCAATCAGGCGACGGGCGTGATGAGCCGCACGGTGAACTTCCTGCCGGGCTATGGCGAGGACAGCTTCGGCGCCAATGTCGATCTGAAGGGCCGTTTCACGACCGGGCCGATCGAGCATTCCGTGCTGCTCGGATATGATTATTTCGGAACCTACCTGCCGGTGAATATCTCCTATTTCTTCAGTCCGATCAGAGCGATCAATATTTATGCGCCCACTTATTGGCTGCCCGAGAACCCGTATCGGGGGATGGCCAGCTACGGCGCGGCGGGGCAGAAATGGACCGGCGTCTACGGCCAGGACATGCTCTCCTTCTTCGACGATTCGGTGCATGTGCTGCTCGGCGGACGCTACGATTGGACGGAAACGGGCTCGAACAAGATCGGCACGTCCGACTATGCCGCGCGCGCCTCTTATGTGAATGTCTACTCCAACGCCTTCAGCCCGCGTGTCGGCGTCGTCTATCAGCCGCTTCCATGGATTTCGCTGTTCGGCGATTTCACGCAGTCCTTCGGCGCGAACAATGGCACGACGCAAAATCTCGCGCCTCTGGCTCCGCAGAAAGGCGAGCAATATGAAGCAGGCGTCAAGGCGGAGCTCCTGGACAAGCGCCTCTCGCTGACGATGGCCTATTTCGATATCGTCAAGTCCAACGTCCCCTATACCGATCCGACGAACACGCGAAACACGCTGCTGATCGGCAAGGCCCGCAGCCAGGGCTTCGAATTCGATCTGACCGGCCGCATCGACGACAATTGGAGCGTGATCGCCAATTATACGCATGACGATGTGCGCACCGTGGAGGGATCGCCCTCCTATAATCCGCTCACGCTCATCACGACCCAGCTCGCCGTCTCCGGAAAGACGCTGGCGGGGAGCCCGCGCAATTACGGCAACCTCTGGGTGAAATATGAGGCGGATGGCGCTTTCCGCGGTCTTGGCCTCGGAGCCGGCGTGTCGGTCTCCGAAAGCTATCTCGGAGACAATGCGAATTCCTTCGTCGTGCCGGGCTATGCGATCGTCAACGGCATGATTTCCTACACGACGCAGATCGCCGGCCTCACCGTCACGGGGCAGCTGAATGTGAAGAATATCGGCGATGCGAGATATTTCCCGGCGTCTTACGACCGCTACACCATCCAGACCGGCGCGCCGCGCACATTCCTCGGCTCGCTGCGGGTGGAGTTCTGACGCTCACTCGAACGTCACGCTGAGCCCGTGACGTTCGAGCTCTTCCTCTATCGCCTCCAGAATTGTCTGCAGCTCGACAATGTCGATGGAAATCTCCTCGTCGGGCGCGTCCCAATTCTCTATGTCGTCGAGGCGAATGAAGAAATCCGTGTCCTCGTCCGCATCGGGCGGCGGGGCCGTATTGACGATGGTCAGCACATGGCCGCCGGAGAGGACGCGGATCGCGCCTTCCGTCATCTCGATCACGATCGATTTGCGCCGCCCCATGCCGATGCTCCCGCTGTCGCGCTCACTCTACAATCAATCCGGCCCGAATCGCCACTTTTCGCATCAAGGTCGGAAGCCCCTCCTCGGAAAGCCTCGCGAGCGGCGTCCAACGGCCGTTCTCGATATAAGGCGGCGGCGCCGGAAGCGTCGCGGCGAATATTGTGAGACGCAGCGAAAAATGCGTGAACACATGCTCGACGGCGCCGGGCAGCTCTTTCCAGCGCGCCGCCATGGGCGCATGGGCGCGGGCGCGGGAAGGGTCGAAATCGACGCGAAAGGGCGTCGAGGGAAATTCGCTCATGCCGCCGAGCAGGCCGCGCGGCGGCCGCGTGCGCAGCAACGCCGCGCCGCCGCTGGTCACGACGAAAGCCGCGCCGCGGCGCAAAGGCTTGTCGAGCTTTTGGGCCTTGACGGGGAAGCGCTCCGTCTCTCCGCGCCGCGCCGCCGCGCAGGCGGGCGCGAAAGGGCAGAGATCACAGCGCGGCGCGCGCGGCGTGCAGACCGTCGCGCCGAGATCCATCAGCGCTTGCGTGAAATCGCCGGAGCGCGCGGCGGGGAGCAGCGTCTGCGCCTGCTCGCGCAAGTCGCGCTTGGCCTCGCGGATCGGGCGGTCGATGGCGAAGAGCCGGGCGACGACGCGCTCGACATTGCCGTCGACGGCGACGCATGGCGCATCGAAAGCGATGGCCGCCACCGCCGCCGCCGTATAGGGGCCGACGCCGGGCAGCGAGAGAAGATCGCCCTCCTCCCACGGGAAAATTCCGCCGCGCTCGAAAGCCACCTGTTGCGCGCAGGCGTGGAGATTGCGGGCGCGGGCGTAATAGCCGAGACCGGCCCAGGCTTTCATCACCTCCTCCAGCGGGGCGGCGGCCAGCGCCGCGACGCTCGGCCAGCGGGTGAGAAAAGCGTGGAAATAGGGTTTGACCGCCTCCACCGTCGTCTGCTGCAGCATGATTTCCGACAGCCAGACGGAGTAAGGATCGGCCCGCTCGCCGGGCGCCGCGCGCCAGGGCAGATCGCGCCGGCTCCGGTCGTACCAGGAGAGCAGCGCACGCGGATCGGGCCGCGGCGGCTTTTCTGCGGACGGCCTTCCGGCCGACGACTTGGCGGGGACTCTCGGCATGGGCTAATCTGTCCTTACCGAGATCGGAGCCGATCGCGCAAGGAGCAGGCCATGACCGGGGCGGCGACGGGACGCTCGAAATTCAGGCAATCGCGCCTCATCGGCGAATTCATCGACAAGACGCTGGATCCTCTGGCGGCGCGGCATGGCTTCAGCGAAAGCTCGCTGCTGCTGCGCTGGGAGGCGATCGTCGGCGCGCGCGTCGCCGCCATTTGCGAGCCGGTGAAGCTGCAATGGCCGCCGCGCGCCAAAAGGCGCGCGGCCGACGAGAACCAAACTGGCGCCAAAAACCGCGCGGCCGACGAGAACCAAACTGGCGCCAAAAACCGCGCAGCCGACGAGAACCGAGCCGGCGCCAAAAACCGCGCGACCGAGAAGAAGGACGAGCCGGCGACTCTGGCGCTGCGCGTCGAGCCCGGTTTCGGGCTCGACATTCAGCATATGAGCGCCGCCATCATCGAGCGCGTGAACACGCATCTCGGCTGGCGCTGCGTCGCCAAGGTCACGATGAAGCAGGAGCCGCTCGCGCCCCGACGCGTCCGGCCGGCGAAGCCGCCGGTCGATCTCGCGGCGCGCCGGCAGGCGGAGGCCGCGACCGAAGGCGTCGCCGACGAGAGGCTGCGGGCCGCGCTCGTCACGCTCGGCGAGCGGGCGCTCGCCAAGCCCGCCCGCTGATCATTGGATGATCCAATAAGCGTCCGGATCGCCGCGCATATGCACTTTCGCCAGCCGGCTGAAGGGCGGGACCACCTCGACGATGATGTCGCCGCCGAGCACGCGGCAGTCCTTGCTCTTTATGCCGCGGCGGATCATTTCCCGCGCCGCCTCGAGATCATATTGCTCCGCGAGCTCGATGACGCGCTGCATGTCGGCGCGCTCCTTGCAGCCGGCATAGCCCGGAAAGCCTTCGTAAATGACGGCGACCTCGACGGCCGCCGCATGGCCGAGCAGAAAAGGCGCGAGCGCCGCGCCGAGAAAAAACGCCGAGAGCTTCATCCTCGTCTCCCAATGAAATGATCGGCTCGCCCGTGAGGGACGCGGGACGCTTTTGAAATTGCGACAAAAATCGATCGGCGACGCAGGGGCGAATCACTGCGCGCAATGGTCGCTCATTCGGCGCTGAAATTCCTCTGTGGATTTATCGAAATCGATCGACCGAATAGGGCGCCGGATCGGTGAAAGGCGTCTCTCCAGTCATCATCTCGGCGAGCAGCCGGCCGCTCACCGGGCCGAGCGTGAAGCCATGATGCTGATGGCCGAAGTCGAACCAGAGCCCCTGATGGCGCGGCGCCTTGCCGATGATCGGCAGCATGTCCGGGAAGCAGGGCCGGCAGCCCATCCAGGGCTTGGGGTCCAGCCGCTCGCCGAGCGGAAACAGCGTGCGGGCGAGGATTTCGTCCTTGTCCACCTGCACCGGCGTGGGCTTGGCGTCGCGGCTCGCGAATTCCGCGCCGGTGGTGAGGCGCACGCCGCGCGTCATCGGGGCCAGCACATAGCCATTGTCGGCGTCGAGAACCGGATGGAAGAGCCGCGCGCCCTCCTCGGTTCCGTAATGCATGTGATAGCCGCGCTTGACCGCGAAGGGCAGATCATAGCCGAGCGGACGGAAAATCTGATCCGACCAGGGGCCGAGCGCGACGACGACGTCGCGCACGATCAGCGCGCCGTCATGGGTGGGCGCGCTCCAATGTCCGTCGCGCGTCTGCGCCAGCGCGCGCACATCGCCGGCGAGAAAGCGCCCGCCGCGACGCTGGAACAGCTCCGCATAGGCCTGCGCAACGGCGCATGGATCGGCGACCGAGGCGGTGTCGCGAAAATGCACCGCGCCGACGACGGGCGCTATGTCGGGCTCCAGCGCCGAAAGGCCGGCGGCGTCCAGCTCCTCGACGCGCAGCGAAAAATCGCGCAGACGGGCGGCGTCGACGATCCCTTTGGCGAGGCTCCTCTCGCTGCGATAGAGCTTGATCCAGCCGGTGCGACGCACGATGTCGCCAGCGCCCGAGAGCTGGATCAGCGCGTCATGCTCCTCGAGGCAGCGCTCGACCAGCGGCAGCGCGTCCAGAGCGTGACGCTTGGCGCGCTCCGGCGAACTCTCGCGGAAATAGCGCCACAGCCAGGGCGCGACGCTCGGTAGGGCCGAGAAATGATAATGCGCCTGCGGCGAGAGATTGAGCGCATAGCGCAGGAGATCGCCGAAGTCCCGCGGGAAGAGATAAGGGAAGATGGAGGCGCGCTCGATGAGCCCGGCGTTGCCGAAACTGGTCTCGAGCCCGGCCGCGCCATGCCGGTCGACGAGAACAACGTCTCGCCCCCGCGCCTGCAGATGCAGGGCGGCCGAGACTCCGACCATTCCCGCGCCCAGCACGGCGACATCGGCGGTCTGCTGCATGAGGTCCTCCGGGCGAACACATTCTAAAAGCGGAATATGGCGGCGCGGGCGGGTGAACGCTAGCGCAAGCGTTGCCTCATCCGCAGCAATATTTCGGCCAAGGCCGCGTCTTTTCCCCTTTGTGGTTTATTCACCACAAAGACACAAAGGACAGGAAGCGGAGCCGGCCCCGCCCCCTTCACTCTGCTCACGGAAGGGCCTAAACGATCCTCTTCCCGCCGACCGGCCGCGCGAAGACTTTTCCCAAAAGGACGCCCAAGCCCATGATCCCTCGCTATTCCCGCCCCGAGATGACCAAGATTTGGGAGCCGCAGACGCGCTTTCGCATCTGGTTCGAGATCGAGGCCTATGCCTGCGATGCGCTCGCCGAGATCGGCGTCATCCCCAAGGAGAGCGCCAAGGCGATCTGGGACAAGGCCGATTTCGTCACTTTCGACGTCGCCCGCATCGACGAGATCGAGCGCGTGACCAAGCATGACGTCATCGCCTTTTTGACCCATCTCGGCGAGTTCATCGGCCCGGATTCACGCTTCGTGCATCAGGGCATGACCAGCTCCGACGTGCTCGACACCTGCCTCGCCGTGCAATTGGCGCGCGCAGCCGATCTTCTCATCGCCGATGTCGACGGATTGCTCGCCGCGATAAAGCGCCGCGCGCTGGAGCACAAATATACGCCGACCATCGGCCGCTCGCATGGCATTCACGCCGAGCCGACGACCTTCGGCCTGAAGCTCGCGCAAGCCTATGCCGAATTCACGCGCTCGCGCGAGCGGCTCGTCGCGGCGCGCAAGGAGGTCGCGACCTGCGCCATTTCCGGCGCCGTCGGCACTTTCGCCAATGTCGATCCGCGCGTCGAGGAGCATGTCGCCAAGCAGCTCGGCCTCGCGGTGGAGCCCGTCTCGACGCAGGTCATTCCGCGCGACCGTCACGCCGCCTTTTTCGCGACGCTCGGCGTCGTGGCGTCATCGGTGGAGCGGCTGGCGATCGAGATCCGCCATCTGCAACGCACAGAGGTGCTGGAGGCGGAGGAATATTTCTCGGCCGGGCAGAAGGGCTCTTCCGCCATGCCGCACAAGCGCAATCCCGTGCTCACCGAAAATCTCACCGGCCTCGCGCGGCTGGTGCGCGGCATGGTGACGCCGGCGCTGGAGAATGTCGCGCTATGGCACGAGCGCGACATTTCGCACTCTTCCGTCGAGCGCAATATCGGTCCCGACGCGACAGTGACGCTCGACTTCGCGCTCTCGCGCCTGACCAGCGTCATCGATCAGCTCATGATCTATCCGGAGAATATGCAGAAGAATCTCGACCGCCTCGGCGGGCTCGTGCATTCGCAGCGCGTGCTGCTGGCGCTGACGCAAAAGGGCGTCTCGCGCGAGGACGCTTATTCGCTGGTGCAGCGCAACGCCATGCCCGTGTGGCGCGGCGAAGGCGAGTTCCGCAAGCTGCTCGGCGCCGACGCCGAGGTGAGCGCGAAGCTCTCGCCCGCGGAGCTCGATGAATTGTTCGATCTCGCCTATCACTTCAAGCATGTCGACACGATCTTCGATCGCGTCTTCGGCAAGGCGTGAATCGGACGAGGCGTGACTAGCGCTCACGCCACCGTCTGCTTGCCATTCTCGTCGAACAGCACCTCGGTCTCGTCCTCGCCCATCAGAATGAGCGCGCGGGCGAGGCCGCCCTCGGCGCGATATTCGTACGCGTGGCGCAGCTCCACCTCGCCATAGACCATCTTCTCGCACAAAAGCAGACGCTCGGCCTCGTCATAGCGGGCGCGAAAGAATGTGTTGCGATTGTTGAGGTCGTTCGGATCGAGCGGCGACGTCAATTTGAGCGGAAGGCTCACGCCGCTATAGGTAAGGAAATAGTAATAACCGTCACTGTCCGCTTGCATGCGTTTGTCTCCCGTCGGACCGGCATTGGCGCTCCCGCCGGCCTCGTCGGAGCGATTGCGTAGCGCGCCGCGCGCAAAAAGAAAACCGCCTCGCTGCGACCAATTCTGCGCTTGACGAAATTCAGAATCGAGATCACCATTTCATCATCGCGTCACAGGGGGCCGCGGAAAACGGCGACGAGCCGAGACCGAGGCGAACCGATCGAGCGGGACCTCGAGGGATGAGAACGCGATGGGCGGGCCAGCGTGGCAACGCACGCAGGCCTCGAGTCGAGCGATACATGCGAGAGGAGCATGACGCCACCGGGTCACACCGTTTGACCTCAGCTGAGGTCGAGGGCGCGGCGAAGAAATCGAGCGCAGGTTTCCTCGGGCGCCGACATTCGTGACATCCCGACGGGCGGCGAAACGCGAAGGCCAAGCGCGACGCCTCCCGATCTTCCGAATCTGGAGCTTTCCGGAGATTCGCATTCTGCGAAGCAAGCGGCCCCGCCAGCCTCAGCGCTGCGGGGCCATCTCATGTCTTCCCCCTCCCGTCGAAATCATTTGTAATTCGTCCGCATATTCGCTAGCGCCTGCCTGCGGCGCAGCGTCGCGGAGGCGTCGATTTGAAAATCGTCATCGTCGATGAGAGTCCGGTGCGGGCTGCGATCCTCGAGGATGGATTGCGCGAGGCCGGCTTCACCAATGTCGAGCGCATCGCTGAGATGCGCAGCCTGCTCGCGCGCATCTATGCGATCGACCCGGATGTCATCCTCATCGATCTCGAGAACCCGAGCCGCGACATATTGGAGCAGATGTTCCAAGTGAGCCGCGCCGTGCGCCGGCCCGTCGCAATGTTCGTCGATCAGAGCGACGCCGCCTCCATTCAGGCTTCCGTCGACGCCGGCGTCTCCGCCTATATCGTCGACGGGCTGAAGAAAGAGCGCATCAAATCCATTCTCGATCTCTGCGTGTCGCGCTTCAACGCCTTCTCACGCCTGCAGGACGAATTGGCGCGCGCCAAATCGGAGATAGAAGAGCGCAAGACGATCGACCGCGCCAAGGGGCTTTTGATGAAGGCGAAGAACCTCAGCGAGGAGGACGCCTATCGGCTGATGCGCAGCACGGCCATGCGCGAGAAGAAGAAGATTTTCGAGATCGCCCAGGCGATCATCACCGCCTCGGAGCTGTTCAAATGACCGCGGAGCGCGAACATTTACGCATCGGCTTCATTCCGCTCGCGGACGCCGCCGCGCTCTTCGTCGCCGTGGACAAGGGCTTTGCCGCGCAGGAAAGGCTCGATGTCGAGCTCGTGCAGGAAGTCTCCTGGTCCAATGTGCGCGACAAGCTCAATATCGGCATGTTCGACGCCGCGCATCTTCTCGCGCCCATCGCCGTCGCCTCCAGCCTCGGCGTCGGCCATGTGAAGACGCCGATCGTCGCGCCCTATAATCTCGCCATGAATGGCAACGCCATCACCGTATCGCCTTCGCTGCACGCGGCGATGAATGCGCGCCTCGAGGACGATGCGCTCGATCCGCTGGCCACAGCCCGAGCGCTCGCGCGCGTCGTCGCCGATCGCAAGGCCGCGCAGGCGGAGCCGCTGACCTTCGGCATGACCTTCCCCTTCTCGGGACACAATTACCAATTGCGCTATTGGATGGCGGCCGGCGGCGTCGACCCGGATGAGGATGTGCGCCTCGTCGTGCTGCCGCCGCCCTATATGGTCGGCAGCTTGGCGCAGGGCCATGTCGACGGCTTTTGCGTCGGCGCGCCATGGAATTCGGTCGCCGTCGATCTCGGCGTCGGACATATTCTGCATTTTTCGGTCGAGCTGTTCTCGCGCTGCGCGGAGAAATCGCTCGCCATGCGCGAGAGCTTCGCCCTCGAGCACCCGAATGTCGTCGCCGCTCTGCTGCGCGCTCTGCATCGCGCCGCGCGTTTCATCGCCGACGCCGATCCGCATGAGATCGCCGCCCTGCTCGCGCGGCCCGATCGCGTCGGCGTCGACGCCGATGTGATTTTACGGACGCTGCAAGGCCGGCTCAAGATCGCGCCAGATGGCGCGACGCGCGAGAATGCGCGCTATCTGCTGCTCGGCCAGGAAGCCGCCGAGCGGCCCGACCCCACTCAAGCCGCATGGCTCTATGCGCAAATGGCGCGCTGGGGACAGGCGCCCGTCTCATCCGCCCTTCTCGACGCGGCGAAAGCCGTCTTCCGCCCCGATCTCTTCGACGCCGCTTTGCCCGCGGCGGCCGCGACGCCGCGCTCCGGCGACGCCATCGGGGCGTTTTGCGGCCCGGAATTCGATGACCGCAACCTCGACGCCTATCTCTCCGCCTTCCCCATTCGCCGCAAGCCATAGCCTGTTTTTTATCGGTCTGGCGCCCGCCTATTGGGCATGGCGCCGATACAGACGTCGCGCTGCGCCGTGACGGCTCTACAAAATTCCTTTTATCTACAAAGAATAATGGCTGCCCCGCCATTTGGCGCGCAGATTGCTTCACTCTTCCCGACGATGCGCCTCGCGCATCTTTCCAATTGTCCAACGACGGACGAACAGCAACGCCGCTGTCCCGAGGAGTTCGCGCACCATGCGCCCTCCCGAGGGAAGCGGCTTTTTGCGTTTCGCGCCGTCGATAGAAGGACGGCGCCGACTCGCCCTGACCGATGCGCTCGCAGCGCGAAGAGGACGACGGTGACGATGACAGACGAAACAAGCTCAGCGAAGACCAGTGCCGTCACGATGCTCGATCGCCGCGGACTGCTGCGCGGCGCCGCCGGCGTCGCGGCGAGCTTCGCCGCCGTTCGCGCGGCTTTCCCCGCCGGCGCCTTCGCGCAAGGCGCAGGGCCGGAAACGACGAAAGCGATCCTGGGCTATATCGCGCTGGTCGACGCCGCGCCGCTCATCATCGCCAAGGAAAAAGGCCTTTTCGCCAAGCATGGCATGCCGGATGTCGAGGTCGTCAAGCAAGCCTCCTGGGGCGCGACGCGCGACAATCTCGTGCTCGGCGGCGCCGCAAACGGCATAGACGGCGCCCATATTCTCACGCCCATGCCCTATCTCATCACCACCGGCAGAGTGACTCAGAACAATGCGCCGACGCCCATGTACATAGTCGCGCGCCTCAATCTCGATGCGCAGGGCATTTCCGTCGCCAATGAATATAAGGATCTGAAGGTCACGACCAACGCCGCGGCGTTGCGTGAGGCCTTCGCCAAGAAGAAAGCCGAAGGCAAGGAAGTGAAGGTCGCCATGACCTTCCCCGGCGGCACGCATGATTTGTGGCTGCGCTATTGGCTCGCCGCCGCCGGCATAGATCCCGACAAGGATGTCTCGACGATCGTCGTGCCGCCACCGCAAATGGTGGCGAATATGAAGGTCGGCAATATGGACGCCTTTTGCGTCGGCGAGCCGTGGAACGAGCAGCTCGCCAATCAGAACATCGGCTACACCGCCTGCGCGACCGGCGAGATCTGGTCGAAGCATCCTGAAAAAGCGCTCGGCCTGCGCGCCGATTGGGTCGACAAAAATCCACGCGCCGCACGCGCGCTCACCGCCGCCGTGCTGGAAGCGCAGCAATGGTGCGACAAAATGGAGAACAAGGCCGAGCTCGCCGAAATCGTCGGCAAGCGCCAATGGTTCAACGTGCCCGTCGCCGATATCGTCGGCCGCCTGAAAGGCGATCTCAATTACGGCAATGGCCGCATGGAGAAAGGCACGAAGCAATTCATGAAATTCTGGCGCGACGCCGCCTCCTATCCTTTCAAGAGTCACGACGCCTGGTTCGTCACCGAGGACATTCGCTGGGGCAAGCTCGAGCCGACGACGAATATCAAAGCGCTGGTCGACAAGGTCAATCGCGAGGATATTTGGCGCGAGGCGGCGAAATTGATCAACGTCCCCGCCAAAGAGATTCCGACATCGACATCGCGCGGCAAGGAGACCTTCTTCGACGGCAAGGTCTTCGATCCCGAAAACCCGCAGGCCTATCTGAAGAGCCTGTCCATCAAGCGCGCGCAAGTGTGATCGAAGAGGCCGAAATGACGATGCAAATCACCAAGGACGATCTCGTCGATGCGACGCCAGCCGACGATCGCTCGATCGACGAGCTCTATACGCGCCGACGCATTCCGCTCATCGAGAAGCATGGCGCGCGCATTCGCGCATTCTTCGCCGCCGTGCTGCCGCCGATGATCGTGCTCGCCGTATTGCTCGGCCTATGGCAGCTTCTCTGCATCAAGCCGACCTCGGCCTTGCCCTCGCCCTCGCGCATATGGAGCGAGGCGAATGATCTCATCCTGCATCCCTTCTTCGTGGCGGGGCCACAAGATATCGGCCTCGGCTGGCGCGTGCTCACCTCTCTGCAGCGCGTCGCCATCGGCTTCGGACTCGCCAGCGTCGCCGGCGTGCTGCTCGGCGTGATCGTCGGACAATCGCGCTGGGCGATGCGCGGGCTCGATCCGCTGTTCCAAGTGCTGCGCACCGTGCCGCCGCTCGCCTGGCTGCCGATCTCGCTCGCGGCCTTTCGCGACAGTCACCCTTCGGCGATCTTCGTGATCTTCATCACCTCCATCTGGCCGATCATCATCAACACCGCCGTCGGCGTGCGCAATATTCCGCAGGATTATCGCAACGTCGCCGCCGTGCTGCGGCTCAATCACCTCGAGTTCTTCTGGAAGATCATGATTCCGTCGGCCGCGCCCTATATTTTCACCGGCCTGCGTATCGGCGTCGGCCTCTCTTGGCTCGCCATCGTCGCGGCGGAAATGCTGACCGGCGGCGTCGGCATCGGCTTCTTCATCTGGGACGCCTGGAACTCCTCGCGCCTCTCCGACATTTTCGTCGCCCTCGCCTATATCGGCGTCACCGGCTTCGTGCTCGATCGCATCGTCGCCACGATCTGCGCATTCGCCACGCGCGGCGCGCAAGCCTCCTGAAAGGATTCGCCATGAGCTATCTCCGCATCGATCATGTCGACAAAATTTTCGCGAGCGGCGCCCGCGCGACGAAAGTGCTCGAAGCCGTCGATCTCACTGTCGAGAAGGGACAACTCGTCACCATCATCGGCCATTCCGGCTGCGGCAAATCCACTCTGCTCAATATCGTCGCCGGGCTGGTGAGCGCGAGCGCCGGCGGCGTCGTGCTGGAAAATCGTCAAGTCGATACGCCCGGGCCGGATCGCGCCGTCGTCTTCCAGAATCATTCGCTGCTGCCTTGGCTCACCGTCTACGACAATGTGCGCCTCGCCGTGGACAAAGTGTTCTCGCGCAAAAAGAGCCGCGCCGAACGCCATGATTGGACCATGCGCAATCTCGAGCTCGTGCAGATGACCCATGCGAAGGACAAGCGTCCGAGCGAGATTTCCGGCGGCATGAAGCAGCGCGTCGGCATCGCTCGCGCGCTCGCCATGGAGCCGAAGGTTCTGCTGCTCGACGAGCCCTTCGGCGCGCTCGACGCGCTCACCCGCGCGCATTTGCAAGATCAGGTGATGGCGCTGCATCGCACGCTCGGCAATACGGTGATGATGATCACGC
The DNA here is from genome assembly GCF_018887255.1 of Methylosinus sp. KRF6. Taxonomy (NCBI): domain Bacteria; kingdom Pseudomonadati; phylum Pseudomonadota; class Alphaproteobacteria; order Hyphomicrobiales; family Methylocystaceae; genus Methylosinus; species Methylosinus sp. KRF6. The sequence goes on along the minus strand of NZ_JAHLJF010000001.1, from coordinate 3,165,647 downwards.
ATGATGTGGACGAGGCTGTGCTGCTCTCCGACCGCATCGTGATGATGACCAATGGTCCCTGCGCCACGATCGGCGAGACGCTGGACGTAGCTCTGCCGCGCCCGCGTGATCGCGTCGCTCTTTCCACCGATCCTCACTATCTCGAATGCAGGCGCCGCGTGCTGCAATTCCTCTATGAGCGTCATCACTATGTCGAAGCGGCGTGAGGCGGACGAAAAATGAGCGAGCCTCTCGTCATCATCGGCAATGGCATGGCCGCCGCGCGCCTCGTCGACGAATTGTCGAAGCGCGCGCTCGGCCGCTACGCCATCGCCGTCATCGGCGAGGAGCCGCGCCTCGCCTATAATCGCGTGCTGCTCTCTTCCGTGCTCGCGGGCGACGCGGACATGGCCGAGATAGAGCTGAGGCCCGCGAGCTGGTGGCGCGACCGCGGCGTTACTCTTCTCTACGGCGCCAAGGCGCACGCCATAGACCTCGCGACGAGACGAGTGTCGCTAGAGAGTGGCGAAAGCGTCGGCTTTTCCAAGCTCGTGCTCGCCACCGGCTCGCGCGCGCTGCGTCTGCCGCTGCCCGGCGCGCAGCTGCAAGGCGTTCATGTGTTCCGCGACGGCGCCGACGTCGACGCGCTGAAGCGCCTCGCGGCGCAGCGCAAGAAAATCATCGTCATCGGTGGCGGCCTGCTCGGTCTCGAAGCCGCCTATGGCCTCGTCAAAAGCGGCGCCGAGGTCTCACTCGCGCATGTCACCGATCGGCTGATGGAGCGGCAGCTGGACAAGGACGCGGCCGAGCTGCTGAAACGAATTATCGAGAGCAAAGGAATTGACGTTCTGCTGGAAGCGCGCACGACACGCATCCTCGGCGATGACCGCGTCAGCGCGATAGAGCTCGCCGATGGTCGGCGGCTCGCGGCCGATGGCGTCGTCTTCGCCGCGGGAATTGCACCCAATATGGAGCTGGCGCGCGACGCGGGCGTGAGCACGCAAAGAGGAATCGTCATCGACGATCATATGGAAACGAATATCGCCGATATCTTTGCGATCGGCGAATGCGCGCAGCACAGAGGCGTCTGCTATGGCCTCGTCGAGCCCGCCTATGACCAGGCGCGCGTCCTCGCCGCGAGACTCTGCGGCGAAAGCGACATTTACGAAGGAAGCATCGTCTCCACCAATCTGAAGGTCTCCGGCGTCAATGTCTTTTCCGCCGGCGAGTTTATGGAAAGCGACGGCGCCGAGACGATCTCCTGGCGCGACTTTGGGCTCGGCCTCTACAAAAAGCTGATCATTGAGGACGGCCGTCTCGCCGGCGCCGTGCTCGTCGGCGACACCAGCGCCGCGCTCTGGTGCATCGAGCTCATTCGCTCGCGCGCCGATGTGACGCAATGGCGCGATGCGCTGATCTTCGGCCGCGCGCTCTGCGAAAGAAAGGCGGCATGACCATGGCCGGCGATTTCACAGCAGAACAAAAGCGCTATCTCGAAGGCTTCGCCTCCGGCTTCCAGGCCTCGCGCGCGCAACGCGCCACGCCGATCAAGGAAACGCCGATCGGCCCCGACGCCATTCATTTCGCGGCGCAGGATCGCGCAATCGCCAATGGCGGCGCGCTCAATGAGCAAGAGAAGATCAAGCGCGAGGAGCATCCATTCGACGCCTATTCGCGTCTCGTCGCGCAAACGAAGCGCAATGAGCCGCCAAAGCCGGCCGATAATTTTCGGTGGCGCTATCATGGACTGTTCTATGTCGCGCCGACGCAATCCTCCTATATGTGCCGCCTGCGCATCCCCAATGGAATTCTCACCCATTGGCAATTCACCGGCCTCGCCGATCTCGCCGACAGCCATGGCGGCGGCTATCTGCATGTGACGACGCGCGCCAATCTGCAGATTCGCGAGATAGAGCCCGAGAGCGCCGTCGCCATGATCGAAGGCGTGCAGAGCCTCGGCCTGTGGACGCGCGGTTCCGGCGCCGACAATATTCGCAACATCACCGGAACGGCGACCGCCGGAATCGATCCACAGGAGCTCATCGATACGCGCCCCTTCGCGCGCGCGCTGCATTTCCACATTCTCAACGACCGCTCCCTCTCCGGCCTGCCGCGCAAATTCAACATCGCTTTCGATGGCGGCGGCCGCATCGCCGTGCTCGAGGACACCAATGACATTGCCTTTCAGGCGATCGAGCTTCGCGACGGGCATGAGCTCAGGACGGGCGTCTATTTCCGTCTCGCGCTCGGCGGAATCACCGGTCATAAGGATCTCGCGCGCGACACCGGCGTGATCGTTCCGCCGGACGAAGCCGTCAAGATCGCCGACGCCATATTGCGCGTCTTCATCGACACAGGCGACCGCACCAATCGCGCGCGGGCGCGATTGAAATATGTGCTCGATCAATTGGGTTTCGATCGATTTCTGACGCTCGTCGAGGAAAAGCTCGGACGTCCCCTGCTCCGCGCGCGGCAGGAGGCGATCGCGCCACGGCCCGGCTTCGACAGGCTCGCGCATATCGGCGCACATGCGCAGAAAGAGGCGCGGAAAAGCTGGGTCGGCGTCGCATTGAAGCTCGGTCGCCTGACGAGCGACGAAGCGCACGGTCTCGCGACGATCGCGCGCGAGCTCGGAGATGGCGACATAAGGCTCACCGTCTGGCAAAATCTTCTCATTTCTGGAATTGCCGACACGCGGATCGACGAGGCGCTCGCTCGGATCGCAGCGCTCGGCCTTTCGACGAAGGCGTCGCCGATCCGCGCGGGCCTCGTAGCCTGCACGGGCAATGTCGGCTGCCGTTTCGCCGCCGCCGACACCAAAAGGCATGCGGACGAGATCGCCACGCATTGCGAGGAGAGAATAGAGATCGACACGCCGATCAACATACATTTGACTGGCTGCCGTCATTCCTGCGCTCAGCATTATATCGGCGACATCGGCCTCGTCGGCGCGCGCGTTCCGATCAATGAGGAAGGCGATACGGTCGAAGGCTACAATTTGATTGTCGGCGGCGGCTTCGGCGCGGAGGGCGCGATCGGCCGCGAGCTGCTCGAGAATGTCGCGGCGACAGATGCGCCACGCAAGATCGAGAGCCTGCTGCGCGCCTATCTCGCGCATCGCGCGACCGGCGAAGAGAGCTTCGCCGCCTTCACGCGGCGCCATGACGCAGAAGCTTTGCGACGGTTGATCGCGGAGACGGAACAATGACCAAGATCACGCAGCCGCAACGTCTCGATCTCATTCCGCCTTCGGCTCCATTCTCTGAAGAGCAGCGCGCCTGGCTCAACGGTTTTTTCGCCGGGTTGATGTCGATGGACGACGCCGGCGTCGTCGCTCTGTCGCCAGCGGAAAATGCGGCCATCGCCGGCGACGCGGATGATGGCGCCGCGCCTTGGCATGATCCGACACTGCAATTGCAGGAGCGCATGACGCTCGCGCAAGGCCGTCCTTTGCGTCGACGGATGATGGCCGCAATGGCGCAGCAGGACTGCGGCCAATGTGGCTATGATTGCCAAAATTATGCGGAGGCGCTGTTCGCCCATAAGGAGGAGCGCCTCAATCTCTGCGCGCCCGGCGGCAAGGACACCGCGCGCATGTTGAAGACGCTCACGCAAGAGCGCGGCGCTGCGCCATCCACCGAGTCGGCGTCGACAGCGCCGTCGGTCTCGCATTCCACATCGGCGCCGGGCCGTTCACGCGACAATCCGGTCGAGGCGATATTTCTGTCGCGTCGGAGGCTGAACAAGCCGGCATCGGAAAAGGAGACATGGCATATAGAGCTCGATCTCTCGAGGAGCGGAATCGATTACAGCGCCGGCGATTCTCTCGGCGTCTTTGCGCAGAATGATCTCGGCCTCGTCGATCAGATCATCGCCATGATCGGCGCCTCGCCGCTCGCGCCAGTGAAGGGCAAGAGCCTTCGCGAAGCGCTGCGTGACGATTGCGCGCTTTCGCCTGCGCCCGATCGGCTCTTCGAGCTGATCTCGTTCCTCACCGGTGGCGAGACGCGCGCAAAGGCGCGCGCGCTGGCGCAAGGAGAAGATAGAGACAATGACGCCGCCGATCTCGACGTGCTGGCGGCGCTGATGAAATTTCCCGGCGTGCGACCGCATGCGGAAGCTTTCGTCGAGGCGCTCGAGCCTCTGCAGCCACGGCTCTATTCCATATCCTCCTCGCCGAAGGCGGCGCCGGGGCGCGTGTCGCTCACTGTCGACGCCGTGCGCTACAAGATCGGCAAGCGCATGCGCAAAGGCGTCGCCTCCACCTTTCTCGCGGAACGCATCGAGGACGATGCGCCAGTGAGAGTCTATGTGCAGGCGTCGCATGGCTTCTCGCTTCCCGATGATCCGAATGCGCCGATCATCATGATCGGCCCCGGCACGGGAGTCGCGCCGTTTCGCGCGTTTCTGCAAGAGCGGCAGGCGATCGGGGCGCGCGGGCGCAATTGGCTGTTCTTCGGCCATCAGCGCAGCGATTGCGATTTCTTCTACGCGGATGAATTGAACGCGATGAAGTCCTCTGGCCTGCTCACGCGCCTCTCGCTCGCCTGGTCGCGCGACGGCTCCGAAAAATTCTATGTGCAGGACCGTATGCGTGAAGTCGGGCGCGATCTCTTCGCCTGGCTCGCCGATGGCGCGCATATCTATGTCTGCGGGGACGCCAGGCGCATGGCCAAGGACGTCGAGCGCGCGCTCGTCGACATCGTCGCGCAATATGGCGCGCGCGCCACGGATGAGGCGGTCGCCTTCGTCGCCGAATTGAAGAAGAGCGGCCGCTACCGACAGGATGTCTATTGATGCAGAGAGTCGATCCGCGCAGCGCCTCTGTCGCGACCGTTTGCCCCTATTGCGGCGTCGGCTGCGGCGTGCTGGCGACGCCGGATGGATGCGGCGGCGCAGCTGTCGCCGGCGATCCCGCGCACCCGGCCAATCATGGGCGGCTGTGCTCCAAAGGCTCCGCTTTGCATGAGACGCTGTCGCTCGACGGGCGTCTGCTGCATCCTATGCTGCGCGCCGGCGAGACGCTGCGACGCGCGACATGGGACGAGGCTCTGGATCATGTCGCACAGGGCTTTGCGCGCATCATCGATACGCATGGGCCGCAGGCGGTGGCGTTCTATCTCTCCGGCCAATTGCTGACGGAGGATTATTACGCCGCCAACAAGCTGATCAAGGGCTTCATCGGCTCGCCCAATGTCGACACCAATTCGCGGCTGTGCATGGCCTCGACAGTGGCGGGACATAAGCGCGCCTTGGGCGCCGATGTGGTGCCGGGATGCTATGAGGACCTCGACTGCGCCGATCTCATCGTGCTCGTCGGCTCCAATGCGGCCTGGTGTCATCCGATTTTGTTTCAACGCATGTTGCGCAACAAGCAGGAGCGCGGCGCGAAGATCGTCGTCATCGATCCGCGCCGCACGGCGACCGCGGAAGAGGCCGATCTCTTTCTGCCCATCGCGCCCGGCGGCGATGTTGCGCTCTTCTGCGGCCTTCTCGCACATCTCGTCGCCAATGGCGCGACCTGCGACGACTATATCACGCAGCATACCGAAGGTTTCACGCAAGCGCTCGACGCCGCGCGCACGATCGCGCCGACCATCGCCGCGACCGCCGCCGCGACGGGGCTGCGCGAGGTCGATGTCGCGGCTTTCTTCGAGCTCTTCGCCACGACGCAGAAGACTGTCACGGCCTTTTCCCAGGGCGTCAATCAATCCGCGCAGGGGACCGACAAGGTCGACGCGATCATTCATTGTCATCTCGCGACGGGACGCATCGGCGCGCCCGGCGCCGCGCCCTTCTCGCTCACCGGCCAGCCCAACGCCATGGGCGGACGCGAGGTCGGCGGCCTCGCCAATCAGCTCGCCGCGCATATGGGCTTTTCCGACGCCGAGGTCGATCGCGTTCGGCGCTTCTGGAACGCGCCGCGCATTGCGACGCATGAAGGCTTGAAGGCCGTGCAAATGTTCGAGGCCATCGCACGCGGCGAGATAAAGGCGCTGTGGGTGATGGGAACCAACCCCGCCGTCTCGCTGCCTCGAGCCGATGACGCACGCGCGGCGCTTGCGAAGCTCGATCTCTTCGTCGTCTCGGACAATGTGCTGTCGAACGACACGATAAACGCCGGCGCGCATGTGCTGCTGCCGGCGCAGGCCTGGGGCGAGAAATCCGGCACGGTCACGAATTCGGAGCGGCGCATCTCGCGTCAGCGCGCCTTTCTGCCCTCGCCCGGCGAGGCGAAGCCGGATTGGCGCATCGTCAGCGACGTCGCGACGCGCATGGGCTTTTGCGACGCCTTTCGATTTCAGTCGGCGGCGGATGTGTTTCGTGAGCATGCGGCGCTCTCCGCTTTCGAGAATGACGGCGCGCGCAGCTTCGACATAGGCGGGCTCGCGACGCTCTCGGATGAAGCCTATGACGCGCTGCATCCGACGCTATGGCCGATCCGCGCCGGCGAGACGAAAGGGCGCGCGCGCTTTTTCGGCGAGGGTGGATATTTCACCGCCAATGGCAAGGCGCGCTTCATCGCGCCCGAGCCGCCGTCGCTGAAGGCCGCGACAACGGCTGCCTTTCCCTTCCGCCTCAACACGGGGCGGATTCGCGACCAATGGCACACGATGACGCGCACGGGCAAAAGCCCGCGTCTCGCGCGGCATTCGCCCTTTCCCTTCGTCGAGATTCATCCGGCCGACGCGGCGCCGCTCGGCCTCGTCGATGGTGGCTTCGCCTGCGTTTCGTCACGCCACGCCGAATGCCTGCTCGCAGTGTCCGTCACCGATCGCCAGCGGCGCGGGCAATTATTCGCGCCTATTCATTGGAGCGACGAGACGGCCTCTTTCGCGCGCGTCGGTTCGCTCGTCGCTGCGATCGTCGATCCGCATTCGGGACAGCCGGAAGCGAAGGCGACTCCGGCGCGCATAGATGCGGTCACATTCAAATCGCGCGGTTTTCTACTCTCGCGCGCGCCGCTGCGGCCGATGATCGCCGCGCTCGGAACCAAGGTCGCCGTCGCTGGCGGTCACGGCCTTCTCTTCGCCTCGGACGCGGCTCTCGCATCATGGCGCGATTATGCGGCGTCGCTCGGCGATGAGGCAGATGTCGCGGAATATCTCGACGAGGCGCGCGGAATCTATCGCGCCGCGCGCTTTCGCGATCAGCGCGTCGATTTCTGTCTCTTCGTCGGAACAGAGGATGCGCGCGGCGCCTTCGACGCGGCGACGGCGCTGTTCGAGACGGAGCGGCTCGGCTTGGAGCAGCGTAAGGCGCTGTTGTCGGGGCGCTCGCCCGATGGCGCGGCGCAGGATGGTCCGATCGTCTGCGCCTGCTTCGGCGTCGGCGCCGCGGCGATCGACGCGGCCATCGCGAAGGGCGCGCGCAGCGTCGCCGCGATCGGCGAGACGCTGCGCGCCGGCACGAATTGCGGCTCCTGCATTCCAGAGCTGAAGCGCGCCATCGCCGCGGCGCGCGCCTGTTGCGAAGAAGTGAGCGCGGCTTATTTCGCCAGCGCCGCGACGCCGGGAAGCTCCTTGCCCTCGAGCCATTCGAGAAAGGCGCCGCCCGCGGTCGAGAGATAACTGAACTCCTGCGCCGCATGGGCCTGATTGAGCGCGGCCACAGTGTCGCCGCCGCCGGCGACGGAGAGCAGCTTGCCTTCCACGGTCAAACGCGCCGCCGTCTGCGCGACGGCGTTGGTGCCTTCGTCGAAGGGCGGCAACTCGAAGGCGCCGAGCGGGCCGTTCCATACCAGCGTCTTCGCCTTGGCGAGCAGACTCTCTATATGGGCGATGCTCTTCGGCCCGACGTCGAGGATCATGTCGCTCTCGCCGACATGCTCGATCGCGACGATATGGGACGGCGCATGAGCTTCGAATTTCTGCGCGACAGTGGCGTCGATCGGCAACACGATCTCGCAATTGGACGATTGCGCATCGGCGAGAATGGCGCGCGCCTTTTCGAGCAGCTCGTGCTCGCACAGCGACTTGCCGACCGGCTCGCCCTTCGCGGCGAGGAAAGTATTGGCCATGCCGCCACCGATGACGAGAATGTCCACCTTGCGGATGAGATTACCGAGCAGATCGAGCTTGGTGGAGATTTTCGCGCCGCCGACGATCGCCATAACGGGGCGCGCGGGATGCTCCAGCGCCTCGGAGAGCGCCTGCAGCTCCGCCTGCATGGTGCGGCCGGCATAGGCCGGTAGAAGATGCGCCAGCCCTTCCGTCGAGGCGTGTGCGCGATGCGCGGCGGAGAAGGCGTCGTTCACATAGATATCGCCGAGCTCGGCGAGCTCCGCGGCGAAGGCGGGATCGTTCTTCTCCTCGCCCTTGTGAAAGCGCGTGTTCTCGAGCAGCAGAATGTCGCCGTTCTTCATCTGCGCGATCGCCGCGCCGGCGACATCGCCGACGCAATCATCGGCGAAGGCGATTTTTCGCTTGGCCGTCTCCTCAATCGCCGAGACGATAGGCTTCAAGGAATCCTCTTCCTTGCGCTCGCCCTTGGGCCGACCGAAATGGGCGAGAAGGATGACCTTGCCGCCCTTTTTCGAAATATCCTCGATCGTCGGCAGCACGCGCTCTATGCGCGTCTTGTCGGTGACGACTCCATTCTCGGTCGGCACATTGAGATCGACGCGCAACAGGACGCGCTTGCCGTCGAGATCGGCGGAATCGAGCGTTTTGAAAGACGGCATGATCGTGCCCCGGTGAATGAGGAAAAAAATCGCGTCTAGATGAGCTTGGCGATCGTCGCGGCGACATCCGTCATGCGCCCCGAGAAGCCCCATTCATTGTCGTACCAGGACAGGACGCGCACCAGCTCGCCCTCGATCACCTTGGTCTGATCGAGATGAAACACGGATGAACGCGGATCATGGTTGAAATCGACCGAGACATTCTTGTCGTCGGTGTAACCCAAAATGCCCTTCAGCGGGCCGTCGGCGGCGGCGATGATGGCGGCGTTGATCTCTTCCACGCTCGTCTTGCGCTTGGGGACGAATTTGAGATCGACCGCCGAGACATTGGGCGTCGGCACGCGAATGGCGGCGCCGTCGAGCTTGCCTTTCAGCTCCGGCAGCACCAGGCCCACGGCCTTCGCCGCGCCGGTGGAAGTGGGAATCATCGACAGAGCGGCGGCGCGAGCGCGGTAGAGGTCCTTGTGATACGTGTCCAGCGTCGGCTGGTCGCCCGTGTAGGAGTGGATCGTCGTCATGAAGCCACGCTCTATGCCGATCGCGTCATTCAGTACCTTGGCGACGGGCGCGAGGCAATTGGTGGTGCAGGAGGCGTTGGAGATCACGAGATCGTCCTTCGTGATCTTGTCCTGATTGACGCCATAGACGACGGTGATGTCGGCGCCTTCGGAAGGCGCGGAGACCAGCACGCGGCGCGCGCCGGCGTCGAGCAGCGCTTTGGCCTTGTCGCGCGCTGTGAAAAGGCCCGTGCATTCGAGCGCAATGTCGATGCCGAGCGCCTTATACGGCAGCTCGGCCGGATTCTTGATCGCCGTGACCTTGATCGGCCCATAGCCCACGTCGATCGAATCGCCATCGACCTTCACCTCGCGCGGGAAGCGGCCATGCACGGAATCATAGCGCAGCAGATGGGCATTGGTCTCGACAGAGCCGAGATCGTTGATCGTCACCACCTCGAGGTCGGTGCGGCCGGTCTCGACGATGTAGCGAAGAATATTGCGTCCGATGCGTCCGAACCCATTGATCGCCACTCTCACGGCCATAGCGGTGCTCCTTCTCATCTGCTCGCTCGGGCGGGGCCGGGCGGCCGCTGAACCGCCCAAAATCGGGGCTTTGCCCATTTTGCCGCTTTTTGTGGCGGCGAACGCCCGCTCGAATGAGCGGCTTGATAACAGGTCGCGCCCCCCTGTCAACGCGGCTGCCGGCCGCTCTGCGGCGGAGCCGCGGCTCGGATTGGGGTTTACGCGATTGTCGCCAGGAGATAACGATTCTTACGTGCGAATCTAATCGCGATCGGTCCGGTTTCCATATGACGCAAGTCCCACACAGGCTCGACGACGCGCTGCAACGGCTCTCCGCCGCGCTGGAGCGGCTGGAGGAGACTGTCGCGCGACGCAGAGAGGCGGAGCTGTCGCACGCCGACCTCGAGGAGGAGCTCGCCGTCATGCAGGACGATCGCAGCCGCCTCGGTCTCGAGCTCGACGCCGCCCTCGCCCAGAACAGCGCGCTGGAGAAGGCGCGCGACGAGGTGCTGACGCGTCTCGACCGCACGAGCCTCGGCATTATCGCCGTGCTCGGCGACGAGGACAGGACGCAGACCTAGCGAGAGGCGGCGAATGGCGCATGTGGTGGTGACGATCGCGGGCCGGACCTATCGCATGGCCTGCGAGGATGGCGAGGAAGCCCATCTCGACGAGTTGGCCAAGCTCGTCGAAAACAAGATCCTGTCCTTGCGTGACGGCTTCGGCGACATTGGCGAGCAGCGCATCACCGTGATGGCGGCGCTCACCCTCGCCGACGAGGCGTCGATCGCGACGCGCAAGCTCGAGGCCGTGCAAACGGAGCTGGCGGCGCTACGCGCGGATGCGGCTGCGGCGAAAGAGGCGGAGGCCGCTCTCACGGAGAAGCTGGCCGCCGCGCTCGAGAATGCGACGATGCGCGTCGAGCGTCTCTCGCGAGACCTTCGGCATGGAGGCGACGAGACGCCTCCTATGCTCTGAGACTTGCAGCGCGGCCCGAGCCGGGCGCGCGCGTCAGCGGCCCCAGGCCTCGAATTCCGGCTGGTGCTTGACCTTCTCGAGCTCGTCGGCCTGCTGCGACAGCTGAATATGCCGGCGTTCCGCCGCGTCGCGCTCCGCGCCATCCTTGAGAATGGCGATCTTGAGCTGCTCGGTCGCCTTGCGGGCGAGGCCGTTGATCCAGCGGTTGATATTGGTGACGACCAGATTCTTGCGCGCCAGCTCGGCGTCGCGGCCGGTCGCGTCGCTCTTCAAAATGTCGCGCTCCTTGACCGCCGCGGCGAGCTGCGCGTCGAGCTCGGCGAGCTTGTCCGGCGCGGCGCCGGCGCGCGCCTTCTCGATGGCGGCGATGCCGTCGTCCAGCCAGGAGATTTGCTGCGCGAGCACACCGTCCTTGATCGGGCCCTTGACGTCGAAGGAATTGGGCAGCGGAAAAAACGGGCTGATCTCCACCGCTCGCGCCGGAGCGGCGGCGAAGGGCGCCGAGATCAGGACAGCCAGAGCCAGTGAGGCGAATTTCGACATGTTTCTCTCCCATGCCGGCGGGTCATTGTCTCTCGTGACGGCGCGCCCATCTCCCAGAGGACCGCCGCCGCCCGCGGCTGCTCGAGATTGGGCCAATGACGCGGCCAAGGCAAGCCTCGTTGAGCCTCGTCCATTAGCCTCGTGACCGATGAGCCTCGCGATCGATGAGCCCTCGCGATTTCGAACGCCGCGCGGCCAACGGCTCGCCCTGCTGCGCTGTTTTTTCGCAGGCTCGACATTCGGAGCGCGAACGGAACGGGGAAGCATCTGCGATGCTCTTGATCCGGCGCTGATATATTGCGCTACAGCTCTGCGCTACACATCAGCGCTCGGACATGCGATAATGCTCTGGGGCTGAAGCGGATGCTCGGCGCGGCGGTCGACTCGGCGACGCCAGCGCGTTATTTTCAGTCTCCCTACCATTGTCGACCGCCAATTTTCCGGGAAGGTCGATTTCATATCTTATCGACACGGTCGAGATACGACAAAAAGAGAATATTTTCTTCCAAGGGCGAGGCAAATGCTCGAACTCGACTGTGACAACTGCTCGAACGCCACAATGCAAGGTCTGCGCGCGCTTCAGCATGATGTGCTCGAGCGGCTGGCGCGCGGCAGGCCGTTGCAAGAGACGATGAACGAGCTTTGTCGCCGCGCCGAGCAGCTCGTCCCCCCTGTCATCTGCTCGGTCCTCACCGTCGACCGCGAGGGCCGACTGCATCCGCTGGCGGGTCCGAGCCTGCCGGAGCATTATTCATTGGCGCTCGACGGCATGAGAATGGGGCCGGACGCCGGCTCCTGCGGCGTCGCCGCCTATTTCGGCGAGCCGATCGAAGCCACCGACATAGAGACCGACCCGCGCTGGGCCGATTTTCGCGCCTTGGCGCTTCCGCTCGGCCTGCGCGCCTGCTGGTCGTCGCCGATTCGCGCCTCCAATGATCGCGTCGTCGGCACTTTCGCTTTCTATTATCCGTCCTGCCGGGGCGCCAGCCCGCTCGACCGCACGATCGTCGAAACTTGCGTGCATCTTTGCGCGATCGCTCTGGAGCAGGAGGAGCGCAAGGAGCGCATCCGTCGGCTCGCCTATTTCGACGCCGTCACCGGAATCGCCAACCGCGCCGCCATGGAGCAGCTCGGCGAAAGCGCGATCGCCGCCGCCGTGGCCAATGGCTTCGGCGCCGCGATCCACTGCGTCGATCTCGACAATTTCAAGGAGATCAACGACACGCTGGGGCACAGAGCCGGCGATATTCTGCTCAAATCCGTCGGCGAGCGCATTGCCGCCATCGTGAAAAAAGGCGACATCGTCGCCCGCATCGGCGGCGACGAATTCGCGGTGGTCCAGTCGCACGCCGCCTCGCCCGCCGATGTCGGCGGCTTCGCCATGCGGCTGATGGAGGCGATGGCCGCCCCTTTCGACCTCGAGGAGGCGATGGCGACGGTCGGAGTCAGCGTCGGCATCGCCCGCGCGCCGGATGACGGCTTCGATCTGCGAACGCTGATGCGCAAGGCGGATTTCGCTCTATACGAGGCCAAATCCAGCGGCCGCGGCCATTTCCGCTTCTTCGATCCCGGCATCGAATCCCGCATCTCCGCCAATCGCCGAATTTGGCAGGATCTCAAGCAGGCCGTCGACGGCGGCGAGTTCGAGCTCCATTTCCAGCCGATCGTCGCGCTCGGCGTCGCCCGCGTCTGCGGCTATGAGGCGCTGCTGCGATGGCGGCATCCGCGCGACGGCCTGCGGACGCCGGAGGATTTCCTTCCCGTCGCCACCAAGGCCGGCCTCCTGTACGAGATCGGCGCCTGGATATTGAACGAGGCCTGCGCCAGCGCTGCCGCCCTGCCCCCGGATGCGCGCGTCAGCGTCAATGTGAGCGAAGTCCAATTGGAGAAGACCGGCTTCGCGCGCGACGTCGCCGCGGCGCTCGCCGGAGCCGGCATGGACCCGAGCCGGCTGGAGATCGAGATCGCCGGCCCGCTGCGTCTCGACGACAATGCGGAAATTCTGAGCTGCCTGACCGCGATCCGACAACTCGGCGTCTCCATCGCGCTCGATGATTTCGGCGCCGGCGGCGCGACTCTCGCGCATCTTCGGGCGCTGCCGGTCGACCGCGTAAAGGTCGGCCGCTCGCTGACGCAGGCGGCCGCGACCGACCCGCGGGCGGCGACGATCGTCAAAGCCCTCGTCGTCCTCGCGCATGATCTCGGCGTAGCGACGACGGCGGAGGGCGTCGAGACCGACGCGCAACTGCGCATGATGCGCCAGTTCGGCTGCGACGAGATTCAAGGCTTTGTCGTCAGCCCGGCGCAACCGCTCTCCGCCTTCCTCGAAGGCGCAGACGGCGCCCGTCCACCCTTGTCCCTCGCTTAGACTCGATCGGGCGGCGCCCTTCGCTCCGCGCTCGAGGGCTGCGCTCGCCATCGGGAGCGCTAGATTCCCGAGCGATGAGGCTTTTTCCGCCGCCGGCGGAAAGCCGTCCGCGACAATTCGGGAAAAATCGCGTTTCCTCGGCCCGCGGCGCGTCGGAGATCCAACCATGTATCGCACTGGGCGCGATCTGCTTTTCGAGGAGCTGGAAATCGTCGACGCCGCGGCCCTCGACGCCGCGATACGGGCCGATCAGGCGCAAATGCTCGCCGACGGAAGGTCCGTCCTCGTCTTCAATGCGGCGAACGCCGCAATCGTCGCTGGCGTTTTCCACGAATTCTACTCCCGCGCGCAGATCGCCGTCTGGCTGCTCGCCTTCGTCCTTTTGGTGGCGGCGCGCCTGATCCACGCCGGCCGCTTTCGCGCCGACGCGGCTTCTCCGGAGGCGGTCGACCGCTTCCTCACGCTATGGACGCTCGGCTCGACGCTCACCGGCGGCCTTTGGGGCGCCGCCTCCTCGCTTTTGTGGCTGACGCCGGACACGAGCTATCACGCCTTCGTCGTCTTCGCCGCCGGCGGCATGGCGGCCGGCGCGGTCATCACCAACTCCGCCTATCTGCCGGCGATGTTCGGCTTCATCGTGGTGGATGTGCTTCCCGCCATCGTCGCGCTTTTCGCATGGCGGCAGCCGACCGCAATGGCGATGGGGGCGCTGCTCGCCGCCTTCACCGCCGTGCTGATCATCCTCGGCCTGCGCGCCAATGGCTGGCTGATATCGGTGTCGCGGCGCCGGCTCGTGCAGGAAGCGCTGTCGGCCGCGCTGCATCAGCGCAACGCTTTGCTCCACGCCGTCTCGACCGTGGCGACCGAGCTCGCCACAGCGGCCCCGAGCGCCGCCGCCATTCCCGACCTTCTCGAATCCGTCGGCGAAGCCATCGAGGCCGATCGGATTCTCGTCTTCGAATCCGGCTCGGCGCCGACCGCGTCGCCGGCTCTGCTGCATTTCTGGCGGCGGTCCGAATCACCGATCGCGCTGGATGCGACATTCTTCGAGGCCGACGAGGCGCGCGGCGCGTTTTTGTCGGCTCCGCTGCTCGCCGCTCTGACGGAGCGCCGGCCGATGACCGCGGCGACGCGGACGCTCGAATCCGGCCCCGCCAAATCCTTTCTCGAGCAGGCCGGCGTGCGCTCGGTTCTGTTCGCGCCCATCGTCGTCGACGGCGCCGCCTGGGGCTGGATCGAGGTCGAAGACTGCCGCGCCGAGCGCCGATGGACGGCCGCCGAAATCGACGCGCTGCGCATACTCGGCGATCTCATCGCCGGCTCGGTCGCGCGGCGGCGCTATATCGATCGCCTCCGCGACGCCAATGAGGTCGTCGAACGCAGCCCGACGCTGCTGTTCCGCCTGCGCATGGACAGCCGCCGGCCGCGGCTCGTCTATGTGTCCCACAACATAGCACTGTTCGGCTACGATCCATGGGAGCTCACCGATCCGGCGAGCAGCCTCGCCGATTGCGTCCATCCCGACGATCGCGACAAGGTCGGCGCCTCGCTGGCGCGGGCGGCCGCGGATGGAAGCCGCGGCGGCATGGTGGAATTTCGCTTTCGCCGGCGCGACGGCGGCTATCGCTGGCTCGACGCCCGCTACGCCGCGCGCGAGCGTCCCGGCCGTTCGCAGCTGATCGAAGGCGTCGCGCTCGACGTCACCGAGCGCAAGGAGATCGCGGACCAGATCGCGATCCTCGCGCAGACCGACGCTCTGACCGGCCTCGCCAATCGCCGCAGCTTCCTCGATGCGCTGCGCCGCGCCTTCGCGAACGCCGAGGCCGGCGGCGAGCGCTTCTCGCTGCTCTATATCGACGTCGACCATTTCAAGGAGGTCAACGACCGGCTCGGCCATGCGAGCGGCGACGCGCTGCTGGAAGCGCTGGCGGCGCGGCTGAAAGGCCATTGTCGCGCCGGCGACGTCGTCGCGCGGCTCGGCGGCGACGAATTCGCGATATTGCAATCCAACTCGCGCGACGCCGCCAGCGCTTCCGTCATGGCGGCGAAAATCTGCGCGCTCTCGGCGGAGCCCTACGCGCTGCCCGTCGGCGATCTGCGCGCCACGGTGAGCGTCGGCGTCGCTCTCTTCGCCTCCGCGCTGGAGGGGCCGGACGCCATGCTGGCGCGCGCCGACCGCGCGCTCTATCGCGCCAAGGAGAACGGCAGAAACCAATATCGCATCTATTCCGAGACGGCGCCGGCGGATCGTTTCTCGACTTGAATTTTCGCGCGGCGGCGCCGTGAACATCGAGGACGCGCGGCTCGCCGCCCCCATTCCCGTCCCCGCCTCCTCGTATTAGACTCGCGCCCATGACCGACGCCCCCATCCGCTATGTCGAGCCCGTCTTTCGCCCGCCGAGCGAGGCGGAATCGCTGATCCTTCCCGTCACCGACGGCTGCTCCTGGAATCGCTGCAGCTTCTGCGAGATGTACACCGCGCCGCAGAAGCGCTTCCGCCCGAGGGACGAAGCCGAGGTGATGGAGAGCATAAAGCGCTGCGGCGCGCTCTATGGCGCTTCGGTCGCGCGCGTGTTTCTGGCCGATGGCGACGCCATGACATTGTCGACGCGCCGTCTCGCCGCCATTCTCGAGGCGATCCGCCGCGAGCTGCCCGGCGTGCGGCGCGTATCGAGCTATTGCCTGCCGCGCAATGTGAGCCGCAAATCCGTCGCCGAGCTGCGCGATCTCGCCGCGCTCGGCCTCTCGCTCGTCTATGTGGGCGCCGAATCGGGCGATGACGAAGTGCTGGCGAAGGTCGAGAAGGGCGAGACCTTCGCCTCGACGCGCGAGGCGCTGGAAAAGCTCGGCGAGGCCGGGATCAAGCGCTCGGTGATGATTCTCAACGGGCTCGGCGGCGCTGCGCTCAGCCGGGGACACGCCGAAAATTCGGCGGCGCTGATCAACGCCGCGCAGCCGGAGTTTCTGGCGACGCTGGTCGTCAGCTTCCCCAAGGGCGAGGCGCGATTCCGCGCCGATTTCCCCGATTTCGCGCCGCTCGACGTGCCGGGGCTGCTGCGCGAGATGGAGATTTTCCTCTCACGGCTGGAATTGCGGCGGACCGTATTCCGCAGCGACCACGCCTCCAATTGGCTGGTCCTGCGCGGCACGCTCGGCGCCGACAAGCCGCGCCTGCTGGAGCAGCTCCGCGCCGCCATCGCCGCGCCGGAGGCGGCGCCGCTGCGGCCGGCCTGGGCGCGGGGGCTCTGAAGCTTCGCAATATGCGCCGGCGCACAGCGCCGCCCGCCGATCTCGGCCAGGATGCGGCCGGGTCGAAGAGCGGCCATTCGTCGAGAGAAAGATGCGCGCATGATCAAGATCGAGCTCGAGCCGCAGATCGCCAAGGAGCTCCTGATCGTCCTGGAGCGGCGACTGCTGGTTATTCACGAGGTCGAGCAGCGGCTGAAATCCGCGGAGACCGGAACCATCGAGCAGGAGAAGGAGGCGATCATTCCGATGATTATCGCGCTCGAGGGCGCGCTGAAGATACCGCCGCATCAATAGGCGATGCGTCGGAGCGGCGGGACGGCTATGCTGGCCGCCTCCCTCCGACGAAAGGCCCGCCACTATGCAATTCCTCCACACCATGATCCGCGTCGGCGATCTCGACGGCTCGCTGGATTTTTTCTGCGGCAAGCTCGGCCTCGTCGAGGTGCGCCGCACCGAGAACGAGAAGGGCCGCTTCACGCTCGTCTATCTCGCCGCGCCGGACGATCTCCCGCAGGCGAAGAGCGTCGCCGCGCCGCTCGTCGAGCTCACCTATAATTGGGACGAGCATGATTATGCGGGCGGCCGCAATTTCGGCCATCTCGCCTTCGCCGTCGACGATATCTATGCGGTCTGCGCGCGTCTGCAGGCGGCGGGCGTCACCATCAACCGCCCGCCCCGCGACGGCTATATGGCCTTCATCCGCTCGCCCGATCACATCTCGATCGAGCTGTTGCAGAAGGGCGCGCCGCTGCCGCCGGCCGAGCCCTGGAGCTCCATGCCGAATATCGGCGCCTGGTGAGGGCGCGCCGATATTATTACTGAACGCTCGCGAGCGTTCAGTAATAATAATAGTAGCGGCGCCGGCGGCGGAAGCGCGGCCGGTAGTGCCGCCGCCAATAGCGGCGGCGCCAGCGCGGCCGCCACACGCGGCGACGGTAATACCAGTAGGTTTTTTCGACCTGCGCCCGGTCGATATCCTCCTGCGTCGCCACGGCGGCCTCGGGAGCTGGCGCCGGCGCGAGGGGCGCATCGAGCGGCGCGACCGAGGTGAGCGCCAGAGAGGGGCCGGCGGCGAGGGCCGCCGCCGCGCCGACGACGAAAAATTTCATGAAAGAGCGGCGTTCCATCGACATTCCTCCATAAAGCCGCGGCGATCCGCAACGGCTCTCCAGCAGAAATCGCGCGGCTCGGGCGACCGGCAAGGCCTTCGCCGCGCAGACGGCGGAGCCTCGTGAAACCTTTTCACTTCGACGACGTTTTGCTTACGCGGCCCGGGCGGGGCGCCGGTACGATCGAATAGATTCAAATCAAGTCGAGATTCGTGATGATATGACGGCCAATGACGGGGGAAAAGCTTTGAATGAACTGGTTCGGCGCTTGCGTATCTGGTCCGGCTTTTGCGTATGCGTTTTTGCCCGCGACTTCGTTCCGGCGGCGGAGCGCCGCCTCGAACGGAAGCGGACAATAGCCGGCGCAGGGACGGCGCAGCGCCGCATGAAGACGATGGGAATTTCAAAAATGCGTTCCGACGGGGCCGCAGAGTTTCGTTCGCAGGACGGAGAAAAGGTCATGCTCGTCACCGATCTGATCCATTCATGCTCGAACGACAAGGTCGCGCAGGCGGCGACCTTCTGCATCGGAGGCGTTTTCGCGGAGAGAGTCCTCGCCGTCGCGCAGGAGAATGGGGTCAGCGCCGGGCGTTTCGTGGCCGTGGTGGTGCGCGATTTCGCGCTCCGGGCCGGCGAGACGGAGCGCGCCCAGCTGGCGCGCGAGATGGCCGGCTGCGATCAGCCGATCCTCAGCGGACTGCGCCGAGTGGTCGAGAAAGCGCTGGAAGGCGGCGCGCAATTCGCCGACGATGTGAAGGGCTTCGGAATGCCTTTCGTGCGTCGCGACGGCGGCCTCTCCTTCGATGCGGCGGCCGAGCTGCGCCGCGCCGCCGCACGCTGACCCGCGATCGCGCGCCCCTTGTTCTGGGCCGCCGCGCCGGCGACAATGCCGGTCGACAGCCGGATCGACGAGGGCGACGCATGTCGGGACTGATCGACGAAGCTCAGATCGTCTCCATTCTGACGACCTATGGCTATTGGGCGATATTCTTCATCGTGGCGCTGGAGAGCGCCGGCATTCCGCTGCCCGGCGAGACGACTCTGGTCGGCGCGGCGATCTACGCCGGCCACTCCGGCAATATGGACATCGGGCTGGTCATAGCCGCCGCGGCGGCGGGCGCGATCCTCGGCGACAATATCGGCTATTGGGTAGGACGCGAATTCGGCGTCCGGCTGCTGATGCGCTACGGCTCCCATGTCGGCGTCGGACCGCCGCAATTGCGGCTGGGGCAATATCTCTTCATGCGCTGGGGCGGCGCCATCGTCTTCTTCGGCCGCTTCATCGCGCTATTGCGCATATTGGCGGCCGTGCTCGCCGGCGCCAATCGTTTCGATCCTTTGAAATTCCTTTTCTACAACGCCGCCGGCGGCATATGCTGGTCGCTGGTCTTCGGCCTCGGCGGCTATATCTTCGGCGCCGCCATACAGCGCCTCGCCGGCCCGTTCGGCTGGCTCGGCTTCGCCGTGGCCGCCATCGGCGCTTTCGTCCTATGGCGCTATTGGAAAATCCACGAGGAGCGGCTGACGAAAGAGGCCGAGGCGCATTTCGAGCGCATCGATTATCGCCGGCCGTGACGCGCGGGCGTCAGCTGTGCGTGAGCCCGAGCGCCAAAACGGCGCCGAGAATGACGAGCGTCTGAAAGCCGATCGTTCCGAACAGCCATTTGATGATCTCGGCTTTCGTGGCCTCGATCTTCGCCTCGAGCCGCAGCTCGGCTTTTTCGATCTTCGTCTCCAGGTCCGTCTTTACGGCGGCGAGATCGGCCTTGGTCGCCAGTTCCTGGCTCGTCGCCTCGGCGAAAGCTTCGGCGGTCGCCTTGGCCTGAGCGTGCGGAATGCCGGCGGCCTCGAGCTTCTCCACGAATTTCACCGTATCGAAGGCGACCGCGGCGCTCATTTCTGGTCCTCGTGAGGTGAGCCATCAATATGATGCGGCTCGGCCTTCGCGTCCAGAGCCGCCTCACGCCTCGCTTTCGGCCGGCAGAGGCGCCAGTCGTCCCGCCTCCCAGCCGATGATCGCCTGCTTTCGCGTCAGCCCCCAATGATAGCCGGTGAGCGCGCCGCTCGCTCCGAGCACGCGATGGCAGGGTACGACGAAGGAAACGGGATTGCGCCCTACAGCGGCCCCCACCGCCCGCGCGGCATTGGGCCGACCGAGCCGCCGGGCGATCGCTCCGTAAGTCGTCGCCCGGCCCATATCGATGTCGAGCAGCGCCTCCCAGACCGAAACGTCGAATTCCGAGCCGATCAGCACGAGGCGCAAGGGCTGGTCCGGCCGCCATTCCGCCGGATCGAAGGCGCGTCGCGCGTAAGCCGCGATCGCCGGGCCGTCGAGCGAAAATCGCGCCTTCGGCCAGCGGCGGCGAAGATCGTCGAGGGCCTCCGCGCGCGCGCCGTCGACGAAGCCGAGCCCGGCGAGACCGCGCTCCGTCGCGACCAATATCGCCTCGCCGAAGGGCGAAGAATGGAAGCCGTAGCGCATCTCCAACCCCTCGCCGCCGCGCTTATATTCGCCCGGCGTCAGCGCCTCATGGGTGATGAAGAGATCATGCAGGCGCGAGGGGCCGGAAAGGCCGAGCGAGAGAGAGGCGTCGAGCAGGCTCGCCTCGCCGCCGAGCAGCGCGCGCGCATGGCGCAAAGTCAGCGCCTCGAGCAAGGCCTTGGGCGAGAGCCCCGCCCAGCGGCGGAACAAGGCGCGCAAATGCGCTTCGGAAAGGCCCGCCGCCGCCGCCATCTCCTCGACCGAGGGCTGCCGGCGCCAGTTCTCGCCGATGAAGCGGATCGTCTCGGCGACCTTCTCATAATCCTCCTGCGGCCGCGTTTTAGCGAGAGGAGGGATCGTATCGGAGCGCAGGGTCATGCGGCGCATCATGGCGCGGGCGGGCGGGCGCCGCCACCCGAAAACGTCTCGAATAATACGGCCCGCGCTTGGCCTCCGCGAGCGCGCGGGAAAGCTCCTCGGCGAGCGCCGCCTTCTGTTCCGGCGCGAGAAAGCCGCCGATCTCGATCCGCTCTCCGCGTGAGACGAGCAGCACGCGCTGCATTCCGAACTCCTCGTCTTCCTCCGTCTCGAGCCGCAGCCAATAAGTGTCGAAACGCCGCTCCCGCCGCAGGCCATAGGCGCTCTTCTGGACGATCACCAGCTCGAAGGGGGTAAGGCTGAGAGTTTCGAAGGCCTTGGCCGAGCGGAAGCTGACGCGGAGTGCGACATAGAGCGCCAGCACGTCCAGCCCCATGAAGCCGACGACCGGCCAGGCGCCGAGAATATAGAAGGGAACCGACAGCACGCATGTTCCCGCGCCGAACAGCAGGATGAACACATGCGCCTGCCGCAGCGTCATCGAGCGATGCGGTATCAGCCGCGTCTGATAAATGGCTTCCGCAGAAGGAGCGCTCGCCGTCACGCCGCCGCCTTTCGTTCTCCAGAACGCCGAGTTATAACGCCTTTATGCCGAACGAAAAGAGCTCGCTCGCCAAGGCGCGGCGCCCTGCATCGCCGCGTAGCCGCGAGGCTGCGCGCATCGATGAGATTTTCGCGCGTCTCAAGGCGGCCGATCCGCACCCCAAAGGCGAGCTCGAGCATGTGAATATCTTCACTCTGCTCGTCGCCGTGGTGCTCTCCGCCCAGGCCACCGACGTCGGCGTCAACAAGGCGACGCGCGCTCTGTTCAAAATCGCCGACACGCCGCAAAAAATGCTCGCGCTCGGCGTCGAAGGGCTCTGCGGCTATATCAAGACGATCGGCCTCTATCCGACCAAGGCGAAGAATGTCATCGCCCTCTGCGCGCAGCTGATCGAGAAGCACGGCGGCGAGGTGCCCTGCGACCGCGAGGCTCTGCAGGCGCTGCCCGGCGTCGGCCGCAAGACCGCCAATGTGGTGCTCAACATCGCCTTTCATGTGCCGGTGATCGCGGTGGACACGCATATTTTCCGCGTCTCCAACCGGCTGCCGCTCACCAAGGGCAAGACAGTCGAGCAGGTGGAAGCGGGCCTCGAGAAAATCGTGCCCGAGCGCTTCAAGCTCCACGCGCATCACTGGCTGATCCTGCATGGCCGCTATGTGTGCAAGGCGCGCAAGCCCGAATGCGAGCGCTGCATCATCGCCGATCTCTGCCGCTTCGAGGGCAAGACGATCTGAGAGGGCAAGACGATCCGACGGCCAGCCCGCTCTTTTCGGGCCGGAATGTGCGCCAGCGCACGAACGCCGACCCGCTCTCCCGCTAGACCAAAGCCATAGTCTGGCCGCGTGGAGGGAGGGGTCATGCGTTTCGAATTCTCCGCCCCTCGCGCGCGCCGGACCGAGGCCACGAATCAGAAACCATTCATTAACGCAGCCCATAAAAAAGGCGGGTCGCGGCCGGTTTCGCAGGCGCCCGCGCCGGTCGGCATTACGCGTATTATTTTCAGACAATTAGAGCGAAGCCAAAGCCCGGCGGAGCACAATCTCCACGCTTGTCGCGCCGCGCGCTCCGACTTATACGAACGTCTCCGCTTTCGCGCGGCCAGGCGCAGTTTCCGGCGTTTCGCCGTCACATCACGGCTCCATGCCCACTCTCTATCATCACCCGCTCTGCCCCCATTCCCGCTTCGTGCGGCTGATTCTCGCCGAATACGGGATCGAGACGACGCTGGTCGAGGTGCGGGCGGCCGAGCGGCGGCGGGAATTTCTGACGCTCGATCCGGCCGGCAAGACGCCGGTGCTGGTCGACGACGACGGGACCGTGATTCCGGGCGCGAGCGTCATTGTCGAATATCTCGAGGATTGCCTGCCGCCGGACTTCCGCGGCCTGCGGCTGATGCCGGCTGGCCTGCACGAGCGCATAGAGACGCGCCGGCTGATCGAATGGTTCAATGTCAAATTCTTCGACGAGGTGACGAATTATCTCGTCATGGAGAAAGTCTACAAGCGCTTTCTCGCGCCGGAGATCGGCGGCGGCGCGCCGGACATGGACCTGCTGCGGGTCGCGCGCGCCAATCTGCGTCCCCATATTCGCTATATCGGCTATTTGACCGAGGCGCGGCGCTGGCTGGCGGGCGAATCCCTCACCTATGCGGATTTCGCCGCTGCGGCTCATCTTTCCTGCGTCGACTATCTGGGCGACGTGCCATGGGACGAAGACGAGACGGTCAAGCATTGGTATCAGCGGATCAAGTCGCGGCCGGCCTTCCGTCCCCTGCTGGCCGATCGCACGCCGGGCATGACGCCGGGGCCGGTCTACGCCGAGTTGGACTTCTGACCCTCGAGCAGGCGCTGCGTCGCCGCGCGGCCGCGCTCGGCTTCGATCTCTGCGCCATTACGTCCGCCGACGCCCCGGCGAAGGCCGGCGAGCGTCTCGCCCAATGGCTCGAATCCGGCGGCCATGGCGATATGGAGTGGATGGCGGAAACCGCCGAGCGGCGCGCCGCGCCGAAGGCGCTGTGGCCACAGGCGCGCTCCATAATAATGCTCGGGGTCGACTATGGCGCGTCCGGTGATCCGCTGGCGACGCTGGCGAAGCCCGATCGCGGCGCCGTCTCGCTCTACGCGCGCCGCCGCGATTATCACGAGGTCATAAAGGGAAGGCTGAAGCAGCTCGCCGGCTTTCTGCTGGCGCAGGCCGGCGGCGGCGAGGTCAAGGTCTTCGTCGACACGGCGCCGGTGATGGAAAAACCATTGGCGCAGGCTGCCGGGCTCGGCTGGCAGGGCAAGCACACCAATCTCGTCTCGCGGCGCTTCGGCTCCTGGCTGCTGCTCGGCGCGATCTTCACCGATCTTTCGCTCACGCCCGATGCACCCGAGGAGGACCATTGCGGCTCCTGCCGCGCCTGTCTCGACGCCTGCCCGACCAAGGCCTTTCCGGCGCCCTACCAGCTCGATGCGCGGCGCTGCGTCGCCTATCTCACCATAGAGCACAAGGGCCAGATTCCGCGCGAGTTTCGCGAAGCCGTCGGCAATCGGATCTTCGGCTGCGACGATTGTCTTTCCGTCTGCCCCTGGAACAAATTCGCGCAGGCGACGCGGGACGCCAAGCTCGCCCTGCGCGAGGACCTCGCCGAGCTTCCTCTCGCCGATCTCGCCGCGCTGGACGACGCCGGCTTTCGCGCGCTCTTCGCCGGAACGCCGGTCAAGCGGCTCGGCCATGCGCGCTTTCGGCGTAATGTCGCCATAGCGATCGGCAATTCGAAACGTCCCGCTCTCGCCTTCGCGGTCGAGCCGCTGCTCGGCGATTCGTCGCCGCTGGCGCGCGGCGCGGCGGTATGGGCGCTGGCGCGGCTGCTGCCTAGGGGAGATTTTTCCATGCTCGCCGGGAAGGCCCTACCAGAGGAAGACGACGGCTCCGTACGCGAGGAGTGGGCAAAAGAGACACACCCAACGAAAAAGTGACGTCGCGACACAGATTGCCGCGGCGCAACGCCGGCGCGTCCATGGATTCGCCGCAGCACAAACAGTAGACTTCTCCGCGCCGCCCTCGGGGCGCGCGCCCCACGCCGAACGCCGCCGCCATGTCCAATATTTCGCGACGCACAATAGATGATCCAGCCGCCGAGGCGGCGCGCCTTTTGGCGCGCCTCAGCATCATGCTGCTGTTCATCATCTCACAGCTGGCGCCGATCGTGACGCGGCAGACCATCTATATTCTGCTGCCCATCGGCGCCGCTCTGCTGCTGCTCTCGGCGAGCCTCGCGCCACAGACGCGGCGCCTGCGGGAGATCGCCGCGCTGGCGCTGACGCCGACGGCGCTGGCCGCATTCTTCTTCGTCGGCTGGACCGGATTGTCCCTCGCCTGGACGCCTTTCGGCGCCGGCCCGGCCGAGCGCTACGCCAAGAGCGCCGCGACTCTGGCGCTGGTCGCCGCCGCCTGCGCGCTGCTGCCGACGCGGACCAAGACCTCCAATCTCAATCTTCTGCCGATCGGCACCGGCGCCGCAGCGGCGGCGCTCGCCGCCGTCGCCTTTCTCTCGGCGAGCGGCGGCGATCAGCCCGCCGATCTCGACAGCAACGCCCTGCAGCGCGCCGGCCTCGGACTGGCGCTGGCGATCTGGCCGGCGCTCGGCGCGCTGGCGCTACGCGGCCGCTGGGTTTCGGCCGCGATCGTCGCCCTCGTCAGCGTCGCCGCCTGCCTGCTGGCGCGCGCGCCCAATGTCTTGCCGGCGCTCCTCGTCGGCGCGCTCGTGCTGGCGCTGTCCTTCGGCAAGGCGCGGCGCGCCGGCTCGCTGCTGGCGATCGTCTCGGCGGCTCTGATCCTGCTCGCGCCGCTGGCGCCGATTCTCCTGCATTTCGCAGCGCCCGAGCGTCTGCCCGCCTTCGCTGCGCCGCTGGAGAATTGGGGACTCGAAACCTGGGGCCGAATCATCGCCAATGACGGGCCGCGGCTTCTCATCGGCCATGGCTTCGGCGCGGCGGTGTTCGGCGTCGCCGGTCATTATCTCTATCCCGACACGCCGCGCAGCCTGCTGTTCCAGGTGTGGTTCGATCTCGGCATTCTCGGCGCGCTCGGCCTCGCCGCCGTCGTCGCGCGCGCCTTCTATGTCATCGGACGGACGCGGCCGGTGCTCGCGCCTTTCCTGCTCGGCGGATTGGCGACCGGGCTGACGATCTGCGTGCTGGGACCGGCGGCCGAGCAGCTCTGGTGGCTGACGCTCGCCGGCCTCGACGCCATCGCCTTCGCGCTGGTGCTGAAAGGTCAGTTCCGCACGCGCCGTCCGCGCGTCGAGCCCAATTGGGGCATGGGCCGAATCGGCGCCCGCTGAGTCACTGCGAACAGGCGATTCCCCGCGTCACGCTCACCTGGCCGTCCGAGCCTTCGACGCGGGTGACGGCGAGCGCGCAATCCTCGTCATCGCCGCCATAGACGCGGCCGATCAATATGGCCGGTCCGTCGCCGAAGGGACGCAGCGCCGTCGCGCTGTCGCCGAGCGTCGCTTTCACGATCGGGAGCGGGGCGAGCGCCGGCTGGAACCGCGCGCCGAGCGAGGGCGTGGCGGCGATGGATGCGCCGAGGCTCGCGGCGACGGTCACGGCGGCGAGGACGGAAAGCTTACGCGCAGAAAGCTCAGGCATGGAACGACGCTCCCGGCGAAGGGCCGACGGGAGCGATCAATTCTCCCCGAAGCGTCGGCCGCGCCTCTCATGGGCTGTAACGCGGCGACGTCCGGGAGGGTTGCAAGCA
This sequence comes from Methylosinus sp. KRF6, assembly GCF_018887255.1. Taxonomy (NCBI): domain Bacteria; kingdom Pseudomonadati; phylum Pseudomonadota; class Alphaproteobacteria; order Hyphomicrobiales; family Methylocystaceae; genus Methylosinus; species Methylosinus sp. KRF6. The sequence continues at coordinate 3,139,566 of NZ_JAHLJF010000001.1, read as the reverse complement.
CAGTAGAAACCGAAAGGCGAGGCCAAAGCCTCGCCCTCTCGTTACTCGCAGACGCGGGTGGGGCGATAGCCGATGACGACGCCATATTCGTCGAACACCGGCCGGCGCTCGCGCCAGCAGCGATAGGGCGGCGGCGCTTCATAGACGGGCGCCGGATAATAGGCCGGCGCGCCGTAATAGGGCGGCGGCGGCGGAGCCGAATGCGCCGAGCTGCCGGCGAGCGCGCCGAGCGCGAAACCGCCGATGCCCGCCGCAATGGCCGCGCCCGGATCGCCCGCGGCCGCTGGCGCGGCGGTGACGATCGGCGCGACGCCGAGGGCGAGCGCGACGAAGACGCCCGCGATTTTCCGTCCCGAAATCTCCTTCATGACTCTCTCCATTACCCCTCGAGGCGTCGCTCGCACGGCCTGTCCCCGAGCAGCCCACTCGCCGAGCGCGGTCGATGAAAACGAGAAAACGTAAATGAACGGCGAAAACGTGGCCGCTATGCTCACGCCGCGCGATTTTCGCGCGGCGATGCATTCACGCCACAGCGCCGCGACGCGGTTGCGGCGGAATGGGAAAGCGCAGCACGATGCGCGTGCCCTTGCGGCGAATCGCCGGGCTCTGCGCCACGACCGTCCCGCCCATCGCCTCGACGAGGCCCCGGCAGATGGAGAGGCCGAGGCCGGCGCCGGCCTTGCGCCCGTCGACGCGGCCGCCGCGATAGAATTTCTCGAATATGCGCTCGAGATCGGCCGGCTTCACGCCCAGCCCTTCGTCGGTCACGGTGAGCAGCAGATCGTCGCCATCGCGCCGCGCATAGACGGAGGCCTGTCCGCCGCCATATTTATGCGCATTGTCGAGCAGGTTGAACACGATCTGCCCGAGCAGGCCGGCGTCGCCGCGAATCGCCGGCAAATCCGGCGCGAGGCTCGCCGAGACCGTCAAATCGGGAAACTCCTTCCGGCTGCGCTCCATCGCCGAACGCACGGCGTCGCCGACATCGACCAATTCGCGCCGCGGCGCCAGCGCGCCCGATTCGATGCGCGACATATCGAGCAGATTGACGATGAAGCGCGACAGGCGCGCCGCCTCCTCCTCTATGGAGGCGAGGAGATCGAGCCGATCCGTATCGGCGAGCCGATCGCCGAGCTGACGCAGGCTGGTGACGGCGCCGGTGATGGAGGCGAGCGGCGTGCGCAAATCGTGAGAGAGCGAGGCGAGCAACGTCGTGCGCAGCTTCTCACTCTCCTCGAGCGCGGCGACGCGCACCGATTCCCCGGCGAGCAGTGAACGATCGATCGCGATAGCCGTCTGCTCGAGAATGGCGGTCAGCATACGCTCGCTCTGCGCGGAGGGCGTCTCCGGCGCGGCTTTCGGCTCGAGGCCGATGACGGCCATGACGCCGCGCGACGTCGTCAGCGGACGAAATTCGAAGCGAATATTCGGCAGAGTGCCGCTGCGCAGACCGGCCGGCTCGCCGCGCTCATAGGCCCAGCGCGCCGCCGCCTCCTCTTTGGCGTCCAAGCGGTCGATCGGCGGCCAGGCGGCGGAAATCGTCAGCTCGCCATCCTTCGGCACGAGCAGCGCGACGCATTTGGCGTCCAGCGCTTTCTGCGCATGGACGGCGGCCGCCCACAGCACCTCGTCGAGCGAGGCGGCGCTCGACAATTCGCGTGAGAATTCGAACAGAGATTGCGCCGCCTCCGCCCGCGCGCGCATGGCGCGCGACTGCTCACGCACGCGGCCGGCGAGCGAGCCCGTCACTATGGCGACGAATGTGTAGACCAGCAGCGACAAAAATTCATGCGCCTGCGAAATGCTGAATTGATAGCGCGGTTCGACGAAAAAGAAATCGAAAGCGAAGAAGGAGAGAATGGAGGCCGCGACCGCCGACCAGACGCCCGCCGCGAGCGCGCAGAACACGACGGAAGCGAGGAAGATCATCCCGAGATTGGGAAGACGCAGCCACACATCGAGCGGCCAGGCGACGAGAATGGCGAAGGCGACGGAGGCGAGTGTCGCGCCGAGGCCGCGCCAGAACTCGCCATGAGCCGATCGCGCCTTGCGCGGCCGCGCCCCTTCCGCGACGTTCGCGCGGCTTTCCGTGATCACCTGCACGGCGATATCGTCAGATCGCCGCACGATCTCGTCGGTCAGCGATCGGCGCCGCAAGCGCGCGAGAAGCCCCGCATGGCTGCGGCCGACGACGATTTGCGTAATATTCTCGCGCCGTGCGAATCTCAGCGTCTCGCCGGCGAGATCATGGCCGACGACGCGCTCCACATCGGCGCCGAGACGCTCGGCGAGACGCAGCGCATCGTCGACCCGCCGCAAGCGTTCCGCGTCCTGCTCCTCTTCTCCCGCGCGCTCGACATGCAGCGCGATCCAGGGCGCATTCAATCCGGTGGCGAGACGCGCGCCGGCGCGCACGACATATTCCGACAGATCGTCGCCGCCGACGCAGACGAGCAAGCGCTCCGACGTCGCCCATGGTCCCTCTATGGCGCTCTGGCGCAAGTAGTCGACCATCTGATCGTCGACGCGCTCGGCCGTGCGGCGCAGCGCCAATTCGCGCAGAGCGGTGAGATTGCGCGCCGTGAAGAAATGCTGCACGGCGCGCCGCGCCATATCGGGCACATAGACCTTGCCCTCGTTCAACCGCTGCAGCAGCTCGTCCGGCGTCACATCGACGAGCACGACCTCGGCCGCATCCTGCAGCACGCGATCGGGCACGGTCTCGCGCACGGCGACGCCGGTGATGCGCGCGACGACGTCGGCCAAGCTCTCGAGATGCTGAATATTGAGCGCGGTCCAGACGTCGACGCCGCTGTCGAGCAGCTCCTCGACATCTTGCCAACGCTTCGGGTGACGGCTCTCCGGCGCATTGCTGTGCGCGAGCTCGTCGACGAGGATGAGCGCCGGATGTCGCGCGAGCGCCGCGTCTATGTCGAATTCCTCGAGCGTGCGGCCGCGATAATCGATTTTTCGCCGCGGCAAGGTCTCGAGCCCTTCCGCCAAGGCTTCCGTCTCGCCGCGGCCATGCGTCTCGACGAGGCCGATGACGAGATCGACGCCGTCGGCCGCGAGCGCGCGGGCGCGCGCCAGCATCGCATAAGTCTTGCCGACGCCGGGCGCGGCGCCGAGAAAGACGCGCAGCTTGCCGCGCTTCTCCCGATCCGCCAGCGCGAGCAGCGCATCGGGATCGGGCCGGCGCTCGAACTCGTTTCCCGCCTCCGCCATTTTCCTCTCTCGCGACGCTCGTGCTTCGACGACAGAAAATGCTCGCGGCGCGCCGCGCGCGCAAGCGCTGCGGCCACCAAAATCGCCGCATCCGCCCGATCTTTATGAAGCCCTTATACGATCGGTCGAATCGCGAATGGCTCCCTTACGGCTCTTCTGCGCATGTTTCGCGCCGTCGACCCTTCAGGAGAGGCGAAAATGTTCCAAATCATCGGCGCGGCGATCGCCGCCATGGCGCTCGTCGCGGCCTATGCCGCGGCTTGGCGCATCTATCGAACGGCATGGGTGCGAAAGGCCACGGACCCGCTCGATGTGACGGGCGCGCTCACGCGCTTTCTCCGCGCCCGCCATCGCCGCCGCCTGAAGGCGCGCTTCGCCAGCGCGCGCAGATAAAAATTTAAACAAGGAGCCGATCCATGCTCGACCTCGTCTATCTTTGCCTCAGCGCCATCTTCTTTGCGCTGATGGGAGCCTATGCGCGTTTCTGCGGAAGATTGTGAAAGGACCAGCTCATGTTCGAACCCGCGCTCGGCCTGAGCGTCGCCGTCCTGCTCGGCGCCTATCTTCTCTACACGCTTCTTCATCCTGAAAAGTTCTGACGCTATTCGTCCGGCCTTTTTGCAAAGGACTCCGAAATGAACGCCATAGGTCTGGCGCAAATCGCGATCGTGCTCGCGGCCGTGATGGCCGCGGCCGTTCCGCTCGGCGCCCATGTCGCGCGCGTGCTCACCGGCCAGCGCAATCTCCTCTCGCCGATCCTCTCGCCCATCGAAAGGCTTTTCTACAAATTGTCGGGCGTCGATCCCGCGCGCGAGCAGAGCTGGCTCTCCTATACGATCGCCATGCTCGTCTTCAGCGTCGCCGGCTTCGGCTCGCTCTATGCGTTGCAACGATTCCAGCATCTTCTGCCGCTCGATCCGCAAGGCTTCGATCCCGTCCCGGCCGATCTCGCCTTCAACACCGCGATTAGCTTCGTCACCAATACGAATTGGCAGAATTACGCCGGCGAAACGACGATGAGTCATCTCACGCAAATGCTCGGGCTCACCGTGCATAATTTTCTCTCCGCCGCGACCGGCCTCGCAATGGCCTTCGCGCTCGCCCGCGGCTTCGCCCGCGCAGAATCGCCGACGGTCGGCAATTTCTGGGTCGATCTCACACGCTCCACCCTCTATCTGCTGTTGCCGCTCGCGATCGTCTTCGCGCTCGTTCTCGTCGCGCTCGGCGTTCCGCAGACGCTCCTCGGCTCCGTCGAAGCGACGACATTGGAGGGCGCGAAGCAGATCATCGCCATCGGCCCGGTGGCGAGCCAGGAGGCGATCAAGGAGCTCGGAACCAATGGCGGCGGCTTCTTCAACGCCAATTCCGCGCATCCTTTCGAGAGTCCCGACGCGATCACCAATTCGCTCGAGATCTTCGCGCTGCTCGTCATCCCCTTCTCGCTCGCTTTCGCCTTCGGCCGCATCGTCGGCGATATTCGCCAGGGCCGCGCGATCGCGATCACGATGATGATCGTGCTCGTCGTCGGCGTTCTCGTCGCCTATTGGGCGGAGGCCGGCGGCAATCCGCTGCTCACCGAAATCGGCGTCGATGCTGCGCCCGGCAATATGGAGGGCAAGGAAGTGCGTTTCGGCGTCGCCACCAGCGCGCTCTTCGCCGCGGCGACGACCGGCACCAGCACGGGCGCCGTGAATTCCATGCATGATTCCTTCATGCCGCTCGGTGGGCTCGTGCCTTTGTTCAACATGCTGATGGGCTCGATCGCGCCCGGCGGCGTCGGCGCGGGACTCTATGGCTTCCTCGTTCTCGTCGTCATAGCGGTCTTCGTCGCCGGCCTGATGGTCGGCCGCACGCCGGAATATCTCGGCAAGAAGATCGAGACGCGCGAGATGAAGCTCGCAATGCTCGCCGTGCTCGTCTATCCGCTCTGCGTGCTCGGCTTTTCGGCGGCCTCCGTTCTGGTGAAGACCGGCCTCGACAGTCTCAACAACGCCGGCCCGCACGGACTATCCGAGATCCTCTACGCCTTCGCCTCGACGACCGACAATAATGGCTCGGCCTTCGCCGGACTCTCCGGCAACACGCTCTGGTACAATACGACGCTGGGCCTCGCCATGGCCTTCGGCCGCTTCGCCTATGTGATTCCGGTGCTCGCCATCGCCGGCGCGCTCGCCGAGAAGAAACGGGCGCCGGCGTCGAGCGGAACCTTCCCGACGCATGGCCCGCTCTTCGTCGGCCTGCTGATCGGCGTCATCGTCATCCTCTATCTGCTGCAATATTTCCCTGCGCTCGCGCTCGGCCCCATCGTCGAGCATCTGCTGCTGCAGTCCGGCAAGCTCTTCTGAACGGAGTTCGCGCAATGTCTTCGAAAGTTTCGGCTCCCGGCCTCTTCGACGGGACCATTCTGCGCCGCGCGGCGATCGACGCTTTCTACAAGCTCGATCCGCGCAGGCTGGCGCGCAATCCGGTGATCTTCGTCACCGAAATCGTCTCCGCAGTGGTGACGATTCTCTTCATCCGCGATCTCGTCACCAAGGACGGCGACGCGCTCTTCTCGGGCCAGATCACGGCCTGGCTGTGGTTCACCGTGCTCTTCGCCAATTTCGCGGAAGCGGTGGCGGAAGGGCGCGGCAAGGCGCAGGCCGACGCGCTGCGCCGCACGCGCAGCGACGCCGAGGCGAAGCGCGTCAGAGGCGGCGCGACCGAGACCATTTCGGCGCTCGATCTGAAGATCGGCGACGTCGTCCTGGTCGAGGCCGGCGATCTCGTCCCCGGCGACGGCGAAGTGATCGAAGGCGTCGCCTCGGTCAATGAATCCGCCATCACCGGCGAATCGGCGCCGGTCATTCGCGAGGCCGGCGGCGATCGTTCTGCCGTCACCGGCGGCACGAGCGTTCTCTCCGATTGGATCAAGGTGAAGATCACCGCCGCGCCGGGCTCCACCTTCATCGATCGCATGATCGCGCTCGTCGAAGGCGCCGAACGGCAGAAGACGCCGAACGAGCTCGCTCTGTCGATACTTCTCTCCGGGCTGACGATCATCTTCCTCATCGTCTGCGTGACGCTGTGGCCGCTCGCCGATTATTCGGGGACCCGGCTGTCGCTCACAGTGCTGGCGGCGCTGCTCGTCTGCCTCATTCCGACGACGATCGGCGGCCTGTTGTCGGCGATCGGCATCGCCGGGATGGATCGGCTCATCCGCTTCAATGTCATCGCTACATCCGGCCGCGCGGTGGAAGCGGCGGGCGATGTCGACACTCTGCTGCTCGACAAGACCGGCACCATCACTTTCGGCAATCGCATGGCGGATGAATTCATCGCCGTCGGCGGCGTCGGCGAGCATGAGCTCGCCGAGGCGACGCTGCTCGCCTCGCTCGCCGACGAGACGCCGGAAGGCCGCTCCATCGTCGCTCTGGCGCTGCGCCGCTATGGCCTCACGGCGCCGGAGGTCGGCAGCGACCTTCGCGTCGTTCCCTTCACCGCGCATACGCGCATGTCGGGCGTCGATCTGCCGGGCCGCGCGCTGCGCAAGGGCGCCGTCGACGCGATTCTCGCGCAGAGCGAAACGTGTAGCCTGCGCGAAGCGCCTGCGGATGCGCGCATGAGCGGCGGCGGCGCGGAAATTCTGGAGCGCGCCGGACATGCGAGGCTCGCCGCGCCGGAGGATTTTTCCCGCGCGGTGGAGCGCATCTCGCGCGCCGGCGGCACGCCGCTCGCCGTCAGCGAGAATGGGCGTCTGCTCGGAGTCGTGCATTTGAAGGACATCGTCAAGCCCGACATAAAGGCGCGCTTCGCAGCGCTGCGCGCCGTGGGCATAAAGACGGTGATGGTGACCGGCGACAATCCGATCACTGCGGCCGCCATCGCCTCGGAGGCCGGCGTCGATGATTTCATCGCGCAGGCGACGCCCGAGGACAAGCTCACCTATATTCGCCGTGAGCAGCAGGGCGGGCGCCTCATCGCAATGTGCGGCGACGGCACCAATGACGCGCCGGCGCTGGCGCAAGCCGATGTCGGCGTCGCCATGCAGACCGGCACGCAGGCGGCGCGCGAAGCCGGCAATATGGTCGATCTCGACAGCGATCCGACCAAGCTCATCGAGATCGTCGCCATCGGCAAACAATTGCTGATGACGCGCGGCTCGTTGACGACATTCTCGATCGCCAATGATGTCGCCAAATATTTCGCCATCATTCCGGCGCTGTTCGTGATCGCCTATCCAGAGCTCGGCGCGCTCAATGTGATGAAGCTCGCCTCGCCGCAATCGGCGATATTGTCGGCGGTGGTGTTCAACGCGCTCATCATCATCGCGCTCATCCCGCTCGCGCTGAAGGGCGTCGCCTATCGGCCCGTCGGCGCGGCGGCGCTGCTGCGGCGCAATCTGCTGATCTATGGTCTCGGCGGCGTCGTCATTCCCTTCATCGGCATAAAGATCATCGATCTCATCGTCACCGCTCTGCATCTCGTGTGAGGAAGCGCCCATGATCTCGCATCTTCGACCGGCGATCGTGATGATCGTCCTCTTCACCCTTCTCACCGGCCTCGCCTATCCGCTGGCGATCACCGGCATTGCGCAGCTCGCTTTTCGCGAGCGCGCCAATGGCAGCCTGATCGAGCGCGATGGAATCGTCGTAGGCTCCTCGCTGATCGGGCAGAATTTCGCGTCCGAGCGCTATTTCCACGGCCGCCCTTCGGCGACCACGGCGCCGGACCCGAATGATTCGAGCAAGACCATCGACGCTCCCTTTAACGCCGCCAATTCGGGCGGCTCCAATCTCGGCCCGACCTCGAAAAAGCTCGTCGATCGCGTCAACGCCGCGATAGAGGCGGAATTTTCGGCGGGACGCATAGACGTCGTCGCGGCCGACGCCGTCACCACCTCCGCCTCCGGTCTCGATCCGCATATTTCGCCGCGCTTCGCTCTGGCTCAGGCGGCGGCGGTGGCGGCGGCGCGCGGAATGCCGGAGGCGCAGGTGCGCGCCCTCGTCGAGACAAAAGTCGAACCGCGGCTCGCGGGCGTCATCGGCGAGCCGCGCGTGAATGTGCTGGCGCTCAATCTGGCGCTGGACGCGCTGGCGCGAGCGCAGGCGGCGCGGTGAGCCCTCTTCCGTCCGAAGGCGCGAAGCCCTATTGAAGGGAGGACTCACTTAAGCCGGATCGAAGAATGAATGTTCTGCTCATTGGCTCGGGCGGCCGCGAACATGCGATCGCCCGAGCGCTCTCCAAAAGCGCTCTGCTCTCGCGGCTCTACGCCGCGCCCGGCAATCCCGGCGTCGCCGAGGTCGCGGAGCTGGCGCGGCTCGATGTTTCCGATCACGCCGCCGTGGCCGGCTTTTGCGCGGAAAAGAACATAGAGCTCGTCGTGGTGGGGCCGGAGCAGCCGCTGGTCGAGGGCCTCGCCGATTCGCTGCGCGCGAAGGGCGTCGCGGTTTTCGGCCCTTCGAAAGCGGCCGCGCGACTCGAGGGCTCGAAGGGTTTCGTCAAGGATATCTGCCGGGCGAATGCGATTCCGACCGCCGATTACGAGCGCTTCGCCAATGAGGAGAAGGCGCTCGCCTATCTGCGCGAGAAGGGCGCGCCCATTGTGGTGAAGGCCGACGGCCTCGCCGCCGGCAAGGGGGTGGTCGTCGCCGAGACGCTCGAGGAGGCGGAGCAGGCGGTCGCCGACATGTTCGCCGGCGCCTTCGGCAAATCCGGCGCGGAAGTCGTCATCGAAGAAAAGCTCGAGGGCGAGGAGGCCTCCTTTTTCGTGCTCTGCGACGGGACCCATGCGCTGCCCTTCGCTTCGGCGCAGGATCACAAGCGCGTCGGCGACGGCGACAGAGGGCCGAACACGGGCGGAATGGGCGCCTATTCGCCGGCGCCTTGCTTCACGCCGGAAATCGAAGCGCGCGTGATGCGCGAAATCGTGGCGCCGACATTGCGCGCCATGCGCGAGATGGGCGCGCCGTTTCAGGGCGTGCTCTTCGTCGGGCTGATGCTGACGAAAGACGGGCCGAAGCTCATCGAGTTCAATGTGCGCTTCGGCGATCCCGAAACGCAGGTCTTGCTGCCGCGGCTCGAGGACGATCTGCTCGAGCTGATGCTCGCCTGCGCGCGCGGCGCGCTGCCCGAGCGAAAGATCCGCTTTTCGCCGCAGACCGCGCTCGCTGTGGTTCTGGCCGCGAAAAACTATCCGGGAACGCCGCTGACCGGCACGGAAATAAAGGGCCTCGAGCGCGCCGGCGAAATCGCGGGCGTCATCGTCACCCATGCCGGCACGCGGCAGGAGGGCGACAAGCTCGTCGCCGCCGGCGGGCGCGCGCTCAATGTCGCCGCGCTCGGCGCGACTGTGCGCGACGCGCAGGCGCTGGCCTATCGAGGCGTCGATGCGATAGACTGGCCGGACGGATTTTGTCGCCGCGACATAGGCTGGCGCGCGATCGAACGGGAAAGATAGAACGAGAACCTGTTTGCGGGGAGGCCACATGGACAAGATCGCGCCCAATCTCACCGGCGTGCCGGAGACCATGTTGTGGACGCTGCACAATCGCGCCGGCGAGGCGCTGCGCGAAGACGGCCTGCTGCGTGACGAGAAGCTCGTCGAAATCTATCGCGCGCTCGATTATGATTATGAGGCGAGCTTCGGCGCGGCGCAGCCCTCACACGCCAATCGCGCTCTCGTCTTCGACAATGCGCTGCGCGCCTTTTTGGCGGCGTATCCAGACGGTGTGATCGTCAATCTCGGCGAAGGATTGGAGACGCACAGATTTCGCATCGCCGACACGGGCGAAGCGCTGTGGATCACCGTCGATCTGCCGGAATCGATCGCCATTCGCGAGCGCTTCATAGAGCCCGACGCGCGCCATCGCCATGTGTCGCTGAGCGCGCTCGATCGCCGCTGGTTCGACGAGGTCCCGCCGGGCCGGCCCGTCTTCATCACGGCGCAGGGGCTGTTCATGTATCTTCCGCCGGAGGAGACCGCAGAGCTGATACGCGACATGGCGCGCCGCTTTCCGAAGGCGAGCCTGCTATTCGACCATGTTCCGCGCTGGCTCTCCAAAGCGACGCTGAAAGGTCATGCGCTCACGCCGAATTTCACCATACCGCCCATGCCCTGGGGAATAGATCGCAGCGAGATCGAGCCGACATTGCGAAGCTGGGCGGCGATCGAAACGGTTGAGATTTTCGATTACCGCGTCTATCGCGGGTGGCGCGGGCGCCTTTTCGGATGGCTGTCACGCCTAGCCTTCATTCGCGAGCGCGTCCCGGCGATCACGCGCGTGACCTTCGCCTGACGAGCGGCGCGCCGAAGACTTGACAGTTGCCGGCCGCTGCCGATTATGCCGCCATGATGATGCGGCGGAGACGATTCAGCAAAGAGCCATTCGGCGCGCTCTCGCGCATCGTCGCGATCTTGTCGGTGCTTCTGGGACTGACGATGAACGCCGGGCCCGCGCACACGGTCCCGGCCGACGAGGCTTCGCTCACCGCGACGACGCAGAACATCTGCGCGACTCATCGCGGCGGCCATGAGCGCGAAAGCTCCGGCTGCTGCTGCCTGCAGGCGACGGCTCGGCGCGATGCGACGGTCTTTGTCGCGATACTGCTCGGCGTCGTCCATTTCGCATGTCCCGAAGCGCCGTCTTTCGCCGCGCGATCCACGACGGCGAGCCGCGCAGGCGTCGCTCTGCCGACGACACCCTGGCTGTCGCGAGCGCCGCCCCTTTTCTCCTGATCGGCCCGATGCGGCTTTCCCGCTCCGTTCTTTGATCTGCGCGCGCGATCCTGCCGCGCCAGGAGAAACTCTCATGATTCGCACTGCTCTTTCGCGCGGCGTCTCCGCCGGCGCGCTCCTCGTCGCGTCTCTTTCCTCCGCCATGGCGCAAGAGGCGCTTCCCTCCATCGACATCGCCGCCGAAGACGCGCCCTCCGCGCGGGACAAAAATATCTCGGCGCCGGGATTTTCTCCCGAGAAGAAAGCGCTGCCCGTCTATCGCGATCCGACCGGCCAGACCTTCACCACGGTGAAGCGCGAGGACTTCAAGGCCTCGCCGCTCGTCACCATCGGCGATCTCGTCCAATACAGCCCCGGCGTCTCCTTCAAGCAGGGCAATGGGCCGCGCGACATGACTCTGTCGATTCGCGGCTCCGGCGCGCGCATCGGCGGGGCGATGCGCAATATCGTCCTGCTCGAGGACGGCTTCACCATGACGCAGCCGGACGGATTCTCGCGCACCGATTCGACCGATCCGCACGCCTATGCGGGCGTCGACGTCTATCGCGGCCCCTCCTCCGCCCTGTTCGGCAATTGGGCCAATGGCGGCGCCATCAATTTCCGCACCCGCACGGGCGCCGAGATCGACGGCGTGGAGACGGGCCATGAAGCCGGCAGCTTCGGCTATCTCACCAATTATACGACGATCGGCAAGAAATACGGCGATTTCGACATCGCCCTCTTCGCCAGCGACGCACGCGGCGAAGGCTCGACGACGCATACGGAATTCAACACGCAGACGGTGAATCTGAAGGCGAGCTACGAGGCGACCCCGACCGATCGCTTCACCTTCAAATGGGTCCACAATCAGCTCTACGGCAATGTGCCGGCGCGCATGTCGCTCAACCAATTCTATTTCAACCCCTATCAGCGCGGCTGTTACGGGCTGCCGACGCCCTCCACCGCCTTCAGCCGCAGCCTCTGCGGACAGACGGCGGTGTTCCTCAACGGAACCAATGGCGCGACGGCGCAAGTCTCGGCGCTGCAATCGGGCTGGCATCGCAACGACCGGCGCGACATGCTGGGCCTGCGCTGGGAGCACGACATCGACGCACAGACGGTGCTACGCACGCAGTTCATCTATGACGACAAGGATTTCTATCAGCCGATCGACACGCCTGTCACTTATGGCGACGCGCCCTCGATCAATATTTCCACCGACCTCACCCATCACGGCGCGCTGCAGGGCCGTGAGCTGACCAGCAATTTCGCCGCCTGGTACAATCACACGCGCTTCACCACCTACTCGCAGAATCTGCTCGGCTGGGGCAATGGCGATCTCGGGCCATTGCTCACCAACAAGCAGGAGATCATGCATTCCAATCTCGGCGGCCGTTTCCGCGAGGAGCTCGAGCTCGCGCCGGATGTGACGGGCGTGATCGCTCTCGCCACGGAAATGAGCAAGGTCGCGGCGCTGTCCTCTTCCGTCTCCTATCCCTCCGGCGCGCTGACCACCGTGCCGGCCAATCGCACCTTCTGGAATTTCGCGCCGGAAGCCTCGGTGACCTGGCGGCCCGATCGCGAGTGGAAATTCTATGCGCGCGCCTCGAGCGGCTATGGAACGCCGCAATATGGCTTCCTCTTCGTCAATCAGCAGGGGCTCGACGGCAATAACACAAATCTCAAATCGCAGCGCAATTCGGGCTTCGACGCCGGCTTCGACTGGACGCCGACGGAGACGCTGAAAGTCACGCTCAACGGCTTCTACGAATGGTATCAGAACGAGATGCTGACACAGTCGCCGGGCAATGGCCTCAAGAACTACACCTATAATGCGCCGGGCTCTGTCCATCGCGGCGCGGAGTTCCTGCTCGACTGGCGGCCGATCGACGGCTGGCGACTGCTCGCCAATTACTCCTACAATAATCAGATTTTCACGAGCTTCGTCGAGCAGCGTGGGCCGAGCTCGTTTTTCGACCGCGCGGGCTATAAGATTCCCGGCGTCGCTCCGCATGAGCTGACGACGCGCATCGGCTACGACATTCCGCAGGGCGACTTCAAAGGCGTCGGCGCCTATCTCGAATATGTGCTGAAGAGCTCCTATTTCATCGACAATGGCAATCAGCTCACCATACCGGGCTATGGCCTCGTCAATCTCAACCTGCATTACGATCGCGACGTATCGATCGGCTTCCTGAAGAACATCTCCGCCTTCGTCGAGGTGCGCAATGTGTTCGACAGGACTTACGTCGCCTCGGCGACGGTGATCGCCAATTCGCTCACCTCGGGATTTCAAAATCCCGGCTTCGTGCTCGCGCAAAATTCGACCGGCTCGATTTATTCCGGCCAGCCGCGTGCGATACAGGGCGGCGTGAAGTTCAAATTCTGAGGCGAGGATCGCCGCTATTCTCCCCCGCCGAAGGCGCGGGAGAATAGCGCGACGTCGTCATCCGTTCGGCTCGCGGTCGGCGGCGAAGATCATGCAGCTCGTCGTCGCATGGGCGAGCAGGCGCCGCCGCGCGTCATAGAGCCGCGCTTCCGCGGTCGCGACGCTGCGGCCTCTGTGCAGCACATTTCCCTCGGCGTGAATGTCGACGCCGGCCGTGATCGCGCGGGTGAAGTTCACCTTGAACTCCAGCGTCGTATAGAGCTGGCCCGGCGGCAGCGTCGTATGCACGGCGCAGCCCATCGTCGAATCCAGCAGCGCGGCGATATAGCCTCCATGAACCGTTCCCAGCGGATTGTAGTGGCGCTCGTCCGGCGTCGCCGCGAAGACCACCCGCCCATCCTCTATCTCCACGGGGCGGAAGCCGAAAAAGAGCAATATGGGCGGAACCGGCAGGGCGGCTTCGCCCATGGCCCGGACGACGTCCAGCCCGCTCATCGAGCGCAGGCGCTCCAGCGGCAAGGCGCCGCCGACATGAATCCTCGTTTGATCCGACATGAGGCGCTCTCCCCTCTATAGTCGCGCGTGAAACTGCGTCTTATATTTAGTTTCGTCAAGAGACCAAACAGGGCCCGAGCGAGACGATGCGAAACGAGCAATTCCCGGATCAGGCCTGTTCCGTGGCGCGGGCGCTGGAGATCGTCGGCGAATGGTGGACGCTGCTCCTCATCCGCGAGGCTTTTCTCGGAACGCGACGCTTCGGCGAGTTCGAGCGCAATCTCGGCGTCGCCAAAAATGTGCTGAGCGAGCGGCTGTCCAAGCTCGTCGCCTGTGGCGTACTCGAACGCGTCGACGTTCCGGGGCGCGGCAATCCGCGCGATTACCGTCTGACCGAGAAGGGCCGCGACCTGTTTCCGGTTCTGGTGGCGCTGATGCAATGGGGCGACCGCTGGGCGGCGCCGGCGGGGCCTCCGCTGCGGCTGCTGGAGCGGTCGACGGGCGAGGAGATCGCGGCGCTGTGCGTGAGGGGCGCCAGCGGCGCGGCGCTCGCCCCGCAGGAGGTGAGAATCGCCCCCGGTCCCGGCGCGGATGAGAAAATCCGCCGGCGCCTGGCCGACGCGGCTTCGGAAATACTCCCGAGATGACGGCGGCTCCGGCCGCCGCTATCCTCGCCATGGCGCCGTCGATGCGCCGGCGGGCGGGCCGAGACGAACGAGGGTTGAACCCTCGGCCGGTTTCGTGTGAATGCTCTCCACTCTCACCTGGATCGCCGGCTCGATGATGCGCAGCTTTTTCAATGTCGCGCCCGGCGCCGCCGGAACATCTCGCGGAACGGAAGCGGGCGGCGCATCCGTTCGGTCGGGACGAAAAGCGACGCTCGCGCCGTCCTTTTTCCGCAATGCGGCGTTCGAATGTCGCTTCTGACATGAGCTTGAGAGCAGACCCGGCCGAACGTCTGATAACGCAGCCCGAGAGCGAGGGACCTGCGAAGCCTTCGCTCGCGCCCATTATTCTTTCGGCGCTGGTCCATATTTTCGTCCTGGCCGTCTTTCTGCTCGAGCAAATGCTGGTGTCGATCGATATTCCGACGATGGAACAGGAAATTCCGCTCGAAGTGGTCGCCGAGGCGCCGCAGCCGCCACAGGAACAGCCGCAACCAGAGCCGGAGCCCGAGAAAGAGCAGCCCAAGCCCGAGGAGAAGGAGAAGCAGAAGCCTCCGCCGCCGCAAAAGCTCGTCGACGACGAGAAGCCCGCCTTCGACGCGCCGCGCGCGCCGAATCAGGAGAAGCTCGACCGCGAGGCGCCGGATCAGGAGACCAAATCCGCTCGTCGCGAGCCGCCCAATGAGCAGCGCGCCGCCAAGCCTGCGCAGGAAAAATCCGCCGATCCGCAACAGCAGCAGGCGGCCAGAGCCGAGCCCGCGCCGGCGACGCCCAAGGCGGAGGAGGACAAGCCCGACGCCGAGATCGTCGAGCAGGGGCAGCCGCAGCTCGAGGCGCGGCTCGACGACAGGCGGGGCGATGTCGAGATCAAGGCCTCGCCCGAGCCCAAGCCGAAATCCATCGCCGATCAGCTCGCCTCGCTGGAGCCGCTGCCGGATTTCAAGCTTTCCGGCTCCTCCAGGCCGGCGCCGGTCAGCGGCGGCACGGCGAAGACCACTTATCTCTCCGTCCTCTACGGGCTGATAATACCGCATTTGCATGTGCCGCCGCCCTTGCGCAACAAGACGACGCCAAATCATGGCGTCGTCGTGTTCTTCATCGACGAGGGCGGGCATCTCACGCATCAGGCGGTCTATCGCTCGAGCGGCTTTCCGGAGCTCGACAACGCCGCCCTGGCCGCCGTGCGCCGCGCCGCGCCTTTCCCCGCGCCGCCCTATGGCCATCCGCGCGGCATCCAATTCCACTTCGATCCGAAATGAGGGCGTTTTGAGCGTGATGTCGGCGGCGCGTGATGCGGCCGTAAATGGCGCATTATTGCGCGTGACGGGCCTTTCCAAATCCTATCGCGGGCCGCAGGGGCCGCTGCCCGTTCTGCGCGGCGTCGACCTCGCGCTCGCCGCCGGGACGAGCCTCGCGCTGATGGGCGAGTCGGGCAGCGGCAAGAGCACGCTGCTGCATCTCGTCGCCGGGCTCGACCATGCCGATAGCGGCGCCATTCGCATCGACGATGTGGAAGTGACGAAGCTCGACGACGACGGCCGCGCGGCGCTGCGCCGCAAGACGCTCGGCGTCGTGTTCCAACAGTTCAATCTCGTGCCCAGCCTCACCGTCGGCGACAATCTCGCTCTGCAAGCGCGGCTCGCCGGCCATTACGATCGCGATTGGCGCGACGCGCTCGCCGAGCGCCTCGGCCTTTCGGCGCTGCTCGATCGCTATCCCGAACAATTGTCGGGCGGGCAGCAGCAGCGCGTCGCCGTCGGCCGCGCGCTGGCGCCGCGCCCGCGGCTGCTGCTCGCCGACGAGCCGACCGGCAATCTCGATGAAGCGACCGGCGACGCCGTGCTCGATCTTCTGCTCGAGCTCTCCGCCACAGCGGGCGCCGCGGTGCTGATGGTCACGCATAGCGCGCGGCTCGCCGCGAGGCTCGACCGCCGCGTCACGCTCGCCAGCGGAAGGCTCGCTCTATGAGGCAATTTCTCTATGCGCTGGCGACTCTCGCGAGCCATTGGCGGCGGCGGCCCGGCCAATTCGCCGCGCTCTTCGTCGGCCTCGCCATAGCGACTGCGCTGTGGAGCGGCGTCGCGGCGCTCAACGATCAAGCGCGCCGTAGCTATGACCATGCGGCCGGCGCGCTCGGCCTCGGCGCCTCGCCGAGCCTCGTTGCGACGAGCGGCGGATTTTTCGCGCAGGATATTTTCGTCGCTCTGCGGCGCGCCGGCTGGAAGGTCTCGCCGATCCTCGAGGGGACGATCCGCCTCGGCGACAAATCCTATCGTCTCGTCGGCGTCGAGCCGCTGACTCTGCCCAAAATCTCCAGCGCCAAAATGCCGACGGGCGAGGCGCTGAATGATTTCCTCGGCCCGCCCGGCCGTGCGCTGGCCGCGCCGCAAACTCTGCGCGCGCTCGGCCTCGCCATGGGCGCGACGCCGAGGATCGGCGACGCGGATAGGCTGCCGCCGCTCGCCATCGCCGAAGACCTCTCGCCGGGAATGATCGTCGTCGACATCGGCGTCGCGCAACGCCTGCTGCATCGGCCGGCGCGTTTGTCGCGCCTGCTCATCGCCGAGGAGCCCGCGCCGGATGCGCCCGCGCTCGCAGCCGTCATCGGCGAGGCTCTACGCCGCGTCGAGGCGGATGAGGCGCCGGAACTCGCCAAGCTCACCGACAGCTTTCATCTCAACCTCACCGCCTTCGGCCTTCTGGCCTATGTGGTCGGGCTGTTCATCGCTCATGCGTCTTTCGGCCTCGCCTTCGAGCAGCGCCTGCCCCTTATCCGCACGCTGCGCGCGATCGGCGCCTCCTTGCGCGCGCTCGCCTTCGCGCTGATCGCGGAGCTGATGCTGCTCGCGCTTCTCGCCGGCGCGGCGGGAATGGTCGGCGGCTATCTCATCGCCGCCGCTCTGCTGCCCGATATGGCCGCGAGCCTCGAAGGACTCTATGGCGCCGAGCTCGACGGCGCGCTCGGCCTCGCGCCCTCCTGGTGGATATCCGGAATCGGCATGGCGCTGATCGGCGCCGCGATCGCCGCGGCGAGCGGTCTCGTCAAGACTCTGCGCCTGCCCGTGCTCGCCATAGCGCAGCCCTTCGCCTGGCGCGAGGCGCAGCGGCGTTGGCTGCGCCGCCAAGCGGCGCTCGCCGCTCTCGCGCTCATGGGCGCGGCGGCGGCGCTGCTCTTGGGCGAAGGGCTCGAGGCCGGCTTCGTCTCCATGGCGGGATTGCTGCTCGGCGCGGCGCTCGCTCTGCCGCTGCCGCTCGCCGCAATGCTGCGACTCGGCGAGCGACGCGCGCGCGGACCGCTCACAAAGTGGTTCTTCGCCGATGCGCTGCAGCAGCTTCCCGGCCTCTCGCTGGCGCTGATGGCGCTGCTGCTCGCGCTCTCGACCAACATAGGCGTCGGCTCGATGGTGGAGGGCTTCCGTCGCACATTCGCGCAATGGCTCGATCAGCGCCTCGTCGCGGAAATCTATTTCGAAGCCGCGAGCGAGACGGACGCGCATCGGATCGAGACCTGGCTCGCGAGCCGCGAGGACGTCGCCGCCATTCTGCCGCTGTGCAAGGCGAAGACGACTCTGCGCGCCTCGGCTATCGAAACCGCTTGGCCCGTCGAGATCGTCGGCGCGCCGCCGCATGAGACATTCAGCGCGCATTTTCCATTGCTCGAAACGCGCGCCGACGCTTGGGGCTCCGTCGCGCGCGGCGAGGCCGCCCTCGTCAGCGAGCAGCTCGCGCGGCGTCTTCGTCTCGCGCTCGGCTCTCATTTGAACATACCGACGCCGACAGGCGATTGGCGCGTCGAGATCGTCGGACTCTATCCCGATTACGGCGCCGCCAAGGGCCAGCTGCGCGTCGATCGCGATGCGCTCGTATCGCGCTGGCCGGACGCGCGCAAGCTCGACTATATGCTGCGCGCTAATGCCGAATCCGCGCCCGATGTGATGCTCGCGCTGCAATCGGAATTCGGAGCCGGCGTCGCGCGCATCATCGATCAGGCGGCTCTGAAGCAGCGCTCGATGACCATATTCGAGCGCACTTTCGCCGTCACCGCCGCGCTCGACGCGCTGACGCTCGTGGTCTCGGCCATTGCGTTATTCGCCAGCCTCACCACGCTCGCCGCCGCGCGCACGCCGCAGATCGCGCCGCTCTGGGCGGCGGGCGTTTCGCGGCGTAGCCTCTCTCTGTTCGAATTCGCGCGCGTCACGCTGTTCGCGGCGGCGACGGCGCTCGTTTCCGTGCCGCTCGGCCTCGCGCTCGCTTATGATCTCGTCGCCATCGTCAATGTCCGCGCCTTCGGCTGGCGCCTGCCCTTTCATGTGTTTCCATCGCAATGGCTCGAAGTCTTCGCTCTGGCGCTGCTCACCGCCGCGCTCGCCGCATTATTGCCCATTCGCCGTCTCGCGCGCA
Organism: Methylosinus sp. KRF6; assembly: GCF_018887255.1. NCBI lineage: Bacteria > Pseudomonadati > Pseudomonadota > Alphaproteobacteria > Hyphomicrobiales > Methylocystaceae > Methylosinus > Methylosinus sp. KRF6. The sequence goes on along the minus strand of NZ_JAHLJF010000001.1, from coordinate 3,120,695 downwards.
TCGCTCCGGCCTCGCTGCTCGCGGTCTTCGCCAATGAACGCTGACGCAATGCGCGGCCTCTTCCTCTCACTGGCGCTCTGCGCCGCCTCTTTCGCCCGCGCAGAGGGTTTCGCCGGCCTCGGCGATGAGGCTCGAGGCTTCGCCGAGCCGCAGCCCGGCCATAGGCTCGTCTTTCCGCGCGATCATGGCGCGCATCCACAATTTCGCATCGAGTGGTGGTATCTCACAGCCAATCTGAAAGACGAGTCCGGCAAATCCTATGGCGCGCAATGGACCTTGTTCCGTCACGCCCGCGCGCCGCAGGACGGCGAAGGCTGGGACAGTCCGCAAGCCTTTGTCGCGCACGCGGCCGTCACGACGGACACGCTGCATCTCTTCGCCGAGACCCGCGCGCGCGGAGGCGTCGGACAGGCGGGCGTCGAGGCGGCGCCATTCCGCGCCTTTATCGATAATTGGTCCTTTTCCGCGACAGAATCCAATCTCTCCGGCGCGAGCATAGCCGCCGTCGCGCCGCGCTTTCGCTACACGCTCGCGCTCGCCGCCGACGAGCCGCTCGCACTGCATGGCGAAGCCGGCTTCAGCCGCAAATCGGAGAGCGGACAGGCCTCTTATTATTACAGCCAGCCTTTTTTTCGCGTCGAAGGCGCGCTCGCCATAGACGGCGCCGACCGCAAGGTCACGGGCCGCGCCTGGATGGACCATGAGTGGAGCAGCCGCCCGCTCGCCGCGGATCAGAAAGGCTGGGACTGGTTCTCGCTTCATCTCGACGGCGGCGCAGCGCTGATGCTGTTTCGCTTGCGCAGCGACAAGACGCTCCCCTTCGTCTCGGGAAGCTTCATCTCCGCCGATGGCGCGACGCGCGCGCTCGCACGCGACGATATTTTTCTCGAGCCGCTGGAGCAGAGCCTCGTCTCCGGCCGCCTGCTGCCCATACGCTGGCGTGTGCGCGTCGCGAGCCTTCGCCTCGACATAGAGGCGAAGCCGCTCAATTCGCAGAGCTTCATGGGAACCGGCCTCGGCTATTTCGAAGGGCCCATCGCCGTCTTCGGCTCGCATCGCGGCGAGGGCTACCTCGAGATGACGGGATACTGAAGCGCCGGTTTCGATTCTCCGCCGAAGCTTGATCCGAATGTCATCGGCTCTATCCATACTGGGACGCTTTCTTCTGACGCAACGCTCTCGCCGGACGCGTTTCCGCGACGCATCGCCATGGGATTTCTCACATGTATCTGTCGCCGACCTTTTTCCTCGATCTCGGCCTGCGCACATTCACGAACAATCCCTTCTTCAGCCGCGATCGTCCTATTCTCGCCGCGGGCGAGAGCGACTTTCGCCTGCTCGAGGGACAAGAGGGACTCGTCGTCACTCTGGGGCCGAATACGGCGTTTTTCGATCGTCCCAATCGCTCCGTCTGCCGCTGGCCGGGCGTCAAGACGATCCCGCGCCAGAGCCCGCACGCGATTCCGCGGCGCTCCTTCTTCGCCAATGAGAGCAACGCCTTTCTGCAGATATTCTGCGGCGGCGGCGACGTTCGGCTGAACCGCGTCGCCACGCTCGGCGATCAGCGGCAGATTCTCCTCTCCGCCGGCGCCGGCAATGTCGTCGAGAAAATCGATCTCACCGAGCTCGCGCGCGAAGGCGCGCCGGCGCTGAAGTTTCTGCAGCCCGCCTATCTCTGCTCCTCGGCGGAGGTCGCGATACGTTCGACGCCCTGCGACGCCGCCACCATGAGCTGGGCGCGCGCGCCCTATGTCTATCGCGCGGAACAGCAGGAGAGCGCGGGACGCCAGGCGATCCTCTGCCTCTCCGGCCGCACGATGGTCTGGTGCGAACGCCTCGCGCCCGGCGAGAGCCGCGATTTCGCGCTCGGCAATGTCATCGCCGCGACGGAGAATATCGATTCCAAGCTGCGTCCGACGAGCCAATGCCATCCGGAGGACGAAGACGACGCGCCGGCCTCGACGCTGGCGAAGCCCGTGCGGACGCGGCTGCGCGAATTCACCGAAGCGACAGGCATTTTATTCGAATCGATGCGGGCGCGCGAAGGCTTCCTCGTCTGCGAATTGACCAATCGCTCCGAGCGCCCGGCCTATGTCTATGTGCAGCTCAACAAGGACAGCTTCTATGGAGGCTCGGGCTTCGTCGGCGTCATGGTGAAGCTCGTCTCGGCGTTCTTGCGCATGTCGCATCTGCCGCTACGCTGAGTCGCCGCCTGTCATCGCGCGCGACCCGGCTGCTTCAAGGAAAAAGCCGGCCCTGGTAAACATCTGAGGGCGAGACGAAAAAAGCCGCGGCCCGGCTCTCACTCGATCGTCACCTCCACGACGCGCGAGCCGCCCGGCCGCAGCGGCAGACGCGCTTGAAATCGATGCGTTCCGGGCTGCATGGGCCAAAACGCCGGCTTGTCCGCATCGGCGAGCTGAAACGGCCTGCCGTCCACCATCCAGAGAATTTGCTCCACCGAGGCGGGGGCCGAGACGCGCAGGGCGAGGCGATCGAGCGCCGCCGGCTGCTCGGGATTGCGCCAAATATGGGTTCGATTCTCGGGCGTCGCGATCGCGAGCTCGAGATTTTCGTCGAACGGCGCCGGCAGCGACGCGCTGCTCGCGCCGACGGGCAGCGACGGCGCTCTCTCCGGCTTCACCCATTCCACCAGCGTTTCGCCGCAGCTTCCGTCGCTGCGTCCGCCGGCAAGGCACATTTCCATCGGCGCGCGGCCCCGCGGCGGTGGAAAGGTCCCCGCCTCCGTCTCGCCGGGCCTTGCGCCATGAATGAGAGTCAGCGCCGCATGAGCGAGCCGCGCGCTCGAGGAAGCGCCGCTCAACCTGTTCATCGCGCCGGCGTCGCCGCGGCCGACCCATACGCCGACGACGGCCTTGCGCGAGAATGCGATGGTCCAAGCGTCGCGATAGGCTTGTGACGTGCCGGTCTTCACCGCCACGGCGAATGGATATTCGAGCGGCCCATAGCGCGGGAAGCTCGGCAGGCGCGCGAGCGGATCGGCCAGCATGGAGGTGACGAGCCGCGCCGTGTCGCTCGACATAACGCGAATGGAGCGGCGGCGCGTTTGCTCCTTCGCGAAGACGAGATCTGACAACAGGCCGTCCTCGGCGAGCGCGCCATAAGCGCGCATCAAATGCTCGAGCCGCGTCGGCAGCGCGCCGATCGCCATGGAGAGGCCGAAGGATTCCGCCGGGGCCTCGAGATCATGCAGGCCGAGATCGTGCAGAAATTGGAAATTGGCCTCGAGCCCGACCCGGCGCATGAGATTGGTCGCGGGCACATTGCGCGAATTGGCGAGCGCCTGGCGCGGCAGCATCGGCCCGAGAAATGCGCCATCGGCATTGTTGACGCCGGCTGCGCCCTCTGGAACGTCGGCGAGGAGATCGGTGGGCTCGAGCGCGCCGCGCTCGAATGCGAGCGCATAGACGAAAGGCTTCAACGTCGAGCCGGGCGAACGCAGAGCGCGGGTGAAATCGATGGCGCCGTCGCGCCAGTCGCGATAATCGGAGGAGCCGATATCGGCGAGCACCGCGCCCGTGCCGCGCTCCACGACCATGAGCGCAACCTGCTGCGCGCCCGCCGAGCGCCACAGCGAGAGATAGCGCCGCGAAAGATGCGCAAGCTTCTCTTGCAATGAGAGATCGATCGTCGCGCCGATGCGCGGATCATGAGCCGAGGCCGGCGCTATGAGGCCCTCGCGCACGAGCCTCTCATAGCGCAATGCGAGATGCAGCGCCTCCGGCCGCCGCGCGGCGCCGATCGGGCGCAGAGTCGCGAGCTGCCGCTCCGCGAGCGCGATTTGCGCCGGCTCGACGCGATTTTCGCGCGCGAGATAAGTCAAAGCGCGCGCCGCCCGCGCGCGCGCGAGGGCGAGCCCGCTCTCGCGAAAGAGATTCATGCGCCCCGGCGATTGCGGAACGGCGGCGAGCAGCGCGATCTCGGCGAGCGAGAGATCCGCGACCGGCTTGTCGAAATAAAAGCGCGCGGCATGGGCTATTCCATGGCTGCCATTGCCATAGGGCGCGAGACGCAGATAATGCGCGAGCACGGCGTCATGACCCTTGCGCGCGACGAGCGCGAGCGCCGTCGCCGCTTCCACGATCTTGGCGGAGACGCGGCGCGGCGCGGGATTTTGCATCCGCGCGACCTGCATGGCGATGGTGGAGGCGCCCTCGCGGCGCTTTCCCCCTACGAGATTGCGCCATGCCGCGCGCAATAATGCGCGCGCATCGACGCCCCCATGCGAGGCGAAGCGGCGATCCTCGAGCGCGAGCGTTGCGAGCGCGACCCGCTGTGAAATGTCACGCAATGGCCAATAGCCATAGTCGATCCGCGCCGCGTCACGCGCGCCGATCTGCGTGAGAAAAGCGCCGTTGCGGTCATAGACCATCGGCGTCGGCCGCGGCGCGACGAGCTGCGCGCGCTCGAGGGCCGTATGAACGACGAAAGCGGAAGGAACGAGTAGCGCAACAATGAAGACGAAAAATAAGAAAAGAGCGGGCCGCCTCCTTCTCCCACTCGTGGGAGAAGGCGTCGCGCGAATGCGCGACGGATGAGAGTCCGCGAAATCGCCATCACCATCATCCGACCCCGCTTCGCGGGGCCGCCTTCTCCCGCAAAGCGGGAGAAGGAAACCGCGAAGCGACTTCATTTCGTGATTTCCACGCGCTTGCCGGCGCTCTGCGCTTGCAGCCCCTTCTTATACATCGTCTCGACGACGCCCGGCGGCTCGGTGAAGGCGCCCGCCGTCTGCGCCTTGGCGCGGAAGGCGAAGCGATATGTTCCCTTCGGCAATTGGTCGTAAGCGTAGAATACGCGATCATCGCCGAAGGAGACGCTGGTCGGCGCCAGCGTCGGCGCGCTCGACGGCTGCGCCTCGGCGGGCGCCGTCGCGAGATTGGGGTTCAGTGGCTCGAAGCCGGCCGGCAGCGGCAGCGAGATCGCCACATGGGTGTGATCCTGCGGATTGACGAGCTCCGCTGTTTCCTCGATCACATCGCCGATGGCTAGCTTCACGACGCCATTCTCCGCCGCGATTTTTCCCAATGGCGCATCCGCTTTGCCGACGCGCAGAATATCGCGCGTCAGCGCGAAGCCTTCGCTCACCGGCAAAGCCTTCGCGCCGCTCTCTTGCGGCTCGTATCGCGTCTCGACCAACGCCACGATCGGCGCCGTTCCACGATTGACGACCGTCAGCGCCGAAGGAGCCGTGCTCGTCTCGTGCAGGACAGGATTATTGGCGTCCAGCGTCAGCGTCCGCGGCGGCGCGTCGTCCTGCGAGAGCGCGATCTGCAGCGGCGTTTGCGGACGACGCCAAATCTCGGCGAGCGCATCGATCGCGGCGGCGGTGGCGTTGGTCGAGCCCCAGCCGTCGCCCTCGCCCAATCGCAGCAGCGCGTCGCGCAAGAGCCCCGCGCGCGGATCGGACGGCGAGGCGATAGTAACGGCGCGCAGCATCTCCGCGAGCGAGCGCGTCTCGGAGGGGAGGATGATCGGATTGCCGCTGTCCGCCGCCTGACCCGCATAATATTGCGCGCCATTGCGAGAGAGAATCTTCACGCGGCTCCACAGCGAATCGAGCAAGGAATCGACGATGCGCCGATCGCCCGATTGCGCGCGCGCGGCGGCGCGCGTCAGCTCCGCAACGCTGGCGCCCGCCATGAAATCGGCGTGGCGCGACAGCTCGGCGACATAGGATTCGTCGAGCTTGCCGCCGTCGGCGAGCGCGATCAGCGCCTCGATGCGCTCGCGCAATTCCTCGCCGGAGAGCAGACGCGGATAATCCGAACGCAGCGACAGCTTCAACACATTGGCGAGACGATCGGCGAGCGGCTTGTCGATCGGCTCGCCCGCGCGCTCTGCGCTGACGAGGAAGGAATAGGCCCAGGCGGTGAGCGACACATTTCCGCGCGCGCGCGGCCAGAAGGCGACGAGCCCATCGGCGTCGACCGCTTGATCGATCGCGCGGATCGTGTTGCGCACATCGCCAGAAAGACGCGTCTCGAGTCCGGCGGCGGAGAGAATCGGCGTGAAATTCTTCAGCGCAAGCGCCGAGCGCGCGAGCGAGAGGCGTTGCTCCGTGCAGCCGTAAGGATATTCGACGAGCGCGTTCAATCCCGCGACGAGCTTGACGAGCGTCGGATCGCCGGCGAGCGTGACATCACGGCGGAAGGAGCCGGGTCGCGCCGCGTCGGTCGCGGTCGCGAGGGCCTTGCTCTCGCCCGGCGCGATCTCGACGATCTCATAGCGCCGCGCCGGCAGTCGATCCGGCCTGATCGGCAAGTCGATCTCCACCGCATCGCGCGCATGGTCGGCGTCCCGCTCCACACGAAAATTCAGCTTCACGCTCTCCTTTCCGGGCGCAGGCTCCGGCACGCTCGCGCGAACGTCTATGCGCGCAGGCTTGTTCGCGATCCAGCTGAAAGCCTGCGACGCATCGCTCGCCAGCGTCAGCCCCTCCGCGACGACGGAGGCTCTGCCGCCGCCGCCAGGCCCCTCGACGATGCGCGCGAGGACGGACACATCGAGCGTATCGCCCGGCCGCAAGAAGCGCGGCAGCACGGGCTGCGCGACGAGCTCCTGACGAATGAGCATCTCGCCCGTCGCAAAGCCGAAGCGATCGGCGCCGCTCACCGCCTTGGCGCGCAGCTTGAACATTGTGAGCGAGTCGGGCAGCTTCACCTTGATCTTGGCGACGCCGTCGGCGCCGACTTTCACGCTCGGCAGATAGATCGGCACGGGCGTGAAATTCTTGCGCACGCTGACATTGGTTTCCGCGCCCCATTCGTCGAGGCCGGCGTCACCACCGGGGATCTCCTCCAGCGGAATCTTGCCGAAAGCGAGATTGCGCGTGTCGCGCGCGGCGAGCCTCGTCTCGCGCTCGACGATGAAATCCGGCAGCGGATCGAGCGACCGCTCCTTGGCGAGCGACAGCACCGCCTGATCGACGATCCAGAATGTCGCTTCTCCGGCGAGAGGCTTGCCGAGATCATCGGAAAGACGCAAGCTCACCTCCACCTCCTGCCCCGGCCGCGCCTTCGTCGGATAATCGAGCTTTGCGGTCACGATATTCTTGACCGGCGTCACCTCGATCCATTTGGTGGCGGCGACCGTCACCGGCTTGCCCTGGTCGATATTGGAGGCCGCCGCCGGTGCGCTGTCCTTCAAGCGTCCACGCATAACGAGGAAATGCACGGCGAGCTTCGGCGTCTGCTCCTTGCGCAGCGTGAGCGTGTAGCGCCCGAAGCCATTGGCGATGTCGATGAGCTGATAATCGAACACGCCATTGGGCTGCTCGACGATGGCGAGCGCCTTGGCGCTTTGGAACGGCGATTGGATGATGAGCGTCGCCGTCTCGCCCGGCGCATAGGATTGCTTGTCGGTCGTGATCGTCGCGGTGGAAGCCGGCGGATGCTGGAAGGTCACAGGCGTATTGCCGCCGACGAAGAAATCGACGCTCACCTGCTGACGTCGGCCGATACGATCATAGGCCTCCAATTGCACGACATAGACGCCGGCGTCGCGCGCCTCCAGCTCGATTTTCTGCGCCTCTTTCGCGCTCGTCAGTCTGCGCTCGAGGAGCGTCTCCTCCATCACCTGCGTCACATATTTCGCCGCGCCCTGCGCGAAATCGGAAGCCTGCAGCGTCGACACCCAATTGCGCTTGATGAAGCGCATGGTGACGGGAAGCCCTTCCACCGCCTCGCCCTTGCCGTCGAGCGCGAGAAACTCCGGCGTCACCGCGCCGGGCCGCTCGACATAGCGCGGCAGCTTCACGCCGAGCGCGAAAGGCGGAACGGCGATGACATTCTGCACATTGCGCACCTCTATTCCGTCGTCGCCGGTGACGGTCGCCTCTATCGAATAGCGCCGCGGCTGCGCGGTCGGCTCTATCGTGGTGTCGAAGGTCATGCGCGAGGCGCCGCCGGCGTCGGTGCGCGCATCGCGCTCCAGCACTGGCGAGGATTTGAACTTGCCCTCGCCGGAGAAGCGCGCGTCGCTCGAGAACAAAAAGCCCTCGCGTCCCGGCGGCTGAAACACATGTGGAAATTGCACGGCACGCCATTTCACCGGTCGTTCCGCGACGAGGCCGCCGGCGAAATAACGTGCGATGAGATCGACATTGAATTCGCCGTCGAGCGGAACGATCTGCGGCGCATTCAGCACCACCTCGAATGTCGGCAGCCGATAGGCCTCTTTCTTGAACGAAAACTGTCCGCAAGAGGCGGTCTGCGGCGCGTCGCCCTCGGCCTCTGCGTTTTCGTTCGGCTCGGCCTCATCGCTTTTCGTGTCGCTCTTCTTCGGCTTCACGCCATCGGGCTCGAAGCGCAGCGAATAATCGCCGGTCGCCGGCGTCTGCGCGTCGAATTTGTGATAGAAGCTCCCGGCTGCATCCAGCTTCACCGGAATGCGCCATTCCTGATTGCCAGGACCGGAGACGACCAGCGTTCCGCCAGCTTTCGCAATGGCCAGTGCGCCATCGCGATAGGCGCGCACGAAGCCCTTTATATGCGCCGGCTCCTCGGGCCGATAGATCGGCCGCTCGGCGAAGACATGGCAGAGCGTGCGCGGCTCTTCCTTGCGCGGCTCCTGCGGATTCGCGGTCCAGGCGAGCCAGGCGCCATCCGGCTTCGTCCAATTCTCGCGCGCATATTCGGAGGGGCCGTCATTGGCGTCCAATACGAGCGTGTCGAGGCCTTTGGTCACGACGATGCGGCGCACGTCGGCTTCCGCGCGCTTGCCGGGATCGAAAGCGAAGAAGCCGGAGTTATCGGTGGTCCCGCGCGCGAGCGTGACGAATTTCTCGCCCTTCACGCCTTCGAGCCGCACTTCCGCGCCGGAGATGGGCTGCGCGGTGGCGAGCGAGGTGACGACGAAGCGCACGCGCGCGCGCTCCTCTATCGCGCTCAGCGACAGATCGGTCACTTGCGCGCGCAGCCAATGGCGCTTCTTCTCATCCACGGCACGCAGGCCGATGAGATAGGTTCCCGGCTGTCCGGCGCCGGCGATCTTGGCGAATTCGCTCGAGAGATCGAGGCCGAATTTGGCGTCGGCGCCATTGCGACGGATCGGCAGATCGAGCAGCGCCGAAATGGCGGGCGAGCCCAGCGCCTTTATGCGCGCGGCGATCGCATCGGCCTCCGGCGCATCGGTCTCGCCCCAATGCGCGGGCTCATTGCCGGGCAGCGGCGGCGCGGCGCTGTCCTCCGTCTCGACGCCGCTCTTGGGGAAAGGCCAGAAGTCGCGCGCGAGCGGATCGATCGCATGAATGCGAATATCGGCGCGATCATAGCCGCGCCCGCGCAGCGGCAGCAATTGCGGGCCGAAACGTTCGACGAGCCCTTGCGCGGCGTCCCATGCGAGCGCCGGCCGGTCGCGATCGAAAGCGAAGCGCAGCGCGAAGCGCGAGGCGAGCGCGCGCTTTCTGACGTCGCGTAGAGCGCCCGGCGCGAGCGTCAGCTCATAGACGCGATCGGAGAGAAACTTGCCATAGACGTTGAGGCGCTTGCGATCGATCTCGACGGAGAGATCATCGACCGGCGGCGAGATGCGCAGCGCCTCGCGCGCGCGCAAAATGTCGATCTCGCCCGGCTGCTCGGTGAAGCTCAGCGTCAGCCGGCGCCGATTGGCGGGCTGATAATTGGAAACGGGCGCGGAGTCTTCCTCGCCCTCCGACGAAGCCGACGCCGGCGCGACAGCGTAGCCGAAGGCGCAGCGCAGCACGCCGTCCTGCTTATCGTCGTTCCAGCCGCGGCCGCAGCTGGCCTCTGTGACGGCGAAAGGCGCGGCGGAGCGCGCGCGCAATTCGAAAATCTCATCGTCGAGGCCCGGCTCGTCGGCGAGCTTCAAGCGCAGGATCGCGACGCGTCCGTCGTGAATCGACTCGCGCAAGCGAATGGCGACGCTCTGCGCGGCGTTGCGATCGGCGCGCTCCAGCGAACGAATGTCATAGTCCTTCGGCGTCAGCAATTGTCCGCCGAGCGGAGAAATTCCCGGCGCAGGACGCAATTCGATCGTCAGCAGCCGCGCCAGCGCGGCGATGTCCACGGGCTCTGGAAAAGTGAGCGTGATCTGCTCGAGATCGGCGATCGGATCGGCGCTCTCGGTCGGATTGGTGGAAGAAGGCGTCGGCAGCAGCGCGACGAGCCGCGTCGCGGCGGCGCCCGCCTCTATATCCACACGCTGCAGCGGCTTCCACGGCTCGGCGGGACGAAATTGCAGCGCGCGCGCGCCGATCCAGCGCCATTCGCCGGCGGGCTCGCCGGAGAGCTTGGCGAATTTCTCATGCGCGTCTTCCGGTCCGCCGGCCTTGGGGCCGATGTCGCGATCGAAGAAGATGGTGATGGGATCATAGCTGCGCAGAAATTTGTCCGGCACGATGCGCGCGCCATCGGCGCGGCGCAATTGATCGAAGGACGCCGGCTCGGCCCGCAGCGGCGCGGAGACGCAGAGACAAGCGAGAATGAGGAGCGCCATCGACGCGGCGACGATGGAGAAATGGATCGAGAAGCAAGCTATGCGTTTCATCGCCGAGCCTCGAATGGGACTGAGGGCGTTTGTCGAATGAGGAAAGCTCATCTGCCGGTCTTCCTTCCGGCCTTTTCCAAAAACTCCGCCGCCACTTCCTGCGGCGGGCCGGAGGGCGGCGGCGCGAGGCCGCGCAGAGCGAGGCGCAATGTCGTCGCGGGCGCGTCAGCGGGCGCGCGCGCCTCCACGAAATAGCGGCCGGGCTCGAGGCGCAGAATCTGCGCGGCGCCCTCTCGAAGAGTCTTGCCGGCGACATCGAGAAGACGCAGCGTGGCGCGATCCGGCTCGGCGCGCAGGCCGAGGCCGATCTCGCCGACCTTCGCCACCTCGAAGGTGAAGAGCGCCGTGCCGGCGGGGCCGAGAGCGATCGGATCAATGACGCCATCCGTCACCGGAACGACCGGCGTCGTCGCAATGCTCAGCGCGCCGGAGAGCGCGCCGTCATGCGGCGAAAAAATCTCGATGAGCGCGCGGCCGGGCGCAGCGTAGCGATGCAGCTCCACGCCGGCGGGAAATGTCTCCACCTCGCGCGCGCCATTCTGCGTGAAGGCGACAATGGCCGGCGCGCTCGTGCGAACATCGACGACGACGGGCGCGCGCAGATCGAGCGCGAAAGCCTGCGCCTCGCCATTCAGCGTCGCGGCGAAAGGCGCCGTCACATCGCGCGGCGCGGCTGCGGGCCAGGGCGATTTGCCGGCGCGCTCGATCCATGCGGCGACGAGGCCCGGCGCATGGGCGATCGTCACTTCGCCCAGCCCGGCGAGCGTGAGCGAGCGGCCGCGCTGCACGCGCCCGTCGGCGCCGACGAACACCGCTTCGCCGCCGGTCACGACGAGCCGGTCGCCCGGCTGCGCCTCGACGAGATGCGCGGTCTCGCCGGCGGCGCCGTAGAAGCGCTTGATCGCTCCGCCCGCCGTGAGCGGCTCATAGCGCTCGGCGGACGAAGCTACGCGCGCCGGCGCCGGGCGATCGGTGAGATTGACGAGCCAGAGCGCTCTCGCGCCCTCGAAACGGCGCGAGAGCGGCGCGCCATCGGCGAAAGCCGCGAAGCGGCGCGCCTCCTCCGGCGCGGAGAAAGCGGCGAGGCCGCTCGCGAGGTCGAGCGCCAGAGCGCCGGCGCCGTCGAAGACGACAGGCTGCGCCGTGAAGGGCGGGACGACGCCGGAAAACAATGCGCCGACCTGCAATGGCGCCGCGAGGGCGACGTCGATCGCCTGCGCAGCAAGGCGCAAAGGCTCGGCGCCGGCGGCGTTCCACAGGCGCGGCGGCTCCTTGCCGGCGAGCGCGAGCGCCGCGCCCGGCGCGACGGCGAATCCGCCTCCCGCCGAGACGCTCGGCTGGCCGAAGGCCGAGCGCGCCAGCCACAGCCGCGCCTTGCCGGACGGCGGCGCGGCGGCGGGCAGAATTGCGCGCTCGCTCTCGCCGAGCGTGAGCGGAATTTCGGCGCCGCTCGGCGTGAAGGCGGAGACGCGCGCCTTGGCGGCGCAATCCTCGCGCGAGAGCAGCCACAGGCTCTCCGCTTGCGGAGCCAGCGCTCCCGCCGAGGTCGGCGCGAGCAGACGTCCGCGGGCCGAGCCGGCGGCCAGCGACGACGGCGCCGCGCCTATGGCGACGAGGGCGGAGGCGGGCGCGGCGACGCGGCCGACGCAGATATTGCTGGCGAGCCCTTCGATCGGCGCCGGCTCCAGCGCAATGTCGCCGAAGCCGGCCGGCCGGCGCGTGAGGCTGCGCGCGGCGAGGGTGACGGGCGCATCGGCGCCGCCGATGGTCCAGACGCTCACGCGCCACTCGCCGCCCTCCGCCGGCCAGGCGGCGACCGGCGCAAGGCCGCGCTCGCGCCCGATGACGCGCCAGCGTCCGTCGGCCTCGCGCTTCTCGATCGACAGCGCCGTCTCGCGCGTCGATTGCGCGGCGACGAGCATCAGCGCTCCCTCCGGCGCCGCCGGCAGGGCCAGCTCATGCGCGCCGGCGCCGAAGATCGTCTTCACGCCGGAGAAGGCCAGCGGCTCCGCCGGCGCCGAAGCCGGCAGGGCGAGGCGAATCTCGACGCCTTTCGGCTCCTCGGCTTCCTGCCCGGCGGCGCTTTCGCCCTCGCCTTCGGGGCTCTGCTCCTCCGCCTCACGCGCGGGCTGCGGCGCGCCTTGCAGCGCATCGAGCCGCAGACGATAGGCGCCCGCGGGCAGACGGCGCGAGAGAGAGATATTCCAATCCTCCGCGCGCCCCTCGAGCCGCTCGACCACGGCGCCATTCTCGTCCTCGAGCGCGCCGATCAGTTCCTTGTCGCCGAAGCTCGCAATATCGACCACGCCATCGCGCGCGATGGAGAAGGGCAGAGTCGCGGGAAGCGCGACGAAGCGCGGCGCGCCCGGCTGCAATTGCGTAGAGGCGAGCGCGATTCGGTAATCCAGCCGATCGTCATGAGCGAGGCTGCGCGCCTCGATGCGATAGGCGCCGGCGGCGAGCCGGCCCGAAAATTTGCGGCCTGCGGAGAATTTGCCGACGCTCTCGCGCGCCTCGTCGAAAATCTCCGCCACCATGCCGTCGCCTATGTCGAGCGCGACATCGGAGGGGCCGGCGAGCGCGAAGCTCCACACATCGGGATCGCGCGGCGCGCCTTTGGCGAGCGGCTCGCGCCATTGCAGCTTCTGCGGCGCGTCGAAGGGCAGCGCATGAGGACCATGGCCCTCGAGCGGCGCGGGCGTCACGATTTTGCGCAGACGCGCGACGAAACGGCCCTCGACATCCTCCGGCAGAACGACGAGGCGATAGCTTCCCTTTTCGAACCGCCGCGTGAGCTGGGCGAGCGGGCCCGGCGCGGCGAGCGGCCAGCCGTCCGCCTCCTCGAGCCGGGCGCGCCATTGCTTGCCGAGCCCCTGGAGCTCGAGCCGATAGAGTCCGTCCTCGGCGATCTCGATCGGCGCGACGGCGCCGCGGCCCCCGTCGAGCGCAGCGCGCGCCGCGCCTTCGCCGATGATGGGCGCAGTCGTCGTCATCGCCACGCTCTTCACCGAAAGGCCGAGATGGCCCGCCGATTCTCGCGCGGCGACGGCGGCGCGATAGGCGCCGGCGCGCAAATAGCTCGTCACCAGCCCATTATGGCCGGGACCATTGTTCTCGCCTTCGCCGAGATGCGGAGCGAGAGCCGCGCCGAGCGAAAGGCGCGTCCGCAACCGCCCCAAAGTCTCGACGCGATAGAGCCCGCCCTCTGGAATATCGAAGCGAAACTCCCGCGTCTCGTCGCGGGCGAGATCGAACCAGACGGGCTTGGCGGAAGAAATCGCCGCCGCGGGACGCTCCTTCGCGGCCTCCGACGCCGCCGGCTCGACAGCGCGCGCATAAACGAGCGCGAGCGCTTCCGCCTCGGCGCGCGCCGGCAGACGGATGGTCGCGAAGCGATTGTCGTTTTCAATTTTCTCTTCGACGATCTCGGCCGGCGCGCGCGCCCCTCTGTCGTCGACGACGAGAATCCGGCCGCCGCGCGGGGTGCGGACGGGCAGAAGATATTCCGTCGCAGCCGGCAGCCACAAAGGCGCGGCGCCTTTTTCGAGATCGGCCGGCAACGCGATGACGCGCGGGCCTGTCAGCAGGCCCGGCGCAGAATTGGCGAGGATGAAATGCGATGCGTTCCGGTCGAGCTTCTGCTCGCCGAAGGAAACGATCGCGCGAGCCGGCGGTCGCGGGGGAAGCTCCGGCGCGACGCCGGGAGCGCCGAGCGTCAGATCGACACTGCCGACCGCCCCCTCGAGCGGCGTGAGCGAGAGGACGTAAAAGCCCGCCTGAAGATCATAGCGGCTCGGCAGGCGCCCATCGGCGCGGGGAGCGGCGGCGCCGAAGGCGGGCTCGATGAGCGCGCGCAGCCGCGGCCCTTCGACATTGATCGCCACCGGGCCGCTGTCGGTCGCCTCGAACAGCAATGTGGTCGGCCCGCGCAGATTGAACCTGCCCCGATAGGCGCGCCCGCCCCCGATTCTCGGAAGATCGGCGGCGAGAGCGCGCGTCTTGCCGTTTTCCGTGCGCGCCAGCAGGGCGGTGGCGGGAACTTCGTCGGCGCCCTCGCCGGTCACGTCCAAGGCGACGAGATTGGGCCCGGCCGTCTCGATCGGCGCGCGGCTCGCCCGGCGCAGCGCCCGCAAGGAGAACGCCTGTCCCTCGAGGCCGAAGATTTCGACGACGCCCGGCGTCTTGCCATCGCCGCCGAGCGAGACGACGGCGACCGGCTCCCAATTGCTCTTGTCCAGCACGGCGGAAGCGGACGCGCCCTCGCCACGGCGCGCCTCTATGCGCGCGGCGACGGGCTCGGGCAGCTCCAGGCGGAACGCGTCATAGCTCGCCGGCGCCTCGAAACGCGCCGAGCCGAATGGGCCGATAACGCCATTGGCGACGCCAGCGGCCAGCGAAGCCGGCTCGAGCCGGCGCAAGAGAAAGGGCTGCGCCGCGCCGCCCTCCGGCCAGACGATCGTCTCCCCGCCATAGGCGGTCGCGACATAGCGGCCGGGCTCGACCGCGCCTTCCAGCCGCAGCCGCGTCATCGGGCGGCTGGGCTTCGTTTCGATCGTCGCGCGCGTCGGCGACAGATCGACGAGTTCGCCGCTCGCCTTCCACAATCGCAGATCGCGCAAGCCGCGGCCGAGCGCCTCCACGGCGACGCGGCCCAAAGAGCCGACCTCGAGCGAATAGCTCCTCTGCGCGAGATCGCCGAGTTCGGCGGACATTGTCGCGCCCGGCGCCAGCGCCTCGCGCGCGCCCTGCTCCTGAAACGCCTCCGCAGCGAGCCGCGCCTTGCCGACTGCGCCCTTCGCGCCGAAGACGCGCAATTTGTAGACGCCTGCGTCGAGCAGGAGATCGAGACGCCCATCGCGCCGGCCGGCGACGCCGGACGTCTCGCCGGGACCCGAAATCATATCGACGAGCGCAATGGCCACGCCCGAGGCGCTATGCGCGGAAATGGCGTAGCGGCCGGGCGCCGGAATGGTCAACAGTGTGAAGCCGTCGCGATCGGCTGGCGGCTCGCTCACCGAAAATCGGCCGGGAGCCGCGCGCGGCTCGCTGCGCGCTTTGGCTGAGGGCTCGGAAGCCGCAGAGGAAACGAAAGCGCCCAGCGCCAGGCAGGAAATGGCGAAAGCCGTCGACACTTTCACGAGCAAGGCCCCGATCATGCGCAAGATGACACCCTCCGCCGCCGCGCGCGAAAGCGTCGCGCTCGAGCTTACGCCGCCGCATCTCTTCGAGTCGAGCCGGACTCTTTTCGCACTGCGCATCCTAGGGCGGAAAAAAGCGCGCTTTTTCGTGGCGCCGCCGTGCGCGAGCGCACATTGCGACCGGAATGCGACGTTTCGCTAAGAGATCGCGCGCACCGGCATTAACCTCGAGGGAAAGTGAATTTGCGCTGCGCCCCTGTCGCCGGCCCGCCGCGCGCTACTTGCGCCGACGTGAGGCATCATGATTGCCGAATGGGATGCCTATTACGGAGGTCTTGAATGAAATCGAAAATCGCATCCGTCCTCGCCGCCGCCGCGCTGCTCGGCTCGGTCGGTTCCGCCGCCGCCTTCCCGCGCGTCGTCACCGATCTCGCCGCCTTCCGCTCGGGCCCCGGCCTCGACTTCCTGCCCATCCTCGCCGTTCCCCCGCAGGCGGTGGTCGATGTGCAGGGCCATATCGGCGGCTGGTCGCGCGTCGCCTACGCGGGCAAGATCGGCTTCATCGCCAGCTCGCTGCTCGCGCGGCCGATCATCGTCAAGCCGGTCGTGACCTCGGTCGTCGTCGCCCCCGCTCCGGCGGTCGCCGTGACCCCGGTGGTCGCCGTCGCGCCCGCCCCGGCCCCGGCTCCGGTCGGCCTGATCACGGCCCCGCTGCGCATCTTCGAGTGATCGAGAGGCGACGCGACAAACAAGGAGACGCGCGGAATTCTTCCGCGCGTCGCCGCTTTCTCGACATGCGCCGGCGGCCTGCGTCGAATGATTCGACGTCTCGGGAAACGAGCCTGAAGCAAGGCTCGCGCTCGCTCTTTTAAAACCGTTCCGTTCCGATGAAGCAGACCACTAGGCGGCGCCGACGGCTCGATGATAAGCTCGCCGCATCGAATCTCTTTTTTTTGAAAATTCGTTTCGAGGCGCCATGCCCCTTCTCGCGATTTTTTCCTTCTGCGCCTTCGCTCTCATTCTCGCCGCGCAAGCACAGGCCAAGCCGGCCAAGGTCGCCGAGATCGTCAATTTGCGTTCCGGCCCGGGCCTCGATTTCGCGCCCGTGCTCGCCATTCCCGCCGATGCGGTCGTCGATGTCGCTCACTGCCGCTCGGCCTGGTGCCGCGTCACTTACGCGGGCTCCGGCGGCTATGTGGCGCAGCCTGCGCTCGCCGCTGTTCCCGCACGTCCTGTCGAGACGCCGATCCTGCCGCCGCTCGGCGCCAATGTATGGCGGCGCGACATTCCCCCGCTCTACGATCCTTATGTTTCCGCCGGCCCCTGGTACACCGGCCCATGGGCATATGAAGGAGCCGCCGCCGTGCAATGGCGTTACGGCTTTCCCGGCGGATATGTGCCCTGGCATCGCAACGCCACATGGCGGCCGGGCTTCGGCTGGTTCTGACGGCGCGACGCACATCGCCGCCATTGCGCGCGAAGCGCTCGTCGAACGCCCGCGCGCAAATGCGCTTCGCATTGCGACAAAAAAGCGCGCGTCTCGTCTTATGACGCTTGCGCGCTGCGGCGGCCTCGTATGAAAGTCCAACAATTCCAGGGGAAATAACGCCTCGATTTCATTCGCCTGTGACATTTGTGCGCAGCGCGGCGCGCGCGCCGCTTTTCTTGATCGAAATCAAATCGCCATTTGGCGCGAGCGTTAGACTCTTCACTGTCATCAAAGACGAAAGAGGCGAAAGGCGTCGCATCGGCGGCGCATCCGCCCTCTTCCCGCCTGTCTGCGAGGATTGCTTCCATGGCGCCGACCGACGCTCCCGCAACCAAATCCGTCACTGTTTCCGAAGCCGCAACGACGCTTCTCTTCATCGCGCTCGCCACATTGGCCGGCTTCATCGCCTCACGCGCGCATACGCCGGCCTATGCGTTCCACGCCGCTCTCTTCGCGCTCGGCTCGATCATCGCAGTGATCGCATTGCTGAAACGCTATGAGCTGCGCGACGTGGAGGCGCCTGCGCAATTCATCGACGGACGCCCCAATTACAACTACGGGCCGATCCGCTTTTGCGCGCTCGCCGCATTGTTCTGGGGCGTCGCCGGCTTCGCCGTCGGCCTGTATATCGCGCTCGAGCTCGCCTTCCCGGCCTTCAATCTCGATCTGCCCTGGATCAACTTCGGGCGCCTGCGGCCCTTGCACACATCGGCGGTGATCTTCGCCTTCGGCGGCAATGTGCTGCTCGCCACCTCCTTCTATGTCGTGCAGCGCACCTGCCGCACGCGGCTCGCCGGCGAGATCGCGCCCTGGTTCGTCGTGCTCGGCTATAATTTCTTCATCCTCATCGCCGGCACCGGCTATCTGCTCGGCGTCACGCGCGGGCACGAATACGCCGAGCCGGAATGGTATGCGATCCTCTGGCTCGTCGTGGTGTGGGTCGTCTATCTCATCGTCTTCCTCGCGACATTGGCCAAGCGCGAGGAGCCGCATATCTATGTCGCCAACTGGTTCTATCTCGCCTTCATCGTGACGGTCGCGGTTCTCGTGCTCGGCAACAACGCCGAGATTCCGATCTCCGTCTTCTCGCCGAGATCGGTGATCGTCTGGGCCGGCGTGCAGGATGCGATGATCCAATGGTGGTATGGCCATAACGCGGTCGGCTTCTTCCTCACCGCGGGCTTTCTCGGCATAATGTATTATTTCGTGCCCAAGCGCGCGGAGCGACCGATCTATTCCTACCGCCTCTCCATCGTCCATTTCTGGGCGCTGATCTTCCTCTACATCTGGGCCGGCCCGCATCATCTGCATTACACCGCTCTGCCCGATTGGGCGCAGACGCTCGGCATGACCTTCTCGATCATGCTGTGGATGCCCTCCTGGGGCGGCATGATCAACGGCCTCATGACTCTCTCCGGCGCCTGGGACCGGCTGCGCACCGATCCGGTGCTGCGGATGCTCGTCGTCTCCGTCGCCTTCTACGGAATGTCGACATTCGAAGGACCGCTGATGTCGGTGAAAACGGTGAATGCGCTGTCGCATTACACCGATTGGGGCATAGGCCATGTGCATTCGGGAAGCCTCGGCTGGGTCGGCTTCGTCTCCTTCGGCGCGCTCTACTGCCTCATTCCCTGGGTCTTCGGCCGCAAGCTCTATTCGCTGAAGCTCGTCGACTGGCACTTCTGGATCGCGACCATCGGCATCGTCTTCTACATATCGGCGATGTGGGTCGCGGGCATCATGCAAGGGCTGATGTGGCGCGCCTACACGCCGCAGGGATTCTTGGAATATTCCTTCATCGAGACCACCGACGCTCTGCATCCCGAATATGTGATCCGCGCGGCGGGCGGCGGCCTCTTCCTCATCGGCGCGCTCATCATGGTCTACAATATCTACAAGACGCTGCGCGCGCCTTCGGCGGCGAGCGCCACCGAATTCTCGCCCCTTCCCGCTCCCGCGCAATAAGAGGAGAGAGACATGTCCGACATTGCGCGCAACACTCCGACGGGCGGCCTGCAGAGGCGGCTCGAGACCAATTCGATCCTGCTTCTGCTGGCGATCCTGCTGCTCGTCTCGATCGGCGGAATCATCGAGATCACGCCGCTCTTCTATCTTCACAACACGATCGAGAAAGTGGAGGGCGTGCGGCCCTATTCGCCGCTCGAGCTTTCCGGCTACAATATCTATGTGCGTGAAGGCTGCTACACCTGCCATTCGCAGATGATCCGCCCCTTGCGCGACGAGGTCGAGCGCTACGGCCATTATTCGCTCGCCGCCGAGAGCATGTACGACCATCCGTTCCAATGGGGCTCCAAACGCAACGGGCCGGATCTGGCGCGCGTCGGCGGACGCTATTCCAATGATTGGCATCGCGACCATTTGCGCGATCCGCGCTCCGTCGTCCCGACGTCGATCATGCCGGGCTATCCTTTCCTCGCGCAGACGCCGCTCGACGCCGCGCATATCGTGGAGCAGATGAAGACGCTGCGCATCGTCGGCGTGCCCTACACGGATGCGCAGATCGACAACGCCGCGGCCGATCTTTCCGCGCAGAGCGCGCCGGACGATCCGGGCGCCGAAGCGATGCGCCGCCGCTATCCCAACGCCGTCGTCTACGACCAGGCGGGCAAGAACGGGATCACCGAGGAGGATGCGCTCATCGCCTATCTGCAGCATCTCGGCGTCTCGGTGAATTTCAAGCTCTATGACGACAAAGCCGCCGTGAATGTGAGGTGAGCCATGACCGCTTATGAAGCATGGCGCGAATTCGCGGCGAATTCGGGCCTTTTCTTCTTCATTCTGCTGTTCGCCGGAGCCACGGCCTATGCGCTGTGGCCGTCCAATCGCGAGAAATTCCGACGCGCCGCCGAGACGCCGTTGCGGGAGGATTGAAAGACATGTCGACGCGAGAAGCTCACAGCGAGGCGGTCCGCATCGATCCGCACACCAAGACCACGACGACCGGCCATGAATGGGACGGCATAGAGGAGCTCGACACGCCGCTGCCGCGTTGGTGGGTCGTCACCTTCTATGCGACGATCCTCTGGTCGATCGGCTATTTTCTCGCCTATCCGGCGCTGCCGACGCTCGAAGGCGGCACGCAGGGCCTCATCGGCTGGCATTCGCGCGCTTCCGTCGCGCGCGACATGGAACAGCTGAACGAGATTCGCGGGCCCGTGCTCGAGCGGCTCGCCAACGCCCCGCTGGAAGAGATAGAGGCGCGGCCGCAATTGCTGAGCGCCGTGCGCGCATTGGGCGCGGCGGCCTTCGCCAATAATTGCGCCGGCTGCCACGGCGCCGGCGCGCAGGGCGCGAAGGGCTATCCCAATCTCAATGACGATGATTGGCTGTGGGGCGGCAAGCTCTCCGACATTCGCCGCACCATAGAGCATGGCGTGCGCTGGGACGCCGATAAGGAGACGCGCAGCGAGACCATGCCCGCCTTCGGCGGCGACGGACTGCTCGACGCAAAGCAAATCTCCCTCGTCGCCGATCAGCTCCGCGCAATGGCGAAGCTACCCGGCGGCATGGCGACGGCGCAGGGCGCCAAGCTCTTCGACGACAATTGCTCCGTCTGTCATGGCGTCGACGGCAAAGGCAATCGCGACATGGGCGCGCCCAATCTCACCGACGCGCTGTGGCTGTTCGGATCGGACAAGGAGACGATCGCGAGCCGCATCGCCAATGGCGGCGGCGGCGTGATGCCGGCCTGGAAGGATCGCCTCGACGAGCCGACGATCAAGGCGCTCGCCATTTATGTGCATACGCTCGGCGGCGGCGAGTGAGGGAGCGGAAAATGACGAGCGCCGATATGGGCAAGGCCAAGAGCGGCTCGCTCTATGCGCCGCGCAAAGCCATCTATCCGAAAGAGGTCGACGGAAAGTTCCGCCGCATCAAATGGGGGCTGCTGGCCTTCACTCTGGCGGTCTACTATCTGCTGCCTTTCGTGCGATGGGATCGCGGCCCCGATGCGCCATCCCAAGCCGTGCTCGTCGATTTTCCGCATCGGCGTTTCTATTTCTTCTTCATCGAGATATGGCCGCAGGAGGTCTATTATCTCACCGGCCTCCTGATCCTCGCAGCGCTGATCCTCTTCCTGATGAATGCGCTCGCCGGGCGCATATGGTGCGGCTATCTCTGCCCTCAAACCGTGTGGACCGATCTCTATCTCTCCGCCGAGCGTTGGATAGAGGGCGATGCGCGCGAGCGCGCCCGCAAGGACGCCGGCCCGCGCAGCGCGAAGATATGGCGCGAGAAGATCGCCAAACATGCGCTATGGCTATTGATCGCCTGGTGGACCGGCGGCGCCTGGGTGCTCTATTTCGCCGATGCGCCGACGCTCGTCTATGAGCTCGCGACCTTCCAGCCGGGAATTTCGGAAGCCTATATTTGGATCGGCATTCTCACCTTCACCACTTACATGCTCGCCGGCCATATGCGCGAGCAGGTGTGCCTCTATATGTGTCCCTGGCCGCGCATACAGGCCGCGCTCACCGACGAATATGCGCTGAATGTCGCCTATCGCTATGATCGCGGCGAGCCGCGCATGTCGCTGAAGCAGGCGACCGCGCTGCGCGCCGCTGGCGCGCCGGTCGGCGATTGCGTCGATTGCGGCCAATGCGTCGCCGTCTGCCCGACCGGCGTCGACATTCGCAAAGGCGCTTCGCTCGGCTGCGTGCAATGCGGATTGTGCATAGACGCCTGCGACAGCGTGATGGCGAAGATCGGCCGCTCCCAGAGCCTCATCGCCTATGACACGCAGATGAATTGCGAGCGCCGCCGCAAGGGCGAGGCGCCTCTCTACAAGCCCCTGCGCGCCCGCACGCTCATCTATGCGGCGCTCATCGTCGCGATCGGCGCGCTCATGTCCGTGAAGCTGGCGACGCGCGACGATTCGCGCCTTTCCGTGCTGCATGATCGCAATCCGCTCGCCGTGACGCTGAAAGACGGCGCCGTTCGCAACGCCTATACGATCCGCTTCGCCAATATGAGCGCCGAGCCGCGCCGCTTTCTGCTGGAGACGAGCGGCGTCGAAGGCGCCGAGGTGGAGATCGTCGGCGTCGAGCCCGACGCCGAAGGCCGCATGATCGTCGGCGTCGGCGCCGATCAGACACGCGAGACGCGCGTGCTCGTCACATGGCGCGGCGCGCGCAAGACCAAGGGACAGACGCCGATCCTCTTCATCTCGAAAGATGTGGAGAGCGACGCCGCGGTCTCCATTCGAGACGTGTTCGTGACCCCGTGAGGAGAAAGCCATGTCGCAGACCAATCTGATGCGCGCGGCGCCGCAGCGCCGCCTCGGCGGTCGGCAAGTTCTCTTGCTGCTCGTTTCGTTTTTCGGCGTCGTCGCCGCAGTCGACGCCGCGATGATCTACTTCGCCGTCTCCACCTTCCGCGGCGAGGAGACCAGCCGAGCCTATGAGAAAGGCCTCGCCTATAATCTCGACATCGCCGGCGCACATGCGCAGAGCGCGCGCGGCTGGAAAGTGGAGGCGACGATCCTGCGTCGCGGCGCATGGGAGAATCTCGTTTCCGTCACGCTGCGCGACGACAATGGCGCGCTGACCGGGCTGAAGCTCGCCGCGGAGATTCGCGCGCCCGTCGATGGCCGCAAGGATGTCGCCGTCGATCTCGCCGAGGCCGCGCCCGGGCGCTATGAGGCGCCGATCGTCATCGAATCGGGCTGGCGCGATCTCGTGCTGATCGCGACGCGCGAGGGCCGTGAAATGTTCCGCTCCAAGAGCCGCATCCGCATCGATTGAGCTCGCGCCATGACGATGGACGTCGATTTCTCCACTCTCGCGACGCATGGCCCGGATGGCGCGCGCCGCCTGGAGCTGGCGCTGGACGGCATGACCTGCGCCGCCTGCATTTTCGAGATCGAAGCGGCGCTGAAGGCCATTCCCGATCTCACCGCGGCGCGCGTGAATTACGCCGATCGCCGCCTCTCGCTGGAATGGGCGGCGCCGAATTTCGACTTCGCCGCCGTGTCGGAAAGGCTGCGCCGCATGGGCTATCGCGCGCGGCCCTTCGAGCGCGAGAGCGGCGAGCGCGCCGAGCGCGAGACCTCGCGGCGCCTGCTGCGCTGCCTCGCCGTCGCCGCTTTCGCCTCGGTGAATGTGATGATGCTGTCGGAAGCCGTCTGGCTCGGCGGCGATATGGATGCGACGACGCGCGATTTCTTCCATGGCGTCTCCGCGCTCATCGCTCTGCCGGCGGCGGCCTTCGCTGGCCAGCCATTCTTCGCGAGCGCCTTCGCCGCGCTGCGCGCGCATCGTCTGAATATAGATGTTCCCATCTCGCTCGGCGTGCTGCTGTCGCTCGCAATGTCGGTCTATGAGACGCTCACCCACGCGCCGCACGCCTATTTCGATTCGGCGACAATGCTGCTCGCTTTTCTGCTGCTGGCGCGTTATCTCGATTGCGCGATGCGCCGCAAGACCCGCGCCGTGGCCGCCAATCTCGCGGCTCTGCGCGCGCCGGCCGCTTGCCGCCTCGGCGCGGATGGCGCGCAATCCTATGTTCCGCTCGCGGCGCTGGCGCCGGGCGATCACGCGCTCGTCCGCCCCGGCGAGCGCATTCCCGCCGATGGCGTCGTCTTATCGGGGGACTCCCGTCTCGACGAGAGCCTCGTCACCGGAGAGACGCGACGCCGTTCGGTCGGCGCCGGCGACACGGTCTATGCGGGAGCGATGAATTTCGACGGGGCGCTGACGATTTGCGTGCAGGCGGCGACCGGCGACTCGCTCATCGACGAGATCGAGCGCCTGCTGGACAAGGCGACAGCGGCGCGCTCGCGCTATAGGCGGCTCGCCGATCGCGTCGCGCGCCTCTACGCGCCGCTGGTGCATCTCGCCGCGCTCTGCACGGCGCTCGCATGGCTCCTCGCCGGCGCCTCGCTGCATGATGCGCTGACGACGGCGATCGCCGTGCTCATCGTCACCTGTCCTTGCGCGCTGGCGCTCGCCGTCCCCGCGGTGCAAGTGGCGGCGAGCGGCGCGCTGTTTCGCGCCGGCGTGCTGCTCAATTCGGCCGATGCGCTGGAGCGTCTCGCCGAGATCGACACTGTCGTCTTCGACAAGACCGGCACGCTGACGACGCCGGAGCCTCGTGTCGCCAATGCGCAAGAGATCGAGCCCGAGCTGCTGATGCTCGCCGCGCGCCTCGCGCATTCGAGCCGCCATCCGCTCGCGCGCGCAGTGGCGCGCGAATATCCCCGCGCCGTTCCGCTCGAGGGCGCGCGCGAAGAGCAAGGCGCAGGCGTCGTCGCCATAGTCGACGGAATCGAGGCGCGCCTCGGCGATCCATGCTTTTGCGGGGTCGAGCGCGATTGCGCCGCGGCGGCGCGCGACGAGTCCTCGGTGATCGCTTTTCGTCACGGCGAGCGCAGCGCGGCGCTCGTCGTGCGGCAGACATTGCGGCGCGACGCGCGAGACACCATCGATGCGCTCACGCGCCGCGGCCTGCGCATTATCATCTTGTCCGGCGACCGCACGGCGCCGGTGGAGGCGGCGGCGCGCGCGCTCGATGTCGCGGAATGGCGCGGCGCGATGAAGCCCGCCGATAAGGTCGCGCGACTGGAGGCGCTGCGGGCGCAGGGGCGCAAGGTTCTGATGATCGGCGACGGCGTCAATGACGCGCCGGCGCTCGCCGCCGCACATGTGTCGCTGTCGCCGATCGACGCGGCGCAGATCGCGCAGGCCGCCGCCGACGCCGTCTTCCTCGGCGAAGAGCTCGCGCCCATCGTGACGACGGTCGACGCGGCGCGGCGCGCACGCGCGCTGATGCGGCAGAATCTCGCGCTCTCGCTTCTCTACAATGCTGTGGCGGCGCCGCTCGCAATGGCGGGCCTGCTGACGCCGCTCATCGCGGCCCTCGCAATGTCGAGCTCTTCGCTCATCGTCACGCTCAACGCCTCGCGCGCCGGCCGCGTGAGCGCTGTGCGTGAATTGGAGGGAGCGAGGGCGCGGTCGCCGCGGACGGATGGCCCGAACGGGAGCGGGCGCGCCGGGGACGAATCGCGAGACGGGCGTCGCATCGAAGAAAAAGAGGGAATCGTCGCATGAATGTCCTTCTCTTTCTCGTTCCGCTGGCTCTGCTGCTCGGCGCGCTCGGCCTCGCGGCATTCGTGTGGTCGCTGAATGCGGGTCAATATGAGGATCTCGAAGGCGCCGCGGCGCGCGCGCTCTCGGACGACGATGTCGAGGATGGACGATGAGCTTCGATCCGCTGATCGCGCGGCCGAGCGAGACGCTCTGCCTCTGCCCGCGCATCGACGAAAATACGGATGCGTCCTCGACGCGGCGTCTCGCGCTCGGCTTCGGCCTCGCCGTTCTGGCGCAAGCGCTCGCGCTCGCGCAATTGCCGCAGGCGGCGTTGCTCATCGCGCCGCGCGCGGAGCAGATCGGCTGGCCGCTGGCGCTGCTGCTCATCGGCGCGGCGCTCGCGTCCTTTCCGGCGGCGGCGCTCGTCGACGGCTTCGGACGCCGGGCGGCCTTCGCGCTCGGCGCGAGCCTCGGCGTCGGCGGCGGATTGCTCACGGCTTTCGGCATGACGCACGGACATTTTCCGGCGCTCTGTCTCGGCGCGCTATGGCTCGGCCTCGCGCAAGGTTTCGGGCTTTTCTATCGCCATATCGCGGCCTCGGCGCTCGGCGGCCTGCGCGTGCTGGCGGGCGGCGCGCTCGCCGCTCTGGCCGCGCCGCTCGTCGTCCACGCTTCGGAGCTCGCGGGAGGAGGAGCGGCGAGCCTGCTCTGCGCGGCGCTGCTTCAGCTCGCCGCGCTCCTTCTGGCGCTGCGTCTTCCGCATGGTTTCTCAGAGGTGAACGCGTCGGTTTCGAGCCCCGCCGCTGTCGATGGCGCGTCCTTCCGCTCGGCGACGCATTTCGCTCTGGCGACGCTCGCCGGCGCGGCGGCTTGGGCGATCATGGCGGCGGCGATGCTGCACGGCCCGCTGTCGCTCGCTCTGTGCGGAGCCGCTCAGAGCCTCATCGGCGGGGCGATGGCGTGGCATCTCCTCGCAATGTATGGCCCGGCCGCTCTGGCGGCGCGCTTTCCCGCGCGCTTTCCGCCGCTCGCGAGCCTCGTCGCCGGGCTCGTCCTGCTGGCCGGGGCTTTCGCCTCGCTCCGGCTCTCGACCTCGCCCGCGCTTCTCGCGGCGGCGATGGCGGTGGTCGGCGTCGCCTGGTCGCTCGCCAATATCGGGGCGCTGCGCCTGCTGCACGAGAAAGGACCGCCGTCGCGCACGGCTCTGGCGCTCCACGATCTCTGCCTGCTCGGCGCGGCGGCCGCCGGCGCTCTGGCCTTCTGACGCGATTTCGCCGCAAGATTTTCGCAAATTGCCGAAAGAGCGTAGACTCGGCGCCCAAAGACGAGACCGGGCGCGCGAGCGCTCGCGCGCTACATGCCCGGCGAGGAACCGAAAATGACCTTCTGGCGCAAAAGACCGAGCGAGGACGAAAGCGAGGCTTCGCCGGCGCTGGAGCTTTTGGTGCGACGCTCGCTCGCGGCCATCGCCGTCGAGCGGCTGGCGCGCGTCGCCGCCGGGCTCGCCACGCTTGCGCTCTTTTTTCTCGCGGTCTCGTTTTCGGGCCTGTGGCTGGAGATCGGCGCGACCGCGCGGGCGCTCGGCGTCGGCGGCTTTGCTCTTGCCGCGCTGTGGATCGTCGGCCGCGGGCTGTCGGCCGCGACGCCCCGGCGAAGCGAGGCGCTGGCGCGGCTGGACGCCGCGCCGGGCGCGCAGCATCGGCCGGCGGCCTCGCTCGGGGACACGCTCGCCGGCGGCGCCGATCCGGCGACACGCGCGCTTTGGGCGCTGCATCGCAGCCGGCTCGAGCGCAAGCTCGCGGCGATCGAAGTGGCGCCGCCGGACCCCGGCCTGCCGCAACGCGACCCATTCGCTCTGCGCGCCGCCGCGCTGGTCGCCGCCCTGGCCGCGGCATTCGTCGCCGGGCCGGATCGCGAGGCGCGGCTGCTCTCCGCCTTCGATTGGGCGAGCGGCTCCGCCTCCGGCTCCGCCGCTCGCGTGGACGCCTGGTTCGAGCCGCCCGCCTATACGGGTCGTCCACCCATCGTGCTGCCGCAGCGCGCCGAAGGACCCTGGGCGCAAGTCTCGGTTCCCGTGCATTCGACGCTCGTCGTGCGCAGCCTCGGCGCGCGCGGCGCCGCTACGACGCGAGGCGCGCTCGCGCCCATAGAGGGCGGCAAGCAGAAGCAGCCGGGCGGCGAGTCGGAGGAGCGGTTCAAGCTCGAGGGCGAGGCCGCGCTGGCGCTGCGCGGCGCCGGCGAGTTCCGCATCCTCGTCATCCCGGACCGGCCGCCGACGATCGAGATCACCGAGCCGCCGCGCAATAATTCGCGCGGCACGATGACGCTCGGCTTTCGCATCGACGATGATTATGGCGTCGTCTCCGGCGAGGCGGCGGCCGCTCTCCCGGCCACGACGCGACCGAGCCGATCGCTCTATCCGCCGCCGCGCCTCCCTCTGCCCGTGCCGCCGACCCGCGGCGGCCTCGGCGAGACCAAGGCGACGCTCGACTTCTCCGACCATCCCTGGGCCGGCGCGCGCGTCGCGCTGACGCTGATCGCCCGTGACGAGGGCGGCAATGAGGGCTTCTCGGCGCCGCTCGACGTCACTCTGCCCGAGCGCCGCTTCGGCAAGCCATTCGCCCGCGCGCTCGCCGAGCAGCGCCGCAATCTGGCGCTCGACCCCGATCATCATGCGCGCGTTTCGACGGCGATCGGGGCCCTGTCGCTCGGCTCGGAGCTGTTCGAGACGCCCGCCTCCATTTTCCTGGGGCTGAACGCGGCCAAGGCGCGTCTGGAGGCGGCGCGCGACGACGCCGATCTGCGCGAGGTCGCCGATCTGCTCTGGGCGATGGCGCTCTCGCTCGAGGAGGGCGACGTCTCGCAGGCCGAGCGCGATCTTCGCGCCGCGCAGAAAGATCTGCGCGAGGCGCTGGCCCGCGGCGCGAGCGAGGAGGAGATCGCCAAGCTGACGCAGGACATGCGCGCCGCCATGGAGAAATTTCTGAGCGGACTCGGCCAGAAGACCGGCAAGAGCGCCGAGCGCGCCGCGCCGCAGCAGGGCGATCGGCGCGCGCTGACGGAAGACGATCTCGACGCCATGATGCGCGAAATCGAAAAGGCCGAGCGCGCCGGCGATTTCGCCGAGGCGCAACGCCTGCTCGACGAGCTTCAGGACGTGCTCGAAAATCTGAGCCCCGTGCAGGCGGGCCGTTCCGACCCCCGCGCACGAGAGATGTCGCGCGCGCTCGACGAGCTCGACAAGCTCACGCGCGAGGAGCAGCAATTGCGCGACGAGACCAATCGCGGCCAGCAGGGCGGCGGCGAGCCGCGGCGCGGCGGCAAGGGCCAGTCTTCCGCCTCCGATGACGCGCGCGCACGGCAAAAGGCGCTGCGCGACCGGCTGGAGCGCGAGCAGGACCGGCTGCGCCGCGCGGGAGAAGCCTCGCCCGATCTCTCCGACGCCGAGAAGGCGATGAAGGAGGCCGAAAAGGCGCTCGGCCCCGGCGGCGAGGGCGCGGGCCGCGCAGTCGACGCCCAAGGACGCGCGCTGCAGGCGCTGCGCCGCGGCGCGGATCAACTCGCCTCGCGAATGCAGGGCGAAGGAGAAGAGGGCGAGGGCCAGTCCGGCCGCGCCGGCCGCCGCGCGGGAATGCGCCCCGGCGACGGCGCCGATCCGCTCGGCCGTCCGACCGGCCGCCGCCAGCCCGGCGGTGACGCCGGCCTGCGCGACCCTCTGGGCCTGCCGCCGGCCGTGCGCGCGCGCCGCGTGCAGGAGGAGCTCCGCCGCCGCCTCGGCCAACCAGAGCGCCCGGCCGAAGAGCTGGAATATTTCGAGCGGCTGCTGCGGCGATAGGCGGCGATCCGCGCGTCGCCGACGCCAATCGCGCAGCGACGACGTGAACAGATTTTGGAAACCGTTTTTGCTCCGCCCTGCGACGCCCGCCGTTCTCCGCACTAAACCCTAGATTGACGGACCGAGGCCTGTCGGATACCAAATTCTCCTGGGATTCTTATCGCTTCCCCCTTCGAATCGCGAGGCGCAAAAGATTTTCAAATGATGGAGACCGACATGAAGAAATTGTTCACTCTGCTCGTATCCGGAACGCTGATCGCCGCTTCGACGTCGGCTGTCGGCGCCGCCCCTGTGGCCACGGCCGCGTGCTATGACGGCCAAGGACAACAGATCGCCTGCGCGCCCCATTACGAAGGACGTTCGCAAGCGACGGCGCATGACGGCATCGATCCTCTGTGGGCCGGCGGCGCGCTGTTGCTCGCGGGCGGCGGCATCGCCGCGGGCCTCGCGCTCTCGAGCAACAACAATAATTCTTCTTTGCCGTTCATCGCCATTGGCGGCGTGAGCCCGTAATCAGACCGCGACTCAGGCGCGCGAGCGACCTCGCGCGCCTTTCGGTCTCGTCGATTCGACAACGCCCGGGAGACGCCTCTCGGGCGTTTTTTTGCGCCCGGCCATCCCGGCGAAGAAGAGAAAAAATCGGCGACGGCGCAACCTCGAAGCTCGTCCGAAGTTATTCCGGCTGTCGCCGACCCCGCGCGGCAGGAGAATGACATGTCGCTCACCGACGAGATCGACCGGAACGCCGCGACGACGATAGCGCGAATGTCGCTCGCGAGAAGGCGGCCGACGCCGATGTCGCGCGCCCTCACCGTGTTCGCCCTCGCTGCGCTCGGCTCACCGTCGGCGCTCCTATTCGCCGCCGGCTGTCCGATTATCGCGATCTGGGCCGCGCTGGCTCTTCTCGGCTGGCTGTTCCTCGCAGGCGCCGCGGAGTCCGAAAGCGGCGCGGAAGACGCCGGCGCGCGAGATGTCGGAGCCGAAAAGCTCTACTGAGCGCCCGAGGGGCCGCCGACAGTCGCCGATGGCGCACCCTCGCCGATCGGCTCGATCTTCAAATCGGCATAGGAAATCTCGCCGGCGACGATCCATTCCGACGGCGAGCGCGCGTCGAGCTCCAATCGCGCCGATTGCATCGCGCAATCTTTGTCCGGCACGATGAACTCGAATTCGAAATGTCGCCAGTCGCGAATCCGGCCCATGCCCATTTCGCTCTCGCCGATCGACCCGTTGGCGTTCACACAGGCCACGCGCCAGCGCGGCCCGCGGCGGCCGGCGATCTCGCCGCGATACCGCCCGGCCATTCGATAAGCGCCCGCCGGGAGCTTGATGAATTGCATGGCGACATGCGGCGCGACGCGCCCCGGCCCGTAATCGATGCGCAGCGCGCGCGAATCTTCGGAGGCCGACGCGATGTCGATCCGCGCGCCGGCTCCCGAACGCAGCAGCCAGTCGAATGGCGAGCCGCTCGGCGGAAAAGCGAAGTCGCCGTTGTAGAGCGTCGCCTCGTTCTGCGCGCGCTCCGGCGGCAGCAATTGCCGCCAGGCGTAATAGGCGAAATCATAGACGCGACGCTCGAACAGAAACTCGAAATAGCGCCGCTGACTTTCCGCGCCGGCTGGATGGGCCGTGTTTTTCAGCGCCAGCATCAGCCGCAAAGGCGCGCGCACATCGGAGACGATCGACGGAAGATGCGTCAGAAAGCGCTCGCGCCATGGCGGATTTCGCGCCAGCATTCGTTCGAGCGCGATGGACGCCGTTCGATCCTCCGCCATACGCTCGAGATAAGGCGCGATAAACGGCATGAGCTGCGGTCGCGTGCGCAGCACGATGTCGGCCGAAAGCAGCGCCTCGGCATATCGGCCTTCCGACAAGCGCTTTTGCAGCAGCCAATGATGCGCGCGATACTCGTTGAGCGAATGACGCGCCGCCAGCTCCATGAAGTCCGCGGCCGCCGACTCTTCCGGCGCGAGCTGGCCCAATATGCGTAGCCCTCTCGCGTCGAGCGGCGATCGAAGAAGCGCGCTCTGCGCGCGGCGACGCAGACGGTCACGCGCCGACCGGGACATCGCCGGCGGCGCCACGATCGCGGCGCTCTCGGCCGCGCTGTCGGGATTGATCTTGCGGTCGACGACGCCGAACACGACGTTCGGATTGTCGGACGCCAGCAAGAGCGCGACGCCGGGCGCACGCTCGGCCACATGCGGCATGATATTCGTCGTCACGATCGCCCAGGCGAGCGCCGCGCCCAAGGCGCCGAGCGCAACGACCCGCAACGGCCGCCGCTCGAAGACGGAATCGAGCCCGACAATGCGCCTCATATCGAACACCGCTCACGAACGCCGCCGCACGCGCCTTCTGCCGAGGCCAAAAAGAACCAATATCGCGTGCAGCAGGCGGATGAATTTCTCGGCCGGGTCACGCGTCTCTCGGCGCCCCGCCGAACGTCTCTCCCAGCCGATTCTGCCCTTGCTCTCCGACTTCGATCCGATTTTCGAGCGGGAAGCGCTCGTCTTCGACATCCCCAATTCGATCGGCGGATGCGTTTCGTCGTAGCGGATGCGACGCTCCGGCGTTTTGAGATTGTCCCAGGCCTGCGTGACTTTGGCGACGGATGACGCCCGATCGGCGTCACGCTCGACATCGGGATGATAAACGCGCAGCAGCAACGCCATATTGCGCCTCAGCTCGACCATCGACGCCGAACGATCGACGCCGAGGATGCGGTAGCTGTCCGACTCCGCATCGAACAGGACCTGCTCGATGAAGAACAGCGCCGCCGCATGGACGGCCTCGCGCGATCTCTCGCTCGCTCGCGCCGCCTCGTCCTCCGCCTCGGCGTCTCTCGCAGCGACCCGCAGCAGAAACGCCACGCGAGCCGGCAATGGACGAGATTTCGCGATACGCACGCGAGACGGCGCATACAAAAGATCGAGCGCCACTCGCACAGCGGAAAGCTCCGTCGTCATGCGCTCTTTCGTTCCTCCGCGAGTTCGGCGTGACGCTCGGAGCCGGATATTCGCGAAGGCTGGTCGTTCTCGCCATATCCATATCCGTATCCATAACCATATCCATATCCCGCATTTTTGGAGTCGTGCCGCGTCAGCACGCCGCCGATCACATTCGCGCGCGCGGATCGCAACCGCTTCAGCGAATCGCGTAGCTGCGCCTTGCGCGTCCCGCCCGAACGTATGACGAAGGCCGTCGCCGCTGCGCCATTCGCCAGCAATTGCGCATCCGCGAGCCCCAACACCGGCGGACCATCGACGACAATGAAATCGAATACTTCGGCGCCCACCGACAACAGCGTCATGAAACGCGAGCTCGCCAACAAATCTGCCGGGCTCGGCGGGATCGGACCAGACGACATGAAGACGAGATTGTCTGTCGCGGTGTTCTGCATCGCATTGGGCGGCGAACATGCTCCCGTCAAATAATTGCTCAACCCCATCCCATTGTCGAGACCGAGCTTCAGATGCAGAGACGGACGCCGCATATCGGCGTCGATGATGAGAACCTTCAGCCCCAAAGCGGCGAAATGCCGAGCGATCGCCAGCGCCGTCGTCGACTTGCCCTCCGACATGGCGGAGCTGGTGACCAGCAAGCTCTTCGGAAGTCCGCTCTCCGTCGCAAAATGCAGAGAGGTGCACAGCGAGCGATAGGCTTCGTTCACGCCCGAACGAAGCTCCGCCAGCTCACGTTCGATGCCATCCCCTTCGACCAGCGGGATCAAGCCCAGGGTCACGAGCCCGGTCACGCTCTCGAGCTCCTCCGCCGAGCCGATCGTGTCGTCGAAGCGCTCCAGCACGAACACAGCGGCTCCCGCCGCGAGCGCGCCCAGAAGCAAGGACAAAATGAGATTGCGCGTCATCAGCGGCGATGACGGGCTTCCCGGTAACGCGGCGGTCTCGACCACGAACACATTGTTCGCGCCCGCTCCGCTGGCCACATCCACCTCCTTATAGCGCTGTAGCAGGTTCTCGTACAGCGAGCGATTGGTGTCGACCTCGCGCTTCAGAATATTGTAGCGAATGCTTCGCTTTTGCAGATCGAGCACCTCTCCGCGGAGCGCCTCGATCCGTTCCTTCATCTCTGACTCCTGGCTGAGCGAAGCCTCGTAAGCGCCTTTCAGCGCGTCTTTGATCGCCTTGACCTCCATGCCGATCTGATGGTCGATTTCCTTGATCTTATTGTTGATCTGGACCATCCCAGGATAGCTCGGCCGGAACGTCTCCAGCTTCTCCTGATACTCGGTGACCAATGAATTGCGCTTGTCTCGCAATCCTTCGATCACCTTGTTGGACAAGAACTGGGGCAGATTGATCGCCTGCACCTGCTCCACCTGCCTATACAATTGCTCGTTCCTGATCCGCTCCGCCACCAGCGCGCCGAGCGCCACATTTCCCGCCGCGAGATTATTGTCGGCGATCGACGATTTCTCATTTGTCGTGATGATCTGCTCTTTCGCGCCGAAATCGACCAGCGCCTTCTCGGAATCCTGCAGACGGCTCTGCAATTGCTTGATCTGATCCTCGAGAAACGATTTTGCGTAGGCGTTGACCTGAAAGCGCTTGTCGAGGTTCAAATCGATGAAAGCCTGCGCGAATCCCGCGGCGATCTTCTGCGCCCTCGCCGGATTGGAATCCGTGTAGGAGATATCCACCAGCCGAGACCCGCTCAGCGGCTTGATCGTTCGGTTCGAAAGCACGACGCCGGCCGCCGCTCGCTCTTTCGCGCCCTTGTCCGCCGAATTTCCCGGACGAGAACCAAAGGACAACAATCTGCGGATGGCCCCGAAAGCGCCGTCCCCGCCCTGGTTCAGAAATCCCGCGTCTTCCCCGAGCGACAGATTCGACGCGGCGCGCTCGGCGACGGCCATTCCTTGCAAGAGCTCGTATTGCGTTCGCAAGAACTCCAGATCGAAGCTATCGACCGGGGCGATGTTGCCGCTTTCGACGACTTTCGCGACATTGCGATCGATCTGCACTCTCGTCGTCGACGTGTAGAGCGGCGTCATCATCAAGGTCCGCAAAAGCCCTATGGCGCCGAAAGCCGCGACGATCGCCAGCACTCTCCACTTGTGCTTTCGCAGAATGCGCCAGATTTCGTGGAAGCTCGCGGAGTCGGAGCCAAAGGCCGAACGAGCCGAATATCCGCCCGAGTCCGCCTCGCCATAAGGCGCGGGCGCGGCCGAGCTCTTGGGCACGAGCTTTCCGGCTTCTTCTATGCTCATCGCTTTGTCGTTCATGCCGTCCGACTCCGAAATTCGAGACGAAAAAAGCAAGCCCGCGCTACCAGGCGGTGGGACGAAACGCGGCGAGCGCAGGGGTCACCTTCAAGAAGGACGAAAGCACGACCTTGGTCGCCGATGTCGGCACGACGACCACGTCTCCATTCTGCACAGCCGGATCATCGGCTCTTCCTTCCCGAATATCGTCGAGACTGAAAGAGGCGGCCATGCGCTGCCCGTCATGGGTGCGAAACACCATCACATTTTCCGACGCCGTATCGCGATCGAGCCCTTCCGCCATAGCGATCAGCTGAATGAGAGAATTCTTGCCCCGAAGCGGGTAGATCCCCGGCCTCTTGACCGCGCCCTCGATCGTCACGCGCTGACTGTTGAACTCGCGGACATAGACGGACACTTGAGGCGATCTCAGATAGGTCGCCCCGAGCCGCGCGGAAAGATCACGCTCTAGCTCTTGCGCCGTTTTTCCGGACGCCGGCACCTCGCCGAGGAGCGGCAAATTCACGGTTCCCGTGTCGGCGACCTGCACATTGCGCGTGAGCTCCGGCACCTTGAACACCACCACTTCGAGCACATCCTGCGCGCCGATCTTATACGCCGTATTGCCGGGCGTCGCGGCGGCGATGAAAGATCCGACCGAGCTCGCCAATTGCTTCGTTTCCTCTGGCGCCGGCTCGCTCGCGGCGCCGCTGGAAAGCGCTATCGCGCCGCGCGCGTCGTCATTGAAAGATTGCTCGCACCCGGCCAATGACATCGCGCCAGCCGCCAGCATCGCCATCCTGATAAGCGTCGACTTTATTCGCATTACCGCCACCGTATTGTTTCCTCGAGCGCAAGGACGTCTCGTCGCGTCTGAAGCCACCGCAGCCTCCCGGTCCCGGCGCCGGCATATGCGACGGCGGCAAATTCTCGAGGATTCCCAGAGGCCGCGTGAGCACCATGTCGATGGCCGCCTCGTCGCCGAGACGCTTTGCGACCGCGTCGCGCCCCTGTCCGAGATTGGGCCGCCGCCGCCCGATCCCATGCGCGTCCGATGCGAGAATGTGAACGCGCCCCTCGTCGAGCATTCGCTCCGCCCAATAGCGCGGACCACGGCCGAAAGCGCCGATGAGCGACCCGGCAGTGATCTGCATCCACACCCCGCCGTGAAACAATTGCTCGATCGCGGCGGAATGCGTGTCGATCCAGGACAGCCGCTCCGGGTGAGTGAGGATGGGCACATAGCCGGCGAGGAGAACGTTGAAAAAAAAATCGACGAGCCTGAGAGGCGCGACGTGATGCGGCGGCTCCACCAGCACGTAGCGCGTGTCGGCCAAAGACAGAATGCGCCCGGACCGCAGCCCCTCGGCGAGATCGGGCGCCAAATGAACGTCCGCGCCCGTGATCAGCCGCAGCGGAATGTCGTTTTCATCCAGACGCCGCTGGAGCTCTCTGGTAGCGGCGCGTATCTGCGGACCGGTATTGTGATAGAGGCCGGGAAGAATGTGCGGCGTGCAAGCCTGCACCTCCACCCCGTCCGCCACGGCCATGCGCGCCATAGCGAGCGATATCCGAAGATCCGCCGCGCCGTCGTCGATGCCGGGAAGCATGTGACTGTGAAGATCGATCATCGTCGTATCGACACCAAAATGAAAAATGAACGAAGCAGCGCATCGGCGTCGGACGCTGCCGATCAATGTCAACATTTTTGCATTCTTCCGAACGCCTCGTCTCGCGCAAAACGACCGGATCACATATTTTTTTGTGCATCGACATCGGTATTTTTGTGACATGTCTCCATAATGCTCGGTGAAAACGCGTACGTATATTTGCGCGAATTGTGAAGATGCGCTTCCAAACCGCGAGAAACGCCACAGGCCTCTTCGATGGACCGCGCCGAACGCCATTTACTGCATTTCGCAGCCTTGTTAGACTCGCCCCATTGTCGATCCTGCTCGCTCATTCATTTACGAGGTCGTTCTTGTTCGTTCTCACGGCATTCACCGTCATTGCGAGCTTTCTGCTCGGGGGCGGAACGAGAAGCGGCATGGTCTCCGACGCCATTCTCGAGCTGCTCGCCCTTCCGCTGCTCTTATGCGGCCTATGGCGCTGGCGCGACATTCCCGCCGATCGTCGGCCCCGCTCGATCTTCATCCTCTGCGCCGCCTCGGCCCTCTTGCTTTCGATGCAGCTGCTGCCGCTCCCGCCCGCACTGTGGACCATGTTGCCGCACAGACAGCCGATCATCGAGTCGATCCAATCGATCCAACGCGATCTTCCCTGGATGCCGATGAGCGTCGATCCGCTTCTCACGCTCGCGAGCCTCCTTACGATGATTGCGCCATTGAGCGTATTTATCGCGGCGTCCTGTCTCGAAGGCGAGCAGCGTCGACATCTTGCCCTTCTGATTCTGCCCATGAGCGCGGTCAGCGTGTTCCTCGGTCTCCTGCAAGTGGCGCAGGGCGAGGACAGTCCACTTCGCTTCTTCAACTACACAAATCCAACGGAAGCGGTCGGCTTCTTCGCGAACCGAAACCACTTCTCCGCCTTTCTCTATTGCGCGATCCTCTTCGCCTCGACCTGGCTAGCCGAGACCGCCTCGAAAGCCGCGCCCGCCGATTCCAAACATCGCTTCGAAATGACGTCCTTCGTCGCCGCGACCGCCGCCGCCACATTGATCGTCATTCTTCTCTCGGGGCAGGCAATGGCGCGATCGCGCGCCGGCATCGCCCTCACTCTGCTCGCGCTGATCGGCGCGATCGCCATCGCTTACGCAAAGCGGCGAGATATACAGGCGAATGGGTCGAGCAATCGTCTGCTTCTCGGGGCGATCACAGTCGGCGCAATCCTCCCCGCCCCTTTCGCTCTCTATCGTGTTCTCGATCGCTTCGACGCCGGCATGTTCGACGAGACGCGTTGGGCGATCGCAATTCGCGCGATGGATGCAGCGCGAACATTTTTTCCCTTCGGCGCCGGCATCGGCACATTCGTTCCCGTCTATGCGGGATTCGAACGTCCAGAGGACGCTGTCGTCAACGCCTATGTCAACCACGCGCATAATGATCTTTTGGAGCTATTTCTCGAGAGTGGCGTCATCGGCGTCGGCGTCGCCGCCGCATTTGTCGGCTGGTGGGCGCGGAGCAGCTGGCGCATTTGGCGCGGCCCCTCGGCCTCGCGGCTGGCGCTCGAAGAGCCATATGCCCGCGCCGCGACCCTTGCCGTCGCGCTTCTCCTGCTGCATTCCTTAGTGGATTATCCGCTCCGCACCGCAACGATGACGACGATATTCGCGCTGGCCTGCGCCTTGATGATCGATCCGCCATTGGTCGCGGCCAATAGACAGCGCGATCACTCCGACGATGGCCCCAGCCGACGCAAATCGGCGAAGGCGCCGCCGACGCGGCCAATATCTATCGCAACGCCGAACGCAGAAGCGCCGCGGCCGCGCGCGAGCGCCGCGCCCGTGATCGATTGGCCGACGGAACCAAAAGGCGCCCGGCGGCAGACTTCTGTTCGGGAGAAGGCCGAATGACCGACTGGCGCGCCGAGATGAAGCAAATTCCCTTTTTCGCCGAAGCGAACGCCGCTCTGAAAGCGGCGTTGACCGAACAAGAGGCGGCGAGGACCTATCGCCGCTACGTCGTAGAAGCTCGCAAGCGCGGCGTCCGGCCTCTGCATGGGGCCGAACGAGTCACCGCATTGCGTCTTCGCCTTCACGAGCGCGCATCGCGGCTCGGCTGGCCGAAGCCGAAGGGAGGACTGCACATTTTTCTCGGCTACGCCTCTTGGAATTGGGAAGCCGTGCTGCCGGAAGCATTGTCACCCTTCGGCGAAGTCGCCTCATTCGAATGGCGCAGCCATGGCTTCGCCGAAGAACGCTCCGATTGGCTCGACCACAGAGACGACATGAACGCGATGATGCTCGCTTCGTTTCGCACGGCGAATCGACGTCGCCCCGTGGATGTCGTGGTAGGATATTTCTCCGGGCTGACTGTGTCGCCTGAAACGATCCGCGAAATGACCGCTACGGGCGCCATCGTCTGCAACTTCTGCTTCGACGACAAGTTGCACTTTCCAGGCGCGATCATCGGCGGACGCTATTCGACCACAGCGGCGATAGCCGAGGCTGTCGACCTCAATCTCACCAGCGATCCCGAAGCGATTTCCAGATACGCCGTCCACGGAGGACTGGCCATGTTTCATCCCGAGGCGGCGTCGCCACGCTTACACTTTCCGCACGACATTCCTTTCGTGCACGACGTCTCCTTCATCGGCGCGCGCTATGGATGGCGGCCTCGCTTCATCGAACGACTGAAAGCGCTCGGAA
Source organism: Methylosinus sp. KRF6 (assembly GCF_018887255.1). Lineage (NCBI taxonomy): Bacteria > Pseudomonadati > Pseudomonadota > Alphaproteobacteria > Hyphomicrobiales > Methylocystaceae > Methylosinus > Methylosinus sp. KRF6. The sequence goes on along the minus strand of NZ_JAHLJF010000001.1, from coordinate 3,082,104 downwards.
TCGATGTCGCCTGTTATGGCCAAGGCTGGCCGAACGGCGCGGTGACGAATGAGGCGATGGCCGAGATCTATTCGAAAAGCCGGATCAATCTCGGCTTTGGCGGCATCGGCCATTCGCGTAAGCTCGTCAATCTCAAAGGGCGCGATTTCGAGACGCCGATGAGCGGCGGACTCTATCTCACGCAACACAATCCCGAGCTGGCGCTCGTTTACGACATCGGCCGTGAAATCCTGACCTATAGGAATGAGGCGGATTGCGCGAAGATCATCCGCGCCCTCCTCGCCGATCCCGAACATGCAGCGGCGATCCGAGCGCGCGGCCACCAGCGCGCGCTACGGGACCATACATATGAAGCGCGCTGGACCAATGCGCTGAAAGCGCTCGGCGCTCTCGCCTGATCGCCGTTGAGCCGCAGGGTTTTGCACATCCGAGTTTTGATGGAGCCACATCACGTTCGCAGGATCGAAACGGCGCTTCGAGCCTCGGCGCGCCGACAAAGGTCACGACTTCGGCTGAGCCGATCGAGCGTACACATCGCCCCAATCGGCCGCATCGGCCTCGCTCAACATCTGGCGCATGACCTCGGCTTCCACCCAATCCGCATATTTCAACGCCAATGACTCTCCTTGCGAGAAATTGAATCGATAAGGCCCCAGCCGAGCTATGCGGTCGATGCATTCGCTCGCCTGCTCGAGGCACTCCGGCGTGAATTCGAACGACAATGCCGGAACAGGCGCCGACAGCCCTTTCAGGACCTCCACCTCGAATCCTTCGACATCGATTTTGACGAAGCTCGGTTCGCCGTATTTTACGCGCGCATGATCCATCGTGACGATATTGATTCGGGTCCGAACGTCCCAATCCTTGTCGCCGAATCGACCGCTTTTTTTCACAGCGTCGATCCACGCGGTCGAGAGAGACGAAATCGTGCTCGAATCGCTAATGAACATTTCGGCGGAGCCCGGCGCCGCGCCCAGCGCGTCGCGGACGATCGTCACATTCTCATGTTCGGCGAAGCCGGCCTCGAGCACAGAAATGCAATAAGGCTGCGGCTCGAAGGCGATCACCTCGGCGCCGAGATGGGCGAATATCTTCGCTCGATTGCCGATATTGGCTCCGACATCGAAAACGATATCGCCCGGCGCCACGAAATCCGCATAGAAGCCCGCGAGACGCTCGTCCGCGCTCGTCCATTCTCGTAGCTGGCCCCGATCTCGACGGAACCGCCTTTCGGCGATCAAACGGTCGAGGACGATCCGCGCCGGCCCGGATCTCCGCGCGAGCTTGATGACCTGTCGCAACATTTGGGCCCCTCCATTTCGCTGCGAAGGACAACCATCCGCTGTCCATTCCGATGGACCGATAGCGCCGGCATGTCCCGATGACTTCGAACGGCGCAACGCACGACGAGCAGCGAGAGACCCTCGCCACACAGCTCCGCGCTTCATGTCGCCAATTGCGGCCTGTGCGCGCGCTTGATCGAGCGGAGCAGTCCGAGCGTCGGTCGCTCCACCAATGCGTAGAACGCCGTCGAGACGGCCAGCACGACGCAAATATAGACCAGCGTGACGCAAGCCAAAGCTATCGATGACGTATATCCGAAATATACGAATCCCGCGGCTTGAACGGATCCGAGCAGCGGAAAATGCACCAAATAAAGCGAGAAGCTGATTTTCCCCAGAAATGCCCCCGACCTTCCGCTGAGAATATTCTGCATCGTCGGCGATGTCAGAGCGCCGAACAGCAGCAACATCGCGCCGAGCGGGTATATGAGACCCGTGACATGCATTCCATCGGCGAAGTGGACCAACGGGAAATAAATCGAGCTCAGGCTCGGCGCAGAGAGCGGTTTGCCGCCGAGAAAGATCCCGAGCGCGATGGCCGCGACGACGAGCTGTCTCGGTGGCCTTCGCTTCACGACGCCGAGATCGTACATTGCGGCGCCGGCGACGAAGCAGAGATAATTTTGTGGCTCCAGCCTCGCCACAACGCATAGCGCGGCAATCGCGACATAGGCCATGAGCCGCGTGGAGGCGGCCGACGCCGACTTGAAGATGATATATATTCCTATCGATCCGATGAGTTCCCGTTGCATCGTCCATAATACGGGCACCAGAATCGATCCGCCGGTAAGGTAATACGTACCGAGAGCCTCGGCGAGCGCGTGGGACCAGCTTATGTTCGGATCGGAATATTGCCTCTCGATCCACGGGTGACCGACGATCTCGGAAGCTTTCGCCATATACATGGCGTCGAGCTTGAAGAGCATATAGGTCAGCAATATCGCAGCAGCGCAGGGAAACGATAGACGAACGATACGCGCTGCGCATTGCGAGAGGAGCGGCGTCCTGGCGCCATCGCTCGAGCCGGCGATGACATAGGCGCTCAGAACGAAAAATAGGTGAACATGGAACGCGCCATTTATGACGAAGAAACCCGGCGTGACAGAAAATACCGTCCACCACCATGCGTCTTCGTCGGCCCTGCCGCCGAAATATACCGAAGGCGCGAAGCCGGCGACCACATGAGACAAGACCACGAACAGCGCCGCTACGCCGCGCATTCCGTCGAGGCTCACATTTCGCGGCAAGGCTCCCGCGACGCGGCACACGGACCTCGTTAAAAGGGCTTCGCCTTGCATCTCAGAAAAACTCGACTCGTTCGTGGCGACGCCGTTCGACCCGATCGCCGCGTGAGGGAACCATCGATCGCTCATCGATCGCTTCGAGCATGAGCGTCTCGAGCCTCGCTGTCATCATGTCCCACGAAAATGCGTCGACCTCGATCGAGACAGAGCGCCGAGGGGCGCCAGCCCATGATTTCCATGCGTCGTCGAGCGCCGCAGCGACATCGATCGAGTCCGCGCAGAGACACAGCGAGCCGCCGACCATCCGGGCGAGCGCGACAGATTCCTCATGCTCGCCTGGATAGGCGACGACAGGACGCCGACAGGCGAGGAGCTCGAGAAGCTTGTGATGAAATGTCGTTTTGTCCCAGAGATAGCAGTTCAGCGCCGCTTCCTGGCAAAAGCGGCCGAGGTCGGTCAAAGACAGATATTTCTGGATGTCGATCGCGCAAGTGAGGCGCGCGTCGCGCACCGCCGCCGTCACTTCATCTGCGGATCCTCCTGCATAGCAGAACATGATTTTCGCTCGCTCGTCGTTCGGTCGCCGCTCGATCCACTGCTGCAAGTTGGAGAGAAGACGCGGCAAGTCGGGCGAACCTCTGGTGCCACCCACCAGAGTGATACGAAATTTTTCGGTTCCGCCGCGGTCGCCTGAGGCGATCATTTCCGGCGCGACGCCGCTATAAATCGTCGTGATCGGGCGTCGATGCCAGCGCACCGCCGATCGCGCGTGATAGTCGGCGTTGCTGGTCACGCGAGAGGCGTCGCGAAATCGCCACGCTACGATCCGACGCAGCCCGCATGGAACAAAAGCTTCCCAATTGTCTTTCAGGTCCATGATCCACGGCGCATCGGCCAAACGGGCGATCGATCGCGCGGCGATCAGATTGCTGGTATCGCCGAAGGTGGACCACACGATGTCCGGGCGAAAGCCTTCGATCAGTGGCCGCCATACCGGACGCGACGCCGCCACCCTCGCGGCCGCGGTTCCATTTCCGAAAACCAGCGCTGTCGCCGTCGTCGCTTTGCGTATGACCGCGCCAGCTCGACGTCCCTTACGCGGCGTCGCGCCATCGATAGGCATAGGATGGGTCACGAGCATCGGCTCGCTCCAATCACGCCTTAGAAGCAGCTCCTTCTCGAAATGTCGCCAATTCGCGCTCTGGTCGCGGTCGAAGACCGGAGTCAGCAAAACGACCTTATGGCCGCGATGCGCGAGGCCGGCTGCGAAGCGCGCCGCTCGAACAGCGCCTATATGAGAAGCGTCGGGATGCTGACTGTTCACCAGGAGCGCTTTCATGAAGCGACCTTTTCCAAGGCGGCGGTCCGATGCGTCGCCTCGGCCACAAAATGGCGCTTCCAGGATTCGATCATGAATGGTTGCCAAGCCGTCCATCCGAGCGCCCAGTCGCCTCTGTCGATTCTGTCGAGCAGACTGTTCCACCATGACGCCGTCCAATAGGGCGACTCGCGAAAGCTCGACGACGACAATGTGTCGCGGACGATCGCTCGCATTCGCGCAGATTTGAACCAGAGCTCCTGCGGAGGCAGAAAGCCCCGCTTGGCCCAACGCGTTCTGATCGGCTCGGGCAGAATTCCACGCATACTCTCGCGAAGCAGGCGCTTCGTTTGAATTTCGCCCATCAACAAATGGGGAGGAAGAGAAAGCGCGAGATCTGCGAGACGATGATCGCAGAAAGGAAGCCTCACTTCGCGCGAATGCGCCATTGAATTGCGGTCTCCGTAACGAAGCAGCGTCGTGAGAAAGCGGCCAAAACTATCTTCCGCGAGCGCGCTGGACAAAGGATTGAAGCCAGCGAGCCTCTCACGCTCCGAGAGCTTCAGCGATTGCGCCGCGACATCCGGGGAGAGCCCATAGAGAATGCTAGAACCGGTTCCGGTTCGGTTCGCAAACGCATGTCGCCACGAAAACGGCAGGCTGTCGCGCAATCGGCGCAGCGGCTTATCGCGCGCGGACGGATATCGCTCGTCAATTCGAATGATTTCGTCATCCAATCGTGCGTGATCGCCGATCTCCGTGAGACTCTCGACATAAAGCGAGTAATAGCTCGGATATCCGCCGAGAAGCTCATCCGATCCTTGTCCGTCGAGCAGAACGGTTACGCCATGTTGCGCGGCGAGCTCGAACACGCACCATTGCGCGAACTGACTCGATGTGCCGACCGGCAGCTCGTTCAGCCACACGAAGCGAGGAAGCTCGGCGATGAAGCGTTCGCATGTCGGCTCGACAACGTGGTTGCCGACGCCCGTCTTTGCGATGACCTCGTCCGCAAAGCGCTTTTCGTCCGCGTAGGTCCCGGGAAACACGCCGGTGAACGTTTCATACGGCGCATCGTCTCCGAGCAAACGCCGCGCAATGCAGACAATGGCGCTCGAGTCGAGGCCGCCCGAGAGGCACGAGCCTACCGTCACGTCGCTCCACAAACGCAGACGAACAGAATCGATGAGAAGCTCACGGAATTCCGCAAACGCGTCTTCCTCCTTTCCATTCCACCGGGATGGATCGAAGCGAGGTTCGTAGTAGCGCCAAATCCGGTGCGTGAAGTCGCGGCAGTCGATCTCCAGCGCCTCGCCGGGCCTGAGCTGCTGGATATCGTCGAATGTCGTCTGCCGGTCGGCGTCGAGCCCTGTGCTCGGATTATATCCCGCGCGAATGAGACGGAATTCGTCATATCGCGCGCTCACCTCCGCCTGAGCGAGCAGCGCCTTATATTCAGATGCAAAGGCGAAAAACGACGGCTTCGAGCAGAACAGAAAAGGCTTTTCGCCATATCTGTCTCGTGCGCAGAAGAGCCGCTTGCGCAAGCGATCATAGATCGCGAACGCGAACATTCCGTTGAAGCGCGACACGCAATCATTCCCCGACTGCTTGTACGCCTCTAGAATGACCTCGCTATCCGAATCGGTTCGGAACCGCGCGCCCGAGCGGACGAGCTCGGCGCGCAGTTCGAGATAATTATAGATTTCGCCATTGAAAGTAAGAATATAGCGCCCGGAAACATCCGCCATCGGTTGCGTCGCCGCCTGCGAAAGATCGATAATCGCGAGCCGACGATGGCCGAGCGTCACCCTCGGACCATCTAAAATCGCTTCCTGCCACTGATCGTGACCATCCGGGCCTCGATGGCCCATCAAATCGAGCATTCGCGACATATCCTCGCGATCATGGCCGCCTCGGCGAATAATTCCCGCAATTCCGCACATTTGGCGCAATGTCCTTTCGGAAGTCGAACGAACGGAAACGAGCGGTCCCGGCGCCGCGGTCCAAAGCCGCAAAGGCGCTACTGCTTGCGATAGACATGGGTCCATTCACGCCACCATTGTGGCAGACCTTCCGCGCGCGAGAAGGCGCAGAGCTGTGCGGTCTCCTCTATGTTGGGCCGCCACCCCTGGCGCAGGAAAAGCCCATGCCAGAATTCTTTGGGCCGACAATTGATATGGTCGGTGCCAGATTCCGAAGGCGGCGCCGCGCTGAAGACGATCACATCCTCGGCGTGCCTGCAAACGGACTCAACCAAGGTCTCGCTGGCGTTCGACGGTATATGCTCGGCCACTTCTATGCACATCGTAAGAGAAAATCTGCGATTCAACCGCAATGGCCGGCGAAGGTCGAACTGAAACGCTGTAGCCGGGCTGGGCACTCGACGAATTCCCTCGATGCTGCCTTCACATCCGACTGCGAGGCAGCCAGCATCTGCAAAATGGCGAAGATAGCTGCCCTTCCCACAACCGATGTCGAGCACGGAACGCGGTGCGTAGGTTCGAATGAGATAATGAACGACATGGCGAGCCGTTTCCTCCGTCTTGTCGAACGCGCCGCCATCATAGAAGGCCCCATCGTAGATCGCATCCGGCGACATGCCGAAGCGCTGCGATCTCACGAAGGTCTTAAATCGATATGCGGCGGAGCGAATCTTACGTAGGAGAACCGGCGCGGTCGTCTCGCTGCTGACGGACATGACTTTCTGCTCCCTGGTAAGTCGAATCGAGCTCGTATCGAAACATCGGTCGATCGCGTTCACGCTCCTTGACGACACGTCGTATCCACAGCGCCATCAGCATGTCCGCATGTCACTCGAAGCGACCCAGATGTGAACGACGACGCAAGTCGCGAAGGTCGAAAAGAGCGTCGCCGCGGCAAATCCGGAGACGCCATATCGCGGCACGACGACCCAGTACACGACGATCTGCATAGCGCCCTGAACGATGGTCTGCATCAATACTTCGAACATCCGCCCTTGACTGACGAACAGATTCTGGAGCACCACGATGTAGACCCCCGGCAATGATGTCGTGACGACGAGCGTAAACGGCAATTGTCCGCTCTGGAACTCATCGCCATAAGCCGCCAAGAGGTGGCTTGCCGCCGACAGAACGACCACGACGACCGCGCCCGCCGCGAGCAAATTGGCGGCGGTGTTGAGACGGTGAATTCGTCTAGTGGCGGCAGTGTCGCCACTGGCGAGCAATCGGCTCATCATCGGCACGGCCACCGAGGCGAGGATCGTGGTCGCGAACACGACGGCGCTACGCCATTGCACGCCGACGGTAACGAACGCTAAATCACGAAAACCGGTCGCTCCTTGTTTCACCATCAGCAATCCGTACCATTGGGAGAGCCCCGACACCAAGCTGATGAGAAGAGACGGAATGCTGAACTCGACGATAACCGGCGCCGCCGCTATAATCTCGGACATGCGCGTGCGCAGCCCGAGACGGCGGGTCGCCGATTCCTTCAGAGAGAATAGCAACAAAGTGCGCGCTATGCTCGCGACGGCGATCGCAGTTATGACCGACGTCAAATCGCCGGCGCGCCCCATTATCAAAAGCAGCACAAATCCCAAAAGCGATGTCACGACGCGCGCGATCGACAAGCGCGCGAACTCCTCGAAACCCTGCAAAATCGCTTCCTGCACGCCCCCCGCGACAGCGAACAACGCTATGAGCGCGCCAGCGACGATGACTTGGCCTCCAAAGGGACTGTCGAGGAGCCAATGCGCTATCGCCTCCGGCGCGAAGAGAATAGCGACGAGCCCGATCACGCTCAGCGATAAAGTGACGAATTCGCATAGGCGCATGACGGCTGCGGCCCGATGTGGCCTAGAGGTCAGATAACGTGAAATCTGCACTGTCGCAGTGAGACCGAGCTGCAGCCCAGTGACCATGCTAACGAGAGCGATGGTCGTAAAGAGCAAACCATATTTTCCGAATGCATCGATGCCGAGCAGCCGCGCGACATAATAGGCCTGAACCAGACCGACGAGACGTTCGATCGCGGCAGCCCCGCCGGTCCACGCGACTCCCCGGAAAAGAGCTCGAACCGAATGGTCGGACCAAATCCGCTCGATTACCGCCAAGCGATTCGATCTCGCCGCGACGAAGCTCGACGATAGCGACGGATTTGCATTGCCGGACTCCAAATTAGACATTCCGATCACCGTCGCTCCGGGAATTCGACAATTGCGGGCATTTCACGCTTCAGCTCGTAACATTGCGCGTCGCCTCACACCGCTGGCGCTCGCGGTGAAATCAATAACGAAGAACAGAAACTAGATCGGCGCCACGACGTCGATCCGCTTCGCCGATCGACCGGCAGCGGTCGCGGTCGACCGCCCGTCGAGAAACCGCTTCATCCAAAGCTCTGTCATCACGATCGCGAGAATGAGATAAGAATTGTCGCGCCGCTCCGATCGAAGGTCGTCGAATGCCTTGCGGACGCCGCCGACATCGAATAGTCCGCGCTCGCGAAAACCTCTCGACGCGAAGAGATCTGCTATCATCTCGCCGGTCTGACCAGCGAGCCACAGGCGGACCGGACCGCCAAACCCCGTCTTGCGACGTTTCAATACCGAAAGCGGGAGGCGCGAGCCCAAGCCTTTTTTCAAAGCCCACTTTTCGGACAAGCCGCGTATCTTGAGCCGCCAGGGTATGCGCCGCGCATATTCCACCAGTCGGGGATCGAGGAACGGCACCCGCACCTCTACGCCATGCGCCATCGACGCCTTATCCGTGTAGTTGAGATTATGATCGGGCAAAAAGCCGTGCAATTCGAGATCGAGCATTCGCTCCACGAGCGGCCAATCGACGGTTCGCATCAAAGCCTGTTCGAGCCATTTCGACGGCGCCGCATCGATTGCATCACGCGCCTCGCCGCCGAGACAGGCGACAGCGCTCTCACGAGGATTGAATTCGAACGCGCGAATGAGAAACTCCTGCTCCGATCCCGCGAACATATAGCGCAGCTTCTCTATCCGCCGCTTCGACGCCGGGCCCATGACGCGCGCCGTCGCAGGCGGCAATGCCTCGAGAATGCCGCCGAACCACCCCCCTAGCCGCGCCCGCATCGCCGCGGCCCGATGACGTCGATAGCCGGAGAATATATCGTCGCCTCCGACGCCGCCGAGCAGCACCTTGATCCCATCGGCTCGCGCCGCTCGCGCGATCGCGCCGACATATAGCGGCGCGGGATCGGCTTCCGGCTCGTCGAGAGTATAGACGAGAGTTTCGAAGTCTTGCATGGTCGGCGACGGCGCGAGCAAAGGCGTCAAAGGCACATCGAGCAGAGCGGCGACCTCACGTGCATGAGTGAGATCGTCTGAAAACCCCTCTTCTTCCAGTCCTGCGCCTTCGAAGCCTACGCAATAGGTCCGTCGCGGAACATGACCGTTCGCAACCATAGCAGCGACGATCGCGCTGGAATCTACGCCGCCGGACAGGAAAGCTCCGACCGGCGCGTCGCTCATGCATTGGTCCGAGACGACTTGGTCGAAAATCCGCCCGAGCCCTGCGATCGCGCCGACATTCTCCGTCCCACCCTCGGCGACCGGCGGAGCCGACCAATGCCATCGTCTAATCTCAACATCGCCGCGCCGCGCTTTCAAAAGATGGCCGGGCGCCAGCTTGGCGACCGAGCGCAAGGGCGTTCTCTCGCCCGGGCTCCACAAATGCGTCAGATAATCGCCGATCGCGACGAGGTCCACCTCGAGATCGAGTCGTGAATAGGCGAACAGCGCCTTGAGTTCGGAAGCAAAGACGAGCCCGCCGCCCGACTTGACGAAATACAAGGGCTTCACGCCGAATGAATCGCGCGCGATGAGGAGTTCGCGCCGACGCCGGTCCCATAGAGCGAAAGAAAACATCCCATTGAGGCGAGCCAACATCGCCTCGCCCTCGAGATCGTACAATGGCGCGATGACCGCCGTGTCGGAATTCGGATTGAAGCGATATCCGCGCGCGGCCAACTCGACGCCGAGCTCGCGAAAATTATATATTTCGCCGTTGAAGACGACGACGTATCGATCATTGCAGCTCAGCATAGGCTGGGCCGCCCCGTCGCTCGTGTCGATTATCGAAAGGCGGCGATGCGCCAATCCGACCATTGCGTCGCGATCGCTCCATTGGCCCGCGCCATCGGGGCCCCGATGCGCGATGAGCTGCGACATGTCGCCGAGCAGACGCTCTTCGTCAATGCCGAGAAAACCGGCGATTCCGCACATCGAAATCTCATTGTTTGAAGCCGAACGAATATATTTCGTAGCCGGAGCGCAGCGCGAGACTGTCCATGCGACCACGACTTCCAATCACGACCTGGATCATAGGCCGATCGTCGATTCCAAGCGTCATGCACGGTGAAGCGCGCCAAATCCAATTCTTTGCATGCTCGCCTCCAAGGCGGCCGTGACGACATGAAAGACCACGACAATGGCCGTCGTGCCGGCAATTTGCGAGACGAACATTCCATCGATCGCCAGACCGACCTTCATTCCGATCAGCGCGATCGGAAAGAACATCCATTTCTCACGTTGCAACACCCAGAGCGAGTAGCGCGACATCCACAAAAGGAAGAGTCCGAGCGGCGTCATCACCAAGGGAACGCCCATCCATCCGTAGTTCCAATAAGCCTCCGCGAACATGCCGGGCGACACAGAATTTTCTACATATCGTCCCGAAGCCGCCATCGCGAAATCGCCACCCGCCTGAAGCAACGGCTTTTCCGGCCAAAGTACGCGCGGAACGAGCGAGACGAAAAGATTTTTGAAAGAATCGCCCGAATTGCCGCGATCATACATCACAATAGCGAAAGCGCCGGCGTTCACATAGCTGATGCGCATTAGCCCCTCGCCGGGTTCTTCGCTCGGGCTCCGCGTCCGAAACGGATCGAAATAGGATACCAAGATCTGGGCTCTCATCGCGATCGTCGCATTGGTCGCCATTCCCCCGGTGCGCAAATTGAATTCGTCTCGCGCGAATGCGATCATGGGCTGAAGCACCTCGAGCGCGATCGCGACCGCGATAAGGGCGCCGATCACGCGCTTCAATGTCAATCTTTGCGCCATGATTCCGACCAGAAGCATGAGCATTGGGAGCAGCACCTGCGTTTTGCTGAGAAGCAGCACGCCTACCAACATCTCTATTGCGACCAGAACGCATACGATCGGAAAAAATGCACGGGCGTTCTGCAGACTCCAAATTGTCAACAGATTGAGCCCAATGAGCGACATTTCCGCCATCGTCACGATCGAGCCGGGCACTTCGCCCCATGCGACCCATCCGATCGACACCGGGAACACGAAAATGTATTTGAGCGCCGACCCGATCACTAGGAACGCCAAGCCATAGTTTCTCATCCGCCTCGCATCGGCCCCGGCGATGCTCGTCGTCGGCGCCGGCGTTTCGGAACGCGTCGCGAAGCTCTCCGCCACCCCAGCGACGACAAGGATAAAGAGCGTGGAACACGCCACCAGAAAATTGAGCTTGGCCACGTCTCGGTCGGTGAACAAATAGAACGACTCGAGTATGGCGCGGCGCTCTGGGCTGACGACCATATGCACGAGCGATCCCATGCCGAAATAGACGGCCGACGCCACGCGGAATGTAAAGAGTGGCGCGAAGATCGATCGCGCGTCGTCGAGCAGCATCCGGACGAGGCCGAAGCCCATGATCGCCGAGAAAGCGATCGGTCCGGCGATGTTGACCAGATCATCGCTGGCGTCGCCGACAATCTCGTCGGCGAGCCAATAGAAGGCGATGAGCGCCGACAGCGACCACAGCTCGACGCTCGTAGGAATGAACAGAGATCGCGATCGAAGAGTCGCGGCAGCCACGCTGAACATGCGCGGAGTCTCGACCGCACGATCTTTGCGATCGGCCCTCAGCGCGTCGATATTCGGGTACCTCATGTTATCCTTCGCTGTTCAATCGACTATTCCGCAACTTTTCTCACGAACGCGCGCCCATGCGCATCCTCGTCGACAGACTTGGCCCAATTGTCGTAGATCTTCATTATTCTGGCGCGCAGCGGCCGCTCGACATATCTATAGACGAGCACGCTCACGCCGTTGAGCATCGCGATATAGACCACCCAGCCGAAGATTGTCTCGTCTAGCCCAGCAGCCTGCAACGCCGCCCGTAAGGGCGCATGGGCGAGGTAGATGGCGTAGCTCGCTTCGCCCAGCGACACGAATGCAGGGAAGCACAGAAGCGTCCGCACGCCGCCTCCGCATAATGCGACTGAAAGAATGAAGCAGCAATAGACAGGTATCAGCAGTCCATTATGTAGCGCGAGGTAACACGCTTCATAGGCATATAGGGCGAGCGGGACGAAGACCGCGAGGCTCACCATCAACCCAATATTGGCGTTCCTTCTACATTCTCGCTCCGCCGACCGCCGAGCTCGGTAAAAATTCGCCAGCGCAATTCCGGCCACAAACTCTGGAAGCCGCAGTAGGGGATGCTGCTGAATAGCCATCTCCATATTTATCGGAGGGGATATGAGAAAGGCGCATATGAGCGCCGAGGTAAAAATCGCGACGATCCATGCGCCCGCCATCACGCCCAACAGACCATTGGGCGAGCGGATCGCTGATATGGGCCCGACCAAAAATGGAAAAGCGATATAAAAGAACGCCTCGGTCGAAACGGTCCAGCTCGGACTGTTCAATCCTTGCAGAACTGTAAAAGGCAGCCATGTCTGGAGCAGAGTCGACTGGAAGCCGAAAGTGGCGAAAGTGGCCGCGGCGGCCGATACAAATCCGTATTTGGCCACACGCCAGCTCAACAGCCTCGGAAGATCGGCGAGAAGCGAGAGTAGATAGACTGGATAGATCCGCGCGAACCGTGCTACCCAAAATCGTCGGATCGATCTCGGATGGTCGAACCATTGATAAGCCATGGTGAGGAGAAATCCAGACAGCACCATGAATAATCCGACCGTCACAAAGCCGTATTGGACCAATCCGCGAAGGATCGGAGCGCTGGACTCGTCGAGTGGAAAGGTATGATAGATCACCACCCAGAGCGCGGCCACGAACCGAAGAGACGTCAATGGCGCAATTTTGCTCGCCTTCTGCGCGCGAAGCGCAGAAGGCGCGAGCGAATTTCTCTCGATGGCGTTCGTCATAGGAGCTACGCCTCTGTCGGCAGGACCGTCGAAATTCTACGCCAGATTACGAACGATGGCAGGCTGCCGACGAGCGCTTTGAATACGTAGCGAACGCTCAGACTTGCACCAAAGAGTGGACTGTCGGCGCGTTCGCCGAAGATCGCAAGTTGCTGCGAATCGCCTCGATCATCTGCAGCGCGCGTTCATCGCTCGAATATCCGGAGGAGCGGCAGCGCGCCAGCGCGCGTCGCCCGATCGCTGCGCGCCTCTCGTCGTCATCCAGCATTTCGCGGGCTTTGGCGATCAGCTCGCTATTCGAGGAAAAGCCCTGATATTCGCTTCCGTCGACGAAATGAACGTCGTGCTCGTCTGTCTTCTCTGCGAGCATCGGTCGCCCCATCGCAGCGATTTCCATCGTCCGCTGCGTTATGCGGTCTCGGTTCAGCTTGCGAAGAAAGCAAAGCGCGATTTTGCCGTGGTGCAATGCGCGGGTGTATAGATGCGCGAACCGCGGCTCTCGCAAGGTCGCGCGGGAATGAAGGCGCCCGCCGCTCCATCGCGCGTGAGCGTCGCCATACACGACGACGCTGAAACCCGCCTCGGCGAGCGCATTGATGCTGTCGCAACGCTCCTTCTCGAATGCGCCGGCGAACACCAAATCGAATCTCTCATAGTCCGAGCCGGCCTCCTGTGGCGAAAGGGGACGATGAATGTCCGCATCGAAGGCTTTGCCCATGAGCACGACATTGCGTACGCCGGCGGCTGCGAGCTCGGCGACATTGAATGTCTTCGTCGTGAAGAAGACATCCCAATCTGGAAGCGACGCCTTGAGAGTCCAGCTCAAATTGTGGCGGCCCATGACATCGTCCGGCGTGTAATAGGCGAGGCAGCGGACGCCGAGCCTGCGCAGAGTCGCGAGCGTGTCGCGCCTGATGACTTTGCTGTTATCCACCACGACCACCTCGGGCCGCTCGCGCAAAGCGGCCGCGACGAGAGATTCGTTCAGACGGAGGTCGTCGATCGGCCATCGAAGCTTCCAGCGCAAGCGGTTGTAGAGGCTGATCCGACGCCCGACCACGCCCGTGCCTGTGGCCAGCCCGATGAGCTCGACTCCGGGGATGCGGCCGAACGCCTCTGCGCGTTGAAGAGACGTCGCGCCGAGCATGAGTTCTCCGAGGTAGAGCAGCTTCACATGAATGCCCTCGCTCTCGAGGAATCGGCGGCGATCACGAGCGGCGGCTGTCTGTCCGCGACCACATCACAATCGACAGAGAATGCACGCGTCCAAATTGTGGCGACGAGCGCACGCCACACGCGGCCGACATCCGCGGGGCCCGCGGCGCGATGTCGTAGCGCCTCGCAGCGCGACGATATCCAATCTGTATCGAAGAGCTCCGACGCTCTCGCCTCCTCTCCGCAGACGAGCTCCTGCACCCATTCGATTTCGGCGGCCATCAATTCCGTCAGCGGGGTATGAAAGCCGATCTTGTCATTCCGCGAACGGACGATATCGGGCAATAGATCACCACACGCGTGGCGTAGCAAATTCTTTCGTCGACCATGATCCAGGAAGGCCTGCGGCTCGAAGCCAGCGACCACATCGGCGAGGCGATGGTCCAGAAAAGGCATACGCCCCTCGATCGAATGACGCATACAGTTACGATCGTCGTAGTGCACCAGATGAGGCAACGCCAGCTTCTCGATGTTTTCGAGCCAGACGCCGTCGAGATGGCTGAGCGCCGCGAGATGCGGTGAAAGATCCCATGCCGCTTCTCGCAGCGCGGGACTGAGCCAATGATACGCGTTCAGTTTGCTTCGTCGTCTCATGCTGCGTTCGAGCGTCGGCCAAATCGCCGACGCGCCTATGCGGATCAGCGCGCCGCTTCCCATGCCGAGGCTCGTCATTTCGCGCAGCGCCCAGTACCGCCGACCGCCGCGCAATTCGGACGCGACGACAGCGGGCGAAAAGTGCGGATAGCCGAGCAGCAGCTCGTCGCCGCCTTGTCCGCCGAGCAAAACCGTTATCCCGGACTTCCGAACCGCGCGCGTGATGAGATCATGCGCGATGATCGAAGGATCGCCGAACGGTTCTTCCTGCGCAACGACGACCGCCTCCGTCAGAATCGAGAGCGACATGGTCTCGACAGCGAGGGCCTCGATCTCGAGCCGGTCGCCCCATAGCTCGCCCACCGCAGCAACGTAGCTGCTCTCGTCGTAAGCCGTTCCTCTCGCCTGAGCGGTGAACGCTCGGATCCGGCCATTCGACTTCGACAACGCCATCGCGCCGACCACGGCGCTCGAATCCAGGCCCCCGGAAAGAGTCGCAGCGATGGGAACGTCGGCGACCATCTGCGAGCCGACTGCTTCCAGGAATGCCTCTCGGAATTGGCGGGCGGCGTAATCGTCGAGCGGCCTCTGGTCCTGCTTTCGGCAAACGGGGAAGCGCCAATATCGTCGCGGCTCGATCTCGCTTCGACAATTGTCGATCCATGCCCAATGTCCCGGCGGAAAAGATCGGATATCGCGGAAAAATGTTCGCTCGCCGAGATGCCCATAGCTGCCGACGGCGAGGAATTCGGCCATGGCGGGCGCGTAGAGCTTCGGCCTCTCGCCAGCATCGATCAGTGGCGCGATTTCGCTCGCGAAGCGTAGCGATCCATCGTCGCACTTGCGCCAATACAGCGGCTTTTGGCCATATCGATCACGCGACAGCAGAAGCCGCCCATCGACCGCATCCCAGAGGGCCAGCGCCCACATTCCGACCATTCGCTCGAGCGCCACCGGTCCCTCCTGCGCGAGCGCCGCGAGCACGGTTTCCGTGTCGCAGCGCGAGCTGAATTGCCAGCCATTCGACAATCGAGGGCGCAAATCCTCGTGATTATAGACTTCACCATTGTAGATGAGCGTGTAGCGTCCATCTGGAGACGTCATCGGTTGATGACCCGCCGCTGTCAGATCGACAATCGATAGGCGACGAAAACCCAAAACGACTCCGTCCGCAGCGAAAACACCTTCATCATCGAGCCCGCGATGCAGCAGGAGCCGACCGCCCCGCTCCGCGAATTGCCGGCCGCTCGCTGCATCGGCGCCCAAATACCCGACGATCCCACACATGAGCTTCTCTCATTCTCTAAGAAGTTGCGAGAGCCGACTCAGTCGGCGCCGCGTCGTCGCCATGATCCGCATTGCGATCCGAGACAGCGAACTGGCGAGAATGACCGACTGTCTTCGAGAGCGTAGCGCCTATCGCGCCGCCATCGATGTCATCGTCAACGCATATGGCCGAGAGCCGAATGGAGCATTGCACGATTGGCCGCCACAGCGTCGCTCTCGAGGATCGATCGCTCCCCCAGCTCGCGCGCAGCCGCCCTCATCGTCGCGGCTTTCTCCGGGCTCATCGCAGCGAATGCTTCAATCGCTTCCGCGAAACGTTCTGGCGCATCGAGCGAGAGACTCCAGCCGGCCCCTTTCAGTTCGAGAGACTGAAACGGCGTCCGATCGCTGATGAGAACAGGCACACCCGCGAGGAGAGCGTCGAGAATGGCATGGCCGAAATTTTCGCCCCGCGTCGGCAGAAAAAACAGGTCACAATCGGCGAGCGTTTGTGAAACGAGTTCGTTACGGATTTCGCCTTTGAACGCGACCGAGATATGTCCCGGCAAGTCGGCGGCGATCGCCAGGCACTCTCGGAGATAGTCGCCGTCTTGCAAGGGACCGAAAATGTCGAAAGACACGGGCCTCTCGACGCTCCTCAATACACGAAGCGCGTAGTCGAGATTTTTGACACGCGCAACTCGGCCGAGAAACGCCAGGCGAAGCGTCCCTTCGCGCTTGGCAACCGTTCGAACCGCTGGCGCAGGAGTTGGTCGCCGCACATTCGGCGCGACGAAAATTCCTCTCCCATGCGGAAAGGCGCGGGCGATGTCCTCGGCCTCACATGGTCCGGTCGCATGGAGCCACACGTCTTCGAGAAGGCCGAGCCGTCGAGCGAGCGCGAGGTAGCAATGCTTGCGGCCGGAATTGAGCGCAAGTGCGCCTCGGGAGAATTCGCCACGCGGTGAGAGAATCGTCGGACGCTGGGGAACACGACCGAAGCGACGAAGCGTCAGCGCCGGAATGGTAAAGTCTCGATCAAAAAATCCATTCATCATCAGGACGTCGTAGCTCGTCGTCCGCAAAATCTCCGCGAGGCCGGCCGCGCCGAATACGGAGACGGGGCAATATCGCACCTTCGCGAACTCTCGCTCGAACCACACCCCGACGGGAGCAACGGCTAGCGTCGAGCCGAATGGCCTATCGCGAGCCACCGCCTTGAATACGAATTCGTCGCCGAGACTTCGGCAGAGCTCCAGAAAGCTCTGATTTGGGCCTGTCGCGTCATTTCCCGGCCACAGCACTTCGAGCAGCGCCAAGACGACCGGCCGCGTTTTGTCGACGCCGCGAGGCGAAGCCTCGATCTTCATCGCTGCGGTTTGTGGCGCCGAAGCGCCCGCACGATGCCGCATCATGAAGGAATCCCTCGGCGGGGCTGGTCTGCTCGCGATCGGCGCTCGCATTTCGGCATTCGACCGAGTTCGAAGCATAGATCGTCGACACACCGATGCGCGAGCGCCATCAGCGACATCGTCGGATTAGCGAGGCCTGGGCGCTGGAAGACAGCGCTAGAAATCACATAGACATTTTCGGCGCCGATCAAACGAAGCCGATCATCGATCACTTCTCCGAGCACGAGCCCTCCGCCGAGATGGTAAGCGTCAGTGGCCTCCCGACGAAGATGATCGAGCCGCCCCTCGAATGTCGAAATGTCTCCGAGCGGCTTTATCTGCACGCGGTATTTCTCGGCGAGCTCGAGGAGTATGACCCTCGCCCTCTCGTACAATCGTTCGAACGCGACTTCGTCATCCCGGCGGACATCCCAGCTCATGACGACATCGCCGAATTCGTCGAATTCGACTTTGTTGTCGCCGCAACACGTCGACTCGACGTCGAGGGTCGCGATGACGGGAACATTTCTGCTCACATGAAGCCGGCTATTAACGAAGCGTACATAGCCGATCCGACAGAGTTCGAATATGTGAGGAGAAGCCTTTGTCATAGCCCACAGGATTTCGATCGAGCCGGCCCGCTGCTGGCGCAGAGCGAGAATGCGCTTGATCTGGCGGTAGAGCGGCGAATCGTCGAACCGAAACTGAAAATGCAGAACGCCGCGCATAGAATCGTCGGCGCTCTCGAGCTCGAGCCGCTTCCCCACGATGCAATTCCCACGGAAAGTCGGAAACAGAAACTCCTGGAACGCTCGGCTTTCGCCGATCGTCACTTCGCCGATCGGCATTGAAATATGATCATGGACATTCGCGCCTATCGAATGCATCCGACTCGAATGCAATGCGGAGCCAAGGCGTCGAACGAGCAATAGAGTGTCGATCGTTCCCGCGCAGAGGAAAAGCCCGTCGCACACGACGTCGATCCGCTTTCCGCGAGAAAGAACGCCCAATCTACGGCGTGGGCCGCCCTGATCGAAATGCATGATTTCGGAATCGCATATGATGGTGCATGACTTTGTTCCGCGCAGAAATTCGAGTGCGCTCGCCGCGAGATTTCGAACTCGACCCGGAAGAACGACGGTCTCGGATAGCCAACAATCTTTAATGGCGCCATCCGAAACAAAAACTCGATCGTTCCGAGGCGACTCTTCGAGGCCGACATCGGCTTCCACCACATCGAAATACGGCGCCAGATCTTCCGAGGTCGAATTTCCCGACAGCGCCAGTCCCAAGACAGCGCGAAGCGTCGTATTCCGCGGTCGGACAAGTCCTCCCCCCCAGTAATGACCATTTCCGCCGAGCACATGATTGCGTGCGTTATAGACGCCATCGTGTCGCCGTGCGGAACAACGCACATTCGGGCGAGCTTCGAGTTGATCCGCGAGAGCAGCCGGCCCTTTCTCGATCAACGCGACACGCATTCCACGCCTTACGAGCAGTTTGGCGACGAGCGTGCCCACCAGGCCGCCGCCAATGATCGTCGCATCGACGTCGAGTATGCTCACGGGAACAGACCCTTCCAGCTGTTCAAGGTCTTGCGCGAGGTCGACGCAAGAATGATCTCGAGTCTCGGGCGCTCAACGCGTAAAGACGACACGAAGTCGACGAAGCCCCGACCCCGGCTCGGCGCCCGATTCGAGAACTCCCGATACGCTCCGTAAGCCACGGTCGCCGCACCCTCGATCGGCAGATCGGCAATGTCCCATATAGGCGCTTGGACCACATCGAAAGGTATGGAATCGAGGACATTTCTTATCGATCGAGATGTTCCACAGACCCCGAACGATCGAATCTTTCCCTCGACCTTCAAGCGCTCCGCGAGATCGATCAATTCAACGGAAATGCGCAATGGCAAAGGCTCCAGCGGCTCATGCATCATCAGACGATCCACGTAATCGGAGCGCAGCCGGCGCAACGATCCATGCAGGCTTTCGAGCAGCGCGGACGCGGAAAAGCAACGCCGCTCATATTCGGAGCCGTAGCTGCGCGACAAATATTTTCTCTTCGCCCGCATCAAAAAAAACATCGCCCTCATGCGTTCGCCATAGAGCTCGACGGGGATGCCGAATTTTGTCGTGAGCTCGACCTCCGATCGTCGCCGGCCGAATGCGTATCCGAGCTCGAGCTCGTTCAGGCCATTGCCGTAGGCCGGCGCGGCGTCGAACGCCCGAAAGCCGAGCTCGAACGCCTGATCGAGCAGCCTCTGCCTGCCGGCGCTCGAAAAGATCCGATGAAGGCTTCCCGCGCCGAACACGAAATCATTCCGCGGCGAGCGCTCGGCGCCGGGCGTGAACGCCGTCATATCGAGCGTCGCCGATTCATGTCGTATAGCCTCCCCCTTTCGCGGGCCTGCGCCCCTCGATCAAGAGATACAGTCCGAAGCGATCCCCGAGCAGCCTGACCAGCGGACGCGGGTAGAACATCCAGGCGAGGCGCGCCGCCCATCCACGATAACGACGGCTCGGCTTGATCTCCAACAAATCGCCGGGACCGAGGCGCGTCGTCACGACAACGGAATCGAATCCCACATCGGCGGCGAGCCTACGTCCTTCTGCGCATGTATAAGCCTTCGTGCCGGGGCTCTCCAAATGATTGAAAATCGCCGAACGCAATCCGAGCGCGATGCGTCCTTTCAACAAGCCATGCGCGACATACAGCATGATTCCAGTCCAGGAGGGAATGTGATAGATCATGGTCCGCATCACGCCGCCCGGCTTCAGAACGCGATAGGCTTCGCGATAAGCACGCTCCGTGTTCGGCGTGTGATGCAACACTCCCCAAGAATAGACGATGTCGAAAGTTTTATCTTCGAACGGCAGAGCTTCGGCGTCGGCCGTTCTCAAAGTGAATCGGCTTTCGGATATCCCCTCGAGCCGGAGATGTTCCGCCGTGAGCGCGATCGCCGCCTCCGTCAGATCGACGCCGGTCGCATGGGCGGCATATCGACACCACTGCTCGAAATCCGTTCCCGCCCCGACGCCTATCTCCAGAATCTGGCGGCCATCCGCCTCCGGGAAGCGCGCAAAATCCAAAATATAAGGTTCGAGACGGATACGATTTTCTGCGATCTCCCGAAACCATGCGAGCCGATCATGGTCCTCGCCATATCGCGTCCCGCAGGTCTCCAATTCCCAATGATCTCGCACGCGAGCCTTCAATTCGCACCGCACGTCGCTGGATCCTTCGGTCGTCACCATTGCATCCTCCATCCTCTCGTCGCGTCACAATGCGATGCGGTGGCGTCGGCGAAGATGGTCGCGAAATGCATCGACTCCGTTCTCGCTTATGTAGCCGCGCGCTTCGTCGACCTTGGCGTCGATCAGGAGAAAATACCAAAGTCCGTGCAAAACATGGAACAAGAGGCCCTCGCGCCCGTCGAGAAAGCCAAATCTCAGGATGTAGCGATAGAAAAAATACAAGAGGCTGCGTAGATAGAGCGGCGCGCCGGCGAAGACGCGGTTGCGAAGGAAGCGCTTCCAACGCGCCTGGGCGTGAGCGTTGCGGTCGACGCGGTGGTCGATCGCGAACAGGCTATGCTCGCGATTTATGAAGTCCACCATCTGCCTTGTCGCGTATCGATTGTGCTTGTCTGTCCACCAATCAATGTCCTTCAGGCTGTGATCGACGAGATCGCCGCCTTTCACACGAATGGACCGCCCACGAGTCAACACGACGCGTTCGTCCATCCAGCGTTGCTCGTAATAGCCCGCGCCGGAGCGCCACAAGCGGGTGAGCAAGGTGGAATAATAGCCGCCGAATCGGATCCAGCGATTACGAAAAACGACTTTGAGCTTCAGATCGAGACCGGTCACATCGTCGGGAAGCGCACTGAGACAATGTCGAAGCGTATCGATCAGCCCCGGCTCGAGATATTCGTCGGCGTCGAGCCGCAACACCCATTCCGTGGCGATGACGCAGCTCGATTGCGCCCATTGAAACTGCTCCGCTTGATTCTTGAACGCGCGTTGAACCACCTCCGCGCCGAGCCCGCGCGCGATCGCGACGGTTCGATCGGTGGAGAAGCTGTCGACCACGATGATGCGTTCGACCAGAGGCGCGATCCGCGTCAAGCAGCGTTCGATATGGACTTCCTCGTCAAAGGTAAGGATGATCGCCGTAATGGACAGCTTTCCCGCGCCGCGAGAAAATGACCCGCGCTCGTCTCGCGCCTCCTGAACGCAGCTCATGCCGAGATCGCGACAGGCGCGCCGATACGCAACGAGTCCTCGATCGCAAAGGTCGCCGCGGTCACAGCCGCGAGCTCCGCCAACGGAATCGGCGGATCGCGATCGCCGCGCGTCGCTTCGAGAAATGCGGCGACGAGTCCGTGCTGTCCTTTGTCCTGCGCGCGCTTGGTGACGATGCTCTTTCCGCCGTTGGTCACCGTCAGCCGTCGAAAATCGTCGAGCTGAATGGCCTTGCCATCGGCGAAGGCTTCGAGAAATTCTTTCGCCACGCCCGGATCGCCGATCGATGTGTAGATGATCGAGCCGGTCGAGCCGTCGGCGAAGCGAATGAGGATCGAAACGGCGTCGGCATGGTCGCGCGCCGTGATCGCCTGCGCCTCGATCGGAAGACTTCCCGATAGAAACGTGAGCGCGTCGACGAAGTGGCAGATTTCGCCGACGATACGCCCCCCCCCCTCCTCGCGCTGGATCCAGCTGTCGCCGGGAATCACACCGGCGTTGATCCGATAGAGCATCACGAGAGGTCCGGTGCGCGGCTCCAACGCGGATTTCGCATCCCGTAACAGCGGCGCGAAGCGTCGATTGAAGCCGACTGTCAGCACGCCCGACGAAATCTCCGCCGCGGCGAGCACATCGGCCAGCCCCGGCGCATCGATCGCGAGTGGCTTTTCGCAAAATACATGCTTGCTGGCGCGAAGGCCGGCCGCCGTCAATGGCGAATGCGTGTCGTGCCTGGTCGCAATGAAAACGGTATCGGTATCGGGATCGTCCAACGCCGCCGCCGGATCGGTCGCCGCGACGGCGAATCCGTGCTTTTGAGCGGCATGTCCTGCGCTCACGCCGGTCGTCGTGACCACCGTGGTCAGCGACGTCTTGCCGACCTTGCGCACGGCGGGCGCGAGCACGCCTTTGGCGTAATTGCCGAAGCCGATGAAGGCGACGCCATTCGCCGCTTTGCGGGGAGGCGGCGCGAGCCGCAATCGTCTCTCGAACTGGCGCGCCTTCGGCTCGGGATATGTAATCAGGATCGCGAGATGGGGCGCTCCGCTGCCCATCAGCGAATAGGCCTTTTCCGCCTCTTCGATGCCGAAACGATGCGTCACGAGCCGCTTCGGCGTGACCTTTCCGTCGGCGACAAGGGCAAGAAATGTTTCCATATTGCGCTGCTCTGTCCAGCGCACATAGGAGAGCGGATAATCGACGCCGCTCTGCTCGTAGCTCGGATCGTGGCGCCCTGGACCATAGGACAAGGACAATTTCAATTCGAGCTCGCGCTTGTAGAAGGGTTCGCGATCGATCGTCATTCCCACCATGCCGACCACGACGATTCGACCTTTCAGGCGACTGATCTCCGCCGCGACATTGATCGGCTCATTGGATTTGCTCGATGCGGTGAGGATCACTGCGTCGGCGCCGTAACCGCTCGTGAAACCACCCGCCGCCTCGCGCAGCCCGTCACGCACAGCAACGTCTGCCCCCAGCTCCTCGGCGAGCTTCACGCGGTCCGCATTGGGATCGAACCCCAGCACACGGCAACCATTGGCCTTCAGCAACTGCACTGTCAACAGGCCGAGCAGCCCCAATCCGATGACCACGATCCTTTCGCCGAGCGTCGGCGCAGCGAGCCGCACGCCCTGCAAGGCGATGGCGCCGAGCGTCACGAAGCTCGCGTCCTCGTCGTCGACGGAGCCGGGGATCGCCGCCGTGAGATTTTTCGGCACAGCGTTGATCTCGGCGTGATTGGCGAGCCCCGCACCTGCGCAGGCGATGCGATCACCGACGGCGTGTGCGCCGCCCCGACGTCCGATATCGATCACCTCGCCGGCCAAGCTGTAGCCGAGCGGAATCGGCGTGTCGAGCTTTGCGAACACTTTTTCGATCGTCGGTCGCAGGCCGTCGCGCTGCACATTGTGAAGCACGCGGCGCACGAGATCGGGACGAGCGATCGCCTTGCCGGCGAGCGACGCCTTGGCGAGATCGATCAGCTGCTTCTCGGTCCCGGAACTTATCAATGACACGCGCGTCGCCACCAGGACGCCACCCTCCGGCGCGCGTGGCGCAGGAACTTCGGCGATTCTCAGCGCGCCGGTTCGATAGTTTTGCTCGACTTGCTTCACGCTATCTCCATTCGCTTCTAGGCGCCTACCGAATGCGACGACACGCGCAAAATGGTCGTAATTTCGCTACGATCCGATCCGAGCCGCACGCGCAGTCGCGTCGTTTCGCGCTCGCGCCCCATGTCGGGCCACCACACCGCTCTTTCGATCTCGATTTTCTGCGCGCAGATCATGAGAATTTCGCTTCCGCCGCGCCTGATGCGCGCGCCATTGTCAGCAACTTCCGCCAGCGCCTCTGGATGCAGGAGAAAGCCGAGCGCCGCCGGTCGTTTCGAGAACGGCTCGATTCGATCACGAATGACGACCTCGCTCGACCTCACCGACAAACGACGGACATGGATGGGGCCGCCGGGAAGGTTCGCGAAACCATTGTGCGATCCCTCGAGGACGAAGCCGTCCTTTGTCCTATCGTAGAATCGCACGTTCAAATCAGGTCGGCGGCCACATCGAAAGGCGCTGAAAAAATCGGCCTGATCGGCATTCTCGAAACAAAGTGTGTTGTGATTGGCGGCCGAGCGTGCGCGCCGGCGTTTCTCGCCCGCGACATATTCGAAGACACCTTGATCGACGAAGATGCGCTCGCCTGCGACCGACCATTCGAAACTGCCGATGTCTCCATGAGCGTGGGCCGGCAGATCATCTGGACCGATGCGGCCGAAATCCGCGACGAAATAATCCGCGCCATTGCGCAGGCCGAAGTAGCCGCCCTGCGGATAGGCGAAAACGCGTTGCGGCGTCGGTCGGCTGCCGAACAATCGCGCATAGACCTCGAGACATTCACCGGGTTCATATGACATGGACAGTCCGGCGTCGTTGAACAAGGCGACGCGGCCGTCTGGATGCGCCAAATCGGCGGTGGCCTGCGCCATTCGTTCTAGCGCCTCGTCGATTCGGCCGGTCGATGGACCCACGCCGAGAGCGCGCCGGCACTCGAGAACGTCAGCGAAGACCTGACAATGATAGGATGGCGAGCGTTCATAATGTACGCCGTCGAGTGGGATTTGCCGCGCCAATTCGTCGATCAGCAAACGCGTTCCGAGCGCACGCCAGCGGTCGGCCATCGGCCCCGCGAAAAATGCAGAGGCCCAGATCAGAGCCTTGATATTCTTCACGAGGTGATTGCCGCCGAGGTCCGTTTCGAGATTCTTCTCGAGATGGCAAATTTGGCTCGCCAAAGATGTGATCAACGGCGCCGCGGCTTCGGAGAGGCAAAGGCGCCGGGCGGCGAGCTGTTGCATCCAGACGACGACCCGCAACGAAAGAGAATAGCTGTTCCAGCTGTCCTTCCAGCACTCGGGTTCGTCTCCGAGATTGCCGCCGATCCACTGGCGCGCCAAATCTGTGAAGAGCGCGTCGTCGACCTCCTCGAGATATTCCATATAGTGCAGATTCATCCGCCAGAGCTGACTGGCGGAGTCTTCATGCCGGCAGCGCCAATCGACATTCGGCCCCGTCTCGAACGACTGTCCGAGAAATATGAGCAGAAACTTGTCGCCGACGCGCTCTAGCCGTCCATGCCTCGGAGCGAACAGAGGGAGTGGGGGTCTCGCCGCGAGCGGCGGAACGACGACGGGCGCTGGCGACCTCCTTGGAGCCCGGCGCCGTAGATCCCTTTCTATGCGACTCACCAGCTTGCGAAGAGGGACGCGTCGTCCGAAGGCGATCGCGCGCGTCATTTTCTGGAAGGGACCGACATCTTTCATCGATCCGCAATCCTTTCCAGCGCGACGCGGCGTCGCCGAGCGCCAGGTCGAGCCGTAGCGATCGCATCATTGAGCACGTCGATATATTTCGCGGCCAACTCGGCGCGATCGAAGTGCCGTCGCACATGCGCATAGCCGGCGGCGCCGAGCCGCTTCGCCAATTCACGATCCTGCGAGAGCCGCATCACGGCCGCCGCCAGCTCCTCGGCGCTCTCTGGAGTGATCGCGACTCCAGCGCCCGCCTCCTCCAGAAGCGTGCAGGCTTCGCCTTCCACTCCGAGAATGATAGGTCGACGCATCGCCATGGCCTCGAACATTTTGGATGGCAACACGGTCCTGAACAAATCGTCTCGACGAAGAACGATGAGGCTCGCATCAATGGCCTCCCAAACCCCCGGCATCGCCTCCTTGGGCTGCTGCCCGAGCATTACGACATTGCTCAATTGCTTCTCGTCCCTGATCTTCTGCAAATGGCGCCGCGCCGCTCCGTCGCCGACCAGGAGAAACGCGATCTGCGGGCGATCTCGAAGGATTTCGGCCGCATCCAGCACGGTTTCCAGACCATGCGCCATCCCATGCGTGCCGACATAGGCGGCCACGAAGCAGTTTTGGAGCCCGAGGCGTCGCTTGACGTCGCTTGCTCCCTCCGAAGGCGTGAAGCGCGTGAGATCGGCGCCGTTCTTGATCACCGATATCTTTTCGGGAGTCCCACATCGCGACGAAATGTGCGAGACGAAGGACTCGGTCACGGAAACGATCCGGTCCGCGCGACGATAAGCGATCCGCTCCAGCCACTCCAGACAACGCACGACGACGCCGTTGCGTATCGCCCCGACAGCGACGATGCTCTCCGGCCACAAATCTCTGATCTCGAGCACCCAGGGCGTGCGTTTGAAAGTCTGCGCCACCAGGCCGATCAGACCACAAAAAAATTGTGGGGATGTCGTGACGACGACATCGGGGCGCCCGAGCCAGAACATCGCCAAGCTGGCCGACGCCGCATAGGAGAGATAATTGATCGTGCGCAGCATGACGCCTTCATTGGCTGCGATGCAGGTCCACACTCGGACGACGCGCACCCCATCGACCGTCTCGCTCTGATAGAGCGCGTTCCTGTGGCCAGGATAAACCCGGCCCTCCGGATGGTTGGGGGCGCATGTGACCACGACGACATCGTGTCCGCTGCGGGCCCAAACGCGCGCATGTTCCGCGGTCCGGGACGCCGGCGCATTAACTTCCGGGGGATAGTAATGGGTGAAGAACATGATGCGCACGTCGTGATCTCGCAATATGCCATTCACGCCGGCAATAGAGCGTGTCTACCGCCGAGATGAGCATCGATCGCCGCGACAATTCGTTCCGCCGCCTTGCCGTCCCACATCGGCGGAATTTGTCCCCTCTTTCCGCCGCCCGCGAGCGTATCGTCGACCGCGCTCGCGAGCGCCTCGATGGATGTTCCCACCAGAATATTCGTTCCCTGCTGGACCGTGACGGGACGCTCGGTGCTGTCGCGCACCGTCAGACAGGGAATCCCGAGCGCTGTGGTCTCCTCCTGGACGCCGCCGCTGTCCGTGATCACGAAACGCGCCTCCTTCATCAATCCAATCGCACGAAGATAGCTGAGCGGCGGCGTGACGATGATGGAGGAGGTCAGCAGCAGCGCATCGAGCCCCGCGCTCTCGATCATCGCCCTGGTGCGAGGATGCAACGCGAAAACGAGCGTGATCTTCCGCGCTATGCGCGCCAATGCGTTCAACAGTGATTCGAGCCTTTCGGGGTCGTCCACATTGGAGGGACGATGAAGGGTCACAAAGGCGAATCCGAGCGCCGCCGCCTGCTCGCTCAGCGCGGGGTCCGCTCCCGCTCCCGACAGCGTCGAACGCACGGGAGCAGCTCTCGTCGAGCAGGCGCGCAGAGTGTCGATCATTACATTGCCGACGAAGACGATGCGCCGAGGCGAGACGCCTTCGGAAATCAGATTGTCGATTGCGGACTGCTCGCTCGTGAACAGCAAATCGGAAAGCCTGTCGACGACGAGACGATTGACTTCCTCCGGCATCGAGCGATCTCCGCTGCGCAGCCCTGCCTCGACATGTGCGAGCGGAATGCCGAGCTTGGCGGCGACGAGAGCCGCCGCCAGCGTCGAATTCACGTCGCCGACGACAATCGCCATATCGGGCGGGCGCGTCGATAGGATTGGCTCGAGCCCCAGCATGATGCGCGCCGTCTGCTCGGTCCCCGTGCCGGAGCCCACCTCGAGATTGATATCCGGCCGTGGAATCTCGAGCTCGTCGAAGAAAATCGAATTCATGGCGACGTCGTAATGCTGCCCGGTGTGAATGAGTTGAGGAGTGAGTCTGTCGCAGTCCGTCAGCGCGCGCATGATCGGCGCGATTTTCACGAAATTCGGCCGCGCTCCGACGATGCAGCAGATGGTTCGCGCTCGCGGATCCGACATTATCGCTCCGTCAATTCGATCGGCGTCGACGCATGCATCGACGAAACGCATCGCGCCCAGACCCGGCTCCAGGGAACGCCACGCTCCGCGGCGAATTTCAAAGGATCGTTCCCTGCCGAGGCTTCGCGCATCCACGCATGGACCGGAATTCCGAAGCCCGTTTTCGGTCGATTCACGATTTCTTCCGGCAGCGCCCGACTTGGCGCATTCGCGAGCAGCGACTTTCCGTTCGGCCGATGGCGACGCCCGAGCAATGGCGCGACGCGACGCAAAAGCCTGCAGTCCACCAATGGCGTGCGTATCTCCAAAGAGTGCGCCATGCCGGCCCAATCCGCGTCGCGTAGCAACTGATTGCGGAGATAGAAGCTCGACTCGAGCGTCGCGACCTCGCCGAACGACGATGTCGGCCCATCCTCGAGCGCCGCGGCGACATGCGCGAGCGGATCCAGCCGCACGAGCCCCTCGCGCAAAAAGTCCACGTCGGCGATCTCGCTGTCGAGCTCTGTCGGAAGAAACAGACCACGAGAGAGCAAATAGGCTCCGGCCGCGCTGCCGCCGTAGGCCAGGAGGCCGATCGCCTTCGGATGCAGACGCACGCCAGATCTGCGCGCCGTTTCCACGAGACGCGCGAAAGCCGTCCCCTTCCCGGCGATGCGCGTGGCGAGGCCGAACCATTTGACGCAATGCGGCACCCTATGGAAGGTGCTATAGCCGCCGAGCAGCTCGTCGCCCCCGACGCCTGAGACCGCCACTTTCAGTCCGAGCTCATGCGCCGCTTTCGCGACGAACCAGCAGTTGATTCCATCGACGCTCGGCTGATCCATCGCTGCGATGATCTGCGGAAGATCGCGCTTGAATTCGGCGGCGCCGATCCGCCTTTTCGTATGATCGGCGCCGTATCGCCTCGCGAGCCGCTCTGCAGCGGGGGCTTCGTCGCTCGCCCCGCCTACGAATTCATCGAACTCGAGAGTGATCGTCTTGATTTGCGTCTGACCGAGATCGCGCATCAGACCGAGCAGCGCCCCGGAGTCGACTCCGGCCGACAGGAAGGCGCCCACCGGGACATCTGCGACGAGGTGATGCCGGACGCTGTCGAGAAGCGCTTCCCGAAACCATTCGTCGCATTCTTCGTCGCTCGCTTTGAGCGCCTCATCCTCGGCGTCCCGAAGAATGCGAGCGATCGAGGCGTAGCGCCGCTCCTTCACACCATCGCGCCCGACAATGATCGTCGTCCCGGCGGGAACAGCGCTGATCGCGCGGTAGACGGTGAATGGCTCCGGCACGCTGCCGAACACATAGAAGCCGATCACGCCCGCAGGATCGGGAACACGCGACGTCAGACCGCCGGCGATCAGCGCTTTGACGCTCGATGCGAACTGAAACACTTTCCCGTCGTCCGCATAATAGAGCGGCTTGATCCCGTAAGGATCTCGCGCGAGCAAAAGCACGCCGCGCTCCGAGTCCCAGAGAGCGAAGGCGAACATCCCACGTAGCTCGCGGACCATCGCTTCGCCCATTTCGGCATAGAGATGCAGCAGCACCTCCGTATCTGATCGGCTGACGAACCGACGCCCCTTTTTCTCGAGCCTGTCGCGCAACTCGAGATGATTGTAGATTTCGCCATTGAAGGTGACGACGAGCCTCCCGTCCGCGCTCGGCATCGGCTGCGCTCCGGCGGGCGAGAGATCTATGATCGACAAGCGACGATGACCCAAGCCGACGCGCTGGTCGCCGGAGATCCACTCGCCGGCCCCGTCCGGCCCACGTTCGGCCATATGGTCCCGGGTGCGAACGAGCGCTTCCCGATCGATCGGGCCGGCGCTCGCCGCGTAAGCGTAAATGCCGTTGACGCCGCACATAGGAGAATGATTCTCGTCAGGCCAGAACGACATTCGAGCTGGTCACGCCCGCCCGCCGGCAAGCGTTGCGCGTATCGACAATCAGCTTTGCGTTCGACGCGAGAGCGGCGTAGTCCACGTCGTCGTGATCTGTTGCGATGAGAACCGCGTCATAATCGGCGAGTCGAACCAGATCCCAGATCTCGGAGCGCCGGCCAGACAGCGATTTGTGCTCGCGTGAGTCCGGAAGGACGCTCACGAAGGGATCGTAGAACCGCACCTGCGCGCCGCGCGCCTCGAGCAATTCGATCATTCGAAGCGCAGGGCTCTCGCGTGTGTCGTCGACGTTCTTCTTGTAGGCGACGCCCGCGACCAAGATCCGCGACCGGCTCAAGCCGCGACCAGATGCACGATCCAACGCGCCCGCCAGCTCGTTGACGATATGCTGCGGCATACTCGAATTGATCTGCCCCGCGAGTTCGATGAACTTCGTCGCGACGCCATATTCACGCGCTTTCCAGGTCAGGTAGAACGGATCGATCGGGATGCAATGCCCGCCGAGACCGGGCCCCGGATAGAAAGGCATGTAGCCGAATGGCTTCGATTTTGCGGCTTCGATGACTTCCCAGACGTCGACGCCCATCGCGCCGTAAACGAGCTTCAGCTCGTTGACGAGCGCGATATTGACGGCGCGGAAAATGTTTTCGGTGAGCTTGACCGCCTCGGCCGTCGCGCTCGACGACACGACCACCGTTCGCGGGACGAATTGATCGTAGAGAATGGCGGCGAGATTGGATGCGTCGACGCTGTCCGCGCCGATCACTTTAGGAATGCGCGAGGTCGAGAATTCGAGATTGCCGGGATCTTCCCGCTCGGGGGAAAAGGCGAGGTAGAAGTCACGATCGCAGACGAGACCGCTGGTCTCCAGAATGGGCCGCAACACCTCGAAGGTCGTGCCCGGATAGGTGGTCGACTCGAGGATCACGATCTGGCCGCGGCGAAGGCGGGGCGCGATTTGCTCGCCTGTCGCCACGACGAATGACAGATCGGGATCGAGATGCGCGTCGAGCGGCGTCGGCACGCAGATCAGCAATGCGTCCGGCTCCGACAAGCGATCGAAATTGGTCGTCGCATCGAATCGGTTCTCGCTCAGCAGCGATCGAATGCGGTCGTCGGGAATATGCTTGAGATAGCTTTTGCCGCGGACCAATGCGTCGGGCTTGGCCGGATCGACGTCGAAACCCAGCACCATCGAGCCCGCCTCAGCGGCGGCGATACAGATCGGAAGGCCGACATAGCCGAGCCCGATCACTCCGATCACCGCCTGCTTGTGTCGCAATTTGTCTTCGAGAATCTGAATGGGAGCGCGTTGCAATGTCGTATTGAGCATCGTTCCGTCCTGTAGGAGCGTTTCGATAGGCATTTCGCGTGCGTAAGGACATCTGGCGCAGGGGCTGGCCGGTCGAGAAATTTTCGATCCGCCACGCTACCGCACTTCGGGTGAATCACATCCCCGAGCGTCGACCTTCGTCGTCGCGCCGCCGATTCGGCGCCGTTGCGCGGCGATCGCACGCCCTATGATCGTGCGTCGCCGAAGAGAGAAGCCGTCAGGCGACCGGGATTCGTCGGTCTGCGATAGAAATTATTCATCGGTCGATTCTGCCGCTTAATCGATTTCGACCGGCCGCGGTTCGCGCAGAGAGTGTCGGAGCGCGATCGATGTCGAACTCCAGCGATGTTTCCCTTACGCGCGAGGCGGCTTCGCGATCAAAGCGAGAGCGATGATCAGCAGATGTGATTGTCGCAACTCCGTATCCTCGAAGCGAAACGAATAATTGTAGAAAATATATGCTATCGATAAAGCTCAGCGGAATGATAGGGGCTCTGCTCATCGTCTTCATTGAAGAAGATACTGCACATCGGCGTTAAGCGCTCGTTAGGAAAATTACTCGGTGGGCGCAATCGCGAAATCGCTTATTAATTCGTTGCGACGCGGCGTTCGGCGCACGCAGGCGGAGGCGATCGCGGCCTCGGCCGGTGGATGAGATCGAATGCGCGGCGCCGGCGTCGGAGGCGTTTCGAGACGCCGGCGCAGATTGGATCGTGAACGGTTTCGATGAATTTCATGTCCGATTTCGTGCAGGAGAGACGAAATGGCGCAAGCATCGGCAGTTGCGGCGGGCGCGGCCATCGAAATGGACAGCCTCGACATTCCCGCCCTGCGTCATGATCTCAGCGTTCCCCTGGTCATCGATCTCGACGGCACTCTCGTCACCACCGACACGCTTCACGAGGCGCTGCTGCTGCTCATCAAGCGAAAGTGGTGGCAGGCGTGGCGGGTTCCGGCTTGGACATTGAAGGGGCGCGCCGTCGTCAAAGAGAAATTGGCGGCGATCGTCACCGATGACGATGTCGCCGGCTTTCCTTGCAATCCCGCGCTTCGAACCTTCGCGGAGCGTGAAGCGCGATTTGGGCGACCGATCGTGCTGGCGACAGCCGCCGATCATGCGATCGCCGAAAAGGTCGCGAGGCGTTTTCCCTTCATTTGCAAAGTCGTCTCTTCCGACGGGCGGATCAATATGAGAGGACGCGCGAAAGCCGATGCATTGACGCAGCTCTACCCGAACGGCTTCGTCTACGCTGGCGATTCCTTTCCGGACATCCATGTCTGGCGACATGCTTCGGCGGCGGTGTTCGCGGGAGCTTCGCCGCGCATCGTCGAGAAGGCGCGCGAGGTGACGGAGATCGTGGCCTCCTTCCCGAGGCGCGCGCTCGGCCTGAAGGGAATCCGGCGCGGTCTGCGACTGCACCAATGGGCGAAGAACGCGCTGGTCTTCATTCCGCTCATACTCGGCGGTAAAGCCCTCGACATCGGCGCTTGGATCTTCGCATTCGAGGCCTTCCTGGCCTTCGGCCTGCTCGCATCGGGCGCCTATCTGCTCAACGATCTTTGCGATCTGGCCGACGACAGGCGGCATTGGTCGAAGAAAAATCGTCCGCTCGCCAGCGGAGAGCTGCCGATCGTCTGGAGCATCGGACTTATCGCGGCCTGCGGCGCAGCGGCGTTCGGACTGGCGTGGATCGCCGGCCAGGCGTCGGTCATCCTGCTCGCGATCTATCTCGTCGTCAGCCTATCCTATTCGTTCCGCTTGAAGCGCGAGCCGATCATCGACGTCTTTTTGCTCGCCTGCTTGTTCACCATGCGCCTCGCTCTCGGAGTCGTCGTCGCCGATGTGGCCTTCTCGCCATGGCTGTTCGTGTTTTCGATGTTCATCTTTCTTTCGCTGTCCCTGGCCAAACGGCAAACGGAAATCACGCGAATGGCGGCGCATGGGCAGGAGCGCACGCCGGGCCGCGGCTATCACGCCGGCGATGCGCCTTTCGTGCTGGCGACGGGAATCGGCGCCATGATGGCGACGATCCTCGTCATGGTCATCTACCTCGTCGAAGACGCCTTTCCCAAGGGCTTCTACAAGCATCCGGATTTCCTCTGGGGCTTTGCGGTCGTCATCTTCCTGTGGCTCGCGCGCGTTTGGCTGCTGTGTCACAGGGGCGAGCTCGACGACGATCCGGTGGCGTTCGCATTGAAGGATCGCGTGAGCCTGCTCTATGCGGCTGCGATGGGCGCAATTTTCGTCGCCGCGATCTGGTGACAAAGGGAAGCAATTCCATGTCCTCTGATTTCGCGAGGCGCGATGGCGTGTGGTCCTGGGGGCGCACGTCGAATCATTCGCAGCATGTGGCGCGTCCGCGGTTCCGCGACGAGCTGAACAGTCTGATCGGCGACGCCGAAGCGAGCAGCCGTCTGGCGTCGGGCCTGCGTCGGTCTTATGGAGATTCATGCCTCAATTCGGACGGGGCGCTGATCGACATGCGCGGCCTCGATCGATTGATCGCCTTCGATGACAGAACCGGAACGCTCTGCGCCGAAGCCGGCGCATCGCTCTCGCAGATTCTGGCCTTCTCGGCGCCGCGTGGCTGGTTCCTGCCGACGACGCCGGGAACGCGGTTCGTCACATTGGGCGGCGCGGTCGCCAATGACGTGCATGGCAAGAATCACCATGCGGCCGGATCATTCGGACGACACATCGAATCGATCGGGCTATTGCGCAGCGACGGCAGTCGGCGCATCCTCTCGCCAACTGCCGAGCCTGACCTGTTCGCGGCGACGATCGGCGGCCTGGGCTTGACTGGAATCATCGAATGGGCCGAGCTCCGGCTCGAGCGGATCGCGAGCGCTTATCTCGATGTGGAAACCATTCCCTATCGCAGCCTCTCCGAATTCTGGGCGCTCGCCGAGCAGAGCGCCGAAAATTTCGAACACACGGTCGCCTGGATCGATTGCGTGTCTCGCGGGACGAAATTCGGTCGCGGCCTCTTCTCCCGGGCGAATTGGCGCGCCGACGATGCGCTGGACGCCCATGACGATCGCACTTGGAAAAGCATTCCATGCGATGCGCCGGTCTTCCTTCTCGATCGGCTCGCCATCGCCGGCTTCAACGAACTCTACTACAGGACGAATCGCGCCCGCAGAGGACTGAGGCGACAGCATTATGCGAGCTATTTCTATCCGCTCGACGCGCTCCGCGGTTGGAACAGGCTCTATGGACGGCGCGGAATGTTCCAATATCAATGCGTCATTCCGAGAAGCAAGGCCCGCGAGGCCATCGCTATCCTGCTCGACGAGATCACGCGTTCGGGCCAGGCCTCCTTCCTCGCCGTTCTCAAGACTTTCGGCGAGCTGGCGTCGCCGGGCCTTCTGTCCTTCCCGCGGGCGGGCGTGACGCTGGCGCTCGACTTCCCCAATCGTGGAATGGACACATTGCGCCTGATGTCGCGGCTCGACGCGATCGTCGAAGAGGCGCGCGGCGCGCTCTACCCGGCCAAGGATGGTCGGATGACGGGAAAAATGTTCCGACATTCGTTTCCCCGATGGCGGGAATTCGTCGTTCACAGGGATCCCGCCATGAGCTCGGATTTCTGGCGAAGGGTGAGCTCGTGACTCGAGCGGGCAAGCGTATCGTAATTCTGGGCGCCGCCTCTGCGATCGCCGAAGCGACGGCGCGGATCTGGGCGCGCGAAGGAGCGCGCTTCATTCTCGTCGGCCGCGAAAAATCTCGACTCGACGCGATAGCGGATCATTTGAGACTTTTAGGCGCAGCGCAGGCGCATCCGCTGGTCCTCGATTGCGCGACGGCCGATGCGGGCGCGGAACTCGCCGCCATGCTGAAAGCCCTCGGCGGTCTCGACGTCATGCTGCTCGCCTATGGTCTGCTCGGCGAGCCGAAGCGCTTGGAGACGGAGCCAGCTGCGGCGGCCGAGCTGATGCAGACGAATTTTTGCAGCGCCGCCGCCTGGTGCCTCGCGGCCAGCGCCATTTTGGAGCGGCAGCGCTCCGGCGTTCTTCTCGTCATCGGCTCGGTCGCCGGCGACCGCGGGCGCCGATCGAATTTCGTCTACGGCGCCAGCAAGGGCGGACTCGCGCGGCTCGTCGAGGGGATAGCGCACAAGCTCGCGCCTGTCGGAGCGCGCGCGGTCGTCGTCAAGCCCGGCTTCGTCGATACGCCCATGACGGCCGGCGTCGCGAAGAAGGGCTTGCTATGGGCCGATCCCGACACGATCGCGCGGGTCATCGCGCGAGCGGCGGAGAGAGGCGGCCCCACCGTCTATGCGCCGGCCTTCTGGCGCTGGATCATGCTGGCGATTCGGCATCTTCCAGCCCCGGTTTTCAACAAGCTCGATATTTGAGGTTCGTCCATGACGACGCAAAGCGACAGCGACATGAGAGCCGATGCGAACGCGCGGCAATTCGCCTGCTTTATCGCGCTCGGCGGCTGCGCCGCTCTGGCGAATTGGCTTTCGCGCTTTGCGCTGGAGCGGATCGTGAGCTTTCCGCTCGCCGTCGCCATCGCCTATATGATCGGCATGGTCGTCGCCTTTGCGCTGTTTCGTCGTTTCGTCTTCCCGGCCTCGCCTCAGCCGCTGGAGCGGCAGGTGAAGTTTTTCGTTCTCGTCAATCTGGCGGGCGTCGCTCAAGTGTGGGCGGTCTCCATGGCGCTCGTCTATTATGTGTTTCCCGCCCTCCATTTCGCCGGCGCGC
This sequence comes from Methylosinus sp. KRF6, assembly GCF_018887255.1. NCBI lineage: Bacteria > Pseudomonadati > Pseudomonadota > Alphaproteobacteria > Hyphomicrobiales > Methylocystaceae > Methylosinus > Methylosinus sp. KRF6. The sequence continues at coordinate 3,046,129 of NZ_JAHLJF010000001.1, read as the reverse complement.
TGGCCGAGCCGATCGGACACGGCGTCGCGATCGGCGTCCCGACGCTCTCGAGCTATTTCGGGCACAGACTCCTGACCTTCAGAGCGGCCTGAAGCCGCAGGCTCCGCTAAAACACCATCACATCATCATGCTCCGCGCGCAGGCAAAGCTCGCGGAACGAATGCGCGAGCGGAGCTTATTGCGTCCCGTGACCCGAGGTCGGCTCGGTGGTCCGGCTGGTTGAGCACGCGTCGCCGGGACGCGAGGAGGAGCGATCGACGGTTCGCTGAACTTTCACGATCCTCGGCCGGATCTTCGTGTAGGTGACGCCCGGGCGCGCCACCGACTCCCCCACCGCGAGCTCCGCGAGATCGGCGATCGACCAGACGGATCGAGCGCGGTCGAGGCTCGGGAATTCCAGCAGATAATCGATCTTCGTATCGATCACATAGCCGTCATGATCGACCCAGCCGTCGCAAAGATAGCGGAGCAGGCGAGAATCGGTGATGCCGTCGAGAGAGCGAACTTCGAAATTATCCGTCAGCTCATAACGTGTATCCACTTCCTGCAGGCCGAGCGTCGCCCGCGCTCCGACCGCGAGCCCGAGCGACTGCGCGAGCTTGGCAGAATTGGCTTCGCGCCGCTCGGGCGCCGCCTGGACCGAATAGAGGCTATCGGAATTGCGCGAGACGTCGCGCCGCAAGCCGAGCTCATAGATGGCGACTCCGACAAAGCCGAGGCTCGATGTCGCGATCATGCCCATGGCGAGCCCGCGCCGCGGCCAATGCGACTGCGCGACGGCCTGCAATCCGAGCGCCGCCGCGAGCATTCCGAACGGCCATATGAAGATCGTGTAGCGCGCGAAATGAAACGACGGCAGCACATTGAACAGATAGGCGGCGAGAAAGCCGAAGAAGGCCGCGGCTAGCGCTATGATCGTCAGGCGCTCGCTCCGGTCGGACGAATTGCGAAACAGCGCCCATCCGACGACCGCGAGCGCGGGGACGACAATGCTGAAATAGGCGGCGATCCGAACCAGGACTTTGATGTTGACCGGGACTTTCCCGATCCAGGCGCTTTCCAGATGCGACGACATCAGCCGGCGCGCCTGTCCGGCGCCATAGGGAAGTTCATGCGAGAAATGCACGAAGATCGCGATATAGGCGAGGATGGCGGCGCCGAAGACGCCGAGGAGAACGCCGAGCTGGGCGAGCTCCCGAACCATGCGCCTCCCGAACCAATGGGCTCCCGCGAGCCGCACGGTCACGAGAATGAGCAGCAGCGGAAGCGCTTCCGGGCGCAGCCAGAAGAGCGCGCCGGCGAGCAGGCCCGCGATCGCGTCCTGGCGGAGCGTCGGCCCCTGTCTCTCATCGTACCAGCGAAATAGGAGCGTGAGATAAAAATAGGCGCAGGCGAAGGCGGCGAACACCGCATTCTCGGTGCCGCTCATGCCATTGTAGACGCTGCCCGGCAACCACAGAGTGAGGAGCGCCGCGAGCTCGCGCCAGGGGCGGCGCAGACCAATTCGCCCGGCGACGAGAAAGGTGACGCCGGCAGTCGCATAGAGGCCCGCGAGGCAAATGATTTTCACGGCGAGCGGAGTCATGGCGGCGCCGACGACCCACATGGCCAGAGCGTCGATCAGCATGAACCCCATGGAGGTTTCGCCGCTGTTAGGCTGATCCAGATTGAATTCCAGCGGATGGCCGCGCAAGAGATTGCGCGCATAGACGAGGTGAATTTCCGCATCGCCGGAGAATACGGACCAATACAAGAGAGGATGGAGCAATCCGACGATCGCCACGAAAGCGATCAGATAGGCTTCCCCCCTGAAACGGCGTTCGTAAAAAGACGCGAGCATCTCATTCTCCAAATTGAAGAATTGCCGGACGATGAACCGGCCCGTCGAATAAGGATTATGGTCCTCTTCGTCCATTCCGAAGAGACGAATTGCGCTCGGAGCGCAGCGGAGAAATCAGCTTCGCTCTTTGGGCCGATCAATGTCGCGCGGATGGCCGCTCCGCCGAAATGCGGACTATTACCGGTGAGCCGAAAAGCGGGAGCCGAGACGCGGCGCGCGGCTCCTCGGCAGGCCCGGGCGAGCCGGTCGAGGCGCCGGAGTGCGAGCGGCTGCGGCGTCGTCGAGGGGCGCCGTTCCCCGCTTGCTCATCGCCCTGCGCTCCATTAGTCATGAAAGCGCAACAGAGCGCATCCGGGAGGGCGCGGGCCCCATGATGTCCAGCTGGTCCAATATCGCCGTCATGGGCGCGGTCGCCGCCGTCGCGATCGTCGTGCTGCTCGGCCTCGGCAATGTGCTGCGCGGGGGCGACGGCAATCTCTCGCAAAAGCTGATGCGCTGGCGCGTGGGCTTGCAATTTTGCGCGCTGCTGCTGATCCTGGCGATCCTCGCCTTCCGTCATTAGAGGAGCCGCCGATGGTCCGCCTCGACAAAATCTACACACGCGGCGGCGACGCCGGCGCCACCTCTCTCGTCGGCGGCCAGCGCCGCCGCAAAGACGATCTGCGCGTCGAGGCCTATGGCGCCGTGGACGAGACCAACGCCGCCGTCGGCCTCGCCCGCCTCGCCACGGGCGAAGATGCGGCCCTCGACGCCATGCTGGCGCGCATCCAGAACGACCTCTTCGATCTCGGCGCCGAGTTGGCGACGCCGGTCGCGCCCGGCGAGACTTTGCCCGAGCACAGCCTCGCCATCGTGCAATCGCAGGTCGATCGGCTGGAGCGCGAGATCGACGCGCTCAACGCCCCGCTCGCGCCGCTCAAATCTTTCGTGCTGCCGGGCGGAACGGCGGCGGCCGCGCATCTCCACCTCGCCCGCACGGTGAGCCGCCGCGCCGAGCGGATAATGGTGGCGCTCGCCAACGCCCCGGACGAATCCGTCGGCGAGACGGCGCTGCGCTATGTCAACCGCCTCTCCGATTTCCTCTTCGTCGCCGCGCGCTACGCCAATAAGGACGCGGGCGATGTGCTGTGGACGCCGGGCGCGACGCGATGAAGCTCAGCGCTCGGCCTTGTCCGCGAGCCAGCTCGCGAGCTTCAGATCGGAGAGCGCGCCGATCTCGGTGACCAGTCGGCCATTGGCGGCGACCAGCGCGGTGAAGGGCAATTCGCCCGCCCAGGCCTGATCCACCTCGAAATAGAGCCGCTCCACGAAACGATCGGCGAAAGCGAAATTGGCGGCCTGCCGCAGCCCCGCCTTCTCCATGCGGGACAAGGCGCGATGGCGGTCGCTCTCCGGATCGGCATTGACGAAGACGAAATCCACGCCCGATGTCTCCCGGGCGAGCTTCGCCCAATCGGCCAGCTCGGCGACGCAGATGGAGCAGGTCACCGACCAGAAATGCACGATGAGCGGCCGGCCGGCATGGGCCTTGCGGATGGCGTCGAAAGAGCCGCGCCCGAAAGGCGCGATCTCCGGCTTCGAGACCGCCTGCCCCGAGGCGGCCTCGCCGGTTGCGATTTGCGGCGCGGTGGCCTGCGACCAGCCGACTTGCGACCAGCCGACTTGCGGCCAACCGACTTGCGCCGTGGCGCAGGCGACGGCGGCGAACAGCGCCCGTCTCATCCTCGCGCGCATGTCTGACACTCCTGTTTCTGCCGCTCTTTTCCACCACATAGCGGAAATCACAAAGAGATGCGAGCCCGAGACGGCGCGGCGGCCACGACGCGGAAAAGGGCCGCCGACCATCGATTTGCGCCCGTCGCACTGTGTTGTTAAGTCTGGGATCAGCGGCGCGGCGGCGCGCCGACCAACCGATCCGCCCCCATGTCCGACACGACCCATACAGCCACCGACCCGGCCGCCCGCAAGGCCGCGGCCGCAAAAGCCTCGATCGCCGCCAGCGCCGCGCTGACGCTCGCCAAGCTCGTGGCCGGCCTCGCCTCGGGCTCGCTGGCGCTGATTTCGGAGGCCGGCCATTCGGCCGCCGACGTCGCCGCCACAGTGCTCACCTATGTCGCCGTGCGCCAGGCCGAGAAGCCGGCGGACGAGCGGCACCATTATGGCCATGGCAAGGTCGAATCGCTCGCCGCGCTGATCGAGACCGGGCTGCTCTTCGGCCTCGCGCTGGTCGTCGCCGGCCAGGCGGCGCGCCGGCTCGGCGAGCCGGAAGTCGAGATCGACGCCGGCTGGCCGATCTTCGCCGTGCTCTTCTTCTCTATCGTCGTCGATTTCGTGCGCGCCCGGGGCCTTCGCGCCGTGGCCGAAGAGACGCAGAGCGACGCGCTCGCCGCCGACGCCCTGCATTTTGCGAGCGATCTCGTCTCCTCGGCTCTGGTCATTCTCGGCCTCGCCGCGACGCGCGCCGGCTTCGCCCAGGGCGATGCGCTGGCCGCAATCGGGGTCGCCGCCTTCATCGCTATCGCCGGCTACAGGCTCGGCCGCCGCACGGTGGCGACGCTGCTCGACGCCGCGCCGCAGGAGCTGGTGCCGCAAATTCAGGAAATTCTGCGCGCCACGCCCGGCGTCATAGCGGTGGAGAGCCTGCGCCTGCGCACCGCTGGACCGAAAGTGATGGGCGAGGCGGTCATCGGCGTCGCGCGCACGCTGCCTCTGGAGCGCGCGGCGCGCATAAAGGAGGACGCCAATTCCGCGATTCTGCGCGCCATTCCCGGCGCGCAGATCGCGCTCGCCACACGTCCGATCGCGCTCGACGACGAGACCGTAATCGAGCGCATTCTGCTCGTCGCCGCGCGCCGCCGCATTCAGGTGCATCACATCATCGCGCAAACGGTGGGCGAGCGCCTCTCCATCACGCTGGATATGGAGCTCGACGGCGGCATGTCGCATGGGCGCGCGCATCAGATCGCCTGCGATCTCGAGCAGGCGATTCGCGAGGAATTCGGCGAATCGATCGAAATCGAAACGCATATCGAGCCTTCGGAGCCGCAATTGCTCGCCGGCCAGGATGCCGAGCCGCAGACGCAGCGCGCGATCGCCGACGCCCTCGCGCGTCATGCCGCGCGCGGCGGAAAAGTCAGCGACGTCCACGATGTCCGCGCGCGCGAGACGGCGGAGGGGCTGGTCGTCAATTATCATTGCTGCGTCGATCCGCAGCTCTCCGTCGACGCCACGCACGCGGCCGTCGACGAAGTGGAGCGCGCCATGCGCGGCGAATTTCCGAACATCCTGCGAATTGCGGGACATGCGGAAATAAACGACCATTCTTGAGCGCGCCGGAGCGATTTGCGCCGCGCTTCGCATATTGTCTTTTGGAAAAAATGCGGCTATCCGTAGCCGGAAATAATCGAATATTTTTTCGAGGCCGCGATCATGTCGAATGTCACGGGCAAAGCCTATGGAATGAACGTCATTACGCCGATGAAACCCTGGCGGACATGGTTCAATCGTTTCAGCTTCATGATTTCCCGATCGATTCCCACCTCCCTCGGCGGTTTGCTCGGCCTCTCCTTCATTCATTTCGCGCGCTGGGCCATCGTCAAGCGCGACCAATGGCCCGATCTCGGCCAGGGCAAGCAAAATCTCGCCAATGACTATCTGCTGTTCTGCAGCAATTTCAACGGCACCTGGGATCAATATATCGACGCTTTCGCCGACGGCCTGCCCAACGGCCTCGATCTTCTGTGGTACACGAGCACGAAATATCCGCATTCCGTGCCGATCACGCCGTTCAAGAATTATATTCGCGCCAATCAGATCGACACGAATTATTACTACAATTCCGTTCCCGGCGCCGCGCAGCCCGATGTGAAGGCGGCGCTGCGCGTGCGGCGCGCGCTGCTCGCGCTCGCGCAAGCCCACGCCTCTTCGACGCCCGAGCAGTTCCGCGCGCTCTATGTGCGCCACCTCGTCTCCGTGCAGAACGACCTCGGCTATGAGGGCTATGCGCCGGTCGCCAGCAACGACACCGAGAATGCGGAAAGAGACCGCGCGGATTATCTGGCCAACGCCGGCGCTCTCGCGCTGGCCGCCCGCTGATCCATTTCGTTCGACGATCAAGAACTCCCTCGCGACGATCGAGAATTTTTCCGAAAGAGGACGCCATGCCGACCTTCGACAGCGGAGCCTATTTCCTCACGACCCTCATTCCGATCAGCACCGCGCCGATCTTCGAGGAGAGCGGCGGCTCGGCTTCTCCCGCTCATGCGCTGCGCAAGCGGCTGTCGCTGCTGCCGCGCGGAGAGCGCAGCCCGTTCGCGCGCAGCTCGCGCAATCATTTCGCCCGTTTCGTCGTCATCGACGATGTCGCCTATAATGGCCGCGAGCAACCCAACACGCTGCTGGTCGCCGCCGCTCCGGCGCTGTCCATCGACCAGAAATACAAGGATATGCTCAATCCGGTGATCGCGCAGCCGCAAGATCGCCTCTCCTGTCCCTTCCTCTTCTTCTCCGCTGATTTCGACGCGGCGAGCGGCGCGGATTCCGAGCGCGACGCCTATCTTCGCGATCTGTGGATTCGCTCGGAAGCGGAGCTGAAGGAGATATTCAAATATTGCCTCGGCTTCGAGGCGCGCGTCACCGACGCCGCGAGCTTCGCCAAATATATCGCCGACTGCCAGATCGAGACGACGATGCCGTTCCACGATTACTGGCTCGACGGCGTGCCGGCGGACCAGCTGCCGAATCTGTCGCTACAAAAGCTCGGCCTCGTCGGGCTGGGCATTTTGGCGGCCGTCGCGGCGCTCGTCTATTTCTGGCTGCTGCCCGCTTTCCTGCAGGGTTTCCTCGGCGCGCTGATCGCGCTCGTCGCCGGCGTCGCGGCCGCTGGAGCCTCCATCTATTTCTACGTTCTGGACTTCGGCAAGAAGCCCTTTCCAGCGGCGCCGAACTCCACTCTGCCGGAGGTTCTCAAGGCGCTCTATCTGCGTCGCGAATTCACGCGCTTCGCCATCGATCGCCAGTTCGACGCGGCGGGCTCGGACGAAGCCTCGGCGCAGAGCCTCTACGACTCGTTCAAATCTTTCATCGACGCCAACAAGCCGGACGACGTCGCAGAACCGACGCAAAAGGCCGGGGCCATCGGAATCTAGGGGCGGAAAATGTCAGTCGTTCTCGACCTCGCGGATATTCAGGGCAATATTCTCGAAGCCTATCCCAAGCAGGGCTATTTCAAAGGCCGCACCATATTGCTGAACATCGGCGGCGACGCGGCCGATCGCGCCGCCAATGGCCGCCATTTCGTGACGCAGCTGCTGCCGCGCGTCACCTCGGCGCTGGACAGCAAGGGATCGGGCGGCGCGGTGGAGCCGCCGGCGATCACGGTCAATATCGCCTTCACCTTCTACGGCCTGCTCATGCTCGGCGTGCCGACGCGCACGCTGCGCGGCCTGCCGGACGAGTTCATCGACGGCATGGCCAAGCGCGCGCGCATGTTGGGCGATGATTTCTCCGGCAGAAATTGGCAGGACAAATGGGACAAGGTCTGGCAGCCGGCCTCGCCGGAGACCGCCGTCCACATTCTCATCGTGCTCAACCAGCGCTATACGGCGAGCGCCGCCGATCTCGACGCGGCGACGGAGTCGATCGTCGCCCTCGCCGCGGAAAATCAGGTGAGCGTGCTCGGCGGCCATAATCCGCCGGACTATCCGCACCAGCCGCTCTATCAGGACCTCACCGCTCTCTTCGACGCGCAGGGACGGCCGACGCCCAAAGAGCATTTCGGCTTTTCCGACGGAATCAGCGATCCTGTGTTCGAGGGACAATATCCGGCGGACAAGGAACAGGCGGCGGCGGTCGGCCAAGGCGCGGTCGACGGCAATGGCGTTTGGCGGGCTTTGGCCGCCGGCGAATTCCTGCTCGGCTATCCCGACGAAGCGCAGGAGATTCCGGGCGCCGCCATGCCGCTCTCCTTCAGCCGCAACGGCACTTTCCTCGCCTATCGCAAATTGCACGAGAACGTCGCCTCCTGGCGCAAATTCATCGACGATCAGGCCGAGAAATTCGCCGCCGTCCGCGGCCTCACAGTAGAGGTGGCGCGCGAGACCCTGGTCGCCAAAATGGCGGGCCGCTGGTCCGACGGCGTGCCGCTGATCAAGGCGAAGGATTTCGCCGCCTGGCAGGCGTTCAACGAGAAATATCCAGAAGGCTCGCCGGAGCGCGAGCGCGAGCTCGTCGATTTCACCTATCGCGACGACCCCGACGGCGGCGCCTGCCCGATGACCTCGCATACGCGCCGCGTCAACACGCGCGACGCGCTCGACCCTTGGGTCGCGGCCGGCCAGCCCAAGCAGGCGGCAGGGTCCGTGCTCAACAATCGCCGCCGCATCCTGCGTCGCGGCCTGCCCTATGGCTCCTCCGGCCCCGACACGACGGATGCGGACGAGCATGGCATCGTCATGCTGGTCGTCTGCTCGAGCCTCGCCCGCCAGTTCGAATTCGTGCAGCAGCAATGGATTCACTATGGCGTCGACGCGCGCGCGGGCAATGACACCTGCCCGATCGTCGGCAATCATTCGCAAGGCGCCGACACGCCGGACGATTATGCCCGCGATCGCAATGGGCCCAAGGCGAAATTCGTGGTGCCGTCCGACCCCGCGTCGGGCAAGCCGCCTTATATCGCCGAAGGTCTGCCGCAATTCGTGGAGACGCGCGGCGGCGAATATTTCTTCGTGCCGAGCCTCACCGCTCTGCGCATGATCGGCATGGGCACGGTCGATCCGACCTGACGAGTAGGCAGGCGCTCGGGAGCGGGGTGACACGTCCCCAAGCTCTGGGAACAACCCCACCCCGGACGGCTTCGCCGTCTCACCTTCCCCCAGAAGGGGAGGGTGAGACGGCCTTTCCGGCGATAGACAGCGGGACAGAGACGATGACTTTGCTGAAAAACATTATGGCCTCTCTGCGCGCCTATGCGCTGACGCTCGCGGACGCCGTCGTCGCCTTTTTCTCGCTGCTCGCGGTGGCGGCGCGCGCTCTCCTCTCCAGCAAGGGACCACTGAAGGAGCGACTCGTCGGCGCGCTCACTCTTCCGAGTTCGCAGATCAAGGTCTTTGCGGTGCTGCGCGCCGTGCTGCCCAATTTCTTCATCGCCAAGCAATTGATCATTAGCTACGAGAACAATGGCACGGCCTTCGTCACCCGCGCCACGGATGTGATCGAGGTGCTCGATCGAGAGGAAGATTTCGCCGTCGTCTACGAGCCGAAGATGCGCGCCATCACAGGCGGCCCCAATTTCTTCCTCGGAATGCAGAATACGGCGCAATATCAGCACGACACCTCGCTGATGAAGCTCGCTATGCGCCGCGACGACGTCGAGACGCTGGTGACGCCGCTGGCCCGCGCCCGCGCCGAGGCCTATGCGAGCGCCTTTCCGACGCGCATCGACGTTCCGCAGGAGCTGACGCTGCGCGTCCCCTCCGCCATCGTCGCCGAATATTTCGGCGTCTCGGCGCAGGCCGAGACCGACGCCATTCATTGGGCGACGAGCCTTTTCTGGTGGCTGTTCGTCGATCTCAAAGGCGATCCGGCGATCGAGACGAAGGCGTTGATGGCGGCCGCCGAGCTGCGCAAGGCGATCGACGCCGCCATCGCCGCGCGCAAGGCGAGCGGAGAGACGAAGGACGATGTGCTCGGCCGCGCGCTCGAGCTGCAGAAGGGCGCGCCGGAGTTCGACGATCTCGCCATTCGCAACAATCTCATCGGCCTCGTCATCGGCGCGATCCCGACCATTTCTAAAGCCTCGGTGCAGGCGCTCGACCAATTGCTCGACCGGCCGGAGGCGCTGGCCGGCGCCCATGCCGCGGCGAAAGCCGGCGACGAGGCGCTGCTCGGCGCCTATCTCTTCGAGGCGCTGCGCTTCAATCCGGTCAATCCCGTGATCTATCGCCGCGCCAACCGCTCCACGGTGATCGCCGCCAATACCTTCCGCGCCCGCAAAATTCCCGAGGGCGCCATGGTGCTCGCCGCCAATCTCTCGGCCATGTTCGATCCGCTGAAGATCGAGAAGCCGAACGAGTTCCGCGTCGATCGTCCCTGGGGCGAATATATTCTGTGGGGCTATGGCCTGCACACTTGCTTCGGCGCCTATATCAATCGCGCCGTGATCCCGGCCATTCTGCGCCCCGTGCTGGCGCGGCCCAATCTGCGCCGCGCCGCCGGGGCGGCGGGCCAGATCGACGGCGGCGGCACGCCCTTCCCGCAGCATTTCGTGGTAGAGAGCGACTGATCGCCAGCCGTCTCTCGCCCGGCGGCGCAACCGTGAGCCGAAGGGAAGACCCAATTGTCCGCAAGCCAATTGTCCGACGCCAATTCCGATATCGCGGCCCTGCCCTTCGAAAAGGCGATACAGGAGCTCGAGGAGATCGTCGGCAAGCTCGAGAAGGCGAGCGTCTCGCTCGACGATTCGGTGAAGCTCTATGAGCGCGGCGAGGCGCTGAAGAAGCGCTGCGACGCGCTGCTGCGCGAGGCCGAGGCCCGCATAGAGAAGATCACACTCGGCGCCGATGGCGCGCCCAAGGGAACAGCGCCGCTCGACGTCGAGTGACTCCCGCTCACTTGCGGATCGTCACCTTGCGGCCGTCGCGAATGTCGGCGGGCGGATCGAGCGCGATGGTCTCGTCGCCGGTCAAGCCCTGATCCACATCGACATTCGTGCCGAAATCGCGCGTGATGCCGATCTTTGCCATTCGCACCACATCGTCTTTGTCGATCACCGCGACGCGCGGTCCGTCGGCGCCGAAGAGGATCGACGGCGCCGGTATGTTCACCAGCGGCCGCGGCCGCGGAATGTCCAGCACCACGCGCACGAACATGCCCGGCCTCAGCTCGCCGGTCGGATTGGGCACGTCGACCTCGGTGAGCAGCGTGCGCGAGGCGGCGGCGAGCGAACTGGCGTTGCGCGCGATGCGCCCCTTGAAGCTCTTGCCGGGCATTTCCGGCGGCAGCACCTTGGCTTCGAGCCCATCGACGAGACCGGCCGCCTCCGATTGCGGCACCGACACCTGCACGCGCATGATATCGTCGCGCGCCATGGAGAACAGCGGCGTGCCGCTATTGGCGTCGGCGCTGACGAGATCGCCGACCTCTATGTTGCGCGCCGTCACCACGCCCTTGAACGGCGCGGCGACGTCCTTGAAGCCGACGAGCTCCTTCAGCCGATCGACATTGGCCTGCGCCGCGGCGATATTGGCCTGCGCCACCTCGACGCCCGCCTGCGCCGATTGCAGACTGGCGGCCTGCGTCTCGACATTGGCGGCGTTGATGTCGTTGTTCTGCTTGCTCTCGTAATTGTTTTTGACGAGTTGCGAGCTGCGCCCATAGGTGAGCTTGGCGAGGTTGAGATTGGCCTTGTTCTGCTCGACCTGCGCCTTGGATTGCAGGAGCTGCGCCTTGTTGAGCGCGAGCTGCGCCAGCGCCTGCGAATATTGCTGGTCGAGATCGGGCGCGGAAATGCGAACGAGAAGATCGCCCTGCTTCACCTTGCTGCCGATGTCGACGCGACGCTCGGCGATATAACCCGTCGCGCGGGCGAAAAGACGCGCCTGCTCCCAAGCGAGCGTCTGGCCCGGCAGCTCGACATGCACGGGGCCCGCGACTTTCGTCACTTTGGTCGCGCGCAGGCTGAGCGGGGCGTTGGCCTGCTCCTGCTGAAACATTTGCGCATCGTGCTCTTGCGCCGCATGGCGGCGAAAGCCGATGAGCAGCACCAGAGCGAGCAGCGCGAGCACAAGAAAGAAAGGCAACCTTCGCAGGCGCGGCGGCGGCGCCTCGCGCACGCCGACGCCGGTCGAAGCGAATCCGCGTCCCTGCGGCTGCAACGTCTCGGTCATAGATAATCCCTCGGAGGTTGCGCCTCTCCACGCCGCAGCAGCGAATAGAGGAAAGGCACGAAAAGCAGAGTCGAACATGTGCCGAAGGCGATGCCGCCCATCACCGCGCGAGCGAGCGCGGCGTTCTGCTCGGCGCCCTCGCCGAGCCCGAGCGACATGGGCAGAAGGCCGACGAACATCGCCGTCGCCGTCATGATCACCGGACGAATACGCGTCAGCCCGGCCTCGATCGCCGCCGCTTCAGCGGAGACGCCGGTCTCCTCGCGATGCTCGCGCGCGAAAGTGACGAGCAGGATGGAATTGGCCGAAGCGACGCCGACCGACATTATGGCGCCCATCAATGACGGAATGGAGAAGGTCGTGCCGGTGACGTAGAGCGCGAAGACGATTCCGCAAAAGGCGATGGGCAGCGCCAATATGACGACGAAAGGATCGCCCCAGCTCTGGAAGTTCACCACCATCAGCAGATAGACGAAGATCATCGAGGCGACGAGGCCGAGGCCGATGCGCGCGAAAGCCTGATTCTTGCTGTCGATCTGGCCGCGGATGACGATGTAGTTGCCGGGCTTCAATTCCGGCTCGATCTCGGCGATCGCCTTGCGCAAATCCCGCTCCACGCCGCCGAGATCGCGATCCTGAATATTGGCGTAGACGTCATAGGTCGGCTGCGTGTTGGAGTGCGTGGCGACGCTCTGCTCCACGCCGCGCTTCCATTGCGCGACATTGGTCAAAAGATCGACCTGCGCCGAAGAGCCGCCGGTGAGATCGGAAATTGGCGTATTGGCGAAGGCGTTGAGCGAGGCGATGCGATATTCCGGCGTCTGCACCGCCACCTGATAGGGAATGCCGGTCGTCGGATCGGCCCAGAAATTGGGCGTCACCTGGAAGGAGGAGGAGAGCGAGATATTCACATTATTGGCGACCTGCTGAACGCTGACGCCGAGCTGCTGCCCCTTCCAGCGATCTATATCGACGAAGAATTCCGGCGCGTCGAGAATCTGATGAATATGCGCGTCGACGACGCCGCGCACTTCCTTGACGCGATCCAGCAGCTTGCGCACGATCACCTTGTTGCCGGGCGCATCGCGGCCGACGACGCGCAGCGCGATCGGCGCCGGCAGGCCGAAGTTCAAAATCTGCGTGACGATGTCGGCCGGCTGGAAATAGAAGATCGAGTCTGGAAAACGCAGCGGCAGAACTTCACGCAGCTTGCGCATATAGACCGCCGTCGGCGCATGGCCATGGGCGAGCGAGATCATGATCTGCCCGTCATTGTAGCCGACCGTCGTGCCGTCCGAGAAGGCGTAATTATAGGTGATCTGCGGCAGGCCGATATTGTCGATCAGCAGAGCGAGCTCATGCTGCGGGATCACCTCGCGAATGACGCCCTCGACCTTTTGGAAGAGACGCTCGGTCTCCTCTATGCGCAGGCCGGAGCGGCCGCGCACATGCAGCGTCATCTGGCCGGCGTCGATCTGCGGATAATAATCCTCGCCGACGGAGACGAACAGAAAGGCGCCGAAAGCGAAGACGCCGGCGACAAAGGCGAGCGTGCGGCCCTTGTGGCGCAGCACCGCGACCAGCAGCAGCGCATATTGGCCGCGCAGCTTCTCGAACCCATGCTCGAAGCCGAGCTGAATGCGCGTCAGCGCCGCCGAAAATCCGAGACCCCGCGCGTCACTCTCGCGTTCGCGCTCCGCGTGATGCTCATGGATGAGCAGCTGGTCCATCAATATGGGCACCAGCGTTCGCGACAGGAAATAGGAGGCCAGCATGGCGAAGACGACGGCCAGAGCCTGCGGCACGAAGAGAAAGCGCGCGGCGTCGGTGAGGAAGAGCACGGACACGAAGGCCGCGCAAATGGCGAGCGTGGAGATCAGCGCCGGCTTGGCGATGCCGGCGGCGCCTTCCGCCACCGCATGGCGGAAATCCTTGCCCTCCTCGAACAGACGATAGGTGTTCTCGATGGCGACTGTGGCGTCGTCCACCAATATGCCGACCGCGAGCGCCATGCCGCCCAGCGTCATGATGTTGATCGTATGGCCGAGCGCGCTGAGTATGGCGAGCGAGGTGAGGATCGACAGCGGGATCGAGATGACCACGATCAGGGTCGAGCGCCAGGACCCCAGGAACAGAAGGATCATCAGCGCGGTGAGGCCGGCGGCGATGATTCCCTCGTGCAGCACGTCCGATATTGCGTTGGAGACGAAGACCGACTGGTCGAACAGCTCCGCTATGTTGGTGTCCTTGGGAATCGCCTCGCGCAGCTTGGCGATGCCGGCCTTCACATTCTCGACGACATTGAGCGTCGAGGCGTTGCCGTTCTTCAATATGGTCAAGAGCACGGCGCGCGAGCCGTCGACGCGCACAATATTCTGCTGCGGCGGGCTGCCGTCGCGCACTTGCGCCACGTCCCGGATCAGCAAGGGCGCGCCATCGGCCACGCGGATCGGAATGCTGTTGAGCGTCGACAGCGCGTCGGGCGTCGAATTGAGGCGCACGACATATTGCAGATCGCCGAATTTCACGAGGCCCGACGGCACCACCAGATTGCCGGCGGTGATGGCGTTGACGACATCGAGCGGCGTCAAGCCCCGCGCCTGCAGCGTCGCCGTGTCGAGATCGACCATGATCTGGCGCTGCTTGCCGCCCCAGGGCGTCGGCAGAGTGACGCCGGGAGTCGTCGTCAGCTGCTGGCGCACGCGATAGAGGCCCATGTCGTAGAGCTGCTGCTCGTTGAGACTCTTGCTGGAGAGCGCCAGCTGAATGACCGGCACTTGCGAGGCCGAATAGCGGATGACGGTCGGCGGATTGATGCCGGGCGGCATCAAGGCGCGAATGGAGTTCATCGCCGAGACGACCTGCGTGATGGCGAGCTCTATGTTCACATCCGGCTGGAAATAGATCTTCATCACCGCGACGCCTTGCAGCGTCTGGCTCTCCATATTGCGAATGCCGTTGACGTTGTTGCTCGTGGAGAGCTCGGCGTAAGTGGTGACGCGGCTCTCCATCTCGGCGGTGGAGAGGCCGGTGTAGGACCAGATGACCGTCACGACCGGGATGTCGACGTTGGGAAACACGTCCTTGGGCGTCGAGACGATCGCCGCGCCGCCGAGGAACGTCATCAATATGGCCAGGACGTAGAACGTCAGCCGAAATTTGAGAGCATATTTGACGAGTTCCATGAACGTCTTCCACTCTCACCCGACGCGGGCCGCTGTCCGCATCGCTCTCGCCACGTAACGCTTCCGCTCAGCCGACGGCGCTCCGCGCTTTCGGCTTCTTCGCGGAACAGCTCATTTTTTCGATCAGATTGGCGCGCGCGGTCCCCAGCACGCGCATCAATGTGGCCCGGTCCTCGTCGCTGACGCCGGCCAGCGCCTCCAGGCGCGTCGCCTCCGAGATGGGCGCGATGGCTTCGACCAGAGGCCAGGCCGTCTCGGTCAGAAACAGCAGCCAGACGCGCCGGTCGCTCTCATGCGGCCGCCGCTCGACGAGGCCCATCGTCTGCAGCCGATCCACGGTGCGGCCGAGGGTGATCGGCTCGAGATCGAGCATTTCGGCGAGCACGCACTGGCTGACGCCCTCATTGCGCGACAGATAGGCCAGGGCCTGGGTCTGCGCGCGCGTCAGGCCCAATTGGCGGGCGTTCTGCTCGAAACGCTTACGCATCAGCCGCGCCGCATCATGCAGCAGAAAACAGAAGGTCGTCGGCGGCGGCGAGGGCATTGGACACGCTTTCTATAGCCGTGCTTCTGATAAGTATGCTTATTAAATAGACGCGCCGCGCCGATTTCAAGCCCCGTCCGAGGCGGCGCCCGCCCCCGAGAGGATCACGGCCCTATTTAGGATGATCGCACGGGCCGATTGCCGCGCAGCGTCTCGCGCCTATCGTAATTATGGCAATTTCGCGCCGAGACGGGCGCGCAACGGCGCCACGCCACAGGGAGGATGACGGGATGAGGCTGCTATTGGCTTGCACATTCTTGCTGATCTGCGCGGCCTCGGCCGACGCGGCGACGCGCGGAACGGCCCGCCAGCGCTCGGCCTGCACGGACGACGCCTATAAATTCTGCGAGCGCTACGTGCCCGACGAGGCGGCGGTGGAAAGCTGCTTGAAGGCCAATTTCGGCGGGCTCAGCCGCGCCTGCAAGGCGCAGATTCGCGGGGCCGCGGCCGGCAGGAAGCGCGGCCGCCATTGACGCGGCTCACATCCGCCGCGCGGCGAAACGGCGAATGTCGACGCCGTTCTGAGCGAGAAGATCGCGCAGGGCCGGCGGGACATTCACCACGCGCGTGGCGCCGCCGTCATATTGGCAGGCGCTGCGCAGGCTCACGTAATGGCCGTAGATGCGATTGGTCTCGTGGTCGCCGATGACCGAACGCGCCTCGCTCAGAAGATAACCGACTTGATCTTCGCTGTATTGCGTCACCAGCTGACATCCGAACGCTACTTTTTCAGCGCAGGCGGGAAAAGAGATAAAAGTCACGACAGCCGCCGTTGCGAGAATCTTCATGCCACTTCCTCGAGGTTTACCGGATGAGAGCGACGTCGTGTCGCGCCTATGTCGATCCGGACGCTTCTCTTTTGCGGAGCTTCTTGTCCGAAGTTTGTCTCGACGTCGCGACTGGCGGCGCAAGCCCTGCGCCTTTGCGCCGCCCGTCCCCGCGGCGAGCGGAAACTCCGCCATGCTCAACGGAATGTTTACGCTTAACGCCAATGTTCATCGGCAGATTATGTCTCGGGACAGCGCGCCCGATCCGTATGTGAAGCCCGCGAGACGTCGGGCCGTTGGAGTTGCGTCATGAGTTTGTCGGTTTCCGGCGATGACCTCCCTTATGCCGCCGGCCCGTTGAGGGCCCGCCCGCTCGGCAATCTCGCCGCAGTGTCGATGGGCGTCGTGGCGCTTCTCGTGCTCGCCGGCTCGCTCGCCTTCGTCCGCGCGCCGCAGCAGCAGCCCGCGCCGTCGCCCGCCGCCACGCCGATGGCGCGCGCGACGCCCGCCGCCGCAACGGCGCCCGCCGCCGTCCCGGAGCGGACCGCCGCCTTTCGTCTGGAGGCGCCGGAGATCGACAAGGACCCGAAAATCGCCTTCGATCCGCCGCTGCCCTCGGGCGGGCGTCAGGAGACGCACACTTTCGGCGCCTTCGACAATGGCAGGCCCTATCTGCGGCTCGACATTCTGCAGCCGGCCGGCGAAAAGCTCGGCAATTCCGATTTCTTCCTCGATGTGGCGCGGCACGCCGCCCGGGCCGGCCTCGGCGTGGTCCGCATCGGCCAGCCGACGCCCTTGGTGACGCGCGCGGGCGCTTTCGAAGCCGCCGAAATCAAATTGTCGCTGCGCGAGGGCGGCGTCGCCGCGGCCGCCGCGGCCGCCGCGGCCGCCGCGGGCGAGCGCTCCTGCCTCGCCGTGCGCCTCGTCAACGCCAGCCTGTCGATGGAAATGGCGGGCGTCGCCTGCGGCGTCGGGACCAAGCCGATGGATCGCCGCGCCTTGGGCTGCCTGCTCGATCGGGTCTATTATCTGCCATCCGGCGACAATAGAGCGCTGGCTCGCTCCTTCCCCAGGCTCGAAGGGCCGGGATGCCTCGCCGCCGCCCCTGCGGGCGAGGCGGAGGCCGCCAAGCCGGCGCCGAAAAAACGCGCCGCGCGCCACTGAGATCGACGTTGCTTAGGGGCGATCCGGCGCTTTCGCCGGGCCGCCTTCAGCTTTCATGAGGCGCGCCGCACGGCGGCCCGTATCGCCCGGCGGCGCGATTGGTTATGATCGCGTCGATATCGGAATCAGGAGATGAGGATGCGTCATTTCGTCAATTTGTCGGCCGGACTCGCCTGCCTTCTCGCCCTCGCGACGGCGGGCGAGGCGCTCGCAAAGACTCATCGCGCGGCGCATCGTCATCCCGTCATCGCGCCGGCGGGAGTCATCGTGGCGACCGGCCCCATCCCCTATGTGCGCCAGCCGCTCGTCGTTCCGCGCCGCAGCTGGCTCGATCCGGGCCCGGTCGTGCCGGTCGGCTCCACCAATCGCTATATGGTGGAAGCGACCTATTTCGCCTATCAGCCGATGGAGGACAATCAGCGCAGCTGGTTCATGCAGGAGACGCTGCCGAACCGCCGCCGCTTCGAGGTTCTGCCCTATCGCGACGGCATCGCGCCGATCTGGTGGCCCTGATCGCCTCGTGAGGAAAAAGCTCATCGGGCCGGCCCGCGACGCGCGAGCCGGCCTCGCACGGCCCTGGAAACGCTAATCGCGCGGCGGCTTCTTGCCGCGGGCGCCGGCCGTCTCGGCGCGGCCGCCCGGCGTCGCCGCGCTCCAGGAGCCGTGCTTCATCTCGAGGAAGAGCGCGATGGCCTGGGCGCGATTGCGCACCTCGAGCTTCTCGAACAAATTCCGCAAATGGAATTTGATCGTGTTGATTGAGACGCCGAAATCCTTGGCGAGCTGGTTGTTGGTGTGTCCCGAGCCGAGCGCCGACAGCAGGCTGCGCTCGCGCAGAGTGAGATTCTCCAGCGGATCGGCGCGCATCTTGCGGATATCGACGAAGGGAAACACCATGTCGCCGGCCGCCACTGAGGCGAGCACGTCGAGCAGACGCTCCGGCGGGGCGCGCTTGCTGACGAAACCGGCGCCGCCCAATTGCAGCGTCTCCGCCGGCGCGGCCGGATCATTGGTGCCGCTATAGACGACGATCTTGGGCGCGGAGGGCTGGCGCGACAGCGCGCGCAACACTTCCCGCGCGTGAAGCGTCGGCAATTGCCAGCCGATGATGGCGATCTGAAAGCGCTGCAGCTTGGCGGCGTCGAGAAATTCCTCGCCGTCCGTGACCTTCAGCACGAGATTGAAGCGGCGGTCGTCGGCGAGCAGCGCCTCCAGTCCGGCGAGGATCAGCGGGCTCTTGTCGGCGATGGCGACGTCGATCGGGAAAGCCGCGCCCGCCTCGCCGCGGTCGTCGCCCGCGCGCTCGGCCTTTTGTCGCAGAGCGCTCGGCGCGCCCTCGGCCGCAGCCTGCGCCGCAGGGCGTCCCGAAGGACGCTCCGGGGAACGTTCGGGCGCGCGGATCGGGCCGGGACGTCCGACGGCTCGCGGTCGTTCGTCTCCGGGCCGCGTCGAAGACGTCGTGGCCATGGACCACTCCAATTGAAAGCTCCGGGTGAGAGCGCCGCCGTCGCGGACAGGATAGGCTCGGGCGGCGCGAGGCTCCCCGAGTGGGTAGGCCGGACTATATCGCCAGAGGCTGCCCTTGGAAAGCCTCGCCGCATATTTCAAACCGCCGGCAGCGGACTCTTTCAGAGGCCACGCGGCCGGGATTCGCGCCGGCAAAAAGAAGCGGCGCATCGATCGAGCCGATGCGCCGCGTCATATCCGTAGACCGGTTCTGAAGCGTCAGTCGCTCAGGACCCAGCGAGCGGCGAAATAAGCCGCAGCGCCGAGCGCGATGATCGCGATCATGCCAACCGGCGTCGCCGCATAGCTCGTAAGCTCGAGAATTGCTCCCATAACGCTTCCTCCTTTTTTAACGCCCGACCTCGTTCAGGCTGCCTATCGCGCCACGATATCACCCAAGACAGGCGATGTCTCGCCTTTGAGTGCGATACGTTCTGGTGGATATCGTCGCCGGCTCGAATTCCGAGAACGCCCTCTAGGGGCCGACCGCGATCCGAGACGCGCCGACGGTCTTTTGCGTTCGGCGCGAACTCGCACGAACCGCCGAGCGAAGCCGCGATCCACGCCCGCGACACGTTGTTGGCAATTATATTAGCCTTTGATCCTCGTCAAGATGTGGCGCCGCCGCCATCGCGGCGGAGAGGGCTTGCCGAGGCGCGCTCGGCGCGGTTATTGAAGCTGCGGCTCGACGAAGAAGAACGGAAAAAACCAAAGCCATGGCCCGCCCTTCGCTCACCTTCATCGCCGTCGCCGGCGTCGCGGCTCTCGCCGGCGCCGTCTGGTTCTTCGGCTATCGCCGCACGCCCGCCTGTTCGGGCGACGGACGCTACATGGCGACGGTCCAGCAGTGCCGCGCCTATGGCGTCGACGCCGGCATTTGCGCGAGCGCCGTCGAAAAAGCGCGCGCTCTCGCGACGAAAGTCGCGCCGCGGACCGACGCCGCCTTCGATTGCGAGGTGCGGTTCTCCGAATGTTTCGCCGGCGCCGACGGCCGCTTCACGCCGACGCCCTCCTTCTGCCTCGCGCCGGGATCTGCGGAGCCGAAGGAAGTGCGTTATCTCGAATACGAGTCCGACCGGCTGAACCGCAAGAAGACGCGCGAAATCCGCATCGACTGAAAGGCGGACGCCGAGCGCCTGTCTGTCCGCCGCCTATCTGTCCGCAGCTTGGCGCCGCCCGCTGAGGTGGAACTCGGCCGGCTCGACGGTCAACATGCCGACCGTGGTGCGCAGCGCCATGCGATAGGGCACCACGGCGTGCGCCATGGGCAAAGGCGCGAGCCAGACGGTGATGTCGTTGTTCTCCGCCATGAAGCGCGTGGAGACGCTGTCCGGCCGATGGCCGGCGATCGGATGATAGCGCGCCGCGCAGACCGAGACCGGGCCGGAATAGCCGCGCGTCTCCACATTGCGCATCTCGACGAAAGCGAGCGTCACGTCGAAGCGCGTCACGCCGTCGAAGACGGGAATGGTGCGATTGCAGGCGGCGGGGCCGACCAGCGGCTCGCTCGCCGGAACGCTCATGATCAGCGCGCTCACCGGATCGATGATGTTGGATTTGTTGGCGTCCGTCACCGGGATGCGCACAGGCATGTCCCAGGGCGTCGGCTCCACATGCACGGCGCGCGCGATATTGTTGGCGAGCGCCATGCGGACCGTGCGCGTCTCGTAAGTGTTGGAGGTGGTGTTGGCGTAGCTCGCCGGCGCGAGCCCGTCGCGCGAGAGCGCGCCGGCCGCGGTTGCGGCGCCGCGCGTGTCGTTGACGAGCGAGGCGAGGCCCGTGGTGCGCATCGAAATGTCGATGCGATAATTGCGGCCCTCGATGACGCCATTGGCGGAAGCGTGGCCGATGGAGAGGCCGAGCAGGCTCAGCGCGAAATTGGCCCTGAGCGTCTCCGCCCGGCAGGGCGCGGCGGCGATGAGCAGAGCCAGCGCCACGACGCTGCGGGTCGAGCCGCGTCCGGCCCCGCCCGGAACAGATGTGAGAAACGCCATTCTCGTGACCTGCGATCGATCGAATCAGTCCTGGGCACGATGAGCCAGGCGCGGGCGCTTGTCGATGCTCGGATCGCGCCGGAGGAGACGGCCGGGCTCAGGCCCATTCCTGCCAGCTGCCGTCGGCGAATATGCGCCAGGCGCGCAAACCCGCTTTGGCGACCACGATGCGGTCGGCCTTCGCCTCGCTCACCAGGTGCTTGAATACGAGAGGATTGCGCCAGGAAAACGGCTTTTCGGGGTCGCAGACCGCGTGATATTCGTCGCTGTCGGGATCGTCCATCAGCAGCGTGCCGACCTTGTCCGGCCGCAATTGCGCGCCGAGCGAGCGCTCTTCCTTCCAGCGGCAATGATAGTCGCGGCACACATCCGGGCGCGTGGCGTAGACGCCGCAGCCATTGGTCTTCGTGCAATGCTCGCACCAGACGCCGGCCTTCTTGGTGAACTCCTCGATCTCCAGCACCTTGCAGCAGAAGGCGCAGGGACCGCAGGCCTTGCCGGGAATCTCGAGCATGTGGCGGTTTTCGTCTTTTGGGGCGATGTCGGGAGCGAATCGATTCTGATACATTGCTACAACGATCGCGAGGTCGACGCCATCGCCGCCGCAGCGGCGGGATCGGCAGGAGAACTGCCGGGATCGACAAGGAGAACCGCCATGCCGACAGCCGCTCCGAACATCGATCAAGAGACGCTGTTCGTCTCGACGCAATGGCTCGCCGATCATCTCCATGCGCCGGACGTCGTCATTTTCGACGCCTCCTGGCACATGCCGGCCGCCGGCCGAAACGCCCATGCGGAATATTTGGACGCCCATATTCCCGGCGCCGTTTTCTTCGACATAGACGCCATCGCCGACCATTCCACCGATCTGCCGCATATGCTGCCGGACCCGGTCGCCTTCTCCTCGGCGGTCCGCAAGCTCGGCCTCGGCGACGGAATGCGCGCGATCGTCTATGACAGTCTCGGCCTGTTCTCCGCGCCGCGCCTATGGTGGACCTTGCGCGTCTTCGGCGTCGCCGACGTCTCCGTCCTCGATGGCGGACTGCTGGCCTGGAAAGCGGAAGGACGTCCGCTCGAGCAGGGTGAGACACAACGCAAGCCGCGCCATTTCACCGCGCGCATGGATCACGCCCTCGTCGCCGACGCCGCCGATGTGACGCGCGCTCTGGCGGACGGCTCGGCGCAGGTGGTCGACGTGCGATCGGCGGAGCGTTTCGCGGGAAGCGTTCCCGAGCCGCGCCCGGGCCTGCGCGCCGGCCATATGCCCGGCGCGCTCAATCTGCCCTTCGGCAATCTCCTCGCCGATGGGCGCATGAAGCCGGCCGAGGCGCTGGCGGAGGCCTTCGCAAAGGCGCAGATCGACCCTGATCGGCCAGTGATCGCGAGCTGCGGCTCCGGCCTCACCGCCTCCATCCTCAGCCTGGCGCTGGCCGCCTCGGGACGTCGCCCGGCCACTGTCTATGACGGCTCCTGGTCGGAATGGGGCGCGCGCGCCGAGCTGCCCGTCGTCGTCGGCCCGGCCGGCTGAAACAGCCTCTGCGACAAAACAAGGCGATGAGCCTAATTCGGGGGCGCCGTCGCGAATGCCGGCGCCGCTCGACGATGCGCCGTCGGCTCGCGCGCGGCGCGGCGGAGCCTCGGCTGCAATCTACGTAAAAATACTGAAAAATAAGTCATTGCAAAAAACCGCGCGCGCCGATGACGGCGCGTCCTCCGCCCTGCGACGCCTGCCGATCGGGCTGAATTCGGCTTTGGCACGAGCCGTGCTGTGGCCCAGCGCCGTCGACGGCCTCGGCGAGACCGCCGACGAAGTCGAACGGCGCCGCTTCGAGCGTCGATCAAGGGTAAGGAGGCGAATAAAAATGCCCAAATACAAGCTCGAATATCTCTGGCTCGACGGCTACACGCCCGTGCCGAACCTCCGAGGCAAGACCCAGATCAAAGAATTCGAGAGCTTCCCGACGCTGGAGCAGCTCCCGCTGTGGGGCTTCGACGGCAGCTCGACCAAGCAGGCGGAGGGCAGAAGCTCGGACTGCGTTCTCAAGCCCGTCTCCGTCTTCCCGGACATCACCCGCACCAATGGCGCGCTGGTGATGTGCGAGGTGATGATGCCGGACGGCGTGACGCCGCATGCGTCCAACGCGCGCGCCACCATTCTCGACGATCCGGGCGCATGGTTCGGCTTCGAGCAGGAATATTTCTTCTATAAGAACGGCCGTCCGCTCGGCTTCCCCGAGGCGGGCTTCCCGGCCCCGCAGGGTCCCTATTACACCGGCGTCGGCTATAAGAATGTCGGCGACATCGCACGCCAGATCGTCGAGGAGCATCTCGACATCTGCCTCGCCGCCGGCATCAACCACGAAGGCATCAACGCCGAAGTGGCCAAGGGCCAGTGGGAATTCCAGATCTTCGGCAAGGGCTCCCGCAAGGCGGCCGACGAAATGTGGGTGGCGCGCTACATTCTGCTGCGTCTCGCCGAGAAATACGGCATCGACATCGAGTTCCACTGCAAGCCGCTCGGCGCCACGGATTGGAACGGCTCGGGTATGCACGCCAATTTCTCGACGAGCTACATGCGCGAAGTGGGCGGCAAGGCCTATTTCGAGCAGCTGATGAGCGCCTTCGAGAAGGCCAAGGACGATCACATCGCCGTCTATGGCCCGGACAATCACATGCGCCTGACCGGCCTGCACGAGACGGCGTCGATCCACACCTTCAGCTGGGGCGTGGCGGATCGCGGCGCGTCGATCCGCGTGCCGCACAGCTTCATCAAGAACGAATATAAGGGCTATCTGGAAGATCGCCGCCCGAACTCGCAAGGCGACCCCTACCAGATCGCCTCGCAGATTCTGAAAACCATCTCCACCGTGCCGACCCACTGAGGAGCCCGGCGTCGCTCCGAAACGCGCTTTCCGAAGCGCGAGCTTCGGGCGGCGCCTCCGAAGCCGGAGCGGGACATGCGAGCAGGCCGACCGCAGGCGACGCCCAGAATTTAGGCGTGGCCCGCGGTTGGCCGCACAATTTTATCCGTGGAACATTTTTGCAGCAAATGCTATGAGCCCCATCGGTTCCTCGGCCGGATCGAACTTGGATTTCGGCGCGAGGGACATGAGCGATGCGGGGAAAGGTGAATGAAGAAAATCGAGGCGATCATCAAACCCTTCAAGCTCGATGAAGTAAAAGAGGCGCTCCAGAGCGCCGGCCTGCAAGGCATTACTGTCACCGAGGCGAAGGGTTTCGGTCGCCAGAAGGGGCATACGGAACTCTATCGCGGCGCGGAATATGTGGTCGATTTTCTTCCCAAGGTGAAAATCGAGATCGTGCTCGCCGACGACGCGGTGGACAACGCCATCGAAGCCATCCGTAAAGCCGCGCAGACCGGACGCATCGGCGACGGAAAAATCTTCGTTTCGAATGTCGAAGGCGCCATCCGCATCCGCACGGGAGAGACCGGCGCGGACGCCATCTGATTTCGCCCGGATATCGCCGACGCCCCGCCGCCCCCCGGCATTCATTCTCGTCTCCCGCGCTGGACTCGACCGTCCACATCGAACTGAAGGCTCCACGACATGACCACGGCCAAGGACGTTCTCAAGCAGATCGCCGACAATGACGTAAAATATGTGGATTTCCGCTTCACGGATCCGCGCGGCAAGTGGCAGCACGTCACCTTCGACGTGTCGATCATCGACGAGGACGCGCTGAACGAAGGCATCATGTTCGACGGCTCCTCGATCGCCGGCTGGAAGGCGATCAACGAGTCGGACATGACTCTCCTGCCCGATCTCTCGACGGTCACGCACGACCCCTTCTTCGCCGCCTCCACCCTCTCCATCGTTTGCGACGTCGTCGAGCCCACCACCGGCCAGCCCTACAACCGCGACCCGCGCGGCATCGCCAAAAAGGCCCAGGCCTATCTGCAGTCGACCGGAATCGGCGACACCTCTTTCTTCGGTCCGGAAGCCGAATTCTTCGTCTTCGACGACGTGCGCTTCTCGACCGATCCCTACAACACCGGCTTCACCGTCGACTCCGTCGAGCTGCCCACCAATTCCGACACCGCCTATGAGGGCGGCAATCTCGGCCATCGCGTGCGCACCAAAGGCGGCTATTTCCCGGTTCCGCCGATCGACTCCGCCCAGGACATGCGCGGCGAAATGCTGGCGGCCATGGCGGCCATGGGCGTCGCCGTCGAGAAGCACCATCACGAGGTCGCTTCCGCGCAGCATGAGCTCGGTCTGAAATTCGCGACGCTCGTCACTGTCGCCGACCATCTGCAGATCTACAAATACGCCATTCATCAGGTGGCGCATTCCTACGGCAAGACGGCGACCTTCATGCCCAAGCCCGTCTATGGCGACAATGGCTCGGGTATGCACGTCCACCAGTCGATCTGGAAGGAAGGCAAGCCGGTGTTCGCCGGCGACAAATACGCCGGCCTCTCCCAGGAGTGCCTGTGGTATATCGGCGGCATCATCAAGCACGCCAAGGCGCTGAACGCCTTCACCAATCCGTCGACGAACTCCTATAAGCGCCTGGTTCCGGGCTTCGAGGCTCCGGTGCTGCTCGCCTATTCGTCGCGCAACCGCTCGGCCTCCTGCCGCATCCCCTTCGCGACCAGCCCGAAGGCGAAGCGCGTCGAGGTTCGCTTCCCCGATCCGACGGCTAATCCCTATCTCGCCTTCTCGGCCATGCTGATGGCCGGTCTCGACGGCATCGCCAACAAGATCGATCCGGGCGCGCCGTCCGACAAGGACCTCTACGACCTGCCGCCGGAGGAGCTGAAGGCGATCCCGACGGTCTGCGGCTCGCTGCGCGAGGCCCTCGACAGCCTGAAGGCCGATCACGCCTTCCTGACCGCCGGCGGCGTC
Source organism: Methylosinus sp. KRF6 (assembly GCF_018887255.1). Taxonomy (NCBI): domain Bacteria; kingdom Pseudomonadati; phylum Pseudomonadota; class Alphaproteobacteria; order Hyphomicrobiales; family Methylocystaceae; genus Methylosinus; species Methylosinus sp. KRF6. Next base: position 3,020,374 of record NZ_JAHLJF010000001.1, on the reverse strand, counting down.
TTCAACGAGGATTTCATCCTCTCCTACATCGACCTCAAATATCAGGACGTCTATCGCTTCGAGATGGCGCCGCATCCGGTCGAGTATGACATGTATTATTCCTACTGATCGCCTCGCGATCTTGTAGAAACGAAAGGGCGGCCGAGAGGCCGCCCTTTTTGTTTGTCGTATCGTCGAGAAACAAAAAACCTCGCCCTCATGCTGAGGAGGTCGCGAAGCGACCGTCTCGAAGCACGAGGGCGAGATCCAGTAGTCGGCCTGCTGAAGGTCACGCGCGTGAAGCTTCCTCGTCCTTCGAGACGCGGCCTTCGGCCGCTCCTCAGGATGAGGAAGCTTCAACCCATCGTCACTGCCGCCGACAGATTAATCGACGTCCTCGACCTTCTCCGGTCCGCCGCCGAGCACGCGCTGAGCGAGCGAGGCCTGCATGAAATCGTCGAGCTCGCCGTCCAGCACCTCGTCCGGCGTGCCGGAGGTGTGGCCGGTGCGCAAATCCTTCACCAGCTGATAGGGCTGCAGCACATAGCTGCGAATCTGATGGCCCCAGCCGATATCGGACTTCGACGCTTCAACGGCATTGGCCTCCGCCTCGCGCCTTTCCAGCTCCACCTCATAGAGGCGGGCGCGCAGCATGTTCCAGGCGGTGGCGCGGTTCTTGTGCTGCGAGCGCTCCGCCTGACAGGCGACGACGATGCCGGACGGAATATGGGTGATGCGAATGGCCGAGTCCGTCGTGTTGACGTGCTGGCCGCCCGCGCCGGACGAGCGATAAGTGTCGATGCGGCAATCGGATTCGTTGATCTGAATGTCGATCTTGTCGTCGATGACCGGATAGACCCAGACCGAGGCGAAGCTCGTGTGCCGCCGCGCATTAGAGTCGAAGGGCGAGATGCGCACGAGACGATGCACGCCCGATTCGGTCTTGGCCCAGCCATGGGCGTTCATGCCCTTGACCAGCAGCGTGGCCGATTTGATGCCGGCCTCGTCGCCGGCCGTCTCCTCGATCACCTCGACCTTGAACTTCTTGCGCTCCGCCCAGCGGGCGTACATGCGGAACAGCATTCGCGCCCAGTCGCAGCTCTCTGTGCCGCCGGCGCCCGAATGCACCTCGATGAAAGTGTCGTTGCCGTCGGCCTCGCCCGAGAACAGCGCCTCGATCTGGCGCTCGCGCGATTCCTTCAGCAGCGCCACGAGCTGCGCGATCCCTTCCTTCTCGGTGTCGGCGTCATTCTCGGCCTCGCCGAGCTCGACGAGGGTGATGGCGTCCTCGAGGTCGCGGTCGAGCCGCGCGATGGAGGAGAGCTGATCCTCGAGCTGGGTGCGCTCGCGCATGATCTTCTGCGCGGCTTCGGCGTCGTTCCAGAGATCGGGGTCCTCGACCCTGGCGTTCAGCTCGGCGAGACGTCGCGTTGAAGTCTCGACGTCAAAGATGCCTCCTCAGCAGTCCCATGGACTGCTCGATCTGTTCTTTCAGCGCAAGCGGCTCGGCGCGCATGTCTCTCATCCCTTTTGGGCTCAGGGCCGGCGGCCCGAGGCCGGAGGTATTAGAGCAAGACGCGCAAAAGATGAAGCCCCGGCGGAAGCGCGGCGCCGGCCGGCCGCGACGACGGCGCCAAACGGCGCCGTTCACGGTCAGGGACAGAGCCCGGTCGATTTGCGGTAATTCGCGAGAGAATCCGGCAGCGCCGACGCGCATATCGGCGCGGCGATGTTGCGCGCCTGCTGCGGCTGTCCATCGTGGAGCAGCGCAGCGAGCATCAGCCGGACACGCGCCTCCATATGGTTCAAAACGGGGATGGTCAGCGCCTGCTTATCGGCGAGCGCTTCGCGCAATTCCTTTTGCGCCGCGGCTGCCGATCCATGATCGATCAGCCAGGCCGCGTGCGCGAGACGCGCGCGCGGGTCGCGCGGATGGCGCGCGAGCGTCGCAGCAGCGCCCGCCTTGGCCTTTTCCCAATCGGCAGGAAAGTCGGGAGCGAGAAGTTGGACTTGCGCGAGGCGCGGCGGGATGAGCGTTGCGGAGCCGAGCGCGACGGCGAAGAAAGCCGCGGCGAGCGCCGCCGGCAATTTGTCGAATGCCGGCCGCGGCCGATCGATCGGCCAGAGCGGCAAAAGCGCCAGCCCGCAGAGCAAGCCGCCGGCCGCGCCGCCGAAATGCGCGGCATAATCGATATGCGCGCCGTGACTGATCGAAACGAGCGGCAGCAAGGAGGGCAGCAGAATCTGAAACGAGCCGGTCAGGAGATTGTTGCGCTCCGGCCCCGGCGGAAAGCGAAAGCTCGCAACCGCGGTCGCCGCGAACAGAGCCACGACGCCGCCGGACGCGCCGACGCCGACGATATCCGGCGGATTGACGAAGATGGAGGCCGTCGAGCCGGCCAGCGCGCCGACGCAGAAAACGCCGGCGAACCAGGCCGCCCCGACGAGGCGCTCCAATTGCGAGCCGGCCGCGATCAGCGCGACGACATTGAGCAGCAGATGAAACAACCCGCCATGCAGCAGCGGCGCGGTGAACAATCGCCACCATTCGCCGTCGCGAACAACGGCGAGCGACGAGCCGCCCATGGCGACCAGAGTTCCGACTGCCGGCGTGATGGCGTCCGTCGCCGGAAAGGGCGCGAAGGCCAGCTCGCAGGCGAAGATCGCAGCGAGAACGACCGCGAGCGCAATCGAGAAATAAGGCGCGACGAGCGCGACTTTCGGCTCGGCGGGCGCGCTCTCGCGCGCGAGCGCCGCCGCTTCCGGCGTCTGCTGCGCCTTGGCCTCCTCCACTCTCGCCGCGACGAACATCGTCAATTTGTCCGGCTCGACGTCCAACATGGAGAGCGTAAAAACGATCTCGCGGCTGCGCCAACCGAAAAGTCCCCCGAGCCACGCTAAAAATCCGGCGCGCTCCAGCCGATCCGCGGCGACCGGATAGAGAGTGAGATGCAAGAGTTTCTGATTGTTGGCGACGCTCGTATAGATATTTTGCACGTCGCCCCAGGAAACCGGGCCGCTCACGATCGAGGGGCTGGAGAAATCGCGATCCGTGAGAATGAAGGCGGGCTTTCGCGCCTGGATCAGCTGCCAGAGCGCGGCCAGCACGCAGAGAGCGGAAAAGGCGAGAACCAGCACGCCCGCCGCGAGGCCGTGACGTTCGTCCGGGTGAAGCGTCATGAAGACGCCGCCTGCGGTGAAGACCAGGCTGCCGACGAAGATCAGCAAAAGCTTTTTGGTCGCACGCCGGATCTCGACGCGCGTGGATTGTTCGACCGTCATGAAATACACTCGCCGCTATATAGATGTGACGTCGGCGTAAGCTTAGCCGAAATATCTCGGGCCGCCTAGACGGCGGACTCGCGGCTTCCGTCAATCCTGCGACAGCGGCTCGCCGTCCTCGCGCGGCGCCGGCAGCGGCTCCAGCGGCGGCTCGCCCCTCGCCCGCTGCGCGGCGCGCTCCAGCATCTGCATGAAGGCGTCTATGTCCTCCTCGCGCGTGCGGTGATTGAAGATCGCCGCGCGAATCGTCGGATGGCCGTCAAGCAGCGTCAGCGACGGCGCCGCCTCGCCGCTCTCATGCAGCTCCATCACGATCTCGCGATTGAGGCGGCCACTCTCGTCGTCGTCCTTCACGCCGAAGCAGACGACATTGAGCGCCACCGGCGCGCGCATCTCGAAGGCGCCGGAAGCTTCGATGTGGCCGCGCAGCCGCTGAGCCAGAACGCAGCTTTTCTCTATGCAGGCGCCGAGACGCTCCGTCCCGAACACCTCTATCGTGAACCAGGTCTTCAGCGCGCGAAAGCCGCGCGAGAGATCGGCGCCGAGATCGCAGGGCCAAATCTCGCCCGCCGCCAGCCCGCGCGGCGCGCGCGTGAGATAGGCGGCGTTGGCGGCGAAGGCGCGGCGGTGGACTTCCGGGTCGCGCACCAGGAAGAAGCCCGCATCATAGGGGACATGCAGCCATTTGTGGAAATCGAAGGCGATGGAATCGGCGCGCTCGAGGCCCTTCACCAGCGGCTTCAGCGCCGGCGAGAGAACGGCGAGCGCCCCGAAGGCGCCGTCTATGTGGAACCAGAGATCTTCCGCCTCGGCGATATCCGCGAGCGCGTCGAGATCGTCGATCGCGCCCGTGTCGACCGAGCCGGCCGTGCCGACGACGAGAAACGGATGCAGCCCGGCGGCGCGATCCTCGGCGATGGCGCGCTTCAGCTCGTCCACGCGCAGCGAGCGGGCGCCGTCCGATTCGATGAGCCGCAAATGGCGCGCGCCGAGGCCGGCGAGCTCCATCGCCTGCCGCACGCAATTATGCGCCTCGCGCGAGGCATAGGCGACGAGCTGTTCCTCGAGCGCCTTCAACCCGTTCTTGCGCACATTCTTCTCGCCCAGCGCATGTTCGCGCGCGACCAGCAGCGAGAGGAAATTGGCGATCGACGTGCCGGTGACGAAGACGCCGCTGGCGTCCGAAGGAAAGCCGAAAGCCTCCGCCATCCAGGCGGCGATCTGCCGCTCGACATCGAGCGCGATATGATTGCGGCCGCCGCAATTGGAGTTGAGCCCGGCCGCGAGCATTTCCGCGACCATGCCGACCGGCGTGCCCGCCCCCTGCGCCCAGCCCATGAACAGCGGATGGATATTGCCATTGGCGTAGGGCTGGATGAAACGCTCGAAATCCGCGAGGGCGGCCGAAAGGCCCCGGCCCTCGGCCGGCAGCGGGCGCCGGAAGCGCTCGCGCGCCTCGGTGGAGGGCTCGCGCCAGACCGGCCGCTCGCGCAGCGTCGCGAGATGGTCGATCATCTGGTCGAGCGCGCGATGGCTCTCGGCGCGAAACGCCTCCCAATCCGTCGGATCGAGATCCGCGGGCGAGGCGTCGGCGGGCGCCGGGACGGCCGCGCCGATCGACTTCGGCGGCCGCTGTGAGTGGTTCATTCCCGCTTCATCCCCGGGAGCTTCGTAAGTGGGACGGACTAATCAGCTTTCGCGCTGCGAAGCAATGAAGCAATATCGCCGCCGGAAACGGCGCGGCGCGGCGACCCTCCCGCTCGAGGACGATCGGATTCACTGCGGCCGTCCTGGCCGGGCTTGTCCCGGCCATCCACGCCAAGCAGCTGAGATACCCAAAGAAATGGCCCGCCATCGACGGATTCGTCCCCCGGCGGGCGCCGGCGGAGCTTCGGCGTCACGCGAAATTTCCGAGACGCCTCGGCGCACGGTGGCGTGGATGGCCGGGACAAGCCCGGCCATGACGCAGCGGTGGCGAAGAAGAGCCGCGGTGGCGAAGAAGAAACGTGCATTCATAAACTTACGCCACCGTCAGCGCGACCGTCCCGACGCCCTCGATCTCGCCCGTCACATGGTCGCCCGCGACGATCGGCCCGACGCCGGCCGGCGTGCCGGTGAAGATGAGATCGCCCGCCTCGAGCCGCACAAAGGCCGACAGGATCGCCACGATCTCGGCGACGCTCCAGATCATTTCGGAGAGATCGGCGTCCTGCCGCACGGCGCCGTTGACGGCGAGGCTTATGCGCCCGGCGGCCGGATGGCCGATGCGCGCGGCCGGGGCCAGCGCCCCGAGCGGGGCGGAATTGTCGAAGCCTTTGGAGAGGTCCCAGGGCCGGCCGGCCTTGCGCGCCTCGCTCTGCAGATCGCGGCGGGTCAAGTCGATCCCCGCCCCATAGCCGAACACATGGGCGAGCGCATCCGCCCGCGCTATGTCCGCCCCGCCGCTTCCGATCGCTGCGACCAGCTCGATCTCGTGGTGAAGGTCCGAGGTGCGCGGCGGATAGGGGATGGTCGCGCCACTGGCGACGACGGCGTCGGCGGGCTTGGTAAAAAAGCACGGCTGCTCGCGCGAGGGGTCCTTGCCCATTTCCCGCGCATGAGCGGCGTAATTCTGCCCGACGCAGAAAATACGCCGCACCGGAAAGCGCCGCGCGTCTCCCGCTATGGCGAGCGAGGCCGGCGCCGGCGGCGGAAACAAAAATTCGCTCATCGCGCTCCCCTCACAAATAGCTCAGCCACCAGTCGCGCCGCCGCCGCTTGACGCCGGCGAACCAGACGCAGGCGGGATAGATCGCCGCCATGATCAGCATCCACATGACATAGGCGCCGGCGAGGCCGAGGCCGTAATTCTCGGGCGGCGGGCCGCCGCTCTCGAGGCCTTTCAGATCGACGCCCTTGGCGAGGGCGACGATGAGAGCGGCGACGAGAATGACATAGAGATGCAGCACATAGGCGAAGAGCGGAACGCGGCCGAATGTGGCCAGCACGCGCCCCACGGCGCCGCCCGCCCGCTCCAACGCCGGCAGCAGCAGCAGGCCGACGCCGAGCGTGACCAGCGCATAATGCAGCGAGGGCGGATATTTGCTGACATTGAGGAAGGAGAGCGCGGTTCTGGCGCTGTCGGGATAGGTCAGCCAGAGCCGCGCGTCGCCATAGACGCCGGCGAAGCGCAAGGCGGCGAATCCCGCGAGAAAGGCGATGCCGAGCGCGACGAACGCCCGCGTCCGACGCTCGTGCGGCCACAGGAAGATCGGCGCGAGCCCATAGCCGAGCGCGATGACGCCGATCCAGGGCAGCACGGGATAATAGACCTGGCCGCTGAGGCCGAAAGGCAGCGGCCCTTTCTCGTGCAGCACATTCCATAAGGGCGCGAGATCGCCCAATTGCGCCGCGTGAACGCCGTCGAAGAGATTGTGCAGGAGAAGGATCGCCGCGCCGATCGCCAGCACGGCCCGCGTCGGCAGAGAGACGAGCGCCGAAAGCGCGATCATGCCGCAGCCGATCGCCCACAGAGTCCCGAGCTCGATCGCGCCCGAGCCGACCGTCCACACCGGGCTGACGACGAAAATATCGAGCAGGATCAGCCATAGCCCGCGCGTCCACAGAAAGCGCGCGCTCTCGCTGCGATCCGCGAGCGAGAGACCGTGCAGATAGGCGGAGACGCCGGCGAGAAAGGTGAAGGTCGGCGCGCAGAAATGCGTGACGAAGCGCGTGAGGAACAGCGCCGGATAGGTGTGGTCGAGATCGGTCGGATCGAAACGCAGCGCATCGGCGTCGAAGAAATCGCGCACATGGTCCAGCGCCATGACGATGATGACCAGCCCGCGCAGGCGATCGATGGAGAGGAGACGCGCGCGGGCGGGGAGCGAGACATGCTCGCGCGTTGCGCTCGGGGCTTCGTCCAGCATGATCGTCATGACGTGTCTCCGATCGTCGACGGCCGAAAATTCGTCGCATGAAACAGCGGCCACACCCTCCCCTTCAGGGAGAGGGTCGGCCTGCGAAGCAGGACGGGGTGGGGTGAACATCCCCAGTCTGCGGGCGTCACCCCCTCCCGAGCGCCTTCGGCGCTCGACCTCCCCCCTCGAGGGGGAGGTGGGGCGCGCTAATCGAAATCGACCGGATCGAACTCGCGCAGCGTGCGGCAGAATTCGCAGGTCACGCCGATGCGGCCATTGTCGCCGATCATGTCATGGCGATCCTGCGGCGTGAAGCTGCGCAGCATATTGGCGATGCGATCGGTCGAGCAGCGGCAGGATTCGACGATCTCGCGCGTCGGATAGACGGTGACGCCGCGCTCGTGAAACAGCGAATAGAGCAGGCGCTCGCCCGAAAAGCCCGGATCGACGAGCTCATGATCCTGCGTCGTCGCCGCCAGCGACAGGCCTTCCACCCAAGCGTCGTCCTCGCCCTCTTCCGGCAGGCCCGCGCTTTCGGGCGCGTCGCCGGGGTCGAGATCGCGCGGGCGCAAAGGCGCCTCGGGCAGATATTGCAGCAGCAAGCCGCCCGCGCGCCAGCTGCGGCCGGCGGGCGTCACGCTCTCGGCGACGGCGAGACGCACATAGCTCGGGATCTGCTCGGACTGGCGGAAATAGCGATGCGCCGCCTCGGCGAAGCCGTCGCCCTCCAGCGGCACCACGCCTTGATAGCGCGCGGCGTCGCGGTCCCGCTCCATCGTCAGCGCCAGATGGCCCTGGCCGATGAGCGCGCCCGGGCTCATGCCGGCGAGAATGCGGCTCTCGTCATAGCGCGCGAAGCCGCGCAGCTTTCCCGGCGCGTCGAAATCGACGACGATCATATCGACCGGCCCATCGCTGCGCGTCTGCAATTGAAAACGCCCATGCGACTCGATGAGCGAGCCGAGCAGCGCCGTCAGCGCCGCCGCCTCGCCGAGCAGGCGCGCCACGGCGGGCGGATAATCATAATGGGTGAGAATGGAATTCACCGCCGGCCCGAGCCGCACCAGACGCCCGCGCAGATCGAGCGGCTCGACGGCGAAGGGAAGCAGATTGTCGTCCTCGGCGAAGGGTGACGCCGGCCGGACGTTGGCCTCGTCCGCCCGCCCGATCATCTGCTCGCCTGTTCGTTCAATTTGCGCGCATGTGCGTTCATGGCGAGCCCGCTCCGAACACCCAGGCGAGCACGCCCTTTTGCGCGTGAAGTCGGTTTTCCGCCTCGTCGAAGACGACCGATTGCGGGCCGTCGATGACCTCGTCGGTCACTTCCTCGCCGCGATGCGCCGGCAGGCAATGCATGAAGATCGCGTCCTTATTCGCCGCGTCCATCAGCTTGGCGTTCACCTGGAAAGGCGAGAGCAGCGCATGGCGGCGCGCCTCCTCCTCCTCGTCGCCCATCGACACCCAGCAGTCGGAGATGACCGCGTCGGCGCCGGCGACGGCCTCGAAAGGATCGGCGGTCAGATTCATCCGCACGCCATTGGCGCGCGTCCAGGCGATGAGCTCCTCGCTGGGCGCGAATTCCTTCGGCGTCGCGACATTGATGGTGAAATCGAAAGGCTTGGCCGCATGGACCCAGCTCGCCAGCACATTATTGGCGTCGCCGGTCCAGGCCACTGTGCGCCCCTTTATGGGGCCGCGACGCTCTTCGAAAGTCAGCACATCGGCCATCACCTGGCAGGGATGCGAGAGCTTGGTGAGCCCATTGACCACAGGCACGCTGGAAAAACGCGCGAGCTCAGTGAGATCGTCATGCGAGAGAATGCGGATGACGATGGCGTCGACGAAGCGCGACAGCACGCGGGCGGTGTCCGCTATGGTCTCGCCGCGGCCGAGCTGCATCTCCTGTCCCGTCAGCATGATGGTCTCCCCGCCGAGCTCGCGCATGGCGAGATCGAAGGAGACGCGCGTGCGGGTCGAGGGCTTGTCGAAGATCATCGCCAGCGTCTTGCCGGCCAGCGGCTGGAAGCTCGAGCGCGCGCCGCGCACGCGCGCCGCCTTGATGGCGGCGGCGGTGTCGAGAATGCGTCGCAGCTCCGCGGCCGGAACTTGCGAAATATCGAGGAAGTGACGGACTCCCGTCACCGGCGTATGGGCGGTCATCGCGCAGCTCCTGCGCTCTCGAGCTTCACACAAGCGGCGTCGAGCCGCCGCGCGGCCTCGGCGAGCTCGCTCTCGCCGATGATGAGCGGCGGCAGCAGGCGCACGACATTGTCGCTCGCCGGAATGGTGAGCAGCCTGGCCTCGCGCGCCGCGGCGGCGAACTCGACATTGGGAACGCGCGTCTTGAGGCCGAACATCAGCCCCTCGCCGCGCACGCTCTCGATGATGGCGGAATGGCGATCCTCGAGTTCGGCGAGCTTTTGACGAAAGAGCACGCCGAGGCCGGCGACGCGCTCGATGAAACCCGGCTCCAGCACGACGTCCAGCACGGCGTTGCCGACCGCGGTGGCGAGCGGATTGCCGCCATAGGTGGAGCCATGCGCGCCGACGGTCATGCCCTTGCCGGCCTCCGCCGTGGCGAGACAGGCGCCGAGCGGAAAGCCTCCGCCTATGCCTTTGGCCAGAGCGGCGATATCCGGCGTCACGCCGGAATGCTCGACCGCGAGGAAACGGCCGGTGCGGCCGATCCCGGTCTGCACCTCGTCGACGATGAGCAACAAGCCGAGCTCGTCGCAGAGCTCGCGCAGGCCGGCCAGGAAGCGCGGCGGAGCCGCGCGCACGCCGCCCTCGCCCTGGATCGGCTCCAGCAGCACGCCGGCCGTCTGCGGGCCGACGAGCGCGCGCACGGCTTCGAGATCGCCATAGGGGGCCTGATCGAAGCCGTCGGTCGGCGGGCCGAAGCCGTCGAGATATTTGGGATTGCCGCCGGCGGCGATGGTCGCCAGCGTGCGGCCGTGGAAGGCGCCCTCGAAAGTGATGAGGCGGTAACGCTCCGGCCGGCCTTCCACAGCATGGAATTTCCGCGCCGTCTTGATCGCGCATTCGACCGCCTCGGCGCCCGAATTGGTGAAGAAGACGAGATCCGCGAAAGTCGCCTGGACGAGGCGGCGGGCGAGGCGCTCGGCCTCCGGAATCTGAAAGAGATTGGAGACGTGCCAGGGCTTCGCCGCAGCGGCGGAAAGCGTTCCGACGAGATGCGGATGGCCATGGCCGAGCGAATTGACCGCGACGCCGGCGCCGAAGTCGAGATAGCGCTCGCCGTCGCTGGCCGTGAGCCAGGCGCCCTCGCCCCGCTCGAAAGCGAGATCGGCCCGCGCATAAGTCGGAAACAGCGCCGAAACCACCTGGCGTCTCCCCTCGGAGAGACCCCGCTCGCAGGCGCCGCGGACAGCGCCGGACCCATGCAGCGAGGGTCTATGCAGCGAGGGTCTGAAAATCAAAGTGCCGCCCTTCGGGGGCGGCAGCTTTCTCATGGAAACATTCTAGGTCCTCCCCTTGCGCCGGTCAAATCCGTTTCGCCGTGGCGGACGGCGCCGAGACTGCGGCGAAAGGACGGCGCTGGAAGGGCGGCGATCGTCGAGCGCCGGGGCCGCCCCGCAAAAGACCCGCGACGAGGATTGCGACGAGGCTCGCGACGCGCCTCTCGAAAAGACGTTGGCGCGTGGCGAAATGCGGCGTCATACGTGAAATTCCATGCGATGCGACGCCCATAGTGAGTCTTTCGCGCAACACCGGCGCGGAATGATCGGCATTAGCTTGTGGGGAACGCCGTTTCGCTTGCCAGGGACTCTTGCGCGTGATTCAACTGGTAGAGTAGCGTTCGCGTCATCGCCCACGATATCTCGTGTGGCGCCTTCAATCGAGTGTGTGGTGCGTCTTGTCGACTCCGGCTTCGCCGGTTGCGCGAACGTTCGCCGATTCTCTCGGCTGAAGCCGGCTTAATCGAGGAGGACCTTTATGTCCTGGACCGACGAGCGCGTCGAGATGCTGCGCAAGCTCTGGAACGACGGCCTCAGCGCCAGTCAGGTGGCGGCCGAGATCGGCGCTGGCATCACGCGCAACGCCGTCATTGGTAAAATCCATCGTCTCGGCCTCGCCCAGCGCGCCAAGACGCCCCTGGCGGCGCGTCCGCGCGTCGCGAAACCACAACGTCCGCAGGCGCCTCCGGCGCGCGTGCATCACGGCCATGCGCCGGCCGTCATCGGCAATGTGGCGCTCGCCCTCGCGCCGCGCGCATTGGTGATGCCGGACGCCCGGCCGCAAGAGGAAGTCGTCATTCCAATGTCCGAACGCGTCACGCTGATGGAGCTCCGAGAGTCGATGTGCCGTTGGCCGATCGGCGATCCGACCTCCCCGGAGTTTCGCTTCTGCGGCGCGAAATCGCCGGGCGGCGGCGGCCCCTATTGCGGCTATCATTCGCAGATCGCCTATCAGCCCGTGCAGGATCGCCGCCGCGCGCGCGATCAGCTGCGCTCCGCCGCGCGTCTCGCCTGAGACGCGTTCGCAATATCAATCCGCGTTCCAGAAATAGTGCCAGACGCCATCCGCGCCGACGCCGATCCGCATCACCTTGGGACGGCCGTCGGCATTGGACGCCGCAAGATCGGCAAAGCGCACGCAGGCCCATAGCGCGAGCGCTTCCTCCTCACTCGCCGGCGGCGCCGGACGCCGCGCGGAAGCCGGCCATTCATAGCTCTCGAACGGCCCGCGCGTGATGCGCAGAAAAGGCTGCGACAAGACGGCGCGCGCGATGGAGAGCATCTCGCGGCCCGCGCGGTCGAAAGAGAGCGACTTCAAGGTTTCGATCGGATCGGCGCCCGCCGGCCGCCGCGCGCCGCGCTCGAACAAGGGGCGCAGCTCGTTCCAGTCGATGGGAATGCGCAGCGCCTCTATGTCGCCGGTCGCGCAGGCGGCGAGGATCTTCTCGCGCAACGCCCGCGCCGGCGCGGGCAGAGCGGCAAGATCGCGCATCGGCTCGGAGAGGGTTTCGACCGCGGCTCTGCTCGGCTTTTTCACACGCGCGCTCTGCGGGGTGCGCTCAATGGCGCAGGCCGCTCGAGAATTCGCCGTCGCGCAGGCGGCGCGGCAGGCGCTCCACGAATACCGCGACCTCCTCCTCGCCATAGGTGGCGACCAGCTCGTGCAGCGCCGCGGAGAGCGCCACATAAGCGAAGGAATCGCCTTCTATCCCGGCGAGCGCGGCTTCCGCGAAAGCCTCGGCGAGATAGGCGAGCGCCACGCGCCGTTGCTCGGAGCCGGCGACGTCGTCCAATGTGGAGGAAGGAAAGCCCGTCATGTGAACCACTCTAATCAACGGCGGCCGAACGCGCGAGACGTGTCCTTGCCGGAGGGTTAACGCCCTTGCGCGTATCCGACGTCAGGAATTACCGTAGCGATAGGCGATGTCATGGGCGATGCGGCCGCCCTCGTCGAGATAGCGCGAGATCGCCGAGCGCGCATTGGGCGTGCAGGAGCGATAGGTCGTCTCATAGCCGCGAAAGCCGCGATTGAAGGCGCCCGTCAGCTTCGACCGCCGCTGCCCTGTCTTGGCCTCCGCCTCCAGCAGCGCGCTCATTTTGACGCGCCAATCCTCGCCGTCTTCCGGGCCGCAGAGATCGCGCAGATAGGAGAGCGCCCCCAAAATCTCGGAAAGTCGCAGCAATTGCGGCTCGTAGGGCGGCGGCGGCCCTTCGGCGGCGGATGGCGGCGCGGCGGACTGCGCCGGAAGCTGCTTGCCCGCCTGAGGCGTTTTCGCCGCGTTCTTTTTCTTCGGCTTGGGCTGCGGCGACGCTTGCTCGATCACGCGCGGTGCTGAATGCTGCTGGCCCCAGCCGAACAGACTTTGAAGGAAATCCTGGGCCCGGGCCGGCGAAGCGAAAGCGCAACAGAGCGCGAGCGGAACGGCGAGCCTGAAGGCTCGCGGTCCGAGCCGCGACTTGGACCGCGAGCCTTCAGGCTCGCTCGCCCGGACACATCCACCATCTGACCAGCGTCTCATCGCTTCGCCGCTTTCTTAGACGTCAAGGATAGAGCCGCGACTTGGCCCAGCCGGCCCCGTCGCGCGAAAATTGCACGCGCTCATGCAGGCGGAAAGGCCGATCCGCCCAGAATTCGAGCGCGACCGGAACGATCCGATAGCCGCGCCAATGCGGCGGCCGCGGCACCTCGCCGAGCCCGAAACGCGCGGCCTGAAAAGCGACCGCCTTCTCGAGCGCGAAACGGCTCTCCAGCGGCTGCGACTGGCGGCTGGCCCAGGCGCCGATGCGGCTGTCGCGCGGGCGGCTGGCGAAATAGGCGTCGGCCTCGGCCTCGGACACGAGCTCGACCGGACCGCGCAGCCGCACCTGACGGCGCAGCGATTTCCAGTGGAAAAGCGCCGCCGCCTTCATCGTGGCGGCGAGCTCGCGGCCCTTGGCGCTCTCGGCGTTGGTATAGAAGGTGAAGCCGGATTCGCCCCAATCCTTCATCAGAACCATTCGGGAATCCGGCAGGCCGGTCTCGTCCACAGTGGAGAGCGCCATCGCTTCGGGAACGTCGGGCTCGCTCGCCTTCGCCGCTTCGAACCATTCGCCGAACAATGCGTAGGGCTCGGAGGCCTCGCAGAAGTCACTCTGTGTTAACTCCTTCACGGGAAAATCCTCAGCTGCCGCCCGAGCGAAGGCGGTTGGTCCTGGTGGTAAGGCAGCGCATTGCACGATCTGCGAGACACACATAACGCCGCCGCGGCCGCTTCTCAAATCGGCCTCGCCGAACCGCGCTCGGCCGCTGTTCGCCTGCTCGCGATCGCCCTCGCGGCGGCGACGCTCGGCGGCTGCTCCTTCGCCATCCCCGGCGGCGAGCCGGCCCCGGCCTGGAAGAATGTCGGCGACGATGTGACCGGCTCCATTCCGCACAAGACGACGCCCACGCTCTCCTATGCGCTGGACCAGGAGGACTGGCGGCGCGCCAGCGCGGCGCTCGGCGTCGCGCTCGATCCTCAAGGCGCCGGCGCGACCGTCAATTGGGACAATCCCCAAAGCCATGCGCGCGGCTCCTTCACTCCGGTCGGCCAGCCCTATCCGTCCGACGGCAAGGTCTGCCGCGCCTTTCTGGCGGAAGTCGGGACCAAGGACAAAAACGAGCAGCTCCAGGGCACCGCCTGCCGTGACAAATCGGTCGATTGGACGCTGATCGACGTGAGGCCCTGGCGCAAGGCCTAGAGCGCATTCCGATCGAACGGAATCGTTCGGTCGATCAGAATTCGCTCAGCTGGAGCGTATTTGATCCAATCGGATCGGATAGCGCTCCAGACATCCGACCTGCGGCGCATCCTTGCGCGCGGCGGCCTCTTCTCCCAAATAGACATGTCGGACATGAGCGTCCGCGCCGCACGAGGCGGACGCCACGATGGGCTTTTGAAGAAAATGCGCGATCCATATGACGTCCTGGGCGTCGCCAAGACGGCGAGCGCCCCCGAGATCAAAAAGGCGTTTCGCAGTCTCGCGAAAAAATATCACCCGGACCAGAACAAGAACGACCCCAAGGCGAAGGAGAAATTCGCCGAGGCCAATTCCGCCTATGAGATTCTCGGCGACGAGAAGAAAAAGGCGCAATTCGACCGCGGCGAGATCGACGCCGAAGGCAAGCCGCGCTTCACCGGCTTCGAGGGTTTCGGCGCGGGACCGGGCGGCGGCTATCGCGGACAGCGCGGCCCCGGCGGCCCTGGCGGGGCCGAGCATTTCGAATTTCATTTCGGCGGCGACGCTCCGGGCGGCGGCCGCGCCGGCTTCGACCCCTCGGATATCTTCGCCGATCTCTTCGGCGCCGGAGGCGGCGCCCGCCGCGGAGCCCGCGCGCCGCGCCGCGGCGAGGATGTCGCGCTGCAAGTGACGATCTCGCTGGCCGAGGCGGTGAAGGGCGGCAGCACGCGCGTCTTTCTGCCCACCGGCCGCACGCTCGACGTGAATATTCCGGTCGGCATAGAGGACGGCAAGCAGATCCGCCTACGCGGCCAGGGCCACGCCGCCCCGCCCGGCGGCGAGCCCGGCGACGCCATCGTCACCGTGAAGGTCGCGCCCGACCCACTGTTCACGATTGCCGGCCGCGATCTGAAGCTCGACCTGCCGATCGCCTTCTACGAGGCGGTTCTCGGCGCCAAAGTCGCGGCGCCGACTCTCTCCGGCCAGGTGGAGCTCACCGTTCCGGCGGGCTCCAATGGCGGCCGCGTGCTGCGCCTGCGCGGCAAGGGCCTGCCCGCCGCAGATGGCAAGCCGGCCGGCGACCTCTATGTGACGCTGCGGGTCGTGCTGCCCGAAGCCGCGGATGCGGAACTCGAAGCCTTCGCGCAGAAATGGCGCACGGCCAAGCCCTATGATCCGCGCAAGGGCATGTGAGAGAGGGAAAACCGGGGGCCGCTACGCCTTCGCCTTCCCCGCGCAGGCGAGCGCGAAGGCCCATTCCAGCGCCACTTCCTCCAGCCGCTCGAAACGGCCCGAGGCGCCGGCGTGGCCGGCTTCCATATTTGTGCGCAGCAGAACGGGACCGCCGCCGGCCATGCGCTCACGCAGGCGCGCCACCCATTTCAGCGGCTCCCAATAGGTCACGCGCGGATCGGTGAGGCCGGCGAGAGCGAGAATCGCCGGATAGGTCTTCGCGCCCACATTGTCATAGGGCGAGTAGGACGCGAGCCGATCATAGGCGACGACGTCGGCGATCGGATTGCCCCATTCCTCCCATTCGGGCGGCGTCAGCGGCAGGTCGTCGCGCAGCATGGTGCTCAGCACGTCGACGAAAGGAACGCCGGCGATGATTCCCGAAAACAGCTCCGGCGCCTGATTGGCGATGGCGCCCATCAACATGCCGCCGGCGCTCGCGCCTTGCGCGACGATTCCGCCTCGGCTCGCATAACCCGTCGCGACGAGATGGCGCGCCACAGTGATGAAATCGGAGAATGTGTTGGGCTTATGCTCGAGCTTGCCGTTCTCGTACCAGCTCCAGCCCTTGTCCGTGCCGCCGCGCGTATGAGCGAGCGCATAGACGAAGCCGCGATCGACCAGCGACAGCGCATGAGGATCGAAGCTCGCCGACAGCGGATGCCCATAGGCGCCATAGCCGTATAGAAGGGTCGGCGCGCCGGCGCCGGGCGTGAAATCGGCGCGATGCAGCAGAGTGACCGGAACCTCCGCGCCGTCGGCGGCGCGCGCGAAGAAGCGGCGCGTCACATAATTTTTCGGATCATGTCCCGAAGGGATTTCCTCGCGCTTCAGCAGAGTGCGGGCGCGCGTGCGCATGTCGTAATCATAGGTCTCCTCCGGAGTCGTCATGGAGGAATAGGTGAAGCGCAGCGTGTCCGTGTCGAATTCGAGGCCGGGCAGAAGATAGAGCGCGTAAGCCTCCTCATCGAAGGCGATGGCGTGCTCCTCGCCGCCCTCCAGCGCGCGAATGAGAATGCGCGGCAGGCCATTGGCGCGCTCCACCCAGACGAGATGACGCGCATAGACAGTGCCGACGACGATGAGCCGTCCCGCCACATGCGGAACCACCTCGCGCCAATCGGCGCGCGTCGTGGTGGTCAGAGGCGCGCGAAAAATCGCGAAATCCTCGGCGCCGTCGGCGTTGGAGCGAATGTAGAGATCATCGCCATGCGACTCGACGTCATAGCGCAATTTGGGCTCGCGCTTGGCGACGAGGCGGGGCTTTGCGTTTTTGTCGCGCAGATCGACGAGATGGCATTCGCTGGCGTCATGGCCGCGAATGGAGACGATGGCGAAGCGCCCGCAGCGGCTGCGATCGAGCGAGACGAACCAGGCGGGATCGAGCTCCTCGACGATCAGCGTGTCCGCGCTCGGATCGGCGCCGATATCGTGGCGGAAGACTTGCGCGGTGCGGTGATTGTCGTCGACGCGCACATAATAGAAGCTGTTGGAATCGGCGCTCCAGACGAGCGAGCCGTCCGTATGCGGGACGACATCGGCGCGGTCCTTTCCGTCGGAGAGCGCGCGGGTGCGGATCGAATAATATTCCGAGCCCATGTCGTCGACGCTCCAGGCGAGCTGCGCATGGTCGGGCGAATGATCGATCTCGCCTATATCGAAGAAATGCTCCTCGCCGGCTTCTTCATCGCCGTCGAAGAGGATCGTCTCCGCGCCGCCGTCGCGCTTCGTGCGGCAATAGAGCGCATGCTCGCCGCCCTCGCGATAGCGCTCGAAATAGGCGAAAGCGCCGTCCGGCCACGGCGGCTCGCTGTCGTCCTCCTTGATGCGGCCGCGCAGCTCCGCCTGCAGCGTCTCGCGGAGCTTGCCCAGCGGGGCGAGGACTTGCCCGCAATAGGCGTTCTCGGCCCGCACCAGCGCGGCTATGTCCTCCGGCAGCGTCGCCGGGTCGCTCAGCACGTCGCGCCAATTCTCGGCCGCGAGCCAGGCGTAAGGGTCGTCGAGGACCCGGCCATGGGTCACGCGCCGGCTCTCCCGCTTCTCGGCGGTCGGCGGCGTCGCGCCGGAAAGGGCGAAGGCGGTGGGCCGGTCGGCGGATGCCGCCATTTTGTGTCTCCTCGCTGGTGGCGCGCCCGCAGGCTCGCAAAGCCTCGGGAGCCGGAGAATAGAATTGGGGCGCTTCGATGTCTCGACTTCCTGCGCCGTGGCTGATAGGCATAGCGCGCGACGCAGGCTCCGGCGAGGGGCCGCGCCGCTCTTGCCTTCGCTTTCGGCCGTCGCGCCGGGAGCGGACAAAAAATGCCTGGGCGCAAACCCGGGCGTGGTGGAAACATCGGTTGGGGCAATGAGCAACGCGACGCTCGACGGCAAATCCATTTCTTCCGAAGACGCCTACGAAAAAGCGGCCGAAATCCTGCAAGCCGCGAATTTCCCCCTCGTCGCCGGTCTCGGCGCCGATGTGGCGGGAGCCCAGGCCGCAATCCTGCTGGCCGAGCGGCTGAGAGGCGCTTTCGATCATCTCGCCTCGCGCGATTCGCTGGCCGACCTCGAGGTCGTCCGCTCGGCGGGGATTTTCGTGACGACGCCCAATGAGGCCCGCGTGCGCGCCGACCTCGTGCTGCTGGTCGGCCCCGGACTGACGGGCTATTGGCCGGCGATCTTCGATCGCCTCGCGCTCGACAAGGAGACTGTCCACGGCGGCAAGACCGCGCGCCGCGTGATCTGGGTCGGCCCCAAGCGGGGCGAGGCCAAGATCGAGGGCGTCGAGGTCGAGACCATTCCGGCGACGGAAGCGGAGCTTCCCGGCATGCTGGCGGCGCTGCGGGCGCGCGTCGGCGGACGGCCCGTGGCGCTTCCGGCGGCCGCGACCAAGAAGCTCGACGCTGCGGCCGAGGCGCTGAAATCGGCGCGATTCGGCGTCGCCGTCTGGTCGGCGGCCGGGCTCGATTCGCTGATGGTGGAAATGCTGCAGGGCATGATCACCGAGCTCAACGCCACGACGCGCTTCACCGGCGTGCCGATCGGCGGAAGGGGGAACGCCACCGGCGTGCTGCAGACCTCCGCCTGGATGACCGGCTTTCCGCCGCGCACGGGCTTCGGCCGCGGCTATCCCGAGCACGACACTTGGCGCTTCGAGGCGAGCCGGCTGGTCGAGAACGGCGAGGCCGACGCCGCGCTGTGGATTTCCGCCTATAGCGGCGAGGCGCCGCCGTGGGAGGATGTCGATATTCCGCTGATAACGCTGGGGCCGCCGGGCTCGGCCCCCAAGCATGGGCTGTTCATCGCCGTCGGCAAGCCGGGCGAGAATTACGACGCGGTGGAATTCGCGCAGGAGACCAGCTCCATGGTGCTGCGGCGGGCGAGCGCGCCGGCCGAGCTGCCGACGGTCGCCGAGGCGATCGCCGCCATCAGCGCCAAATTTTCGGAGGATTTGCCGTGCTGATCCGTCTGCGCGGCGGTCATGTCGTCGATCCCGCGACGGGCGTCGACGGCGTCGCCGACGTCTATTTCGAGGATGGGCGGATCGTCGCTCCGCCGCAGGGCCGCGAGCCGGACGAGGATTATGACGTCTCCGGCCATATCGTCATGGCCGGCGCGATCGACATCCACTCCCATATCGCCGGCGGCAATGTGAATTCGGCGCGGCTGCTGCTGCCCGAGATGCACCGCTCGATCCGCGCGCGCCTCGACGGAACGCCGCTCGCGACCGCCAAATGGTCGACCTTCGAGACCGGCCGCCTCTATGCGCAAATGGGCTTCACCACTGTGGTCGAGCCCGCCGTCGCGCCGCACCACGCGCTGCATTCGCATTTGGAGCTCGGCGACGTTCCGATCATCGACAAGGGCGCGCTGACGGTGCTCGGCAATGACGACTTCCTGCTCGCCGCGCTGCGCGAGCGGGAGAGCGAGACCGCCATCGCCGATTATGTCGCGCTGACCGTCGAGGCGACGGGCACGCTCGGCCTCAAATGCATCAATCCCGGCGGGGCGGACGCCTTCAAGCAGAATATGCGCGCCTTCGGCCTCGACGAGATCGTGCCCTTCTATGGCGTGACCTCGCGGCAGATCTTCAAATCGCTGCAAAAGGCGACGCAGACAGTCGGCATTCCGCATCCGCTGCATCTGCACATGAACAATCTCGGCATCGCCGGCAATATCGACACGGCGCTCGCGACGATCGACGCCGCCGAGGGCCTGCCGATGCATCTCGCCCATGTGCAATTCTACGCCTATGGGCTCGAGGGCAAGAACGCCTTCTCCTCCGCGGCCCCCGCGCTCGCGGCCAAGATCAACGCCAATAAGAACATCACCGTCGATGTCGGCGCCGTGATGTTCGGCGACACGGTGACCATCTCCTCCGACGTGCTGCGCCAGTTCAACAGCCTGTCGGGCGCGATCCCGAAGAAGGGCGTCATCTTCGACGGCGACGCCAATGGCGGCGGCGTCGTGCCCTACGCCTATCGCATCTCCAATTATTACAACGCCATACAATGGGCGGCGGGCCTCGAGCTGTTCCTGCTGATCGAGGATCCGCTGCAGGTCTTCTTCACCACCGACCATCCCAATGGCGGGCCGTTCACAACCTATCCCGAGCTGTTCGCGCTGCTGATGAGCGCGGAGCTGCGCGCGCAATGGATGGAGCGCCTGCCGGCCGATGTGCTGGAGATGACGACTCTCCCGTCGATCAAGCGCGAATATACGCTCCATGAGATCGCGCTGATGAGCCGGGCCGGACCGGCGCGGCTCTATGGCTTTGCCGATCGCGGCCGTCTCGGCGAAGGCGCCGCCGCCGATATCGCCGTCTATAAGCCGCAGAAAGACAAGGCGGGCATGTTCCGCAACGCCGCCTATGTGTTCAAGGACGGCGAGAATGTCGTGCGCGACGGCGTCGTGACGCGCTACAGCAAGGGCAAGACGCTGCGCGTGCGCCCCGGCTACGACCGCGCGATCGAGAAGCGTCTCGACGCCTATTACGACGAGTTCTATGGCCTGTCGCGCTCGATCTTCGACGTGCCCGAGGCGGCGCTCGCCGGCCGCAGCGTCTATGCGGAGGTCGCATGCCGCAATTGATTCGCCATTGGCAATCGATTCGCCCTCGGGAGCACGCGTCATGCTGACCCGTCTCTACGGCGGCCATGTCGTCGACCCGGTCAATGGCGTCGATGGCGTCAGCGACCTCTATTTCGAGGACGGCCGCATCGTCGCGCCGCCCGAGGGACGGTCGGCGGACGTCGAGCATGACGTCTCCGGCCATATCGTCATGGCCGGCGCCATAGACATCCACTCCCATATCGCCGGCGGCGGCGTGAACACCGCGCGCCTGCTGCTGCCGGAGGCGCATCGCGCCCATCGGCCGCGGCCCGCCAACACCCCGCTGTCGACGGCCGGCTGGTCCACCTTCGAGACCGGCCGCCTCTATGCGCAAATGGGCTACACGACGGTCATAGAGCCGGCGGTTTCGCCCCATCACGCGCTGCACGCCCATCTCGAGCTCGCCGATATTCCGATCATCGACAAGGGCTTCCTGACGGTGCTCGGCAATGAGGATTTCCTCCTCTCCGCCTTCCGCGACGGCGCGACCGAGGATTCGGTGGTCGATTACATCGGCGCCACGCTCGAGGCGACGCGCGCGATCGGCGTCAAATGCGTGAACGCCGGCGGCGTCGACGCCTTCAAGCAGAATATCCGCCATTTCTCGCTCGACGATGTGGTGCCGGAATATGGCCTCTCCTCGCGCGAGATTTTCCAGACCTTGCAGCGGGCGGTGAACGCCACCAAGATCCGCCATCCGCTGCATCTGCACATGAATAATCTCGGCCTGCCCGGCAATATCGAGACGGCGCTGGCGACGATCGACTCCTCGCAGGGCCTGCCGCTGCATCTCGCCCATGTGCAATTCTACGCCTATGGCACAGAGGGCAAGAACGGCTTCTCCTCGGCGGCGGCGAGATTCGCCGAGAAGATCAACGCCAATAAGAATGTCACCGTCGACGTCGGTCAGGTGATGTTCGCCGATATCGTCACCATCTCTTCCGATGTGATGAAGCAGTTCAACAGCCTGCCCGGCGGGCGGCCGAAGAAGGGCGTCATCTTCGATGGCGACTCCAATGGCCTCGGCGTCGTGCCCTATTCCTACCGCGTGTCGGACTTCTTCAATGCGGTGCAATGGGCGGCGGGCCTCGAGCTGTTCCTGCTCTGCGATGATCCGATGCAGGTGTTCTTCACCACCGACCATCCGAATGGCGCGCCCTTCACCACCTATCCGGAAGTCTTCGCTCTGCTGATGAGCGCCGACAAGCGCGCGCAATATTGCTCGCGCCTGCCGGCCGATGTGCTGGAGCTGACCAATCTTCCAGCGCTGAAGCGTGAATATTCCTTCTATGAGATCGCGACCATGACCCGCGCAGCGCCGCGCAAGCTCTATGGCTTCGAGGATCGCGGCCAATTGGGCGCGGGCGCGGTCGCCGATATTGCGGTCTACAAGCCGCAGCCCGACAAAGCGGCGATGTTCCGCAGCGCCGCCTATGTCTTCAAGGATGGCAATCTCGTCGTGCGCGACGGCAAAGTCTCGCATTACACCAAGGGAAGGACGCTGCGCGTGCGGCCCGAATACGATCGCAAGATCAACAGTCGCCTCGACAAATATTACGACGGCCTCTATGGCCTGCCGCGCTCCATGTTCGAGGTGCAGGATGCGGCGCTCCCCAATGCGGACGCCTTCGCGGAGGTCCCATGCCGCAGCTGATCCGCAAGGGAATTCGCATCGACGAGAGCTTCGCCGAAGCCTTTCCGATGACCGGCTCCGGCGTGGTCGTCACCGCGCCGACCCGCAAATGGGCCTTGCAGGCCGCGACCACCATGACCGGCTATGCGACGTCGGTCATCGGCTGCGACTGCGAGGCCGGCATAGACCGCGAGCTGTCGACGCGCGAGACGCCGGACGGACGTCCGGGCGTGCGCGTGCTGCTCTTCGGCTTCTCGCCCAAGAGCGTCGAGAAAGCGCTGGTCAATCGCATCGGCCAATGCGTGCTGACCTGTCCCGGCTCGGCCGTCTTCTCCGCCTTCGACGGCGAGGCGAAGATCAAGGTCGGCGACTCCATGCGCCAATTCGGCGACAAATGGCAGATTTCCAAGGCGATCGACGGCCGCCGCTATTGGCGCGTGCCGGTGATGGACGGCGAGTTCCTGGTGGAATCGGCCGTCGGCCTCACCAAGAAATCGGTCGGCGGCGGCAATCTGCTCATCATGGGCGAGGATTGGGCCAAGACGATGCGCGCCACGGAGGCCGCCGTGGAGGCCGTCCACAATACGCCCGACGCCATCGCGCCTTTCCCCGGCGGCGTGGTGCGCTCCGGCTCCAAGGTCGGCTCGAAATATAAGGGCATGGGCGCCTCGACCAATGACGCCTATTGTCCGACGCTGCGCGGCGCGACCAATAGCGCGCTCGACGCCGACATCGGCTGCGTGCTGGAGATCGTCATCGACGGATTGACCAGCGAGGCGGTCGCGGCGGGGATGCGCGCCGGCTTGAAGGCGATCATCGCGCTCGGCCCCAAGAATGGCGCCAAGCGCGTCGGCGCCGGCAATTACGGCGGGAAACTCGGCCCCTTCCACTATCATTTGAAGGATCTCGTGTAAGTGAAGCCGCTTCTCTTCACGCTGAAAGCCGAGCCCGACCAGCGGCTCGACCTCTCGCCCCTGACGCCCGATCGGCTCGTCGGCCGCTCGGCGAAGGAAATCGAGTCCCTCTCCATCGGCACGACGCGCGAGAGCGTGACGGTCGGCGACATCTTCAAGGTCAAGCTCGGCGACGCGACCTCGGTGCGCTTCGACGGCGGCTCCGATCGCTTCGATCTTCTCGGCGCCAAGCTGCTGCCGGGCTTCGAGATTCATGTCGAGGGCGATGTCGGCGCGCAGCTCGGCCGCGCGGCCAAGGGCGGGACCATCACGGTCGCCGGCGACGCCGGCCCCTATGTCGCCTCGCAATCCGCGGGCGCGAATATCGATATTTACGGCGACGCTGGGGATTTCCTGGGCGCGCCGCTGGCGGGCGAGATTCCCGGCATGTCGGGCGGGCGCGTCATCGTGCGCGGCAGCGTCGGCGCGCGTTGCGGAGATCGGCTGCGCCGCGGCATCATCATCGTCGAGGGCGATGCGGGCGAGGATTTGGGCGCTAGAGCCATCGCCGGCACCATCATCGTGCTGGGGACGGCGGAGGGCGAGCGCATCGGCTATCTCAACAAGCGCGCATCCATCGTGCTCTCCGAGCAGCGCGAGCTCGGACCGACTTACGTGGATTGCGGCGCGCATAATCTCGGCTTCGCCAAGCTCTTCGCCAAATCTCTCGCGGCAGAGAGCCGCGGCGCCTCGCGCCTGCTCTCCGGCCGCCTGCAACGCTTCGCCGGCGACACGGCGGTGTTCGGCAAGGGCGAGGTGCTGCTGCCGGCGTGAGGCACGCGCAGCAGCATCCGAAGCGCCGACATCGAACCATCAGCCGTCCGACGCGCGCTCGCGCCCTTGCGCTGCGTGTTGCGTTCGGCCTTCTTCCAGCCCGGACGCGAGCGTCGCGAGCAGCGCCCGCGCCGCGGCAATGTTCTCGACCTGCATTTTCGCCGATAGAGCGTCCATCCACTCGGCTTGCAGCTTCATCACCTCTCGATACGCCGCCGCGCCCTGCGGCGTAGGGCCGAGCAGCTTGGCGCGCGCGTGCTTCGGATTGGGGCTGTAGAGCGCAAAACCCTCCCGCGCCAGCTCGTCGCCCAAGCGCTGGACGCCCTGCCGGCTCTGCGACAGGCGGCGGCCGATTTCCGCTATGGTCGCCGCTCGGTGGACGATGACGCCCATGACCTGCCAACGGGCGGCGGTCAGGCCAAAGGGCGCGGTGAGCCTATTGCCGAACTCCGTCAGGCGGCCCGCGGTCAGCAATATCTCCCATACGAGCCCGCTCAGGGCTTCGCCGCGTGAAGTCGGCATGATCGATCCTCCCTGAACAACCTGGATATTGACAATATACTGTCAAAATGCAAAAAGACAGTATGTTGTCAATGGAGAGCGCCATGACTCCGGCGGAGCTCGTCGAAGGCCTGTATGAGGATTGTCTGAATAAACGCCAGCTCGACCGGCTTGCCGAATATCTCGCCGCGGAATTCATCGGCGCCAATGGCGAAAGCGGCCCCGAGGGCTTCCGGCGGACGATCGAGCGCATAGTCTCTGCGTTTCCCGACCTCCGATTCGAGATCGAGGATTTGTTCGCGGCCGACGAAAAAGTGTGCTTGCGATGGCGTTTTCAGGCGGCGCAGCTCGGGCCGCTGGCCGGCGTCGCTCCTTCCGGCAAAACCGTCGTTCAAGAGGGGATCGCCATCTATCACGCCGCCGGCGGCAAGCTCTCCCGAGCATGGCTGCAGGTCGATCGATTGGGCGTCTTGCAGCAGATCGGAGCGGTGACGCTTTGACCGCGCCCGCCGCCGCCGGCCTCATATGGGAGGATTGCCCGATCGCAGCCGCGCCGGGCCGCCGCGGCGAACGACCTTCCTCTCGAAACTTCCATAGGTTGCGGCGACGTCGGGAAGATTTGACGACACGCCGTCTCAAATTGCCGAATTGCGTGGGGCAGAGCTTCATGCTAGTCAATCGCCTAGCTCAAACCTGCCGGCTCATGCGGCCAAGCGCAAAGCAGCGAGAAGCGGGATGAGACATTCGCCTCGAAAGGGCGATTTCTTCGAACGGAGGAGATGAACATGGCCTGGACCGCCCCGGTGATCGTCGAAGTCTGCGTCGGCATGGAAATCACCAGCTACGAATCCGCCGAAATCTGAACGGATTTCGTGCTCGCCGCTTCTCTCGTGAAGCGGCCGAATTCAGCGAGCCGGTAGGAAGACCGCTCTCCTAACGGAGGCGACCTTCTTACCGGCTCGTAATTTTTGGTGCGCCATCGCCTGAGGCGGTCGGGCGCTGCACGCTCCCGCCCTACGCCATAATGCGCGAACGCTCGCGTCGGCGCCTCTCGCGCGACGCATGCGACCTCTTCGCACGCGACCTCTCCTCATGCGCGATCTCGACAATCGCACGCCGCCGGCGTTACGCTCGCAGTGAGACGGCCGAGCTTTTCATCGCGCCATCGCATCGAAGTGAGAAAAGACACGACCGGCCCGCGGCGGGCGCCGGCGTCGTCGAGGAGGCCACATATGAATATGATCGTCCGCAATCTCGTCGGATCGCAGGATGCGTCCGTCCGCTCGGCAGCCTATCGCACCATCTGGCGCTGGCATTTCTATGCGGGACTGTTCTGCCTGCCCTTCGTCGTCGTGCTGTCGCTCAGCGGCGCGGTCTATCTCTTCAAGCCGCAAATCGACGCCTGGCTCGACCGGCCCTACGACCATATGGCGCTGAATGGCGCGCCGCAATCGCTCGACGCGCAAGTGGCGGCGGCGCAGGCCGCTCTGCCCGACGCGCGGCTGACCGCGCTCGAGCTGCGCGCCGATCCGGCCGACGCCGCCCGCGTGACCTTCATGACCGGGCGCCGCGGCTCCGAGGATTTCGCGATCCAGCGCGTGCTGGTGCGTCCCGACACGCTGGAAATTCTCGCGGTTCAGGACGACAAATACCGCCCGTCGCGGCTCGCCGGCGCCATTCATGGCGATCTGCTGCTGGGGACGCCCGGCCATGTGCTGCTGGAGCTCGCCGGCGCCTGGGCCATCATCATGATCGTCAGCGGCCTCTATCTCTGGTGGCCGCGCGACGCGAAAGGTCTGGCCGGCGTCGCCTATCCACGCCTCGCCGAGGGCGGCCGAATTTTCTGGCGCGACCTCCACGCCGTCACCGGCCTGTGGGTGTCGTTTTTCGCTCTGTTCCTGCTCGTCACGGCGCTGCCCTGGACATTGGTCTGGGGCGAGAGCTTCCGCTATGTGCGCAATATCGGCGAGACGATGCTCGTCCATCCCGATTGGACGACGGGGCCCGCCGACGCGCGGGAGCAGCGCAAGGAGCAGTTCCAGCAAGCCACGCCCGCGCCGAGCGAACATGCGGAGCACCATGCGCATCACGCCGCCGCCGGCGCCGCGGCGACGCGCGTCGGTTTCGATCGAATCGCGCCGATCGCGGCCGGGCTCGGCCTCGCCGAGCCGGTGATGATCTCGCCGCCAGGACCGGAGGGCGCCGCTTGGAAGGTCCAATCGCGAACGCAGAACCGCCCGCTGCGCAGGACGATCGAATTCGACCCGGCGAGCTTCGAGCAATTGCGCGAGACGGGCTTCGCCACGTCTCCGCTCATCGACCGCATCTTCGGAATCGGCGTCGCCGCGCATGAGGGGCAGCTGTTCGGCTGGCTGAATCAGCTGCTCGGCTTGCTGACTGTCGTCGCCTATCTGCTGCTCGTGGTCTCTTCCGTCGTTTTATGGTGGCGGCGGCGCCCGCGCGGCGCCCTGGGCGCGCCGCCGGCCTTCTCGCCCGAGCCGCGCCTCGCACCTTTCATGCTGAGCCTCATCCTCGCCCTCGGCCTCTTCCTGCCGACGCTCGGCCTGTCTCTCCTCGCCGTGCTCGCGGCGGAAACGGTCATCCGCCGCGCTTTTCCGGGCGCGAGCCGCTGGCTCGGATTGCGCCCGATCGGCGCTGCGCGCCAACCCTAGCTGCGAGGTATGATTTCATGAGAGCCGGCCTTGCCGGCTCTCATAAATCGATACAGGATGCGCCCGCCGGAGCCCCAGCTCCCACTACGAGAAACGGCGGACCATCATGACTTCCACCATTAAAATTTCCGCGCTGGTCGGATTTGCGGCCGCGGGATTGTGCGTCGCCGCGACCGCTGTCGCGGCCGGCGCCGACGCCGCGCTCCTTTCCGACGCCAAGCGCATTTTCGCGCCTCTGCCGGCCGCGCCGAGCGCCAAAACGGATCAGGCCGAGCTCGGCCGACGGCTGTTCTTCGAGACCAGAGTTTCCGCCGACGGCAATGTGAGCTGCTCGCACTGCCATCTTCCGGACAAGCAGGGCTCGGACGGATTGCCCAAATCCTTCGGCGTGTTCGGCAAGATCAACCCCCGCAATGCGCCGACGATCTTCAACGCCGCACTCCAATTCAAGGCGCATTGGCGCGGCGATCGCGAGACGATCGAGGAGCAGGCCGAAAAATCGCCGACCGGCGCGGTGAGCTTCGGCAATCCCGATTTCGCGACGGTGATCGCCAAGCTGAAATCCATCCCCGGCTATACGGAGGCCTTCGCCAAGGCCTTCCCCGGCGAGGCGGACCCGGTGACGCAGAAAAACTGGGGCAAGGCGCTCGGCGTCTATGAACGCACGCTGCCGCAGCCGACGCGCTTCGACGCCTTTCTGAATGGCGACGCCAAGGCGCTGACCCCGGCCGAGCAGGCGGGATTGCGCAAATTCATCGATATCGGCTGCGTCGGCTGTCACGACGGCGTCGGCATAGGCGGAGACAAATTCGCCAAATTCGGCGTCGTCGAGGATTATTGGAAGGAGACCGGCTCCAAAGACCCGGACAAGGGCCGCGCCGATGTGACCAAGAATGACGCGGACTTCTATGTCTTCAAAGTCCCGAGCCTGCGCAATGTGGCCAAGACCGGCCCCTATTTCCACGACGGCTCGGTGGCCGAGCTGCCGCAGGCCGTGCGCGTGATGGCCAAGGTCCAATTGGGCGCCGATCTCTCCGACAAGGATGTCGCGGCGATCACCGCTTTCCTCGGCGCGCTGACGCAGCCCGTGCCGGCGCATTATTCCGCGCTCACGCCCTTCCCGGACGACGCGGCAAAAAAATAACGATACGAAAGCCCTCGAAAAAAAGCGGCGGCCCCGAATTTCGGGACCGC
This sequence comes from Methylosinus sp. KRF6, assembly GCF_018887255.1. Taxonomy (NCBI): domain Bacteria; kingdom Pseudomonadati; phylum Pseudomonadota; class Alphaproteobacteria; order Hyphomicrobiales; family Methylocystaceae; genus Methylosinus; species Methylosinus sp. KRF6. Next base: position 2,991,985 of record NZ_JAHLJF010000001.1, on the reverse strand, counting down.
CTTTTTGGTTCTCAGCCTTCTTCGTCCGTGTCGATGTCGCCGTCGATGAGGCCGGCGACGTCGTCGTCTTCCTCCTCCTCATTCTCGAGGAAGGTGTCGTCCTCCTCGGCCGCATCGTCGATTTCGACATCCTCGTCCACGTCGATCGCCTCGGCCTTGTTCTCGCTGGCCTCGACCTCGTCGAGAGAAACGATCTCGGCGTCCTTCTCGCCCTCAGCCGCATCATCGGGATCGGCATGGCGCGCGGCGATTCGCGACGTCACGACATGGAAAATCGCTCCGCACTTCGGGCAGACGACGGGGTCCTTGTTCAGATCGAAGAATTTGACGCCACAAGACTGACATTGGCGCTTGGCGCCGAGTTCGGGTTTGGCCACGGTCCTTGCATCCTCGAGATAGAGCGGCGTGGGACCGCCCGTGGGAGACTTTGGTCGGGCGCTCGGTTAGTTTGCCCTTGCCCGGCTGTCAAATGAGAAATGGAACGCGAGCCTGTCAAGCGGCTCGCGCCGAAAAGCCCTGGTTTGCACGGCGAATCGCCGAAAACCATGTGTTTTGCGCCGCGCCGGCCGTTCGAGGGCCATTGCCAAGCGCGGCGCGACTTGGCATATCTGCTCCGTCGCGGGTGTAGCTCAATGGTAGAGCAGCAGCCTTCCAAGCTGAATACGAGGGTTCGATTCCCTTCACCCGCTCCAGCTTTCGCTCCGCCGCTCATCGCCCATTCTTCTGCGGCGTGCGCATCGCCGCCAGCAGCGCTTCGCCCAGCGCGCCTGCGCCCTTTTGCGGCTCCGGCTGACGCATCTGGCGCGGGCTCGGGCCGCCGGCCTCGCGGCGCTGACCGCCCGACGGCGCCTGGCGCTGATCGGGCGTGTCGTCGAGCCGCATGGTGAGCGAGATGCGCTTGCGCGGCGCGTCGATCTCCAGCACCTTCACCTTGACGATATCGCCGGGCTTGGCCGCCTGCCGCGGGTCCTTGATGAAGGTCTTGGACATTGCGGAGATGTGGACGAGCCCGTCCTGATGCACGCCAATATCCACAAAGGCGCCGAAGGCCGCGACATTGGTGACGACGCCCTCGAGAATCATGCCGGGCTTCAGGTCCGAAATCTTCTCCACGCCCTCCTGGAAGGTCGCGGTCTTGAACGCCGGGCGCGGATCGCGGCCGGGCTTTTCCAGCTCGGCGAAAATGTCGGTGACGGTCGGCAGGCCGAAACTCTCGTCGACGAATTGCTTAGGGCTCAGCTTGCGCAGCTCCGTCGCATTGCCGATGAGCTGCTTTATGTCGGTCTTGGCCGCCGCGATGATGCGCCGCACCACCGGATAGGCCTCCGGATGCACGCCGGAACGATCGAGCGGATCGTCGCCGTCGACGATGCGCAGAAAGCCCGCGCTCTGCTCGAAGGCCTTCGGCCCGAGACGCGGCACTTTCTTCAAGCTTTCGCGCGTGCGGAAAGGACCATTGGCGTCGCGATGCGCGACGATATTGGAGGCCAGCAATTCGCCGACGCCCGACACGCGCGCCAGCAGCGGCGCGGAGGCGGTGTTGACGTCGACGCCGACGGCGTTCACGCAATCCTCGACGACGGCGTCGAGCGAGTGGGAGAGCTTCACCTCGGAAACATCGTGCTGATATTGGCCGACGCCGATGGCTTTCGGCTCGATCTTCACCAGCTCGGCGAGCGGGTCTTGCAGGCGGCGCGCAATGGAGGCGGCTCCGCGTAGCGTCACATCGAGATCGGGCAATTCGTGCGCGGCGTATTCCGACGCGGAATAGACGGACGCGCCCGCCTCCGAAACGACGATTTTGGTGAGCTTCAGCTCCGGGAATTTGGAGATCAATTCGCCGGCGAGCTTGTCGGTCTCGCGCGAGGCCGTGCCATTGCCGATGGCGATGAGTTCTATCGCGTGCTCGCGCGCGAGCTTGGCGAGAATGGAGAGGGATTCGTCCCAGCGGCGCTGCGGCTCATGCGGATAAATGGCCGTCGTCGCGACGATCTTGCCGGTCTTGTCGATGACGGCGACTTTCACGCCGGTGCGAAAGCCCGGATCGAGGCCGAGCGTCGCGCGCGCGCCGGCGGGCGCAGCGAGCAGAAGATCGCGCAAATTGGCGGCGAAGACGCGAATGGCTTCATCTTCCGCGAAGCGCCACAGACGCGTGCGCAGATCGACGGAAAGATGCAATTCGATCTTGGTGCGCCAGGCCCAGCGCACAGTGTCGAGCAGCCAGCGATCGCCCGGACGGCCGCGATCGGCGATGGCGAAACGCTGCGCGATCTGGCCCTCATAGCCGACGGCGCCTTCGCTCGGCTCGGGGAGCATCTCGAGATCGAGCATCTCCTCCTTCTCGCCGCGGAACATCGCCAATATGCGATGCGAGGGAAGCTTTACCAGCGGCTCGGAGAAATCGAAATAATCGGAGAATTTCGCGCCCGCCGTCTCCTTGCCCGCGCGCAGTTTCGATTTCATCAGGCCCTGCGTCCAGAAGGTCTCGCGCAGGCGGCCGATGAGATCGGCGTCTTCGGCGAAACGCTCGACGAGAATGGCGCGCGCGCCCTCGAGCGCCGCGGTCGCATCGGCGACATTCTTCTCGGCGTTCACGAAAGGCTCGGCCTGCGTCTTCGGCTCGCGCTCGGGATGGCCGAGCAGAGCTTCGGCGAGCGGCGCCAGGCCGGCCTCGATCGCGATCTGCGCCTTGGTGCGGCGCTTGGGCTTATAGGGAAGATAAATATCCTCGAGCCGCGCTTTATTATCGGCGTCCATGATCGTGGCGCGCAGCGCGTCGTCGAGCTTTCCCTGCGCTTCGATCGAATCGAGAATGGCTTTGCGGCGATCCTCGAGCTCGCGCAAATAGCGCAGGCGCTCATCGAGATGGCGCAATTGCGTGTCGTCGAGCTGGCCGGTCGCCTCTTTACGATAGCGCGCGATAAAGGGCACTGTCGAACCTTGATCGAGCAGAGCGACGGCCGCCTCCACCTGCCAGGGTTTCGCGGAGAGCTCCGTGCTGATTCGTTCGACGATCGACGCCATGCGCAATCCTTGCCGTCGGTTGATGGGACCGCGTTTCTAGCGTTCGGTGGCGCGCCAAGTCAAAAGCGAAATATCGACAGTGAAATTCTGTGGACATCCCCTTCGATTCATTTGCGCGAATCGGGGAGATGCGGATGGTCCGGCCAGCAGCTTCGCTGTTCGATCTCGAGCCGCGCGTTCGTCGCCGCGCCGAGCCAGGCCGGAACCTTTTCGAGGCGCGCGAGATAATTGGTCGGAAAATTTTGCGGATCGGTCTTGCGCCAGCCGGTGAGCAGGTCGCAATCCGATATTGCGAAGGTCGGCGCGACCAGCGCGCGTTTGATCTCCATCCCAGGCGTGGTCGCGGAGACGATCACGATGATCGATATTGCGCTGGCGAGAATTCCGCCGTCGCGCGGCGTCGCTACGGCGATGCGGACGAAAGCGAAGGCCAGCACGAAGAGCGCCGGCATGGAGGCGCGCATCGCGAGATCATTGTTGGGGCCGAAATAATAGAAGGGCAGCGCCAGCAGAACGACGACCGCCGCGCCGATCAGTGCGCGATCGCTTTTCGCGATTGCGTCGCGCGCGGCGACGAGGATCGCCACATGCGGAATCTCGACGAGAATGAAGGCGGGATAGAGCAGCGCGAATCCCGGAAGCGCCACGAGCCAGCCGTGCTTGACCGATTCCGCGTCGATCGTCAGATAGAGCGCGACCGGCAGAAAAGCGAGGCCCGCCATGACCGCCGCTATGTTGCGCGATGAGAAGAGCGCAGGTCCGAGACGCAGCGCGCAAAAGCCGATGAGCGGCGCGGCGCCGACGGCGGCGAGCGGCGACCACAGCAGCGACGCTGCGAAGAGAATGGCGACGATGGAAAGATCGATCTCGCCGCGCGCCAGCAACAGCAGCAGCAGAGCCGCCCACCAGCCCGGCAGCGCATGATTGGGCACCCAGAATAGTTGCGTGACATGCGAGGAATATTGAATCGACGAATTCCACCATTCGAGATGGTCCGACAGATCGAGCCCGTTTCGTAGAAGCTGCGGCGCGATGTCGAGGCCGCTGAACAGGATGAACAGCGCGAGAAAGGGCGCCGCGCGCACGCCGGCGAGCTTCACGACGACATAGAGACAAACGCCGAGCAGCAGCGCATTTTGCGCCAGCATGGCGATATGCGCGCCGACGAGCCCGGCGTAATGTCCGATCATGGCGGGGAGGAGATACATGCCGAGCGGCGCGCGCAGCAGATAATCCTGCCCCTCATAGCGATAGAAGAGCGGAAAGCCTTCGCGCGTCAGATCGGCGAGAACGGCGTCGCGCACCAGCCAATCGAGATTGGCGTAGAAGAGATGCGTCTCGCCGCCGAGCAGCAGCAGAGCAACGGCGAGCGCGAGACAGGCGGCGAGGGTTTTGGCGTCGATCGGCGCGGCGAGCAGGCTGTTCTGCTTCGGCCGAAAGGAGAAGAGCAGAAAGGCGCCATGCGCGCAGCCGATGAGAATGGACGCGGCGGCGGCGGCGCGAAAGCCGAAGGCGAGCGCGGCGTTAGAGAGGAGGAAGACGAGAACGCCGAGCTGCAAGAGCAGCAGATTGCGCAAAGGCGCGCGCGGCGCCGCTCGCACGGGGGCTTCGTCTTTCGCTTGCAGAGTCGTCGTGGTCATGTCGGCTCAAAAGTTGAGGCGCTCGCGCTCGAACACGACGGGCTTGCGCCGCACCTGTGAATGAATGGCGAGAATATATTCGGCGAGCACGCCTATGGAAAAAAGCTGCACGCCGCCGAAGAAGAAGACGGCGACGATGATCGTCATCACGCCGGGCGGCGCCAGCTGGCGAAAGAAGATCAACCCCAGCGCGAGGCTGACGAAAGCGTAAGCGAGCGCGAGCGCCGCTATGCCGAAACCGAGAAACAGCAGCAGGCGCAAAGGCGCCGGCGTGAAGGTGACGAGCCCGTTGAGGCCCTGGTCGACGAGGCGCGGCAGATTGTTGGAGGTGACGCCGCGGCGGCGCTCGACCCAGCGATAGGGAACGCCGACGGCGGTGAAGCCGCATTCGAAGGTCATCATGCGCATGAAAGGATAGGAGTCGTCGATTTGGCGCATGGCCTCGACGACCTTGCGATCGACGAGCTGAAAATCGCCGACGCCGGGCGGCAGCGTGAATTCGGAGAGGCCGGTGAGCATTCGGTAATAGAGGCCGCGCGCCATGCGCATGACGGCGCCCTCCTCGCGAATTTTTCGAACGCCATAGACGATCTCGTTTCCCGCCTCCCAGAGCTGCACGAATTGCGGCAGCAGCTCGGGCGGATCTTGCAGATCGGCGGGCAGGAACAGCAGAACGGCGTCGCCGCCCGCCGCCATCACGCCGTTGAAATTGGAGCGCATCGGCCCGAAATTGCGGGCGTTGAAAATCACCTTCACGCAAGGGTCCGCTGCGGCGATCTCGCGCAGAATTTCGGCGCTGCAATCCTTGGAGGCGTTGTCGCAGAACACATGCTCGCGGCGATACTCCTTCAGCTCGCCGGCGAAGAGCGCCGCGACGCGCGCATGGCATTCGCGAATATTGAGCTCTTCATTATAGCAGGGCGTGACAATGGAGATGGTTTTCATGCGCCGCCGCCTCCGGCGCGGAAGACGAAGTCACGATTGAGCAGATAGGAGAGCGTCGCGAGCACGGGCGTCAGCGCCGCCTGAGCAAGGGCCGCATCTGCGCCAAAATGCTCGAGCGCGCGCAGGGCGAACGCGTCGACGATGAAGAGCGCGGCATAGACGGCGATGAAGCGGCCGAGAAAGCGCGAATCGCTGGAGCCGAAGACGAGGCGGCCGATCGAGAGAAAGTTGAACAGCGCGCCGAGCGCGGTGGAGACGCCGGCCGCGACGATCGAGTCGAGCGTGGCGCGCCAGACGAAATAGAAGATCGCATAGCCGAAAGCCGTGTTCAGCAGGCCGACGACGAAGAATCGCAGCGCCCTTGGGCTCGGCGCGAGAGCGAGCGCCGCCGCGCTCAGCCGGAAGTCACGCTTGTTCTCGGTCAATTCGCTGGTCCGTTCGCTCGGCGTCGCTGCCGCGGCGAATCATGGCTTACGAAAGGTTAACGCTCGGCTTACGCCATCTGCGCCGCGATTCGAATATTGACAAGAGCGCGCGCCGGAGTCCGCCTCGCGCCTGCGGCGACCGGCGGGCCGCATATGCTGCAAAAGGCGAGATTTGGCAGCCATAGTGTTTGCGACGCGCGAAAGGGCCCATATCTCGAGAGAACAGAGCGTGATTCGCAGAGAGTCAGCGATTCGGCCGCGATTCGTTCGGCCCCTGTTCGAAACGTAAAATAGCGGCATCTTCGGCGTATCAATTCGGAACGATCGCGGCTATCGATTCGGGGCGCGGACGCGCTCGATGGCTCTTGGCGTCATTCCCGACACTCGGGCGACGCCGAACGATCCGAGACTGCCCGTCGGCCGGCGCTCAGGTGACGCGGGCCGGCAGGTGAAATATAACGCGGAGCCATGAGCCCGATGCTCACCGCCGAGAATCGCAACAAGAAGCCGGGCGTGCGACCGTCGACCGCCGGCGTCTCCGCGGTTCTGGGGCCGACCAACACCGGCAAGACTCACCACGCCATAGAGCGAATGCTCTCCTTTCCGACGGGCATGATCGGCCTGCCGCTGCGTCTCCTGGCGCGAGAGGTCTACACGCGAGTCGCCGAGCGGGTGGGGACGGAGAATGTCGCGCTCGTCACCGGCGAGGAGAAGATCAAGCCGCGCGCGCCCAGCTATTGGATCTCGACCGTCGAGGCCATGCCGCGCGATCTCGACGTGGATTTCGTCGCCGTGGACGAAATTCAGCTCGCCGCCGACCTCGACCGCGGCCATGTCTTCACCGATCGCCTGCTGCATTGGCGCGGCCGTGTGGAGACGCTGCTGATCGGCGCGGAAACCATGCGCTCCTTGATCGAGCGGCTGCTGCCGGGCGTTCCCATCTTCACGCGGCCGCGGCTGTCGCATCTCGCCTTCGCCGGCGAGCGCAAGCTGGCGCGGCTGCCGCCGCGCAGCGCCATCGTCGCCTTCTCGGCCGAGGATGTCTACGCCATCGCCGAATGGATCAAGCGTCAGCGCGGCGGCGCGGCGGTGGTGCTGGGCGCGCTGTCGCCGCGCACGCGCAACGCCCAGGTCGATCTGTTCCAGAATGGCGACGTCGATTACATCATCGCCACCGACGCCATAGGCATGGGCCTCAATCTCGATGTCGACCACATCGCCTTCGCCGCCGACCGCAAGTTCGACGGCTGGCGCCATCGCCGATTGACCGCGGCGGAAATGGGGCAGATCGCCGGCCGCGCCGGCCGCAACATGAATGACGGGACCTTCGGCAGCACCGGCCGCTGCCCGCCCTTCGACGAGCAGACGGTCGAGGCGCTGGAGAATCATTGGTTCGATCCGCTGGTCGCGCTGCAATGGCGCAATGGCGATCTCGATTTCGATTCGATCGAGGCGCTGATCGCCTCGCTGGAGCGCGCCTCCCCCGACGAATGCCTGCTGCGGGCGCGGACCGCCGAGGATCAGATGGTGCTCGAGGTCGCCGCGCGCGACGAGACTGTGCAGCGCAACACGAAAACAATTGCAGATATTATGAGACTCTGGGATGTGTGCCAGATTCCAGATTATCGCAAGACCTCGCCGGCCGCCCATGCGGAGCTGGCGCTCGCCGTCCATGGCTTTGTGGTGCGCCGCGGATTGATCCCAGGCGATTGGTTCGCAAAGCAAATCGCCGCCGTGGACCGCATCGACGGCGACATTCACACACTGTCCGCACGGCTCGCCCAGGTGCGGACCTGGACCTTTATCGCCAATCGTTCCGGCTGGCTCGAGAATCCAGAGCATTGGCAGAGCGTCGCGCGTCAGGTAGAGGACAGTCTGTCCGACGCGCTGCACGAACGCCTCACGCAGCGTTTCGTCGATCGCCGCACCAGCGTGCTGATGCGCCGCCTGAGAGAGAACGCGATGCTCGAAGCCGAAATCACTACTGCCGGCGACGTTATGGTCGAAGGTCAGCATGTCGGACAGTTGCAGGGATTTCGTTTCACCGCCGATCCGCAGGCGACGGGCGAAGCGGCGAAGGCGCTGAACGCCGCCGCGCAAAAGGCCCTCGCCGGCGAGATAGAGGCGCGCGCCGCCCGCGTGTTCGACGCGGTGGACGACGCTTTTCTGCTCGGCAATGACGGGACCATTCGCTGGCTCGGCGAGCCTGTCGGCAAGATCGCGCCCGGCGCCGCCGTGCTGACCCCGGTGGTCCGCCTGCTGGCCGACGAGCAATTGACCGGCGCGGCGCTGGAGAAAGTGCAGCAGCGGCTCGATCTGTGGCTGGCCCAGCATATAAAGAAGCTGCTCGGCGCGCTGGAGGAGCTGGAGAAGGGCGAGGGGCTCGAGGGCGTCACCCGCGGCATCGCCTTTCAGCTGGCCGAGGAGCTCGGCGTGTTGGAGCGCAGCCGGGTGGCGCGCGACATCAAGACGCTCTCTCAGGAAGACCGCGCCGCCCTGCGCAAGAAGGGCGTGCGCTTCGGCGCCTATCACCTCTATCTGCCGCAGCTCTTGAAGCCGGCGCCGCGCTCGCTCGCCGCCCTGCTGTGGGGCTTGAAGCACGGCGGGCTCGACAATCTCAAGGGCCTCGAGGAGGTGCCGCATCTCGCCGCCTCCGGCCGCACCTCCTTCGCCGCCGATCCGGCGATCTCCAAGGGCTTCTATCGCGCCGCGGGCTTTCGCGTCTGCGGCGAGCGTGTGGTGCGCGTCGATATATTGGAGCGGCTCGCCGATCTCATCCGCCCGGCGAGCGCCTATCGCCCCGGCGTGACGGCCGGCGATCCGCCGCCCGGCGCCGCCGATGGCGAGGGTTTCGTCGTCACAGTGGCGATGACCTCGCTCACCGGCTGCGCGGGCGAGGCCTTCGCCTCCATTCTGCGCTCGCTCGGCTATCAATCGGCCGAGCGTCAGGGACCGGCGATCACCGTGCCGCTGCTGGCCAAAGCGGCGACCGAGCCGCTCGCGCCGACGCCGGCCGCCGCCGAGGAGAGCGAATCGGCCGAGCCGGCCGCCGAAGCGCCGGCCGAGGCGGACGCCATTGTCCTGCCGCCGCAGGAAGAGCCCACGCCCGTCGCCGAAGAGCCGGCCGCGGAAGCCGCCGCGCAGCAAGAGCCGGAGGAGGCCGCGGCGCAAGAGCCGGAGGCCGCGGCGCCCGAGGCGGAGGCCGCGGAGGCGAGCGCCGAGGCGGAAGCCACGGAGCCTGTCGCTGCCGAGCCGGCGATTGTCGAGCCCGCCGCCGCCGAGCCGGTTTCGACCGAGCCGGCGCCGATCGAGGTTTGGACCTTGCAGCGCCATGTTCCGCAGGCGCCGCGCCGGCGTCCCGGCGGCGCCCCGGGACAGGAAGAGGGCGGCCGCCCGGCGCGACCCGCCGGCGAGCGCCCCCGCGGCCCGCGGCCTGCCCAAGCCGGCGGTCGTCGTTCGGAGCCGGGCGAGGGCGCGCAGGCCGAGCACCGGCCGCGCCCGGACGCCCGCAAGGAGAGCGGCTTTCGCTCCAGCGGCAAGCCTCGCGGAGATCATCCGCGCGGCGATAATCCGCGTGGGGACCGGCCGCCGCGAGACGACCGCCGCCGTGGCAATGGCGGCTATTCCGCGCCGGAACGGCGGGAAAAGGAGCGGCTTCCCGACCCCGACTCGCCCTTCGCCAAGCTGTTGGCGCTCAAGGCCGAGCTCGAAAAAAAGGGCAAGAGCTGAAATTTCGCCTCAAATGACTGGTGATGTCGAACCTGCGCCGTAGCAGCCGCGGGATGGCTCGGGGCGTAGCGTCGGCTTGTCAAATCCGGGGCGTTCGGCCTATTGCTGACATCAGCTTTGGAGCGCTGGCGCGAGCCGGCGCTATCGGGCCTCGCCGTCCCCGAACTGCGGGCGCGCGGGCGAGATTTTGTCCGCGGCCACCGTCTCGCGAGCTGCACGGCGTTGGACAAAGGCCTTCCACCGAAAGGCGAGACATGACAAAGATACTGCCGGTCATCATGTGCGGCGGGGCGGGCACGCGCGTATGGCCCGAATCGCGGGAAACTCTCCCGAAACAATTCATTCCGCTCGTCGGCGAGCGCTCGACCTTCCAGACGACCATCGCGACGCTGGCGGATGCGGCTTTCGACAGGCCGGTCGTCATTTCCAACGCCGATTATCGCTTTCTCGTCACCGATCAACTCGCGGCCATCGGCGCCGCCGCCGATATCGTGCTCGAGCCCATGCGCCGCGATTCGGCCGCCGCCGTCGCCGTCGCCGCCGGAATCGCCGCACGCCGCTCGCCGCAACAAATCGTCGTCGTGCTCGCCGCCGATCATGTCGTGCGCGATCCGCAGGGCCTCGTCGCGCTCTGCAAGAAGGCCGCTGCGGCCGCCGCCGACGGCCATATCGTCACGCTCGGCGTCAAGCCCGACAATCCGGCCACCGGCTATGGCTATATTCGCCCCGGCGAGCGCATCGCCGGCGACGTCGCCGAGCTCGAAGCCTTCGTCGAAAAGCCCGATCGCGAGACCGCGCAGCGCTATATCGACGCCGGCTATTTGTGGAACAGCGGCAATTTCATCTTCCGCGCCGATGTGATGCAGGAAGAGATCGCGCATTTCGAGCCGGCGATTTTCGAGGCCGCCGAAAAGGCGATCGACGCCGGCCGCCGCGATCTCGATTTTCTGGTGCTGGACGCCGAAGCTTTCGCGCGCGCGCCGAAGACCTCCATCGATTACGCCGTGATGGAGAAGACGCGCAAGGCCGCGGTGATCGAGGCCGACATCGGCTGGTCGGACGTCGGCAATTGGCGCGCCGTATGGGAGCTGACCGAGCGCGACGCGCAGGGCAATTCGGTGCGCGGCAATGGCGTCGTGCGCGATTCGCGCAATGTGCATGTGCGCTCGGACGAGATGCTGACCACCGTCGTCGGCGTCGACGACGTCGTGGTGGTGACGACGCAGGACGCGGTGCTGGTGCTGGGTCACGAGCATGGCGACAATGTCAAGCAGCTCGTCGATCAATTGAAGAGCGAGAATCGCCGCGAGGCCGGCGAGCACAAGCGCATCTTCCGCCCCTGGGGCTTTTATCAATCGGTCGATTCGGGCGATCGGCATCAGGTGAAGCGCATTGTGGTGAAGCCCGGCGCGCGACTGTCGCTGCAAAAGCATTTTCACCGCGCCGAGCATTGGATCGTCGTCAAAGGCACGGCCGAAGTGGGCCGCGATCAGGAGACCTTGCTCGTGCATGAGAACGAGTCGGTCTATCTGCCGATCGGCTGCATTCACCGGCTGACCAATCCGGGCAAGATCGACCTCGAGATCATCGAGGTGCAGACCGGCTCCTATCTCGGCGAGGACGACATCGTCCGCCTGCAGGACGTCTATAATCGCGGCTGACGGGATTTGCGATAGGCGAGCCTGAAGCAATTTTTCCTCCGCCTATTGTCCCCGATTCTGCGCGCAGTAACGCTCGCGCAGATCGGCGAGCGCCGAGTCTCGCGTCGCGCCCTGCTTGCGCAGATTGAAATAATGCTGGCAGAGATCGCCGAAGGTCTGCTTGCTTCCCGTCGCGGCCGCGACGCGCGCGAGGCTTTCGATCGATTCCGCTTCGTCTTCCGCCGCGCCGATCTCCGCCATCATATCGGCGAGCTGCGCCGCGCGATTGGCGAGCATCCGCGGCGATTCCAAAAAATGCGCGGCGCCGACCTCGAGCGCAGCGCGCAATCGCTCCTCCCTGCCCTCATCGACCGGCGCGCCGCCGCTCTTGCGCGCGGCGAGCCAATAGGCCGGATCGACGCGGTCGATCGGCGTCAGCCATTTCGGCAGCTCGTCCTTGCGCTTCACCTCGACGGCCGGCGGCTGCTGCGGGTTCGTGTCTTTGCAGGCGCAGAGCAGCGCCGCGAGCGTCGCGCAGAGGGCGGCGAGACGCGGCGCGCTCATCGTCACTTGCCTTGCAGCTTTTTGGCGATGCCTTGCAGGCCGTCCTTCAAGAAGGTCGTCATCGCTTCGCGCGCGGCGTCGTCATTGAGATTGTCCGGCGGCTCATTGCTGGTGTCGCCGCGATAGAGGCGGCCATACCATTGCACCTCGCTGCCGCCGCCCGCGGCCGGCTTCACCGCCAAAGTCGCCGAATAGGAGCTGATCGGCAGAGCGTCGAGATTGGCGTCCGACATGCGATAGCTGAGCTTCATCTGCTGCGGATCATATTCGTCGAGGCTCTCGGTGACGACGCCGCCCTTGCGCAGTGTGATCTCGCGCACCGCGCCATTGGCGTCGCCGCCGGTCGCCTTGACGCTGGCGACATCGGGATGCCAGTCCAGCGAGCCAAAATGGCCGACGAGCGCCCAAACGGCTTTGGGATCGGCGGGAACGGTGATTTTCTCGTCGACCTTGATCGGAGTGGGGCCATGAGCCAGCGCCGGCGTCATTGACACCGACGTCACGGACAGAAGAAAGGCGAGCGCGATTTTCAGTTTCACGGGAGTCTCCTCGAAAGTGCGGTTGCGGGACGGGAACGACGGCGCCGCGCGAAAAATTCGGCGAGCGGAACCACGAGATAGAGGATGACGAAGCCCCCGAGCGCCGCCGCCGCGTAGGCGGGACGCAGATCGACGGGCGCTCTGCTCGGCCGCCGATGCGCGACGGCGAGAAGCGCGGGCGCGATCGCCTCCGGCTTCTCCAAATGCGCGTAAGCGAGGCCCGTCGTCTCGGCGAGCTGGCGCAGATAGGGCTCGCGCACGCTGGAAAGATGTTCCGAGCCGGCGGCCATCTCGCCGCCGAAAGGCGCATTGCGCGGATTATAGCCCTCGCGCTGCTCGGAGCCCGGCGGCGGCAGGCCGAAGCGGCTCTCATGCGGCACTTCGTCGACGCCATAGAAGCCGGTCTCGCGGCCACGCTCGTCGAATTTCGGAATGGGCGCCGGCTCATAGCCGCCGGCGCCGAGAATGAGGCCGAAAACCTTTCCGTGCTCGCCCTCGAACGCCGGCGCGCCATAGGCCGGCAGCGGCGGCGCCTCCTGACCGTCGGTGATGAAGACGAGATCGGCGTCGATGCGGCGCGCCATTTCGACGGCTCGGAACAGGCCGGCGGAAATGCGACTGTCGCCCTCCCAGGCCATGCGCCAATCGAGGCCGGCGATGGCCGCGTCGATCGCCGCGAAATTCTCGCAGACGTCGATCGGCTCGAACAGAAGAAGAGGCTCGCGCTCGGTAAAAATGGCGAGGGCGACGCGCGAGGGACAGGGAAGATCGGCGACCAGACGCCGCATCGCGCGCTTCGCGAATTCGATCCGGCTCGCCGGCGCGCCGTCCAGCGCATAATCGCGCGTGTTCATGCTGCCGGTGATGTCCAGCGTCAGCAGCAGATCGGCGCCGTTGCGCGTCGCTTCGGCGCGCGGAAACAGAAAGGCCACGACAAGCATCGCCATTGCGAAGGCGAGCGACGGAAAGCGCGCGTCCCCGAGACGGGCGATCATGGCAGCCCCTTGGGCGCGCCGGGAATGTCGGTCCAGATTTTTTTGGGGTCGGCGGGCAGCTCGTCGCCGCCCGAATGCTCGAGTTCCGGATTGTCGCGCACGAGGCGCGCGGCGACGTCGAGATTATATTTCGCGTCCCAGAACTCCGGCCGAAATTGCAATGCGCGACGATATTCGCGCCGCGCCAGCTCGACGAAAGGCCCCGCCGGCTCCAGCTGGCCGCGCTCCAGGAGATCGAAGGCATGGCGCAGCAGCGCATTGCCGAGATCGTAATGGGCGATGGCGGAAAGCTCTTCGCGGCCGGCGGAATCGAGCGGCTCCAGCAGCGCGCGCGCTTTGTCGAATTGCGCGCGCGCCGCGAGAAAGCCCGCGCGCGCGGCGATCAGCTCCGGCGCGGAAGCCGAGTCGGTCTCGACGTCCCGCCCCGCCGCGAGCGCGCTGATCGCGGCATTGTCGGCGCGCGCGCGCCACGCCGCATAGGCGCCCTGCAACGCGCCGGCGAGCGCCGCGACGAGCAGCAGCGACAAGAGGCTCGATCGCCAGCGCGCGACGAGCCGCGCCAGCGGCCGCATGTTTTCGGAGCGCGCGGCGTCGTTCATGCGAGCCTCCTCGCGCGCGCGCGCGGCGCATCGGCGCGCGCGCTCTGCTTCAAGCTCGTCTCGGCGAATTTGGCGGCGACGAGCAAAAATGTGGCGAAGGCCGCGACGAGCAGCGTCTCATCGGTCAAATCCTTACGCGGAATGCGCTCGGCGTAGCGGAAAGGCCGGCGCTCGAGCCGATCGATCTCGCCTATGGCCTCGGCGACGGCGGCGGGGCCTTCCGCCTCGAAAGCGCGATAGCCGACGCCGAGCGATTTGAAGAAGAGATCGAGATGGCGCTCGGGCAGCGCCTGCGGCGTGTCGAGCTCGTCGGCGCCGGGCTTGTCGCTCAAGCCCTTCGAACCCTGCGTGCGCAGAAACAGCCAATAGAGATTGGGCTTGATCTTGCGGAAATCAGCGCGCAGCTGATCCTGTATGCGCGGATCGATGACCGCGGCGCCGTCGGAGACGAGCAATATCACGCGCGATTCGATTTCGCCGCCGGCGGGAAATTGCGAAAGCGCCATTGCGAGACCGCGGCCGATATTGGTGTAGCCGAGCCCCGGCCGGTCGATCGCCCGAATCGCCGCGCGCACCGCGTCGCGATGATCGGTCATCGGCATCACCAATATGGGCGAGGTGGAAAAGGCGGTGACGCCGAAGAGATCATGCGCGCGGCGCGCGACGAAATCGCTCATGATGCGCTTGGCGGCGGAGGCTTTCGATTCCTCGCCGCCCGCCGGCGTGCGGCCGGCGAAAGTCTCGTTCATGCTCGCGCTGCGATCGATGAGGATCGAGATTTCCGCGCCCTCGCCATAGCGCGCGATTGCGCGACCTTCGCGAAAGGGGCCCGCGACCGCGAGCGCGCAGGCGCTTATCGCGAGCATGGCGGCGACGCGCAGAGTCCATGCGACGAGGCTGGAGAGCGCATCCCGCGGCGCGGCGGCGACGGAGGAAATGGACGACGGTCGCAGCGCCGAAAAGAACAGCGGCGCCAGAGCCAGCGGCAGCAGCAAAAGCGCGAGCGGAGAGGCGACGTCGAAGCTCATCGCGCGCTCCGCTCCTGCGCCGCCAGCGACCTCGCCAGCGACAGGATTTCGCCGAGCGGCAGATCGGCGCCCGCATCGGCGACGCCGAAGAAGAGCGCGCGCGAGCTGGCGAAGAAGCGGATGAGCCGCTCTTTCGCGACGGCGAATTCCGCATGGCCGGCGACGAAGGCGTCGATATCCTCGGCGAAGATACGGCGGCCGGCGGCGTCGTCGATCGCGCGATGCAAGGCGAGCATCGCAGCGCGCCGCGCCGCTTCGTCGCCGCGCTTCGTCAGAATGGCGATGCGGCGCGCCGCGGCGGCGAAGACGCGCGCGCGACGGCGATGGAAAGGCGGCCAACCGCGATCATGCGCGACCAGCGCCAGCGCGCCCAATGCGAGCGCGACAAAGGCGCCGGCGCGAATCGCCGGAGTTGCGGCGTCGCTCGGCGCGACGCCCCTGTCCGGGCGCATGTAATCCGTGGGGTCGTCGCGACGCTGCGGCAAGACTTCGCGCAAGGGCGAAACGCCGATCGCCCAGGCGGGCGCCCGCACGGTCTCGGTCTCGCCCTCGCGCAGGAAACGCAAGGCGAAGGGCGGGATTTGCAGATCACGCACATCGAGCGCGACATAGAAGATTTGATAGACGAGATCGATGTTCCAGCGCGTGAGCCCATCGCCGACGGGCTCTTCGCGCACGCGAATGTCGCGTAGATCGAGCCGATAGTCGAGGGCGCCGGGCCGCGGCAGCGACGCGCTCTGCAAGCGCGATGCGGAATCGGCAACGATCTCGAGCCGCGCATTCACCAGATCGCCGACGAAGAATCCGAAGCCGCGCTCGGCGTAGAGACGGACGGACTTCACCTCTGCCGCCGCCGGAGCCGCGACGAAAGCGAAAAGAAAGGACAGGGCGAGGAAGCGGGCGCGCATCGCGGTTCACAGTCCGAGCAGATGGCGCGACAGCGCATCGGCGTCGAACGTGTCGTCGACGACGAAAGGCGGACGCCCATGCTCCAGCGAAAGACGGCGCAGCGCGTCGCGGCGCTCGGCCTCGCGCGCGCGCCAGCGGCGGCGCAGGCTCGGGCGCATGAGCACGAGCCGCCGCGCGCCGCTCTCGAGATCGTCGAGCTCGACGAGGCCGAAGCGCGGAAGATCGCGCTCCTCGGCGGAATCGGCGAGGAGAATGGGCGCGAGATCATGCTGCGCGAGCCGGCCGAAGAGACGCCTCGCAAAGTCCGGCGGCCAACGGAAATCGGAAATGAGCAGCACGAGCTTGCGACGGCCGGCGATGAGGCCGGCGGCTTCGAGCAGCCCTTGTGCGGAGGCGCCGCGCGGCTTTGCATCGCGCAACCGCTCGGCCGCGGCGACAGCTGCGCCCCGCGCCCGCGTGGCCGGCAGCAGAAGGTCATTGCGCAACGTCGCGTCGCAGGCGGCGAGGCCGAAGCGATCGCCGATGCGCGTCGACGAGAAGGCGAGCGCCGCACAGAGATCGGCGACGAGATCGAGGCGGCGCGCCGCACCCTGAAAGCCCATGGACGCCGACAGATCGACGAGCGCATAGACGTCGATCGAATTGCGCTGCTCGAAACGGCGCACATGGGTCTCGCCGGTCGGATCGCGCATCGTCGCGCGTATGTCGATGCGCCGCGCATCGGGAAATTGAATGAAGCGCGCGTGATCGCGAAACACGCCTATGCCGCCGACGTCGACGCCGCTATGCGCGCCGACGGAGCCGTTGGAGACGTGGCCGCGGGGGCGATAGGCGATGTCGAAGCGCTCCGTCATCACGCCTTCCGTCTCAAGGCGCCGGCACCGTGGCGAAAGCGGCGCGGCAGAGATTGCGGACGATGTCGTCGCCGCGCATCGCATAGATCGGATCGACGAAAATGCGATGCGCCATCGTCTCGAGGAAGATTTCGCGAATATCCTCCGGCGTCAGCGCATCGCGGCCCTCGAGCCAGGCGCGCACGCGCGCCGCGCGCACCAGAAAGGCGAGGCCGCGCGGGCTCGCGCCGCCGCGCACCAGGCCGCGCATCTCCACATCGGGCAGGGTGACGCCGGCCGCATACGGATCGAGCAGCGCTTCCCAGAGCTTCGTCACATAGGCTTCGAGCGTCTCGCTGGCGGCGACGCGGTTCTGGATGAGCTCGGCGACAGAGGCGAGCGAGCGATAATCGAACGCCGGCTCGCCGATGTCGTCGAGCAGACGATCGACGTCGTGATAACGCGGATCGAAGATCAGCGCGCGACGCGCGGACTCGTCGCTCGGCGTCTTCATGGAGATTTCCATGAGGAAGCGGTCGCGCGCGGCGGCGGGAAGCTCGAATGTCTCTTCGCGCTCGACGAGATTGCGATCGGCGAAGACCTGCAGCGCCGGAAAGGAATATTCGCGATTGAAGGCGGAAACGCTGCGCTCCGCCATCAGCCGCAGCAGCAGCGAATGCACCTGCGGACGCGCGCGATTGATCTCGTTGAAAAAGAAGATGGAGAGATTTTCCGCCTGCCGCAGCACCGGGCCGGGCTCGACGCGCGGGCGTCCGTCATCGGCGAGATAGGTATGATAGATGAGGTCGCTCGGCATGAGATCGACCGTGCCCTCTATGCGCGAATAGGCGCCTCCGAGGGCGCGCGCGACGGCGCGCAGAAGGGTCGTCTTGCCGACGCCGACATCGCCCTCGAGCAGCACATGGCCGCGCGCGAAGATCGCGATGGTCACGAGGCGAATGACCCGGCTCTGGCCGATGACGGCGCGCGAGACGCGCGCCTCGAATTGCTGCGCCTTGGCGCGCCAGTCGGCCAAGACGGCGTCGGTTTCGGCGGTGTCTGTCACGCTGAACGGATCCAACAGCTCGTCGGCAGAGAGGGCGTTGCGGCCACGATCCCGGGAAAGGGTCCGACGCGTTGTTGTCGATTGACGCCGGACCCGGATCGCGGCCGCATGACGACCGTCCCCGGGGGCGCGGGGACGGCATTTCTCACGCGAGCGCTCAGGGAATCTTGCTCACGTCATAGACGAACGAGCCCGTCTTCTTGAAGTGCTCGGCGCGCTTCTTGTTGCGCTCTTCCATGGCCGCGATCGCGGACTGGTTCTTGGCGAGCTCCTTCGGATCGTGCTTGGGATCGTATTTGGAGCCGGCGACCTTTTCCGGAAAGCCGGGCTTGGGCTCCCAGCAATCGCCGGGGGCCTTGCATTTGGTGCCGTCATAGGCCGAGGCCGCGCCGATCGCAGCCGCGTTCATGACGAACGCGACGCCGACGGCCGCCACAATCTTCAAAACTCCCATCGTGCCTTCCTCCAATTTATGCGCGGCTCTCGCCGCGGCCGCCGCGCCGCTCTCGCGTGCGCGACTTTCATTTTCCCGACGTCTTTCATTTTCCCGAGGTCTTGCACTGTCCGGGCGGATCGTCGGGGAATGTCTCATGTCCAGGATAGGGCTTGAACTTCGCGCGCTGCTCCGGCGTCAGCCAAGTCGCGCCGGGGGTCGGATCCTTGTAGAGATGGCGAATCCAGGCCATGACCTTCAGCATTTCGTCGAGCTGAAGATTGGCGTATTGCGGCCCCATCGACGCCTGCGCGCCGCCGAAAATGGTCGAGAAGAGACCTTCGTCGGTCGCGTTCTGCGGATAGGTCCAATAGGAATCGTTGAGGCCGGGTCCGATCTTGCCTTCGCCGAGATGGCCGTGGCAGCCGGAGCAGGCGGAGAGGAAGAGCTGCTCGCCCTGCTTCAGACAGCTCACGTCCTCATTGTAGGGATTGACGCCCGACTGCATGAATTTCTTCACGCCGGGCGTGTCTTTGCCCTCCGGAAGCGCGTCGTCGAAGTTCAGCACTTCGCCGGTGATCGTGTTGCGAAAGGTGATGCCCGCATTCTGCGCGATCGCCGAGAGGGCGATCATGCTGGCGAGCGCGCCGCCGATCAGGACATAGGGCTTTTTCTTGCTCGATTTCATTTCTGTCGGTCTCTTCGAGATTTCGCCGGCGAGCGCCTAATGCGCCGCGACCGGATTGACGATGGGCAACAGCGGAACGCCTTCGGCCGCGAGGATCTGGTCGATCTTCGGCTTGGCGCGCTCGAGGCCGGCGTTCACTTGCGCGAGCAATTCCTTGTCGGAGAGGCGCACGCCGACCGATTGATCGTAATGCTGCCCGATCTTCTGTCCGTCGCTGCGCTTGGAATCGTCGTCGATCAGCGTCATGCGCAGAGGCGTCGGCGAGGATTTGACGAAACGCGCCACATCGGGCGCGAAGGCCGACGCGAGTTCGGCGCCGCCGCTCGCCACTTCGCCGATCATGCGCGCCGGGTCGATCTGCGTATATTGATTGCGCGGCGAGCGGAAATTCACCAGCGAATAGAGATAGGCCATGTCGTTCTCATATTCGCCGATCTCCTTCAGCATCACCTCGGCCGGAGAGCCGAACGGCACGGCGATGTGATTGAAGGATTTGATGCGCGGATCCGACCAGGACTTTATGTCGAGATTCTTCTCGGCCTTGGTCACGAATACATAGCCGGTGCGGAAATAGGGCTTGCTCGTCGCGACGCGCGGATCGCCCGTGTCCAGCCCGATGACGACATCGCACTGATTTTTGTCGAGATAATCCCTCACGAGATAGATCGCCGCCTTCGACGACCAGACGAACTCCGCCTTGCGGCCCATCGCCTCGGCGAGCGCGACGGCGATACGATTCTCGAGGCCGGATTCGTCCTTGAGGGAGAGCGGCGACTGCGCTTCCGAAGCGCAGATGCGCAGAGTGTCCACCTTGCTCGTGGCGGCGGCTGCCGAAGGCTTCGTCTCTTGCGCGAGAGCGCCAGCGGCGCCGGTCAGCAGCGCGAGCGCGAAGCCGGAGGCGACGAGACGCAAAGGAGTGATACGCGACATTGGCTCGATCCGATGGGTTTGCATCCTGTGGCAAGACCGCCCGGACGCGCTTCATGCATCCGGGCGGCGCGCTGTGTCGGTCGCGAACAGGGGAGGACGCGACCGACCACTGCCGATGGATCAATGGGCCTTATATTCGCCGAGGCTCAGATCGTCGTAGGGACCCTTGCCACCCAGCGAGAAGACGACGACGCCGCCGCCCATCTGCGTGTAATTGGCGAGCTGCTTGAACGCGCCCACCGCGCCGAGGCCGGCGGTCGGGTCCTGCAGATCGAACACGAGACCCACTCCCGGCCAACCGCCGACGCCGTAGAGAATGGCGACATATTCGGTGCCCTTGTGGCTGTAGACGATCGGATAGCCGAGCACGCCGGAGGGAAGCTTGAACTTCCACAGCAGCTCGCCATTGTCGCTGTTACGGGCCTTGATGAAGCCGTCGAGCGTTCCGTAGAACACGATATTGCCGGCGGTGGCGGTGGTGCCGCCCCAAACCGCGAAGCGCTCGAACTTCTCCCATTTGAACTTGCCGGTGATCGAGTTGTAGGCCTTGATCTGGCCGAGGCCCTCGCCCTTCTGACGATCGCCCTTCGGACCCGGATACATGTTCAGCGTCGCGCCGACGAAGAACTGACCCGCGCGATAGGGAAGCATGAAGGGCTCCCAATCCATGCAGATGTGGTTCACGCCGAGGAAGAACAGCTGCTTGGTCGGATCGTAGGAATCATGGCCCTGATTGTGATAGCCCATGGCGGAAGGACAAATATCCTTGCCGAGATGGTCCATGCGGGTGCCATACTCCGGATCGCGAACGGGCAGGCCACTCTTGAGATCGACTGTCTTGAACACATTGACCGTGTCGTCGATCTTGTCCGCGGAGATCAGATCGCCATTGGTGCGGTCGAGCGTGTAGACGATGCCGTTGCGGTCAGGATGCGTCAGAAGCTTGCGCTCCTTGCCGTCCTTGTCCTTCTGCTCGGTGAGCAGCATGAAGTTCACGCCGGCGAAGTCCCACTCGTCATGCGGGGTCTTCTGATAGCCGAACTTGGCTTCGCCCGTGTCGATGTCGCGGCCGAAGATGGTCATCGTCCATTTATTGTCGCCAGGACGCATCGTCTCGTTCCACGGCGCCGGATTGCCCGAGCCGTAGTAGAAGAGATTCGTGCCCGGATCATAAGCGTACCAGCCCCAATTGGTGCCGCCGCCGATCTTCCAGGCGTCGCCTTCCCAGGTCGAAGTGCCGAGGCCCTTCTGGCCGTAATGGGGATTCTTGCTGTTGAAGTCCTTGGCCAGCAGCACGTCCTCGTCCGGGCCGGTCGCGTAAGCGCGCCAAGCCTGCTCGCCGGTGTGGACGTCATAGGCCGTGACATAGCCGCGCACGCCGAGCTCGGCCCCGGAGGAGCCGACGAGAACCTTGTCCTTCACGACATAGGGAGCGATGGTGAGCGTCGAGCCGACCTTATAGTCGGAGTTCTCCATCTTCCACACGAGCTCGCCGGTCTTGGCGTTGAGCGCCTCGATATGGCCATCGAGCAAGGTCTTGAGGATGAGCGGCGGCGTCTTGGAGTCGCCCGGCCAATAGGCCAGACCACGATTGACGAGGTCGCAGCAAGCCACCGCGCGCGCGGCCGCATTCTGCTTCGGCTTGTCCTGCCACAGGATGCGGGTCGGATCATCGAGATCGAGCGCGAAAGTGTTGTTGGGGAAAGACGTATGGATATACATCTTGCCGTCGACGACGAGCGGCGCGCCCTCATGGCCGTTGAGCAGGCCGGTCGAGAAGGTCCAGGCGACCTTCAGATCCTTGACGTTGCTCGTGTTGATCTGCGTCAGCGTGCTGTAATTGTCCGAGTGATAATTCTTACCCGGCATCACCCAATTTTCTTCGCTCTTGGAGAGCTGGTCGAGCTTGTCGTTGGCCGAGGCGACGCCGATCGGCGCAACCGTCAGCACGGCGAGCAGCGATACCGAATTCAGTAGTTTCCTCATCGACGAGTCCTCCTGCAACAGCCATCGCCCGGCGGATCGCAGAGCGGAATGGAGATGTCGCCTCGTGAAGCATCGGCTCGCGATCTCTCGAGCCATGTCTTTGTTTGTCGGCCGCCGTCCTCGACGTCGTCGCAACGCGGGTACGCGAAAATGCGAGAGGCGGGGCCGAGGAGATATAGGTTTTCGGCCGCGCCTCTGTCTGTATGATTTGTCGGTAATCTGACACGGGAAGAATCGGCATCGTCGCCGCGCCTTCGTCACGATTTGCGGGACGAGACGTCCTGTTCTCGCCGCTATCGCGCCGCGATCTGGACAAAGCGGCATGGCCTTTGATGCGACGCCGAGCCGATTGCCATTCGTTCCATTTCAAGACGGCGGGAGTCGCTCCGGTCGACCAGAACGATCCGGGACGACACAGGGACAATGGTCTCGAGAAAGATCGCGATGGAAAGCCGTATCAAGCTGATCGATGTCGACCGCCCGGACGAGCCGTTGGAAGTGGAGGTCGAGCGGGTCATGGAGTCGACGCTTCGCGTGCTCGTGCCCAATACCGTGATCCGTTTCGAATTGCGACGGCCGAGCGAGGGCGCGCCATTCGAGGGGGCTGTCGGGGGCCGCTATTTCATTTTCGAGCCCCAGCCGCGGGCCTCGGAGCCCTCGTCGTCCAAAGTCAAGACCCGGCGCAAATAGCGCCTTTCGGCCGCATCGCGGCCGAGCCCGGCGCGGCGTCGGGAAAATTTCTCCAGAAAACTTCTCCGTGGAGCGCGAGGGGCCCGTCCGCCGGTCCCGGAATGGCGCGGGCGCGCCCCCCTTTCGCCCCGGTTTGGTCGGAAATGGGACATGCCGGCGGCGCGGCTCCGAGCCGGGCGAGTCTCCCGATCCGCCGCCATTGTCGCGCTTCCGCCTTCGAGCCCGCGCCCGTCGATCCGTCTCGCATCGAAAAGCGCATCCACGAAAAAAAAAACTTCGGGCGAAGCTTCACGGCGACGCTCGCGATCTATCCCCTTTCCGCGCGCGGGCTCTCGCGTGCGATTGACAGTGATGTGACGTTCGCGGCGCGCGCTGCAATGGAAACGTCGCTCATGTGTCACGAAACGGCAGCACGCGGCGCCTAGCTTTTTCGCCATGCTGCTCGCATCCAACCGTCGTCTTTCTCTCGAACGTCTCGTTCTCGCCGAGACGGCGCTCCTGTGGCGCGATCGTCTGCTGCGCGCCGATCTCGCCGGCGTGCATCTGGTGGCGCGATCCACACGATTTTCGCTGACGCGAATGCTCGCGATCACGATCAGCAAGCTCGGCAACGGATGGATCTATCCGATCCTCGCAGCGACGATCTTCGCTCTCGTCGGTCACGAGGCCTGGCCGGTGATCGCGCTCGGCGGACTCAACGCCGCTCTGCTGCACACGCTGTTTCCGATCATCAAGAAGCGCATCGGGCGCAAGCGTCCCTTCCATGTCGATCCGCGGCTGACGTCGCTGCTGAAAATACTCGACGAGCATTCCTTCCCGAGCGGCCATATGATGACGCTCAGCGGCGTGCTGGCGCCCATCGTTCTCGCTTGGCCTTCGGCAGCCGCTTCCGCCGCTGCGCTCGTGCTCTCCATGGCGTGGTCGCGCATCGCCACGGCGCATCACTATCCCAGCGACGTGCTCGGCGGGCTGACGATGGGCGTCGCCATGGGCTATCCGCTATCGGCCTGCATTCTCGGCCATTGGTGATCGCTGGCCGAGCGTGGCCAGCGCGCGCTCGAGCGAGCTTTTCTCCTCATGCGCATAGATCGCCATCGCATCGGCGACCTTGGTTCCGAGCGCATGTTCGAAGGCCTCGCGATTGGACGCAGCCGATAGCTCGCGCCGTCCGCCCTCCCCGAGATTCGACTGGAATATGCCCGCCGCGCTCACCGGCAGGAAATCTTCGTAAGTGATCGGCTCGGCGACGAGCGCGCCGTCGCGCAGCAGCGCCTCGACATCGCACGTTCCGGCATTCGTCTGCGCGCGCGTTTCGCCGGGCGCGTAACGGAAAAACGCGAGGCCCTGCGCGCGCGAGGTCGCGGCGTCGTCGGGAAAATCGGCGAAGCGGCGCTTCAGCTCGGCGCTATAATCCGCGATGGCATCCTCGCGCGGCGGCGCGACGGCGAGCGTTTCGGCGAGCAGCCGATCATAGAGCGCGCGGCCCTTTGCGGTCAGCGCCGCGCCACGCTGCTCGATCTCGCCGAAGCGCGCGCGATGCTCGCCGCGCACATCGTCTCGCCCGGCGAAGCGCACCGGCTCGGCGACGGCCTTGAAGCTCGTCTGCCGCAGCAGAATCGGAAACTGCCGCTGCGGCGGGCCTTCGACGATCGATTTCGGATCGAGGCCATGCTCGGCGAGCGCCGCTTGCGCGGCGTCCATGTCGAGCGTCGGCAAAGTGAGATGATTGATGTGCGGTCCGTGGAAGCAGACGACATCGGCGACGAGCGGATGCGCCTTGCGATAGGCCTCATAGACGCCGGCGGTGACTGTGGCTTCGCCGCGCCAGCGGAATGTGTGCAGCGCCTCATGCACGAAATCGATCGCCTGCGCTTCGCCGAGCCCGCCATTGGCCTCGAAAAGCTCGATGAGATGCAGGCAGCGCGGCGTGAAGATGCGGCGCCGCGCGAGAATCTCCTGCGCCTCGCGACGCAGGTCCTCGCCCTCGATGAGCTCCGGCCGCAATAGCGAGGTGAAGATGCGGAAAGGGCAACGCCTGATCGACGCCGTTTCGACCGGCCGGAAGCAGGTCGAATGGACCGGCACGCCGGCAGGCGTGAGATCATAGTAGCCGACCGGATACATGCCCATCACGGCGAACAGCCGCCGCAGTCCCGTAAGCTCTTCCGGCCGTCCGACGCGAATGGCGCCGTGGCGCTCGACGCCGATGAGATCGAAAGCCCCGGAGCGCCGAAGCCGCGCCTCGAGCGCAGGATCGCGCGCCAGCGCTTCGCCGTCGATTTCGCCGACGATGCGCGCCATCTCGAGATAGCGCGGAACTTCGTCGCGATACATTTGCGTCATCGCCGCGGAGAAGATCGAGCGGATCGTGTCGGCGGAAACATGGGTCTCGGTCATGTCGGACTCCTCGAAGACGCGGACTCACACGTCGAAGACGACGCCTTGCGCGAGCGGCAGCGCGCTCGAATAATTGATCGTGTTGGTGGCGCGGCGCATATAGGCCTTCCAGGAATCCGAGCCCGCCTCGCGGCCGCCGCCGGTTTCCTTCTCGCCGCCGAAGGCGCCGCCGATCTCGGCGCCGGAAGGGCCGATATTCACATTGGCGATGCCGCAATCGGAGCCTTCCGCCGAGAGGAAACGCTCCGCCTCGCGCAGATCCGTGGTGAAGATCGACGAGGCCAGGCCATGGCTCACATCGTTCTGCATATGCAGCGCCTCGTTGAGATCGCGATATTTCATCGCATAGAGGATAGGCGCGAAAGTCTCGCGACGCGAGACCGGCGAAGGCTCGGCCAGCTCCACCAGCGCCGGCCGCGCGTAATAAGCGTCCGGCCGCTCCTGCGCGAACAGGCGTTGGCCGCCATAGATTTTTCCGCCGATGGAGGCCGCTTCGTCCAGAGCATGGCGCATGGCGCGATAAGAATCGCCGTCGATGAGCGGGCCGATGAGCGTCTTGCCCTCGCGCGGATCGCCGACCGGCGCCGAGGCGTAGGCGAGCGAGAGCCGGCCGATCAACTGATCATAGACGGACTCGTGCACGATGAGGCGGCGTAGCGTGGTGCAGCGCTGGCCGGCGGTGCCCATGGCCGCGAAGGCGATGGCGCGCACAGAAAGATCGAGCGGCGCCGACGGACAGACGATGGCGGCGTTATTGCCGCCGAGCTCGAGAATGGAGCGCGCGAAACGCTGCGCGAGACGCGGCCCGACGGCGCGGCCCATCGCGGTGGAGCCAGTCGCCGAGACGAGCGCGACACGGTGGTCGTCGACGAGCTTTTCGCCGAGCTCGCGCCCGCCGATGACGAGAGCGGAAAGTCCCTTCGGCGCCTCGCCGAAACGCGCGAGCGCACGCTCGAACAAGGCATGAGTCGCGAGAGCGGTGAGCGGCGTTTTCTCGGAGGGCTTCCAGACGAGGGCGTCGCCGCAGACGAGCGCGACGGCGGCGTTCCACGCCCAGACCGCGACGGGAAAATTGAAGCTGGTGATGATTCCGACGACGCCGAGCGGATGCCATGTCTCCATCATGCGATGGCCGGGGCGCTCCGTCGCTATGGTGAGGCCGAAGAGCTGCCGCGACAAGCCGACGGCATAGTCGCAAATATCGATCATCTCCTGCACTTCGCCGCGCGCTTCGGAGACGATTTTGCCGGCCTCTATCGTGATGAGCTCGGCGAGCTCATTCTTCGCCGCGCGCAATTCCTCGCCGAAGAGACGCACCAATTCGCCGCGGCGCGGAGCCGGAATATTGCGCCATTCGCGAAAGGCGGCGTGCGCCTCGCCGATCGCCACATCTAAAGCATCGCTGTCTTGTGTCTTCACTCTGGCGATGACTTCGCCGGTGATCGGCGTCCGCGTGTTTAATTTTCCATCATGGAATAGCGCAGACGGAACAGTAATACGGAACATCAGCTCTTCAGCTCTCGCTGCTATATCGCTGGATTTTGTACGAGATTCCATCGCTGTGCTTCCCATCTCGCCGTTTTGCTGCTTTATTTGTCTCGCAAATAGCCCGTGTTCGATGTATTTGCAACGCGAACGTCGGAGCGGCGTAACGACGCGCTCCACGAGAAAATGGCTCGCAGAGGCTTCGTGTCCGTGAGCCGCCGATCGCCCATAGATGAAAATCGTCGAGGCGACGCCCACATAACGAACAAGCGAGGTCATTCGTTCATGAACGCCAAGGTCAACTCCGCCGACAATCCGCATCGCGCGCGCAATTATGCGCCGCTTCCCGTCACGCTCTCGCGCGGCGAAGGCGCCTTTCTGTTCGATGTGAATGGACGACGCTATGTCGATATGATGAGCGCCTATTCCGCCGTCAGCCACGGCCATGCGCATCCGCGCATTCTGAAAGTTCTGACCGAGCAGGCGCAGCGGCTCGCCGTGCCCTCGCGCGCTTATTACGACGATCGTCTCGACGCCTTCCTCACCGAATTGTGCGCGCTCACCGGCCTCGATGTAGCTCTGCCGATGAACACCGGCGCCGAGGCGGTGGAGACTGCGATCAAAGCCGCGCGCCGCTATGGCCGCCGCGTGCGCGGGCTCGAGAATCCCGAGATCATCGTGGCCGAGGGCAATTTCCACGGCCGCACGACGACCATCGTCGGCTTCTCCTCGGAGCCTGCCTATCGCGACGATTTCGGTCCCTATGGCGGCGGCTTCCGCGCGGTTCCTTACGGCGATCTCGCCGCGACGGAAGCGGCGATCGGCCCCGACACGGTCGCCATTATGGTCGAGCCCGTGCAGGGCGAGGCCGGCGTCATCGTGCCGCCGGTCGGCTGGCTCTCCGGCCTGCGCAAGCTCTGCGACGAGCGCGGTCTGTTGCTGATCGTCGACGAAGTGCAGGCGGGATTGGGGCGCACCGGCGCCTGGTTCGCGTTTCAGCACGAGAATGTGAAGCCGGATGGCGTCATGCTCGGCAAGGCGCTCGGCGGCGGCGTGCTGCCGGTTTCGGCTTTCGTCGGCACGCGCGCGCTGATGGACATGTTCACGCCGGGCTCGCATGGCTCGACCTTCGGCGGCAATACGCTCGCCGCGGCGGTGGGGCTCGAGGCGCTGCATGTGATGCGCGACGAGAAGCTCGTCGAGCGCAGCCGCACGCTCGGCGAGCATATGCTGCGCCGTCTGCGCAATATGGACAGTCCCGCGCTGCGCGACGTGCGCGGCATAGGCCTTTGGGCCGGCGCCGAGATCGATCCGCGCTACGCCACCGGCCGCGAAGTCTGCGAGAGCCTTTGTGAAAAGGGCGTGCTGTCGACGGTGACTCATCACAGCGTCGTGCGCCTGTCGCCGCCGCTCGTCATCGCGCGCGAGGATTTGGATTGGGCGCTCGATCGCTTCGAGGAGACGCTCGCCGAATTCGTCGAGCGCGCGCGTCCCGCCAAGCGCGCGCTGGCGAGCTGATCGCCGCCTGTCATCATTGCGGCGCCGGGACGGAACGGTCTCGGCGCCGTCGTCATGCCGGGAAACGAAAGGACTCGAGATGACGCAGCCGCATTCCATGTTCGAGCCCGCGCGCGCGCCGCGTGAGGAGAAGCGCCAGCGCGTGCTGATGTGCGCGCCGGACGATTTCGACGTGCGCTATGTCATCAATCCCTGGATGGAGCATCAGATCGGCCGCACCGCGCGCTCGCTGGCGCGCGAGCAATGGCAAAATCTTCGCACGCTCGTCGCGGAGCGCGCCGAGGTCGAGCTGGTCACGCCGGCAGCCGGCCTGCCCGATATGGTGTTCACCGCCAACGCCGGCTTCGTGCTGGGGAACATTGCTGTCGTCAGCCGCTTCCGCGCCGAGCAACGAAGGGCCGAAGAGCCTTTGTTTCGCGCTTTTTTCGAGGCGCGCGGATTCGCTGTCGCGGCTTGGCCCGATGAGCTCGCCTTCGAAGGCGCCGGGGACGCGCTCATCGATCGCGGCGCCGATGTCGTCTGGTGCGGCCATGGAATGCGCTCGGCCGATGAGGCGCCGGCGGCGCTGGAGCGCATCATCGGGCGCCGCGTGATCGGGCTGAGGCTCGTCGATCCGCGCTTCTATCATCTCGACACTTGCTGCTGCCCGCTGGCCGGCGGCTATCTTCTCTATTATCCGCCGGCATTCGACGCCGCCGCGCGCGCCGCGATCGAGGCGGTGGTTCCGCGCGAGAAGCGCATAGCGATCGACGAAGCCGATGCGATGCGCTTTGCCTGCAACGCCGTCGATCTCGACGGATGCGTCGCGATGAACGACGCCTCGCCGCAGCTGCAGAAGCGTCTGCGCGACGCCGGCTTCGTTCCGGTCCTCACGCCGCTCTCGGAATTCATGAAGGCGGGCGGCGCCGCCAAATGCCTCACGCTGAAGCTTTCAGAGGACTGACCTTCGGCGCCGCCTCACCCTGCGGGATCGTCATTGTGAATGTCGCGCCGGCGCCGAGCTGGGATGTCGCCTCTATGCGCCAGCCATGGCGCTCGCACATGGATTTGCATAGAGCGAGACCGACGCCGGTTCCCGGATATTGCGCGAAACTGTGGAGCCGGCGCAGCGGCTCGAATATGGCCTCGGCATATTTCGGCTCGAAGCCTATGCCATCGTCGGCGACCGACAGAGCGAGCTCCGGCTCGCCCCGCATGAAAAATCGAATATTCGGCGTGCGGCCGGGCTTGCGATATTTGATCGCATTGGAGAGAAGGCTCGAAAGGCAGCGCTCGAACTGCGGCTTGTCCGCCTCCACCAGCACGCCGGGCGGAACCGAGACGACGACCCTCGCCTGCGTCTGCCGGATCAGCTCGGAGAAATCCGAGACGACGGACTCGATCTCGCGGCGAATGTCGAGCGGCTCCAGCCGCGGCGGCGTCGAGACCTGCCGCGAGAAAGCGAGCAATCCGTCGACGAGCTCCCGCGCGCGCAGCGCCGAGGCGCGCGCCACCTCGCTCGCATGGGCGGCCTCGGCGAGATCGCCCTTGGCGATCGACGCCGCGACGATATCGGCGAAGGCGGCGATCTTGCGCAGCGGCTCCTGCAGATCATGCGAGGCGATATAGGCGAAGCGACCCAGCCGCTCATTGGCGAGCTGAAGCTCATTGGCGCGCTCGACGAGCTGACGCTCGACCTCCTTGTGATGCGAGATGTCGAACACTGTCACGGCGACGAACAAGCGTCCGTCCTCGTCGCGAATCGGCGCGAGGCCGAGATGGATGGGAAATTCGGCGCCCGATTTCTTGCGCGCGCGAAGGTCCTTGTCGACGCCGAGCAAGATGCGGCGCGGCGCTTTGTAGTAATCCGCGCGCAATGCCGGATGACGCGCGCGCACCTCCTCCGGCAGCAGAATGTCGACCGTGCCGCCGACGAGCTCTTCGGCCGAATAGCCGAACATGTCCTCGGTCGCGCGATTGACATAGAGAATATGATCGTCGCCGATCAGAAATCGAGCGGCGAAGGCCGATTCGACGATCATCTTCAGCTGTTCGGGCGTCGCATTCATAGCGCTTCCCCGGCCGTTTCCCCGGGCGTTTCCCATTGCTGGCTTTCGGCGCCCTTATATGGGGAGCCTGTCACGCCGAACGAGTGGGGTGCGGCCTTTGGCCGTCGATCAGAGCCTTCAGCGTGTCCAGATCGATCGGCTTCACGAGATGGAGATCGAATCCCGCCGCCTCGCAGAGCCGCCGCACCTCGTCGCCGCCGGCGCCGGTGGCGGCGAGCAGGAGAAGATCGCGCGTCTCCGGCAGCTGGCGCAGCCTGCGCGCCGTCTCATAGCCATTGATTCCGGGCAGGCCGAGATCGAGCAAGGCGACATCCGGCTTGAACGTCTGCGCCGCCTCCAGCGCGCGCAATCCGTCGCTCGCGACGCAGACCTCGTAATTCTCGAGGCGCAGCAGCTCGGCCATGGCCTCGCAGACGGCGGCGTCGTCGTCGACGATCAGAACTTTTCGCCGCGTCGTCTTCGTCTCCGACGGGACGGCGCGCGCGCCATCGAGCACGTCGCGGACCTTGCGCGCGAGACGATCGATCGAATAGGGCTTGACGATGAGCTCGACGCCCGGATCGAGCACGCCATTATGGACGACGGCGTTCGGCGTGTAGCCGGTGGTGAAGAGTATCTTCAGATCGGGCCGGCGCTTCCACGCCTCCTCGGCGAGCTTGCGGCCATTGGTGTCCGGCATCACCACATCGGTGAACAGCAGGGAAATATTCGGGCACACCTCGAGCTGGCGCAGCGCGGCGGCGGCGCTCTCGGCGGCGAGCACATTATAGCCGAGCTCGGCGAGCGTGTCGGCGGTGAGATCGCGCACGCGCACATCGTCCTCGACGATCAATATCGTCTCGCTCTTCTCGCTGCGCGGCGTGGAGCGCGCATGAGTGGCCGCGGCCGGCGCCACAGTCGCCGGACCGTGATGGCGCGGCAGATAGAGCTTGATCGTCGTGCCGAGGCCCTGCTCCGAATAGATGCGGACATGGCCGCCCGATTGCCGCACGAAGCCATAGACCTGGCTGAGGCCGAGCCCGGTGCCGCGGCCGGCCGGCTTGGTGGTGAAGAAAGGATCGAAAGCGCGCGCGACAGTGTCGCGGTTCATTCCGGTTCCGGTGTCGGTGACGGCGATCAGCACATATTGGCCCGGCGGAATGTCCAGCTCGCGCGCGGAATAATTCTCGTCGAGATAGGCGTTGCTCGTCTCGATCGTGAGCTTGCCGCCTTGAGGCATGGCGTCGCGCGCATTGAGCGCGAGATTGAGGATCGTCGTCTCGAGCTGGCTCGGATCGGCGAAGGCGCGCCACAGGCCGCCGGCGAAGACCGCCTCGAGACACACATCCTCGCCGAGCGTGCGGCGGAGCATCTCGGCCATCGTCGAAACCATTTTATTTGGGTCGATCGGCTCTGGCGCGAGCGGCTGGCGGCGTGAGAAAGCCAGCAGGCGATGCGTCAACGTCGCCGCATGTTCGGCGCCTTCCAACGCGCCGTCGAGATAGCGCAGCGTCTCCGCCGGGTCGGTCGAAAGTCGCCGCTTGGCGAGATTGACGCTGCCGATGACGACGGCGAGCATATTGTTGAAATCATGCGCGAGCCCCCCGGTGAGCTGGCCGATCGCCTCCATTTTCTGCGATTGCCGCAATTGCTCGGCGAGCTGCTCGCGCTGCGCCGCCTCCGCCGAGAGAGCGACATTGACGTCGCGCAGCTCCGCCTGCGCGGAGGCGATTTCGTTGAGCCGGTTGCGCAGCAGGCCGATCGTCGCCGCGCCGATGAGAATGGTGACGGAAATGGCGATCGCCGCTCCTGCGCGCAGCAGCGATCCGCTCCGCTCCACGATGCGCGATTGCGTGTCGATCATCTGCTGTTGCCGCGCGGATTTGGCGTCGAGACCGACGCGCAGGCGCTCCATGCTCGCCCGGCCGGAGCCCGCGCGCACGACCGCCAAAGCTTCCTCATGCCTTCCGCTCGCCTGCAGCTCGACCGTCTTGCGCATTTCGGCGAGCTTTTCGTTGGCCAATCCGCGCAGCGCCTCCAGCGTGTCGCGCTCCTCGCCGGGCTCGCTCCCGCGCGTGAGAACGTCGAAATCCCCGGCGATATGGGCCGTCGCGGCGTCGAGCGGGGCGAGATAGGCCGCGTCATTGGTGAGCAAATATCCGCGCTGGGCCGATTCGGCCTCCTGGAGGCGATCGAGAATGCCGTGCTGAATCTGCTTTTCACCGATCAGCTGGCCGACGTCGCGATAATCGGTCGCCTGCTTGCCGACGAAAGCGAAGGCGGCGAACAAGGACGCCGCGAGTATGGCGAAGCCCGCGTAGAGAAAGGACGATGTGTCGATGAATCTGGTGCGCATGTAACTCCTTTCGGCGCAATGGCGGGTTCGTCCGCTCGACGGCGGCGTGGCGCGCCCGACGGCAATGCTGGTCGCAGTTCGCCTGCGGCTCGTCGCGCGCGGGCGAAATCTCCAATTCTCGCTGTTGGCCTGCGGGCTGTTCGCCGCTAGCCTAAGAACTCTCCGGGGCCCTTCCTCACCAGGCGGCCATGCATCTGTCGCACCTTTTTCATCCGGCGGTTACGGCATGGTTCGCCGATCATTTCCGCAATGCGACGCCGGCGCAAGCGGAAGCTTGGCCTCAAATCAAATCCGGCCGAAATATACTGATCGCCGCCCCCACCGGCTCCGGCAAGACGCTCGCCGCCTTTCTCGCGGCGATCGACGATCTCATCCGCCAAGGCCTCGCCGGAACGCTGCCGGACGAGACGCGAATCGTCTATGTGTCGCCGCTCAAAGCGCTTTCCAACGATGTGAGCCGCAATCTCGAGGCCCCGCTGGCCGGCGTGCGCGAGCGATTGCGGCAGTCCGGCCTGCCGGACGTCGACATTCGCGTGCTGGTGCGCACCGGCGACACGCCCACCGCCGAGCGCGAGCGGATGCGCAAGCGGCCGCCGCATATTCTCGTGACCACGCCCGAATCGCTCTATGTGCTGCTCGGCTCCGAATCGGGCCGCAAGGCGCTCTCGACGACGCGCGCCATCATCGTGGACGAGATTCACGCCGTCGCGCCCAATAAGCGCGGGGCGCATCTTTCGCTCTCGCTGGAGCGGCTCGCCGCGCTCTGCGGCGACGGATTGCAGCGCATCGGCCTCTCCGCCACGCAGAACCCCATTTCCTCCGTGGCGCATTTTCTCGTCGGCGCCGGATCGGAGGCGGAGCCGGCGCGGGAGCCGGGAATCGTCGATTCCGGCCATCATCGCGCCCGCGATCTCGCCATAGAGGTCCCCGGCGCGCCGCTCGAGGCGGTAATGTCGGCGGAGGTCTGGGCCCAAGTCTACGACCGCCTCGCCGAGCTGATCGCCGAGCATCGCACCACTCTGGTCTTCGTGAACACGCGCCGCCTCGCCGAGCGCATCGCCCGGGAATTGTCGGATCGTCTCGGCGAGGAGGCCGTCACCTCGCATCACGGCAGCATGGCGAAGGAGCATCGCCTGCTCGCCGAGCAGCGGCTGAAGCGCGGCGAGCTCAAAGCCTTGGTGGCGACCGCCTCATTGGAGCTCGGCATCGACATCGGCGATGTGACGCTCGTCTGCCAGATCGCCTCGCCGCGCTCCATTGCGAGCTTTCTGCAGCGCGTCGGACGTTCCGGCCATGTCGTCGGCGGCCTGCCCAAGGGGCGGCTGTTTCCCTTGTCGCGCGACGATCTCGTCGAATGCGCGGCGCTGCTCGACAGCGTGCGCCGCGGCGAATTGGACCGGCTCACGATTCCGCATCGCCCGCTCGACGTTCTCGCGCAGCAGATCGTCGCCGAGGTGGCGGCGCAGGAGTGGGGCGAGGCCGAGCTCTATGAGCGGTTCAAGCGCGCCTGGCCCTATCGCGCATTGGAGCGCGCCGAATTCGACGATGTGGTGAAGATGCTCGCCGAGGGCTATGCGACGCGGCGCGGACGGCGCGGCGCGCTGCTGCATCATGATGCGGTGAATCACATTCTGCGCGAGCGGCGCGGCGCGCGCATGACGGCGCTCACCTCCGGCGGCGCCATCCCCGAGACCGCCGATTATCAAGTGCTGCTGGAGCCGGAGAATCACATCGTCGGCACGGTGCATGAGGATTTCGCCGTCGAGAGCATGGCCGGCGACATCTTCCAGCTCGGCAACGCCTCCTATCGCGTGCAGCGTGTGGAGCGCGGCACATTGCGCGTTGAAGATGCGCAAGGCCAGCCGCCGACCATTCCCTTCTGGCTCGGCGAGGCGCCGGCGCGCGCCGACGAGCTGTCCCTCTCCGTCTCGCGGCTGCGCGCCGAGATCGCCGAGCGTCTGCGCCGGGACCCCAGCGGCGGCGAGGCGCAGCGCTGGCTGATGGAAGAGGTCGGCGTCGCGCCGCCCGCCGCGGAGCAGCTGGTCGAATATCTCGCCGGCGCGCTCGGCGCTTTCGGCGGCGTGCTGCCGACGCAGGATTGCCTCGTGCTCGAACGCTTCTTCGACGAGGCGGGCGGAATGCAGCTCGTCGTGCATTCGCCTTTCGGCGGGCGCATCAATCGCGCTTTCGGCCTCGCGCTGCGCAAGCGTTTTTGTCGCAAGTTCAACTTCGAGTTGCAGGCCACGGCGACGGAAGACAATATCCTCCTCTCACTCACCACGGCGCATAGTTTCGAGCTGGCCGAGGTGGCGAAATATCTCCACTCGAGCAGCGTGCGCGGCGTGCTGGTGCAGGCGATGCTCGCCGCGCCCATGTTCATGACGCGCTGGCGCTGGACGGCGGGAATCTCGCTCGCTCTGCCGCGCTTCCAGGGCGGCAAGAAAACGCCGCCGCAATTTCTGCGAATGCAGGCGGAGGATCTGGTCGCCGCCGTCTTTCCCGATCAGATCGCCTGCGCCGAAAATCTCGCCGGCGAGCGCGAGGTCCCGGACCATCCGCTGACCAATCAGACGATTTGGGACTGCCTGCACGAGGCGATGGATATCGAAGGGCTGGAGCGCCTGCTGCGACGCATGGAGTCGGGCGAGGCGCGCGTCGTCGCCTGCGATCTCACCCAGCCGTCGCCGCTGGCGCTGGAGGTGCTGTCGGCGCGGCCTTACGCTTTCCTCGACGACGCCCCGCTCGAGGAGCGCCGCGCGCAGGCGGTGATGGCGCGCCGCTGGCAGGACCCGCAGAGCGCATCCGATCTCGGACGGCTGGACGAGGACGCGATCGCGCGCGTGAAGTCGGAAGCCTGGCCAGAGCCCATCGACCCGGAGGAGCTGCATGACGCTCTGCTGTGGATCGGCTGCCTCACAGAGGCGGAGGTCGCCGCCGCGCCTGACTGGGCCGGCTGGCTCGACGCGCTGGCCCGCCAAAGGCGCGCCACGCGTTTCGAGGCCGGGGCGGCGAGCTTCTGGGTGGCGGCCGAGCGGCTGACGCAATTTCACGCGCTCTGGCCCAAGGCGCGACTGGCGCCGAAGATTTCGCCGCCCGACAGCGAGGCGCCGGCGCTATGGTCCAGCGAGCAGGCGCTGATCGAGATTTTGCGCGGCCGGCTCGAGGGGCTGGGCCCGGTCACCCAGACAGGGCTCGCTTCAGCGCTCGGCCTCGAGCCCGCGAGTCTGGCGACGGCGCTCGTGGCGCTGGAGGCCGAAGGCACGATCATGCGCGGGCGCTTCCTGCCCGGCGCCAATGACGAGCAATGGTGCGACCGTCGCCTGCTGGCGCGCATCCATCATTATACGATCAAGCGTCTGCGCGCGGAGATCGAGCCCGTCGCGGCGCGCGATTTCCTCCGCTTCCTCTTCGATTGGCAGCATGTCGCCGAGGACGCGCGGCTGAAAGGTCCGGAGGCGCTGCCCGCCGCGCTCTCGGGCCTCGAAGGATATGAAGCGCCGGCGGGCGCCTGGGAGACGGAAATCCTCCCCGCGCGCCTCTCCGATTACGAGACCGGATATCTCGATTCGCTCTGCCTCTCCGGCCGCATCGCCTGGGCGCGGCTGACGCCGCCCGCCGCCGCCAAGGGCGCCCGCGCCGTCTCGCCGATCAAAAGCTCGCCGGTGGCCCTTTTGGAGCGGCGACGGCTGGCCGATTGGACCTCGATCGCCACCCCCACCGAGCCGCCGGCGCTGAGCGGCCGCGCGCAATTGGCGCTCGAGACGCTGCGCGCCGAGGGGGCGCTGTTCTTCGAGGAGCTGGTCGACGCCTCGCGCCTGCTGCGCTCGGAGCTGGAGACGGCGCTGGGCGAGCTGGCCGCGCTCGGCCTCGTCACCTCGGATAGTTTCGGCGGGCTGCGCGCGCTGCTCGTGCCCTCCGAGAAGCGCAAGCCTTTCGACGGCGCGCGGCGGCGCGGCAAAGTGCTCGCCTTCGGCATGGAGAGCGCCGGCCGCTGGTCGCTCATTCGCCGCGCCTATGCGGCGCCGGGCTCGCAAGCGCGTCACGCCTCGGTCGAACATGTCGCGCAGGCGCTGCTGCGCCGCTATGGGGTCGTCTTCTGGCGGCTTTTGGCGCGCGAAGGCGGCTGGCTGCCGCCCTGGCGCGATCTCTTGCGCGTCTATCGAAGGCTCGAGGCGCGCGGCGAAATTCGCGGCGGCCGTTTCGTCGCCGGCTTCTCCGGCGAGCAATATGCGCTGCCGGACGCCGTCGGCCTGCTGCGCGAAATCCGCCGGCGGCCGGCCGACGGGCGATATGTGTCGCTGTCGGCGGCCGATCCGCTCAATCTCATCGGCGTGCTGACCCCGGGCGGCAAGCTCGCCGCGCTCACCGGCAATCGCCTGCTCTATCGCGACGGATTGCCGATCGCCGCGCTCGCGGGCGGCAGAATCGAGTTTCTGACGAGCGTCGACGAGGCGACGCGATGGGAGGCGGAAAAGCGCCTCATCCGCTCGGCGGCGCGGGGGCAGCTCGCGGATCTGGCGTGAGGAGGCGCTGGTCGCACGCCGCCGATGTCAGGGCTTCTGCATCTCGTCGAAGATGGCGCCGTCGACGAAGAATTTCTTCTGCGCCGCCGGCCAGCCGCCGAAGCTCTTGTCGATCGTCACCAGCTCGAGCTTGTGGAAGCGCTTCAAATCCTCGGGCGCCGCGAATTCCGGCCGCGACGGGCGATAGCCGTGCTTGGCGATGAGCGCCTGGCCGGCCGGCGTATAGAGAAAATCGAGATAGGCTTCCGCCGCCTTGCGCGTCCCCTTGGCGTCGACATTGCCGTCGACGATGGAGACGGCCGGCTCGGCGAGAATGGAGAGCGAGGGAACGACGATCTCGAATTTGTCCTTGGCGAATTCGCCGAGCGCGAGAAAGGCCTCGTTCTCCCAGGCGATGAGCACGTCGCCGAAGCCGCGCTGGGCGAAGGTCGTCGTCGAGCCGCGCGCGCCGGAGTCGAGCACGGGCGCGTTCTTGTAGATCGCCTTCACGAGCTCTTTCGTCTTGACCTCGTCGCCGTCGAACTTTTTCAGCCCATAGGCCCAGGCGGCGAGGAAATTCCAGCGCGCGCCGCCGCCGGTCTTGGGATTGGGCGCGACGACGACGACGCCGGGCTTGGCGAGATCGTCCCAATCCTTGATCTTCTTAGGATTGCCCTTGCGCACCAGCAGCACGATCGTCGAGGTGTAGGGCGAGGAATTATTGGGCAGGCGCTTCTGCCAATCGGACGGAATCTTGCCGGTCTTGCTCGCGATCGCGTCTATGTCATTGGCGAGAGCCAGCGTCACCACATCGGCGGCCAGCCCCTCTATGACAGACCGCGCCTGCGCGCCGGAGCCGCCATGCGAGGCTTGGATCTGCACGTCCTGGCCGGTCTTCTTCTTCCAATCGGCGGCGAAGGCCTTGTCGACGGCTTTGAACAATTCCCGCGTCGGATCATAGGAGACGTTGAGCAGGGTCTCGCAAGAGGCCTCGGTCGCGATACTCACGAAAAAGGCGAGGCCGATCGCGCGCATGAGCGTGCGGAACGGGAAAAGGCCGGAGGTCGTCTGCATGTCGCTCCTCGAATGACGATCATCAGTTACTCTATTGGATTGATATCCATATCGGCAAAGCAGAGTCGCGCGCAACCGGGCCGAGGGCGAAAAGCGCTTCGAAGGTCAGCGATTGCGGGGGCGGATGCTGGAGGTGATGTCCCAATCCTTGGGCGCGCCCTCCGCCGGGGCGAGCGCCGTTGGCCTCGGCCGAATGGGCGGCAAGGGAGCCGCCAGAATGAGGCTGTCATTGACGCCGCGCGAGGCCTGCGCCTGAAAGGCGGCGAGCGGCGGCTGGCCGCCGGGCGTGTCGACATCGTCGTCGTCCGGCCCATGGGCGACGAGCTGCGGGTCCTGCCCCGGCGGCGGCGAGACGTCGCGCGGAACCGGCTTGCAGATGCGCCGATCGCCATGACGCCCATGCATGGCGAGATCGACGTGAATATGATTGTAGTGGAAGGCGTTGGAGCCCGGCGACAGCACGGTGGTGAAATGCCGGCAGGAGCCGCCATGCACTTCGGCGAGAAAATCCTGCACCTGCTGATCGCCGCGCGTCCAATCGCGCACGATGGAGATTTCACGTCCGTCGGCGAGCACGAAGCCGCCTATGTCCAGCGCATTGCCGAAGGAATGTTCCGAGAGCGGCGCGCCGGCCTGGGCGTTCATGCCGCGGCAGGCGTAGGAGCCCATGGAATTGATCTGCGCCACCGGCTGGCCGAAGCGCGCCATGGCCGAGGGCTGCACGACGTCGGCGAGCCATTGGTCGAGCTCGGCCACCATGGAGCAATCGAGCGTCGCCCGTGCGTTGAAAGCGACGGCGCCGCCCTGCAACGCCGTGACTTTCAGCGGCCGTGTCATGCCGCAAATGCCGGGGCCGTCGATTTCCGGCGCGAATTGCACATAGGCGGAGGGCTGCACGCGCTTTTCGGCGAGGCAGGCGTTCTCCGCCTGCGCGCGCCAAGCCGGGCGCTGCGGCTTGGCCATGAAGCCGCAGCCCGACAGTCCCGCCGCGGCGAGCGGCGTCAGCAGGAGAAGCAGCAATGGCGTTACGCGACGAGCCATAGCCGCGACAATGGCGGGGGAGCGTTAACGCGGCGTCGAAAAGCTTGGTTAACGCCAACGCTTTCTCGGCTTTGCGGCCCGCGGCGACGACGAAAAAGCAGCGCCGCGGACGTCTTCGTCCGCGGCGCATTCGTCGAATTCGCGGGAGGCGATCAGCCCTGCGGCTGCTCGCGGTCGCGGCGCGCGCGCATGAAGGATTCGAACTCCGCGCGGTCGCGGGCGCGACGCAGCTCTTCGATATGCTCGGCGAATTCGCGCTCGGCTTCCGCGAGCTTGCGCCGCTCCTCCTCGAGGCGGGCGAGCTCGCTCTCGCGCCAATCGTCGAAGGCGACATTGCCCGAGGAACGCATGAAGCCGGGGCCGCGCCAGCCGCCCGAGGAGCGGCCGCTCTGCCGCCCGCTGGCCTCGTTCCAGCGAGCCTGGACATCGGCCGCGCGCTCCTGCGCGAAAGCGAAGAGATCGCCCTCATAGCCGAATTTGCGCTGCCAGACCTTGAAGAGGACGATAGCGAGCCCGATCGGCCAGAAGACGATGAAGCCGAGAACCATCGCGAAAATTTCGAGCGGCTTCCACGGCCGTCCGCAATCTCCGAAGCGATCTTGCGGATCGTAGCCCATGCGGGAGTGACGATGACAGCCCATATTAGGACTCTCCAGTTCCTTCGCCCATCGCAGGCGCGCGCGGACGATCCACGCGCCGCCGCTGCGATGTAAATGTAATATACATTAACATCACTGTTTCGCCAAGGGGTCCCCGCCATTGGTCCCCGCCATTTCGGCCGCCCTCATTTCGATTCCGGCGCGCCGGCGCGCTATGCTGCGCGCGGCTCTCTGGCGAATCGCATCATGCCCGAATTTTCCGAGGAGAACGCCCGCGCGCTCCTCGCTCTGGCGACCTTCGTCGGCGCTGCGGCGCTGCCTTTTCTGTTTCGCCTCGCCTTCGGCCGGCGCAGGCGCAAGGGTCGTTCGCGCGCTTTCGTCTCGGTCGCGCTCGCGCTCGGCCGGCAGCGACGCCTCGTGCTGCTGCGCACTGCCGGGGCCGAGCGGCTCCTCCTGCTCGGCGAAAAGAGCGATCTCGCCGTCGAAGCCGATGTCGCCGCCGCCGCGCCGCCGCCGGCCGAAGAGCCGCAAGAGCCCTCTCAGCTCCAGGGGCTGTTTCCGCTCGGCCTCGTCTCGCTCTTCGCCGGCGTCGCCGTGGGGACGCTCTGCGGCGCCTTCCGCCTCGCGCTGGACGCCGCCGGACGTTTGCGCTCCTCGATCCCCGATTGGTTCGCGGACCGCCCTCTGC
Organism: Methylosinus sp. KRF6; assembly: GCF_018887255.1. Classification (NCBI taxonomy): domain Bacteria; kingdom Pseudomonadati; phylum Pseudomonadota; class Alphaproteobacteria; order Hyphomicrobiales; family Methylocystaceae; genus Methylosinus; species Methylosinus sp. KRF6. The sequence goes on along the minus strand of NZ_JAHLJF010000001.1, from coordinate 2,951,635 downwards.
TCGGCGTCGCGATCATGGCGGCGGGCGCGGCGCTCGCCGCGGGGCTCGCCGCCTTTCTGGTGCGCCGTTTTGTTCCGGCCGCGGTCGGCAGCGGCATTCCGCATGTCGAATCGGTGATCGACGGCGACGAGCCGCCTTCCCCGCCGCTGCTGCTGCCGGTGAAATTCGTCGGCGGCCTGTTGGCGATCGGCGCAGGCCTCGCGCTCGGCCGGGAGGGGCCCTCGGTGCAGATGGGCGCGACGCTCGCCCATCAGTTCGGCCGCTATTTCCGCTATGACTGGCGCGATCAGCAATCGCTGCTGGCCGCCGGAGCCGGAGCCGGGCTCGCCGCCGCCTTCAACGCCCCGCTCGCCGGCGCGGCCTTCGTGCTCGAGGAACTGCTGCGCCGCTTCGATATGCGCCACGCGACCATAGCGCTCGGCGCTTCGGTCGGCGCCATATCGGTGGTGCGATTGATGGACGGGCCGACTCCGGAGCTGAGCGTCGCCACACATTATCAGACCGGAACATTGGACGTTCCCCTCGGCCTCGCGCTCGGCGCCGCCATGGGGCTCGCCAGCCTCGCCTATAATCGCGCCATTCTCGGCGCGCTGGACATCGCCGATCGCTCGCGCTGGCCGGCCGAGACAAAAGCCGCGCTCGTCGGCGCCGGCGTCGGCGCCATCGGCTTTCTCGCGCCCGACCTCGTCGGCGGCGGCGATAATCTCACGCAAAAGACGCTGGACGGCGCCTTTGCGCTCGACGTTCTGCCGCTCGTCTTCGCATTGCGCTTCGCGCTCGGAGTCGTCTCCTATGCAGCAGGGACTCCCGGCGGCTTGTTCGCCCCGCTGCTGGCGCTGGGCGCCGAGATCGGCCTCTTCTTCGGCCTGCTGATCGCGGGCCTTTTCATTCCCGGCGAGGATGCGCAGGCGATGGGCATGAAATTCGCGCTCATCGGCATGGCGGCCTTTTTCGCCGCCGTGGTGCGCGCGCCGCTGACCGGCATGATACTCATCACCGAGATGACGGATAATTCCGAGCTTCTGCTGCCCATGCTGGCGGCCTGCTTTTCCGCAATGGCGATCGCCGCCGTCTGCCGCAACGAGCCGATCTACGACGCGCTGAAGGATCGCTCGGCGCGTCTCGCGCGGCGGGCGGAGACCTAGACTCTTTCCGAGTTTCATCGAAACACGGATACTCTAGGCTTTTGTTTTGCCGCGTTTCCAACGCCGAACCGGCGTCCACTTCGGCTGGAAACGCCCTAACCTTCCGCGCGGCGGACGGCGGCCTCCATCAGATTGCGCGCGGCGGCGTCGAGCACCGGCTCGGGATCGAGCCCCTTGGCGGCGTCGAGATGGCCGGAGATGGACAGCATGGCGACGCCATGGGCGAGCGCCCAGAGCTGCAGCGCCAGCTTGCGCGCGCCCTGCGCCGGCGCTCCGCGCTGCTGGAGAAAGGCGACCACCGAGCGCCAGAGGATTTCCAGCGCATGATCGGCGGCGTCGGCGGAGGGCTCGCTCGCCAGCGTCGCCGCCGAGCCGAACATTGCGGCATAGAGGCCCGGCTCCTCGCGGGCGAAGGCGAGATAGGCCGCGCACATGCGCCACATGGCGGCGGCGGCGTCGGGGCGCCCTTCGTCCCAGGCTTTCTCGATCGCCGCGCCGAAGGAGAGAAAGCCGCGGCGCGCGACCTCGTTCAGCAAATCCTCGCGGCTGGCGAAATGGCGATAGGGCGCGGCCGCGGTCACGCCGACGCGCTTGGCCGCCTCGCCGAGGCTGAGATTGGCCGGCCCGCCTTCCGCCAGCAGCTCGAGCGCAGCCTCGACCAGCGCCTCCTTGAGGGCGCCATGGTGATATTTGCGCTTGATGGTCATTCCAGGCGGCGTGCGTCGTGGCGAAAAGTTCGGCGCAGGGGTCGCACAGATGGGCGAGGAAGGGAAGTGCGTGCTCAACCGAGATGGGCTGTCCGCAGCTTCCTCAGTCCACCAAGTGGATTATCTCTTCAAAACCAAGCCATGCCCGACGGGCGATTAGTGAGAATAGACCGGCCTGTGAGATGGTTGATAAATTCACCAACATGGAAATCGAAATATTCTGTAATTCTCGTGATGTCGCCACCTTGCTGCACCGTCAGAGATGGCGCATAGAAAAGATGACCACCAAACTTCTCGGGCCTCATCGTTGCAATTGGCGTTAGAACTCCTTTATCCGGAGATCTATAATTAATTAGCTTCCAGATAGTTGTTACAGAAAAATGCATGAAGTCTATTTGCTTAAAATTTAAATCATCTCTTGCGTCAGGCCGAAAAAATCTGACAGCTGGAGAGGACACGAAATTTGAAAAAACAAGAGTTTGCAATATCGGATTATATTCACCAATATATATTTCTGTTGCCCGTCTTTTTGATGGAATAAAGCAGTCTGCGCTCATATCTGGCATCATTCTCGAAAAAATTGGACAAAAGTTAATATTTTTCTTAATGCAATTTGTGACGCAATGCGTCTCTATTTTTTCTCCATTCACAAGAGATTTAGTCTGTTTTATCTTATTTAGACCATCCTTGCTATCGTTGCTTCGATGAAGTGAAAATCGATTTTCGCTTGTTGTCGTACCAATTAGGTCAGCAGAGCTATTAAAATGTAGGGGAGCACATTTGACATTGATTATCACGTCACCGCTACGCTGCTCGTACATAGAAAGTATCGATCTGTCTAGACCATTAACTTTAAACATTAGTTTAACATTCATCATTTGTAAGCCTATGCCCCCAACTTTAACCTATAAGACGCCTTGTAAAACTTGCTTATGACCGCGGCCAATTACCGTTGACCTATAATAAGGGCTGCCTTCCCCCGTGCTCACCCCGCCTCCGGTCGCACCATATGCTCTTTGAGCACCTGCTCGGTGCCGGCGTCGATCTCTTGCAGCAGCACCTCGTAGCCCCAGAGATTGGCGAGATGCCCGAGCACCATTGCGGCGTTGGTCAGCTCCAGCATCTTGCCGTCGCGCACGCGATGATGCAGCACGAGCTTGCGATTGCCGGCGAGATCGACATCGACGATCTGAATGTCCGGCGCATAGCCGCCGACGTCATATTGCGCGGAGAGGCTGCGGCGCAGATCGCGATAGCCGCGCTCATTATGGATCGCCGACACCTCGAGATTCGGCTGCTCGCGATCGTCGACGACATGGAACAGCCGCCAATTGCGAATGAGCCGCGGGCTCAGGAATTGCGCGATAAAGCTGTCGTCGCGATAATTCGCCCAGACATGGCGCAGCACTTCCATCTCGTCGCCGGTTCCGGCGATCTCGGGGAACCAATAGCGGTCCTCCTCGGTCGGCTCGCGCACGATGCGCTCTATGTCGCGCATCATGTCGAAGCCGAGCGCATAAGGATTTATGCCGCTATAGGAAGGGCTGTCGTAGAAGGGCTGCCGCGTGGCGTTGGTGTGCGAGGTGAGAAACTCGAGGAAGCTGCCGTCGTCGATCTGTCCCGTCTCGTGCAGGCGGCCCAGCAGACGATAATGGCAATAGGTGGCGCAGCCCTCGTTCATCACCTTGGTCTGCTGCTGCGGATAGAAATATTGCGCGATGAGCCGCACGATGCGCAGCACCTCGCGCTGCCAGGGTTTTAGACGCGGCGCGGCCTTCTCGAGGAAATAGAGGATGTTCTCCTGCGGCAGGCCGAGCAGGGCGCGGCGCTTGTCGCCCGCCATCTGCTTTGCGCCGCGCGCGCGGCCGGGCACGGTGCGCCAGAGATCGTCATAGACGCGCTCGCGCTCCTCCTTGCGATCCTGCTCGCGCTTCTCCTCCATATGGAGATTGAGCGGACGCTTGCGCGGATAGCGGTCTATGCCTTGCGGCATCAGCGCATGGGCGGCGTCGAGCAGGCGCTCCACTTCCGCATGGCCGTAGCGCTCCTCGCAATTGGCGATATAGGCCTTGGCGAAAGAGAGATAGTCGAGAATGCCTTCGGGATCGGTCCATTGCCGGAACTGGTAATTATGCTTGAAGAAGTGATTATGGCCGAAGGCGGCGTGCGCGATCACCAACGTCTGCATAGTGGCGGAATTCTCCTCCATTATGTAGCTGATGCAGGGATCGGCGTTGATCACGATCTCATAAGCGAGGCCTTGCAGCCCCATGCGATAAATGCCCTCGTGCTGGGCGAAGCGCTTGCCGAACGACCAATGCTTGTAGAAGAGCGGCATTCCGGTCGAGGCATAGGCGTCGAGCATCTGCTCGGCGGTGATGATCTCGATCTGATTGGCGAATGTGTCGAGGCCGAGCTCCTTGTGCGCAATGTCCGCGACCGCGTCGTGGATGCGCTGGATCGTGCCGAAATCCCAGTCCTTGCCTTCATAGAGCAGCTCGCCGCGCATCAGCCGACCTCCGCCGTCTTGGCCACGCGCCGCTGAAACAATTGCCGGAACACGGAATAAATATGCTCGCGCCGCGAGACTCGCCGCATCTGGAATTTCTCATTTTCCTTTTGCAGCGCGGCATAGGTGAGCCACAGCGAGCTCTGCCCGTGATGCGGCACATAGCCATGCGTCTCGGCATTCGGCCCGCTCACTTCCACATAGGCGAAATATTGGCACAGCGGCAGAATGTGATTTTGCAGCAATTCGCGCGTCTGCGGATTGTCGCTGGAGAGATTGTCGCCGTCGGACGCCTGCGCGGCGTATATGTTCCAGACGCCGGGATCATAGCGCTCGCGAATGACCTTCAGCATCTCCTGCAGCGCGGAGGAGACCATTGTGCCGCCGGTCTCGGCGGAGCGGAAGAATGTGTCCTCGTCCACCTCGCCGGCGCGATCCGTATGGCGGATGAAGACGATCTCGACGCGCTTGTAGCGGCGCGTCAAAAACACATGCAGCAGCATGAAGAAGCGCTTGGCGAGATCCTTCATATGCTCGGTCATGGAGCCGGAGACGTCCATGAGGCAGAACATCACCGCCTGCGTCACCGGCTTGGGAAAACGCTCGAAGCGGCGATAGCGCAGATCGATGGGATCGAGATAGGAGATGCGCGCCCTTTTGTGGCGCAGCGCCTCGAGCTCGGCGGAAAGGCGCTCGACCTCCGCCTCGTCGCGGCTCTGCGCCTCCGCGAGGCGGCGCTCGAGATCGTCGACCGCCGATTGCTTGGGACGCTTCAGCGCGATGCGGCGCGAGAGCGATGTTTGCAGCGTGCGATGCAGCGCGAGATTGGCCGGCGTTCCCGTGGTGGTGTAGCCGGCGCGGCGCAGCCCTTCCTTCTCTGTCTGCGCGACGCGTCTTTTGGCGAGATCGGGCAGCTCGAGATCGTCGAGGAATATGCTCAAAAATTCGTCACGTGTCAGGATGAAGCGAAAAGCGTCCTCCTGGCCGTCGCCGCGGCCGACCTGTCCGCCGGAGCCGTCGCCATCGCCCTCGCCACGCGGACGCTCGATGAGATCGCCCTCGACATAATCCTTGTTGCCGGGCAGCACGAGATCGCGCCGCGAGCCTTGCGTATGGCGGAAAGTGGGCTCGCGCGTGCCCTCGGAGGGAATGGAAATCTCTCCGGGGCTATCGAGGTCGCCGATCGCGCGGTCCTTGCTCGCCTCGCGAACCGCCTTCTCCACCATATCCTTGGCGCGGCGCAAGAAGCGCTGGCGGTTCGCGAAGCTCTTGCCTCCGGGATTGAGCCGACGATCGACGATGTGCATCGTTCCATCACCCGTTCTTCGCCGGCGCTGCGTTCAGCCGGCCTGCTTTACACGCATGTACCACTCGACCAGACGGCGCACCTGGCGCTCCGTATAGCCGCGAGCCATCATGCGGCTTACGAATTCTGCATGTTTTTTTTCTGTCTGCGTGTCTTTTTTCGATCCGAAGGAAATGACCGGCAGCAGCTCCTCGACTTGCGAGAACATGCGCCGCTCGATGACGTCGCGGATCTTCTCATAGCTCGCCCAGGAGGGATTGCGCCCCTCGTTCGCCGCGCGCCAGCGCAGCGCGAACTTCACCACCTCATTGCGGAAGTCCTTGGGATTGGCGATGCCCGCGGGCTTCTCGATCTTGGTCAGCTCCTGATTCAGCAGGTCACGGTCGAGCATTTGGCCGGTGTCCGGATCCTTGAAGTCCTGATCCTCGATCCAGGCGTCGGCGTAGTCGATATAGCGGTCGAACAGATTCTGGCCGTAATCCTGATAGGACTCCAGATAGGCCTTTTGAATCTCATTGCCGATGAATTCGGCGTAACGCGGCGCGAGCTCGGCCTTGATGAACTCGAGATAGCGCTTCTCGGTCTCCGGCGGCATCTGATCGCGGCGCAGCGACTGCTCCAGCACATACATGAGATGCACGGGATCGGCCGCGACCTCGACCGTGTCGTGATTGAAGGTCGCCGCCAACACTTTGAAAGCGAAGCGTGTGGAGCAGCCGTCCATGCCCTCGTCGACGCCGGCGGCGTCCTTGTACTCGAGCATACTGCGCGCGCGGGGGTCCACCTCCCGCAGGCTCTCGCCGTCATAGACTCGCATTTTGGAGAAGAGATTGGAGTTCTCATGCGGCTTCAGCCGCGAGAGCACGATGAAGCGCGCGAGCATCTCCAGCGTGCTCGGCGCGCAGCTCGCCTCGGCGAGCTCCGAGCCGCGCAGCAGCTTCTCGTAGATATGCTGCTCCTCCGTCACCCGCAGGCAATAAGGCACCTTGATCACATAGATGCGATCGATGAAGGCCTCATTGTTGCGGTTGTTCTTGAAGCTCTGCCATTCCGCCTCGTTGGAATGGGCCATGACGATGCCGGAGAAGGGAATTGCGCCGATATTCTCGGTGCCGATGTAATTTCCCTCCTGCGTCGCCGTCAGCAGAGGATGCAGCATCTTGATCGGGGCCTTGAACATCTCGACGAATTCGAGCAGGCCCTGATTGGCGCGATTGAGGCCGCCGGAATAGCTGTAGGCGTCCGGGTCCGCCTGCGCGAGATTCTCGAGCTTGCGAATGTCCACCTTGCCGACGAGCGAGGAGATGTCCTGATTATTCTCGTCGCCCGGCTCGGTCTTGGCGATGGCGATCTGGCGCAGGCGCGAGGGCGTGATCTTCACCACGGTGAATTTGGTGATGTCGCCGCCGAATTCGTCGAGACGCTTGAGGCACCAGGGGCTCATCAGCCCGGTGAGCCGCCGGCGCGGAATGCCGTAGCGCTCCTCGAGCATGTCGCCCGCGATCGCCGGGTCGAAGAGGCCGAGCGGGCTCTCGAAGACGGGCGAGAGCTCGTCGCCGGCCTTGAGCACATAGATCGGATCGATCTCCATCAACGCCTTGAGGCGCTCGGCGAGCGAGGATTTGCCGCCGCCGACCGGGCCGAGCAGATAGAGGATCTGCTTGCGCTCCTCGAGCCCCTGCGCCGCATGGCGGAAGAAGCTGACGATCCGCTCGATCGTCTCCTCCATGCCGAAGAATTCGGCGAAGGCGGGATAGACGCGAATGGTGCGGTTCATGAAGATGCGGCCGAGCCTAGGGTCGCGCGAGGTGTCGATCAGCTCCGGCTCGCCGATCGCGTCGAGAATGCGCTCCGCCGCGCTCGCATAGGTCTTCGGATTTTCGCGGCATAGGTCGAGATAGTCGGAGAGCGTCATCTCGACCGCCCGTCTGCCTCTGTAGCTCCGCGCAAAATCCGCAAAAACGTCCGAGTTCGTCATGGGGCACCTGTCGCTGGAGCGCTATGGCTCACGATCATCGAGACGGCGCGAACACATCGGCCGCCCTCTCGTCTTCGCCGTCGACCGCCCCACCCCTGTCGACTGGTCCAGGACCGAGTTCGGGAGTTTCGTGGCAAGGTTCATGCCGGTCGCGGCGGGAAGCCTTATCCTCATATGAGCATCGATCGTCGCTCAGGGTAGACGTAACGGTGGATTCCCTCATCAATTGGGGCGCGACCAACGATATTGACGAAGATCGGCGCACGCGTCGACACTAATCCTTCGTCCGATGGTAAAGTTCTCGAGCAGAAGCGGCCTTCAGCCCTCCTTTCGCTCCGCGGCGGCGCAGCAGCGCCCGCACAGGCCCGCGATCTCGACGACGCGCGTGCGCGGCTGGAAGCCGGCCGCCGCCGTGAGCCCGGCGAGGCCGCTGGTCAGCTCGGGGGAGGTCGCCTCGCTCACCTCGCCGCATTCGTCGCAGATGAGGAAGATCACCGGCTCGCCGGCCTCATGCGCATGGCCGCAGACCACGAAAGCGTTGCGGGAGGCCAGCCGATGGGCGAGGCCCTGGTCCAGCAGATAGCCGAGCGCGCGATAGACGGAGATCGGCGCCGGGCGCTTGCCCTTCTCATCGGCGAGAAGATCGATCATCTCATAGGCGCCGACCGGGCGGTTCGCCTTGATGAGAATGTCCAGCGCGGCGCGGCGCGCCGGCGTGAGGCCCCGCGCCGTCGTTCCGGGCGCCGCTCGCTTGGTGGTCATGCGCCATTGTAGCGCGTCGCGGCCGCGCTGACGAGAGTGCGCCGGTGGTCACGCGCCGACTGTCGATAAGCTGTCGATAGCTCCGGCTTGCGCGCGCGCGGCGCGCCTCTATAGTCGCGGCGCGATGCGCGCCCGCGCGAGGCGGCGCCGAAAGAAGAATCTCGAATGACCCGCTCCAAGAAAGACATCAAACGCGTCGTTCTCGCCTATTCCGGCGGCCTCGACACCTCGATCATCCTCAAATGGCTGCAGACGACCTATGGCTGCGAGGTGGTGACATTCACCGCCGACCTCGGCCAGGGCGAGGAATTGGAGCCCGCCCGCGCCAAGGCCGAGCTGCTGGGTGTCAAGCCCGAGCATATTTTCATCGAGGATCTGCGCGAGGAGTTCGTCCGCGACTTCGTCTTCCCCATGTTCCGCGCCAACGCCCAATATGAGGGGCTCTATCTGCTCGGAACCTCGATCGCCCGCCCGCTCATCGCCAAGAAGCAGATCGAGATCGCCCGCAGGCTCGGCGCCGACGCCGTCTGCCACGGCGCCACCGGCAAGGGCAACGACCAGGTCCGCTTCGAGCTCGGCTATTATGCGCTGGAGCCGGACATCACCGTCATCGCCCCCTGGCGCGAATGGGATTTGACCTCCCGCACCGCGCTCATCGATTTCGCCGAGAAGAACCAGATTCCGATCGCCAAGGACAAGCGCGGCGACGCGCCCTTCTCGGTCGACGCCAATCTTCTGCACACCTCCTCGGAGGGCAAGGTGCTCGAGGATCCGGCGGAGGAAGTGCCGGATTATGTCTATTCCCGCACCATCGATCCCGAAAAGGCGCCGGACGTCCCGCAATATGTCACCATCGATTTCGAGAAGGGCGACGCCGTCGCCGTCGATGGCGCAGCGCTCTCGCCGGCCGCCCTGCTGACCAAGCTCAACGAGCTCGGCCGCGCCCATGGCATAGGCCGGCTCGATCTCGTCGAGAACCGCTTCGTCGGCATCAAATCGCGCGGCATGTACGAGACTCCCGGCGGCGCCATCCTGCTCATCGCCCATCGCGGCATAGAGAGCGTGACGCTGGACCGCGGCGCGGCGCATCTGAAAGACGAGATCATGCCGAAATACGCCGAGCTGATCTACAATGGCTTCTGGTTCGCCCCGGAGCGCGAGATGCTGCAGGCCTTGATCGACAAGAGCCAGGAGTTCGTCACTGGCCGCGTGCGGCTGAAGCTCTACAAGGGCTCTGTCCATGTCGTCGGCCGCGAGAGCCCCTATTCGCTGTACGATAAGGAGCTCGTCACCTTCGAGGAGGGCGCGGTGGCCTATGACCATCGCGACGCCGAGGGCTTCATCAAGCTCAACGCGCTGCGCCTGCGCACGCTGGCCAAGCGCGGCGCCCGCGGCGCGAAGGAAAAGCCCTGAGCGGTCGCCTGCGACGAAAGCTGGAGCATTTTGGCGCGGAAATGCTCTAGCCTCCACGACTTCGCCTTCGAGAACTCGAGAAACGGTCGCACTATATGAGGAAATTCGGCTTCGCAACCGAGGCTGATCCCATGCTGCGAACCATTCTCGCGGCGCTGATCGTCTGCCTCGCCCTCGTCGGCGGGGTGGCGACTGCGCTCCATCTCTACAACCGTCCGGCGGAGCTGCGCGTCGCCGTCGTTCAAGGGACGCAGGATTTCCGCCTGCTGACCGCGGCGGCGCAGACTTTCTCCCATCAGCACGAGCCGGTGCGGCTGAAGGTCATGCCGGTCGCCGATTCCGCCGCTGCGGCGACAGCGCTGGAGCAAGGCGCGGCCGAGCTGGCGGTGGCGCGCAGCGATGCGCTGCCGCCCTCGGCGCAGGCGATCGTCGTGCTCCATCGCAACGCCGCCGTGCTGGTCGCGCCGGGCGGCTCCAAGATCAAGCGCGTCGCCGATCTGCGCGGCAAGACGATCGGCGTCGTCCAGGAGATCGCCGGCGCGCGCGGCAATGTCCGGCTGCTCGAGACAATCCTGGCTCAATATGACATTTCCGAGCAGGGATTTGCGACAGTCACGCTACAGCCGGCGGAGGTCGAGGCGGCGCTCCGGGCGCAAAAGATCGACGCCGTCTTTCTGGTCGCTATTCCGCAGATCGGTCCGGCCAGCGACATCATCCGCAAGATCGCCGCGAGCGGAGCCAAGGGCAAGCCGCCGGTCTTTCTCGCGGTGGCGGAGGCGAAGGCGATCGCCAAGCGCTATCCGACGCTCGAGCCGACCGAGATCGTCCATGGCGCCTTCGGCGGCGATCCGCCCCGGCCGGACCAGGCGCTGGAGACCACCAGCGTCGCCGTGCTGCTGGTGGCGCGGCCGTCGCTCCAGGGAAGCGTCGCCGGCGAGGCGACGCGCGCCTTTCTCACCAGCCGCTCGGCCATCGCCGCTCTCGCGCCGCTCGCCAATAATATGGAGGCGCCCGCCACCGACAAGGATTCGGTCGTGCCGGCGCATCAGGGCGTGATCGATTTCATCGACGGCGAGGAACGCGGTTTCTTCGACAAATACAGCGACTTCTTCTATCTCGGCGCGATGCTGGCCTCGCTCGTCGGCTCGGCCGCGGCGGCGCTCGCCAGCCGCGTGCGGACAAAGACGCACGAGCATTCCGAACGGCTGATCGAGCGCCTGCTGGAAATTCTGCCCGCAGCCCGCGCGGCGCAGGATTTCGCCGAGCTCGACGATTATGAGCGCGAGCTGGACCAGGCGCTGGTCTGCTCCGTCGCCGATCTCCGCCTGCGCCATATGGACGGAACCTCGCTGCATGTGGTGTCGCTGGCGCTGGATCAGGCCCGTCTCGCCATACAGGATCGTCGCCGCGCACTGTGCGAGGCGAAGGGGGAGACCGCGAAGGGGGAGGTCGCCGCCTTTCCGGCGCTGCGGAAGATTCCGGCGGCGGAATAGGCGCGTCAGCCCTCGGGAGGATCGCCTTCCGGCGGAAGCGCCTCCTCCAGCACGCCGATATATTCGGCCAAAGTCGCGTCGAGCCGCTCGCACATGAACGTCCGATAGGGAATGGCGTCGTCGGCGAGCGAGGCGCGCTCGAGGCTGTCCAGATAGGTTTTGCGATCCTCCGGCCGCACCGAGACCGGAGGAAAGCCGCTGCGAATGAGCAGCAGATTCATCAGCAGTCGCGCCGTTCGGCCATTGCCGTCCGCGAAGGGATGAATCGCGGTCAGCCGGAAATGCGCCTCGAAGGCCGTGAGCGGCTCGGCGGCGGCCGCCGACAACAGCCATGCGCCGAACTGCTCCATCAATTGCGGAATCTTCGCCGGATTGGGAAAAGTCACGGCCGAGCCGGCGATACGGCGAGGATTGCGGCTGTAGATTCCGGCGATGCCCGGCTGGCTTCGCGCCACGATCCGCCGATGCAGCTCGCACACCGTATCCTCGCCGACGAGACCGCTCTCGGCCGCCAGCTCGCGCATCCAGAGCAGGGCGTCGTAATGGTCGACCGCCTCGAGATGCTCGCGAAGCGACTTGCCGCCGACGGTGACGCCATGCTCGACGACCTCGGCGGTCTCTCGCAGCGTCAGCGTGTTTCCCTCTATGGCGTTGGACGAGTAGGTGAGCTCGACGTCATAGTGCTTTTGGAGCTGAGCGACCGCATCGGCCCGCAACGGACGCAGCCGATCGAGCCGGGCCTTTTTTCTCGCAATGCTGTCAAAGAGATCGCCAGCCATGCGAATCTCATATCAGATAATTGAAATCACGTCATGTTTCACGAAAGCCCGAACCGGTCTGGCGCGGTTCCGTCCCCCTGCCGCCACGCTTCCCATTCGCGTCGCGCTCCTGTATGAGATGCCGCACTGCAAAAAGCCGCGGTCCGCCTCGCGCCCGAAAGGAGCGCCGGGCCGCGCTTCGCCCGCGAACCGATCGGCCATAATCCCATGAAGCTGCGCAACATCGCCATCATCGCCCACGTCGACCACGGCAAGACGACGCTCGTCGACCAGCTGCTCCGGCAATCGGGCGCCTTCCGCGAGAACCAGCGCGTCGCCGAGCGGGTGATGGACAGCAACGACCTCGAGAAAGAGCGCGGCATCACCATCATGGCCAAGGCGACCTCGATCGCCTGGAAGGACACGCGCATCAATATCGTCGACACCCCCGGCCACGCCGATTTCGGCGGCGAGGTGGAGCGCATCCTCTCCATGGTGGACGGCGCCATCGTGCTGGTGGACGCGGCCGAAGGGCCGATGCCGCAGACCAAATTCGTCGTCGGCAAGGCGCTGAAAATCGGCCTCAAACCGATCGTGGCCATCAACAAGGTCGACAAGCCCGACGCCCGCATCAGCGAGGTGGTGAATGAGGTGTTCGACCTCTTCGCCGCGCTGGACGCCACCGACGAGCAGCTCGATTTCCCGATCATCTACGGCTCCGCCAAGCAGGGCTGGATGGCTGAGGAGCCGACCGGCCCGCAGGACGGCATGGCTCCGCTGTTCGATCTCGTCATCGAGCATGTGCCCGAGCCCAAGATCGAAGAGGGCGGCTTCCGAATGCTCGGCACGCTGCTCGAGGCGAACCCCTATCTCGGGCGCATCATCACCGGCCGCGTCTTCGCCGGCAGCGTGAAGCCCAATCAGGCGGTGAAGGTGCTGGACCGCTCCGGCAAGGTCGTCGAGCAGGGCCGCGTCTCCAAGATTCTCGCCTTCCGCGGCATCGAGCGCCAGCCGATCGACGAGGCGGAGGCGGGCGATATCGTCGCCATCGCCGGCCTCGAGAAATATAACGTCGCCGACACGCTCTGCGCGCTCGAGGTCAATGAGCCGCTGCAGGCCCAGCCGATCGACCCGCCGACCCTCTCCATGACCTTCCTCGTCAATGATTCGCCGCTCGCCGGCACCGAGGGCGACAAGGTCACGAGCCGCATGATCCGCGCCCGCCTGTTCAAGGAGGCCGAGGGCAATGTGGCGCTCCGCGTCGAGGATTCGCCCGGCGGCGAGAGCTTCATCGTCTCCGGCCGCGGCGAATTGCAGCTCGCCATTCTGATCGAGACCATGCGCCGCGAGGGCTTCGAGCTCGGCGTCTCCCGCCCCAAGGTCGTGTTCCAGAAGGATGAGGCCGGCGAGATATTGGAGCCGATCGAGGAGGTCGTGATCGACGTCGACGAGGAGCATTCCGGCGTCGTCGTGCAGAAAATGTCCGAGCGCAAGGCCGAGATGATCGAGATGCGCCCCTCCGGCGGCAATCGCCTGCGTCTCGTCTTCCACGCGCCGACGCGCGGCCTCATCGGCTATCAGGGCGAGCTGCTCACCGACACGCGCGGCACGGCGATCATGAACCGCCTGTTCCACGAATATGCGGCCTATAAGGGCGAGATCGCCGGACGCCGCAATGGCGTGCTGATCTCCAATGAGCAGGGCGAGGCCGTGGCCTACGCCATGTGGAAGCTCGAGGATCGCGGCCCGATGATGATCGAGCCGGGATGGAAGGTCTATCGCGGCATGATCGTCGGCGAGCATACGCGCGACAACGACCTCGAGATCAACGTCCTCAAGGGCAAGCAGCTGACCAACATCCGCGCCGCCGGCAAGGACGAGGCCGTGCGCCTCACCCCGCCGATCAAGATGACGCTGGAGAAGGCGCTGGCCTATATCGAGGACGACGAGCTGGTGGAGATCACGCCCAAGTCGATCCGCCTGCGCAAGACCTATCTCGATCCCAATGAGCGCAAGCGCGCGCGCGGCAAGACCGCCGCTATAGCGTAAATCTCGACGCGCGCTTCCTTCTCCCGCCTGCGGGAGAAGGAAGCTCACGCCGCCAGCGGCAGCCGGCAGGCGCTGAGCGCGCGCAAAAATCCATCCATCCAATTATAGGAATCATGCTTGCGCACGCGCGCGAGCAGCGCCGCATGGCGCTCCTTGCGTTCGCCGAGCGGCATCACGATCGCCTTTTGCATCGCATTGGCGACCTCGTCCGCGTCGTAAGGATTGACGATCAGCGCCTCTTGCAGCTCCTCCGCCGCGCCGGCGAAGCGCGACAGCACCAGCACGCCCGGATTCTCCGCATCCTGCGCGACGACATATTCCTTGGCGACGAGATTCATGCCGTCGCGCAGAGGCGTCACCAGCCCCACTTGTGAGCCGCGATAGAGCGCCGCCAGCGTGTCGCGATCGACGCGACGATGCAGATAGCGCACCGGCGTCCAGTCGAAATCGCCGAACTGCCCGTTGATCTCGCCCGACAAGGCCTCCAGCTCGTGACGTATGTCGGCATAGGCCTGCACATCCTCGCGCGTCGGCGGCGCGATCTGCATCAGCGTCACCGCCTTGCAATTCTGCGGATAGATTTCGAGCAGGCGCTTGAAGGAACGCAGCCGATCCGGAAGGCCCTTGGTGTAGTCGAGCCGATCGACGCCGATGACATTTATGCGCGGCTCGCCGGCGCGATGCAGGCGCTCGATGCGCTTCGCCGCGCTCGGGCTCTCGGCCATAGCGGCAAAAGAATCGACATCTATGCCGACAGGAAAGACAGACGCCGTCACCGTCTTGCCGCCGACGCGCACGAGATCGGGCGTCAGCATCTCGCCCTGCATGAAGTCGCACATGAAGCGCAAGAAATTGGCTTGGTCCGTCTTGGTCTGAAAGCCCACGAGATCATATTCGACGAGCGCGCTCATCAGCCATTCGTGCTCCGGCATGGCGCAGAGCACATCCGGCGGCGGAAATGGAATATGCAGAAAGAAACCGATGCGATTGGCGACGCCGCGCTCGCGCAGAGCGGCGCCGAGCGGAATGAAATGATAATCGTGCACCCAGACGAGATCATTGCTCATCAGCATGGGCGCGAGCTTTTCCGCGAAGCGATCGTTGACCCGGCGATAGCCGTCGATCGCCTCTTGCGTGAAGCGCGCGAGATCGAGCCGGTAATGATGCACGGGCCATAGCGCCGCATTGGCGAAGCCGAGATAATAATCGCGATAGTCGCGCTCGGTGAGCGGCATTGTGGCGAGCGTCAGCTCGTCGAATTTGACGCGCGATACGTCGATCTCGGCGTCGTCCGGCACGATTTCGCCATTCCAGCCGAACCATACGCCGCCGCGCTTGCGCAGCGCGTCGAGAATGCATACGGCGAGCCCGCCGGCGGCATGGCTGCAGCCGGGCTCGGCGACGCGATTGGAGACGACGACGAGGCGTTTCATATGGCTTTCTCCCAAGAACGCGACAGCCTCATGGCGCAGTTGATGACGCCGACCATGGAATAGGTCTGCGGATAGTTTCCCCAGGCTTCGCCGGTTTTGACGTCTATGTCCTCGGACATCATGCCGAGCCGGTTGCGTTGCGCGAGCAGCGCCTCGAAATAGTCGCGCGCCTCCTCGCGGCGCCCCATGCGCGCGAGCGCGTCGATGCGCCAGAAGGAGCAGGTGGTGAAGGCGGTCGTCGGCTCGCCGAAATCATCGGCCGCCTCATAGCGCATCATATGCGCGCCGCGACCGAGCGCCGATTCGATCTGCTCGAGCGTCGAAACCATGCGCGGATCATTGGGATCGATGAAGCCGACCTCGGTCATCAGCAAAACGCCGGCGTCGAGATACTCGCCGTCGAGCGATTCGACGAAGGCCTGACGCTTTTGCGACCAGGCCCGCTCGAGAATCACCTGCTTGATGCGTTCGGCCTCCTGCCGCCAATCGCGGGCGCGCTCCGGCTCGCCGATGTAATCGGCGATGCGCGCGAGGCGATCGGCCGCCGCCCAGCACATGAGACTCGACGTCGTGTGAATGCGCGCGCGCGAACGCAGCTCCCACATGCCGGCGTCGGGCTTGTCGTAGCAGGCGAGCGCCTGCCGGCCCATATCCTCGAGCCGCAGGAAATCCATGCGCGTCGGCGGCGACATCAGGCGCCGATCGAGAAAGGCCTGCGCGACGCCGAGGATCACATTGCCATAAGAATCGTGCTGAAAATGCTGATACGCCTGATTGCCGACGCGCACTGGCCCCATGCCGCGATAGCCGGGCAGATTGGGAATGATGCGCTCGGTGAGCTCCGATTCGAGGCCGAGCCCATAGACCGGCTGAATATGCGAGCCGGCCGCCGAAGCGACGATATTCATCAGCCAATCGAAATAATTCTCCATCTTGCGCATCGCCGCCATGCGATTGAGCGCGCGCACGACGAAGTAGGCGTCGCGCACCCAGCAATAGCGATAATCCCAATTGCGCTGCGTGCCCGGCGCCTCGGGAATGCTCGTCGTCAGCGCGGCGACGATGGCGCCGGTTCCTTCATAGGTGCAGAGCTTCAGCGTGATCGCGGCGCGCAGCACCGCGCTCTGCCATTCGAACGGAATCGCCAGCCGATGCACCCAGCGGCGCCAATAGTCGCGCGTGCGCTCCTCGAAATTGCGCGCCGTATGCGCGATGCCCTCGTGCAATGTCTCGTCCGGGCCGAGCAGGAGATCGACAGGGCTGCTCAGATTGAACAGCGTCTCCTCGCGCACATAATCGAGCGGCGCATTGGTGGTGAGCCGCAGAACCGAATGCGGGCCGACATAACGAATGTGATGCGAACCGAAGGTGAGGCTGGGAAGAGCCGCGCCATAATCGTAGCGCGGCCGCAGCCGAATACGAATGCGGGGCGTGCCGGAGACCGGCGTGAGCCGGCGGATCAGCATGTTGGGATGATAGAGACGATCGCGCCAGAAGAAGCGCGGCGCAAAATCGGTGACGCGCACCGAGCCCTGCTTGCCATGCAGCACCGTCTCGAGCACCGCCGTGTTGCCGCAATAATCCTGCTCGCTGTGAACCCGATCCTCGAGATCTATCGCGAAGAAGCCGCCATCCTCCATGTCGGGTGGCGAGCCGAGCAGGCTGTGGAACACGGGATCGCCGTCGAAGCGCGGCAGGCAGCACCACACGACGCTCGCGTCGCGATCGATCAGCGCGGCGAAGGAGCAATTGCCGACGACGCCGAGCTCTAGATCGCTGACCTTGCGCTCCTGCTGCTGCTGCGCATCGCTCATCGCGCCCGCTCCGCTTCCGCCACGCGCGCGAGCTCGGCGAGCCAGCGATGCAATTCGTGCAGATCCGCCGCTCTATAATGCGCCAGAGTGGCGCTTCTCCCCACTTTGATGGAGACGCCGCCGCGCGCATTGACGACGCCGAAGCCGACCTCGTCCGTCACGTCGTCGCCGGCGAAGATCGGCACGCGTCCGCGAAACGGCTCTTCCTTCAGAAATGCCTCGATCACGTCGCCTTTGTCGCCGCCCTGCGCGCGAATCTCGAAAACTTTCTTTCCGGGCAGGACCTCGAGCTCGGGATGATCGCGCACGGCGCGCTCCGCAATGGCGCGGCATCTCGCCTCCAGTTCCGGGCGAAGGCGATAGTGGAGAGCGACCGCGCCGGTCTTGCGCTCGACGATGACGCCGGCGTCGCCGACGACATCCGCTTCTATCGCGCGAATGACGCGCTCGAGATCGACGCATACGTCGCCGCTCCGATGCAGGCGCCCCGCTGCGTCTCGGCGTTGCAATCCATGCACGCCGGCCACCGGGAGCCGAAGCGGGCTGAGCAGAGCGTCGATGACGGCGATGTCGCGGCCTGAGACCACAGCGAGAGCGTCGCCGGCGGCGCGCCGCAATGCGCCGAGAAGCGCGATGGTCGACGCTTCGACTCGCACGGCCTCCGGTCGCTCGGCGATTTCGGCGACCGTGCCGTCGAGATCGAGAAACAGCGCGAAACGGCCGATATCATCGACTTTGGGCAACATCGATCGAGCGTCTCCCTCCGGCCGCATCTTGCCGCGGCGACCCGTCATGCACATTTCGGATGTGAGGGAACAGCGACGTTCGCGCCGATTCGCGCTCTCGCGTTCGTTCCCGCCCTCGCTTGTGAAACAACTATGGACGACTTCGACGTTTTCAATGACGCTGCCACAGCGATGTAACGGCGACGCTCGCGCCTCCTTTTCGCGAGCCGGGCCGCTGGACATGTGTCGGGACGGAGCCAGATGCCGCGACTGAAGCCGTTTTGTGCGCCTTGGTTTCCCGCCGATGAGGAGATCGCGGCGGCGCTCCTGTCCGCGCCTTTCGATGTCGAGCGCAGCGCGCGCGCCGAGCCGCTGGCGCAGCGCCTGCTCGCGGCCGTGCGCGCGCCCGAGGGAATCGGCCATATCGAGCGGCTGATGCAAGAATATTCGCTGTCGACCCGCGAGGGCGTGGCGCTGATGGCGCTCGCCGAATCGCTGCTGCGCGTGCCCGACGATTCGACTCTCGATCGTCTCATCGCCGACAAGCTCGCCGCCGGCGCATTCGATCGTCACGCGCCCGTCTCCGACGCGCTGCTCGTGCAGGCGACCGCCTTCGCGCTCGGCGTCTCGACGAAGATTTTCGCTGCGGATGAGACGCCGCGCAGCCTCGTCGCGCAAGCGGCCCGGCGGCTCGGCGCGCCGGCGCTGCGCAGCGCCGCCCGACAGGCCATGCGACTGATGGGCGATCATTTCGTTCTCGGCGAGACGATCGAGGAGGCGCTCGCCAACGCATCCGCCGACTCGCGCTGGCGCTACTCGTTCGACATGCTCGGGGAAGGCGCGCGCAGCGCCGCGGACGCCGAGCGCTATTTCCAGTCCTATGCTTCGGCGATCACAGCCATAGGCGCGAAGGCCGGCGCGCGCCCTCTTCCCGACCGGCCCGGCGTCTCGGTCAAGCTCTCTGCTCTGCATCCGCGCTTCGAGCCATTGTCGCAGGAGCGCGTGCTGCGCGAGCTCACGCCCCGTCTGCTCGAGCTCGCGCGCCTCGCCAAGATTCACGATCTCGCCTTCACGATCGACGCAGAGGAGGCCGAACGTCTCGAGCTGTCGCTCGACGTGATAGACGCCGTCGTCGCCGACCCCTCGCTCGCCGGCTGGGATGGCTTCGGCCTCGCCATCCAGGCCTATCAAAAGCGCGCCGCCGCCGTGATCGATCATATCGAAGCGCTGGCGGAGGCGCATGACAGGCGCTTCATGATCCGCCTCGTCAAAGGCGCCTATTGGGACACGGAGATCAAACGCGCGCAAGAACGCGGGCTCGCAGACTATCCGGTGTTCACGCGCAAGGCGATGACCGATCTGAACTACGCCGCCTGCGCCGACCGCCTGCTCGCAGCGCCGCGCATTTTTCCACAATTCGCGACGCATAATGCGCTGACCATCGCGACGATCGTCGAGAGCGCCCGCGATCCGTCGACCTATGAATTCCAGCGCCTGCATGGAATGGGCGCGGAGCTCTACGCGGCGCTGCTCGACGAAGAGAAGCGCGCACGCTGCCGCGTTTACGCGCCGGTCGGCCCGCATCGCGATCTGCTCGCCTATCTCGTGCGACGCCTCATCGAGAACGGCGCCAATTCCTCCTTTGTCGCGCGGGCCGCCGACGCCGCGACGCCGCAGAGCGAATTGCTCGCGCCGCCGCGCATGATCATCGGCGACGCTATGCGCGCTCGTCATTCTCGTCTGCCGCTCCCCGCCGATCTCTATCGGCCGCTGCGCGCCAATTCCAAAGGCGTCGAATTCGGCGATCGTCGAGCGTGCGCCGCTCTGCTGGCGGAGCGCGACGCCGAGCGAAACCGTCTGCGCGCAGCGACGCCGTCATATGGAAAAAGCGGCGTCGCTCCGCGTGATCTGCGATCGCCGATCGACGCCGCGCTCATCGGCTCCGTCGTCGAAGCAGATGCGCAGACCGCGCGCGACGCCATGGTTGCCGCCGCTCGCGCCTTTCCCGCATGGGAAGCGACGCCCGTAGAAACGCGCGCCGACATTATCGAGCGCACCGCCGATTTCATCGAGGCGCGACGCGGGCTCTTCATCGCCCTGCTGCAGGACGAAGGCGGCAAGACGCTCGACGACGCATTGGCGGAAGTGCGCGAGGCCGCCGATCTCTGCCGCTACTATGCGGGACAGGCCCGCCGCCTCTGTGAAGACGAGAGCCTCCCCGGCCCCACCGGCGAAGACAATCGCCTGCGCCGACGTGGGCGCGGCGTTTTCGTCTGCATCTCGCCGTGGAATTTTCCGCTGGCGATTTTTGTCGGCCAGATCGCGGCGGCGCTCGTCGCCGGCAACGCCGCGGTCGCCAAGCCCGCCGAGCAAACGCCGCTCGTCGCGCGGGAAGCCATCGCGCTTCTGCATCAGGTCGGCGTTCCGCGAGAGGCGCTTCATTGTCTCCCCGGCGACGGCGCGCTCGGCGCCGCGCTCGTCGATGACGCCAATGTCGCCGGCGTCGTCTTCACCGGTTCGACCGCAGCCGCGCATTCCATTCATCGCGCGCTCGCAGCGTCGGTCGGGCCGATCGTTCCATTCATCGCCGAAACCGGCGGCGTCAACGCCATGATCGTCGATTCGACGGCTCTGCTCGAGCAAGTCGTCGACGACGTCATCGCTTCCGCCTTCCGCTCCGCCGGTCAACGCTGCTCGGCGCTGCGGCTTCTCTGCCTCCAGAAGGATATAGCGGAGGATGCGCTCGCAATGCTGATCGGCGCGACGAGAGAGCTTCACATCGGCGATCCGCGCGATCCATCGACCCACATCGGGCCGGTCATCGACGACACAGCGAAAGCGCAGCTCTGCGCCTATCTCGCGCAGCGCCATGCGGAGGGGCGCGTGCTCTATGCCGGCGCGGCGCCGGAGAGCGGCAGCTTCGTCGCGCCGCATATTGTGAGGCTCGATCGCGCCAGCGATCTCCGCGAGGAGATTTTCGGCCCCATTCTCCATGTCGCGACATGGCGCGCGCAAAAAGACGAGGATTTTCTAACGCTGGTCGAAGACATTGCGGCCAATGGATTCGGCCTCACAATGGGCCTGCATACGCGCATAGAGACGCGCATTCGCGCGCTCGCCGAGGCGACGCCCGCCGGCAATCTCTACGTCAATCGCAATATGATCGGCGCCGTCGTGGGCAGTCAGCCTTTCGGCGGATCCCGCATGAGCGGCACCGGGCCCAAAGCCGGAGGCTCCGACTATCTGCGCCGCTTCCTGCGCGAAGAGACTGTGACCATCAACACCGCCTCCTTCGGCGGCGACGCGCGGCTGCTGGCGATGAAGGAATGACGCAAATCGACTCCCGCCCGCGTTCTCGGTCTTGAAACCACGCGCCGGCGCCAAATATACGCCCCTATCGCGTCCGGAGGCTCGGGACCGATGCGTCACTGGATTCCTTCGCTCGATTTCGCGCTCGGCGAAACCGCCGATATGTTGCGCGACCAGGTCGAATCTTTCGCAGCGCGAGAAATCGCGCCGCGCGCCGCGACAATCGATCGCGAGAATGATTTCCCTTCCGATCTCTGGCGCAAAATGGGCGCCCTCGGCCTGCTCGGCGTAACCGTCGAGGAGGACTATGGCGGCGCCGGCCTCGGCTATCTCGAGCATGTCGTCATAATGGAGGAGCTGAGCCGCGCTTCCGCTTCCGTCGGCCTCTCCTATGGCGCCCATTCCAATCTTTGCGTCAATCAGCTGCGCCGCAATGGAACGCGCGAGCAGAAGCGCCGCTATTTACCGAAGCTCGTCTCCGGCGAGCACATCGGCGCCCTCGCAATGTCCGAGCCCGGCGCCGGCTCGGATGTCGTGAATATGTCGATGCGCGCCGAAAAGCGCGGCGATCGCTATGTGCTGAACGGCGACAAGATGTGGGTGACGAATGGTCCCAACGCCGATGTCGTGATCGTCTATGGCAAGACCGACCCCGGCGCCGGCGCGCATGGCATAACGGCTTTCATCATCGAAAAAGGCTTCAAGGGATTCGAACGCGCACAAAAGCTCGACAAGCTCGGAATGCGCGGCTCCAACACATGCGAATTGCTGTTCTCCGATTGCGAGGCGCCGGAAGAAAATGTCCTCGGCCTGCCCGAGCGCGGCGTGAATGTGCTGATGAGCGGGCTCGATTACGAGCGCGCCGTGCTCGCCGGCGGCCCCATCGGCATCATGCGCGCCTGCCTCGACATCGTTGTCCCCTATGTGCATGACCGCAAGCAGTTCGGCCAGCCGATCGGCGAATTCCAGATCATGCAGGCCAAGCTCGCCGATATGTATACGACGCTCAACGCCGCGCGCGCCTATGTCTACGCCGTTGCGCGCGCCTGCGACCGTGGACGCACCACCCGCAAGGACGCCGCCGGCGCCATTCTCTTCGCCGCAGAGAGCGCGACGCGCATGGCGCTGGAAGCCATTCAATGCCTCGGCGGCAATGGCTATATCAACGATTATCCCACCGGCCGGCTGCTACGCGACGCCAAGCTCTATGAGATCGGCGCCGGCACCAGCGAAATTCGTCGCATGTTGATCGGTCGTGAGCTCTTCAGCGAGACTGCGTGAAGCTTCGCGGCGGCGTTCGTCGCGACGAGAGAATTGCCAATGCCCGTTTTAGAAACACGATTGGACACGAGCTCCGCGGAATTCGCGGCCAATGCGCAGGCGATGCGCGACCTCGTCGCAGATTTGCGCGCCGAGGCCGCGCGCATCGCCGAGGGCGGCGGCGCGACGGCGCGCGAAAAGCATGTCGCCCGTGGCAAGATGACGGCGCGCGAGCGCATAGACGCGCTCGTCGATCCGATGTCGCCCTTTCTGGAGATCGGCCAATTCGCCGCCTATGATCTCTATGATGGAGAGGCGCCATGCGCGGGCGTCGTCGCGGGCGTCGGACGCATTCGCGCGCGCGCCTGCATGATCGTCGCCAATGACGCGACGGTGAAGGGCGGCGCCTATTTTCCGCTGACCGTGAAAAAGCACCTGCGCGCGCAGGAGATCGCCGCGCAGAACCGGCTTCCCTGCCTCTATCTCGTCGACTCGGGCGGCGCCAATCTCCCACGCCAGGACGAAGTATTTCCCGATCGCGAGCACTTCGGCCGCATCTTCTACAATCAAGCGCAAATGTCGGCGTCCGGCATCGCGCAAATCGCCATCGTCATGGGCTCCTGCACCGCCGGCGGCGCCTATATGCCCGCCATGTCCGACGAGTCGATCATCGTGCGCGACACCGGAGCCATCTTCCTCGCCGGGCCGCATCTGGTGCGCGCGGCGACCGGCGAAATCGTCAGCGCCGAAGATCTCGGCGGCGCCCGTGTCCATACGCGCCAATCCGGCGTCGCCGATCATTATGCGGAAAACGACGCCCATGCCCTCGGCCTCGCGCGAATGATCGTCGCCGATCTCGGCGCGCCGCCGCAGTCTTCGCTCCAGCGCGACGCGCCGCGCGAACCGCTCTATGACGCAACGGAAATCTACGGACTCGTTCCCGCCGATCGCCGCCGGCAATATGATGCGCGCGAGCTCATCGCACGGCTCGTCGACGCCAGCGAATTCGACGAATTCAAGAAGCTCTATGGCGAAACGCTCGTCGCCGGCTTCGCGCATATTTGCGGCTATCGCATCGGCGTGCTCGCCAACAATGGCGTATTATTCGCCGAGAGCGCGCTCAAAGGCGCACATTTCATCGAGCTCTGCGCGCAACGCGGCATCCCGCTCCTATTCTTGCAAAACATCACCGGCTTCATGGTCGGCCGCGATTACGAAGCGCGCGGCATCGCCAAGGACGGCGCAAAGCTGGTCACGGCGGTGGCGACCGCAGCCGTGCCGAAATTCACCGTTATCGTCGGCGGCAGCTACGGCGCCGGAAATTACGCAATGTGCGGCCGCGCCTATAGTCCTCGCTTTCTGTGGAGCTGGCCCAATGCGCGCATCTCCGTCATGGGCGGAGAACAAGCCGCGGAAGTCCTCACACGCGTGCGCAGCGACAGCTACGCCGCCAAGGGGCTCGACTGGCCACAGTCGGAGCATGACGCTTACCGAGCGCATATCCGCGAACAATATGAGCGACAAGGCCATCCCTATTATGCGAGCGCGCGTCTTTGGGACGATGGCGTCATCGACCCGCTCGACACGCGCCGCGTGCTCGCGCTCTGTCTCGCAGCGGCGTCCAATGCGCCTCTCGAAGCGACGCGTTTCGGCCTGTTTCGCATGTGAGGCCCGGCATGTCCTTTATCGCTTCATCACTCGATTCCCGCGGCGTGGCGACGCTGACGCTCACGCGGCCGGAACGTCGCAACGCCTTGAACTACACAATGACGACGCAGCTCGTCGCAGCTCTGGAGCACGCCGCGCATGACGCCGAGACGCGCTTGCTCGTGCTCGCTGGCGCAGGCGCGGCCTTTTGCGCGGGCGGCGACATAGAATGGATGAAGCACGTCGCCGAAGACACGTCACAGGCCAATGAAGACGACGCGCTTCTGCTGGCGCGCGCGATGCACACGCTCGACTCTCTGCCCAAGCCGACGATCGCCCGCGTCCATGGCGCCGCCTATGGCGGCGGCGTTGGGCTCGTCGCCTGCTGCGATATCGCTTTGGCCGCCGATACCGCGAGCTTTTGCCTGAGCGAGGTGCGGATCGGCCTCACGCCCTCGGTCATTGGCCCTTATGTTCAGCGCGCGATCGGCGCGCGCCAGGCGCGGCGCTATTTCCTCACCGCAGAGACGATCCCTGCCGCTCATGCGCGCGCGCTCGGTCTCGTTCACGAGATCGCGCCGATCGAGGAGATCGATGCGCGCGTCGCACGAATAACGGAAGCACTATTGCTGGGCGCGCCGGGCGCCCAAGCGGAGGCGAAGGCTTCGACCGCATTGTTCGGCGATGTCGCGATCGATGACGCGCTGATGCGCGCCACCGCGAAACGAATCGCCGCCCGGCGCGCGTCTCCCGAAGGACAGGAAGGCCTCGCGGCCTTTCTGGAGAAGCGCCCGCCCTCTTGGCGAAGAGATCGGAACGTCGACGATGTTTCGTAAAATCCTCATCGCCAATCGCGGCGAAATCGCCTGCCGGATCATCGCCACCGCCGAACGCTTGGGCGTTTCGACGACGGCCGTCTATTCGGACGTCGACCGGCATATGCTTCATGTGGCGCGCGCGGATGAAGCCTATCCGCTGGGGGCAGCGCCTGCGCGCGAGAGCTATCTCTCGATCGAGAAAATCCTCGCTGTCGCGCAATCTGCGGGCGTCGAGGCCGTGCACCCCGGCTATGGCTTTCTGTCGGAAAATGCGCAATTCGCCGAGCGCTGCATCGAGGCCGGCCTCGTCTTCATCGGGCCGACGCCTCTAGCCATACGCCTCATGGGCTCCAAGGCGCAGGCGCGCTTGACGATGGAGCGCGCCGGCGTGCCGATCGTCCCCGGCTTTCATGACTCGCAGGACACGGCCAGTCTCGTCGAGGCGGCGGCGCGCATCGGCTATCCTGTTCTCGTCAAAGCCTCGGCCGGCGGCGGCGGCAAAGCGATGCGGCTCGTCGCCACGGCGAGCGAACTGCGCGGGGCGATAGAGAGCGCGCGACGCGAGGCGGCTTCCGCATTCGGCGACGACTCCTTGCTGATCGAAAAGGCGCTCGAGGCGCGTCATGTCGAAGTGCAAATCTTCGGCGATGCGCATGGCGGCCTCGTGGCGTTCCCGGAGCGCGACTGCTCGATCCAGCGCCGTCACCAGAAGATCATAGAGGAGACGCCCGCACCGGGGCTCTCGACCGAGCTGCGGTCTGCGCTGCGCGAGGCCGCCCTCGCCGCCGGCCGCGCCGTCGCTTACATCGGCGCAGGGACGATCGAGTTCCTCGTCATGGGCGAGAGCTTCTATTTTCTCGAGATGAATACGCGGCTGCAAGTCGAGCATCCGATAACCGAAATGATTTCGGGAGTCGATCTCGTCGAATGGCAATTGCGGGTGGCAGCCGGCGAGCCTCTGCCGGCGACGCAGGAGAAGATCGCGCTTCAGGGACATGCGATCGAAGCGCGACTCTATGCGGAAACGCCGGCGCAGGATTTTCTTCCCTCCGTCGGCCGGCTCGATCACTGGCGTACGGCGCGCGAAACCATTTCGATTCGTGTGGAGACGGGCGTGCGCGAGGGCGACGTCGTCACGCCCTTCTACGATCCGCTGCTCGCCAAAATCGTCGCGCAGGGAACGGATCGCGACGCAGCGCGCAGGAGTCTGCTCGCGGCCTTGCGCGCCTGCGAGATCGTCGGCGTGAGCACCAATAAGCTCCTGCTGCGCGCGATTCTCGACAGCGAAGCCTATGAAGCGGCGCGCATCGATACGCAATTTCTGCCGCGCCACCTCGATCTGATCCTCGCGGGAGAAGAGGCCTTGGATGAAGAAGCCGAGACCATCGTCGTTTCCGCAGGGGCCGCGGCCTGGCTCGCCGCTCTTCGCGCAGAATCTGGCGATACGACGCCATGGGATGCGACCGACGGCTGGCGCCTCAATGGCGCGGCGCGGCAGAAGCTCTGCTTTCGGCTCGGCGATCGCGACATTGCAGTCGCGCTCGCGCCGCTGGCGCTGGGCGCCTTTCGGCTCGAGACGCCGAAATCGCATGTCCTCGTCGAATATGAGACGAACCAGCGCCGCATGAGCCTGCGCGTCGACGGTGTCGAGCGAAAGCTCTCTATCATCGAAGGCAGGCAAGGCTTCGTCGTCATATCGGATGGACGAAATTTCGAGCTGTCGGTCGTCGATCCGCTCGCGCCGCCGCGCGCGCAGAGCGAAGCCGACGCGGAGCTCACGGCTCCGCTGCCGGGGCGCGTCACCGGTCTCTATGTGGGCGTCGGCGAAAGCGTGAAGAAGGGCGCCCAGCTGCTGACACTCGAGGCGATGAAGATGGAGATATCATTGTCCGCGCCGCGCGACGGGCGCATATCCTCAATTCGTCCGGCGGTCGGCGACATGGTGAAGCAGGGCGAAGCGCTGGTCGTCTTCGCCGAAGGGAAAGCGACATGACCATTCCAAAGCGCGTGCGCATCGTCGAGGTCGGCCCGCGCGATGGGCTGCAAAACGAAAGCGCGATCGTTTCCGTGGAGGCCAAGGTCGCTTTGATCGAGAAGCTCGCCGCCGCGGGGCTTCGCAATATAGAGGCTGGGAGCTTCGTCTCGGCGCAGCGCGTTCCGCAAATGGCGGATACCAAAACCGTGCTCGCGCGGCTGCGGCCGCCGCCGCATGTGCATTTGTCCGTTCTCGTTCCCAATATGCGCGGGCTAGAGGAGGCCATCGCCTGCGGCGTGCGCGGCGTCGCCGTTTTCGCCGCCGCGAGCGAGAGCTTCTCGAAGCAGAATATCGGCTGCTCCATCGCCGAGAGCCTTTCGCGCTATGCGCCGGTGGTCGAAGCAGCGAATGGCGCCGGGCTCGAGGTGCGCGGCTATATATCCTGCGCGCTCGGCTGTCCTTACGAAGGCGATGTCGCCCCGCGCGCCGTCGCCACGCTGGCGCGCGATCTCTGTGCGCTCGGCTGCCATGAGATTTCGCTCGGCGACACGATCGGCGTCGGCGCGCCGCTACAGGCGCGCCGATTGTTGGAAGAGGTCGGCCGCGATATTCGAATGTCGCAGATCGCCGTGCATTTCCATGACAGCTACGGCCAGGCGCTCGCCAATATTTTCGCATCGCTGGAGATGGGCGTCGCGGCCATCGACTCTTCTGTCGCAGGCCTCGGCGGCTGTCCATTCGCGCCCGGCGCGAGCGGCAATGTCGCAACCGAGGATGTCGTCTATATGCTGGAGCGCTCCGGCATAGAGACCGGCGTCGATCTCGCCGCGCTCATCGACGCCGGCGTCTTCATTTGCGAAAGGCTCGGCCGGACGACCCGCAGCCGCGCCGCGCTCGCGCTGCTGGAAAAGCGGCGCAAGGACGGCGTCGGATGAATGATATTCTCGTCGTGCGCGCGCGCAATGTCGGCTCGATCGCGCTGAATCGGCCCAAGGCTCTCAACAGCCTGACGCTCGACATGGTCCGAGAGTTCAGACGCGCGCTCGATTCATTCGGCGCGGATCGCGAGATCGTCGCAGTGGTGGCGACGGGCGAAGGCCAACGCGGCTTTTGCGCGGGCGGCGACATACGCGCGCTCTATGAGCTGCGCAGCGACGCGCGCGACCTCTATCAGACATTCTGGCGGGAAGAATATGAGCTGAACGCGCGCATCGCCGCCTTTCCCAAGCCTTATGTCGCGGTGATGGACGGAATCGTCATGGGCGGCGGCGTCGGTCTTTCCGCGCATGGAAATTTGCGTATCGTGACCGAGCGCACACGGCTCGCCATGCCGGAAACAGGCATAGGCTTCATTCCCGATGTCGGCGGCTCCTGGCTGCTCACGCGCAATGGCGGCGTCGGTCGCTTCATGGCGCTGTCGGGTGAGACGGTCGGTCCGCATGATGCGATTTTCGCCGGCCTCGCCGACGTGCTCGTCGATTCGGCGTCGCTGCCCGAGCTGCTCGCGCTCCTGCGCGAGATAGGCGACGCCGAGGAGGCGCGGCCGCTGCTGGCGCGCTTTGCGAAATCGAGCGGCTTCGGCGCTCTGTCGCGGCGCGAAGCGCTGCTGCGCCGCGTGATGGCGCATTCGAGCGTCGAGCGCATCATCGCCGCGCTGAAGATGGAGGGTTCCGATTTCGCGCGCGAAGCGGCGGCGACGATCTCTAAGCGCTCGCCGACGGCGCTGAAAGCGACGCTGCAGCTGCTGCGCCGCGCCGCCGAAGCTCCCTCTCTCGAGACATGTCTGCGCCAGGAGTTTCGGACCGCTTGCAATATGCTGTCGACGCATGATCTCTTCGAGGGAATACGCGCCGCCGTCATCGACAAGGACCGCGATCCGCATTGGTCGCCAGCGACGCTCGCGGAAGTGGACGAGGCTTCGGTGAAGGCTCTGCTCGACGGCGGCGCGGCGCCGGAGCTCGCGTTTAGGAGCTGGACATGACGACGAGCGAGAGCACGGATCCCGTCGTCGTCATCGGCGCGGCGCGCACGCCGATCGGCGCGATGCTCGGCGAATTGAAGAGCCTCGAGGCGCCGCAACTCGGCGCTGCCGCTATTCGCGCGGCCGTTGCGCGCGCCGATGCGCCGACAGATCAGATCGACGATGTGCTGATGGGCTGCGTGCTCTCGGCGGGTCTCGGCCAGGCGCCGGCGCGTCAGGCGTCGCTCGCCGCCGGTCTGCCGGAGGCGGCGGGCTGCGTGACGATCAACAAAATGTGCGGCTCCGGCATGAAGGCGGTCGCGCTCGCGCATGATCAATTGCTGGCCGGCAGCGCGCACGCGATCGTCGCCGGCGGCATGGAGAGCATGAGCAATGCGCCTTATCTTCTCGCGCGCGTGCGCGAGGGCTATCGCATGGGTCATAAGAAGCTCGTCGATCATATGTTTCTCGACGGGCTCGAGGACGCCTATGACAAAGGTCGGCCGATGGGCGATTTCGCCGAGGATTGCGCGACGACACATCAATTCACGCGTCTGATGCAGGACGATTATGCGATGCTCTCGCTGACGCGCGCGCAGCAGGCGGCGCGCGAGGGCGCTTTCGATTGGGAGATGGCGCCGATCGAAACGCAGGGTCGCGCGACGGCGACGATCGCGCGCGATGAATTGCCGGCAAAGGCGAAGATCGAGTCGATCGCCGATTTGAAGCCGGCGTTTCGCGATGGCGGCACGGTGACGGCCGCCAATTCCAGCGCCATTTCCGACGGCGCCGCCGCTCTGGTGCTGATGCGGCGCAGCCGCGCCGAGCGCGCCGGCCTCACGCCGCTCGCGATCATCCGCGCCCATGCGACTCATGCCGGGCCGCCCAATCTTTTTCCGACAGCGCCGATCCTCGCCATGCGCAAGCTCGCCGAGCGGGCCGGCTGGCCGCTCGCGAGCGTCGATCTCTTCGAGATCAACGAAGCTTTCGCTGTTGTCGTGATGGCCGCCATGCGCGAGCTCGGCCTGCCGCGCGAGAAAGTGAATGTGCATGGCGGCGCCTGCGCGCTCGGCCATCCGATCGGCGCCTCGGGCGCGCGCATCGTGGTCACGCTGCTGGCGGCGCTGCGCAAATATGGGCTGCGGCGCGGCGTCGCCGCACTCTGCATCGGCGGCGGCGAGGCGATCGCGCTGGCGATAGAAGCGGTGAATTGACGTTCAGCGCCAGCGCTGCGTCGCCATCATCTCGCGCAGACGCTCCTGCACCAATGCGGTGGCGGCGTCGCGCAGCGAGACGCGCCCGAGGGAGGCGCGCGCGATGATCTCCTGCATGTTGCGGGAGATTTTTTCGTCTATGGCGGCGAAGGCGGCTTTCTCGTCGCCGCCGGCATATTCGACCGATGCGCAGATGACGCCGCCGGCGTTGGCGATGAAATCCGGCGCGCTGACAATGCCGCGCTCGAACATCTCACGCTCCGCCTCCGCGGTCGCCGGAATATTGGCGCCCTGCACCACGAGCCTGCATTGCAGCCGGCCGACATTGTCGGCGCGCAGCACATCCGGCCGCGCGGCGGGGATGAATATGTCGCAGGGCGCGGCGAGCAGCGCATCGGGCGCCAGCGCTTCGCCGCGCGCATGGCCGGCGACGCTGGCGCCTTCTCTGCGCAGTTGCGCCAATGCGTCTATGTCGAGACCGGCGGCGTCATAGATCGCGCCGCGGCTATCGGAGGCGCCGACCAATATCGCGCCTTTGCGCGAAAGGAATCGCGCCGCATGTCGCCCGACGGCGCCGAAGCCTTCGACGACGACGCGGGCGCCGGCGAGCTTCAGCCCGGCGAAGGGCGCGGCGGCTTCGGCGGCTATGGCGACGCCATAGCCGGTCGCGCCGATTTCATCGAGCGGAATGCCGCCGAGCGCGGCGGGCAGTCCGACAGCGCGGCCGATCTCGTCATGCACATAGGCCATGCAGGTTTCATTCGTGCCCATGTCGGGCCCCGGAATGTAATCCGTCAAGGGCTCGATCGCCTTGGCGAAGGCGCGAATGAGCTGCTCCTTCTCCTGCGGCGGCATTGCGGGATCGCCGAAAATGACGGATTTTCCGCCGCCATGGCGCAGGCCGCAGGCGGCGTTCTTCAGCGTCATCGCGCGCGCGAGGCGGAAGCATTCCTCGACGCCGACATCCGGCGCCATGCGCACGCCGCCGATCGCGGGGCCGGCGGCGACATTGTCGATCACGACGATCGCCTCGAGACCGACGCCGGGCGTGCTGGCATAGACGATTTTCGCCGGACCGAATTCGTCGACGAAGGGGAAGGCGTCAGATTTGAACGACGCGGACATGCACCAAAAACTGGGCGCGAGGCGAGGCGCATTCAAGCGCACGGCGCGTCTCGAAGCAAAAAATTCCCTAGAGCAGATGAAAAGCGCGATGCGGCGCCTTACCTCACTTCGACGAAGCTCGAGGCAGGCCGATGACCATTGGCGTCTCCTTCCAGATCGACTTTCTCCGTTTCCTCTCCGCGTCGGGCGAGCTCGACCCTGCGACCCCGCGCGAAGCGATAGAGGCGGAGCTTCTGCTCGGACTCTATCGGGCGATGACGCGCACGCGCGCTTACGATGGCAAAGCCATAGCTCTGCAGCGCACCGGCAAGCTCGGCACTTTCGCTTCCGCTCTGGGGCAGGAGGCGATCGGCGTCGGCATAGGCTCGGCCATGCGCGGCGAGGATGTGCTCGCGCCATCCTATCGCGACCATGGCGCGCAATTGCTGCGCGGCATGACCATGGTGGAAAATCTCGTCTATTGGGGCGGCGACGAGCGCGGCAGCGATTACGCCGTTCCGCGCAGCGATTTTCCGATCTGCGTTCCCGTCGGCACGCAGATCGCCCATGCGGCGGGCGCGGCCTACGCCTTCGCGCTGCGCAAGGAGAAACGCGTCGCGGTGACGATCATCGGCGACGGCGGCGCCTCGACCGGCGATTTCTATTCCGCCTTGAACATGGCCGGCGTCTGGCGCGTCCCGCTCGTCGTCGTCATCAATAATAATCAATGGGCGATCTCGACGCCGCGCGAGCGCGAATCGGCGACGGCGACGCTCGCGCAAAAGGCGGTCGCCGCCGGCGTCGAGGGATGTCAGGTCGACGGCAATGATGTGATCGCCATGCGTCATGTCGCGCGCAGCGCAATAGAGAAGGCGCGCGACGGCGGCGGGCCGACGCTGATCGAGGCGCTCAGCTACAGGCTCGGCGATCATACGACGGCCGATGACGCGTCGCGCTATCGCGACGGCGAAATCGTGCGGCGCGAGGCGGAGAAGGAGCCGATCGCGCGGCTGCGCAAATATCTCACGACGCGCGGATTGTGGAATGAGGAGCGGGAGGCGCGCCTCGCGAAGGATTGCGCCGAGGAAGTGGAGCGCGCCGTCGCCGCCTATCTGGCGACGCCGCCGCAAGAATTCTCGGCGATGTTCGATCATCTCTTCGCGCATCTGCCGGAGTCGATGCGCGATCAATATGAGGAGGCGCGGCGTTTCGCTCCGAAGGGAGGCGGCAATGGCTGAGCTCACTCTCGTCGAAGCGGTCAATCGCGCGCTGGCGCATGAGCTCGAGCATGACCCCGCCGTGCTGCTGCTCGGCGAGGACATAGGCGTCAATGGCGGCGTGTTTCGCGCCACGCTCGGCTTGCAGCAGCGTTTCGGCTCGGCGCGCGTCATCGATACGCCGCTCGCCGAGGCGGCCATCGCGGGCGTCGCCGTCGGCATGGCGGCGATGGGACTGAAGCCGGTGATGGAGATTCAATTCAGCGGCTTCATCTATCCGGCGATGGATCAGCTCATCAATCACGCCTCGCGCCTGCGCAATCGCACGCGCGGGCGGCTCACCTGCCCCATGGTCTTGCGCGCGCCGAATGGCGCCGGCATTCATGCGCCCGAGCATCACTCGGAAAGCCCCGAGGCCATGCTCGCGCATACGCCGGGCTTGCGCGTCGTCATTCCGTCTTCGCCCGCACGCGCCTATGGATTGCTGCTCGCCGCGATACGCGATCCCGATCCGGTCGTCTTCCTCGAGCCGACGCGGCTCTATCGCCTCTTCAAGCAGGAGGTGATCGACGATGGCGAGAGCCTGCCGCTCGACACATGCTTCGTCTCGCGCGAGGGACGCGACGTCACGCTGATCGCCTGGGGCGGCATGTTGCACGAGGCGCTCGCCGCCGCCGAGAGTCTCGCGAGCGAGGGCGTCGATTGCGAGGTCGTCGACGTCGCGACGCTGAAGCCGCTCGACGCCGAGACGATTCTTCGTTCGGTCGAGAAGACCGGCCGCTGCGTCATCGTGCAGGAGGCCGCGCGCACCGCCGGCTTCGGCGCCGAGATCGCGGCGATAATCGCCGAGCGCGGATTGTATTTTCTGCAAGCGCCGGTGCGGCGCGTCACCGGCTATGACGTCGTCATGCCGCTGGCGCGGCTCGAGGGACAATATTTGCCGAGCGTCGCGCGCATCGCCGACGCCGTGCGCAAGACGATGGAGGCGGAATGAGCGTCTTCAAGCTTCCCGATCTCGGCGAAGGCCTGCAAGAGGCCGAGCTGGTGCAATGGCATGTCGCGCCGGGCGAGGATGTCGCCGTCGATCAGCCGCTCGTCTCCGTCGAGACGGCCAAGGCGGTGGTCGAGATCCCTTCGCCGCAAGCCGGACGCATAGAAAAGCTGTTCGCGCAGGCGGGCGAGATCATCCGCATCGGCGGGCCGCTCATCGCTTTCGTCGGCGACGGCGAAGCGCCGCAGCAGGCGCGAGAGGACAAGGGAACCGTCGTCGGCGCGATGGAGACGAGCGGCCGCGTGCTGCAAGAGGGCGCGGCGCCGCTCGGCCGCAACGGCGCCGGCCTGCGCGCGACGCCGGCGGTGCGCGCTCTGGCGCGACGGCTCGATGTCGATCTTGCGATGGTGACGCCCTCCGGCGCCGATGGGGTCATCACCGCGGCCGATGTGCAGCGCGTCGCGCGCATATTGTCGGAGGCGGCGCCGGCCGAGCCTCTGCGCGGATTTCGTCGCGCCATGGCGCAGAATATGGCGCAGGCGCAGGCCGAGGTGGCGGCGGCGACAGTGGTGGACGACGCCGACATAGAGGCTTGGGGCCAGGGCGAGGATACGACATTGCGGCTCATTCGCGCGCTCGTCGCCGGCTGCCGCGTCGAGCCGGGGCTCAACGCCTGGTTCGAATCTCATGCGCTGGCGCGGCGCGTGCTCGCCAAGGTCGATCTCGGCATCGCCGTCGATTCCGCCGAGGGCGGGCTGTTCGTGCCCGTGCTGCGCAATGTCGCCGAGCGCGATCCTTCCGATCTGCGCGCCGGGCTGAACAAAATGCGCGCCGACATCGACTCGCGCCGCATTCCGCCGGACGAATTGCGCGGCGCCACCATCACCCTCTCCAATTTCGGCATGATAGCGGGGCGCTACGCCGCGCCCATCGTGCTGCCGCCGACCGTCGCCATTCTGGGCGCGGGGCGCATTCGCCGTGCGATCGTCGCCGATGACGAGGGCCGTCCCGTCGCGCGGCGCATGTTGCCGCTGAGCCTCACTTTCGACCATCGCGTCGTCACCGGGGGCGAGGCGGCGCGTTTCCTCGGCGCCGTCATCGCCGATCTCGGGAGCCCCGTCTGAGCGACCGCTTGAAGGCGGGGCCGCCCGACGCCATATGCGCCGCTCATCGTCCAAAGGCTGGGCGGGCGGGAAGGCATCATGCCGACGCAGCGCATCTCTCACACTCCCGATTGGAGCAGCCTCGCCGTCGCGGCGATATTGCTGCTCGCGCCCTGGATCCTCCACTACACGAGCTGGATGGCGACGCTGGCGACGAGCTTCTCGGCCGTCATCCTGCTGGCGCTTTCGGCCGTCGCTTTCGCGGAGCTCGACGACAGCGAAACGCCCGAATATCTCATCGTCGGCGTGTGGCTCGTGATCTCGCCCTGGATGCTGGGCTTTTGGCCCGACACGCGGGCGCTGCTCGTGCATCTCCTATTCGGCGGCGGACTCGTCGCCTATGTCGCTTGGGAAATCTGGGGCGTCTCCGCCTTTCGCGATTAGACTCGGGCCATTCCCGGCGAGCGTCGCCTTCAGCGCGCGGCTCGGGCCCGAATAGATCGAATTTGAATAGATTTGTAGTATATTGGACCGATAAATGAATAGAGTTTTCTGTTCTTTCGTCCAACATCGCAGAAAAGCGCTCCGGACGCGCCTTGCGGCCTCCCATTCAACATATTGAAAAATAATACGTTTGCTCGTAGCCCGCGGCGCGTGCGCGGCGTATAAGTACATGTCCTAATTTTGGTTTTGCCGAGCAACAAGTATTGACGATCTACAAGGCCTGCCGCGATCCGGCCGACCAGGGAGATTTGGCGCAGATGACATCCATCCATCAATTTTATCTCCGTACGCAACCGATCAATTTGAAGCAATTCTTCCGGCGTCTCGTCTATTGCGATCCGCTCGTCCGGTCCCTTTGCCCATTCGCCGACAGCCGCGCATCGTTTGTCGCCGGCTGACCGCATCTCCATCGAACTGTAACGAGTTTGCGTAACGCGTAAGGAGCGTCCCATGATTACCGTGTCGCAATGCGCGGCCCAGGCGGGCCTGGCTTCACACGAGCTGGTTCTCGGCGCCGTCCCCTCTCCCGAGCATGACGCGCTGCTCGAGAGCTATCTGCTCAACGGCCATCGCGGACTTTCCGCCGTGCGCGAGATGATCGTCGCGGATCTGCGCGGCTTTCTCGATCTCGGCGTGACCGCGCGCGCCGCCGATCTCATGATCGTGCTGCGGCTGCTGCTCACCGCCCATCCGGAGGTCGGCATCGTCGCCCGTCCGCGTGCCGCCGAGGCGACCTTCGAGGCCGCTCTGCTCGGCCATTACCTCGACGTCCGGCGCGGTTGCGCCTCCGGCGGCGGGGCTTTGCGCGAGCCGGGAGTGGTGCTCTCCTTCGCGCGGGAGGCCGCGCGCGAAGGACGCCGGCGCTCTTCGCGGGGCGAGTCGGCGGAGCCGCTGCGAGGCGGCGAGCCGATCATCGCCCGCTTCGGCTCGCGCCTATTCTATCAGCGGGGCGAGCGCTGACCGCGCCGCCGCCCTATTCGTCGATTTTCGTCGGCGCTCCGGACCGGAGATGTGACCAGAGGCCCGGGGCTATTGCCAATCGGCCCGCCGCATAGGATCATCCCGGCCAGACAGCGCCTGTCGGGGCGCAGAACCGCCCGGGTGGTCGGACCCTATTCTCGATGCGACCGAACGGTTTTTTCGATCTCGGCTTTTCAGGCGACGGCCGGTCTCGGCGCGGCGGAGGCCGGCCATGACGAGCGCGCCGGCCATCGTTCATATCGTCGACGATGACGCCGCCGTCCGCGATTCCCTGAAGCTTCTCTTGAAGACGGAAGATTTCGACGTGCGCGCCCACGCCTCCGCGCGCGATTTTCTGGCGAGCGTCGGCCGGGGCGAAGGCGGCTGCGTCGTCACCGACGTGCGTATGCCGGAGATCAGCGGATTGGAGCTGCTCGCGGAGATCGAGGCCCGCGGCCTCGATCTGCCGGTCATCGTCATCACCGCCCATGCCGATGTGGCGCTCGCTGTCCAGGCGATGAAGGCCGGCGCCGTCGATCTGCTCGAGAAGCCTTTCGACGACGAGTCTCTGCTCGACTCCGTGCGCCACGCTCTGGGCGGACGCGGCGGAGCCGGGGGCCTCGGCTCCGAGGCCGCGGCCGCGCGCGATCGTCTGGCGAGCCTCACCTCGCGCGAGCGCGAGGTGCTGGTCGGCGTGCTCGACGGCCGGCCCAACAAGATCATCGCCCATGAGCTCGGCATCAGCGTGCGCACGGTGGAGGTCCATCGCGCCCGGCTGATGGTGAAAATGCGCGCCAAGAGCCTCTCGGAGCTGGCGCGCATTTCGGTGCTCGTCCCGCGCGCCGCGTCGATCTGAGCCGCCTTGCGCCGCGCTCCCGCCGACCTGCACGAGGCGCGGCGCATTCTGCGCGCACGCTTCGGCCATGACGATTTTCTTCCCGGCCAGGAGGCGGCGGTCGCCGCTCTGCTCGAGGGGCGCGACGTCCTCGCGGTGATGCCGACAGGCGCGGGCAAATCGCTGCTCTATCAATTGCCGGCGGCGATGGGGATCGCCCCGGCGGTCGTCGTCTCGCCGCTCATCTCGCTGATGCGCGATCAATTGCGCGGCCTCGAGCGCTCGGGCGTCGCCGCGGTCGCACTCCATTCGGGAGAGAGCGAGGAGGACTATGGCGAAGCCGTCGCCGCCATAGCGGACCGCCGGGCGCGGCTCGTCTATCTCGCGCCGGAGCGCCTCGCCAAAGACGGAACCATCGAGCTGCTGCGCGGCGCCGGAGTCGCGCTGCTCGCGGTCGACGAGGCGCATTGCGTCTCGCATTGGGGTCACGAATTTCGCCCCGATTACGCCCGTCTCGGCAAGATCGCGGCGCGGCTCGGCTCGCCGGTGCTGGCGGTGACGGCGACCGCCGGCCCGCGCACGCGCGCCGACATCATCGCCAGCCTGTTCGCGCGCACGCCCGAGGTTTTCGTCTCCTCCTTCGCCCGGCCCAATCTGGGCCTCTCCTTCGCTCCGCGCGGCGATGCGCTGGGGCGGCTGACGCGCTTCCTGCGCCGGCGGGAGGACGAGAGCGGCGTCGTCTATGTGAATTCGCGCCGCAAGGCCGACGCAATGGCGGCCACGCTGCGCCGGCTCGGCTTCGACGCGCTCGCCTATCACGCCGGCCTCGATGCGACGACGCGCGCGGCGCATCAGGACGCTTTCTTCGAGCGCGCCGGCGTCACCATGGTGGCGACCATCGCCTTCGGCATGGGCGTCGACAAAAAAGACCTGCGCTTCGTTTTCCACGCCGATACGCCCAATTCGATCGAGGCCTATTATCAGGAGATCGGCCGCGCCGGCCGCGACGGGCTGCCCGCCGATGCGCTCGCCCTCTTCGATCCGCGCGAGCTCGCCGGCCGCTTCGGCTTCGCGCCGCCCGCCGACGATCCCATCGCTTTGGGAGAGACGGAGCGCCGTCGCGCCATGGCCCGGCTCTGCCTCACCCCCTCCTGCCGCTTCCAGACGCTGCTCGCGGCCTTCGGCGAGGAGAGCGGCCGCTGCGGCCGTTGCGACAATTGCCGCGGCGGCCTGCTGGCGCTGCCGCGCCGCGCCGGGCTGGTGACGCTCGGCTGGCGCGTGGCGGCGCTCGCGCGCTTTGCCGGCGCGAACGCCGAGCGTCTGGACGAGCCGGAGGAGACGCCTATCCCCGCCGCGGCGCCGGGCCTCTCCGTCGAGCCGACAGAGGAGCGGCTCAGCGTGGCCGAGGAGCGGCTCTATCGCGAGCTGATCCGGCTGCGTCTCGATATCGCCAAGCGCCGCCGTCTCGCTCCGCGCGCGGTGGCGAGCGACGCCGTGTTGCGGCGTCTGGTCCTCACCCGGACGCTCGATGGCGAGAGCGTCATCGCAGCGGAGGAGTTCTTGCGCGCGATCGCGGAAGATTGAGCCCGGGATTTGGACGCGTCGCTACGCTTCGTCTTCCAGCCCTTGCGCCGGCCGCGCGCGCCGCTTCTTCAGTTCCAGAAGCCGGGTCGAGGCGCGATCGGCGCGCTGGCGCGCCGCCTCGCCGGTCGGCTGCAAAAGCTTGCGATATTCGTCGCGCTTCTCGTGAATGGAGGCGATGACATAGCCCATGGGCACGCCGACATCGACGAGCACCGTCTCGGCGAGTTGCAGGCTCGCCTCGATCGTCTCCGGTATCGCGTCGCTGGCGCCGAGCTCATAGAGATCCGTGGCGTGCCAGGCGTCGCGAGCGCGCGCGACGATCGTCAGATCGGCGCGCTCCTGATGGGCGAGGCGCACGATCTCCTGCGCCGCCTGCGGATTTTCCACCGTCACCACCAGAGCGCGCGCCTGCGCCACGCCGAGCAGCACGAGAAACTCGCGCCTCATGCAATTGCCCCAGCAGATATCGACGCCCTTGTCGCGCGTCTGCGCGACGAGATTGACGTCATTGTCCACGGCGACGAAAGGAATCTCGTGGCGGCCGAGCATATCGCCGATGAGCGCGCCGACGCGCCCATAGCCGACGATGACCACTTTGCCGGCGGCGACATCGCCTTCCGGCGCGAGATGCGCGAATTCGGCCTCGTCGTCTTGCAGACGGCGGCCGGGATTGAGCCATTCGCCGAGCCGCGCCAGCGCCGGCAGCGCGAACAGGCCGAGCGTCACGGCGAGCATGGCGTCGGCGCCGAGATTCCTCGGCAGCACGCCGGAGGCGATGGCCGCGCCGCCGAGAATAAAGGCGAATTCGCCGCCGGGCGCGAGCAGCAGCGCCACTTCCGCCGCTATGCGCGGACGCATCCGAAACGCGCGGCCGAGCAGAAAGACGATGAGCGTCTTGATCGCGATCACGCCTATGGCGATGACGAGCACCTGCGGCAAATCTTCGATCACGCGATCGAAATCGAGCCCGGCGCCGACGGAGACGAAGAAGAGGCCGAGCAGCAGTCCTTTGAACGGCTCGATCGTCACCTCGATCTCGCGGCGATATTCCGTCTCGGCGAGCAGCAGGCCGGCGATGAAGGCGCCCATGCCCATCGAAAAGCCCGCCGCGGCGCTGGCGACGCCGGCGCCGATAATGACCAGCAGACTCGTCGCGGTGAAGAGCTCGATCGATTGCGCCGCCGCGACGAGATGGAACAAAGGCCGCAGCAAAAGGCGGCCGCCGGCGATGAGCGCGGCCATGGCCACGAGCGCCGGCAGAAAGGCGAGCAGCGCCTTCAGCCCTTCGGTCTCGGCATGGGGCTCGGAGAGGAAGGAGATGAGGAACAAGAGCGGCGCGACCATCAGATCCTGCAGCAGCAGCACCGAAAAGGCGGCGCGGCCGGCGGCGCGATTGAGGCGCCGGCGCTCGGCGAGCAGAGGAATGACGATCGCCGTGGACGACATTGCGAGAGCCGCGCCGAGCAGCGCCGCGGGAGCCGGGCCGAGCCCGGCCCAGAACACGCCCGCCGCCGCCATCGCGCCGCCGCAGAGAACGACTTGCGACAGGCCGAGCCCGAAGACGAGCAGCCGCATCCGCGCGAGGCGCTCCCAGGAGAGCTCGAGGCCGATCATAAACAGCAGAAAGACGAGGCCGAATTCGGCGATTTTGGCGACGCCCTCGAGATCGCTCAGCGCGATGGCGGAGAGAAATTCGTGACGCTCCGCGAGCTTGCCGAGGCCGAAGGGCCCGAGCGCCGCGCCGGCCAGCAGAAAGCCGATGATGGGGCTGACGCGCAATCGATGAAACAGCGGCGCGACGACGCCCGCTGTGCCCAAAAACAGCAGAGCCTCGCGATATTCGCCCCACTGGAACGCAGCAGTCCCCGACATCGCCATCCTTTCCGCATCGCGGCGCGCGCTCCGCGCCGATTCGCTGCGCAGCATAAGGGCTCTGGCGCCCGCTTACGAAGCCGA
Source organism: Methylosinus sp. KRF6 (assembly GCF_018887255.1). Taxonomy (NCBI): domain Bacteria; kingdom Pseudomonadati; phylum Pseudomonadota; class Alphaproteobacteria; order Hyphomicrobiales; family Methylocystaceae; genus Methylosinus; species Methylosinus sp. KRF6. The sequence continues at coordinate 2,911,106 of NZ_JAHLJF010000001.1, read as the reverse complement.
TTTACGCGGCGAGAGCTTCGCGTCGCGACGAACCTGTCGGCGACATGGCGCATCGCTTGCTTTTGCTGCGTGCGGAAAGGCCGCCGTGGGCGGCCGCGCTCTGCGATGAAAGGCGGCGTTCATGAACGTCCTCGCCATTATTTCCGCTACGACGATGCAGGACGGCCGCGAGACCGGCGCGCTGGCGCCGCTCGCCGGCGCGCCTCTGCTCGGGCGGCTGCTCGATCGACTGACCCATGCGGAAAAGCTCGTCGGTATCGTCGTGACCACCAGCGACGAGCCGGAAGACGCGCCGATTCGCGATTTTTGCGCCGCGCGTGGAACGCCTTGCCAGACCGGCGAGCGCGACGATCTCATCGGCCGCCAGCTCGCGGCGATGGCGGCGGCGGGCGCCAAGGGCGGGATTTCGCTCGACGCCCGCAATCCTCTGATCGATCCGGCGCTCGTCACGCAAGTCGCCGATCTGTTGCAAATGACCGATGGAATGCTGGATTGGATCGGCAATACGCTGGCGCCGGCCTATCCGCGCGGCATGGAGATCGACGGCTTCACCGCCGCGGCGCTGACCGAGGCGGAAAAGCGCTGCGGCGAGCCGGAGCAGCGTCGCCGCGGCCCCGCCTTTCTGCGCGAGAACAGCCGCATCTATCGCCCGCTGAGCCTGAAAGCCCCGGCGGAGGTCGCGCGGCCCGATCTGCGGCTCGGGCTCGAGAGCCTCGCCGATCTGCCGCGGCTGGAGGCGATCTTTCAGAGCTTTGCGGGCCGCACCGATTTCACTTTGGCGGAAATCATCGCCGCGGCCGATCGGCTCGCGGCGCAATGAGCTCGGGCGAAATCTGTCGGGAAAGACTCACTCCATGCCGGCGATATGCGTCCCATGGGTGACGGCGGCGCCGGCGCGCAGCGCGGCGGCGATGAAGACGGTCTCGGCGAGCTCGGCCTCGGTCGCGCCGGCGGCGATCGCCTGCTTGCGATGGATTTCGAGGCAATAGGGGCATTGCGTCGTCATGGCCACGGCGAGGGCGATCAGCTCCTTGTATTTCTTGGGGATGGCGCCCTCGGCCATGGCCGCCGCGTCGAATTGCTTGAACGCCTCCAAGGCCGTGGGCGCCGATTCGCCGACCGCTTTCAGCCGCTTCACATTCTGCATGTCGTACATGGCCTTCCCTCCTTGCGATGAGCGCTTACCTATCAGATGATAGGTGAACCATGCGCCATTGACGAAGGGCCTGTCAATGGCGCTTCCTCTCCGAGGAAAGGGGGAGACGGGATGGCGACGGCGCGACGCGGCGAAGGGACTGCCGCGAGAATTCTCGACAGCGCGGAGGAGCGGCTCTGCCGCTACGGCTATAATGGCGTGAGCTTTCGCGACATCGCCGCCGATGTCGGAGTGAAGAGCGCCAGCGTCCATTATTTTTTCCCCACCAAGCCGGCGCTGGTCGCCGCGGTGGCGCGGCGCTACGCCGATCTCTGCGTCGAGGAACTCGGCGATCCGCTGACCCGCACGCCAGCGGAGGCGGTGGGGATGCTCGCGGAAATGTTCCGCCGCACCGTGGCCGAGAAGAAGCGCATGTGCCTTTTCGGCATGTTGGCGGCGGAGGTCGGCGGCCTGCCCTCCGAGGTCGGCGCCGAGGCGCGGCGCTTCTTCGCCGAGACGCTGGCCTGGCTGCGCGTCGCGCTGCGCGGCGACGCCGCCGAGGCGGAGGCGATTCTCGCGGCTTTCGAGGGCGGCGTGCTGCTCGCTCGCGCCATGGACGATCCGGCCATGTTGGAGAAAGCGACCGCGCGCATGGCGGCGCGTCACTTCACCGCGAGCGGATAACCGGCGACGACGAGATAGAGCCGCCCCGCAGCGCCGGCGACCGCCTGATGCAATTCGCCGGCGGCGTCGCGAAACCGCCGCGCCAGCGCATTCTCCGGCACGATGGAGAGGCCGACCTCGGAGGAGACCACGACGGTCGGCGCGCGCCGCTCGGCGAGGGCTTCGAGCAGCGCCGCGCGATCGGCGCGCAAATCCGCCTCCGCCAGCAGGCGGTTGCTCAGCCAGAGCGTGAGGCAATCGACCAGCAGCGGATGCTCCGCCGGAGCCTCGCCAATGGCCTGCGCCAGCGCCTGCGGCGCTTCGATCGTGCGCCAATCGCCGGCGCGCCGCTCTCTATGCGCAGCGATGCGGCTGCGCATCTCCTCGTCGAAAGCCTGCGCGGTGGCGATATAGGTCCAGGGGCCGGGCCCGGCGGTCACGAGCCGCTCGGCGAAGCCGCTCTTGCCGGAGCGGGCGCCCCCGAGAACGAAGGTCAGATGCGGGTTTTCAGTCATGCTCCGTCACGCCCGGGCGGGATTTACCCCGTTCGCGCGCAACGGGCAAATCACGCCGCGAGAGCGGCGCGGGCTTCGTGCTTGATGCGCTCGACCATGGCGCGGACGCCATTGCTGCGCTGGGGCGTCAAATGCTGGGCGAGGCCGAGCTCGGTGAACAGCGGCATGGCGTCGAGACCGGCGATCTCATCGGCCGGCCGGCCGGAGTAGAGCGCCAGAATCAGCGCCACGAGCCCGCGCACGATATGGGCGTCGCTGTCGCCGCGCAGCGAGAGGATCGGCGCGCCGCGGCCTTCGCGGATCACCTTGCTCTCCAGCCACACCTGGCTCGCGCAGCCGCGAACCTTGTTCTCTTCCGTATGGGCTTCGTCCGGCAGCGGCTCCAGAGTGCGGCCGAGCTCGATGAGATATCGATACCGGTCCTCCCACTCGTCGAGCATTTCGAAATTGCCGATGATCTCGTCTATCACCATTGTTCGCTCGCCCGCTGGAGACGCCATGCCGACTTCTATATGGCCACTGTCCGTTTTGGCGCAATCGCCGGCGCATTGGCTCGATCGCCTGCGTCGATGCAATCACGGCGCCGCGCCGAGGCCAGCGGGGCGCCGCGGCGGCTCGACCGGCGCCGTCGCCCGGCCGATTCGTTCGGCCGCCCGCAGACATTCCATCGGATGCGCCATGCAATGATCGCGGGCGACAGCGGCGATTCGGCCCGCCGCCTCTTCCGCGAGCTCCGAAAGGGCGCCGCGCGCCGTCTCGACCGGCGAGACCTTGCGCTCGACGCTCGAAGCCGGCTCGGCCCGAGCCGCGGCGGGAAAACGCGCCGGCGCTGCGCGCTCGCGCGGGGCCGGATCGTGGTCCGCGTCACGCATGACGAGGAGACAGACCACCCCTAAAAAAAACAGAGTTTTGAACAAGAATCCCACGATCGCCGCCTCGCTTCGCCGACGCGGAGCCGCCGCGCGTCGGCGAAACGTTCGCCTGCGTCCCTTACCGCTTCGTAAATGTCGAGTGTCGCGAAACACGCCGGCGCGAGCGGGGCCGGAGGGCTAAGAAGTCGCAAACCATAAGCCGCTTTCCGTCCCCGACGAAAACGGATTTCTTCCATTTCTATGGTCGGTTTAGCAGTCACTTAACACCGATTTGTCACATTGGGCTCGATCGGGAGCGTGAATTTGCGTAAGCCAACTGCACCTTGGGCGGCCGTGTCGAGCGAGTGGATCGAGCGTCTGGCGCAATCCGGACGCCCGATCGATTCGATGGAGCGCGCGCGGCGCGAAGCCTTCCTCTTCTCGCATCTGGCCTTGGCCGCTGGCGTGCTCATCGCCGCCCCGCTGTGGATCGTCGTCCATGGCGCGCCGACGCTCGGCGAGAGCGCGATCTTCGCTCTGGCGCAATTGCCGCTCTTGTCGGTGGTCGCTCTGCTGCGCCTCGACGATCTGAAGGTCGCGCAGTCGATCGCCGCTTTCGGCTGGCTCGCGCTCGCGGCCGCCTGCCTCGCGGCCGGCGAGCACTCCGGCGCCGCGGCGCCGTTCGGAGCGCTCGCCCTCATCGAGGCGACGCTCGCGCTCGATCTCACTCTGGTCACGACCGTCGCCTTCGGGGCGCTCGCGGTTCTGGCCTCCGCCGCTCTGACCGCGGCCGACGGCGGCGGATTTCTCGAGACGCTGCTCGCGGCGCCTCTCGTTCTCTATGTCGTTCTGCTCGCCCGCTGTGCGGCGCGGGTCGAGACGATCCGCTCGCAGGCGGAGGCGCGCAGCGCCCGCGATCTGCGGCTCGTCTCGGAGGCCGCCGGCGATCTCGTCATCGGCTTCGACGAGGGCGGCGCGGTCTCCACCCTCATCGGCGACGCGGCCGAGGCTTACGGCCTCGACGCCCGCGAATTGATGGGACGCGGCTTTTTCCAGCGCGTCCATGTCGGCGACCGCCCGGCCTTTCTCAAGCTCGTCTCCGACGCCATAGCGACCGGCGAGACGATACGGGCGACGCTGCGGCTGCGCATCGGCCATTCGCGCAACGAGCAGGGCGAGTTCCTCGAGCCGGTGTTTCATTTTTTCGAGGCGCGCAGCAGCCAGATGGAGGCCGCCGAAGGGGAAAGCGCGGCCGGCGTCGTTTGCATTCTGCGCGATGTGACGGCGCAGCGTCACGCCGCCGAGACGATCGAAGCGGCGCGCCGCGAGAGCGAGATGGCCGCCGCCGGCAAGACGCGCTTCCTCGCCAATGTCAGCCATGAGCTGCGCACGCCGCTCAACGCCATCATCGGCTTCTCGGAAATGCTGGCGAGCGAGCAGCTCGCGCCCGCCGATCCGGCCAAGCGCCGCGAATATGCGGAGATCATCCGCAATTCGGGCCAGCATCTGCTCGCCGTCGTCAACACCATCCTCGACATGTCGAAGATCGAATCGGGTTCGATGCAGCTTTCGCCCGAGCCTTTCTCTCTGCCCGAGCTCGTCGAGCAATGCGTGAGCATGATGCAGCTGAAGGCCGAGCAGGGCCAGGTGACGCTCGCGCGCGATTATCCCGAGCGGCTCGAGGAGATCGTCGGCGACAAGCGCGCCTGCAAGCAGATCATCATCAATCTTCTCTCCAATGCGGTGAAATTCACGCCCGCCAACGGCCGCGTGCGCATCCGCCTCGCTCCGGACGGCAATTGCCTCGCGCTCTCCGTCACAGACAGCGGCATCGGCATTTCCGCCTCCGATCTCGGCCGGCTCGGCGATCCTTTCTTCCAGGCCAGCGCCAGCCATGACCGCGCCTATGAAGGCACCGGCCTCGGCCTCTCCGTGGTGCGCGGCCTCGTCGGCCTGCACGGCGGAACCATTGCGGTGGAAAGCGCGCCGCGCAGCGGCACCAGCGTCACCGTGCGCCTGCCGCTCGATTGCCGTCCCTTTCAGAACAAAGCCCCCGCTCTCGCCAGGATCGAAACGATCGCCCGCCGCGGCGTCATCCGTCCCGCCGAGGAGCTCGAGGCCGCCGAAGACAGGGTGAAGAAAATTGCGTGAAGCTCTCGCCGGCGCCAATCATGATTTCCTGCTCCGCGACGAGGATCGCGGCGAAACGCGGCGCGGCCGCGGCTCCAAGGCCAGCGCCAAGGCCGAAAAAGGCCCGCTGACGAGACTGTTCGGCGGCCGCAGGCGCGGGATCGTCTTCCTCTGCCTCGCCGGCGTGACGGCGATCGGCGTGCCGTTGAACGCGCTCTATTTCCAGGACGGACGCCATCCGGCGCCGCTGTTCCGCTCCTTCGCGCCCGAGCCGCGCGCCGCCGCCGAGGCGCAGGCGCCGCTCCCGCCCGCACGCCCGCAGGCCGTGGCGGCCCCGGCGCAGCCCCCGGCGATCCAGCCCGCGCCGACGGCTCATGCCGCGGCCAAGCCCACAGCCAAGCCGGAGTCGACACAGGCCGAGAAACGCGACGCGATCGGCGCGCTGCTCGCGCCCAAGAAGGACGCCCATAAGACGGATGAGGCCGACAAGAATATGCTGGCCGCCCAGCGCGCGCTCGCCAAGCTCGGCTATGCGCTGAACGCCGACGGCAGGATGGGCGGCGCGACCAAGCAGGCGATCGAGAAATTCGAGCGCGACAATCGCCTCCCCGTCACCGGCGCGGTGACGCCGAAACTGCTGCACAAGCTGGAGCAGACCCGAGCGCGCCTCGTCGCGCATTGACGGGGTCGTCAGTGACAGCCCAGTCGTCGGTGAAAGCCCTTGCGCGGACGGCCTCGATCGGCTGAAAAGAACTCATGCGTCTGCGCTCCGACTTCTATGTCTCCGCTCTCATCCGCCGCGCCGAGACGGCCGGCTCGATCGCCATGCTGCGCCGTCGCGGCTCCGAGGAGGCCGGCGCGATCTTCATCAAGATCGATCGGCTGGACGGACGCGCGGCGCTGCTCGGCCCGGCGCCGCAGAGCGTCGACCTTCCCGAAGGCGTCGACCGCCTCTTCGCCCGGCTGCATTCGGAAGAATGGGTGACGCCGCTCGAGGCCGAGGAGCGCGCGCGCAAGGAAATCGCTTTCGACTCCGATCTCTGGCTGGTCGAGATCGAGGATCGCGAGGGCCGCGGCTTCGTCGATATCGCCGCTCGAGAGCAATAGAGCGATTCCAGCCGAAGTAGACCGCTTCATCGGCGCGCCGCGCCAGCAACTCGCCACCTAGCGCCTGTCATCGATTGGTAAGGCGCCCCACGGGCAGGCTTGCCTATTCCCAAGATCGAGTTTGCGTGATTCATAGGTGGTTGGCCGAATCGGTGGGGCCGACCGATGGTACGACGTCACGCCTTGCGCAATGATCAATGGCTGCGCATCGAGAGTTTGCTTCCCGGGCGCGAGGGAACGGTCGGCGTGACCGCCAAGGACAACCGGCTTTTCGTCGAGGCGGTGCTGTATCGCTATCGCGCCGGCATACCCTGGCGCGATTTGCCGGAGCGCTTCGGTGATTTTCGCGTCGTGCACACGCGATTCAGCCGCTGGGTGTTTGATCTTTTCGCCGGGGTTCAGATTCGGCGACGTCGTGGCGGCGGATCGGATCAGCGCCTCACGATCTTCCTCCGACACGGGACCGAGATTCGTCCCTCTTCGCAACCCGTGAGCGCGAGGCAGACGAGAAGAATAGGCATTCTGCATTTTGTCGTCAGCGACGCCAAAGTCTGCCCCTCGGGTCGAATGTGCAAAAAGAAACGGCGCGCATCATGCGGCGCTGCGCTCGAACAATGATCACTCGAAACGATATTTGCTTCGGCGCCTGTTTCCACGCTACCGCACTTCGGGTGAGCAATCACTCTGCCCGCCCCCGATCAGGCCACACGCGCCTGATCCAAGTGTCGGCGAGCGTCGGCCGAGCTATCCGGTCATGTTCGTACGGCCAGCGGGGTTCCGTCACAAATCATTATTGCAGGCCGGTTTCTGCTATGATCGCGGATCATTGTCGCGTCGCAGATTTTTTTGCGAATCCCCGAGCCTGCGGGAATTGACGGAGGGCTCGCCTTCGCCGCGCAGCGCGCGCGACGACATAGAGGCGGCGGCCGGTCTGCGTTTTGAGCGCCGCCGATTCGCGGCGAATAGCGGAGGACGAGACGAGCTTCATTGCTCTCGATCGGCGCGATATTTCTCCCAGCCGGCGGCGCGCAGGCGACAGGCCGGACATTCGCCGCAGCCATGGCCCCAGTCGAAGCGCGCGCCGCGCTCACCGAGATAGCAGGTGTGGCTCTCCTCGACGATGAGCCGCACCAAGGGCTCGCCGCCCAATTCCTCGGCGAGCTTCCAGGTCGCGGCCTTGTCGATCCACATCAGCGGAGTGAGAATCTCGAGCGGGCGATCCATGCCGAGCGACAGCGCCGTCTGCGTCGCATGGATCGTCGCGTCGCGGCAATCGGGATAGCCGGAATAATCGGTCTCGCACATGCCGCCGACGAGCTGGCCGATCCCGCGCCGATAGGCGAGCGCCGCGGCGAAGGTGAGAAAGAGAATGTTGCGTCCGGGCACGAAAGTATTGGGCAGGCCCGAGGCGTCGAAGGCGATCTCCGCCTCGCGCGTCAACGCCGTGTCGGAGATGGCGCCGAGCGCTTCTATCGTGATGGTGTGATCCTCGCCGAGCCGCTCGGCCCAGAGCGGGGAGATGCGCTTCATCCCCTCCCGCAGCACGCCGCGTTGCTCCAGCTCGACGCGATGACGCTGGCCGTAATCGAAGCCGATGGTCTCGACGCGCGCGAAGCGCGACAGAGCGAAGGCGAGGCAGGTGGCGGAATCCTGGCCGCCGGAGAAAAGGACGAGGGCCGAGTCGGAAGAGGAGGCGTCAGTCACGGACATGCTCCTTTTTGGTGACGGGTATCAGTCGCTCGCGTTCGAGACGCATCGCATCTCGACCAGGGCGTCGATCAATTGGCTTTCGAAAGCAGCGAATGACGACAGGCGCCGCAACTGGTCGAGAGACTGTCGCTGCGCGATCGACGCATATAATTGCTGCACGTCGTCCGATCGACGTCGACTCCCTCTCACTTTGATCACCGCCTCGTGCAAATTTAACTTAGGGTCTTTCAACCGCTCGGCTGCTCTCGGCTCCGATGGCAGCCCGATCGACTCGGGGGAGCCGGTATAGCCGAGCGCCGATGTCACAGCGGCGCCGTCGGATAAAATCCAAGCTTCCGTCTCGTGTCGGGGAGCTATGACGACGCAACGGCGCGGCGGCCATTCGCACCGGCGCTCCATTGCCAGACACAGAGCGCAAGATCGCGCACCCATGTTCGCTTCGAGGCTTCGTCCACCCGTGTCGGAATGGACGAATATGATTTGGAAAGCGTCTTTTGCCTTACACGCTTGTTGTGCCACCTCGTCGATGACGCGTCCCGCGAGCCGAACGGCCTGCATTTCAGGAATCTCTATCTTTTGCAAAGGTGATCGCTTTTCGAACGCTCCTTGCAAAGCCCGCGGTATCAGCACCTCGAAATAGGCCCGATCCGAGGCGCCTTCGCAATGCGCCACCCAGCTCAAATAGATCATGCGGCATCGCTGACGTGCTGTAGAAGCTGCTCGATCTCGAACCGCGTCAATGTCGTTTCGTGATCGAAGAAATCTCCACTCGGCTTGATCCCAGAGCGCATACGCGTCCGCGTCGACCGGAAGCCCGTTGCGGGGTCGAGCGTCACGACACTGTCCGACGCGACGAGTTCCCCGTCTTTGAGCGCCGCCATCACCTTGGGCGAATGTGTATTGATGATGATTTGAAAGGAAGGCGTTTCAGAGCTCGACGAAAACGCCGCCGCGTCACGCAAGAACTCGACTAGCATCGGCACGCGGCCCTCATGCACCCCGTTCTCGGGTTCTTCGAAACAGAGCGTGCCGCGCCTCTCGGGATCATTCAGCACCGTCAGCACGGCAAGCAATCGTAGAGTGCCGTCAGAAATGACGCGCGAGCTGAACGTTTGACTACCGGCGAACTCCAGATTGAAGGAATATTGCCGGCGATCCGTATCCGTCGTCACGCTCAAACGATGGACCGACGGGATAAGCGAAGCGAGATCTGCCGCGATGTCCGAAAGAACGCCGTCCGGACGTTGCTTCGTAGAAGTATCTTCCTTCAGCGCCGCCAACGCAGCCGCGAGGTTCGATGCATCTGCTTTCAGCTTACGATCTTCGAAGCGGTCGTTGACGCTCCTCGCCGCTTGCGGATTTATTTCCAAAAATCGCACGTTCGCCAAAGCATCGCGAAGCGCATATAAATGCGGAAACTCCGCTGTCGAGATCGTTGAAAGCGCGGTTTTTGTCGCCTCTCGCAGAGAAAACCGAAGAGGCTTGCCATGCTTCTGCGGACCGTCTTGACGCACCTCGACAGCGTCCCCATTCAACCGGATAAAAGGATTTACCGTCGAATTATATTTAAGCTTTATCGATTTTAGAAATACTGCTCTATCATCCCTTCTTCTCATGGCCGAACAACGCTCTTCTTTTACAACAACCCCCCTCGGGCTCCCATCCGCATTACGAACGATGCCGAGCCTCAATTCGTAGCGGAGACGTTGCGCGGTTATGTTATATTTTGTTCCGAACGCGTCCATCCCCTCGCGCGGGAGAAGCACCTCGACCGCAAACGACATTTGCTCGAAATCTCGGGCCGGCGTTTTCCGAAACAACTCTTCCGGCTCCCCTCGGAGGTCTTTCATCGCCGTTCTGATGTCGTTGCTCGCAAGCAATGAGAGGAAGCGTAATGCATCGAAGAGGTTCGACTTTCCGCTCGCGTTCGCCCCGACGACCGCGGTGAAGGGCTGCAGGTCCAAGCCGAAATTTTCGAAGCTTTTGAAGCCGTCGATTTCGATCCGCGTCAGCATATATCAGTTACCCGATGAGGTCGCCCGAGCGTACACGCCTCGCGCCAGATCAAATCGCAAGGCGCGAAAGGTCGATCAGACCGCTAATCAAGGCAATAGCACATTATGCCTATTGTCGTTACCCTCTCACGCCGCCGCACTCCGCCTGCGCTCGGCGCTCGCGTAATGCTGCGCCTCTTCCTCTTCCTCGAATTTCGGCAGCGCGTTCATCACGCGCTCCGGCGGGAAGACGACGATCGCCTCCGTGCCCTCGCGCACTCTGGACTTCAGCTTGAACAGACCGCCATGCAGATCGACGAGGCCTTTGACGATCGGCAGGCCGAGGCCGGTGCCCTCCTCCGCATTCTTCTGGGCCAGCGTGCCGCGGCCGAAGGAGGACATGACGACAGCGATCTCTTCTTCTGGAATGCCCGGCCCGGTGTCGCGGATCGCCACATATTGGCCGCCGGCGCTGGTCCAGCCGATCTTGAGCGTCACCTGCCCGCCCTGCGGCGTGAATTTGATGGCGTTGGTCAGGAGATTGAGCACGATCTGCCGCACCGCGCGCTCGTCGGCCCAAATGCGCGGGAGGTCGGGCTCCTTGGCCTCGATCATCTCTATGCCGCGCTTTTGCGCGCGAATGGTCAGCAAATGGCGGCAATCCTCGACGACGCCGGCCAGCGAGACGCTCTCCTCCTTGAGCTCGTAGCGGCCGGCCTCGACGCGCGAGAGATCGAGAATCTCGTTGATGAGCATCAAGAGATGCTGGCCGCTCGAGTGAATGTCATTGGAGTAATCCTTATAGGCCGCCACCGCATGGACGCCGAACAATTCGTTCTTCAGCACCTCCGAGAAGCCCAGTATGGCGTTGAGCGGCGTGCGCAGCTCATGGCTCATGGTGGCGAGGAAGCGCGATTTGGCGAGATTGGCCTCCTCCGCGCGGCGACGCGCCTCGTCGGAATTGGCCTTGGCCTGCTCCAGCTCGCCGATGAGATCGTCCTTCTCGATGCGAAAGAACAGGCCCTCGCGCGTCACATGATGAACGCGCTTGGCCAGCACGACGAAAAACACCTGCGCCGCGCCGACCAGCGCCAGCAGCGAGAGACTGGTGTCCTCCATTCCGTCTATGCGCAGGCAGGCGACGATGGCGAGCGAAATGGGCGTGATCGTCGCATAGACGGCGAAAGGTATGGTCGCCGTGACCATAGTGTTGAACGCCGCCGCCAGCATCAGCATAGCCGTCACGAAAGCCTTGGCGTTGGGGTCTTTCGCCTGTAGCAGCAGCAGAGCCATCGCCGCCCAGACGAGGCCGTGCAAAAATTCCGCGGCGACGAACTTGCTGCGCCAGCCGACCACATTGATCTCGTCGTCCAAGAGACGCTCGAGCTTCTTGGCGAGGCCGTAGCACAGCAGCAGGCTCGAAAAGGCGAGCACGGTCCAAATGATGACGAGCTCACCCTCCATCCAATAGCGGGTCAGCGCCGCCACCATGGCGATCAGCGCCGTGGCCGGCACGGCGGAATGAATGCGCGCGGAGGCGTAGGCGCGCAGCAGGCCGACGTCGCAGCCTCTATGACCCGTGTCCGAAGAGGTGAGCCGCTCGCGCGCTTGACGCACTTTGGCGCTGCGGCGGCGACGCTCTGCGAGCGCGCGGGGGTCCTTGCCCCGGCCGCGCTCGATCATCTCGGCGGTTATGTCATTCATGATACGCTGGGACCCGAAAGCAACGGCGACTCGAGGCATTCCATCGACGGCCCCAGACGGGAAACGTCGTCACGACCCTTTCCAGAAGCCGAAATAAATCTCTGCAATCTAGGCGTCAGGTCGAGCGTCGCCGATAATGGGGCGGAAACGTTAACGGGGGACTCACGACATTTGTCGAATTCGATGGATTATCCGCCCGAGCGAGCGCTGAATTGAGCTTTTCCACCGCGAACAAATCCGCTCTCGCCGCGCTCGTCTCGGGCGTCGGCGCCTGCCGCATTTGCGTCGAGCGGCCGCAGGGCGCGCCTTTGCCGCATGAGCCGCGGCCGGTGCTGCGCGTCTCGCCACGAGCCAGGCTGCTGATCGCAGGCCAGGCGCCCGGAATGCGCGTGCATCGCTCCGGCCTTCCCTTCGATGATCCGTCCGGCGACCGGCTGCGCGATTGGATGGGCGTCGATCGCGAGACTTTCTACGACGTCTCCCGCGTCGGCGTCGCCGCCATGAGCTTCTGCTTTCCGGGCTATGACACCCATGGCGGCGATCTGCCGCCCCGCCGCGAATGCGCGCCGCTCTGGCATGACGCGCTGTTTGCGGCTCTGCCGCAGGTGGAGACGATACTGGCCGTCGGCAAATATGCGCAGGCCTATCATCTACGCCGGCTCGGCGCGGCGCTGCGGCCGGGCGCGAGCGTCGCCGAAACGGTCGGCCGCTGGCGGGAATTTTCGGCGCTTTCGCCGAAGATCGTTCCGCTGCCGCATCCCTCCTGGCGCAACACGGGCTGGCTGAAACGCCATCCCTGGTTCGCGGAGGAGCTTTTGCCGGCGGTGCGGGCGGAGGTAGCGCGCCTCGTCCTATAGAGCTTCGACCGCCGACAGGACCGCGCGCGCCAGAGCCTCGACCGGTTGCGAGGAATCGAGGCTCAGAATCGGAGCCGTCCGGGAGCCTAGCCACCTCTCGTGCGCGACGCGACTGCGTCGATCCACGCCGGCCGTATCATAGGCGGCGGCCCAGGCGAAGAATGCCGCGCTCGCCTTCGCCATGTCGCCGCCGGGCTCGATGCGCGCGCCGTAGCGTTCAAGCTCGCGCCGGCGCAGCCGATCCATCCGAATCGCGGGGTCGAGCCGAAGAAAGACGATCAGCTCGTAAAAAGGCTCGATTGGCGCCGCCCAGCCGATCGCCGAGCCGGAAAACACCCAATTTCCCGTCGCCGGCGTGAGCTCCTGCAGCAGAGCGAGCCGTTCCGACAGAGGCCGCGGCGCGACGAAGGGTGGGTCGGTCGGCGCCCAATAGAGCCGGTCCGAGTCTATGTGCGGAACGCACAACAGATCGGCGATCCTGGCGCCGAGCGTCGAGACGCCGGATCCGGACGCGCCGAATATGTGAATTCGCGGCATTGTCCGTTCTCCCCTCTGTGCGCGGCGATCCTTGTCCTGTCGACGGCGCCGGAAACCTCGCGCTCGGCCGATTCCCCGCGAGGCGAAAATGCTCTATGGTCCGCCCGTTTCGCGACCCTATGGAGCGGCCATGCAAAGCTTCGACCTTCGTTTCACCCGTCGCGCCGCGCTCGCCGCGGCGGCTTCCGCCGTCCTCGGCCTCTCTGCGCCCGCCTTCGCCGACAAGGCGCCGAGCGGCAAGGTCCCGGTCGAGGAGCTGATGGCGCCCAATGCTCTGCCGGATATCGTCGAGGGCAAGGCCGACGCGCCCGTCACCATCGTCGAATACGCCTCCATGACCTGCAGCCATTGCGCGGCCTTCCACAAGGACGTCTATCCGACGCTGAAGAAGAATTTCATCGACACCGGCAAGGCGAAGTTCATTCTGCGCGAGTTCCCGCTCGATCCGCTGGCGACGGCGGCCTTCATGCTGGCCCGCAACGCCGGCGAAAAGCGCGATGCGGTCGTCGATCTGCTCTTCGCCCAGCAGAAGAACTGGGCCTTTGTCGACAAGCCGCTCGACGGCCTCGCCAATGTGCTGAAGCAGACCGGCCTCGGCCAGGAGAAATTCGAGGCGACGCTCAAGGATCAGCAGCTCTACGAGAATGTGAGCAAGGTGCGCGACCGCGCGGCGGAGAAATTCGGCATCAATTCGACGCCGACCTTCTTCATCAACGGCGAACGCTACAGCGGCGAGATTCCCGCGGCCGACTTCGACAAGATTCTGTCCGAGAAGGCGAAGTCGTAAAGCCCCGCGCGAGGCTCGCGACTTCTCACACCGACCTCTCGGCGCCGACCAGGCCGGCGCCGATGGCGAGCCAGACGAGATGCGCGTCGGTGCGGGCGCCCATCTTGGATTTGATCTGATAGTGATAATTCTGCACCGTCTTGGCGCTGAGATTGAGCGCGCGCGCGATCTCGTCGGTCGTGCGGCCGGAGGCGACGAGACGGAGAATCTCCGTCTCGCGCGGGCCGAGATCGTCGAGCGGGGAACGGCCCTCGGCGAGGCGCTCCGCCGCTATCTCCCGCGCAATGTCGTCGCCGAGCGCGCGGCCCCCGCGGGCGACCGTCTCCACCGCGCGCACCAGCTCCACCGCCTCGCCGCCCTTGGTGACGAAGCCGCTGGCGCCGGCCTCGAAAGCCTTGAGCGCATAGGCCGCGGCGTCATGCATGGTGACGACGAGAATCCGCGCTTTCTTGTCCCATTGGCGGATATGGCGCACCGCCTCCAGCCCGCCGGCGCCCCCGGCGAGCTGCAAATCCATCACCACGACATCGGGCGAAAATTTGCGATAGGCCTCATAGGCCGTCGCGGCGCTGTCGGCCTCGCCGACGACGCGAAAGCCCGGCTGACGCTCCAGCAATCGGCGATACCCCTCGCGCACGATCGGATGATCGTCGACGAGCAGGACCGAGACGCCGCTCACGCCGCGCGCCCGAATGCGCTGGCCGCCGCGTTGGAATTGGCCGGCGCCAGCGGAATGCGCGCCGCGACGCAGACGCCGTGCGCGGCGCGATCGATGGAGAGGCTGCCGCCGAAGGCGGAGACGCGCTCGCGCATTCCGAGCAGGCCATGGCCGGCGGAAAAATCGATGCGCGTCGGATCGCCCTCGCCGTCGTCCTCCACAGTGAGCGCGACGAAACCGTCATTGGAGGCGAGCCGCTCCACGCGCAAGAAAACCTCGCTCGGCCGGCCGTGGCGCATGGCGTTGGTGAGGCATTCCTGCGCGATGCGGAAGACGCTGGTGGAGACCGCTGGCGGCACGCCGGCGAGATCGCCCATCAGATCGAGATGCACGACCGCGCGGGGCGCCGTCTGCGCGTTCCAACCGGCGACGAGCTGAACGAGGCAGGCCTCGAGGCCCAGCTCATCGAGATCCTGCGAGCGCAGCCGCGCCAGCGCCTCGCGCAGAGTCATCGTCATGCGCCGCGCCACCTTGCCGATGGAGCGGGCGTCGGCGGCGAGATCGGGCCGGTCGGACGCCCCCGCCTCTATCGCCGCGGCGAAGGCGCTGGTCGCCGTCAGGCATTGGCCGAATTCGTCATGGAGATCGCGCGCGAGAGCGCGGCGCTCCTCCTCCTGCACCTCGAACAGCCGCTTGGTCAGCGCGACGCGCTCCGCCGTCGTCTGCGCCAATCGCTCGGCGAGATCATTGGCGGCGCGGGCGATGAGGCCGAACTCTCCGCTGGTGAAGGATTTGATGCGATGGCGATAATTGCCGTTCTCAAGCCGTCGGAGCCCGTCGACGATCGTCTGCGTCGGCGCCAGCGCGTGGAAGATAGCGAGCGCCGCCAGCAAGCAGACGCCGATCGCCATGGAGGCGGCGACTCCGGCGACGATGGAGATCTCCCGCCAGGCCTGCCGCACGGCCGCCGCCGAATCGGCGCGCGCGACCACGGCCCCGGTCTCCGGCTGGCGCACGGTGAGCGGCCGCGACACCGGCGCCGGCGCGCCGAACAGAAGCTCGAAAGCATGGGCGAACCATTGCGGCGCCTCGAGGCCGACCCCGTCCATCTGGCTGCACAAGACGCGAGGCTCCTCCGTCCCCGGCGCGAAAGTGATGCAGACGCCCGGCGAGACGAGCTTCACCGTCGAAAGCGACTCCCAATTGGGAATGGGCAGAATATTATCGCGGCGAAGACTGCCGCGCCAGAGAATCTCCCGCCAGAAGAGATGCTCGAGCTCATGAGCGACGCGCTCGGCCGAGGCCTGCGTCTCGGCGCGAATGGAGCGATTGGCGTCGTCCATCACCCAGCCGATGGCGAGCGCGAGGCAAAAGCCCACAATGGCGACGAGGCGCATGATGAGGCGAATGATCAATTGCATCGGGCTTGGCTCCGGCTTGTCTCCCCGCGGCCGGAGTAAAGCAGGAATCGCCTTCACCGCCAATGCGCCCCGCAGGAAGCGCCGCGCACGCCCGGAAAGATCGGGCAAAATGCCCGGCGCAGGACGGTCTGCGCGCTCTTCCTCGGCGCGTGCGCGGCGCGCGACGGTCGCGCCCTCCCCGACCAGGGGCTTTGGAGATTCGACGATGAAACCGCTTTCGATCCGGGCGCGCCTGCCGTCGCGCAATGCTTTTATACTCGCCTTCGCGACCTTGCTGCTGGGCATGGCGCTCGCCATCGCGTGGGTCTTGGGCGTCACTTTGTTCTACCCCGACGGCGAGCTGGCGCGGGCGATCCACCGACGCGACGATCTTATCCGCGCCCATATCGATTATCTGATGATGGCCCAGTTCGTGTTCGTCTTCGGGCTGCTGTTCCGCCAATACGCCATACGGCCGCCGATCTGGATGATCGTCTCGATCTGCTTCGGAACATTCAATAACCCGCTCTCCTTCGCGCTGCGGGCGTTGCGGCCGAAGATCGATCCGGCGACGCTGCCGCCGGTCGAGCCGCATTTTCCGCTGATCGCGGGCGTGAGCTTCACTCTGACGACGGTGGGGTTTCTGACAGCGGCCTTCCTCGCCGCTCGCGCGGCGTGGCGGGCCGGCGACGCGTCGGCGGCGCCGCCGACGGTCGCTCGGAGCCTCGAGCGAGCCGAGTAACTCCGAGCGCGAAGGCTCGCTCTTGCCTATGCCGTCACACCAGCCGGCTCTGCGCCTTGGCCGCCTCGATGAAGCTGGCGAAAAGCGGATGCGGCTCGAAGGGCCGTGACTTCAGCTCCGGGTGATATTGCACGCCGATGAACCAGGGATGGTCGGGAATCTCGACCGTCTCCGGCAGCACGCCATCCGGCGAGGAGCCGGCGAATGAGAGGCCATGCGCCTCCAGCCGCTCGCGATAGGCGTCGTTCACCTCATAGCGATGGCGATGGCGCTCGGAGATATCGCAGCGCCCGTAGATGGCGGCGATGCGCGAGCCGGGCTTCAAATGCGCGGGATAGGCGCCGAGCCGCATGGTGCCGCCGAGGTCGCCGCTCGCCGAGCGCTGCTCCAGCGCATTGCCGCGCAGCCATTCGGTCATCAGGCCGACGACGGGCTCCTCGCAGGGGCCGAATTCGGTGGAATTCGCCTTCTCTATCCCGGCGAGGGCGCGCGCCGCCTCGATGACCGCCATCTGCATTCCAAAGCAGATGCCGAAATAGGGAACCCCGCGCTCGCGGGCGAAGCGGGCCGCGAGAATCTTGCCCTCGGCGCCGCGCTGGCCGAAGCCGCCGGGCACGAGAATGCCGTTCACATGCTCGAGATGGGCGGCCGGATCGGAGCTCTCGAACACTTCCGATTCGATCCAGTCGAGATGGACCTTCACGCGATTGGCGATGCCGCCATGCGCCAGAGCCTCGATGAGGCTCTTATAGGCGTCCTTCATGCCCGTATATTTGCCGACGACGGCGATCGTCACCTCGCCTTCGGGATTGTTGACGCGCTGCGTCACCGCATTCCAGCGGCTCATATCGGGCTTGGGCGCCGGGTCTATGCCGAAGGCGGCGAGCACCTGCGCGTCGAGCCCGGCCGCGTGATAGGCGCGCGGCACGTCATAAATATGGGCGGCGTCGCGCGCCTCGATCACGGCGCTCTCGCGGACATTGCAGAAGAGGCCGAGCTTGCGGCGCTCCTCGCGCGGAATCTCGCGATCGGTCCGGCAGAGCAGAATATCCGGCTGAATGCCGATGGAGCGCAGTTCCTTCACCGAATGCTGCGTCGGCTTGGTCTTCAGCTCGCCGGCGCTGGGGATGAAGGGCAGCAGCGTCAGATGGATATAGACGCAATGCTTCTCCGGCAACTCATTGCCGAGCTGGCGGATCGCCTCGAAGAAGGGCTGGCCCTCTATGTCGCCGACCGTGCCGCCGATCTCGATCAGCACGAAATCGACATGGTCATTGCCCTCGAGGGCGAAGTCCTTGATCGCGTTTGTGACGTGAGGAATCACCTGGATCGTCGCGCCGAGATAGTCGCCGCGCCGCTCCTTGGCGATGATGTCCTGATAGATGCGCCCGGTCGTCACATTGTCTTGGCGACAAGCGGGACGGCCGGTGAAGCGCTCGTAATGGCCGAGATCGAGATCGGTCTCGGCGCCGTCGTCGGTCACGAAGACCTCGCCGTGCTGGTACGGGCTCATCGTGCCAGGGTCGACGTTGAGATAGGGATCGAGCTTGCGCAGTCGCACGGTGTAGCCGCGCGCCTGTAGCAGCGCTCCGAGCACCGCAGACGCCAAGCCCTTGCCGAGTGAGGAGACCACACCGCCGGTGATGAAGATGTACCGCGCCATGGGGTCTTACGCTTATCGCCTCGGGATCGATTCGGAAAAGGTTTTTTCGTCGGCCGGCGGGAATTCCACCGGCGCGTTCTCGCGTCGAAGCTGCGAAGGGCGGCCCTGCGGCCGCCCGCGCCTCACTTCTCCTCGGCCGGAGCCTTGTCGGAACCCTCGGGAGCCTTGATCTCGGGAGCCGCGGCCTCGGGCGATTTGGAGCCTTCCGCGGCCGGCGGAGTCGCCGGAGCGGTCTCGACCGGAGCGGCAGGCGGCTCGGCGGCGGGCGGCGTCACGCCCTGGCGCTGCTGCTGGGCGCGCTGCAGCTGATCGAAAATGCTTTCCTTCTTCTCCGCCGGAGCGGGAGCAGAAGCGCCGGGAGCCGAAGAGCCCGGAGCCGGCGCGCCGGCCGGCGGCAGTTCCTTGAATTCCAGCTTGGCGGGATCGAAACCCTCGGGACCGCGCTCCCAGGCCGGAAGGACAGTGAGGGCGATGCTGGTCAAAAAGAAGACGGCGCCGAGAATGCCGGTCGCGCGCGTGATCGCATTGGCTTGGCCGCGGCCCGTGAACAGGCCGCCGCCGCCGATGCCGAGCGCGCCGCCCTCCGACTTCTGATAGAGAATCAGAACGACGAGAGCGACCACCACCATCAGGTGGATGACGATGATAACCTGCTGCATGAACCGCTGTCTCCCGGCGCTTCGGTTCCGCCCGCCCCGCGGCCCGCGCATATTCTGTCGCGGGCCTTCTACACCAATTTCACGGGCCTAGGGAAGGGCCGCCGCCGGGGCGGGGTCAATAGACGTTGCCGTCCTGACCCTTCCAACCCTTCGGGCTCTCGTCGAAGCGGGTCTCGTCGTTGAAGTCGATCTTGGCGCCGGGCTCAATATATTGCCGGTCCTTGATCTCCTGATTGGAGACCGTGGTCGAATAATATTTGCTCGCCGAGCAGCCGGCCTTGACCGCGCCGGCCTCGTCCGGCTTGCAGTCGAGATTGGCGCCCTTGGGGAATTCCGCCGAGCCGGTGAAGTAGAATTCGACGGCATGGTGGCCGGCGCCCTCGACGTCCAGCCGCCAGAAGCGCGACACGTCGAACTTCACCACTTTCGCGTCCGGATCGAATTTCTTCTTCAGCCGGTTCTCGAACACCGAGCGGGCGTTGTCGGCGGTCGGCTCGCAGGAGAAGAGGCAAAAGGCCTCGGCGCGGCCGGCGGTGAGCGCGGCCGCGAGCAGAGCGGCCGCCACGATCTTCGATGTCGACATGAAACGCGTCTCCTCTTTTCGTTTTTTCCTTCGCTCCCGCCGATTGGGGATCGGCGCGAAGCGGGGCTCCTTATGGGGCTCGGACCGCAGGCTGCACGGCCGTCGCGATCCCGGCAAGCCGGCCGCCTCGGACAGATTGTCGCATCACCATGGAGTTCTCCGCAATGTTGCCTTGCGCCGGCGCGCGCCTTATGGACAGCGCAACCCCGAGAACCAGAGATAGAGAGGATTTCATGGCCGCCTACAAGCTCCTTCTCCTGCCGGGCGACGGCATCGGCCCGGAAATCATGGCCGAGGCCGAAAAGCTCATCGCCTTTCTGAGCGCCTCCGGCGTCGCCTCTTTCGAGACGGAGAAGGGCCTCGTCGGCGGCTCCGCCTATGACGCCCATGGTCAGGCGATCAGCGAATCCGACATGGCCCTGGCCCAGAGCGCCGACGCCGTGCTGCTGGCCGCCGTCGGCGGGCCGAAATGGGACGGCGTGCCTTACGAGGTGCGCCCCGAGGCCGGCCTCTTGCGCCTGCGCAAGGATCTCGCCCTCTTCGCCAATCTGCGCCCCGCCATCTGCTATCCGGCGCTGGTCGACGCCTCCTCGCTGAAGCCCGATCTCGTCGACGGCCTCGACATAATGATCGTGCGTGAGCTGACCGGCGGCGTCTATTTCGGCGAGCCCAAGGAGATCACCGATCTCGGCAATGGCCAGAAGCGCGGCGTCGACACGCAGGTCTATGAGACCTATGAGATCGAGCGCATCGCCCGCATCGCCTTCGAGCTCGCCCGCAAGCGCTCCAACAAGGTCACATCGTCCGAGAAGGCCAATGTGATGAAGTCCGGCCTGTTGTGGCGCGAGATGGTGACCGCCCTGCACGCGCGCGAATATTCCGACGTGCAGCTCGAGCATATGCTCGCCGACGCGCTCGGAATGCAGCTGGTGCGCCGGCCCAAGCAGTTCGACGTGATCGTCACCGACAATCTCTTCGGCGATCTCTTGTCGGACGTCGCCTCCATGCTGACCGGCTCGCTCGGAATGCTGCCCTCCGCCTCGCTCGGCGGGGAAGACGCCGCCACGGGCAAGCGCAAGGCGCTCTACGAGCCCTGCCACGGCTCCGCGCCGGACATAGCCGGCAAGGCGCTCGCCAATCCGATCGCCATGATCGGCTCTTTGGTGATGGCGCTGCGCTATTCCTTCGGCCTGATCCCGGTCGCCGACGCGATCGACAAGACGATCGCCGATGTGCTGGCCGCCGGCCTGCGCACCGCCGATATCGCCGGGCCGAACGACAAGCCCGTCTCGACGAGCCAGATGGGTGACGCGATTCTGGCCGAGCTGAAGAAGACGCTGGGGTGACGACGATCGCGAGAAGGAACGCGCCTCGGCGCGTTCCATTGCGGTCGACTTTTTGCGCCCTGTCGCGTGCGGTAATTAACGACAATTGCTCGCGCAAAGTAATTTGACTTGCGAAATCGAAAGAGGGCGCCGAATGCGAGGGCGTAGCGTATATCTCGACATCGCCTGCTCCACCGTTACCGTTGCGGCGATTCTATCGATTGCGTTCGGCGCGGCCTCTCACGCCGAAACCGCAGCCAATTCTACGCCGCCGCGCGCCGGTTCGTGCTGGGACGGGGCCATATCACAGCGCGATATGACCGACTGCGCGATGAACGACTTTCGCGCCGCCGACGAGAAGCTGAACAAATCAGTCTAACAATTTTCCTCTGTTCAATGATGCTCATGGTAGCCGTGGCCGGAGGGCCTCGGCGCAGGGCTTTTCGTGCTCTTCATTCCCTCATGCCGCGACGCCTCTGCCGGTCGACCCTCGACGTCGTGAGCCACGGTTCCTTCCGGAAACTTGTACGGACCCGGGTCTTTGTAGTCATTACGCGCCAGCCCCTCTCGGATTTTCATGAGCGTGAACATGCCGCCCATTTCGATGGGCCCGAATTGGCCCGTTCCGGTCATCATGGGAAGCGCATTATCCGGCCCCGGCATGTGCATCGACGCCATGTCGCCCATACCGGACGAGCCCATGGGCATGTAATCCGGAACCAGCTTGGTAATCGCTTTGACAACTCTCTGGCTCTGTTTCGCTCCGATGAACGTTCTCAAGTCATGGCCCATGGCGTTCATCGTGTGATGCGACTTGTGGCAATGCAAGGCCCAGTCGCCCGGATTGTCTGCGACGAGCTCGAAGGCGCGAATCGTTCCGACGGGGACGTCGACGGTCGCTTCGGGCAATTGCGCCGATCGAGGAATCCAGCCCCCATCCGTGCCGGTGACGTAAAAATGGTGGCCATGCAGATGAATCGGATGATTTGTCATGCTGAGATTGCCCATCCGCACGCGCACGCGATCGTTCAAGCGCACGACGAGCGGATCGATGCCGGGAAAGACGCGATTGTTGAATGTCCACATATTGAAGTTCGTCATCTCCACGACCTTCGGCACATAGGTCCCAGGATCGACGTCATAGGTGGCCAGCATGAAGACGAAATCTCGATCGACCCTATGCTGCTCGGGATCGCGCGGATGGACGACGATCATTCCCATCAAGCCCATCGCCATCTGCACCATTTCGTCCGAATGCGTGTGGTACATGAAGGTCCCGCTCGTCTTCAGCTCGAATTCATAGACGAAGGTCTTGCCCGACGGAATATGAGGCTGCGTGACGCCGGCCACGCCGTCCATGCCGTTCGGCAACAAAATTCCATGCCAATGGACCGAGGTCGGCTCCGGCAGCTTGTTCGTCACGAAAATGCGGACCTTGTCGCCTTCGACCGCCTCTATGGTCGGACCCGGCGATTGGCCGTTATAGCCCCAAAGATGCACTTTCATTCCGGGCGCGAACTCGCGCACGACCGCTTCCGCGACAAGATGGAACTCTTTGACGTCCTCCTTCATGCGCCATGGCAAGCTCCACCCGTTCAACGTCACGACGGGATGAAATTCGGGACCATTCGATGGGAACAGCGGAGGTTGCGTCTCCGCGCTCGTCGCATAATGCGCCTCCGGAATGCTCGCCGCCTGCGCACGGCCGCTCAGGGCGGCGACGCTCGCAAATCCAGCCGCGGCGCCGATGAAGTTCCTTCGAGACATCATTGTCTGTCTTCCCTCATGCGTCACTGGCCGATAGCATCCATCCGCGATACGGGCGCCTCTTCGACTCGCGTTTCGACGCCGCCGATGACCGCGGCCCGAAGATCGGCATTGGCGAGCCAGAAATCCCGTTTGGCCTCGATCGCCGCGATATTCGCCATTATCCTCTGGCGCACCTCGGCGAGCAGCGGGAAGACGTCGATCAGCATCGCATTGTAACGCCGCAGACTCTCATCCGTGATGATTTTGCGCAGCGGCAAAATCTCTCGCTGATAATGATTCGCTACGTCCCATGCGGAGCGATAGGTTTGATACGCTAGGCGCGCTTCCGACCGAACGTCGACCGCCTTCGCCGCGAGGCGGTTGAACGCCTGCATGACGCTCTGCTCAGCCTCGCGCGTGCGCGCCTCGCCAAAGTCGAAGATCGGAATCTCAATCGTGGCGCCCGGGCCAAAAACCCTGAATCGAACACGCTCGGTGTCGATCGTCCCGTCGCTCGAAACTCTGGTGACGATTTCGCGAGTGTCCTTGTAGATGCCGGACAATTGGAAAACATTCACGAAGCGGGTCGCTTCGACGAGCCCGTACGATTTTGCGAGCGCGTCGAGCTCTATGCCCGCCACGAAGAGATCGGGGCGGCGCGCCACCGCTTCCTGCTCGACCATGGGCATGTTGTTTGGACGAGAGGGCGGCGCCGGCAGAGCCGCGGGCAGCCTGAAATCGAGATCGGCGCCCCACAGGCCCAGCGAGCGGATCAGCTGCTCGCGCTCCGCGATCGCGCGCTGGCGAGCCTGCGCGAGCCGAACGGTAAGATCGGCATAGAAGACTTGCTCGCGCGCCTGATCGAGCTTGTTCATCGCGCCGGTTTCGCCCAAGGCTCTGGCGAGCTGCGCGGCCGATTCGGCCGTCGAATTCGCTTTGGTGAGAAAAGCGACGAGCTCCTGCGCCGCGACGGCGCGATAATAGTCTTTGCGCGCTCGGGTCGCGAGCCGGAGCGTTTCCTCGGCGGCGCGCAGCTGCGCCTGATGAAATCGATCTGCAGCGATTTCCGCCCGCGCCGGCAAAGTCGCCAATGCGAGAATATCGGCGGCGATGATCGCCTCGAGCTCCAATTTCAACGGTCCGGCGATCCGCGAAATGGAAAAGCTCGGGTTTGGCGGAAGGACCGCTTTCACCATCGCCGCTTCCGCGGAGCCCAGCGCATTATACTCCGCTTGGAGGCCGCGATTGTCGAGCAGGGCGATTTGCACCGCAGAGTCGGCCGTCAGCGCTCGCGAGAGCAGATGCTCGACACGAGCCCGAGCGGATGCGGCGTCCTCCGGCGTGCGAATCGCCAGCACATCCTTCTCGAGCCGGCTACCGGCGACGTCCGCGACAATGCTCATGCCGCCGTCGTCCGAAAAGCCGACACAAGCGGAAAGCGTCATGGCGGAGAGCAGCGCCGCGCCGGCTCGAAGCCTCAGACCACTGTTCCGCCACCGTCGCAGCGTCGATAGAGAGCATGGGAGCCGTTTCAATGCTCATGCTCCGAACCGCCGTGATGCGCTCGCTCCGATGATCGGGTCAGTTGCGCATTTTGCTCTTTCCAGGAGCCCGGCTGGATCGGCCGTTGGCTGGCATACGAACCGACCGTAGATCGATAATATGTAGCGGGCGCAGGCGCTCCGGCGTCGAACGGTTCAGGGGCGACGAGCGGTGGTCGAATTGGCGCGCAGCCATGCGCTGCTCCAACGATCAACGAAGCAGGGCCGAGTTTCCCGAGGATGTAGATAAAGAATAAATTCTGTCGCTTCGGCTCAGCGGCGGAAGCTCGTGCGCGCGACGACATTGAGAGACCTCGGTCGCAGGGGATTCTTACGCCAGCCACCGAATCACTACGAAAAACGCTAACTCGCTCGAGCAGGGAAAAGCTATTGGTCGCTTCACGAACCCTTCGGACGGCGCGTCGGCAGGCGCGCGCTGCAGAACAGTGTCATGCAGGGCATGGCGACCGCTCGTTCGTCGAAATCTTCTTTTTCGTTCCTCGTCGGGCTGGCGCGATTCGTCGCTAAGCGGTTCGCCCTCGGCCGCCACCCGGCGACCAAGCTGTCGAATGCGGCGATTTCCGCCCCTATATTCCCCTTACGACGTCGCTGATCGTCAGCGTGGCGCTCAGCGTCATGTTCTGGTTTTTCAGTCGGTGAAGTCTGCGCATTCTAAGTCGTAGCGGCGATTTAGGGGTTCTCCATGGCCCATGAACATGCCCATGAGCACGCCAACCGACACTCTCGCGAGGAGCATCTGCATTCTCCGGCGAGGGCGGCGCCCAGGGAACAGCGCGGCCGAGGCGCGTATCCAGAGGTGATCTACACCTGCCCGATGCATCCGCAAATCCGTCAGCCGAAGCCGGGCAATTGCCCGATCTGCGGAATGACGCTCGAGCCTGTCGTCGCAAGCGCCGAGACCCGGCCGAGCCCGGAGCTCGTCGACATGGCGCGGCGCTTCTGGATCGGCCTCGCCCTCGCCGTTCCTGTCCTCGCTCTGGAGATGGGCGGACATTTTCTCGGCCTGCATCGATTGCTTTCACCGCAGACCTCCAATTGGATTCAATTCGTTCTCGCGACACCCGTCGTTCTGTGGGCCGGGTGGCCGTTCTTCGAGCGGGCGGCGCGGTCCCTCGTGACGCGCAATCTCAATATGTTCACGCTCATCGCAATGGGCACCGGCGTCGCCTGGGCCTATAGTGTGCTGGCCACTTTTGTCCCGACGCTGTTTCCGCCGGCCTTCCGCAACGCGGATGGCTCGGTCCCGATCTATTTCGAGGCCGCCGCGGTCATCACTGTCCTCGTTCTGCTCGGACAGGTGCTGGAGCTGCGCGCGAGGGAACAGACCGGCGGCGCGATCCGCGCTCTGCTCGATCTCGCGCCGAAATCCGCGCGGCGCGTCGCCGCCGATGGATCGGACGACGATATTCCGCTCGAGCAAGTCGCAGTCGGCGATCGGCTCCGCGTGCGCCCTGGCGAAAAGATCCCCGTCGACGGCGAACTACTCGACGGCCGCAGCTCGGTCGACGAATCTCTGGTCACGGGCGAGTCGCTGCCGGTGTCTAAAAACGCCGGCGACAAAGTCATCGGCGGCGCGCTCAACCAGAGCGGCGGCTTCGTCATGCGCGCCGACAAGGTCGGCCGCGACACGATGCTGGCGCGCATCGTCGAGATGGTCGCCGCGGCGCAGCGCAGCCGCGCGCCGATCCAGCGGCTCGCCGATCAGGTCTCCGGCTGGTTCGTTCCGGCCGTCATCGGCGTCGCCGTCCTCGCCTTCATAGCCTGGGCCATCTGGGGACCGGAGCCGCGCATGGCCTATGGCCTCGTCGCGGCCGTGTCCGTCCTCATCATCGCCTGCCCCTGCGCGCTAGGCCTCGCGACGCCCATGTCGATCATGGTCGGCGTCGGACGCGGCGCGCAGAGCGGCGTACTCATCAAGAACGCCGAGGCGTTGGAGCGCTTCGAGAAGATCGACACTCTCGTCGTCGACAAGACCGGCACGCTGACCGAAGGCAAGCCTCGCGTGACAGACGTCCGACCAACGGCCGAGCTCGCCGAGAATGATCTACTGCGTCTCGCCGCCAGCCTCGAACGGGCGAGCGAGCATCCGCTGGCGCAGGCGATCGTGCAATCGGCGCTCGCGCGCGGGCTCGAGCTCTCCGAAGCGAAGGAGTTCGATTCGCCGGTCGGCAAAGGCGTGACGGGCGTGGTCGATGGTCGATCGCTGATTATCGGCAATCGCCGCTTCCTGGACGAGATCGGCGTCGACGCCGGCGCCGCCGATGCAGAAGCCGAGCGGCTCAGAGAAGACGGAGTCACCGCGATTTTCGTCGCCCTAGACGGCGTCGTCGTCGGCGTGATCGGCATCGCCGACCCCGTCAAGGAGACGACGCCCGTCGCCCTGCAGGCGCTGCGGAAGGATGGCGTGCGTGTCGTCATGCTGACGGGCGACAATTGGACGACCGCGCGCGCCGTGGCGAAGCGGCTCGGCATCGACGAGGTCGAAGCCGAGATTCTTCCAGAAGACAAGAGCGAGGTGGTGAGCCGGCTGAGAGCGGCCGGCCGTGTCGTCGCCATGGCGGGCGATGGCGTCAATGACGCGCCGGCGCTCGCCGCCGCCGATGTCGGCGTCGCCATGGGGACGGGAACCGATGTCGCGATCGAGAGCGCCGGAGTCACCTTGCTGAAGGGCGATCTGCAGGGCATCGTTCGCGGCCGACGGCTCTCGGCCGCGACGATGCGCAACATTCGCGAGAATCTCTTCTTCGCGTTCATCTACAACGCCGCCGGCGTGCCTGTCGCCGCCGGCGCGCTCTATCCCGCTTTCGGACTGCTGCTGTCGCCGACGATCGCCGCCGCCGCCATGGCGCTGTCGTCGGTGAGCGTGATCGCCAACTCGCTGCGGCTGCGCCGATCATGCATCGACGAGCCGGCCCCTACCGACGCCCTCCGCCGCTCGGCGGGCTCGAGACGCTCGATATGGGCGGGAGCGACGGCCGCCGCGCTGGCGATCGTGGCCGTTCTGGCGTTGTGGCGCCCATGGCGGCCGGGCCTTCCCGTTGCCGAAACGCCGCCGCTTCCATCAGCGCAGTCCGAGGCGGCGCCGACGGCCGGGCTCGTTCCGGCTCTCCCGACGGAGCGCTCAGCCGAAACGCAGAAAGCGGAAACGCGATCCAGCGTCGTTGCGAGCGAAGGGGTGGAGTCGAAGTTGCGCGCCTTCCTCGTCGGCGAGGCGCCTCCCGGGCGAAAAATTGCCTGGTTCGAGCTCGACGGCGTCGCTTTCGAGCCGCGCGGAGCGGCCCTTCGGCCCGCCGCGCAGACGCAATTGCGGGCGGTCGCCGACATTCTGGCCGCTCATCCTCGCGCCAGAGCGACGGTCGCGGCTTATGGCGACGCCAAGAGACTGTCGAAGCGGCGGGCGGAGGCCGTGGTCGCGGCGTTGACGCGCCTGGGCGTCGACGCCGCTCGTCTCCGTGCGCTGGCGCTCGCGTCGAAGCCCTCTGGCGCCACGGGATCGAGCGAAAATTCCGTGGCGGACAGCGGCTTGCTGCTCGGCGTGCGGCTGAAGTGAGATTTTGAAGGCCAGCGAATGCCAATATCCGTCGCAACGATGAATGCGAGAACTCCGCTGATGGTAGCGGCGCCAAGCCATGAGCGTTTTTACCTCATTTTTTGAGATGATGGAAAATATCTTTCGCTGGAACGCGCGGAGAATTGACGGCCTTGGTTAGCCCGAGAGCGGCTTCGCAAAGCCCGTAAGCGACGGGCGCGCCCACGTCGGAGCCTGGACATCGGACACGTGTGACGCCGTGCAGGCGTCGGATCGATGGGGACGCAACTAAATCTTGTGCATCCGTGCGCAGGGCGTGTTGCCGAGGAGATGCGACGTGGCCACAGTTGGACGAGACTGTAGACGGTCGACACGGCGTGGCCGCTCGCATGTCCCGGGCGTCGCGCCTTTAGGCGACCACGCGATAGAGAAGCCAAAATGTCGAGACAGACGAAAGCTGGTAGCCATGCGCCGCGCAAGGAGGCGAGCAAGGTCGCCCGAAAGAAGAAAGCCGCCGCCGTGCTCGAACGCAAACCCGCTCTCGGTTGGCGCACGAGCGACGAAGACGAGATCGATCTGCGGCGCTGGCGGGGCAGCACCGAAATCCTCGATGTCGTCGCGCGCGATTCGGCCTACGAATTTTTTGGCGATTTCCGGGTCCGCTCGACGAGCGGCGCCGATTACGAGGTGGAGATAAGAAGCCTCGACGGCCTCACGAATTCCTGCAGCTGCATCGACCACCGGGTCAATGCGCTCGGGACTTGCAAGCACATCGAGGGCGCGCTGGCGGCGCTTCGGCGTGGAAGGGCCCGGGCTTTTCGCGCGGCGGGGGCGCAAGGCAGCCCGAGGATCGAGATATTTCTGGATCGTCGTGGCGAGGCGACGCCGAAGATCGCCTGGCCGGAGACAGCCGAGGCGAAATCGCTGGCGAAGGCGCGCGAATGGCTGCATCCGTGGCTCGACGAAAACGAGGCGCTCGCCGCTTCGCCGCAGCGGATCGAGGAACTGACGGCGGCCCTAGCGAAGGCGCAGCCCGCCATGCGCGCGACCATCCGAATCTCCCGCCATTTCGCTCCCTGGCTGGAGCGGGCGAGACGCCGGCGCGAACGTGTCGAAGCGGCCGCCGCCTTCTCCGCCGATGTTGCCGCCGGCCGCGCGACGCTCGACGTCCTCACCCATCCGCTGTTGCCGTATCAGCGCGAGGGCGCGATGCACCTCGCTTTCGGCGAGCGCGCTCTGCTCGCCGACGACATGGGGCTCGGCAAGACCATCCAGGCCATCGCCGGCTGCGAGCTGCTGGCGCGGCGCAAAGGCGTCGAGAGGATCCTCGTCGTTTGCCCGGCGTCGCTGAAGGCGGAATGGGAAGAGCAGATCGCCCGCTTCAGCGCCCGCACG
This sequence comes from Methylosinus sp. KRF6, assembly GCF_018887255.1. Classification (NCBI taxonomy): domain Bacteria; kingdom Pseudomonadati; phylum Pseudomonadota; class Alphaproteobacteria; order Hyphomicrobiales; family Methylocystaceae; genus Methylosinus; species Methylosinus sp. KRF6. The sequence continues at coordinate 2,881,851 of NZ_JAHLJF010000001.1, read as the reverse complement.
ACCAGGCTCGTGTTCGGACCGCGCGCCCAGCGCCTCGCGACCTATCGCGCGCCGGCCTTCTTCACCATCGTCAACTATGAGCAGGTGCTGAGCGACGCCCCCGACATCAACGAAATATTGAAGCCGGACATCGTCGTGCTCGACGAGGCGCAGCGCATCAAGAACTGGCTGACGAAAACGGCGCGCCGCGTGAAGTCGCTCCGCTCGCCTTACGCCTTCGTGCTGACCGGCACGCCGATCGAGAACCGGATCGACGAGCTCTATTCGATCGTCCAATATCTCGATCCGGAGCTGCTCGGCCCGCTGTTCCGTTTCAACCGCGAGTTCTACGAGCTCGACGAGCGCGGACGTCCGATCGAGTACAAGAATCTGGCTGCGCTGCGCGAGCGCATCGCTCCGCTGATGCTGCGCCGGCGAAAGGCCGACGTCGAGAAGGAGCTGCCCGGCCGCACGGTCAAGACTTACTTCGTTCCTATGGCGGAAGAGCAGAAGCTTCGTTACGAGGACTACCGCCAGCCCGCGGCGCTATTGATCGCCAAGGCGCAGCGGCGTCCGCTGCGGCAGGAGGAGTTCGATCGACTCCAGCAATTGCTCGCCTGCATGCGCATGGTCTGCGACACCCCGGCGATCCTCGATCCGAGTTGCCGCATCAGCCCAAAGCTCGAGGAGCTGGAGAAAATCCTCGCCGATCTTCTCGATGAGCCGGATCGGAAAGTCATCATCTTTTCCGAATGGGAGCGGATGCTGACGATGGTGCGCGAACTCGCGGGCGAGATGGGCGTCGAAGTCGCCTGGCACACCGGCTCGCTGCCGCAGGAGCGCCGTCGCGCAGAAATCAACCGGTTCAAGCGCGACCCCGCCTGCCGGCTGTTCCTGTCGACCGACAGCGGCAGCGTCGGGCTGAACCTGCAGGTCGCGAGCGCCGTCGTGAACGTCGACCTGCCCTGGAATCCGGCGAAGGTCGAGCAGCGCATCGCCAGAGCCTGGCGCAAAAATCAGCCCCGCTCGGTAGCGGTCGTCAATCTCGTCACGGAAGGCAGCATCGAGCATAGCATTCTTCACTTGCTCGGCCAGAAGCAGGCCCTCGCCGATGGCGTGCTCGACGGCGCCGGCGACATTTCGGCGTTGAAAATGCCGTCCGGGCGCGGCGCTTTCATCGAGCGCATGCAAGCGGTGATGGGCGAGCCTTCGCACCGTGGACCGCGGATGGCTTCGGCGCAGGACGCATTCGTCGGGGATCTCGTCGAGCGTCTGGGCGAAAAGGCCTTGCTCGTCGAAGAGCGCCGCGGCGCCGACGGGAGGCCGCATCTGCTCGTCGTTCTCGACGCGGGTAACGAGGAATTGGCGGCCGAAGCCGCGCGCGCGGCGGAAGCCGACGCCTTCACCGCAGAATTCGTGGACGCGGCCGCATGGCGCGCCATGCGGCGCTTGGCCGCCGCGGGTCTGCTTCAATTCGCCTTCGAAGCGCGGGAGCTCCATCGAGCGCGCGGTCTGCCTGCGGAATCGCCCGTCGCCGCGAGCGCTGGGCCCCGAGAGGCCGAAGCCATGGCCGAGGCCGATCGCGCGCTGCGGATGGCGAAGACCTTGGCCGATGGCGGGTTTCCGAAGGAGGCGCCCGCGCTGCTCGCCAAATCGCTGCGCGCCATGGCGACGGCGTTGCTGGCGACGCGGGGAGAGGCGCCCGTCCACGGCCAGAGCGCCGCCGACAGCGACATCCGCCGCTTGGTCGATTGCGGGGCGCTGCCGTCGGAAGCCATGGCCCTTCTCGAAGAGATGCAATCGCTTTCGAGTGGCGCCGCGATCGACGGCGTGGCGCCGGCTCTCGCCGGGGCGGCGCGAATCCTCACGGCGATCACGCGCAACGAACCGCGTCTGACCACGCAAACGGTGTAGTCGTAGCGGCGCGAACGTCGGATCGGGAGCAGGTTTCGCTGACGGAACGATCGACCGCCGTCCGGGCGCTGCGCTTTTGCAAACTCCGACGAAAAAGGCCTCCATCGGCGAACTCGCATTATTCTGCGAGCGCGTACGCCACAATAAGAAAAGTGGTAGCGGGCGGAATCGGCGGCGCGCCATCTCAGGGCTCCGAATTCAGGTTTCCAATTGGTTAACAGCCGCGTCATGCCCACGCTTGTCGCGGGCATCCACGCCGCGACATCGCGGAGAACTGCGAACACAGGCAGAACAAATCCGCTTTGATGAAGCATTGCGGAACGTCTCGGCGTGGATGGCCGGGACAAGCCCGGCCATGACGGTGGAACGTCAACGGGTTGTTAACCCGGATTCGTTGCCCTGGCGCCATCTAGCAATATATTGATTATATTGCAATATTTATGAATTGGTAGCGGAGGAGGGATTCGAACCCCCGACACAAGGATTATGATTCCTCTGCTCTAGCCGACTGAGCTACTCCGCCTCGCGCCCTTTCGGGCGAGCGTCGGCGGGTATAGTCGACGCCCGTCAAAAGTGTCAAGCCGTGGTCCGGTCCCGCATTCGGTCCCGCATTCGGTCCTGCTGCGGGACCGGACAGGGCCGAGTCTCAAATCGTCAATGATTCGTTAGCTATGTTGGATTCGAAGGGGCGCGGGGGAACGCGCCATAGTGACGGATTTCTTGGCTCATATGCGGATTGTGCCGCACCACCGCATCCCCGGCATGGTGACGTGACCTATCCGCTCGACGAGATTTTGCTGACGGCCCTTGTCGGCGTCGTCTGCGAGGCCGACGATTGGAACGGCGTCGAGGAGTCGCGGCGGGGCCTTGGATTGGTTGCGGGGCTATCTGCCGTTTGAAAACGGCGTCGCCACCACCCAGACCCTGCGCAAGGTCTTCCGGCTGCTCGACCCGAAGGCGCTGGAGCGAGGTTTCGCCGCCTGGACGGCCTCGGTGCGTCCGCTCGCCCGCGAGGTCGTCGCCGTGGACGGCAAGACGCGGCGCGGATCGCGGCAGTCCGATGGAACCGGCGCGCTGCAGCGGCCTACGCCACCTGCGCCGGCGCAGCGCGCCGTCGACGGAAAACCGCCGGCATCCGCCGCCGTTGTCGTCGCCGATCGAGCGCGAGCGCGACTTTCGGCCCGGTCGGTCCTCGGTTGTGGAGCGCGGGCGTGATAGGCTCCGCATCATGCTCCGGTCGCTTCCCGCCCGCGCCGCTCGCGCGCTCATTCTGCTCTATCGGCTCAGCCTGTCGGCATTGATCGGGCGCGAATGTCGCTATCTGCCGAGCTGCTCCGAATATGCCGATGAGGCGATTTCCCGTCACGGCCTCTGGGCCGGCGGCTGGATGGGCTTTGCGCGCGTCTGCCGATGCCGGCCGAGCGGCGGCGACGGATATGATCCGGTTCCGCAGACGACGGCGGAGGCCGCGCATCCGCTCGCGCCTTGGCGCTATGGGGTCTGGCGCGGGCCGCGCGTCTGCGAGGCTGTCGAGCGCGGGGATCAGGACCGCGCCATCAGCTCCACGGCGAGGCCGTAGATGCGCAGGCGGACCGGCTCGGGCAGCGCGCGCAGCGCCTCGAGATAGGTCTGGCCGAGGGCGCAGGTTTTCTTGTCGTCGAAGGGCGGATCGGGCGTTTTGCCGTCGAGCAGCGAGTCGATCTCCGCCTTGCGCAGCCCGCGCGCGGCCAGAGCCTTCTCCAAGGCGCGAAAATCCTCCTCGCTCGGCGCCGAGCGCTCGAGCTGCTTGGCCTGGCCGCTGGCGATCGCCTCCAGGCCGACCAGCGCCATTTCCGCCACCAGCGCGCGCCGCCGCGCGGCGAAGCTGTGGAAATCCTGATCGACGCCGCCATAGAGAAAGGCGGCGCAGAGCTTTTTGTTCTCCGACGAAATGGCGCGCAGCACATCGAGCTGCAGATCGAAGACGCGGGCGAGGACAGAGGGCTCCGCTCGGGCGGCGAGCACGCCACGCGCCTGACGTAGCCGGCGCACCGATTCGGCGAGATAGAAATCGACGCTCGCCGCCTCCGCGCCGGCGGGCCGCTCCTGCGAGAAGGAATCGATCGCGGCGGCGTAATCGGCCGGAAAGTCCTCATGCAGACGCAAGAAGAAGGTCCGGTATTCCTCGGTGGCGGCGATCGCCCGCTCGACGCGGTCGCGCGCCGAAAGGAGCGGCTCGGCGGGAGCTTCCGCGGGCGCGGCTTCGGCGAGCGGCGCGTCATGCGCCGCCTCGGCGACGCGACGGCCGGGTCCGAGCGCCATCATCGTCAGTCCGAAGCCGAGACAGATCGCGACGAACGCGCCGGTCGCCAGAGCGAGCAGCCTCTCCAAGAACATGGTCGGTCTCTCGATTTGCCCACGACGCGAAATGGACCTTCGAACGCATCGACGAATGAAACCGCTTTTTAGCCCAAACCCGCCGGCCGACAAAGGGCGTCACGCGACACGGCGCCCCGGGATCACATGGCGGGACGAGCTGAATTGTCTCCCCCCTCGCCCGTTTCTTTGCCCGTTCCTTTGCGGGACGCCTTGCTGGACGCCTGGCGCGTCAGGCGCAGCGCGCGCGCCTGCTCGGCGCGATGGGCGACGAGAAGCGCGATATGGCGGGAGAGATCATAGGTCCAATGTCCGGCGCGGGCGCGTTCGGCTCGTAGCGCGCGCTCGAGCTCCTTCAGCACGGCGGCCGCCGCCCCCGGCGTCTCGGCGGCGATGGCGCCGCGCGACAGGCGATGAAACGAGCGCAGGAACTCCTCGCGACGATAGGCGCCCGCCCTCTCCCGCAGCGCGATCTGCAGGCTTTTGCGCGCAGCCGCGCGAAGGCGATCGCGGGCTTCCGAATGATCGCAGGTCCGGAAAGGATCTCGGGCCTGGATAGGATCATGGGCAGATGATGTTCGATACGGCATGGCGGTCCTCCAGCGCCGAGCATCGCCGAGGGGAGAGAGACGGGGATAAGTTTTTTATCCGTTGTATAGGATTAAATTCATGCTAGCCTCATGAGAGTCGCCGGCTGAGAGCCGCGACGCCTGCAAGGCGAGACCAAATGCGCCCCCGACGAAACGCCGCTATCCGCACTTCCCCACTCTGCGTCGCCGCCGTCGCGGCGGCCTGCGGCGTCGCCCCGCGCGAGCTCGGCGCGCGCAGTCGCGGCCGCGCCCCTGTCGCCGACGCCCGCCATCTCGCTCTCTATCTCGACCACGTCGCTTTCGGCGCGAGCCTTTCGGCCTGCGGGCGCGCCCTGTCGCGCGACCGCGCGAGCGTTCGCCATGCTTGCGCGCGCATAGAGGATCGCCGCGACGACGCGAATTTCGATCGCGCGGTCGTCGCTCTGGAACAGGCGCTCGGCGCGCAGAAGCGCCTGCTCGAGGCGCTCGCTTTTTCTTTCATCTCGCATCCGACCGGAGAGGAGTCATGAGCATGAGCCAGCGGCATAACGACAATGACGATACGCGCGCACTCCGCCGATTGTTGGAGGCGATGAGCGAGCCCGGCGCCGAGGCGATGACGGACCCGCTCGGCGCGCGCTCGATCGTCGTGGCGGCGCCTCGCAAGGGGATCACGGTGGCGCGGGCGCGCCTCTCCCGCTCCATCGCCGATGCGGCGGCCGCGCGCGGGCTGGCGCGCTGGGAGGGGGCGGAACAGGCGCGCCGTCTGCGTTTGACGGAAGCGGGCCGCGCGCATCTGAGGCGCCTCGCCGCGCCCGCCGAGGCGAATCCGTTTTTCGCCCAGCACAGCGATCTCTCGCCGCGCATAATGGAGAAAGGCGCGCGCCCGACGCTCGTCGACGCAGGGGAGAGCCCGCTCGCCTGGCTCGCCCGCCGCAAGGATCGCGCCGGGCGGCCCTTCCTCGCGCCGGAGCAGATCGAGGCCGGCGAGCGCTTTCGCCGCGACGTCACGCAGGCCGCTATTCTCCAGCGCGTCACCGCCGATTGGGAGGCCGCGCTCGGCTCGGCGCGCGGCGGCGGCGCCGGCGCGAATATCGCCGATGTGGCGATCGACGCGCGCCGGCGCCTCGCCCGCGCCTTCGACGCCGTGGGGCCGGAACTCGGCGGCCTGCTCACCGACGTCTGCGGCTATTTGAAAGGGCTGGAGTTGGTCGAAAGCGAGCGCGGCTGGCCGCAGCGTTCCGCCAAAGTGGTGCTGAAAATCGCGCTCGAGCGGCTCGCACTGCATTATGGGCTGGCCGGCGAGGCGCGAGGGCCCGCCCGTGCGCGCGATGTGCTGCATTGGGGCGCTGAGGATTATCGTCCTACGATCTCATAGGCCGGGCGTCAGGCGGCATGGTTGACAGAGCCGCGCTTTGGGCGCATGAGTCTCGCCATATTGCAGCGCAATATGGCGCATCGCCCAGGCGATGCGGTCGTCATCTTCGAATCGGGGAGTCGCCATGATGAAATTCGTCATGTCTCATCGTTCCCCGGGCCGCGCCTAGAGAGTTCAGGCAGTGAGCCCGGTTCAAAAAATCCGGGCTGTTCTCTCTCGCGCGTCATCGCGCCGACACTGTCGGCGCTGACGAGTTTCTCTCGAAAGACATTCCGGAACGAGCCGCGACGGGGCGCTGGAGCCCGCGTCGCTTTCCTTTCGTCGCAAAAAGGGATCGGGGCGTTGGCGCGTCCCGCAGGATTCATGTCCGCCTATTTGAAAACGCTGCGCTTCGCGCTCCGCTATTGGCTGCTCTCGCCGCGTCTGCTGGCGGCGATGCTCGTCGCTCGCCTCGTCTCCAATGTCGTCGACGTCTTCGTGCCGGTCGCCTCCGGCCATCTCGCCGATGTCGTCGCCGGCGAGAGCCGCGAGCTCACGCCCGCGCTCTGGGCGCTCGCCGCGTTTCTCGGCACGGTGCTGCTGTTTCATTGCCTGCGCAATTTCGTCGCCTTCTCCGTCTGCCATGTCGCGGCGCATGGCATGGCGGCGCTGGTGCGCGAGTCTTTCGCGCGCGTGCAGAGATTTTCCGCCGACTGGCACGCCAACGCCTTCGCCGGCGCGACGGTGCGCAAAGTCACGCGCGGCGTCTGGGCGTTCGATTCGCTGACCGACACGCTCATCTTCGGCATGTTGCCGGCGGCGACGGTCATTGTCGCGATCACGGCGCTGCTGTCCTGGCGCTGGCCGCTGCTCGGCCTCGTCGTGGCGATCGGCATAGCGCTGTTTCTGGCGATGGGAATCGGGCTGTCGCTCGGCTGGATCAGCCCGGCCGCGCAAGTCTCGCAGGCGCTCGACTCCACGGTGAGCGCGCGGCTCGCCGATTCGATCACCGGCAATCAGATCGTCAAAGGCTTCGCCGCCGAGGGGCGGGAGGATGCGAGCTTTGCGGCGCTGATCGCCGAATGGCGGAAACGCACGCTCGTCGCCTGGTATCGCGGCTCCACCGTGGGGCTGCTGCAGGCGATCGTGATGATCGTCATGCAGGCCGTGCTGCTCGGCTGCGGGCTGATGTTGTGGTCGCAGGGCGGCATGACGACCGGCGACGTGGTGAGCCTCATCGGCATACAAGGGCTCATCAACGGCTATTTGCGCGACATTGGCGAGCATGTGCGCAATCTGCAGCGCGCCGTCAACGAGATGGAGGATGTCGTCGAATTCGACGCGCAGGAGCCGGATGTGGTCGACGCCCCCGGAGCGACGCCGCTCGCAGTGACGCGCGGCGAGATCGTCTTCGACAATGTGACCTTCGGCTATCCCAATGCGCGCAGGAAGCTCTATGAGAATTTCTCGCTGACGATCAGACCGGGCCAGCGCGTCGGCCTCGTCGGGGCCTCGGGCGCCGGCAAGACGACCTTCGTCAAGCTGCTGCAGCGCCAATTCGATCTCGACGCCGGCCGCATTCTCATCGACGGCCAGGACATCGCCGCGGCGACTCAAGCCTCGCTGCGGCAGGCGATCGGCATCGTCGCGCAGGAGCCGATCCTGTTCCACCGGCCGCTCGGCGAGAATATCGCCTACGGCCGACCGGACGCCGCGCAATATGAGATCGCGGAAGCCGCGCGTCTCGCCCATGCGGACATATTCATCGAGCGTCTGCCCGACGCTTATGAGACTCTGGTGGGCGAGCGCGGCGTGAAGCTCTCGGGCGGCGAGCGCCAGCGTGTAGCGATCGCGCGCGCCATTCTCGCGGCGACGCCCATATTGGTGCTGGACGAGGCGACCTCCTCGCTCGATTCCGTGTCCGAATTCCATATTCGCGCGGCGATCGAGCAATTATCGGCGGGACGCACGACGATCGTCGTGGCGCATCGCCTGTCGACGGTGCAGCGGCTCGACCGCATATTGGTGTTCGATCACGGCCGTATCGTCGAGGACGGCTCGCATGAGGAGCTGCTGCGCCTCTCGGGCGGCGTCTATCGGCGCCTGTTCGAGACGCAAGTCGGCGCCGGCGACTCGCTGGAAGAGGCGATCGAGAGGGCGGGGTGAGAGCCCCGCCCCTTCGGCGATACGAATTTTCCGTTATCGAAAATGAATTGCCGTCACCATGAAAAAATGAAAGCGCGACGCTGGTCACGGCGTCGCCGAAGAGGCCGGAATCAAAGCGATCTTGACGTTCAACGCGCGCAAGACCGCGCTGATCGTCTCGAACCGCGGATGTGAGCCGGGGGCGAGGGCTTTTTATGGCTTACGACGCGTAGACTTCGGTAGTGATTTGTCGGACTGCCTCAATTCGGCGATTATACGATCGGCAGCTTTCTGTCGCTCAATCTTGCGTCCAGCGTCAAAGATTTCGTATTGCTTTTCCGCGCGCTTCTTGGCGTCGCTCATCTTGATCCGACCGCAATGCGCCAACACGGCGCGATTTAATGATCGTAGCTGTTGATCTAACAATCGCCGTGCGTCTTCCATGATGACGAGTCTGCCCAATTCGAGTTGGTCCTCGAAGATATCCAATAGAATCGTCGTTAATCGGTTCAGCTCTTTGATTTCCGCGTCAGCGAGATAGCTTTTTGACACGGCCACGTCTTGCTTACAGATGTTATCGTTCGGCCAATTGGTGAGGCCCATGTTTGTGGCCTTCGCATTGGCTCGCGCGGCGATGATCTCGGCGGGCGTATGAGTCGTGACGGCGTATAGAAGCTTTGCCTGGGTTGTCCGATAGAACTCCTGCCAAGTTTCGGATGACCCGTCATAATCCTGGCACATCGCGCAAATGCTACGCAGCTCACGGTAGACGTTCGCCTCGTCTGATCTGATATCTCGGATGATCTCGCGTAGTTCAGCGACCCTGTCGGCATGTTCTGGCTGCTTGAGACGATTGGTATCGACTACAAAGCCTTTGGTCGCGAATTGGACTAGCTTTTCGGTCGCCCACCGTCTGAAAAGCGTGGCCTGGGCCGAGGATACCCGATAGCCAACGGAAATCACCATATCGATGCTGTAGACCGTAGCGGGCCTACCGGGAGTTGTTTGCACTTTCTGCAAAGAAGTCGATTCGTCGAGCTCTCCTTCTTCCATCACATTTGCGATATGCCTTGAAATCGTTGAGACATCTCGTCCAAAAAGTTCGCCTATTTGAGATTGTGTCATCCAAAGCGTGTCGCCGGCGTATCGAATGTCGAGACGCAAGCCCTTATCTGTGCCGTAGACGAGAAACCGGTCACCCGTCTTCTCGTCTTCGATCAAATGGACAGGCTGGTTCTTGTCGTCGTTCGGCATGCGGATCGACCTGGCTGATTCAATGAGCGAGCATTATACGCCCTTCCTCAACGTCACGCCCGGCCCCTCGCTGCTCGCCGACGACGATCCCCTGCGGCCGTTTCTCAACCACAAGAGCCTCACGGCTTGGCCCGCCGTCGGCACGCTTGCCCGGCTCGCCGGCCTCTCTGTCCGAACCGTCCAGCGGCTCTTGCGCGCCATGAAGAGCGCCGGCCACCTGTCGATTGAGGACAACGCGGCTCGGTTCGGCTGCAATCTCTTCGGCGCTCGGCTCCTTCCCGAGACCGAGGCCGCCTTGGCGAAGCCCGCCGCCGATCGCCGCGAGGTCGAACTCCACCCGGCCGAGCCCCGCCCGGCCGAATTCGTCCCTCAATCCGCGTCGAGAAACCGGAAGCGCCGATCGCTGGCGAGATCCGCAGCCCCGCGCCGCCTGGACGTCCAGAGCCGACGAGCCGACCAGCCCCACCCGAGACATGCTGCAATCTTCCCGGCCTTGCGCCCGGCTCGCGCGGTTCTCGAATCGGCTCATAGACCCGCGCGCCCCAGGACTGCATTTCGCGCCCGAATGGATTGCGGCCGCGCGGGCGCTCGGAAAGGCCTCGCCGGCTCCGAAAGAAAGACCGATCGTCGCTCATTCGGTCGCGGGCTTTGTTTCAAAAGGCGTTTTCTGCGGAGCCTTGGCGGAGAGGGAGGGATTTGAACCCCCGATACGGTTGCCCGTATGCCGCATTTCGAGTGCGGTGCTTTCAACCACTCAGCCACCTCTCCGGAGGCGAAAGCGAGGACTTTGCCCCGCTCGCGGCGAAGCGCCCAATAGCACGCGTTCGCCTCGGCGATCAAGGCTCGGCGAAGCGATTGCAGGGCAACGAATCCGGGTTAACAACCCGTTGACGTTCCACCGTCATGGCCGGGCTTGTCCCGGCCATCCACGCCGAGACGTTCCGCAATGCTTCATCAAAGCGGATTTGTTCTGCCTGTGTTCGCAGTTCTCCGCGATGTCGCGGCGTGGATGCCCGCGACAAGCGTGGGCATGACGCGGCTGTTAACCAATTGGAAACCTGAATTCGGAGCTCGGCGAAGCGATTGGACGCTTCTCTTCGTTCGGCCTCGCTCCAGGCCGGCGGCGCAGATTTGCCGATCGTTAACCTTAATGAGGTCTAACGGATCGGCCTGCCTCCCTCGCGCGCTCGCGGCTCTCGCGTGAGGGCGGGCCTCTGGAACATGCGCATGACGCCCAAAGCCAATGAACCGAGACCGCGACGAGAGCGGCGTCCCTTCGTCATCGAATTCTCGCTCGGCGCGCATTCGCGGCGGGTGGAGCTCTCCGCCCCGATTCTGGTCGTCGCCGGCGCGGCGGCGGTCGCCGCGGGGTTGCTGGCGCCTTGCGCGGCCGCCTATCTCGCCTTTCGCGACGACATGCTCGCCGAGCTGGTCGATCGCCAGACTCAGATGCGCTACGCCTATGAGGATCGCTTGGCCGCCATGCGGCTGCGGCTCGATCAGGCGACGAGCCGGCAGTTTCTCGCCCAGGGCGATGTCGAGAGCAAGGTGCAGACCCTGGTCGCCCGCCAGGCCAAGCTGGAGACGCGGGCGGCTCTCGTGGCGCGGCTCGTCGACGGCGTCGCGTCCAAGGAGGGCGGGGTCCCCGTCGCCGCGCCGCGCCGCGCGAGCGTCGTAGCGCCTGCGGGATTGCCGTCCGGCGCCAGCGCCTATGCGCCGGCGCCCGAGGAGCGGCCGGAGCCTTTCGCCGGCTTCGACAAGCCGCAGCCGGAGGGTCTGGAGCTGCGGCTGCGACGCGAGGAGGACGCGCCGGCCAAGTCTACGACCAACTCTTCGGCCGAACGCGGCGGCGCCTCGGCAGCGCTCGCGCCGCAGACCGAATCGCCCCGCCTCGCCGCCGACGCCGGCCTGCCGATGCAGTCGCGCCTCGCGCATTTGGAGGCCGCGCTCAATCACGTCGAGCGCGAGCAGACCCAGCGGCTCGGCCGGCTGGTCGAGCCGATTCGGGCGGCGACCGCGAAGCTGCGACGCGCTTTCGATGTCGCCGGCCTGCCGGTCGAGCGCTTTCTTCCCAAGGGCCGCGCCAAGGCCGATGGCCAGAGCTTCGCCGGCGGTCCCTTCGTGCCGGCCGAGCGCAGCGATCTCTTCGAGCGCGAGCTCGGCGCCGCCGAGACCGCCGCCACCACGCTCGAGGGGCTGCGCAGCGCGCTGCCCAGCGTGCCGCTGCGCAAGCCGCTCGCCGGCGCGGTGGAGACCACCTCCGGCTTCGGCTATCGCACCGATCCTTTCTTCGGGCGGGCGGCGCTGCATACGGGCGTCGATCTGCGCGATGATTACGGCTCGCCCGTGCGCGCCACGGCGGGCGGCGTCGTCGTCGGCGCCGGGCCGAGCGGCGGCTATGGGCAGATGGTCGAGATCGACCATGGCTCCGGCCTCGCCACGCGCTATGCGCATCTTTCGGCCATTACCGTTTCTGTCGGCCAGGAGGTCGCTCCGGGCGAGACGGTCGGGCGGCTGGGCTCGACGGGCCGCTCCACCGGGCCGCATCTGCACTATGAGGTGCGGGTGGACGGCGAGCCGGTCGACCCCTCGCGCTTCCTGCGCGCGGCCTCGACTCTGGCGGAGAGCCGTTAAGCCGGGCTGGCGTTATGGGGCGAGTGCGATAAAAGACGCGGGGCCGGCCTCGTCCCGCCGGCGCGGACATATCGGACCCCATGGCCCCGCCACCTCTTTTGACGCTCCAGAATGTCGGGCTGACGCTCGGCGGCAAGCCGCTGTTCGAATCGGCTGATCTTTCCGTCTCGCCCGGCGAGCGGCTGTGCCTCGTCGGCCGCAACGGCTCGGGCAAATCGACCCTGCTGCGCATCGCCGCCGGCGAGGTGGAGGCGGATTCCGGCGCGCGCTTCCTGCAGCCGGGCGCGAGCCTGCGCTATCTGCCGCAGGAGCCCGATCTCTCGAAATTCGCGACGACGCTGGATTATGTGGTCGACGGCCTCGGCCCGACCGACGATCCCTATATCGCCAAGGCGCTGCTGCTCGAGCTCGGCCTCACGGGCGAGGAAAATACGCGCAGCCTCTCCGGCGGCGAGGGCCGCCGCGCCGCGCTCGCCCGCATCCTCGCGCCGGAGCCGGACGTGCTGCTGCTGGACGAGCCCACCAACCATCTCGATCTGCCGGCGATTCTCTGGCTCGAGGAGCGGCTCGCCGGCCTGCGCTCGGCGATGGTGATCATCAGCCATGATCGCCGCTTCCTGCAGGATTTGACGCGCTCGACAGTCTGGCTCGATCGCGGGCGGACGCGATATTTGTCGCGCGGCTTCAAGGATTTCGAGGCCTGGCGCGACCGCGAGTTCGAGGAAGAGGAAAAGCAGCAGCACAAGATCGACCGCAAGATCGTCGCGGAAGAGCATTGGCTGCAGCATGGCGTCACTGGCCGCCGCAAGCGCAATCAGAAGCGCCTCTCCGATCTTCACGAGATGCGCGCGCGGCGGCGCCGGCACGTCGGGCCGACGGGCGATATCAAGCTCGAGGTCGCCGAGGCGCAGACCTCCGGCGCGCTGGTGGTCGAGGCGCGGGGAATTTCCAAGGCCTTCGGCGAGCGGACCATTGTCGATAATTTTTCGACGCGGGTGATGCGCGGCGATCGGCTGGGCATTGTCGGCGCCAATGGCGCGGGCAAGACGACGCTCATCAAAATGCTGACGGGGACGCTGGCGCCGGACGGCGGCCATGTGCGGCTCGGCGCTTCGGTCGAGATGGCGACGCTGGATCAGAGCCGCGCCAGCCTCGATCCGCAGACGACATTGAAGGACGCGCTGACCGGCGGCGGCTCGGACTTCGTCGAGATCAACGGCCAGCGCAAGCATGTCATCGGCTATATGAAGGACTTCCTGTTCGGAACCGAGCAGGCGCGCACTCCCATCGGCCGGCTCTCCGGCGGCGAGCGCGGGCGACTGCTGCTGGCCCGCGCGCTGGCGCTGCCCTCCAATCTTCTGGTGCTGGACGAGCCGACCAACGACCTCGATCTCGAGACGCTCGATCTCCTAGAGGAGATGCTCGCCGATTATCCCGGCACGCTGATCGTCGTCAGCCATGACCGCGATTTTCTCGATCGCGTCGCCACTTCCGTGCTGATGTCGGAGGGGAATGGCCGCTGGCTCGAATATGCCGGCGGCTATTCCGACATGGTGGCGCAGCGCGGCGAGGGCGTGCAGGCGCGAAGCGCCGCCGCCGCCCCGCGCGAGGAGAAGGTGAAAGCGGCGAGCGCGCCGCGGCCGAAATCCGCCGCCAAGCCGCGCCTCTCCTTCGCCGAGCAGCATGCGCTGACGACGCTGCCGGCGAAAATGGAGGAATTGCGCGGCAAGAGGGAGAAGCTGCAGAAGTTTCTCGACGATCCCGGCCTCTATGCGCGCGATCCGGCGAAATTCGCCGAAGCCGGCAAGCTCCTCGCGAAAGTGGAGGAAGATCTCGCCGCCGCCGAGGAGAACTGGCTGGAATTGGAGATCAAGCGGGAAGAGATCGGCGGGTGAGGCTTCACCCTCCCCTTTATTTGCGCAGCGTCGACGCTCCGGCGCATTCTGACGGGGCGGCGAAGGCGCCCGACGCAAGAAGCCGGTATTTGCAGATGGCGGGCGCTTCCAAAGATATCTCCGCCGATTGGCGTGGATGGCCGGGACAAGCCCGGCCAGGACGGCCGCGAATGCGATAGCCTTCAGGCGGAGGGACGCGCTCCTTCCCCGCCGTTGCTTTCGGCCTGCGAAACGACTATCCGCCTTTTCTCCTAATCGACCGACAGAGGACGCCGCCCATGCCCGCCCCTTCCGCCGATGAGCTGAAACGACAGGCGGCCGCCGTGGCCCTCGAGGCCGTCGCGCCGGGAATGCGGCTCGGGCTCGGCACGGGCTCCACGGCGGCGCATTTCGTCGATCTGCTCGGAGCAAAGGTGAAAGCGGGGCTCGACGTGCTCTGCGTTCCCACTTCCGAGCGCACGCGCGCGCAGGCCGCCGCGCTGGGCGTGCCGCTGGCGACGCTGGATGAGGCGCCGGAGCTGGACCTCACCGTCGACGGCGCCGATGAGCTCGACGCGAAAATGCGCCTCATAAAGGGCGGCGGCGGCGCGCTGCTGCGGGAAAAAATCGTCGCTGCGGCGTCGAAACGCTTCATCGTCATCGCCGACGAATCGAAGAAGGTCGAGACGCTCGGCGCCTTTCCGCTGCCGGTGGAGATCGATCCTTTCGGCGCGAAGGCGACGCGGCTGCATGTGGAGCGCGTCGCGCGCGATCTCGGCCTGATCGGGACCGTCGGCCCGCGGCTGAAGCCGGACGGCCATGTTTTCGTCACCGACGGCGGCCATTTGATCCTCGATTGCGCATTCGGCGCGATTTCCGATCCCGACGCGCTGGCGGATCGCCTCTCCGCCATCCCCGGCGTCGTCGAGCACGGTTTGTTCATCGGCCTCGCCACGGCGGTGGTCGTCGCCGGCCGCGACGGCATCACGACGCTGGGCGCGGCGTAACCGAGCGACGCACAGCCGCCGAATTGGTTTCACGAGGAGACGTCCCGAGTGATTTTTCGCCTGACGATCGGTTTCGCCGCGCTCATTCTGGCGACAGCCGCCATCGCCGCCGAGCAGCGGCCCGGCGCCGTCCCTGCGGCGGCCGTCTCGCCGCCCATCGCCTCCGCTCCGACGGTCGCGGCCACGCCGGCGCAACTGGCGTTGGCGCGCACCATCGTCGTCGATTCCGGCATAGCCTCGTCTTTCCGGCTCATCATTCCGCAATATCTCGAGCAGATCGCCCTTTCGGTGACGCGCACGCGGCCCGAAATGGTGCCGGACCTCAATCTCGTGCTCGCCGCCGTGCGGCCGGAATTCGACAAAAAGGTCGAGGAGATGATCGACAGCGCCGCGCAGCTCTACACGCAGCGCTTCTCGCCCAAGGAGCTCGAGGATGTCGCGGCTTTCTTCAAGAGCGCCTCGGGCCGCAAATATGTCGGGATGCAGCCGGTGCTGATGAGCGACATGTTCGTCGCCATGCAGGCGTGGTCGCAGAAGATTTCCGTCGACATGATGACGCGCGTGCGCGAAGAGATGCGCAAGAAGGGCCACGAGCTCTAGCCGCCCCATGAACGGAGAAATCTGGAGCGGGCGAGCTCTGGCGGGACCCGTGCGGGCCGTTCGCCCTCGGGTCGCAGATTCCGGGGTTCGAAATGGCAGAGCATGATTATGAACTCGTCGTCATCGGCGCAGGCTCGGGCGGCGTTCGCGCGGCGCGCATCGCCGCCGGCTATGGCGCGAAAGTCGCCATATGCGAGGAGTTCCGCATCGGCGGAACCTGCGTGATCCGCGGCTGCGTGCCGAAAAAGCTCTATGTGATGGCGAGCCGCTTCCACGATGATTTCGAGGACGCCGCCGGCTTCGGCTGGCGCGTCGGCGAAGTGGCGTTCGACTGGAAGGCGCTGGTCGCCGCCAAGGAGGCGGAGATCACCCGCCTTTCCGGCCTCTATGCGCAAAATCTCGAGAAGGCCGGCGTGGAGGTCATTCGCGAGCGCGGGGTGATCGCCGGGCCGAATGAAGTGTCATTCGCCGGCGGCAAGCGCGTCTCGACGCGCTACATTCTCGTCGCCACCGGCGGCGCGCCGGTGCTGCGGCCGGAAATTCCGGGCCTCGAGTACGCCATCTCCTCCAATGAGATTTTCGATCTGCCGGAAATGCCGAAGAGCCTGCTCGTCGTCGGCGGCGGCTATATCGCCGTGGAATTCGCCAGCGTCTTCGCGCGATTGGGCTCCAAGGTCCATTTGTCGCTGCGCGCCGACCTGCCCTTGCGCGGCTTCGACGAGAATCTGCGCCGCCTGCTCGACGAGGGGCTCGTCAATGCGGGCATAGAGATTCACCGCGGCGCTCTGCCGACCGAGCTCGAGAAGACCGCGAGCGGACTCGTCGCGACGCTGCAGAATGGCGCGCGGCTCGACATAGACGCCGCGCTGCTGGCGACCGGCCGCGCGCCGCTGACGCAGGGCTTGGGGCTCGAGGCTTTGGGCGTCGCGATGAAGGAGAGCGGCGCGATCATCGTCGACGAGTATTCGCGCACCAATGTCCCATCCATCTACGCCGTCGGCGATGTGACCGACCGCATCAATCTGACGCCCGTCGCCATTCGCGAGGGCCACGTCTTCGCCGATACTGTGTTCGGCGGCAAGGATGTCCGCGTCAGCCACGAACTGGTGCCGACGGCGGTGTTCACCACGCCGGAGATCGGAACCGTGGGACTCGGTGAGGCCGAGGCGCATGAGAAATACGGCCGCATTCTCGTCTTCGAGACGAGCTTCCGGCCGATGCGCGCGACTTTGTCGAAGCGCGCGGAAAAAGTCTTCATGAAGATTTTGGTCGAGGCCGCCGGCGATCGCGTCGTCGGCGTGCATATTCTGGGGCCGGAGGCGGGAGAGATGGCGCAGCTTCTCGCCATCGCGCTGCGGCTCGGCGCGCGCAAGGCCGATTTCGACGCCACAATGGCGCTGCATCCGACGCTCGCCGAAGAGCTGGTGACGATGCGCGCGCCGAGCCGCATCGTGGAATAGCGTTTCCTGTCGAAGCGGACGCCGGCGCGGCGCCGCGACCGCGTTCGAAACGAGCCGATACGAGAACGAACGCCGATTTCCCGAGGAGTTCCCTCATCATGCAGCAAGGCGACATCGCCGCTAAATTTTCGGCGTTTTCGGAGCATTGGAGGCCGAAGGTCATCGCGTCCACGAATGGACAAGAGGTCAAGCTCGCGAAGGTTCAGGGCGTCTTTCCTTGGCATCTTCACGAAGACTGCGAGGAGATGTTCGTCGTCTGGAAAGGACGCTTCCGGGTCGAGTTCAGGGACAAGATCGTCGAGATGGGGCCAGGGGAATATATCGTCGTTCCGTGCGGCGTCGAACATCGCACAGCCGCAGACGAGGAGGCCGAAATCATCATCTTCGAGCCCGCGGAGACGCGCAATACGGGCAATGTCGTCGATGAGACCTTCACCGCTCCGCAAGGCGTCGTGATTTGATGTCTGCGACCTGCGGGCGAACAGTCATCGACCCGAATCTCTCGTGACGCGTCGCGACACCGCATGGGGAATCGTCTCGAGCAGAGGCGCTCGATCCGCGTGACGAGGCGATCCGAGCGTTTCGGATCGCCTCGCTTTTTACTCTTACTTCACGAAGGACACGTCGAACAGCGGCGGCTCGTCGCCCTCGAAGAATATGCCGCGCTCGCCCTTTTCGCGGCCGAACTCATACTTCGCCGACATCGTGTAGGTGCGCTGCGGGAAGGGGTGGAACAGGAAATATTTGTAGTTGCCGATGTTGTCGACGCCGAAGTCGAAGCTGATGTGCTTGTTCCATTTGTAATGGATTTTCGTGTCGACGACGAAGAAGCGGTCGAAGCTCTGATAGACGCCATGGGCGATGTCGTTATTGGCGAGCGTCGTCCACATCTGGCCTTGATAGCGCGCCGCGACTGTGAAGGCCCAATGATCGTCGGGCCGGTAGGTCGCCTGCATTGTGGCGCGCCAATCGGGCACATTGGGCACGCGCTTGCCGGCGACCGAGAGCGCCCAATTGTCGTAATTCGTGCCGCCCGAAGGCGCCCATTTGCTGTCGGAAATGACGCGGGCGTTGAGATAGGTCGCGCTGCCGACGAGCTCGAGCCCTTGCACGAGAACGTTGTCCTTGCGCGCCGCGACCTCGACGCCGCTGTTGCGGACGCGATCGACATTGGTCGTCTGCGACGCGGTGAAATTCTGTCCAGTGACGAAAGTGCTCTGCGAGATGATCGCGTCGCGCACTTCCTCGTCGAAGAGAGAGATGCGCACCGAGCCGTCCGCGCCGATCTTGCGCTCGACCGCGAGCTCCTTGCTGAGCGCCACTTCCGGCCGCAGATTGGGGTTGGGATTGACCAGCGTGCCCGAGGCGCCGGCGATCGTCGTCAGATTATAGAGCTCCTTGGCGGTCGGGAAGCGATTGGCGAGGCCGATCGAGCCGGTGATCGTCCAATCCTCGTCCGGCGTCCATTGCAACGAGCCCTTGGGCGAGAAGCGCGTGTGATTGAGAACAGGCTGATAAGTCGGCAACATGCTGAGCGCCGTGGCCGTCGAGCCGAAGCCATTGGCGTTGATGCTTCCGAGCGATTGATTATAGCCGTCCGACGCGACCCAATGCTCCCAGCGGCCGCCGACGGTGAATTTGAACTCTTTCGATATCCTCCACGCGTCCTGCGCCCATAGGGCCTGGGTGCGGGTCGTGCCTTGGCCGATGGAGGCCGCGACGCCATAGGACGAGGCCATGCCGCTCGTCCAATTGGTGGTGAGCCAGGTGGGATTGTTCAGATGGAACTGATCCCCATGCAGGCCGAAGCTGATGTCGTGGCCCGCGAGCACGCCGTCCGGCCGCAGAATGCCCTTGAGATCGAGCAGCGTCCAATAGGTGCCGTTGTAGCGGACATCCTTGCCGGTCGAGGAATAGCCCACCGGCGCCGCCGTGTAAGGCGAGCGCTGATCGGATTGCAGATAGGTGAAATGCGAGGCGGAGATTTCGAAATCGAAGGGTCCGCCCGTGTTGGATTTCACCGCCAGCGCATTGGTGAGCATCTTCTCCTGCACGCGGTAATAGCCGCTGCCGAAGCTCTGCATCGCCGCGGAGCCGATGCTGCCCGTTCCGCTCGTCGCGCCGAAGGCCTGCAGGCCGCCGGAGACATAGGATTGCGGAATGGAGGTTCCGTCATTGCTCCAGAAGCCGAGCGTGTAGGTCGCGCGGATGGTCGGCGAGAAGTCGTAGGCCAATTTCAGCTTGGCGTTGACCTGATCGTTCTCGAGATTGCCGGAGGAGCCGAGAACGGTGGCCGGCCCGCCGGATTTGGTGTTGCTGAAATAGGCGCCAGGCCAGCCGTAGAGGCTGCTCGACGTCACATAGGTGAGCGGCTGCGTCGTGCCATGGGCGTAATTGCCGGTGAGGAACCAGGAGAAATCGCCGATCTTGTCGCCGACGGAGGCGCTCGTCACCTCGGTGTGGAACAGCTTGCTCGTTCCATAGAGCGAGAAGTCCTGCAGCGAGACGCTCTGCTTGGCGGTGACTTCCAGCTTGTCGGGCATGCGCGTGGTGATCTGCAGCACGCCGCCCATCGAATTGCCCGGATATTGCGCCGAGAACGGCCCGTAGAGCATGTCGACGCGCTCGATCTCCTCCGGCGCGACGAGGCCCCAGCGCGGCGCGCCGATGCTGTTGTCATTGCCGATGAGGGCGGTGAGCAGCAGATCGTCGGCATAGACGAGACTGCGGGCGCTCGACGAGACGCCCCATGTGCGCGTCTGCAGCACGGCCTGCGTGTCGCCGTTGTTGCGTTTGCGCACGAACAGGCTCGGCAGATATTTGACCACGTCTTCCGTGTCGATGACGTTGATCGTCTCGTCGATCTGCTTGCGGGTGATGCTGGCGACAGTGTTCGGCAGAGCGAATTTCTGCACGAAGGCCGGTTTGCCGTCGGGAAGCGTCGGCGACCAGACGGAGGCCGGCGCGGGCCGTGACTGTGTGGGCCGCCCGTCCCCGGCGATGTCGATCGTCGGCAGCGCCTCCTGGGCGCGGGCCGGCGGAAGCGCCGCGGAACAGACGATGAAGAGCGCGCCGGCGGAGACGCCGCGCAGCAAATGATGGCGATGCATATTCGGATATCCTTCCCCTGACGCCCTCGCGAGGGCGCGCGTCGAATTGCGGCGCTCGCGCGCCGCGGTCATGTCGCGTCAGGAAAAGGAGGGGGAGGCGCGGGTCGGCGCGTTGCTGTCGTCGCGCGAGAAGGGAATGGCGGCGAATATCGTGGACGGGCGCGTCGTCGCCGCGCGCAAAGGCGGCGCGCCGACCCGCTCGGCGAGAGCGAGAAACGGGAGGCCGCCGGCGCCGAGCTCGCAAAAGCCGCAAGCGCCGTGCCGATGCGATGGATCGCTTTTGCGCGTGGGCTCGCCGCGATCGCTCGCCGCGGAAGCAGCGCTCGCCACGACATGGGCGACAACGCAGAGCCTCGTCGCCTCGCCGCCCGCGACATGCGCGCGCGCTCCGCCGAGAGGCGCGCTCAGCGCCTGACCCAGCAGTGCGAAAAGGAAGAGGAGCTTGGCGACCGCCGCCATCGCGCGCGTTGACTCTACCGATTAACCAGACGCGAATTAGCGCGCTCTTCCAAATAAATCCAAGATCCCGCAGATTGTCAGAAGTTAAAAAATCCATTAAGAGACATTTATGTCACACACGGGGGGCCAGCGCATAGAACTGCGGGCGATCTGCGCGATCGCCGCCGTTTTCGCGCTCGTTTTCGCTCTCCTCGTTTCCGGCGCGCCGCATCGGCTTTCGAGCGCCGCCGCCGATGGACGCGCGGGCGATCAGATCGTCCGCGGCGTGTGCCATGACGCGCTCACGGATGCGAATGTCGGAACGCCGGGCCGGCCTATGAAGAAAGGGGCGAATTGCCCCTGCTGCCTCGCCGCGCATTCCGGTCCGGCCGTGCTGCCCGACCGCATTTCCGCCGCCCTCCGCCGGGAGGTCGCGGCGCAGCCTGCCGTCTATCGAGTCTTCGCCGCCGCGCGGCCGCCTTTCGCTCTGTCGCAGGCGGTCAATGGCGCAAGGGCGCCGCCCGCCGGTCCGCTCGCTCTCTCCTGACGACAGGCGGGTTCCGCGCCGCTGGCGCGCGGGATCGGCGAAGACGGGCTTCGACGGAGCGTCCTCTTCCCTCGCGGACGGGACATTGCCGTTGGACGAACAAAATCACAAGCAACAACAATCTGCTGATCCGCGGCGGGCGCCGTGAGATCGGGGAACCCCAAGCGCGAGTGCGTCCTATGGAATACGGCTCAATTTCTCCTGTCACCATGTTCATCAACGCCGGCCCGGTAGGCAAGGTCGTGATGGCCGTCCTGCTCTTGGCCTCGGTATGGACCTGGGTGCTCATCGTCGAAGGCGTCGTCGCCTCCGTTCGCATCGGCAAGGCGGCGCGGATCGCGCGCTCGGGCGGGCCGGCCGGCCTGCTCGCGCCCATAGAGGCGGCGGGCGAACATGCCGCGGGCTTCGACCTTCCGGGCGAGTCGATCGGCGAGAAGCGCGAGCGCGTCGCCGAGATCATGAGCCGCGTCGGCCGCGAGCTGATGACCAAGGCGGAGGGCGGCTTGCCCAATCTCGCCGTCATTTCCTCGGTCGCGCCTTTCGTCGGCCTGTTCGGCACGGTGTGGGGCATTATGACGAGCTTCGCCGGCATCGCCCAATCGCAGGACACCAGCCTCGCTGTGGTCGCGCCGGGCATCGCCGAGGCGCTCGCCGCCACCGCCTATGGCCTCGCGGCCGCCATTCCCGCCTCGGTCGGCTATAACCGCATCGGCGCCTCCTTCTCGCGCGCCGGCCAGCAGGTCGCTCATTATGTCGAGGACAAGGCGCTCGCCGTCACCAGCGGCCACATCGTCGCCTCCAGAAAGCGGGAGGCTGCGTGATGGCCGGACTTCCGACGCGCTTCAAGAGCGGCGACAGCCTCTATCAGCCGCTTTCCGAGATAAATGTGACGCCGCTCGTCGACGTCATGCTGGTGCTGCTCATCATCTTCATGGTGACGGCGCCTCTGCTCGCCAAGGGCATGAAGGTCAATCTCCCGCAGTCCAAGGCGGCGCAGCCGCTCAATCCCAAGGAGCCGATCGTCGTCGCCGTCTCCAAGGACGGCAAGGTGGCGCTCGGCGCCGATGAAGTGTCGGCCGACGCGCTGGTCGACGGCATCAAGGCGATGATGGGCTCCGACACGAGCCGCATCGTTCATGTTCGCGGCGACAAGGAGGCCAATTACGGCGAGGTGATCGCCGTGATGGACAAATTGGCGACCAATGGCATCACCCATATCGCCATACTCACCGACTCGCGGCCCAAGGGCGCAGCGGCTGCGACGCCTGCCGCCTCCGCTCCTGCGGCCCCGGCTCCTGCGGCGGCGGTCCCAGCGGGAGGGGCGACGAAATGACGGATGCGATCCTCTCATCCTTCGAAAGCGGCGGAACCTCCATGGGCGATCCACCCTCCGTCAAGCCGGCGTGGCTGCGGCCGGCGAGCGTCGCGGGCGTGGTCGTCGCCCATGCGGCGGTCGGCTGGCTGCTGCTGAAACTGGCGGTGCCGAGCATCGCCAGCCTCGACTCGGTCAGCATGGAGCTCATCCCGCAGGGCGACTTCTTCGAATCGCAAGAAGTGAGCGCCGCGGAGGAAGAGCCGCCGCCGCCCGAGGAGATCGAGCAGCCCGATCTCGCCATTCCGCCGCCGCAAGTGATGGCGCCCGATGCGCCGTCGCTGCCGCAGCAGAAAGAGATCGTCGAGAAGAAAAAGAAAATCGTCGAGAAAAAGCGCGAGGTCGACCACGACAAGAAGCGCGAGGCGCAGGCGAAGCGCCGCATCGGCGCGCCGGAAGGCCAATCGCAGAGCGAGGGCATGTCGCAGAGCGCCTATAAGGCGATGCTCAGGAGAGCGATCCTAGAGCATACGCCGGGAAGCTCGGCGCTCGGCGAGGGAACCGCGCAGTGCTCCTTCCATGTGACGGCGGGCGGCAGCATCTCCAGCATTTCCGCGACCGGCTCGTCACCCGCCCACGCCGCGCTGGCGCGGCGCATATTGGCCTCCGTCCACGCCCCGCCGCCGCCCGGCGGAGCCTTTTTCGCGAGCCAGAATTTTCATTTCCACTGATCCGAAGACATATCGAGGACGTCCTATGAGAAAGATCGCTCTTGCAATAGCGGCCGGCCTGATCGCTGGCCCCGCCTATGCGGTGGAGAATGCAGCGCCGATATCGGCCGCCGCTCCCGCCGAGACCCCCACCGCCGCTCCCTCCGCCGCCGAACCTTCCCCTGCTGCTGCGCCCGCCGAGAGCAAGCCCAGGGCGGCCAAAGCCGAGACGCACGACAAGAGCAAGGACGCGGACAAAGACAAGAGCAAGGACAGAAAGCAAGCCGAGAAGGCGAAGCCCGCCGTCTCGAGGCAGGCCTATGTCAAGCTGCTCGCCGCGGAGATCAAGCGCCATGCGCCAAAGTCCTCGGAGGCGCAGACCGGCTCGATCCATGTCGCCTTCACCATCGGCTCCGCCGGCCGCGTCGTGTCGCACAAGGTGCAGAGCGCGTCCAATCCCGCGCTCGAGCCTGTCGTCACGCATATACTCGCTGCGGTCCGCACCGTGCCGCCGCCCGGCGGCTCCTTTTCCGCGGTGCAGGAATTCAACTTCCACTGATCGGCGGAAAGGCTAATGAAATCCCCGACCCTCGCGATAGCGCTCTCACTCTGCGCGGGGGCCGCCCTCGGCGGCGAGCCGAAGCATCCGACCGTTTATATCCTTCTCGTAAAGGGCGTGCTGGACCGGCAGACTTTTCCAGCGCCGCATCCCGCAGGACGGGTCGACGCCGAGATCGAGATAGGCGCGGACGCCTGTGGGGTTCCGATGCGCGCCTCGTGGCGTTGACGCGCGACAGGCTGGCGCGGGTCAGCCTGCCGCCGCCGCCCCGAGGACAATACCGCCTGCGTTATCGTTTCGTTTTCGTGCGTGAAGGACAGGCCAGATGAGACGCTCGATCTTTGTTCTCGCTTTTGCGCTCTTCGCCATCGCGGCGCAGGCCGCCGGCGACGCCAATGGCCCGGCTCCCGCCGCGCCGACCCCTTCGGGCCTCTCGCAGAGCAAGTTCCTCGGCTTGCTCTATAGCGAGATCGCCAAACGCACGCCGATGGCGAGTCCCGCCGGGCCCGGCTCGGCGACGGCCAGCTTCCACATCGACGCCGCGGGCAAGGTCGACAAGGTGACGATCGCCCAATCGAGCAGCCCGAAACATGCGGAGATCGTCCGCAAAATCCTCACCGGCCTCGAGACTCCGCCGCCGCCCGGCGGCTCCTTCGAAGGATCGCAGAGGTTCAACTTCCACTGACGCGCGGGAGGGCGGCGGCTCCATTCCCTCGACCAGATTTTCCGCTTCCGCTGAGAAAGACATCGCCATGAAACGCGCCGCGCTCGCTCTGCTGTCCCTTCTCGCCGCTTCGAGCGCGCTCGCGCAGGAAAAAGAAGCGGAGAAAGGCGCCCGAGAGAAAATGGGCCGGATGGCCCATGCCGCGGCGCCCGCCTGCGCCGATCCGCTGCCCAGATGCGCGGTCAGCGCGACGCCCTCCTTCGGCGCCGATGGGCGGCTGTGGCTGACCTATTCCGTCGCCGGCAAGGTCTATGGCGCAATGTCTCGCGACAATGGCAAGAGCTTCGCGCCGCCTTTCGTCATAGCGGCGCCGGCGGGAACGCTCGACGACAATGGCGAGGCGCGGCCCAAGATCGTCGCTCTGGCCGATGGGACCTTGCTGGCGAGCTACACCACGCGGCCCGAGAAAAGTTACGAAGGCACGGTCTTCGTCACGCGCTCGACCGACGAGGGCCGGAGCTTCGCGCCGCCGCAGCCGCTCGTCGACGACAAGGGCCAGCGCTTCGAGACCTTCATCCTCGGCCCCAAAGGGCGCCTCTTCGCCGCCTGGCTCGACAAGCGCGACGCCGCCAGAGCGAAAGCCGCCGGCGAGAGCTTCGAGGGCAGCGGCATAGCGGTCGCATGGTCCGATGATGCGGGCAAGAGCTTTTCCGGCAAGAGCATTCTGCTCGATCACAGCTGCGAATGCTGCCGCATCGGCGCGGCGCTCGATCGCGACGGCCAACCGGTTTTCATCTGGCGGCATGTGTTCGAGAATAATCGCCGCGACCATATGGCCGCCAAGCTCTCCGCCGACGGCAAGACGCTGACCGGCGCGCGCGTCAGCCTCGACGATTGGGCGACGAGCTGCCCGCATCAGGGCCCGGCCCTGGCGATCGACGCCGCCGGGCGCTGGCATATCGCCTGGTTCACGCGCGGCAAGACGCGCCAGGGCCTCTTCTATGCGCGCAGCGAGGATGGCGGCAAGAGCTTCTCCGAGCCCGAGCGCATCGGCGTCGCCGAGCGCGCGCCGCAGCGTCCGCAGCTGCTCGCCTCCGGCGGCGCGCTCTATCGCGCCTGGAAGGAGTTCGACGGAACGACGACGACGATCCTCGCGCAGATCTCGCGCGACGGCGGCAAGAGCTTCGACGCGCCGCGCGCGCTCGCGCAGACCGCCGAGGCTTCCGATCATCCGCTCCTCGCCGAGAGCAAGGGCGTCGTCTATCTCTCCTGGCTGACGCATGAGGAGGGCTATCGGCTGATCCCGCTGCAGCGCGACCATGCGCGAGCGCCCGCGCGCAACGCGACCGCGGGACTCGCGACGAAACAGTGAGCGGCGCCGACGCCGATCGTCAGCAGGCGACGAGCTGCGTCTGCGTCACTTTGACCTTTACGGGTCGATTGAGCAATTCCATCAGAACGACGATGCGATCACGCTCGTTCATATCGACGATCGTCGCGACGAAATCATGGAAGGCTCCGCCGGCGATGCGAACCTTCTGGCCGATCTCGAAGGCTTGCTCCGGCTTGGCGATCAAGCCGTCGATCTCTCTCGATCTGAGAGCCTCGACGAAATCCGACGGAAGGAAGCTCGGTCGATCTCCCAGGCGAACGAGCGTTCTCACGCCGAATGTCGAGCAGATCGGCGCCCATCGCGACTGCGGTGTCATCTCGACGAAAATATAGCCCGGAAACAAAGGCCGGGGGACGTCCTGCGTGCGGCGCGCATGTCGGACGCGCTTGAGCGCCAATGGGCAATAGGCGTGATATTGCTGACGCTGGAGATTTTCGAGCGCGACACGCTCTTGATGGGGCCGCGTGTTCACGACGACCCAACCATGCGCGCGGTGCGGGAAATCGATTTCGACAGTATCTCTTCCGACCAATGACGCCATGACAAACCTCGACTGCTTCTGCAATGCGGCGACGCCCCGAGCCGCTACCGATGCGGAGAGCCTGCGTCGGTTCGGACGATGCGATCGAAATTTCAAAAAGACGCAGCCGTTCGCTGCGCCGGGCGGCGAGACGTCGATACTCCTTTGCATGAGAGAGCCCAGGAACCGGTCGTGACGAGCCGCGGCGCGATCGAAATCGTGATCGCCCCGCTTTCCGTTCACGTAATGTGGCGATCATATACGGCCGAATCCGGCTCTGTAAATTGCCGGAATAAGCCTATGACCTGTGGCGATCACGTAGGTTCGACGAAGCTCTCCAGCACCATTTTGCGTCCGGCCTTGTCGAAATCGACCTGCAGCTTGTTGCCGTCCACATTGGCCACTGTGCCGGGCCCGAATTTCTGGTGGAACACGCGTGCGCCCGCCACGAAGCGCGCGCTGGCGGAGGATTTCGCGAGCACTTCGCCTTCGATCATCGGCGGCGCGCGGCGCGCGAGCTTGCTCGCGCCGCTCTCGCGCGCGGTCTGCGCGCGCTTCCAGCCCGGCGTCGAATAGCTCGAGCCATAGCTGTCCATATTGGCGAAGCGCGAGACGCCGTAAGAGCCGTATTGCGAGCCGCCGGAGGCTTCTTTCACCTCGACATTGGCGGCCGGCAGATCATCGAGGAAACGCGAGGGCAAAGTCGTTTGCCACAGGCCGTGAATGCGCCGATTGGTGGCGAAGAAAATCTTCAATCGCCGCTTGGCGCGCGTGATGCCGACATAGGCGAGGCGGCGCTCTTCCTCGAGGCCGGCGCGGCCGCTGTCGTCCAGCGAGCGCTGATGCGGGAACAGCCCCTCCTCCCATCCGGGCAGATAGACGGTCTCGAATTCGAGCCCCTTGGCGCCATGCAGCGTCATGATCGACACGCGCCGCTGATCGGCGGATTCATCCGTCTCCATCACCAGCGACACATGCTCGAGAAATCCCGCGAGATCGGGGAATTCCTCCATGGCGCGCACCAGCTCTTTCAAATTCTCGAGCCGGCCCGCCGCCTCCGGCGTCTTGTCGTCGCGCCACATTTGCGTATAGCCGGATTCGTCCAGCACCATTTCGGCGAGCTCGTTCTGCGGCGTCGTCTCGATGAGGCTGCGCCAGCGATCGAAATCGGCGATCAGCGTGCGCAATGTCGCGCGCGGCTTGGGCTTCAGCTCCTCCGTCTCGACGATCACGCGCGCCGCCTGCATCAGCGGCGCGCTCTCGCGGCGCGAATATTCGTGCAGTACTTGCAGAGTGGCGTCGCCCAATCCGCGCTTGGGCGTGTTGACGATGCGCTCGAAGGCGAGATCGTCGAAAGGCTGCGCGACGCAGCGCAGATAGGCGAGCGCGTCGCGTATCTCCAGCCGCTCATAGAAGCGCGGGCCGCCGATCACGCGATAGGGCAGGCCGAGCGTGATGAAGCGCTCCTCGAACTCGCGCATCTGGAACGAGGCGCGCACGAGAATGGCGATCTCCTCGAGATCATGCCCCTTGCGCTGCAATTGCTCTATGTCTTCGCCGATGGCGCGCGCTTCTTCCTCGCTGTCCCAGACGCCGGTGACGGTCGGCTTCTCGCCATCGGCGCCTTCGGTGAAAAGCGTCTTGCCGAGCCGTCCCTCATTGCGCGCGATGAGATGCGAGGCCGCCGCGAGAATATGCCCCGTGGAGCGATAATTGCGCTCCAGCCGCACGATTTTCGCGCCGGGAAAATCCTTCTCGAAGCGCAGAATATTCTCCACCTCGGCGCCGCGCCAACCGTACACGCTCTGATCGTCGTCGCCGACGCAGCAGACATTGTGCCGCCCCTGGGCGATGAGGCGCAGCCAGAGATATTGCGCTGTGTTGGTGTCCTGATATTCGTCGACGAGAATATATTTGAAGCGCTGCCGATATTCGTCGAGCACATCGGCGTTCTCGCGAAAAAGCCGCAGCGTCTCGAGCAGAAGATCACCGAAATCGACGGCGTTCAGCACCTTCAAGCGCTCCTGATAGAGCGCATAGAGCTTCTTGCCCTTGCCATCGGCGAAGCTCTGCGCCTCGCCCGCGGGAACATGATCCGGCGAAAGTCCTCTGTTCTTCCAGGCGTCGATCTGATGCGCCAGCGCGCGCGGCGGCCAGCGCTTGTCGTCGATATTCTCGGCCTGCAGCACCTGCTTGAGCAGGCGGATCTGATCGTCTGTGTCGAGAATGGTGAAATTGGATTTGAGCCCCGCCAGCTCGGCGTGGCGGCGCAGGATTTTCGCGCTGATCGCGTGAAACGTGCCGAGCCATTGCAGCGCCTCGGCGCCGGGGCCGGCCAAGCTCTCGATACGCTCGCGCATTTCGCGCGCGGCCTTGTTGGTGAAGGTGACGGCGAGGATTTCCCACGGCCGCGCCCGCCCGCTGGAGAGAATATGCGCGATGCGCGTCGTCAGCACGCGCGTCTTGCCTGTGCCGGCGCCGGCGAGCACCAGCAGCGGGCCGTCGATGGTCTCGACGGCGGCGCGCTGCTCTGGGTTCAGCGCCTCCAGAAAGCGCCCGCGTCCGGCGAGCGCCGCGGCGCGCGCGGCGACGCCTCCCTCGAGCGGGGTGAAATCTTCCGGCGCTGGTGACAAGGCGATTCTCCTTCGAAGCGCGGAGAATACAGGAGAACGGAAGGCGAATCACCGCCCGATTGGCGATATGCCCCCAAATGTGGAGACCGCAAAGCGCGACCGTCGCGGCTCGAAAGGCTGCGCCGTCAGCCCTCCTCGCGCGCCTTTGCGCCCACCACCAGCCCTTCCTGGAACCAGCCGGTGAGCATTTGCGCGAGGCGCTCCGGCGAGGCGTCCGCGAGATCGCGGAAGGCGGCCATTTGGCAGATGTCGCCGAAAGCGTGACCTTCCATCGCCAGCGACAGCGCCATGAATTCGTCCGCCTCCAGCGGGCAATGCACGGAGTCGAGATCGGCGCGCCAGATCGCGACATGGCCGCGGCCTTCGCCCGGCGGCGGCAGGTCCTGCTGCTCCATCGCCGCCTCATGCGTCGCGATCGTCCCTTCCTCCAGCTCCAGCAATATGAGGCTCGGGTGAAAGGCGAAGGAGAGGCGCGGCCATTGCTCGGGCGCGAAGGCGGCCAGCTCCTCGATCGGCAGAGCTTCGGCGTCGGGCGCGTCGAAAGCGTCGGTGAGCGCGCGCTCGAACATTGCGAGGTCGATCGCCCGCGCATTGTCGCGCCAAGCGTCCTGCTCGCGCAGGAAGTCGGGAAAGCGCGTCGTGTACCAGCGGGCGTTGCGCTCGCGCGAGGGCTGCGCGCCGATATAGGCGTCGGCGAGCGCGTCGAAGGCCGCTTCGCCGATGAGCGCGCGAAGGGCGGGGAAATCCGCCGCGAGAAATTCGGCAAGCCGCGCGTGATAGGCGTTCACATAGACGCCGAACAGCGTGGTGCGGTCGGCCTGACGCGAATTCTTCACCGATTCGAGAATGCGCGCGCCATCCTCGGCGCCGGCCAGCACGCCGGCCTGGAACATGGCCTGCAGATCGGCGAGCCTCATGCGGCGCTCCGCGTGTTTTCGGCGTCTATGCGGGCGGCGATCTCGCGCATATGGCCGAGTTCGGCGAGCAATTCGTCGAAAGGCGGAAAATTATCGTCGCGCTCGATCATCGTCGAGACGGCGCCGAAGCGTCGCCGCGCACGCTCATAGAGCGCCCACACTTCGTCGCAGACCGGCTGGTCATGCGTGTCGATGCGATGCGTGCCATTGTCGGTATGGCCGGCCATATGAAATTGCGCGACGCGATCGGGATCTATCGTGTCGATGAACTCATTGGCGTCGAAGCCGTGATTGAAGCCCGAGACGAAGACATTGTTGACGTCGAGCAGCAGCAGGCAGTCGGCGCGCCGCGCCAGCTCGTTGACGAAGGTCCATTCGCTCATCTCGGATTCGCGAAAGGCGACATAGGTGGAGGCGTTCTCGACGACCAGCCGGCGGCCGAGGAAATCCTGCACGCGCATCACGCGCTCGGCGACATGAGCGAGCGCTTCCTCCGTATAAGGAATCGGCAGGAGATCATGCAGCGTCACGCCATGCACGCCGGTCCAGGCGAGATGATCGGAGACCCAAGCGGGCTCGATACGCTCGGCGAGGGCTTTCAATTCGCTCAGATAGTCGAAGTCGAGCGGATCGGTAGAGGCGAGCGACATTGCGACGCCATGCATGACGATCGGATAATCGGCGCGCACGCGCTCCAGCATGGCGGTCGGCCGGCCGCCGCCCACCATGTAGTTTTCCGAGATGATCTCGAACCAGTCGACCGCGGGGCGGGTCGAGAGAATTTCGTCGTAATAGATCGGCCTCAGTCCGAGGCCGTGTCCCAAAGCGGGGGGTCTGGTCATGTCTCGCGCTCCACCTGCTCTTTCGCGTCGCCCCCGCCGCGAGATCGATCGCGCCCGACATCGGCGCGATCGACGGTTTCGACCTTTCAGCGGCCAGCGCAGGAGCCCTTGGCGCTGCAAGAAGCCTTATGGCTCTTCTTGTGCTTGCAGACGCCTTTCTTGGTCATGCACTTCGTCTTGCCGCCGCAATGGCCTTTTTCCATATTGCAGACATGTTTGGAATGCTTGGCGGAGGCCTGCGTCGAAACGCCGCCCGCGAGCGCCAGCGCGATAGCGGCCGCGGCGATGGTCGAGCCCGAAACGATCTTGGCTTTCATTTTTTTCTCCTTTTTCGCGCGCCGCCCGCGGGCGGCGCGCGCGACCCGGTTTTCCAGGGCCGGGCGGGACCATAACACTCGCGGAACGATTTGAAACGCCGCTTCGATTCCGCTCGCGGCGGCGGCTTCCCGGCATGGTCGACAGTTCCGCTTCCCATTCTTCCCGCGGCCGCCCGGTCGGGGCCGGCGGCAGCGCGGCGGCGGCCGGGCATGGCGCCATGACGGCGGAGCAGGCGATGCAGGATTATGTTCTCGTCGTGAACGCCTGCCTCGAGCGCCGGGGCTATCTGCTGCTGCGCTAGAGTATCCAGCCGCAGTGAACGCCGGTTCGGCGTTGGAAACGCGTCAAAACAAAGGCCTAGAGTCTTTCCCTGTTTCGATGAAACACGGATGCGAAGCGGTTTTTCGGAAAAGAGCATGAGAATTCGAGCGCGCGCTATTTGCGCAGCCGCGCCATGAGGCTCGACGTGTCCCAGCGTCGGCCTCCCATTTTCTCCACCTCGGCGTAGAATTGGTCCACGAGCGCGGCGACCGGCAGGCTGGCGCCATTGCGGCGCGCCTCGGCGAAGCAGATGCCGAGGTCCTTGCGCATCCATTCGACCGCGAAGCCGAAATCATATTCGCCGGCCAGCATGGTCTTGTGGCGATTCTCCATCTGCCAGGATTGCGCCGCGCCATTCTTGATGAGATCGACGACCGCGGCGCCGTCGAGCCCGGCGCGGGTCGCGAAATCCAGCGCTTCCGCGAGTCCCTGGACGAGGCCGGCGATGCAGATCTGATTGACCATTTTGGTGAGCTGTCCGGCGCCGGGCGGCCCCATCAGCCGGCAGGCGCGCGCATAGGCCGCGACCACCGGCTCGATACGGGCGAAATCCTCCGCGTCACCGCCGCACATCACGGTGAGCGCGCCATTCTCGGCGCCCGATTGGCCGCCGGAGATCGGCGCGTCGATGAATCCGAAGCCGGCCCGTTTCGCGTGCGAATAGAGCTCGCGCGCCACCTCCGCCGAGGCGGTGGTGTGATCGACGAAGACCGCGCCGGCTTTCAGCACGTGAAAGGCGCCGTCCGCGCCGATCGCGACCTGGCGCAGATCATCGTCATTGCCGACGCAGGAGAAGACGAAATCCGCGCCCTCGGCGGCGAGGCGCGGCGTCGGCGCCGTCTTCGCGGAAAATTGCGCGGCGAAACGCGCGGCCTTCTCCGGCGTGCGATTGTAGACGACGACTTTGCGCCCGCCGCGCGTGGCGAGATGGCCGGCCATCGGATAGCCCATCACGCCCAATCCGATGAAAGCGACGGTCGGCTCGGTCATTGGTCGGTCCTCTCGGGTGAGATGCGCGCGCGAGAAAGCAAGGCGGAGGCCGGCCGCTTCCCGTCAGCGTATGTCGAAATCGAAATATTTGCTGCGGATCGTGCGATAGGTTCCGTCATTGACGATGGCGTCGAGCGCCGCGTCTATGGCGCTCTTCAAGGCTATATCGCCTTTGCGCAGGCCGAAGCCGAAGCCGCCGCCGAAATAGGCGGCGTCCTGCGGCAGATCGGCGACGATGCGGCAGCAGCGCCCCTCCTTGCGCTCGCGCAGAAAATCGACGGCGGCGAGCTTGTCCTCGGCGACGATGTCGACGCGGCCCTCGGCGAGGTCCAGCACGGCGGCTTCGAGCGTCGCATAGCGCTGCACCTCGCTTTCTTCGAGCTTGTCCTCGGCGTAGGCCTGCTGGGCGCTGTCCGCGACGACGCCGATACGCTGGCCCCGCAGCGCCTTCGGCTCCGCGCTGGCGAGCGCCGACTGCCGCTGCGCGATCAGCGCCGAGGGCGTATGCGCATAGGGCTTGGAGAAGACGATCTTGCGCAGCCGGTCGTCGTTTATCTCCATGGCGGAGGCGACGAGATCATATTGCTTGCTCTCGAGCCCGGAGATCAGGCTCTCCCACTCTTGCGTGACGAAGACGCAATCGGCCTCGATCCGCCGGCAGATTTCGCGCGTCAGCTCGATCTCGAAGCCGGCGAGCTGATTATTGGCGTCGAGATAGTTGAAGGGCGGCCGCGCGCCCTCGCTGGCGACGCGCAAATGGCGCGGCTCGGCGGCGGCCGGCGCGAAGTGGAGGGCGATCGTCGCCGCGGCGAGGACGAAGCGCCGGCTCATCCCCCGGTCGTGCTCATATGCCGCGCGACGGCCGGCGCCCGCGTGGCCCGGTCGATGACGAAATCATGGCCCTTGGGCTTGCGGGCGATGGCCTCGTCTATGGC
Source organism: Methylosinus sp. KRF6 (assembly GCF_018887255.1). Taxonomy (NCBI): domain Bacteria; kingdom Pseudomonadati; phylum Pseudomonadota; class Alphaproteobacteria; order Hyphomicrobiales; family Methylocystaceae; genus Methylosinus; species Methylosinus sp. KRF6. The sequence continues at coordinate 2,848,494 of NZ_JAHLJF010000001.1, read as the reverse complement.
GGCGTTGAGCGAGACGTCGCTCGGATCGGCGCGCAGCGGGGCGCGCAGATCGGCGGCGTCCTCCTGGCCGAGGCACATGAACAGCGTGCCGGTGCAGGTGACGCGCACACGATTGCAGGATTCGCAGAAATTATGCGAGAGCGGCGTGATGAAGCCGACGCGCCCGCCGGTCTCGGCGACGCGCATATAGCGGGCCGGGCCGCCGCTGCGATAGTCGATCTCCGCCAGGGTGAAGCGCTCGGAGAGACGCTCGCGCACCAGGGTGAGCGGGACATATTGATCGATGCGCTCGCCGCCATCGATCTCGCCGAGCGGCATCACCTCGATGAAGGTCATATCCATGCCGCGCTCATGGGCGAAACGCGTCAGCGCGACGAATTCGTCCTCATTGACGCCCTTCAGCGCCACGGCGTTGAGCTTCACGGAAAGGCCGGCGCGCAGCGCGGCGTCGATTCCGGCGAGCACGCGCGCATGATCGCCGGTGCGCGTCAATTGTCGGAAACGCTCCGCATCGAGCGTGTCGAGCGAGACATTGATGCGATTGACGCCGCAATCGGCGAGCGCTCGCGCGAAACGCTCGAGCTGCGAGCCATTGGTGGTGAGCGTCAGCTCTTCCAGCCGGCCGGAGAGGAGATGGCGGGACAGACGCTCGAACAGCGAGAGAATGTCGCGCCGCATCAAGGGCTCGCCGCCGGTGATGCGCAGCTTGCGAGTTCCCCGCTCGATGAAGGCGGCGCAGAGACGGTCGAGCTCCTCCAGCGTCAGCAGATCGCGGCGGGGCAAAAATTGCATGTGCTCGGACATGCAGTAGACGCAGCGGAAATCGCAACGATCCGTGACCGAAACGCGCAGGTAGGAAATAGCCCGTCCGAACGGGTCGAGAAGCGGCGCGGGGGCCGTCGGATCATAGGCGATTTTCGGATGCGGATTCATATGGTCGACCGTTTGCGGCGTTCCGTCCGGCGTATAGGGTCCCGAGAGGGTTCCTATATATTGACGGAATGGCCGCGCGTGAAGCCCCGAGTGACGAGTGGAGAGGGCGGGCGGGCGACGAGCCGAGCGGGAGAAGGATATGGCCGACGCGGATATATGGCCGAGCGAGATACGCCTCATGGAAGAGGGGCGCAAGCTCAAGGTGAGCTTCGAGGATGGCGCGAGCTATGATCTCTCTGCCGAGCATTTGAGGGTGCGCAGCCCCTCGGCCGAGGTGCAGGGCCATTCGCCGGAGGAGCGCAAGACGGTCGGCGGCAAGCGCAATGTCGCCATAATCGGCGTCGAGCCGGTGGGCCATTACGCCGTGCGGCTCGATTTCGACGATCTGCACAATACGGGCATCTACACCTGGGGCTATCTCCACGAGCTCGGCGCCGGCGGCGCGGCGGATTTCGCGGCCTATGAGCAGGAGCTCGCGGAAAAGGGCCTCGATCGGGATCGGCCCGGCGAGCGATAAAAAAATGCGCGCCGGACCCTTGCGGGCCTCGGCGCGCGATTTTTACGTGTTTGGAGATCAGCGGTTGACGATGACCCGCGCGCCGACGCGCACGCGCTCGTAGAGATCGACGACATCCTCATTGGTCATGCGGATGCAGCCGGAGGAGACCGCCTGGCCGATGGTCTCCGGCTCGTTGGAGCCGTGGATGCGGTAGAGCGAGCCGCCGAGATACATGGCGCGCGCGCCGAGCGGATTGGCGAGCCCGCCCTGCATGTGGCGCGGCAGGTCGGGACGTCGGCGCAGCATTTGCGCCGGCGGCGTCCAATCCGGCCATTCGCGCTTGCTGGAGACGACGCGCGTGCCGGTCCATTCGAAGCCCGGCCGGCCGACGCCGACGCCATAGCGGATCGCCTGATTATTGCCGAGCACGTAATAGAGCCGCCGCTCATTGGTCGAAACGACGATGGTGCCCGGCGAATAGCCGCCGGGATAGGACACGATCTCGCGGGCGACGGCGGTCGCCTGCGGCCGGCCGTCGGCCGGCTGCTGCTGTCCACGCGGACTCAAATCGAACAATCCGGCCAAGCCCCCTGTTTCGTACGCAGACCCGGCCGAGCAACTCGTGAATAAAATGCACAGAGCAACTGCGATACGCCGCATGAGCTTCCCCCATTCGCCTCAGTGACAACAATCGAGCGGCCGCGGCCGCTGGCGCGACCGCGTTGCGAGGCCGGGTGTCGGATCCGGCGTCGTTTCTTCGCACGCCCTCGCTCGAGGCGAAAGCGCGCGGGATGATCGTTTAGACTCTCGCGGCGACGAAGCGATTGCGGCGGAGCCGTCGCCCTCGGGCGCGCCGGAGCCCGGCGCGCCTCGTCGACTCGCGGATCAGCGGCTGCTGCGGCGGCGACGCTGCTGGCCGAGGCCCATCTGCTTGGCGAGCGTGGAGCGCGCCTTGGCGTAATTGGGAGCGACCATCGGATAATCGGCCGCAAGACCCCACTTCTCGCGATATTCTTCCGGCGAGAGACCGTATTGCGTGCGCAGATGGCGCTTGAGAGACTTGAACTTCTTACCGTCCTCGAGGCAGACGATGAAGTCGTTCGTCACCGACTTGCGCACCGAAATGGCGGGTTTGGGCGCTTCGGCCGGCTCGACGACCACGCCGGAGCCAACTCGCATGAGCGCGCCATAGACTTCGTTGATGAGGCCCGGGAGATCGCCGGCGGGAACCGAGTTGTTGCTCACATAGGCGGAAACGATGTCGGCCGCGAGTTCGATGTTGTTCGTCGATGTCATCTCTTCACTCTTCACTTTCTCGTTTCGGCGCCGCTATTCCTGACAGGCGGCGCGGTCGAAGGGCCGAAGCCCGGCAATTTCCAGGGCGAACTAGTCTGCGCCGTATCGACCGCAAAGACATTGTCAGCTATACATCAATGCTCTACCCCTCGCAACTAATTCCTAACCAAGCTCCACTAAATCTGGGCATAAATATTTGCTGCGACTGCTACGTAGAACTACGCTCGGAAATCGAGCGGCCGTCGACGCCGCCGTTTGACTTCGACAGCAGGGTCCGCAGGCGTAACGCGAAAGGAACCCGCCGTCATTCGGCAGAAGAATTGGCCGAATTCAAGTCGCGGATCGAAGTCGAATGCAGCGCCTGCGCGCAGACTATGTTCATTCAACCGCCGGTCGACTCCTCGAGCTCCACTTCGGCGCGCAAATTGTCCAAGTCGCGGCCGATCGTCGCCACGGCCATTCTGTGATCGCGACAGAAATAGGCGACGACGCAATCCTTTTTCTCGACGCTGCCGGCGATTTCGACGCGATCCCATGCGCGGGCGTGTCCGACATAAGCGATCGTCATGTCGTAATGGCGGCTCCAGAAGAAGGGCGCCGCTTCGAAGCGCTCTCGCGCGCCCAGCATGTTGCGCGCCGCTGTCTGGCCTTGGCGTTCGGCGGTGACGAAATGTTCGATTCTGATCTTTTCGCCGCTGCGGCGATCCGGCCAGCGCGCAATGTCGCCGGCCGCGAAGACGCCGCGCGCGCTGGTTTCGAGATATTCGTCGACGAGGACGCCCCGATCCGCCGCGAGTCCGGCGTCTTCGGCGAGGCGCGTGAGCGGGCGAACGCCGATTCCGACGACGACGAGATCGGCGGCGATCTTCGCGCCGCTGGCCAGAACGACATGATCTTCGCCGATCGCCGCGACGCTCTCGCAAAGATGAAAGACGACGCCATGCGCCTCGTGCTCGGCGCGCACCAGCCTGCCTATGTCCTCGCCGAGAGTCTTCTGCATGGGCGTCGCATCCGGCGCCACGACATGGACCTCGAGCCCGCGCTCGCGCAGCGCGGCCGCGGTCTCGAGGCCGATGAAGCTCGCGCCGATCACCGCGACGCGTCGCGCGGGCGGCGCCGCCGCGGCGATGAGCGCGCGGCTGTCGGCGAGGCTGCGCAGATAATGCACATGCGGCAGCGCGGCGCCGGGAATGGCGAGGCGCAGCGGCTCCGCGCCGGTCGCGAGCAGGAGCGCGTCATAGCGCAGCGGCTCGCCATGCTCGAGCGCGACGAGGCGCGCGCGGGGATCGATGGCGCGCACGCGCGTCTCGAGCAACAGCTCTATGCGCCGATTTTCGTAATAATCGCGCGGGCGCAGCGGCAGCCATTCCTCCGGCGCCGAGCCTGCGAGGTAATCCTTCGACAGATTGGGCCGGTCATAGGGCGCGGCGGCATCGGCGCTGATCATGACGAGCGAGCCGGAATAACCCTCTTCCCGCAACTCGTGGGCGGCGGCGAGGCCCGCCGCTCCGCCGCCGATGATGACGATGCGGCCGAGGCGCGGCGGCGGCGGCGGCGGCGGACGCTCGCGCTCCGTCGGATCGATCTTCTCGACCGCGAAAAGGAGCGCGCCGCGCCTTTCCGTCCGCCAGCAGGGAACGGGGTCGAGCGCCGGCGCCCGCAACGCCGCTCCATTGCGCAGGCTGAAGCAGGCGTGATGCCACGGACAGCGGATCGTGTCGGCGACGACGAGGCCCTCGGCGAGCGGGCCCTGATAATGGGCGCAGACGGCGCCGATCGCGAAAAACTCGTCGCCACGGCGAATGAGCAGCGCCGGCTCGGAGCCGACGCGGCCGACGCGCATCGCGCCGTCGGCCATATCGGCGACGGCGACGCCGAGCGAGAAATCGGGGCCCTCGGCCGCCACTGCGTCCTCGCCCATAGTCCGCCTCGAACACCGCGCCACGCGGGATTTCGGTCGTCATGTAGAGAGGAGAGAGTCCGCCGACAAGGTCACGACGCATGAAAAGGCGCCTGATCGGATCGAGCGGCTATTCGCGCCCATGACGACGCCGCGGCGCCCGCTATATGGCGAGGAAGCCATGAGCCCTGGCGTGGGTTTCGTCTGGTGCGGTTAGGAGCGCCGCAGGCGAGGATGCGCGCATGGATGGAGTTCTGATTCTCCGTCTGCTGTTTCTGCTGATCGTCGCCAATGGCGCGCCGGTCCTCGGCAAGCGGCTGCTGGGCGCGGCTTTCGCTCGGCCGATCGACGGCGGCGCGCGCTTTTTCGACGGGCGGCCGCTGCTGGGCGCGGCGAAGACCTGGCGCGGCGTCGCTCTCGCCCTCGTCGCGACCGCCGTCTGCGCGCCGCTCGTCGGATTGCCGGCCGGGCTCGGCGCGCGGCTCGCGGCTTTCGCCATGGCGGGCGACCTCTTGTCGAGCTTCGTCAAACGCCGGCTCGCACTGCCGGCCAGCAGCCGCGCGCCCGGCCTCGATCAAATTCCCGAGGCGCTGCTTCCGCTGCTCGCTATCGCCGCGCCCGCTGGCCTCGGCGCGGCGGAGATCGCCATCGTCACAGGCCTGTTCTTTTTCGGCTCTCGAGCGCTCTCGCGGGTGATGTTCGACCTCCGCGTGCGCGAGCGCCCGTTCTGAGCGGGAGAATTCGCCGAGCTTTTCGAGACTTTTTTGAAATGAAGCGCGCCGCGCCGCTGTCTATTTTAGCGCGACATTCCGATCGATTGGATAGGCTGTGTCCGCCACCTCCCTCCGCCTCCGGGCGCGCCGCGTTCTTTCGCCGCTCTGTCTCGCTCTCGCCCTCGCCGCCCCGGCCGCCGCCGATATCGAGCGCGGCCGCTATCTCGTCGAGGCGCTGACCGCCTGCGACAATTGCCATACGCCGCGGGGGCCCGACGACGGCTATGTGCGGGAGAAGCGCTTCTCCGGCGGGCCGCAGACTTTCAACGGGCCGAATTACAGCGTCCGCGGGCCGAATATTTCGTCCGACGCCGTGTCGGGAATCGGCGTCTGGAGCGACGATGCGGTGAAAGCCGCCATCGTCGCCGGGATCGGCCCGGATGGGCGCCTCGCGCCGGCCATGCCCTCCGAATATTACCGCATTCTCACCATGCGCGACCTCGAGGCGGTGGTCGCCTATCTGCGCGAGGCGGCGCCCGTCGCCTCGGCGCGGCCGGAGCAGCGCCGCGACGGCGAGCCGAGAGCCGAAACCTTCCCCGGCGCCGAGGCGCCCATCGAGGAGAAGGCGCTCGGCGATCCGCTGCGGCGCGGCTTTTATGTCGCGACTCTGGCGCGCTGCATGGAATGCCACAGCGGCGAGACCAATGGCGCGCTCGACCATAGAGAGAAGCTCGGCGCCGGCGGCAAGCTGTTCCGCACGCCGGCGGGAACGGCGGTCGGCGCCAATATCACGCAGCATCGGACTGCCGGGATCGGCGCCTGGAGCGACGAGGAGATCAAGGCCGCCATCACCAAGGGCGTGGGCCGCGACGGCCGGCCGCTGAAACCGACCATGGCCAATCTCTCCAAGGCGCATTTCGCCAAGATGACGCCGGAAGATTTGGATGCGCTCATCCTCTGGCTGCGAACGATTCCGCCGCGCGCGGCGCCGTGAGCCGCCAGGCCATACACGTTCAGCGCGCGTCCGCGCGCAGATTCGCCCGAATGGCGTCCAGCAATTCGCCCTCGAACAGCAGCGCCATGCCGAAATGGCGCTCCAGGTCGAAATCTCGGCGCGAATTCATATCCAGCGAGGCGCTGTGCATGGCGATGAGCCGTCCGTCATCGGCGAAAACCCCAGAGCCCGAGCCGCCATAGCCGTCGTTGCAATCATGCCGCGCACGGCGAATCCCGGCCTCCGTCGGCGCGTCGATCTGGTGAATTTGGCATTCTTCTATGCTGGTCGCGCGGCGGAAATTGGAGTGGCCGGCGGGCGACACCATCACCACGCGCAGGGTCCCGACGCCGGTCGGCAGCATCGGCCCGTCGGGGATCGGCTGCGGCGCTATGGCCGCATCGACCGGCTCGCGCAGCCGCACCAGTGCCCAATCGTCGGTGATGTTCAGCGCCTTGGCGTCACGGCCAAAACCGAAACGCAGGCTCTCCGTCTCGAAGAAATACTCCTTCTCGCCGATGAAAAAAGTGCAATCGTCGATGGGATGGGTCGGCCGCAGCTTGCGATCGACGAAATTATGGGCGTTGAGGACGACGAGCCCGCGGTCGCCGATGAGCCAGGCGGCGGCGGCCCGCTCGGGAACGCCTTCCTCGGTCCGGCACATCAGCACGCCGGCGCCGGGATAGCGCCGAAAATCCTCCTCCGCCATGAAACGCCGCGCCTCGCGCGGATAGAGCGCCGCAAAAGCCGCCGCTACGCTGGCCGCGAGCAGCAGCGCCGCGCCGATCGCCGTTCGCAAGCCGCGACGCCCCGCGCCCGTCCTTCGCACACCGCCTCGCATCGAACGCCCTTTCCTTCACGCTAGCGTCATATTCTAGCGGGGGCCGACAAGCTCGACCAGATGCGCGGGCGAATTCGTCTTTCAGGCCGTCATCAGCCGATGAAGCGTGATCTCCGGCGGGCAATTGAAGCGCACCGGCAGCACGGAGGAGCCGGCGCCGACCGAAGTGTAGCCCTGCATGTCGTGATATTTCCAAGCGCCGGCGCCATAGGCGCGCGGCAGCGCGGAGTCGAGCGTGAGCGCGACGCCGCCCGGCAGGCAAATCTGCCCGCCATGGGTGTGGCCGGCGAGAAGAATGTCGAAGCCGGCATGGGCCGCCTGGCGGAAAATCTCCGGCGTATGCGAGAGGAGAATGGAGAATTCTCCTTGCGGAATTCCCTCCCCGGCCTTCTCTATATTGTCGACACGAAAATAATGCGCGTCGTCGACGCCCGCGACATGAAGACATGCGCCTTCGCGCCAGAGCGTCTCGCGTTCATTGAGCAGAACGCGCATTCCCATTTGCTCGAGCCGCGGCGTCATCATGATCGTGTCGTGATTGCCGAGCACGGCGAGGATCGGCGCGCGCAGAACGTCGCGCAGCTCCGCCATGCCGGCGAGCGCGGCCTCGTGCGGACCGTGCGTCGCGCCGCGATAATCGCCGGTCAGCACGCAAAGATCATAAGTGAGATCCGCGACGAGCGCGCGCACGCGCGCCATCGCCTGCGGACACATATCGACATGCAGATCACTCAAGTGAAGAATCGTGTAACCGTCGAAGGCGCGCGGCAGCCTCGCGCTGACGATCGTATTCTCGCGCAGCCGCACATTCTCCGCATTGCCCAGGCCGCGGCGATAGAGTCCGGCGATCGTGAGCGCGGCGCGGATCAGCAATGGCGAGGCGGCGAGATTTTCCGGATGGAAGAAATTGAGGCCCTGGCCGAATATCTGCGCCTCATGGTCGCGCTCTATGCCGAGCCGCTGGCGCGCATGGAGACGCCCGAGCCGCGTCTCCAGCGCGCGCATGATGTCGTCTTCGGTCATCGCCGGCTCTTCGGACATGTCGCAGCGCTCCGCCTGTGATCAATATAAACGGCTGCGACCATTTGCCTATGCGGCCCGAAGGCCGCTCGCGCCCGATTGTTTTTTTTCGCCGCTCTCCTACGTCTGAGGCGTCGTGCGAGCGCGATGCGCCGGCGCGCCAGCGCCGGTTTCCCAGACTTGCATCAGGAGGCGGAAATGGCGGAAGCGCAGACGAGAGTTCCCGTGAAAGAATCGAAGGAGACGCTGCCGAACTATGGCTTGTTCGATTGGCATCCTCTGGAAACCTTGCGGCGGCAGATCGACCGCTTGTTCGAGGACGCGCCTTTCCAGAAGGGAGCGACGCCCGATCTCGAGCCCTTCGGCCGCTTCACCATAGGCTGGGCGGCGACGCCTGCCGTCGATCTCGTCGAGAAGGACCAGGAATATCAGATCACCGCGGAAATTCCCGGCATGGACGAGAAGAATGTCGAGGTGAAGCTCTCCAATGGCTCGCTGATCATCAGCGGCGAGAAGAAAGAGCAGCGCGAGGAGAAGGACAAGGGCTATTTCCTGTCCGAGCGTCGCTATGGCTCTTTCCGTCGCGCCTTTCGCGTGCCGGAGAATGTCGAGGCCGACAAGATCGACGCCAGCTTCGCCAAAGGCGTGCTGACCGTCCGCCTGCCGAAATCCACGCAGGCGCAAAAGGCCGAGAAGACCATCGACATAAAGGCCGCGTGACGCGGACATTTGCAATCTTCCTCTCCCGCAGCGCGCGGGAGAGGGCGCGCCGGACTTCCGACGAATGGCGGGCCGCTTTCGCCTCGCGACTTTCAACATAGAGAATTTGGACTGGTCGCCTTCGGCGCAGGACGAATTCGAGCGGCGCCTCGCCGTGTTGCGGCCGCAGCTCGCCGCCATCGACGCCGATATTCTCTGCCTTCAGGAAGTCGACGCGCAGCGTCCGAGCGCGCATGAGCCGCGCCGCTTCGTCGCGCTCGACCGCCTCGTCGCGGGCGGCGGCTACGAGCGTTTCTTCCGCGCGACGACATTGCGGCCGGGCGGAGACGCGCCGGCGGACATCCATAATCTCGCCCTGCTCTCGCGCTGGCCGATCGTCGAGCGGCGCCAGCTCTTTCACGACATTGTCGCGCCCTGGCGCTGGATGCCGCCCGCCGATCACGCTGTCGCCCAGCCGATCGATATTTTGTTCGAACGTCCCATTCTCTATGCGCGCATCGCGCTTCCAGGCGGCGCGGCCTTGCATGTGCTCGATCTGCATTTGCGCGCGCCGCGCGCCGTGCCTCTGCCGGGAGAAGCGGATCGCAGAGCCGGTCGCGGCTATGCGGAGGGACAATGGCTCGCCGCACAAAAGCGCGAGGGGCAGGCGCTGGAGGCGCGGCTCTTCGTCGATCGGATATTCGATGCGGAAAGCGCGCCGCTCATCGCGCTCTGCGGCGATCTCAACTGCGACGCCTATGACGCGCCCGCGCGCATATTATGGGGCGCGGAAGAGGCAGCGGACGGGCCGCGCAGCCTGACGCCGCTCGCCATGCGTATCGCAGAGCCGGCGCGCTTCACCGTGATTCACGCCGGCAGAAAGACGCTTCTCGACCAGATAATGGCCTCGCCCGCGCTGGCGGCGCGCTGCGAGGACGTGACGATATTGAATCAGGGCCTCGCGGACGAAGCGACGGCGCCGGACCCGATCCTCGGATCGCTGCACGCGCCGCTCGTCGCGCGCTTTCGCTTGTGATTATTGCCGATCGTCCTCGAAGCCTTCGCAACTCTCGTCGAATTCATCGAGTCCCGCTTCGAGATAGCTCGCGAGCAACGGAATGCCGAGCAGATATTTCGACGTCGGGCCTTTGCGCCGCTCCTTCGCCTGTATGACGGCGGAATCCCAATCATCGGCGGTGAAATCGCCGCGCCCCACCCAGCAGAGCGCGACCAGCTCCGCCTGCTCGTCGTCATCCATCGCCTCGATGAATTCGACGAGCTCGCGGCGATTGGGCGACCATCCTTCTTCCGTCAGCACGCTCACGAATTTATCGTCGGATGGATTGGACGCGTCGGGCCGCATTCCTTCATCCTCGGCCTCGAGCTCTCGCGCTTTGACGATGACGAAACACACTTTGTCGGTATTGATCTCCGGCATGGCTCATATCCTCGATAGGTGATCGACATCTTGGGGGGAGCGCGACGACTCGATCACCGTCACGCCCGCGGCGCGCATTTCCGCGCGCGCACTCTCGCCGCCCTCTCGCGTCACCGGACGCGTGGCGGCGCGCAGAACATGTGTCTCGAAGCCGAGCCGCGCGGCGTCGATCGCGCTGCATTTCACGCAGAAATCCTCGGCGAGGCCGACGACGAAAATGCGATCGATCGCGCGTCGGCGCAGCTCCTCGGCGAGGCTGGTGCCGTCGAAATCGGAATATTGCTCGCGCTCGGGACGCTTGGCCTTGGAGACGAACAGCACGCCCGCCGGCAGGCGCAGCTGCGGATGAAATTCCGCGCCTCTGGTGCCACGCACGCAATGCTGCGGCCAATCGCCGCCCTGGGCGGCAAAGCTGATATGATCCGGCGGATGCCAATCGCGCGAGACGATGATCTGCGTTCCCGACTTGCGCGCTTCGTCGACGAGATCATTCACGACGGGAAGAATCTCTTCGGCGTGCGGAACCGCGAGCTTGCCGCCCGAAAAAAAGTCGAGCTGCAGATCGACGATCAGCAGAGCATCGGTCGAGCGCAGCCCTATCTTCTTTCTCATCGCGACCTCCTCCGATGAAGCCGCACATGCTTTCGGACCCCAGCCGAGCACAGATCGATCGCCCGTCTCTCGCCGATGAGCTGAAGCGTCTCGCCGAGCCTTCGGCCTATCCGCACGCGCCCGCGCGCGTCGATCTCCTCGAGACACATATGTCTCACTTGTTCCTCGCGGGAGACCGCGTCTACAAAATGAAGAAGCCGGTGCGCTTCGCCTTCCTCGATTTCTCGACGCCGCTCGCGCGCGAGGCCGATTGCCGCGCCGAGCTGCGGCTCAACCGGCGGCTCGCCCCGGATGTCTATCTCGATGTGGTTCCGCTGACGTTCGACGCGGGAAAATTGTCGATCGGAGGCGAAGGCGAGACCATCGACTGGCTCGTCGTGATGAAGCGCCTGCCCGCCGAGCTGATGCTCGATCGGCTGCTCGCGAGCGGGGACGTCGATACGGGCCGGATAGAGGAGCTCGCGGCGCGACTCGCCGAATTCTACGCAGCCGCCGCGCGCTCGACGATTTCCGAGCGCGATTACATCGCGCGCTTCGTTCGGGAGCAGGCGGAAAACCGCCGCATCATCGCCATGCGCGACTTTGCGCTCGATCATTGCGACGCAAAGGCTGTGCTCGACGAGGCCGATCGGCTGCTCGTCGCGCAAGAGCCGGCGCTCGCGGCGCGCGTGCGCGAAAAGCGCATCGTCGACGGACATGGGGATTTGAGGCCAGAGCATATCTGCTTTTGCGAGCCGCTGGCGATTTTCGATTGTCTCGAATTCAATGATCGATTGCGTCAGGTCGATCCTTTCGACGAGCTCGCCTTTCTCGCTCTCGAATGCGATTTGCTCGGCGCGCCGCAGATCGGCGCGGCGATCGTAGCCGCCACGGCGCAGCGTCTCGGCGGCGCGCCGCCGCCTGCGCTCTTTGCGCTCTATGGCGCCTGTCGCGCGCTTTTGCGCGCGCGTCTTTGTCTCGCTCATCTGCTCGATCCCGCGCCGCGTCGAAAAGAGAAGTGGGAGCCGCTCGCGCGCCGCTATCTCGCGCTCGCGCGCGCGCGCCTCACGAACATCGGGTGAAATGCGGCTGTCTCGCGCGCGGCCACGTCCGCCGCGCCAGAGAGGCCTCTACTTCGCGCTCATATTCGACGAGACGCAGGCTGATCGTCACCGGATAAGGCGAGGCGCAAGGCGCGAGGCCGCGCACATCGGCCGGCAGCCCCGCCATAGCGGCGCGCGCATGGTCGCGAATCTCGGCGAGGCTCGACGGCGCCTTCACGATCTCGCCGTCGCGCATCACGGGCTCGAGCAGCGGAACGCCGGAATAGCGCTCGTCTTCGCGCGCGATGACGTCGCGCACGGCGACGCCGTCGTGGAATTGGCGGAAGATCTGCTTGCGGCCGGGAAGGCTGCGCTTTCCGGGCGAGAGCTTCATGCGTCCTTCGCCGGCGTATTCGACGAGCTTATAGGCGATGTCGAGCGCGGGCGCGTCTGTGGAGGCGGCCATTTCCGTGCCGACGCCGAACAGGTCGATCGGCGCATGGGCGGCGGCGAGGCGATCGATGCGCGCTTCATCGAGTCCGCCGCTGGCGACGATCTCGATATGGGTGAGGCCGGCTTCGTCCAATATGCGCCGCGCCTGCCGCGACAGCGCGAGGAGATCGCCGGAGTCGAGCCGGATCGCATGGACGTCGAAATCCGCACCCATCTCCCGCGCCAGCGCGACGATTTTGCGCACGCTTTCGAGCGTGTCGTAAGTGTCGACGAGCAGCGTGGTTCGGGGAAAAATGCGGGCGTAGGCCTCGAAGGCGGCGGCCTCTGAAGGACAGGCCTCGACGAAGCTGTGCGCCATTGTTCCGGCGACGGGAATTTTATGCGCGCGGCCGGCGGCGAGATCGGAGGTCGCGGCGACGCCGGCGATATGAAAGGCCCGTGCGCCTTTCACGGCGGCGTCGAAGCCCTGCGCGCGGCGCGCGCCGAAATCGACGATCGCGCGTCCCCGCGCGGCGAAGACCATGCGCGCCGCCTTGGAGGCGAGCATCGTCTGCAGCCCGATCTGATTGAGGATCAGCGTCTCGACGATCTGCGCTTCGCCGATCGGCGCCGTGACTTCGAGTATGGGCTCATTGGCGAAGACGGGCGTTCCCTCGGGCAGCGCGCGAATGTCGCCAGTGAATCGCAATCGTGCGAGCCAGTCGAGAAACTCCGCCGGAAATGAGCCAAGCGAAGCGAGATAGCGCAAATCGTCGTCGTCAAAGCGAAGCGCTCGCAGCTCTTCGAGCAGATCGGCGAGGCCGCAGGCGAGCAGGAAATTGCGCTCCTGCGGCAGGCGCCGGACAAAGAGGCCGAAGCTGGCGCGGCGCTCCGCCATGCCGAGCTCGAAATAGGCGCGCAACATGGCGATCTCATAGAGATCGACGAAGAGAGCAGAGGCCGTCATGGGGCGCCTTTCGGACCAGCGTCGAGCAATTCGTCTATGGAGCCGCCGCTGTGCAGACAGACGATCGCTTCGGCGAGCAGCGTCTCGACGCCGAGCGTGACGAGACGTCCACGCAGACGCAGCGCGGCGGCCTCGCTCGGCGCGACAGTGTCGGTGACGACGATCTCCTCGATCGGCGCCTCGCGCAGCGCGGCCTCGGCGTCGCGCGCGAATAGCGCATGGGTCGCGGCGAGAAATATGCGCGTCGCGCCATTGGCTCGGCAGGCGCGCGCGGCGCGCGCCATGGTGGCGCCGCTGCTGATGAGATCGTCGAGAATGACGACGGCGCGGCCGGCCACATCGCCGGCAAAAATCTCGCCGGTGATCTCGCCCATGCTGCGATGCTTGTCCATGAAGCCTTTGGCGACCGGCCGCGCGAGAATGGTCTCCAAGCGCTGCCGAAACAGCTCGGCGCGCTTCTCGCCGCCGAGATCCGGCGAGACGACGGCGACCGGATCGCCGCCGAGCCGATGCGCGAAATAGCGCGCGAACAAGGCTTGCGCGTCGAGCGCGACGCTTTCGATGCGGAAGGCGTTCTCGAAGGCCGCGACATTATGCGCGTCTATGGTCGCGATGCGATCGGCGCCGACGCTCTCCAGCAATTGCGCGACATAGCGCGTCGCGACGGGATCGAGCGGCTTGGTGCGGCGATCCTTGCGCGCATAGCAGAGATAGGGCGCGACGACGGTGATGCGCGCGGCGCCGGCGTCGCGCAGCGCGCCGATGAAGAAGAGAAGGCGCAGGAGCTTGTCGGCGCCGCTGTCGCCCGTCTCGCCCTCGAGGCTCGAGAGGACATAGACATCCTTGTCGCGCACGCCGACGAGCGGCCGGACCTTGCGCTCGCCGTCCTCAAATCGGCGCTCTTCATGCGGCGCGAGCGAGCAGCCCATTTCATGCGCGATTCGTTCGCCGAGCGCGCGGCTCGAGCCGAGCGCGAATAGGAGGATTTGCTCGTCGCTCTCAGGGAGCGGCTCGCGCGACGGCGCCGGCGTTTCATAGCGCTCTATGTTCAGCGCGCCCAGCACGGCGCCGAGCGTTCCGTCGGCGAGCGCGAGCGGCGCGGCGAGGAGCTCGACGCCGGCGCGATCGCGGCCTTTTGCGACGAGCGTGAATTCGACGAGCGCCGGCTCGCCGGCGCGCAGGACTTCGTCGAAGAGCCGGCGCAGGCGCACGGCGCCGCGTCGATTGGGCGCTTCGCTCAAGCGCGCGCCGTCCGCCACCGCGCCGAGCAGGGCGGCGGCCGCCTTGGCGCCGATGACGATCTCATAATCGCGCGCGTCGGGAACGGCGCGAAAGGCGAAGCCGCAATGGCGGAGATCCGCGACGACATCGGCGAAGGTCGGAGCGACGCCGCGGCGCGACGTCAGCCAATGGTCGAGCGCGTGCTTCGTCTGAACGCCGATCGGCCGCGGCGCGAAATCGAGGCGCTCGAAGAGACGCTTCAGAAAGGGTCGCGTCTCGGCCAGCGTCGTCATGCGAACCTCTCGCTGTGATCGCGCCGCGTCAGCTTCTCGGCGAACCATGTCGCGGCCAGCGCGACGACCTGCTCCAGAGTTCCAGGCTCCTCGAACAAATGTGTCGCTCCGGGCACGATGTCGAGGCGGGCGTCGGGCAGACGTCCCGCGGCCGTGCGATTGAGATTAAGAACTTGCGAATCGCGGCTGCCGACGATGAGCAATGTCGGCGCGTGCGCTCGCGCCAAAGCCTCGCCCGCGAGATCGGGCCGACCGCCGCGCGAAACGATCGCCTGCACGTTTTGCGGACGCTCCGCCGCCGCCATGAGCGCCGCCGCCGCGCCCGTGCTCGCGCCGAAGAGGCCGATCGGCAATTCACAGAGCAGAGGCTCGTCCGCAGCCCAGTCGATCGCCTCGACGACGCGCTCGGCGAGCAGAGGGATGTCGAAGACATTGCGGCGATCCTGCGCTTCGGCCTCGGTCAGGAGATCCAGCAGCAGCGTCGCAAAGCCGCGCTCATGTAATGCTGCGGCGACGAAGCGGTTGCGCGGGCTGAATCGCGAGGAGCCCGAGCCATGGACGAAAATCACCAGTCCGCGCGCCTGTTGCGGAATGGCCAGCGCAGCGCCGAGGCGATACTGGCCGATGGCGACCTCCGATTCCACGATGGTCATGACGCGCATCCTTCATCGTCGCTGCCGCGTATGATGCGCTCTCGCGCCCGCCCTATCTAACTATCGCGCCGCCGCGCGAGCGTCGGCGAAATTCGCGTCACGAGGACGGAGGCTCGGCCATGCAGACGACGCCCGAAATCGACTTTCAAGGCATGGAGGCTTCGCCGCAGGCGCAGGCGCGCGTCGCGCGCCATATAGACGAGCTCGAGACGCGCTTCGGCCGCGTCACCGCCTGCCGCGTCGTGGTCAAGGCGCCGAGCGCGCGCCATCAGACGGGTGGGCAATATGAGATCAATATTCGTCTCGCTCTGCCGGATGGGCGCGAGGCGATCGTCGAGCGCACGCCGCCCGAGGACGAGCGCTATCAGGATTTCGACTTTGCGCTGAATGACGCCTTCAAGCGCGCGCGGCGGCGCTTGCAGGATCAGGTTCGTCGGCTCGAGGGGCATGTGAAGCAACATGCCGAGCCGGCGATCGGCGTGGTGCGACGGCTGATGCGCGAGGACGGCTATGGATTCTTAGAAGGCGAAGATGGACTCGAACTCTATTTTCACCGCAATAGCGTCGAAGGCGCGGGATTTGCAGCGCTCGAGCGCGGCGATCGCGTGCGCTATGTGCCTGAAGACGGTGAGAAAGGCCCGCAGGCGAGCGCAGTGCGGCCGCTCGGCGAACGGGCGCCTTCGTGAGCGTGCGGCCTTCGCATCGGCGCGGCGCTCGATTATATCGAGCGCGTCGCGCATTTCCGCCGGAGCCGCTACGCCATGCCGTTTCGTGATCGTGACGACGCCGGTCGTCGCCTCGCCGATGCGCTCGGCGCCTATGCGGGAGAAGCGGCTGTGGTCTATGCGTTGCCGCGCGGCGGCGTTCCCGTCGCCGCGCATATCGCAGAGCGGCTGAAGGCGCCGCTCGATCTCGTGCTGGTGCGCAAGATCGGCGTTCCCTATCAGCCAGAGCTCGCCATGGGCGCGCTCGCCGATGGCGGCGCGCCGATCATCGTGCGCAATGAGGATGTGATCGCCGCGGCGGAAGTGACAGAGTCGGTCTTCCAGGCCGTTTGCGCGCGCGAGCGCGCCGAGATCGAGCGGCGGCGCGAAGCCTATCTCGGCGGCAGGGCGCGGCCCGATCCGGCCGGCAAGCTCGCCGTCGTCGTCGACGACGGCGTCGCCACCGGCGCGACGACGCGCGCCGCGCTGCGCGCCGTGCGCGCGCTGCATCCGCGCAAGCTCATTCTCGCTATTCCCGTCGCGCCGACCGATGCGCTCGCCGCATTGCGTCACGAAGCCGACGCGATCGTCTGCCTCGAACATTATCGGGACTTCGGCGCGATCGGATTTTTCTATGAGAATTTTCATCAAGTCGACGATGAAGAGGTGATCGCCGTTCTCGATCGCTTCACGCCGCTTTCATGATGGGAGACGCTGATGCGCGTCGGCGCGCCGAGGGAAGTCAAGGACAATGAGTTTCGCGTGGCGTTGACGCCGGCGGGCGTCTATGAGCTCGTCCAGCGGGGCCATTTCGTCATGGTGGAGCGCGGCGCCGGCGTCGGCGCCGGGATTTCCGACGGCGAATTTCAGACGGCGGGCGCAGCTCTCGTCGAGGGGCCGGAGTCGATTTTTTCCTCCGCCGATCTCATCGTGAAAGTGAAGGAGACGCAGCCGCAGGAGCGCGCGCGCTTGCGGCCGGGGCAGTTGCTGTTCGCCTATCTGCATCTCGCCGCCGATCGCGCGCAGGCGCAAGAGCTCATGATTTCCGGCGCGATCTGCATCGCCTATGAGACAGTGACGTCGCCCTTCGGCGGCCTGCCGCTGCTCACGCCGATGTCCGAGATCGCCGGGCGTCTCGCGCCGCAGGCGGGCGCGCGCTGTCTCGAAAAATCCATGGGCGGGCGCGGCGTGCTGCTCTCCGGCGCGCCGGGCGCGCCGCCGGCGGAAGTGGTGATTCTCGGCGCCGGAACAGTGGGAACGCAGGCGACGATGATCGCGCTCGGCATGGGCGCGAGCGTCATCGTCGCCGATCGCGGTGCCGAGCCGTTGCGGCGCCTCTCCGCGCGCTTCGGCTGCGCGGCGCGCACGATATTCTCGACGCCGACGGCGATCGCAGAGCTCGTGCGCCGCGCCGATCTCGTCATCGGCGCCGCGCTCATTCCAGGCGCGGCGGCGCCCAAGCTCGTCAGCCGCGGCATGATCGCAGGCATGAAAGCCGGCGCGGTCATCGTCGATGTGGCGATCGATCAGGGCGGCTGCTGCGAGACGTCGCGGCCGACGACGCATAGCGATCCGACCTATGTCGTCGACGGCGTCGTTCATTATTGCGTGACCAACATGCCCGGCGCCGTGCCGCGCACCTCCACTTTCGCGCTCGCCAGCGCGACTTTGCCTTTCGTGCTGGCGCTCGCCGACAAAGGGCTCGGCGCATTGCGCGACGATCCTCATCTCGCTGCGGGCCTCACAGTGGCGCGCGGCGCGATCGTCAACGCCTCCGTCGCCGCGGCGCTCGGCCTGGCTTTCACGCCGGCGGAAGCGTTTTTGAAAGCTTGAGGTTCCACGAGGAGCGTCACATGCGGTTGCAATCGTCCGCCTTCGCCCATGGCGAAGAGATCCCCCGCAAATACACCTGCGACGGCGCCAATGTCTCGCCGCCGCTGAGCTGGAGCGGCGCGCCCGCGAATACGAAGAGCTTCGTTCTGCTCTGCGACGATCCCGACGCGCCGGCGGGCGTCTGGCGTCATTGGGCGGTCTATGATCTCTCGCATGACGCCGCCGGGCTGCCCGAGGGCGCCGGGCGTCCCGGGCCGCAGCGCGGCTTCTCGCAAGGGATCAATGATTTCGACGGTTCGGGCTATGGCGGGCCCTGTCCGCCGCCGCGCCATGGCGCGCATCGCTACCGCTTCCGCCTGATGGCGCTCTCGACGGCCTCGCTGCCGGTGGCGCGCAAGGAGCCGAGCTGTCTCGAGGTGGAGCGCGCCGCCAATGAGGCCCTGCTCGAGGAGACGGCGCTCGTCGGCGTCTATCGGCGCTGAGAGCTGGGCTCAGTCGGCGCGGCGCTCCGCGGCGGGGGCCTGCTCTTTTTTCTCCTTCTTCTCGCCCTTGGCCTCGCCGGGCGTGAAGATGCTGCGCACGCGCTGGCCGGGCTTTTCGATCACCGTCGCCTGGCCTGTCGAGGTGTCGTAGATGAGCTTGTCGCCTTTCACGACGCTGTCGCCCTGCGTGAGCGTCACATTGCCGATGAGATAGACCTTATTGTCGTTGCGGTCGTAGCTGCCGCGGTCGCCGGTTCCGATCTGGTCCTTGGAGACGAGCGTCACCGGCCCTTCCGCGTCGATGTGGCGAACGCGGTCGCTGCCGCCATTGCCCTCCTGGCCCTGCTGCGCCTTGTCCAGCAGCAGAATGAGGCGAGAGGCCTTCAGCGTGGACGGGCCGTTCACGACGACGACGCCGCCCGAATAGACGAGCTTCTGCTCCTTGTCGAAATAGTCGAGCTTGCCCGCATCTATGTCGACCGGATCCTTGGCGCTGGAGCCGGGGAGAATGCCGCCGGAGCGGCCTTTGGCGGCGATTGGCGCAGCGGCCAGAAGCGCGGCCATGGCGACGGGGAGGACAATGACTTTGAGGGAGCCGATTTTCATGGAGACGATTTTCATAGAGACGATTTTCATGGAGCCGATCCTTGCGCCGCGCCGGTCTCCGCGTCGTCGTCGCCGGGCAGCGTCGTATGCACGGCGCCGGAAAATGTCGCGCGCCGCTCGTTCTGCGAGAATTCGACCGATCGCGCCGTCACGATCGATTTGTCCAACGTCAGCCTCGTGGGCTGGTCCGAGGTGACGATATTGCCGCGAAAGTCGATGACGGCGGCGTCGGTGCGCAAGTCGTAATGCTTGCCGTCATAGAGGTGGGCGCCGCCGGAGAGATTGGCGCGGTCCTTCTTGGCGTCATAGAGGCCTTTTTCCGCCGTCAGCACGACATTGGACTCGTTGTCGCTCTGTATGCGCACTTCGAGCCGCTCCAGCTCGAACACATCGGGCTTGGCGATATCCTGCACGCCGGTGCGGGCGCGCAGCTCATAGGGGCGGCCGTCCTTGCGATAGCCGACGAGCTTGGGGCTCTCTATGGTGATGCGCGTGCCCTCTGTGGCAATGCGCGAAAAGCGCAGATCGGCCGGCAGAAAGCGCAGCGAATGGAAGGCGACGCCCACGGCCACGGCGGCGATGATCGCGCCGCTGCCCCACAGCAGCCAGCGCCGCAGCCGGGCGACGCGCTGCGAATGGCGCCGCGCCTGCGGAATGGCGTCGCGGCGGGGGGCGATGATGGAGGCGAGCCGATCGCGTCTATCGGTCGGCGGCGATGCGTCGTTCATTCGGTCCCTGCTCGAGCCCCGCGAGATAACGCCGGCCGCATGGCGAATTCGAGGCGTCATTCATGCGAGAAAATATCTGTCTCCGGCCAGCCCGCGAGATCGAGCCGCGCGCGCGTCGGCAGAAAGTCGAAGCAGCGGGCGGCGAGATCGACGCGCCCCTCGCGGGCCAGCGTGGCGTCGAGCTTCTCGCGCAGCGCGTGGAGATAGAGCACGTCGGAGGCCGCATAGGCGAGCTGGGCGTCCGAGAGCGTCGCCGCGCCCCAGTCGGAGGATTGCTGCTGCTTGGAGATTTCCACGCCGAGCAATTCGCGCACGAGATCCTTCAGCCCATGCCGATCCGTATAGGTGCGGGTGAGCTTGGAGGCGATCTTGGTGCAATAGACGGGCTCCGCCGTCACGCCGAAGGTCTTGGCGAGGATAGCGATGTCGAAGCGCGCGAAATGAAAGAGCTTCAGCACTTTCGGGTCGGCCAGCAGACGCGTCAGATTGGGCGCGGCGGTCTGGCCCGGGGCGATGCGCACGAGATCGGCGTCGCCGTTCCCGCCGGAGAGCTGGACGAGGCAGAGCCGGTCGCGATGCGGATTGAGGCCGAGCGTTTCCGTATCGATGGCGACGACGGGGCCGAGATCGGCGCCGTCCGGCAGGTCGCCCGAATGCAGGCGGATGGTCATGGCTTTTGATTCGCTTTCTCGAGGGAGAGCGAGCTTTAGCCGATTTCCGGGGGTTTTGTCGAAGCGGGGCGGCCCGCGGCCTATGGCGCGTCCCAATAGCCGAAGGGCCGTTTGGACAATTCCGAGTTGAAATAGCGCGGATCGCCCGAGACTTCGCGGCCGAGCCAGCCGGGGCGGTCGAAAATCTCCTCCTCCGAGCCGAGCTCGATCTCGGCGACGATCAGACCGTCATTCTCGCCCTGGAACACGTCGACGGTCCAGATATGGCCGCCGAAAACCTCCTCATAGCGCGTCTTCTCGATGAGCGGGCGCTCGCAGAGGCGATCGAGCATGAGCTGCGCATCCTCGACGGGAATGGGATATTCGAATTCCGAGCGGGTGACGTTGGACGTGCGGCCCTTGATCGTCAGAAAGGCGGCGCCGCCAGCGGTGCGCACGCGCACCACGCGATCCTCGACGCGCGAGAGATAGCCCTGGCGAAAGGCGACGCCGTCGTTGCGCGGCCGCCACAGCTCGCGCGTCACCAGAAATTTTCGCTCGATCTCCACGCCCATTCCATCCTCCTCCTCGTGATCAGCTCGCCAGAGCGGCGGCGCGTTCGACGCCTTTGGGAAAATTCACATTGACCCGCGGATCGGCGTCGAGGGCGGCGAGCGCTTCGGCGAGCCGCCGCTCGTCCGCGCTCTCGAGCGCGACGCTCTCCATCGGCGCGGGGCCGATCTGCAATCGCACGAATTCCGCCGCGCAACCGTGAAAGCAAAAGCGCAGACGCGATTTTCGCACCGCGACGGCGCGCAGAGCGGGGCAAGGGGCGACGACCTCCTCGAGAAAATGCGCCTCGTCGTAGGCGCTGCGATCGAGACGGCTCGGCGGCAGCGCCAGAGCGGCGGCGGCGGCCGCCAGACGCTCCGCCGTCAGCGGAAACGCCGCTCTGAAAGCCGGCTCCCATAATTCCAATCCGTCGTCGACGCGCAGCAGACGCTTCACCTCGAGCGCCGCGTCGCGAATCTTGGCCGAATGCGGCGTCAGCGCGTTCAGCAGATAGATTTCGTCGCTGCGGCGCGGCGGGCTCGTCGGCGAGCCGAGCCTGGCCTCCAGCGCCGCGAGATCGGCGCCGAAGATGCGCCATTCCCAGCGGGGAGCCGCATTCGGCTGGAGCGCGTCCATTGGACCTCTCACTCTCACGGCGAGCGCCGCCGGCGAACGACCTACCGAGGCTTGCAATGTCGCCTCGCGTCCCACCGACATCTAGCGCGGCGCAGAGCATGGCGCATTCATTCGCGTTTCAGAAACACGCCGAACAAGCTGGCGCAACAGCTATGGCCGAGATAGAGCAAAGATTGCGATCCAGCCCGATTCGGGCGCGACCGACGCGGGACGATTCGCGACGCTCATGAACGATGTTACGCCGGATTCGGCTTTTCGAGAGGCGCGCGCGCGCCATGAGGCGGGCGAGGTCGAGGAAGCGGCCGCGCTCTATCGCGGCGTTCTCGCTTCGCATCCGAGACATGCCGACAGCCTGCATCTTCTCGGTCTGCTCGAGGTGGAGCGCGGCGCGATGGAGGCCGGCCTCTGCTTGATCGACGAGGCGATGGCGATCGCGCCGGGCCATGCGATCTATCACCACAGCCGCGCGCTCGCGCTGCGCTCGCTCGGGCGGCGCGACGAGGCGGTGGAGGATTATCGCGCCGCCGTGGCGCTGCGTCCGGGCTCGGGCGAGCTGCATTGCAATCTCGCCATCGCGCTGGCCGAGCTCGGCCGCCGCGCGGAAGCCGCCAGGCATTACGCCGAGGCCGCGCGCTGCGCGCCGGACCGGCCGGAAATCTGGTACAATCTCGCCAATGCGCTGGCCGAGATCGGACCGGCCGCGCAGGCGGAAGCGGCATTTCTGCGCGCCATAGAGCTCGAGCCGCGGCTCGTCGAGGCGCAAGGCAATTTCGGCGCCTGGCTGATGCGGCGCGGACGCTGGAGCGAAGCGGCGACGCGGCTCTCGATCGCCGTTCGTCTCGCGCCCGGCGACGCCGCTTATTGGAACAATCTCGCCGTCGTGCTTCAAGAGCTCGGCCGCCATACGGAAGCGATCGTCTGCTATGAGAGCGCGCTCGCGCTGAAGCCCGACCTGTCCGACGCGCATTATAATCTCGGCTGCCTGCTGCATCTCGAGGGACGCACGGATCACGCGGTCGCACGTCATCGCGCCGCGATCGCGGCCGATCCGCGTCACGGCGGCGCGCGCATCGCGCTCGCAATGGCCGAGCTGCCGATCCTCTATGACACGCAGGAGGAGATCGCCCTGCGCCGCGCGCGCTATGCGCAAGCGCTCGATCGTCTCGCCGAGTCTTCGCAGGATGCAATGATCGCCGCCACGCTCGCGCCGGCGATCGGCGCGACGCAGCCCTTCTTCCTTCCCTATCAGGGCGAAGACGATCGAAAATTGCAGACGCTCTATGGCGAATTCGCCTGCCGCGTTCTGGCGCGGGCCTATCCCGCGGCGCCGCTCGCCGCGCCGCCGGCGGCCGGCGAGCGCATACGCGTCGGCATAGTGAGCGGCTTCTTCTGCCGTCACACGGTTTTTCGTCTCTTTCTCGAGAGCTGGATCGCCGAGCTCGACAGCACGCGCTTCGAGCTCATCGGCTTTCATACGGGCAAGACCGAGGACGCCGACACGATTCGCGCCGCGCAGGCCTGCGAGCATTTTCCGCGCGAGCCTTCGACGCCAGAAGGCTGGCGCGACGCCATCGTCGCCGCCACTCCGCATGTTCTGCTCTATCCCGAGATCGGCATGGATCCCGTGTCCGGCTGGCTGGCGGCGCAGCGTCTCGCGCCCGTGCAATGCATGGCCTGGGGCCAGCCCGAGACGAGCGGACTGTCGACGATCGATTATTTTCTGTCGAGCGCGCTGATGGAGCCGGACGGCGCCGAACGCTTCTATACGGAGCGCCTGGCGCCTATGCCCAATCTCGGCCTGCATTATACGGCGGAGACGCTCGCGCCGCAAAAGCTCGACCGCACGCTCTTCGGCGCGGAGCCCTATGCGCCGATCTTCTTCTCGGGACAGGCGCTCTACAAATATCTGCCCTGCTACGACGCCGTCTTTCCGCGCATCGCCGCCGCGGTCGGTCCGTGCAAATTCCTCTTCATCGCCTTCGCCAAGAGCGAGGCGGTGACGGCGGCGTTTCGCGCGCGGATGGAGCGCGTCTTCGCCGCGGCGGGGCTCCGTGCGGACGACCATTGCGTGATCCTGCCGCAGATGCCGCAGGAGCTGTTCATCGCGGCCGCGGCCGCTTCCGACGTCATTCTCGACACGCCCGGCTGGTCGGGCGGCCGCTCGACGCTCGACCTGCTCGGCGCCGATCGCCCGATCGTGACGCTGCCGGGCGATTTCATGCGCGGGCGCCATACGGCGGCGATATTGCGCCGCATCGGCTGCGAGGAGACGATCGCCTCTTCGCTCGACGATTATGTCGAGATCGCCGTGCGCCTGGGACGCGACCGCGCCGCGCGCGCTTCGCTCGCCGGCTTCGTCGCCGCGAACAAGCACAGGGCTTTCGAGGATATGGATTACATCCATGCGCTCGAGGATTTCCTCGAGGCCGCGGCGCGCGGGCGCCTCGTCTGAGCGTGCGGTCGTCGCGGAGTGGATAAGCTCGCGTCGGCGCCTATATGTAAACGGCTCGCCTCTCCGTGCGAGCCACATAGAGCGACGACGAGGCCCGACGATGGAGAAGCCCCCGAAAGACAAGGCTTGGTCTTTTCACATCGCCTATTTTCTTCTGGCGCTGACCGGCGTGCTCATATTGCAGCAGATGTGGACAGTCTATCGCCAGACCGAGGTGGTTCCCTATAGCGAGTTCCAGACCCTTCTGCGCGACAGCAAGATCGCCTCGGTCGAGGTCGGCGCCGACATCATGCGCGCGACTCTGAAGGAGCCAATGAAGGATGGCCGCAAGCAGATCGTCGCCGTGCGCGTGCCGACCGACGTCGCCGCGGAGCTGGAGGCGGCGAAGGTCCAATATTCCGGCGTCGTCGAAAACACATGGGTTTCGACTCTGCTCTCCTGGGTCGTGCCGATCGCGCTGTTTTTTCTCGTCTGGAGCTATTTGTCGCGCCGCATGACGCAAGGTCTCGGCTCGGTCATGCAGATCGGCCAGAGCCGCGCCAAGATTTTCGTCGAGACGGATGTGAAGGTCGGCTTCGCCGATGTCGCCGGCGTCGACGAGGCGAAGGAGGAATTGCAGGAGATCGTCGCCTTTCTGAAAGATCCCAAGACTTATGGGCGTCTCGGGGCGCGCGTTCCCAAAGGCATTCTTCTCGTCGGCCCGCCCGGCACCGGCAAGACCCTGCTCGCCCGCGCCGTGGCGGGCGAGGCGGGCGTGCCCTTCTTCTCCATCACCGGCTCGGAATTCGTGGAGATGTTCGTCGGCGTCGGCGCCGCGCGCGTGCGCGATCTCTTCACGCAGGCGCGCGCCTCCGCGCCCTGCATCATCTTCATCGACGAATTGGACGCGCTCGGCCGCGCGCGCGGAATCTCCGGCCTTTCCGGCGGGCATGACGAGAAGGAGCAGACGCTCAATCAATTGCTCGCCGAATTGGACGGATTCGATCCTTCTTCCGGCGTCGTGCTGCTCGCCGCCACCAATCGGCCCGAGGTGCTCGATCCGGCGCTGCTGCGCGCCGGGCGCTTCGATCGGCAGATTTCTGTCGATCGGCCGGACAAGATCGGCCGCGCCGCGATTCTCGGGGTGCATTTGCGCAAGATCAAGCTCGGCGCCGATATCGATCCCGCGCAGATTGCGGCGATGACGCCGGGCTTCACCGGCGCCGATCTCGCCAATCTCGTCAATGAGGCGGCGACATTGGCGACGCGGCGGCGCGCGGTCTCGGTGACGTTGGACGACTTCACTTCTGCGATCGAGCGCGTGATCGCGGGGCCGGAGAAGCGCAATCGCCTGCTGCATCCGCGCGAGCGGCGCATCGTCGCCTATCACGAGATGGGCCATGCGATCGTCGCCATGGCGCTGCCGGATATGGACCCGATCAAGAAGGTCTCGATCATTCCGCGCGGCATGGGCGCGCTCGGCTATACGATGCAAATGCCGACCGAGGATCGCTATCTGATGACGCGCTCGGAGCTGATGAATCGCATGACGGTTCTGCTCGGCGGCCGCGCGGCGGAGATGAATGTGTTCCACGAGGCGACGACCGGCGCCGCCGACGATCTGCAACGCGCCACCGAAATGGCCCGCTCCATGGCGACGCGCTACGGCATGGAGCCCGCGGTCGGTCAGGCCTCCTATATCGCGGAGCGGCCGCGCTATCTCGACATCGGCGATCTCGGCCAGCGCTCTGAGGCGAGCGAGGAGACCAGCGCCCGCATCGACCGCGCCGTGCGGGAGCTGGTGAACGACGCTTTCATCCGCGCGACTGGGATTTTGAAGGCGTGCGCGAGCATTCATGAGGAGTCGGCGAAGCGGCTGCTCGATAAGGAGACCTTTTCGGAGGAGGAGTTGGAGCCGATCCGCGCGGAGGTGGAAGCGAGCCTGAAGACTCGCGGTCCGATCCGCTCCCCGGACCGCGAGCCTTCAGGCTCGCTTTCCGCGGCGAGCGGCGAGTGACCGCTTTCCTCGGAGCCGCCTCCCGTTCCGCCATCCGCTTCCTGGTGTCGCCTGCGTAGGCGGGCATGGCTGCTGGCGTCCAAGCTGAGGATCGTAGAGGAAGCGAGCGCGCGCCGACGCGCCATAGTCATTAGAGCCGCATCGCGCTAAGTTGGCGGCGCGAGGGCTCCGGCTCGACGAATTTGCCGGGCAGCGCTCGCAAAGCGTGACGACCGCTCGCGATCGAAGGTCTTCGGGCTTTCGAATCCGCTCGCTACGAAGGAGCCGCCTTTCCGGGTTTCACCGCCCGGACTCATTGAAGCATCGAAATGGTCATTGTCGAGCTCCGTAGCAGGGGCTGCGCCTTTCGCCGAGCGTCTGCTGCGTCTGTCCAATGCAGAAGCGGCGGCTCGAGGCGGCGCTGCGAAGCTCGATCTTCGCGACGGGCCTCGCCTTATTGGCGTTCCGAGTTGCAAAAGGATATTTCAACCGGGTGGGTCGTGCGCGAGCCGCCTTTCAGACCTCGATCGTGGGAGGATTCGCAGCTGCGGCGGCCTTCGGATCGGCTCGTGCTTTCGGTCGAGCCGCTCTTCGGCGATCCGCGCGCGGGTCCGTCGCGACGTTTCGGCGTGGACAGAATGAGTCCGACAGCGAAAGAACGGTTCTGGCGCCGAGCCCTGATCCTATTTTCCCTCGCATCTTTGATGGCGGGCCTCGTCGTCGCTTTCATCGGATCGCCCGGCGTCGCGCGCTGGATCTGGGCCGCGGGCGCGGTCCCAGTTGCAGCGAGCCTCGCCATCGCGATCATTCGCGACCTTCGCGCCGGGCGCACCGGCGTCGACGCCATCGCCTTTCTGTCCATGGCGGCGGCCTTGGCGCTCGGCGAGACGCTGGCCGGCGTGATCGTGGCCGTCATGTATGCGGGCGGCAATGTGCTGGAGGATCTCGCCGTCGGGCGCGCCGAGCGCGATTTGAGATCGCTGGTCGATCGCGCTCCTCGCTCCGCCCATCGGCGCGTCGCGCAAGAGATCGAGGACGTCCCCATCGATGCGATCCGGGTCGGCGACATGCTGCTGGTCCGCGCCGGCGAGGTCGTCCCGGTCGATGGCCAGATCGCCAGCTCGGAAGCCTCGCTCGACGAATCGGCGGTGACGGGCGAGCCACTGCCGGTCATTCGCCACGCCGGCGAAGCCGTGCTGAGCGGAACCGTGAACGCCGGCGAAGCCTTCGAGATGCAGGCCTCCGCTCTGGCGGGGGAGAGCGCTTACGCCGGCATCGTCGCTCTGGTGACGGCGGCGCAGAGCGCCAAGGCCCCCTTCATGCGGATGGCGGATCGCTATGCGCTGCTGCTCTTGCCCGCCGCGCTCCTGGTCGCCGGCGCCGCATGGGCGCTCTCGCAGGACCCGGTTCGCGGCTTGGCTGTGCTCGTCGCAGCGACGCCCTGTCCTTTGATCCTCGCCGCGCCGGCGGCTTTCATCGCGGGCGCCTCTCAGGCCGCGCGGCGCGGCATATTGATCAAAGGGGGCGGGCCTCTGGAGGCGCTCGCCCGCACCCGCACAGTCATGTTCGACAAGACCGGGACGCTGACGGTCGGCGGCGCGCGGCTCGTCGCGATCGAGACGGCCCCGGACGAGGCGCAAGATGAAGCGCTGCGGCTCGCCGCCTCGCTCGAGCAGGCGTCTCATCATGTAATCGCCGCCGCCATCGTCTCCGCCGCGACGCAGCGGGGCCTCGCGCTGCAGGTTCCGCGCAATGTCCGCGAGACGCTCGGGACCGGAATCGCAGGCGAGGTCGAGGGCGCCGCGCTGCGCGTCGGCTCCCTTTCATTCGTTCACCAGGGGACGCCCGTCGCGGACTGGGCGGCCCGCGCCGCGCGTCGCGCCTCCTGGCGCTCCGCTCTCACGGTCTTCATATCCGTGGACGGACGGCCCATCGCCGCGCTGCTGCTCGCCGACGAGCTTCGCCGCGAAGCGCCGCGCGCGGTTCGCGCCCTTCGCGACATCGGCGTCTCGAAGATCATCATGGTGACGGGCGATAGGCCGGACGCGGCCGAAACGATCGCGGCGGCTCTCGATCTCGACGCCGTGCTCGCCGACAGAGTCCCCTCCGATAAGGTCGACGCTGTCGCGATGGAGCAGCGGCTCGCGCCGACTCTGATGGTCGGCGACGGAATCAATGACGCCCCCGCTTTGGCTGCCGCCGATGTCGGGGTCGCCATGGGCGCGCGCGGCGCCAGCGCCTCCTCGGAGGCCGCCGACGTCGTCATTCTCGTCGATCGCATCGACAGCGTGCCGGAGGCGGTGGCCATCGCGCGCCGCACCCGCGCCATCGCACTTCAAAGCATAGTGGTCGGGATGACGCTGTCCGGCGTGACGATGGCCGCCGCCGCTTTCGGTTTCGTGACCCCGGTCGCTGGAGCGCTGATCCAGGAGGCGATCGACATCGCCGTGATCCTCAATGCGCTGCGCGCGCTCGGCCCCGGCGTCGCCGCTGGCCGAACGCCGATGCCGGAGACCGCCGCGCGCGCCTTGCGGAAGGGCCATGAAGAAATCACAGCGTGTCTCGATCGCCTGCGGCAGATCGCCGACGCATTGGACGAGGCGCCGCCGCAGCGCGCGGCCGATTATATCCTCGAGGCCGATCGGCTCGTCGGCGAGACGATCCTCGCGCATGAGCGCGAGGACGAGAGCGCCATCTATCCGCGCATTTCGAGCTTTCTTCCGGACGGCGCGGCGCTCGGCGCCATGAGTCGCGCCCATCGCGAGATTCGTCACCAGGCGAGGCTCCTGGCGCGCCTGTCGGACGGACTGCGCGACAATGAGCCCGACAAATATGCGATCCGCGACGGGCAGCGCATCATCGAGTCGATCGAAGCTCTTGCGCGCCTGCACAATGCGCAGGAGGAGGACATTTACGAGCAGGCGGCTTCGCCGCCGCTCGGTCGGGAGCGAGCTCGGACTATCGAACGCGCGAGAACCGAAGGAGCCGCGTCGGCGCTCGACCGGGTCTCGGACGCGATGCGCGGCGCGAGATGGCGCCGACGGCTGGCGCTCGGCGCGCTCGCGCTCGCGATCATGCTGGGAAGCGTCTGGCTCTATGGCCGGTGGGGGAGCCCCTTTCGTTCGCCGTCGGTGACGGCGGAAGGCGTCGTCGAGGCGATCGGCGCGACGCCGATCGAGACGCGTATTTCGGGAAGGATCGAAGCGGTCTATTGCGATCGTGGAACCAAGGTCGTGGCGGGCCAGATCTGCGCCGAGATCGATCCTGGGCCGTATCGGACCATCGCCTCGCAGAGCAAGGCCGATCTCACCTCGGCGACACGCCGGCTCGAGCAGGCGAAGGCCCATCTGGCGCGCGTCAGGAAGCAGATCGAAAGCGGCCGGCCGAAGGCCCGTTTTATGACGATGCTCGAAGCGGCGCAGCGACGCGTGGCGGCGGAGGAAGAGTCCTACGCCTCGAGCCGCGCGGCTCTGCGCGCAGCGG
Organism: Methylosinus sp. KRF6; assembly: GCF_018887255.1. NCBI lineage: Bacteria > Pseudomonadati > Pseudomonadota > Alphaproteobacteria > Hyphomicrobiales > Methylocystaceae > Methylosinus > Methylosinus sp. KRF6. Next base: position 2,818,860 of record NZ_JAHLJF010000001.1, on the reverse strand, counting down.
AAGACGATCTCGCCCGAACGAAGATCGCGGCACCGGTCGCGGGAACAGTGGTCGCGCGTGACGCGGAGGTCGGACAAACGGTCGGCGACGCGCACAAGGCGCTTTTCCTCGTCTCCACCGACCCCGGCGTCGTGAAGATCGACGCGATCCTGCATGAAGCGGACGAGATAGGAGAGGTGAGAATCGGAAGCCCCGCGACCTTCGTCGTCGCGTCTCTCCCGAAACGCGTCTTCTCCGGACAAGTGACGCAAATCTCCAGGCTGGCGCCCGGCGCCGCCAAAGCCGCTTCATATAGGATCGTTCTCGACGCTCCCAATGCGGACTTGCTGCTCGCACCAAAAATGACCGCGACCATCGCCATCGAGCCGGAAAAAAACGCGCCATCATTTCATCGCCCGAGCGGCGTCGAACCACGTCCCATCGAATGACGACGCCTGGCGCCGCTGTCTCGCTCCATTCTTGTCGAACTCGGGGCGCAGGTCGATTTCCGCTGCGGCGGGCTCGACGCCGGACGCCGCAGCGCCGGCGCTTTTTCGTCGCCGCGGCGCCGCTCTCTGCTCAAAACCCATCGCCCCCGGCGCCGACGACAGGCGCGAGCGAGGTCAGCGCGGCGAGCGCGAGAGCGACGAGAAGCAGCAACAGCGCCGCCAGCGGCAGGCGGGAGCTCGTGATCTCATCCTTCGGATGGACGGATTCGGCGCGCTTATAGCCGGTGATCATGGCGCGCACGAGGTTTTCGCGCTTCACCGCCAGATAGGCGATCACCGCCGCGACATGAATGAAAACCGCGGCCGCCAGCACATAGAAACCCCTCTTGTGCAGAGAGGTGAGCAGAAGGCTCGTCTCCTTGCTCACCGCGCTGGCGAAGGGGCCGACATTGAAAATCTCGTCATTGGCGAACAGCCCCATCGTCGCCTGCGCCAATAGGCCGAGCAGCAGAGCGACGACCATCAGCGCGCCGAGCGGATTGTGCCCGGGGTAGAGCGGCGCCTCGTTACGCAAAAGGCGACGCCCATAGAGCCACGCCTCTCGCGGATGCCGCAGAAAGCTCGCGAATCGCGCGTGCTCGGCGCCGAACAGGCCCCAGAGCGCGCGAAAGACGACGAGCGTGAGGACGGCGTAGCCGAATCGCACATGCCAATCGAACCAGGCGACTCCGAGCCTGTTGGTCACATAGGCGCCGATGAAGGAGACGACGAGCGACCAGTGGAACAGCCGCAAAGGCAGATCCCACACCAGCCGCCGTTCTTTCGATTGCGCGGCCGCCCCTGTGTCGGGCGGCCTGTCGATTACTGCTGTCATTCGTCTCGTCGCGCTGTCGCGTTCGGGCTCACTTCGCCTTGTAGGAGTCGTGACAGCCCTTGCAGTCCTGGCCGAGGTTCGCCACCGCGGTCTTGAAGGCTTCGGTCGCGCCTTTCTCCTTGGCGACCGTCTCCGCGAAGATGCGGGCGTCGTCCTTGAATTTGGCGAGCTTCTTGTCGAAATCCGCCTTCTCTTTCCAGACCTCCGGCTTCGCCTTGCTGTCCGGCTCGCCGACATTGGAAATCTCGGGGAAGGATTCGTCGAGAAACTCTGCGAGATAAGCGATGCGCGCGGCGCGCTTCTTCGCCTCGGCCTCGTCATAGGGGGCGTTGCCCCTGGCGACGGCGCCGAACCAGCGGAAGAAATTGCCGATGAGCGTGAATTCCGCCTTGCGATTCTCGACCGCGATTTTCGCCGGAGAGGGGCCGGGCGCCTGCGCATCGGCCGTGCTTATCGCAACGCAAGCGGCGACGAGCGCGCCGCCGACGAGCGCGCGCGCGGTATTGAAATGCCGACTCATATTCGTCCCTTTATGCAGAGGTTGGGCTTTCAGTGCTTGTGGCTGTCCCGCCATTGTCGTACGAATTGCAGCGTTTGTGAGACATGCTCGAGCGGATCGGCGCTCACAAAGGTCGAGCCGATCTTGCCGTCCGGCGTCACGACATAGGAGATGCGGTCCGAGACCGCGGCGCCATTCTGCGCCGGGCGGTCGCGCTTGGCGTCATAGGCGTCGATGATGGAGAAATTCGGGTCCGCGGCGACGGGGAATTTGTCGCGGCACTCCTTGGTGGAGAATTCGCGCTGCGTCGCGATCGAATCGGCGGAAACGCCGATCAGCGATGCGCCGGCCGCGGCGAAATTGTCGTAATTTTCGGCGAACTCATGCGCTTCTATCGTGCAGCCGCGCGTGAAGGATTTGGGGTAGAAATATAGGACCACGGGTCCTTTCTTCAGCGCCTCGGCCAAAGAGAAGACGAAGTCCTTTCCGCCGATCGCGGCCGGCGCGCTGAAATCGGGCGCGGCGGCGCCCGTCTTCAGAGCGGCAGAGGCGGGAGAAGCGGCGAACGCCGCCAGCATCGCCGAGAGAATTGCAGATTTACGCATCTTCGCCTCACTTGGCGCTATTGGCCGGCGCCGCAGCGGCGGCCGTCGGCGCCGGGGGCTCGATCTTGGTCAGAACTCCGCCCTCGTCCTGATAGTCCCGCACGCCGATCGCGCCGACGACATGATAGCCGAGCCCGGCGAGAATATCGCCCACGGCGCCGGCCCGATGCGCGCGATTGGAGACGGTGACGATCAGCCGGTCGCGCGGAATGAAGGAGAGATATTTCTGAATGTCTTTCGTCTGAATGCTCAGATAGGCGGGGAAGCCGCCGATCTTGGTCAGTTCGTCGGGCCGGCGAATGTCGAGAACCAGCAGCGTCTCCGGCTTCGCCAGCAGCGCGTCGAAGGCGGCGCGATTGAGGCGCAGCGTCTTATAGGTATAGGCCGGATCGTTCTGCGGCGTGACGGGCGCGGCGGCTGCAGGAGCAGCGGGCGCAAGAGCAGCAGGCGCTGTAGCCGCGGGCGCAGGAGCAGCGGGCGTCGCCGCCTGCTGCGCAAAGGCGCCGGCGGCGAATAGCGCCGTCGAGGCGGCGCCGAGCGCGAGGCCGAGGAAGAGCGTCGTGGCTTTCATAGCGTGTCCTATCCGGTCAGGCGCGCAGACGCGCGTTGAAGAAATCGACGGTGCGCTTCCAGGCGAGCTCGGCGGCCGCGGCGTCATAGCGCGGCGTCGTGTCATTGTTGAAGCCGTGCTGCACGCCCGGATAGACGAAGGCCTGATAATCGACGTGAGCGGCTTTCAGCGCCGTCTCATAGGCGGGCCAGCCGGCGTTGATGCGATCGTCGACGCCCGCATATTGGATGAGCAGCGGGGATTTGATCTTCGCGACCTCCTCGGCCGGCGGCTGCGCGCCATAGAAGGGAACGCCGGCGGCGAGGTCGGGCAATTTGGTGGCGAGGAAATTCACCACGCCGCCGCCATAGCAGAAGCCCACAGCGCCGACCTTGCCATTGCCGAGCGGGGAATTCTTCAGCGCGCCGAAGGCGGCGATGAAATCATTGCGCGTCTTCGGCTGATCGAGCTTTTGGAAGAGCTGGCGCGCCTGGTCCTCGTCGCCGGGATAGCCGCCGAGCGGCGCCAGCGCATCCGGCGCGAAGACGATGAAATCGGCGAGCGCGAGGCGGCGGGCGATATCCTCTATGTGCGGATTGAGACCGCGATTTTCGTGGATCACCAGCACCGCCGGCAATTTGCCCTGCGGCTTGGCGGGCTGCACGAAATAACCCTTCGCCACGCCATTGCCCTCCGGCGAGGGAACCTCGATCGTCTTGCCGATGATGCGCGGATCGTCCTTCTTGACCACTTCCGCCTCGGCGAAGCGCGGCTGCAGCTCCTCGAGGAAGGCCGTCGCGGCCGCGGCGCCGATGGCGAATGTCTTGGCGCCTTCGACGAAGCCGCGGCGATCGATGTCGCCATGCACGAAGAGATCGAAGAGTTTCAAAATTCCGGGCGGGAACTCGTTTGCGGTCTTACGCGTCATCGAAATTTCCTCTGGCTCAGCGTGCGAGACGGGGCTTGTAGATTTCATGGCAGGATTTGCAGACTTGCGTCGCCTCGCGCGCCGAGGCGGCTGCGGCTTCGAATTCGCCGATGTCGACCTTGGCGACGACATCCGCGACGAGGCGCGCGCCGTCGCGGGAGATCGCCACGGCGTCGTCCTTGCCGCGCTTGGCGAAATAGTCCTCCGTATAGCGAAATCCATCGAGCAGCACTTCCGCATCCTCTTTCGCCGCCTGCGCATTTTGCGCGGTGATGTCCGGCTCGAAATATTTGATGGTCTTTTCGAGATCGCGCATCAGATCGTCGTCGTAATCGCGCAGGTCCAGCGCCGCCAGCGCCGGCGTGGCGACGAGGATGGCGCAGAGCGCCGAACGTGTGAGGAAAATGCGATAGGCGGGATTGCGGCTCATGACGCTGCTTTGAAATCCTGCTCGAGGTTTTCGAATGCGGGGCGCGCCGGAGCCCCATGGCTCCGGCGCCTCTCGTCAGGCGAGAATGTCGTTCACGACCTTGCCATAGACGACCGTCGGACGCTCGGCGCGGCCGGCGCGCAGATAGATCGTCTTCAGATGATCGAGGCCGAGGAGCTGCAGCACAGTTGCGTGAAGGTCATAGGTGTCGACCGGATTCTCGACCGTCTTGAGGCCGAGCTCGTCGGTGCGGCCATAGGTGAGGCCATGCTTCAAGCCGCCGCCGGCGAGCCATTGCGTATAGCCCCACGGATTATGATCGCGCCCATCGCCGCTCTGGCCGTAGGGCGTGCGGCCGAATTCCGACGTCCACACGACGAGCGTGTCGTCGAGCAGGCCGCGCGACTGCAGATCGGCGAGCAGGCCGGCGACCGGCTTGTCGATCGCGCGCGCATGATTGCCGTGATTGCGCTCGAGCGCGCGATGCGCATCCCAGCTGGCGTCGTCGCCCTGGCCGAGCGCATTGATCGGGCCGGACACGACATGCACGAAGCGCACATTGCGCTCGACGAGACGACGGGCGCGCAGCAGCACCGTGCCCATGTTGACCGTCGCCTCATTGTCGAGGCCGTAGAGCGCCTTCGTGGCCTCGGTTTCCTTGGAGAGATCGACGGCCTCCGGCGCGGTGGCTTCCATACGATAGGCGAGATCGTAGGAATTGGTCCGCGCCGCGAGCTCGCTGTCGTCGGGGCGCACGGCGGAGCGAAGATCGTTGAGCCGATGCAGGAGGTCGAGGCTCTCGCGCTGCTGCTCCAGGCCGATCAGCTCCGGCGGCGCCTGATGCAATATCGGCTGCGCGCCGGGACGGAACGCCGTGCCTTGATAGACCGCCGGCAGAAATCCCGAGCTCCAATTGACCGAGCCGGCGCGCGGCTCGCGCTGGCCGCCATAGAGCACGACATAGGGCGGCAGATCTGGGTTCGCGGCGCCGAGCGCATAAGCCACCCAGGCGCCGAGCGAGGGACGGCCGGGGCTCAAATCGCCGGTGTTGAGCTTCAAGATCGAAATGTCGTGCGTGGCGCCGACAGTGACGCTGGATTTGACGAAGGTCAGCTTGTCGGCGTGCTGGGCGAGATTGGGCAGGAGGTCGGAGAACCAGGCGCCGCTCTCGCCATATTGCTTCCAGCTGCGCTTGTTGGAGACGAAGAGCTTGCCGACGCCGCCCTGAGTCGAGGTCTTGATGCCCTCGAGGAAAGAGGCCGGAGTGTCCTGCCCGGCGAGCCGCTCGAGCTCGGGCTTGTAGTCGTAGAGATCGAGCGTGCTCGGCGCGCCGTCCATATGCAGCCAGATGACCGATTTCACCTTGGCCGGGAAATGCGGCTGCGTGGCCGCCAGCGGATCGACGAAGCTCGCGGCGTTGGCCTGCGGAACGCCGAGCCAGCCGCCGCCGGGCATCATGCCGCCGACGGCGAAACCACCCACTCCATAGGCTGCGCTGCGCAGCCATTCGCGACGCGATGTCTCGATGAGCATTGTCTGCTCTCCCTGGTTCAGAAGCGATAGACGAAGTCGTTGCTGTTCACGACGGTGTGCACGAGATCGACGAAGGCCGACGCCCGCAGCGGATCGACGAAACGCGCTTTCGTCGTCACTGGAACGGCGAGCGACAATTTGCCGTTCTCCGCCTTGGCGGCGATCGTCTTTTGATGCTGGTCGAGGAAGGCGTTCAGCGCCTTCGTCTCCGCCTCGCTCGGCTTGCGACCGAAGAGGACCAGATAGAGCCGCTCGATCTGCGCGCGCTCATTGTCGCCCGCCTCCTCGATCACCCGGCCCGCGAGCGCCTGCGACCATTGGAAGACGAGATCGCTGTTGTAGAGCGTCAACGCCTGCAGCGGCGTCGTCGTCACATCGCGCTTGCTGTGGATCTGCTGCGGATTCGCCATGTCGAAGGTTTCCAGCAGCGGATAGGGCAGGCTGCGCCGCGTGAAAATATAGAGACTGCGACGCACGTGATCCTGCGGGTCCTTCGAGGTCGTCCAGGAAGGATCCGTATTGTTGAAATTGCCGCTGCCGACGAGATTGGCGGGGATGGGCGGAAACACGCTCGGTCCGCCGACGCGCTCGTTCAGATGGCCGGACGCCAGCAGAATGGAATCGCGAATCTCTTCCGCCTCGAGACGCTTGCGCGGGAAGACGGCGAGCAGCTTGTTCTCGGGATCGGCCTTGGCGACATCCTCACGATAGTCGGAGGATTGACGATAAGTCGCCGAGAGCAGGATGGAGCGATGCAGCCGCTTCACACTCCAGCCGTCCTTCACGAAAGTGAAGGCGAGATGATCGAGCAGCTCCTGATTGGTCGGCTTGTCGCCGGCCTTGCCGAAGTCACTGACCGTGCCGACGATTCCCTTGCCGAAATATTGGTTCCAAACACGATTGACGAAGACGCGGGCGGTGAGCGGGTTCTTCTCGCTCACCAGCCAATCGGCGAGCGCGGTGCGGCGGCCGGAGGAGGTCGCCGTCGGCTTTATGTCCGGCGTCTCGCTCGTCATCGCATCGGGGAAGGCGGGCTGCACCTCCTCGAGCGGCTTCTCGTGATTGCCGCCGAAGAAAATATAGGTGGGCGGCGCATCGCTATGGCCGAGCTCGGTGGCGGCGGTATAATTGAGCGAGCCCTTGTTCGAGCGCACATTCTGGAACTTGCGCAGCTCTTGGGTCAGCTTTTGATATTCGTCCGCCTTCTCGACGATCTCCTTGCTGTGCTCGGGCGCGCTCTTGTCATCGGCGGCATAACGCAGAAAACCGGCGAGGGCGGCGTCGTTCGTCACCGAATCGAGACGGTGGTTGACCCAGCGGTCCAATGCGGTCCATTGGTCCTTCGGCTTGAAGATCGATTCGCGGCTGTCGGTGAGATAGCGCTCCTTGTGATATTTGAGCGCCGCCTCGCGGACCGAGTCGATGATCTCCTTCTGCCGCGCGCGAATGGCCCTGGTCGCCTCGTTATAGACGGCCTGCTCCTTCTGGAATTCGGCTTCCACCTCGCCCTTCTTGGCCGGCAGCCGCTCGTCGAAGGCGGTGTTGGCGAAGAAGGCCTGCAGCGAGTAATAATCCTTCTGCGTGAACTTGTCGGTCTTGTGATTGTGGCAGCGCGCGCAGCCGACCGTCGTGCCGAGGATCGCCTGGCCGACCGTGTCCACTATATCCGTCGTGATCTGATATTTGCGCTGCACCAGATCGCGCGAATTGCTGTTGTCCGGATAGCCGGCGAGAAATCCGGTCGCGACCAGGGCCTCCTGATCGCCCGGCGCGATCTCGTCCGCCGCGATCTGCTCGCGGATGAATTGCGAATAGGGCTTGTCCGCGTTGAAGGCGCCGATCACATAATCGCGGTAGCGAAACATGTTGAGGCGATTATTGTCGTTCTGGAAGCCGGCGCTGTCGGCGTAGCGCGCGAGATCCAGCCACAGCCGCGCCTGCCGCTCGCCGTAGCGCGGCGAAGCGAGCAGACGATCGACGAGCGTCTCATAGGCGTCGGGGCTGGCGTCGCTCTCGAAAGCCGCGACCTCTTCGGGCGTCGGAATGAGGCCCCAGGCGTCCAACGTCGCGCGGCGGATGAAAGTGGCGCGATCGGCCTCCGGCGACGGCGTCAGTTTGCGCGCTTCGATCTTCGCGAGCACGAAGGCGTCGAAGGACGCGCGCGCCCAATCCTTCTTTTGCACATCGGGCGCGAAGGGCTGATAGACCGGCTGCCACGCCCAATGCGGCTTGCTCGCGCGCGGCGAATCCTGGGCCGGAGCCTTCTGCTCCTCGGCGATCGCGAGGGCGGCCACGGAGGCGCTCAACATCATTGCGATCACGGATCTTTTCAATGTCTTCGTCATGAGCCCGCAACCCTCGTTTCTCTACGGCCTATCGACTGCATGTGCTTTCGTAAGAGGTAGCCTCTGAATTCCGCGACATGCACGGCTAATTTCCGATGCTGTAAGTGGAGTTTAAGCGGGGCGATTCATAAAGTCTACAAAAAAGACAGGATTATGGTCGAAATTTTGCCCGCTCCACGCCGCCGCTGTCACGACGTCGGGCGCAGCCGCATTCCCTCGATCAATCGTCGATCGTCGCTTCGGGGTCTGCGTAGGACATCACCAAAAACATTATCGCCGGCGTCTCGCCGAGATTGCGATAGCTGTGTGGCACGTCGGCGAGGAAATCGACCGCATCGCCCGCTGCGAGTCGCACCGGCGGCTCACGTCCCGCGACGATCTCGATCTCGCCCTGCGCGATGACCAGCGTCTCCTTCGCGCCCGGCGCATGGGCCTCGGCGCGCTCGCGATGCAGCGGCGCTATGGTGACTTCGTAGAACTCCACAGGACGCGCGCTGTCGTAAGGAAACAAAGGGCGGGACAGAAAATTTCCGTCCTGCGATCCGATGACCTGCGGGCTGGCCTTGCGCATCACGAGCACGCCGCTGCGCTCCTTCGCGGCGACGAGGCTTCCGAAGGGAACGCCGATCGCATTGGCGATACGCCACAGATGCGCGATCGTCGCCGCCGTCGATCCGTCCACGATCGCGCGCAGCTCCGCGGCGTCGACGCCGCTCAATTCGGCGATGCGCTCCAAGCTGCGTCCCTTGCGCGTGATCAATCGCTCGAGCCGCCGCGCGACCGTATCTGCGAGGCGCTCGGAATTTTCCATCCCACTGCGGAGCGGCGGTTCGGCGACGGCGGAAGGCTTCGATTTCGTCATCTATAAATCCCATTTGGAACATATTTTGTAATGGGCGATTTCGGCCGTGGTCAAGCATTTTTGGCCGCATCGTTCGACGATGGCGCCGCATCCGCGTACAACGAATTATCCTTCTTTTATTGGGTATAATGAGAGAATTATCGTCTCGCAGCGCCGACGCTCGAAGAATGGGAGCCGCGCAGCCAAACCCTAGCAAATCGCTTGACTTGAAATATAGTCTATAGCAATTATCGATTTATCGTCCCATTCGGGTTCGATCGAGACATTCCGTCACGACATCGCGCATTCCCCGGAGTGACTATGAAGTCGAAAATCCTCGCCTCTTTCGCCGCCGCCGGCGCGCTCATTGCGACGCTCGCTCCCACCCATGCCGAACTCGTCACGCAGAAAACTCTTTCGACGCCGATCGCGCTCGCCATCGCGCAGACCGCTTATGACGCCTGCTATCAGCAGGGCTATCGCATTTCGGTGACGGTGGTCGGCGAGCAGGGTCAGATTCTCATCGCCATTCGCGGCGACGGCGCCTCGCCGCATACTTTCGAAAACAGCCATCGCAAGGCCTACACCTCGCGCACATTCCGCACGCCGTCGGGCGAATTCGCGCAGCGGGTGAAGGACAATCCGACGACGAGCGCCGTGCATCTCGCCAATGTGATCGCGGCGCAGGGCGCTCTGCCGATCAAGGCGGGCGATGTCGTGATCGGCGGCGTCGGCGTCTCCGGCGCGCCGGGCGGCGACAAGGACGAGGCCTGCGCCAAGGCGGCGCTCGACAAAGTCGCCGATCAGCTCAAGTGAGAAATAGCGAGAGCCGCTGGCGGGAAGCGGCTCCCGCCTCAATCCACCGGCAGGCGCAGACGGATTTCGTCGACGAAGGCCGCGAGGCAGCGCTTCACCGTATCGAATTGCGCGCTCGTCGGAATGACCGCGATTCCATGCACGCCGAACTCCTCGTTCAGCCTGTTCACATGGTCGGCGACCTCCTTATAGCTGCCGACCAGCGACATGGACAAAAGCGCCTGCGGATCGAGCGCCTCGCCGACGCGCGTCGCATTGGCCTTGGCGCAATAATCCTCGAGATAGGGCGTGGCGATCGACACCGCCTCGTCGCGTTCCTGCGTCGCAAAGCCGAAACGCGCCAGAATGAGACGCGGATCGCCCTCCGGCGCCTCGCTTTTATAGATGTCGAGAATGCGACGTAGCTCTTCATTGCCGCAAGTCGCCGCGGCCATGAGCCCATAGCCCTTGCGCGCGGCGAGACGAATCGTGCTCTCCTCGGTCGTCGCGATCCAGCTCGGCACCTTCTGCTCGGGCCGCGGCGCGAGGCTCAGCTTCTCGACCGAGAAATATTTGCCCTTATGCGTGACCTCGCTCTCGGCGAACAGGCGCTCGACGAGCTCCAGCGCCTCCAGCCCGCGCGCATTGGCGTCTTCCGGCGCAATGCCGAAATCGACCGTCTGCTTGGGAAAATCCGCGCCGCTGGCGACGCCGAAATTGAAGCGCCCCTTGGTCAGGAGATCGATGCTGGCGACGTCTTCCGCGAGTTGGACCGGATCGTGCAGCGCCGGCAGGAAGGACGCCGAGCCGATGCGCGCGCGCATGGTGACGCCGGCCGCATAGCCGAGCATCACCGAGCAGGCGCCGCTCGGAAAATAATCGTCGAAATGATGCTCGGCGAACCATATGTCGTCGAAACGCATTCGCTCGGCTTCGCGCACCAATATGAGCTGGCGCGTCAAGGCGCGGCCGGCCTCCGAGGTCGGATTGTCGAACAGGCAGAGATAACCAAAACGCGGATTCATCGCGCCGCTCCAGCTGGCCCGGCCGGGCGCCGGGGGAGTATCGGCGAAGACTTGCAACAACCGAGCCGCGCGCGAGCGCCTCGGCGTTTCGCGACCGAAACCGCACGATTCGGCTCTTTCGGCGAAGTCGCGCGGCGGCCCGCGTCGGAAACACGACAATTCCGCCATGGCTCCGGTCGCGCCTGCGCCTCTTGTATCCTATTCACAGCGCAACCATAATCGCGGCCCGATCACGGGCTGCGCGATTTCGCGTCGGCGCCGATGCTGAGAAGGGGTCTCCTCGTGGTGCAAGACACGACGACCGGCGCGCCTGCGCCGACGCGCAATTTTTTCGCTCGCAAGAGCGTAGATGAAATTCTCGCCGAGAATCATCTCGAGGACGGCGGCAATTTCGCGCGCGCGCTCGGGCCCTTCTCGCTCACCGCGCTCGGCATAGGCGGCATCATCGGCGCCGGCATTTTCGTGCTCACCGGCACTGTGGCGGCGAAATTCGCCGGGCCGGGCGTCGTCTTCTCCTTCGCGCTCGCCGGACTCGCCTGCGCCTTTGTCGCGCTCTGCTATTCCGAGCTCGCGGCGCTCATTCCCGTCGCGGGCAGCGCCTACACCTATACCTACGCCACGCTGGGCGAAATTTTCGCCTGGATCATCGGCTGGGATCTGGTGCTCGAATATGGCCTCGGCGCGGCGACTGTCGCGGTCGGATGGGCCGGCTATTTCAACCGCGTTCTGCATGGATTGGGAATTGATTTGCCGCCGGAATGGACGACGGCCTATTTCGCCGATCCGAGCCATGCGGGCGCGGCGGCCGGCCATGGCGTCTTCAACCTGCCGGCGGCGCTGGTGGTGCTGGCGCTCTCTCTGCTGCTCGCGCGCGGCACGCACGAATCCTCGCGCTTCAACAATTTCATCGTCTTTGTGAAGCTCGCCGTGGTGCTGATCGTCATCTTCTTCGGCGTCTCCTATATCGATCAGGCGCATTGGACGCCTTTCGTACCGGAGAACACGGGCGAATTCGGCCATTTCGGCTGGAGCGGCGTGTTGCGCGGCGCCTCCGTCGTCTTCTTCTCCTATATCGGCTTCGACGCGGTCTCGACGGCGGCGCAGGAGGCCAAGCTGCCGCAGCGCGACGTGCCGATCGGCATCATCGGATCGCTGGCCATCTGCACCATTCTGTTCGTCGGCGTCGCCGCGGTCGCGACCGGCGTCGTCTCCTATACGACGCTCAATGTGCCGGATCCGATCGCCGTGGCCATGGACGCCACCGGCGCCTCCTGGATGGCGTGGATCGTCAAGATCGGCGCGCTCGCCGGCCTCACCACCGTCATTCTGGCGCTACTCTTCGGCCAGACGCGCGTCTTCTACTCCATGGCGCATGACGGCATGCTGCCGCCCGTCTTCGCCAGGCTGCATCCGGTCTATAAAACGCCGGCGATCAGCCAGATCGTCGTCGGCGCGCTGGTGGCGATCGCCGCCGGCCTGTTCCCCATAGAGATTCTCGACGAGATGGTGTCGATCGGCACGCTCTCCGCTTTCGCGCTCGTCTGCGGCGCGGTGCTCTATCTGCGTAGCAAGAATCCGGAGCTGCATCGTCCCTTCCGCGCGCCGGGCATTCCATGGGTGCCGATTTGCGGCATTTTCTCCTGTCTCGCGCTGATGGGCGCGCTGCCGATCGAAACATGGATCCGCCTCTTCGTCTGGATGGCGGCCGGGCTCGCGCTCTATTATTTCTACGGCAGCCTGCGCACCCGCCGCAGGTGAGGCGTTGAGCGCGCCGGCCATAATCTGGTTTCGGCGCGATCTGCGGCTCGCCGACAATTCCGCCCTGAGCGCCGCCGTCGCCTCTGGCGCGCCGCTGATCCCCGTCTTCATTCTCGATGAGAAAGAAGGCGGCGAATGGCGGCTCGGCGGCGCCTCGCGCTGGTGGCTGCACGAGAGCCTCGCCGCCCTCTCGCGCGATCTCGAAAAGCGCGGCGCGCCGCTCACGCTGCGGCGCGGCGACGCGCAGGCGGAGCTGTTGCGCCTCGTCGCAGAGACCGGCGCCGCCGCCGTCTATCGCAGCCGCATCTATGAGCCCTGGGCGACGGAATGCGACGCGCGGATCGACGCGAGGCTGCGCGAAAAAGGCGTCTCGACGCAAAGCTTCGCCGGCGCGCGGCTCGCCGAGCCGGGCTCGATCCGCAATGCGCAAGGGAAGCCATTCCGCGTCTTCACGCCCTTCTGGCGCGCGCTCGCCGAGCTTCTGCAGCCGGCGCCGCCACTGCCCGCGCCGAAAAAGCTCCTCGCAGCGCCTGCCCCCGCGAGCGATCGGCTCGACGATTGGCGGCTGCAGCCGAAAAAGCCGGATTGGGCGAAAGGCCTGCGCGAGAGCTGGCGGCCGGGCGAGGCCGGCGCGCAGCGGCGCCTCGCCGATTTTCTGCGCGATGGCATAGGCGCCTATGCTCTGCTGCGGGATTTTCCGGCGAAAGACGGCGCCTCGCGCCTCTCGCCGCATCTCCATTGGGGCGAGATTTCGCCATTGCAGATCTGGAGCGCGACCGCCGCTGCGCCAGAGGCGGGGCGCAGCGCCTTTCTGCGCGAGCTCGGCTGGCGGGAATTTTGGCGCCATCTGCTCGCCGCCCATCCCGATATGCCGGAGGCGCCGCTCGACAAATCCTTCGCGCACTTCCCCTGGGCGAATGACGCAGGCGCCCTCGCCGCTTGGCGAAAAGGCGAGACCGGCTATCCGCTGGTCGACGCCGCCATGCGCCAGCTGTGGCGCACGGGCTTCATGCACAATCGCCTGCGCATGGTGGCCGCCTCCTTTCTGGTGAAGCATCTGCTGCTTCCCTGGCGGGAGGGCGAGCTTTGGTTCTGGGACACGCTTGTCGACGCCGATCTCGCCAATAATTCCGGCAATTGGCAATGGGTCGCCGGCTGCGGCGCCGACGCCGCGCCCTATTTCCGCATCTTCAATCCCGTGCTGCAGGGCGAGAAATTCGATCCCGACGGCGCTTTCGTCCGCCGTTTCGTCCCGGAGCTGGCGCAGCTCGGCGCCAAATACATCCACAAGCCCTGGGCCGCGCCGGAGCGCATTCTGCGCGAGGCCGGCGTGACGCTCGGCGAGACCTATCCGCGCCCCATCGTCGATCACGCCGCCGCGCGCCAAAGAGCGCTCGAAGCTTTCGCGACGCTCCGTTCGCGGTGACGCACGGAAATTCTATCTCCCTTCCCTCTCAGTCGGATTCCCTCTAAACAGCCGGGCCATGATCTGGCTTCTCTTCGCTCTCCTGACCGGCGCCGCAGTCATGAGCGTGCTATGGCCGCTCGCCCGCAAAAGCGACGCCGCGGACGCCGCCGCCCCCGACATCGCCTTTTTCGAGGAGCAGATCGCCGAGATCGAGCGCGAGAGCGCCGAGGGGCGCCTTTCCGCCGCCGACGCCGAGACCGCGCGGACCGAGGCCGCCCGCCGCCTGCTGCGCGCCCGCGGCGCGAGCTCTGGCGCCGCCGCCTCCTCCCGCCGCAACGCCATTGTGGCGGCGGCGAGCGCGATCATTCTGATCCCCGCACTCGCGCTGCTGCTCTATGGCAAGCTCGGCCGTCCCGATCTGCCGGACGCCTCGCTCGAGGCGCGGCTGGAGGCCAAGCCCGGCCACACCGACATTGCGAGCGCCGTGGCGCGCATCGAGGCGCATCTCGCCGAACATCCCGAGGATGGACGCGGCTATGAGGTGATCGCTCCCTTCTATCTGCGCAATGGCCGCCCGGCCGAGGCCGCCGCCGCCTATGAGAAAGCGCTGCGCCTGCTGGGGCCGACGCCGCATCGCCACAATGCGCTGGGCGAAGCGCGCGTGCTGGCCTCGGAAGGCCGCGTGACGGCGGAGGCCATGAGCGAGTTCGATGCGGCGCTGGCGCTCGACCCGAAATCCGCCATGGCGCGCTTCTACAAGGGCCTCGAGGCGGCGCAGACGGGCGCGCGCGAAAAGGCCGAGCAGATCTGGTCCGAGCTGCTCGCCGACGGTCCAGCCGACGCCCCTTGGCGTCCGCGCGTCGAAACGCTGCTCGCGCAATTGCGCGGCGCGCCTGCGCCCGAATCCGCGCCGGCGAGCGAGGAAGGCGCGAAGATCGCCGCAATGCCCGAGGCGCAGCGAATGGACGCCATTCGCACAATGGTGGAGCGGCTGCGCGGCAAGCTCGAGCAGGACGGCGCCGACGTCGAGGGCTGGCTGCGGCTCATTCGCGCCTATAGCGTGCTGGCCGAGACGGAAAAGGCCAAGACCGCGCTCGACGGCGCCCACAAGGCGCTGGCGCAGGACAAGGATGGGCTCGCCCGCGTCGATGCGCTGGCGCGCGAATTGGGCGTTGGAGGTTGACATGACTCGCAAGGGCAAGAGGCTCGCGCTCATCTCCGGCGCGCTCGCGGTTCTCGCTATCGCCGTCGGGCTGGTGCTGTTCGCGCTGCGCGACAATATCGTGTTCTTCTATTCGCCCGCAGAGCTCGCGCAAAAACATGTCGCGCCGGGAACGCGGCTGCGCATCGGCGGACTCGTCAAGGAAGGCTCGGTGCAGCGCGGCGATGATCGCAATGTCGCCTTCACCGTCACCGACAGAACCGCCGATCTCGGCGTCACCTATAAGGGCCTGCTGCCGGACCTGTTCCGCGAGGGACAGGGCGTCGTCGTCGATGGGACGCTCGGCGCCGACGGCGCCTTTCGCGCCGACAGCGTGCTGGCCAAGCATGATGAGCGCTACATGCCGCGCGAAGTCGCCGACTCGCTGAAGAAGCAGGGCGTGTGGCAAGGCGAAGGGACGAAGAAATGATCGTCGAGACCGGCCATTTCGCGCTCGTTCTGGCGCTGGCTCTCGCGCTGGCGCAGACCATTCTTCCCTTCGTCGGCGCGCGGCTTCGCGATGTGTCGCTGATGCGCGTCGCGCGCCCCGTGGCGGTGGCGCAATTTCTCCTCGTCGCCACGGCCTATGGCGCGCTGACCTATGCGCATGTCGTCTCGGATTTCTCGCTCGTCAATGTGATCGAGAACTCCCATTCCTTGAAGCCGATGATCTATAAAATCTCCGGCGTGTGGGGAAATCACGAAGGCTCCATGCTGCTGTGGGTGCTGGTGCTCTCCTCCTGCGGCGCGGCCATCGCTCTGCTCTCGCGCGCCATGCCGGATGTGCTGCGCGCCGATACGCTCGCCGTGCAGGGATTGATGGGCGCGGCCTTTCTCGCCTTCATCCTGCTGACCTCCAATCCCTTCGCGCGCGTCGCCGATCCGCCCTGGCAAGGGCGCGACCTCAACCCCATTCTGCAGGACCCCGGCCTCGCCATTCACCCGCCGCTGCTCTATCTCGGCTATGTCGGCTTCTCGATCGTCTTTTCCTTCGCCGCCGCGGCGCTGATCGGCGGACGCATAGACGCCGCCTGGGCGCGCTTCGTGCGGCCATGGACGCTCGCCGCCTGGATCTTCCTGACGCTCGGCATCGCAATGGGCTCCTACTGGGCCTATTACACTTTGGGCTGGGGCGGGTTCTGGTTCTGGGATCCGGTCGAGAACGCTTCGCTCATGCCCTGGCTCGCCGGCACGGCGCTGCTGCATTGCGCGGCCGTGATGGAGAAGCGCGAGGCGCTGAAGGTTTGGACGATCTTCCTCTCCATTCTCGCCTTCTCGCTGTCGCTGCTCGGCACTTTCCTCGTGCGCTCGGGCGTGCTCACCTCCGTGCACGCTTTCGCCAGCGATCCGCAGCGCGGCGTGTTCATTCTCGCCATACTCGTCGCCTTCATCGGCGGCGCGCTGGCGCTCTTCGCCTTTCGCGCCAGCGCTCTGCCGACGGGCGGCCTCTTCGCGCCGATCTCGCGCGAGGGCGCGCTGGTCGTCAATAATCTGCTGCTGACGGTCGCTTGCGCGACCGTCGTCATCGGCACGCTCTATCCGCTGGCGCTGGAGGCGCTGACCGGCGACAAGATTTCGGTCGGCGCGCCTTTCTTCGACACGGTGCTGATCCCGATCGCTCTGCCGCTCGTGCTGCTGATGCCGATCGGCCAAATGCTCGCCTGGAAGCGCGGCGATCTCGCCGCCGCGCTGCAGCGCCTGCGCGCGGCTTTCTCGGCGGGCGTCGTCGCACTGGCGGCTTTCGGCGCGCTCTATGGCGCGCCGGCTCTCTCCATCGTCAGCGCGGGCCTCGCCGTTTACCTGGTCATCGGCGCCTTCACCGACATTGCGCAGCGCGCCGCGCAAGGCAATGCGCTCGCACGTTTGCGCGGGCTGCCGCTCTCGGCCTGGGGAACGTCGATCGCCCATGCGGGAATGGGGCTGTCGCTGCTCGGCCTCGCCGCGACCGGCTGGGGCGTCGAGCAGATCGTCGCCATGAAGCCCGGCGTCGCCCAAGAGGTCGGCCCCTATCAAGTCACGATCGAGGACATCGCCTCCCGCGCCGGCCCCAATTATGCGGAAACTTACGCCGTCATGGCGCTGCGCAAGGGCGGCGAGACGATCGCGCGCATAGAGCCGGCGAAGCGCTTCTATCAGGCGCGGCGCATGGCGCGCACGGAGGCGGGCATCGTCACGCTCGGCCTCGGCCAGGTCTATGCGGCGCTGGGCGAGCAGCATGAGGACGGCACGCTGGACGCGCGGCTCTATTACAAGCCGCTGGTGCTGCTGATCTGGCTCGGCGCCGTGGTGATGGCGCTCGGCGGCGGATTGTCGCTCGCCGATCGGCGCCTGCGCATCGGCGTCGCCAGCCGCGCCCGCACGGCTGCGCAGCCACAGGCGGCGGAGTGATGAAATATTTCCACTCGCTCGGGGAGCGCCCCTTCTCCCGCTCGCGGGAGAAGGTGTCGCACGAATGCGCGACGGATGAGGGCGTCGGCGCGGACCCTCACCCGACTCGACTTCGTCGAGCCACCCTCTCCCGCAAGCGGGAGAGGGGAACGCCCTTTCTTTTGTCACTCGCGCTCGGCGCCATGCTCCTGTCTCCCGCTCTCGCGGTGGAGCCTTCCGAAAAGCTCGCCGATCCCAAGCTCGAGGCGCGCGCCCGCGCCATCGCGACCGAATTGCGCTGCCTCGTCTGCCAGAATCAATCCATCGACGATTCCGACGCGCCGCTCGCCAAGGACCTGCGCGTCATCGTGCGCGAGCGGCTGAAGGACGGTGCGAGCGACGCCGAGGTGCGCGATTATGTGGTGGCGCGCTACGGCGATTTCGTGCTGCTGCGGCCGCCGGTGAAGCGAGAGACTCTGCTGCTCTGGGCGGCCCCCGCGCTGGCGCTGATCGGGGGCGTCTGGGCGATCTTCGCTGCGGTGCGCCGCGGGCGTCGGCGCATCGATCCAGCGATGCTCACCGCGGAAGAACGCGCGCAATTGCAGGCGCTGGGCGTGGAGCCCCCTCCCTCTCGAAGCGACGCGGGAGAGGGAAACGGCAAAGGCGACGCGCAACCTTCATGAAGCGCCGAGTCCGCGCTCTCTCCCGCATAGCGGCGGAGGGCTGGACAAGGGGGCATGTCGCAGCCTCTCGAATCGCGCTAGACTCGCCGCATGGACAGACCGAGCTATTACGAATTCTTCGCAGGCGGCGGCATGGCGCGCGCCGGACTCGGCGCCGGCTGGCGATGCCTCTTCGCCAATGATTTCGACTTGAAGAAATGCGAGAGCTATCGCGCCAATTGGGGCGGCGAAGAGCTCTTCCCCGGCGATGTGCGCAAGGTGACGACCGCCGATCTGTCCGGCCGCGCCGATCTCGTCTGGGCCTCCTTCCCCTGTCAGGACCTCTCGCTCGCCGGCGCCGGCGCGGGACTGAAGGGCGAGCGCTCCGGGACCTTCTGGCCTTTTTTCGAGATCGTCAAAGCGCTGCGCAAGGAAGGGCGCCATCCCCCGCTGCTGGTGCTGGAGAATGTCTGCGGCGCGCTGACCTCGCATGGCGGGAAGGATTTCGAATCGCTCTGCGGCGCGCTCGCCGGCGAAAACTATCGCTTCGGCGCGCTGGTCATAGACGCGGCGCTGTTCGTGCCGCAATCGCGGCCGCGCTTGTTCATCGTCGCGCTGCATGGCGATTTCGTAGCCCCCGCCGAGCTGACGACTGCGGAGCCCTCGCCGTTCTGGCATACGCGCGCGCTGCTCACGACGCAGGAGCGTCTGCCGCACGCGCTCCGCGAGAAGTGGATTTGGTGGCGCCTCGCCGCGCCCGCCGCGCGCAACACGCGCCTCGCCGATCTTATCGACGACAGGCCGGAAGGCGTCGCCTGGCATGATCGCGAGGAGACGGAAGCGCTGCTCGCCAAGATGAGCGATCTCAATCGCGCCAAGGTGGAGGCGGCGAAGCGCGCCGGGCGGCGCATGGTGGGAACGCTCTATCGCCGCACGCGCTACGGCGCCGATGGCGTGAAGATTCAGCGCGCCGAGGCGCGTTTCGACGATCTCGCCGGCTGCCTGCGCACGCCCGCCGGCGGCTCCAGCCGGCAATTCGTGCTGATCGTCGAGAAGGGCCGCGTGCGCTCGCGATTGATCTCCGCGCGCGAGACGGCGCGGCTGATGGGCCTGCCCGAGGACTACCAGCTGCCGCGCAATTACAACGAAGCCTATCACCTCACCGGCGACGGCGTCGTCGCGCCCGTGGCGCGCCATATAGCGGCGCATATTCTCGAGCCGCTGCTCACTACGCTGCGCGGCCTCTCGAGAGCAGCCGCCTGACGGCGATGGCGGAAGACCCCGCCAAACGCTCCGCCATCATGCGCGCGGTGAAGTCGCGCGACACCTCTCCGGAAAAAGCCGTGCGCGAGATGCTGCGCGGCTTCGCGCCGCATTACCGACTGCATCGCGAGGATGTGCCGGGCAATCCCGACATCGCCTATGTGGGGAGAAAGCGCGCCATATTCGTGCATGGCTGCTTCTGGCATGGACATGATTGCGCGCGCGGCGCGCGAATGCCGAAAACCAACGCCGATTATTGGCGCGCCAAGATCGCGCGCAATCGCGCGCGCGACATTGCGCATCAGGAAAAGCTCGCGAGCCTCGGCTGGCGCGCGCTCATCGTGTGGGAATGCGAATTGAAAGATCGCGCTTCGCTGGAGGCGAGGCTTCGAGAGTTTTTGGCGAATAGCGAATAGCGAATAGAAGGAACTCTATTCGCTACTCCCTACTCGCTATTCGCTCTCATCAATCCTTCGCGCGCTCGACGTAAGAGCCGTCTTCCGTCTGGATGACGATGCGCGTGCCGGCCTGAATATGCGGCGGCACCATCACGCGGGCGCCGTTGGAGGCGATGGCGGGCTTATAGGAAGAGGAGGCCGTCTGGCCCTTCATCGCCGGCTCGGTCTCGGTGATCTCGAGCGTCACGCGGGCCGGGAGCTGGATCGCCACCGCCGTTCCGTTGAACAACGACAGAATGCAGACCATGCCTTCCTGCAGCCATTGCGCCTGATCGCCGATGACGTCCTTGGGCACGATGACCTGATCATAGGTCGCCGTGTTCATGAAGGTGTAGCCATCGTCATCGCCGAAGAGATAGCTGAAATCCTGATCCTCGACGAAGGCGCGCTCGACCTGCTCGGTGGTCTTGTAGCGGTCGGCGACCTTCACCCCGTCGGCGAGGCGGCGCATGTCGATCTGCGTCGTAGGAGTGCCCTTGCCGGGGAAGAAGCTCTCGGCCTTCAGAACGACATAGAGATGGCCGTCGTCTTTCTCGATGATATTGCCCTTTCGGATCGAACTGGCGATGACTTTCACGTGTTTTATCCTCGATTGCTGGCCGCGTTCGGCCGGTCTATGAACGCCTTGGACTCTTTTCCGATCCGAAGGGATCGGAAAAGAGTCCAATTTGCAGGGAGCGAATTCTGATCACTCGAACGGTCCCGTTCGAGCGGAAAGCGCTCTGATGGCTCGTCCGCGCGTCTCGCGCGGGTCCCGGCCGCCGCCCTCGAACCTATGATGGCCCGACGAATGACGCGAGTGTCGCCCTGGTGGGCCCGGGATGTTTACGCCGATCGCAAGCCATTTCTCAAGGCTCGCGCGAAGATCGCCGCCGCCCTGCGGCAGTTTTTCTCCGCCCAAGGCTTCGCCGAGGTGGAGACGGCGGCCCTTCAGCTCTCGCCCGGCAATGAGACCCATATCAGCGCTTTCGGCGTCGATCTCGTCTCCGATGCGGGCGCGGCGAGCCGGCTCTATCTCCATACGTCGCCGGAGTTTTCCTGCAAAAAGCTGTTGGCGGCGGGGGAGGAGCGCATCTTCACCTTCGCTCGCGTGTTCCGCAACCGCGAGCGCAGCGCCCTCCACCATCCCGAATTCACCATGCTGGAATGGTATCGGGCGCATGAGCCGCCGGAGCGGCTGATGGAGGATTGCGCCGGCCTGCTCGCCGCCGCGGCCGAGGCGCTGGGCGTCGAACGATTCGCCTATAGAGGCGCGAGCGTCGATCCTTATGAGGAGCCGGAGGCGATCTCCTGCCGCGAGGCCTTCGACCGCTACGCCGGCATGGACATCGCCGCTCTGCTCGGCGACCGCGACGGCCTCGCCCGCGCCGCCGCGCTGGACGGGATCCGCGTCGCCGAGGATGATGATTGGTCCGATCTCTTCAGCAAGATTTTGTCCGAGAAAGTGGAGCCGCAGCTCGGCCGGGCGCGCGCGACGCTGCTCTGCGATTATCCGGCGAGCGAGGCGGCGCTGGCCCGGCCCAAGGCGGACGACCCGCGCTTCGCCGAGCGTTTCGAGCTCTTCGCCTGCGGGGTGGAGCTCGCCAATGGCTTCGGCGAGCTGACCGACCCCGCCGAGCAGCGCCGCCGCTTCGAGGAACAGATGGAAAAGCGCGCCCGCATCTATGGCGACCGCTATCCGGTGGATGAGGATTTTCTCGCCGCGCTCGCCCATATGCCGCCGGCGAGCGGGATCGCGCTCGGCTTCGATCGGCTGGTCATGCTGGCCAGCGGGGCGGAGCGCATCGAGCAGGTTTTGTGGACGCCGGTGGCGGAAAAGGGGACGTAGCGGCGCCCCGTAGCCGCCTCCATGGACAGACGCCCCCGCCCATTCTATTCATGAGCCTGCGCATCGGGGTCGAAACCGCCATGCTGAGATTGCTCATTCGTTTTCTCGGTCTTCTCCTCCTCGCCGGCGGATTCGCGGCGCTCATCGTCGACGGCACGCGCTCGCTCGCCGGGGACGGGCTCCATGTCACGCCGCTGAGCGAAGGCGCGGCCGATCTCTTTCCGGCTCAGATGAAGGCTTTCCGCATCGCCTTGGAAGAAAAGGCCCCGCAAATCTGGGCCTCTATCGTCTTCGCGCTTCTGCTCGCGCCTTTGAGCCTCACGCTCACCGGCCTCGGTGGCCTGCTCATTGCTTTGAGCCGCAAGCGCCGCCGGGCGATCGACTATCCTTTACGCTGACCGCCCTTACGCCGCCGGCGCCGCAGGGCCATATCGAGGTCTCGGCGCTCAATGAGCGAAAGGTCGACAGAGATGACCGATCACTTCGTCAATCATCACCCGATCCGCGGTCCCTTCCCGCCGGGGCTGGAACAGGCCGTCTTCGGCCTCGGCTGCTTCTGGGGCGCGGAGCGGCGCTTTTGGAAGCTCGGCGAGAGCGTCTATACGACCGCCGTCGGCTATGCCGGCGGGACCACGGAGAACCCCACCTATAAGGAGGTCTGCACCGGCCGCACCTTCCATGCGGAAGTGGTGCTCGTCGTCTTCGATCCGGCGAAAATCTCCTATGAGGAGCTGCTGCGCGTCTTTTGGGAGAGCCATGACCCGACGCAGGGCAATCGGCAGGGCAATGACGTCGGCACACAATATCGCTCGGCGATCTTCTGCTATTCGGACGAGCAGCTGCGGATCGCCGAGGTGTCCAAGCGCGCCTATGGCGAGGCGCTGGCGGGCCGAGGCTTCGGGCCGATCACGACGCAGATCGCGCCGGCCCCGCACTTCTATTACGCCGAGGAGTATCACCAGCAATATCTCGCCAAGAACCCCGACGGCTATTGCGGCCTCGGCGGGACGGGCGTCGCCTGCCCCGTGGGGCTCGGCGTCGAGCCGGGCGCGAATCCAGGCTGAATTCAATTCACCTATCGCGCCTTCAACGAGCTACTTCGCCTTCAGAACCTGGCGGCATTCGGCGGGCAGCTTGGACATGGTCATGGGCGGCCAGGTCTTGGTCGATTTCTTCGGGTGCAGCGCCTCGTCGGTGAACCACCAGGCGAGGGATGAATCGCAGCCGTCGCCCGCCGGCACGGGGTCCTGATCCTTGCAGCTCTCCGCATCCTTCGGGCAATAGAGCCTTATGTGGAAGTGGTAATTGTGCCCGAACATGGGGCGCACCTTGGCGAGCCAGGAGCGATCGCCGGTCGCCTGCCGGCACAGCGCCCTTTTGATGGCGGCGTTGACGAAGATACGCTGCACCTCCGGCGCGCGCGCCGCCGTGCGCAGAACGGCGAGATGGCCCTCGGTCCAGACCTCGGGATCGATATCGAGCCGATCCTCGCGCACCATATCGGTGGCCGACATCTCCTCCCGCTCGGCGCGCGACAATTCCCGCTGCGGCATGGGGGTGAGCCAAATGTCGGCGTCGAGGCCGATCTGATGCGAGGCGTGGCCGGTGAGCATGGGGCCGCCGCGCGGCTGCGAAATATCGCCGATGAGCAGGCCCGGCCAGCCGGAGGCCTGCGACGCCGCCGGGGCGAGGCGTTGCAGAAAGCCGATGAGCGCCGGATGGCCCCAGAAGCGATTGCGCGACAGGCGCATGATCTGCCAATTCGGACCGTTCACCGGCAGCGCCTCGGCGCCGGCGAGACAGCCATGCGAATAAAAGCCGACCGGATCGGGATCGAGCGGGGCCGGGCCGGTCGCGCGGCCGAACAGCTCCTTGGCGGGCGTCGATGGATCATCGGGATGGGCGAGCGGCGGCAAGGGCTTGGGATCCAGCGTGCCCTTGTCCTGCGCGAAGGCCGGGGCGATCGCGGCGAGCCAGAGAACGAATGCGGCCGATCTCGGTTGGATCATTTTTGCGGCCCTTCGCAGCGATGAGGGGGGAAGGTAAAGCGAGAATCGGTCGGAATCTGGTCGCTTTTCGGTCTTTTCGCCAGTCCGCGCAGCATCGGAAAGAGAAGGCGAATCGAATCGCCTCGTTTTTCGGCTTTCGCGTCAACCTTACCCTCGGATATAGATTGCCCCTACGTAAGAGGCGCCATTTTATGCCGCCCTAACTGTGCGGCATGTGTCTCGTGTTCGTGGGGAGTGTTGTGATGCGTTGTTTCAAAGCCCTCGGGCTCGTTCTCGTCGCGCTGTTCGCATCGATCGGCGCGGCTCAGGCGACCGTGCAAATCCATATCGATCTCTCGACCCAGAGAATGCAGGTCGAGTCCTCCAAAGGCTCCCATAGCTGGCCTGTCTCGACGGCGCGCGCGGGCTATGTGACGCCGCGCGGCGTCTATTCGCCGACCAGCCTGCAAAAAATGCATTATTCGCGCAAATATCACAATTCGGCCATGCCGCATTCGATCTTCTTCAACGGCGGCTATGCGATCCACGGCACCAATGCGACCGGCGCGCTCGGCCGTCCGGCCTCGCATGGCTGCGTGCGCATCTCGCCGGCCAACGCCGCGACGCTCTACAAGCTCGTTCAACAGGAAGGCGCGCAGATTTCCATCACCGGCTCGTCGCCCACGCGCTATGCGGCGCATAAGACGCATCGCGCCCAGGTGGCGAAGCTGCATCGGCCGCACCGCTCCCATGCGCTCGCCTATGGGCCGAGCCAGCGCTATCGCTCCATCACCTCGAGCGTGAAGAGCTGGCAATCCGCACCGATGACGAGCCCCTTCGGCTATTGACGTCGCGCAGCCGATTCAGCCGAGCGCGGCCTTTGCCGGCTCGGTCGCGAATTCGGCGACGGCCCAGTCTTTGAGCGCGGCGACCGCCGGACGGTCATCCGCGCCGAGCGGGTGGACGAAGTCATATTGCAGCCCGTCGAGCACGGGGCCGAAGGGCTGCGTGAGCGCGCCGGAGGCGAGTTCGGCGGCGACCAGCGACAGGCTGGCGAGCGCCACGCCTCGACCGGCGACCGCGGCGCGAATGGCGCTCTCCTCGTCCGCGACGACGATTCCGAGTTCCGGGTCGAAGCTCTTGGCGCCGCGCTCGTCGGCCCAGCGGCGCCAGCTCGGCAGGCGCGGGCCATTGGCGTGCGGGCCCCATTCGCGATGAATGAGCGTCGCCCCGGCGAGATGCTTGGGGCGGCGTATGTCGAGACGCGGGCTGCATACGGGCGCATAGCGATCGGTGAACAGCGGCGTCGCCACCTGGCCGGAATAGTGGCCGACGCCGCAGCGAATCGCGGCGTCGGCCTCGCCGGCGCGCAGATTGGCCGGCCGGTCGGAGGCGTGCAGCCGCAAGTCCCAGCCGGGATTGCGGCCGCGGAAGGATTCCGCGCGCGGCGCCAGCGCTCGCGAGGTGAAGGCGACAGTCGCAGAGAGGGTCGCCGCCTGCTTGCGCTCGGTCGGCCGGCGCGCGCGATCCACCGCCTCGGCCATGGAATCGAAGGCGACGCGCAGATCGAGATAGAGCGCCAGCCCTCGCGGCGTCAGCGCGACCTCGCGCGCCTTGCGCGTGAAGAGACGCAGGCCGAGCTCGGTTTCGAGGCCCTTGATCTGATGGCTGATCGCCGTCGGCGTGACGCCGAGCTCGGCGGCGGCGAGCTTGAAGCTCTCCCGCCGCGCGGCCGCCTCGAAAGCCCTCAAGGACACAAGCGAGGGCAGAGCCCGCATCGCCGCCTCTCATAAATGAGATTTATTCATCTCATGAAGGCGATCGGTCCGTTTGTCAAAGGCTTTGCCGTAAGATGATGAATGAATCCATTTCATCTGACAGCCCCTCCTTCTCCCGCTCGGCGGGAGAAGGAGCGCGCACGGAGATGGTTGAAAACCGGCATTCATCGCGCTCAAAACCTCGGCAGCTCTGGGAACGGCAGCTTGCCGCTCTGCACATGCATCATGCCGAGTTCGGCGCAGCGATGTAGAGTCGGAAACACTTTTCCCGGATTGAGCCTGTGCTGCGGATCGAAGGCGCATTTGACCCGCTGCTGCTGCGCCAGATCAGTCTCGTCGAACATCTCGCCCATCAGATCGCGCTTCTCGACGCCGACGCCATGCTCGCCGGTCAGCACGCCGCCGACTTCGACGCAGAGGCGGAGAATATCGGCGCCGAGCTTTTCGGCCCGTTCGATATCGCCCTCCTTGGAGGCGTCATAGAGAATGAGCGGATGCAGATTGCCGTCTCCGGCGTGGAACACATTGGCGACGCGAAGCCCGTGAAACTTCGCCAGTCCGTCCATGCGCGTGAGCACCTCCGGCAGCCGGCCGCGCGGGATCGTGCCGTCCATGCAGAGATAATCCGGGCCGATGCAGCTCACCGCCGGAAAAGCGTTCTTGCGTCCGGCCCAGAAGCGTAGCCGCTCCGCCTCGTTCTGCGAGACGCGCGTCTGCGTTGCGCCTTCATCGCGAGCGATGCTCTCGACGACGGCGACGAGATGATCGACCTCGGCCGGCGTGCCGTCCAGTTCCACGATGACGATGGCGCCGGCGTCGAGCGGATAGCCGCAGGGCTGGAAATTCTCGACAGCGCCAATGGTGGCGGCGTCCATCATCTCGAGCCCGCCCGGAATAATGCCATGCGCGATAATGGCGCCGACACAGCGCGCGCCGGCCTCCACTGTGGGAAAAGCGAGCAGCAGGCCGCGGGCGGAAACCGGCTTTTGCAGCAGCCGCACCGTCACTTCCGTCACCACGCCGAGCAGCCCTTCCGAGCCCGTCATCAGCCCCATGAGATCATAGAGCTCGCTGTCCAGATGCTTGCCGCCGAGGCGCAGCACCTCGCCGCCCATCAGCACCATCTCGAGGCCGAGTATGTTGTTGGTGGTCAGCCCATATTTCAGGCAATGCACGCCGCCGGCGTTCTCGCCGACATTGCCGCCTATGGTGCAGGCGATCTGCGAGGAGGGATCGGGCGCATAATAGAAGCCCGCATATTCGACGGCTTTCGAAATGGCGAGATTTTGCACGCCGGGCTGCACGCGCGCGCAGCGATTCTCGAAATCCACCTCCAATATGCGATTGAACTTGGACATTCCGAGCAGAATGCCGTCCTCGAGCGGCAGCGCGCCGCCGGAGAGCGAGGTGCCGGCGCCGCGCGGCACCACTTTCACACTCATCTCCTGCGCCAGCGCCATGATCGCGCTCACCTGCGCCACCGTCTCCGGCAGCGCCACGACCAGCGGCAGAGCGCGATACATGACCAGCGCGTCGCATTCATAAGCGCGGCGCGCGGTTTCGTCCGCGATGACATTGGCTGCGGGCAGAATGGCGCGAAGGCGCGCGATCAGCTCCTCGCGGCGCGCCATTATCGCCTGCTCGGGCAGCGGCATGAGGAGGGACATGCGGTCTCACTAAATTGCCGAAACTGCGGCTCGGCGCTGCGGCCGGCTTGCGCGTCCCGGCCGTGTCGTGCTCGTAACCTCCCTATTCGAGCGGGCGCCGACGTGCAAGAGCGGCGCTCGCTGCGGTTGCGAAGAAGAGGACTCCCAGACGATGAAGACCAGATTCGCTCTCACTCTCGCCGACGCCAGACATGTCGCCGCCACGGCCGAGGCCGAAGCGGTGAAGAATGGCTGGAGCGTCGTCATCGCCATCGTAGACGAGGGCGGTCATCTCGTGCTTTTGCAGCGCATCGACGGAACGCAGCCCGCCTCCGCCGAGATCGCGACGCAGAAGGCGCGCACAGCGGCCTTGTTCAAGCGTCCGAGCAAGGCGCTCGAGGACATCGTCGCCGGCGGCCGCGTCGCCATGCTCAGCCTGCCCGGGATCACGGCGGTGGAAGGCGGCCTGCCGCTCGTCTATCGCGGCGATATTGTGGGAGCGATCGGCGTCTCCGGCGTGCAATCCTTCCAGGATGGAATCGTCGCGAAAGCGGGGGCCGATAGCCTGGATGATGGGCAATCATGACGAAAAGCGGCGATGATTCGGCGCTTCGACTCCGTTGCGCCGCTTTCGCGCCTCAATCCATTATGGGGCCGGATAGCGCCATCAGCGCCGCGACGACGCTCTCGGGCGAAATATTTTCTCCGCTGGCGAAATCGATGAGCAGCGGCTCGTCGCCGCAAATATGCGCGAGCAGAGCGATCTGAAAGCCTTCCTCGCCCATCAGCGCGCGAATATCGCCAGGATCGACGCCGGTGAGCGCCAGAAAGCGACCCATGCGATCATCATCCGCAGCCAGAAAGACCAATGATCGCAACGCCATAGATCGGGCTTCCGATTTCGATGGCGCGGCTGCCCGCTTTTCGCCACCGAGACGGTGTCTAGTCTTTTCGATTTTCATTTCATCAATCTTCATCTGCTAACCCGAAGGCGAGATCGTCTTCGAATGCACCGGCTTTCGATTTCGAGACGAGACGGAACCTTCCGCCGCCGCCTTCGGGAACGAGACGCCAATGGGCGCGCGCCGCGCCGAAACGAGAGCAGAATCGCGAGAGTCGCAGCCAATGCCGAAAACAGTCCTCATCGTAGAGGATAATGAGCTCAACATGAAGCTCTTCAACGATCTCCTCGAGGCCAATGGGCATTCGACGCTGCAGACAAAGAGCGGCGTCGAGGCGATCGCGCTGGCGCGCAGCCACTCGCCGGACCTCATTTTGATGGACATTCAGCTGCCGGAAATCTCCGGGCTCGAGGTCACGCGCTGGCTCAAGGACGACGAGCAGCTGCGCTCCATCCCGATCATCGCCATCACCGCCTTCGCGATGAAGGGCGATGAGGAGAAAATTCGCCAGGGCGGCTGCGAGGCCTACCTCTCGAAGCCGATCTCCGTGGCCCGCTTTTTGGAAACAGTGAACGCTTTTTTGGTGGACAGGTGAGAGGCCGAGCGTCATGACCGCACGCATTCTGATCGTCGACGATCTTTTGCCCAACATCAAATTGCTCGAGGCGCGGCTGACCGCCGAATATTTCGACGTCCTCTCGGCGACCAACGGGCCGGAGGCGATCGCGCTCTGCCGCGAGGGACGCTGCGACATCGTGCTGCTCGACGTCATGATGCCCGGCATGGACGGCTTCGAAGTGTGCCGGCGCCTCAAGGCGGATCCCGTCACCGCGCATATTCCGGTGGTGATGATCACGGCGCTCGATCAGCCGGCCGACCGGCTGCGCGGCCTCGAGGCTGGCGCCGACGACTTCCTCACCAAGCCCGTCGACGAGATCGCGCTCATCGCGCGCGTTCGCTCGCTCGCACGCCTCAAGGTGATGCTCGACGAATTGCGCGCCCGCGCGGACACTTCCGCCAGCCTCGGCCTCGGCGACAAGGGCGCGCGCGCAATGGCCGACGCCGGCAAGAACGGCCGCATTCTCGTGCTCGAGGATCGCGGCGGCTCGGCCGAGCGAATCACCATTGCGCTGCGCGATCAGCATGAGGTGACGATCGTCTCCGATCCGCAGGACGCGCTGTTCCGCGCCGCGGACGGCGATTTCGACCTCATCGCCGTCAGCCTCGACCTCGAGGGCTTCGACGCGCTGCGCTTTTGCAGCCAGATTCGCTCGCTCGAGCGCACGCGCGCGCTGCCCATTCTCGTCATAGCCGAGACCGACGACCGCAATCGCGTATTGCGAGGGCTCGATCTCGGCGTGAATGATTATATTCTGCGTCCGATCGACCGCAACGAGCTGGTCGCCCGCGTGCGCAGCCAGCTGCGCCGCAAGCGCTACGCCGACAGCCTGCGGTCCGATCTGCAGGCCGCCATCGAGCTCGCCGCCGTCGATTCGCTGACCGGCCTCAACAACCGGCGCTATCTCGAGAAGCATCTCGCCGCTCTGCTCGACCAGGCCGCCCATAAGGGCCGCGCGCTGACGCTGATGATGCTCGACATCGATCACTTCAAATCGGTCAACGACACCCACGGCCATGACGCCGGCGACGAGGTGCTGAAGCATTTCGCGCAACGCATGAAGCGCGTGGTGCGCAGCGCCGATCTCATCTGCCGGCTCGGCGGCGAGGAATTCGTCATCGTGATGCCAGACACGCCGCTGGTCGTCGCCGCCAAAGTGGCCGAGCGCGTGCGCGCCGCCATACAGTCCGAGCCTTTCTGCATCGACCGGAACGGCCGCGCCATTCCGGTGACGACCTCGATCGGCATCGCCGAGCGCGGCAAGGACGCCAACGCCGAGGCGCTGCTGCGCCGCGCCGACAAGGCCCTCTACGAGTCGAAGAGCGGCGGGCGCAATCGCGTCACCGCCGCCGCGGCCTGATTTCTCCCCCTACCCTGCCAAAAAAAGACCCGCCCGAGACCATCGTCATCGGGCGGGGTTGAAAGTTGGGAGCCCCACTCGGAGGAGAGCTTCCGAGTGAAGAGGAGAGGCGCGCGCCATCTATGGGCGCTGCGCCGATGGGATCGCCCGATGAGCCTGCGAGCCCACGCGTTCGAGACGCGCGATCGCTCGGCGAGACACAGGCGGAAATTCATCGATTGAAGGACGGGGAAGAGTCGATCGCTCTCCAATCCCGCTTTCAGGCGTCGCGATCGGCGGCGAGAGGCGCTTCGATCGTCAGACGCGGCCTGTTCCCGGCTCGGAGACGGCGAAACGCGTCCCCGATGTCACAATGGGATCAGGCGAAGGCGGCGGGTGGCGCGCGTGGCGAGAGGGGCCGCAATTCCGGCGGCGCAGCGGCAGCCACGGCCGTCCGATCGTCGAAGACCGGGGGAGAGGCCGCAGGGAAGTCGAAAGCGAGGACGATGACCACCGCATCGGAGCCATCGACCTCGGCCGCCGAGCTGCAATGGAGCATGCAGCAAGGGCCGACATGCTTCTCGACAGGCGCGGTGTCGGAGGAGGGAGAACCCGGCTGAGCGGTGACGCAGACGACGCCGAACGCGCCGTCCTGGGCCATCGCCCCGGTCGCGAAGCCGATGGCCACGATCTGCGACAGAAGGACAGCAACCGTCATCATGCCGACGACGGCTCTCGCCATTCTGAAGATCGAAAGGGTCTCGACTTGCACGGGCCGCCTACTCCGAGCTGCGAGAGGCCACGCTAGGGGAGCGGCCGCGAAGGGTCAAGGCGCCCTCGAAGGCTCTCCTGCGGCAAGTTGTCGCGCGCAAAGGCAGAAGCTCAGCGATAGCCTTCCTCGGCCAGCACCTGCCGCACAGCGGGCCGCGTCTTCATCAGCTCGTAATGGGCGCGGCAATTGACCGGCAGCTCCATGCCGATCTTGTCGGCCCAGAACTCCACATAGAACAGGCCCGCATCGGCGATCGAGAAGGCGCCGACGGCGTAGCTCTCGCCGTCGAGGTCGCCGTTCACTTTCGAGAGCGCCTCGGCGACGATCTCGCGCCCCTGCGCCTTCACTGCCTCTATGTCGCCCGCGACGGCGTAGCGCTCCGGCGTGAAGACGCGGCGGAAGCCCTCGCCATGAATGTAGCGCGTCGCGAAATTGAGCGCTTCCATCGCCCGCTCCTTGCCGGCGGGGTCCTCGGGCAGCAGCTTGCGGCGCGGATAGGTCTCGGCGAGCCATGTCGCGATCGAGACAAAATCGCAGAGCGCCGTGCCGTCGTCGCGCACCAGCGTCGGTATCGTGCCATGCGGGTTGATGGCTAGATATTCCGGCTCGAGATGATCGCCCCGCGGCAGATTGAGGATATAGGCCTCGAAGACGAGGCCGATCTCCTCGAGCAGAATGTGAATTCCGGTCGAGCAGGACCCCGGCGTCATATAGAATTTCATCGCGCGCCTCCGCTATCGCGGGAAGCAAGTTGCGCGCCGAAAGGCCCATCCGTCGCGCATTCGCGCTCTTCCTTCTCCCACGAGTGGGAGAAGGAAGAGCGGCGTATCAGTCTGCGAGCTGCCTCAGCACATAAGGCAGAATGCCGCCATTCTTGAAATATTCGAGTTCGTCCAGCGTATCGATGCGCGCCAGCAGGGGAACGCTCAGAACCTTGCCGTCGGGATAGACGATCTCGGCGTTGAGCGTCTGACGCGGCGCCAGCGTGTCGCCGGCGAGACCACGGATCGTCACCTTCTCCGCGCCGGTGAGGCCGAGCGAGGCCCAGCTCGTCCCCGCCTCGAAGGTCAGAGGCAGGATGCCCATGCCGACGAGATTTGAGCGGTGGATGCGCTCGAAGCTCTGCGCGATGACGGCGCGCACGCCGAGCAGCATGGTGCCCTTGGCCGCCCAGTCGCGCGAGGAGCCATTGCCATATTCGGCGCCGGCGAAGACGACCAGCGGCGCGCCCTCCTCGGCGTATTTCGCCGCGGCGTCATAGATGGAGAGCGTCTCGCCATCGGGGAAATGCTTGGTGTTCCCGCCTTCCGGCACATTTCCGGCCTCGTCGCGCAGAATATGGTTCTTGATGCGGATATTGGCGAAAGTGCCGCGCATCATCACCTCGTGATTGCCGCGGCGCGTGCCATATTGGTTGAAGTCCGCCGGCGCAACCTGACGCTCGGTGAGCCAGCGTCCGGCCGGCGAGGCGGCTTTGATCGAGCCGGCCGGCGAGATGTGGTCGGTGGTGATCTTATCGCCGAACAGCGCGAGAATGCGCGCCTCGACGATATCCGTGACGGGCTTGGGCTCTTTGGTCAGCCCCTCGAAATAGGGCGGGTTGCGCACATAGGTGGAGCCGCCCGACCATTTATAGGTCTCGCCCGACGGCGCATCGACCTTGCGCCAATGCTTGTCGCCCTCGAACACATCCGCATAGGTGTCGCGGAACAGCGAGCGCGTCACATTCTTGCGGATGTATTTCTGAATGTCGGCGTTGCTCGGCCAGATGTCGCGCAGGAACACCGGCTCGCCCTTCTTGTCATGGCCGAGCGGCTCCTTGGTCAGATCCTTGGCCACAGAGCCCGCCAGCGCGAAAGCGACGACCAGCGGCGGCGAAGCGAGGTAGTTCGCCTGCACATCCGGATTCACGCGGCCCTCGAAATTGCGATTGCCCGACAGCACCGCCGCTGCGACGATGTCGTGGTCATTGATCGTCTTGGAGACGGGCGCCGGCAGCGGGCCAGAATTGCCGATGCAGGTGGTGCAGCCGAAGCCGACGAGATTGAAGCCGAGCTTGTCGAGATCCTTCTGCAGCCCGGCCTTGTCGAGATATTCGGCGACGACGCGGCTTCCCGGCGCGAGCGAGGTCTTCACCCAGGGCTTTACCTTGAGCCCGCGCTCATGGGCGGCGGCGGCGAGCAGACCGGCGCCGATCAGCACGCTCGGATTCGAGGTGTTGGTGCAGGAGGTGATCGCCGCGATCACCACATCGCCATGGCCGAGATCGTAATTCGTCCCCTCGACCGAGAAGCGCTGCGTCACATCGCCGGGCTTCTTATATTCACTCGCGAGCGCGCTCGCGAAAGCGGTTCCCACATCCTCGAGCGCGACGCGGCCCTCCGGGCGCTTCGGCCCGGCGAGGGACGGAACCACGGTCGAAAGATCGAGCGAGATTGTGTCGGTGAATTCCGGGTCGGGCGTGTCGGCCTCGCGGAAGAGACCTTGCGCCTTTGCATAGGCCTCGACGAGATCGATGCGCGAATTGGAGCGGCCGGACATTTTCAAATAATCCAGCGTCTCCTCGTCCACCGGGAAGAAGCCGCAGGTCGCGCCATATTCCGGCGCCATATTGGCGATGGTCGCGCGATCGGCGAGCGAGAGATGCGGGAGCCCCTTGCCGAAGAACTCGACGAATTTGCCGACCACGCCCTTCTTGCGCAGCATTTGTGTGACAGTGAGCACGATATCGGTGGCGGTCACGCCCTCTTTCGGCTCGCCCGTCAGCTCGAAACCGACGACCTCGGGAATGAGCATCGAAAGCGGCTGGCCCAGCATGGCGGCCTCCGCTTCGATGCCGCCGACGCCCCAGCCGAGCACGGCGAGACCGTTCACCATTGTGGTGTGCGAATCGGTGCCGACCAGCGTGTCCGGATAGGCGTATTCGATCGTCTCTTTCTTGCCATTGGCCTTAATCTTCTCCTTCTTCGTCCAGACGGTCTGGGCGAGATATTCGAGATTGACCTGATGGCAAATGCCCGTGCCCGGCGGCACGACGCGGAAATTGTCGAAGGAGGATTGGCCCCATTTCAGAAAGCGATAGCGCTCACCATTGCGCTCATATTCGAGCTCGACATTGGCCTCGAGCGCTTTTTTCGTGCCGAATTCGTCGACGATGACCGAATGGTCGATGACGAGATCGACCGGCACCAGCGGATTGATCTTCTGCGGATCGCCGCCGAGCGCGACAAAAGCGTCACGCATCGCCGCGAGATCGACGACGGCGGGAACGCCGGTGAAATCCTGCATCAGCACGCGGGCCGGGCGGAAGGCGATCTCACGCTCGGCCTTGCCCTTCTCGGTCAGCCATTTGGAGAAGCCTTCGATATTCTCCTTGGTGACGGAGCGGCCGTCCTCGTTGCGCAGCAGATTCTCGAGCAGCACGCGCAAGGAATAGGGGAGGCGCGAAACGCCCTCGAGGCCATTGGCCTCGGCCGCCTTCAGCGAGAAAAAGTGATAAGTGTCGTCTCCGACCTTTAGCGTCTCGAGGGATTTGAAACTGTCGAGCGACGGCATGGGAATTCCTCGCAGAGAGCGAACCGGGCATTTCGCGTCTTGTAGGAAATTCCATGCCGTACGGCTATTGGAAAAAACCTGCCTTTTCGTCTGGAGCGGCGGCGTGGGCGCGCCGTCGCTCGCGCTTCGGCGCGCCCTCTGTCTTCGGTCGTGAAACGGCTTCGTTCGGGTGACGTAAGTCGTCACCCGAACGAGTTCGCGGCAGCGCTGCGATCGCTTCGCCTTCACCGACCTGATGGGCGGCGGCGGCGATCACGACAGATAGAAGTAGCCGTACACGTCGCCCGAGAAATTCCGCGCTCCCTGCCAACCGGCATATTGCGTGGCCGCGATCAGCGTTCCGACCGGCGTAAAATTCTCATAGACATAGATCGTCCCCGAATAGGGGGTGATCTCGATATGCAGGCGCACCTGCACCCCCACCAGGCTCTCGGCCGGGGGCAGCTGTCCCGAGAAATACACATTCGACATATTGATCCCGTCGGGCTGGAAGTTGGCGCCCGTCCCGGTGAAGGTGACGTTCCGGTTGCCGATGGCCATCGGGCCGGCGGTCACGACGATATTGCCCGGCCCGCAGGCGCAGGGGCTCGCGCTGATGCAGAAATAGCCGCAAGCTTGCACTTTGGGTTGGCATCCGCATTTGGACTCCGGCTGAGATCGCAGCAGGGTCCCGATCGCGGCGTTTTGCTTCCCCGCCGCTTCGCTGCGGGCGATTTCCTGATCGAGCGCGGTTTTCGACAGAATGGCGAGAGCGTCCGCGTGTTCCTTGCTGACCTCTTGGAGGGTATTCGACATGTCTCACTCCGATTTTGAATCTTTAAAAATTTTGTATTTTCCAAAAATGGCCCGCATCTCCGTGAACTCTCACGAGGCACGGTAGCATAGGGCCGATTGACACAAGTCTAAGTTGTGTCGGGGCGCAATATCGCCGCGGAACCGCGTCCCGGCAATTGGTGCATGGCCTCAACTCGGAATGTTTTTTCCCCTAAGCGCCAGCCACCAAAAAAATTGCCTCCGGAGCGCCATTGCGATCGCGCTGGCCCGGCGCCGAATGGAACGCGAAGCCGCGCCCCGCTCGGCGTCCGAGCCGCCCGTCGGCGCGGCGCTCACCCGGCCTTCATCGCCTCGGGCTTGGTCTTGGCGCGCTTGACCATCAGCCGGTTCAGCGCCGCCACGTAAGCGCGCGCCGAGGCGACCAGCGTATCCGGATCGGCGCCGCGGCCCGTCACCGATTTGCCGTCCTCCGAAAGACGCACAGAGACTTCCGCTTGGGCGTCGGTGCCTTGCGTTACGGCATGGACCTGGAACAATTCGAGCGCCGCCTCATGCGGCGCCAGCGCTTTGATGGCGTTGAAGATGGCGTCGACGGGACCATTGCCGGTCGCCTGATGCGTTTTCTTCTCGCCGTCTATGTCCAGGGTCAGCGCCGCCGTCTGCGGGCCGGCGGTGCCGGCGATGACGGTGAGCGCCGCGACCTTGATATGGTCATTGGCGGTCACGATCTCGTCGTCGACCAGAGCCACGATGTCCTCGTCATAGACGAGCTTCTTGCGATCGGCCAAATCCTTGAAGCGCTTGAAGGCGTCCTCCAGCGCATTCTCGCCCAGCTCATAGCCCAGCTCTTTGAGCTTCTCCTTGAAGGCGTGGCGGCCGGAATGCTTGCCCATCACCAGCGAGGTCTTGGACACGCCGACGCTCTCCGGCGTCATGATTTCGTAGGTATGCGCATTTTTGAGCATACCATCCTGATGGATGCCGCTCTCATGCGCGAAGGCGTTCCGGCCGACGATGGCCTTATTATATTGCACCGGGAATGACGTCACCGCCGAGACGAGTTTCGACGCGCGCGTCAGCAGCTCGGCGTCGATATTGGTGCGGAAGGGCAGCGCATCGGGGCGCGTGCGCGTCGCCATCACCACTTCTTCCAGAGCGGCGTTGCCGGCGCGCTCGCCTATGCCGTTGATGGTGCATTCGATCTGCCGCGCGCCGCCGCGCACGCCGGCCAGCGAATTGGCGACCGCGAGGCCGAGATCGTCATGGCAATGGACCGAGAAGATCGCCTTGTCGGCATTGGGCACGCGCTCGCGCACCATGCGGAACAGCGCCTCATATTCCTGGGGCGTGGCGTAGCCCACCGTGTCGGGAATGTTGATCGTCGTCGCGCCCGCATTGATCGCCGTCTCCACGCAGCGGCACAGGAAATCATGTTCCGTGCGCGTGCCGTCCTCGGCCGACCATTCGACGTCCGCGACGTGATTGCGCGCCCGCGAGACGGAGGAGGCGATCATCTCCAATACTTTTTCCGGCTCCATCTGGAGCTTGTATTTCATATGGACGGGCGAGGTGGAGATGAAGGTGTGGATGCGCGCGTTGCGGGCGTGACGCAGCGCCTCGGCGCAGCGGTCTATGTCCTTGGCGGCGGCGCGGGCGAGGCCGGCGATCGTCGCGTTCTTCACGCGCTTGGCGATCTCGAGCACCGAATCGAAATCGCCCTGGCTGGCGATGGGGAAGCCGGCCTCGATGATATCGACGCCCAGCTCGTCCAGAATATCGGCGACCTCGAGCTTCTCCTCGAAGGTCATGGAGGCGCCGGGCGATTGCTCGCCGTCGCGCAGAGTGGTGTCGAAAATGACGACGCGATCGGCGTCGCGGGTGGCGGAAGCGTTATTGTCGGTCATGATATCGTCCTGAACTGCTCGGCCCGCTCTGCGGGCGCTCTCGTTTCGTCTTAGCTCGGCAGTCCCCTGAATGCCTGGGCCGGGCGGCCCTGGGGGCGTTCAGGGGCGACTAAGAAGCAGCAGGCTCGAAAGAAGACGTGCGGCATCACGCGCCGAGGAGCGCGCCGCGTCTTTCGTGATGGAGGCCATTGCCGCCAAGTTCAGTTCCTCGGTCTCGTCGGCGCTTCGCGGATCTGCTCATGAAAATACGCGCCTTCGTCTCGGGTTGCAAGCATGAGGACGCAAGAGGAAAAATGCAGCCCGCTCAGCCCGCCAGCTTCGCCAGCGCCTCGGCCAGAGCGCGCGTCTCTATCCAATCCAGAAAAACATCCGGGCAGCCTGGAGCCTTCACCGCGACCCCCTCCGGATGCGCCAGCGCCTCGAATTCATGATCGCTGGCGATGGGGCTCATGAAAATTTGCTTCTCGAGGCTGGCGCCATCGGCGACCGCCTTCAACGCCCGCGAGAGAATGCCGGCCTCATTGGGGGTCAGTCGCCGCACCGGCTGCTCGCCCATGCGAATCGTCACCAATGCGCCAAAATGCCGATGCTCGGCGGCGGCGACTTCGACGATTTGCGACATTCGCAGGCTCCTTTTGTCCGAGCCGTTCCCCAATCGATACGGCTGCATTTAACTATCAGACTGATTTTGCTGGCGCCGATCATTTTTTTGCGGCGCAGCGAACAAGGCACGATCCTTGAATCCCATCGGCTACGGGTCGGGCTCCGGTCGAGCGTCCGACAATCAAAATCCATACCTTCCCCGCCTGGGGGAGCGGGAGACGAGATGAGCTTCGACGATCGCGACACCATGCCGACGGACATTCGCGGCTACCATCGTCGCACGAAACATGCGCCGAACCGCTATGCGATGGGGCCGGGCTTTCTCGATTGGACGTCGCAGCCCTCGCCCTTCCGCCTCTTCGAAGGCGTGCGGCAGACGCCGCTGCCGATCATCGACGAGACCCCGGCCTTCCCCGGCCCTGCGCCGCAGCCTTCCGCGCTCGATCTTCGGGCGCTCGGCCTGTTTCTCGAGCTTTCCTTCGGCATAAGCGCCTGGAAGAGCTATGAGGGCTCGACCTGGGCGCTGCGCAACAATCCCTCCTCCGGCAATCTCCACCCGACCGAATCCTATGTGCTGCTCGATGCGGTGGAAGGCCTCGGCGGGAGCGCCGCTCTCTATCATTACGCGCCGCTGCTGCACGCGCTCGAGGAGCGCGCGACCTATTCGGCGCCGCGCGTGCTGCCCAAGGGCGGCTTTCTGCTCGCCCTCTCCTCCATTCCCTGGCGCGAGGCGTGGAAATATGGCGAGCGCGCCTTTCGCTATTGCCAGCTCGACGCCGGCCATGCGATCGGCGCCGTCGCCCAGGCCGCCGCCGCGCTCGGCTGGCGGGCGCAGGCGCTGGCCGATCCGTCCGACGGCGAGATCGCCGCGCTCATCGGCCTCGATCGCGACGACGCCTGGCACAGACGCGAGCCAGAGCATCCCGATCTGCTGATGTGGATCGCGACCGAGCCGGGACCGGCGACGCCGCTCGATCTCTTCGCTCTCATCGACGCGCCGCGCGAGTTTCGCGGCCAGGCCAATCGGCTGAGCGAGGATCACGACGGCTGGCCGATCATCGATCTCGCCGGGCAGTTCTGCCGCAAGCCGCGCCAGCCCAAGCCCCCGGTGCCGACGCGCGCGCAATGGCCGGCGCCCGGTTTCGAAGGCGTCTCCATCGGCGCCGCCGTGCGCAAGCGCCGCAGCGCGCAGAAGATGGATGGAACCACCTCCATCTCGCGCGAGGCCTTCGCCGCGCTCATCGCCTCGACGCTGCCGAGCGAATCCACTCTGCTCTCCGCCTTCCCCTGGGGCGCGGCGATCACGCTCATCCTCTTCGTGCATCGCGTCGATGGCTTGGAGCCCGGCCTCTATGCGCTGCAGCGCGACAGCGACGTCGCCGCGCGGCTGCGCGAAGCCTCGCGCAAGGATTTCGAATGGGCGCTGGTCGAGCTGGAAGGCCTGCCGCTCTATCGGCTCTATGCGGGCTCGGTGGAGAAAGAGGCGACCAAGCTCGCTTGTCTGCAGCCCATTTCCGGCAAGGGATGCTTCAGCGTCGCGATGATCGCCGAATTCGATCGCGCGCTCGCGGCGGACGGCGCCTTCGCCTATCGGCGCCTGCATTTCGAGGCCGGCCTCATCGGCCAGGCTCTCTATCTCTGGGCCACCGCGGCGGGGATCGCCGGCACCGGCATCGGCTGCTTCTTCGACGACACGGTCCATGAGCTTCTGGGCCTGACGCCGGGCGATATGCAGTTTCAGGACGTCTACCACTTCACCGTCGGAGGGCCTGTCGAAGACACGCGCATTCTGACGCTTCCCCCCTATCCCGATGACAGACGAGAGCGGCGATGAATATTCAGATCGAACGCCAATATGTCGAAGCGCTGATGGCGCGATTCCCGGCTCGCGCCGGGCTCGCCGAGCAATTGCGCTTCAGCGACAGGGTCGAAATCGACTTCGCCCATCTCTCCGACGAGGAGCTGACCTTTCTCGAGGAGCTCTATCGCGCGGCCGGCCCGGACATGCGCGCCCGCGCCGCGCAGCTCGCGACGCTGCGCGACGCGCTGAAGGCCGGCGGCAAGCGCTTCGAGGCCAATGAGCTCGAGCAGGTGCTGCCGGCGATGGTGCGTTATCTGACCGCAGACGCCATACGCGGCTGGCTGTTCACGGCGAGCGTCGCCTCCAAGCCTCTGCCTTACGTCATCACCCGCTTCGACTATGTGCCGGCCTCCAACGACGAGGCGGGCAAGGTGATGATCGAGCTGAAATCCAACGCCAAGGGCGTGCTGACCACCAACGCCATTCGCATCATGGCGGCGGAGGTCGCGGGGCGCACGATCAACGAGATCCTCGCCGCCAAGGGCTATATTCGCGAGACGCCGGAGCTGGTCGAAGCCTTCGACGCTGCCACCGAGACCTATTTCGACTGGCGCGGCCGCTATGGCCAGCAGTTCACCGGCCGCGGCACCGGCTTTCACGCCGAGGACCCCAACGCCTCGCATCGCGACACGGATTGGTCGCGCAAGGATGTCGTGGTGCTGTCGACCAGCGGCGGCGACGCGCGCCTCGTCAATGACGAGGCCATTCTCTCGGCACGCAGCCTGACGCTGGAATCGCCCGGCGACGTGCTCGGCAATTTCATCCGTAAAGCGTCGAAGAGCAATAAGTTCACTGTCGAGGACGAGCTCGCAGTGATGCAGCAGCAAATTCCGGAACATTTGTTCAAGCGTATTCCGGTGCATCCTTACATTCTGATGTTCCATCTCGATCTGCATCACCATGTGTGGGTGCATGTCGACGAGATGAAGCTCTATGAATATAAGCCCGCGCTGAAGCAGAAGCTGGTGCTGCCCGCCGAGCAGACCGATCTCATCGACATTCTGACCGCCGAGATGGACGTGCTGATGGACGATATCGTCGCCGGCAAGTCGGGCGGCACCACAGTGCTCTGCGCCGGCCCGCCCGGCGTCGGCAAAACCCTTACCGCGGAAGTCTATTCGGAGATCATTCAGCGGCCGCTCTATCGCGTGCATTCCGGCCAGCTCGGCCTCAATGTCGCGACGATGGAGACCGCGCTGAAGGAAATCCTCACCCGCGCGCAACGCTGGGGCGCGGTGATGCTGATCGACGAGGCCGACGTCTACATCAAGCGGCGCGACGACAATATCGCCATGAACGCCGTGGTCGGCGTGTTCCTGCGCGTGCTGGAATATTTCAACGGCCTGCTGTTCCTGACGACCAATCGCGTCGACGATATCGACGAGGCGATCGTCTCCCGCTGCATCGCGCTCATCAAATACAGCCCGCCGGACGATGACGCGAAGCGCCGCATCTGGCGCGTGATGTCGGATCAGTTCGAGCTGAAGCTCGCCGATGCGCTGATCGACGATCTCGTCACCGTCTTCCCCTTTGCGACGGGCCGCGACATCAAGGGCCTCGCCAAGCTGACGGCGAAATTCTGCCATCAGAAGCAAGTCTCGCCCGACATCGCCGTGTTCCAGCGCTGCGCGATCTTCCGCGGATTGGATGTGGTGCGCGGGGAGGAATTGAAGACCGCCGCGGAGTAGAAACGGGCGAGGTCTCGAGAGGAAGGGCGCTTCCTTCTCCCAC
>NZ_JAHLJF010000001.1:2362194-2777490 GCF_018887255.1 Methylosinus sp. KRF6 | reverse complement strand
CAATGAACAATCTCGGCGAGATCGCGACCGATGTCAAGCGATGGTGGCGGTTGCTACATAAGACCGCGAATCTGCGCTTGGGCCGGCGGCGCAGCGAAATTGGCTTCGGCATCATCACCGGCGTCGCGTCGCGGTTCCGCCCGAAGTTCGCATCCGTGGCTGCATCGGGCTACATCTGCATCAACATCAATTCGGAGTAGCGAGTCGATCGCCTCCTTCGAGAGACTTGCGATACATGCCCGGCGCACGTATGTTTTGGGGAGTTTCGAGACGGTCTGCGGCGCTTCGCAACATTTCTCTCGGGGTTCCCGTTCGGGGTAGCGGTTCCCTCCTCCGCTACCACTCGCCGTAACGCCGAAACAATCCAATCGTTTCGCGCGCCGGGCTGGCGGATCGTGGCGCGTCGATGAGACCTGCGTCGAAATCAAAGGGCCACCCATCGCGTAGTTATCGGAAAAAATTGCCCCGCGACCGGCTTGCTCACCGAAAAATGGTCGCGCCGGCATCGCTAAATTTTCAAGGTCGAAGGGGACTCTTTGGCAAGACGCGGTCTATTTCCGTTACGGCTGTGGATGTCTGCCCTGTCCAGACCGACTGTAGGACAGTGTCCCACTTTGCGGCCCAGGCTTCGAGACGTTGGACATATCGTGATTTGTCCAGATTTCGCGCGAGATTATATTTGTTCCAGTCATTGTCCAGCCATGCGACCTTCGCCGATGGCGTGATCCCCTCGACCTCGGGATTGAAAAAGAATTTCGCGATCAGCAGGCGCTCGTGGCTCGCATAGCGGAACATGGCTCCGAGCATTGTGCTCGGCACAGTGACGCGCCTTTCGTCGAGGTCGCCGAAAGCGGCGCGTAACAAAGTGTTTTGCTGCTGCGACGAGGACTCCTTCGCGTCGGTAATGAGCAAGTCGACATAATAGCATCGCTGATCGCCGAAATCGTCGTTGCGGACCAGCTTGGTGAAGATGACGTCGCTCCTCTCGCAATTGGCGTCGGCGCGAAATCCGGTCGGGCTCGGCGTCTTCTCATCGTTTCCGACCAGCAGGACCAGCCCGCGCAGCTTCCCTTCCGACTCGTTCGCCAACGCCTTCACATCGATGGTGACGTGATTTGTGTCGGCGCCGGGCAGCGAGGCGACGACGCGCCATGTCCCCGCCGGGAGCGGGATGGCGCGGCCGTTGAAAGAAATTTCGCGTTCGAGAACATCGCCATATTTCACGGCGGAAGAGGTCGGCTCCGGTTCCGGCGGCGGCGTCGCGCCGGAGCTCGGCGAGACATAGGCGCTCGGCGGCAAGGCCGATCCGGTCGAACCCGCCCGAAGGCTCGTGAAGCTCGGCGGATAGGCGAGAGTGAGCGCGGAGGCGCAGATCGCGATGATCAACGCTGTCCGCCACGCGGGCGCGGTTCGCCAGAGGTGTTGGACGCCGGACATGATTTCCTGTTCTCTGCGAGGGAGCCGCCTCAGTGTTTCGATCGTCGGACGCGGGGATGGAGACTTGCCCAGGGCGCGGATGCGTCATCGAGCCTTCGCTCGAAAGCCGCTTGGACGAAACCGTGCCAGCGCTTGGTCCATGCCCGCAAAGAGGCGTAGATGGCCTTTTGCCGTGGGCCGAGCGGCCCTCGGCTCGGCAGCCATTTCGACTTGTCGTTCGCCTCCGCCTCGGGCAGCTCTTCCGAGAGCCGGGTCGTGGGAAAGCCGTACATCAAGACCGCCGTGCGATCGCGGTCGCCGATCTCGAAAACGGGATTCAAGATCAGTCCGGGCGCAGAGACGCCGCGCGCGCGCAACTCCGCCTCGATCGCCTCATATCCGCGGAAGGCTCGCCGAATTCCCGCCCCGTCGTCGATGTGTATCTCCCAGCAGTCCTGAATGGCGCCGAGCTCGAAGCGCTCGCGTTCGCTGAAAAAGCCGGAAGCGTGCGCGCAGGCGTTTCGGACCTTTTCGACCGGCAAAGCCAGATCGGGCCGCGCATAGGCTATGCTGACGACGCCTTCGAGCTTGCCCTTCGACAGCTGCGCCAGAACGATCTCGTCCGCGACGATCGAGTCGTCGACGGATTGCGGAACCGCCGCCAGCAGAATCCAGGCGCCCCGCGGCAGAGGCCAGCGGTTGCCGCCGACCGGCACGCTGCCGATGTAGGTTTCGCCGATCCGCGGATTGGCGACCGGGCGAAATCTTTCGCTTTTGAGATCGAAGTTCCGCCATTTCGCGGGGAGCGGCCCGTTATCGAGCTCTCCGCTCAGTCCGGCGCGCACCGCCTCCGCCCAGCGGCGCGTCCACCAGCGCCACTTCTCGACGAAGGGCGTCCATTCGATGGGAACGGCTCCCGCTCGATATGATTTGGGCGCCGGCAGTCCCGCGCGCTCCGGCGAAAATCCGACGAACACATAGAGGCTGACGAGCTTGTTGGAAAACGCGAAAAAGGAGCCGATGAGCTGTGGCGGCACGTTCGTCACGCCGCGGGCGACCAGTTCCCGATATAATGGAAAGCGGGCGTCCTCCGGCGAAATCTCGGTCGGATTGATGACCGCGCAATAGTCGTCGGGTCCGCGATAAGAGGCGAGATCGATCGAGCGCTTCTGCGCGCAAATGCTCTCGGCCTGAGGATCGAGAAAGCGGGCTTCGATCTGGATCACGCCCTCGAGCACATGATCGGCGATGCGTACGAGTGTGACTTGATCGATCGCGATGGCGCCGTCTGAATAGACCTGCGGATTGCGCAGCACGGCTTTCCACTTCCCCGGCGGCAATGGCACGAGAAAGGGGCCGATCGGCGCGACGTCGGAGAAAACGTCGTCTGCACGGATCCCGAGGTCCGGCAGCATGGGAATGTCGCGCTTCGGATTTTGGAGGCGGGGCAGGCGCAGGGGCGCGGGCGCAGCCGTCGATTCCGCGGCGCTCGCAGCCGGGCCGACCATCCCGTCTCTCACCCTCTGGTCCCAGTGAATGGCCCATTCTCGCAGCATCAGCATGATGCTGAGCCTCAGCCCTTCGAATGCGTCTTTCGAGCGTGGTCCTCCCGGCCAGAGCGCGAGCGGAATTTCTTTTCCGTCGCGAGCGCCCGAATAGAGCCGCTCGGTCCGCAGCCACACGAATGTATGGGCTATGACGCCATTTCGCTTGGTGACGGACGAGACGGCCGGCAGCAATCCGATCGTCTCTTCAGACGGAATTTTGAGCCGAATGACATCGGAGACCGGATCGGGCGGCAAATTCGTCCGATCGATTGTCCCGAGCTTCCAGCAGCTATAGTCGCTTTCGGCGTCTCGTATCGCCTTCTCGCCCTGATACGGGGCCTTCGGCGGATCGCATTCCCCCGAGGTGCTCGCATCGGAGCCGGGTCGATCGCCGACTTCGCCGACGGCGAACATGACGAGCGCTTCGAATTTGCGCCGCTCGCCATATCGGGCGAGCGCGACGCGGAAGGCTCGCACGCCGTTGGGATTCAGCTTCGGCATATAAGCGAGAAGCTCCCAGCTTCCTTCCGGCAGAGGCCAATCGCGGTCGCCGAAGCGAATG
The DNA here is from genome assembly GCF_018887255.1 of Methylosinus sp. KRF6. Classification (NCBI taxonomy): domain Bacteria; kingdom Pseudomonadati; phylum Pseudomonadota; class Alphaproteobacteria; order Hyphomicrobiales; family Methylocystaceae; genus Methylosinus; species Methylosinus sp. KRF6. The sequence continues at coordinate 2,773,965 of NZ_JAHLJF010000001.1, read as the reverse complement.
GAGCCGACATAGACATCGCCTTCTTTCGGAGGCGATGGGGCGCTCTTTGTAGGCGCCGGCCCGAGCACGACCACGAAGAGCGCCGCGACGAGCGTCGAGAGAAACGGACGTCTCATGCGGGTTCGACCACCACTCTGCCGCCGTCATTGACGAGCATGACGCGCTGCGCATTGCGCTGCTTCGCCTCGATCAGAGAATCGCTGATCGTGTCTTCTATCGCGCGCGCCAGATCGCGCGACGATGCGGCCGCGCCGAAGCGCTCGTGCCGCTGCATGATATCGAAGAGCAGATGCGCATCTATGCCGCCATCGGCGACCGAAAGGCCGTAGCCGGCGATCATCGCCTCGATCTCGAGCGCGGCCACGCGCGCGACATCGAGTCCTCGAAGCGGCGCGAACACGAAAATCCGATCGATCCGATTGAGAACCTCGGGCGCGAAGCTTTCGGCTTTCAGCGCCTCCACCGAGGCGCGCCGAATCTCGTCGGGCGCGCCGGCGCCGGCCTTGGCGATCTTCGTCAGCTGCTCCGTCGCCGCATTGGTCGTCACGATGAAAATCGCGCGCGTCGTCGAGATTTGGCGTCCGTCCGACGCCTCGGTCACGAAACCGTCGTTCCATGCGGTGAGGAATTTCTTGTGAACCTCGTCATGCGCTTTCTCGAACTCGTCGAGCAGAACGACGACTTCCGGGTGGTTGCGCAGCATCGCCGTCAGCTTTCCATAGCTGTCGGAGCCGGCGTAGCCTTGTGGCGAGCCGAATATTTGGGTCGACGCCAGAGGCGAGGAGAATTGCGTCATGTCCAGATGGAGCAACGGCCGATCCAACGCCACCGCGAGACATTTTCCGAGATAGGTCTTGCCCGTTCCAGGTGAGCCCGCGAACAAGAAAACGCCGACCGGCCTGTTCCGCAGGCTCAGTGCCAGACGGCGACGAATTTGCGCGGCGATGTCGTCGCACACCTCGTCCTGCCCGATGACCTTCGCTTTCAGCCGCTGTCTCAGATCATTGGCGTCGATCAGCACCGATATTCGGCTTTCGCCGGCCACGAGGCGCTCCAGCGCATTTTTGTTGGTGAGGCGGTCGAGAATATCCATGATCCACCTGTGGGATAGAAAGCGAGGCCACGCCCTCCCGGCGTGGAGCAGTCCGGCGACGACTGCGGCCCAGGCCATTGTCGCTACGGCAAAATAGAACCAGGAGCCGCGTGTGAGGAACGCATTGGCGGATTGCGTGGTGACGCCGGACTGAATCGCCAATTGGAGGGTGGACAAAATCCATAGGGGCAGCAACAGCAATGGCGCGTAACGCGTGAGCGCGGAGAGGAGCCGCTGCATGGCGCTATTCCAAAATCACCGGGATTGAAATTTGCTGCCCGACGCTCAGCACGGCGAGAGGCGCGGCTCCGTCCGGCCCGACGAGACCGACGGTGACTCCGCCGCCGCCGCCATCGACGGCGCCGATGACCGTCGCCACCCCGTCGGAGGGAAAGGGGATCGCTACGGCGACCGGCTGCTTGGCGAGCCGGATCATTCGAGAAAATCCACCGCTTCGAATTTCGATTACATCACCATCCTCGGCGTCGGAATCGTAGAAAGCGATCCAGACCAGCTTCGCCTGTCGCGAAGCGATATCCGCTTCCAGGCTCTCTCGCGCCTCCGACGAAAGCGCCATTTCGAGCATCGCCGCTTTCATCTCCTTCGGTTCGACCGAACGTAAGGCGGCGGGCGGCCGGGCCTCGGAGATAGACGCGCGGCGCGCGATTTCCGCCGGAGAAATCCGATCCTCCGAGGAGCCGGTCAACTGCGCCGCGCCGATCAGTGCGGCCATCGTGGCGGCGACGATTATCGGAATAGTCGGAAGCTTCGGCGCCCGCTTCGGCGTCGATTTGCAATCGGGGCGCGGAAAGCTGTCCATATCTACATGAACCAAGAAGCTTAGCTGGAATGTGATGAAGTCTGATAACATATTGTCGATCCGCTTGCGACCGGAATCGCTCGACGTTTGGGGGCGGAGCGAGCCCATGCCGCCGCTCAGCGGTGGCGGAGACCTGACCCAGCGGCACGGATTGCCCGCCGCCGTCTCGCTTTCGAGATCGTCGTCCATCTCCGCGTTCAGAACCCGTTCCGCCAACGCCTTCTTCAGTTCGTCGAACAGGCCGTCCTCGGAAAAAGCGGCCTCGTCTACGACCTGGCGAGCGGCGCGCTCAAATCTCGCCTGCGATATCGCTCGCAACCTCGGCGATCAAAGACCGCAGCCAGCGATGGGCGGGGTCGTGGCGGTAGCGCATGTGCCACGCCATCTCGACCGGAAAGGTTCCGAGATCGACGGGCGCCGGCAGCACCTTGAGCCGTCGGTCGTCGGCGAGGCGGCGGCAGATCAGGCGCGGCAAGGTCGCGCAATAATCGGTGACCGCCACCATCTCCGCGACGGCGAAGAAATTCGTCACCGAAATGGCGACGTCGCGCCGCAGTTCCTGTCGCGCCAGCGCCTGAAACAGCCCCGCGCGCAGGCGGCCGGGCGGAACCACATTGACGTGGCGCAGCGCCTCGAACTGCTTCCTCGTGATCTTGTCGCCGATTTCGGGATGGTCCGCCCGCACCACGCAGGCCAGGCTCTCCTCCATCAGATGCTGCACGACGAGATTGTCCGGCGGGTCGACGATACGGCCGAGAACCATCGCCGTGGCGCCGGAAACGACCCCGGTCTCCGCGAGGTCGGCGCCATAAGGCGTGAGACGCAATGTGACCCCCGGCGCGATCCGCCCCAACCGCGCGACGATCGCCGGGGCCAGCACATATTCGACATAGCTGTTGGGCGCGATGGTGAAGAGACACTCGGCCTTCGCCGGATCGAAATCCTGCTGGCCCAGCACGGCGTCGTCGAGCTTCGTCAGAGCATCGGCGATCACCGGAGCGAGCTCCAGAGCGATCGGGGTCGGCTGCACGCCGTAGCGCCCACGGATGAAGAGCTGATCTTGCAGCATCGCCCGCAGCCGCGCCAAGGCATTGGACATGGCCGGCTGGGTCATGCCGAGCCGCTCCGCCGCGCGGGTGACGCTGCGCTCCTCCATCAGGGCGACGAAGATGGGCAGCAGATTGAGATCATAGCGCATCAGTTATAATCTCATAGCTATATCTAAAATAAAAGAAATAAAGCTGCGAAATGATAGGCGCAGGCGAATGTTGCCGGCGTCCAAAGGGACGCGAGCCAATGGAGGCTGCAATGACCAAAGGGAAAGTGCTGGTGATCGGCTCCAACGCCACGCGGATCGAGGTCCGAGGTGGCGGCTGGGGCGCGACCGGTCAATATCTCAACGAAACCGTCGTCCCCGCCATGGCGCTGATCGACGCCGGCTATGAGATCGTCCTCGCCACGCCCGACGGAACCAAGCCGCATATCGACGCAGCCTCGGACTCGGCCGCGCATTTCGACGGCGACGAGGCCGCCTATCGGCGCGCGAAAAGCTTCTACGCCGAGCATCCCGCGATGAACGCGCCGCGCAAGCTGCGCGAGGTCATCGCGGAAGGTCTCGACCTTTATGTCGGCGTCTTCGTTCCCGGCGGACACGCGCCGATCGCAGACCTCATGCAGGACCGCGACATGGGCGATGTCCTTCGCCATTTCCACGAAAGCGCCAAGCCCACCGCCCTACTCTGCCACGGCCCGATCGCGGTGGTCGCGGCGATGCCGCACGCTCGCGAATTCCGCGCGGCTCTGATCGCCGGCGCCGTCGAGACCGCCAGGAAATGGGCCGAGGGCTGGCAATATGCTGGCTATCGGATGACCGTCTTCTCCGCGAGCGAGGAGACGGTCGTCGAGGACCAGATCCTCCACGCGAAACTCTATTTCGACATGCCCTTCGCGCTGACGGCGGCGGGCGGCGAGGTTTCCGTCGGCTCGGTCGACTTCGCGCCGCATGTCGTGATCGACCGCGAGCTCATCACCGGACAGAATCCGCGCTCCGATCATCCGACCGCAGCGGCCCTCGTCGCGGCCTTGGATCGCTCGCTCGCGCCGACATGAGCAAATGAAATGAGAACGCGCATGACCGGCGGGGCGCTGCGCATGAACGTCATGCCGACAAATGAAGGACCGAAGACCATGACAGTGAAAATCATCGCTCTGCTCACCGCCCGGCCCGACAAGAAAGAAGCGCTCGAAGCGCTGCTCACCGGCATGATCGCGCCGAGCCGCGCGGAGCCGGGCAATCTGCGCTACGATCTATGGCGCGACCAGACCGACCCCGCGCGCTTCGTGCTCGACGAGCTCTACACGAGCGGCGAAGCGGTTGCGGCGCATCGCGAGACGCCCCATTTCCGCGCCTATCTCGCGGCGATCAATGATCTCGCCGAACGGACGGCCTTGCTGCTCGACCCTGTCCAGGTGGGCTGACCGCCCAATCATCATCTCCGACGGCGCGAGAAGGCGGAACCGTCGGCCTCGTCTCCGGCAGAAGCCGAACACGCGCGACACATGAGGATTTGCATCATGACCGAAGGCATCGAAGGCAAGATCGTGCTCATCACCGGCGGCGGCGTCGGACTCGGCGCCGAGACCGCGCGCCATCTCGCGGCGCGCGGCGCCCGCATCGCCGTCGCGGCGCGCCGCAAGGACAAGCTCGACGCGGTCGTCGCCGAGATCACGAAAGCCGGCGGAGAGGCGCGCGCCTATCCGCTGGACGTGACCGACAAGCATCAGGTCAAGGCGGTCGTCGATGCAGTGGTCGCCGATTTCGGCCGGCTCGACGTCATCGTCAACAATGCCGGACTGATGCCGATCCGTCCCATGATCGAGGAGAACACCGACGAATGGGATGCGATGATCGACGTCAATCTGAAGGGCGTGCTCTATGGAATCGCCGCCGCTCTGCCGATCTTCGTCACGCAGGACAGCGGCCATATCATCAATATCAGCTCCGTCGCGGGAACGAAGGTGTTCGCGCCGGGCGGCACGGTCTACTCTGGCACCAAATTCGCCGTGCGCGCGATCTCCGAAGGGCTCCGGCAGGAGATCGGCGAAAAAATCCGCGTGACATCGATCGAGCCGGGCGCCGTCGACAGCGACCTCAAATATTCGACGACGAGCGGCGCCCGCGAGAGAGTGATCGACTTCTACAAGATCGCCATTCCGGCCGCTTCCGTCGCGCGCGCCATCGCGTTCGCGATCGAGCAGCCCGCGGATGTGGACATCAATGAAATCGTGCTGCGCCCGACCGCGCAGGAATTCTGATCGACCAGAGGTCGGCGGCGGCCCGAGACACAGCCGCCGCGCCAACGAAAGGATCGAACCCGTGAGCATAGAGAAGATTCTCCCGAGCAAGCTCGGCTTCGGCGCCGCCCCGCTCGGCAATATGTTCCGCGACATTCCCGAGGAGGAAGCGCTCGCGACGGTAGAGGCCGCCTGGAACAACGGCGTCCGCTATTTCGACACGGCGCCCTTCTATGGCGCCGGCCTCGCGGAGCTGCGCTTGGGCGAAGCCTTGGCGGGGAAGCCGCGCGAGGATTATGTCATCAGCACCAAGGTGGGCCGCGTAATCCTCGACGAGATCGAGGACATTGGCGCCCGCGATCTCGGCGAGAAGAGCGGCGTCTTCGCTCATGGCCGTCCGAACCGCATCGTCAATGATTATTCGGAGAGCGCGACGCTGCGCTCGCTGGAAGACAGTCTGAAGCGCCTGAGGACCGACCATGTCGAGTTCGTCTTCGTCCATGACGTGGCGCAGGACTTCTATGGCGACGAATGGCTGGCCATGTTCGAGAGCGCGCGCCTCGGAGCGTTTCGCACGCTCGACCGACTGCGCGAGGAAGGCGTGATCGCGGGATGGGGACTCGGCGTGAACCGCGTCGAGCCGATCGAGATCGTGATGGAGCTCGACGAGCCGCGTCCGGACAAATTCCTGCTGGCCGGCCGCTACACGCTGCTCGACCATGAAAAGGCGCTCCAGCGCGTGATGCCGATGGCGGCGGAACGCGGTCTGCGCATCGTCGTGGGCGGGCCCTACAGCTCGGGCGCGCTCGTGGGCGGACCCAATTTCGAATATGCGCCGGCGACGCCGGCCATTGTCGACAAGGTGGCGCGGATCAAGGCGATCGCCGACGAGCATGGCGTCGGCATGAAGGCGGCCGGACTACAATTCTCGCTCGCGCATCCGGCGGTCGCGGCGGCGATACCCGGCGCGAGCCGTCCGAGCCGAATTGCGGAGGATCGCGCCGCCATGGATGAGGCCATTCCGGCGGAGTTCTGGCACCGTTTGCGCGACGCCGGCCTCATCGACCCTGCCGCGCCAACTCCTGTCGCACGGTGATCTGCGACGAGGCTCGCCGGCTCGATCCGAGCCAGTCATGCGCGCTATTCGCCGCCGCGACCATTTGGGGAACGAGCCGACCGGTCGCACACCGTCTCAAAGATAGCCGCGGCGGATCACAGATTGCGTCGCGGCGCCAGCGTGCTACAAATGCGCGTGACACCACTCGGCCAACATCGCCGGACGCGATGCGAAGCCAATGACTTGCGCATTCTGACGCCCGGGGGCAGTATCCTCCCGCCCCTCGCCAAGTCCGCTTACAGCCGTCACATGCGTAAGCCGCAGCAATCAACCGATTGACTTATCACCTTCCTGCTTTCGTCGACACAACCGCGTCAACACGAGAGCGTCGCGGCGAGCAGACGTCCACATTCTTTATTGTCGACATTGTTGTGAGCGTCGACAGACTCCGTCTTTACGATGAATCTGTCCGCGAGGATCGGGTTGACCTTGCCTCGCTCGGGGCGGAACGCGCCCGTCTCGTCTTCGGGCGCGAGAACCGTAGGTTCCAGCCTCTGCGGCCCGTTCGCGCCCATCGCTCCGAATTCGTCCCGCCGATCCCCGATGCCTTGCGCCGTATCGCGCGATAGACGGGATGCGATCGCATAAGCCAAGGTGCATGCAATGTCGTTATGCGTATGGGTGATGACGATCGGTCCCGTCGGCTTTCCCACGACGGAGGGAAATGCGCCGAGGTTTTGCGCCAAGCCGTTATGGGAATAGGCGCCCTGCAAGAGTGTGAGAGAGAAGAAGTCGAGCGCGCCGGGCGCGGCGAGACGGTCGGCCGCCGCAGTGACCAGACGCGCGCCGAAACTATGGCCGACGAGATGCAGACGGATAGGACGGGCCGGGGCGAGACTTTGCAGCGCCGATTCCGCGAGACCGTTCCCCACAACGCCAGCGCGTTTCTTCATCTCGTAATAAGTGAGCTGATTCAAGAAGCGGGCGATCGCCGCCTTCGGGCCGGAGAAAAGGCTTTGAACGATATCGCCGAGGCCTTGCGCCTTTACGACCCCCGCTCCGATTTGGAGGCGCGGCGGGGCCGTCAAGGCGAGGAGAAGAGTCTTCGCCTTTGCTGCGTCGGCGGCGGAGCGGGCGACCGGCGCCGCGTCCTTCGCGAGCTCGACGTCGCTTTGACACGCGTCGGCCGCGACCGCTCTCGCGCCGAAGGTCACGAGATCATGCGCCTCGTTCGCGGTCAAACCGCTCGCCGCGACGCGCGCCGCCGCGATCGCCGCCCGGCTCCCGGGGCCGATGAAATTCTCGAACTCCGCTAAAATGCGGTCGAAGTCCGCGTCGTCGAGATCGCGGACGGCGGCGGCGTCCCGGCGCCCCAAGGCGCCGGCCTGCGAGACGGCGGCGAGCATCTCGGAATCGAAATTGTCGGGATAAGCCTTCGACGACCACAGCACGCCGCCGACTGTGATGCGCGCTGGCCGCTCCGGCGCAAGGAAGGCGCAGCAATGCGTCCAGAGCGTCCTATAGAGCTTTTCAGCGTCTCGCTCGTCGTTTTTCCACCCGTGGGACATCACAACCAGTTCGTCGACCCCACCACTGTTCAAAACTCTCGACAACTCGTCGAGTCCGGCGGCGTCGACGACGCCTTTTTCATCGAACTTCAACCAGACGAAAGGTGAATTGGCGATAGCGCCCATAATTGGAACTCCTATATGGATTGGAGCGCGCGCATCAGATCGAGCAAGCCGCCCCCTTGAAATTCGGGACGACGGCCGAGATCAGTGGCGGCTTTCACAAAAATCGCTTTCACATCCTCCGGCCGCCCGATGAACTCGTTGCGCGCCGAAAGAAAAGCCGCGATCGCGCCGGAGACATGCGGCGCCGCCATGCTCGTGCCCGAGTCCACCTTGTAAGGCGCAACTGTCGCGTCGGCGGGCGCGAATTTGTCGCAGGACACGATGCGCTCGCCGGGCGCGACGAGATCCGGCTTCATGCGGCCGTCGGCGGTCGGACCCTTGGCGGAGAAATAAGAGACGCCATAGGAATGCGGCGCATCGCGGTGCGTCGACCCGACCGTGATCGCCAGCGCGGCGTTGCCCGGATCGGAAATCGAGCCGAGATGCGTCGCCTGCACATTGCCGCCGCGATCGTCGGTGACCGCGCCATAGCCGCCATTACCCGCAGCCACGACGACGCAGACGCCCGAGCGCACGAGCAGATCGACCTCGATGCACAGAGGGCTCTGACCGGCGGCGAACCATTCGGCGTTGAAATCATAGCCGAGGCTGAGATTGACCCCGTGTATCTTCAGATTTCGTCCATCTCGCCCGTAATCATTGACCCTTCGCACATGGGTGAGCGCGGCGATGAGACTGCTCAGATCGCCGTCGTCATGAGCGCGCATGACCTTGAGGCTCAAAATCTTGCAAAAGGGCGCAATGCCGGAGATCGGCGCTTCGTGCTCGCGCTCCTCCCGCTCTCGACGATTGTCGCGTCCGAGCTTCTCCGTCACGATCTTGATTTTCCGCACGCCGAGATTGCCGATCTTCTGTCGCGTCGCTTCGGCGACCGGCAGAGGCGGCGCATCGGCGGTTCGACACGTCATGCCGGCGATGACGCCCGCGACATGGGTCCCGTGCCCGTCGTCGTCGATCAGCGGCGCATCCGCGATTCCGGATTCGGTGAAGTCCATATGCGCGAGACCGTCGGGCGGCTCCAATGTGTCGAGCGTCCGGAAATGGGGATGACGACAATCGATCCCGGTATCGGCGACAGCCCAGACGATCCCCTTGCCATCGGTGGCGAATGTCGTGAGAGCGGCGTCGCCCTTCACCGTCCGCCGCGAGACGTAGACGCAACGTTTGATCGGCTGGTCTCGCCAGATTTTATAAATGAGCGGGACGCGCGTCGACTTGCCGGACGGCAAGAGCTCGAAAGCCGATATCCTCGCAATGGCCTCGGCGGACAATGACGCGAACACATAGCTGTCGGTCCAGAGCGACTTCTTGATCTTCAAACGATCGCCGGCGCCGAACGCGTCGACGAGCCCGGCGTCGTCGATCGCTGCGCTCGGATTGGACACGGCGGACGCAGTCGTCAGCGCGCCCTCCTCGGCGGTCAGCGCTGGACCGGTCGTCTCGCGAGCTTTGCGGTAGGCGAGGAGCAGCGCCGTCCGCGCCGCCGGAACGCCGCCCGGGACCTCGCGATTGAATTCGATGATCACTTCGAAATGATCGGGCTCCGCCGAGGATTCCGACGCTAGAACGAAAGCTTCGGCAGCCTTTTTCGCAGCGCCTCTCCGCGCCGCCTTCTTCCGCGCGCCCAGCTTCGCCTCGATCGCGGCGCGCAGCTCCAGGGAGACGGTCGATTTGGCGAGCATGTCGCGGATCGATTTCGTCGCGGCGTCGGTCTGTCTCGGGGGTCGAGCTGCCATTTGTCCGAATCGCTTCGCCTGTCGGAAGCGCCTCTCATCGTCCGCGCCGCGGGAGCGCCGTCACGCGCGCGCGCTCACGGGTCGACGAGCGAGACCTCCAGCCTGAATGTGGATGAAGCCGCTTTCGAAAATTCCGCTTCGACGTCCTCGGCGAGACGCGTCATCGCATCGTTCGATTTGGCGACATTCCAGCGGACGACGACCGATCGCCGATCGGGCTTCTCATCGGCGAGCGTCTTCAGTGTTCTCAGCAGAGCGACGAGCGGCGCGATCGCGCTGGAAATCACGAATTCGAGATCGACGAGAATGGTCCATTCGAACGCTTCATCGAGGCGAGCGCGCTCTTTCAAATAGGCCTCCGCCTTCACGAAAGTCGCGCCGCGAAGGTCGTTGACGCCCGACACGCCCCAGATGCGGCCCGTGCCGCCATCGGGAAATGTCATATCGACGCCCGGAATCTGGGCTTTCTTGTCTTGCTTCATCTAAACGCCATGGGCTGAAACAGTGGATTGCAACGCAAAAGAGGAATGGCCGTTCATGTGATGCGGCAGAAACAGCAAAGGCCGGCTCGACAATGCGGCGATCGTCATCACGCCGACGCTGCCGCCGAGATCCTTGCTCGGCTCCGAGTGCGATCTCGCCAGAATGCTCTTGCTCCGACGACTCAACAAGGCCTCGCGATGCATAGGCGGCTTGGCCATCTCGCCGACGAGCTTGATGATCCGCTCCAGTCGCTCGATCTGACCCCTGCGGCCATAGCCGAACATCCAAATCCGCAGGAGATCGCCATGCTCGCTCAACACGAGCAGCTCGGGTCGGGAAGCGGACGGCGCGCCATGGAGAACGGCATTGCCCGCGAGCTCGAGAATGATGTTTTTCGTGGCGTAAATCGCGCTCTTGTCCACTCGTCGCTCGGTGAGCAGCCGATCGACATCCTCGAACAGCGCATTCATCTTCCCCCCGTCGGCGAGATCCGACCGATCAGCAGACAAGAGGACATTTTCATGAGGATCGAGCTCGCTCCGCCCGAGGCGAAACATCGCGACCAAGTCTTCGATGCGCTTGTAATGAATTGTCATTGAGCCCCTCTCTCGGTCGTCAGGCTCTTTGAAATAGAGCTGGCAGGACATCGATCATCGGATATGGCTCAACTCTATTACGTAACGGAACAGGAGAAAAATTCTCGGCGCGATTGAAACGAATTTTCCCACGATTCGCAATGAGGAAAATCTTAGATCTGGCGGCTCGCTCTTTTCGGACACCCACAAGTCGCGACATCGGCGGCGCCTTTACGTTCGAGTGAGCGAGCACAGACGCGTCAGATCGATCACGACGATGAGCCGGTCGTCATCCCCGAATTCGGGAACGAGGCAGCCTTTACGGAACTCCCTCGCGGCCGCGATCACAGCCTCGACGAGCGTATGAGCGGAAACGACCTGCTCGCCATTTTCGCGCGCCACAGTCGCCTCGAGAACGTCTAAAACGCTCTTTGCTCGAAAGAATTCATTGGTCGGAGCCCCCTGGCCCGGACGCTGGCGCGCAAGGTCGCGAAACCCGTCCGAAAAGATGGCGAGAAACGCGCAGTCCTGCGCCTGCGGCCCGTCGCTGGAGACGATCGACGGCGCGACGACATCATTGCTGAACGGGAAGCGCACGCCTTTGAGATCGTTGAACTCTCCGAGCTTCGTCGTTTTCCTTCCCTTTGCCAAGGCATAGATCGGAAGGCCGGCGCTCGCATAGGACATCGAATGTTCGCCCGTGGTTGCGATCCGAACGACGGCGATATTCGCGCCGCCGCGCGCCTCTGATGCGACTTCGCCGGCGCGAGCGCCTCCCACCACGCTGAAAACATCCTGCAATAGCTCGACGATCGTTCCAGGCTCTGGAGGAGGCGCTTTTGCCAAGCTGTCGAAAATTCTTTGCACAGCCGCGGCGATAAAGACTTTCAAGCCTCCCGCATAGGCGTGGTGCCCGGTCGCATCCCCGACGATGATATAGACATAAGGATCGACCTGCTTGATCAGAAAAAAATCGCCGTCGATTCTCAAATCCGAATGTCGTTCGGCCGAACATTCGTCGCTGGCCGGATCGGTTCTATCGAAGGCGTGAGAAATCCATTCGCTCGTGGCGACGCGACCGTCGAACAGCCGTTCGAACATCGCTCTGTTCAACCAGGAAAGCTGCTCCAGCTCGTCCTTTAGCGCCCGACACGGATTGGGCTGATAGTCTTCACACATCGCAACGAGCGTCCTTCCAATATTAAATCTAACTGAAATCGTCGCTTGCCAATAGCATTCGTTGATGCCAATTTTGTTCGAAATGATGCGTATTTTGCCGGTTTGTGTCAATAGCACGTCTTGCGAGAGTTCATTGCGATGGATGTCGACGGTTACATCGAAACGATCGCGAAGGCGCTGTCCGAACGCGACGGGAGAGGCGGAGGCGGCCGCGCCACGGCCATCATCGGAGCGGGCTTCAGCCTGAACGCCGAGCCTTTGACGAAGACGAGCCGTCGCTTTCCGTTATGGCGCGATATCGTTCGTCCCCTGATCGACGAGCTGGTGCCGCCGTGCGAATGGTGCGGGGCCGCGGATCCCTGCCCAGCGGACCGTCCCCGGCGCTGTCCATTGTGGGAGCGGCGGAGAAGCCTGCATGCGAGCGCCGCCGGCGCGTCCGGCATGATGACGCTCGGAGACAAGTTCGAGGCGCAGAAAGGCGCCGCGCGTTTGCGGGCGGCGCTGGAGCAGGCGGTTCCCGATGAGGATTATCAGCCGGGGCTGGCTCATCAATTGCTCGTACGCCTGCCCTGGGCGGACATTTTCACCACCAATTGGGATTCATTGCTCGAGCGAGCGGTCGACACCTACGATCGCTCATACGACACGGTCGTAACTGTCGATCAAATCGCCTCGACCAGCTCTCCGCGCATCGTCAAGCTGCATGGCTGCGCTCGCTCGGGCACCCGGCTGATTTTCACCGAGGAGGACTTCCGCTCCTATCCGGTCAAATATGCGCCCTTCGTCTCGCTCGTTCAGCAGAGCCTGATGGAGAATGTCGTAGTGCTGTTCGGCTTCTCCGGCGCTGACCCCAATTTTCGCGCTTGGCACGGCTGGGTCAGAGATCATCTCAGAACCAATTTGCAACCGCTCTATCTGGTGACGGTCCGGCCGATCGACCCGATCGACATACATCTCATGTCTGGCCGGCTCATCAACACGATCGATTTGTCGCAGCACGACAAATGGAAGAACAAGAGCGACAGTCAGAAGATCGAGGCGTTTCTCGAGGGCGTCCATCAGCGGCTGCGACACTTCCGTCCCGACATGGATTGGCCATCGTCGAAGCGATTTGGACGCGCCGAGGATGGCGGACGCAAGCCCGCCGGGACGATCGACGATTGGCGCGACCGGCTCGCGTCCTATCCGCGCTGGCTGGTTGCGCCTGCGCGCAATCGAGAGGAGCTGATCGTCAGCTTGAGTGAGGCCGTCGCTCCGGCCTTCGACGCCGACCGCTTCGAGGCGTCGGGGCTGAAAGAGCTGGGAGAGACGCGGCCGCGCGATCCGGCGAAAGCCCGCGACAGGCGTTCGCGCGAGCTCGAGAGCAGAAGCCGGGACTGCGCGATCCTCGTCGCCCAGGCCTTGCTGATCGGCCTCGCGCGACCGAGCGAGGCCTTGTACCGACGGCTCGAGACTCTGCTCGCCGGCCTGCTCGGCGAGCTCTTCTCGGGCGACGCCAGCGCTGCGCGCGATCTCGACGATCTCGCCGCGCATATTTCCGCCGTCTGGACCGACGCCCATCAATCCGCAGCAGGACCGGAAAACGAGTCCGAACGCGCGCGCGCCCTGCTCGCGGCCTCCGATCGCGACCGCTACCTCGGCCGCGATCCGGCGCATACGCGCGCAAAGGTGCGGGACGCGCTCCCTCTCATCGAGCTCGTGGAGAGGGAAGCCCGCCTGCGCAGCGAGAAGGACAAGGCGCGAACATTGCGGGACATTCTCTGGCTCGCCGGCGGCGAAGGCGAAGGCAGGGAGCTCGTCCTGCGCGCCGCGATATGGCGCGCGCTCGGGGATGTCGACACCGTCGCGGTCGACGCATTGCTCCAAAAATGGCCTACCCAGTCGAGCGACGCCAGCGGCAATTTGCGGCGCGCCGCGGTGCACCGCGAGGTCGGACGTCTCAGAGTGGCGGATCACGAGATCTCGGAAGCGGTCGGGCTCCTGCGGACGCTCGGCAGCGCGAGGCAGCGCGAGATGTGGGTGAAATCGCGAGAAGCCTGGGGCTACTTCCTCTATGCGGATCTTATCGATGGCAATTGGGACGAGTTCGCACGCGGATCGGTGGGATCGACCCGCACCAATCTGACGCTGGACGAAAAATTCGACGAGCTTCAGGAACGGCTAGACGAGCTCGAGGCCAAACGATGCGATCCACGCCGGGAGCTTCGCGAGCTCGCCGGCCGCCTCGCCAACGCCATCACGCAAAGCCGCGCGACAGGCGGCGCTCCGCTCGCCGACGACTCCGCGGCGATCGAAGGGGAGCGTGGCGCACAGCGGTTCGTTTTCGCCGATCCGGCGAGCACATTCGTCATCCTGTGCGAAACCACGGGACTGCCCATCGCGTATCGCCAGGGCGCCTTTCGCCTCGCGATCGCCGCGGCCGAGCTCGTCGCTCCGACCAACCGGCGACTGGCGCTCGGACTTTTGCTGCGCAGCAGCGCGCCCGAGGACATTCCGCTCGCAGGCTCGCCGATCTTCGACAGAATTTTCGATCCCGCGCGAGCCTTGGAAGACTTCGACACGCTCGCGACGATTCTCGCGCGCCTCGTCGCATCGCCGGCGATTCATTCCGAGGTCGTCGACGGTCGTTTTCTGGACCGCAAGGTCGTGCTGCTCCAACATCTCGTCGCCGGCTTGATCCTGCGCGCGACAAACGAATCGGCAGGCCGGCTCGCAGAGCAAGGCTTCGCCCTGGCGTGTCGCGTCGCGAAGTCGCCGATTTTTCTCGCCACCGGCTGCGGATGGGATCGGCAATTATTTCTCTTCGAAGCAGCTATTGTTCGCCTTGTCGAAACGACCCACTCCACGCTCGAGGCTCTGATCACTCTCTTCGATCTCCCGGTCCCTAACGAATTCGAATCGTCCCGCGCCTCCGCATGGCCCGATCCCTTCAAGCTGCTGACAGCCGTGTGGATGTCGAAAGAAAACAACGTGAGCTCGCCCGCCACGGAAGTGAAAGCGCGGGAGCTGCTTACCGACATCTTGCCTCTCGGAAAGGAGTTGATAGAAAGCGCCCGACGAGCAATCGTAGAAGATCCGGCGAAACGTGGGAACCTGGAGCAGCTCCGCGACAAGTGGCGAGCGATCGATCGGTCCACGACAGGCCCACTGCTTCGGCCGATCATCAGGCGTCGGCTGGCCGTTCTAGAAAACTTGATAAATATCAGCGATTTGCAATGAACCTGCGCTAGGCCAAGCCTATTTGAGTGCCAGGGGCAGACTTATTTGTCAGCCCTGTCGTTCTTTCCTGTGACCAGGTAGCATTAGCCGACGCGCCGTTCTTCTGTGCCGGGTCATACCATCGCAGTTCCGATCACGAATCGGATGGTTTCACGCTGCATTGATCTCGCAATTTTGTTCAATTCATTTCCCGCAGGATCGGTCCTCAAAATCCACATTGCTTCAGAGCCGCGACATGATCGCTTCACTCGAGAAGATAGCGAAGATGCCCGCGCGTCCTGCGTAAGGACGCGATCCGATGGCCTCATCGACGAGAAGAGAGGTCGATCACTGGCGCATGGCGGCAAAGGCCACAATGGTCGCTTGCAAGCACAGCACAATCTGCACAACATCGCCTACGACGATGGCAATCAAGTATCTGATTTATAAAGCCTTATATGCCCGCACTTCGCCTCTGCCCGGCCCACCGATGAAATCAATCACTTATAAAAGTCGCTCATTTCGCCCCCGCACCGCGAAACCAAAGCCGCCGCTCGACTCGCCCTGTCAGCTGAAGTCCGGCGTAGCTCCCGCTGCCGCCGTGGCGGTCGAGCAGTGGCGTCGCGCCAGTCTCGCCCGGTCAGCCGCAATGTCCAGAAATGAAGGCGCCGGCGAGCCGGCTGCGCGGCGTCTCGAATATCTGGCGGCTCAGTCCTGCTTCGACGAGGCGCCCGTCCACTAGAAACAAGACATGGTCGCTGATGCGGCGCGCCTGGCCGATGTCATGAGTGACGATGACAATCGGATAGGAATCGCGAAGCGCGAGAATCTGCTCCTCTATATGGCGGGTGGAAAACGGGTCGAGCGCCGAACAGGGCTCGTCCATCAGAATCGCGCGCGGCCCATTGGCGAGCGCGCGCGCGAGGCAGAGCCGTTGCAGCTGTCCTCCCGAAAGTCGCGACGCGCGCTCGTGCAGACGATCCTTCACCTCTTCCCAAAGATTGACCTGTTCCAGAAACACGCGCGCGTAGGACTCGCGATCGGCTTTCTTGCAGAGGCCGTGGAAGAGCGCCCCGAACAGGACATTCTCGAGGATCGACATGGGGAAGGCCACCGGCTGCTGATGGATGAGGCCGAGGCTGCGCCGCGCCGCGCGCGGATCGACGCCGGGCGCATAGAGGTCGAGGCCGCCGAATCTCACCGAGCCGGAGAGGCGCGCGCCCGGCGTGAGCTCCAGCGTGCGATTGAGCGCCCGGACCAAGGTCGACTTGCCGCAGCCGGACGGCCCTATGATCGCAGTGACCCGCCGATCCGGAATCGCGCACGAGATGTCGCATAGCGCCGGCCTGCCGCGATAGGCCGTCGTCAGGCGATCGACCTCGAAGGCGGCCGGCGCATTCGGCGCCTGCTCGAGATCGGACGCGAGCTCCAATGCGATCATCGGTGTCTCCTCGATAGGCCGCGCGCTCAGCGCGCGAGCCGCCGTTTCAACGCTCCCGCGCAGAGATTCGCGATCAGCAGCCCGCACACCAGCGCCAGCGCGGTCGCATAGGCCTGCTCGAGATCGCCCCCTTCGCTCACGAGAAAATAGAGATGCGTCGGCAGCGTCATTGCCGGCGCGTCGAGCGTCGGAACGCCGCGGGCGAAAGCCACGGCCGCCGTCAATATGACCGGCGCCGCCGAGCCCGCCGCATGTCCGCCGGCCAGCGCCGCGACCGCCAGAATTCCGGGCCAGGCGCGCGGCAGGACGATGCGCCGCGTCACATGCCAGCGGCTGACGCCCATCGACAAGGCCGCCTCGCGCAGCGACGGCTCGACGGAGCGCAACGCCTCCTCGGCGCCGATGAGGATGATGGGCAGCATCATCAGGCCCAAGGTGAGCGCGCCGGAGAGAAGCGATATGCGAAAGCCGAAGAGAACCACCAGAACTGCATAGCCGAATAGGCCGAAGACGATGGCCGGAGTCGCGGCGAGGCATTCGGCGCCAAAGCGCAGCGCGCGCGCCGCACGCGAATTTGGCGGAGTATATTCCACGAGGCCGATGGCCGCCGCGAGGCCGAGCGGCAGCGCGAAGCATATTGCGAGCGCGACCATCGCCGCCGTGCCGAGGATCGCCGGCGCGATCCCGCCCTCCGCCCCCGGCGCGGAGCCGGCCGGCGCGCGCGTCAGAAAGACCCAGGAGACGCGCGCCGCGCCTTCCCATGCGAGATAGGCCAGAATGCCGAAGGGAAGAAGAAGACCGGCGACGCCAGCGCCCCAAGCCGCAGCGGTGAAGAAGAGATCGCATCCACGCGCGACGCGCGGCAGGGGCGCGAGAGCCGCGATGAATGCGGCGCGCGACGGCTCAGCGGTCATGGCTCAGAGCCCGCGCCTTGAGGCGCCAGATGAGCATATTGGTCGCCACGGCGACGAGAAGCAGCGCAAGGCCCGCAGCATAGAGCGCGTGATACTTCCCAGAGCCCACTCCGGCCTCCGGCAATTCGGTGGCGATCAGCGCTGTCAGCGGCTGGCCGCGATCGAGATAGGACGTCGGCGTCGAGGTCGAATTGCCGGCGAGCAGCAGCACGGCGAGCGTCTCGCCGATCGCGCGGGCGAGCCCCAGCGCCACGGCCGCGAACAGCCCAGGAAGCGCCGCCGGCGCGAGGATGCGGCGCGCGACATGGAAGCGCGTGACCCCCGCGGCATAGGCCGCCTCCACCAGCGCGCGGGGCACGGCCGCGAAGGCCTCGGCGGAAGCGCCCGCCAGGAAGGGGAGCGTCATGACGGCGAGAACGAGCGCCGCGACGAGCAGCGACTCGCCGGTCGCCATGCCGCCATGGCGCTCGAGCCACTGGACGAGCGTGACATAGCCGAGAAAGCCGTAGACGACGGAAGGCACGCCCGCCAAAAGCTCGAGACCAGGCCGCAACAGGCCGCGCATCCATAGTGGCGCGATCTCCGCGGCGAATAGCCCGATTCCGAATCCGATCGGAACGGCCAGCAGCAAGGCGAGCGCGGTCGCCATCAGCGTGGAGATCATCGCATGAGCGAAACCGAAACGCGGAGGATCGGCCGCCGGTGCCCAATCGCCGAAGAGCGCGCGCGGGTCGGAGAGCGCCGGCAGCGCCTCGGACAATATGAGCAGCAGCAGCGCGGCGAGAAAGACGATGACGAGCGCGAGAGCGGCGTAGCAGAAGAGCTGCGCCGCGCGGTCGCCGAAACGGCCGCGGATCGGCTCCAACCGGAACAAATCCGCGGTCATGTCGCTCACCTCGGCAGAGGTGCGGACGCGGCGGCTTGCCGCACCGGCACATAGCCCTGCGCGGCGATCGTCTCCTGCCCCTGCTCCAGAACATAATCGACGAAGCGCTTCGCCGTCAGCGCAGGCGTCGCGCCCTTGACGATCATCAGCAGAGGACGCGCGAGCTTATAGGCGCCGCCGACGACATTGTCGTGGCTCGGCTCGACCCCGTCGAGAGAAAAGGCCGCCAGCTGCTTGCTCTCGCCCGCGAGGCCCGCAGAAATATAGGCGATTGCGTTGCGGTTGGATTCGAGCTTCTTGAGCAGCGCGCCTTGGCTCGGCATCTGCAAGGCGCCGGGCGAGACCTGCGTCTTGCCCATGATCTTGTCTTGCAGAATTTCGGCGGAGCCGGCGCCGGCGTCGCGGACGAGCAGCACGATCTCCTGCGCCGGAAGGCGCGAGTCGATATCGCGATAGGTCTTGTATTCGCCGCTGAAGATGTTGCGCGCCTGCTCGCTCGTGAGATTGCGCCGCGATTTGGCCAAAGGATTATCGGCGCGCGCCGCAATGGCGACTGCGTCCTTGCCGACGACATATTCCTGATGCTCGCCGAGCGCATCCTTCTCGCCGCTCTTCAGATCGCGAGACGCGAGCCCGATATCGACGACTCCGGCGATGACCGATTTGATCCCGAAGCCGGAGCCGCCGCCGGTGACATAGACGATCGGCTGGGCTTTGGGGAGCGAGGGACCCGCCTCCTCCCAGCTCTTGAACCGATCCATGAAAGCGATCGCCGCATTGGTGACGGCGGGCGCCAGAGTCGTCGAGCCTCCGACGCGCAGCACGCCATCTTCCGCATGAGCGGCGAGAGAGGAGAGAAGCGAGCCGGCAATGATGGCGCCGGCCGCGAGACATGAATGAAGACGTATACGGGACATGACTACCTCGTTACGGCGTTTCGATTGTCAGAGTCGCGGTTAAGATCGCTCGTCCGACGAAAGCTCTTCGGTCGCGGCGATCGGAAACAGCCAGCGCGCCAAATCCAGATTGTGTCGGAAATAGCGCGCCTCGGGCGCGCCGCGCGCATTGTGGACGATGAGCGGCACATCGCTCTCATGCAGCGAGCCATGCGTGCGAAACTCAGGCGGCATCCGCTCCATCTCCACGTCGAGATGACCGAACACAGTGTCCTTGTCGCCGAGCGCGACGAGATCGCCGATGCGTTCCGCCATCAGGCCGAAGATTTGCGCCGCCTCCGCCCGCGTCATCACGCGCTCGACGCCTTCGAGGCCGCGCAACGCCGCCGCGACGCGCTCCGCATCCGCCGGCGCCGACAGATGCACAAAGGCCGAGCCGCCCATGCCACGATGATGGCGCAGATATTTGTCGCGTTCCGCCGAAATGGCCGCCACGACCGGCGCGCCGCGCGCGGCGAGCGCCTTCTCGAGGTCCCAGCACCGCGTCTTATAGTTCATGCCGTGATCGGCGCTGACGAGAAAAGCCGCATCGGGGGCCGCGGCCTCGGCTTCCGCCAAAAACCCGTCGAGCGCCAAGAGATGCGCTTTGGATTCGGGCGCCTCCGGCGGCCACATGTGCATCGGATAATCGGTGGTGTGGACATAGAGCACGCCGATCTCGGGCCGGCTCTTCAACACGTCGATCGCCGCGCGCATCAGCCAGTAATTGATCTCGCAGGAATAGATGTTCGGCGCCGCGCCGAGACGCTGGACCCATTCCGCGGACGGCTCCTCGGCGGCGAGCAGCAGATCCGCGCCGCGGCCGAGCAGGCTCGTCGTCTTCTTCTTGCTGGTGAGCAGAGCGGAGCGCACGCCGTAGCGGGCCGCGCGCTCGAAAAGAGTCGGCGCCAGAAGCAGCGCGTCGGTCTCCATATATTCTTCAGCGCCGGTCGAAAGATCGAGGAATGAATTGCCGATGACGCCGTGAACCGACGGCCATGCGCCGCAGCAGATCGACGCATTATTGGCGTTCGTCACCGTGGGCATCACCGCGCGGACCGGCGCGCCGATCCCGCCCTCGACCCAGCGCTTCAGCGTCGGCGTCGGACAGGCCGCGAAATAATCGGAGCCGAGCCCATCGCACATGAGAATGACGATGCGCTGATGAAGCCGATCGATCCCCGAGCCGCCATTCGCATCCGCCTTCATTCCCCCTGCCTTCTCTTGTCGATTGCCATCTCATACAGACGTCTGTATCTCTGAGCGGCAATCGACACGACGCAGGTGACGCCTTGATGACGAACGCCTCCTTCGCTCTTTCGGACGACCCCGAAGCCCCGCTCTGGCGGCGAGCGGAACGCGCCATTTCGGCGGCGATCGAAGCCGGGCGGTTCGGAGCCGGCGATCGATTGCCGCCGGAACATCGATTGGCCGCAGAGCTCGGCGCGCATCGGCACACGGTGCGGCGCGCCGTCGAAAGCCTCGTCGGGCGCGGCCTGCTGGAGATCAGGCGCGGCCGCGGCACCTATGTCGCGAGCGGGCCCATCCCCTATCGCATCGGCCCGCGCTCGCGTTTCACGGAGAATATGGAAAAGGTCGGCCTACGACCGGATGTGAGGGTTCTGCGCTCCGCCACGACGCCTGCGGATCGAGAAGCGGCGCAGCGACTGCGCCTCGAGGTCGGCGCGCCGATCGTCGGTCTCGACCTGCTGCGCAGCGGCGACGACGTTCCGATCGTTCTTGCCCGGCACAGCTTTCCGGCCGATCGCTTCGCCGACTTCGCGGAACGCTTCGCGAAGACGCGTTCCATCACACAGACCTTCGCCAGCTATGGCGTGGTCGGCTACACGCGCAAGGCGACGCGCATCTCCGCCCGGCTGCCGACGTCGCAAGAGGCGCAGGATCTGGCGGCGTCCCCCACCGCTCCGATCCTCGCCTGGACCAGCGTCAACGTCGACACGGATGGGCGTCCGATCGATCTCGACGCCAGCGCCTTCGCGGCGTCGCGCGTCGACATCATTTTCGACGACGAAAGTTCCTGATCGACATCGGCGCTTGCGGGCGCCGCACAAACTGCATAACATCGCCAGCGGAGACGGCAATCAAACATTTGATTTTTAACGATTTATACGCCTGCGCTTCGCCTCCTGCCCGGCCCACCAATGAAATCAAATATATCCAATCAAGCGCAGCGCTCCTTGCGTTTCTTGTCCCCAGTTTTGTCCCCAAATTGGCGGGCGCCGATCATCGCGACCTCGGCGCGCAAATGGTCGGCGCGAGATGGCCATAGTGCCGCTCGACCATCGCTTCGCCCGCCCCGCCGAGTTCTATCTCCACGCGCCGCGTCTTTGCCGCACGCGGCTCCGCCGGCGACTGGCGCTCGATCTTTTCCGCGCGGAGAGAGGCAGCGCGTCGCCATCCAAAAAGTTGCGACGGCGTGATATCCAGCGAACGGGCCAGCGCCGAGATATTCGTGCCGGGCTCCAGCGACGCGGTGATCGCTCGATCCTTGAAGTCCTCCGACCAACGTCGGCGTTCTCCGACCGGCGCTCCTTCGAGACGTTCGGCGCGGACCTCGATGAACTGGTTCGTGTCAGTTCTGCGCATAGGCGTAGACATAGATGTTGCTAAGAATGGCGCCGGGTGAACGCTTACGATGAAAGCGCGATCGACGCCTTCGGGGCGCCGCCCGGCGGTTGGCCGAATGCGCCAATTGGCGGAACGCATTGCCCTTTCGGCTTCGTCCGAGGACGATCAGACATAGCCCGAGGCGATCACTTGGCGCGACGGCGCAACGCCTCGACTGTACCTCAATCGGACGAGATGAGAAAATAAAAACAGGGCGCAGATCGAAGCCAGCATGACGAAAAGCGAGAAATGCCGCTCGTAGCCGAAGCCCAAAACGTAAGGAGCAGCATAGCCCACCGTCAGAAAAAGGCTGGCGATCGCCACGCGTCGCGCCGGCGCGTCGCCGCAGATCAGCAAATACAGGCTGGCGCCCGATCCGAAGAGCTCGAGCGCGCGACCGACCGCGAGCCAACCGCCGCCGATCCATTCCTCGAGCGCGCCTCGCTTCTTCTCCTCGAGCCCCGAGGTCATTGTATGAGGTATGAGGCGTGGCGAAAGCAGCACACTGTATAATTTGACGCCGAAGGCCTGTAGCGCCGCAGCCGGATGCTCGATTATCCAATCCATCGCCCGCTTCTTGTAATCGTCGTTCCATGCCCATTCCGAATCGAAGCCGCTACGCCCCTTTTCGTTCGGCAGGTCGATCGCGCGGCCTTCGCAAACGCGGATCGGCTCGAACAGCATGTCGAGGCTACATCTTGGATAAATGTCCAGAGTATGGGTATTCCAGCCGCGGAACATATTCTCGCCATCATAGCTCGACATCGGCGACAGTCTGTGTCCCGTCGCGTAATTATGCCCAAGCCAAGACGCCGGCGCCGCCAACGCCATAACGATCAGCGCCGACCCCAGCCGCTTCCGTCCAGCTGCGAAAGCGACATAGACGACGATCGCCGTCGTCGCGGCCCAGACGACAATCATCGACGACTTGAATAGATAGGCGGCCGAGACAGCGGCGATCGGCGCAGCATAGCGGTTCCATCCGGCCCTCTCGAGATCGCCGCTCAGTAAGGTCAACGCGCCAACGGCCGCAATGGCGAGTATCTCGAGCAAATAGCCCTCTTCGTAATGCGCCACCGCCGCATGCTTGATCAGATTGGGAGCGAGCAGAATAAAACCCGCGACGGCCACATAGAAGGCGACGTGTAGCCTCGTCGGCGCGACGAGGCTCTTCTCTACCCCACGACATGCGAAAATAACCAGCAGGGTGAGCAGGATCGCCTTGATTACGGCGGCGCTGCGAAGGCTCGACGTAACCGCGGATGTGGCCCAGAGAAAATACGGAAGCCCCGGCATTCTCGAGGAATGGTCGCACGCGCCATAGTCGCACGAAACAAATCCTCTACCTTCGACGAGCGACTGAACATAGGGATCGAATTGGAAGCCCGGCTCGAGGATCGACCACCCGCCGGGCACATAGACGAATATGGCGACGAGTTTCAACAGGCCCATGAACGCGATCAGCGCCATCGGCGCCGGAATTCTCCGCGCGACCTCCACGAAGGTGGACGAATTCCGAGCGGAAGAGACTTTGAGCAAATCGTCGGATCGAATGTTCATAGGGATGTCACGCCGCGCGAGGCGCGCTCCTTGTCGGCGCCGACGCGAAACGGCGGCAGTTGCGAAAAGAAAAGCGGGTCACAGATCGCCACCAGCGTGATGTAGATCGAAAAATGGCATTCGACGCCAAAACTCGTAAGATAGGCGCGGCGAAGGCAAAGGCGATCGACCGGCCTGCCACCGCGACCTGGCGAACCGACGCGCCGCGGGAGAGCAGACACAGGCTCGCGCACCGGCCGGACGATTCGAAAAAATGCCGACGCCGCGGACCACCGCCTCGACGCCACTGTGATCGATGTTCCGTCGGCCAGAAGCCGACGAAAAATCGATCGATAATGTACATCTAACCAATCTTTCATGATCGAGCGCGGACCATGATCCGAATCACGTCAGGCAGCGACACCGCTAG
Source organism: Methylosinus sp. KRF6 (assembly GCF_018887255.1). Taxonomy (NCBI): domain Bacteria; kingdom Pseudomonadati; phylum Pseudomonadota; class Alphaproteobacteria; order Hyphomicrobiales; family Methylocystaceae; genus Methylosinus; species Methylosinus sp. KRF6. The sequence continues at coordinate 2,750,063 of NZ_JAHLJF010000001.1, read as the reverse complement.
CTGACTACAACCTGTGTCTTAACAGGAAGTGGACTTACGTCTTCTCGGCGCAGCACTGCGTCGACCGTGTTTTCGGCATGGAGGCGCCGTCAACGATAAATTCCAGACCCAGGTAAATTCTTTAAATTTCGACGTCCAAACGTACGTAGAGGAAATCTTATCGTTTCGTTCGATAGAGTCCCGTTCGGCGTGGGCGACATTCGTTTGGCCGAGCGGCTCCACCGCTTCATGGGGTTCGGGAGTTTTCGATGAAAATCGCGTCCTTGCCGAAGTTCGAAGAGGAGACGTCCAACATACAGACGCGCGAAGAGAGCCATCTTCCCCATGACCTCTCTCTCCCACTGGTGATCGATCTCGACCGAACGCTCATCACAACGGACGCGCTCCACGAATCTCTGTTCTTTTTCCTCAAGCGGCGAGCCGCCGCCGCCTGGCGGATCCCGTTCTGGATCTTGTCGGGGCGAGCGATCGTGAAAAGTCGTCTCGCCGTGGCCGTCACCGACGCGGACGTCGACACCTTTCCCGTCAACCCAGATCTGGTCGCTCTCGCGGAGCGCGAAGCGAGACTCGGACGGCGCGTCATCCTGGCGACAGGCGCAGACATTTCTATCGCGCTGAAGATCCAGCGACGCTTTCCTTTCTTCGACGAAATTATCGCTTCGGCCGACGGTCGCAATATGAAAGGCGCAGAGAAAGCCGAAGAAGTGGCGCATCGCCTGCCAGGTGGGTTCATCTACGCCGGCGATTCCTCAGCCGACCTTCATGTCTGGCGCAAGGCGTCCGCTGCGATTTTCGTCGGGCGCTCCAAGTCCATGGAGAAGAAGATCGAAACGTTGACGGACCTCGTCGCGGTCCTTCCGAGCAATGCTTTGAGCTTTCCAACGCTGCGACGCGGATTGCGGCTGCATCAATGGGCCAAAAATGCGCTCGTCTTCGTTCCGCTCATCCTCGGTGGAAAGGCGCACGACGCCTCCGCCTGGCTGCACGCATTCGCCGGCTTCGTCGCACTGAGCCTGCTCGCCTCGGCGACCTATGTTCTCAACGATCTGTGGGATTTGACCGAGGATCGGAGGCATTGGTCGAAAAAGAAACGGCCATTCGCGAGCGGCGATCTGCCAATCGCCACCGGCGTGGCCCTGATCGCCGGCGGAGGAACGATCTCCCTCCTGCTCGCCGTTTGGGCGGGACCGAGCTGCGTTGTGACGCTCGCGCTCTATCTCGCCGTCAGCCTCGCCTATTCGTTCCAGTTGAAGCGGGAGCCTATCGTCGACCTCTTCGTTCTCGCCTCGCTGTTCTCTATGCGGCTGGCGCTTGGCGTCGTCGTCACGGATGTGGTGTTTTCGCCCTGGCTATTCGTCTTCTCGATGTTCATCTTCTTGTCCCTGTCGGCGGCCAAGCGCCAAACCGAGATCACGCGCATGGTCGCGCATGGTCTCGAACATACGCCGGGACGAGGCTATCATGCGAGCGACGCGCCGCTCGTTCTGGCGCTCGGCGTCGGCTCGATGATAGCGACTGTTCTCATACTGGTAATCTATCTCTTCGAGGACGCATTTCCGGCTGGCTATTACAAGCACCCACAACTGCTCTGGAGCTTCCCGCTCGTCATCTTCCTGTGGCTCGGACGCGTGTGGCTGAAGTGTCATCGCGATGAGCTGAACGACGATCCTGTCGCCTTCGCGCTCAAAGACAAGGTCAGCCTGTTCTATGGAGCGACGATGGCGACTTTTTTCTGCGCGGCGGCGTTGCTGTGACGATACCGACGCCTTTCAACGAGCGGCAAGACATTCTTTCCTGGGGCCGCACGACGCGCTCACTCCAGCGAATCGCGCAGCCCGCCTTTCGCGACGAGTTGCGACCTCTTCTCGAAGACACGCTAGCCTCGAGCCGTCTGGCGATCGGGCTACGGCGCTCGTATGGCGACTCCTGCCTCAATAGCGCGGGCGCGCTCGTCGATATGAGCAGGCTCGACCGCTTTCTCTCACTCGATGTCGAAAACGGAGTGCTACGCGCCGAAGCCGGCGTAAGCCTCTCCGACATTCTGCGTCTCGCCGTGCCCAAAGGCTGGTTTTTGCCGACCACTCCAGGGACACGCTTCGTCACGCTCGGCGGCGCCATCGCCAACGACGTGCATGGCAAGAATCATCACCGCACTGGTTCGTTCGGGCGTCATGTACGCGCTATCGGCTTACTACGCAGCGATCTCGGCAGACTGACAGTGACGCCGGAAAGTGATCCGAATCTATTCAACTCGACGATCGGCGGCCTGGGCCTCACCGGCGTCATCGAATGGGTAGAGCTGCGACTTTCGAAAATCGGCGGCAGCTATCTGGATGTCGAAATCATCCCTTATGACGATCTCGACGCCTTTTGGGCTTTGGCGGAAGAAAGCGCAGATCGATTCGAGCATACAGTCGCCTGGATCGACAGCACGGCGCGCGGTCCGCGCTTGGGGCGAGGCATCTTCTCGCGCGCCAATTGGATCGGCGACGGCGCCTATGACTCGCACGATGACGAGAGCTGGAAGCGAGTTCCGATCGAAGCGCCCGAGTTCGTTCTCAATCGATGGACGGTCGGCGCATTCAACGAGCTTTATTATCGCGTCAACCTCGCCGCGCGCGGCGCGAGCCCGCGTCATTACACGAAGTTCTTTTATCCGCTCGATGCGGTGAAGGATTGGAACAAGCTCTATGGCAGACGCGGATTGATGCAATATCAATGCGTCGTGCCGCGCGAGACCCAGCGCGAGGCGATTCCTGCCCTTCTCGACGTCGTGACCCGCTCCGGTCGAGCATCTTTTCTCGCAGTGCTGAAAACTTTCGGGGATCTTGTATCGCCAGGATTGCTGTCATTCCCCCGTCCGGGGGCGACGCTTGCGCTCGACTTTCCTTTTCGCGGGAACGAGACGCTCGCAACGATGGCGCAGCTCGACTCGATCCTGATGGCGGCCGGGGGCGCGCTCTATCCGGCCAAGGACGGTCGCATATCACGCGAGCTGTTCCAGCGGTCTTTCCCGCGGTGGGAGCAGCTCGCGAAGGACCCCGCGATCAATTCGGATTTCTGGAGACGAGTCGCCGAATGAACGACCAAGGGAAACGCATCGTCATTCTCGGAGCGACTTCCGCGATCGCTGAAGCGACCGCACGGATTTGGGCCGCGCGTGGCGTACATCTCGCGTTGGTCGGCCGCAACACGGACCGTCTGCAGGCCATCGCCGCAGATCTCGCCACGCGCGGCGCAGCGCGAGCATTTCCTGTAGAGCTCGATTGCGCGACGGCCGATGCGGCGGCGGAGCTCGCCAAAATGGAAGAGGCGCTCGGCGGCCTCGACATTGTGCTTCTCGCCTATGGCGTTCTCGGCGACCAAGCGCGGTTGGAGAGCGATCCACTAGCCGTCGAGGCGCTGATCGCCGTCAATTTCACCAGCGCTACGGCCTGGTGCTTGGCCGCCTCGGCCATTTTCGAGAAACGGCGCGCCGGCGCTCTGCTGGTCATCGGATCAGTGGCTGGAGATCGCGGTCGGCGCTCGAATTTCGTGTATGGCGCGACGAAAGGCGGTCTCGCTCGCCTCGTCGAAGGAATTGCCCATAAGCTCGCGCCACTCGGCGCTCGCGCTGTGGTGATCAAGCCTGGTTTCGTGGATACGCCAATGACGGCCGGCATCGAAAAAAAGGGCTTTCTGTGGGCCACGCCCGACAAAGTGGCGACAACTATTGCAGATGCGGGCGAGCGCAGGGGACCGGTGGTCTACGCGCCACCGCTATGGGCGCTGATAATGGCGGTCATTCGGCATCTACCGAGCTTCGCTTTTAATAAGCTCAATATTTGAAGGAGCCTCGCATGACCATTGAAGCCGGAACGTACGGCTCCGAAGCCGGTAAGGAAGGAGGTCGTTTCCTCCTCTTCGTGACGCTCGGGGGATGCGCCGCGGCCGTCAATTGGCTATCGCGCTTTCCGTTGGAACATTTCATGCCGTTTTCGGCGGCCGTCGTCGTCGCCTATCTAGCAGGAATGGCAATCGCGTTCACTCTGTTCAGCCGCTACGTTTTTCCACACTCGCCGCGACCGCTCGTCGAACAGGCGAAATTTTTCGCGCTCGTCAATCTCGCCGGCATAACTCAGGTCTGGCTGATCTCGATGGGACTCGCGCATCATCTTTTTCCAGCGCTCGGCTTCAGTGGCCCATTCGCCGAGCCAGTCGCGCATGGCCTAGCCATTGGCGCACCGACCGTCTCGAGCTATTTTGGACATAAATTCTTGACGTTCAAAGGCGCCTGAGCGATCGGAGTCGTGCACGCCTCATCTACACATGACATTTATCAAAATGGCTCGACGCGATCGTGGTCGAGTAGCTCGGCCATTCGGCTTCGCCTGTCGGAGGCGAGGACATTGCATCCGAGCGCCAACATCGGAGCGCTCTATGCTCTCGGCGAAGAACTTCGCCACCACGCCTCTCCGGATTCGATTGCCGAATTCTCGCGACCGATCTGAATTTCGCGTCCGATGAAACAATCGCGCTCGCGCCCTTCGAGCGGATCATCGCGTTTCGGACTATGTAGTGACGCGCCAGACGATGGACGATCGGCAGGCGATCTCCGTCGGCGAGGCGCTGCTCTCCAATGTCAGCGGCGTGACGCAGGGCATCAGCGGCATCGAGCTGTTCACGGTGCGCGGCTTCTATAGCACCGTCGGCAATATCTACAAGAACGGGCTGATGGAATATAGGCTGCGCAATCTCGACACGACCAACCTTCAATCAATCGAAGTGCTGAAAGGTCCGGCGGCCATGCTGTTCGGCAGAGGCGAGCCCGGCGGCATCATCAATCTGGTCGTCAAGCGTCCGCTCGAGACGCCCTATTTTTCATTGCACCAACAGGTGAAATCCTTCGGCGAAACGCGAACGACGCTCGACGCCACCGGGCCGCTGAACGACGAAAAGAGCGTTCTCTACCGTTTCAACGGCGAATTCTACAGCACCGATTCCTATCGCAATTTCGTGACCGATCGGAATCTCTTCATCGCGCCGACGATCACGATTCGTCCGATCGAACAATTCAAGATGAACATCGACTTCGAATATCAGAACAAGACCTCGCACTTTCATCGGCTCTCTGCGCGTGGAGTTCTAGAGTTTACAGCCGAAGCGGACGCCGGTTCGGCGTTGGAAACACGTCAAAACAAATGCCTGGAGTCTTTCCGCATTTCAATGAAACACGGAAAGACTCTAGCCGAGCGCATGTGCCGCCAGCGCATAGGCGATCCAGACAAACCCCACGGACGACACGAGGAAGCTCAGAGCCGTGTAGACCTTCCACAAAGGCTTGCTCCAGAAGCTCGGATCGAAGGCCGCGATGGTGAAGACCGTCGGATTGGAAAATCCGCCGATGGCGACGCACCAGCAAGCGATAAGGGGAAGCTCGACTCCGGAGCCGTAGAATCCGACGCCGAACAGCGCCATCAACGCATAGTCGACATGCGCTCTGATCATCGTCTTATAATCGATGACGAAGCTGTCGACGGCCTTTATCGGGAACCATTTCGCGAATGTCATCAGCCACGCTGTCGTAATGAGAGCGATGATACAGGCCGCGGAGCTGACAAGCAGGATTTTCATCGGCGTTTCCTTGTAATTTTTCAGTGGCCCAGCCTGTTCTCATCCGGCGTGGTCGCTCACGGCTCTAGAAAATAGCCCGAGTATCTTTGGGCAATTGTCCCGACAGCGGAGAAGTTCCCGGCGGCCGGGGGCTGCAGGAAGCGAGGGCGCCATGACGGCGGCGGCAGGGAACCTCGAACGCGCCCGAGCATCGGGACCGCGCCTCGTCTTCGGCAGATCGACGCGGGAGACGCCGAAGCGACGAGACGCGGCGCTGAAGATCGATCTTTGGCGTGGACCCACGAGCGCGAATGGCGCGAAGATGGCGGACGCGCCTCGCTGAGCGAGAGCGCTTCGACCGAAGGCTCTCTCTTTCCTCGCCCGGCGCTTTCCGACCGACCGGCGCGCGGTCTCTATTCCGTCGCGACGGCGGTCTCGACGTCGCTCGGGTCGATGCGCCGCGCGAGGCCGGCGGCGAGCTTGTCGTGATCGAGCTCGCCCTCCCACCAGGCGACGACGATCGCCGCGACGCCATTGCCGCAGATATTGGTGAGCGCGCGGCACTCGCTCATGAATTTATCGACGCCGATGACGATCGCCATGCCCGGCGCAAGGCGCGGATCGATGGAGGAGAGCGTCGCGCCGAGCGTGATGAAGCCAGCGCCGGTCACACCGGATGCGCCTTTCGAGGTCAGCATGGCCACAGTGAGAATGACGAATTGCTGCCCCGCCGTCAGATGCACCCCGAGCGCCTGCGCAATGAACAGGCTCGTCAGCGTCATATAAATATTGGTGCCGTCGAGATTGAAGGAATAGCCTGTCGGCACCACGAGGCCGACGACGGATTTCGAGCAGCCCAAACGCTCGAGCTTCTCCATCAGCTGCGGCAGCGCGCTCTCAGAGGAGGAGGTGCCGAGCACGATCAGCAATTCGTCGCGAATATAGGCGAGGAATCGCAATATATCGAAGCCGACGATGCGCGCGACGAGGCCGAGCGCGACGACGACGAATAATATGGAGGTGAGATAGAAAGAGCCGACGAGCCATGCGAGGCTCATCAACGATTGCGAGCCATATTTGCCGACCGTGTAGCCCATGGCCCCGAAAGCGCCGATCGGCGCAGCCTTCATCACAATGGCGATGACGCCGAACATGGCGTGGCCGGCCTCGTCGATGAAGCCGCGCAGCGCCCTACCTCGCTCGCCCAGCGCCATCAGCGCGAAGCCGAACAGAATGGAGAACAGCAGCACCTGCAGAATATCGCCTTTGGCGAAGGCGCCGATGACGCTGTCGGGAATAACGCCGAGCACGAATTCCACCGGCGTGCGCTGCGCGCCGGGCTCGAGATATTTGGCGACGGCGGCGGGGTCCGCCTTGCCGGAAAAGCCTTCGCCCGGCCGCAGCACATTGCCGACGAGGAGCCCGAGCGCCAGAGCGACGGTCGAGACCACCTCGAAATAAACCAGCGCCTTGATTCCGACGCGGCCGACCTTGGCGGCGCTCTCGAGATGGGCGATGCCGGAGACGATGGTGCAGAAGATGATCGGCGCGATGACCATTTTGATGAGATTGACGAAGCCCTTGCCCATCGCCTCCATCCAGGGGCTCTTGGCGATGTCGGGGAAATAGACGCCGAGCAGCGCGCCGAGCACGATCGCCGCGAGCACCTGGAGGTAGAGGCTATGCGCGTTTTTGCGCTTCGGCGCCTCGGCAATGGCGGCTGCGGTCAATTTTGGCCCCTCTCTCCAGCTATTCGGTCGACTGTTCCTAGACCTGGAGAAGAGAGCCGACAATGGCAAGCCGAGACCGGCCGCTCACGCGCTCACCATGTCGAGCCGCATCAGCGTTCGCGCATCGAGCGTCAGCGTCAGCGCGCCGAAAATCTCCTCGAGCTGGGCGACGCTCGTCACGCTGACGATGGGCGCGGTGACGCCGGACTGCGCCAATAGCCAAGCGATGGCGATCTGCGCCGGCGTGGCGCGAAATTGCGCGGCGGCGCGGTCCAGCTCGCGCAATATATCGAGGCTGCGCTCGTCGAGAATGCCTGCGACGACGGCGCCGCGCGCCGCGCCGACCGTATCCCCCATGGATCGATATTTGCCGGTGAGGAAGCCCGCCTCCAGCGCCCGGAAGGGGATGACGCCCAGCTCTTCCTCGAGGCACAGCCGGCGCAGATCGCCCTCGTAATAGGCGCGGGTGACGAGATTATAATGCGGCTGCAGGCAGGAGAAGAGCGGCAGCCCGTGCGCTCGCGCGGCCGCCAGCGCCTCGGCGAGGCGCGGCGCCGAATAATTGGAGGCGCCGATGGCGCGCGCCTTGCCGCTCTGTATGAGCGTCGCGAAGGCTTCCAGCGTCTCCTCGAAGGAGGTCGCCGTATCGTCGAAATGCGCCTGATAGAGATCGATGCGATCGGTTCTCAGACGGCGCAGCGAGTCCTCGGCCGAGCGGATGATATGCGCGCGCGAGAGCCCCTTGCCCACATCGGGCATATTGCCGCCGACCTTGGTGGCGATCAGCACGCGATCGCGCTTTCCCGTCGCCTGAAGCCAATCGCCGATGATCGTCTCGGATTCGCCGCCGCTATGGCCGGGAACCCAGGTCGAATAGGTGTCCGCCGTGTCGAGCAGCGAGAAGCCGCGATCGACGAAAGCGTCCAGAATGGCGCAGGAGGCCGCCGCATCGGCCGTCCAGCCGAAGACGTGGCAGCCGAGCACGAGCGGCGCGCAGGCGAGGCCCGAGCGACCGAGCCGACGATGTTCCATCGAAACGCTCCGCTTCCGGCTCGCAGCTAGCAGTTGCTGTAATCTTCCGGGGCGATGCGGACGTGCATGCCGTCGAGGCTCGAGTCGAATTTCATCTGGCAGGCGAGGCGCGAATTGATCTCGCGATTGGTGGCCTTGGCCAGCATGATGGCCTCGGCGGGCTCCATGGGGGGCATAGCGACGCCTTCGGGCAGATCGACATAGATTTGGCAGGTGGCGCAGGTGCAGCTGCCGCCGCATTCCGCGACCAGCTCCTCGACGCCGGATTTGCGGATCAGCTTCATCATCGTCGCGCGATCCTTGCCGGCGATCTCCGACAACGTCCCGTCGCGCGTTTCGAGCGTGAATTTCGTCATCGTCACTGTCCGATGTTCAAGGAGAGCAAATCCGCGCTCACGGTATGGCGGCTCGCCACATTTCCATCGCGCGCCATGCGGACCGTCGCGAGGCCCGCCGTCTGGGCGGCGTCCAGCTCCTCCTCATTCTCCGACAGCACGAGGACGGAGCCGGCTGCCAGGCCCAGATTCTCGCAGAGGTCGCGATAGGAGCCGGGCTCGATCTTCTGGCCGAGGGTCGTGTCGAAAAAGCCTTCGAACAGGGCCGTCACCTGCTCGGAGGAGGAATGGCTCAGCAGCAGCTTCTGCGCCAATTCGGAATTGGACGAGTAGACGAAGAGACGAAGCCCGGCCGCGGCCCAGGCCGAGAGACAGCCGGCGACATCCGGATAGAGCTCCGCCGCGAGCGCGCCCGATGCATAGGCCTCCTGCCAGATGAGGCCCTGAATGACTTTCAGCGGCGTCGCTTTGCGACCCTGCTTCATCCAGCGCAGCAGCAGAGATTCCGCCTGAGTGGGATCGAGCTCATAACCGCCCATGAGGCGGCCGGTCTCCTCCAGCGCCTCCTCCACCTCTTCGTCCTCGGCATGCTCGACAATATAGCCGCCGAGCCGCGTGGCGGCGAGCGGCAGCAGCGTGTCATTCATGAAGGTCATGGGCAGGACCACGCCTTCGAGATCGATCAGGACGACGCGAATGGGCTCGCTCATCGCGCCGCCTCCCCCGCGCAGAATTGTCCGAATAACGCCATCGAAGCGCGCGCCTTTCCCGGTTGTTTGAGGAAAGACAGCATGATTTGTGCCGCGCCCTGCTCGAGGCTGTGGATTACCGCGCCGCAGCATGGCAAGAAGGGCGAGAGGGCGTAAGATCGCGCCGGCCCGGGGAAAAGGGCGCATTCCCCCCCTATAGGGGGAGGGCCGGACGGCGGAGCCGTCCGGGATGGGGTGCGCCGCGAGACTCGGGGAGACCACCCCACACCGCGCCTTCGGCGCGACCCTCCCCCTCACAGGGGAGGGTGGAACCGCCCGCCGCTCCAGTTCTGGTCGTGCCCATGCGAAGCTCGAAAAAATCCGCCGCCCAAGCCTCTCTCGACGAGCTGTTCGACGGCAAGGTGATCTCCATTCGCGGCGCGCGCGAGCATAATCTCAAGAATGTCGATCTCGTCATTCCGCGCGACAAATTCGTCGTCTTCACCGGCCTCTCGGGCTCGGGCAAATCCTCGCTCGCCTTCGACACGATTTATGCCGAGGGCCAGCGCCGCTATGTCGAATCGCTCTCCGCCTATGCGCGGCAATTCCTCGAGATGATGCAGAAGCCGGACGTCGACCAGATCGACGGCCTCTCGCCCGCCATCTCCATCGAGCAGAAGACGACCTCGAAAAACCCGCGCTCCACCGTCGGCACGGTGACGGAGATTCACGATTACATGCGCCTGCTTTGGGCGCGCGCCGGCATTCCCTATTCGCCGGCGACGGGCCTGCCGATCGAGAGCCAGACCGTCTCGCAAATGGTCGATCGCGTGCTGGCGCTGCCGCAAGGCGCGCGGCTCTATCTGCTGGCGCCCGTCGTGCGCGGCCGCAAGGGCGAGTATAAAAAAGAGATCGCCGACTACACCAAGCGCGGCTTTCAGCGTCTGAAGATCGACGGCGTCTATTACGAGATCGCCGACACGCCGCCGCTCGACAAGAAATTGAAGCACGATATCGACATTGTCGTCGATCGCATCGTCGTGCGCTCCGACATTGCCGCACGCCTCGCCGATAGTTTCGAGACGGCGCTGGAGTTGGCCAATGGCCTCGCCGTGGTGGAATTCGCCGACAGCAAGCGCGCAGAAGGCGGCGACGCCCCGACGGCGGCGACGCCCGCCGCCTACGCCTCCACGCATTATGCGGCGGATCACATCGTCTTCTCGTCGAAATTCGCCTGCCCCGTCTCCGGCTTCACCATTCCGGAGATCGAGCCGCGACTCTTCTCCTTCAACAATCCTTTCGGCGCCTGCCCGGTCTGCAGCGGCCTCGGCCAGGAGCAGGTGATCGATCCAGATCTCGTCGTTCCCGATCCCAAGCTCTCGCTGCGCAAAGGCGCCATCGCGCCTTGGGCGAAATCATCCTCGCCCTATTATGGGCAAGCGCTGGAGTCGCTCGGCCGTCACTATAAATTCCGCATGGACACGCCGTTCGAGAAGCTCGAGCAATCGGTGCGCGACGTGCTGCTGCATGGCTCCGGCAAAGAGGAGATCCGCTTCTCCTATGACGACGGCGCGCGCGCCTATGATGTGAAGAAGCCGTTCGAAGGCGTGGTCGCCAATCTGCAGCGCCGCTTCCTCGAGACGGACAGCGAATGGGCGCGTGAAGAAATCGGCCGCTATATGTCGGCCGAGCCTTGCAAGGCGTGCCTGGGCTATCGCCTGAAGCCGGAAGCGCTCGCCGTGAAGATCGACGGCTTTCATATTGGCGAAGTGTCCGACCTCTCGGTGCGCGCGGCGCTCGATTGGTTTCGCGCTCTGCCGAAGAAGCTCGACGCCAAGCGCAATGAGATCGCGCATCGCATATTGAAGGAAATACGTGATCGCTTGACCTTCCTCGTCGATGTCGGCCTCGATTATCTGACGCTCTCGCGCGCCTCCGGCACTTTGTCCGGCGGCGAGAGCCAGCGCATTCGCCTCGCCTCGCAGATCGGCTCCGGCCTCACCGGCGTGCTCTATGTGCTGGATGAGCCGTCGATCGGCCTGCATCAGCGCGACAATGATCGTCTGCTCGACACTTTGCGCCGGCTGCGCGATCTCGGCAATAGCGTCATCGTCGTCGAGCATGACGAGGACGCCATTCTCTCCGCCGATTATGTGGTGGATGTCGGCCCCGGCGCCGGCGTGCATGGCGGTCACATCGTCTCTAAAGGCGCGCCGCAGGAGATTATGGACGATCCCAATTCGCTCACCGGCCAATATTTGACGGGCGCGAAACAAGTGACCTTGCGCCATGCGCTGCGCAAGCCCGACCCCGGCCGCTGGCTGAAGATCAGCGGCGCGCGCGGAAACAATCTCAAAAATGTCGAGGCGAAGATTCCCTTGGGCCTCTTCACCGCCGTCACCGGCGTCTCCGGCGGCGGCAAATCCACGCTCGTCATCGAGACGCTGTATAAAGCCGTGGCGCGGCGCCTCAATGGCGCGCATGAGCATCCGGCGCCCTTCGACAAGATCGACGGGCTCGAGCATATCGACAAGATCATCGACATCGACCAATCGCCGATCGGCCGCACGCCGCGCTCCAATCCCGCGACCTACACCGGCGCCTTCACGCCGATCCGCGAATGGTTCGCCGGCCTGCCGGAGGCCAAGGCGCGCGGCTATGCGCCGGGGCGCTTCTCCTTCAATGTGAAGGGCGGCCGCTGCGAAGCCTGCCAGGGCGACGGCGTCATCAAGATCGAAATGCACTTCCTGCCCGACGTCTATGTCACTTGCGACGTCTGCAAGGGCAAGCGCTACGATCGCGAGACGCTGGAAGTGAAATATCGCGAGAAGTCCATCGCCGACGTTCTCGACATGACGGTGGAGGAGGCGGCCGTATTGTTCAAAGCCGTGCCGGCAATCCGCGACAAGATGGAGACATTGAAGCGCGTCGGCCTCGATTATATTCGCGTCGGCCAGCAGGCGACGACCTTATCGGGCGGCGAGGCCCAGCGCATCAAGCTCGCCAAGGAGCTCGCACGCCGCTCCACAGGCCGCACGCTCTACATTCTCGACGAGCCGACGACGGGCCTGCATTTCCACGATGTCGCAAAATTGCTCGAAGTGCTGCACGAACTCGTCGATCAGGGCAATAGCGTCGTCGTCATCGAGCATAATCTCGAGGTCATCAAGACGGCCGATTGGATCATCGATCTCGGACCCGAGGGCGGCAATGGCGGCGGCGAGATCGTCGCCGCTGGCCCGCCCGCCGATATCGTCGCGGCGAAGCGCAGCCACACCGGCCGCTATCTCGACGAGGTGCTGAAGCGCCGTCCGCCGCGCGCGGAGAAGGCGAAAGCGGCAAAAGCGGAGAAGGAGGCGCCAGCGCCACGCCGCAAGCGCGCCGCGCAGGAGCAGTGAGACGTCAGATCGAATAGCCGCGCTTGCGCAGCTCGGATTTGAGATCGGTCTGCAACGACTCGCCGACCCTGACGCCCCAGGCTTTGCCGATCTCCATTCCGCTCTTGGCGAGCTGACCCATTTTCACGGCGAGCTTCGAGCCTGTCGGCGATTTATAGAAGCTCAGCACATCGCGAAGTTCCGCGACGCTGAAATTATCGGCATAGATGGCGGCCATCTGGTCTGTCAGCTCGTCCAGACTGGCGATGAATTTCGTCTGCATCCGCCGCGATATTTCTGCGAGATCCTTTTCGAGCTTCGGATTTTGCGTCCCGAGCAGCGATTTGATCTGCTCCATCAGCGCCGGCAGCATTTGCTTGGCCGTATCCGTCATATGCATGGCGACGAGCAGCTCCTTGGCGACGGCGATGCGCTCGCCCCTGTCGTCGGCGCGCGCCGGCGCGCCGCAGAGCGTGAGCAGCACGGCGAATGACGCGAAAAAAAGTCTCATGCAATCCTCCCGATGAAACGCGCGCATATCAAACGCCAGGACGCGCGCATATCATACGCCAGGACGCGCGCGCCCGAAAGCGCCACGGTCGAGGCTCGCGGGAGGAGAGATTGCTCAGCGCTTCGCGTCGCGGGCCGCGAAATAAGAGTCGATCTTCTCGCGCATCTCGCGCAGAAACCGCTCCTCGCCGAAGCCGAGCGCATGAGCGCGAATGCGCTCGGACGAAAATTCCATGCGCTCGAAGCGCGCGACCGCCTCAGTCAACGCGTCCACCGTCTGTGTCTCGAAGAAGACGCCTGTCTCATTCTCGACAACAGTCTCGGTCGCGCCGCCGCGGCGGAAGGCGATCACCGGACGTCCGCTCGCCATCGCCTCGAGCGGCACGATGCCGAAATCTTCCTCGCCCGGAAAGATCAGCGCGCGGCAGCGCGAATAATGCCGCATCAGAACGTCGAAAGGCTGCGGGCCGAGCACGGACACGGTCGCGCCAGCGCGACGGCGGATCGCCTCCAGATTGGCGCCGCCGCCGATCACGACGAGCTTCTTGCCGCTCGCATTGAAGGCGTCGATGGCGAGATCTGGCCGCTTATAGCCGACGAGCTCGCCGACCATCAGATAATAATCGCCGATCTCGTCAGCCGGCGCGATGGAGAAAGCGTCGGCGGCGACGGGCGGATGCACGACATCGGCAGAGCGGCGATAATAGCGCTCGACGCGATGCGCGACCGTCGTCGAATTGGCGATGAAATGATCGACGCGCGTTGCCGACAGCGCATCCCAATTGCGCAGATAATGCGCGAGCGGCGGCATCAGCAGCCGCGTGAGCCGGCCGGATTCCTCGCGATATTCATGGTACATGTTCCACAAATAGCGCATCGGCGAATGGCAATAGCAGACATGCAGCGCCTCCGGCGGCGGAATGATCCCTTTCGCGGGCCCGGACTCGCTCGAGATGACGAGATCATAGCCGCGCAGATCGAGCTGCTCGCAGGCGAGCGGCATGAAGGGCAGATATTGCCGATAATATTTCGCCGCGCGGGGAAGCGATTGGATGAAGCTGGTCGTGATCGGACGCGAGCGGATCGTCGGCGAGACGGCGGCCGGATCGATGACGTGGGTGAAGAGATCGGCCTGCGGAAACAAGCGAATCAGGGCTTCGACGACCTTCTCGCCGCCGCGCATGCCGACGAACCAATAGTGAACGATCGCCACACGCATCTATGTTCCTACCTCGACGCTCACCCACTTCGACTCTCGGACAAACGCGCAGGAGCGCGCAAACGACGAAGCCGGGCATGAGCCCGGCTTCGAGAATACAGTCGAAGTCATTAACATCCCGTGAGGATTTCGCGCGCTCAATTCTTGAGCGGCGTCTCCGGAACGCTGCGCGGACGCGCGCTGGCGCTGCGCGGCGCCTGCTCCCCCTTGCCCGCATCCTTGCCGCCGTCGCCGTCCTTCGCCTTGCGGCTCTTGCGCGGCTCGGCTCCGCTCTCCGCCGCCGACGCCCGCTTCTTGCCGGCCTCGACAATGTCGCGCTCGGGACGTGGCAGCACCGGACCCTCGGGGAAGACGAAGCCCAGCGTCTTGTCGCCGCTGTCATCCGTCACCACCACCACGCGCACGGCGCCGCCATTCTTCAGCCGGCCGAACAGCACCTCGTCGGCCAGAGGCGTCTTGATGTGCTGATGGATCACGCGGCCCATTGGACGCGCGCCCATGGCCTGGTCATAGCCATGCTCGACGAGCCAGGACCGCGCCTCGTCGGAGAGCTCGATCGTGACATTGCGGTCGGCGAGCTGCGCCTCGAGCTGCAGGATGAATTTGTCGACGACGCGGGCAATCACCTCCTCCGGCAGATGGCCGAAATGGACGATCGAGTCGAGACGATTGCGGAACTCCGGGGCGAAGAGGTGATTGATCGCCTCATTGTCCTCGGCGCTATGCGTCTTGCCGCGCGTGAAGCCGATGGGCTTCTTGGCGAGATCGGCGGCGCCAGCGTTGGTCGTCATGATGAGGATCACATTGCGGAAGTCGATCTGCTTGCCGTTGTGATCGGTCAGCTTGCCGTGGTCCATCACCTGCAGAAGGATGTTGAAGAGATCGGGATGCGCCTTCTCGATCTCGTCCAGCAGCAGCACGCAATG
The DNA here is from genome assembly GCF_018887255.1 of Methylosinus sp. KRF6. Taxonomy (NCBI): domain Bacteria; kingdom Pseudomonadati; phylum Pseudomonadota; class Alphaproteobacteria; order Hyphomicrobiales; family Methylocystaceae; genus Methylosinus; species Methylosinus sp. KRF6. Next base: position 2,734,653 of record NZ_JAHLJF010000001.1, on the reverse strand, counting down.
CGGATGCTGGTCGATGCCGTCGGTCAGCAGGCCGCCCTGATCGAAGCCGACATAGCCGGGAGGCGCGCCGATGAGCCGGCTCACCGTATGGCGCTCCATATATTCCGACATGTCGAAGCGGATCAGCTCTATGCCCAGCGAGGTGGCGAGCTGGCGCGCCGCCTCCGTCTTGCCGACGCCGGTCGGGCCGGAGAAGAGATAGCAGCCGATCGGCTTCTCGGGATCGCGCAGGCCGGCGCGGGCCAGCTTGATCGCCGAGGTAAGAGCCGTGACCGCCTTGTCCTGGCCATAGACGACGCGCTTCAAGGTCTCGTCGAGATGGGCGAGAACCTCCGCGTCGTCCTTGGAGACGGTCTTGGCGGGGATACGCGCCATGGTCGAGATCGTGGTCTCGATCTCCTTGAGGCCGATCGTCTTCTTGCGCTTGGACTCCGGCACCAGCATTTGCGCGGCGCCGGTCTCGTCGATCACGTCGATCGCCTTGTCCGGCAGCTTGCGGTCATGGATGTAGCGGGCCGAGAGCTCCACCGCGGCCTTCAGCGCCTCGGTGGTGTAGCGGATCTTGTGGAACTCCTCGAAATAGGGCTTGAGGCCCTTGACGATCTCCACCGCATCCGGGATCGACGGCTCATTGACGTCGATCTTCTGGAAGCGCCGCACCAGAGCGCGGTCCTTCTCGAAATATTGGCGATATTCGCGATAGGTGGTCGAGCCGATGCAGCGCAGCGTGCCCTGGGCCAGCGCGGGCTTCAGCAGATTGGAGGCGTCCATCGCGCCGCCGGAGGTCGCGCCGGCGCCGATCACCGTATGGATCTCGTCGATGAAGAGGATCGCATTCTTATGCGCCTCTATCTCCTTGATGACCTGCTTCAACCGCTCCTCGAAATCGCCGCGATAGCGCGTGCCGGCGAGCAGCGTGCCCATGTCGAGCGCGAAAACCGTCGCGCCGGAGAGCACTTCGGGAACCTCGTTCTGAATGATCTTGCGGGCGAGGCCTTCGGCGATGGCCGTCTTGCCGACGCCCGGATCGCCGACCAGCAGCGGATTGTTCTTCTGCCGGCGGCAGAGCACCTGCACGGTGCGCAGCACCTCGGACTCGCGGCCGATCAGCGGATCGATGCGGCCGTCGCGCGCCTTGCGGTTGAGGTTGACGCAATAAGCCTCGAGCGCGCCTTCCTTCTTGCGCTGCTCGCCCTCGCGGCCCTCGCGCCCCTCGCCCCGCTCCGCCTCGTCCTCGACGCCGCGCGGCGCGCGCGAGCCGTCCGAGAGGCCGGGCCGCTTGGCGATGCCGTGGCTGATGTAGTTCACCGCGTCATAGCGCGTCATATCCTGCTCCTGCAGGAAATAGACGGCGTGGCTCTCGCGCTCGGCGAAGAGCGCGACCAGCACGTTGGCGCCGCTCACATCCTCGCGACCGGAGGATTGCACGCTGATGATGGCGCGCTGCACGACGCGCTGGAAGCCGGCGGTCGGCTTGCAGTCGCCTGCCGATTCATTGACCAGATTGTCCAGCTCGTGATCGATATATTCGCGCAAATTTTTGGCGAGCAGATCGAGATCGACCGAGCAGGCGCGCAGCACGGCGGCGGCGTCCTGGTCGTCTATGAGGCTGAGGAGCAGATGCTCCAAAGTCGCATATTCATGATGCCGCTCCCTCGCCGAGGCGAGCGCGCGGTCGAGTGACTGCTTCAGGTTGCGCGAGAATGTCGGCATCGATCGTCCGCCCTCACTTCTTTTCCATGATGCACTGAAGCGGATGCTGGTGCTTGCGCGCATAGTCCATCACTTGCGTGACTTTCGTCTCCGCCACCTCATAGGTGTAGACGCCGCATTCGCCGACGCCGTGATTATGCACGTGCAGCATTATCCGAGTGGCTTCTTCCAGGCTCTTGTTGAAATATTTACGCAGAACGATGACCACGAACTCCTGGGTCGTGTAGTCGTCGTTGAGCAGCAGGACGCGATACATGTTGGGCCGCCGCGTCTGCGTCCGCGTGCGGGTGATCAGCGCCGTTCCCGACCCACCGTCGCCGCCGCCGCCGCTCTTTCGAGGCTCTTTCCCGGCCGCATGGGGAGACGCGCGGCGTTCCGTAGCGAAGGGAACCCGGCTGTCGAGTGTAAGATCGTCGATCACTGTCACCTCGGCTTTCCTCATTCCCCTTTCCGAAGTTTCGCCCGCGACAGGCCCGTCCGGCGTATGCGTAGCATTCTCCGTGCCGCGGGCCCCTCGCCGACTTTCGCGGCGCGGGCGAAGCGGAGAGACGCCGAGTGTTCTTTCTCGCGGGAGCATTGGCAAGACCCGAAAAGCTGAAACCGCCGAAAAAACTCCGAGGCGCGCCCCGGATGCGACGCCTCCAGCGCGCCGCCGTCCACAATACGCCTAGGACATAATGTGCCGCAGCGGCGGAACAAGTGAATGCGGCGCGAGGCGCGACCCGGCGCCGCGAATGGGTTTCCAAAGGGCGCCGCCAATAACTCGATTCCGCCCCCGCGACGGCGCACCTGTCGAAAACCACGAGCGTAAACGCGTCCTTTACCACCGCCCCCTAAAATCGCGGCCGGTCAGAAAGCGTGGCGCGCAATCAAAAGAGGCGCGAATGACGATGCTGGATCGGTTTCGGCGGGACACGGCGGGCAAGCTCGTCGAAAAAGTTGCCTTGGGTTCGGCTGTGCTGGCGCTCGCCTGCGTGCTCGGCGCCAACGTCCTGTCGGCAAAGTTACAAAACGGCGAGCTCCCGCGTCTCGCTTTTGTTCACAAAGAGGAGCGCGGCCGCGTGCAGGCGGCGGCGACGCAGCCCGCGGCGACGGCTCAGTCTCTGCATCGCATCGGCTTCGTCGGCGTGGATCACGCCGCCACCGGCTCGATCGCGCCAGGCCAAAAGGCCGTCGCGCCGGCCACGCCCTGCGGGCCCGGCACGAAATAGGGCGAAATCGAAGCGCGCGCGGCCGCTGCCCCCGCGCGCCGCTCATGATGCGCCGCGTCAATTCCATTGACATCCGACGCGTTCGGCTTCAAGCATGGCGCGCGTCTTGCTCCCCAGACGACGAGCAGAACGCCAGCGGAACACAAACGTCATTTGCGACGGTCCCGCCTCTCGAGGACGACGCGCGCCCCCGCGGCACACGCGCGCCCTTCCCTTGCCAAATGTCATGAAAGCCGCGACCAGGACAATTGATGACCTTCGACGAACTCGGCCTTTCCCAAAAGGTCCTCGCGGCCGTTGAGGCGTCCGGCTACACCAAGCCGACGCCCATTCAGGAACAGGCCATTCCTCCGGCGCTGCAGGGGCGCGACATTCTGGGCATCGCCCAGACGGGCACAGGCAAGACGGCGGCGTTCACGCTGCCCATGCTGTGCCGGCTCGAGCAGGGCCGCGCCCGCGCACGAATGCCGCGCACGCTGATTCTCGAGCCGACGCGCGAGCTCGCCGCGCAGGTCGAGGCGAGCTTCGCCAAATATGGCGCGAATCACAAGCTCAATGTCGCGCTGCTGATCGGCGGCGTCTCCTTCGGCGATCAGGAAGCCAAGATCATGCGCGGCGCCGATGTGCTGATCGCGACGCCCGGCCGCCTGCTCGACTTCTTCGATCGCGGCAAGCTGCTGCTCACCAATATCGAGATCCTCGTCATCGACGAGGCCGATCGTATGCTCGACATGGGCTTCATCCCGGACATAGAGCGCGTCTGCAAGCTGGTGCCCTTCACGCGGCAGACTTTGTTCTTCTCCGCGACGATGCCGCCGGAGATCACGCGCCTCACCGAGGCCTTTTTGCACAATCCTGTACGAGTCGAGGTGGCGCGCGCCTCGACGACGGCGGCGACCATCCGCCAGGCGCTGGTCGCCACCCATGGCCACGCCGAGAAGCGCGAGACGCTGCGCCGGATCATCCGCGGCGCGGACAGCTTCAAAAACGCGATCATCTTCTGCAATCGAAAGCGCGATGTCGCCATATTGCATCGCTCGCTCGACAAGCACGGCTTTTCCGCCGGCGCGCTGCATGGCGATATGGACCAGCTCGCGCGCATGGCCTCGCTCGACGCCTTCAAGAATGGCGACGTCAATCTCCTCGTCTGCTCCGACGTCGCGGCGCGCGGCCTCGATATTCCCGACGTCAGCCATGTCTTCAATTTCGACGTGCCGACGCATAGCGAGGATTATGTCCATCGCATCGGCCGCACCGGCCGCGCCGGCCGCTCGGGCACGGCCTTCACCCTCGTCACCGACGACGACCGCAAATATCTCGATCAGATCGAGACGCTGATCGGCAAGAAGATCGATTGGGAGGGCCCCGGCCTCGACGAGTTGCCGCCGCCCTCCGAAGCGCCTGCCCGTGAATCGCGCGGACGCGGGCGCTCGCGCAGCAGCGGCGAGCGGAGCGGCCGACGCGCCGCGCCAGAACGCGAGGCCAGAACAGAGCGTGAAGCAAGGTCCGAGCGTGAGCCGCGTCGCGAGGCCCGGCAGGAGCGTGAGCCGCCTCGAGAGCGCGCTCCCCGTCAGGAGCGCGCCGCCCAAGATCGCGAGGCGAGACCAGAGCGGGAGGCGAGGCCGCCGGCCAGGCCGGCCCGTCCCGAGCGGCCGCCGACCTATGGCGATCGGCGCGACCGCCGGCCGACGCGCCAACCGGAGGACGACGGGCCGCCGGTCATCGGCCTCGGCGACCATATTCCATCCTTCCTGCTGCGCCCTGTGGTGCTCAAGCCGGCCAAGGTCGGGGACGAATAAGGCGTTTTCACTCAGCCGGCGAGCGCCTCGACGACGAGATCGAGCATCTGCTCTATGTCCGGATCGGCGTGAACGTCGCCGGACGGCTCGATCCGCACCATGGGGATTCCTCGCGAGCAATGGCGCAGGCAGCTGCGCCGCACGCAGGCGATTTCGCCGGCGGCGATCCCTTTGCCGAAATCGAAGTCGAGCGCCTCGCTCAAGCGCTCGTGCAGCGCGCTCCCGCGTCCCTCGCGGTCGCAAACGTCTCCGACGCAGACGACGAAGCGTATCAGCGGCGGCTCGGTCATTTCGGTCCTCTGGCTCTGATCGCGGCCGACCCTCGAGATGCAATCATCGTGTCCCTTCGCTCCGTGTCCCCTCGGCGGGGACGCATGAAGGCGCCTCAGGCGCGATGATACGGATGTCCGGCGAGAATGGTCGTCGCCCGATAGATCTGCTCGGCGACGAGAATGCGCACGATCTGATGCGGCAGCGTCATGCGCCCGAAGGAAAAGACCGCGCCCGCCTTCTCCCGCACCGCAGGCGCCAGCCCCTCCGAGCCGCCGATGGCGAACCACAGCGATTTCGCGCCTTTGTCACGTTGGCTCGCGACCATGGCGGCGAAATCGGCGCTGCTGGCGGCGGTCCCACGCTCGTCGAAGACGACGAGCTTTGCGCCGGCCGGCAGAGCGGCGAGCAGTCCTTCGCCCTCCTGCGCCATGCGCTCGGCCGGATTGCGCGCCCTGCTCTCGTCGATTTCCTGAAGATCGAGCCCCGCGAGCCCGAGATTTCGCATCGCCGCGATGCGGGCGGCGTAACGCGCGTAGAGATCGCGCTCCGGGCCGGCCTTGAGCCGCCCGACACAAAGAATTCCGAGACGCATGTCCCCTTACGGACATTCGCGTCGAGGCGAACGCCGCCCTGTCTCGTTTCGCCCCCAGCGGCGCCGCTTTTAGACCGCGCGCAGCTCGCTCGGCCGCGCGCCGCCCCACATTTTCTCGAGGTTGTAGAACTGGCGCACCTCGGGCCGGAAAATGTGGACGATGACGTCGCCCGCGTCGATCAGCACCCAATCGCACTGCGGCAAACCCTCGACGCGCGGAGCGACGAGACCGGCCTCCTTGCAGGCTTTGAGCAGCTTGTCGGCGATGGCGCCGACATGCGTGGTCGAGCGGCCGGTCGCGATGACCATGTCATCGGCGATCGACGTCTTGCCGCGCAGATCGATGGAGATGACGTCCTCGGCCTTGGAGTCGTCGAGGCTGGTGAGGACTTTTTGGACGATGGAGCCGGCGATCTGGCCGATCGGCCCGGAAGCCGGCTGAGACGGCGCGCGCGCCGCCCCGGGAAGACTTGTCGTCAGCTTGTGACCCTCATGCTTCGCGGCGCTGGCGCCGCGTTTCTCAAGATGTGCCGTTTTGAGCCCGAATGCAACCGCGCAGAAGCGCGCGCGGGAGCGAAAGCGCGCGGCAAAGACGGCGCTCGCCGTCCCTCGCAGGCCCGACACATCGACATAAGCTTCTATTAATCATAGAAAAAGGCGGAAAGACGCGCGGCCCGAGCGAGGGCCGCGGGCGGAAAAAAACCCGGCGAGAACGCCGGGTTTTGGAAGTGGGCCCCGGCCCATCGTGAGGTGGGAGGAACCTCGAAGCCGGAACAATTGCGGAGCCTATCCGATTCCGCGAGGCTGCGCCCGGCATAAAAGGTCACATTTGTCCAGGCTTGGCCGCGAAAAGCGCTCACACGGCCGCGCTCGAGCGCCGCCCGAGCGGGCGGGGCCGAACATAGCGATTCGGCAGCGCCCGCAAATTCAATCCGCTAAATTCTGCGACCTGCGCCGCAACGCCCGCGCTGTGACCAAAATGTCACATCTGCGAAGATTTTGCGGCGACGGCTCAGGGAACGAGCACGAGCGCGCCTGTCGTGCGCCGCGCCTCGAGATCCGCATGGACGAGAGCGGCGTCCTCGAGCCGATAGAGCGCCGGCCGCTCGAGCCGCAATAGGCCCTTTTTGATCGCGCGGACCACGTCGTTCGTCATCTTCTCATAATCCTTGCGCCGCGCGATGTGAGCGAAGAGCGAGGGGCGCGTGGCGAAGAGCGAGCCTTTTTGCGACAGGAGATTTATGTCGAAAGCCTCGATCTTGCCGGAGGCCGAGCCATAGCTGACGAAAAGTCCGAAAGGCTTCAGGCAATCGAGCGAAGCGGGAAAAGTCGCCTGGCCGACGCCGTCATAGACCACGTCGCAGAGCTTGCCGCCGGTGATGTCCCGCACGGCGGCGGCGAAATCCTCGCTGCGATAGAGAATCGTATGCTCCGCGCCCGCCTCTTTGGCGATTTTCGCCTTCTCCGCGTCGCCGACGGTGGCGATCACATGCGCGCCGAGCGCGCTTGCCCATTGGCAGAGCAATTGGCCGACGCCGCCCGCCCCCGCATGGACGAGAATGCGGTCGCCTTCCTTCACTTTATAGGTGCGGCGCAGCAGATATTGCGCGGTGAGCCCTTTGAGCATCATCGAGGCGCCGGTCTCGAAAGAAAACGATTTCCGCAGCTTCACCAGCGCGGCCGCAGGCAGATTACGCGCCTCCGCATAGCCGCCGAGCGGGCCGACATAGGCGACGCGATCGCCGATTTCGAATTCATCGACGCCCTCCCCGAGCGCGACCACCTCGCCGGCGCCCTCGAAGCCGGGGACGAAGGGGAGCGTCGAAGGATAGGAGCCGCTCCGCAAATAGACATCGATGTAATTGACGCCGATCGCCTTCTGGACGATCTGCGCCTCGCCCGGGCCGGGCGGAGGAAGCTCGACATCCTCATAGCGCAGAACCTGCGGCCCGCCCGTCTCGTAAATGCGTATCGCCTTCACCATGATCGTCTCCGAATGACTTCGCAGCGCAAAAAATCCGCGTCGATTGCGACCATGGATTGACGCAGGCGACAAAGCCAACAGATTTTCGAGTAGCGACGGAAAGCCGCCGGCGGACGGCTTCGCCTTCCCCTCCCCTTGGTGTAGAAGGATTCCCGAAACGGAGACGAAGCATATGGCCGAGACTATAGCGGGCGAAAGCCCTGCGATCGACACGCAGATTCTCGTGGCCGGCGCCGGCTCCACCGGCATAGCCGCCGCCCTCGCTTTCGCGAAGGCCGGCTGGCGCGTGACGCTCGCCGGGCGCTTTCCTCCGCCTCTGCCCGGCCGCACCATCGCGCTGTTCGAAGCCTCGGTGCGCTTTCTCGATTCGATCGGCGTGCTGGAGAAGGTGCGCGCCGCCGCCTGTCCGATCGAGACGATCCAGATGATCGACGACACGGACCAGCTTCTCCCCGTGCCCGATCTCGTGATGCGCTCGGAGGAGATCGATCTTCCCGCCTTCGGCCTCAACGTCTCCAATGACGAGCTGACCGCCATATTGCTCGAGCACGCGCGCGCCGAGCAGAGCTTCGAGATCGTCGAGAGCGACATCGCCGACTATGAATTCGAGGACGACGGCGCCGCCGCGATCCTCGCCGACGGGCGCCGCATCGCCGCCGATTTCATCGTGGCCGCCGACGGCCGCGCCAGCCGCGCACGCGCCGCCGCCGGCATAGACACGAAGGAATGGACTTATCCGCAGGTCGCTCTCACCGCCCTGCTGCGCCACGAGCTGCCGCACGACAATGTCTCGACCGAATTTCACACGCGCTCGGGCCCCTTCACTCTGGTGCCGCTGCCGCCGCGCGAGGGCGCGGAGCATCGCTCCAGCCTCGTCTGGCTGATGAGCCCGCGCGACGCCAAGCGCCGCCTCGCCAAGCCGCGCGACGAGCTGCAATATGAGATGGAGGACTACTCTCGGGAAAAACTCGGCTCCATCACGATCGAGAGCGGCATTGGCGAGTTCCGCATGGGCGGGCTGCAAGTGTCGCGGCTCACCGCGCCGCGGCTCGCGCTGGTCGGCGAGACCTGCCACGTGTTTCCGCCGATCGGCGCGCAGGGGCTCAATCTCAGCCTGCGCGACGTCGCCGATCTCGAGGATTGCCTCGCCAGCGTCGATCTGCGCAATCCCAAGGAGCTTTCGCGCGCCCTGATGCGTTACGAAATGCACCGCCGCGCCGATATCGGCTTCCGCACCCATGGGGTCGATCTGCTCAATCGCTCGCTGATCATCCCTTATCTGCCGATCGATCTCATTCGCGGCGCCGGCTTCATCGCCATGACGGCGCTCGGCCCACTACGCCGCGCGGTGATGCGCGAGGGCGTGGCGCCGCATCTCGCGCAGCCGCGGCTGATGCGCGACGAGGCGCCGAAGGAACCGCGAATGCGCGGCAAGCGCCCGCGCGGGCCGGAGGCGATCGTCGACGCGGCGAAAGGCGCCTTCGCCCATTTGCGCGAGACCGCCTCGCGCCTCGGCTGACGCGCGCTCCTTCTCCCGCATGCGGGAGAAGGACTTACAGAGACGGCGCGAACAGCGTCGGAATCGCGAAGCGAAACGCCGTCCCGTCGCCCGGCTGCGATTCGACCTCTATCTCCCAGCCGTGGCGATCCGCGATGGATTTGCAGATCGCCAGCTCTATGCCCGTGCCGGCATATTCCACATCGCTCTGCAGCCGGCTGAACGGCTCGAAAATCTTCTGCGCGAATTGCTGCTCGAAGCCGACGCCCTTGTCGATGATCGACAGATGGATCGCGCCCTCCTCCAGCGTCGCCGCGATCGTCACCTCGGCCGGCCGGCCGGGCTTGCGATATTTGATGGCGTTGGCGACGATATTCTGCATCAGGCAAGCGAATTGCGCGCGGTCGCCGACGAAAGCGGCGGCAGGAAGATCGACCTCGAGCCTGGTCTCTCCCGCGGCGATCGATTGCGCCAGCGCGGCGAGCGAGAATTGCACTTCCTCGCGCAGCTCCAGCGCCTCCAATTGCTGATCGCCATAGATGGTTCGCGCATAAATGAGCAGATCCTCGACGAGCTTGCGCGCGCGCACCGCGGCGCAGCGCATTTGCGCGCTCGCCTGCATGATTTCATCACGGCCTCCCGCATTCATCGCCGCCTCGAGGCGCGATGATTGCGACGCGATCTCCGCCAGCGGCTGCTGCAGATCGAGCGAGGCGACATAAGCGAATTGGCCGAGCCGCTCATTGACGCGCTCCAGCTCGGCGACGCTCCCGGCGAGCGCCCGCTCCGCCGCGCGACGCTCGCTCATATCGATGATCGTCGCCGTGACGAGAAGCTCGCGCTCCGTCGTGAGCGGCGCGAGGCCGATCTCGACTGGAAACTCGCAGCCGTCGCGCCGCCGCGCCCTTATCTCATGGCCGACGCCCATCATGCGGCGGCCGGGATCGACGTAATAGAGCCGTCGAAACGCCGCATGTCGGCGGCGCGTCACGGCCGGCGTCAGCAGATCGACCGAGCGCCCGATCAATTCGTCGCGCGCATAGCCGAAGAGAATCTCCGTCTCGCGATTGGCGTAGCGCACCAGCCCGTCAGCGCCCACGATGAGGATCGCCGCCGGCGAGGCTTCGACCATCACCCGAAAGCGATCATATTCGATCGTCTCGCCGCTCATTTCGGCCTTCCCCTTGCGACATGAGCTGCGCCGCCCCGTCCCACGAATGTAGCGAATATGATATGTGAGCGACGGGGACGGAAGAAAAGAGCCTGAGCGGCAATGGCGATGGAAGCGACGGAAACGCACGAGACTGCGGAGCATCCGCTCGGCCGGCGCAGAATCGGCCTCGCGCTCAGCTCCGGCATGGCGCGCGGCTGGGCGCATATCGGCGCCTTGCGCGCCTTGACGAAAATGGGCGTCTCCTTCGATGTCGTCGCCGGAACCTCGGCTGGCGCGCTCGTCGGCGGCTGCTTTCTCGCCGGCAAGCTCGACGAGCTGGAGGCCTGGGCCGCCTCGCTCGACAAGCGCAAGATCGTCTCCTATCTCGATCTCCAGCTCGGCTATGGCGGACTCATCAAGGGCGACCGCCTGCTGATGGAGCTGCGCCGCGCGCTCGGCCCCATGCGCGTCGAGACCTTGCCGACGCCTTTCGTCGCCGTCGCCACCGATCTCGTCACCGGCCATGAGATCTGGCTGCAAAAGGGCGATCTCGCCGAAGCGCTGCGCGCCTCCTTCTCGCTGCCGGGCCTGTTCCCGCCCATGGAGGTGGACGGGCGCTGGCTCGCAGACGGCGCGCTGGTCGATCCTCTGCCCGTCGCCGCCTGCCGCGCGCTCGGCGCGGAACTCGTCATCGCCGTCAATCTCAACACCGACATCATCGGCAAGTCGCGCGACGCCGCGCGCATTCCCTCGACCATGGGCTTCGATCCGGCGACTCTGCTCGAGCAAAAGCAGAAGCCCTTCGTCGCCTCGCTCACCGAGGCGCTCACGCGCGGCGTCTTCCGCCGCGATCCCGACCGGCCGAGCATTTTCGGCGTGATGACGACCTCGCTCAGCATCATGCAGGACCGCCTGACGCGCTCGCGCCTCGCCGGCGATCCGCCCGACGTGCACATTACGCCGCGCGTCGGCCATATCGGTCTGCTCGAATTCGACCGCACCGAGGAAGCCGTGCGCGAAGGCGAGGCGGCGGTGGAGAAACGGCGCGAGGAGATCGCCGACGCGCTGCAGGTGATGGGGCTGATTTGAAGCGAATAGCGAGTGAGCTCGTCGCTATTCGCTCCCTTCCCTATTCTCTTCTTCCGAAATCCGGCGCCGCCGTATCCTGCCCCTGCTCTATGATGCTGCGGCGGATGGCGCGCGTGCGCGTGAACAGCGCAAACAGCCCATCGCCGTCGCCGGTGCGGATCATGCGGCGCAGCGCCGTCAAATCCTCGTCGAAACGGCCGAGCATCTCCAGCACGGCGTCCTTGTTGTTCAAGAAAATATCGCGCCACATGGTCGGATCGGAGGCGGCGATGCGCGTGAAATCACGAAAGCCGGAGGCCGAAAATTTGATGACCTCCGACTGCGTGACCTCCTCGAGATCGGCGGCCGTGCCGACGATGTTATAGGCGATGAGATGCGGCAGATGGCTCGTCACCGCCAGCACCAGATCATGATGAGTCGCGCTCATCGTCTCGACATTGGCGCCGAGCCGCGTCCAAAAGGCCGAGAGCTTCGTCACCGCCTCGCCGTCGAAACCGTCCTGCGGCGTGAGAATGCACCAGCGATTCTGAAACAGCGTCGCAAAGCCGGCGTCGGGCCCGGAATATTCCGTGCCGGCGATCGGATGCGCGGGAATGAAATGCGCGCTGGCCGGCACATGCGGCGCGACCTGCGCGACAATCGCGCCCTTCACCGAGCCGACGTCGGAGAGAATTGCGCCCGGCGAAAGATGCGGCGCGATCACGCGTGCGACCTCGCCGCAAGCGCCGACCGGCACGCAGAGAATGACGAGATCGGCGCCCGTCACGGCCTGCGCGAGATCGGCGGTCGTTTCATCGGCTATGCCGAGCTCACGCACGCGCGCGCACACTTGTTCCGAGGCGTCGCTCGCGGCGATCCGCGTCGCGGCGCCATAGGCGCGCGCGCCGCGCGCGATCGACGAGCCGATGAGGCCGAGGCCGATCAGCGCGACCTTCTCGAAGATCGGCGCGCGCGCGTCAGCCATGCGCGGCCCGCGGCGCCGCGCGCCATGAGGCGGTGAATTCGCCGAGCGCCGCGACGACGAGACGATCGGCCTCCTCCGAGCCGATGGTCAGCCGCAGAAATTGCGGCATACCGTAAGCGCCGATCGCGCGCAGCACCAGCCCGCGCGAGGTGAGGAAGCGATCGGCGTCCGCCGCCGTGCGCCCCGCCTCCTCCGGAAAGCGAATGGCGATGAAATTGGCGACGCTCGGCAGCACCTCGAGCCCCAGCGCCTCGATCTCGCGCGTGAGGAAAGGCAGCCAGCGCGCATTATGGGCGATCGCCGCCTCGACATGCGCCTTGTCCTGCACCGCCTCTATGCCCGCCTCGATCGCCGCGGCGCTGACATTGAAAGGGCCGCGCAGCCGGTTCAGCGCATCCATGATCGGCGCCGCACCATAGCCCCAGCCGAGCCGCAGCCCGGCGAGGCCGTAGATTTTCGAGAAGGTGCGCGTCGTCACCACATTGTCGCGCGTCGAGGCGAGCTCGAGCGCCGCCGAATAATCCTCCGCGCGCACATATTCCGCATAGGCGGCGTCGATGACGAGCACGACATGCTTCGGCAGCGCATCGGCGAGCCGCAGTATTTCCGACTTCGGCAGATAGGTCCCGGTCGGATTATTGGGATTGGCGAGGAAGACGATTTTCGTGCGCTCCGTCACTCTCTCCAAGATCGCGTCGACGCTCGCCTTGTAATTCGTCTCCGGCGCGATGACGGGAACGCCGCCCGCCGCGAGAATGACGATGCGATACTCCAGGAAACCATATTGCGTGTAGATTCCCTCGTCGCCCGGCTCGATGAAAGCGTGCGCGAGCAGCGCCAGAATATCGTCCGAGCCCGCGCCGCAGACGATGCGCTCCGGGTCGAGCCCATGCGCCACGCCGATCGCCTGCCGCAGCCGCGTCGCCGAGCCGTCGGGATAGGCGGCGATCTTCGGCGCCAGCGCGCGCAGCGCGTCCACGGCTTTGGGCGAGGGCCCGAGCGGCGTCTCATTGGCCGAGAGCTTGAAGACGCGCGCGGCGCCGGGGGCGGCGCTCTTGCCGGGCACGTAAGCGTCGATCGCCAGCACGCTTCGACGCACGACAGGTTTGGTCATCTCGTCAACTCCTCGGGGCAAAAACGCCGCTGCGGGCAATGTCCAATTCGAAACGCGCCGCATGACTGCCGACCGGCTCGGCGCGGACGCGGCCGACGCCGGCGCGCGCCAGCTCTTCCACAAATTGCGCGGCTTTCACATGGCCGGGCGCGGCGACGAGCAGAGACAGCTCCCCGCCATGCGGCGCGGTGGCGAGAATCTCGCCGGCCAGCGCGTCGATCGCCGCAGGGGCGGCCGGATGCCATTTCGGCAGTGTGAGCGCATAGAGGGCGATATCCTGCGAGGCGGCCTCGGCCAGGGGTTTCGCGACGATCAGCACCGGCAGGCCGGCCGGATGATTGGGCCGCTCGACGAAGGGCAGGCGCGCGATGATCTTGGGCGCGTTTTCGCCGACGAGCCTCGCCCACCAGGCGCCCTCCTCCTGCGCGCCGGCGGAGCGCAGCATTCCTAGATCGCCCTTGGAGCCCGCCACCGCCGCGACCACGGCGCCCGCGCCATGATGCGCGGCATAAGGCACGGTGAAGCCGAAGTGGAAGCGCGCGCTGTCGCGCATGGCGGCGTCGCCGCCGGAATCATCGGCGTGGAGGGAGTATTCCGCCTGCATATAGGTAAAGGTGGAGACGATGATGCGCCAAATGCCCTCGACCGTATCGACCGGCAACAGGCCCCGATGCCGCGAGACCAGCGCGCGCATCATCTTTGCCTCACGGTCCGGCCGAAAGGCGGAGGCGCCGTTCGGCCCCTTGACCGCGATCAGCCGATCGATGATCTCGCCGCGCTGCATGAGCAGGCCATGCATCTCGCGATCGATGCGGTCGATCTCGTCGCGCAGATCCGCGAGCGTTTCGGTCTCGATCTTGGGCAAAGAATCGTCTCGCATCGGCGCGTGCTGGCTTCAGAAAGGGCGGAGGGCTGTCTTAGGCCAGCGCGGCGCGGGAGGCAATGCGAGCAGCCGGGCTCGGGCCGAAGCTCCGAGCCCGGCTCGACGATTCCTATGCAGCCGCGTCATGCCCCGCGACGAGCGCGGCCGTGACGCAGGAAACATGAACAGAACGAAATCCCCGCCCCGTAGAACGACTGAGAACCGGCGGCTCTACTGCTGCTGCGCCGTCTGCGCCTCGAGCGCGATCGGAGCCTGCGCCTCCGTATACATCATGACCGGCTCCGGCTGGGCTTGCGGTTCCGCCGCCCTGACATGCTTGCCGGCGGGAATATCGATCGCAGCCAGCACGAACGGCTGCGGCTCGGCTTTCGCCACGGCGGACGCGATCGGCTCGCTCTGCTCATCCGTGACCGAGCGCCCGCTGGCCATCTGGCCGAGCAGCCCCTTGCGCTTGGCCTCGTAATAGAAACCCTTGGCGTAGAGCTGAATGGCCCTTTGCGCGTCGCCGCCGGCGACGCGGAAGGCGTTAGCGAGATAGGCGCCGGCATAAGAGAGATTGGTCTCGGCGTCGAGCAGGCCCTTGGCCGGGCCGCTGTAGCCGACGCTACGCGCCGTATCGTAGCGAATCTGCATCAGGCCCCAATAGGGCCCGTTCTTGGCGGCGGGATTGTAATTGCTTTCGCGGCGCACCGCGGTATGGATCAGCGATTCGGGAATGTCGTAAGTGCGAGCGCAGCGGGAAATGCTGTCTTCCAGCTTCTCGCGCTGCGAGAGCTTCGCCTTCGGCGGCGGCGGCTCGTCCACCGCCTTGGCGACGAATTGATTCTCGGGAGCGTAAGAATTGCAGCCCGCGAGCGCAAAGCCCATGGCGGCCGTCGCCGCGCAAATCGCCAGTCTCATTCGTCCTCCCGAGCCGATTTGGTTAGCGCTTCTTAACCCGAGATCGAGCTTTCGCCAAATCGGCGCGAATCCGTACGGGGCTCGAGAGCGGCGGAGGCGTCCTACCCCGCCCCTTCCAGCAGCCGGCGGGCCGCCGCGCGGGCCTCGTCGGTGATCGCCGCGCCCGAGAGCATACGGGCGATCTCCTCGCGCCGCTCCGCCTCCTCCAGCTCGGCGACGCGCGTCGCCACATGATCTTTCGCCTTGCCTTTCACAGCGCCCTTGGCGATGCGCAAATGCCGGCCGGCGCGCGCCGCCACTTGCGGCGCATGGGTGACGGTGAGCACTTGCGCACGTTTCGCGAGCCGCGCCAGACGCTGGCCGATTGCGTCCGCCACCGCGCCGCCGACCCCCGTGTCGATCTCGTCGAAAACCAGCGTGGGCGCCGAGCCGCGATCGGCGAGCACGACTTTCAACGCCAGCATGAAGCGCGCGAGCTCGCCGCCGGAGGCGACTTTTACGAGCGGGCCGGGCCGCGAGCCCGGATTGGTCTGCACCCAGAACTCCACGCGGTCATAGCCCTCCGCCCCGCCGGTCGCAGGATCGCTAACGATCTCGGTGCGAAAGCACGCGCCTTCCAGCTTCAAGGGCTTCAGCTCGCCCTCGACCAGAGCGTCGAGCGTCTTGGCTGCCGCGCGCCGCGCCGCCGAAAGGCTTTCCGCCGCCTTGGCGTAGGCGGCCTGCGCTTTGGCGACCGCCTCGCTCAGCGTCACGATGCGCGCCTCGCCGGCGTCCAGCGCGGCGAGATCGGCGGCGAAACGCTCGGCGAGCGCGGGCAGCGCGTCGACGCTGGTCTGATGCTTGCGCGCAGCCCCGCGCAGGGCGAACAGCCGCTCCTCTATGCGCTCTAATTCACGCGGGTCGAAATCGGCGTCGCGGAGCGCCTGCTCCAGCGCCTGCTCGGCGAGAGAGAGCGCATCGAGCGCCTGAGCGAGCGCCTTGGCCGGCGGCTCGATCAGCTGCGGCGCCTGGGTCGCGCGCCGTTCCAGACGACGGGCGGCGGAAGCGATCTCGCCGGCGGGCGAATGATCGCCGGAAAAAGCCGCGAGCGCGTCGCGCAGATCGCCGGCCACTTTCTCGGAGCGCTGCATGGTCTGGCGCCGCTCGGCCAGCGCGGCCTCCTCGCCGGGCTGCGGCGCCAGCGCGTCCAATTCCTCATTGGCGTGGCGCAGATAATCGGCCTCGGCGCGCGCCTTGGCGACGCGCGCCTCCTCCTCGGCCAGCTCGCGGCGCGCGCGCTGCAATGCGCCATGCAGCTCGCGCACCTGCGCGGCTCTGTCGCCGAGCGCGCCATGGGCGTCGACGAGCGCCCGATGCGCGCTCGGATCGACGAGCGCGCGATCATCGTGCTGGCAATGGATCTCGACCAGCGAGGCGCCGATGGCGCGCAGCGCCTGGGCGCTGGCCGGCTGATCATTGACGAAGGCGCGTGTGCGGCCGTCGCTGGTCTGCACGCGGCGCAAGACCAGCTCATCCTCGGCGTCGAGGCCGAATTCGCGCGCCGCGGCGAGGGCCGGATGGTCGCGCGGCAGATCGAAAGCCGCTGTCACCTGCCCCTGCTCTTCGCCGGCGCGCACCAGCGAAGCGTCGCCGCGCGCGCCCAGCGCCAGCAGGAAAGCGTCGAGAAGGATGGATTTGCCGGCGCCGGTCTCGCCGGTCAGCGTCGTCAGGCCGGACGCGAATTCGAGATCGAGCCTGTCGATGAGAACGATATCACGGATAGACAAACGGACGAGCATGAGCGCGCTCTACTCTTCCGGCCCCCTCGGCTCGCCCTCGCGAACGCTCAGCTGGAGCCGAGCGTCTTGCCGATCTTGGAGAGCCAGGAGCCATGATGTTCCTCGGGCGCGACGCCGCCCGTCGCGAGCAGCGAATGCGCGTCCTTGTACCAGGACGAATCGGGGAAATTATGCCCCAGAATAGCAGCCGCCGTCTGTGCCTCATTGACGACGCCCATGGCGAAATAGGCTTCCGTCAACCGATACAGCGCCTCCTCGGCGTGGCGGGTCGTCTGATATTTGGCGAGCACGTCGTGGAAGCGATTGACCGCGGCCGGATAATTCTTGCGCGTCAGATAGAAGCGGCCGACCATCATATCCTTGGCGGCGAGCTGGTCGCGCGCCACCTGGATCTTGTATTTGACGTCGGTCACATATTCCGACTTGGGGAATTTCTCGACGAGCTGGGTGAAAATGGCCAGCGCCTTCTCCGCGCTCTCCTGGTCCTGCATCACCGCCGGGACCTGATTATAATAAGACATTCCCGCGAGATAGTACATATAGGGCGTGTCGGGAGAGGTCGGATAGAGGCCGATGTAGCGCTGCGCCGAGGCGACCGCATCGTCATAGGCCGGCTTCTGATATTGGGCGAAGGTCTGCATCAAGAGGCCTTTGCGCGCCCATTGCGAGAAGGGATATTGCTTCTCGAGCTCGCCGAACTTCTTGGCGGCGTTCTCGTAATCATGCTTCTCCATGCGGGCGAGGCCCTGATTATAGATATCCTCGGCCGGGATCTCGGGGAGAATCTCGGTCTTGTATTTCTCGCCGGAGAACAGGCCGAAGCCGCTCGTTATGCTGTCGAGAATATCGGCGCGTCCCTTGGCCGCCGGGAGAGCCGCGACGAGGACCGCCGCCAGCGCTGCGCGCGCGAGATCTGTGGGGCGAAACGGGCTTGCGATCATGGATTCGGCCTCGCGGGGACGTTATTTAAGCTTCTCTAAACCAATTCGCCGAAGGGCGCCACTCGGGAAGGCGCTCGTACGAACGCCCTCCCCTGTTTCGAAGAGACGTGCCGGATCGGGCGAGATTATGGCGCGCGCCGCCCTTTGCGGTCGAGACTTTCGCGCGAAGGCGAAATGCTGCCGGAAGACCGAAACGTCAGGCGGAGGCCGCCGCCCGCTCTCTTCGCCGCACGCGCTCCGGCACGAGGTCCCAGCGCGTCTTGAACAGCGTATCGCAAATGCCGGGCGTGCCGAAGCCGTCGGAGAAGCTCACATTGCCGCGCGTGTGGTGATAGCCGTGCGCCATGCTGGTGGTGAGATGGTCGAGCGCGGCGTTGAGCCGCTTGCGCCAGCCGGTCGCGGCGGGATCGCGGAAGGCGAGGCCGAAATCATAGCCCGAATGCTCATAGAGCCCTCCGAGCGCGCCGAGGCTGGTCGTCCACAAGTGAAAGGCGACGCTGGCGCCGCCGCCGCCGACGAGAACCAATGGCAGCAGATAGGGCAGCACGATCTCGAAGAAGAAATCCGCGCTCGACTGATAGCAGGCGCTGATCGCCTTGCTGGCGCCGGTCTGGTGGTGCAGCGCATGGCCGAGCCGATTCATCAGCGCCGGATGATGCAGCAGATGGCGATGGGCGACATATTGCACCACATCATGACCGATCAGCATTCCGATCATGGTGAGGACGAGCGCGGTCCAGGTCAGATGCGGCGCGCCGACGAAGGCGAGGCCGAGATATTCGACCGCCAGCATGGAGGGCAGCAGAATCGCCGTCTGGTTGAACAATACGCGCGGCAGCAGCGCGCGATAGCTCATGCGATCGAGATCGCGAACCTTGAAGCGTCGCAGCCGGCCGGTCGAATCGCACCATTCGAATGCGTAGCCGATCCCATGGAACGCGATCATCTGCGCGGCCCAGGCGAACAACGACAAAGGAATATATCCGAATGGTTCGAGCGACATGGGAGGGCGGACTCCGAGCATGGAGATCCGTTCGTCGCGCCGGCCGCAATCCGCGCGGCGAACGGAGGATATTTTTTCGTCCTATAGCCGAGTTCAGGGCGTATTTCTAGTGAGGCGGGGCGAGGCGCGACGACGCATCCCGCTCATATCCCATGATTTGTGCGCGCGGCGGGGGCGCGGCCTCAGCGCGACGCGCAAAGAAGCGCGGGACCGCGAGGCCGCGGCCGCTCGTCGGCGCCGACGAAGGCGAAGGCCGCGGGCGTCGCCAGAAGCGTCTCGACGAGCGCGAGATTGAGACTGTGGCCGCCGCGATAAGAGCGGAAGGCGCCGATGATCGGCGCGCCGGCGAGCGCGAGATCGCCGAGCACGTCGAGCATTTTATGGCGGACGAATTCATCGGCGAATCGCAGGCCCTGCGGATTGAGCGCGCGCCCTTCCGCTATGACGATCGTATTGTCGAGCGAGGCGCCGAGCGCCCTGCCCTCGCGCCACAGACGCTCGGCGTCCGACAAAAAGCCGAAGGTGCGCGCCCGCGCGATCTCGGTGCGAAAGCGCGCCGGCGTCAGCCGCAGCCGCCGCCGCTGGCGGCCGATGGGCGCGGCGGCGTAGGAAATCTCGACGTCCAGGGAGAAGCCCGAGGGCGCGGGCGAAAGCTCGGCCCAGGCGGCGCCGTCGGCGACGCGCACCGGCGCGCGTATCTCGATCGAGCGGCGCGGCGCGGCGAGCCTCACAATCCCGGCTTCGTCGATCGCCGCGACAAAGGCCGCCGCCGAGCCGTCCATCGCCGGTATCTCCGGCCCGTCGACGTCGATCGCGACATTGTCGACGCAAAGGCCGCGCAGCGCCGCCATCAGATGCTCGATGGTCGAGATCGACGCGGCGCCGGAGCCCAGACGCACGCAGAGCTCGGTGGAGGAGACATTATGCGCCTCGGCGCGCAGCCCATCCACGCCGCCGAACCGCGTGAAGACGATCCCCGAGCCGGCCTCGGCGGGCGCGAGAACCAGCCGCGCGGCGCGGCCGCTATGCGCGCCGACGCCCTCCAGCGTCACGGCGGCGGCGAGCGTCGTCTGCATCGTCGGTCGACGCGAGGTCATGACTTCCGTTTCACTCCCGGGAGAGGCGGGTTCGCGCGCCGCATCGCGCGCAACTGTGCGCCATTGTGGCGGAGTGGCGCCGGCGCAAGATAATCCGCGCCGCAGCGGGGCTCCAGTCACGGTTTTTTACAAAATGTTACAATCGGCGCGAATGAGAAAAGGCCCGCCGAAGCGGGCCTTTCACAGATTTCGCGATCACGCGGCGCAGGATCGGCGCAAATCAGCTGTTGATCTGGCGGCGCAGAAAGGCCGGAATCTCGAGCTGCTCGTCCTCGATCGAGCGGGCCGGCGCGACGCGGCGGCCATGCGGATCGAGCCCGGCGTGTCCCGCCGCCGGCTGCGGCGCGGGGGCGACGGGGCGCTTGGCGTATTCCGCATGGCTCTGCGAGGGCGCGGGAGCCTGCGGGCGCATTTGCGGACGCGGGGCGGCGGCCGCCGGCCCCTGCAGCGCATCCTCCTGGCGGCTCGCGCCGAAGGAGGCGAGACGCTCCAGCAGCGTGCGGCGGCGCGCGGCCTCCGGCGCTTGGCCGGCGGCCTCGCCGCGCGCCTGCCGATATTGCTCCTGCACCGGCCGCGGGAAATCCTCGATCTGCGGCATACGCATACGCGGCAGCTCGGCGGCCGGCGGGATGTAGGGCTCATGCGCCTCCATCATCGGGGCGTGCTGGGGAGCGGGCTCCGGCGCATAGGCGGCCGGGCGCGTCGCCACCTGCTCCAGATAGACGTCGCGCGAAGCGGCGGGCGCCTGCTGCGGCTCGCCGTAATAGGGCGAGGGCTGGCGCTCCGTCGGGACCGGCGCGGGCTCGGGCGCATAGGCATGAGGCGCCGGCTGCGGAGCCGGCTCGGCGATCGTATGAACGATCGAGGGGCGGCTCTGCGCCGCCACCTGCGCGCGCAGACGCTCGGCGGCCTCGAGCACGCGGGCTTCCGCGGCGGCGGCGTCCTCGGCGGCGGTGCTCGGCAGATCGATGCCCGTCGCCACCACCGACACGCGCACCACGCCCTCGAGCGAGGAGTCGAAGGTCGCGCCGAGGATGATGTTGGCGTCCTCGTCCACCTCCTGACGGATGCGGCTCGCCGCCTCGTCCACCTCATAGAGGGTGAGGTCGTTGCCGCCGGTGATCGAGATCAAGAGGCCGCGGGCGCCCTTCATCGACACTTCGTCGAGCAGCGGATTGGCGATGGCCGCCTCCGCCGCGAGGCTGGCGCGGCGCTCGCCGGTGGCCTCGCCCGTGCCCATCATCGCCTTGCCCATGCCGCGCATGATCGAGCGCACGTCGGCGAAGTCGAGATTGATGAGCCCTTCCTTGACCATGAGGTCGGTGACCGAGGCGACGCCCGAGTAGAGCACCTGATCGGCCATGGCGAAAGCGTCGGCGAAGGTGGTCTTCTCCGTGGCGATGCGGAAAAGATTCTGATTCGGGATGATGATCAGAGTGTCGACCGACTTCTGCAGCTCGGCGATCCCGCTCTCGGCGATGCGCAGGCGCCGCGCGCCCTCGAAATGGAAGGGCTTGGTGACGACGCCGACGGTCAGAATGCCCATTTCGCGCGCCGTGGCGGCGATGACGGGCGCAGCGCCGGTGCCGGTGCCGCCACCCATGCCGGCGGTGACGAACACCATATGCGCGCCGGAAAGATGCTCGCGAATCTCGTCCTTGGCCTCTTCCGCGGCGGCGCGGCCGACTTCCGGCTGCGCGCCGGCGCCGAGGCCTTCCGTCACCTGCAGGCCCATCTGGATGACGCGCTCGGCGCGCGCGGAGGCGAGCGCCTGCGCGTCGGTGTTGGCGACCAGAAAGTCCACGCCCGAGAGGCCCGACATGATCATGTTGTTGACGGCGTTGCCCCCGCCGCCGCCGATGCCGCACACCAATATGCGGGGCTTCAATTCCCGGAGCTCGGGCGCCTTGAGATTGATCGTCATCGCCAGACCTTTCGACTGATTTTCATGCGACTGCGCGTCGGTTGCCGTCCCCGGAGCGTTTCGCCGACGCGCGCCTCGCTCTCCTTGCTCGAAAACTTCAAAAACTGTCCCTCAACCATTGTCCGACCCGAGAGAAGTAGCCATTGGTCCCGGTCCCGCGAATCTCCGCCTCCCGGCGCGGCTCGAAATATTCGCGCCCCGAAAATTGCGGATAGACGAGCAGGCCGACGGCCGCGGCGAAAGCCGGGCTGCGGGCCGATTCGGGCAGGCCGTCTATGCCGGCCGGCCGGCCGACGCGCACCTGTCCGCCCAATATGCGGCGCGCCGCCTCCGGCAGGCCGGTGAGCAGGCAGGCGCCGCCGGTGAGCACCACGCGGCGGCCGGCATGGGCCGAAAAGCCCGACGCCGCCAGCCGATCGCGCAGGAATTCCAAAGTCTCCTCGACGCGCGGACGAATGATGCGCACGAGATGCGCTTTCGGCGCATGGGCCGGATATTCGCCGCTCTCGCCGACATGATCGAAGGCGATCGTCTCGCGATCGTCGGAGGGCGAGGAGATCGCTGCGCCATAGAGCGTCTTCAGACGCTCGGCGTCGCTGAGGCGGCAATCGAGGCCGCGGGCGATGTCCATGGTGATGTGATTGCCGCCGAGCGTCACCGCGTCGACATGCGCCAGCGCGCCGCCGGAGAAGACGGCGAGCGAGGTGACGCCGGCGCCCATGTCGATGACGATGGCGCCGAGCTCCGCCTCATCGGCCTCCAGCACGGCGAGGCCGGCGACATAGGGCGCCGCGGCGGCGGCCTCAATGCCGAGATGGCAGCGCTCCACCGCGACGAGAAGATTGCGCATCGCCGCCTGATCGCAGCTGGCGACATGGAGATCGACGCCGAGCTCGCCGCCGACCATGCCGGCGGGCTCGCGAATGCCGGCGGTGCCGTCGAGCGAGAAGCCGGTAGGCAGCGAATGGACCACGATGCGGCCGCGCTCCGTCACATGGGCGGCGGAGGCCTCGAGCACGCGATGCACGTCGGAGGGCGCGACGGCGCCGGAGACGACGCGCGTCTTGGCGGCGAAATGCTGCGAGGCGAGCCGGCCGCCCGAAGCGGTGACGACGATGGCGTCGACCTGCGAGCGCGCCATGCGCTCGGCCGCATCCACCGTGCGGCGGACGGCGCTCTCGACCTCCTCCATATCGACGATCTGGCCGGCCTTGACGCCGCGCGAGCGCTGATGGCCGATTCCGAGCACGCGCGCGCGATGCGTGCGCCCGCGCGGCGAGCCCTCGCCCACCGGCGTCAGCCGGGCGATGATGCAGGCGATCTTCGACGTGCCGACGTCGAGCACCGCCATGGTGGCGCTGCGGCGGGCGCCGAGCTGCTTCATTCGCGGCGGGAAGATATGTGGCTTCATGTCTGGCCGCCCTTGCGTGAATTGCGCGACGTCGCGGCCGCGCGCGCCGCGACCGCCTCTTCGGAAAGGCGAACCGCGACGCGTCCGGACGCACGCAAATCGATCGAGATCACATCCTTGTCGAGTATCCTGGCCTCACGCTGGAGTCGCTGCAGCAGCGCCAGCGCCGCCTCCGGCTCGCGCTCGGGGAGCTTCACCTCGACGCCATTGGTCATGTCGAGCGACCAGCGCCGCCCGGAGACGAGAACGCCGGCGCGCACGCGCGATTTGAGATCGCCGACGGCCTCCAGCAGGCGCATATATTCGTCGAGCCGCTTCTCCGCGCCCTCGCCGACGACGAAGGGCAGGCCGATGAAACGCTCGTTGCGCATCTCGTCGATGACGACGCCGTCGGCGGCGACGACGGAGAGCTTGCCGTCGCGCTGCCAGAGCGCGAAGGGACGCCGCCCCTCGAGCGCGATGATCAGCCGATCGGGATAGAGCTTCAGCACGCGCGCGCTCTCGACCAGCGGCAGCGCTGTCAGCCGCTCGCGAATCGTCTCGGCGTCGAGGAAGAGCAGCGAGTTGGTGGGCTTGACGCCCGAGGCGGCGAGCACGTCGCTTTCGGAGAGCTCTCCGAGCCCGCTGATGGTGACGACCTCGATGGAGAAGCCGAGCGCGCGCGCCACTATGTCGCGCGGCGCGCCGTTGCGCGCGACGAATTCCGCATAGCCGCCATTGTGCGCGACGCCGGCCGAGCCCACAGCGCCGAACAGCAGAGCGAGCGCCGCCGTGCCGATCCCCGGCAGAGCCGCGATGCGCGAGAGACGCCCGCGCTCCGCCTGCGCGGCGGAAGCCGTCGGGCGGCCGCGCCGCTCGACGGGCTCGGAGCCGACGGGATTTACGTAAGGGGCGGAATAGGCGCCGGCGTGAAGAGAACCAGCGTGAAGAGAACCAGCCTGGACGGGATGCGGATGCGCGACATCGAAGAGAGCCTCGACAGGCTCTCTCAACGATCGCAGGACGCGTCTTCCACCATCCATCTCACGAGCTCGCCAAACGAATAGCCGGCATGGGCCGCCATTTCGGGAACCAGCGAGGTCTCGGTCATGCCCGGCTGCGTGTTGACCTCCAGCACGACGAGCTCGCCCGTGCCTTCCGGGCGATCGTCGTATCGAAAGTCCGCGCGGCTGACGCCGCGACAGCCGAGAGCCCGATGAGCCTCGAGCGCCAACTGTTGGACCTCTTGGTAAATATTTTGTTTAAGATTTGCCGGAAGCACGTGTTTCGAACCGCCTTTCGCGTATTTCGCGTCGAAACCGTAGAACTCCTCCGACACCGGGAGGATTTCGATGACGTCGAGCGGACGGTCGCCCATCACCGCGCAAGTGAGCTCGCGGCCGTCGACGAAATTCTCCGCCAGCATTAAGTCGCCATGCCGCCAATCGGCGCTCGCCAGCTCCTGCGGCGGATGCGAGCGCCCTTCTTTCACGATGAACACGCCGAAGGACGATCCCTCGCTCACCGGCTTCAGCACGTAAGGGGGCTCGAGGGCGTGGGCCTTGGCCGCCTCGAGACGATGAACCACCCGCCCCCGCGGCACAGGCACGCCAGCCGCCGCCATCACGCTCTTGGCCACATCCTTCTTCATCGCCAGAGACGAGGCGAGCACGCCCGAATGCGTATAGGGAATGCGCAGAATTTCCAGCACGCCCTGAATGGCGCCATCCTCGCCGAAACGTCCGTGCAGCGCATTGAACGCCACATCCGGCGCGAGCTTGGCGAGAACCTCGGCGACGTCGCGGCCGACGTCGACGCGGGTAACGCGATAGCCGACGCTCTCCAGCGCCTTGGCGCTCGCCTCGCCCGACCGCAGCGAGACCTCGCGCTCGCAGGAGAATCCGCCCATGAGCACGGCGACGTGAGCTGTCATGACGCACCTTTGCGTGGTTTGGGGCGATCTCGCCCGATAAAGGAACGCACCGCTGCGAAGACCGCTTCGGCCTGCTCGGCCCCCAGTCGTCCGGCGCGCCGCACGATCCGAGACGGTTCGACATTGGCGATCTTGACCGGCCGCACGATCGACGGGCGCGAAAGCCCGGCGGCCGACAAATCCTCGATTATGATGTCCTGCTCCATGCCGGAATTCTGCGCTGTCGTTATCATGACGAGCCAGAGAAAGCCGGCGGACATCACCTCGTCGTTCGAGACGACCAGAGCCGGCCGTCGTTTTTCCGCAAATCGATCCGAATAGGGCACGACGACCACGTCGCCCGGCGCATAGCGCGTCATTGCGCGCGCCTCCGCGAGCGAGCCTCGCGGCGCGCGGTCCAAAACCGCCCCACGGACCGCGAGCCTTCAGGCTCGCTCTCGCCGATCGCGAATATCGCGTCAAAGATCGGCATAGGCCTCGTCGTCGGCGTCGCTCGCCCATTCGGTGAAAGTGGCGAAGGGATCTTCCTCCTCATTCGCCGCGCCGCGCTCGATCCGCACGCCCGAGTCGTCGATCACATAGCGCAGCCGATCGCCCGGCTTGATGCGAAGACGCTCGCGGACCTCGGCGGGCAGAACCGTTTGGCTCTTCACCGAAACCTTCGAATAGACCGTCTGGCGCCTAACGGACGGCATGGCTCGCGCTCCTTACGTCTTACCGTCTTACTATAGGCCGAACGGCCGGCATGTCCAGACGCTCACTCCGCCCGCCGCCAAATCTCTACATCCCCCGCCCGTTTTGCGAGCCTGTAGCCGTCCAGCGCGGCGGCCGTTTCCGGGCGTTTCAGCACCCATTCCCGAGTCGCCCGATCCTCGGCGACGACGACATCCGGGCGCCCCGCCCGAATATCCTGCGCCAATGCGGCGAGATCGGCGCTGCGCCGCGCCTCCAGCGCTTCGCGCCGCGGCGGCCTCGCCGTCTCCAGCAGCCGCCCGACCAAGGCCGTCGTCCACAGCGCATTCTGCCGTCCGACCCATTCGCCGTCGAGCCGCCGCGTCAGCGGATGGCCGAAATCGAGCTGGCTGGCGATAGTCGCGATGCGCGGATGCGGCGGCGCGACCTCGGCGACGGCGGCCAGCAGCCCCTCATGCTCCTCGCGGTCGGTCAGCTGCTCGACGATTCCGAAATAGGCCGGCGCGGCGAGCAGAGCGGGCAGGAACAGGAATTTCACCAGCGCCGACTTCGCGCCGGTCGCCGGCGCCGCCTCGGGCAGCGCGAAAAATATCCAGGCGAAGAGCAGCAGGATCATCGCCGGATAGGCGTGATTCATCCAGCCTTTCCCTTGCAGCAGAAAGGCGACGAAAAAGCCGAGCGAGGCGGCGAGCGCGACGAGAGGCGCCCGGCCGAGCGCGCCGCGCGCCGCGACGAGAAATCCGGCCAGCAGCGCGAGATAGGCCAGAGCGAGCGAATGGGCCAGAAAGTGGCCGAGATCGTCGCGCGCCGGCCCGTAGACCTCGAGCGCCAGCGGCAGAGCCTGCGAGAGATAGGTCGGAAAGGCGAGCAACGTCGCGCCCGTCAGCGCGATGGAGGCGAGCGCGGCGGAAACGAGCTCCACGCGCCACAGAGCGCGAAGCGAGCGCGCGCGCCATGCGATCGCCAGCGCCGGCAGAATGACGGCGAGCGCGAAATGCGGCTTCAGCGTCACCGCGACGCCGCCGCAAACTCCCGCGGCGATCCGCGCGAAACGCGGCGACGGGCGCGCGCCCTCCTCCGCCGCCAGCGTCGCGAGCAGCGGCAGAAGCGCGAGCAGCGCGATATGCTCGCGTTCCGCGAAGACGATCTCCGGCGCGACCAGCAGCAGAAAGATCGCCGCATTGCCGAGTGGCATCCATTCGCGGAGGCTGCGCGCCGCGCTCAGCCGCAGCAGATGAAACGACAAGCCGATCGACGCCACGGCGGCGAAGAAGACGAGCGCCACGACGACCGCCTCCGCCCGAAGATGCAGCGCGCGGGCGAGCAGCACGGCAGGCATGAGCGAAAGAAAGGCCGCCGGCGGATTAGGATCGCTTACCTCGACATAGGCTGTGCGCCCATCGAGGACTTTCTCCGCAAAGGTCAAAAACCAGGAGACATCACAATCGATATGGCCGATGAGCTGCTGCGCGATGGCGACGAGCGCGAGCGCTCCGCCGAGCAGCGGGCTCGACGCTGCGCGAAGGAGTCCGTCGTCCTGCGCGGGCGCGGCGACGGCGCTCTTCTCGATCACGCTCATCTCGAGCATTCCCTGCGAGCCGAGACGGCTTCGCCTCCCCCTCGAGGGGGGAGGTCGAGCGCCGAAGGCGCTCGGGAGGGGGTGTCCCCACGAGTCTGGGGAATGTCACCCCACCCCGGATCGCTTCGCGATCCGACCCTCCCCGTGAAGGGGAGGGTCGAGAACGCCCGCCGCCGAGGACTCATGGGACGCCGATCCGCTTGATCTCCCAGCGCAGGAGAATGCCGCTCTTTTCTTGCACGCGCCGCCGCACTTCCTCGCCCAGCGCCTCGACGTCGGCCGCTGTCGCGCCGCCGCGATTGACGAGGAAGTTGCAATGCATCTCGCTCACCTGCGCATCGCCGACGACGAGCCCGCGGCAACCGGCCTCGTCGATCAAAGCCCAAGCCTTATGCCCCGGCGGATTGGCGAAAGTGGAGCCGCCGGTCTTCTCGCGAATGGGCTGCGAGGCTTCGCGCGCCTGCGTGATGCGCTCCATCTCGGCGAGGATCGTCGCGGGATCGCCCTTGCGGCCCTGATACAGCGCCTGCGTGAAAATCACATCTTCCGGCGCGTCGCTATGGCGATAGGAGAGGCCGAGCTCGGCGTTCGTGTAGACGCGCACATTGCCGGAGCGATCGACGCCGCGCGCCTCGATCAGCGCATCTTTCGTCTCGCCGCCATGCGCGCCGGCGTTCATGCGCAGCGCGCCGCCGACGCCGCCGGGAATGCCGCGATAAAAGGCGAGACCGTCTATGCCGGCGTCCGCCGCCGCGCGCGCGAGCTTCACATCGGGAACCGCCGCGCCGACGCGAATGCGCTCGCCCTCTTCCACAATGATGGCGCCGAAGCCCTTGGCCGTCAGCCGCACCACGACGCCGTCGACGCCGCCGTCGCGCACGATGAGATTGGAGCCGAGGCCGATGACCATGACCGGAATCTCACACGGCAGACGCGCGAGAAAATAAGTGAGATCCTCCTCGTCCGTCGGCGAGAAGAGAAGCTGCGCCGGCCCGCCGACGCGAAACCACGTGAGCGGCGCGAGCGGCTCATTGGCGGCGAGACGCCCGCGCAAATCGGGCATGAGCGCCACGATCTCGGCCGAGATATCTCGAAAACTCATCCCCGATCTCCGTGCGCGTCGCCTTCTCCCGTGCGCGGGAGAAGGTGGCCCGGCGTAGCCGGGTCGGATGAGGGTCCATCGACATTACGCGCAGCACTTGAACGCAGCAAAACGAAGAGCCCCGCACTTCTACGCGGACCCTCATCCGACCCTCGCTGACGCGAGGGCCACCTTCTCCCACAAGTGGGAGAAGGGACGCGCGTTCTGCATGTCTGCGCGAATATCACGGCGCGAGCTCCGCGAGCTGTCCCGGCAGCGCATAGGCCCATTTGGTAATGTCGCCGGCGCCGAGAAACACCACATAATCCCCGGGCGCGGCGATCTCGCGGATCAATCCGGGCAGCTCCTGCGGCGAAGCGAAAGCGCTCACGCGCTGCCCCTGCGCCGCGGCGGCGCGCGCCAGCGCGGGGCCGTCGACGCCCTCTATCTTGCTCTCGCCGGCCGGATAGACATCGGCGATCAGCGCGACATCTGCATCCGTGAAACAGCTCGCGAATTGATCGAACAGAGATTGCAGCCGCGTGTAGCGATGCGGCTGCATGATGGCGATCACCTTGCCCTTGGTGGAGGCGCGCGCGGCGCGCAGCACGGCGGCGATCTCGACCGGATGATGGCCGTAATCGTCGAAGATCGAAACGCCCTTCCACTCGCCCGTCTTGGTGAAGCGCCGCTTCACGCCGGCGAAGCGCGCGAGCCCGTCGCGAATCTTGTCCGCGGGAACGCCGAGCCGATGCGCCACCGCAATAGCGGCCGTGGCGTTGAGCGCATTGTGCCGTCCCGCCGCCGGCAGCAGCAGATCATCGAGCCGCGTCTCTGCGCCCGTGTCGCGATCGCGCAGCAGAACGGAAAAGCGTCCGACGCCGCCGGAAAGATCGAGATCGAACAGCCGCGCCTCGGCCTCCAGGCTCTCGCCATAGGAAATGACTCGGCGATCCTCGATCTGCGCAATGATCTCGCGCGCGGTCGGATGATCGAGACAGACGGCGGCGAAACCATAGAAGGGGAGATTTTCGATAAAGGCGCGAAAGCCCTTCTTCACGCCGTCGAAATCGCCGAAATGATCCAAATGCTCGGGATCGACATTGGTGACGATGGCGACTTCGGCGGGAAGCTTCAAGAATGTGCCGTCGCTCTCGTCCGCTTCCACCACCATCCATTCGCCGGCGCCCGGACGCGCATTCGTGCCGTATGCGTTGATGACGCCGCCATTCACCACCGTCGGATCGAGACCGCCGGAGTCGAGCAGAGTGGCGACCAGCGAAGTGGTCGTCGTCTTGCCATGCGTGCCGGCGACGGCGACGCAACGCTTGTCGCGCATCAACTCGGCGAGCATTTCCGCGCGCTTCACCACAGGCAGGCGCCGCGCGCGCGCCGCGACGAGCTCGGGATTGTCGCGCTTGATCGCGCTCGACACGACGACGACTGCGGCCTCGCCCAACCATTGCGCGTCATGGCCGACATGCACGCGCGCGCCCTTGCCGGCGAGGCGTTGCAGATTGGCGCCGTCGGCGGCGTCCGTGCCCTGCACATCATAGCCCTGCGCGAGCAGAATCTCGGCGACGCCGGACATTCCGATCCCGCCTATGCCGACGAAATGAATGGGGCCGAGACGGCGCGGCATTCTCATATAACGCTCCCCCGCGCCGGCGCGGCGCTGTGCTGCTCGCCCGCGACGGCGAGCACGAGATCGGCGAGCCGCTCGGCCGCGTCCGTGACCCCGACGCTTTTGGCCGCCTGCGCGCGTCTTTGCAATTCCGCGCTGTCCGCAGCGAGCGCCGCGATGCGCGCCGCGAGCCATTGCGGCGTGAAATCGGCTTGGCGCGCCACTTCCGCCGCGCCGGATTTCGCCAGCACTTCGGCGTTGGCCGCCTGATCCTGATCCAGCGCATGGGGCAGCGGCACCAGAATGCTCGGCCGCCCGATCGCCGCCAGTTCGGTGACGGTGGAGGCGCCGGCACGCGCGATCACGAGATGCGCATTGGCGATGCGCTCCGGCAGATCGCCGAAGAAGGGCGCGATCTGCGCGACGATTCCAGCGCGCGCATAGGCCATTGTGACGCGCGCGAGATCCTCCTCGCGCGCCTGCTGCGTCAGCTCGATGCGCTCGCGCAATTCCTTCGGCAGCGATTCGAGCGCAGCCGGAACGATGTCCGACATCACCCGCGCGCCCTGCGAACCGCCGGTGACGAGCAGCCGCAATCCGCCGTCCTCGAAGCCCGGATAGGGAAGCGCCGCGGCGGCGAGCGCGGCGGGGCGCAGCGGATTGCCGGTGACGGTGATTTTTTCCGCGAGCGCATTCGAGACGCCGGAGAGCGGAAATCCCGACGCCACTTTATCGACGCGGCCGGCGAGGAACGAATTGGCGCGGCCCATCACCGCATTGGCTTCATGCAGCACAGTCGGGATGCGCAGCAGCGAAGCCGCGAACAGCGGCGGCACGCTCGGATAGCCGCCGAAGCCGACGACGGCGAGCGGCCGTACGCGCAGCAGAAGACGCAGCGCCTGCAAGGCGCCGACGCCGAGCGTCGCAATGGCTTTCGCCTTGTCGACGACGGAGCCGCCGCGCGGCGTCGCGGAAGCGATGGCGTGCATCGCGCGCGCGGGAAATTCGCCGCCATAGCGCAGCGCGCGCTCGTCGGTGACGAGCTCCACCGCAAAGCCGCGCGCGCGCAGCGCATGAGCCAGCGCTTCCGCCGGAAAGAGATGGCCGCCGGTGCCGCCGGCGGCGAGCAGAATGGGACGCTCGCTCATGCCCGCGCCTCCATGACGCTCGCCTCGACGATGGGCTCTATATGCGGGCGCCGGCGCGTCACCGCGAGCAGAAAGCCGAAGCCGAGCGCCAGCGAGATGAGCGAGGAGCCGCCGTAGGAAATGAACGGAAGCGTCATGCCCTTCGACGGCATCAGCTGGAGATTGACCGCCATATTGATGGCGGCCTGCAGACCGAACAGCATCACGAGACCTGCGGTCGCGAAGGCGCAGAAGGCGTCCTCGTTGCGCGAGGCGGAGTAGAGCCCGCGCAGCACGATGAGGCCATAGATCGCCGCGACGCCCATGCAGACGAAGAGGCCGAACTCCTCGCCGATGACGGCGAAGATCGTGTCCGTATGCGCGTCGGGCAGAATGCGCTTCAACGTGCCCTCCCCCGGACCTTTGCCGAACCAGGAGCCGCTGATGAAGCTGTAGAGCGCTGTGTCCGCCTGGAATGTGTCGGCGACGCCTTGCCCCGCCGCTTGCGGATCGAGAAAGCGCGTCACGCGCGCGTGAACATGCGGCAGGAATTTATAGGCCGCGACCGCGCCCACGACGCCCACGCCGCCGACGCCGAAAATCCAGAGCCAATGAATGCCGGCCATGAACAAGAGCCCCGCCCAGACGAGCGAGATCAGCAAGGTCTGGCCGATATCGGGCTGCAGCACCAGCGGCGCGACAGTAACGGGCAGCAGCGCGAGGGCGAGAAGGCTGCCGGGCACGTCCTTGCGCTTGGCGCCTTCCGAAAACGCCCAGGCGGCCATGATCACAAAGGCCGGCTTCAAGAATTCGGAGGGCTGAACGCCGAAGATCCAGCGCTTGGCGCCCTTCACTTCCTGGCCGAAGAACAGCGTGCCGACGACCAGCGCGAGCGACACGATCCACAAGACGACAGCGGCGCGCCGCACATGGCGCGGCGTGAGAAACGAGACGCCGAACATCACGATGATCGCGGGCGCGAGATACAGCACCTGCCGATGCACGAAATAGAAGGTGGAAAGATGCAGCCGCTCGGCCACCGGCGGGCTGCCGGCCATTGCGAAGACGAGGCCGCAGACGATGAGCAGCGCGACGCCGGCGATCAGCCAGCGATCGATCGTCCAGGCCCAATCGGAAAAAGTGGATCGCTCCGCGCGCGAGATCATGACGTTTCTCCGGCAATGGGCGCATGGACATAGAGCTCGCGCGCGATGAGCCGAAAAGCGTTGCCGCGCGCTTCGAAATTGGCGAATTGATCGTAAGAGGCGCAGGCCGGCGAGAGCAGCACGACCGGCTCGCGCGCATCGCTGAGAGCAGCGTCCTCGGCGGCGCGCGCAATGGCGACATCGAGCGTTCCGCAATGCTCATAGAGCGCCGCGCCCTCCAGAGTGCGAGCGAAATCCTGCGCCGCCGCGCCGATGAGATAGGCTTTGCGAATGCGCGAGAAGAGTGGCCGCAGAGGCTCTATGCCGCCCTCTTTCGCCTTGCCGCCGGCGATCCAGAATATCTCGCCATAGGAGAGCAGCGCTTTCTCCGCCGCGTCAGCGTTGGTGGCTTTCGAGTCGTTGACGAAGATGATGCGGCCGCGCCGCCCCACCTCCTCCATGCGATGCGGCAGGCCGGGATAGGTGAGCAGGCCGCGCGCGATTTCTTCGCTGGATAGTCCGCAATGCCAGGCGGCGGCGGCGGCGAAGGCCGCGTTCTGCGCATTATGTGCGCCGCGCAATGCGCGCGCGCCGTCGAGATCGCCGAGCGTCTCGGTCTGTTCGGGCGCATGGCCGGCCTCGCGATAGAGCGCCTTACGCTCGGCGATGAAGAATCCCCAATCGAGCGCGCGCGCCGCCGAGACCGGATAGACGCGCTGGCCCTCGCGGCGCCGCTCCATCAGCCGCGCGCCAATCGCGTGCGAGAAAGAATCGTCGACGCCGATCAGCGCGACATCGGCGCCGGCGACGAGACGCTCCTTCACCGCCGCGTAATTCTCCATCGTTCCGTGACGATCGATGTGATCTTGCGTCAGATTGATGAGAATGCCGATGGACGGCGCGAGCGAAGGCGTCAGATCGATCTGGAAGGACGAGCATTCGATGACGTGAATGCCGGCCTCGGAAGGCGGCGAAAGATCGAGGATCGGCGTGCCGATATTGCCGCCGAGCTGCACATCCTTGCCGGCGCTGCGCAGAATATGCGCGATCAGCGCCGTCGTCGTCGATTTGCCATTGGTGCCGGTGATGGCGATGAAGGTCGCGCCCGGCGCATGACGCGCGCGCTCGCGGCAAAAAATCTCTATGTCGCCGATCACCTCCACGCCCGCTTCGCGCGCGCGCGCGACCGTCCAATGCGGCTGCGGATGCGTCAGCGGCACGCCGGGCGAAAGAATGAGCGCGGAGAATTCGCGCCAATCCGCGCGCGTCAGATCGACCAGCTCCAAGCCCTGCGCCTGCGCCTTGGCGCGGCCGGCCTCGCCATCGTCCCAGGCGGCGACGCTGGCGCCGCCCGCGAGAAGCGCGCGCGCCGTCGAGAGGCCCGAGCCGCCGAGCCCGAAGAGTGCGACCTTGCGCCCTGCGAATGTGGTCGCCGGAGTCATGCGCTCACCTCAGCTTCAGCGAGGACAGCCCGAGAAGGGCGAGCACGAAGGAGATGATCCAGAAGCGAATGACGATCTGCGGCTCGGTCCAGCCCATCTGCTCGAAGTGGTGATGGATCGGCGCCATGCGGAACACGCGCTTGCCGGTGAGCTTGAAACTCGCCACCTGCACGATGACGGAGGCGCCTTCGAGCACGAAGAGGCCGCCGATGATGACGAGCACGAACTCCTGCTTGATGGCGACCGATATGGTTCCGAGCAATCCGCCGAGCGCGAGCGAGCCGGTGTCGCCCATGAAGATCTGCGCCGGCGGCGCGTTGAACCACAGAAAGCCGAGGCCGGAGCCGATCAGCGCCGCGCAGACGATGGTCAGCTCGCCCGTGCCGGCGACGTGATTGATTCCGAGATAATCGGAGAAGATCGAATTGCCGACGAGATAGGCGATGATCGCGAAGGCGCCGGCCGCGATCATCGACGGCACGATGGCGAGGCCGTCGAGACCATCGGTGAGATTGACGCAATTGCCCGCCGCCACGATGACGAAGGCGCCGAAGGGAATGAACAGCCAGCCGAGCGAGAAGGCGTAGCCTTTGAGCAGCGGCAGAGCGAGCTTGGACATATTGTCGCCGCCGACCGTCGTGAACGCATAGCAGGCGAGGCCGGCGACCGCGAACTCGAGCGCGAGCCGCGCCTTGCCGGAAAAGCCTTTGTGCGATTGCTTCGTCACCTTCAGATAATCGTCGTAGAAGCCGATCGCGCCGAAGGAGGCCGTCACCAATATGACGATCCACACATAAGAGTTTTTCAGATTCGCCCAGAGGAGAGTGGCGACGAGCAGACCCGAGAGGATCATCAGCCCGCCCATGGTCGGCGTGCCTTTTTTGGTGAGCAGATGCGAGGCCGGTCCGTCCTCGCGAATGGGCTGGCCCTTGCCCTGCTTGATGCGCAGCGCATCGATGATGGCGGGGCCGAAGAAGAAGACGAAGAACAGCGCCGTCGCCGCCGCGCCGGCGGCGCGGAAGGTGATGTAGCGGAAGAGGTTCAGCGGACCGAAGAGATGCGAGAAGTCCGCGAGCAGCGTCAGCATTCGTCTTTTCCTTTACGAGGCCGCTTCGGTTTCGGCCGGGAATTTCGTTCTGATCGCCTCGACGATGCGCGCCATGCGCGAGCCGTTCGAGCCCTTGATCATGACCACATCGCCCGGCTCCAGCGCGGAGAGAACCGCGTCCTCGAGCTCGGCGGCGTTGGCGCGATGCGCGCCGCGCATATGCTCGGGCGCCGCGTAGAAGAGCCGCGCCATCAGCGGGCCGGCGGTGAAGAGAAGATCGACGCTGGCCGCCTCCAGGTCTTTGGCGAGGCCGGCGTGCAATTCGCCGGCGCTCGGCCCGAGCTCCAGCATATCGCCGAGCACGGCGACGCGTCGCCGCGCGCTTCTCTCCGCGCCGAGGAGATCGAAAGCCGCGCGCATGGAGGTGGGATTGGCGTTGTAGCTCTCGTCGATGAGCGTGAGAACGCCGCCGCCGATCGCGAACGTCTCGCGACGGCCGCGTCCCCTGGGCGGTGCGAAATCGGCCAGCGTCTCCGCCGCCTCGGCGAGATCTATGCCGAAGACATGGGCGATGGTCAGCACGGCGAGCGAGTTGACCGCGAAATGCTTGCCCGGCGCGCCGATGCGATAACGCAGGCGGCGGCCGAAAATCTCCGCCTCCGCGACTTGGCTCTCGCCATCGTAGGAGAGCAGCCGCGCCTGCGCGGTCTCGCTCTCGCCGAAGGAGAAGACATGCGCGGCTCTGGAGGCGGCGGCGCCTTCCAGCAGCGTCTCATAAGTCTCGTCATCGCGATTGATGATGGCGACGCCGCCTTCGACGAGGTCGGAAAACACCTCGGACTTCGCCGCCGCTATGGCCTCGAGCGAGTCGAAATGCTCGAGATGCACGGGCGCGACGCGCGTCACCACGGCGACATGCGGCTCGACAAAGCGCACGAGCGACGCGATCTCGCCCGCGTGATTCATGCCGATCTCGAAAAGGCCGTAGCGCGCCGACGCCGGCATTCGCGCGAGCGACAGCGGCACGCCCCATTGGTTGTTGTAGGAGGCGGCCGAGGCGTGCGTCTCGCCGAAGCGCGAGAACAGCGTCTTCGCCATGTCTTTGGTCGATGTCTTGCCGACCGAGCCGGTGATCGCCGCGACATAGGCGGGCGAGCGCTCGCGCGCGCGGGCGCCGAGATATTCCAGCGACTCCTGCACATCGCGCACGACATAGAGCGGCGATAGATCGCGAAATTCGCCGGCGTGCGCGTCGTCGATCACCGCGCCCGCGGCGCCGCGCTCGAACGCCATGCGCACGAAATCATGACCGTCGCGCGCCTCGCCCTTTATGGCGAAGAAGAGATCGCCCGGCGCCAGCGTGCGCGTGTCGATGGAGACGCCATCGACGTCGCGCGGCAGGCCGCCGCTGATGCGCGCGCGCAAGGCGCCGATCAGCCCCAGTCCGGTCCATAGCGCTTGCTGTTTCATTCAAATCCCACCCTGCAAGGCCGCCTCGACCGCCGCCCGGTCGGAGAATGGCAAGACCTGATCGCCGACGATCTGGCCCGTTTCATGGCCCTTTCCGGCGACCACCAGCGCGTCGCCCTCGCGCAGCCAGGAGACCGCCGCGCGGATCGCCGCGGCGCGGTCGCCGATCTCGTGAATCTCCGCGCCCTTCGCGCCGCGCGCCGCCTCCAATATAGCGGCGCGGATCGAGGCCGGCTCCTCGCTGCGCGGATTATCGTCGGTGACGACGACCACATCCGCCGCGCGCGCCGCGATCTCGCCCATCAAGGGACGCTTGCCTCTGTCGCGATCGCCGCCGGCGCCGAAGACGACGACGAGCCGTCCTTTCGCCAGAGGGCGCACCGCCGCCAGCACCTTGTCCAGCGCATCGGGCTTATGCGCGTAATCGACGAAGACGGGCGCGCCGTCGCGCGCGCCGATGAGCTCCAGCCGTCCGGGCGCGCCGCGCAATGTCTCGAGCGCCCCGAAAACCTGCGCCGGCGCCGCGCCGCAGGCGATCGCCATGCCGGCGGCGACCAGCGCATTGGAAATTTGAAACGCGCCGGCGAGCGGCAGAGCGACGGCGAAAGTCTCGTCGCCGCAGCGCAACCGCAAGCGCGAGCCGAGTGACTGCGCATCCGCCTCGAGCAGCGCTATGCCGCGGCCCTTCTCGCCGACATCGAAGATCGTCAGCCCGCGCTTCTCACAAATATCGATCACGCGCGCCGCCACCGAACTGTCCGCGTCGATCACCGCTGTCTGGCCGGGCGCCAGCAGCGTGTCGAAGAGGCGCATCTTCGCCTCGAAATACTCTTCGAGATCGCGATGGTGATCGAGATGGTCGCGCGAGAAATTGGTGAAGGCGCCGACGGTCAGACGCACGCCGTCGAGGCGGCGCTGATCTATGCCGAGCGAGGACGCCTCCATAGCGAGATGCGTGACGCCGCGCGCGGCCAGCTCGTCGAGCGACTGATGCAGCGCCACAGGCCCTGGCGTCGTCAGCGAGCCATAATGCGCGCCGTTTTTGTCGACGATTCCGATCGTGCCGAGCGAGGCGGCGTCGCGTCCGAGCGTGAGCCAGATCTGGCGCAGGAAATCGACGACCGAGCTCTTGCCGCTGGTGCCGGTCACCGCGGCGACGATCCGCGGCTGGCGCGCGAAAAACCGCGCCGCCGCATGGGCGAGCGCCGCGCGCACATCCGCGACCACCAGCAGCGGCAGCCCGACCTCCGCCGCGCGCGGCGCGATGATGACCCGCGCGCCGCGCGCGCGCGCATCGGCGACATAAGCGAGGCCGTCGCCGGCATGGCCCGGCACGGCGAAGAAAGCATAGCCTTCGCGCACGTCGCGGCTGTCGGCGGTGACGCCGGCGATATCGAGATCGCCGAGGTTCGCCGCCGTCGCTTCGTCGAGAAGGTCGGAAAATCGCATCAATGCCCTCCCCCGCCGGGAACGGCGGGACTATTGGCCATGCCATAGCCGAGCTTGGCGAGGAGCGGGAAAGGCTGCGTCGGCAATTCGAAGCGCGGCGGCAGGCCCAGCAGCGGGCCGACGCGCTCGATGATCTGCCCTGTCACCTGGCCCGAGTTATAGGCGGCGGTGGCGTAGCCTCCGGTCTCTGGAAGGCCCTGCGGCTCGTCCATTATGGTGAGGAACAGATACTTCGGTTTGTCCGCCGGCGCCACCGCCATGAAAGTGGTGAAGAGGCGGGTCTTGGAATAATGGCCGCCGATCACCTTTTCCGCCGTTCCGGTCTTCCCGCCGACGAAATAGCCGTTGACGTTGACCTTCCTGGCGGAGCCGATCTCGGCGTTGAGGCGCATGAGATAGCGCATGGATTCGCTGGTCTCCGGCCTGATCACCTGCACGGCGCTCTTCTTGGCCTCCTCCTCGCTGCGCTTGAGGAAAGTGGGCGTCATCAGATAGCCGCCGTTCATCAGCGCGCCGACCGCCATCATCGCCTGCAGCGGCGCGACGGCGAGACCATGGCCGAAGGCGATGGTCATTGTATTCAGCTCGCCCCAATTCTTCGGCACGATCGGCTCGGCGCTCTCCGGCAGCTCGGTGCGCATGCGCGAGAGCTGGCCCATCTTGCGCAGAAACGCCTTGTGCCGCTCGACGCCCTGGCCGAGCGCCATGCGCGCCGTGCCGATGTTGGAAGAATGCGTGAACACTTCCGGCAGGGTGAGCACGCGATTGGTCGCGTGATAATCATGGATGCGGAAGCGGCCGAAATTGAGCGTGCCGCGCGCGTCGAGCCGCGAGCCGAGATTGACCTTGCCGGAGTCGAGCGCCATTGCGATGGTCAACGCCTTGAAGGTGGAGCCCATCTCATAGACGCCGACATTCATTCGATTGATATAGGCCAGATCGCGCATGTCCGGCGGCTTGTTGGGATCGTAATCGGGCAGCGAGGCGAGCGCGATCACCTCGCCCGTGTCGACGTCCATGATCGCCGCGGCGCCGGCCTTGGCCTTGAAATGCGCGACGCCTTTTTCCAGCTCGTCGCGCACCGCATGAGTCGCCTTTATGTCGATCGAGAGCGAGATGGGCTTCAGATCCTCGGGCGTCAGGCTGAAGCCGGCGTCATGCAGATCGGCGAGGCCCTGCCCGTCGATATATTTCTCGATCCCGGCGATGCCGCCATTGTCGATATTGACATAGCCGAGCACATGCGCGCCCGCCGGCCCGTTGGGATAGACGCGCTTGTTCTCCGGCGCGAGGCCGACGCCAGGCAGGCCGAGGTGAAACACCTCGTCGCGCTGCTTGGGCGTCACCGAGCGCTTCACCCACACGAAGCCCTTCTTCGAGGCGAGCTTGTCGCGCAGATCGCGGGCGTCGACATTGGGCAGAACCGCCGTGAGCAATTCCGTCGCCTCGTCCTTGTCGATGAGACGGCGCGGCTCGGCGAAAACGGAGACGGTCTTCACATCCGTCGCGAGAATTTCGCCATTGCGGTCGAGCACGTCGGGACGCGAGGCGGCGATGGTCTCGCCGGAGGCGCGGCGCATCGTCGTCGGATCGGGCTTGAAGCCGATGATGACGAGCCGCGCGCCGATGCCGACATAGAGGCAGACGAATCCGGCCGCGACCATGCGCATACGCGCGCTGGTCTTGCCGAGCGAGGTGGAGAACAGCCCGTCGAGCCGGCGGCGCAGGCCGTTCGTCGCGCCGTTCGTCGCAGTGTCGGGGGCGGTCATCGCGGCTTTCCTTTCGGCGTCGTCGGCGCTCCGCTCGCGGCCGGCGTCGTCGCCGCGCCGCCGAGGCCGAGCGCGTCCAGCTTGCGGCCGATCGAGTCGATGCGCTCGGGCTTTTCCGGCAGCGACTGCGCCATCGCGATCTGCGTCACGGCGAGCGGCTTCAAATCGAGATATTTGTCGGCGAGATCCTGCACGCGCTCGGGTCGCGTCAAAAAGGCCCATTCGGCGCGCAGCACGGCGATGCCGTCGCGCTCGCTCTTGGCCTCGCGCTTCATCTTGCTGATCTGCTCGGCGCGCAGCATGGTCTGATATTTGATCGAATAGGCGTAGAAGCCCGATCCGATCAGCGCGAGAATGGCGACGACATTGAGAAAGCGCAGCATCAGCGTCTCCCTTTGACGCGTTCCGGCAGGCGCGCGAGACGCGCCAGCGCTTCGTCCATGGCGCGCGCCGGCGCCTCCGTGCGCGTCGCATAGCGCAGCTTGGCGGAGCGCGCGCGCGGATTTGCGGCGATTTCGCGGTCCGAAGGCGTCACCGGCTGGCGCCCTTCGCTGACGAAAGTCGGCGGCGGCGGGATCGGCTCGCCCGGCAGCCTCCGCGAGCGCGTCTCGCCGCGGCCCGAGCGCTCGGCCAGGAATTGCTTCACGATGCGGTCTTCCAGCGAATGAAACGTCACCACGGCGAGCCGCCCGCCGGCTTTCAGCGCGCGCTCGGCGGCGCCCAGCGCCGCGACCAATTGGCCGAGCTCGTCATTGACGGCGATGCGCAGCGCCTGAAAGCTCTTCGTCGCCGGATGAATGTCGCCCGGCTTTCCGGGCGCGGCGCGCTCGATGATCTGCGCCAGCGCGCGCGTCGTCTCTATGCGGCCGGCCTCGCGCGCCTTCACGATGGCGCGGGCGATGCGGCGCGAGGCGCGCTCCTCGCCGTAATGATACAGAATATCGGCGAGCGCCTCTTCCTCGGCATCCGCGATAATGTCGGCGGCGCTCGGCCCGCGCCCCTCCATGCGCATGTCGAGCGGCCCGTCGTTGCGGAAGGAGAAGCCGCGCGCCGCCTCGTCGAATTGCATGGAGGAGACGCCAATATCGGCGACGACGCCGTCGAGCGGCGTGAGCTCCATGCGCTCGGCCACCTCGGCCAGCTCGGAAAAGCGCGCCTCGACCAGCGTCAGCCGCCCGCCCGCCGCCTCCACCAGAGCGTAGCCGGCGCGTATGGCGCTCGGATCGCGGTCCAGCGCCAGCACGCGCGTCCCCTCACGCGCCAGCAAGGCGCGCGTGTAGCCGCCGGCGCCGAAAGTGGCGTCGAGATAGACTCCGCCCGCACAGGGCGCGAGGGCGGCGACCGCCTCCTCGAGCAGCACGGGAACATGCCGCTCGGCGCCGCTCGTCGTCATCTCGCCTCCGATTCGAAATTTGCGTCGCATGGCCGCGCAGCGCCCGCTGGACGCGCCCGCCGCAGCCGATATTTGGCGTCGTCGCGGCCGTCCGCCGAGCCCCCGCGCGCGCGAGAAATCGCCGGCGCGCGCGAGGCGCGGGCGCGCCTTGTCCCCGAAAGACGTGTCATCGCTCTGAACAACAACGCATATCATGAAGAACCACGGGCGACGGAGCGGCGCGGGCGGCGCGGCGCTGGCGATTATTAGCCGTCGTCAGGGTTAAGGGAGCGTTGACGCGGGCGCGGGCCGCGCATCGCGCGTTAGGCAAGGCGGAGGCGGAGGTGATGAATAATGCATCCGAGCGGGGGATAGACGACCCGCTCCCTACTCCCCACTGCCCGCCCCTCACGCGATAAAATCGCCAGTCGGCCTATAAGCCGGGTTCTGTATGGCGCGGCTGGGTTTCCCCGCCCACGCGCGATGGCCATTCCTCTGGGACGACGCTTGCGCGCCGCCTCTAGCGACCAACCCGGGCGACGGCCCGGAGACGGGCCGGGAAATATCGCTATTTCCAGTCGCCCCTATTCGGTCTTGCTCCCGGCGGGGCTTGCCATGCCTCGGACGTCGCCGCCCGAGCGGTGCGCTCTTACCGCACCCTTTCACCCTTGCCGCGGGCCCGAGGGTCGCGGCGGTTTGCTTTCTGTGGCGCTTTCCCTGGGGTCGCCCCCGCCGGACATTATCCGGCGCCGTGTCTCCGTGGAGCCCGGACTTTCCTCTATCCCGAAGGACAGCGGCCATCCAGCCGACTGGCTGATGAGGGAATAGGTAGCCGAAGGGGGAAGGTCAAGACGGCCGCCGCCGCACGAGAAGGATACTCGATAGACCACTACGCGGGAGAGTGTGAGCCCCTTCGGGGTCTCGATTTCGAATGACGCAGGCGGGCCGAGGAGCGTAGACATACGTAACGCAGCGAAAAAGTTCCTGCAAATCTATCACTTACGCGCCTGTGCGACGCCGCGCCGCGCGCCTTTGCGGGGAAAATGCCGGCCTCCGGCTTGCGCCCGAGGCGACGGTGACGGCAAAAAGAGCTATCGTCCGAGCTGTCGGATAACAGGCCGGGCGCGGCCGCAGCGGAGCGACTATCCACATTGGCCACAGCGGTGAGACAGGATGTGAGACGCGTCGTCGTCTCGGGCATGGGCGCAGTTTCGGCCGCCGGCGTCGGCGCGCAGCCGCTCTGGGAAGCGGCCCGCGACGGCCAATGCCAGGTCCGTCCTCTGAAGCTCGAGCGCCCCTATGGCGGGCGCATCAAAATCGCCGCGCAAGCAATAGATTTCGACCCGCTCGCCCATCTCGAGCCCGAGATCCTGCCCTATTGCGACCCCTTCACCCAATATGCCATCGTCGCCGCCGACGAGGCCATGGCTCAGGCGGGCTTCGGCCGCAAGGATATCGCCGGGCCGCGCACGGCGGTCGTCATCGGCTCCGGCATCGGCGGCTCCAAGACGATCGATGACGAGGCCCATAAGGAATACAACTCCCGCGAGCGCGCCGATCCGCTGACCGTGCCGCGCCTCATTCCGAGCGCCGCGCCGACCATGCTCGGAATGCGCTATTCCTGCAATGGGCCCACTTTCGCCATCGCCAGCGCCTGCTCCTCGGCGAGCCAGGCGATCGGCGTCGGCCTCGAGATGATCCGCTGCGGCGCGGCCGATCGCGCCATCGTCGGCGGGGCGGAGGCGGCCGTCATCAACGGCTCGCTGCGCTCCTGGGAGGCGCTGCGCGTGCTGACGCCGGATTTCTGCCGCCCCTTCTCGGCCGGCCGCAACGGCATCGTGCTCGGCGAGGGCGCCGGAATTTTCGTGCTGGAGACCGAAGAACTCGCCCAGGCGCGCGGTCACGCGCCTTTGTGCGAGCTCGCCGGCTATGGCACGTCGAGCGACGCTTTCGATCCGCTGCGGCCCAATGTCGAGGGCCCCTCGGCCGCCATGCGGCAGGCGCTGGAGAGCGCCGGCCTCTCGCCCGACGACATCGACTATCTCAACGCCCATGGCACCGGCACCTACGCCAATGACATCACCGAGTCGGAGGCCATTCTGCGCGTCTTCGGCGAGCGCGGCGGGCGTCTGCCGGTCTCCTCGACCAAGCCGATCCACGGCCATGCGCTGGGCTCCTCCGGCGCGCTCGAGCTCGTCATCACGATCAACGCCCTGCGCGCCCAGCTCGCCCCGCCGACGATCCATTTCAAGGGCCCGGACCCCAAATGTCCGATCGACCCGGTGCCGCACGAGGCTCGCCGCGTCGCGATCCGCGCGGCCATGTCCAACTCCTTCGCCTTCGGCGGCATCAACGCCGTGCTGGTTGTGCGCCAGGCCTGACGCGTCACGCGGAGAGAAACCGCTCCGCCTCGCGCCAAAAAACCTCCGGCGCCTCGTCGGCGACGAAATGGCCGCTCTCCTCCACGATGATCGAGGAGAGCGCGCGCGCCTTCGGCCGCAGCGCCTCGGCGAGCCGCTCGCCGACGCCATGACGGCCGGCGATCGCCAGAACCGGCATATCGAGCCGGCGATCGGCCAGCGCGGCGACCGATCGCGCATCCTCCGGCAGCGCGCGATAATATTCGAAGCCCGCGGTCATGCCGCCCGGCGTCGCATAATGACGCGCGAATTCGTCGATCGCCGCCGCGCTCACCGCATCCTCGCGAAACGACCACGCCCGGATCTGCGCGGCGATATAATCGCGCTCGCGCCCTTTGGTCAGCAGTTCGGGAATCTCGCGCGCCATGTGAAATCCGTAATGCCAGGCGCCGCCGCGCCGGGCGTCCATATTCTCGGTCCCTGGAACGAGGCAATCGACCAGGACGAGCCGAGCCACTTTCTCGGGATGCAGCAGCGCCAGCATGAAGGCCGCCTTGCCGCCCATGTCATGGCCGACCACATACGCCCGCCCGCCCGCGGCGCGATCGATGAGCGCGGCGATATCCTCGGCAATTCGACGCTTGTCATAGCCGGAAGGCGGACGGTCCGATAATCCGACGCCGCGCAGATCGGGCGCGATGACGGTGAAGCGGCGCGCCAGCCGCTCCATCGTCGCGGCCCAGGCGAACCATGTTTGCGGCCATCCATGCAGCAGCACGACCGCAGGCCCGGCGCCGAGCGTGACGAAATGCAGCCGCAGCCCATCGACCTCGAGGAAGCGGCTCTCCGCGCCCGCCGGCGGCAGCCCCGCCGCGCGCGCCCGCGCCGAAATCCCCTGCGTCGCGGCCGCCCCGGCGGCGGCCAGAAATGCACGCCTGTCGATCGTCATCCTCA
The DNA here is from genome assembly GCF_018887255.1 of Methylosinus sp. KRF6. Taxonomy (NCBI): domain Bacteria; kingdom Pseudomonadati; phylum Pseudomonadota; class Alphaproteobacteria; order Hyphomicrobiales; family Methylocystaceae; genus Methylosinus; species Methylosinus sp. KRF6. The sequence continues at coordinate 2,690,301 of NZ_JAHLJF010000001.1, read as the reverse complement.
CCTCCCGAGCCGAAACCATCGCTCGGGAGAGTTGCCGATCGCCCGCCATGCGTCTATCGACAGGAATGACAAGCTTATCATAACCAATGGTTATAGATGGACCTCGCCGCCGCGCTTCGCGCCTTCCTCCGCATCGTCGAGCGCGGCTCGATGACGGCGGCGGCCGCCGATCTCGGCGTCTCACAACCGGCCGTCAGCAAGCTGCTGCGCAATCTCGAGGCGCATGTCGGCGCGCGCCTCCTGGAACGCGGCCCACGCGCGCTGCGCCCGACGGCGCGCGGCCTCGCGCTCTATGAGGCCGCCGGCGGCCCGCTCGCAGCCATAGACGCGGCGCTCGAGAACCTGCGCGGCGAAGGCGCCGAGATCGCCGGCGAATTGCGCCTGCACGGGCCGAGCTGCATCGGCGAAGTCCATTTGCGCCGCATAGTGACCGCGTTTCAGGACGCGCATCCTCACGTCTGCGTGTCTCTTTCGCTCGAAAATCGCCCGGTCGATCTCATTTTCGAGAATATAGACGTCGCGCTGCGCATGGGCCGGCCGAGCGAGCGCTCGCTCATCCAAAAGCGCATCGGCTTCAGCCGGCGCATTCTCGTCGCTTCGCCCTCTTACCTGTCGCGCAGCGCGCCTCTGCGCGATGTCGCCGATCTTTCCGCGCATGACCTTCTCGTCACCGACGCCTCGCTGCGCAATGGCGCGCTGCGCCTGCGCAAGCGCGAGACGGCCGAAGATATTCCGGCGCGGCCCAAGCTCGTCACCAATAGCGCGCAGGTTCTCGTCTCGGCGCTGCGAGAAGGACGCGGAATCGCCACGGCGCAATTGCTGCTCGTCGCCGAGGAGCTGCGCAGCGGCGCGCTGGTCCGCGTGCTGCCCGATCACGAGATCGAGCCGAGCGAATTCTTCCTCGTCTATCCTTCGGCGCGTTTTCTACGCCCCGTCGTGCGCGCCTTCGTCGATTTCGCCGCGCCGGCCCTTCGCCGCGTCGAGGGGATTTTCTGATCCGCCGCGGCTCGCGGGAGCGTCTCGACGAAAGCGACCGCGAGGCCGACGAATTCGGCCAGCGCGGCATCGCTGCGCAGCGCCGCGGGCGCGGCCGTCGCCCAGGCTTTCATGACGCGCCCGCCGAGAATCGCCGGCGCCACATGCTCCCGCGTCGCCGCCAGCCGGGCGCCCTCCTCGCCGAGACGCAGGATGAGGCTGTCGCCCCGCACGGCGACGCACATATCGCCCTTCAGCAGGAAGCAGAGACCGCCGAACATACGGCGCGGCTCGACATCGTCGCGCGCCGCGAAGAGCGCGTGAAGTCGCGAGACGAGATCGGGATCATAAGCCATGCGCGGTCTCCTTTCGCCGCCTCGCATCGGCGACTGCGCTCCGGCGACGATGGGCCCGGCGCGCATAGACGAAAAGCTCGAAGCTCACTTCTTCCTGCAAGCCTCGACGAATTTCTCGACCTTGCCCGCGACGCCGTTCAGCGGCGCGGATTGCTTCGAGCCGCCGATCGTCACGACCAGCTTGTCGCCGCGCGCCATGGCGGCGAAGATCGGATCGTCGGCGGCGATCCGCCCCTCGAAGCTCGGAACGCCCGCCTCCTCATTCGGCGCGAGCTTTCCGGCGATCTTCGTCTGCGTCTCGCCCACGGCGAAAATCGCCGTCGCGGCCTTGCCGGCCTTCTGCTTGCCGTCGGTTTCCGAAATAAAGACCGTCACCGCGCCGCTATGCGCCTCGCAGTGAAAGCCGCCGAGCGTATCGTCGGTTTCGGGAACGCCATAGCCGAGATAGGCCATCGGCGGCTCGCCTGCGTCGAATCTATAGTCCCACACGCGCCCCTGCGCCGTAGCTGGCGACGCCGCGCCCGAGAGAGCGGCGAAGAGCGCGGCTGTCCTCGCCCGAAGCATTGCGCCGATCATCTCTCTCTCCTTTTCGAGCCATGCGGAAAGCGCGCGCGCGATCTATGATAGGCCGAGCGCAACCAAAAGAGAAAGCGACACGCCATGGCCACTGTGACATTGCTCGCCGACGACGAGCTCTCCGACGAAGCCCGCGCGGTCTTCGACGACATACGCGCGACGCGCAAAAGCGATTTCGTCAATAATTTCTGGCGCGCCCTCGCGCATGATCCGGTCACGCTGAAGCGCACATGGGAGAGCATAAAGGCGGTGATGGGCCCCGGCGCGCTCGATCCCAAAATGAAGGAAATGCTCTATATCGCCGTCTCCATCGCGCATGGCTGCTCTTACTGCATCCACTCCCACACGGCGAGCGCCCGCGCCAAGGGCATGAGCGAGGCGGAGTTCCACGAGCTTCTCGCCATCGTCGGCATGGCCTCGGAGACGAACCGCCTCGTCACCGCGCTCGGCGTCGAGGTGGATGCGGAATACGACGTGAAGTGAAGGCGAGAGCCCAAACAGCGATCGGGAGACGAGGGCATGACGATAAAGCCGGCAGCCTTCCTGCTTCACGGTTTCCTCGGCGCGGGCAAAACCACACTCGCGAAGCGACTGGAGCTGGAGCAAAATGCGCTTCGCTTCACCCATGACGAATGGATGAGCCGGCTCTACGGCGCCGACCCTCCGGAGGCCGAATTCGAGGAGCGCGCCCGCCGCGTCTACGCGGTGATGGAAGACCTTTGGACGCGCAGCATCGATCTCGGGACGAATGTCGTTCTCGATTTCGGTTTCTGGTCGCGAGCCGAGCGAACGCGCGTGCGCGAGCTTGTCGCCTCGCGCGGCGGCAAGCCGGTTCTTTGCCGCCTGAGCTGTCCCGACGATGTCGCCTGGCGGCGGATCGCGCAGCGCAACGAACAGCCGGCGGGAAGTCTCTACATCGCTCCCGCCACGTTCCGGTTGCTGAAAAGCCGGTTCGAATCGCTCGAGCCGGACGAGGATCGCGTGGAGATCGCATCGACGACCGCCGACGGGCGGAGCGCATCGCCGCCGCCGAGGCCGCCGCGCCCCGCTATATGAAGCTCATTCGCGCCCTCGTCGCCGAGGCGGGCCAGCGGCTCGACCGCGTGACCGCCGGCGATCCGACGCACGAATTCGCCGACGCGCCGACGACCGCCTGGTATTTTCTTACCGATCAAGGCCTGCTCCACATAGTCGACGCCGGCGGCAACGCCATCAGTTCCGCGGCCGCTCGACCACCGATCGCGTCTGCGAGATCGACGCGCCGTGAGCGACGGGGCGCGCGTCCGATTGGGGAACGTCGGATCGACTATCGTCGATACTGAGGCCGTGAGGAGCCTATAGCTTGTCGAGGCCGAGACGCTCCAGCTCGATGCGAAATGCGCAGCGCAGCTGCTCAGCCTCGTCCTCGGGAAGCCAATTCGCCATTTGCGGAAAAATCGTGCGATTCATCCGCGTTTCGCGATCGCCCCAAGGCGACTTCGCCTGCGCCGCCCGCACCTTGGCGAGCAGAGCGTGCAGACGCGCGCGCACCTGCGCGGGATCGGGGGTGAAGACGCCGGTATTTGGCCCTGGCTGATCGGCGAAGAGATCGCCCTGCGCGGACGCATGGCCGAAGAGATCGCCGCTCTCCTCACTCGTCGCCATGTTCCGCCGCCTCCGCCAGTCCGAGCGCCGCGTGGTCGAGCGTCGCCCCTGATATGTTCGCGAGCAAACTATCGGCGCGCGCGAAAAGATCAATCAGCTCCGCGATTCTTCCCACAAGATCGCGTAGCTCGCGCATCAGCGCGTGGTCGACCGGAAGCCGCGGCCGCTCCGGTCGGCGCAGAGATAAAGCTCGCTCTCGCTCCAGTCGCTCGCCTCCAACGTCCCCGTCGGCTCGGTCTCGATGCGCGCGACCGCGCGGCCGAGAAAGCTCGGCCCCGGCGGCCGCGCGAAAGTTTCGACCGCCCGAATTTCCCGCCCCAATCGCGCAGCCTCGACAAAGGCGCCAAGGTCGCTCGGAAAGGGAACATGAGGAAACACATCCTCCAAATCCTCTATCACCAAAAGCTCTGCGGATCGACGTCCACCGCCACGCGCACGCCGCCGCGCTCCTTGGGCGCCGCCGCCAGCATGGCGCGTAGATAGGCCTGCAGATCTGCGCTTTTGGGCGCCTTCACCAGCAGACGGAAACGATAGCGCCCGCGAATGAGCGAGATGGGCGCCTCGGCCGGGCCGAGCACCACGATCTCACCCTCCTCCGGCAGGCCGCCGGCCGGGGCGACGCGATAGCGATCGGTCGAGGGCAGCGAATGCCCCGCCCGCGCCAGAGCGCGCGCATGGGTCTCGGCGGCGCCGGCGTCCTTGGCCGAGACGATCAGCGCCGCGAGGCGCCCGAAGGGCGGCAGGCCGGCGCGCTCGCGCAATCGCGTCTCCTGCGCGTAAAAAGCCTCCGCCTCGCCGGAGAGAATGGCGCGAATGACCGGATGGTCGGCCTGCCAGCTCTGAATCAGCGCTCTGCCCGGCTTGTCGCCGCGGCCGGCGCGGCCGGTCACTTGGTTCAGCAGCTGAAAAGTGCGCTCGGCGGCGCGGGGATCGCCGCTGCCGAGCCCGCTATCGGCGTCCACCACGCCGACCAGAGTGAGAAAGGGGAAATTATGCCCCTTCGCCACCAATTGCGTGCCGATGACGATATCGAAAGCGCCCGCCGCGATCTCGGCGAGCTCGCGGCGCAAGCGCTCCTGCCCGCCCGGAAAATCCGAGGAGAGCACCAGAGTGCGGGCCTCGGGAAAGAGGATCGCGGCCTCCTCGGCGAGCCGCTCGACGCCCGGCCCGCAGGCGGTGAGCGAATCCTCCGCCTCGCATTCCGGGCAGATGTGCGGGCGGCGCTCGACATGGCCGCAATGATGGCAGACCAGCGCGCGGCGAAAGCGATGCTCGACCAGCCAGGCGTCGCAATTCTCGCAGCGGAAGCGATGGCCGCAGCTGCGGCACAGGGTCAGCGGCGCATAGCCGCGCCGATTGAGGAAGAACAGAACCTGCTCGCCGCGCGCGATCGTCTCCTGCGCCTCCGCCACCAGCCGCGGCGCGAGCCAGCGTCCGCGCTCCGGCCCATTGGCGCGCATGTCGATCGCCTCTATGCGCGGCATGGGACGGGCGTTGGCGCGGGCGGTGAGGCGCAAATAGCCATAGCGGCCGCTCTGCGCATTGACGCGCGTTTCGATGGAAGGCGTCGCCGAAGCGAGCACGATGGTCGCGCCCTCGAGCCGCGCGCGAACGACCGCCATATCGCGGGCGTGATAGGCGACGCCGTCCTCCTGCTTATAGGCCGCCTCATGCTCCTCATCGACGACGATGAGCCGCAAATTCGAGAAGGGCAGGAACAGCGCCGAGCGCGCGCCGGCGACGACCTTCACCTCGCCCATGGCGACGCCACGCCACAGCCGCGCGCGCTTGCGCTCGGAGACGCCGGAATGCCATTCGGCGGGCTTGTCCCCGAAGCGTGCGGCAAAACGCTCGAGGAATTGCGCGGTGAGCGCGATCTCCGGCATCAAGACCAGCGCCTGCCCGCCGGCGCGCAGAGCCGCCGCGACGGCCTCGAAATAGACCTCCGTCTTGCCGGCGCCGGTGACGCCCTCCAGCAGAAAGGGCCGATAGCCGCCCTGCTCCACCGCGCTCGTCAGCGCCTCGGCGCCGGCGAGCTGCTCGGCCTCCAGCGGCGCGCGCGCGAAATCGGGATCGAGCGCGCCGGCGACGGGCTCCGGCGGCAGAGCGACGGCCTCGAGCGCGCCGGCGTCGACGAGCGCATCGACGACGCCATTGGAGCAGGCCGCCGCGCGGGCGAGCTCGCCCTTGGAAAAAGTGAGGCCGCCCTCCGCCGCCTCTATGACGCGCGCCCGCGCCGCCGTCATGCGCTCGGGCGGCGGGCCGGCGAGCCGATAGCCGACGCGGGGCGTCTCCGGCGCCGCCTCCTCCACCGCGCGTGTGGCGAGGCGCAGCGCCATGCCGCGCGGCGCCAAGGTCCAGCGCGCCACCCAATCGACGAAGCCGCGCAGCGTCTCGCCGAGCGGCGGCCGGTCATATTTGGCGATGACGGATTTGAGATTGCCCGGCCCGGCGCCCCCCGCCTCCGCGACCGACCAGACGACGCCGAAGGATTTGCGCGTCGCCAGCGGGACCTCGACGCAATCTCCCGGCGAAAGCCGCAGCGCCGGCGGCGCGTAATAGGAATAGGCCATATCGACGGCCACCGGCAGCAGAATCTCGACGATCTGCGCCCCTTCCCTCGTGTCCGCCTCGCCGCTCATGGGCGCTGTCTTAAAGTGTTTTCGAGCGAAGTGGGAATTGCTTCGCGTGAAGAAAACACGATTTTCGCGAGCGATCAGCGGGCGGCGATCCGCTCCACCGCGTCGCGGCGGGGCTGGGCGAATTTCGTCCGGCTCCTCTCGCTCACCGGCTTGGCGTTCACAGGCTCGACGGCGGCGGGGGGCGCTCCCACATCCAGCTCACTGGTGAAATAGCGAGTCAATTCGGAGACGATCATCGACTTCACATCGGCGCCGAGCGCGGTGACGACCGCACGATAGCAAGCGCTCGGAGGGCCATAGACCTCATGCGTCTTTTGATCGATCAGATCGTCGCGCCGCGTGATCTCGATCAGCTTTTTCTCTTCCAGCGATTTGTCGATGACGGCGAAGAGGCGCGTTCGCGCATCGGCTTTGCCGTAGTCGCATTTGATCGCATCGGCGCCGAGCTTGTCCATGCCGGCGGCGTCGAGCGGAAGGAGATGGATCAGCCGCTCCACCTCGCGCGGTCCGAGCTTTCGCGCGAGGGCGGCGAAATCGTCCGTGGAATTCTTTTTCGCGCCGAGATCGGGATTGATCTCGAAAGCCTTTTGTCCGAGCGCGAGCTTGAAATCGCCGATCTCGACCGACTGCACTCTGGAGAGAAGCATCAGCGCCGAGTCGGGCCGCTGATAGACGATGACCCCGGCTGCGGCGCTCGGCGCGCCGATCGCCGTCGCCAGGGTCGCAGTCTTGAGAAAATCGAACAGTTTCTTGGCAAAATCGCTCATCGCAATGCTCCGTCCCAAAATTTCCGAGCGTTCGATCGCTCGCTTCCAACGCCGAGGATATTGCGGGACGGGGCGGCGCGTTTCTGTGTGTCGACGCACAAGTCGATGAACAATTCGTCAACAAATCTCCGCGGGCCGGCGGACGGCGGCGGGATCGCGCGAGAGCCGCGCGCGCAGGAGATCGATCTCCTTCGACAGCGGACCGGCGCGATCGAAAGCGAGCTGGCCGAGCGGCGCGATGACGGTCTGATGGGCGCCGCCGACGGCGAATTGCGTGACGCACATCACGGCTTCTCCCGTCTCGAATATGGAGGTGACGATACAGTCCGGCGAAAGATCGCCTCGGTGAACTAGGGATTGAGCCTTGCGTCGCAATGTGGGGCGCATCCGCGCCCGGGCCGGAAGAAAATGCGACAGGTCGCGCCAGGCCCCCTGGACGCCGCGCGAAACATTGTCCATCTCGAAATCTCCTCTGCGCAAAATTTTCGTGATTCGGCAGCCGTCGCCGACCGTATGACGACGATCATAGGCCGAAAAGTCTGCCGCCGTCCTGACGGCAAAACGTCTCGGTCGGGGATTTTTTGGAAATTTCGAACAAAAAAGCATATTACGCCGAGGTTACGTGACCTTCATGAAATATTCGCGTTATGTATTATGTATTTATACAAACGAGGAGGAGAGATCGCGGGGGCGAATCCGCCGCTCATGCGAGCATGGCGGCGGGATGCTCGATCAGCCGCTTGAATTCCGCGAGCAGGGTCGCGCCGAGCGCGCCGTCGACGGCGCGATGATCGACCGAGAGGGTGACGCTCATGATCGTCGCGACGACGGGCGCGCCATTTCTAGCGACGATGCGCTCCTCGCCGGCGCCGACAGCGAGAATCGTCGCGTGCGGCGGATTGATCACGGCGGCGAAATTCTTGACGCCGAACATTCCGAGATTGGAGACGGCGGTCACGCCGCCCTCATATTCATTGGGCTTCAACTTGCGCTCGCGGGCGCGCCGCGCCAAATCCTTCAGCTCGATGGCGATCTCGCGGAAATTCTTGGTCTCGGCGTTGCGCACGATGGGCGTCACCAGCCCGCCAGGGATGGAGACGGCGACGCCGACATCGGAAGATTTGTGCTTCAGCATCGCCGTCTGCGTGAAGGTGACATTGGCGTCCGGGACCGTCTGGAGCGCCAGCGCCATCGCCTTGACGATAATGTCGTTGACCGAGACTTTCCATTCGGGCTCGCCATTCGCGCCCTTGGGCGCGGCGCTGTTGTAATCCTCGCGCAGCCGCAGCAGCGCGTCGATCTCGCAATCGGTCTGCAGAGCGAAATGCGGAATCGTCCGCACCGCCTCGACCATGCGCCGCGCGATCGCCTTGCGCATCGAATCATGCGGAACCTCGGTGAAGGAGCCGGGCGCGAAGAGCTGGCGCACCACGGCGTCGGACATTCCGACCGGCGCCTCGATCGCTGGGGCGGAGGGCGGCGTCGCCACGGGCCGCGCGCCGGAGCCGAGCGCCGATTTCACGTCGCGCTCGACGATGCGGCCATGCGGGCCGGAACCCTTCAGCGCGGCGAGATCGAGCCCATTGTCCTTGGCGAGCCGCCGCGCCAGTGGCGAAGCGAAAATGCGGCCGTCAGCTCCGCCAATACGCCCCCCTATTTCACCTCCAAGCAGCACCATAGCTAAACCTCATCAGAGATATTTTCAGGGGGCGGGAGAAGAATTGGCTCGTCTCCTGGAGGTAGAGAAACCCCTTCTTGCCGCGCTCGTGATCGGCTAACCACTTTTATCATATCTTTCACTTCATCGATTAGTGGCTTTGATTTCTTCGCCATGTCCCCTGCCACGAACGCAACATCACTCATGAACGCAAAGAATCTATCTGTTCGAGTGCCATATTGATCAACCTCCTGGGCAAGCGCGTTTAACCTCTCGAAAAGAGCGTTCTTTTTCCTAACAGGGAGCCCACTTTCATCAATCAGCCGCCTTATTTTTTCTAGATGATCGCGGATCTTTTGCTTTTCTTGCTCATTCAACCTAGCAACACCAAAGGACCCGTCGAAATTTGTAGAAATTTGGTCTATCATTTCGTTAATTTCAGATGAAACGTACCCTTTTACGAATTTTACGCGATTCCCAAGTATATTGTTCGAAATACCTTTTATATTGTGGTCTGTTACGCTATCGAGGTCGTCAATAACGATGTCTAGATTGAATCGAGATGCAAATGTTTTATAGAATAAATAAATACGAACCGCGTCCGGGCTGCCAATCCTGCGTCCTGCCTCAAATATACTAAAAACTCTTTCGGCAAATATGACGAATGCACTGCCGGGGTCGCTTGGCAAGTTCGAAGTTAGTTCTTGAAGTAAGTCAGCCATTTCGCCCCCAGGTAATCAAATTATCTATACAGCACGGCCTTCGCCGCCGCGATCACATCGGCGACGGAAGGCAGAGCCAGCTTCTCGAGATTGGCGGCATAGGGCATAGGCACGTCCCTGCCGGTGACGCGCAGCACCGGCGCGTCGAGATAATCGAACGCCTCCTCCTGCACGCGGGCGGCGATCTCCGCGCCTATGCCGCATTGCGGCCAGCCCTCCTCCACCGCGACGCAACGGCCGGTCTTCTTCACCGATTCGATGATGGCGGGAACATCCATCGGCCGCAGCGTGCGCAGATCGACGACCTCCGCCTCTATCCCCTCCTTGGCCAGCGCCTCGGCGGCCGAAAGACAATGGGTGACGCCGATGGAGAAGGAAACGAGCGTCACATCCGTTCCCGGCCGGGCGATGCGCGCCTTGCCGATAGGGATGAGGAAATCCTCGAGCATGGGCGTGTCCCATTGCTTGCCATAGAGAATCTCATTCTCGAGGAAAACCACCGGGTTAGGATCGCGAATGGCGCTCTTCAAAAGCCCTTTGGCGTCGGAGGCGTTGGAGGGTGCGACCACCTTCAGCCCCGGCACTTGCGAGAACCAGGCCGCATAATCCTGGCTGTGCTGCGCGGCGACGCGCGCGGCGGCGCCATTGGGGCCGCGAAAGACGATGGGGCAATTGATCTGCCCGCCGGACATATAGAGCGTCTTGGCCGCGGAATTGACGATGTGATCGATCGCCTGCATGGCGAAATTGAAGGTCATGAACTCGCAGATCGGCCGCAGCCCGGCGAAGGCGGCGCCGACGGCGAGGCCGGCGAAGCCATATTCGGTTATGGGCGTATCGACGACGCGGCGCGGGCCGAATTCCTGCAACAGCCCCTGCGTGACCTTATAGGCCCCCTGATATTCGGCGACCTCCTCGCCGATGACGAAGACATTTTGGTCACGGCGCATCTCCTCCGCCATGGCGTCGCGCAGAGCTTCGCGCATGGTCATGGGGATCAGCGTCGTATCGGCGGGAATTTCGGGGACGGCGACGGCGGGCGAGGGAGCGGCGGGCTCGGCCGCAGTCGCGGCCGGCGCAGCGGGAACGGCGGCGACGACGGCCGCCTCCTGCGGAGCGGAGGCCGGAATATCCGGCGCCTTGGCGGGCGTAGGCGCGACGGTCTCGGCGGGGGCGGCCGGCGTCGAAGGCGGAGCCTCCGCAAGGCCGATCTCCTCGCCCTCCTCGGCGATGACGGCGATGGGCGTGTTGACGGCGACATTCTCGGCGCCGCCCGGCACGAGGATGCGGGCGAGCACCCCCTCGTCCACGGCCTCCACCTCCATCGTCGCCTTGTCGGTCTCGATCTCGGCGATGACATCGCCGGCCTTGACCTTGTCGCCTTCGTTCTTGAGCCATTTGGCGAGCTTGCCCTGCTCCATCGTGGGCGACAGCGCGGGCATGAGGACATTCACGGTCATGGATTTATCCGCACAATAAAGAGGGCGCGCGCTCCCTTCTCCCACTTGTGGGAGAAGGGAGCGCGGCGAAGCCGGGTCGGATGAGGGCTATCGCCGCAACAACCGCCTCGGGCCGTAAGTTCGAAGGAGCAGAAGAACGACGAGCCCTCATCCGACCCTCGCTGACGCGAGGGCTGCCTTCTCCCGCAAGCGGGAGAAGGAAACGCGCGCGATGAGCCCGCCTTTCCCTCATAGAACCACATCCGTCCACAATTCGCTCGGATCGGGCTCTGGATCATTGGTCGCGAAATCCGCCGCCTCGGAGACGATACGGCGCACGGCGGCGTCGATCTGCTTCAGCTCGTCCTCGCTCGCTCCGCCGGCCAGCAGACGGGCGCGCACCTGCTCGATCGGATCGTGCTCCTCGCGCACCCGCTGCACTTCTTCCTTCGAGCGATATTTGGCCGGATCGGACATGGAATGGCCGCGATAGCGATAGGTCTGCGCCTCGATGAGGAAAGGCCCCTTGCCGGCGCGGCACCAGTCGAGCGCCTCGCGCGCGGCGGCGGCGACGGCGCGCACATCCATGCCGTCGATCTGCCGGCCGGGAATGTTGAAGGCCGTGCCGCGCATCGAAAAATTCGACTGCGCAGAGGAGCGTTCCACCGACGTGCCCATGGCGTAGCGATTATTCTCGACGATGAAGACGATGGGCAGCTTCCAGAGCTCCGCCATGTTGAAGCTCTCATAGACCTGGCCCTGATTGGCGGCGCCGTCGCCGAAGAAGGTCAGCGAGACGGAGCCGTCGCCGCGATAGAGATCGGCGAAAGCGAGGCCGACGCCGAGCGGGGCCGGCGCGCCGACGATGCCATGGCCGCCATAAAAATTCTTCTCGCGCGAGAACATGTGCATCGAGCCGCCCTTCCCCTTGGAATAGCCGCCCCGCCGCCCGGTGAGCTCGGCCATCACGCGCCTCGGCTCCATGCCGCAGGCGAGCATATGGCCGTGGTCGCGATAGCCGGTGATGAATTGATCTGTGGATTTCGCCGACATTCGCGCGCCGACGACGACCGCCTCCTGGCCGATGTAGAGATGGCAGAAGCCGCCTACGAGACCCATGCCATACATCTGGCCGGCCTTCTCCTCGAAGCGGCGGATCAGCAGCATGGCCCGATAGGCGGAAAGGTCCTGCTCGCGCGTGAAGGCCAAGATGCCGCCCTCGGCCTGCGCGCCTTCGGCCGCGCCAGCGACATCGGCGAGTTTCGCATTCTTATCCGCTGCCGGCATGTCCGCCCGTCCTCGTGGTCGTTCGACACTATCTGGGAGCGCGTGAGGCGAAGAGCGAGCCCTCGTCCCTCCCGCATCGCGGCAAGGGCTCCGCCTCCGGCAGAATAGCTCGAGCACGCGCCGAAAACGAGCCGTCTCGCGGCGCTGTCCTCAGCGGCGCGTGGACGGCGCAGGCGGCGTGAGAATGACGATGTCGTTGCGATGCGCGCGGCCGAGCACCAGACGCGCCTCCTCGTCCAGAATATCGGCGTCGACGACGTCGCCGCGCACCAGCGCCAGCTTACGCTCCCATTGCGCGCGCTCGGCCTTCAGCCCGGCGAGCTCGCCGCGCAATTCGGCGATGCGCTGCTCATATTCGACGCCGGCCTTGAGTCCGCGCTGACCGTTGACGCCGTGCCAGACGAAATAGCTCGCCACGAGCCCCGCCGCTCCGTAGAGCAGCAGGGGGATCACAAAAGAGCGCAGAACATGACGAGCGAACATGCCGCCACTTTGCGCGAACATTGTATAAGCGCCGTTAACGGCCTGGGTCTCGCCGAATCGGGCGGTCAGCGCCGCCCGCGCGCGACCCGCTCGATCTCCGCGCGCACGAGGCGCTCGACGAGATGCGGCAGATTGTCGTCGAGCCATTGCTTCAGCATCGGCCGCAGCATGTCCTGCGCATAGCGCTCGATGAGATCGGCCTCGCTGATGACGATGCTCGCCGCCAGCGCCTGGAAATGCGCGCCGATGGACATGGCCGCGTCGGTCGAGACGAGCGGCGTCGGCTCGCTGTCATTGGCCGGCTCGGCCGGGCTCGGCTCGATGCTCGCCGTCATGGGCTCGTCCTCGGCGCCCTCCTCGTCCATATCCTGGACATAGTGCTCCTCGGCCGCCGCGAGAGATTCGTCGAGCGTTTCGTCCACCGCTTCCTCGGCCGTATCTTCCGACCAGCGGCTCTGATCCGCGGATTCGGGCGCGGACGCCTCCGGCTCGGGAGCAGCGCTCGGCCGCAGCCAGAAATCGGCGGGCTTCGCCGGCTCCACCGCCGGGATGGGAGCGGGAGCGGCGGCGACCGGCGAAGGCGCGGCCGGACGCGCGGCCACAGGCGCGCGCGCGGCGGGCGCAGGCGGCGTCTCTTCGCGCTGCTGCGGCTCGGCCGGACGCTTCTCCTTGTCGCGCTCGCGCCTCGCGGCCGGCAAAGCGTCGTCATCGGCGATAATGCGCCGGATCGATGCGAGGATTTCCTCCATCGACGGCTCGTGCGACCTGCGCTCGGCGTCGAGCGCCGGCGCGGTGATCGAAGCGTTCACTGCGCTCATGAGATGTGCTGCTTCCCGTCTCGCGGCGACGGCTTTCGCAATATCGTCGCCGCTCGCTCTCCTCTCCGCTCTTTGCGAGCGTCGATTCGCATCATCGGACGATTCCCCCTTTGGGTGAAACCGCGGGGGTTGTGCGTACGGGAGTTTTCACACGAATTTTTAACGATCGGCGCCGCGCGGCGCGCCGCTCAATGCGCAGCGGACGCGTCGAGGCCGAGCCACATGCCTCTCACTTGCTCGAAATGCGCCGTCGGATCATAGGCGACGACATCGAGCTTCAGATTCGCGGCCGACAATCGGCCGATCGCGCCGAGCGCAGCGTAAGAAGCGACGACGCGGTCGCGTTGCGCGATGATCAGAGCGACGCGCGCATTGAGCAGCGCATATTGCGCATTGAGCACGTCGAGCGTCGTGCGCTGGCCGACCTGCGCCTCCTCGCGCACGCCGCGCAAAGCGATTTCCGCCGCTTTGACAGCGGCTTGGCCGGAGAGAATCGAAGCGCGCGCCGTGTCGAGCTGCGCATAGCTGGAGACGACGCTGGCGCGCACGCTGTCGCGCTGCAGATCGGCGTTGAAGCGCGCCTGGCCCAATTGCTCCTTGGCTTGGCGGATAGAGGCGTATTCGGCGCCGCCCTGATAGATCGGCACGTCGAGCCGTCCGCTCGCGCCGGCGGAGAATTGCCGCGTCGCCGGCGATCCGAGAAAGGAATCATATTGCTGCGAGAGCTGCGCGGCGACGGAGAGCGTCGGCGCCAGCGCGCCTTCCGCCACCTTTACCGCGGAAGCGGCGACATCGACCTGATGCTGCGCGGCGACGACGCCCGGATGCTCGACGATGGCGACCGTGATCGCCTGATCGAGCGACTTCGGCAGCAGCGCCTCGACCGATTGCGCCGGCTGCAGATTTTTCGCCTCGACGCCGATGATCTGGCGATAATTGGCGACGCTGGTCTTCAATTGGCCTTGCGCGCCATAGAGTTCCGTACGCGCCTGGGCGAGCGTCGATTCGGCCTGCGCGACATCGGTGCGCGTCACCTCGCCCACTGCGAATCGGTCGCGCGTGCGCAGGAGCTGCTGCTCCAGCACGGCGACATTGTTCTTGCGCAGATCGAGCACCGCCGTGTCGCGCAGCACATTCATATAAGCGGCGGCACCATTCTGCAGCGTCGCCTGTTCGGTGAGGCGCATCGCCTCGCGCGCGGCGTAGACGCCCGATTCGGCCTGCCGCACGGAATTGCCGGTGCGGCCGCCGTCATAGAGCGTCTGCGAGAGGCTCAATGTCGCGCCGCGCGGATAGCCGACATATTCGTCATACATATAGGTGCGCTGGCCGGTCAGCTGGCTGCGGCCCGCCGGGATCTTGATGTTGGAGTTCTGCGGCCCGGCGCTCGCCGAAATGCTCGCCTTGGGACGCATTCCGGCGGCGGCCTTGGGCGCCTCCTCATCCCTGACGCGCACATTGGCGCGCTGCTGATTCATGTCGGGATTGCCGTGATAGGCGCGCGCCAGCGCCTCTTTCAGAGTCTCCGCCGCGGCCGACGACGAATGAGCGAGGCCCATGACCAAAAGCCACAGCCCGAGCCAGAACGACGGACGCAATTCGACGATACGCATTCCACAAAGACCCGCTCTGCGACACGGCGCGCTCGGCGCTCGACGAGCCCTACGGCCTACTCACGGAACACGACGCTCGAAACAGGGAATCCGAGCCAGAAGATCGAAGACTTGGATATCGTCGACTTGGGAAATCGCCGCCGTCAGAATACGAAGCCGGGCGCCTTCTCGAAGCCTTCGAGAACGGGCGCAGAGGCGTCGAACAAAGCGCGCGCGCCGGCCGGAGCGCCGCCGGAGCGATCGTAACGGGTGACGGCCCAGCCGGCGTCCGGCTCCGCCTTGGCGATGGCGAGAAGACGGCCTTCGGGGGCGAGCTGCTCGAAAAGACGCTCGAGACCGGCCTCCACCGCGCCTTGCACGAGGATGACGTCGAAGGGCGCAGCCGAGGGAACGCCGGCGGCGAGCGGGCCGGTCTCGACGCGGACATTCCCGACGCCGAAGAATTGCAGATAGGCGCGCGCCGTCGCGGCGAGGCGGGCGTCGTCCTCGAGGGCGACGATCTCGCGCGCCAGCGGCGCGAGCAGCGCCGAGGAGTAGAAAGTGCCGCCGGCGATATCGAGCACGCGATCGGTCTCGCGAATCTCGGCGTCCTGGAGCAGACGCGCGAGCACCAGCGGCGGCAACAGCGCGCGCGCGAGGCGGCCGTGCTCGTCCTTGAGGGTCAGCGCGAGATCGGAATAGGCGAGCGGGGCGAGATCGTGCGGCAGGAAAATCTCGCGCGGCACGGCGAGGAAGCGCCGCAGCAGCGGCAGATCCGTCACATCGAATGTGCGCAACTGCCGCTCGACCATCGTCTGGCGCAGGGCGGCGGTCGCCGCGCCTTGTTGCGAATTCGTCTCTGCGTGGAGCTCAGCAGCTTCGGCCATCGACCTTCCGGCGTCGCGCCGGCCTCTCGCGGGGTCTCGACGACGGCCGCCGGTCCGCCGCGGGCGCCCCGCATATTGAATAGACGCCAAAATTCCAAAGAAGGCGTTCGGACGGGCCGGCTCCTCTCGCCGAACGCTTTCGCTCGCGCCGCGCTGCAAGAGCTCGGCCGTGCGCTTTATAGGTTCGCGCCGCGCCCATGTCCATGGCGACCGGACGCCCTCCCCCGATTCCGCGCGAGCGCCGTCAGTTTCGCTCGAGTTCGGACACGAGCGCGCCGGCCGGGCCGTCCTCGCCGAGCGCCCGCATCTGCGCGAGCGTGCAATTGTCGAGCACGCTGGCGATGGCGTCGCGCGCCTCGAGCATCAGGAGCCGCACCGTGCAATGGGCCTCGTCCTCGCAATCGTCGCAGCGGCGATAGACGGTGCGGCTGGCGCATTGGATCGGCGCGAGCGGTCCGTCCAGCACTCTTATGACGGCGCCGACGCGTATCTCCTGCGCAGAACGGGCCAGCGTGTAGCCGCCGCCCTTGCCCTTCTTGGAGTGGACGAAGCCGGCGTTGCGCAGCTCGCCGAGAATGGCGTCGAGAAACTTCTTGGGGATCTGATTCGCCGCGGCGATATCGGTGACGAGCGAGGTCCGCCCCGGCTCGAAACCGGCCAGATAGACCATCGCCTTCAATCCGTATTTCGCTTTCTTCGTCAACATGAAGCGGCGTCTCCTCGGGTCCGCATAGCCGGCGTGTAGGGTGAAATTTTCTCCGGCGAGCAGATTCTACAGCAAATTGGCGCCATTTTGCGCCCCTTGTCCACTGGCGGCCAGGCGGCCCTCGACGCCGCGCCAAGCGGCGAGTTTCTTCTACAGCCTATGTTATTCGTAGACAAATCAGCGATTAAGCTGCGCTCACCCCAGCGCGGCGGGCAATTCGACCGCGGTCGCGCCATTTCCCGCCGTCATAGCCGTCGGGCCGCGAGCCGCCTCGGCCGTCGCTTCTTTCTTGACATGTTATAGTATTTTTGTGGACTATAGGAAAATCTTTCTCGAACGCCGGAAGCGCCATGGACGCCATCGACCGCCACATTCTCTCGATTCTCCAGGAGGACGCCTCTCTCTCCATCGCCGACATAGCGGCGCAGGTCGGGCTGTCGCAGACGCCCTGCTGGAAGCGCATCCAGCGGCTGGAGGCGAGCGGCGTTCTGCAGGGGCGGGTCGCTCTGCTCTCGCCCGAGAAGCTCGGTCTCGGCCTCAGCGTCTATGTCTCCATCGTCGCCGGCGAGCATTCCGACGCCTGGCTCGATCGCTTCACCCGTTCGGTCGCCGCCATGCCGGAGGTGGTGGAGTTCTATCGCATGGCGGGCGACGTCGATTACATGCTGAGGGTGGTCGTCTCCGACATGATCGCCTTCGACGAATTCTATAAGCGCCTCATCGCGGTCGCGCCTCTGCGCAATGTGGTGTCGCGCTTCGCCATGGAGCGAATCAAGGCGACGACGGCTCTGCCGCTCGAAACCGCTCCGCCGATCGCATTTCCCCGCGCGCGCCGGGTGGCCGAAGAGGCCGTCGCAGGATAAGCTCGCGACAAGCGCGTCAGCGACCGACATAATTCGAGGAGCAACCCATGTCAGAGGTAGTAGCAGCGCCGATTTTCAGCCAATCGGAAAAACCCGGCCGCGGCCGTATCTATGATTCGATCACGCAGACGATCGGCGATACGCCGCTCGTGCGTTTCGACCGTCTCGCCAAGGAGAAGGGCGTCAAAGCCAATCTTCTCGGCAAGCTCGAATTCTTCAATCCGCTCGCCAGCGTCAAGGATCGCATCGGCGTCAATCTGATCGACTCGCTGGAAAAGAGCGGCCGCATCGCGCCCGGCCGCAATCTCTTGATCGAGCCGACCTCCGGCAATACGGGCATTGCGCTCGCCTTCGTCGCCGCCGCGCGCGGCTATCGCCTCGTTCTGGTGATGCCGGAATCCATGTCGATCGAACGTCGGCGCATCCTCGCCGTGCTCGGCGCCGAGCTGGTGCTGACGCCGGCCGCGCAGGGCATGAAGGGCGCCGTGGCCAAGGCCACCGAGCTCGCCGCGGAAAATCCCGACGCGGTCATTCCGCAGCAGTTCGAGAATCCGGCCAATCCCGAAATCCATCGCGTCACCACGGCCGAAGAGATTTGGAACGACACCAAGGGCGAAATCGATTATTTCGTCTCCGGCGTCGGCACGGGCGGCACCATCACCGGCGTCGGCCAGGTGCTGAAGCCGCGCCGCCCCAGCCTCAAGGTCGTCGCCGTGGAGCCCGAGGATTCGGCGGTGCTCTCCGGCCGTCCGCCGGGACCGCATAAGATTCAGGGCATCGGCCCCGGCTTCGTGCCGCCGATCCTCGACCGCACGATCATCGACGAGATCGTCACCATCGGCAATCAGACCGCTTTCGAGACCGCGCGTCAGCTCGCCAAATTCGAAGGCATTCCGGTCGGCATCTCGTCGGGCGCAGCCGTCGCCGCAGCGCTCGAAATCGCCGCGCGTCCAGAGGCCGAGGGCAAGAATATCGTGCTGATCATCCCCGATTTCGCCGAGCGCTATCTCTCGACCGCGCTGTTCGAAGGCGTCTGACATAATTGCATCGCGGGACCGGCTTCTGTTCGCATCGGCCGGTCTTTTCGTTCGTGATCAGCTTCGCCGTCGAACATTGCCGCCGACGAAGCTGTTTCACGCTTCCCGCCTCAACCGGCCGAGCGCGGCGCTGCGATTGAGCATCACGTCTTCGAAACGCGGCGAGAGCAAAAAGGCGAGCTCCTGCTCGCGCGTCACGGTCACCGGATCTTGCGCGCGCAAATCCTCGTCGACGCGGCCGGGATGGCACATCACGAGATGCCGCTCGCCGGGCGCGCGCAAATAGGTTTCGAATTGCGCGGCGTAATCGCTCTGCGGATCGAAATCGGAAAAGCCAGCGAAGCCTTCGTTGAGCAGAAAGCCGCGCGCCACCGCCTCGCGCCGATAGCCGCGCCCGATGGCGCGCACCGCCAGAGCCTTGCGCATGTCCGAGCCGCGAATCACGATGCGATGCATTCGATCGCCGGCGTCGCGCAGCCACAGCTTCTCGCCGGTGAGGCCGCGCTTCTCCAGCGCGTCGAACAGCGCCGTGCGCACGCCGGGCAGCGCATGAACATGCTGATGCCCGTCGAGATGGTCCGGCGCGCGGCTCATCACCGCATAGAATCGGTCGATCTGGCGGTCGATCTCGGCGCGGATCTCCTCCATCGGCAGCTTTCCGCGCATGGCGGCGCGAATCACCTCGCGCAAAGGCGGAAACACGCCGCCCGGCGCGAATTTCGGCATATTGGCGAGCGGGCGCCCGAGGGTCAGATTGAAATGCACGCCGATATCGGCGTCATGGCGGCGGCGCGCCAGCTCCCGCCCCATAGCCGGCCAGCGATCGACATTGGTGAGCGCGGAGACCGCCGTCAGCCGCCCGGCGTCCAGCGCCTCGAGAATGCCGAGGCTGACGCCCATGGAGAGACCATAATCGTCCGCGCAGAGCGCGACCGCACGTTGCGCCGCCATCTTCTGTCCTGCCCTTCCCCCACCGCGGCGCGCTTGCGCATTTTCGCGCGCCCGCCTAGGTCTTGCCCGTTTCTCTTGCCCGGTTCGAACCTATAAGGCGAGCGATGGACGATAAAGCCGAAAATCCGCCTCCGGAGATATCCGTAGCCATTCCGGTCTTCAATGAGGCGGCCAATCTCCGCCCGCTCGTCGCAAGGTTGAAGCCCGTGCTGGAGCGCTGCGCCGCCTCTTTCGAGATCGTCTTCGTCGACGACGGCTCCTCCGACGAAACGCTCGCGGGATTGCGCGAATTGCATGAGGAGGACGCCCGCGTCAAAGCAGTGTCCTTCAGCCGCAATTTCGGCAAGGAGATCGCTATCGCCGCCGCTCTCGACCACTCCCGCGGCGCAGCCGTTGTGCTGATGGACGCCGATCTGCAGCATCCGCCGGAGACGATCGCGCAATTCGTCGCCAAATGGCGCGAGGGCTATAAGAACGTCTATGGCGTGCGCCGCGACCGCGCCGGCGAGCCGCTGCTGCGATCGCTCTTCGCCAATCTCTTCTATGGCCTGTTCGATCGTTTCGGCGAGACGCCTCTGCCGCGCGGCGCCGGCGATTTTCGCCTGCTCGACCGCCAGGCGATCGACGCGCTCTCGCGAATGCGCGAGCGGGCGCGCTTCTCCAAGGGTCTTTTCGCCTGGATCGGCTTCAAATCGATCGGCGTGCCCTTCGAGGTGGAGGAGCGCGCCTCCGGCCGCTCCAAATTCAATTACGCCAAGCTCGTCCGCTTCGCGCTCGACGGGCTGATGTCCTTCTCTTCGGTGCCGCTGAAGGTATGGGCGGTGATCGGAATCACCGTCTCGACCTTCGCGCTCGCCATGGCCGCCTATTATTTCTGGCGCACCGTGTTCTATGGCGTGGATGTCCCCGGCTACGCCTCGCTGATCGTCTCCATCGCCTTTCTCGGCGGAATGCAGCTGTTCTCGCTCGGCGTGCTCGGAGAATATATCGCCCTCATTTTCGCCGAGGTGAAAGGACGTCCGCTCTATCTCGTCGCCGAACGGGTCGGAGTGGAAGAACAATGACGATCCGGCGCGCGCGCCCCACTTCCCTCTCGAGGGCCATTGAAAGCACACATCCTCGCCCCCGCGACGTCATGGCCGGGCTTGTCCCGGCCATCCACGCCGAGACGCCGAGGCGTTTCGAGAAATTTGGCGTGACGCCGAAGCTCCGGCGGCCGCCGTGGGAGGAATCCGTCGATAGCGGGCGCTTTCCTTTGGTTGCTCAGCTGCTTGGCGTGGATGGCCGGGACGAGCCCGGCCATGACGGCCTCAGCGTCTCGCAATGTATGAATCGTAGAGTCATCGAGGAGAGTGTGTATCGCGGGCGCAGGCGCCGATGATCCGCAATCTCCTCTCCGTCGGCGGCTTCACGCTGCTCTCGCGCATCACGGGCTTTCTGCGCGATGTGATGCTGTCGGGCATTCTCGGCGCCGGGCTCGCGGCGGACGCTTTCTTCATCGCCTTTCGACTGCCCAATCATTTCCGCGCCATTTTCGGCGAAGGCGCCTTCAACGCCGCTTACGTCCCCTGCTATTCCAAGGCGCTCGAGCAACAGGGAAAAGACTCGGCGAAAGAATTCTCGAGCGAGGTGTTCACGCTTCTGCTCGCCTCGCAGATTCTGCTGCTCATCCTCGCTTACGCCTTCATGCCGCAATTCGTCGCCCTGCTCGCGCCGGGCCTCGACGATCGGCCGGAAAAATTCGCGCTCGCCGTTTCGCTGACGCGCATCACCTTTCCCTATCTGCTCTGCATGACTCTGGTGACGCTGCATCAGGGCGCGCTCAACGCCAATGGCCGCTTCGCCGCGCCGGCCTTCGCGCCCAATCTGCTCAATCTCTCCATGATGGCGGCGCTCGCCGTCGCCTTTCTCTTTCCGAGCGCGGCCTATGCCGCCGCCTGGGGCGTGACCGTCTCGGGCGTCTTGCAGCTCGCTCTGCTGATGGCCAACGCCCGCATGATCGGCGTGATGGAAGGCCTCGCGCGGCCGCATTGGAATCGCGTGCGCGAATTCTTCCTGATGCTGGGGCCGGCGGTGATCGGCTCGGCGAGCGGGCAGATCGCCATTTTCGCCGATACGATCATCGCCTCCATGCTGCCGGACGGCGGCGTCTCCTCGATCACTTACGCCGAGCGCATCTATCAGCTGCCCAATGGCGTCATCGGCCTCGCCGCCGGCACAGTGCTGCTGCCGGAGATGAGCCGCCGCATCGCCGCCGGCGATGAGGACGGCGCCCATGCCGCGCAAAATCGCGTGATGGCGCTGACAGTGGCGCTGGCCGCGCCTTTCTTCATCGCCTTTGTGACGATCCCCGAGCTCATCATGAGCGGCGTCTTCCAGCGCGGCGCCTTCACCCACGCTGACGCCGCCGCGTCGGCGGATGTGCTCGCGGCCTATGGCGGCGGGCTGATGGCGCTGGTGCTGATCGCCTCGGCGCGCGCGAGCTTTCAGGCGCATGGCGACACCAAGACGCCCATGTATGTCGCGCTCGGCGCTGTCGTCGTGAATGTGGGGCTGAAGATCGCGCTCTATGAGCCGATGGGCGCGCCGGGCCTCGCCACCGCGACCTCCGTCGGCCTCTGGCTCAATCTCGCAGCGCTGATCGGCCTCGCGCTGCATCGCGGGGCGATGCGCTTCGACGAGACGTTTTTGCGCGTCTCGATCGCAAGTCTTTGCGCAAGCGCGCCC
Organism: Methylosinus sp. KRF6; assembly: GCF_018887255.1. Taxonomy (NCBI): domain Bacteria; kingdom Pseudomonadati; phylum Pseudomonadota; class Alphaproteobacteria; order Hyphomicrobiales; family Methylocystaceae; genus Methylosinus; species Methylosinus sp. KRF6. Next base: position 2,668,172 of record NZ_JAHLJF010000001.1, on the reverse strand, counting down.
CTGCTGGCGACGGCCGTCTATGGCTATGGGCCGGCGATGGCGCTGACCGGGGGCCTCGGCCCCTTGCGCGATATCGCCGCTCTGCTGCTGCTGGGCGCGGCGGGAGCGCTCGTCTATGGAAGCGTTCTCGCCTTATGCCTGCGCCTCTTCGGCCTGCGCCTGTCGCAGCTGAGACGGGCAAAACGCTGATCTGCGCGTCAGCCGGACTTTTTCGCCGCCATCATATAATTCACATCGGTGTCGTGGCTCTTGCGCCAGCTGCGCGTCAGCGGCTGGAAGCTCATGCCGGAGCGGTCGATCTCGCGCAGCCCGGCGCGGCGCAGCCAGGCGGACAATTCGTCGGGCCGGACGAATTTGTCGTGGTCGTGCGTGCCGCGCGGCACCCAGCCCAGCACATATTCGGCGCCGAGAATCGCCAGCGCATAGCTCTTCAGCGTGCGGTCTATGGTCGCGAGAAACAGCATTCCGCCGGGCTCGACCAGCGAGGCGAGCGTCGCGACGAAATCGCTCTGTCCTTCGACATGCTCCAGCACCTCCATGGCGACGACGATATCGAAGCGCGCGCCTTCCGCGGCCAGCGCCTCGGCGGTGCTGTTGCGATAGGCGATGTCGAGGCCGGAGCGCTCCGCATGGCGGCGCGCCACCTCTATATTATTGGGCGCAGGATCGACGGCCGTGACCTTCGCGCCCAGCTCGGCCAGCGATTCGCTCAATATGCCGCCGCCGCAGCCGATATCGACGAGCCGCAGCCCGTCGAGCGGCTGCGCGTCATGGCGGTCGCGCGGCGCTCCGTCCATGCGGAAATGGCGGCATGCGTGGTCGCGGATATATTCGACGCGAACCGGGTTGATGTCGTGCAAAATGCCCATCTTGCCCGTGGCGTCCCACCACAGCTCGCCGAGCCGGTCGAAACGGTCGACGTCGGCGGGATCGACGCTGGCGGAATGGGGGCGGTCATGATGATGCGGCACGCTTGTCCTCTTTTGTTCGGCCTCGGCGGCCGCTCTCGCGATCTGGAGCTCGCCCTCATGCGTCGAGACGGCTCCTTCGGAGCCTCCTCGGCATGAGGGAGAGATTGCTCCCGTCACCAGTGGCGCTCCTCATGCCGAGGAGCCCGCGTGGCGGGCGTCTCGAAGCACGCGGAACCCCGCCGCGGCGTTGACACCGGCGGCGGGGGCGTCACATATACGCCCGCTTTTGGTCGGATGCGAGCGGCCATCCGGCTCGCCCGAGCCGGGCCCGTGTTTCCAATCTAGGTCGGTCATGGCTCGTCTGGTGATGAAATTCGGCGGCACCTCGGTCGCCAATGTGGAGCGCATCCGCAATGTCGCGCTCCATGTGAAGCGCGAGGTCGAGGCCGGATACAAGGTCGCCGTCGTGGTCTCGGCCATGTCCGGCAAGACCAATGAGCTGGTCGCCTGGTGCAAGGACGCCGCCGCTCTGCACGATCAGCGCGAATATGACGCCGTCGTCGCCTCCGGCGAGCAGGTGACGGCCGGCCTTCTGGCCATTGCCCTGCAGAATATCGGCCTGTCCGCGCGCTCCTGGCAGGGGTGGCAAATCCCGATCCTGACCAGCGACGCCCATGGCTCTGCGCGCATCCAATCGATCGACGGGTCCGCTCTGCGCGCCGGCTTCGATCGCGGCGAGGTCGCCGTCATCGCCGGCTTCCAGGGAATTCACCAGCCGAGCGGCCGCATCACCACACTCGGCCGCGGCGGCTCGGACACCAGCGCCGTCGCCGTCGCCGCTGCGATCGAGGCGGACCGCTGCGACATTTATACGGATGTCGACGGCGTCTACACCACCGATCCGCGCGTCGTGCCCAAGGCGCGACGCATGGAGCGCATCGCCTTCGAGGAGATGCTGGAGATGGCCTCGCTCGGCGCCAAAGTGCTGCAGGTGCGCTCGGTGGAGGTGGCCATGGTGCATGGGGTCCGCACCTTCGTCCGCTCGTCTTTCGACGATCCGGCCCGTCCCAACAGCGGCACGCTGATCTGCAAAGAGGAGGATATTGTGGAAGCCCAGGTCGTGACCGGCATCGCCTTCTCGCGCGACGAGGCGCAGATCACCCTTCGCGGCGTCGCCGACAAGCCGGGCGTGGCGGCCGCCGTCTTCGTGCCGCTGGCCGAGGCCGGCGTCAATGTCGACATGATCGTGCAGGTCGCCTCCGACGCGACCATGACCGACATGACCTTCACCGTGCCCGCCGCCGAATATGAGCGCTGCCTCTCCATTCTCGAGAAGGCCAAGCCCTCGATCGGCTATGCAGGGCTCACCGGCGCCAAGGATGTGGCGAAGGTCTCGGCCATCGGCATAGGAATGCGCAGCCACGCCGGCGTCGCCGCCCGCGCCTTCAAGGCGCTGGCCGACAAGGGCGTGAACATTCGCGCCATCACCACTTCGGAGATCAAATTCTCCGTGCTGATCGACGCCGCCTATACGGAGCTCGCAGTGCGCACGCTGCATTCGCTCTATGGCCTCGACGCCGAGTGAGGCCGCTGCGAATTCGTCGCAATCGCCGCGTAACTGTCGAGACCGAGCTTATTTTAAAAGTAGGAGCCGAGCATGGATGAATTGATCGCCCGCATTTCCGCAGCGCTCGGCGTCGAGCCCGAGACGGCGCGCCTCGCCGCCGGCCATGTGCTCGGCTTTTTCCGCAAGGAATTCCCGGACGGTCCGGCGGCCGATCTCATCGCCAAGCTGCCCGGCGCCGAGGAGGCGATCGCCGCGGCCGAGGCGGCTCCGGCGGCGGATGGCGGGCTGCTCGGCGGTCTGTTGGGCGGGCTCGGCGGCCTCGTCGGCGGCTCCAAGGGCGATCTGATGGCGCTCGCCGGACGACTCTCCAGCGTCGGCCTCTCCATGGATCAGAGCCAGGCGCTGGCCAAGGAGTTCTTCGCCCATGCCGAGGGGCTGGTCGGCAAGGACAAGCTGAAGCAAATCACCGATTCCGTGCCGGGGCTGTCGCAGTTTTTATGAGGTCGTTTTCGTTCGGCGGACAGACGCGAACCTTCAGGCTCGCTCTTCGGCTCCGATGAAGGAGACCGCCAGGCAAGCCTGACGACAGCTCGGCGCGGCAGAATATGTCCCGTTTGTTTCGGGAGCATAGCCGCATGAGTCTGCATATTTCCCCTCCGTCGCCGCCGGACCTCGTCGACACGCTCGCTGTCTGGCGCGCGCGCTTTCCTCGTTTCGCTGAAATGATCGACGCCGGCGAATCGCCGGTCAAAGCTTTGCGCTATCTCGGCCTCGGCCTCTGGCAGGAGGGCGATGTGACCGGCGCCGTCGCCGCTCTGACGACGGCGGCCTCGCTCACGCCCGAGGACGCCCATCTCCTCGCCGATCTCGGCGCTGTGCTCTGGCTCGACGGCCGCAAGGCCGACGCGCTGCAATGTTTCATCGCCTCGCTGGAGCGCGATCCGAGCCGCGCTCAGGTCTGGCTCACCGTCGCCAGCCTCTGCAACGAGATCGGCGAGACCGCCACCGCCGAGCATTCCTATCTCGCGGCGCTCGATCTCGACCCCGCCTGCGCAGAGGCGGCGACCGGGCTCGGCCTCATCTGCCTCGAGAGCCGCCGCTATGACGAAGCCGTCACGCTGCTGCGCGGCGCGCTGGAGCGCGGCGTCGCCACCCCAGGCCTCTACGCCTGCTATGGTCAGGCGCTCTATCTGATCGGCGAATTCGCGGCCGCGCGCGCGGCATTGCAGCGCGCCGCCGAGGCGCTGCCCGAAGAAGCGCCGATCGTGCGCAAATATGCGCTCGCGGCTTTTGTGGAAACGGCGATCGCAGCGTCGCCGGAAGAGGCCTTCGCCGCCTATCGGCGCGCCGCCGGCCTCCATGCGGAGGAGGACGAGCGCGTCGCTCGCTCGGGCTTCCAGTCGCTCTGCGGCTTCGGCCGAAAGGAAGCGGCGATCCGCCTCGGCGAAGCGCTGCTGCGCGGGGCGCCGGACGATCCGATCATCCCCCATCATCTCGCCGCATTGCGCGGATTGCGGAGCGAGCGCGCGTCGCGCGCCTATATCGCCGCCTGCTTCGACAAATATGCGCCGGACTTCGATCGGCATCTCGTCGAGACGCTGGGCTATCGCCTGCCCACGACATTACAGCCGCTGCTGGCCGAGACCGCGCGCGCCTTCCCGCGCATTCTCGATCTTGGATGCGGCACCGGCCTCGCCGCCGAAATGCTCGCCGGCTTCGGCGAGGAGATCGTCGGCGTCGACCTCTCCCCGCGCATGTTGGAGAAGGCGCGCGAACGCCGGATCTATGCGCGGCTGGCGGAGCAGGACGTCGAGGATTTCCTGGTAGCCGATGGCGAGCGCTTCGATCTCGTCGTCGCGCTCGACCTGCTGATCTATTTCGGCGACCTCTCCGCTCTGTTCGCGAGCGTCGCGGCGCGCCTCGCCCCGGGCGGCGTTTTCGCATTCAGCATCGAGACCGGGGTCGAAGCCGATTATGCGCTCACGCCGACAGGTCGGTTCAGGCATGACCCGGCCTATGTCGAAAAATCGTGGGAGAAAGATTTCGTCCCGCTGGTCTCGCGGGAGACGACGATCCGCATAGAGGCCAACCGGCCGGTCGACGGCCGGCTGGTCCTGCTGCGGCGGCGTTGAACCTATAGCTCGTCCTGCGCCGCCTTCGCCTGCTTCAGCAGCGCGTCGGCGGCGATGATCTTATCCTTGTCGGGATCATGCGCCACGGCGCCGAAATCCTTCGCCAGCGCGGCGCTGAACGCCAGGGCCGCGATCGTCTCGCGGGGGTCGCTCGACCATTTGATCGCGACTTGCACATCGCGGCCGCCGATCGCCTCGGCGATTTCCGCCGGCAGGGCCACGGCGGGGTCGCGCTCTGCGAAGCGAATGTCGAAGCCGGCGTCCTCGCCGTCGAATGTGCAGGGCAGATAGCCCTCGACGGCGAAAGGGGCGTAATCGTGATCCAGCGAGACGGCGATCTTGGTCGCGTCGATCGCCTTTTGATGAGCGGCGCGGTCCGGCAGCTTGCCGCGCTCGATATAGAGAATGTGCCGTCTGGCCATGGAAACATCCTGTCTCGCGCGCCTCATTCGCGCGCTTGCGCCAAGCAGGAAACATTCCACTATGACAATGTCGCAGCCTTCGCCGCCACTGGTTCGCCACAGGCTCGGGCGATAGAATCCGCCGTATGATTCGTCCCTCTTTCCTTCTCCTCCTTCTCGCCGCCGGCCTCGGCCTCACTGTCGCGGCGCCGGCGCTCGCCAAAGAAAAGCCGGCGGCCGAGGATGCGGCCTCCGACGCCAAGGCCGACAAGAAGAAGCCGGCCAAGCCAGACGCCAGGAAAGCGGAGCCCGCCAAGAAGACGGAACCCAGCGACGCGAAGAAGCCGGCCGACGCCAAGAGCCACGCCGACAAGAAGCCGGCCGACGCCAAGAAAGGCGCCGAGGCGAAGAAAGGCGCCGAAGCGAAGAAAACCGCCGAAGCGAAAAAGCCCGCGGCGGCGGAGGAAGAGCCGGACGCCAAAAGCGGCAAGGACAAGAACGGCAAGACCGCCAAGGCCGGCAAGGAAAAGCCGGCCGAGAAGGAGAAGGCCGGCGCCAAGACGCCGACCGCCGTCGGCTCCTATGGCGATTGGAACGCCATGACCGCGCATGGGCAAGGCAAGGACAAGACCTGCTATGCGCTCGCCGAGCCGAAAGACCGCCAGCCGGGTAAATTGCAGCGCGACAAGGCCTATGTCTTCATCTCGACGCGGCCGGCCGAAGGCGTGCGCAATGAGGTGGCGATCATTCTGGGCTTTGCGGCCAAAGACGGCGGCGCCGCCAGCGCCGACATAGACGGCGGCAGTTTCGAGCTCGTGACCAAAGGCTCCAACGCCTGGGTGAAGAATCCGGCGAAGGAGAAGGAATTCGTCGAGGCGCTGAAGAGCGGGACCAAGCTCACCGTCAAGGCGCCCTCCGCCAAGGGCAATGTCACGACCGACGTCTATTCGCTGAAAGGCCTCTCCGACGCGCTCGGCCGCGTGCAGAAGGAATGCCCCTGAGCCGCGTAAGCCGCGCCATATCGAAAACGCCTCACCTCACGCCGATGACCATCGAATCCGGCCCCAATAGATGCTCGACGCGCGTCTGCGCGAAGCCGGCGTCGCGTATCCAGTCCAGGCAATCCGCGCCTGTGTAATCGAAGCCGCCGGGCGTCTCGATCAGCATGTTGAGGCTCATCAGCAGACCGAAGGCGTTGGTCTTGCGCTCGTCGTCGATCAGCGCTTCATAGACGATGAGCGCCCCGCCCTTCGGCAACGCCTCATAGGCTTTCGCCAGCAGCAGGCGCTTCTCCTCGAGATTCCAATCGTGGAGAATATGCCCCATGACGATGACGTCGACCTTGGGCAGCGCATCCTCGAAGAAATCGCCCGGATAGAAGCGCAGCCGATCGGAGAGCCCGTTCTGCGCGATGAAATCGTCGAACACCGGCTGCACTTGCGGGAGATCGAAGCCACCGCCGGTCAGATGCGGATGCGCGCGCGCGACCGTGACGGGAACCATGCCCTGCGCGCAGCCGACATCGACGAAAGTCTTGTAGTCCCGCCACGGGAATTTCGCGGCGATGGCCTGCGCCGGACCGGCGCTTATGCCGCTCATCGCGGTGAGGAAGCCGCGCAGCTTTTCCGGATCGGCGTAGAGCGCGCCGAAGAAATCCCCTTCGGCGGCGTTCTCGCTCTGCGCCGCGCCGGTGCGCAACGCCTCGGTGAGGCGGTTCCAGCTCGAGAACAAGCGCAGATTGGACATTTCCAATATCTGCCCGACATAGCTCGGCTTGGCGCGATCGAGGAAGAGGTCCGTCTCCGCCGTATTGCGATAGAGGCCGTTCTCGCGCTCGAGCATTCCGAGCGCCACCAGCGCATCGAAGAAATCGCGCGCCGAACGCTCATGCAGGCCGAGGCGGACGCGCAGCGTTTCGGCGTCGGCCGGGCCTTCGGCGAGAACGGTGAAGAGGCCGAGCTCGACCGCCGAGAGCAGAGCCTTGGAGTTCCAGAAGCCGAGACCGAGACCGAGGATTTTTTCCGGTGAGAGCTGGCTCATCTTTGTCCTCAATTTGGAAGATCGATTTGGAATCTCGACGCGCGTCTCCTTCTCCCACAAGTGGGAGAAGGGAGTTCCCTTGCATCTGAAATAGCGGCTCGTCTTATCATTTCGCGACGCGCCGGTCGATTTCGTCCCCTACTGTCCCGTTCGCGCAAACCATTCCTCTTCGCTGATGACCTCGACGCCCAGCTCCTCGGCCTTGGCGAGCTTGGAGCCGGCGCCCGGCCCCGCCACGACGAGATCGGTCTTCTTCGACACGGAGCCGGAAATCTTCGCGCCGAAACGTTCGGCCTGCGCCTTGGCCTCATCGCGTGTGAGCCGCTCCAGCGCGCCGGTGAAGACCACCGTCTTGCCGGCGACCGGCGAGGCGCTCTCGATCTGCGGCATGGGCTCTAGCGTCAGATGCGTGAGAAGCGCATCGATCTCGTCCTCATTGTGCTTCTCGGCGAAGAAATCATAGAGCGCCTCGGCGACGACGCCGCCAATGCCTTCGATCGACTCGATGCGCTCGCGCGCCTCGCTTCCCGGCGCGGCGTCGCGCGCCGTGTCGCGAAGGCTGGCGAAATCGGCGAAATGCCGCGCGAGGCGCTTGGCGTTGGTCTCGCCGACATGGCGAATGCCGAGCGCGAAGAGGAAACGATTGATCGGCACGCTGCGCCGCGCGTCGATCGCGGCGAAGAGATTGCGCACCGAGGTCTCGCCATAGCCCTCTCTGTTCTCGAGCTTGGTGAGGCTCGCTCGGTTTCGTTCGGCCAAAGTGAAAATTTCGGAGGCTGTGCGAATGAGGCCTTCCTCGAAGAAAGCCTCGATCTGCTTGTCGCCGAGCCCCTCTATGTCCATGGCGTTGCGCGAGGCAAAATGCTTCAAGCGCTCGATGCCCTGCGCTGGACAGACCAGCGAGCCGGTGCAGCGGCGCACCACATCCTCGACGCCCTTCTCGTCGATCTCGCGCACCGCCGCCGAGCCGCAGGCCGGGCAGACATGCGGGAATTCATAAGGCTTCGTTCCCTCCGGCCGCTTTTCCAGCACCACCTCGACGATCTGCGGAATGACGTCGCCGGCGCGCTGCACGACGACCGTATCGCCGACGCGAATATCCTTGCGCGCGATCTCGTCCTCGTTGTGCAGCGTGGCGTTGGAGACGACGACGCCGCCGACCGTCACCGGCTCCAGCCGCGCGATCGGCGTCAGCGCGCCGGTGCGGCCGACATTTATGTCTATGCCGCGCACGATGGTCTTGGCCTGCTCGGCGGGGAATTTATGCGCCACCGCCCAGCGCGGCGCGCGCGAGACGAACCCTAAGCGAATTTGCAGGCCGATATCGTCCACCTTGTAGACGACGCCGTCTATGTCATAGCCGAGCGTGGCGCGGCGCGCTTCTATATCGCGGAAATGCGCGAGCATCTTCTCGGCGCCGACGCAAATTTTGGTGAGCGGATTGGTCGGCAGGCCGAAGCTCGCCAGCGCCTGCACCATGCCGTATTGCGTGTCGGACGGCATGACGCTCACCTCGCCCCAGCTATAGGCGAAGAAACGCAAAGGCCGGCTCGCCGTCACCTTGGGATCGAGCTGGCGCAACGACCCCGCGGCGGAATTGCGCGGATTGGCGAAGAGCGGCTTGCCCGCGGCCGCTTGTCTTTCATTGAGCGCGAAGAAATCCTCGCGCCGCATATAGACCTCGCCGCGCGCCTCCAGCACATCCGGCCAGCTATCGCCATGCAGGCGCTGCGGAATTTCTCCGAGCGTGCGAATATTGGCGGTGATGTCCTCGCCCTCATAGCCGTCGCCGCGCGTCGCGGCATAGACGAGCGCGCCTTTCTCATAGCGCAGCGAGCAGGAGAGGCCGTCGATTTTCGGCTCGGCGGTGAAGAAGAGCGGCGCCTCGTCCGAGAAGCCCAGAAAGCGCCGCACGCGCGCGACGAATTCATGAACCTCTTCGTCTGCGAAGACGTTGCCGAGCGAGAGCATCGGCACGACATGTTTTATCTTGGCGAATTTCTCCGCCGGTGCGGCCCCGACCTTCTTGGTCAGCGAGGCGTCGGAGGAAAGCTCGGGAAAGGCTTTTTCCAAAGCCTCATAGCGCTGGCGCAGCGCGTCATAGTCGGCGTCGCTGACCGCGGGAGAGTCTTCCTGATAATAGCGGCGGTCATATTCGGCGAGCTCATCCGCCAGCCGCGAATATTCGAGCTTCGCCCGCCGCGGCGAGAGATCTTCGATCGGCGTGGGCTTTCTCTCGGCGCGTTTGCCCGAGGGGCGACCATCATCAGCGCTCATGATGACTTCCGAACTTGAAAACCAGCGCGCGCCCCTTCTCCCACTTGTGGGAGAAGGTGGCCCTCGCGTCAGCGAGGGTCGGATGAGGGCTCGCGCCGCTTCAGCCGTTTACGATCATTTGCGCGATGACGCAAAGCGGTCGAGGTTTCGATATTCGAGGGACCCTCATCCGACCTCGCTTTCGCGAGGTCGCTTCTCCCCGAGTGGGAGAAGGAGAAAGCGCCCTTCCTTACGAGCCCCTGCCCTACGCCGCCTCGGGCGCTGCGCCCACCAGCCTTCGCGCCTCCATCGGGCTGATCGGGCGGCCGAAGGCGTAGCCCTGCGCATAGGCGCAGCCGAGCTGATAGAGCTCGATAGCGTCCGATTCCGTCTCCGCGCCCTCGGCGACGACATCCATTCCGAGATCATGCGCCAGCGAGATCAGCGAGCGCAGGATCACCGCGCGCGAGCCCTTGCCGGTCTGGCGCGTGAAGGAGCGGCCGATCTTGATCGTGTCGAAGGGAAAGCTCTGCAGATAGGCGAGCGAGGAATAGCCGGAGCCGAAATCGCTCATCGCGAGGCCCGCGCCGAGCTCCTTGATTCGCCCCAGCATTTGCGCGGCGTATTCGGGATTTTCCATCACCAGCCCCTCGCCGAGCGCGAGCTTGAGGCTGCCTTTGACGATGTCGTTGCGCATCAGCACGCTTTTGACGTCGCGCAGCAGATCGTGCCGCAGCAATTGCCGCGAGCCGATATTGACGCAGGCGAAGATCGGCGGATCGACGGCGAGCGCGCGCTGCCAGGCGGCCAGCTCGCGCGCCGTGCGCTCCAGCGCCAATAGGCCGAAATCGACGATGAGGCCGGTCTGCTCGGCGACCTGTCCGAACTCGCTCGGATCGAGCTGGCCGAGGCGCGGATGATCCCAGCGCAGCAGCGCCTCGAAGCCGGCGATGGTGCGATCCTCGAGCCGCACCACCGGCTGGAAGAACACCTTGATCTCGCCGCGCTCCAGCGCGCGTCTGAGATCGGCCTCCAGCGTCAGCCGGTCGGAGCGCTGCGCGCGCATCGCCGGGCGGAACACTTCTATGCGATTGCCGCCGAGCTTCTTGGCGTGACGCAGCGAGATTTCGGCGTCCTCGAGCATGTCGTGGCGGTCGGGATGCAACTCCTTGTCGAACAGCGCCACGCCGATCGACACCGACAGCGAAATCTCGCGATCGGTGAAGCGCACCGGCGTCGCCAGCGTCCGCCGCACCGAATCGGCGAGCGCGATCACATGATCGACGTCGGTCTCGGAGACGAGAATGATGGCGAAGCGATCGCCGTCGAGCCGCGCCAGAGTGTCCTGCGGCTGCAACAGCCGCGTCAGGCGATGGGCGATGGTGAGCAGGATCGAATCGCCCGTCGCGACGCCCACCTGCTCGTTGATCTGGCGGAAACGGTCGATGTCGACGGCGAGCACGGTCGGCCGCACGCCGGCCTCGAGCCCGGCGAAGACCAGCGCCGCCTCCAGCCGATCGAAGAACAATTCGCGATTGGGCAGGCCGGTCAGATTGTCGTGGACGGCGTCATGCAGCAGCCGCTCCCTCGCATTGCGCTCGTCGGTGACGTCGGTGAGCGTGCCGACGACGCGAATGACTTCGCCATCCTGCCCGATCACCGGCCGCGCCCGCAGCCGGTAGCAGAAATAATGGCCGTCGGAGGCGCGCAGCCGGAACTCCTGATTGATGCGTCCGCGTCGCTGCTCGAGCAGCGAATCGAGGCAGGCGCGATAGCGGTCGTGCTCGAAAGGATGCAACAGCGCGAGCCAGGAGGACGCCGCGCCCTCGAGCCCGCCGCGATCGAGCCCGAGTTGTTCCTCGACCTCCGGGCTCACATAGATGTAATCGGCCGGCACGTCCCAATCGAAGACGATCTCATTGGCCCCGGTCAGCGCCAGCGCCTTGCGCTCCGTGTCGGAGATCGCGCCATGGGCGAGGCCGCCGCTGGCGAAGGCGTTTTGCATAACGGTGAAGCCGATCAGCATCACGATCAGCACCAGGCCGCCGACCAGCGCCGGCGAGACCAGATCATTGGTCAGCCAGCCGGAGACGGTGAAGCCCGCCGCGCAGACCCAGAGCAGCAGCAAGAACCAAGTTGGAATCAACATGATGGCGCGGTCGAAGCCATGCGTCGCCAGATACAGGACGAGCACGAATCCGACTGCAGAGACCGTGGCGAGCGAGATGCGCGCGACGCCCGCCGCCACTGGCGCGTCGAAAATGGCGAGGCCGACGAGATCGGCGAGAATCAGCAGCCAGAGCGCCGCCACGTGCCAGGCGCGCACATGCCAGCGGTTGAGGTTGAGATAGGCGAAGAGGAAGACCACCAAAGTCGCCGACAGCACCGTTTCGGCTCCGGCGCGCCAAATGCGGTCGGCATTGGGATCGACGCCGAAAATCTTGGCCCAGAAGCCGAAATCGATGCAGACATAGGCGAGCACAGACCAGGCCAGCGCCGCCGCCGCCGGGAAGATCACCGCGCCTTTGACGACGAAGACGATGGTGAGGAACAGCGCCAGCAGGCCGGCGATGCCGATGACGATGCCCTTATAGAGGGTGAGGCTCGTCACCTTGTCCTTGTAGGATTCGGGCTCCCACAGATAGAGCTGCGGCAGATTGGGCGTGCGCAGCTCGGCCACATAGGTGATCGTGGTGCCGGGATCGAGGGTCAGGCGAAAAACATCGGCGTCCCCGCTATCCTCATGTTCCGGCGGAAATCCCTGGCTCGCGGTGATCGCCGAAATGCGCGTAGCGCCGAGGTCCGGCCAGATCACTCCCGACCCTTGAAGGCGGAAATGCGGGGCGACGATCAGCCGCTCCAATTGCTCGTCCGTATCATTTGTGAGCGCGAAAACGATCCAGCTCGGGCGCGTGCCCGCTTCTTTGGCGCCCACTTCTATGCGTCGGATGATGCCGTCGGAGCCGGGGGCGGTCGAGACCTGGAGACGGTCGCCCTCGGAGGAATATTTCTCCACCGCATGGGTGAGGTCGATGGCGGCCGCGTCCTGCGGCACGCGCACGGAATCGATGGCGAGGGCCCGCGACCCGCAAAGGACGAGAAAAAAGAGAGCGATCAGATATCTGGATAGCGGCACGAATCTCGTCTCTGGCGCGCAGGCCCAAAAAGTCCGATTGTCGCGAGGGCGGCCGGTCGGCTTTCGGATTTCTTCTTGTCTGAATTTTGACTGGTACCGGCTAAGTCGCCGGTCTGCAAGCCGGTATGGTCTTTGCGTGTCGCGGGCGGCCGAGCGGCCGCGCTTGCGGAGGCCGGACGGGCCCAATATACGCTGAAACGGGAACAGGGCAGAATTTTAGAAGTTCTCTAGATTTGGGCGATGCGGCCTCGCAGAGCTCTCGTCTGGCGGATATGGCCTGTCGAAACTAAGGAAACTGGATGCGTAGCGCTCTCGGCGGACCCCGCTTGCTGCTCCGCCGGCTTCGCGAGGTCATGGCGGAGCCGGTGAGCGCGCAGGCGCGGCTCGACAAGATCGTCGTGCTGATCGCGTCCAATATGGTGGCGGAAGTCTGCTCGGTCTATGTGCTGCGCGCCGACCAGGGGCTCGAGCTCTACGCCACCGAGGGCCTCAATCGCGAGGCGGTGCATCTCACCACCATGCACGCCGGCGAAGGCCTCGTCGGCCTCATCGCCAAAAACGCCGAGCCGCTGAACCTCTCCGAGGCGCAGGAACACCCGTCCTTCTCCTACAAGCCGGAGACGGGCGAGGAGATCTATCACTCCTTCCTCGGCGTGCCGATCTTGCGCGGCGGCAACACGCTCGGCGTGCTCGTCGTGCAGAACAGGGTGCGGCGCATCTATTCCGAGGAGGAGATAGAGGCGCTGCAGACGACGGCGATGCTGGTCGCCGAGATGATCGCCTCGGGCGAATTGCGCTCCATCGCCAAGACGCCGGAGAGCTTCGCGCTCGACCGCCCCGTCGTGGTCAAGGGCGCGCCCATGTGCGAGGGCGTCGGGCTCGGCTATGCGGTGCTGCACGAGCCGCGCGTCGTCGTCAAGCAGCTGATCGCCGAGGATATCGCCGCGGAGGTCCAGCGCCTCAACGCGGCGATCGAGGCGATGCGCGTCTCCATCGACGAATTGGTCGCCCATGGCGACCGCATGGGCGCCGGCGAGCATCGCGAGGTGCTGGAGGCGGTGCGCATTTTCGCCAATGACCGCGGCTGGGTGCGCCGGCTGCACGAGGCGGTGCTGAGCGGCCTCACGGCAGAGGCGGCGGTGGAGCGCGTGCAGAACGACGCGCGCGCCAAGCTGCAACGCCAGACCGACCCTTATCTGCGCGATCGTCTCCACGATCTCGACGATCTCGCCAATCGGTTGCTGCATCAGCTCACCGGGCAGAGCTATGTCGCCGGTCGTGAATCGATCCCCGAGAACGCCATTCTCATCGCCCGCAACATGGGCCCCGCCGCGCTGCTGGACTATGACCGCTCGCGGCTGCGCGGCCTAGTGCTGGAGGAAGGCGGGCCGGCGAGCCATGTCGGCATCGTCGCCCGCGCGCTCGGCGTCGCCACCGTCGGGCTCGCCGCCAATGTGACCGATCTCGTCGAGGCGGGCGACGCCGTCATCGTCGACGGCGTCACCGGCGACGTGCATATACGCCCGCCGCCGGACGTGCAGACCGCCTATGGCGAGAAGGCGCGGCTGCGCGCCCGCCGCATGGAGCAATACGCCAAGCTGCGCGATGTGGCCGCCGTGACCAAGGACGGCGTCGAGATCGCGCTGCATATGAACGCCGGCCTCATCGTCGACGTGCCGCATCTGCACGAGACCGGCGCGCGCTCGATCGGCCTGTTCCGCACCGAGCTGCAATTCATGCTGGCGCCGCGCTTTCCGCGCATGAACGAGCAGTTCCTGCTCTACAAGGCGGTGTTCGACGCGGTGCAGGACCGCCCCGTCACCTTCCGCACGCTCGACATCGGCAGCGACAAGATCCTGCCCTATATGGCGACGATCGACGAGGAGAATCCCGCGCTCGGCTGGCGCGCCATCCGCATCGGCCTCGATCGTCCTGGTCTGCTGCGTATGCAGATCCGCGCCATGCTGAAGGCCGCGGGCGGCCGAGACGTGCGCATCATGTTCCCGATGATCGCCAATGTCGCGGAATTCGAAGCGGCGAAGACGATCGCGCATCGCGAGCTCGCGCATCTCCAGCGCCATGGCCATCGGCCGCCGACCAATATGCAGCTCGGCGCCATGGTCGAGGTGCCCTCGCTGCTGTGGGAGCTCGACGCCATCGCCGCGCGCGCCGATTTCCTGTCGGTCGGCTCCAATGATCTCGTGCAATACATGTATGCGGCCGATCGCGACAATACGCGCGTCTCCAAGCGTTACGACACGCTCTCCACGCCGGTGATGCGGGCGCTGGAGCGCATCGCCGCGGCGGGCAAGCGCGCCGGCAAGACGGTGACGCTCTGCGGCGAGATGGGCGGCCGCCCGCTGGAGGCGCTAGCGCTGCTCGCTCTCGGCTATCGCTCGCTGTCCATGTCGCCCTCTTCGATCGGGCCGGTGAAGGCGATGATCCTCGCCGTCAATCTCGAGGAGGCGGAAGTGTTTCTCGCCTCGCTGCTCGCAAAAGAGGACGGCGCGCCGAGCCTGCGCGAGAATTTGCGCGAATTCGCCGCGGCGCGCGATATTCCGGTTTGACCATGCGTCAATTCGAGAAATCTCGCCGGGAAAGGCGTTTCCGCCGAGTCTTCCTCGTGGACCGCGGTCCGACCCTCACCCTGATGGGGAGGGTGAGCGCGTCGATTTCGGCATTCGCCACGAAAGACCGGGGCCGCTAGCGACGCTCGCGCTTCGCTCCACGCCATCCCCTACCCTCTCGCTCGGCTCGCCCCATGTTCGCCCAAGACAAGCTCGACCTCATTTTGCGTCGTCACGAGGAGATCGCCGACCGGCTCAGCGCCGGGCCGGACGCAGCGAGCTTCGTCGCGCTCTCGCGCGAGCTCGCCTCGCTCGACGACGTCGTCGCCAAGATCAAAACCTATCGCGCGACGCTCGCCGAGATCGACGGCCTCGGCGAAATGCTCGCCGATCCGGCGATCGATCCCGACATGCGTGAATTCGTCGATGGCGAGCTGAAAGTCGCGCAGGATGCGCTGACCCGCGCCGAGCATGAGCTGAAGCTCGCTCTGCTGCCGAAAGACTCCGCCGACGAAAAAGGCGTCATTCTAGAGGTGCGCGCCGGCACCGGCGGCGACGAGGCCGCGCTCTTCGCCGGCGATCTCTTCCGCGCCTATCAGCGCTACGCCGCCGTCAAAGGCTGGAGCGTCGAGATTCTCTCCGCCAGCGAAGGCGCGCTCGGCGGCTATAAGGAGATCGTCGCCGAGATCGCCGGCCGCGGCGTCTATGCGAAACTGAAATTCGAATCGGGCGTGCATCGCGTGCAGCGCGTGCCGGCGACGGAGACGCAGGGGCGCATTCACACTTCGGCGGCGACGGTCGCCGTGCTGCCGCAGGCGGAGGATGTCGACGTCGCGATAGACGACAAGGACTTGAGCATCGAGACGATGCGCTCGGGCGGCGCCGGCGGCCAGCATGTCAACAAGACCGAATCGGCGATCCGCATCACCCATATTCCATCCGGCATCGTCGTAATGATGCAGGAGGAGCGCTCGCAGCATCGCAACAAGGCCAAGGCGATGGAGGTGCTGCGCTCGCGCCTCTATGACGCCGAGCGCCAGCGCCTCGACAGCGCGCGCGCCGCCGATCGCAAGGCGCAGGTCGGCTCCGGCGATCGATCAGAGCGCATTCGCACCTATAATTTTCCGCAAGGCCGCGTCACCGACCATCGCATCAATCTGACGCTCTATAAGCTCGATCGCGTGATGGAAGGCGAGATGGACGAGATTTTCGACGCTCTGACGACGGATCATCAGGCGAAATTGCTGGCGCAGAGCGAGAGCTGACGCTTCGACGCGATCGAGCCCCGATTCAGTTCCGAGTTGAATGCGACAGCGGATGCGCCTAGGGTGCGCCCGCACTGAAATTAGTCATTCGCTTTTTCGACAATCGACTCGAAATATATCTTCGAGGAGCGCGCATCATGCGTAAGATATTCGCTTTCGCGCTCCTGGCTTCTACGTTCTCGCCGCCGGCCTGCGCGGTCGAGACGACCACCCTTCGCGATCTGCCGCCGTTCGCGGCGCCTCGAAGTCCATTCGACTGGACAGGGGTCCATTTCGGGACGACCGGGGGATATGGCGGCGGATACGGCCCGGCCAATCGCGAGCGGCTCCAATATTCGAACGCCCACGCCGTGGCGAGCGCGAGCGCGTCGAGCGAGAATGCGACCGTCGGATTCGGCTATTTGTTCGCCGGCGCCGCGCTCGGATACGACTATCGACCGGCCGGAGAGCTGATCGTCGGGCTCGAAGCCGACTGGTCGCGGATCGTCGCGGATGTCACGCCGGGGGTCGCCGTCGCGGCGGCGCGCGGCCTATCCGCGAGCGATCCAGGATGGTTCGCGACATTGCGGGCGCGCATGGGCTATGGGCTGTTCGACCGTTTCCTGCCCTATCTCACCGGCGGCGTCGCCTATTCGAGAATCGGCGCCGATATGGTCGCGAGATTTCCCGAGACGAGCCTCGCCGCCTCGACGGCGATCGGGACGGGGTCGGGCGCGAAGCTCGGCTGGACCATGGGCGCGGGCATGGAGTATGCGATCACGGACCAGATCAGCGTCAAGACCGAGTATCTCTATTCGGAATTCGGCGGCTCCGCGCTCCCCATCATCACCGCTTTCGCGTCCGCCGAGCCGGCCGTAGGCGTCCTTTCGACACGGAAAGTCGGCGTCCATACGGTGCGCGGCGGCGTGAGCTGGAGGCCGCGTCGGCAGGACGCCGATTCTGCGCTCCCGCCTCCCGATCTCGGCGCCGGAGCGCCGCGCCCCGCCTTCCCGAGGAGCGGCCTCTATTTCGGCCTGGGCGGAGGCTTCGCCGGCGGCGGCGGCGTCGCCGATCTGAACAGATCCCAGCCGCAGGGCGCGGGGTTTTCGGGCGCTTCCGTCAAAACGAGGATCGGATACGGCGATCGTCTCATCGGCGCTCTCGCGGGATATGATCATATCGTCGGCGACCGGATCATCCTCGGCCTCGCGGCCGATTTTTACGGCGGCGTCCTCGGAACGCATGTCGTCGACGACGGCGCCCAATCGGAAACGACGAGCGCGGACGGCCTCTATCTGCTTCAGACGGGCAATCTGTCCCAAAGCGATGCGCGCATCGAGCGTCGCTGGTTCGCGACGACGAGGGCGCGCCTCGGCTATGCGCTGCTCGAACGGCTCGCGCCCTATGTCACGGCGGGCGTCGCCTTTTCGAAGATCGAGGCGAAATTCGCCTCGTCGACCCTATCGAGCCTTTTCGTGAAATCGCTCGATCCCGTCGGCGTCTACGCCAGCGACGGATGGAGCGCCTCGCGCGGCGCCGCGAGCGAGGTCGAGGTCGGCTGGACGGCGGGCGCGGGAGCCGAATATGCGCTTACCGAGCGGATCGCGCTATGGACCGAATATCTCTATTCGAAATTCGGCGGCGCGACCATTCCGATCGCCACGCTCTCGTCGAATGGCGCGCTGTCCGTCAGCTCGTTGTCGACGGCGCCGGTCGGCGTCCACTTGGTCCGCGGCGGCGTCAGCTGGAAATTCTTCGAGCCCGAACTGAGCGCGCTCCTCGGCGGCTGGAGCCTTTTCGCATTTCGTTGAAGCCGACGCGCCTCCGACGCCGGATCGGCGTCTTTTCCCGCGAAGAGACCAGCGCTGTGCGCCGTCGCACGAACATCCGGCGTGGCGCGTCGTAGCGTGCGAAGGCTCGCCGATGAGAGCGAGCGCAACGCAAACGGAGTTGGTCATGAGCAAAAACGCCCTCGCCGCCGGACTTCTGGCCCTGACATTGACCGGTTCGACCATTCTCGCCTCCACCACCGAGGCGAGCCCCTATCGGCGCCATCACCACGGCCATTATTGGGGCGGCGTCGCCGCCGCGGGCGCGCTGACGGCTCTGACGCTCGGCGCCGTCGCCGCGTCGCAAGCGCCGAGCGATTGCTATATGACCCGCCAGCCCGTGACCGACGACTGGGGCAATGTCCTCTATTTCCGCCGCGTGCGCGTCTGCGAGTGAGCCAGCGCGGATGGATGAGCCCGAAAATGCGCGGCCCTTCGACCTCGAAGCGGCCGCGCCTAGCGAGGCCTCTCCCCCGCCCGCTCGTTCAGACGTCGATAGAGCGTGCTGCGATGCACGCCGAGCACGCGAGCGGCCTTGCTGAAATTGCCGTCGCAGGCGTCGAGCGCCGCGCGCATCGCCGAAAGCTCGGCGTCGCGCAGCCTGTGCTCGGCGAGCCGCGCCGAGAGCGGCTCGAAACAGATGTCGTGCAGCTCCAAAGGACAATCCGTCGGCCGCGCGCGGCAGGACGAGGGCGTGTTGGCGAGACCATAATAGCGCCGGCCGTCGCTCCCGATGATCTCCGCCATTTGCGGCGCGGCTCTCAGCGGCTCGAACAATTCGTCGAAACTCACGCAATCGAGCGCGCTCCAATCGCGCTGCACGAAGGAGAGGCCGCGGCGATTGGCGGCGATGAGCCGCTTGTCGTCGTCGAAGGCGAGGAGCCCCTCGCGCGGCGCGCCGACGACGGCGGGATCGGTGTGGAAGCGCAAGACTGTCGCCGCTGAAAAAGCATTGCCGCCAAAGAAGCGATGCTCGATCTGCTCGACCGCGAAGCGAACGAGCCCCAGAGCATGGACGCGGTGCACGCCGGCGTTGGCCGAGAGGGCCAGCGCGCCGACGACGACGCCGCGCGGATCGACGATGGGCGCCGCCGCGCCGCTCAAAATGGCGTGGCTCTCGAAGAAATGCTCGCCGCCATGCACGGCTACCGCCCGCCGCTCGGCCAGAGCCGCGCCGATCGCATTGGTGCCGGCGGCCGCCTCGCTCCAATGCGCGCCCGGCCTGAGCGAGATTTCCGTCGCCTGAGCGGCAAACCCAATGTCGCCGACAGCGTCGACGATCACTCCCTGCGCATCGGCGAGGATGACGACCGCGCCGGTCTCATGCGCCTCGGCGT
The DNA here is from genome assembly GCF_018887255.1 of Methylosinus sp. KRF6. Classification (NCBI taxonomy): domain Bacteria; kingdom Pseudomonadati; phylum Pseudomonadota; class Alphaproteobacteria; order Hyphomicrobiales; family Methylocystaceae; genus Methylosinus; species Methylosinus sp. KRF6. Next base: position 2,648,752 of record NZ_JAHLJF010000001.1, on the reverse strand, counting down.
TGAGCGCGTCGAGCTCCGGCCGGCAGAGGCGCCGCAGCCGCTCGTGGCGCGCGAGAAAAGTCTGCAGCTCGGTCCGCTCGAGCGCGGCGGCGCGGGGCGGTTTGGCGACGTCGAGGCCGAGCTCCGCGCAGCGCAGCCAGGACCGCAGAATCGGCTGTTTGAGCTCGACGGTCGGCAGCTCTCCGCGGCCGAAGAATTTTTCACGCGCCGCCTCCGTCAGGCTGGCGGAATAGAGGGGCATTTGAGACGCCTTTTCGCGGCCGTCCGATACGCAACGGCTGGCGGCCGGCTCGTCGCCGAGCCGGCCGCAGCTCGTTAATATGAGAATACGCCCGGTTTGTGCACTGCACCAATTGTCGCATCCCCTCCCCTATCCCATGGGATCAGAAGGAGAAAATCGTTCCTGCGACGAGCGCGTTGGTCCGCACGCCCTGCCCCAGCAGATTATGCGAGACCGAGCGCACGAATTCGCTCTGAAACGTGACCCAATCGGTGAAGCGATATTTCACGAAGCCGATGGTCGAGGCGTTGGAGGCGACGAGCGCGCCATCGCCGAGACGGCCGGGATAATCGGCGAGATTGGCGTCGAGATAGCTGACGCCATAGCTGCCGCCGAAAGTCAGGCGCTCGAAGAGCGTATAGCCGGCCTGGGCGTAATAGCCCGAGGATTTGCGCCGCTCGCCGTCATAGCCGACGCCGTCGAAATAGAGCCCCGTCGTGCCGAGGCCGACGCCCTTATAGCCATAGCCGACCAAAGTCACCGGGCCGACGTCGAGACGGCCGCCGGCGTCGATCGCCATGGAGCGCACGCCTGCTCCGCGCGGCAGCAGCACGGCGTCGCCGGATTCGACGCGATGGCGCTGGGTGAGGCCCGATGTCCACAGGGTCAGCTTCGTCCCCGGCGCGAGCTCGCCCACATATTTGAGGCGCGCCTGAAAGCCCGGCTGATCATGCCCGGTGATCACGCCCGAATAGGGAAGGACGCCGGAGGCCGACACATAGGACCCGGCATTGTCGAATTGCTGATACGGCGAGAAGACGCCGACCGAGACGGTCACGCCATGGAAATCCGGCGTCGTATAAGTGAGCTGCGGAATCCAATCCGCATAGACATAGCCGAAGCCGATGCGGCCGAGGCTGGTGTTGGACGGGCTGGCGTTGGCGGCGATGGTGCCGGCGCCGAACAAAGTGAAATCATTGAGAATGGCGTCGGCGGCGAAGAGGCCGAGATCGCGGCCGACCTTCAGCGCGCCATAATCGGCGGAGCTGATTTCGCCGAATACCTGGCGCAGATCGACGCCCGGCGTGCCGAGAGCCACAGAGGCGCCGGAACTATTGCCATTGAGCAGGCCGACGCGAATATTATTGCCGCCCGCGTAGAGGCCGAGCGAGAAGGACACCTTATAGCCCTCCTGCTCGGTCGAGAGACTGAGCGCCAGCGCGCTCGGCAGCAGACCGGAGCGAATGGCCGAGGAGTTGTTATAGACGCTGCCGCCGCCGAGCCCGCCGGCGACGATCGCCGTTCCGGCCTGCTTGAATTGCTCGGTCGCGAAAAAGGCGAGTTGGCCCGAGAGGCGCACATCGACCGCGCCGACGCGCGCGCCGATCCCTTTGTCGAGGCGCGTGATGAAGCGATCCGAAGGCGTCGCGAGCGGCTGCGCGGCGGCATGGCTCGCCACAGCGGCGCGGGCCGGCGCGGCGGTCTCGGCAGCATGGCGCGCCTTCAGCTTGCGATATTCGCCCTTGGTCAGAATTCCCTTGGCTTTCAGCTGATCGAGCAGCTGATCCGTCGTATCCGCGCGCGCCGCTCCGGTGAAAAGCGAAACAAAGGCCAGCCCCGCCGCCATCACATTCGTCGCCTCGCGCCGCATTGGACGCGGAACGGCCACATCGCCGGTTCTTGTCATTGGCGTTTCCGTCGTTTCTTCTCAGGAAAAGTCCCGGCCGCCCTTCGAAGAGACGGCCGGGAAAGTTAGGGAGGATTGAGTGACCGCTCGTCATCGACCCAGCGGCGCGGGCCTCTTTCCCTGGGAAGGAAAGTCTCGTAACGGCGCGACCCGGCGCCGCCGCTCTAAAGAGCAGCGCGACGAAATCGGACCGAATCTGCTTGGGGAGGCGCGGCGTCAGCGTCGTTCACGAAGAACAGGCCGTCAAAGCCGCAGAAGAATGATCGAATCTTCGTCGATCAGCTTCGATATCGTCTCTGGTACAATTACAACCCCTGGATCTTCGCTCGCCTTCGGCAGGAGAGCGCGTGGTCTTTCGGGGGATCATTAGGCGACGTGCGCCGCACAATGGCAATTAGAACGTCTCGAAATCGCGACAGATTTCGCTAATTCGACAAACTGTCGCGACAAAGACTGCCGCAGACTGCGACAGTCGCGCTCGCGACGCCGCAAAATGCGACAGCGCGACAATACGCCTCGCCCGGAAAGCGCGGCACGATGTCGCGCATCCCGTTCTAGATCAACAGATTACATGCGTATATTGCAGCGCAGCAGCGCGCGCCGGCTCAGTGCCGGAAATGGCGCACGCCGGTCAGCACCATGGCGAGGCCGGCCTCGTCGGCGGCGGCGATCACATCCTTGTCATTGACCGAGCCCCCCGGCTGAATGACCGCCGTCGCGCCGGCCGAGGCCGCCGCCAGCAGCCCGTCCGGAAAGGGGAAGAAAGCGTCGGACGCGACCACGGAGCCGACCGCGAAGCTCTCCCGCACGCCGGCCTCGCGCGCCGCCTCCTCCGCCTTGAAGGCCGCCGTGCGCGAGGAATCGACGCGCGACATCTGCCCCGCCCCGACGCCCACCGTCGCGAGATCGCGCGCGTAGACGATGGCGTTGGACTTCACATGCTTGGCGACGCGGAAAGCGAATTTCAAATCCGCCAGCTCCTTTTCCGTCGGCGCGCGCTTGGTGACGACGGACAGCGTCAGATCGTCGACGACGCTATTGTCGCGCGACTGCGCCAGAAAGCCGCCCGCGACGCTGCGGAAGCCGAGCCCGGCCGCGCGCGGATCGGGCAGGCCGCCGGCGAGCAGCAGACGCAGATTCTTCTTCGCCGCGATGATGGAGACGGCCTCCTCGTCCGCCTCCGGCGCGATGATGACCTCGGTGAAAATCTTCACGATCTCGCGCGCCGCCTCGGCGTCGAGCCGGCGATTGAGCGCGACGATGCCGCCGAAAGCCGAGACGGAATCGCAGCGCAGCGCCTTGCGATAGGCCTCGGCGAGGCTCGCGCCCTCGGCGACGCCGCAAGGGTTGGAATGCTTGATGATCGCCACCGCCGCCGTGCGCGCGGGATCGAATTCCGCGACCAGCTCATAGGCCGCGTCGGTGTCGTTGATATTATTATAAGAGAGCTGCTTGCCCTGGGCCTGCTTCGCCGTGGCCACGCCGAAACGCTTCTCGCCGGTGAGATAGAAACCCGCGCTCTGATGCGGATTTTCGCCATAGCGCATGGGCTCGGACAAATGGCCGCCGATGGCGCGCCAGGGCGGGGTCGCCTCGCCGAGCGCGCCAGCCAGCCAATTGGAGATCGCCGCGTCATAGGCGGCCGTGCGGGCGTAGGCCTTTTGCGCGAGGCGCCTTCGCGTCGCCAGAGTGGCGGCGCCGGAATTGGCGGAAAGCTCGGCCAGGAACCCGTCATAATCGGCCGGCTCGACCAGCACGGCGACATCGTCGTGATTTTTGGCGGCGGCGCGGATCATCGCCGGCCCGCCGATATCGATATTCTCGACGCAGGTCTCGAAGGGCGCGCCTTTGGCCAGCGTCGCCTCGAAGGGATAGAGATTGACGACGAGCAGATCGATCTGCGGAATGTCATGGGCGAGCATGGCCGCCTCATGCTCGGGATTCTCGCGGATCGCAAGCAGGCCGCCATGCACCTTGGGATGCAGCGTCTTGAGCCGCCCATCCATCATCTCCGGGAAGCCGGTGACGTCGGCGATATCGCGCACAGCGAGCCCCGCCTCGGCCAACGCCTTGCGCGTGCCGCCGGTGGAGACCAGTTCGACGCCGTGAGCGGCGAGAGCCTTCGCCAATTCGACCAGCCCGGTCTTGTCGGAGACGGACAGCAGAGCTCTCGTGATACGGCGCAGATCGACCGGCATTCAGGTCCCTCGTCATGGAGCGAAAACGTCGCGGGGAAAGGATATCGACCCGGCGCTTAGCATAGATCGCCGGGGGGAGAAACCAATGCGCGCCGACAGCGCCCTCGAATGGCGAGGCGCGCGCTTTCGCGCCCGGCGCCGGAATTCGGCGCGGGAGGATGGGAGGTCCGGGACGCGGCGGCTCCGTTCGGCCGTGGCGTAAAAAAGAGACGCGCATCGAAGCCGGAAGCATCCCGGACCACGGCGGCCTTTTCTGTTCGCCGCCTGCGGGCTCAGGGTTGTTTTCCCCTTTCGGGTAGTATATCCCCGCGCGAGCCTCGGAAATGACGAAGAAATGCTTGATGATGGCGACCGCCGCTAGGAATTTAGTCAGCAAACGTCAAGGGGCTTCTTCGCGCCCCCGCGTGATAATCGCGTCAGCATGACCAGATCAGCCCGCGACCTCGAGCTGTGACGGGCTGAATATTCTCTCGGAGCTGCGCCGCCCCAGGCCGCGAGCGAAGGTCGTCGCCTTCAGCGCCGCGCAATCGCCGATAAGGGGAAGCGGCGTGGCGTGGATGGCCGGGACGAGCCCGGCCAGGACGGCCTCCTGGGAAATCGAGAATTCCCCTCTCTTCCGACGCCGTCGCCCGCCTTCGCCGAGGGCCGCCGTCCTGGCCGGGCTTGTCCCGGCCATCCACGCCTTGCAAACTGCGGCATGGCTGGAGGATGGGTCTACATCATGACCAACCGACCGAACGGAACGCTCTACACCGGCGTGACGAACGACCTCTCGCGCCGAGCCTTCGAGCATCGTGAAGGGCTCTATGAGGGATTTACGAAACACTATGGCTTGACGCGGCTCGTCTGGTACGAACGCTTCGAGGATATTCGCGACGCCATTCAACGCGAGCGGAATATGAAGCATTGGCGCCGCGCATGGAAAGCCAGGCTGATCCTCGACATGAGTCCGGATTGGCGCGATCTCTATGAGGAACTGGCCCGATAGGGCGGAAGCGGCGGGGATGGCCTCTCGGGAAATGGCGAAGCCATTCGGGCTCACCCCTCCTCCACCCGCGAGAACGACCACCGCAAATGCGCGTCCCTGACGCCGCGGCCATCCACCACGATCTGCGCGCTCTTTCGCGCCGCGGCCGGGGCGGCGAAGAAGACGCTCTCTTCCACGCTCACATCGGCGTTGGCCTCGAAGACGAGATCGACGCCGCCGCTCGTGAGCAGAACTTTGCGCGCATTCGCACCCATCACCTGCACATCGGGATGCAGATGAAAACGCAGAACGAAATGCTCGGCCCGCGCGCCATGGCGCAGCGCGACGAGCCTGTCGTCGCCGAGGAGCTGCGCGCCGTCATGCGACAGCGCCAGCTTGCGCTCGTGCGAGAGGCCGAGCTCGCGAACATAGCCGTCATGGGACAGCTCGAGATCATGGCTCGAATCGGTGGAGCGGCGCGCCGCCTTCACTCGCGCGGGGCCGGCGACGATGCGCTCCTCCGGCCGGCCGCGCCCCGGCCGCGCCTCCAGACGGCAGCTGGAGCGATCCTCGACGATCAGCGTGGAATGCGCGGCGGTCGAGCGCGCGAGACGGCGCAGCGCCTCCGAGCCGGAAGACGGCGCGCCGCAATTGACGACGATGCGCTCAGGCCCGATCGAATATTCGAAAGAAAGGCAGCCAGCATGAGCGGCGAAGGAGAATTGCGGCGGCGGCGGCGGGCCGGCGTCGACGATGACCGCAGTGGCGCCCGCTTGCAGCCGCCGATAGCCCGAATAGGGCGCGTCGAGACTGGGCGCACCGCCGGCGTCGGCATGGGCGAGGTCGGCATGGGCGAGAATCGTCGCCAGCCGATCCGGCGGCGCGCGGCCCATGCCGTTGAACAGCGCCAGCGCGCCGTCGCCATGTTTCAGCACGCGCAAAAAGGCGATCATCGCGCCGATCGAAGCGGTGAGCCGCTCCGGCGGGCGCCGCCCGCGCGCGGCATAGGCCTGGCGCAAAGGCAGGAGATCGAGCAGCAATTCGACCGGCGTCTCGGGGTTGCGGCCGATGTGGCCGCCGTCCGGCAGAATTTGGCGCAGCAATTCGGCGTCGAGCAGAGCGGTGGCGCGCAGCTCGAATTTGCGGCCGGCGTCGGCGCAGACGCCGAAAGCCGCGAGCGCTGTGGCGCAGAGCAGGCGATCCGATGCGCGCCGCTCCGAGCCCATGGCGCGCAAGAGGACACGAATGTTGCGCGCCAATGCGCGCATGAAACGCTCGTAGAAATCCGGATCGGCGCCGTCGAGCAGAATCGGCGATTGCGCGAGCCATGACAGGGTGCGGCGCGCGACGACGCTGGGCTCTTGCGCGGGATCGTCGACGAAATCGGCGCGCGTGCGCAAAAAATCGTCGACCAGCGCGCGGGCGTTGGCGCGCGCCAAGGCGCGATCGGCGGCGCGCAAATGGCGTAGCCAGGAGAAGCCGGTGAGCGAGCGCCGCCACGCCATGGAGGGGGGCGCGATGGAGAAGGGCGAGCGGCCATTGGTTTCGACCACTTTGCCGTCGAAGGAGAAATAGCCGGCGTAGATTTCATCGGCGACGGTCGGATCGGCGGTGCGAATATCCTGCGGCGCCACGTAGAGCCGCTCGGGCGGGCGCACGCCCATGGCCTGCACGACCAGATAGGGCCCGCGCACCGCGCGCGCGAACGAGGCGACGCCGCGCGCGGCGGCCTTCGCCAATCGCATTCCAGAGCCTGGGGCCGTTTCGCGCAGAGCGTCCTCCTCGCGCTCCGGCGGCGCGGAGCAAAGCGAATCACATTTGGGATGACACAGAACGCAGGGCGAGGAAAGCGCGGTACGCGCTCGTCTCGCGCTCAGCCGCGTCGCACGAGCCGCGCGGCGAAGAAACCGTCGAGTCCGGCGAGGCGCTTGTCCTCGTTCGGCCAATAGGAGGGCAGCGTGCGCAAATCGCCCTCCGGCGTGACGAATTCCGCCGGAACGCCATCGGCGGAAGCGTCGATCGGCGCGCGGCGCATCTCGGGATGGCGGCGCAGGAAGCCCGCGATCTGCGCTTCGCCCTCCTCCGGCTCCAGCGAGCAGGTGCAATAGACGAGGCGCCCCTCTGGCCGCAGCAGACCGGCGGCGCGCTCCAATATGCGCGATTGCAGGGCGACGAGGGAATCGAGATCGCCGGGCTTTTTGATCCAGGGCACGTCGGGATGGCGGCGGATCGTCCCCGTCGCGGAACAGGGCGCGTCGAGCAGAATGGCGTCGAAGGGACGCGCAGCGGAATAGGTCGCGGCGTCGCCGACGGCGATATCGGCGTGCAGCCCCAATCTCTGGAGATTGGCGGCGAGCAGCTTCAGCCGCTCGGCCGAGCGATCGAGCGCCGTCACCTGCGCGCGGGCGAGAGCGAGCTGCGCGGTCTTGCCGCCGGGCGCCGCGCACATGTCGAGCACGCGCTCCTCCGGCTGGATGGCGAGAAGGCGCGCCGGCAGAGCGGCGGCGGCGTCCTGCACCCACCATTCGCCCTGCGCGAAGCCCTCGAGCTCGACGATCGGGGTGCGCGTGCGCAGCCGCACCGAGCCCGTCGGCAGCGCGACTCCATCGAGACGCCGCGCCCAGCCTTCGGCGTCCGCTTTCACCGAGAGGTCGATCGGCGGCTCCTGCATATGGATCGCCGCTATGGCGCGCGCCTGCGCCTCGCCGTAGGATTTGGTCCAGCGCTGCGCGAGCCAGGCGGGCGTGTCGAGATCGAGCGGATCGGCGGCGAGAAACTCCTCGCGGCGGCGAATGAGATTGCGCAGCACGCCGTTCACGAGGCCGGCGAAGGGCGCTGTCTTCGGCTCGAGCCGGACCGCGCGCACGGCGAGATCGACGGCGGCGTGATCGGGAACTTCGAGAAAGAGAATTTGCGCGGCGGCGGCGACGAGCGGCCATTCCAGCCGCGCCGCCTGCTTGGGCAGGCCCTTCTCCAGCAGAAGCGCGAGCGCATGACGGATGGCGCCGAGACGGCGCACGCCGACATAGGCGATGGAGCGGGCCAGCGCGACGTCGCGCGACTCCATTCCCGCGAGCCGGAACGGAACCGCCTGCGGAGAAAAACGTTCGTCGAGCAGATGGCCGCCTTGCGCGACGTCTGCGATCACATTGGCCGCGGCGATGCGCGCCTGCAGGCCCGGAACCTGCGCGGCCTCGGCCTCCCTGGCCGCGTCCGCGGGAAGGAAGCCGGCGCGCGCCTTGGACTTGGCGGAGAATGGTTTATGGTCGCGCATACTCACCTTCGACGCGGATCGAATCGTCGTTTATATCACATACGGAACTGACCCGAGGCGAGCGCCGCGAAACGGGCGCCACGGAGGATGAATGACCGAAGCGGAGAAATCTCGGGACGCTTCCGCGACTCCACGGCCGCCGGAAGCCTTGCCGCCGGTAGCTTTGCGCGCGCTCGCGGAGGCGGAGGAGCGCCGCGCGCGCGCGGCCCGCGAAACGCCGCCGGCGGCGCGCGAGCTCGGCGGCCGCGGCGGGCTCGATCCGGCGCGCTATGGCGACTGGGAGAGCAAAGGCATAGCCAGCGACTTCTGAACTCTGCGCCCGAGCCTCCGCTCGAAACGGCGCGCGCGACCGGCGTCGCCCACGGCGCATCGAACAATTCGAGGACCTTTGATGTTGGAAAAACTCGTGGCCTGGTGTTTGCGCAGGCCCTGGACGGTCGTCATAGCGACGCTCGCGCTCACCGTCGCCGGCGCCTATGTGACCGCCACGCGTTTCGCCATCGACACGGACACTGCGCATCTCTTCTCGCCCGAGGTTCCCTGGCGCGCCAATGAGACTCGCCTCGCCAGAGCCTTTCCGCAAATCGACGACATCATCGTTGCGGTCATCGACGCCAAGAGCAGCGAGCAGGCGGAAAAAAGCGCCGATGCGCTGCGCGACGCGTTGACCGGCAAGCCGCTCATGTCCCGCGTCTGGCGGCCGGACGACAATAAATATTTCCGCGACAACGGCATTTTGTTCCTCGGCGTCGAGGAGATCCGCCGCGACATGAGCTCCCTCGTCGCGCAGCGCGACTTCCTGCAGCCGCTGGCCGAGGATCCGAGCCTGCGCGGCCTGTCGGACTCTCTGCTGTTCGGTTTGAAGCAGGTGGGAACGAGCGAGCGCGGCCTCGCCGCTTTCGCCAAAGGCCTCGACAATTTCACCGACGCTTTCGACGCCGTGCTGGCCGGCGAGCCCGCCAAGGTCTCCTGGGAGAAGCTGCTCGCCGGCGGCCGCGAGCCGGAGGCGCCTTCGGTCGGCCCGAGCGCCGAGCCGCGCCGCATCGTGCTCATCAAGCCGATCATCGATTACTCGGCGCTGGAGCCGGGCCATGAGGCCATTCAGACGATCCGCGACACGGCCAAATCGCTCGGTCTCGTTCCGGCCGCGGGCGTGACCGTCAAACTCACCGGCCAAGTGCCTCTGGCCGATGAAGAATTCGCGACCGTCGCCGAGAATACGGGGCTGAACGTCTCCGCCACGCTCGCCGTCGTCGCGCTCATTCTGTGGGCGGCCCTGCGCTCCAAGCGGCTCATCTTCGCGGTGCTGCTGACGATCATCGCCGGCCTCGCCATGACCTCGGGCCTCGGCATAGCGCTGATCGGCCGCTTCAATCTCATCTCGGTCGCCTTCGCCGTGCTGTTCATCGGCCTCGGCGTCGACTTCGGCATTCAATTCGCCACGCGCTATCGCGAGGAGCGGCACAGCATCGACGATCTGCCGCAAGCGCTGGTGGCGGCGACGCGCGGCATCGGCTGGTCGCTGACGCTCGCCGCCGTCTCGCTGCTCGCCGGCTTCTTCTGCTTCCTGCCGACCGAGTTTCTCGGCGTCGCCGAGCTCGGCCTCATCGCCGGCCTCGGCATGATCATCGCCTATCTGGCGACGCTCACCTTCCTGCCGGCGCTGATCCGCATCCTCGGCCCCAAAGCGGAGACGGCGCCGGTGCAGACCGCCTCGCTCGCCGCGGTCGATCATTGGATCGCGCGGCATCGTGCGCTGGTGCTGGTCGCGACGGCGGCGGTGACGCTCGCCGGCTCGCCCTTTCTGCTGCATCTGAAATTCGACTCCAATCCCATGAATCTGCGCGACCAGAGCGTCGAATCGGTCGCCACCTTCCTCGATCTGTCCAAAAATCCGCAAACGGCTCCCAATAAGATCGAGGCCCTCGCGCCCAATCTGCCCGCCGCGCGCGCGCTCGCCGAAAAAATAGCCGCTCTGCCCGAGGTCGATCATGTGACGACGATCGATCAGCTCATCCCGGCCGATCAGAACGAGAAGCTGCCGATTCTCGAAAACGCCGCCAATCAGCTGCGCAAAGTGCTCGATCCGACGCTCAAGCCCGCGCCCACCGACGAGGAGACGAAAAAGGCCCTGACGCGCGCCGCCAAGACGATCCGTAAGGCGGGAGCCGCGCCCAAAGCGCCGCCCGGCCTCGTCCGCTTCGCCGATGCGCTCGACGCGCTCGTCAAGGCGACGCCGGAAGTCCGCAAGGAGGCGCAGATCGCCGCGCTCTCCGATCTCGAGCGCCTCTTCGGCGAGCTGCGCAAGGCGCTGGCCGTCCAGCGGATCACGCCGGAGACGCTGCCCGCGGATCTGCGCTCGGAATGGATATCGGCCGACGGCGACGTGCGCGTCGAGGTGACGCCCAAAGGCGACAGCAATGACCGCGAGGTGATGACGCGTTTCGCCGAGGCGGTGCAAAAGCTCGCGCCCGACGCCGGCGGCCCGCCGGTGATCGTCGCCGAGGCCGGCAAGACCGTCGTCGACGCCTTTCTGCAGGCCGGCGCGCTCGCCTTCGTCGCCATCTTTCTCATTCTCGTCGTCGCGCTGCGGCGGGCGAGTGACGTCGCGCTCACTTTGGGACCGCTGGTGCTCGCCGGAATCATGAGCCTCGAGGCGGCCGATCTTCTCGGCATGTCGCTCAATTTCGCCAATATCATCGCTTTGCCGCTGATGTTCGGCGTCGGCGTCGCCTTCCACATCTATTACGTCATCGCCTGGCGCAAGGGCGTCTCCGACATGCTCGCCTCGAGCCTGACGCGCGCGATCTTCTTCAGCGCGCTCACCACCGGAACCGCCTTCGGCAGCCTGCTGCTGTCGAGCCATCCGGGCACGGCGAGCATGGGCGCATTGCTCGCCATCTCGCTGTTCTTCACTTTGCTGGCGGCCTTCATCATCGTTCCGGCCTTCCTCGGCCCGCCGCGGCTCGAAGAGGCGGAGGCGCGAGAGCGCAGCGCGGAGAGTGCGGCGCCGGCTTCGCCTGTGCAGCCGCCCCATGGCGTGCTAGGCTCCGAGCCATGATCAAGGCGGCCGTCGTCTCCCTGCTGCTCGCGCTCGCGGCGTCCTCGGCCGCCGCGGCCCCGTTGACGCCGGAGACCATCGTCGCCAGCGCGGCGGAGCCGATCTATGGCGTCTGGAATCGCGACGGCCACCAGCAGAGACTCGAATTCTTCGATTGCGACGGCAAGCTCTGCGCGCGCGGCGTGCTGCCGCCGCCGCCGCCCGGCCAGCAGCCCATGCTGATTCTGCGCCACGCCGCGCGGATCGAGCCCAATCGATGGAAAGGCGATCTCTTCAATCCCGAAAATGGGAAAATTTATATCGGCATTATTACTTTGGACAGCCCAACTCGTCTCACTCTCACCGGCTGTCTGATCGCCTTCTTGTGCCAGAGCGAAAGCTGGACCAAAGTATCCGGCGAGCCGGCGCCTTCGCACAAGGCGCCGACCCAGCGGCGGCGAATTACCAATCCGTAACTTGACCGTCGAGCGCCGCGCTCGCAGGGTCGAACGGAGCCGCGGCCGTTGAAATCGGACGGCGACGAGGCGCTCCCTCGCTCCGCCGAGACATATCGGAAGTGGAAAATTCGCGCGCCCGCTTTGAGGGCGACGCTCTTTGGTCTAGGCCCATTGTGAGGGCTGCGCCCATCTGGGCGCGGATGCGGATAGAACGGAATTGCCTTTGTTCTCGAGACGACGACCACGGCCGCCTCTGCTTTTCGGTCGCGCTGCGGCGCTCGCCGCGGCCACAGCGCTTTCCGGCTGCGTGCTGGATTGGGAGAAGCCGGATGCCACGGTCGAAACGCCCCCCGCGTTCAAGGCCGCGCGGCCGGCGCGCTCGGCCGCGCCTATGCGCGCGGCCAGGGAATGGTCGCTGGGCTTTCGCTCGCCCGAGCTGACCCGCCTCGTCGAAAAGGCGCTCGAGCAAAATCTCGACATCGCCGCCGCGGTGGCGCGCATCCAGCAGGCCGACGCGACCGCGCGAATCGACAGCGCGCCGCTGTGGCCATCGCTGACGATGAACAATATCGCGCGGCGCACGCAGACGCCCGCGACCATCACCAGCGCGACGAGCACCAGCGCCTCGACCAGCGCCACCACGACGACCGGAGCGGCGAGCTCCACGGCGCTGCGCACCCGCCGCGCCAACTTCTTGCAGATGCAGCTCGACGCGAGCTATGAGATCGACTTCTGGGGCAAGAATCAGGACGCCTCCAACGCCGCGCGTCTGCTCGCTCATGCGAGCCGCTTCGACCGCGACGTCGTCGAGATTTCCACCATCGCCTCGGTGGTGAACGCTTATTTTCAAGTGCTGACGGCGGAAGACCGGCTGCGCATCGCCCACAACAACATCAAGATCGCCGAAACCGTGCTGAAGGCCATCAAGGCCCGGCTCGACGTCGGCACGGCGACGGCGCTCGACTTTTCGCAGCAGGATTCGGTCGTCGCGCAGCAGCGCGCCTCCGTGCCGCCGCTGGAACAGACCTTGCGGCAGACGAAGAACACGCTCGCCGTGCTGCTCGGCGTCCCGCCGGAGAGCGCCGTCATCAAGGGAGGCTCGCTGACCCGGCTCGGCTTCCCGAAAGTCGCGCCCGGCCTGCCCTCCGAGCTGCTGCTGCGCCGTCCGGACATAGCCGAGGCCGAGGCCAAGCTGGAATCGGCCGAATTCTCGGTGCTGCAGGCGCGCGCCGCCTTCTTCCCATCGATCAAGATGACCGGCTATTTCGGCGTGCAGAGCGTCGCGCTGCGCTCGCTGTTCCGCCCGGAGGCGATCGCCTGGCAGATCGCCGGCAATATGACGCAGCCGCTCTTCGACGGCTATAATCTGCAAGGCCAATATCTGCTGCAGCAGGGCAAGTTCGCCGAGCTGGCCCAGACTTACAAAAAACAGATTTTGACCGCTTTCGCCGACGTCGAAAATGCGCTCATCGCCATACAAGAGACGTCTCGGCAGTTGAAGCTGCAGGGAGAGGCGGCGGCCGCGGCGCGGCGCGCCTATGAGGTCGCCGAAGCGCGGCTGCGCGAAGGCACGATCGACATCATCACCCTCTCCACGACGGAGACGACCTTGTTTCAGACCGAGGACACGCTGGCGCAGGTCAGGCTCGCCTATTTCCAGGCGGCGACGAGCCTTTATTCGGCGCTCGGCGGCGGCTGGTCGGGGACGACACGCGCGCTCGAGATCGCCACCGAAGACGCCGCCTATGAATCGGACAAGGGCCCGTGGCCGTGAAGCCGCGCATCTCCTGGCCGCCGAAGCGGCCCACGTCCCTCGTCGCGCTGGCGACGCTCGTCGCGCTGGCGGCGGGTGGCGTCTATGTCGCGCGCCCCTGGCACTCCGGCGAGGATGGCGCAAAAGAATCCGCCGCAGCGGGAGGCGGCAAGCGTGACGGGCGCCGCCGCGGCTTCGACGGGCCGATCGCCATAACGGCGACGCCGGCGCGCGTCGCGGATGTGCCGGTGACGATCGACGCGGTCGGCACGGCGCAGGCGCTCAACACGGTGACGGTGCGCACGCAGGTCGACGGACGTCTGATCAAGCTCGCCTTCGACGAGGGGCAGAACGTCAAAAAGGGCGACATTGTCGCGCTCATCGATCCGACGCTCTATCAGGCCGCCTATGATCAGGCGGTCGCCAAAAAGGCGCAGGACGAGGCCAATCTCGCCAACGCCCGCGTCGATGTGACGCGCTACAAGAAGCTCGCGGCGAGCAATTTCGGCTCGCAGCAGCAATATGCGACGCAAGAGTCGCTCGTCACCCAGCTCGAGGCGCAGATCCGCGCCGATCAGGGCGCGATCGACAACGCCAAGGCGACGCTGGACTACGCCACCATACGTTCGCCCATCGACGGACGCACCGGAATAAGGCTCGTCGACGTCGGCAATATTCTGCACAGCTCGGATCAGACCGGCATCGTCGTCATCACCCAGCTCCAGCCGATCTATGTGGTCTTCACCGTTCCGCAGCAGTCTCTGCCCGCGGTGCAGAAGGCGCAGTCGCGCGCTCCGGCCAAGGCGGCCGCGCTCGCCTCCGATAATTCCAGCGTGCTCGACACGGGGCGCGTGGCGGTGATCGACAATCAGATCGATCAGACGACGGGCACGGTGAAGGTGAAAGCCACATTCGAGAACAAAGAGCTCTCGCTCTGGCCCGGGCAATTCGTCAATGTCCGCGTGACGGTGGACCTGCTGCGCGACGCGCGCGTCGTGCCGAGCGCCGCCATTCAGCGCGGCCCCAACGGCGCCTTCGTCTATGTGCTGAACGCGGATGAGACCGTCTCGATGCGGCCGGTCGTCGTCGGACGGCAGGACGAGGCGCAGGCCGTCATCGTCTCCGGCGTCGAGCCGGGCGAGAAGGTCGCGACCACCGGCTTCGCGCGGCTCGTCGACGGCTCGCAGGTGCGGGTGATGGAGCCGACCGCCGACCGCGGCGCCGAAGCGGCGGAGGGCGCCGCGCCGCGCCCCCGCCGGGAGCGCAATCGAGAGGCCGGCGGCGGTCCGCCGCAGAGAAGGTGACATGCGGCAATGAGCGTGTCCACGCCCTTCATCGAACGGCCGGTGGCGACCTCGCTGCTCGGCTTCGCCGTGCTGCTGTTCGGCCTGTTGGGCTATGCGCGCCTGTCGATCTCGCCGCTGCCGCAGGTGGATTTTCCGACCATTCAGGTCACGACGCAATTGCCGGGCGCCAATCCCGACACGATGGCGGCGCTGGTGACGGCCTCGCTCGAGCGGCAATTCGGGCAGATTCCGTCGCTGCAGACCATGTCGTCGCAAAGCTCGTTCGGCCTGTCGCAGATCACGCTGCAATTCGATCTCGATCGCGACATAGACGGCGCCGCGCAGGATGTGCAATCGGCGATCAACGCCGCCGCCTCGACGCTTCCGCGCACCCTGCCCTATCCGCCCGTCTATGCGAAGGTCAATCCGGCCGACACGCCGGTGGTGACGCTCACCCTGCGCTCGAAGACCGCCAATATGCGGCAGATGAGCGATGTCGCCGACACGCTGATCGCGCCGCGCCTCTCGGAAGTGCCGGGCGTCGGCCATGTGGCGGTGGAGGGCGGCGTGCGGCCGGCTGTGCGCATTCAGGCCGATCTCGGCCGGCTCGCCGCCAATCGCATGAGCATGGAGGATTTGCGAGCCGCCATCGCCGCCGCCAATGTCGCCGGCGCCAAGGGCTCGCTCGACGGGCTGCATCAATCCTACACGCTCGACGCCAATGACCAGCTGCAGGCGGCGCGGCAATTCGAGACCGTCGTCGTCGCCTATCGCAATGGCGCGCCGATCATGCTGCGCGATGTGGCGACAGTCGTCGACGGGCTCGAAAATTCGCGGGTCGGCGGCTGGTATCGCGGCGAGCCGGCGATCATCCTCGACGTGCAGCGGCAGCCGGGCGCCAATATCATCAGCACGGTGGATCAGCTCCACAAGGAGCTGCCCGACATCATGCGCGCCCTGCCCAAGGGCATGTCGCTCGAGGTGGTCAACGACCGCACGCAGACCATCCGCGCCTCGATAGAGGACGTCGAATTCACCCTGGCGCTGGCGACGGCGCTAGTGATCTTGGTGGTGCTCTTGTTCCTGCGCAGCTGGCGCGCGACCGTCATCGCCGGCGTCAGCCTGCCGCTCTCGATCATCGCGACATTCGCGCTGATGTCGCTCGCCGGCTTCTCGCTCGACAATCTGTCGCTGATGGCGCTCACCATCGGCGCGGGCTTCGTCGTCGACGACGCCATTGTGATGATCGAGAACATCGTCCGCAACATAGAGCTCGGCAAGACGCCGCATCGCGCGGCGCTGGACGGCGCGCGCGAGATCGCCTTCACGGTGATCTCGCTCACCGTCTCGCTGATCGCCGTGTTCATCCCGCTCTTGTTCATGACCGGCCTCGTCGGCCGCATGTTCCGCGAATTCGCGCTGACGCTCACCGCGCAGGTCGTCGTCTCGGCGATCATCTCGCTCACGCTGACGCCCATGCTCTGCGCCAAGCTGCTGAAGCCGGGCGCGGGACACGCCGCCCATGCGCCGGCGAGCGGCTTTTCCGCCTGGCTCGACGAATTCTACGCCAAGACGCTCGCCATGGCGCTGGGCCGGCAGAGGCTGATGCTGGCGCTCACCTTCGGTACGCTGGCGCTCACCTTCGCGCTCTACGCCGTCATCCCGAAAGGCTTCCTGCCGCGCCAGGACACGAGCCTGCTCAATGTGGTGCTGGAGGCCTCGCCCGATTCCTCCTTCGAGACGATGACGCGGCTGCAGGCCGAAGTGTCGAAAATCTTCGAGGCCGAGCCGGAGGCGACGGGGACGGCCTCGGTGCTGGGCGTCGGCCCGCTCAACGCCACCACCAATGTCGCCCATATGTCGGTCACGCTGCGCCCGCGCGACATTCGCAGCACGAGCGCCGACGAGATCGCCGAGCGGCTGAAGCGCGCAGTCGAGCGCGTCCCCGGCGCCGCCGTCTATATCGAGCCGGTGCAGGACATTCAGATCACGACGCGCGCCAGCCGCTCGCAATATCAATATACGCTGACCGCGCCCGATCAGGCCGAATTGCAGGAATGGTCGCAACGGCTCCTCGACGAGATCCGCCGCGACGGCGCCTTCCGCAACGTCGCCGCCGAGACGCAGAACGGCGGCCTGCGCACCTTTTTGCGCATCGATCGCGAGATGATGGGCCGGCTGGGCGTCACCGCGCAAAATGTCGACGACACGCTGAACGACGCATTCGGCCAGCGGCAGATTTCCACCATCTACGCCCAGTCCAACCAATATCGCGTGATATTGGAGGCCGCGCCGCAATTTCAGCGCGACCCGACCGCGCTCGAAAAGCTCTATGTCTCGCCCTCCAATGGCGGCCCGCAGACGCCGATCTCGACCTTCGTGTCGGTGGAGCAGACGACGGCGCCGCTCGCCGTCGCGCATCAGGAGCAGTTTCCGGCGGCGACGATCAGCTTCGACCTCGCGCCCGGCGCCGCGCTCGGCGACGCCGTGGAGGCGCTCGCGAAAGCCGAACGCGAGATCGGCCTGCCCTCCTCCATCATCGGCATGTTCAGCGCCGACGCGGCGGAATTCCGCAAATCGCTCGCCGGCCAGCCCTGGCTCATTCTGGCGGCGGCCATCGCCATCTATGTGGTGCTGGGCGTGCTCTACGAGAGCTATGCGCATCCCTTCACCGTGCTGACGACGCTGCCCTCGGCCGGCGTCGGCGCGCTGCTGGCGCTGATGGCGATGGGGCTCGACATGTCGCTCGTCGCGCTGATCGGCGTCGTGCTGCTGATGGGCATCGTCAAGAAGAACGCCATCATGATGATCGACTTCGCGCTGGAAGCGGAGAAGACCGACGGACTGGCGCCGATCGACTCCATCGTGCGCGCCTGCCGCTTACGCTTTCGGCCGATCATGATGACGACGCTGGCCGCTCTGCTCGGCGCGCTGCCGCTGGCGCTGGCGCATGGGCCGGGCAGCGAGTTGCGCATTCCGCTCGGCGTGTCGATCATCGGCGGCCTCGTGCTGTCGCAAATGCTGACGCTCTATACGACGCCGGTCATCTATCTCGCCGTCGATCGGCTGCGCGCGCGGCTGCGCGAATGGCTGCATGGCGCCCCCGCGCCGCAGCCGCGGCCGGCCGCGCCCGCCGCTCCCTCCGCCGAGCGCAAGGAGGCGGCGGAATGACGGAATGTCCGAGCGATCGCCCGCGATGCGAGCCTGAAGGCTCGCGGTCCAGAGCGCGCCTCGGACCGCGAGCCCTCGCGCCATGAACATCTCCGAGCCCTTCATCCGCCGGCCGGTGGGCGCGAGCCTGCTCGCCGCGGCGCTGTTCATGATCGGGGCCGTCGCCTATTTCTTTCTGCCGGTCGCCAGCCTGCCGGCGATCGACTTTCCGGCGATCGGCGTCGTCGCTGCGCGGCCGGGCGCCGATCCGGCGACGATGGCGGCCTCGGTCGCCGCCCCGCTGGAGCGCCGCCTCGCCGGAATTTCGGGCGTCACCGAGCTCACCTCGGTGAGCTCGCTCGGGCAGACGCAGATCGTCGCGCAATTCGACATCAATCGAAACATCGACTCGGCCGCGCGCGACGTGCAGGCGGCGATCAATGCGGCCGCGACCGATCTGCCGTCCGATCTGCCGATCCTGCCGACCTTCCGCAAGGCGAGCCAGGCGACGGTGCCGTCCATCGTCCTGGCGCTGACCTCCGAAACTCTGCCGACCAGCATCATCTTCGACGCCGCCGATTCGGTCATCGCGCAGCGCATCTCGCAAGTGCCCGGCGTCGCCCAGGTGCGCATCGCCGGCGCCGAGCAGCCGGCGATCCGCGTGCAGATCGACCCGGCGCGGCTGGCGACGATGGGCATAGGCATGGATCGGGTGGCGAGCGCCATCAACTCCGCCAATGTTCTGTCTCCGCTCGGCGCGCTGAACGGCGACGAGCTCGGCCGCACCATCGCCGCGAACGACCAGCTTTCGACCCCCCGCGAGTTTCGCGACATCGTCGTCACCGCCGCCAATGGCGCGGTGGTCAAGCTCGGCGACATCGCCACCGTCGACCGCAGCGTGCGCAACCGGCTCGCGGCCGGGTGGTTCAACGGCAAGCCCGCGGTGCTGATCATCGTGACGCGGCAACCGGACGCCAATGTGATCGCCATGGTCGATCAGGTGAAGGCGCTGCTGCCCGAGCTGCAGAAATGGGTGCCGAGCGGCGTCGATATCTCGATTCTCTCGGACCGCACGCAGTCGATCCGCGCCAGCGTCTCGGAAATTCAAAACACTCTGCTCGTGTCCGTCGCTCTCGTGATGGCGGTGGTGTATGTCTTTCTGCGCCGCGCGACGCCGGTTTTCGCCGCCGCGGTGACGGTGCCATTGTCGCTCGTCGGCTCCTGCGCCGCCATGTGGCTCGCCGGCTTCTCGATCGACAATCTCTCGCTGATGGCGCTCACCATCGCGGTCGGCTTCGTCATCGACGACGCCATCGTCATGATCGAGAACATAGAGACCAATGTCGAGCGCGGCATGGGGCGCATGGAGGCGGCGCTCGCCGGCGCGAAGCAGATCGGCTTCACCGTCGTGTCGATCAGCCTGTCGCTCGTCGCCGTCTTCATTCCGCTGTTGCTGATGGACGGAATCCCCGGCCGGCTGCTGCGCGAATTCGCCTTCACGCTGACCTTCGCCATCGTCATCTCCACCATCGTCTCGCTGACGGTGACGCCGATGATCTGCGCGCAGCTTCCCTCGCCCCGGCGCGATGCGCCGTCGCGTCTCGACAGGCTCGTCGAGGGCGCGCTGACGCGGCTCGTCGGCCTCTATGCGCGCAGCCTGAAGCCGGTCATCGACCATCCCTGGGCGACGCTCCTCGTGATCGCGCTGACGATCGGCTGGACCGTTCATCTCTACGGCTCCATCCCCAAGGGCAATCTGCCGCAAGACGATATCGGCCTGCTCAACGGCACGACCGAAGCCTCTCCCGATATTTCCTTCGCCGATATGGTCCTGCTGCAGAAGAAGGCCGCGGCCATCGCCGCCGCCGATCCCGACATCGTCAATGTCGGCTCCTTCATCGGCGCCGCCAATTTGACGATGTCGGGAAATCAGGGGCGGCTGTTCCTGGCGCTGAAGCCGGCCAATGAGCGCAAGGCGTCGAGCTTCGAGGTCGTCGCGCGGCTGCGCAAGGAATTCGCCAAGATCGCCGGGCTCGGCGTTTTCATGACGCCGTCACAGGATCTGCGGTCGGGCGGACGCCAGAGCAAGGCGCAATATCAATTCACCATCGCCGCCTCCACGATCGATCTGCTGGAGGAATGGACGCCGAAGCTGCTCGCGCGGCTGCAGAAGCTGCCGGAGCTCGCCGACGTCACCAGCGATCGCCAGCAGGGCGCGCTGAAAGCCAGCGTCATCATCGACCGCACCGCGGCCTCGCGCCTCGGCGTGCCGATACAGGCCATAGACGCCGCGCTCAGCAGCTCTTTCGGCCAGCGCCAGGACTCGATCATCTATACGCAGCGCAACCAATATCGCGTCATCGTCGAGGCCCCATTGTCGCGCCAGCGCGATCCGCGCGATCTCGCCAGCCTCTATGTCACGGCGAATGACGGCGGCCAGGTTCCGCTCACCGCGGTCGCCCGCATCGAGCGCGGAACCATGCCGCTCGTCGTCAATCATCAGGGCGTGACGCCAGCGACGACGATCGCTTTCAACATAGCGCCGGGCCATACGCTGGACGCCGCAACCAAGGCCGTTCTCACGGCGACCGACGAAATGCAGCTCCCCAATGGCGTGCAGGCGGAATTCGCCGGCGACGCCAAGGATCTCCGCAAGCTCTCCTCGGGCATGGCGTGGCTGCTCGTCGCCTCGCTGTTGGCCGTCTACATCATCCTCGGCGTGCTCTATGAGAGTCTCGCCCATCCGGTGACGATCATCTCCACCCTGCCCTCGGCGAGTCTCGGCGCGCTGCTGGCGCTCGAAGCCTTCGGCATGGAATTCACGCTGATCGCCTTCATCGGCATTCTGCTGCTCATCGGCATCGTCAAGAAGAACGGCATCATGCTCGTCGACTTCGCCCTGCACGCCGAGCGCGACAAGGGATATTCCGTGCGCGACGCGGCTCTGGAGGCGGCGGTGGAGCGTTTCCGGCCGATATTGATGACGACGCTCGCCGCCATGCTCGGCGCTCTGCCGCTCGCCTTCGCCGGCGGGATCGGCGCGGAAATGCGCCGTCCGCTCGGCGTCGCCATCGTCGGCGGGCTGCTGCTCAGCCAATTGCTGACGCTCTATACGACGCCGGTCATCTATCTGCTGATGAGCAAGCTGGAGAGCCGGCGGCCGCGGCGCGCCCCGGAGGCGCCGGGTCGGGAGGCGTCGATCACAGAGCGGCAGGCGGCGAACGCGTCTTGAACGCGGATATCGCTGACCCAAAGAGACTCGCGGAGCGACAGGCTCGGCGCGCGAGGATCGAGATCAGTGGGTGAAATCGCCCTGCGTCTCGAAGAACAGCCGCAGCACGGGATGCTCGCCGCAATCCTCGACCGGTATATGCCAGAATTTCGAATCCATCTGCGGAAAGCGCGACATGGGCAGATGAATCTCGGTCAGCCGCACATGATTGCCGCGCCCCTCGATCATCGCCTCGCCGAGCAGATGCAGCAGATCTTCGAGCCGATCGGGCACTTCCGCGACAGTGAGGGTCGTCGAATTCGAGAGCGGGCGGGACTTGTCGCAAATGAGCTCGTAATCAGCTGGTTTCATAAAGCCGCCCCCACCTTTGCCGGCCTAAAGGCAAGCAAGACACATACCGCAGGCGGAACCGCTGGCTCCATTGTGCGGCGCGTCCGCCCTGCGCCAGCGCCCACTATAGAACCCTTCGGATAAAGGTCAAAAGGCGAGCGCGGCTCTCAGCATCGAAAAAATCACAAAAGCGCGTCAATTTTGTAACAGCATCAAACAATTGAATTATTTGTTCGATTTCCCCATCGATCGGAGAAGATCAATTCCTCGAGCGGCAGGCGCTTCGCCCATTGCCGGACCTCGAGCTCCGGTCGCGCATAGGTTTTGGCGACGCGGCCGACGCAGAGATAGGCGACGATCGCGATTTGCGGCGGAATGTCGAGAATCTCACGTAAATCCTGCTCTCGCAATATGCTGACCCAGCCGACGCCGATTCCCTCCGCCCGCGCCGCCAGCCAGAGATTTTGCACCGCACAGGCCGTGGACAGGAGATCGGCCTCCGGCTGCTGGGTGCGTCCGAGCCCGGTCGGGCCCTGCCGGGAGCGGTCGCAAGTGATGCAGACATTCAGCGGCGCCTTCAAAATTCCTTGCAGCTTCAAGCTTCTGTAATGGGCGCGCCGTTCCGGCGGCAGCAGCGCCTCCTCGGCCTCGGAGGCGCGCTCGAAAGCGGCGTGAACCGCCTCTCGCAGGGCGCGATCGCGGATCAGCAGGAAGTTCCACGGCTGCATGAAGCCGACCGAAGGCGCGTGATGCGCGGCGTCGAGAAGGCGCATCACCTCCTCCTGCGACAAATCGTCTGGGAGAAACTCGTCCCTTACGTCACGCCGGGTGTGGATGGCGCGATAGACGGCGGCGCGCTCCTCCTCCGAGAAGGGCGCATTGGCGACGAGCGACGGCTCGGGATCAAAGACCATTTCGTCCGCTCTCCAATGCGCGCTCCAGCCGTTCCCAGGCCGCGGGCGCAGCCGGCAGGCCGAAACGGAGCCGATCCGGCCGCTCGCCGAACCTACGCGTCAATATGCCGCGCCGGGCGAGATGGGCAAACCATCGATCCGCCGCCGCGTGGCGAACGAGCCGAAAAAGCGACGTTCCGCCGATGATTTCGAAGCCTGCGGCGGCGAGCAGCGCGTCGAGCCGGGTGGCGTCCTGCGCAAGCGCGACTCCGCGACCCGCGAGCCAGGGCGCATCGGCGAGCGCCGCCGCGCCGATCGCCAGCGCCGGACCGGAGACGCTCCAGGGTCCGAGCGTCGCCCGCAGCCGCTCGGCGAGCGCAGCGCCGCAGAGGGCGAAGCCGAGCCGCACGCCCGGCAGCCCATAGGCCTTGCCGAAAGACCGCAGAAGAACGAGGCCATCCTCCCCCGCGCACGACGCGAGGCTGGCCTCGGCTGGAAGAAAATCGGCGAAAGCCTCGTCGACGACGAGCAGGCCGCCCTTTGCCGCCATGCGAAAGGCCGTGTCGGCGAGGCGCGCGGCGGGCTCGAGGCGGCCATCAGGATTATTGGGATTGACGACGACGCCGACCTCGGCCGCCGCGATCTCCTCCAGCGTCTCCACGCGCGCGACCTTCGCGCCGGCGGCGCGCCAGGCGGCCGCGTGCTCCGCATAGGTGTGGCCGAGGACAGCGACCCGCGCGGCGGGCAGGATGCGCGGCAGCCATTGGATGAAAGCCTGCGTGCCCGCCCCAGCGACCACATGCGCCTTCGGCCCGGCGCGATAGGCGCGCGCGGCGATGCGCTCCAGCGCGGCGAGCGCGGCGACATCCGGCAAGCGGGTAAAAACCTCCGGCGCGAGCGGCAGAAACGGATAGGGATAGGGGCTGACGCCGGTCGAGAGATCGATCCAGGGCTCCGGCGCCTGCGGAAACTGCGCCCGCGCGAGATCGAGCCTGCCGCCATGCAGGACCGGCGGCGAAACGCTCATCGCGCCAGCTCCAATAGCGCGTCCACGTCCAAATGGCGCTCGAAATGCTCGGCGAGACCGTCCAACGTCGCCTCGATCGACTGCTCATAGGAGAGGTCCGAGGCGCTCGCGCCATGATCGCGCAGAAAGGCGGCGCGCAAGGAATCGTCGGCGAAAAAGCCGTGCACATAGACGCCGGCGCAACGCCCATCCACTGAGGCCGCGCCGTCGCAGCGACCGTCCTCGAAGCGCAGCAGTGGACGCGCGCAATCTGGACCCTCGCTGCGGCCGGCGTGCATCTCATAGCCGTAGAAGGGGATATTTTCGGCGATGGTCGCGCCTCTCACCTGCTTCAGCACTTTCTCGGTCTCGAAGACCGTTTCCATATCGAGGAGGCCGAGCCCCTCCACCGCGCCGGGCGGCCCCTCGAGCCCCTGCGGATCGTCGATGCGACGGCCCATCATCTGATAGCCCCCGCAAATGCCGAAAACGCGCCCGCCGCGACGAATATGCGCGGCGAGATCTATGTGCCAGCCGGCCGCGCGAAAGGCGGAAAGATCGGCGATCGTCGCCTTGGAGCCCGGCAATATCACGAGCCGCGCCTCCGCCGGCAGCGGCTCGCCCGGCCGCACCCGAACGACGCGCACGCCCGGTTCCGCCCGCAGCGGATCGAGATCGTCGAAATTGGCGATATTGGGCAGCAGCGGCGCGGCGATCGTCAGTCCGCCCTCCCCGCTCGACGCGCCGGCGCGCAGGCCGAAAGCGTCCTCCGCCGGCAGGCGCGCGGCGTCGGCGAAAAAGGGCGCGAGGCCGAGCGGCCGCCAGCCGGTGCGCTCGGCGATGAAACGCATTCCTTCGTCGAAGAGCGACGGATCGCCGCGGAACTTGTTGACGATGAAGCCGCGGATCAGCGTTTCGTCGTCTGGATCGAGCACGGCCTTGCAGCCGACGAGCTGCGCGATGACGCCGCCGCGGTCTATATCGCCGACGAGCACGACCGGCGCGTCGACGCGGCGGGCGAAGCCCATATTGGCGATGTCATTGGCGCGCAGATTGATCTCCGCCGCGCTGCCGGCGCCTTCGACCAGCACGATATCGCAGCTCGCGCGCAGCCGCTCATAGCTCTCCAGCACGGCGGACATGAGCCCCGCCTTCCATTGCTGATAGTCGCGCGCGCGCGCCGAGCCGATGATTTTTCCGCGCAGCACGACTTGCGCGCCGGCGGCGCCCTGCGGCTTCAGCAGCACGGGATTCATATCGGCGGTCGGCGCGAGACGCGCGGCGCGCGCCTGCAGCGCCTGGGCGCGGCCGATCTCGGCGCCGTCCGCCGTCACCGCGGCGTTGTTGGACATATTCTGCGGCTTGAAAGGCGCGACGCGATAGCCGCGCCGCGTGAGCGCGCGCGCGAGGCCGGCGACGACGAGCGATTTGCCGACATCGGAGCCCGTGCCTTGGAACATCAGTGTGACGCTCATTGCGAGGTCTCGTAAAAGAGAAAATCGACCGCGGCCTCTATGTGATGAACGATGCGCGCCTCGCCGCCGCGCGGCGGCGTGACCATCGCGACCGGCAGGCCGAGCGCCCGCGCGGCCTCGATCTTCGCATAGGTCTCGCGGCCGCCGCTGTTCTTGGAGACGACGATATCGACCTCGGCGGCGCGCATCAGGGACAATTCGCTCTCGACAGTGAAAGGACCACGCTCCAGGATCAATTCGTAGCGTGGCGGTAGATCTTCTTTCGACGGCTGATCGATCGTGCGGATCAGATAATAATGCTGCGGCGCACACAGAAAATCCGCGAGCCCCAGACGGCCGATGGTGAGGAACGCGCGGCGCGGCGCCTCGCCCAGCGCCGCGACCGCCCCGGCATTGTCCGCGACCTCGATCCAGCGATCCCCCTCCACCGGGCTCCAAGGCGCACGCGTGAAAACCAGCAGCGGCAGGCCCAGCGCCGCGCAGGCCGCGCGCGCATTGGCGGAAATTCGCGCCGCGAATGGATGGGTCGCGTCGATCACGCGATCGATGCGCTCCTCGACGAGATAGCGCGTCAGCCCCTCGACGCCGCCGAAGCCGCCGATGCGGACCGGCAGCGGCGAGGCGAGCGGCGCGCTGGTGCGGCCCGCCAGCGAGACCACCGCGTCGAGGCGCGCGTCGCCGGCGAGACGGACGGCGAGCGCGCGCGCCTCGCTCGTCCCGCCCAGAATGAGCGCCCGGATCGGCTCGGCCTTTTGCCGCGGCGCAGCGAGCGGCGGCGCGGCCGGCGTATTGGTCTGAGGCATGGCTTAGCCCTATACTCCCGCCCGTGATTATTCAAACGGAGGCTCGAGATGAAGCGGTCCTGGATGTGCGCGTCGATATTTTCTGTCGTCGCGACCGCGGCATTCGCCGACCCGATCGGCGAATGGCGCGTCGCCGACGGCACCGCGCATATTCAGATCACCCGTTGCGGCCAGGCGATCTGCGGCAAGATCGCCTGGACCTCCGACCCCGGCGTGGACGAGAACAATCCCGATCCGCGCCAACGCGGCCGCAAGCTGCTCGGCCTGCCCATCCTCACCGTGAAGCCCAATGGCGCCAACAGCTGGGCCGGCACGATCTATAATGCGCGCGACGGCCAGAATTACGCCGCCAGCCTCGCCATGCGCAGCGAGAAGGTGCTGCGGCTGGAAGGCTGCGTGAATGGGACGAATATCTGTGGTGAGGAGGATTGGACGCGGGTGCGGTGAGTGAGCGAGCAGCGTCGTTTTTGCTCGCGACTGCGCGCCGTCACGCCGAGCAGACGCGACCGCAAACCGACGGGAGCGAGGGCAGAGAATTTGGGCATTCGTCTCATGTCACGGCAATCCCCCGTCTCAGCGCTTTGTCACAACCTGCGCCACGCAGAGTTACGGTGACATGACGCCGATTGTGTAAATTCCCCCTGCATACGACATGCTCCAACGGCGCGTTGTGGCTCCGAAAATTCGCATCTCCCTTCACAATCCTGCCGGTTTATCCCCGGCGGAATTTCCGCCGAAGAGCGAAATCCGCCGGCAGTCCGGCGACGATGCGTTCGAGGACGAAGCGGCTCGCCTCCTTGTCGCAGCAGAGTCCGCCGGAGAGCGCGACAAAACGCCAGATGCGCGCGAACAGGCCGAGTGGCCCGCTTCGCGCCTCGATCGCATTCGAAGATGCGATCTCGGGCGCCTCGTTCCCGCAGCGCGAATGGTCGGTCCAAACGCCTCTATCGTCGAATTCCACGACCAAGCCACGATATTGCTTCGTCGCGCCGAACCGCGACCTGTGGCCGAACAGGTCCGAGAAGCGAAAAGGCCGTGGATCGAAGGAAAGCTCGAAGGTTATGATGTTCGCACCGAAAAAGTCGGCGACGCGAATAAGCTCGACGAGCCGATAGTCGACGCTGTGCGTCGTCCACTGCACGGCGAAGGCGCGCTCGCCCACAAGCTTGCAATAGCAGTGGCATATGCCTCGTCGAGAGCCGACATATATGGTCCTTCGTCCTTGCATCCTGATGGCGAGCAGAAACAAGAGCGAGAAGGCGACGACCAGCCCTGTGAGCAGGAACACAGACGGCCGATTTCCGCTCACAATGTCGAATGCGAGGAACGGCGTCGGAATGATCGCAAATAGCATTATTTGAGTGGCGGCCAGCGATGGGGCGTTCGCTCTCACGGCCCAAAAGGGCTCGAAATCGGAGCCGTCACTCGCTTCGCCGCGCGCCATGACACTTCTCATGCATCCTCGCATCCGGCCTATCGGACAGCATTCGCCCTATAGCCACAACTCTCGACGCGCATCTCCTTCTCTCAATGACGCTCGCCCCCCTCACTCCGCCGCCATTTTCACATCCGGCCTGATCGCGTGATATTCGCCGTAGAGCCGCGCGATCTCGGCGCGCGCCTCCTGCGTGCTGCGCGCGCGTATGTGGCCGAAGCCGCGGATTTTCTCGGGAATGCGCGCCAGCGCCACCGCCGTCGCATGATTGGCCGGCGACAGGCGCGGCAGAATATCGTCGAGCAGCAATTGATAATCGGCGAGCATCTTGCGCTCGGCGATGCGGTCGCTGTCGGGGCGGAAGGGATCGAGGATCGTGCCGCGCAGGCCCTTGAAGCGCGCCAGCCATTTCAGCACATGGAACATCCACGAGCCGAAAGTGATCTTGCGCGAGCCGCCTATGTCGTTCTTGCGCTGGAAAGCGACGAGATTGGGCGCGAGATGCAGCTCCATGCGCAGATCGCCCTCGAAGATTTCGGCGAGCTGACGCTGGAACGAGCCGTCGGTGTAGAGGCGCGCGACCTCGAATTCATCCTTGGCCGACATCAGCTTGAACAGGCCGCGCGCCACCGCCTCGGTCAGCTCCTTTGTGCCTGGAACGCGCTCCTTCTCGAGGCGCGCGACCGCGTCCATCCTCGAGCGATAGCGGGCGGCGTAAGAGGCGTTCTGATAATCGGTGAGAAAGGCGACGCGACGATCGATCGCCTCTTCCAATGAATGTGACACATCCCGCGCGGGATTGCGCGCGCGCAAGGAGGAGACGACGGCGGCGACGCTCTCGAGATCATGCGCGGCGCGGCGGCCCCAGGCGAAGGCCGAATGATTCATCGGCACAGCTTCGCCATTGAGCTCGATGGCGCGCAGCAGCGCGGCCTCGGAGAGCGGCAGCAGTCCCTTCTGCCAGGCGTAGCCGAGCATGAACATATTGGCGGCGATGGAATCGCCGAGCAGCGCCAGCGCCAGCTCCGTCACATTCAGGAAATCGACGCGCTCGCCCGCGGCCTCGCGTATCGCGCGCTCGATGCGCGCCGCCGGCAGCACGAAATCGGGATCGCGCTCGATATCGCCGGGAAACACCTCGGCGCTGTTGACGACGACATGGCTGCGCGCAGGATCGATGGCGGCGAGAATCTGCTTGCCGCCGGCGACGACGAGATCGCAGCCGAGCACGAGATCGGCCTCGCCGGCGGCGATGCGGATCGCATGAACGTCGCCACGCGTGCGGCCGATCTTCACATGGCAATAGACCGCGCCGCCCTTTTGCGCGAGGCCGGCCATGTCGATGACGCCGACGCCCTTGCCCTCGAGATGCGCGGCCATGCCGAGAATGGCGCTCACCGTGACGACGCCCGTCCCGCCAATGCCGGCGACGAGCACGCCGTAAGGCGTGGCGCCGAGCTGCGGAACGGCGGGCTCCGGCGGCGGCGGACATTGCGTCTCACTCGTCGGCGCGGCTTTCTTCATGCGCGCGCCATGCACGGTGACGAAGCTCGGGCAAAAGCCCTCGAGGCAAGAGAGGTCCTTGTTGCAGCTCGACTGATCGATGCGGCGCTTGCGGCCGAATTCGGTCTCCAGCGGCTGCACCGATACGCAATTGGAGGCGCGGCCGCAATCGCCGCAGCCCTCGCAGACCAGCTCGTTGATGACGACGCGCACATCGGGGTCGGGATATTCGCCGCGCTTGCGGCCGCGGCGCTTTTCCGTCGCGCAGGTCTGATCATAGATCAGCACCGTGACGCCTTCCGTCGCGGCGAGCTCGCTCTGCACGCTGTTGATGACGTTGCGGTGATAGATGACGAGGCCCGGCGGCCATTGGATGACCGACGAATATTTGTGCGGCTCGTCGGAGACGAGCGCGATTTTGGCGACGCCTTCCGCCGCCATTTGATGCGCTATGGCCTCCACGGTGAGCTCGCCCTCATGCGCCTGCCCGCCCGTCATGGCGACGACGCCATTGAAGAGGATTTTGAACGTTATGTTCGTCTTCGTCGCCACGGCGAAGCGAATGGCCAGCGAGCCGGAGTGATTGTAAGTGCCGTCGCCGAGATTCTGGAACACATGCTTGCGCGTCGAGAAAGGCGCCTCGCCGATCCAATTGGCGCCTTCGCCGCCCATATGTGTGTAGCCCTCGGTCGAGCGGTCCATCCATTGCGCCATATAATGGCAGCCTATGCCCGTATAGGCGCGCATTCCCTCGGGCACATGGGTGGAGGTCGAATGCGGGCAGCCGGAGCAGAAATGCGGCACGCGCACGCCGACGTCGGTCAGCGATTTGCGGCGCTCCTGCATGTGCTCGAGACGGCGCACGCGCCCTTCGAGATCGTCGGAGCGAACGTGATTCAGCAGCCGCCGGCCGATGGCGATGGCGACGTCATTGGCGTCGAGCGAGCCTTTGACCGGAAACAGCCATTCGCCCACCTCGTCCTTCTTGCCGATGCAGACGGGTTGATGCGACGAGCCATAGAGCTGCTCGCGCAGCTGTACCTCGATCAGCGAGCGCTTCTCCTCGACGACGATGACGAGATCGAGCCCGCGCACGAACTCACGCAGGCCTTGCGGCTCCAGCGGCCAGGGACAGGCGATTTTATAGAGGCGCAGGCCGTAATCATTGGCCTTCACCTCGTCTATGCCGAGATCGTCCATCGCCTGACGCACGTCGAGATAGGATTTGCCGACAGTGATGACGCCGATTTTGGCGCTGGGCCCGCCGGAAGTGACGATGCGATTGAGGCGATTGGCGCGGATGAAGGCGAGCATGGCGTCGCGCTTGCTCTCCTGCATGCGCTCTTCCTGCGTCAGCACCGGATCGCGCGGACGTATGTTGAGCCCGCCCGGCGGCATCGAAAAATCGAGCGGCGCGACGGGGCGCACACGATCGAGCGAGCCGTCGATGGAGGCGGTGGATTCCACCGTATCCTTGATGAGCTTCAAGCCTGTCCAGACGCCGGCGTAGCGCGACAGCGCGAAGCCCATGAGGCCGTAGTCGAGAATCTCCTGCACGCCTGCCGGCGAGAGGATCGGCATCATCATATCGACGAAGACGAATTCGGATTGATGCGCCGTGGTGGAGGATTCGGCGGTGTGGTCGTCGCCCATCAGCGCCAGCACGCCGCCATTGCGCGAGGAGCCGGCGAGATTGACATGGCGCAGCGCGTCGCCGGAGCGATCGACGCCAGGCCCTTTGCCGTACCAGACGGAGAAGACGCCGTCATATTTGCCTTCGCCGCGCATCTCGGCCTGCTGCGCGCCCCATATTGCGGTGGCGGCGAGATCCTCGTTGAGGCCCGGCATGAAGAGAATGTCGTGTCTGTCGAAGAGCGGCTTCGCTTTGTGCAGCTGCGCGTCCATGCCGCCGAGCGGCGAGCCGCGATAGCCGGAGACGAAACCCGCCGTATTGAGGCCGGCGCGACGATCCATCTCCTTCTGCATCAGCAGAAGGCGCACGATCGCCTGCGTGCCGTTGAGCAGCACGTGAGTCTTGGAAAGATCGAAACGATCGGCAAGGGAGACGTCGCCGAAGGCGGAGCCGGTTGTCATGGCGCCGGCGACTTTTTCCGCCATTCGTAGTTTCTCCTCGCTCGACGCGAAGCCCTCGCGGGGCGGGCCCGCTCGCGCAGGCCGCGCGACGTCTGACGTCTCGGAAAGGGGCGGACCCGCTCTCCATATGAAGCATTCTCGTTCGAAAGCTCTCGCGCGCGTCGCTTCCGAAGGTCATATTGCGGATTTGCGGCGGCGGAAAGACTCCCGTCCTCCGCATCCGTGGAAATCCGTATCCCGACCGCGAGGAACCGCCGCCGCCCCGGCGCGACCCGTCCCCGCCTTGTCCTCGCGGCGTCGGGCGTGGCATTATACGTCACGACGCGCGACGCCAGCAAGCGAGCCTTCGCAGGCGCCGAAAATTGTCGGGCCGGCCGGCCCTGTTTCCGCCTCCTTCGGCGCCTAGAGGACGGGGCCCGAAACGGGAGCGATTCGCAAGACGAACCCCAGGCGCCGCGGCCCGACCGAGGCGAGAGCCCTATGCCGATGAAACTCGCCTTCGCTTCGTTGACGATCGCCGCCGCGCTCGCCGCCACGCCCGCCGCGGCGCATCCTCATGTCTGGGTCGCCGTGCGCAGCGAGGTGCTGTTCACGCCGGACGGCAAGATCAAGGGCGTGCGCCACGCCTGGACCTTCGACGAAATGTATTCCGCTTTCGCGCTGCAAGGCCTCGGCAAGGACGGCAAGCCGCCGAGCCGCGAGGAGCTCGCGCCGCTCGCCAAGACCAACGCCGAATCGCTCGCCGAATTCGACTATTTCACCTTCGCCAAATATCAGAACGCCAAGACCGCCTTCGGGCCGCCAGAGGACGTCTGGCTGGAGGCGAACGACAAGCGTATCGTCACCATGCATTTCACGCTGCCGCTGGAAAAGCCGCTGCCGTCGAACAAGCCATTTTCGTTCCAGACCTATGATCCGACCTATTTCGTCGCCTTCGACCTCGAGAAGCAGAATGCGGCGACTCTCGCCGGCGCTCCCGCCGGCTGCTCGACCAGCGTCGTGGAGCCGAAGCCGCTGCTCGCCGTCGACACGCAAAAGCTCAGTGAGGCCTTTTTCGCCAATATGTCGCCCGGCGCCGACTTCGGCATGAAGCTCGCCGCGCGCGTCGTCGTGGCCTGCCCGTGAGGAGTGCGCCGCGAAATTGCGCGCTGCTGCTGGCGGCGCTCGCCGCGCTCGCGCTACTGCAGGACGCGGCGCTCGCGCAGGCCGCGCGCCATCCTTTCGCCGTCGGCCCCGCCGAGGGCCCGGTCGGCGCGGCGAGCGGCCTCGCCGGCCTGCTGCTCGCCTGGCAGAGCAAATTCCACATGGAATTGCAGAGCGCCGCCAAAGCGCTGAAAACCGACCGCTTCGCCTTCGCGACTCTGGCCGCCGCGAGTTTCGCCTATGGCGTCTTCCACGCCGCCGGGCCCGGCCATGGCAAGGCCGTGCTCGCCTCCTATATGATCGCCAATGAGACAGCGCTGAAGCGCGGGCTGACGCTCGCCGCTCTGGCGGCGCTGCTGCAAGGCCTCGTCGCCATTGCGCTGGTCGGCGTGGCGGCGATCGTCTTCGGCGTCACGGCGCAGCGCATGACCGCGGCGGCGACTTGGATCGAAACGGCGAGCTATGTCGCCATCGCCGCGCTCGGCGCGCGCCTCGCCTATGTCAAAGGCCGCGCGCTCATCGCCGCAATGCGAGAGCCGGCGCCGATTCTCGCCGTGGCGCGGCGCGGCGCCTTCGCCTGCGAGGCGGTCGACGATCCGACGCATATCCACGGCCCCGACTGCGGCCATTTTCACGCGATCGACGCCTCCCGGCTCGGAACCGGTTTCCGTTGGGGCGACGCGCTGGCGACGGTCGTCGCGGCGGGACTGCGTCCCTGCTCGGGAGCCATTCTCGTGCTCGTCTTCACTTTGTCACAAGGCGCGTTCATGGCTGGCGCCGGCGCGACGCTGCTGATGTCGGCCGGCACGGCGATCACCACCGGCGGCTTGGCCGCGACGGCCGTCTTCGCCAAGGATTTCGCCGCGCGCCTCGCCGCGCGGAAATCGCGGCGCGCCGAAACGCTGCTGCGCTCCGCCGAGCTTCTCGCCGCCCTCCTCGTGCTCGCATTCGGCCTCGCGCTACTTCTCGGCGTCTCCATGAGCGTCGGCGGCGCCTGACGCCATTCTCGCGGCGCCGCGCTCGAATGCTGCGCTGCGACGACGATCATTCCGCGCGCGGGGCTGCGCTCGCGCCTGCGTCGCGCTATATTTTCGTCAGCAAATCGTCGCTATTCATATGGCGGACAGCAGGGCCGCAGTCCGTCGCGCCCACGCCCGGAGGCCTTTGATGACTGCCGCCACCCTCACCGATCCCTATGCCGCCCGGCCCTGGGTCGCCTCCTATCCGCCTTTCGTGCCCAGCGAGATCGACCCGGCGAGCTATTCGACGCTGGTCGACATGTTCCGCCAGAGCGTCGTCGATTTTTCCGAACGCACGGCGCTCGAGAGCTTCGGCGGCAAGCTCACCTATGCGGAATTCGGCGCCGCCGCGCGCGCCGTCGCGGCCTGGCTACAGTCGCAGGGAGTCGCCAAGGGCGATCGCATCGCGATCATGGCGCCCAATGTGATGGCCTATCCGCCCATCATCTTCGGCGTGCTGCTCGCCGGCGCGATCGTCGTCAACGTCAATCCGCTCTACACGCCCAATGAGCTCGCGCATCAGATCGAAGACTCCGGCGCGCGCATGATCTTCGTGCTCGAGAATTTCGCCCATACGGTCGAAGCGGCCTGGCCGTCGATGCGCGTGGAAAAAGCCGTCGTCATCGCCCCCGGCGACCTGCTCGGCCTGCGCGGTCCGATGGTGAATTTCGTCTCGCGCTATGTGAAATGCGCCGTGCGGCGCTATCGCCTGCCGCAGAGCCTGCGCTTTTCTCGCGTGCTGCGCGCCGGCGCCGCCGCGCCATTGCGGGACGTGAACGTCGGCCCCGACGATCTCGCTTTTCTGCAATATACCGGCGGGACGACCGGCGTCGCCAAGGGCGCCATGCTGCGGCATCGCAATGTCGCGGCCAATGTGGCGCAATCGGCCGCCTGGCTCTGCCCCTATCTGCCGACGCCGCTCGATCAAGTGATGGTGACGGCGCTGCCACTCTATCACATCTTCGGCCTCACCGCCTGCTGCCTGCTGATCGTGAAGATCGGCGGCTCCTGCCTGCTCATCGCCAATCCGCGCGACATCGGCGGCTTCGTGAAGACGCTGCGCAAATCGCGCTTCACCATGATCTCGGGCGTCAACACGCTCTATGCGGCGCTCGCCAATCATCCGGACTTCCCGCGCGTCGATTTCTCCAATCTGATCTACTGCATCTCCGGCGGCATGGCGACGCAGGACGTCGTCGCCCGCAAATGGAAGGAAATCACCGGCCATCCCATCATCGAAGGCTACGGCCTTTCGGAGACCTCGCCGGTCATCACCTGCAACCGTCCCGATCTCGTCGAATTCTCCGGCGCGATCGGCTATCCCTACCCTTCGACGCAAGTGTCGATCCGCCTGCCCTCCGGCGAGCCGGCGCCTTTCGGCGAACGCGGCGAGCTCTGCGTCAAAGGCCCGCAAGTCATGGCGGGCTATTGGAACAGGCCGGAGGAGACCGCCGCCGCGACGACGGAGGACGGTTTCCTGCGCACCGGCGACGTCGCGGTGATGACGCCCGACGGACAATTGAAGATCGTCGATCGCCTCAAGGAAATGATCCTCGTCTCCGGCTTCAACGTCTATCCCAATGAAGTCGAGAATGTGCTGACGCGCCATCCCAAGGTGAAGGAGGCCGCGGTGATCGGCGTTCCCGATCCGCATTCGGGCGAGGCGCCGCTCGCCTTCATCGTGCCGCGAGACGCCGGCGTCACCGGCAAGGAGCTGCATGATTTCTGCCGCGAGACGCTGACCCATTACAAGGCGCCGCGCCATTTCGAATTCCGCGACAGCCTGCCCAAGACCAATGTCGGCAAGGTTTTGCGCCGCGTGCTGAAGGAGGAGTATCTGGCGCGCGGCAAGTAGAGCGGAGCGCGCGAATTTTCAGCCGAAGCGATCTCCCGCCTCGTCGATCGCCGCATAGAGCGCGTCGAGCTCGCTCGGCTCTATGCAATAGGGCGGCAATATGTAGATCGTATTGCCGAGCGGGCGCAGCAGCAGTCCGCGCGAGATGAAGAACTCATAGAGTTCTGGACCGATCGTCGCCAGATAGCCCGCGTCGCGGACGCGCAGATCGAGCGCCGCGATCGTACCGATGCGCCGCGCATTGGTGAAGCGCGCATCATTGGCGAAAGGCAGCAGCCGTTCCTCCTGCATCGCCGCCAGTCGCGCGATGCGGCCGCGCACATCCTCGCTCTCCCATATTTCGAGATTGGCGAGCGCCGCGGCGCAGGCGATCGGATTTGCGGTGAAAGAGCTCGAATGAAAAAAGGTGCGCGAGCGATCCGTCGAATAATGCGCCTGAAAAATCTCCTCCGCGCACATCGTCACGGCGAGCGGCAATGATCCGCCGGTTATGCCCTTCGCATAGCAGGCGATATCGGGAACGATTCCCGCCTGCTCGCAGGCGAACAGCGTTCCGGTGCGGCCGAAGCCGGTCATCACCTCATCGGCGACGAAGAGCACGCCATGAGACGCGCAAATGCGCCGCATCTCGCGCAGCGTATCGGCGCCGTAAACGAGCATTCCGCCCGCGCCGAGCACGAGCGGCTCGACGACCAAAGCCGCTGCGTCCGCGCTGCGGCAGGCGGCCTCCAGCGCATCCAATGTCGCCTGCTCGCGGCCGACGCTCGGAAAGGGAATGCGCGTCACATCGAAGAGCAGCGGCTCATAGGCGGCGTTGAAGACGGAGCGCGCGCCGGTGGACATGGCGCCGATGGTGTCGCCGTGATAGCCGTGCTCGAGCGCGACGATGCGATTGCGCGCGACGCCGCGATTGCGGAAATAGCCGAGCGCCATTTTGATCGCGACCTCCACAGAGGTGGAGCCGCTGTCGGAATAGAACACATGATCGAGACCGGGCGCAGTCAGCGCGACCAGCCGGCGCGCCAGCGCTTCTGCGGGCTCGTGCGTGAAGCCGGCGAAGATGAGCTGATCGAGCCGGTCCGCCTGATCCTTGATCGCCTGCACGATTTTGGGATGGCGATGGCCATGGGTGATGACCCACCAGGAGGAGATGGCGTCGAGAATGCGGCGTCCGTCGGCGCATTCGAGCCAGGCCCCCTCGCCGCGCGCGATAGGGATCGCCGGGGCTTGCAAGGCGTGCTGGGTGAAAGGCCGCCAAATCGGCGAATCTGTCATTTCGAGCTCCCGGAGAGCTGTGAAGTCGCAGCGAAATCGGCGAGGCGAAACTGCGCGAGAAAAGACCGGCTCAACCTCTCCGCGTCGAGAGGCGCGACGAAAGGCAGGCGGCCGAGAATGCGCGCGCCGGAAA
This sequence comes from Methylosinus sp. KRF6, assembly GCF_018887255.1. NCBI lineage: Bacteria > Pseudomonadati > Pseudomonadota > Alphaproteobacteria > Hyphomicrobiales > Methylocystaceae > Methylosinus > Methylosinus sp. KRF6. The sequence continues at coordinate 2,612,523 of NZ_JAHLJF010000001.1, read as the reverse complement.
TATTCGCGATCGTTTCCTGCGTGTCGACGTTCGCCTCGCCGATGAAGACGACGCCGAGAACGGGAATCTCGCGACGGCGCAAAGCCTCCAGCGACAATAGGCTGTGATTGATCGTCCCGAGCGTGATGCGCGCGCAGAGCACGACCGGAAGCCGCCAGCGCGCGAGAAGCTCGATCGTCGAGAAATTTTCCGTCAGCGGCGTCATCAGGCCGCCGGCCGTCTCGACGACGAGCGGCGCGCGATCCGGCGGAGCGAGACGCTCGACGTCGATCGTGACGCCGTCGAGGCGCGCGGCGAGATGCGGCGACGCGGGCGTCGTCAGACGATAGGCCTCCGGCAAGAGCCGCTCTGCGGCGAGGCCCGACAGCCGCGCCACGATCATCGTGTCCGTTTCGCCCTCGAGGCCCGACTGCACGGGCTTCCAATAATAGGCGCCGAGCGCGCCGGCGAGCGCGGCGGAGAACACGGTCTTGCCGACATTGGTGTCGGTCCCGGCGACGACGAAGCGCGTCATGCCGGAAGACTCGCCAGCGCATGGGCGAGATCTTCGACCATCGCGACGATCTGCGCCTCGCTCACATGCAGAGTGAGCGAGATGCGCAGCCGCGCCGATCCTTCCGCCACAGTGGGCGGGCGGATGGCGCGAATGTCATAGCCCTGCGCCTGCATCGCTGCGGCGAGCGCCAGCGCGCGGGCGTTGTCGCCGACGATGATCGGCGTGATCTGCGATTGCGAGGGCGCCAATCCCAGCGCCTGCAGCTCACGCGCAGCTACGGCGACGCGCGAGCGCAATGCGACGCGGCGTCCTTCCGCGCGCGCGACGATCGGCAGAGCGGCGCGCACGCAGGCGGCGACGAGCGGCGACGGCGCCGTGGCGAAGATGAACTGTCTGCTGCGGTTGACGAGAAATTCGCGCAGCACGGCGGGCAGCAGAACGAGGCCGCCCGAGGCGCCGAGCGCCTTGCCGCATGTGTGCAGAGTGACGACATTCTCGCGCCCCTCGAGCGCGGCGGCGAGGCCGCGTCCCTCCGGCCCATAGACGCCCGTCGCATGGGCTTCGTCGATGACCAGAAACGCCTCGTGACGCGCGGCGATCTCGGCGAGAGCGTCGAGCGGCGCGAAATCGCCGTCCATGCTGTAGAGGCTCTCGACGACGATCCAGGGCCGGCCCGCGCCGCCGGCTCGTCGCCATGCGGCGATTTCGTCCTCGAATGCGTCGGCGTCATTGTGCAGGGCGGCGACGCTCGGCGCGCGCGAGAGGCGCATCCCCTCATGCGCGCTGGCGTGCGCGAGCGCGTCATGGACGATGAGATCGCCCTTTTGCGGCAAGGTCGAGAGCAGCGCCTCATTGGCGGAGAAGCCTCCGCCGAAAAAGAGCGCGCTCTCGGCGTGGAAGAAGGCCGCCGCCTCGCGCTCCAGCGCCTCGTGCTCCTCATGATTGCCGCGCAGCAGCCGCGAGCCGCCGGCGCCGATGGGAACGCCGCGCGCCAGCGCCGCCGCCGCGGCCTCGCTATGCTCCTGCGACTCGGCGAGCGCGAGAAAATCATTGGAGCTGAAGTCGAGTCCGCGACGCGGCGACAACGCGCGCAGCCGATCCTGCGCGGCGAGGCTCGCGAGGTCCGCCGCATAGACGTCGAGCATTCGGGCCTCACGCTGATCTGTCGTCACTCGACGCTTCCTGAACGGTTCGGGGCTCGCCTCGAAAAGCGCGACTTCCATCGCGCCGGAGTGGCGGTTACATAGCCGGGCGGCGACGGGACGGCAAGAAAGCCCGCCGGCTCGCTTTTCAATGGAATCGCAGCTTGAAATTCATTGGCGCCAACGCGATCTGAGCAGAAAGAGGGTTCCTCCATGTCCCAGGACGACAGCCGAACCGAGGCGGAGCCGCCGTCTCGCATCCCCTGGCCGCCGCTGCTGCTCCTCGCGGCGATCGCCGGCGGGGCGCTGCTCGACGCGCTTCTCCCCCTCTCTGAAGGCGCTTGGCGGCCGAGCCTGCGCATCGCCGGCGGCCTCATTGTCGCGCTGGCGCTCGCCAACGACCTGTGGTGCGCATCGCTGATGCGCCGGCAAGGCACCACGCTGCGGCCCGACCGCCCCGTCTCCAGCCTCGTCACCGCAGGCCCCTATCAATGGTCGCGCAACCCCATTTACGTGGCGAATGTGGCGCTGGTCGTCGGACTCGGCCTCGCGCTCGGCTCCGTATGGATTCTCTTGCTCACGCCCGCGATGGCCATTCTGCTCCAGCGACTGGCCATAGAGCCGGAAGAGCGCCATTTGTCGCAGCGGTTCGGCGCGGAATTCGACGCCTATGCCGCGACAGTCCGGCGCTGGCTGTAGACTGACGCTGGAGAGGAGCGAACCCCGATGGCCGACGCCGCGACCCGCACAGATTCGTCCGCCGACACGCATCTCGCCTTCGGCGTGCGCGGAATGACCTGCGCCTCCTGCGTTTCTCACGTCGAAAAGGCGTTGCGCGCCGCGCCGGGCGTGCTCTCGGCCTCGGTCAACCTCGCGACGGAGCGCGCCGACGTCACGCTCACGCCGGGCGCAGACCTCGCGCAGATCGCCCGCGCGGTGGACGAAGCCGGCTATGAGCCGGCGATCGAGACGATCGAATTCGGCGTCGGCGGCATGACCTGCGCCTCCTGCGTCGCCCATGTCGAAAAAGCGTTGCGCGCCGTCCCCGGCGTGATCGGCGCCGAGGTCAATCTCGCCACGGATCGGGCGCGGGTGCGCGCGCTCGGCGGCGGCGATCTCGGTAAAGCGCTGCGCCGCGCCGTGGCGGAAGCCGGATATGAGCCGCGCGAGCTCGAGACGGGCGCGAAGGCCGCCGACCGCGAGAAGGACGCGCGCGAGCAGGAGGCGTTGTCGCTGCGCAAGCGACTCATCGTCGCGGCGGCGCTGAGCGCGCCGGTCGTCTTCCTCGAGATGGGCGCGCATACGATACCAGGACTCGGCGATTGGTTGATGGCCGCTATCGGCCATCAGACCATTCGCTACATCTCCTTCGCGCTGGCGACTCTGGTTCTCGCCGGGCCGGGACGTCCCTTCTACGAGAAGGGCCTGCCCTCGCTCTGGCGCGGCCATCCGGATATGAACTCGCTCGTCGCCATCGGCACGATGAGCGCCTATCTCTATTCGGTCGTCGCCACTTTCGCCCCTGTCCTGCTGCCGCATGGCGCGGCCGATGTCTATTATGAATCGGCCGTCGTCATTATCACGCTGATCCTCTTCGGCCGCACGCTGGAGGCGCGCGCCAAGGGCCGCACGTCGGAGGCGATCCGCGCCCTGGTGGCCCTACAGCCCAAGACCGCACGCGTGCTGCGCGGCGCCGAGCAGATCGAGCTGCCGATCGACGATGTCGTCGTCGGCGATCTCGTCGCCGTGCGGCCGGGCGAGCGCATCGCGACGGATGGCGTGGTCGCGGACGGCGCCTCTCACGTCGACGAATCCATGATCACCGGCGAGCCGGCGCCCGTAGCCAAGTGCAAGGGCTCGGAAGTGACCGGCGCCACGGTGAACGCCACCGGCGCCTTCACCTTTCGCGCGACGCGCGTCGGCGCGGATACTGTGCTCGCAGGCGTCATTCGCATGGTGGAGCAGGCGCAGGGCGCCAAGCTGCCGATTCAGGCGCTGGTCGATCGCGTGACCGGCGTCTTCGTGCCCGCCGTTCTCGCCATCGCCTATCTCACCTTTTTGGCATGGCTCGCCTTCGGCCCGCAGCGCGACTCCTCTTACGCGCTGGTGGCCGCCGTCGCCGTGCTCATCATCGCCTGTCCTTGCGCCATGGGACTGGCGACGCCCGCCGCCATCATGACCGGCACGGGACGCGCAGCCGAGCTCGGCATTTTGTTCCGCAAGGGCGAGGCCTTGCAGAGCCTGCGCGATGTGACGCTGATCGCCTTCGACAAGACCGGCACGCTGACGCGCGGCAAGCCGGAGCTGACCGATCTAGAGCCCGCGCCCGACGTCTCGGCCGATGACGCGCTGCGGCTCGCGGCCAGCGTCGAGGCGCGCTCGGAACATCCGATCGCCGGCGCTCTGGTCGCCGCCGCCAAGGCGCGCGGGCTTTCACTCGTCGAGGCGCGGGATTTTTCGGCGACGCCCGGCATGGGCGTCGAGGCGACGGCGGAGGGGAGCAAGATCGCCGTCGGCGCGGCTCGCTACATGGCGGCGCTCGGCCTCGATATCAGCGCATTCGAGACGACCGCGACGCGGCTTTCGGCGGAGGGCAAGACGCCGCTCTATGTCGCGATAGACGCAAAGCCGGCGGCCATTCTCTGCGTCGCCGACGCGCTCGAGGAGACCAGCGTCGCGGCGGTCGCCGCTCTGCACGCGCAAGGCGTCGCCACGGCGATGATCACCGGCGACGACGAGCGCGCGGCGCGCGCCATTGCCGCGAAACTCGGCATGGACGAGGTGATCGCCGGCGTGCTGCCGGACGGCAAGGTGGCGGCGCTCCAGCGCCTGCGCGCGGGGCGCAAAATCGCCTTTGTCGGCGATGGCGTCAATGACGCGCCGGCGCTCGCCGCCGCCGATGTCGGAATCGCCATCGGCACGGGAACCGACATAGCGATAGAGGCCGCCGATGTCGTGCTGATGTCCGGCCATGTGTCCAAAGTGCCGGCCGCGCTCGCGCTCTCGCGCGCCACCATGCGCAATATCGCGCAGAATCTCTTCTGGGCTTTCGCCTATAATGTGATTCTGATTCCCGTCGCGGCGGGCGCGCTCTTTCCGTTCAATGGAACGCTGCTCTCTCCCATGCTCGCCGCCGGCGCCATGGCCTTTTCCAGCGTCTTCGTGCTGACCAATGCGTTGCGGCTGCGGCGCTTCCGGCCGCCGGTGGAGGCGAGCGCGACGAGAGCGGAAACGCCGAGCAGCTCGGAAGAGAGCGAGCCTGAAGGCTCGCAATTACTGGAATCCCGAGAGGAGGAAAACGAGATGACGACGACGTTCGACGTTCAGGAAATGTCCTGCGGCAAATGTGTGAAGCATGTGACCGAGGCGGTGCAGAAGGCCGAGCCGCAGGCGCAGGTGAAGATCGATCTCGCCACCGGCAAGGTGGAGGTCTCGCCCTCGCCCGAGGATCCGGAAGCCCTCGCCAAGATCATCACCGACGCCGGCTATCCGGCGCGGGTCGCGGCCTGAGCGCGCGCCCATGGCGGGATCGCTCGCAGGCAAGACTCTGTTCATCACCGGCGCGAGCCGCGGCATCGGCCTCGCTATAGGAGAACGCGCGGCGCGCGACGGCGCCAATGTGGCGATAATCGCCAAAAGCGTCGCCGAGCATCCCAAGCTTCCCGGGACGATCTATACGGCGGCGGCGGCGATCGAAAAGGCGGGCGGCCGCGCGCTGGCGCTGCCTTGCGACATTCGCTTCGACGCGCAAGTGGAGGAAGCCTTGGACAAGACCGCCGCCATTTTCGGCGGCGTCGACATTCTCGTCAACAATGCGAGCGCGATCGATCTGCGCAGCGTCGAATCCATTGAGATGAAGCGATTCGATCTGATGCACCATGTCAATGCGCGCGGAACCTTTCTCTGCGCCAAGCTCGCCCTGCCCTACTTAAAAAAATCCGCCAATCCGCACATTCTCACCCTGTCGCCGCCGCTCGACATGAACCCGCGCTGGTTCGCGCCCAATCTCGCTTACACAATGGCGAAATATGGCATGAGCCTCGTGACCCTCGGCCTCGCGCGCGAGCTCGCCGGGAAAGTGGCGGTGAATTCGCTGTGGCCGGAGACGGCGATCGCCACCGCCGCGGTCGCCAATCTCCTCGGCGGCGAGGCGGCGCTGCGGCGCGCGCGCAAGCCGCAGATCGTGGCGGACGCCGCCCATGCGATATTGACGCGCGAGGCCTGCGCCTGCACCGGCAATTTCTTCATCGACGTGAATGTGCTGGCGCAAGAAGGCGTGACGGATTTTTCGCTTTATGCGGTCGATCCGACCATGCCGGCCATATTGGATTTCTTCCTCGACGCGGCGATTACCGCAGGCGTGCAGAAAAGCCCGTTCGGCTGAGAGGCCGCTCAGGCGAGCGCCGAAATTCCCGAATAGAGCGTGTAGAGCCCGACGAGGGAGATCAGCGCGCTCGAGAGATAAGGCGCCTTGGCGGCGATCTCCTCGAAGCCGGACCAGCGGCTCGAGGCGTGACGCACGCCGAGCGCGGCGGCGACGCCGACAGCGACCATTGTGATGGCGAGGCCGATGCTGAAGCACAGCACCAGCGCGGCGCCGAGCGTCATCTGGCCGAGCTGCAGGCAGAGCAGCAGCACGGTGATCGACGCCGGGCAAGGGATGAGCCCGCCGGTGAGGCCGAACAGCACGATCTGCCCCGTCGTCACATGGCGGGAGGAAAAGCGCCGCTTTATGTCCTCCGCATGGGCGCGCTCATGCGCATCCATCGTCTCCTCGTCGAGGAGGAGCGACGCGCTCTGCGCGTCGGCGGCGTCATGCCCGTGAGGATGCGCATGATCGTGGTCATGCGGATGACGATGATCGTGAGCGGAGCCATGGGCGTGATCGTGCGGCTCTCGCGGCCGATGGTCGCGCCAGATGCGCCATGTCATCCATAGGGCGACAGCGAGGATCATCGCGCCGGAAGCGATCTCGAGATAAGGCTCATTGGCCTCGGCGTTCCAACGCGAGCCGAAATAGAGCCCGGCCAGCGCCACCACCCAGACGATCGCCGTATGAGAGAGCGTCGCCGAGAGGCCGAGCAGAACGGCCTGGCCGACGGTGCCGCGCACGGCGACGATGAAAGCCGCCATCATCGTCTTGGAGTGGCCGGGCTCGAGACCGTGCAGCGCGCCGAGCGCGACCGCCGTCGGCGCGAACAGCCAGGCGTTGGCCGCGCCGTCCCGAAACAACTCCGCGATATTCGCCATGCGACCTCAATTCTCCGCCCGAGGCATATACTGATTTTCCGCCCGCCCGTTAAGGCCCCCGCCGCAACGACGGGCCTTTTCCCGCGGTAGGATGAATAGAGAACCGCCGTTTCCACCATATCTAATGGAGCGGCCTCCCCTTGACCGGCTCGCTCGGAGAGCCGAAACTCGCCGCATCGAGCTCGAAAACCTCACGGTTTCATGGTCATGGATCGCCTTCTCGCATCGAGCGCATCCGCCCGGGAGGCGGCGCGGCGCGCCACGCGCAACAAGCGCGGCGAGTGCCCGCGCATCCGTCTGGGAACCGATCGCGCCGGAATGAGCGCCGCCGCGCGCTGCGAGAGCGTGACCATCGGCGCCGTCGCGCGGCCGACGCGGCGCATTCGCTCCATCGTCTTCGACACCGCCGTCGGCGATCTTCACAAGCAAAATATCATGCTGCGCGGCTATGAGCTGCATGGCGCCGCTTTCGTCGAGCTGAGCTGGGCTCGGCCGGCCGCCTCCGGCGCGCGCGGCTCGATCGAATTGCGCGGGCCGACGCTCGGCACGGTGCTGGGCCTCTCCGAGCCGCTGCGGCGCTCCATCGCCGAACGGCCGCTGGAGGCGCGCAGCGTCGCCGAGACCGAGCGGCGCGAGCGCCTGCTCGAACGGGCCGCAACGCGCATCTCCGTCTGTTTCGACGACGGCTTTGTCGAAGCCGGCGGCCGCCGCTCGAATTTTCACGAGATCGAGCTGCAACTCCTCGAGGGGGCGGAAGAAGAGCTCTGGAACGTCGCCGCCGAGCTCGCGCCGCGCGCCAATGCGCGCGTCCTGCCGATGAGCGAGGCCGAGTTGGCGCTGGCCCGCGCGACCGGCGCCGACCCCGCCCCGGTCAAGGCGCGCCGGCCGAAGCTCGCGCCCGACGCCTCGCTCGACGAGGCGATCGTCGCCTTCCTATCGGCCTGTCTCGATCAATTCGTCGCCAATTGGCCGGCCCTGCAATATTGCGCGCCGGAGGAGGCCATCCATCAGATGCGCGTGGCGCTGCGGCGCCTGCGCGCCGGCGTCTCCATGTTGCGGCGCGGCGTCGCCAGCGAGGCGCTAGAGACCGCCTCCACGCGCGCCAAGGACATATCGGCGACGCTCGGAGAGGCGCGCAATCTCGACGTGCTGCTCGACATGCTCGTCACCGGCCCGCTCGCCCAGGCCAATGGCGAGCCGAGCTTCTATGCGCTGCTCGACGCGGCCGAGCGAAAGCGCATAGAGGCGCATTCCGCTGTCGCGGCGCTCGTCGCGGCGCCGCAGACGACGCAATTCGTCATCGCTCTTCGCGGCGCGCTCGCCGCGAAGAATTGGCGCGCGCCGCCCGGCGCCGATGGGCGCGCAGCCTTCGATCCGAGCGCGCCCGGCTCGGCGAAGGATTTCGCCATGCGCTCGCTCGATCGCCTGCACCGCCGCGCACTGAAAGCGAGCCGCGACCTCGCTTCGCTGACGCCCGACCAGCGCCACGACGCGCGCATCGCCTTCAAGAAAGCGCGATACGCCGCCGAATTCTTCGAATCCCTCTTCGACGCGCATACGAAAGCGCGCCGCTATCTGCGACAAACGTCGGCGCTGCAGGACAGGCTCGGCGCCTATAATGATCTCGCCGTCGCGGCCGAGCTGTTGCGCGGCCTCGGCGAGAGCGAGGCCGATCTCGCGCCGGCGAGCGCCTTCGCCGTGGGCTGGTGCGCCCATGCGCGCGAAGGCGGCGCGGTCGACTGGAAAAAGACCGAGAAGTCATTGAAGCGGCTCGAGGCCTTCTGGCGCTGATCGTGCTCCCGCGGAACCAAGAGGCGCCCCGAGCGTTGACCGGACGGGGAGCGTTACGGTCTCTCGAAAATGAACAAAATGACGCCTCGCTGGCGCGATCCCTTCCGAACTACGCGCCCGCCGCCTCTCAAAATCGCGCAGATCGCGCCATTGATCGAAAGCGTTCCCCCCCGCCTCTATGGCGGAACGGAGCGCATCGTCTCCTTTCTCACCGAAGAGCTGGTGGCGCAGGGGCATGAGGTCACGCTCTTTGCGAGCGGCGGCTCGGTCACTTCGGCGCGACATGTCTGCTGCAGCGATCTGCCGCTGCGCCAAAAGCGCGCGGGCGATCCGACGCCGAGCTATCTCTTGATGCTCGACCGCGTGCGGCGCATGGCGTCGCAATTCGACATATTGCATTTTCACGTCGATCTGCTGCATTTCCCGTTGTTTCGCGACATTGCGGCGCATACGCTGACGACGCTGCACGGACGCCAGGACCTTCCAGATATCGAGCGATTCTACGCCGGCTTTCCCGAAATGCCGCTGGTCTCCATCTCGGATTCGCAGCGCGAACCGGTCCCGCACGCCAATTTCATCGGCACGGTGATGAACGCCCTGCCACTCGATCTTTTCGCGCCGACGCTTCGTCCCAAGGGCGATTATCTCGCCTTTCTCGGCCGCGTCTCGCCGGAGAAAGGCCTCGATCACGCGATCGCCATCGCCAGAGCGGTCGGCCTGCCGCTCAAGATCGCAGCCAAGGTCGATACGCCGGACGAATCTTATTTTCATGCGACGATCGAGCCGTTGCTCGCGCTTCCGAACATCGAATTCGTCGGCGAGATCGACGATCGGCGCAAAAGCGATTTTCTCGGCGATGCGCGCGCGCTGCTGTTTCCGATCGAATGGCCAGAGCCCTTCGGCCTCGTCATGATCGAGGCCATGGCTTGCGGCACGCCCGTTCTCGCCTTTCGTCGCGGCTCCGCGCCGGAGATCGTCGAGGAGGGAGTGAGCGGCTCTCTCGTCGACAATGTCGAGGAGGCGATCGCGCGTCTCGACCACGTGCTCGCGCTCGACCGCGGCAAAGTTCGGCGATGCTTCGAGATGCGCTTTTCCGCCGCGCGCATGGCGAAGGAATATGTGGCGATCTATCGCCGCCTGCTGCGCGCGCCGGCGCCGGCCGAGCTGCGCGCTCATCCCATTATGCTTCCGCCGACCTATTTCAGGAGGCATGTCGAGGACCAGATCGAACCGGACAACTCCTATCCCACGCTCTAGTCCGAGCGCGCCGCTCGACGCGGGCGACGACGCGCCGCAGACGCATGAGCTGCAATTCTACATTCCGGCGACCGGCCCGCCGTCGCGGCCGCGCCGCACGCTCAAGCACGACGACACATTCGCCGTCTTCGACAGCCATGGCGACATAGGCGCGACAGCGGGCGGGCCGGACGGCCTGTTCGATCACGACACGCGCTATCTCTCGCATCTCGAGCTCTTGATCGAAGGCGCGCAGCCCTTGCTGCTCGACTCCGCCATACGCGACGACAATCTGAGCTTCTATGTCGATCTCACCAATCCCGACATCTTCCGCGACGACAAGATCGCGCTGCTGAAAGACTCCGTCTATGTCTCGCGCACCCTTTATCTCAAAGACGGCTCGCTGCGCGAGCGGCTCGAGGTCTCCAATCAGAGCGCCGAAGAGGTTCGCCTCAATCTGTCGATCGGCTTCGGCAATGATTTCGCCGATATTTTCGAGGTGCGCGGCGTTCGCCGCGCGCAGCGAGGGCGCGCCTGGGCGCAGCTTCTGGCGCCCGGCGCCGTAGCGCTCTATTACCGCGGCCTCGACGGCGCGCTGCGCGAGACGGCGCTCTCCTTCGAGCCCGATCCTTCGCTGCTCGTCGACAGCATCGCCACCTATTCGCTGCGGCTCGCGCCGCGCCAGGCGCAGACGATCTTCCTCACCGCCGCGAGCCGCGGGCGCCTGCCGAAATCGACGCAATCCTTCTTCAACGGCTTGACCGGACTGCATCGCGAACTGAAGACCGCCGCCGGCCAGAGCGCGCGCGTCGAGACCGCCGATCCGACGCTGAATCAGATTCTGTGGCGCTCGACCGCCGATGTGCGAATGCTGCTCACCAAGACGCCCGACGGCTGCTATCCTTACGCCGGCATTCCCTGGTATTCGACGACATTCGGACGCGACGGCGTCATCACCGCGCTGCAGATGCTGTGGTTCGATCCGTCGATCGCGGTCGGCGTGCTGAGGCGGCTCGCCGCGCATCAGGCGACGAGCTTCGACGCGCGCTCGGACGCCGAGCCGGGCAAGATCTTGCACGAGATGCGCGACGGCGAAATGGCGGCGCTCGGCGAAGTGCCTTTCGGCCTCTATTACGGATCGGTGGATTCGACGCCGCTGTTCGTCGTTCTCGCCGGCTATTATGCGCGCCGCACCGGAGACTATGCGCTGGTCCGCGAATTATGGCCGGCGATCGAGCGCGCCCTCGCCTGGATCGACGGCCCGGGCGATCCGGACGGCGACGGCTTCATCGAATATGCGCGCCATACGGATCAGGGCCTGCGCAATCAGGGCTGGAAGGATTCGCATGATTCCGTCTTCCACGCCGACGGACGTCTCGCCGAAGGGCCGATCGCGCTGGTCGAGGCGCAGGCCTATGTCTATGCCGCGCGGCGCCTCGCCGCCCATTGCGCGCGCGAGCTCGGCCTCGACGCGCGCGCCGACGAATTGGCGCGCGCCGCCGAAAGTCTGCGCGCTCGTTTCGAGGAGGCCTTCTGGTGCGACGAGATCGGCAGCTATGCGCTGGCGCTGGACGGCGAGAAAAAGCAATGCAAAGTGCGCACGAGCAATGCGGGACATGCGCTCTATGCGGGCATAGCGCGGCCCGACCGCGCGCAGAGCGTCGCCGACGGCCTGCTCGATTCCGCATTCTTCTCGGGATGGGGCGTGCGCACGGTGGCGCGCGGCGAGAGCCGCTACAATCCCATGTCCTATCACAATGGCTCCATATGGCCGCATGACAATGCGCTCATCGCGCATGGCTTCGGCCGCTATGGCTTCAAGGAGGGAGTCGCGGCGATATTCGATTCGCTGATCCGCGCCGCGAGCTATATGGAGGCGCGGCGCATTCCCGAGCTCTATTGCGGCTTTCGGCGCCGAAGCGGCCGCGGCCCGACGCTCTATCCCGCCGCCTGCTCGCCGCAGGCCTGGGCGGCGAGCGCGCCCTTTCTCTTCATTCAGACGATGCTCGGCCTCGAATTCGACCACAAGGCGAGACAGATCCGTTTCGTCAATCCGACCGTGCCGCTCTCGGCGGGCGAGATCGTCATCCGCGATCTCTCGCTCGGCGAGGCGCATGTCGACGTCGCGCTGCGGCAGGACGCACGCTCGGCCATTTCGCTGCATGTGCTGCGCACGATCGGCGACGTTCAAGTGTCGCTCGTCTTCGACCCGGATGTGCGCGAGCATCCGCTCACGGCGAAAGTGTGAGAGCAGCCGCAGCGCTCGCGGCAGTGCGGAACCATTCGTCGGACGCCGCGTTGCTTCGAAACGAAACAGGAGGAACAGACAATGGCGAGCGCCAACCCCGACTTCAATCTCGTCTCCAGCGAAGACGTCGAAGGCACGACCGTTTTCGATCGGCTCGGCAATGAGCTGGGCGAAATCGATCATCTGATGATCGACAAGGTCTCGGGCCGCGTTCGTTACGCCGTGATGAGCTTCGGCGGTTTCTTGGGCCTCGGCCACAGCCATTATCCGCTGCCGTGGAATTCGCTCTCCTACGACAATGAGCGCGAAGGCTATATCGCAGACATCATCGAGCAGCAGCTTCAGGACGCGCCGGAATTCAGCGACGACAGCTGGAGCGATCGCGATTGGGAGAAACGCGTGCACGAGCATTACCATGCGCGTCCCTATTGGGACGAGCCGCAGCCGTCGCAATGGACGGACGAGCAGCAACCGCGCCCGCGCGGCTGAGGCTCTGCGCTTCGGCTCGCGCGAGGATCGACAGGCTTCGCCGCTATGCGTTAGAAATTTCAGATCGTCGATTCGCGCTGCGCTGTTTCTCGATCCGCTTTTTCGAATGGAGATTTTCTCGTGACTCTTCGACGCTTCGCGGCGCGCGGCCTCGTCGCCGCGCTTCTCATCGCGCCATCGGCCTCCGCTTTCGCGCAAGCCGACGGCTTCTTCGTTCCCGATCTCACCGGACCTGTGCCGGGAGCGGTTCCGGCGCTGACGCCGGGCGTCCTCACCGCCGCGCCCTATTCGTACTATTACCGCTATCCGGCGCCCTATCCTTACGTCTACGCCCGCAACGGCTGTCTGGTGAATGCGGGCGTCTACGACAATTGGGGCGCCTTTCTCGGCTATCAGAGACTGCGCGTCGCCTGCTGATCGGCGACGCGCTTGTCGAGCAGGACCTGATTGGCGTCCAGCGAAAACTCCTTCCACGCCGCCGCAATGTCGAGCAGCGTGACCTGGAGATAATCCTTGGACGGCTTGTGCTCCTCCGGGAAATTGGAGAGCGCGCAAGAGGTGCGATTATAGTCGATGACGCCGTCGAGCAGTTCCTGAATGAAGCCGTCGAAAGCCTTTTGCGCCAGCGGCGTCAGATCGGACCGGCCCTTGTCGACCGCGACGACGGAATGATCGAAGGGCAGGCCCTCGAGCACGGCGAGCGCCTCCTTCAGCACCGCCTCCATGGCGCCGAGCATGGCGCGCTGGGTGATCTGCTCCTTCTGGCCGTTGGAGAGGCCGAAATTCAGCCGCTGGCGATAGCTGGCGAAAGTCGGCGCGCGCTTGGCGTTCACCCATTCGCGGAAACGCGCCATGCTGGCTTCGTTGAGCGCCTCGCCCGTGGCGCCTTCGCCGGAAATCATCGTCGACGTCTCCTTCTGATCGAGAAGGCGCAGCCTTATGCGCTCGGCCGCGACCAGCGCGCCTTCGAGATAGCCGCCACCCTCGCGCGCGGTCTCCGCGCCGCCGAGATAGAGCTTGCCCTCCCAGAACGCCTGCCGCAGCAGCGGATCGCCATAGTCGGGATGTTCGGACGGCGGGGTGAGATCGATCGTCGCGCAGGTGAAGGGCTCGCGCGCCCAATCCTGAATATGCTGCTCGCCGCCCGCCTCGAGCGGCTTGCCGAACAATTGGACGAATTGGCTGTCGATCAGCATCGCCATGCCGCCGCCGAAGGCTTCCCGCAGCTCCGGCGAGAAGGCGAAGAAGCCGCCGATCGCCGCACGCTCGCCGGCGGCGTCGCAGGCGTCGAAAATCTCGCCGAGAACAGCCTGCTCATGGGTGGCGAAAGCGTTGCCGGAATGGCCCTCCGCACGCCAGGCCGGCGCGCCAGAAAAGCCGACCACGGCCTTGGCCTGCGCCGCCATCCAGGTCGGCGCGCTGCGCATGGCGTTGCGGCTCAGCGCGTCGAGCTCCGGCTGAAAGGCGAGATGCTCGGCGAGCAGGCGCGGCGGAAGCGCGAGCACGGCCCGCTCGGCGGTCACGGTCTCGGTCTCGCCCTCGGTCTCGAAGGTCAGCTCCACATGATCGCCGCGATCGGCGATGGCGCGCAGCACGGAAGAAAGATGGATCGCCTCCGCCGGAACCGCCGCCGTCAGCGCCTCGATCAGCGAGGCCATGCCGCCCTCCAGCCGACGCGCGCCGGAATGGAGATTGGGCGTCATGCGCGTCTCGGGCTTTTTGTCGCCGAAGGCGAGCAGCAGCGCCGTGCCCGGATCATATTGCGGAAAATCCGTGAGGCCGAGCTCCTTCACCAGAGCGGTGATGGTCGGCTGCGTGTCCGGCCAGAACCAGGTCGGACCCAAATCGACGCGCATCCCCGAGGGTTGGTCCTCGACCGACAAGACGCGGCCGCCGAGCCGTGGACGCGCCTCATAGAGCGCAAAGCTCATCCCTGCCCCGGCGAGGCCGCGCGCCAGCGCCAAGCCGCAGGCCCCGCCCCCGACAATCACAACGTCCAGCATATTTCAGCTCCTGAGCCGTCTGGCCTTTTGCTGCAAAGCGACGCAAAGGGCGTGCCGCGGCTTTTGTCGCTTTTGCGCCCTATCCGGGCTGGCGCCTCGCGTGCAATAGCGGCATGGCCTCCGATGGAGAGACCGCATGACGCAAGACCGCAACCGCCTCGGCGAGGAGACGAGCCCCTATCTCCTCCAGCACAAGGACAATCCCGTCCATTGGCGGGCCTGGTCCGCCGAGACGCTGGCGCTCGCCAAGGCGCAGGGCAAGCCCATCCTGCTCTCCAGCGGCTATGCCGCCTGCCATTGGTGCCATGTGATGGCGGCCGAGAGCTTCGAGAGCGAGGCGATCGCCGGGCTGATGAACGAGAATTTCGTCAATGTGAAGGTCGATCGCGAGGAGCGGCCGGACATAGACCATCTCTATCAGCAGGCCCTACAGCTCACTGGACGGCGCGGCGGCTGGCCTTTGACCATGTTTCTGACGCCGGACGGCGAGCCCTTTTGGGGCGGCACCTATTTCCCGCCGGAGCCGCGCTATGGAATGCCCGGTTTCGCCGATATTCTGAAAGCGATCTCCGAGCTCTGGCGCGAGAAGCCCGAAGTGGTGACGCGCAATGTGACGGCGATCGGCGACGGGCTGAATCGTCTCGCCGAGACCGCGCCGGCGGATCCGATCTCGGCCGATCTCGTCGAGACGATCGCCGAAAAGCTCGACGGCTACATCGATCGCGTCAATGGCGGCGTCGGAGGCGCGCCGAAATTCCCGCAGGCGGCGAGCCTCGAATTTCTCTGGCGCGCATGGAAGCGCACGGGCCGCGCCTCTTATCGCGAGGCCGTGCTGACGACGCTCGATCATATTTGCCAGGGCGGCATTTACGATCATCTCGCGGGCGGCTTCGCGCGCTATTCGACCGATGAGCGCTGGCTGGCGCCGCATTTCGAGAAAATGCTCTATGACAACGCCCAGCTCGTCGATCTGCTGACGCTCGTCTGGCAACAGGAGAAGAAGCCGCTCTACGCCGCGCGCATAGAGGAGACGATCGAATGGGCGCTGCGCGAGATGCGCCTCGCGGAAGGCGTCTTCGCCAGCAGCCTCGACGCCGACAGCGAGCATGAGGAAGGCAAATTCTATGTCTGGACCGCGGCCGAGGTCGACGCCACTCTCGGCGCGCGCGCCGCGGCGTTCCGCGCCGTCTACGACATAGAGGATGGCGGCAATTGGGAAGGCAAATCCATTCCCAATCGCCTGCATTCGATGGAGCTGCTGTCCGCGGAAGAAGAAGCCGCGCTCGCACTGGATCGCGCGAAGCTATTGGCGGCGCGCGCGGCGCGCGTGCGACCGGGCCGCGACGACAAGGCGCTCGCCGATTGGAACGGGCTGATGATCGCAGCCATAGCCGGCGCCGCGCAGGTCTTCGAGCGGAACGACTGGCTCGCTGCGGCGACGGCGGCCTTCGATTTCATCGCCGCGAAAATGACGACTACCGACGGAAGGCTGCTGCATTCCTATGGCGCCGGCCGCGCGAAGCATATGGCCGTGCTGGACGATTACGCCGATCTCACCCGCGCCGCTCTGGCGCTCCATGAGGCGACCGGCGAAGCGCGCTTTCTCGAGCGCGGACGCGATTGGATCGAGCTCGTCGAGACGCATTATCGCGACGCGAGCGCCGGCGGCTATTTCTTCACCGCCGACGACGCCGAAGCGCTGATCCGCCGCTCGAAAATCGCAGAAGACGCCCCCTTGCCCTCCGGCAATGGGACGATGACGCAAGTTCTGGCGCAGCTCTATCATCTCACCGGCGACGATCGCTATCGCGCCCGCGCCGAATCCACGCTCGCGGCTTTCGCCAGCGCCGTGCGGCGCGGCATGCTCGGCTATTCGACGCTGCTGAACGGCGCCGAGACTTTGCGCGACGGATTGCAGATCGTCATCATCGGAGCGCGCGAGGCGCTAGACACGGCCGCGCTGCTGCGCGTGGTTCACGGCGTGAGCCTGCCCGGCCGCACGCTCGCCATTGTGGCGCCGGGCGCCGAGCTGCCGCCGGCGCATCCGGCCGCCGGCAAGACAATGATCAACGGAAGCGCGGCCGCCTATGTCTGCCGCGGCGCGACCTGCTCATTGCCGATCATCGAGGCGACAGAGCTCGAGAAAGCGCTTCGTTAGGGCGTCTTCCACGCGAGCGCCGCCGCATAGCCCGGCGGCGCCGTGATACGCGCCACGCGAAGATCGCCCCACTCCGCCTCGGCATGGCGCAGCTCATAGAGATCGTCCTGCCCCGGCCACACAGAGAATGCCTGCAGCTTCTCCGTTATGCCGAGGCCGAGCGCCTTCAGCGCCGCCTCCTTGGCCACCCAGCGCTCGAAAAAGCCAGCGGCGTCGATCCCTTCGCGCTCCTCTCGCGTCAAGGCGATGGAGGAGAGACCCGCGACATCCATCTTGCGATCGGCGCGCTCTATGTCGACGCCGACATCCCAATGACGCGAGACGGCGATGAGCGCGCATGCGCCGGAATGCGAGACATTGAAGAAGAGGCCCGCGCCCGCGAGCCCGAGCTTGCCGTAAGCCCCGGAGTCGAAGCGCAGCGCCGCCGGATCGGCGCCCAGCTTCTCGCCGAGGAGACGCCGCAGAGCCGCGCGCGTCGAGATCATGCGCAACCGATCCTCATGCCGCACAAAGCGCAGCGCACGCTCGCGCTCCTCCGCGCTCAGCGCATCCCAATCCGCCTCGGACCAAGGCGCGGCGAGATCGAAATCGAGACGCGTGATCTCGATGCGCCCTTCGCTCACCGCGGGAGCCCAAGAATGCGCCACGACATGCGCTGATGGATGCGTCACGCGTCCTCCCTATCGCTGCGCCTCCGCCGCCGGCGCGGCGAGCGTCTTGATCGCTCTCTCGAAAGCCGAAGCGCTCGCGCTGCGCAATGGACAATAGGGAATGCCATGGCTCTCGCACAAGCTCTTCACCGCGCCGACAGCGCGATGGCTGACGCAATCGACGGGGAAGAACACGGCGTCGGCGCGCCGCACCAACTCGCTCAGCATGGCGCGACTATCCTCCATGCCGCCGTCATGATGAATGAGCGAGCCATTGCGTTGCTCCACGAATCGCTGCAGCCGACAGACCGTTCGCGGCCGCCCGCCGACATAGAGCAGGCAACGGCCGCACAGATCCGTCTCGCCCTCGCGTTCCTCGTCGGCGATCGGCGCCGCCGCCACAGCGATCTCCGAAGCGAGCGGCGGCGCCGGAGAGCGCGGCGCCGGCGGCGCAAGGGAACGCGCCTCTTTCGCCTTCAGCCGCTCGTAGCGACGCTCGAGGCGTTCGTGATCCTCGCGCAGATCGGCGTGAGCGCGGCGGAGCGCGGCGAGCTCGCGCAGCATCTCGTCGCTTCTCTCCTCCGCGCGCAATGCGTCGATTTCCCGTCGCAGGCTCTCGCATTCGGCGGCGAGCGCGCGCGCCTCGCGAAGTTCCGCGCCGAGCCGGGCGATCTCGTCGCGCAGCACGGTCAGCTCGTCATTGCGCTCGGCGATGACGCTGGCGAGACGCCGCGCGATCTCGGCCTTCTCGCGGCGCGCTTCGGCCACCTCGCGGGCGTCGCCGCGATGCGCGGCGCCGCTCAAATGCGACATCATGTGAATATCGCCGAAAATGCGCGTCTCCACGCCGGGCGTTAGCCGCGGATGGCCGATCAGCGCCCAATAGGCGCCCGGAACGAAGCCATTGTCGATCGCGCTCTCCCAATAGGCGAGCAACGCCTCCTCGCCGTCGAGCGCCTTGGCCTTGCGGATCGCGCCCTCGTATCGCGCATCGAGATGCTTCTGCACCGCACGCGAGACGACATTCTCGTCATGCATCTTCTCGACGAAGAGGCCATGCACCTGATAATCATTGAAGCGCGTTTCATCGCCGAGAAAGCCGGTGCGCCGCGCGATCTTGCGCAATTCCGCGATCGTCAGGCATGTGCCGACGATGGAGCAGTGCGACGCGCCGACGATCTCCCATATGCGACGGCGCGCGCCAGCGTCGCGACGCGCGAGGGGGGCGAGCTCGAAGCCCTCGCTCGCCATGGCGGATTTCAGCACGCTCAATGAGACGAGAGGCCGCCGCTCGCTCATAGCGCCGCCTCCGCCGCCGCGTCGCGAGTCGTATTGATCTGCTCGAGCACGGAATCGAATCCTTCGAACTCGGGATGGCCGACATAGAGCGGCTTGTTCTTGCCGGCGTCCTTGTGCGAATCGCGAAACTGCTGCGACGTCGTCCAGGCGAGAAAGCTCGCCTTGGTCTCCCACATCGTATGCGAGGCGTAGAGCGTGTGATCCTCGCGCTCCGGCCCGCGCAGCAGATGGAAGGAGACGAAGCCCTCCATCTCCTCGAGGCGCGTGCGGCGCGACGACCATATCTGCTCGAAAGCCTTTTCTTCTCCCTTGACCACCTTGAAGCGATTCATCGCGATGAACATGTCGAGCCCCTTTTCGTCGGCCGCGCGGCGGCCCGGATTGGTCGCCATGGTGGCGCGGCGTCGCGTCGCGATCAAGCCCCGCCGGCGCCCGCGTCGCTGAAAGACTTCCAAAAACCTCCTCTCTGCAAGCTTTCCAGCCAAAGCTCCACGATCTCGCCCGAAACGCCGCGATGATCGACATGGACAGAACGGGAGAAAAGGAGCGGCCATGTGCGACATCGAAGGAGAAAAACGGAAAATCGACGCGCTGCTGGAGCGGGCGGCGCGCGCCGCGCCGGCGAGCGCGCGCGCCGACGAGAGCGCTCTCGCGGACTTCTGTCTCGCCGCCGCGAGCGAATTTTATGCGACCGAATGTCCGGACGAATGCCTGCGCCGACGCTGCGAGGATTTCGCGGCGCGCGTCATGCGTCGCGAAGCGCTGGAAACGGCGCGCGCGACGCCGATGCGACGAGGCGGTATCGCTCAGGCGAAAGCCTGAGCGATATCGGCGACGAGATCGTCCGGATGCTCTATGCCGATAGACATGCGCACCAGCGCGGGCGTGATGCCGATCTCGCGTCGCGCCGTCTCGGCGAGCCCCGAATGCACAGTGGTGGCGGGATGGCAGACGAGCGATTCCGTGCCGCCGAGACTGACCGCGAGCTTGAATATCTGTAGTCTGTTCAAGAAGGCGAAGGCTTCCGTCTCGCCGCCCTCGACGTCGAAAGAGAAGGTGGAGCCCGCAGAGCTCGACTGCCGCTGCATGAGCGCCCGCGCCGGATGGTCCGGCGGCAGCAGCGGCGGATAATGCACGCGCGCGACTTTCGAATGCGCGCAGAGATAGTCGGCGACGATCGCCGCATTGCTCGCAGCGCGGCGCATCCGCAGCGACAATGTCTCCAGCGAGCGCGCCAGCATCCAGCAGGAATGCGGATCGAGCTGCGTGCCGATGGCGTTGCGCATGGCGCGGATGGGCGCGAGCGCCGCATGGGCTCCAATGACCGCGCCGCCGATGAGATCGCTGTGGCCGCCGACATATTTGGTGAGCGAGTAGAGCGAGAGATCGGCGCCATGCTCGAGCGGCGATTGAAACACCGGTCCGAGCAATGTGTTGTCGCAGCACAGGATCGGGCAACGCCCCTGGCGCGCGCCGATCTCACGCGCGATCCGCGCCACCATGGCGATGTCGACGAGACTGTTCATCGGATTGGACGGCGTCTCGACGAAGACGATGGCGACATTGCCCATGGCCATCGCGCGCTCGGCGGCGTCGCGCACGACGTCTTCGTTCAATCCGTCCACGAAGCCGACGCTTCTCATATCGAAAGGCGCGAGCGTGCGGCCGATCAGCACTTCCGTTCCGCCATAGAGCGGACGGCTGTGCAATATCACGTCGCCGGGCCGCGCGTGAGCGAGGATCGTGGTGACGATCGCCGACATGCCGGATGAGAACACCAGCCCCGCTTCGGCGTTCTCATGCACGGCGAGACGATCTTCGAGAATCTCGAGATTGGGATGATTGAAGCGCGAATAGACGAGTCCCGGCGGCTCGTTGCGCGCCGGCGCGCTGCGCCCGGCGATATAGTCGAAATAATCACGCCCTTCTTCCGCCGTGCGAAAAGCGAATGTCGAGGTGAGAAACACCGGAGGCTTCACCGAACCTTCGGAGAGAGCGGGATCGTAGCCATAGCCGAGCATCAATGTCTCGGCATGGAGACGATGCTCGCCGATGCGTGTCTTGTGATAGCGTTCGCTGCTCATGATCTGTCCCTCTCATCGACCCGGCGCGCATGAAATGCTTTCCATCGCGAATATGATTTCACGTCGCGCGCATGGTTCCGGCAGTCGTCCACACAAATGAATACGTAGCTTTTTTCGCTAAGGTCGCATGTGCGTCACAGTCACAGAAATTCGACGACATTTCGCACCGTTGCGGTTCACCGTCGTTGACCGAATCTCAGCGTGAGACTTAGCATTTCAATAGCCGCATCAACCACGCCGAAGCGGACAGCGACAGCGCGCGGGCCATGCGGTGACACACTTTGTTGAAAAAGGATTCCTCGATGAAGAAGTTATTCTCAGCCACCGCGATTGCACTGGCTCTCTCCGCTGGAGCGGCGCTCGCCGCGGATCTCCCCGCCCTCAAGGCTCCGATCCTTCCTCCGCCGCCTCCGCCGCCCATATGGACCGGATTCTATATCGGTCTGAACGCCGGCTATTCCTGGGGCGCGTCGAACAATATCGACGTCGGCACGGTGAATCTCTATGACACTTTCGGGAACAACGGTCTGCTTCCCTTCGTCATCGATCCCGGCGCCGGCGCTGCGGCTCTGGCCGCGAGCGGAACCGTGAACGCGCAACGCAACGGCTTCATCGGCGGCGGCCAGGTCGGCTACAATTATCAATTCGGCAATCACTTCCTCGTCGGTCTCGAAGCCGATTTGCAGGGCACCGGCATTCGCAGCGAGAACAGCTTCACCGGCGCCGCCAATTGGAACGCCTTCAATGTCGCCGTCGGGCCGTTCGGTCTCGCTCTCGACCGCTCCGCCGCCGGCACGACGACCGTGACGTCGCGCACCGATTGGCTCGGCACGGTTCGCGGCCGCCTGGGCTATATCTGGGGACCGTCCTTCCTGATCTACGCCACCGGCGGTCTCGCTTATGGCGGCGCGCAGGCGACGACGCATCAGTCGCTCTTCATCAACAACAACCTTTCCGCGACCATCCTCGGCGCGCAGGTGTTCGGCCTCAGCGTGCCCTACGGATCGATCGGCGGCGTCGGGCGCTACAACGAATCGCGCATCGGCTGGACCGTCGGCGGCGGCATCGAATGGCTGTTCGCTCCGAATCTGAGCTTCAAGGCGGAATATCTCTATTATGATCTCGGCACGGTTCGTTTCCAGAACGGCCCGCTCGCCGCGGTCGGCCCGCAGGTGACGGTGCTCGGCTTCACCTCGCCGCTGCTCACCTCGATCAACCAAGGCATCACGCGCGTCAAATTCGACGGCCATATCGCGCGCGTCGGCATCAACTATCACTTCGTTTCGGCGCCGCCGGTTCCGGTCGTCGCCAGATATTGATCTTCTATTCGCGCCGCCAGATCGCGACAGCCCGGCCGTGACGGCCGGGCTTTTCGCTTTCGGCGCCGCTTTCGGCATGGATATTTCGGAGCCGTTCGCGCTAGAAATGACGCGACGCAACGAAAGCTCCGCCGCAAATGATCTTTGCTCCCGCCTGGGCCTGGGCCGTTTTCACGCTGACCGCCGCCGGCGGACAGACGCTGCGCAATGCGCTGCAGCGCGATCTCACCGATCGGCTCGGCGCCGCAGGCGCGACCTTCGTGCGCTTTCTCTTCGGCTGTCCTTTCGCCTTTCTCGTTCTCGCCGCCGCCTGCGCGATCACGAATGTGGCGCCGCCCGTTCCTGACGCACGCATATCGCTGCTCATAGCGGCGGCGGCGACATTGCAGATCGCCGCGACGGCGCTGATGCTCGTCTCCATGAAGCAGCGCTCTTTCGTCATCGTCACGGCGCTGCTCAAGACAGAGGCGGTGCAGATCGTCGTCTTCGGACTCGTTTTTCTCGGCGAGAGCGCGACGCCGGCGCTCGCGTTCGGCGTCGTCTGCGCGACATTCGGCGTCATGGCCCTATCGCTGCCCGATCCCGCCGCGGCGCTGCGTGACGCGAGCTGGCGGCCGATTTTCTACGGCCTCGCCTCGGCCGCGCTGTTCGGCGGCTCCACTATTTTATACCGCGAGGGCGTGCTCAGGCTCGGCGGCGCCTCTTTCGTCGTCGCGGCCGCGACCGAGCTCCTTCTCGGCCTCGTCTTGCAAACGGCGCTGATCTTGCTCTATCTGGGCGTCTTCGACCGTGGGGGCCTCGCCGCCATCCTCGCCCAATGGCGAGAATCCCTGTCCGCGGGGCTGCTCGGCGCCTTGGCGACGCTGTTCTGGTTCCTGGCCTTCGCCCTCGAGACCGCGCCGCGCGTGCGCACGCTGGCGCTGATCGAAGTCTTGTTCGCGCAAATGGTCTCGCGCCGCATGTTCGCGCAGAGAACCGGAGCGCGGGAGTGGCTGGGCGTGGCGATGCTGATCGCCGGCGTCGCGGCCGTTTTGAACGGCGGATAGCGGCCGCTCTGGCCGCATCCTCGAGAATTGCGAGATCCGACATGGCGTCCCAGATCGACGGCCCCCGAATTCAGCCGAAAGCCGGCAAGGCCAAGCAGCTCGTCGTCTTCCTCCACGGCTATGGCGCGGACGGCAATGATCTCATCGAGATCGGCCGGCAATGGCGCTCCTTCCTGCCGGATGCGGCTTTCGTCTCTCCTCACGCGCCGGAGCGCTGCGCGCTCTCCCCCGCCGGGCGGCAATGGTTTCCGCTGACCATGCGCGATCCCGGCGAGCGCTGGCGCGGCGTGGTGGCGACGCGGCCGCTGCTCGAGAGCTTCCTCGCCGAGGAATTGGCCAAGAACGACCTCGACGAGAGCAAATTGGCGCTGGTCGGCTTCAGCCAGGGGACGATGCTGGCGCTCCATGTGGGCCTGCGGCTGCGCCGGGCTCCGGCGGCCATTCTCGGCTATTCGGGCATTCTGGTCGCGGGAAGCGAGCCGGCGGAGATACCGCCGCAATTCGGGACCAAGCCGCCGCCGGTGCTGCTCGTCCATGGGGAAGAGGATTCGATGATCCCGGCCGATGCGCTGCTGCTCTCCGCCAATGCGCTGGCCAAGGCCGATGTGCCGACTCAATGGCATCTCTCCGCCGGACTCGACCATGGCATAGACAATGCCGGCCTGCTGCATGGCGGGCTGTTTCTGGCGAGAAGCTTCGGCGTTCCGGTGGAATTCGGCCGCGGAGCCCGCTGAGCCGCGCTCAGAGCGCCGGGGCGCCGTCGCGGCCGGCCCCCGCCCCCACGGGCGCGAGCACTTCGTCGAGCGGCGGCAATGCGCGGCGCACGGCGCGGCGCAAGCCCGCCGGCCGATAGAGCTGCTTGGTCGCCTCGACGATGTGAACGCCCCCGCCCGGCAGCGAGAAGCGGCCGGCGATCCGCTCGAAGGCCGGAGCCGAGCGCAGCAGCGAGGCGCGGGCGAAGGGCGGAACATAGAGCGCCTCGCCCCAAAAGACGGGAAGCAGCAGCGTCTCCTGCAGCAGGCTCTGCAGCTGGCCGCGCGAATAGGGGTGGCCATGGCCGAAAGGCGTCGTGTCCACCCGCGCCCACAGGCCGGAACGGCTGGGAACGACGACGATCACCCGCCCGCCCGGCGCGAGGATGCGCCAAATTTCCTCCAAAATGTCGCGCGGCGATTCGCCGACCTCGAGCGCATGGACGACCAGGACGCGGTCGATGCTGGCGTCGGGCAGCGGCATCATCGTGGTCTCGACCAGCGAGGAGGCGGAGCGGCCGCCGTTCGGCCAATGGACGACGCCCTGAGCCGCCGGCATGAAGGCGAGCACACGCTGCGCCCGCTCCTGAAAATCGACGAGATAGGGCGTGGCGTAGCCGATCCCGAGCACGCGCAGGCCGGAATGATCCTCCCAGCGGCTCCGCGCCATGCGTCCGACGAGGCGCCGCGCCACCTGGCCGAGCGGCGAACCGTAAAAATTCCGCAGGTCGACGACGTCGAGAGACATATCTACTTTTTCGCAATATCTTCGGCGCGACGCAAGCGTGCGAAACGGCCGCGGCCGCGACCGGAGAGCGGCGCGCCGCGGGTTGCGACAGGAGCGGCGCAATGAGCGTGGAGGTCGTTCAATTCATTTGCCTGGCCGATAATTTCGGCCTGCTGCTGCGGGACGAGGCGACCGGCGCCGTCGCCTCCATCGACGCGCCGGACGCGCGCGCCATCGCGGGCGAATTGTCGCGGCGCGGCTGGCTGCTCACCGATATTCTGATCACCCATCATCACGCCGACCATATTCAAGGCGTGGCGGGGCTGAAAAAACTCTATCCGCAGGCGCGCGTCGTCGGCCCGCGCAAGGATCGCGGACGCCTTCCCCACCTCGATCTCGAGGTCGGCGAGGGCGACCTCGTCGCTGTCGGCTCGGCGACGGCGCGGGTCATGGAGGCGCCGGGCCATACGACCGGACATATTCTCTATCACTTCGCCGAAGACGAGATTCTCTTCGTCGGCGACGTGCTGTTTTCTCTGGGCTGCGGCCGCGTGTTCGAGACGCCGATGGACGTCATGCTCGCCTCGCTGGAGAAGATCGCCGAATTGCCGCCCGAGACGCGCGTCTATTGCGGCCATGAATATACGCAGGCCAATGCGCGTTTCGCGCTGACCGTCGACCCGCGCAATCTTCTGCTCGCCGAGCGCGCCCGCGAGGTCGACGCGCTGCGCGCCGAGGGACTGCCCACTCTGCCGACGACGATCGCGCTCGAGCTCGCCACCAATCCATTTTTGCGCGCGGAAGACCCGCAGCTGCGGCAGGCGCTCGGCATGGAGACGGACGATCCCGTCCATGTCTTCGCGCAAATGCGCGAAAGGAAGAATGTGTTCCGATGACCACGGACTCGAGCGCCCCGCCCTCGGCGGCGGAGATCGCGCGGCTGCTCTCCCTCGCGCCGCATCCCGAAGGCGGCTTCTATCGCGAAACCTTTCGCGATGTGCGCGCGACGAAGGACGGCCGAGCCGCCTCGACGGCGATCTATTATCTGCTCGGCGCCGGCGAGGTCTCCGCCTGGCATCGGGTCGACGCGGCGGAAATCTGGCATTTCTACGCCGGGGCGCCGCTCGCCATCGAGATTTCGACGAACGGCGAGACGAGCGCGCGGCAGATCCTCGGCGCGCGACTGTCGCAGGGCGAACGTCCGCAGATCATCGTGCCGGCCGGCCATTGGCAGAGCGCGCGCAGCCTCGGCGCCTGGACGCTGGTGGGCTGCACCGTCGCGCCGGGCTTCGAATTCTCCCGCTTCGAGCTCGCGCCGGTGGATTTTTCCCCTACCGGCGCAGAATAGGCGCATCCCGCCGATTCCGCTCGCGCCGATCCGAAATCGGCGTTTTTCCGCGCGGGCCGGGTCCGGACCCGCGCAAAGCGCGCGACCTGCGCGCCCCCGCTAAACGACCCGTTTACTTTTGGGCCCCAATACTCTGCGTCATCCGCATTCCTACGATCAGGCCCAGCCGATGCAATTGCGCCATCTCGCCGACAAGGCGGTTTCCACGGGATTGCAGGAGCCGGCCTCCTCCCCCTCCGCAGCGCTCGCCGCGCCGGAGCAGCAACCGCCGGCGGGCCCCGATCTCCGCAGCGTCACGGCCTCGATCGGCATGCTCGCCTATGAGTGGGACATAGCGACCGATCGGCTGAGCTGGGGCGAAAATCTCCGCGAGGTGCTCGCGACTTTCGCGGACGTCGATCTATCGACCGGGCGCGCCTATGGCGAGCGGCTCGGCGCGCAGAGCGCGACGTCGCGCTTCGACGCCATCGTCACCAGCGCCGGCCGCGACGACGGACACGGCGTGTTGTACAATGCGATCTACGCCCTCGCGCCGCCGCGCGAGACCGGCGGCGGCTCTCTCGTGTGGATCGAGGATTGCGGCAAATGGTTCGCCGGCCGCGACGGCCGTCCGAGCCGCGCCCATGGCGTCGTTCGCGTCATCACCGAGCGCCATGAGATGGAGCGCCGGCTCACCCGCAGCGCGCAATTCGACGCGCTCACCGGCGCGATGAGCCGAGCTCTGCTCGCCGAACATTCGCTGCGCCTGCTCGGACAGCCCGAGAAGACGCGCAAGCCTTTCACAATATTGCTGGTCGCGCTCGAAAACCTTTTCGCGCTCAACCGCACCTACGGATATGACGCCGGCGACGAGATCATCGTCGGCCTCGCCACGCGCTTGCGCGCCAATGTCCGCGTCAATGATCTCGTGGCGCGCTACGCCGGCAATAAATTCGCCGTGCTGCTCGAGAATTGCGACGTGGAGCAGGCCAAAGCGAGCGGCCAGCGGCTCATCGAGGTCATCGCGCATTCGCCTTTCGCGACCGAGATCGGCGTGGTCTCCGTCTCGGCGCGCATCGGCGCCGTCGTCGCGCCGCGCGACGGCAGATCGCCCGCCGTTCTGTTCCAGCACGCGGAAGAAGCGCTCGACGCCGCGCGCCAGCGCAATGCTCAGCGGCTCGTCTGCTACGCCACTTCGCTCGCGCGCGACAATGGACGGCTGCACGCGCTCCAAATTTCCGACAGCGTCGTCTCCGCGCTCAACGAGCGCCGCGTCGAGCTCGCCTTTCAGCCCATCGTCGACGCGCAAACAGGCGACACGGCCTTTTATGAAGCGCTGCTGCGCGTGCGGCTCGCCGACGGCGCCATCGTCGTCCCCGGCGACATTCTGCCGATCGCCGAGAAATCCGGCCTCGTCCGGCTGCTGGACCAGCGCGTTCTGGAGCTGGCGCTGGCGCGCCTGCGCGCCGATCCGTCGCTACGCATTTCGGTGAACGCTTCCGTCGCCACGCTGCACGACCCGGAATGGCCGGACTGGCTCGCCAACGCCACGCATGTCTACGCCGGCGTCGCCGATCGCCTCACGATCGAAATCACCGAGACGACGCTGATCGACGATTTCGACAAGACGCGGCAACTGATCTGCGATTGCAAGCGCCTCGGCATCAAATTCGCCATGGACGATTTCGGCGCCGGGCACACATCCTTCCGCAATCTGCGTCTGCTCGACTTCGACTTCGTCAAGATCGACGGCGTCTTCATTCAGAACATCATCAAATCGGAAGATGATCGCTTCTTCGTGCGCACGCTCACCGATCTCGCCAAACATCTCGGCCTGAAGATCGTCGCGGAATGGGTGGAGGACGAAGCGACCGCGCGGCTGCTGCGCGGCTGGGGCGTCGACTTTTTCCAGGGCTCGCTGTTCGGCTCCGCCATGATGGCCTCGGCGCCGGGCGAGACGCTCGATCTCGCCCGGCGCGCCTGAGCGCGCATCCACGCCGAATTGTCTTCGGCGCGAAGCCTTCGCGCAGGGCGGCGAGGACGCCCTGTCAGCTCTTGCTCGACAATTGGTCGATGCGCTTGTTCAGCTCGTCGAGCTGACGCTTCATCTCGTCGAGATCGGATCGCGGCGGCTCGGCGGGGGCAACTGCCGCCTCGGCGGAGGCGGCGGGCGGCTCGGCCGGCAGGCCGAAGGGGTTGAACATGGTCAGCGCATGGCGGAACACCGCCATATTCTTGCGCGCCTGCTCCTCGAGCGACTGAAAAGCCTGGCGCGTCGGCTCGCCGAAAGGCGCACCTTCCAGCGCCTGCGAGACCTGATCGCGAAATTTCTGCTGATCGCGGGTCAGTCGGTCGATGCTGAACTCGAGATAGCTCGGCACCAGCATTTGCATCGAATCGCCATAGAAGCGGATGAGCTGGCGCAGGAAGGCGATGGGCAGCAGGCTCTGCCCGTCCTTGCTCTCCTGCTCGAAGATGATCTGCGTCAGCACGGGGCGGGTGATGTCCTCCCCCGTCTTGGCGTCGCAGACGACGAAATCCTCGCCGCGCTTGACCATGGCGGCAAGATCCTCGAGCGTGACATAAGTGCTCGTGCCGGTGTCGTAGAGACGGCGATTGGCGTATTTCTTGATCGTCGTCGGCTTTTTCTCGGTGGCCATGTTCCGCCCGCCGCCTCCGTCGTCCTGGCGCGCCGCCACGATCTTCTCGGTTCCGGCGAGCTGAGCGCCGGCTCCTTTCTCATATTTCGGCGTGCGTAGCAAAATATCCTCGCTTTTCGTCCCGCGACGCGCAGAGCGACCGCAGCTCTCCCCCGAACGATAGCCGCAACCGCCCGCATCCCGCAATAAATTCGTCGCGAAAAGGCGGTTTGCGCGCGCCGAGAGCCGTTTTTGAGGCAACCGCCTCTCGCTCGGCGACGCGGCCTCGGCTATATTGGCGACATTATTCGCCGAACGCCCGGGATCGAGCGCCCCGGGATCGAGCGCCCCGGGATCGAACGCTCCGGCGCGAGCCCGAGCGCGACAGGAGGACGATATGCCGATCACGAAGCTGCTGCTGGCGGCGGCCGCGGCGCTCCTCGTCGGGGCCTGCAACACCACGAATCTGGCCGAGCAGCGCGCCGCCGACGAGGCCCGCTGCCGAAGCTATGGCTTCCGACCCGGATCGGACCCGTTTTCGAAATGCCTGCTGCAGGTTGATCTCGATCGTTCGGCCGACCGGCGCGCGGCCCGCTACGACTATCCCTATGGCTTCGGCCCGCGGGGCTATTATTGGGGCCGCGGCTGGTGATGACGCGCGGATCCGGCGACGACGACGGAAATCCGACAGAAACAGGGCGAATTCGCGATTTTTCGCCGCGGCGCAGCGCGCCGTTTCCCGCAGCGCGGCAATAAGGTAAGAGAGGCGAGGCGCGGCTTCGAGCCCCTCGCTTGAGACGGCCCCGCCCATGTGCGAAACAGCGCGCGAGGGCGACGCGAATGGCGGCCGATTCGCCGAGCGGGGCCGACGCCTGTGCGGCGCCCGCACGGACGCTGGCGAGAGCGAGACGGGCCGAAAACGGAATTGGGCTCATGTTGTTCAACATAGAAGCCGACCGTGGCGACCAGATCGTCGGCTATGTCGTTCCGGATGATTATTCTATCTCGCCGACGCTTCGCATCATTCAGGGCGGCGCCGAGATCGCGGAACTGCTCTGCCGCGAGGCGCGCCCGTCTCTGGTGGCGGCCGGCCGGCACGCGACGGGTCTTTGCGGCTTCACCGTCGACAGCTCGATCGTCCCCGATCTCGTGTCGAATCAGAGCCTCGAGATTCGCGAGGCCGAATCCGGCATCTTGATCTACCGGCGGCGCAACGGCTCGGAGGTCACGCATCGGCGGGTCTTTCGGCTGGAGACGCATCTCTTCCCGCTGTGGCGGCTGGACGAGAAGGTGGAGCACAAGTTTCAGTTCTTCCACAAAGGCGTGGAGCGGCACGGACGCGAGACCGCGCAGCAAGTCTTCATGCTCGAGAACGTCTCCTCGCTCTATGTGAGCGGCCGGCTGACTTTCGCCGGCTATTCCAATCATATTCACGACAAGTTCAAGACCATCGTCTTGCTGCACGACCCCTATCTCGAGCTCGCCGAGCGTCTGCTGACCTTGAAGCATGTCTCGCGGTTCGGCGACGAATTGCTCGGGGCGAGAGACATGATCTCCTATCAGCGGGCGATCGAATTCGCGCAGCAGATCGAGCCCGACGGCAGCGGGCTGCGCCGCGCCTTCGACGCCATGCCGCGCGACGTCATCGGCGTCTTCGCCAATCCGCTGACGCGGCAGCTCTCCTCCGACTCGCTGGAAGAGCCGCCGCCCAAAAACGGCGTCGCCAAGGCGCTCGCCGCGCTCGCGAGCTTTTCGGTTGTGGGTCTGCGCGACAGCCAGGACCGTTTTCTCGAGGAGGTGGAAGCCCTGCTGGACATAGAACCGGCGACGCTGCCGACGCTTCCCCATTTCGCCGCCGTCGGCGACTTGGCGCGGGAGCTGCGCCTTCTGCCGGAAGTCGAGCTGCTGCTCGAGCAGGACCTCGAAATCTACCACACCGCCAAGACGGCGATCGAGGAGGCCATTTGACGAAAAATCGACAGGCTGCGGCAACTCCGGCGCGCCTCTGCGGTCCGCCTTCGCCGCGAATTCCCGGCCGGCGCCGATGATCGAGACCAAGCCGCCGCTCGAGGAGGACCGCCTTCGCCTGCGCGCCGAGGAGAGATCCTCGCGCTCGCTGGTTCCGGCCGCATGGCTGCGGCCGCTCGCCCATGCGCCAGAGGCCGCGCGTCAGCTCGCGGGCCGTGTCGAGCGGATCGCGACCGAGGCCAATCGCGCGCTGGAGAGCCGCACGCGCATTCCGCCGCTCTGGCTGAGCTTCATCGCCTTCGTGATCGTCCCTTCCTTCGCGGGGGCGGTCTACTTCGCCTTTTTCGCCGCCGAACAATTCATGGTCGAGACCCGTTTTGCGGTGCGCGCCATAGAAATGGAGGCGATGGCGACGCCCAAGGGGGAATCGGCCGCCTTCACCTTCACCCCCTCCGGCCAGAACGCCTATATCGTGACGAGCTATATCCGCAGCAGGGCGATCGTCACGGATGTGTCGTCCAAGCTCGATCTGCGCGCGATCTATCGCCGGCCGGAAGCCGATTTCTGGGCGCGCCTGCGCCGCGACGCCACGATCGACGCGCTGACCGACTATTGGCAATCCATGGTCGAGACCACGGTCGACGCCAATTCCAGCCTCGTCACCGTCAAGGTCCGCGCCTTCCGCAAGGGCGACGCACTCGCGCTCGCTTCGGCGATCGTCGCGGCGAGTGAATCGCTGGTCAATCGCATCTCCGAACGCGCGCGGCGGGACGCCACCGCAATGGCGGAAAAGGATGTGCGCCGCGCTTTCGAATCGGTTCAGGCGGCGCTGGCCGATCTGCACAAGTTCCGCGACGAGTTCGGCGTGATCGATCCGAGCCTGACAGGCGGCGAGATCGTCGCGCTGCTGGCGCCGCTGGTCGCGCAGAAGATCAAGCTCGAAGGCGAGCTGTTCGTCGCCGGCCATGAATTGTCGGCGGACGCGCCGACGGTGCGCGTCCTGCGCGAGCAGCTCGAATCGGCCGAAAAGCAGATCAAGGAGCTGAAGGGACGCCTGACCTCCAGCGACGGGAAGAGCCCGTCGAGCTCTACAATGTCCGGGATTCTGGCGAAATTCGAGGAGCTCGAAGTTCGCAAGGCGCTCGCCGAACGCTTCTACGCGCTCTCCAAGGCCGATCACGACCGCGCGCTGTTGCGCGCCAACCGGCAGAGCATCTATCTCACCGTCTTCGTCCCGCCCGCGGAGCCGGAGATCGCGCGCTATCCGCACCGGGTGACCTATCCGGTGCTGATCTTTCTCGCCTTCGCCGTCGTGTGGAGCATTTTCGTCCTGCTTCTCGCGACGATCGAGGACCACCGGCTCTGAGCGGAAGGCCCGGCGACGCCGCGGCGGCCAGCGCCACAAAAGGCTTTACCCGGCGGCGGATTCGCAGGAATCTCGCCCCTCGCTTCGACGCGTTTTCGACGCCGAACCAGCGTCCGCTGCGGCCGGAAACGCTCTCGACGCACGAAAGGAGAGGTCGGCGATCGATGGCGACGATAGACGGCGATTTCTGGGTCTTCGGCTATGGTTCGCTGATGTGGCGGCCGGGTTTCGAATTTCTCGAGAGCGGCCTCGCCTGGGTGCATGGCTATCACCGCTCGCTCTGCGTCTTCTCCCATGTCCATCGCGGAACGCGAGAGCGTCCCGGCCTCGTGCTCGGCCTCGACTATGGCGGCTCCTGTCTCGGCGTCGCCTTTCGCGTCCGCGGCGCGGCGCGCGAGGAGACGATCGCCTATCTTCGCGCCCGCGAATTGGTGACCTCGGTCTATGTCGAGCGCAATGTGGGGCTACGCTTCGCCGAGGGCGGCTCGGCCCGCGCGCTCGCTTTCATCGTCGACCGCGCCCATGAGCAATATGCCGGACGCCTGTCGATCGACGAGATGACCCGGCTCGTCGAAGGCGGAGTCGGCGCCTCGGGCGACAATCCCTCCTACGTCCGCAACACGCACGCGCATCTCCAGCAGCTCGACATTCACGATCCGGCGCTCGCCGAAATCGTGCGCCGGCTCGCCGCGCGCGAGGCGCCGCTCGCCGAGAGCGCCTGACGCCTCAGTTCAGCAAGGCGCGCGCGAGGTGGCGCGCGACCTCTCCCGGCAGCGCGCAAAAGCGCACATGCCATTCGTTCACGCCGAGCGCGCCCGCGGCGACGCGCGCGAGCCGACCGCTCTTCGTGTCGAAATCCTCGCTGACGAGCACGCAGACCGGCCGGCGTTCCGCCCCCTCCCGCGCGACCCCGATGACGACGGCGCGCGCGAATCGCGCCACCAGCGCCTCTTCCTCGGCCGAAAATATCGTGCACACATAGCTTTCGTCGCGGCCGGCGCGCCAGGAATAGAAGCGCTCGCGCAGCGGCGTGGAATGCAGCGCGGCCAATCCCCGCCCGCGAATGGGCGACGCCTCCGCCCTCCCCGGCTTCGCCTCTCGGCGCTCGACCCGATCGACGACGAACATGACGACCTCACCTAATCAAGAACTGGAACAAAATTAGAACATAAAAAGAACTTTTGTCAAACTCTCCGAGCGCGCGCGATCTACGCCGCTGCGGAGCCTCCCTCGGTGCGCAGCCAGGCGGCGCCGCAGGCGCGCGCCAATTCGCGCACGCGCAGAATATAGCTCTGCCGCTCGGTGACGGAGATCACGCCGCGCGCATCCAGAAGATTGAAGGCGTGGCTGGCCTTTATGCATTGGTCATAGGCCGGCAGCGCCATCAGATGGCGCTCGCCCTCGCCTCTGTCGCCGAAGGCGAGCAGCTTGCGGCATTCGGACTCGGCGGCGCGGAAATCGGAGAACAGCTTCTCCGTATCGGCGGCCTCGAAATTATGCCGCGAATATTCCTGCTCGGCCTGCAGGAACACATCGGCATAAGTGACCTTGTCCTCTTCGCCGCCGTTGAAATTGAGCTCCATGATCGAATCGACGCCCTGCAGATAGCAGGCGAGCCGCTCGAGCCCATAGGTCAGCTCGCCGGCGACGGGCGCGCAATCGAAGCCCGCCACCTGCTGAAAATAGGTGAATTGCGAGATTTCCATGCCATCGCACCAGCATTCCCAGCCCAACCCCCAGGCGCCGAGAGTGGGGCTCTCCCAATCATCCTCGACGAAGCGAATGTCGTGCAGCCTGGTGTCGACGCCGATCGCCTCCAGCGAGGCGAGATAGAGCGATTGCAAATCCGGCGGCGAGGGCTTCAGAATCACCTGATATTGATAGAAGTGCTGGAGCCGATTGGGGTTTTCGCCATAGCGTCCGTCCTTGGGGCGCCGGCTCGGCTGCACATAGGCGGCCTTCCAAGGCTTGGGGCCGAGCGCCCGCAGAGTGGTGGCGGGGTGAAACGTGCCCGCGCCCATCTCCATATCGTAGGGCTGCAAAATGACGCAGCCCTGCGCCGCCCAGAAATTTTGCAGGGTCAGAATGAGTCCCTGGAACGAGCGGGCGGGAGAAAGTCGGTCTGGCGCGGTCATTTGCATCGATCCTCATGCTGCGGCCGGCAGGCTAGTCGCCGCGCGCGCGCCGGTCAACGCGGCGAGGCGCCCGCAAAAAAGCCGCGCGCCCCCCGACGTCCCGCGCTATTGTCCCGCCGCCGGCGAACATGAAGGAGTGCAGGGGCTGGAATGAGGGGGCGAGACATCGTCTTGGCGATCGGCGGGGCGGCGACGGCAATTTGGATCGAAGGGGCGAGGCCAGCGCAGGCGCACGCCGTCCTCTCGGAATCGACGCCGCGGGAGGCGCAGACCATCTCCGGCCCCGATCTCGAGGTGGCGCTGCGATTCAACTGCCGCATCGACGCGCGCCGCTCGCGGCTGCTCTTGATCACGCCGGACATGCACGGGACCGTGCTTCCGCTGCTGGAGGCGGAGGCCGCGGACGAAATGCGCGCTGCGCTTCGCGACTTGCGCCCGGGAGCCTATCGGCTGCATTGGCAGGTGCTGAGCGTCGACGGGCACATCACCCGCGGCGACGTCTCCTTTCGCGTCGGCCGTTGAGCCATGCAGCAATTCATCGAAATCTACGGCTTTCTGAGCGTCATATTGCGCGGCTCCATTTCAGGAGCGCTGTCGCTCGCCGTCGGCGGCGTCGCATTTCTTCTGCTCGTCGCCCGCCCACTGGCGCCGCTGCTCGGCGCGGCGGCGGAGCCGATCGCCGCACGCGCCCGCGCCATTGTCTTCTGGAGCGCGATCGCGCTCGCTCTCCTCATCGCCCTCGACGCGGCCACGCTCGCCACAATGCTGGTCGGCGCGCTGGAACTCTCATTCGCCGATGCGCTGACCGCCGATGCGGTGAGGTCCGACGCCCTCGCGGCCGCGCCCGCCCTCGCGCTCGCTTTCGCCATTCGCGGGCCGGCGATTGCGCCCCTGCCCCTCGCCATCTTTGCCGCCGCGCTCGTTTGCGCGCGGCTCGGCGCCACTCATGCGGTGAGCCGGCTCGACAATCCGCCCGGCCTCATAGCCGCCGAGCTCGCGCATCTGACCGGCGTCGCTCTGTGGATCGGCGGCATTCCCTATTTTCTCATCGCGCTCGCGCGCGCTCCGGAGGGCGCGGCGCAGCGCGCCATCGGCCTGCGCTTCTCGCATCTCTCGATCGTCGCCGTGACGATGATCGCCGCCGGCGGCGTCGCAATGTCGGCCGTCTATATCGGCGAGGTCGAAAATTTCTATGGCGCCGCCTATGGCGTCATGGTCGGCGCCAAGGCCATTCTCTTCGCCGGCCTGCTGTCGCTCGGCGCGCTCAATTTCTTCGCCGTCCGCCGCCAGCCGACCGATCCGCGCGCCTTCGCGCGGCTGCGCCGTTTCGCGGAAGTGGAGATCGGAATCGGCTGGACGATCGTTTTCGCCGCCGCATCGCTCTCCTCGCTGCCGCCGGCCGTCGATCTCGCGCGCGACCGGGTGAGCCTCGCCGAGATCGTCGAGCGGCTGACGCCGCAATGGCCGCCGCGGCTCGAGAGCCCGGACCATTCCACCCTATCCGTTTCGCTGCCGCCGATCCAGACCGCGCGCGCCGACGAGGCGACGCCGACGGAGACGAGCGACGCCGTCACGGCCTCCATAGCGGCGCAGCGCAACGCCGAGGACATCGCCTGGTCGGAATATAATCACCACATCGCCGGCCTGTTCGTGACGGCCATGGGGCTGCTGGCGCTGCTCGAGCATTGGCGGCGCCTGTCGCCTGTCGCGCGCCATTGGCCCATGTTGATGCTCGGCCTCGCCGGCTTCCTCTTTTTGCGCGCGGACGAAGCCGTCTGGCCGCTCGGCCAGCTCGGCCTCATCGAGAGCCTGCGCGACCCCGAGATCGCGCAGCATCGCATTTTCCTCGCGCTCATCATCGGCTTTGGAATCTTCGAATGGCGGGTGCGGACGCAGCGAGTGAAGGCGCAATGGGCGCCCCTCGCCTTTCCGCTCATCACCGGCGTCGGCGGCGCGCTGCTGCTGGCCCATTCGCACGGTCTCTCGAATATCCGCGAGGAATTTCTCATCGAGGTCACACATACGCCGCTGGCGCTGGTCGGCCTCCTCGCCTCTTCCGCCCGCTGGCTGGAGATTCGCCTCGACGGCCCGGGCGCGCGCATCGCGGGAATCGTCTGGCCGATCGCCTTCACTTTTGCGGGGCTGATGCTGCTCGCCTATCGGGAGGCATGATTCGACTTCATGCACAATGTTCATGAGCGCATGAAAATTCTGCATTTCAGACGCTTCTAGCCCGCGCCTTAGAAATCCCGACGGCGAAGAGCCCAATGGGAGGAACATATGACGATTCTCGCGGAAGTCTTGGCGGCGAACGACAAATATGTCGCCGATTTCGGAGACAAGGCGCAACTCGCTCTGCCGCCGGCGCGGCGTTTCGCGATACTGACCTGCATGGACGCGCGCCTCGACCCGGCCAAATACGCCGGCCTTTCGGAAGGCGACGCGCATGTGATCCGCAACGCCGGCGGGCGCGCTTCCGACGATGCGATCCGCTCGCTGATCATTTCGCACAAGCTGCTCGGCACGCTCGAATGGTTCGTGATCCACCATTCCGATTGCGGCATGGAGCTGTTCTGCGACGAGGTGATGGCCGATCTGCTCGACGACAGCCTGGCGACGGCGGCCTTCGATGGAACGGCCTGGTCCAATCCGCAGCATGGCGGCGGCTGCACGGCGGGCCATTTCGTGAAATGGCTCACCATCGAGTCGCAGGAGGAGAGCGTCTACCAGGATGTGAAGCGCGTCCGCGAGCATCCGCTGACGCCGAAGAATATTCCGATCTACGGCTTCATCTATGATGTGAAGAGCGGGAAGCTGATCGACGTCCCCAAGGCGACCGAGGCCGGCCGCGCCGCCGCCTGACGAGACGAAACGCATGACGATCGGCCGCTTCGCGCGCGCATCGCGCGCAGCGGTCGGCCGGAAAGCTATCGCCGAAAGATCAGCCGATCTCGATATCGAGGCCGAGGTCGAGCGTGCGCGCCGAATGGGTGAGCGCGCCGACGGAAATGAGATCGACGCCCGTCTCGGCTATTGTCGCGATCGTCTCCAGCGTGACGCCGCCGGAGGCTTCTACACGCATTTTGTCGCCGATCAGCGCCACCGCGGCGCGCAAAACATCCGGCGGCATATTGTCGAGCAGCACGATGTCGGCGCCTTCGGCGAGGACTTCGCGCAATTGCGCGAGCGTATCCACCTCTATCTCGATCTTCACAATATGGCCGGCGAAGGCCTTGGCCGCGCGCAGAGCGGGGCCGACGCCGCCGGCGACGGCGATGTGATTGTCCTTGATGAGAATCGCATCGTCGAGGCCGAAGCGGTGATTGGCGCCGCCGCCGCAGCGCACCGCATATTTTTCGAATGCGCGCAGCAGCGGCGTCGTCTTGCGCGTGTCGCAGACCTTCGCTTTCGTATGCGCGATTTTCTCAGCGTAGCGCGCCGTGAGCGTGGCGATTCCGCAGAGCCGGCCGAGGAAATTCAAGGCGACGCGCTCGGCCGAGAGAATGGCGCGCGCCGGCCCTTCGATCCGCGCGATGATCCCGCTTTCGCCGATATGCGCGCCATCTTGCGTCGCGGGCGTGAACATCACGGAAGGATCGACGAGGCGAAAGGCCGTCGAGGCCACGGCGAGGCCCGCGACGACGCCCGCTTCGCGCGCGGCGATGACGGCGCGGGCGTTGGCGGTCTCTGGAATCGTCGCCTGAGTGGTGATGTCGCCGGCGCGGCCGAAATCCTCGGCGAGAGCGGCGCGCACGACATCTTCGACATGAGGGGCGGGAAGGGTCCAGGGAGCTGTCATCGCGGCGTCCGCATAGAAGCGAGCCTGAAGGCTCGCGGTCCAGAGCGCGCGCCTTCAGGCTCGCATCGACGGCGCTGAGACCAGATCATTTCAGCGCCTCCGCGGCGATGGCGCGCGCTTGCGCCTCGGTCATATAGGAGCGATCCGCGAGCGCGTCCTCGGCGCGCGGAAAGTCCGAGCGGAAATGCGCGCCGCGGCTCTCGCGCCGCGCCAGCGCCGCGCTCGTCACCAGCAGCGCAGTCAGCGCCATATTGCGCAATTCAACGTTTGTCGTCGCCGCCTCTATGCGCAAGATCGCCGCCGCCGCGCGCGTGAGCCCGGCGCGGTCGCGAATGACGCCGACGTCGCGCGCCATCACATGGCGCAGCTCATCGACGAGGTCTTGTCGCGGGGCGGCCGCTTCATCGCGCGCGGACGGCGGAACCGCAACCGCGGCTTCTTCCTGCGTCGCTGGAATGTGAGCAGCGATGCGCGCCGCGAACACCACCGCCTCGAGCAGGGAATTGGAGGCGAGGCGATTGGCGCCATGCACGCCGGTCGAAGCCACCTCCCCCGCCGCCCATAGGCCGGCGAGCGCGGTTCGCCCCTGCGCGTCGGTGGCGACGCCGCCCATGTGATAATGCGCGGCGGGCGCGATCGGAATCGATTCCGTCACGGGATCGACGCCGCCGGCCATGCAGCTCGCATAGACGGTCGGAAAGCGCGTCGGGAGCTCCGCGCCGACGGCGGCGCGCGAGTCGAGAAAAGCGCCCCGCCCTGCGGCGATGGAGGAGAAGACGCCGCGCGCGACGATATCGCGCGGCGCGAGCTCGGCGCCCGGATCGATATCGGCCATGAAGCGATGGCCAAAGCGATCGACGATGATCGCGCCTTCGCCGCGCAGCGATTCCGTCGCCAGCGGCGCCGGATCGACGCCTATGTCGATCGCGGTCGGATGAAACTGCACGAACTCCGCATCGGCGATGATCGCGCCGGCGCGCGCCGCCATTGCGAGGCCGAGGCCGCGCGCCTCTTTCGGATTGGTGGTGACGCGATAGAGATGGCCGATTCCGCCCGTGGCCAGCACTGTCGCGTGCGAGAGAAAATCGCGCAGCAGCCCATCGCGGCCGCGCGCGCGCAGGCCGATGACGCCGCCGTCACGGGTCAGCAATTCTTGCGCGGAAAAGCCTTCCAACAATTCGATCGAGGGCGTCGCGCGAACGGCGGCGACGAGCGTCTCCATTATGGCGCGGCCGGCCGTGTCGCCCTTCACGCGCACGATGCGGCGCTCCGAATGCGCGGCCTCGCGCGAGGGCGTGAATTTGCCGCCGGCGCGATCGAAGGGCACGCCATAAGAGAGAAGATCTTCGATACGCGCGCGGGCTTCGCGCGCCATGCCCAGCGCCACACGGGCGTCGACGATTCCTGCGCCGGCCTTCAGCGTGTCCTCGGCGTGACGCTCCGGCGAATCCGTGTCGAGCACGGCCGCGGCGACGCCGCCCTGCGCCCAGAAGGAGGCGGCGCCTTCATCGATCGAGCCTGGAGTGAGCACGCGGACGCGGCGCGGCGCGAGCTTCAATGCGCAGAAGAGCCCGGCGAGGCCGCCGCCGACGATGAGGATGGGCGCAGGCATGGCGTTAATCGATCGCTACGGCTGCGAGCTTGGCGAGCGCCTCGCTCTCCTTGGCGATGGCCGCAGCGACCAGCGCGCGCGTGCGCTCCGGCAAAGGCAGGGCGAGAGCGGCGCCATGGCCCTTGGGCGACATTTTGCACAGCGTCTTGCCGAGGATGTCGACGATTTTCTCATCGTCGTAATATTTGTATTTCTCGTGAAAGTCGTCGAAATAATGCTCGAGGAAGACGATCGCAGCGACATTCTCCAGCGCCTGGGAGTCGCGATCCTTCTTCAGCTTCTCCTTGCGGATGATCGCGCCGACGTGGTCGATCTCGTCTTCCGCATAGCCCTGCGCGCTCATGAGCTCGCCGGCGAGGCGGGCGTGATGGGCGCGGCACTCCTTGCGCCAGTCGTTGTAGCCATGGCGGCCGAGCGGGAAATTCTCGCGCGGAATGTCCCAGCGGCGCAGATGCTGCGCGCGGGTCGCGATTTGCAGCAACTCCGAAGCCTCGGGATAGAGCGCGGCAAGGCGCGCCGTCATGCGCTCGGCATAGACGATCTCGAAAGCGCGCTCGGCGCCGTCGGTCGTCACTCTGCGCGGATCGTCGGCATTGGCGGCGTCGATCGCTGCGATCAGAGCCTCGTATCGCGCCGTCATGGCCGCGCTCCCTGAAAAATCCTTCTCCCGCCCGCGGGAGAAGGGAGTCCGTCAACCCAGATCGATCATCCGCTGCACGGAGACGCGCGCGCGCGCGGCGATCAGCGGATCGACCGTCACCTCTTCGCGAATATGCACCAGCGCGTCGAGAATCTTCGGCAGAGTGATGCGCTTCATATGCGGGCAGAAATTGCAGGGGCGGATGAACTCGGTTCCGGTCGTCTCCGCCGCGACATTGTCGGCCATGGAGCATTCGGTCACGAGCAGCACGCGCGCCGGCTTTTTGGCGCGCACATAATCGATCATCGCCGCCGTCGAGCCGGCGAAATCGGATATCTCCACCACCTCGCGCGGACATTCGGGATGGGCGATGATCTTCACGCCCGGATGATCGGCGCGATAGCTCTCGAGCTCTTCGACGGTGAAGCGTTCATGCACCTCGCAGGCGCCGCGCCAGGCGATGATCTTCACCTTGGTCTGCGCGGCGACATTCTCGGCGAGATAGCGATCCGGCAGCATGATGACGCGATCGGAGCCGAGGCTCTCCACAACTTTCAGCGCGTTGGAAGAAGTGCAGCAAATATCGACCTCCGCCTTCACATCGGCGGAAGTGTTGACATAAGCGACGATCGGCACGCCCGGATATTCGGCGCGCAGCGCGCGCACGTCGGCGGCGGTGATGGAGGCGGCGAGCGAGCAGCCGGCCTCGAGATCGGGCGTCAGCACGACTTTCTCGGGGCTCAGAATCTTCGAGGTCTCGGCCATGAAATGCACGCCGCCCTGCACGATGATCTCGGCGTCGGAGGTGGCCGCGAGCTTGGCGAGCTGCAGGCTGTCGCCGACGAAATCGGCGACGCAATGATAGATTTCCGGCGTCTGGTAGTTGTGGGCGAGGATGACGGCGTTGCGTTCCCGCTTCAGCTCGTTGATCGCCTTCACATAGGGCGCATGATAGGCCCATTCGATCGCCGGCATGACCTTGGCGACGCGCTCATAGAGATGGGCGGTCGCGGCCTCGACCTCTCTGTTCCAGGCGAGATTGGGCATGGGCAGCACGGGAAAGCGCTGCGCCGCGCCCTCGAGCGCGCCCAAAGCATGAGCGGGCGCTCGCTCTTTGTCGCCTGTCTGGAACGGGATGCCCATTGGCTTCCTCCGAACGCACTTATGCTCAATTGGAGCATAAGAGGGCCAATCAAAAACTCCACCGGGCGCTCCCGACAGAGAATGGTTTTCAGCTTAGAAGCGATGTGACGTTTCGGCAACCCTTGGCCGATTCGTCCCATCGCCGATATATGCTCGTAATGAGTATATGCCCAATGCGCGCCCAGAAACAAGACCCTCGCATCGCGGCGCTGCGCGGCCGAAACGCTCTCGTCTAAGACGCGGCCAGAAAATCGGCCGTCGCCTCTTCGAAGCGCCGTTCGAAATGCGCGAAGCGGAAATGATCGCGCCATCTGGCGTAGCCCGCCATGCCGAACTGCTGCGCGAGGTCGGGATCACGCAGCAGCTCGATGAGAGCGTCGGCGATCTCGCTCGGCGAATCTCGCGAAATATTGAAACCCGTCTCGCCGTCTATGTTGATTTCCTGCCCAGCGTCCTCACGCGAGGCGATGACGGGAAGCCCGCGCCGCATGGCCTCGATGTAGACGAGCCCGAAACCCTCGGCGAATCCGGGCATCGCGAAAATCGTCGCGGAACGCCATAGCTCGTCGATCTTGTCGGCCGGCACGAAATCGATGATTTCGATCGATCGCGCCGCTCGAGACGCTCGCGCCAGCGCGCGCACGCGCTCCGCGGCTTCTCCTCCGCCGGCGAAAACGAGCCGGGCGCCGGGAACGGCTGCGGCGACCTTCGGCCAAATCGAGATCAGAATGTCATGTCCTTTGGCCAGCAGATTATCCATGCGTCCGAGCAGAAGGACGGTCGGCCTCCCCTCGGACGGCCCCACGAAATCCGGCCTTTCGTCGCTCGTGGTCGCGAGCCGGCACAATCGCACCGCTTTCGAGCGGTCGAGCATCCGATACGCCCGCTCCATCGTGTAGACGCTGTTCACGAGCACGATATCGGCCCGCGCTATAGCCTCTTCGTAATCGCGCCTCGGCTCGCCCCAGACCTCCCATCCATGCGCCCATACCGCATATGGACGGGCGGGCAATCTCACGAATTGCCGAGCGCGCGCCGTTCCCGCGAAATCATAGAATATGTGCGTCGCGCGCCGCGCCTGCATCGCGAGGTCGAAAACAAAACGCGCGCGACTTCCACGAAAGCCGCGGACAGGCGTCGCGCCGATGCGAAAATCCGCCTTTTCCATGCAGGCCAGCGCGGAGACGTCATGCCTTCCGCAAAGCGCCTGCATCGTCAATCGCGCGACTTCGCAAATGCCGCCGCGTCCTTCGTCGAGAAATTGCGAACAGAGGAGAATCGACGGCGCGCGGCCGCTCACGACCGCTTCCGCGCTGCGGCGAACAGCAAGGCGCCGCGCTGGCGCGCCAGCTCGCGCTGCTTCGCGTTCGAGATGAACAATCGCGCTATCGGCCGCAGCTGTCTCGGCAGCGGAATGGCGTCGGCCTCCTGTCCGAAGGTCTCGATGTCGACATGCTCGAAGAAGGTATAGAGCAGATCGGCGAGCAAATCCTTGGAATAGAAGCGGGCGGTGAATCCGTCG
Organism: Methylosinus sp. KRF6; assembly: GCF_018887255.1. Lineage (NCBI taxonomy): Bacteria > Pseudomonadati > Pseudomonadota > Alphaproteobacteria > Hyphomicrobiales > Methylocystaceae > Methylosinus > Methylosinus sp. KRF6. Next base: position 2,569,682 of record NZ_JAHLJF010000001.1, on the reverse strand, counting down.
CTCGACCGCCAGAGCTCTTCGTCGACGGATGATCCAGACCAGAATTTCAAGCTGTAGCGCATCATCATCGTCAGATAGGCCGACATGCCGCCGAGATTATAGACCATCAGCTTGACGCTGCCGCCCGGCTTCAATACGCGCTCGATTTCTCGAACGATGCGCCCCGTTCTGGACGAGTGATGGATGACGCCCCACGACCATACGAGATCGAAACTATCGTCGGGAAAAGCGAGCGCTTCCGCGTCCATCTCGAAGATGTCGGCGTCGAGCCCTTTCACGGCGAATCTCGCGCGCGTCGCCTCGACCGAAGTGGGCGAAATGTCCACCGTCGTTAAAACCGCCCCTGCCCTCGAAAGCAATTCCGCATGAAAGCCCATGCCGCAGCCGATCTCGAGGACGCGCTTGCCCTCGAGCGAGGACGTTTCCATCAATTCATAGAATGGATTCTCTTGCGCCGAAAAAAGTCTCGCTCCGGCGAGAAATCGCCGATCGATCTCGTCGAACCATTGCCGGCTGAATTTTTCCAGCCGCACCTGGTCCTTCCAGTCGTAGCTCATCGTGTTGGACGTCCACCATTTCTTGTTTCCCTGCTGGACGTCGGGCGCGGCGAGAGCGTCGATGCGCTTCTCGGCATAGACCATCGAATCCCCCAATCCTAAGAAGCGGCGTTCGCGAAAGGAGCACTCGAGCTTCTCCATGGCGGAGAAAGCTCCTTTCCATGGTTAATTCGCCACGCTATCGGCCGCAATGCGCGAATCTCCCATGCGGAAAAAGACCCATTGCCCTCTCGCGCATCGCGGCGCCTAGGTGAGCGACGGGACTGGTCGCTGCGGCGACGAACCGCTATCGTTTCACCATTCGTCAACCAATTGCTCCGCGAGAAGCGCCGACCGGGCGGATGCGACGAGCGATTCAACCAGGGAGCGCGCATCGCCCTTTCGCGGGAGGCGCGCGTCGATCCATGGCTCATTGCAGAGTTTGCGGTTCCGCCAAAGCGAGATTCGCGTTTCATCGACAGGGCAGACGCTATTGGAAATGCGACGAGTGCCATTCGGTCACGGCGGATATGACGGCCGAGCAATATCTCGCGCTGGCTCCTTCCTATGATCTCGGCTCATGGATCGAATCCGCCGATCTGCGATCGGCTCGGCGCACTCTCGGCGTGGAGGAAAAGATCGCGGTCCTCAGGCGCCATGCGCCGCCGAATTGTGAAAAAATTCGTATGCTCGACATCGGTTGCGGAGCGGGCGGATATCTGCTGGCCGCGAAGGAATTGGGGTGGGAAGCGATCGGCGTCGACCCCAGCGAGCCGCACTCTCGCATCGGCCGCTCACTCGGTCTCGACATTCGCGTCGCGCCATTCAATTCGGCCGATTGCCAGGACGCGGGTTTCGATCTGGTGATGCTCAGCCATGTGATCGAGCATATTTACGACCAGCGGGCGTTTGTCTCCGACGTCCTGCGCGTTCTTCGGCCGGGCGGCGTTCTGCTGATGATCACCCCCAACGCCGCGAGTCTCGCGAGCCGAATCAGCGGCCGCTTCTGGCCGATGTTCAAGCCGGTCGATCATGTGAGCATGATCACGCCTTCGGCCCTTCGCTTCATTGCGCCGTCCGACGCCAATTGCAGATGGCGGACGACCGAGTATGAGAGCGAGGTGTTGACGACGTTCATGGTCGCCGTCCGCGACTGTCTGCGCGAGCTGCGGCGCTCCGGGTCCGACACGGCGGCGGAGCCGGCCTATGGCGGCGCTCCGTCGGAAGCGCCCGACCTCGCCGGGCGCCTGCTTCGCAGCGCGAAGGAGAAGGCGATCGCGCTCCTCTCCTGGCCCTTGCATCTCCTGGCCAAGGGGCTGCGGCGGCAAGCCTGTCTCGTCGTCGAGATCGAGAAAGCTCGAATGTGAGACCGCGCGCCCAGCGGAGTGGGCCGCGGTCTCGGGCTCTCGGCCGGAAGCGCGCTAGCGGGCGAAGACGGCGCCCTTTCGCTTCAGATAATTGCGGTCGACATAGCCGGACTTGCCCTCATAGGCGACCTTGCACCAATTGGTCATCCATCCCTTCTGGCAGCCGGAGGAGACGACCTTTCGGCCCGCAGGAATTTTGGCGACCACCTTCCAGCTCTCGCCGGGGCCCGAGCGAACGGCGGTCGTGTCGCGGGTGACGAGCGGGGCGACGATGACATTCTTCATCGTCGGCTCCAGCGTGTTGGCGGCGACGAAGCCGCGCTTGCCCTTGTAACGAATCTGGCACCAGTCGTGTTTCCAGCCCGGCCCGCAATTGTCGAGCCTGATTTTGGCGCCGGCCGGGATTTGCGCGATGACCGGCCAGCGCGCGCCGGGCCCGGAGCGCATATTGGAGAAATCCGTGGCGACGCGGGGAGCCGCCATGGCCGTGGCGGCGCAGAGCGAGAAAGCCGCCGCGAGGAGCGGCGAGCCGAGCCGAAGTTGCATTGACGATCTCCTGTTTCGCGAAGAATTGCGGGAAAGAAACGCTCCATCTCGGGCAATTCTTGAACTCTTTTTCATCCTCTTTGGTTCCGCCGTCGCTTTCGAGCGATCCTGTCCAGGATTTCTCAACCATGAGGGCGCGAGGCTGGCCAGCGCGCGAGAAACTGCTATAGACGACGGCCATGCCGCAAAAACCGCATCCCGTCTTTCCGCATCGCCATCTTCTCGGCATAGAGGGGCTGTCGCGCATCGACATCGTCACTCTGCTCGACATGGCCGAGGAGGCGATCGAGGTCTCCCGCCAGGTGGAGAAGAAGCGCGCCACGCTGCGCGGCCGCACCCAGGTCAATCTCTTCTACGAATCCTCGACCCGCACGCAGGCGTCTTTCGAGATCGCCGGCAAAAGGCTCGGCGCCGACGTCATGAACATGTCGGTCGCCAATTCGTCGGAGAAGAAGGGCGAGACGCTGCTCGACACGGCGATGACGCTCAACGCCATGCGGCCGGATATTCTGGTCGTGCGCCACGCCCGCGCCGGCGCGGTTCATCTGCTGGCGCGCAAGGTGGATTGCGCGGTGGTGAACGCCGGCGACGGCGCCCATGAGCATCCGACGCAGGCGCTGCTGGACGCGCTGACGATCCGCCGCCACAAGGGCAGCATCGAAGGGCTCACGGTCGCGATCTGCGGCGATGTGCTACATTCCCGCGTCGCCCGCTCCAATATTATTCTCCTGAGCGCGCTGGGCGCGCGGCTGCGCGCGGTCGGCCCCTCGACACTCGCGCCCGATTCGCTGTCGCGCCTCGGCGTCGAGGTCTTCCATGATATGCGCTCCGGCCTCGCCGGCGCGGACATAGTGATGATGCTGCGGCTGCAGCGCGAGCGCATGAACGGCGCCTTTGTGCCGAGCAGCCGCGAATATTTCCATTTCTTCGGCCTCGACGAGGAGAAGCTCGCCTATGCCGCGCCCGACGCTCTGGTTATGCATCCCGGCCCGATGAATCGCGGCGTCGAGATCGACTCGAGCGTGGCCGACGGCGCCCGCTCGCTCATAAGGGATCAGGTGGAAATGGGCGTCGCCGTGCGCATGGCGGTGCTGGAGGCGCTCGCGCAGCACCTACCGAATGTGTAGTATGAGCCGATTTCGCAGATCGCAGAGGGGCGCCGGATGGTCTTTGTCGTTCGCCTGATCACATTGTTTTCCGAAGGGCTCTTGCAGCAATTCGTCAATGGCGTCGGCATCGCCGCCGCGATGGTCGCGCTCACCGCCGGCTTTTTTCGCCTCTCCTGGTGGAAAAGCGTGCTGATCCTCACCTTTATCTTCGGTTTCGGCGTCGAATATCTCTTCGAAGGCTGGATCAAATTCTCCGATAAGGCCGAAAGCGCCAGCGAGCGCTGGCCCTGGATGCTGCTGATCTATGTCTTCATCGTCTTCGTCGCTTATTGGACGGGGCGCGTCGGCCGGCGTCATATGGAGCGCCGCGGCAAGGCCGCTCCGCAAAAGCCCCCTATCCGCTGAAAACGCCTCGCTCTCCCTCTCCCCGGCGGGAAGAGGGAGAGCGGCCGCGTCACATCTTGCAGTTGGCTGCGCTCGGCAGCAGCGAGAGCTCGGTCATCTCGCCGGTGAGCGCGAAATCGCCATAGTCGAGCTTCAGCGCGCGCGAGATGCCGTTCTCGTAGAGGTCGAAGGACAGAACATAGACCGGCTGCTCGTCGCGTTTGCCCGGCTCGAAATAGGAGATCGACACCGGCCAGCGCTTGAGCCCTTCCAGCTCCTTGATCTGCGCGGCCTTTTCCGTGACGGCGCCATTGCTCGGCTTGCCGATCACGCTCATCGTGTCGAAGACTTTCTCGCCGTCGCCGGAGCCGTCGAAAACCTTGGCCTCGAGAATGCGCTCCTCCGCGACCGCCGCGGCGAGGATATGGCGCAAATGCTCGGTCGGGAAGAGAGCGCCGCCGTCCAGCGAGACCGTCGACTGCTTGGGCCGGGCGAGATCGACCGAGAGCGGCGTTCCGATCTTCTTCTTGGCCTTGCCGTCTATGTCCTCGGCCTGGACATTGTCCAGCTTGGTCTCGATGCGGAAACGGAAATCCTTGCCGTCGCCCGCCTCGAAAGTGGCGGAGCGCATGTCAGAAAGGCGCGGCGGACCTTCCGCGGGCTGCAATTCGGTGATCTGGCGGAAATTCTGCACCCAGCCTTCGCAGGAGGAGCCGGTGAAATCGAAGGCGATGCGGCCTCGCGCCGAGGTCGGAGCCTTGCTGCCCGTCGCCTGCGCCAGCGTCAGATCATAGACGGCGCGATGCGGCGCGAGCTGTGGCTGAGCGGCGACGGCCGCGATCGTAGCGGTCGTGTCGGTCTGCGCCGCATGAGCCGCGAGCGCGAGAAAGGAGGCGCAGGCGAGCGTCGCGCCGATGATCGTTTTTGGAGCCATGTGGGGTCTTTCTCCCTCTGTCGAGCTCGGGTTGGTTACGGGTCCGGCGTCTCCCGGCGCTTCGCGTCGACTTCGACAGGGGGAGCCGCCTCGCTTCGGCTGTCGTCGCTGCGCGCTGCGCTCGCTCGACCAGTCTATCTCGGACGAACGAGATGTCGAGGCGAAGTCTCGCTCGACGCATTGCCTCCCGACCTTGGCCAAATTACGGTCGGGGACGAAGACGCGAGATCGCTCGAAGATCGACGAAAGGAAAGCGCAATGTCCGACACAGCGAAGACACCGCTCGAAAAGCTCGAGGCTCTAGGGCTCGCCCTCCCCACCCCGGCGGCGCCCGTCGCCAATTATGTTCCCTGGACGCGCTCCGGCAATCTCGTCTTCGTCTCTGGACAATTGCCGGTCGGGCCCGGCGGCGCGATCGATCCCGCGCATAAGGGCAAGCTCGGCGCCTCCGTCGCGCTCGAAGCCGGCCAGGCGGCGGCGCGGATTTGCGCCCTCAATCTGCTGGCGCAGGCCTCCGTCGCGGCGGGCGGCGATCTCGCCAAGCTGCGCGTCTTGCGGCTCGGCGGCTTCATCAACAGCGCCGGCGATTACGGCCAGATCCCGCAAGTGCTGAACGGCGCCTCCGATCTCGTCGCCGCCGTGCTCGGCGAGAATGGACGCCATGCGCGCTTCGCCGTCGGCGTCGCGCAGCTTCCGCTCGACGCGGCGGTGGAAGTGGACGGAACCTTCGAGATCGTGGAGTAGGCGATGACGCGCGGCGGCGGCGTTCCCTATCACTGGCTCACCGAGCATAAAATCGCGCATAGAGGTCTGCACGATCGCTCCAAAGGCATAGTCGAGAACTCGCTGTCGGCGGCGCGCGCCGCCGTCTGCGCCGGCTACGCCATAGAATGCGACGTGCAGGCGAGCGCCGACGGCGAGGTCGTCGTCTTCCACGACGAGACGTTGGAGCGTCTCACCGACGCGACGGGCCGTCTCGACGCGCTGAATCATTTCGAGATCGCCCGCCTCACCCTGCGCGGAACGCGAGAAGGCGTTCCGACGCTCCGTGATTTTCTCGCGACGATCGGCGGAAACGTCCCGCTGTTCATCGAGATCAAAAGCCGTTTCGACGGCGATCTCGCCCTCGCCCGCAGCGTCGCGGAAATCGTCGCGCATTATCGCGGCGTCGCCGCGATCGAAAGTTTCGATCCGGCGCCGATCGCGGAGCTGCGCGCGCATTTCGGCGCGCTGGGCATAGCGGGCGCGCCGCTCGGCGTCGTCGCGCAGGCGTCCTATGAGGGCGAGGATTGGCGCTTTCTCTCCGCCGCGCAGCGCGAGGAGCTCGCGCAATTCTCCCATGTCGAACGCACGCGGCCGGATTTTCTATCGTGGAATGTCCATGATCTGCCGCATGAGATTCCGCGCCGCTGCCGCGAGGACCTCGGCATTCCGGTGACGACATGGACCGTGCGCGGCGCGGAACAGGCAAAGACGGCGCTCGCCTTCGCCGATCAGATCGTCTTCGAGGGATTTGCGCCCTGAGCGGCCTCGTCCGAGGTCGTTTTCCGTCATAAATCTATCGTCGAGCTCGCGCTAATATCGATCGTTAAATTTATTTGGAGCTCGAAATGATTATCGAATCGAAGTTCGATGACGCCGAATTGCGCGACCAGATCCGATCTGGACAGGCCGCCCCGCATCCGACGCCGGATCCCGCCCGTGTGGTCGACCAGATCGTGCATCGCGTGCGCGCTGGCGCAGGAGTCGATTTCGACGCCTATGAAGCGCTGATCGGCGCGAATGATCTCGTCGAGATCAATTATCTCGAGCGCGGCCTCATGGCCGCGCGCGCGGTCTGCCGCATCAATGCGCCGGCCCTCGTCGGCAATGGGAGCGAATGGGGAACGGGCTTTCTGATCGGCCCGCGCCTGCTGCTGACCAATAATCACATATTGCCCACGCCCGAGGACGCGCTGCGCGCGACGATCGAGTTCGGCTATGAGCTCGACGGCTCGGGCCGGCTGCGCCGCAGCACCCGCTTCGCCCTGTCGCCGCAGGACGGCTTCGTCACCAGTCCGAGAAATCGTCTCGACTATACGATCGTCGTCGTCGCCGAGCGAAGCGAGGACGGCGCCGCGCTCGCCGATTTCGGCTATCTGCGTCTCGACGCGCGCACCGGCAAGATCGACGCTGGCCATTACGTCACGATCATCCAGCATCCAGACGCGCGCACGAAGCGCATTTCGCTGCGAGAGAACAAGATCGTCAAATATGGCGACGAGAGAGATTCTTCGAAGGACGATTTCCTCTGGTATTCGTCGGACACCGCACCGGGCTCCTCGGGCGCGCCCGTCTGCACGGACGCCTGGCAGGTCGTCTGCCTTCATCACGCCGGCGTGCCGGAACGCACGATCGTCAATGGCGTCGAGCATTGGACGCTCGCCGACGGATCGACCGCCCCGGCAACGACGGCGCGGCGGCTCGAGGGAGAGAAGATCAAATGGATCGCCAATGAGGGCGTGCGTGTGTCCAAGCTGCTCGCCGACCTCGAGCAGCAGGTCAAATCCTCAGCGACGCCGCGCTCCGCGCTGATCGCAGATCTGCTCGCCGACGCCTCCGGCGTTGCGCCCTTTCCGGGCGCGCAGCCCTTGCAGAGCATCGTCGGCCCACCGATCATCGGCGCCCCGGCGATCCTCGTCGCGCAATCGGCTGCTCTGGAAGCGGCGCGCGCTCCGAAGCGGCGCACGCATCCGGCCAATTATTTCGACGGCAGAAAAGGCTATGACCCGAATTTTCTCCCGGTAGCCGCGCCCCTGCCGACGCTCGGCCCCAATGCGCTGCGCTTCGGAAGCCCGGCCAAAATCGCCGGCGCCTCGGACGACGTGCTGCGCTATCTGCACTTCTCGGTCGTCTTCAATGGCGACCCCAAGCGTAAGCTGGCCTTCTTCACCGCCGTCAACATAGACGGCGCCAAATGGGTCAATCTCGATCGCGGCGCCGACGCCTGGTACTATGACCCGCGCCTGCCGGAAGAATTGCAGAACGGCGACGAGCTCTATGGAAACGAGCCCGTGCCGGGGAAGAACTATTTCGACCGCGGCCATCTCGTGCGCCGGCTGGACCCGGTTTGGGGCGCGATTCGCGAAGCCAAGCAGGCGAATGACGACACCTTCCACTGGACCAATTGCTCGCCCCAATATTGGGGCTTCAATCAAGGCGCCGACCTCTGGCAGGGTCTCGAGAATTTCATTCTCTACAACACCGACGAGGAAGATGTCCGCGCCAGCGTCTTCACCGGCCCCCTGTTCCGATCCGACGACGAAGAGCATCGCGGCGTGCTGATCCCGCAATTCTTCTGGAAGGTGGTGGTCGTCGCCGACCGCAGGGGCGCGCTCTACTCGAGCGCCTATATGGTGAGCCAGCAGGACTATGCTCTGAACATTCCCTTCGAGCAGCTGCCAGTAGGCCCGAACAGCGCGGAGCCCGGCCAGAATTTTCAGGTTCCGGTGACGAAAATCGAAACGGAGACGGGACTACGCTTCCCGGACGCAGTGAGAACCGCCGACGTCTTCACCGGCCCCGGCGCCGGACGACGGCTGCGCACGCTGGCCGATGTGCAGCATCCGAGACGCTGACAGCGTCTCGGATGCTTCGGCGCAATCAAGGCGTCGAAGGCGCGGCGACCGCCGTCGACACATGCGCGGCGAGCGCGTCGCGCAGCGCCTGCTCCTTATTGTGATCGAGCGATGTCTTGAGCACGATGCCGCCAGTGCCCTTCACCGCATCGAGCAGCTTGTCGGCCGTCAGCTTGCGGATCAGCACGAAGAGAGCGGCGTTGCCGGGCTGAAGCGTCTCCGAGAGCTGCTTCATGAAAGCGTCGTTGATGCCGTAATCGGTGAGCGCGCCGCTGAGCGCGCCCGCGCCCGCGCCGATCGCCGCGCCGAGCAGCGGATTGAGGAAGATGAGCCCGATCAGCGCGCCCCAAAAGGTGCCGCTCACGGCGCCGGCCGCGGTGGTGTTGAGGAGCTGGTTCAGCTTCACATGGCCGCTCGGCTCCTTGACCGCGATGACGGCGTCGCTGATCTCGATCACATATTCCTTCTGCAGCTCGAACAGCTTCTGCCGAATGTCCTCGGCCTTGGCTTCTGTCGGATAGACGATGACAACGAGATCGGACATGAAAGCTCTCCTCTTGTCGGAAGGCGCGCATTCTCATTGAAGCGCGTGAACGTGTCGTTGCGACGACCGCGCGAATGCGAGGCGACCTCGACGCGCTCCGCCTCGATCGGCGAAACGCACGAATGCGCGCATCGTTTCCGCTTCTCTCTATGTAGGGAGCTAGGGCTGAATCGAAACCAGGCGTCGCCATGCCGCAGGCAGACGATCGATGATGTCGTCGGCGATGAGGCCGGCGCCGAAATCATCCGCCGCGGCGGCGTGCATCCACACGGCGCAGGAGGCGGCGGCGAAAGGCTCCATCCCTTGCGCCAGCAGGCCTGCGACAATGCCGGTGAGAACGTCGCCGGAGCCGGCGGTGGCGAGCCAAGGCGAAGCCTCCGCCAATATCGACGCGCGCCCGTCCGGCGCGGCGACCACAGTGTCCGGCCCTTTGAAAATCACGATGGCGCCGATATCGCGGGCGGCGTCGCGCGTGCGTTCCAGCTTGGAAATGGGCGCGCCGCTGATCGTGCGCTCCCAGCGCTGGCCGTGAAAGAGCCGCGCGAACTCGCCGCCGTGCGGCGTCAGCACGACCGGACCCGGCGCAGCGCGAATCGCCTCACGCAGACGATCCGGCGCGAGCGCGAAGCTGGTCAGCGCATCGGCGTCGAGCACCACGGCGCGGCGCTCCGGCGAGGGCGCGAGCGCGGTCTCGACCAGAGCGCAGCTCGCCTCGCCGACGCCGAGGCCCGGCCCCAGAGCGACGACATTCTTGCGCTTGTCCTCGAGCAGAGCGGAAAGCCCGGCAGGCCCGTCGGCGACGCGCAGCATCACCGCGGTCAGCGCCGGCGCGTTGACGGCGAAGGCCTCCTGCGGCGTCGCCAGAGTGACGAGGCCGGCGCCGCCGCGCAGCGCCGCCAGCGCCGAGAGCCGCGCCGCGCCCGTATGCGAGGCGCCGCCCGAGACCACCACTGCATGGCCGCGCGCATATTTGTGGCCCTCGACGCTCGGCAGGCGCAGAGCGTCGCGCCAGGCGGCGGGCTCGTTGACGAAGGTCTGCGGCTCGATCTTCTCCAGCACATTCGACCTTATGCCGATGTGGGCGCAGGAGATGGTCCCGCAGCGCAGCCGGCCCGGCAGCAGCAAATGCCCGCATTTCAGCCGGAAGAAAGTGACCGTCGAATCGGCCTGCACGGCGACGCCGCGAATGGCGCCGCTGGTGCCATCGACGCCGGACGGAATATCGATGGCGATGATCTTCTGCTTGGTTTCCTCGCGCCAGGCGTTGAGGCGCAGGATCAGCTCCGCCGTCGGTCCGTCCAGATCACGCGCGAGACCCGTGCCGAACAAAGCGTCGATGACGAGATCGACGCCTTTGAAATCACAAGTGGCCGCGTCCTCGACGCGGCCGTCCCAGCTCGCCGCGGCCAAGCGCGCATCGCCGTGCAGAGTGTCCGGCGGCGTGAGCGCGGCGACGCGCACTTTGAAGCGCTGGCTGCGCAATATGCGCGCGGCGACATAGCCGTCGCCGCCATTATTGCCCGGCCCGCACAGCACCAGCACGCGCCGACCCGCCGTCTTCACAAGAAAGGCCGTGGCGGCCGCGGCTATGGCGGCGGCGGCCTTCTCCATCAGCGCCATGCCGGCGACGCCGCTCTCTATGGTGAGGCGGTCGGCGCGCGCCATTTGCGCTGTGGTCAAAAGTTCGGGCGGATAGGGTCCGAGCGGCATGGCGCGATGGTGGGCGAAACCGCCCCGCTCCGCAACGCCTTTTCCCCGCTACGGCCGAAACCCGCGCTTTTTTGACGCGTTTGCGCGAGCGAGGCGGCCGGCCGTCGCGCATCGAGCGCGCGGCGCCGAATCGACGCCGCGCCGAATCGAGGCTCAGGGCGCGCCTTGAGGCTGCACGTCGAAATGCAGCATCATGCCCATGTCCTCATGCTCCACCAGATGGCAGTGATAGGGATAGACGCCCGTATAGCCGCGCGGGAAATGCACGAGCAGCTCGACCAGCTCGTTGGATTGGATCCGCACAGTATCGTGACGGACGACGCCGTCGAAATCGAGCCGCCGCTCTATGCGCGCGAAGACAGAGTTCTCGGCGGCGTCCTTGCGCAGGCGAAAACGCCGCAGCACGACGAAATTCACGAGATGCATGTGGAACGGATGCATGTCGGGCACGCCATCGGCGAGATGCGCCTGATCATTGCCGATATTGGCGACATACCAGCGCTCATAGCTTCCCTCGCGCGGGCGGATAATGGCGCGGCCGGCCGCCGGATTGTGCCGATAGAGATGCGCGTAGCGATAGATGGGCGGATAGCCGGCAGGATCGACATTGTCGGTGGCGAGCGGCCATAGCGGATCGGCGTGGCGCGCCGCATGGGGCGGATTGGGGTCGGCGGGCTCGAAGAAAAAGGCGCGCGAGACCTGATAGGCGACTCCCGCCGCGGGTTGGCCCTCCTCCCAAGGCGTCGCCAGCTTGGCGTCGAAGGGCAATGTGAAGGCGCTGGCGTCGCCTATGGGCGCGGTGGAGGGCCGCAGCTCCCACATTTGCGTGTCGCGCCACGGCGCGCCGGTGATCGGATTGACCGGCTCGACATCGGCCTTGCCGGCGGTGTCGTTCATCAGCAGCACGAAGCGATTGCGCACCACGGGCGCATCCGTGTTGGCGCGGATCAACCCCGGCGTGCTGGCGTCCCAGCGGAAGCTCTCGTCATCGGCGTAGCGCAGCAAAATCTTGTCGAGCGTGACGCGATCGAGCGGCGGCTGCGCCGCGGCGTGATGCGCCGCCGGCGCAGCGGCGCCCCCGGCCCCATGCGTATGCGCGGCGTCGACGATACGGAACTCCATCACATTGGCGAGCGGCAGATCGGCATGCGGTCCGTCGCTCTTTTGCGTGAAGGCGATCGCCTTCAGCGCCTCCGGCGTTCCCGGCGCGAAGACGGAATTGGCGTCGTTCTGAAAGATCGGCTCCTGCTCCGGCTGCGTCGGGTCATAGCCCGCGATCGACAGATTGACGAGATGAAGAGAGCCGAGGACGTCATTGTCGATTTGCGTGAGATCGAGCAGCACGTCGAGACGCTCGCCCGGCGCCAGCAAGAGATAATCGAGCTCCTCGAGCTTCTCGCCGCGGCTGAACAGGCCGCCGTCATTGCCGATGGCGGTGAGAAGATCGCCATACCAGATCTTGCCGCCGATCTTGCCGTCCGGATCGGCGAGCGTCAGCGCATAGCTGCGCGCGTTGGAGCCGTTGAGGATGCGCAGGCGATAGATCTTGGGATTGACATGGGCGTGCGGCCACGGCCGGCCATTGACGAGAATCGTGTCGCCGAGAAACTCCGGCCGAATAAAAGAGCGCTTGCCGCTCGCCGGGTCCTTCTGCAGCGGCACGCCCTTCAGATAGCTCACCCCGGCGCCGTCGGCGTTCAGGCAGCGGTCCTGAATGACGAGCGGCAATTCCTGCGTCTCGTAGCCGATGAGATGAAAGAGCTCCGCGTCCGAATTGTCGCGCACGAAATAGAGCCCTGCGAGGCCCGCGTGCACCTGCACCGCCGTATTGTCCATGCCGTGATCATGGAACCACAGCATGGCCGCGCGCTGGTCATTGGGATAGCAATAGGAGCGATAGGCCGGCATTCCATAAGGATTGCCCTCGAAGCTCGCCGGGCTGAGCGGCCAGCCGTCCGAATCCGGCCGCGCCTTGGCGCCGTGCAGATGGGCGACGACGCCGACCGGATAATTCATCGATTTATACTGGTCTATGTCCTCGGCGAGATCCATAGGCGGCGGATCGATCGGCGGCATGGCGAGCGAGCGCGCGTCGCCGGGCTTTTCCGCCGGCATGGAGCCGATCCGGTTGATCCAGACCACCTCGAGCGGGCGCCCGCGCGTGACATTGACGATCGGGCCGAGATAATTCTCGAGGCTGGCGGTGCGCTCCTGCGGCGAGCCCTGACGAATATAGCACCAGGCGTTGGGTGCGGCGGGCGCGGCGACGGCGTCGGTAAATTTGACGCTGCGCGCCTCGACCGAAATGGCGATTTTCCCCCAGCCGCCGGTCTGGCCGGCGCCGATGACGTCGAGGGCGGCGAGCGGCAGGTGATTGTCGAATTTCATGAGCATGAAACGAAATCCTCGAGAAGCAAGCAAATCGAACGCGAAACCGCGGTCAGGAGAATGATCGCCCATATTGTGGCGAACAATGTGACGGATCGTCTCCTTTGGCCGAAATCGGACGCCCGCCGCGCCGCCCTCGCGCCCCGTCCCCCGGCGTGCTAACTCCTCCTTATGCCCTCCCTCCCCCCGCAGGCGCGCGCGCTGCTCAAATCCGTGTTCGGCTATGAGGATTTCCGGCCCGGCCAGGCGGAGATCATCGCCGCCGTGCTGGCCGGCGAGCCGGTGCTCGCCATAATGCCCACAGGCAGCGGCAAATCCATGTGCTATCAGCTGCCCGCGCTCGTCGACGGCAAGCTCACCGTCGTCGTCTCGCCGCTCATTGCGCTGATGCGCGATCAGGTGCGGCAGATGCGCGCCTATGGCGTGCCGGCGGCGACGCTCAATTCCATGAACGACGCCGCCGAGAATGACGAGGCGCGCCGCGGCATTCGCACCGGCGAATTGCGGCTCCTTTTCGTCTCGCCGGAGCGGCTGGTCATGCCCGGCCTCATCGCCGAGCTGCAACGCGCCGGCGCCGCCCGCCTCGCGATCGACGAGGCGCATTGCGTCTCCGAATGGGGCCATGATTTCCGCCCGGAATATCGCGAGCTCGGCGCCACGGCGGCGACGCTCGGCGCGCAAGTCGTCGGCCTCACCGCCACCGCCGACAAGGCGACGCGCGCCGATATCGCCCAACGCTTGTTCGCGACCAATCCGCACGTTTTTCTGCACAGCTTCGACCGGCCCAATCTGGCGCTCAATTTCGCGGCCAAGGACAGTCCGCGCCGCCAGCTGCAACGCTTTTTGGACAAGCATCGCGGCGAGAGCGGCATCGTCTATTGCTCCTCGCGCGACGCCACTGAAAAGCTCGCCGCCTATTTCGCCGAGCAGGGCCACGAGACCATCGCCTATCACGCCAGGCTCGAGCAGACGCTGCGCAATCGCAATCAGGATCGATTCCTGCAAGAGGACGGAATCATCGCCGTCGCGACCATCGCCTTCGGCATGGGCGTCAACAAGCCGGACGTGCGTTTTGTCGCTCATGCGGACATGCCGTCCAGCGTCGAATCCTATTATCAGGAGATCGGCCGCGCCGGCCGCGACGGATTGCCGGCCGACACGCTCACTCTCTACGGCCTCGACGATATGGCCTTCCGCCGCCGGCAGATCGATCAGAAAGACGTGCCCGATGAGCGCAAGCGCATAGAGCACGACCGCTTCTCCGCGCTCGCCATGCTGTGCGAGACGCCTTCCTGCCGGCGCCAGACCTTGCTCGCCTATTTCGACGAGGAGAGCCCGCCCTGCGGACGCTGCGATATTTGTCTCGGCCAGGTGCATGTCTATGACGGCACGGTGGACGCGCAAAAGGCGCTCTCCGCCGCCATGCGCACGGGCCAGCGCTTCGGCGCCGGCTATCTCGCCGATATTCTCATCGGCGAGGCGAGCGAGGCGGTGCGCCGCAACGGCCATGACGGTCTCAAGACCTTCGGCGTCGGCAAGGATCGCTCCAAGCAGGATTGGGGCGCGATCGTGCGGCAGCTCTTCGCCGCGCGCGCTCTTGCGAGCACGGAGCATGGCGGCTTCCACCTGACCCAAAAGGGCGAGGATATTCTCTTCGGCCGCGCGCAGATTTCGCTGCGCCGCGATCCGCTGACAGCGAAGGCGCCGCGCGGCAAGCGCGGCGAGGCGCCGCGCGCGACGCCGCTGGACGAGCAGGAGGAGCGCGTGCTGGCGGCGCTGAAGAAAAAGCGCCTGGAATTGGCGCGCGACGCCGGCCTGCCCGCCTATATGGTCTTCCCCGATCGCACTTTGATCGAGATGGCGTCGCGTCGCCCGGCGACGCTCGACGAGATGCGCCGCGTGCAAGGCGTCGGCGAGCACAAGCTCGCGCAATATGGCGACGCTTTCCTCGAGGCGCTGTCGGACGCGTTGCGCTGAGCCGACCGACCGCATTATCGACGAGATCGGCGACGACGATCGCGGGTCTTCTGACCGGCCGGCGCTCCGGCAACACGATCACCGCTCGGCTCGTCGCTCCGCATATGGCGAGCGTGTTCGGCCTGCCCTATCGCATCTTCGTCTGCGCGCTCGGCCTCGTCATCGCCATGCTGTCCGTCACCGGCGTCTATATCTGGTGGAAGAAGCGCGCGCAAAGCGCATTCGTCCGCGCACGACCTCCAGAGAAGTCTCGCGAAAGTATCATGACAGATTGGCGATAGGAGTCGAAATAGAGTGCGTTATAAGAGAGCGGCTGCTCTGTTCGGGGCGAGCGTCGTCGTGAGGTTCATGTGAGGTTTCGTTCCGACGCCTATTCTCCGGCGACGCGCGCAGAACCATTGTTTTTCTCGGCTCTGAGCGAAGGGCGAGGCGCGCTGTCGAACGCGCTTTCATCCTATCGTCTGCGTCGAAGCCTGCGCGACATGGCGATGATTTCGGTCTTCGCGCTACCGGCGCTCGCTCTCGGCGAAGAGCAGACGGAAGATAGCGCTACCGCGCAGGCGCGCGCGCGAGACGACGCCAAGAACAGCGGCGCGCCCAAGGCGAAGAGTCTCGGCAAGGACGTCGCGGGCGTCTTCGTCAATGCGTCGGTCGCCGATTCCGGCTATTCGCCGGGCTTCGTGATGCGCGGCTTTCCCGGCGGGCTCACTCTGTTCGACGGCGCCGCGCATGGCTTCAGCACGCAAGACGTGGCGCAGCCACTTTTCTGCACGCCGTCGTCGTCAAGGACTCCAATGTTCCTTCGCAGGCCGACAGCGATCTCCTCGGCGCCCCGCGCCGCGTCTTCAGCATCAGCCTCGACTACAAGCCGGAATGGGATGCGCTGCGCGGATTGGAGCTGGGCGTGAGCTATTATTACGCCAGCGCGGCGGAGGCGACGCTGCCCAATGTCTATGGCTTCACCCTCGCGCCGCAGCAGATGCTCGGCGCCTCGCTCGGCTATCGTTTCGACGAGCATTGGAAGCTCGATGTGAGCGCGAGCAATCTCACCGATCGGCCGAATTTCACATCCAGCGGCGCGCTCTATCGCGGCGAGCCGCGCTCAGTCTCGGCGACATTGTCGTTCAAATATTAGACGCTCAGCCGCCATCGGCCATCATGATTGCGCGAATGGCACATGCGATGAAGGAACTGCGATGATGAGGTCGAAGATCGCTTTCTCGATAGCTGCTTTGACGGCGGCTGGCCTATTGTCGATTTACTATCTCACCGTAAATGATCTCTACCGATGCGACGACGCAATTCGTATCAGAGACGACCGTGACGCCATTACCGCGACAAGAACATTTATCGAGCTGAGACACGCTGAAAACAAGCTCGAGTTCAGAGAAATCGTTCAATCGTCAGATTTTTCGTCGGACAGAAACGACGACCGCGTCGGATGGACCGTATCGCGCGCCCCTGCTGGCCTCTTCGTGAACGCAGAGGTGATGATGGTCCAGTTTTCCGGCCGCGACGGCGTTCTGTATCGTGCGTAGTGTTAAAATGCGGACGAGTCTTCGGATGCGAAGACCGTCCGTAAGTCATTTCCGTCACCCGCGCAGCGTCGCGCCGATCAGCACGAGGCAAGGTCCTTCGAGCGTCTCCTGCGCGACGCGCTGCGGCAGATCGCCGATCGTGCCGGCGATGATGCGCTGCTGCGGCGTGCTGGCGCGCTCGACGAGAAAAGCCGGCGTCGCAGGGTCCATCCCTTCCTCGAGCAGGCGCTTCGACAGAGCGGGAAGCGTGCGATTGCCCATATAGACCGCCGTCGTCGCGCGGCGGTCGGCGAGCGCGCGCCAATCTATGTCCTCGGGGAATTTGCCGTCGCTCGTATGCGCGGTGACGAATTGCACGCGGCGCGCCGTGTCGCGATTGGTGAGCGAGACTTCGAGCGCCGCCGCGGCCGCCAGCGCCGCCGTCACGCCGGGCACGATCTCCGCCTCGAGGCCGGCGGCGCGAATGGCGTGGATCTCCTCATTGGCGCGGCCGAAGATCATCGGATCGCCGCCCTTGAGGCGCACGACATTCTTGCCTTCCTTGGCGAGCTTCACCAGCAGCGCGGTGATCTCCTCCTGCTTCACCGAAGGCGCATAGCCGCGCTTGCCGACATTGATGCGCACCGCCTCGCGCCTCGCGAGATCGAGCACGGCGGCGGGCACCAGATCGTCGAAGAGAACGACATCGGCGCCGACGAGCGCGCGCAACCCTTTCAGCGTCAGCAACTCGGGATCGCCCGGCCCGGCGCCGACCAGTGTGACGCGGCCCCGCGCGGAAGCTTCGTCGGCGCGGCGCGTCTCCTCGAGCAGAGCGTCGATGTCGCTGTCCTGCGGCGCATGTTCGATGCGCGCGAAAGCCTCGCGCGTAAAACGCCGCCAGAAATCGCGGCGCGCGAAAAAATCGAGGCCGGAAGCCATCACGCGCGGACGAAAGGCGCGCGCCGCTTTCGTCCAGGCGGAGAAGCTCGCCGGAATCAGCGTCTCGACGCGGGCGCGCACCGCCTGTGCGAAAGCCGGCGCTGCGCCGCTGGTCGAGACGCCGATCACGAGCGGAGAGCGATTGACGATGGCGCCCATCAGAAAATCGCTGAGCGCCGGCCGATCGGTGAGATTGACGGGAACGCCATGCGCCTTGGCGGCGCAGCGGAACGCTTGCGCCTCGGCGTCGTCCTCGATGACGGCGAGCGCCATGGCCGCGCCGGCGAGATCATCGGCACGCCAGCCGCGCACGATCAGCGTGAGATGCGGCCGCGCCGCGGCGACCGCCTTCAGGCGTGGACAAGGCTCCGCCGCGAAGACATCGACCTGCGCGCCAGCCGCGGCGGCGAGGTCCGCCTTCCACGCTGCGCCATCGGAGCCGCCGGCGACGACGACGCGCCGCCCTTCGAGCGCGTAGAACACCGGCAGGGTCGCGAGCTCCTGCATCAGCTCGGCGGGGACTTCGTCTGGCTTGCGCGTCAACTCGGCTCTCTCTCCACACTGTCACGAGGGCATTTAGCCCCTATCCGGCAAAAGAAAAAGCGGCCCGCGAGGGCCGCTTTCGCCAACCGAACGAAAGGTTCGGATTACTTCTTCTTGCCGTCCGCGCCGAACTGGCTGAGATAGGCCCAGACATTGTCCTGGTCCGCCTCGGAGGCGAGGCCCGGGAACACCATCTTCGTGCCGGGAACCTTGGCCTTCGGATTTTTGACGAACTCCTTGAAGGCGGCCTCGTCCCAGGTGATGCCGGAGCCCTTGAGCGCGTCGGAATAGGTGTAGCCCTCGACCGCGGCGGCCTTGCGGCCGTTGATGCCGTTGAGCTCGGGAGCGACGGCGTTCTTCGCCGTCTCGCCGACTTGGTGGCAGGCCTTGCACTTGTTGAAGACCTTCTCGCCCGCCGCGGGATCGCCGGCGGCGATCGCCTGGCCGGCCGTGGCGACGAAAGCGACGCTCGCAGCGAGCGCCAGTTTGGAAATGATATGCATCCTCGTTCCTTTCCTCGAAGCGTCGTCCCCTGGGAACCGACTATCTTGGTTTTGCCGGCCCCAGGCGTGACGCCAGCGCCGATCGTTCATCCCGCGGCCGGGAAACTATATCGGAGCGCTATTGGTGACAATATGCTCCGCTCGCTGAACGCAGCGTGAAATCTCATTATGTAACGCGGCGCAGCGTCAGATTTATGCGTCCGCCCGCGGAAAAGAGCGGCGAGGCGAGCTTCGACGCGAGTTCCGGCAGCAGCCGATCGACGCCGTGAAAGCGCAGCCGCGCCGGTCCGCCCAGCGTCAGCACATCGCCCGACGACAGCGCGAAGACGCGCGACGAATCGGAGCGCCTCGCGCCACCGAGACGAAATCGGCAATCGGCGCCGAGAGAAACCGAGAGGATCGGCGCCGAAAAATCGGCCTCGTCGCGATCCTGATGCAGTCCCATTCGCGCATCCGGCGCATAGAAATTGACGAGGCAGGCCTGTGGCGGACGCGGATGATCGGCGAGCGCGGCCCAGGCGTCGAGCAGCATTTGCGGCATGGGCGGCCATGGCGCGCCGGTTTCGGGATGGCGCGCCTCATAGCGATAGCCGCGCGACTGATCGCTGAGCCAGCCGAGCGGACCGCAATTGGTCATGCGCACGGAGAAGGGCTGTCCCGTGCGTGGCATGGTCGCCGTGAAAAAAGGCGCGGCGGCGATCACGCTCTCCAATTCGCGCAGCAGCGCCGTCTGCGCGGCCTCGTCGAAATAGCCGCGATAGAGGCGAACGCCCGGCTCCATCTCCGCCATGATCGCTCCCTCGGACGCGGAGCGGCCGCGCGTCACCGGTCGAGCACTTCCTTGGTCGCGACGGTCGAATCGGAATTGAGCCGATAGACGATCGGCACGCCGGTAGCGATCTCGAGCGAAGACACAGATTCGGGCGTCAGCCGATCGAGCACCATGGCCAGCGCGCGCAGCGAATTGCCATGCGCGGCGACCAGCACGCGCTCGCCGCGCATGGCGCGCGGCAAAATCTCCTGGCAGTAGAAGGGCAGCACGCGCGCCACCGTATCCTTGAGGCTCTCGCCGCCGGGCGGCGCGACGTCATAGGAGCGCCGCCACAGCCGCACCTGCTCCTCCCCCCATTGCTGGCGCGCCTCGTCCTTGTTGAGGCCGGAGAGGTCGCCGTAATGGCGCTCGTTCAGCGAGCGGCTGCGAATGACCGGCACATCCTTCTGCCCGAGCTCCTGAAAGACGAGATCGAGCGTATGCTGCGCGCGCAGCAGCAGCGAGGTGAAGCCGATGTTGAAGCGCAGATCCATGCGCTTGAGCTCGCGTCCGGACCGCCGCGCCTCGTCGATCCCCTTGGGGGTCAGATCGGGATTCTTCCAGCCCGTGAACAGGTTCTTGGCGTTCCACTCGCTTTCGCCATGGCGGAGGAGGACGAGAATACGGTCCATGCGGGCTATGTCCCTCGAATCGAACGATGCGGCGCGCGCTCAGGCGCCGGCGAGGCCGAGCACATCGGCCATGGAATAGAGGCCGGCCGGCCGGCCTCGCGTCCAAAGAGCGGCGGCGATGGCGCCGCGCGCGAAAATGCCGCGATCCTCGGCGCGATGGGCGAGCTCGATGCGCTCCCCCGCCCCGGCGAAAATCACCGAATGCTCGCCCACCACAGTGCCGCCGCGCAGCGAGGCGAAGCCTATGTCGCCCTCGCGGCGCGCGCCGGTGAGCCCGTCGCGGGCGCGGGCGCTATGCTCGGCGAGGGAAACCTCCCGCCCCCGCGCCGCCGCCTCGCCCAGAAGCAGCGCCGTGCCGGAAGGGGCGTCCACCTTCATGCGGTGGTGCATTTCGACGATTTCTATGTCCCACGCCGGGCCGAGCGCCTTGGCGGCGCGCTCCACCAGCACGGCAAGAAGATTGACGCCGAGGCTCATATTGCCGGAGCGCACCACGGGAACGCGCTCGGCCGCCACGGCGAGCGCAGCGAGATCGTCGCTCGAAAAGCCGGTCGTGCCGATGACATGGGCGACGCCCTGCGCCGCAGCGAGGCCGGCCGCCGCCACTGTCGTCGCCGGAGTGGAAAAATCAATGGCCACATCGGCGGTCGCCAGCGCGGCCGCCGCATCGGCTGAGAGCCGCACGCCATTGGCGGGCCGCCCGACCAGCAGGCCGGCGTCCTCTCCGAGGACGAGCGAATTGGGCGACACGACCGCTCCGGTCAGCGCGACCCCTTTCGTCTCGCCGGCGGCGGCGATCAGCATCCGGCCCATGCGGCCGGCGGCGCCGACGACGACCAGCCGCACATCGCTCATGACGCTCGCCCCCCTTGAATCCGCGCGGCCTCACTCGGGCCGGCGGCCAGTCTATACAGCCCCGATGCGCGAAAGAGAAGGGGAGACGCCCCACCCGATCGGGCGGCTATTTGCCTTTCGGGCGGAAGGCGACGACGCGCGCCGGATCGGTCTCTATATAGGCCGCGCCGATGAGATCGAGACAATAGGGCACGGCCGGCATCACGGCGTCGAGGCACAGCTCTATGGCGGCCGGCTTTCCGGGCAGGTTGATGACGAGGCATTTGCCGCGATGCGCGGCCAATTGCCGCGAGAGAATGGCCGTCGGCGTCTGCGCCAGCGACACTTTGCGCATCAGCTCGCCGAAGCCGGGCAATTCGCGCGGCGCCGCGGCCAGCGTCGCCTCCGGCGTCAGATCGCGGGGAGAGGGTCCTGTCCCGCCCGTGGTGACGACGAGGTCGCAGCCGATATTGTCGGCGAGTTCGATGAGCGTGTCGCGCACGCTCTCGAAACCATCGGGGATGAGCCGCCGCTCGATGCGGAAGGGCGTCGTCAGCACCTTCTCGAAATAGGCGGCGATGGCCGGTCCGCTGATGTCCTCATAGACGCCGGCGCTGGCGCGGTCGGAGGCGGTGACGACGCCGATGACGGCTTCCTGCTTTTCTGTCATGCCCCGCACAATAGCGGCTCCGGGACGCGAGACAATCGAAAGCTCCATCGATTGTGACGGGGCGCGGCGCTCGTTTCGAATTGCGCTCGTTTCGAATTGGGAGGGGGCGGCCGTCCATCGCGACATCGGCTGTGATGCAGCGATTTATGAGATGCTCGAACATCGACGCGCGACGGCCGATCGATGCGATGTCCAGATGGACTCTAAAAATCCGCTCGACAGGGTCCGAGACGATGGACGCCGTCCTGGGCGCGCGAAATATCGCGCGCCCGGCGGCGTCACGATCGCGGCAGCGGGAGACGCTCCCGCCGAATTCGCGTCGATTCGATATGGATTATTCCTTCACCGAAGCCGGCTCGCAGCCGCACTTCGTGTAGCAGGCGTCCTTGTCGGACTTCGCCTTCTCGATGGAAGCGGGGGTCGACGAGAAGCGATTCTTGATGGAGACATATTCGAAGAAGCACTTGTCGACGCAGACGCCCTTCGCATCTTCATCCTTGATGTCGCAACCGGCGAAAACCGGACCGACCATGCCGAGCGACAGAGCAGCGGCCGTCACAATGGCGCGAATGTTCATTTGCCGTTTCCCTCTTTTGGACGCAGGGAGCATTTGTCCCTTATTTTGTTACAGGGCGCATCGTCCCGCGGGCAAATAGGCTGTTTTCGCTGCGCCTGTCAATGTAATTGACAGTTCTTTGGCGCCGATGTGAACAGAGCGAGACGCGCGCGGCCGGCCGCTGTTTTTGCAATGCAGCATGAGACTTTGGGCGCCTCGGATTTGGCGCGCCTCTCTATCGCGGCGGGGCGACGCTCGATCCACGAAGATATTCCTTCGCCGGTTCATGACCGCGCTTCGCCGCCTCTTCGATCCAGGTGAGCGCGAGCCTCTCGTCGCGCGCGACGCCATCCCCGTTTCGATAAGCGACGCCGAGATTGAACTGCGCCTGGGCGTAGCCTTGCTCCGCCGCCCGGCGGAACCATTCGACGGCGGCGAACGCGTCTTTTGGTCCCATCGTTCCGCTGAAAAGGCAATTGCCGTAATTATATTGCGCGGCGTCCAGGCCTTGCTTCGCCGCTTTCTCGAAAATCGCGCAGGCCGCTCGGGAATCTCGCGCGCCTCCATCGCCGGTCGCCATCATCACGCCGAGCGTGTTCAGCGCGTGCGCATCGTCGCGCGAGGCGGCTTCGCCCAGCCATTTCCGCGCTTTCACGCCATCGCGCGCGACGCCGTCGCCCTCATAGTAACGTCTGCCCAAA
Organism: Methylosinus sp. KRF6; assembly: GCF_018887255.1. Taxonomy (NCBI): domain Bacteria; kingdom Pseudomonadati; phylum Pseudomonadota; class Alphaproteobacteria; order Hyphomicrobiales; family Methylocystaceae; genus Methylosinus; species Methylosinus sp. KRF6. The sequence continues at coordinate 2,546,864 of NZ_JAHLJF010000001.1, read as the reverse complement.
TCTCTTTGCGCGCCCAAATGTCCGCGCTCTGCGGCCTCTACGAGCCAATTGATCGGATCACGACGATCACAGGCGACGCCGCGTCCTCGCGCGCACATTTGCGCCAGATTGTATCGCGCATCGACGCTTCCTCTTGCCCAGGCGAGAAAGAACCATTCGGCGGCGGCCTCGTCGTTCGGATCGACTCCGTTCCCCTGCAGATAGAGAACGCCAATATCATAGGCCGCGACCGCATCCCCCTGATCGGACGCTCGCCGAAACCATCTCATCGCCTCGGAGAAATTCTGCCGAGGCCCGCTCTCGAGATAAAGAGCGCCGAGTCGAAACTGCGCGTCGACGTCGCCGCCCTCTGCGGCCCGCTCCAAAGCGGCCAGCGACGCCGCGTCGTCTCGCGCGGCTTTCGCCGCCAACGCCGCTGCGGCGGCGTCCCCCATGCCGACATCCGCGCCGGCAGGCGCCGAGAAGATCACGAGGAAAAGAATGACAACAAGTCGCATGTCGAAACGCCGCCCGCCGCCGCGACCGTAGAATCGAACGAAGCGCGCGACAAGCTCATTCCGCCACGTAGATTTTTGCGCCTTTCTCGAGAAACTCCGCGCTCTTCTCGGCGAAGCCCTTGTCGCGCTCGGCGATGGCGGCTGCCTCCTCGCGCAGATCGCGCGTGATCTGCATGGAGCAGAATTTCGGCCCGCACATGGAGCAGAAATGCGCGAGCTTATGCGCCTCCTTGGGCAGGGTCTCGTCGTGATAGCGGCGCGCCGTGTCGGGATCGAGCCCGATGTCGAACTGATCCTCCCAGCGGAAATCGAAACGCGCCCGGCTCATGGCGTCGTCGCGTTCCTGCGCCGCGGGATGGCCCTTGGCGAGATCGGCCGCATGAGCCGCGATGCGATAAGTGATGACGCCGGTCTTCACATCCTCGCGATCCGGCAGGCCGAGATGCTCCTTGGGCGTCACATAGCAGAGCATAGCGGTGCCGAACCAGCCGATCATCGCGGCGCCGATGGCGGAAGTGATGTGATCATAGCCGGGCGCTATGTCGGTGACGAGCGGCCCGAGCGTGTAGAACGGCGCCTCGCCGCAATCGCGCAGCTGCTTTTCCATATTCACTTTGATCTTGTGCATCGGCACATGGCCGGGGCCTTCGATCATCACCTGGCAGCCCTTGTCCCAGGCGATTTTCGTCAATTCGCCGAGCGTCTCCAGCTCGGCGAATTGCGCCGCGTCATTGGCGTCGGCAATGCAGCCGGGGCGCAATCCGTCGCCGAGCGAGAAGGAGACGTCATAGCGGCGCATGATGTCGCAAATCTCGTCGAAGCGCTCATAGAGGAAGCTCTCCGAATGACGCGACAAGCACCAGCGCGCCATGATCGAGCCGCCGCGCGAGACGATGCCGGTGACGCGATCGGCTGTGAGCGGCACATGGGCGAGGCGCACGCCGGCGTGAATGGTGAAGTAATCGACGCCCTGCTCCGCCTGCTCGATCAACGTGTCCTTGAACACTTCCCAATCGAGCTTGGTGGCGTCGCCGCCCACCTTCTCCAGCGCCTGATAGATCGGCACTGTGCCGATCGGCACGGGCGAATTGCGGATGATCCAGTCGCGAATATTATGGATATTGCGGCCGGTGGAGAGATCCATCACCGTATCGGCGCCCCAGCGGATCGCCCACACCATCTTCTCCACCTCCTCGGCGACCGAGGAGGTGATAGCCGAATTGCCGATATTGGCGTTCACCTTCACCAGGAAATTGCGGCCGATGATCATCGGCTCGGCTTCCGGATGATTGATGTTGGCGGGGATGATGGCGCGCCCGCGGGCGATCTCCTCGCGGACGAATTCCGGCGTCACGAAAGCCGGGACCGCGGCGCCGAAGCCCTCCCCCGCCTCGATCCGCTCCGCCGCCTGCGCAAAGGCGCGCTCGCGGCAGAGATTCTCGCGATGCGCGACATAGATCATCTCCTCGGTGACGATGCCGGCGCGCGCGAATTCGAGCTGCGTCGCCGGCGCCGAGCCGGCGGCGCGGCGGATGGCGCGCGGCGCGGGACAAGGCGGAACCAGCCGATCCTCGCCGACGAAGCCATTGTCCTCCGGCCTCACCGCGCGGCCGTCATAGGCCTCGAGCCCGGCACGGCTCTCGAGCCAGCGGCGCGCCGCCGGCAGGCCGGCCGAAAGATCGGACGTGAAACCGGCGCAGCTATAGGGGCCGGAAGGATCGTAGACGCGCAAAGGCGCGGCGCCGGCGGATGGATGAAGGGCGATTTCACGCACGGGGACGCGAATATCCGCGCGGCCGCGCGGGGAGGAATAGAGCTTGCGCGAGGCGCCGATCGGCCCGGTGGTCACGCTCTCAGGAGTCGTGGGGCGTTTGTCCTGCACGTTCATCGTCGCGCTCCCTGCTTGGACGGATGGGCGGCGGGCGACGAAGTCGGGCGCGCCGCTCCGAAAAATCGGATGACGCGTCCTGCTGGCCTTCCCTCGCGCCGGCATTACCCGGATCAGGTTCGATGGGTGCTTCTCAGCCTCTCCTCAGCGGAGCGGCGCCCCTCGCCATCGGCCAATTTTATCCGCGGCCTCGTATCGCGGCAAGCCCGCAGGCCGCGGCTGTGGCAAAAACGTGACAGGCCCCGAAATATTCACGGGCGTCCGGGCGATAGCGCTGTCGCGAGCCCCTCGCTCTGATAGGGTCTAAAACAATAGTGAGTCGTGGGATACGAACGCCGCCGGGGTTGCCGAGTGCTGCTAAATGGCGTGTGAACGGCGACCGATCTGGGGCGGGGCGATAAATGAGCGGATATTCCTGGCGTAATCTCGTCTCGACGGCGGCTCTCACAGCCTCGCTCGCGACTCCGGCGCTCGCCGCGGACGGCTATTTTCTGATCGGCTATGGTCCGCGCCAAAAGGCGCTGGGCGGCGCCGGCGTCGCCGATTCGCGCGAGTCCATGGCGCTTTCCGTCAACCCGGCCGGCATCGTCGATCTCGAGCGCCAGATGCATCTGGGCATAAGCGCCGTCATGCCGGAGCGGGGCTATTCGACCGAAGGCCTGCCCAAAGTGGTGGCGCCCGGCGACATTCGCAGCGGACGGCCGATCTTCCCGGTGCCGAACAGCGCCTATGTCTCGCCGATCGACGCCAATTCGTCCTGGGGCACGGCCTCCTACGGCAATGGCGGCATCGCCACTTCTTTCGATTTCGGCCATTATCACCCGCCGATGGGCGGCCCCTTCGGCGGCGGCTACGCCGGCGTCAATCTGGAACAGTCTTTCACCAGCTTCGCCTATGCGCAGAAATTCGGCTCGCTGGCGATCGGCATAGCGCCGACGCTCGCGGTGCAGATGATCAATCTCCAGGGCCTCAAATCCTTCTCGCCCTATTCGAGCGACATGTATCGCCTGTCCGACAATGGCTACGACTGGTCCTTCGGCGGCGGCGTCCGCTTCGGTATGCAATGGCGCGTGACCGATCAGTTTCGTATCGGCGCGGCCGCCTCGACGCCGATGTTCATGACGCGCTTCGCCAAATATGCGGGGCTTTTCGCCGATAGCGGCCGTTTCGACATTCCGGCGTCGCTCGTCGCCGGCGTCGCCTATGACGTGACTCCCGACCTCACCGTGATGGCCGATTGGCGCCATATCTTCTATTCGGGCGTCTCCTCGGTGAGCAATCCGAGCTTCCCGGTCCTCTACCGGACCCTCGGCTCTTCGAATGGCCCCGGCTTCGGCTGGAAGGACACGGATTCGGCATCCTTCGGCGTCGAATGGCGCGTCCAGCCCGGCCTCGCCCTGCGCCTCGGCTATCATTATGCGACCAATCCGATCCCGACGGACAGCGTGACCCTCAACCTGCTCGCGCCGATCATCAATGCGCATCATGCGAGCGCCGGCCTGAGCTACGCCATCACAAAGAATTCGACGATCGATCTCGCCTTCGTCTATGGCTTCAAGAACAGCGTCCGCGGGCGCGAGGCTCTACCGCAGACGCCATCGACGCCCTTCGGCGCCTATAATCAGGCCGCCAATGTCAATCTCTGGCTCCGCGGAACCGAAGTCTCCATCGGCTGGAACTACAAGTTCGACCTCGGCGACGATTCCTTCATCCCGACCCATCTCTGACGGGGGGCTCGCGAGGCTCCGCCACCTCAGCGGACGGAGCCTCTGTTCGGGCGATCAGCCGACGACGATTTTCGGCGGCGCCTTGCGCGACTGCGTTTCCAGCAAATTCTTCACCTTGGCGGCGAGTTCCTTGTAGATCGCCGCATGAGGCCCGTCCGGCGCGGAGGCCACGACCGGCGTGCCGGCGTCCGAGGTCTGGCGGATGGCGAGATCGAGCGGCACCTCGCCGAGGAAAGGCACGCCCAGCGCCTCCGCGTCCTGCCGCGCTCCGCCATGCGAGAAGATGTCGGTGCGGCCGCCGCAATGCGGGCAGAGGAAATAGCTCATATTCTCGATGATGCCGAGAATGGGCGTCGAGACCTTCTGGAACATGGCCACGCCGCGGCGCGCGTCGATCAGCGCCAGATCCTGCGGCGTCGAGACGACCACCGCGCCGGCGAGCGGCACTTGCTGCGCCATGGTCAGCTGCGCGTCGCCGGTGCCGGGCGGCATGTCGACGACGAGCGCGTCCAGCTCGCCCCAGGCGACCTCGCCGAGCATCTGCCCGAGCGCCTGCGCCACCATCGGCCCGCGCCAGACCATGGGCACATCCTCCTCGACCAGAAAGCCGATGGACATGATCTTGAGCCCATAGGCCTCGAGCGGAATCATCTTATTGCCGACGACTTCCGGCTGGCCCTTGAGGCCGAACAGCCGCGGCGCCGAGGGGCCGTAGATATCGGCGTCCAGAAGGCCGACGCGCCAGCCCTGCGCCGCGAGGCCGAGCGCCAGATTGGCGGAGGTTGTCGATTTTCCGACGCCGCCTTTGCCCGAGGAAACGGCCACGATATATTTGATCTTCTCGATCGCGGCGATCGTCTTGCGCTGCGGCGCCTGACCCGGCGGCGGCGCGGCCGGCGCCGGCGCCCGCTCGGCGGTCAGCGTCACGATCGCCGACTCTATCCCCGGCACTGTCTTCACGGCGCCCTCCACGGCGACGCGCAGCACCTCGAGCTCCTTGGCCCGCGCCGGATCGCCGGTGAGCGAGACGAAGGCCTTGGCCCCCGACACATTGACTCCGCTGACGAGGCCGGCCGCGACAATCGATTTGCCGTCTGGACCGGCGACGCTCTCCAGCGCTTTCAAGACTGATGCTTCATCGGCCACTGTCTTCGCCCTTTCGCACGAACCCGCATCCGACGCCCTCGCGAGGAGGGCGTCTTTTGGAAGCGTTCTACGCAATCGGTATGCCGATATTCGGCCGATGCGTCTACGGGTCCGCGCGAAGCGGCGTCACGCCCGCTGCTTCTGAACGAGAGCGTTGCGGATGAGGCCGACGATGGCGGTGACGATCGCGCCCGACACGCCGCCGCCGACGAGCTGTCCGGCGAAGACGGCGATATCGAAGCCGCCATTGCCCGCCGCGCCGGCCAGCGCCGGAACGAGCGAGGTGAGTATGGAGCCACCGCCCGCGCCGCCGAGCGCGCCGACAATGGCGTTGGCGATGGGGCCGAGATCGAAATTCTTATTGGCCTTGGCGACGCCTGAGCCGCCGGCCGCGCCGGCGAAGAGCTGGATGATGAGATTGATGAGCGTCTCGGACATGGGCTGCGCCTTTCGTCCACGGTTAACGACCGTAACGAACTCGCGCGCGGCGGGAGATAATCAACCCTGGCGCAGCCGCCGAGCCGCCCGGCGCCTTTTCAGCCCGCCTTCTTTTTCTGTCCGCCTGTGCTCGATCGCTGGAAAATCCCGGGCATCATGAAGTCGGCGCGGTCACGAATGAGCTTGCTCGCCTCGCTGGCGTCCTGCGCGCTCGCCCGGCCGGCCGAAAGCCGATGCATCCTGCTCCCGATTTCCCGGTCGAGTGTTTCCAGGTCCGGCTTCGGCCAATTCTGAGCCAATGGTTTCTTCATGACTCGATCGCCTCTGTTCGCTCGCATTGAAGATCGGCAATTTTCGCGACCATGGCAAGGGCGTTCGCGAGAATCCGCAACGGCTCGACCGGATCGCTCGCCCGCTCGTCCTCACCTCGCCGAATCCAGAACCGGCCGGGCACATCGCTGGTCACGACGACGACCCCGATGATTTCATCCGCGCTCACCCCGATGGGAATGGAAGCGATCGAGCGATATCTTGCGAGGTCTTCCTCGCGCCGATTCGGGTCCGGACCGTCGAACAAGGCCCTCGCCTCCGGCTCCGACGTATCGCCGGCGACGATTTCTCGACGCGTCTGAAAAGCTATTCCGACATGCCCCTCGCCCGGTTTCCAGGATCGATGCGGGGCCATCTCCTCGACGCGCATCGGCCTGCGGCAGACGGCGCATTGCAGAAGCTCTCTTTGAAAAGAATAGATATAGATCGCGAAGTTCCAACGATCGGCGTTCATTCCGAAGAGGATGTCCTTTTCGGATACGACGATGTCCAGCATCATGCCGAATCGTCGGCGCTGCTCGTCTTCGTCTCCGGCGCCGGCGACGAGGACGCTTTCCACGACCTCACGCAGCGCGGCGGCCGTCGAATAGAGTCGCGTAAACCACTCGAAATCGACACCGAGATCGGCGATCTGCCGATCTCTCTCATCGACGAGATCGGCGAGCGCGTCGGCGCGCTCTATCGCATCGGCCGCGCCTTCGTCGACGATTTCCAGCACGCCGCCGCCGACGAGAACCAAAACGCCGCCGAATATCTGAAAACTATACAAGAGCCATTTGTGGTCGGCTTCGACGAGATTGGCCGAGGCCCCCATTATGGCCGCGATGAAGCCGCCGCCGATCACGAGACCGATCTTTATGCCTTTGCGCCACTTCGAAAATCTCGTGAGGCTGCCGATGGTCCGCTCTTTGAGCCATTTTCGGTGATCCGCAATATTCGACGTCATAAAACGGCTTTCGAGAATATGACTGCTCGCCCAACGCGCGGAAGAGTAGCGTGAGCGAAGCCGAATGCAAGCATCCGCCGCTGTTCGACGCCCGAGCGAAGGCGCTTCGATACAGATTCCAGCGTCGCGCAGGAGCGAGCGGCCGGCCATCCGCCGGCGCGTCGGCGAGCGACGACCCGAAGCGTCGCAGCTCTGAAACGAGCGGTAGTAACATCGAAATCTTATAGTTAAATGGTCGGAGTGGCGGGATTCGAACCCACGACCCCTTGTCCCCCAGACAAGTGCGCTAACCGGGCTGCGCTACACTCCGATGGCCGCCCTTATAGAGGCCGGCGAAGCCGCTGGCAACGCATGACCGCGCAGAAGAGGCGAGGAATTCACCGCCATTCACCGCCGCGTCAGCTCCAACATGCGGCGGCATTCGGCGAGATCGGCCAGAGCCTGCCGCAATAGCCGCTCGTCCTGCGGCCGCAAGCCGCCGACCGGCGTTTCCGCGAGGCGAACGGCCGGCAGCGTCAGCACGGGCGACGGCTCGCGCGGCGCGAGCGCGACCAGAGAGGTCGACGCTCCCCGCGCTTCCGCCGCGCCGCGAATTTCCCGCTCGTGAATTTCCGGATCATGGATTTCGGGCGGGGGCTCCGACCGCGCCGAGGATTCGGCGAAAGCGAAGAGCGACGGATCCGGACGCTCCTCGAAATCGGGCTCGCGCTCGGCGCGCCCGGCGCCGGAGCCGCGGGCGCTCTCGATCACGGCGCGCACGCCCTGCTCGCGCAGCAGACGCTGCACGCCTTTGATCGTATAGCCGCGGCCATAGAGCAGATGGCGGATCGCAGCGACCAGCTCGACGTCGCGCGGCCGGTAATAGCGCCGTCCGCCGGCGCGCTTGACCGGCTCGATCTCGGAAAAGCGCGTCTCCCAAAAGCGCAGCACATGGGGCGGAAGGTCGAGGCTCTCCGCGACCTCGCCGATCGTGCGAAAGGCGCCGTCGGTCTTGCCGGTCAAAATCTCCGCTCCCTGCCCGCGCGACGATTCGCGCGCTTCTATTTTCCTCTCTGGCGTGGCGTTTTTCAGCCGGAAAATTCTCGCCCTCGGCGTTTCGGTCCCGCGGCCCCGTGGACAAGGGCGCGCGGCTTCCCTTAATTGGCGCGCGAGAGCCTCTCACATCGAGCCGCCCCATGACCGACTGGATCCAATTTCCTGCTCCCACGCCCGCCATCGTCGCGCCGCCGAGCGAGGAGAGCGCGACCGACGTCCGGCTGTGGCTGCTGATCATCGCAGCGCTGGTCTTCGCTATGGTGGTGGTGGGCGGCGCGACGCGGCTCACCGAATCGGGCCTCTCCATCACGCAATGGAAGCCGATAACGGGCGTTCTTCCTCCGCTCTCGGAGGCGCAATGGTCAGCCGCCTTCGAGGATTACAAGCAGATCCCGCAGTATCGCGAGATGTTCCCGAACATGGAGCTCGCGCAATTCAAGACGATCTTCGCCTGGGAGTGGAGCCATCGTCTGCTCGGCCGCATCATCGGCTTCGCTTTCGCCGTTCCGCTGGCCTGGTTCTGGCTGCGCGGACGCCTGCCGAAAAGCGTGAAGCCGAAGCTCATCGGCATTTTGGCGCTCGGCGCGCTGCAGGGCGGCGTCGGCTGGTGGATGGTGTCCTCCGGCCTCGTCGATCGCGTCGAGGTGGCGCAGGAGCGGCTCGCCATTCATCTGCTGCTCGCCGCCTTCATCTTCTCCGCCTGTCTGTGGGTGGCGGGCGGGCTCGGCTATGGGACGCGCATCATCGTCGCGAGCGGGCGCCGGCGGCTCTCATTTTTCGCGACTCTGCTGCTCATTCTCGTGTTTTTGCAGATCGGCGCGGGCGCGCTGGTCGCGGGGCTGCGCGCCGGCTACGCCTATAACACTTGGCCGCTGATGGACGATCATTTCATTCCGCCGTCGGAAGAGCTGCTGCGGCTCTCGCCCTGGTGGAGCAATCTCGTCGATAATGTCGCGCTGGTGCAATTCGATCATCGCATGATCGCTTATGTCATTCTCGCGCTGTCGCTGTTTCACTTCATCGACGCCTCCGCCGCGGCGGGCGGACGCGCCGCGCGCGGCGCCGGGCTCTTGTTCGGCCATGTGAGCGCGCAAGTCGCGCTCGGCGTTGCGACGCTTCTGCTCGTCGTGCCGCTCTGGGCCGGCCTAGCGCATCAAGCGCTGGCGATGGGCGTGCTGGCAGTGGCGACGGTTCATGCGCGTCGCCTGCACACGGCCGAGGCCCCGGCAGACGACGACTAAACGTCGAACATTCAAACCGCGCCGATCGCCCGGCGCGGTCGAATGAGGTCAGCTCACGCCTCCGACAGCATCAGCGCCAGATTCTGCACGGCGGCGCTGGACGCACCTTTGCCCAGATTGTCGAGCCGCGCGACGAGCAGCGCATGGCGGCTCTCCTCGCGGGCGAAGACGAAGATTTCGAGATCATCGGTTCCGTTCAATGCGAGCGGATCGAGACGGCCGGACTTGGGCGCGGGCACGACTCTCACATAGGTCGCGCCCGCATAGTGCCGCGCCAGCGCCGCCTCGAGATCGACCGCACGGGGCCGCGCGGCGAGCGCGTCGAGCCGGAGCGGAATGGAGACCAGCATTCCCTGCCTGAAATTGCCCACGGACGGCACGAACAGCGGCGGCGCGGCGAGCCGCGAATAGACGGCGATCTCCGGCAAATGCTTATGCTCGAGCGTGAGGCCGTACAGCTCGAAGGCCGGCGCCTCGCCCTTCTCATAGGCCTCGATCATCTGCTTGCCGCCGCCGGAATAGCCGGAGACGGCGTTGATCGTCAGCGCATCCTGCGCGGCGATCAGCCCCGCGTCGACGAGCGGGCGCAGCAGCGCGATCGCGCCCGTGGCGTAGCAGCCGGGATTGGCGACGCGCCGCGCCTTGCGGATCGCCTCCGCCTGGCCGCGCGCGAGCTCGGGAAAACCATAGGTCCAGCCGGGCGCGACGCGATGCGCGGTGGAGGCGTCGAGAATGCGCGGGCCGGCCTCGCCCAATTCATCGGCGAGCGCCACCGTCTCCTTGGCCGCGGCGTCCGGCAGGCAGAGAATGGCGACATCGACGCGCGCGAGAATGTCACGCTTGGCGGAGACCTCCTTGCGCAGCTCCGGCGCGATGGAGACGAGTTCCAGATTCTTCGCATCCGCGAGCTTCTCGCGGATCTCGAGGCCCGTGGTGCCGCTGTCGCCGTCGATGAAGATTTTCGCCATTGGTCTTGGTTCCGATTCCCGTGAGACAAATAAAAAGGGCGGCTCGCGCCGCCCTTTGTCGCCCGTATCGCCGATCGAGAGATAATCAGCGCTTCGAGAACTGGAAGCTGCGGCGGGCTTTGCGCTTGCCGTATTTCTTACGCTCGACCACGCGCGAGTCGCGGGTTAAGAAGCCCTCGCGCTTCAGCGCGGTGCGGAGCTCCGGCTCATAATGGGTGAGCGCCTTTGCAAGACCATGACGCACGGCGCCGGCCTGGCCGGAGAGGCCGCCGCCCGCCACCGTGACGACGAGATCGTACTGGTCGACGCGATTGGCGACGCCGAGCGGCTGCTGCAGGATCATGCGCAGCACCGGACGCGCGAAATAGACGGCGACGTCGCGGCCGTTGACGGTGATCTTGCCCGTGCCGGGCTTGATCCACACGCGGGCGACGGCGTTCTTGCGCTTGCCGGTGGCGTAGGCGCGGCCGTATTTGTCGAGCTTCTGCTCATATTTCGGCGCGTCGGACGCAATGGCGACCGAAGCCTGATTGAGCTCGGAGAGAGAGGAAAGAGTGGTCTCGGCCATGGGTTATGCGCTCTTGCCGTTGCGGGCGTTCTTGGGATTGAGGGCGGCGACGTCCAGCGGCTCGGGCGTCTGAGCGACATGCGGATGTTCCGGCCCCTTGTAGACGCGCAGATTGCCGAGCTGCTTGCGGCCGAGCGGGCCGCGCGGCAGCATACGCTGCACGGCCTTCTCGACGACGCGCTCCGGGAAGCGGCCCTCGAGGATGAACTTGGCCGAGCGCTCCTTGATGCCGCCCGGGAAGCCCGTGTGATGATGGTAGACCTTCTGGTCGCGCTTGCGGCCGGTGAGGATCACCTTGTCGGCGTTCACGACGATGATGTTGTCGCCGTCGTCGACATGGGGGGTGAAGGTCGCCTTGTGCTTGCCGCGCAGACGCAGCGCGATGAGGCTGGCGAGGCGGCCGACGACGAGGCCCTTGGCGTCGATCAGCACCCATTTCTTCTGCACTTCGGCGGGCTTCGCCGAATAGGTCTTGCCAAACATGGGAGAGCTATTTCCGTTCTTCTCGGGTCTGCACCCGTGGGATCGCTGCGTGATAAGCGACCGCGCCGCCCCTGTCAAACGGAATCGGGCGCCCGAGAGCGCCCGAAAAGCCAGCATTTCCCGGCGATAGACCGCATAGGTATTATGATACCTGCGATCTCGTGGCGACCTCACGGCATGACGATGGGCTTGCCGCGCGGGAATTTCGCGATGGTCGTCTCGTCTATGTTCAAATGCTGGGCGACCATGGCCGGCGGCGTATGGGTGAGCCAGTCGACCAGCGAGACGTCGCGGAAATGCGCGGCGCGGAACACCTCCAAAAACTGCAGCTCCGTGTCGCCGACATTCTGCACGTAATGCCCATGGGCGCGCTTCACATAGCCTATGTCGCCGGCGTGGAAATCCTGCGTCACCGCCTTGGGCCCGGCGTCGAACAACGTCATGCGGCCATGGCCTTTGATCCAATATTGCCATTCGTCGCCATTGGGGTGCCAATGCATCTCGCGCAGCGCGCCCGGCGCGAGCGTGACCAGCGCCGCCGCTATGGTGGACGAGACCTTGAAATTGTCGCTGTCGGCGACGCGCACCTCGCCGCCCTTGGTCTTTTTGGCGGCGGCGCTGCCTTTCAGCGAGAATGTGTAGGGATAGGGCGGCGCTCCCTCCCCTTGCGCCGAAGAGGCTTGATCGGCGGCCAGGGGACCGGGAACCTCACCTTGGAAAATATAGAGCTGGTTGAGCGGTATATTGGCGAAAGTCTCGGCCGGCAGGCCGAAATTGGCGGCGAGAATTTCCGGCGGCGTGTGGGCGATCCAATCGGTCACGAGCAAGGTGTTGTATTCGGTGGCCTTGCCGTCGTCGAAGCAGAGCAGGAACTCGCAGCCGTCCGGCCCCAGCCCCTGCAATGAATGCGGCTGGCCCGCGGGGAAATACCAAATGTCCCCCTCCTTCACATCGGAGACATAGGCGCGGCCCTGATCGTCGAGCACGGTGACGCGGCAGGAGCCATAGGAGACATAGCCCCATTCGGCGGCGAGGTGCCAATGCATCTCCCTTATTCCACCCGCCGTCAGCCGCATATCGACGCCGGAAATCTCCTCGGCGATGGCGAAATCATATTGCGTGACCTGCCGCGCCCAACCGCCGTTCTGCACGCGCTTGGGCGCATTGTTGAACGACGCCCAGAACATGGGCATGTCGCTGACGTCGGTGGGCGGCGGAAACTGCGCCGAAGGGAATTGAGCGCCGAGCGGCTCGCTGCGCGGGCCGGGATCGGTGAGGCTCGCTTTATTCCGCGCATTGATCGCGCCCTGCGGCGGAAGATCGGGATTGCCGAAAGAGGGGATGGGGCGTCCGGCGCTCGTCTCGGGTTTCTTTGCCGTGGCCATCTGGGTCTTTCTCCGCTGAAGCGAGGGAAGGCGGCTGCGCCTCTCAGATTGCGCCGGCGGGGCCAGGGTCAACGTCGCCGCGAAAAAGCGCGCGATCGATAAAATCCGAGCATTCGAATTGGCGGACGGGCAAAAGAGCCGCGCGCATTCTCGGCTCCGATGGCGAGGCGTCCCACCTCCTCGCCGGGCGGTCCGGGGGTCGGCGTGGCAGATTTTCTCGCTCGTGTCTCTTTGCGCGTCTCTTTGGCGCTCGTCCTCTTCGGCGGCTCCGCCGCGAAAGCGGAATTCCACGGCTCCGTCGCCGGGCCCGAGATTCCGCGCGCGAGCTTCGTCGTCACCGGCGAGCCGACCTCCATTCCCTATGGCTGGATGGATTTTTGCGGCCGCCAGCCGCAGGAATGCCGCCAATCGATCCTCCCCGCCGCGGACATAGAGCTCTCGCGCGAGGCCTGGGCGCGGCTGAACGAGATCAATCGCGCGGTGAACGCCGCGATCGAGCCGCTTTCGAACCTCGAGCATTGGGGCACGATCGCCGATCATTGGGACTATCCCGTCGACGGCAAGGGCGACTGCAAAATCTATGCGCTGGAAAAGCGCCGGCTGCTGATGGAGATGGGCTTTCCGCGCCAGGCTCTGCTGATGACGATCGTGCGCGACAAGAACGACCAGGGCCACGCCATTCTGACCGCGCGCACCAGCCGCGGCGATTTCATCCTCGACAATCTCACCGACGAGGTGAAGCCCTGGGACGCGACCGTCTATCGCTTCGTCAAGCGCCAGTCGCAGGAAGACCCGAATGTGTGGGTGACGATCGAGCCGCGCCGGCGCGTGGGCGCGCGTTGAGGCTCAGGCCGTGATCACATCCCGATAGATTTCCGCGAGCGGCACGCTCACGCCGATCGCCGGCAAATTCAGCTCCGCCTCGAGCCCGTCGAGAATCTGCACGCCGGCCCAGTCCGCGCCCGCCCGATCGAAGGTCTCTATATGCGCCCGATCGCGCTCGACCAGCACGTAATGACGCAAGCTCGGCAGCTTCTGATAGACGGCCCATTTCTCGAAACGGTCGCGCGCCTTGCTGCCCTCGGACATGACCTCGACGAGGACCGTCGGATCGTTCAGCGACGTCGCGCCGGGCTCGAGCGGACGGCAATGCACGATCACATCGGGCAGCATGGACGAATCCATAGGGGCGTCACGCAGCCGGAAGCTCTCGGTTAATGTCCGGCACGACGAGCCATTCGCCCTCAGCCTCTCACGAATGCCGGAGGAAAGGTTCTGGATGATGTAATTATGCTCCCATCGCGCGCCCACCATCATGCGCACGACGCGGCCGCCGATCAGCTCCCACTTTTCATTCGTGGGCTTGTCGGCGAGCAGTTCCTCGAAATCGTCGAGGGACATATACTCGTATTGCGACGAGGGGCGGCTCATGGTCTCGGCTCCTGGCGGCACTCTAACATAACGCCCCATTCCGCGCATCTGTTCGGCCGCCGAACATGCGGACGGACTGAAACCGGGAGCGCCGAATGACTCGGCTGAAAGAGAAAGTAACGCTCGTGACCGGCGCGGCGCGAGGCATCGGCGCGGCGATCGCCCGGGCCTTCGTCGACGAAGGCGCCTTCGTTTATCTGACCGATATCGACGACGACAACGGACGCGCGACGGCCGCCGCGCTCGGCGAAGGCGCCGCTTACGCAAGTCTCGACGTGCGGGAGGAAGCCGATTGGCGCGAGGTCGTCGCTCTCGCGCTCTCCGAGCGCGGTCGGCTGGACGTCGTCGTCAATAATGCGGGGATCACCGGCTTCGAAGCCGGCGCCGCCGCCCATGACCCGGAAAATGCGCGCCTCGAGGATTGGCGCGCCGTGCATGAGACGAATCTCGACGGCGTGTTTCTCGGCTGCAAACATGCGATCCGCGCGATGCGGCCGGCGGGGACCGGATCGATCATCAACATATCCTCGCGATCGGGCCTCGTCGGCATTGCGGGCGCCGCCGCTTACGCCTCCTCCAAGGCGGCGGTGCGCAACCATACCAAGACCGTCGCTCTATGGTGCGCCGCGCAGGGCCTCGCGATCCGCTGCAACTCGATCCATCCGGCCGCGATACTGACGCCGATGTGGGAGCCCATGCTCGGAAGCGGTCCCGATCGCGAGGCCCGCATGGCGGCCTTCGTTCGCGACACGCCCCTGCGCCGGTTCGGACGGCCGGAGGAAGTCGCGGCGCTCGCCGTGCTGCTGGCCTCGGACGAGGCGACCTATGTCACCGGAGCCGAGCTGAACATCGACGGCGGCCTGCTGGCCGGATCGGCGGCCAGCCCAGGATAGGCGTTCCGAATCCCCTGCTCGCGGTATAAAGCTCTCGCCGTCCCTGAAACGCCCGGAGCCCGATTCTTTGACCACCCCTCCCCGCCGGCTGGTGACGCCCGAAAAGCGCGACGACGATCCGGACGCCTCGCTGCGTCCGCTCTCGCTCGGCGATTTCACCGGCCAGGAGGCGGCGCGCAAGAATCTCAAAATCTTCATCGAGGCGGCCAAGACGCGCGGCGAGGCGCTCGATCATGTGCTGCTGGTCGGCCCGCCCGGCCTCGGCAAGACGACCATGGCGCAGATCGTCGCCCGAGAGCTCGGGGTCAATTTCCGCTCCACCTCCGGCCCGGTCATCGCCAAGGCCGGCGATCTCGCGGCGCAGCTCACCAATCTCGAGCCGCGCGACGTTCTCTTCATCGACGAGATTCATCGCCTCAATCCGGCGGTGGAGGAAATCCTCTATCCGGCCATGGAGGATTTCCAGCTCGATCTCATCATCGGCGAAGGACCGGCGGCGCGCTCGGTGAAGATCGATCTCGCCAAATTCACCCTCGTCGGCGCGACGACGCGCGCCGGCCTGCTGACGACGCCGCTGCGCGATCGTTTCGGCATTCCGATCCGGCTCAATTTCTACACGGCGGAAGAATTGGAGCTGATCGTGCGGCGCGGCGCGCGCGTGCTCGGCGTCTCCATGAGCGAGGATGGCGCGCGCGAGATCGCGCGGCGCTCGCGCGGCACGCCGCGCATCGCCGGCCGCCTGCTGCGCCGCGTGCGCGATTTCGCCATTGTCGAGAATGCGGGACAGGTGACGCGCGAGCTCGCCGATCGCTCGCTGGCTCTGCTCGAGGTCGACAGCATCGGGCTCGATGTGATGGACCGTCGTTATCTCGAAATGGTGGCGGTCAATTTCGGCGGCGGCCCGGTGGGGATAGAGACGATCGCCGCCGCCCTCTCCGAGCCGCGCGACGCGATCGAGGACATCATCGAGCCGTTTCTGCTGCAGCAGGGCTTTCTGCAACGCACGCCGCGCGGCCGTCTGCTGACGCCGCACGCCTTCCGCCATCTCGGCCTCGCCGAGCCGTCACGCCCGCCGGCGCAATTCGGAATGTTCGACGAAGAGGGTGAGACGGAAAGCTGAGCATTAGCACCTTGCGACGCAGGTGAGCTTCAACTTACTCTTTCGAGCCTCTTTTAATAGAGGCACCTTTATTTTCTATTTTACTGTCTTCTTTACACAAACTCGCATATCTGTCTGACGTTATATCATTTATAACTCCACCGTCTCCTTTTACATCCAGAAATGGCCCAGGTAAACATGATTTTGTGTCGTAAAAGTGAATCCCATCAACAACTCCACCCCCAGACGCCCTGATACAAGCAAACGCCCCAGGGTGACAGTCTGCACTGCTCCCTTTTTTATCAGCAGGCGTTTGGCTACTTGTATTTAACGGAGACACCGCCTCCCCGGAAACGGATTCCGTATTTCCTATTCCAGGATATATACCAACATGATGCGTGATATAAAAAAGATACCCTGGAACGACGATTTCGATCGACATTATAATTATTCCAATCCAGGGCCACTCTTTCACGCGCGCGATTTTGATATTGGAAAAATCGCGTCCATACATCCACAATGTTATAGCTATCCCTAACAAGGAAAGTGAAATACCGACTTCTGGGTGTTGGTCAATCAATGTGACGCCAATCCCCCAAAATAATGCTATAATAGTACATGCAGCGGTGTGCTGCGTCTTGGTAAGCGGGTGCTGATCTGCGCTGATCGTCATATGACCCTCAATCCGTTTTACTCTTTTGCGTTGGCGTTACGCCACAATGCTCAAATATTCCGAGATTGTAATTTCTTTCATGCCACTCGCCAAGCGAGGATTCGCTTTCAGCGCTCGCGCGCCGCAGCGTCGAAATCCAACAAGCCGCTCGTATAAGTCTCGCGCACTTCCGCGATCGGCTCGCCGCCGCCCGA
Source organism: Methylosinus sp. KRF6 (assembly GCF_018887255.1). Taxonomy (NCBI): domain Bacteria; kingdom Pseudomonadati; phylum Pseudomonadota; class Alphaproteobacteria; order Hyphomicrobiales; family Methylocystaceae; genus Methylosinus; species Methylosinus sp. KRF6. The sequence continues at coordinate 2,529,922 of NZ_JAHLJF010000001.1, read as the reverse complement.
ATGGACGATGACCTCGAACTCGAACAGCGCATGAGGCGTATCGAGCGCCTTTCCTTTCGGCAGCTCCTTCATGAGCGCCGCGCGCGTCTTGCCCTCCCATCCCTGCGGCAATGGCGACCAGCGCCGCTCCGCCGAGAAAACGCGGCGAAAGGGCCGCAGTGGCGCGATCACCTTGCCGAAGGGCGCATCCGTCGTCTCCAGCGCGCGGTTCATCTCCGGCGTCAGTCGCGAGGGCACATACCAATTGTCTGCTTCGAGCAGAACATGATCGCCGCAGGCGAGCGCGACACGGCGATACTTCACCTTCTCCTGCGGGCCGACGCCGAGCCGCTCGCGCTGCTCCGCGCTCGGCGGCGTCGGATTGCCCGGCGCGACGCGGGCGACGATCTTCGGATCGGCGGCCATATGATGATCGGCGCACCATTTCTCCAATGTCGCCGTCGCGCTGCGCGTGGCGAGCATTTGCGCGCTCAGCGTCTCGACGAGCGCCAGCGCTTCGAGACGACCGACGAAATCGTCCGGCCATGGCGCCCGCGCCCGCGCAGGCGCCGCGGCGAGCAGAATGGCGAGCCCCGCACAGGCAGCATCACATAGTTTCGATCTCATGCGCCAAGGCTCCTGTCCAATGTCGACGTCCATCGATAACGCATGACGACGCCTTCCGTCCCGCGCCGCAGACGGCGGCGATTTCACGGCGGCCGTGTCGCTGCGTGGCGACTCTGTGACGCTTCGAAGGTATTCCGGCGAAGTCCGTGTTTTTGCCTACTGCCAAGCTTGTGAACTGCAATGCCCTCGCATAGTCCTAGTCACGAACGAGACAAGAGGACGCGATGAAGAACGTCGAATATCGTCTTTTCGCGGCCGCCCTTTGCTTGGCGGCTGCGCCACTATCCTCCTCCACCGCGGAAGCCGGCGTCACCCAGCAGGTGAAATTCTCCGCCGCCGCGCGGCTGGAACCGACGAAAGTGCTGGTGCTCGGCTCCGAGCGCCGCGCCAACGCCGACCAATTCGCCGCGCGTCAAAAGCTCGACGCCGGCGCGCTGAAGCAGTCGCACGCCGCTTCTGGACTCATCCAATGCGGTCGCGCGCATGGCGCCGGGCAGCTCACCCTCGCCAACAACGTCATCACCACTGCGGCGCATGTCTTCTACGACGAGCGCGGCGCCAAGCGTGCGCGCAGCTGCCAATTCGTCACCGAGGTCGAGGGCAAGAAGCGCCGCATAGCGGTGGATATGTCGTCGATCGTCGCCGGCTCCGCCAAGCCCTATGCGGTCAAGGCGATCAACGACTGGGCGGTGGCCCGGCTCACGCAGCCGCTCGACGATGTGAAGCCTTATGGTCTCGCCGATCAGATCGCCGTGGAGCAGACGGTGGAATTCGTCTCGCGCGGCCATTCCGATTGGCGCGACGCCGAGACCATGTCCTTCGAGTCCTGCCGCCTGCGCGCGCAGACCAATCAGCTCAAGGGCGGCGCGCGCGAATTCGCCTTCGATTGCGGCACCGGCGACGGCGCATCGGGCGGCGCGGTTCTCGCGGGCGAGCGGCACGCCGATCTCGGCGCCATTCTCGTCGGCTGGCGCAGCAATGATCCGTCCCATGTCGGGCCCTATTCGACGACGAATTACAATTTCGTCGTCTCGGTGGAAGGCGTGTTCCGCCAGGCCGTGCTGGCCGCCGCCGGACAGGACGCGCCCCCCGCCACCGCGAGCGCGGCGCCCGCCGGCGACAAGGCCGCTGCGGAGCGCGATCAGCGCCGCTCCGCCGGCCGCGACTGACGGGAAGGGATTTGCGGGCCTCGAGGCTCGCGGTCCAGGCCGCGCATTCAAAACGCCCGGCGTCGCTCAGCGGCCGCCGGGCGTTTCGATTCCGCCCCAAGAGTCTTTGACCGCCTCGAAATGCGCGGATGCGTCATAGGCCGCGACGGAAAGGCCGAGCTGCTGCGCCGACAATCGGCCCATCGCCGCCAGCACGGCGTAGGAGGCGACGACGCGGTCGCGCTGCGCGACGACCAACGCCAGCCGCGCGCCGAGCAGTTCCTGCTGCGCGTTCAAAATCTCCAACGTGGTGCGTTTGCCGGCCTTGGCCTCCTCGCGCACGCCCGCGAGCGCGCGCTCGGCGGCGGCGATCTGCGCGCTGGCGGCGCCGATCTGCGCTTTGGCCGCCTGCAGCCCTCCCCAATTGGCGCGGATCAGCGCCATCAGCTCGGCGCGGGCGGCGTCGACGTCGAATTTCTTCTGTCCCGCCGTCTCTTTCGCCTGACGCAGCCGCGCCGAGGTCCCGCCGCCCGAATAGATTGGCACCGATAATTTGCCCAGCACTTGCGCGCCGACGGCGCGATTGCCGCGGCCGTCGATGTCGGACTCCGTGTAGACCTTGCCGACCATGGAGAGGCTGGGCAGAAAATCGCTCTCGATCACCCTTATGTCGAGATCGGCGGCCTCGGCGTCATGCTGCGCCGCGCGCACCACGGGATGCTCGACGAGCGCGATGCGCTCGGCCGCCTCGCGCGTCTTCGGCAGCAGGCGATCGATCGGCTCGGCCGGCGCGAGGCGCTTCGCGTCCGCTCCCATGATCTGCGCATAGCGCGCGAGGCCGGCGTCGAGCTCGGCGCGCGCCGTCGCGGCTTGCGAGCGGCCGGCGGAGAGGCGCGCCTCGGCTTGCGCAATGTCGGTCGGCGTGATCTCGCCGGCCGCATAGCGCTCCTTGGTCTGGCGCAGCTGCTCCTCTAGCACGGAAACATGGTTCTGCTGCAAGCGCAGCGCAGCAGTGTCGCGCAGCACGTTCATATAGACGGAGACGGCCTCGAACAGCACCCGCTGCTCCATGAGCCGCAGCCGCTCGCGTCCTCCATGCACATTGGTCTGCGCGGCGAGCGCGGCGTTCTGCGTGCGAAAGCCGTCGAACAAGGGCTGCTCGACGCTGAGCACGGCGGAACGCGGCGGGCCGCCGCCACGATTGTTCTGAATGCTCTCGACCCATATCGGATCGAGGTAATTGCCATTGTCGTATTCGAAGGACTTCTGCACCGAGCGGCGCCGCTCGACGCCGAGAAAGGCGTCGGTCCGCACGCTGGGGCGAAATTGCGAGAGCGCGCGCGGCACATTCTCGTCGTTGGCGCGCTGGCCGGCGCGCGCGGAATTGAGCGTCGGATTGAGCTCATAGGCGCGCGCCAGCGCGCCGGCGAGGGTTTCTCCCGAGGCGGCGGCCGGCGCCAGCAGAGCGAGCCCCAGAGCGAAGATGGAAACGCCTCTCATGCGTCGGCGCCTCTCGGCTCGGCGACGACTTCCTCTTCCGGCGCGACGACCGCCTCGTCGCGCCCGAACAGCGCATAGAGCGCCGGCAGCACGAAGAGCGTCAGAATGGTCGCGCTGACCAGGCCGCCGATGACGACAGTGGCGATGGGCTTTTGCACTTCCGCGCCCGTGCCCGTGGCAAAGGCCATCGGCAAAAAGCCCAGCGAGGCGACGAGCGCCGTCATCGCCACGGGCCGCAGGCGCGTCATCGCGCCTTCGACAATGGCGTCGCGCGGCGCCCGGCCCTGCTGCACGAGCTGCAGAATATAGCTGCGCATGACGAGGCCGTTGAGCACGGCGACGCCGGAGAGCGCGATGAAGCCGACGGCGGCGGAGACCGACATGGGCATTCCGCGCAGCCACAAGGCGGCGACGCCGCCCGACAGCGCCAGCGGCACGGCGCTGAACACGATGAGCGCGTCGCGCGCCGAGCCCAGCGCCGAATAGAGCAGCAGGAAGATCAGGAAGAAGCACAAGGGCACGACGACAATGAGCTTCTGCCGCGCGGCGGCGAGATTCTCGAACTGCCCGCCCCAGGACAGCCAATCGCCGGGCGCGAGCGTGACCTTCGCCTTCACTTTCTCCTGCGCATCGGCGACGACGGAGGCGATGTCGCGCCCCCGCACATTGGCGGTGACGACGACGCGGCGCTTGCCGTTCTCGCGCGAAATCTGGTTCGGCCCCTCATGGAAGGAGAAAGAGGCGACCTGCTTCAGCGGCACTGTGCGCATCTTCCCCGTATCGTGTCCGCGCACGGAAACGGGAAGATTTTCGAGCGCGCGAATATCGTGGCGCAACTCGTCCTTCAACCGCACGATGATCGGAAAGCGCCGGTCGCCCTCGAAGACGACGCCGGCGCGCTGGCCGCCCACGGCGGCGCCGATGACGTCCTGCACTTCCGCGACGCTGAGGCCGAGATGGGCGATCTCGGTCTTGTCGATCTTGATCTCGAGGAAGGGGAGGCCCGCGATCTGCTCGACCTTCACGTCCTCGGCGCCGGAGACATTGCGCAGCAGGCCGGCGATCTGCTCCGCCTCCTTGGCCATGGAGTCGAATTCCTCGCCGAACACCTTCACAGCTATGTCGCCGCGCACGCCGGCGAGCAGTTCGTTGAAGCGCAACTGAATCGGCTGCGAGAATTCATAGAGATTGCCGGGCAGCCTGGAGACATGCGCGTCGATGCGGCGGATCAGCTCCTCCTTGGGGAGCTGGGGATCGGCCCATTCCGCGCGCGGCTTCAAGAAAATATAGGTGTCGGTGAGATTGGGCGGCATGGGATCGGTCGCCGCCTCCGCCGTTCCCGTCTTGGAGAAGACATAGGCGACCTCGGGAGCCTGATGGATGGCGTTCTCGACGTCCTTCTGCATCTCCTGCGACTGGGTGAGCGAGGCGCTCGGAATGCGGCCCGCCTGCATGGCGAGATTTTTCTCGTCGAGCGTCGGGATGAACTCCTGCCCGAGCCGCGAAGCGAGCAGCAAGGCCACCAGAAAGGCCCCCGCGCCGATGGCGATGGGCCGGCGCGGCGACGCAATGGCGCTTTGCAAGCGCGGCAGATAGGCGCGCTTCAGCGTGGCGATGAATTTGTTCTCGCTCTCCTCGACGCGGCCGGAGACGAGAATGGCGATCATCGCCGGAACGAAAGTGAGCGAGAGGACGAAGGCGCTGGCGAGCGCCAAGATCACCGTCAGCGCCATGGGATGGAACATTTTGCCTTCGACGCCCGAAAAGGACAGCAAAGGCACATAGACGAGAATGATGATCGCCTGGCCATAGACGGTCGGGCGGATCATTTCCACGGCGGAGGCGATGACCGTCTGCAATCGCTCCTCGAGCGAGAGCGCGCGCCCCAGCGCATGGCGCCGCTCGAAGAGATGGCGCAGGCTGTTCTCGGCGACGATCACCGCGCCATCGGCGATGAGGCCGAAGTCCAGCGCGCCCATGCTCATGAGATTGGCGCTGATGCGGCCATAGACCATGCCGGTGGCGAGCAGCAACATGGTGATGGGAATGACCAGCGCCGTGATCAGCGCCGCGCGAAAATTGCCGAGCAGCAGAAACAGCACGACGATGACCAGCAGCGCGCCCTCGGCGAGATTGGAGGCCACGGTGCGGATCGTCGCGTCGACGAGCACGGTGCGGTCGAGAATGGTCTTCGCCTCGACGCCCGGCGGCAGCGCGGCGCGAATGGAGTCGAGCTTGGCGCCGACGGCGGCGGAGACCGCGCGGCTATTGCCGCCGATCAGCATCAAGGCCGTGCCGATGACGACCTCCTCGCCGTCCATGCTGGCGCTGCCGACGCGCATCTCGCGGCCGACGCCGACCTCGGCGATGTCCCTAACGCGGATCGGCACGCCATTGCGCGTCGAAACGACGACGCGCTCTATGTCGTCCATCGTCTCCAGACGGCCGCCGCTGCGCACCACATAACCTTCGCCACTGCGCTCGATATAGCCGGCGCCGCGGCTCTGATTGTTACGCTCGAGCGCGGCGGCGACATCGCCGAAGGAGAGGCCGAGCGAATAGAGCTTCATCGCATCCGGCCGCACGTCGAACTGCTTCACGAAGCCGCCGAGCGAATCGATGCCGGCGACATTGGGCACGATTTTGAGCTGCGGCTTGACAATCCAATCCTGCACGGTGCGCAGATAGGCCGAGCGCTCGAGATCGCTGCGCAGCATCTGCCCGTCCGGCGTCAGATAGGAGCCGTCATTCTGCCAGCCGGGCTCGCCATCGAGATATTTGCGGCCGGGCTGCTTGGGCGCATAGCGGATCGCCCACATATAGACTTCGCTGAGGCCCGTCGCGATCGGCCCCATGCGCGCCTCGACGCCGATGGGGAAATTCTCCTTCGCCTCGGCGAGGCGCTCGCTCACCTGCTGGCGCGCGAAATAAATGTCGAGCTTCTCGGCGAAGACCGCCGTCACCTGCGCGAAGCCGTTGCGCGAGAGCGAGCGCGTATATTCGAGGCCGGGAATGCCGGCGATCGCATTCTCTATGGGGAAGGTGATCTGCTTTTCGACCTCGGTCGGCGACAGCGCCGGCGCGATGGCGTTGATCTGCACCTGATTATTGGTGATGTCCGGCACGGCGTCGATCGGCAGGCGATCGAGCGATGAGACGCCGATGAGGCAGGCGAGCAGAGTCAGCAGCGCGATGAGCCAACGCTGACGAACCGAAAAGGCGATGCAACGCTCGATCATCCACCGTCACACATTCTCGCGCGCCGCCGTCGTCGACGAGGCGGGCGGTCAATCCAACCCTTCGAGCCGCGATTTGCCGAGCTCCGCCTTCAGCACGAAGACATTGGCCACGGCCACCTGCTCCCCCTCCTCGAGCCCGGAGACGATCTCGATCGCCTCATCGTCGCTCGCGCCCGTCTCGACCTTGCGCTTCACGAAGCCCTCGGGCGTACGCACGAAGACGACCGTCTCGCCCTCGAAAGCGAGCAGCGCCGCGCGCGGCAGGCGCAGGCGCGCCGGCTTCTCCTCGAGCGCGACGCGCGCCGTCATCGCCGTGCCGGGACGAAGAGCGAAATCCGCATTGGCGAAAGAGGCGACGGCGCGGCCGGAATGCGTCTCGTGATCGAGCATGGGGCCGATGAAGACGATGCGGCCCATGGCCTCCTCCTCGCCGTCATGCGAGAGGCGCACGCTCTGCCCCTCGCGCGCCGACGGCAAATCGGCGATGGCGACTGCGATCTCGGCGAAGACAGTGGACAGATCGGCGACGACATAGAGTTGCACATCGCCGCCGACCGGCTGGCCGAGATCGGCGCGACGCTCGATCACCTTGCCCGAGGACGGCGCGCGAATCTCCTTGCGGCGCAATTCGCCGACCGGCTGGCCCGGCAGAGCAGCGATCTCGGCTTCCGAAAGATCGAGCGCGGCGAGTTTCTGCCGCGCCAGCTCGACGCGGAGCCTCGCCTCCTCATAGGCGCCGCGGGCTTTGAGAAAGCTCTGCTCGGCGGCGATTTTCTTGTCGAACAGCCCCTTCTCGCGCTGGAACAGCGCCGATTGCAGATCGAGCGCCACTCTGGCGGCGAGATAATCGCTCTTGGCGTCGGCGACCTCGCGGCTGTCGATGATGGCGATCACCTCGCCTTTCTCGACCGGATCGCCGAGCCGCTTGCGCAATTCGGCGACGGCGCCGACGACTTTCGCGGCCACGCGGCCGATGCGGTCGGGATCGACGGCGACGACGGCCGGCGCGACGACGGTCCGCGTCAGCACGCCCGGCGCCGCCGCGACCGTCGTGATCTTGGCGGCCCCGATCTGCTCGGCCGTCAATTTGACCAATCCATCCGCGCGCTTGGCGTCGGACGGTTCCGCGGCTTTCTCGCCGGCGGCGAACAGCGCGCGAAAAGGCGCGGAAATTTGCGGAAACAGCGAGCCGAGCATGGCGCTCGCCAGCAGCGCCGCGCCGATAGCCGCGCGCGAACGCGGCGAATTAGAACGGCTCCAAACAGGAAGAACGCTCGGCCGCCGCTCCCCCGCGTCGGTCGGAACGACGTTCGATACCGCCAGTCGGCGGAAAAAATGGGCCAAGTCTCTCAGTCGCATCTCGAGACTTCTTTAACTCGTATGGCCGGCCGCGTCCACGCCAGAGCGCTGGAAAAACGGGCGCCTCGCCTGTTTCTCGAACAGACGGGGCGCAAACGAAAAAAGCCCGGCGCGATGCGCCGGGCTCTTCTCCCCGAATCTCGATAAGATCAGTATTTCGCGATCACCGGAGCCGGCGCGCCGAACAGATTGAAATGATAGTTCAGGCCGACGCGAACGGTGTGGAAGTGGTTCTCCACGCCGCGCTGGCTGACCAGCAGCGCCGCCGGGAAGGTCGGGACGCCGATCGCATTGCCGCGCTCGAGTTCCGTATAGAGATACTCGACCTTGGCCGACCAGTTCGGCAGGAACGCCCATTCCACGCCGCCGCCGGCGGTCCAGCCGGTGCGCGTGCCGTTCTCGGAGCCGAAAGCGGCGAAGCCGGCGCCATCCGCATAAGAGAAGGTCGTCGAGCCCTCGCCATAGGCGAAGCCGCCCGTGCCATAGACGAGCAGGGTCGGCAGAACGGCGTAGCCGACGCGGCCGCGCACCGTGCCGAACCAGTCGAGACGCTGATTCGCGGTCACGCCGGACGGCAGCAGGCCGAAGCCGAAGCCGCCGGTGGAGCCCTTCAGATCGGCGCCCTGGAAATCGGCCTCGAGGCCGACCACGAAGCCCGTGCCGGCGAACTGATGATTATAGCCGATCTGAACGCCGCCGAGCACGCCGTCGGCGTTGGAGGCGCCATAGGACCAGGCCGAAACCGGCAGCAGGCCGAAGGACGACAGGCCGCTGACATTGTTATTGTCGGTCCAGCCATAGCCGATGTTCACGCCGGCGTAGAAGCCGGTCCAGCTGAAGGCGGGCGCGACCGGAGCGACGAAAGCGGGCGCGGCCTTCTGCGACGGAAGGTCGGCCGCGAAAGCCGGAGCGGAGGCGATGGCCAGCGCGAGCGCGCCGACGGCGGAAAGAGTTTTCATAGGTTCCCTCACTGGATCAGTGCGGCCGTCGCTTGTGTCCGCTGCGCCCCCCGACGCCGGGACCGAGCGACCGCTCGGTGTTGCCGATCGAGCGTGGTCTACGCCTCGGCCCAAAGCCACGTCAACGCTGTCTGCGCCAATTTGCTTCGCCAACGTCCGATTTCATTATGATTGTGACATATCCGTCACATCGAATACGCTCTGAGAGAATCTATGCTTGACATCTTCAAAAGCACGAACCTCAGCTTCGCCGAATCGCGGCAGGAGGGATTTTGAACAAAATATTCAAGTTGTTGATCATCGAGGCAGCGCCGCCCGCCAGGGCGCGGGCGCGGAGGCCGCCGCCGCGGACGACGATCCCCGCCGAAGCTGGAACATTGAATATGAACAAGTGTTTGAAGGTCAGTCGTAGCGCGATGATAGCATCGAAGATGAATATTCGATCCCGAGCAGCGCGCTTCCGTCGCCTGAGAACGACTCTTCTTTCAATGACTTGCTCGCCACTTCAGGAGCCGCCCCGCTCCCTCCGCAGCCGTTCCCAATAATCGAGCCGCTTGGCGATCTCGCGCTCGAAACCGCGCTCCACGGGACGGTAGAAGCTCCGCCGGCCGAGCGATTCGGGCCAGTAATCCTGGCCGGAGAAGGCGTCGGGCTCGTCATGGTCATAGCGATAGCCCTCGCCATAGCCTTCGCTCTTCATCAATTTCGTCGGCGCGTTGAGGATGGTCTTGGGCGGCATGGGCGAGCCGCTCTCCTCGGCGAGGCGGCGGGCGGCCTTGTAGGCGACATAGCCCGCGTTGGATTTGGGCGCGGTCGCCACATAGAGAACGGCCTGCGCGAGGGCCAGCTCACCCTCGGGACTGCCGAGAAAATCATAGGCGTCCTTGGCGGCGTTGGCGACGACCAGCGCCTGCGGATCGGCGAGGCCGATATCCTCGACCGCCATGCGGACGATTCGCCGCGCCAGAAACAGCGGATCTTCGCCCGCGACCAGCATTCGCGCGAAATAATAGAGGGCGGCGTCCGGGTCGGAGCCGCGCACGCATTTGTGCAGCGCGCTGATGAGATTGTAATGGCCCTCCTGCGCCTTGTCGTAGATGGGCGCGCGCCGCTGCACGATCTCGGCGAGCCGCGCGCGGTCGAAAACCTCGCCCTCCCCCGCCGCGCGCCAGACGTCCTCGGCGAGGGTCAGAGAGGCGCGGCCGTCGCCATCGGCCATGGCCACGAGAGCGGCGCGCGCGTCCTCGTCGAGCGGCAGGGGCTTTCCCTCGGCCTGCTCGGCCCGGCGCAGCAGCTTTTCGATCGCCTCGGCGCCCAGCGATTTGAAGATCAGCACGCGGGCGCGCGAGAGAAGCGCGGCGTTGAGCTCGAAAGAGGGGTTTTCCGTCGTCGCGCCGATCAGCGTGACAGAGCCGTCCTCCATCACCGGCAGGAAGGAATCCTGCTGGCTGCGATTGAAGCGATGAATCTCGTCGACGAAGAGCAGCGTCCCCTGCCCCATGGCGCGGCGCGCGCGCGCCGCCTCGAAGGTCTTCTTCAAATCGGCGACGCCGGTGAAGATCGCCGAAATCTGCACGAAGGCGAGATCGGTCTCATGGGCGAGAAGCCGCGCCACCGTCGTCTTGCCGGTGCCGGGCGGCCCCCAGAAGATCAGCGAGCCGATCGAGCCCGAGCGGATCGCGCGCGTCAGCGCCCCGTCCGGGCCGAGGAGATGGTCCTGGCCGGCCACCTCCTCCAGCTTTTGTGGGCGCAGGCGGTCGGCGAGCGGATGCGGCGCGTTGCGATCGAGCCCGGCGGCGGCGAACAAATCACTCATAGCCCGCTATTATAGCGGATCGCCCGCGGTCGCGCCCGGTCCCTTGTTCGTAATTTCCGAACCTTTACCTTCGCCGGCCCTGTTTAACCGGCGGTTAACCATTCGGGGAGTATTACGATTCTGTAAAATTTTCGCGACCCTCCCTGTTCTCTCGTGGCGTTCTTTCTAGTGGCGTCCTTTCTGGTGGCGTCTCGGCGGCGTAGGGGCCTCATCTTTCAAACACAGGTCGATCACATGCGCACTATCGCATTCGTCACGCAGAAGGGCGGCGCCGGAAAGAGCACGCTCGCAAGCAGCATCGCCGTCGCCGCCAGTTGCGCGGGCGAGCGTGTTTTCATTATCGATTTGGATCCGCTCCAGTCATTGGTCAAATGGTCGAAGGCGCGCGAGGCGACCGACGTGCCGGTCGAGCATGTGCCGCCGGCCAAGCTCGGCAAGGCGCTCGCCGCGCTCGAGAAGAAGGGCGTCACCCTCGTCGTCATCGACGCGCCGGGCGCCGACAGCGAATATTCGGAGGCCGCCATTCGCGCCGCCGATCTCTGCATCATCCCGGCCCGCCCCAATGTCTTCGATCTGTGGGCCTGCGAGCTGACCCGCGCCAGCATCAAGGACAAGAAGAAAGAATACGCCTTTCTTCTCAACCAGTGCCCGCCCGCCCAGCAGAACGCCCGCGTCGACCAGGGCGCGCAGGCGCTGCAGGCGATCGGCGCGCTGCTGTCGCCGCTGGTCTCGGCGCGCGTCGACTATCAGGAGGCGGCCCGCCTCGGTCTCGGCGTCTGCGAGCTCAATCCCGAGGGCGTCGCCTCTCAGGAGATGCGCGAACTCTGGCAATCGGTGAAGCGCCGCCTCAAGAAGGGCGTCGCCGCGCCGGCCGCCAAGGCCGAGCCGAAGGTCGAGGCCAAGCCTGTGGCCAAGGCCGAAACCAAGGTCGAGGCCAAGCCGGCCGCCAAGGCGGAAGCGAAGCCCGCCGCCAAGGTGGAGGCCAAGCCCGAAACCAAGGCGGAGACCAAGCCTGCGGCAAAGGTCGAAACCAAGCCGGCCGCCAAGGTCGCCGGCAAGATCGCGCCCAAGCAAGAGCCGGCTCGCAAGCCGGCCGCCGCCGCGGCGCCGGCCCCTGCGGCGGAAAAAGCCGCCAAGCCGCAGGCCAAGCCCGCGGTCAAGAAAGCGGCGTGAGAACCAAGGCGAACCGCGCGGCTTTCACGCGCGGTTCCTCCCCGGAGCGTCAGCCGATTTCGACGATCCTGGCGCTGTGATGAATGACCTCGACGCCATCGCCGACGCTCTTGCCGAGCAAGGCCTTGGCGAGCGGGGCGACATAGGGGATGAGCCCCTTGGCGGGATCGGCCTCGTCTTCCCCGACCAATCGAAAGCTCTGACGCTTGCCGCTCTCGTCCTCGATGACGATGCGATGGCCGAAGCGCGCCTGCTCGTGATCGGGAATGGGCCGCACGATCTCCGCGCTCGCCCGCCGCGCCGACCAATAGCGAAAATCGCGCGCCGCCCGCGCCGCCGCGGCCTTGTCGTCCTGCGCCTGCGCGGCCTCGAGCTCCTTGTGCAGGCGCGCGAGCTCCGCCTCGATCAGCGCGAAGCCCTCGGGCGTGACGAGATTGCGATGTGGGCTGATCGGACGATCGGGAAGCTCCATGCGGAGCTCGTCGTCGTCCTGTTCCTTGGTGAAGGCGCTGCTCATTTCGTCACGTCCTATCCGACGCTGCGAGAATCGCCGATCTCGATCACCAGCCGGCCCCTGATCTTGCCGGCGACGATCGATCGCGCATGGTCGAGCGCCTGCGCGAAAGGCGCCGTCTGCGTCATCCGCGCGAGAATCCCCTTGTCGAGATCGCGCGCCAGCCGCTCCCAGCCCCTGCGCCGCAGCGGCAGATTGGGCCGCACGCTTTCGACGCCGATGAGGGAGACGCCCCGCAGGATGAAGGGCGCGACCGTCGTCGGCAGCTCCATTCCCTGCGCATTGCCGCAGGCCGCGACGACACCGTCGATCGACGTCTGCGCCAGCACATTGGCGAGCGTGACCGAGCCGACAGTGTCGACGCCCCCCGCGAAACGCTGCTTCTGCAGCGGCTTGCCGGGGATGGAGAGCTCGGCGCGGTCGACGATCTCGGCCGCGCCGAGAGTCTTGAGATAGGCCTCCTCCTCGGGGCGTCCAGTGGAGGCGACGACGCGCCAGCCGAGCGCCGCCAGCAGCGCCACCGCCACCGAGCCGACGCCGCCCGCCGCGCCCGTGACGACGACCGGCCCGCGCGAGGGCTCGAGGCCTCGGCCCTCGAGCGCCATCACGCAGAGCATGGCCGTATAGCCGGCGCTGCCGATCGCCATGGCCTGCGCCGGCGTCAGCCCCTCCGGCAAAGGGATCAGCCAATTGCCGCTGACGCGGGCGCGCTGCGCGAAGCCGCCGTAATGCTGCTCGCCGAGCCCGCAGCCGCCGGCGATCACAAGATCGCCGGGCGCAAAATTCGGATGGCTCGAGCGCGTGACGACGCCGGCGAAATCGACGCCCGGAATCATCGGGAAACGCCGCACCACCGGCGCCTTGCCGGTCACGGCGAGCCCATCCTTGTAGTTTACGGCGCTATGCGTGACCGCGACGTCGACATCGCCGTCCATCAGCTCGCTCTCGTCCATTTCGAGATAGGCGGCGCGATAGCCGGCCTCGTCCTCGTCGATGCGTATGGCGATGAAAGCGCTCACTGCGGCCCCCTTTCCGTCGCGGCGCGCAGCGCCGCAGCCTTGTCGAATACGTAGAGACTTATGTAAACAGAAGGTTTCTGAAGCGAGACATTACAAAAGATTAAGTTGCTTTTTGGCGCTCGCGAACGAAATCTGTGAGCGTCAAGTCCACCCAATCCCCCAGGTGAACGCACATGAAGAAATATCTCCTCATCGCCGCCGCCGTGGCCGCTCTCTCGCTCCCGCTCTCGGCCGGAGTCTTTGCAGAGCCGGCTCCCGGCGAGCATCATCATCACCAATTCTCGGCGGAGGATCACGCCGCCTTCACCGACGCCAAGATCGCCGCTCTGAAGGCCGGCCTCAAGCTCACCCCCGCCCAGGAGAAGAACTGGCCGGCGGTGGAAGCCTCGCTGCGCGACATCGCCAAGGCGCGCGCCGCCCGCTTCGCCGAGGCCAAGGACAAAATGAAGGAAGTCCGCGAGCATCGCAGCGTGATCGAAGGCCTGCAGTGGCGCTCCAAGGCGCTCGCGGCGAAAGCCGCCGAGACGGAAAAGCTCGCCGAAGCGGCCAAGCCGCTCTTCGACAGCTTGGACGACGCCCAGAAGCGCCGCTTCGCCGTGCTGCTGCATACGATCGCCAAGGGCCCGCATCACGGCCATGAATGGGGCGGTCCGCATGAAGGCCCCGAGCACGACTGACGCTCTGAAACAGCCTCGGAAAGCTCGCTAGCCATGACGCCCCGCCGGCTCGACGCCTGCGGGGCGTTTTCGCCTCAATAGGCGCGCTCGACGCAGAAATCGACGACCTCGAGCAAGGCCGACTTCCACGGCGAGGCCGGGAAAATCTCCAGCGCGTCGCGCGCGATCGCGCCATAATGGCTCGCGCGCTCGACCGTGTCCTTGATGGCGTCGTGCTTTTTCATCAGCGCGCAGGCGGCCTCGACGTCGCCGTCGTTGATCTCGCCCTTCTCCAGCGTGCGGCGCCAGAACTCGCGCTCCGTCTCGCTGCCGCGGCGGAAGGCCAGGACGACCGGCAGAGTGATCTTGCCCTCGCGGAAATCATCGCCGACATTCTTGCCGAGCTTGGACGATTGTCCGCCGTAATCGAGCGCGTCGTCGATGAGCTGGAAGGCGATTCCGAGATTCATGCCATAGCTGCGGCAGGCCGCCTCATCGGCCTTGGAGCGGCAGCTCAGCATCGGCCCGACCTCAGCCGCCGCGGCGAACAGCTCCGCCGTCTTGGAGCGGATGACCGCCATATAGGCGTCTTCCGTCGTCTGCGTGTCCTTGGCGGCGTTGAGCTGCAAAATCTCGCCTTCGGCGATGACGGCGGCCGCCGTCGAGACGACGGAGAGGCAGGAGAGCACGCCGGGCTCCACCATCATCTTGAAGGCGTGGCCGAGCAAAAAATCGCCGACGAGCACACAGGTCTCATTGCCCCACAGCATTCGCGCCGCGATCTTGCCGCGGCGCATGTCGCTCTCGTCCACCACATCGTCGTGCAGCAGAGTGGCGGTGTGCATGAATTCGATGCCGGCGGCGAATTTGATGTGGCCGTCGCCCTCATAGCCGCACATTCCGGCGGTGGCGAGCACCAGCATCGGCCGCAGGCGCTTGCCGCCCGCAGAGATGAGATGATTGGCGACCTCGGGGATCGTCGTCACATCGGAGCCCGTGCGCTGCAGGATCAGCTGGTTGACGCGCTGCAGATCGGGGCCGATCAGCGAAAGCAGATTATCGAGGCCGGCGGACTTTTTTTCCTTGTCCTCCAGCGGTATGACGATGCCCACGTAGACCCCTTTGGCTTGTCTTGGAATGCTGGGGCGAACTTAAGGCTTCGGAGCGCGCGCGGCAAGCCAGGGGAGCGAGCCCTCCCCTGGCCGATCCGACGCTGTTCTGCGTGAGAATTCAGCATCCGTTCCGGCGCTCCAAGGTCTGGAGCTGCCGAACCCGTCGGGCATCGGCGCCGCTCAGCCGGCCATAGGGCGGAAAGCAGCCCCCGCCGAAAACCGAGCGCCCGCGCGTGGTCTGGAAGCAATGCCCGGCGCGCGCATAGATGGCGTTGCGTTCTCGCCAGAGCTGGTCGCAGGAAGCGCCCGATTGCGCGAGTGCGGGCGCCGGCGCGCCGATTTCCGCAAAGGCCGACAAGATCGCCCCTGCGGCGAGAATACGGATCATGGCGTTCATTGATTTCATCGCATTTCCTCCTCGACGACCACGCGACCGGGCTCCGGTCGCGCGACCCGATCAGTTCAGGCCGTTTCCAAAAGAGCTGAAGCCGATTGCTCGTTGCGAGAACTCGCTCTCGATACGAGAGCTTGCTCGATGCGAGAAGCTGTGACATTTTTTCAGTGCGATGAACGTTTCCCGCGCATGAACGTTCCCCCGAACACAATGGAGAAACGGTCGGAGGCCGCCGCCTTTCTCGGCGGACGCTTGCGTCTGCGCCAAATGCCGCGCGGCCACCGGGCCGGAACCGACGCCGTGCTTCTCGCGGCGGCGACGCCGGCGCAGACGCGCGGGCTCATTCTCGACATCGGCGCGGGAACCGGAGCCGTCGGACTCGCCGCGGCGCTGCGCGCGCCCGCCGCTACGCTCGGCCTCGTCGAGATCGATCCGGAGTCTTGCGCGCTGGCCCGCGAGAATATCGCGACGAACGCGCTCGCGGCGCGCATCCGCGTCCACGAGGCCGATCTCCTCTCGATCGCGGCGCGGCGGGCCGGCGGGCTCGAGAATGAGAGCGCCGAGGTGCTTCTCACCAATCCGCCCTATCTCACGCCGGGCCGCGCGCGCGTCTCGCCCGATCCGCGCCGCGCGCTCGCCCATGTGAGCGCGGACGGCCTCGAGCCCTGGCTGCGCGCCTGCCTCGCGCTGCTGCGGCCGGGCGGGCTCTTCGTCATGATCCACCGCGCCGACGCGCTCGCGGATTGTCTCGCGAGCGTCGGAACGCGACTCGGCGCGCTCGCCCTGCTGCCCGTCCTCCCGCGCGAGGGCGAGGCCGCGACGCGCATTCTGCTGCGCGGACTCAAAGGCTCGAAAGCGCCTTTGTCGCTGCTTCCGCCGCTCGTCCTGCATGAAGCCGACGGCGCCTTCACGCCGCGCGCAGCGGCGCTCAATCGCGGCGAGGGCGAGCTGTTCTGAACGCGCGCGAAGCGCTGCGACGACACACTATTCGGCCGACTTGCGAGCGGCGTCGCGCAGTGGTGTAATCCGCCCGGCGAAGGGGCGAGTTCCATGGCGAAACGAAGCGTCGTGATCGCGATCGGCATCGAACGGTCGGGCAAGCTCCCGCGTCTCCCCGGCGCCACGCGCGGCGCGAAGGATTTCGCCGCATGGGCGATGGAAAACGCCTATGAGGTCGCGCTCTTCACCGACGAGGGCGGCAAGGAGGTCACTTTCGACGCCATTCGCTCCAAGGTGGAGGAATTCGTCGACGCGCTCGACGTCGGACGATTGATTCTGTTCTTCGCGGGACATGGTTGCGCCTCGGCGGCGGAAACCATGTGGCTGCTGTCGAAATATGATCGACGCAGCGACGAGGTCGTCGGCGTCGAAGCCTCCGAGAGGCATGCGCGCCGCTGCGGGATCGATCAAGTGTCGTTCATCTCGGACGCCTGCCGCAATTCCGTTCCCGGCCAGCCCTTCTTCACGCCGCGCTCGCTGTTTCAAAGACAGCAGCGCATCGCGACGCCCGCGCAATGGGACCATTTCGAGGCGGCAGACATAGACGGGGCGGCGCAGGAAGTGGCCAAGCCGGCGACCGAGACCGAGCCGGCCGAACATTACGGAGTCTTCACCAGCTGCCTGATGGAGGCGCTGAAGGGAAATGTCTCGGCCGCTTTCGCCCGGCCGCGAGGCGAAGGCCCCTGCGTCACCTCCGCCAGTCTCGCGACCTTTCTGGAGAAAGCCGTCGCCTATGAAACCGATCTGCTCGCAGGCGCCCGGCCGCAGCGCGTGGATGCGAACTCCGGCTGGCGGGAGCCGAACGACGTCTATGTCTCCTTTCCGAAGGGCCATATCATATTGTCGACCTCGCCGCTGGACCGCAAGGAGCGGGGCTTCGAGATTCATCATTTCCGCCTCGACGCGCCTTCGGAGCGGGGATCGCTCGAGAGCTGGACGCCGCCGCGCCCAAAGTCCCGCAAGAGCGTCGCCTCCGATCGCATCCGCCGGCTGCGCGAACGCTCCAATGGCCGCCTGCGTCGCCGCCGCGCCAAATTCGCGGCGGCGGAGGGGCGCGCCTCCTTCGAGACGCATGTCGGCGTCACTGTGATCGGATCGTCGATCGCGCGCGTCGCCACCCGGCCCGAATATTGGCGCTTCTCGGACGGCGGCGCCGATCAGATCGCGGTGCGGACCGAGGTCCCAGCCACGCTTCTCCTCGAGACGGCGGAAGGCGATTTCGTCGCCGTGCTCGTGGTTCCGGGCTTCGTCGCGACGCTCGTCGTCGAAAAGGGCGCGGCGGCGAGCCTCTCCTACGCGCCGTCGGTCAATGGCGGCTTTGCGCGCGCCTGCGATCTCTATCGCGAGACGATCACGCCCGCGGTTCATCGCCTGACCGCCGAAATGGAAGCGAAACGCACGCCCGACGCAAATGCGGTGATCGCTCTGCTCGACGCGCTGCGCGCCGCCGGCGTCGTCGATCCGGGCGCCGGCGTGCTCACCGCTCACGCGCTCGAGCAAGCGGGACGCATCGCGGAAATTCGGGAGCTGGCGCAATTCTTCGCCGCGACGCCGGACGAATATGGACGCGGCCCTATCGGAACGCCGTTCGACGTCGCCTATCTCGCCGATAGCGAAGCCGCCGCCGTCGGCGCCTTTCCGCTGCTGACGAAAGGCTGGGCCTATCTCGAGCCCGATGATTCCCGTGTTTCCCGCATTGTCCTGGAGGCGCGCCGGGGATTGAAGCCATCGCTGTGGACGACATTCGACGCTGCGGCCGGAGCGATGCTCGCCGCGGAGATCGACGAGGGGAGGCTCGCTTGAAAACCTTGGTCTTCGTGCATGGAATGCGTCAGGAGAATCGCTCTCCCGACGATCTGCGACAAGAATGGCTCGACGCGCTCGAGGCCAATTGGCGGCGGCAGGGGATCGCGCGCCCCGACTTCGAATTGCGTATGCCCTATTACGGCGACACGCTCGACCGCCTCACACGCGGGGTCGGGGCCGACGGCAAGACCGTCGTCGCGCGCGGCGACGCGCCGCTGCCGAGCCTCGCCGCCGATCTGCTGCAGCAGATCGGCGACCGCGCCGGACTCGATCCCGCGGACATCGCCGCGGAATCGGGACAGACGGTCATCGACAGAGGAATCGCCAATCAGCAATGGGCGCAAGGAATCGCGCGAGCGCTCGGGCGAAAGGCGCCCTGGCTCGGCCACGCCGCCCTTCCCTTCGTCGAGCAGGTCGACGCCTATCTCACCAATCAGCACGCGCGCAAAGCGGTCGACGACATCGTCGGACCGGACCTGCGCGGCGCCGAGCGCGTCATCGTCGCCCATTCGCTCGGAACGATCGTCGGCTACCGCCTGCTCACCGATTTCGGCGTCGCGAGCGCGGTCGAGCTTCTGGTCACGCTCGGCTCGCCGCTCGGCATCGATCTCGTGCGCGAATATCTCAAGCCGCCGCGATTGAATCGGCCGCCGGGCGTGCGCGCATGGCTCAATGGCGCCGATGTGCGCGACTATGTCGCGCTCTATCCTGCGCTCGACAAAGACAGCTTTTGCGACGGCGTCGAAAATTTGACCGATATCGCCAATCGCCAGGACGATCCCCATGCGATCGTCGATTATCTCACCGATCCCCGCATCGGCGAGCGCATCGCCCGCGCGCTGGCCTGACCGGCCGGCTCAGGCGGCGAGATCGGCCACCACGGCGTCGAGCACGGGAAACCCTTCCGAGCTCACGCGGATGCGATTGTCGCGGGTCAGCTCGACGAGCCCGTCGCCGATCAGCTCGGCGACGCGCGATTGCGACAGCTTCTTGCCGGTGAGGGCGAAGAAGCGCGCCGGATCTATCCCCTCGCGCAGGCGCAGGCCCATCAGCAGAAACTCATCGCCCTCCTGCTCCGCGGAGAGCAGATCGTCCTCGACGAGGCCATGGCCCTCCGTCTCGACGCAGGTGAGCCACATTTCCGGGTGCTTCTCGGTGGCCTGGGCGCGGCGGCCGCGCGGCGTGATGAGCCGCCCATGCGCGCCGGGGCCGACGCCGGCATATTCGCCATAGCGCCAATAGACGAGATTGTGCCGGCATTCCGAGCCGGGCCGCGCGTGGTTGGAGACCTCATAGGCCGGCAGGCCGGCGCGGGCGGTGACCTCTTGCGTGACGTCCCAAAGCGCGCGCTGCGTGTCGACGTCGGGCAGATCGAGCTTGCCGGCGTCCACCATGCGCTCGAACATCGTCTCCGGCTCTATGGTGAGCTGATAGAGCGAGACATGCTCCGTCACGCGCCCCAGAGCGAGCTCCAGCTCCTTGCGCCAGGCCGCCGGCGTCTGCTGCGGACGGGCGTAGATGAGATCGAAGGAGGTGCGCTCGAAAATCTTATTGGCGACATCGAGCGCGGCGAGCGCCTCCGCCACCGAATGCTGGCGGCCGAGCGCGCGCAATTCTATGTCGTTGAGCGCCTGCACGCCGAGCGAGGCGCGATTGACGCCGGCCGCCTTGAAGCTGCGGAAGCGCGAGGCCTCGACGCTGGTGGGATTCGCCTCGAGCGTGACCTCGACATCGGCGGCCATCGGCCAATGATCGGCGATCGCTCGGAGGATCGCCTCCAGCGTGGATGGGAGCATCAGCGAGGGCGTGCCGCCGCCGAAGAACACCGAGCGCACCTCGCGTCCCGGCGCCAGAGCGGCGCGATGGGCGATCTCCGTGCGAAAGGCGTCCACAAAGCGATCTTCATCGACCTCGCCCTTGCGGACGTGGCTGTTGAAGTCGCAATAGGGGCACTTCGACAGGCAGAACGGCCAGTGCACATAGACGCCGAAGCCCGGGTCGAACGCGTTTCGAATCGTCGCAGCCATGGGGGCTTTATGCCACGCCAGGCTCAGAAGGTCACGCTGTCCCGATGATGAAGTGAGCCGCCTACTCCGCCAGGGGCAGGGTGAAGCGGAGCACGGTCCCGCCGCCGTGGTTCGGCTCCGCCCATATTGTCCCGTAATGGGCCTCGATGATCGAGCGCGACAGAGCGAGGCCGACTCCGAGCCCATGCGCCTTGGTCGTCTTGAATGGCTCGAACAGCCGCGCTCTCGACGCTTCGGACATGCCGGGCCCGGTGTCGGCGACGTCGATGCGGATCATGCCCGCATCGACCGCCGCGGTGGAGATGGTGAGCCGCCGGACCTCGACCGCGCGTAGCGCCTCGATCGCATTGCGGACGAGATTGACGATCACCTGCTTCAGCTGAACGGCGTCTCCGATGATCGTGTCATGCTCGGCCTGTAGGTCGAGGACGAGCCGGACGTCGGCGTGGCTCGCGGTCGCCGAGGTGAGCTCACATGCGGCCCCGATCAGAGCGTGGAGACGCTCGCGCGTCTTGTTCGGCTCACTGCGCGCGATGAACTCACGCATATGCCGAATGATGCCGCCGGCGCGCAGGACCTGGCCACAAGCCCGCTCCAGCGCCTCCTCCGCCGCTCTCGCGCGGCTGTCGCTCATTCGCGCGATGGTGCGCCTCGCGGCGTTCAGATAGGCGGCCGTGGCGGTCAGCGGCTGGTTGATCTCATGAGCCAGCGTCGTCGCCATGCCGCCCATGGCGAGCAGCCGGTCGCTGTGCAGCTGGCGAATTCGCGCTTCGGCTCGGCGGCGCTCCGTCAGATCTTGAACGCAGATCACGAAATGCCGGCGAAGACGCTCGAGCCCGATCTCGCTGACCGCGCATTCGACCGGCACCGTCGAGCCGTCCTTGTGGCGCCAGCCGAATTCGCGCCGCCTTTCGAAATAGCCGCGATCGGCGATCTTCAAGAGATCGACCGGCCGACGCCGGCGCGAGCCGCGACCACGCTCGAGCAGCAGGCCGATGCTCTCGCCGAGCAGCTCCTCCAGCTTATAGCCGAACATCGCCGCAGCGGCCGGATTGGCCAATGTCACCTCGCCGTTCTCGTCGACCGTGATGATTCCGTCGCTGGCGCTCCCAATCGTGGCGCGAAGCCGGACCTCGCTCTCGCGAAGCGCCTGTTCGGCGCGCCGGCGGCCGTAGCTCTCGATCGCTCTCCAATGGCCGCCCCGCCGCACCAGCGCGCAGTCGTGACTGGACAAGACCTCGCAGGTCTTCGTCGTGTCGCAAGCCGTGACGGAATAAGTGCAGAGCGCGATGATGCGCGAGGAGCCGATGAGGGGATCGACCTGATCCTCGTAATGGACGAAATCCTCCCATTCGTCCTCGTTCAGCCAGGACGTGTCGCCGGAGACGCGCATCCCTTCGAAGCCGCGCGCCAAGGCCGCCTCATATCTGCCGCTCCAACCGAGGCACACCCGGCCGGAGTCGAAATTGTCGGTGAGCTTGTACCAGTCGCGGAAGTCGAGAATTTGTACCCGCCCCTCGTCGAGAAGGACGGGCAACTGCGGAACCGCCTTCTGCAACGCCTCGATCGCTCGGCTCCGGCTGATGGTCTCCGAGGTGATCCACATGCAGAATTCGTTCGACGCTAGGCCGGCGGCGAAATAGGGAACCAATATCTCCAGCAGCTCGGAATCGCTCTCGTAGAACTGACAGAGATGCGCCCCCCAGGGGACGTCCCCCAGCCCTTTGATTCCGGAGGGTCTCAGCTGTTCGCGGTTCGCTCCTGTCAGCGTGACGGTGGCCTTCAGTGCGCGTGCGGCGTGGAAGTTCATCGTTGTTCCTGGAACTCGCCTGTATTTTTATGAAATATAACATTTGGCGCCCATTATGCGAGGGCTAACCACTAAGTATAAACCGAAATTGCCACGAAATTGTCGAGTTTCAGCCGCAAGTTTCGCCCGTTTAGCCCTAGCTTTATTTCTTTCCTCTCGCGACGCCCGACCGACCAACGATAAGCGACGCTCCCGCAGAAAGCTTGAAACGAACCGATAAGACGTTAATTGCCGGGCGAGCCGCGGCGGTTCTGCTCGCCGCCACACGTCGGCTCCGGCCGCTCGCTCCAGCCGACGAATCTCGAGGCATGACCTATTTCCTTGGCTTTTACGGCGTGTGGCTCGCCAGCGCCTTCATCGTCGGCGCCCTCTCGGGCTTCGCCAGCCTGCGCCGCGAGGGCGACGACCCGGTCCTGCTGCGCGAGAGCGATTTCTTTTTCGGCATGGCGCTCTGCCTCGTCGTGATCTTCGCGAAGGCGACGCTCGGACGGGCGGCTCTCTATTTCGAGGGCGCCTTCGCGCTCTTTGCGGCTTTTCTCGCCGGCGTCGGCGCCATCTGGCTGGCGTCGGGGCCGATCGCGCGCGGACGCATCGGCTGGCGGATCGGCGCGGGGGCGGTCGCGCTCATGGCGGTCGTCGCCAATGGCGAGGCGGCGGGCGGCCTCGAGGCCGCGCTCGGGCATCATCTCGGCTCGCTGGCGCAGCGCGAGGGCGGCGATCCGCTGAGTTTGGAGGTGAGCGGCCGCGACGTCTTCCTGCCCGCCGACGCGCCCCGGCATGGGGCGCTGGCCGAGCGGCTGGCGGGCGCCGCCGGCGTGCGGACGGTCTGGCGGGTGGACTCGCTTTCGTCACAGGCCGCTCGACAGCGCGAGGGGGCGCAGGCCGCGGCCGCCGCCGAAGAGGCCGCGCATCATGCCGCCGAACGCGCCTGGACGCAGCGCGAGCAAGAGCGCGTCGCCGCTGCGCTCGCCGCCCGGCCGCGCGCCGCCGAGGCCGCGCCCGTCCCCGCCAAAAAGGGCCGCAAGGAGAAGATCGCGGAGGGCCGCTCCATAGAGCGTCCGGCGTCCGCCGCCGTGGAGCCGCCCGCTGCGCTGGCCTGGAACATTCCGAAGGATCCGACGCTGCCCGAGCCGGCGGGGCCGAGCCTGCCGCAGCCAGGAGCCGAGGCCGAGGAGTCCTCGCCCTGCCGCGCGGCGCTCACGGCGCTGGCGGCCTCGGAGAAAATCCGCTTTTCGGCCAAGAGCGCGGCGCTGGGCGCGGGAGCGGAGAAATTTCTCGCCCGCCTCGCCGGATCGTTGAAGCAATGTCCGGATGCGGTCCTCGACCTGCGCGGCCATTCGGATTCGGTCGGCTCGTCCGAGGACAAAAACGTCTTGTCGCAGCGCCGCGCGCGCGTGGTCTTCGATCATCTGCGCCGCCTCGGCGTCGCGCCCGAGCGGCTGACGAGCGCCGGCGTCGGCGACGAGCAGCCGATCCTCGCGGGCGAGGACGCGACGAGCCGGGCGGAGAATCGACGCGTGGAGATTCTGGTGCGCTGACGCGCGTCCCTCGCAGAGCTTCGCCACGAACCAGGGCATCGCCGCTTCGATCGAGTCTTTGAAAAATATGACGGAGCCTCGCATCGACGCCGTTGTCGCCGGGGGACAAAAGTAAGATGGAGGGTTCCGCGCCGAGAACCGAATCTTGGGCCCAACTCTCGAGGAGGGTCGGATCACGATCCTCGGCCGCCGGCGACTCGCTTGCGAGTCAGGCGAGGCAGGCGCGCGCCAGAGCCTGAAAGGCGCGCGCGCGATGCGAGAGCGCGCGCGAGCCGTCGCCCGGCAGCGCGTGCTTTTCGGCCGACATCATCTCGCCGAAAGTGCGATCCAACCCGTCCGGCAGGAAGATCGGATCATAGCCGAACCCCTTCTCGCCGCGCGGCGGAAACACCAGCACGCCATCGACGCGGCCCTCGAACTCTTCCACATGCCCATCCGGCCAGACGATGGCGAGCGCGCAGATGAAATGCGCTGTGAACGGCGCCGCCGCGCCGCGCTCTTGCAGCTCGCGCTCGACGCGGCGGATGGCGGCGGCGAAGTCGCGATCATCGCCGCCCCAGCGCGCCGAATAGACGCCCGGCGCGCCATCCAGCGCATCGACGCAGAGACCCGAGTCGTCGGCGAAGGCCGGCAGGCCGGTCGCCGCGCAGGAGGCGCGCGCTTTCAAGAGCGCATTGCCGGAGAAGCTCGTCTCCGTCTCCTCGGGCTCCGTCACGCCGAGCTCGCCGGCGGAGACGGCGTCGACGCCATGCGGCTCGAGCAGCTGGCGCAGCTCCCAGAGCTTGCCGGGATTATGCGTCGCGATGACGAGACGACCTTCGATTCTGCGCGTCACGCCAGCGCCGCCTTCTGCAATTGCACCAGCTTGTCGATGCCGCCGCGCGCCAGCGTCAGCATGGAGCCGAGATTATCCTCGGAGAAAACGGCGACTTCCGCCGTCGCCTGCACCTCGACGAGCCCGCCCGCGCCGGTGATGACGAAATTGGCGTCGGTCTCGGCGGTCGAATCCTCCGCATAATCGAGATCGATGACCGCTTCGCCATTGCAGACGCCGCAGGAGACGGCGGCGACATGATCGCGCAGCGGATTGTCCTTGATGATGGAACGCGAGCGCATCCATTGGAAGCAGTCATGCAGCGCCAGCCAGGCGCCGGTGATGGAGGCCGTGCGCGTGCCGCCATCGGCCTGGATGACGTCGCAATCGACGACGATCTGACGCTCGCCCAGCGCCGGCAGATTGGTGACGGCGCGCAGCGAGCGGCCGATGAGGCGCTGTATCTCCTGTGTGCGGCCCGACGGCTTGCCGGAGCTCGACTCGCGGCGCGTGCGCGTATGGGTGGCGCGCGGCAGCATGGCGTATTCGGCCGTCACCCAGCCGCGCCCCTGCCCGCGCAGCCACGGCGGCGGCTTGTCCTCGAGCGTCGCGGCGCATAGGATATGCGTGTTGCCGAATTTGACGAGGCACGAGCCCTCGGCGTAGCGGGCGACGCCCCGTTCGAAGCTGACGGGACGCATTTCGTCTGGCGCGCGTTTGCTCGGCCGCATGAAGGCTCCTTGCTAGAGAAGCGGCCTTACTAACGCGGTTCGGCCGCGAGTGGAAGCCGGGCGGCCTCCGTCCCGAAATTGCGAGAAAAAGCTTCGAGCGATGACAAAACGCCACTCCCGCCTGCCCGACGAGATCGCCGACGCCTTTGATTTTCAAGCGAAGGCGTGCCGCGATCTCGCCTCGCCATTCGCCGCCGCGCTCTGCGAGACGCTCGCCGCCAGGCTCGACGAGCGCAGCGCCTTCGGCCGCAGAATTTCTTCCTGGGGTCCGCGCGCCAAGGCCGATGCGCTGGCGCTGCGCGCTTGCGGCGCGCTGCATTTTCTGGCGCGATCGGGAAAGGCGCCGGAGTTGGCCGCCGCTTACCCACCCGATGCGCTCGACGAAGCGCGGCTCGCGCGCGAGATCGCCCGCGCGATAGAGGCGCATGACGATTTTCTCGCGGGCTTTCTCGATCGTCCGCCGCAGACCAATGAAACGGGCCGCTCCAGCGTCATTCTGGGGGGCGCGCTGATCGTCGCCGCGGCGACGGGCCTGCCGCTGGAGACATTCGAGATCGGCGCCAGCGCCGGCCTCAATCTGCATTTCGATCGTTATGCCTATGATCTTGGCGTCGGCACTTTCGGCGATCCTTCCGCGCCGCTTCGCCTCGCCTGCGATTGGCGCGGCGCGGCGCCGTCGCTCGACGCGCCTTTGCAGATCGTCTCGCACGCCGGCTGCGACGTCGATCCGCTCGATCCGGGCGAGGCCGAGCATCGCGCGCGACTGCTCGCCTATGTCTGGCCGGATCAGAGCGAGCGCCTCGCGCGCATGGAGACCGCGCTCGCTTGCGCCGCCGCACGGCCCGAGCGCGTCGAGCGCGCCGACGCCGGCGATTGGCTCGCGGCGCGGCTTGCGGCTCCACCCACGCGCAATGTCGCGCGCTTCGTCTATCACACGGTCGTCTGGCAATATTTGCCGCTCGAGACCAAACGCCGCGCCACTGCCGCGCTCGAGGCGGCGGGCGCCACAACGAGCCGCGAGACGCCGCTCGCACGGCTGCAAATGGAGGCTGACGGCGACACGCGCTCCGCCGCGCTCACGTTGACGCTCTGGCCGGGCGGCGAGAGCCTTGCGCTCGGCCGCGCGGATTTTCACGGGCGCTGGGCCGAGTGGAGCGGCGTCGTTCCGCATCGGCTCGCATAGCTCGCGGCTCCCGCGCATCCATGCGGCGGCGCATCGCTTTTCCATACTTGCGCGCGCGCCAAACTGGTGGGAGCATCGACCTCGACGGAGCCGACAAGGTTTCCACTCGCCGGCGCCGGGAACGGGAGCGGGACATGAGTGAAACGAGAACGTCCGGCGCGGCGCGAGCCGAAGGCGCGCGCATGATCGCGCTGGTCGGCCCTTTTCAGAGCGGCAAGACCAGCCTCTTCGAATGTCTGCTCGCGCGTTGCGGCGCCGTGCAACGACAGGGCTTCGTGCGCGACGGCGCGACGGTCGGCGACGCGTCGCCGGAAGCGCGCGCCCATGCGATGAGCGTCGAATGCAATATCGGCCGAGCCGATTATCTCGGCGACCGCTACACTTTCGTCGATTGTCCCGGCTCGGTGGAATTCGCCGATGAGCAGCGCCGTGCGCTCGCCGTCGCCGACGCCGCCATCGTCGTCGCCGAATCCGATCCGCGCAAGCTGCCGGCCTTGCAGCTCGTGCTGCGCGCGGTGGAGGAGGCGCGCGTTCCGCATTTTCTGTTCCTCAACAAGATCGACGCCGCCGCCGGCAATCTGCGAGAGTCTCTCGCTCTGCTGCAGACGGCCTCGCGCACGCCGCTGCTGTTGCGGCAGATCCCGCTGTGGAACAATGGCATCGCCGTCGGCTTCATCGATCTCGCGCTGGAGCGGGCCTATGTCTATCGCGAGCACGGGCCCTCGCAGGTCGTCGCCATGCCCGATGGCGAAACCGTGCTGGAGAAGGAAGCGCGCTATTCCATGCTGGAGCGTCTCGCCGATTACGACGATGCGCTGATGGAGGAATTGCTCAGCGACATAGAGCCGCCGCGCGACCAGATTTTCGACGATCTCGCCAAAGAGCTTCGCTTCGGCCATGTCGCGCCCGTGTTCATCGGCGCGGCGGAGCGCGGCGCCGGCGTGACGCGGCTGCTGAAAGCGCTGCGCCATGAGGCGCCCGGCGTCGCCGCGACGCGGGCGCGGCTCGGAATTGCGGACGCCGGCCCCGCGCTCGCCCATGTGTTCCGCTCCATCCATACGCCGCATGGCGGCAAGCTGTCGCTGGCGCGCGTGCTGCGCGGCGCCTTCTCGGACGGACAGCAGGTGATCGGCTCCTCCGGCGCGGAGGAGAAGATCAGCGGCGTCTCCTCGCTGCTCGGCGCGATGACGATGCGTCAGCCGAAAGCGGAAGCGGGCGAGACCGTGGCTTTCGGCCGGCTCGATGGGATCGCCGCCGGCGAAGCCGTGCAGGACGCCCGCGCCGGCGCCCCGCAGGCGCCGGCGCCGCTCGCGCCGACGCGTCCGGTCTATGGGCTGGCGCTCTCGGTCGGCGACCGCAAGGACGAGATGCGTCTCGCCGCGGCGCTGGCCAAGCTCATCGACGAGGACCCGTCGCTGGTCTTCGTTCAGGATCAGGCGCTCGGCGAGATGAAGCTGCTCGGCCAGGGGGAGATGCATATTCGCGTCGCGCTGGAACGGCTCGCCACGCGCTATGGCGTGACCGTCGCCACGCACGCGCCCGCTGTCGGCTATAAGGAGACGATCCGCCATGCGGTGAGCGTGCGCGGGCGCCACAAGAAGCAGTCGGGCGGCCATGGCCAGTTCGGCGATGTGGTGCTGGAGGTGTCGCCCCGCAGGCGCGGCGAAGGCTTCGCTTTCGCCGAGCGCGTCCATGGCGGCACTGTGCCAAAACAATACTTCTCCTCGGTCGAAGCCGGCTGCCGGGACGCGCTGGCGCGCGGGCCGCTCGGCTTCCCTGTGGTCGATGTGGAGGCGGTGCTGGTCGACGGCTCCTATCATAGCGTCGATTCCTCCGACATGGCCTTCCGCACGGCGGCGCGCCTCGGCATGATCGAGGCGCTGGGCAGAGCGGAGCCGGTGCTGCTCGAGCCCATGCTCGCCGTGGCGATATTCGCGCCGAGCGAGGCGGTCTCCCGCGCCACCGGCATTGTTTCGGCCCGGCGCGGGCAGATATTGGGCTTCGGGCCGCGCCCGGAATGGGACGGCTGGGACGCGCTCGACGCGCTCATTCCGGAGGCGGAGATCGGCGATCTCATCGTCGAGCTGCGCTCGGCCACCTCGGGCGCCGGATTTTTCGAGGCCCGCTTCGATCATCTGACCGAAATGGTCGGGCGGCAGGCGCATGAGGTGGTCGCCGCCCGCAGCGCGGCGAGCCATTGAAAGGCGCTCCTCCGCTTCACTCCGGGACAGGCGCCTTGTGGCGCGGTTCTTGATCGGCACAGGCGACGATGAAGCATTGTCCCATTTTGACAATGCTCGCATTTGGTCCCATCCGATTGGCGGATCGAAGGCGAGCGGGCTAGCGCCCTGCAAACCGGAGACGGCGGCGATCTCTACTGGAATGAATATACATGCAGGCTGAGACCGCTACGGAATTCGTGACTCTTCGGTCGCGGAGCGAGCGGCTGTCGCGCCCGTCCGGCATAGAGGGCGCGGGAGATTTGCCGTGGGGCACGCATTTCTGCCAGTTCTACGAGGACGTCGACGATCTTCTCGACATCGTCGCTCCCTATTTCGCGGCCGGCATCGCCGCCAATGAGCGCTGCTTGTGGATCGCCGCGCCGCCATTGACGGTCGCCGCCGCAAAGGCGCGCCTGGCGACGCTCGTTCCCGATCTCGAGGCCGATATCGCTCGCGGCCGCATCGACATAGTATCGAGCGACGAATGGTATCTTCGTACCGGCAAAATAGACTGCGATCGTGTGCTGAACGATTGGCGAGAAGCCCATGATGCGGCGCTTCGCGACGGTTTCGACGGGCTGCGCGCCTGCGGCAACTCTTTCGAATTCGATCCCTCCCACTGGCCGCTCTTCATGGCTTATGAGAGCGGGCTCGGAGACTTGCACGGCTCGTTCCGCATGATAACGCTCTGCGCCTATTCGCTGCGGCTGATCGGCGCTCCCGAAATCGTCGAGGTGATCGCCCGGCACGAATTCGCGCTGATCCGCCGCGGCGGCCGCTGGGAGACGATCAAGAGCCTCGACTATGAGCGCGCGCGCAAGGCGCTGCGGCAGAGCGAGGAGCATTTTCGCCTGCTCGCTGAGGGCGCGCCGTCCTCGGCGATCTTCTCGCTGGACCGGCAAGGCCTCATCGTCGCCTGGAGCGAGGCGGCCGAGCGCATCACCGGCTGGAGCCGCGACGAAATTCTGGGCCGCCGCCTATCGATCCTGCATTCGGCCGACACGCAAGAGGAACTGAGCGCTCTCGCGGAGCGCGGCGTCGTCAAGCGAATAGAACCGCGCCGGCGCCGGGACGGCTCGATCTTCCCGGCCGAGGAGCTGATCGCCCCGCTGCGCGACGATTCCGACAATCTCTACGGCTATGCGGCGATGATCAGCGATCTCAGCGAGAAATCGCGCGCCGAGCGGGAGCGACGGGCGAGCGAGGCGCGCCTGCGCGCGATCGTCGAAGGCGCGGGCGACGCAATCGTCATCATCGACGGCGACGGCGTCATTCACGCCGTCAACTCCGCGGCGACGCGGCTCTTCGGTTATGCGGCGGCGGAGGCGATCGGGCGATCGGTCGACATGCTGTTCCCGGAGCCGCTCCACGACCCGCGTTTCGCGACGCTGGGCGCCGAAGGGGCGGCGCCCGCCGAGGCCGAGCCAGAGCGTATCGGCCGCCGCAAGGACGGCTCGCTGTTTCCGCTGGAGCTCTCCGTCAGCGAGGCGGCGCATGACGGCGAGCGGCTGCTGGCGCTATTCCTGCGCGATCTCACCGACCGGCGTCGCGCCGAGGCGCAAATGCGCAAGCTGCGTTCCGATCGCCTCGACCTGATGGCGCAGATGGCGGCGAATGTCGCGCATGAAATCAATCAGCCGCTATCGGCCATCGCGACCTATCTGAGCGCCGCCCGGCGCGTGCTGCGCCGCAACGCGGAGGCGGCGAGCGATCTCGACCCCATTCTCGACAGCGCCGTCGCGCAAGTGACCCGCGCGGCGCAGATCATCAGCCAATTGCGCGGCTACGTCACCCGCGCCGAGCCGGACAAGACGCAGCAGCGGCTGCACGACATCATCCGCGACGCCTGCGCCTCCACCGACATGGCGCGCAGCAATGTCAAGGTGACGACGACGCTCGATCTCGACGCGGCGGACGACGCCGTCATCGTCGATCGCGCTCAGATTCGGCAGGCGCTGATCAATCTGAAGCGCAATGCGCTCGAAGCGATGCAGGGCGCCGACAAGCGCGAGCTCGTGATCTCGACGCGTCTCATCGAGGGCGGGATGATCCGCACGGACATCATCGACACGGGCGCCGGCCTCGCCGACGATTTGCTGAATGAGCTGTTCGAGCCCTTCACCACGACCAAGATGCACGGGCTCGGCGTCGGCCTGCCCGTCTCACGCGCGATCGTCGAAGCGCATTACGGGAAGTTGTGGGCGGAGCAGAATCCCGGCGGCGGCGCGCGACTGAGCTTCACCCTGCCGCTCGCCGACGAGAGGTCGGAGGAGCCGGCCGAAGTAGTATGATTCTTTCGCCCGCAGGCGGAGCGAGGCGGCGCGCGGCGATCAGCGAGACGGCGCTCACAGAGGAAGCGCGCTCGAGCGGGGCCGCTCGAGCGCGAAGAGCGTCAGGCCAGATACTGGCCGCCATTGATGGTCAGCGTCGAGCCGGTGATGAAGCCGGCGTCGTCCGAAGCCAGGAACACCACGGCGCGCGCGATCTCCTCCGGCTCGCCGAGGCGGCCGACGGCGATATAGGGGATGATGTGCTTGTCGAGCACGTCCTGCGGCACGGCCTTCACCATCTCCGTGGCGATATAGCCGGGCGCGATGGCGTTGACGGTGACGCCCTTGGAAGCGCTCTCCTGCGCCAGCGCCTTGACGAAGCCGATGTCGCCGGCCTTGGAGGCGGAATAGTTCGTCTGGCCGGCCTGGCCCTTCTGGCCATTGATCGACGAGATGACGATGATGCGGCCGAAGCCGCGGTCACGCATGCCGTTGATGACCGGGCGCGTGACGTTGAACAGCGAGTTGAGGTTGGTGTCGATCACCGCGCGCCATTGCGCCAGCTCCATCTTGTGGAACAGACGATCCTTGGTGATGCCGGCGTTGTTCACGAGCACATCGACCGCGCCCAGATCCTTCTCGATCTGCGCAATGGCGGCGGCGCTGGCGTCATAGTCCGACACGTCGAACTTATAGACCGGAATGCCGGTCTCCGCCTTGAACTTGTTCGCCGCCTCGTCATTGCCGGCGTAGGTCGCGGCGACATTATAGCCGGCGGCCTTCAACGCCTTGGAAATCGCCTCGCCGATGCCGCGCGTGCCGCCCGTCACAACCGCTGTTCTGCCCACCTCGTCCTCCTTCATCGAATTTTCAAAGAATCGGACCGCGAGCCTTCAGAGGCGCGCGGTCCTTTTATATTTAGCGCTCGATCGTCAGGGCGACGCCCATGCCGCCGCCGATGCAGAGCGTGGCGAGGCCGCGCTTGCCGCCGCGGCGTCCGAGCTCATAGAGCAGCGTCGTCAGAATGCGCGCGCCCGAGGCGCCGATCGGATGGCCGATGGCGATGGCGCCGCCATTGACGTTGACGATCGCCGGATCCCAGCCGAGGTCCTTGTTCACCGCCAGAGCCTGCGCGGCGAAAGCCTCATTGGCCTCGACGAGATCGAGGTCGGAGATCTTCCAGCCCGCCTTCTCCAGCGCCTTGCGCGAGGCCGGGATCGGGCCGGAGCCCATGATCGACGGGTCGACGCCGGCGGTCGCCCAGGAGGCGATGCGGGCGAGCGGCGTGAGGCCGCGCTTGGCCGCTTCCGCCGCCGTCATGATGACGAGCGCCGCCGCGCCGTCATTGAGGCCGGAGGCGTTGGCCGCCGTCACCGTGCCGTCCTTAGTGAAAGCCGGCTTCAGCTTGGCGACGCCCTCGAGCGTCACGCCATGCTTGATGTATTCGTCCTGATCGACGATCACATCGCCCTTGCGGGAGGAGACGGTGAAGGGAACGATCTCGTCCTTGAACTTGCCGGCCTTCTGCGCCGCCTCGGCCTTGTTCTGCGAGGCGACGGCGAAAGCGTCCTGCTCGGCGCGGCTGATCTGCCACTTGGCCGCGACATTCTCCGCCGTGATGCCCATGTGGTAATTGTTGAAGGCGTCGGTGAGGCCGTCGACGATCATCGTGTCGACGAACTTCACATCGCCCATCTTGGTGCCGGCGCGCATGTGCGCCGAGTGCTGCGACAGCGACATGGACTCCTGGCCGCCGGCGACGACGATGCTCGCGTCGCCAGACTGAATCTGCTGAGCGGCGAGCGCCACCGCGCGCAGGCCGGAGCCGCACACCTGATTGATGCCGAAAGCGGTCTTGTCCTGCGGCACGCCCGCCTTGATGGCGGCCTGACGCGCGGGGTTCTGTCCCTGCGCCGCGCCGAGGACCTGACCCAGGATCACCTCGTCGACGTCGGCGGCCTCCAATTTGGCGCGCTCGATAGCGGCCTTGACAGCGACCGCGCCCAATTCATGGGCGGGCGTTGAACCGAAAGCTCCGTTGAACGATCCCACAGCAGTGCGCGCCGCGGAAACGATCACGATCTCCGTCGTCATATCGTTCTCCTGATTGGTCGGGCCGGCGCCGGCGGACGCCGCTCGCGCACGTTGAGCATTTTGAGTCGCGGCTCGTCAAGCGCCGGACGCGCGCATCGTTGACGCGGCGCGTCAATTCTTCGGGCGGCGGAGGCCGAATTCGGCGGCGAGCCGCTCCAATTCACCCGTCTCGATCTCCGCGAGGCCGGGCTCGAGCAGCGCCCGCAGGCCGAAGCCACGCAGCCGATCGACGAAGCCGGCCGCCGCAGGATCGTCCGCCTCTCGCCCGAAATAGGCGGCGACGCGGCGCGTCAACCCCTGCGCATGGGCGGCGAGGATCGGCCGCAGCTCATCCTCCTCGCTCGCGCCCAGAACGATGGCGAGAAAGAAGCGCATCCGCCCGCGTCCGAGCATGAGATTGCGCAGCGTGTCGAACAGCTCGTCGGCCTCCGTGGCGGCGCCCGCGCGCTCGGCGCGATCATGCGAGGCCTGCAGCAGAGCGACGAAGAGATCGGCCTTGCGCGGGAAATAATAAGTGAGATGCGACTGCCGCACGCCCGCGGCCTTGGCGACGCGCGGCTGGGTCAGCGCCTCGACGCCGTCTTTTTCGACGATATCGAGCGCGGCGTTCAATATCCGCTGTCTGACGCTGATTTCCGCCGTCACTGCCGATCTTTCCGAGCTCGATGCCGGCTCCCTACCAAAAACCTGCTCGTCTGGGCAATGCGGCGGCGCGCCCTCGCCATTCCTTTCGCATGGGGACGAGCTTTCGTCATGGGACGCTTGCCAAACCCGAGTTGGTAACTTACCAATAATTTCCGACGATCGAAATGGGGGGCGAGATGCGTTTTTTTCGAAGAGCCAGATGCGGCGCGGCGCTTTTTTCTCTCCTCCTCGGCGCGAACGTCGCCGTCGCGGCGGCCGGCGATGACGAAGCCGCCGTGAAACATCTCCTCATGCAGACCTTCGACCGTCCCGACTCGCCGCTCGCCGTGGAGCCGATCGTCGTCGACGGCGACATCGCCATCGCCGATTGGGCGCAGGGCGAGCAAGGCGGCCGCGCGCTGCTGCGCCGCAAAGACGGCAAATGGGAGATTTCGCTCTGCGCCGGCGACGCGTTGAAGCAGAGCGCCTCGCTCGAAAAGCTCGGCCTCGCGCGGCCCCGCGCCGAGGCGCTCGCCGCCTCGCTGGCGACGGCCGAGCGCCGGCTCTCCCCCGCCCTGCTCGAGCGCATGTCGCGATTCGACGGCGTGGTCGCCGTGGACGCCGCCGGCGGCCATACGCCGCTCGACCCGCATCATCGCCCGATTCCATGACCACGCTCAGCCGACGCGCGCTGCTCGCCGGAACGAGCCTTCTCGTCGCGGCGCCCGCTCTCGCCGGCGCCGCGACGCAATTCGGCGTTCTCTCTATAGAGCAGAGCGGGGCCGGCGAGCCTCTTGTGCTGATCCCAGGCCTC
Source organism: Methylosinus sp. KRF6 (assembly GCF_018887255.1). Classification (NCBI taxonomy): domain Bacteria; kingdom Pseudomonadati; phylum Pseudomonadota; class Alphaproteobacteria; order Hyphomicrobiales; family Methylocystaceae; genus Methylosinus; species Methylosinus sp. KRF6. The sequence goes on along the minus strand of NZ_JAHLJF010000001.1, from coordinate 2,495,495 downwards.
GCCTGCGGCGCTTGGGCGCTGGAGGAGATCGCCCGCCGACTTTCCCCGCGCTTTTCGATTCACGCTCTGACGTTGCCCGGCTTCGACGGCCGCGCGCCGATCGAGGCGCCGATGATCCCGCGCATTTGCGCCGATATCGCGGCCTATGTGGCCGCTCTGAAGCGGCCGCTCCTCGTCGGCCATAGCCTCGGCGCCTTCATCGCGCTGAAGACCACAGCGGCGCATCCCGAGCTGTTCGGTGGAATTGTCACTCTGGACGGCTATCCGGTCTTCCCCGCCCTCGCCGGCGCGACGGCCGAGGAGCGCGCAGGCACAGCGCAGCGCCTCGCCGCGCAATTTTCCGCCGGCGCCGGCGATCCTGTCCGCTTTCGAGAGACGCTGCGCGGCTTTCTCGCCGCGCGTATGAACGATTCGCGACAGGCCGAGCGTTTCGCCGAGCGCGCCGCACGCAGCGATCCCGCCGCGACCGCCGCTTATGTCGTCGAGATGCTGTCGGCCGATCTACGGCCCGAGCTCGCGCGGCTCGACGCGCCTCTGCTCGCACTGGCGGCGACCGATTCCTACCTCGCCGGCCGCAGCGAAGAAGAGATATCGGCCTTTTACGCCGACCTTCTCGCCAAAGCGCCGAAAGCCTCCGTCCTGCTCTTGCGCGAGGCCCGCCATTTCGTCGCCGTCGATCGGCCGGACGTCGTCGCCGCGGCGATCGAATCCTTCGCCGCCGGCCTTCGCCTCGGACGCGCCTGACTGTGTCCTCGAGGTCACAACCCTCGAAAATCTCCGTAGCGAGCAGCGCAGGCCGTCGCTTCGGCTTGCCTCGCGACTATTGGTCAATTACCAAGAAAACGAAAGCGGAACCGAGCGACGGTTCGCGCGGCGCGAGAGCCGAATGAACGAGGCGAAGCGGATGATCGAAGCAGGCCGAGGAGCGGCGCGCCGCTCGCACGCGCTCGCCACGATCCTCGCCGTTCTTCCGCTGCTGCTGCAATTGCAGTTCGCCGCGGCGCCTTTCGCTCTCGCGACGAATGCGCGAGCCGAAATCGCGCTCGCCGCGCCCGATTGCGCGACGCAGGACCATCGCCAGGCGCCCGCCGGCGAAGGCGCGCATTCGCATTGCTGCCTGCTCTGCGAATGGAGCCTGCGCGACGGCGTCGCCGTCATCGGCTCCTTCATCGTCACGGCTCTGGGCGCCGACGCGCATGCGACGCCGATCCGCGCGACCGCAGATCGCCCAAGACCTGCGCCGATCGGCTGGACGACATCCTGGTCGTCACGCGCGCCGCCACTTTTCTCCTGACAGCAACGCCATGCGGCGAAAGCCGCGTTCCGACTTCGCTTCGAACGGCGCGACGCCGTCTCAGGAGAAACTCTATGTATCGCAGCCTTCTTTCGCGCGGCGTCGCCGCCGGCGCGCTTCTTCTCGCGGCTCCCGCAGCCTTTGCGCAATCGGCGCTGCCGCCGATCGACATCGGCTCCGATGCGCGCTCCGCCAATGCGGCGCCGCAGGCGGGCTCGCTCACTGCTCCCTCGGTCGCGGAACAAAAGCGCCGCATCGAGCAGACTGTCGGCTCCGTCGCTTTCGTCGACGCCGCCTCGCCGGACATGCAGACGCGCCATATCGCCGATTTGCGCGATGCCTTGAAGGATGTTCCCGGCGTCTTCGTCGACACGCGCTACGGGCAAGAGCTGCGCCTTTCCATGCGCGGCTCCAATCTCACGCGCGATTATCATCTGCGCGGCTTCGAGCTGCTGCAGGACGGCATACCGATGAACTATGCCGACGGCGGCGGCGATTTCTACGAGATCGACCCCAAATATTTCCGCTCGATCGAGGTCTATAAGGGCGGCAACGCGCTCTCCTTCGGCTCCTCGACATTGGGCGGCGCGATCAATTTCGTCTCGCCCACCGCGCGCACCGCGCTCGCTCCCAACATGCTCGCGATCGACGGCGGCAGCTTCGGCTCCATTCGCGGACAAGCGCAGGTGTCGCGCGTCATCGGCGACTTCGATTTCCTCGTCAACGGAACCTTCTCGCATTCGGACGGGTTCCGCACCCATTCGCAATCCGACTATGTGCAGATCAACGGCAATATCGGCTATCGCTTCTCCGACAATATCGAGACGCGCTTCTACTTCGGCGTCTATGACACAAATCAGCAATTGCCCGGCACGCTGACGCTCAATAATGCGCGCAGCAATCCGACGCTCGCGACGCTGCCCTATATCGCCGGCTTCGGCTCGGATGGCTTCGGCGCCGATCAGGCGCGCAATGTCCGCAACCAGCGCATCTCCAACAAGACGACATTCGAAACGGACATAGGCCGCATCGACGTCGACAGCTGGTTCATCCACAGTTACCTCTATCATCCGATCTTCGTCGTCATCGAGCAGGAAGGCGAGAGCTGGGGCTTCGCGCCGAAGCTGACGACGAAATTCGAGATCGCCGGCCATAGGAACGAGCTGACAGTGGGCGGGCGCGTGTGGGGCGGCGGCTCCACCGATAATTGGTATTCCAATTACAATGGCGCGAAGCTCAATCCCTATGGCGCGATACCGGCCAATTTCGCCAATGCGGCTTTTTCCTTCCCGCCCTATTCCTTCAACGGCCTCGCGCAATTCGGCGCCGCGGGCTCCTGCTTCGGCTTTTGCGGAACCTTCATCAATCCGGGGCTGAGCGCTCAGATCCGCAACAATCGCATGGCGGCGCTCAATCTCGAGGCCTATTTCGAGGATCGCTTCTATATCGCCCCGCAGCTCGCTCTGATGTTCGGCGCGAAAATCTTCAGCGACGATCGCCGCTATTCCGTGCTCGGCGGCATTTCCTATGAGCCGCTCGCCAATCACACGGAGAAGAACTATCGCGGCATCGTCCCCAAGGTCGGGCTGATGTTCCAGCCGACGCCGGAGATTCAATTCTTCGCCGATATGACCGGCAGCCGCGACGTTCCCGATTTCGTCGATCTGACGCAGGGCTTCTTTCCGCCGACGCCGGGCGCCTCCTTCACGCCGCTCGCCTCGCAAAAGGCCTGGACCGGCGAGATCGGGTCGCGCGGCAAATGGGATCGCTTCTCCTGGGATGTGACCTATTATCACACCGAGCTGCAGGACGAATTGCTGAAGTTCAGCACCAATCCCGGCGCCGGTGTGCCGGCGACGACCTTCAACGCCAAGCGCACCATGCATCAGGGCGTCGAGCTCGCCGCCAGCGTCGATCTTTGGCGCGACATCACCGCGCCCGATGATGTGCTGAAGCTGAGCCAAGTCTGGACATGGAGCGACTTCCGCTTCGTCGGCGACGCCAATTATGGAAACAATCCGCTGGCCGGCGTTCCGCGCCATGTGCTGCGCACGACGCTCTCCTACAGCCGGCCCGACGGGCTCTATGTCGCGCCGTCAATCGATTGGGTTCCAGAAGGTTCTTACGTCGATTACATGCACACGCTGCAGACGCCCGGCTATGTGCTGCTCGGCGTTCAGGCGGGCATGAAGCTGCCCTATGGGCTCACCTTCTATATCGATGCGCGCAATCTCGCCGATCGCCATTACATCAGCGATGTGACGACGATCATCGACGCGCGCGCGTCGAATCCGGCGGCCTTTTATCCGGGCTATGGCCGCGCGGTCTACGCCGGAATGAAATGGGCGTTTTGAGTCTCGATGCGCGAAGCGATCCAGCTGGATCGCTTCGCGCGTCTCTCTAATCGGCGCGAGCGCAACCGAGCGCGTGCGACACGATCGGCGCATCTCCCCATTGCGCGGGAAGCTTCTCGATGGCCGAGGAGATCATCGCCTTGATCGCTTCCGTCACGCGCCAAGATTCATTCACGTCATCGAAATAGGAAAGAGCTTTCAACGTAATCATCGCGGGGACCGCCGGACCGAACAAGGATTTGACGGCGGCGAGGCCATGCGCGAGGCTCTGGCCGGCGGCCAGCATAGCGGCAATGTCTTGATAGTCCTTTCCCTCGGCGCGGTCGTGAATCACTTTCAGCTTATGGGCGAGCAGATCGTCGAGAGACGCGACGCATAGAACATCGTCGGCGGTCTTTTCGGGCTCGCCCACACGGCCGTTCGACATCCCTCCGAAGAAAGACAGCTTTACGGGCTCGTCGTCCCGTGAAACGCTCACGGTCAATGTATTCTTGTCGTTTTGCAGCACGGAAACGCGACCGAGACCATGCAAAACGTCGAGGAGCGCGCTCTTGGCGCCGTCGTCCAGCGGAACATCCGAGAAAAAATCGAAATCGACCGACGTGCGGTGCCCGAGACGAAGCGCGATCGCCGTGCCGCCGTAGAGCGCATAATGGCGTGGTATCCGCGCGAGCAGTGGCCAGAGACCACGTTGCGGCGCGGGCAGCGCGTCGAGCAAAGGCGTCAGCATTGGCGCTCCATCACGCGAATCTCTTGCGCGCTTTCGGCGGCGCGCCCGGCCGGCCCAATCGATAATGCCAGAACGCCAGCGATCGGCTGGAGATCGCGCCCGGAGGCGGCGATTCGAGCACATCGACGAATAGCTCCGGCCCGATCAGCTCGAGCAGCTCATTGGCGTCCTCCCAGACGCCGAGCTCCATCACATTCACGACGAGGCCTCGCAAGCCGCTCGAGACGACGATCTCCGGCGGCGTGCCCCACACATATTTTGCCGCCAGACGAAGCGTCGCCGCGTTTCGTGCAGGTTCGCCCATTTTCGGAAACCCTCTCGGCATACGTTCGAAACGCTAGCACCACGACGAAGCCATGTCAGCATTCCGGACACGGCCGCGCCATGACAGACCGAGCGTCACGCCCTAGATTTGCGACAGGCTCGCCTCGGATCACGCCCCATGCCGCAGCAACGCTCCTGGTCATTCTTCCCCTCCCTGTCGCAAGCCATGCTGCGCTATGACGTCGCGGCCGGGCTGACGCTCGCGGCCATCGCCATACCGGAGCAAATGGCGACGGCCCGGCTCGCGGGCTTTCCGCCGCAGATCGGCTTTTTCGCTTTTCTCGCCGGCTCGTTCTCCTTTGCGGCTTTCGGCTCCAACCGCTTCCTCTCCTCCGGCGCGGATTCGACGATCGCGCCGATCTTCGCAGGCGCTCTGGCGCTGCTGGCGACGCGCGGCACGCCGCAATTCATGGCGCTCGCCTCCTTTCTCGCTCTCTTGGTCGGCGGCATTTTGATCCTCGGCTTTCTGCTGCGCGCCGGCTGGATCGCCGATCTCCTCTCCGTTCCGGTGACGACCGGCTTTCTCGCCGGCATCTCGATTCACATCTTCATCTCGCAACTGCCGGCGCTCGTCGGCCTGCCGAGCGTCGAAGGCAGCGAATTCTATCGCGTCGCCGAAATGGCGAAGCATTGGCGCGAGGCCAATCCCGCGGCCATCGCCCTCGGCCTCGGCCCGCTCGCGACCATCGTCATCGGCGAGAAGATCAGCCCCAAGCTTCCAGCCGCGCTGATCGCGCTCGCCGGCGCCGCTTTCGCCGTACAGCATTTTCGTCTCGAGGAGCGTGGCGTCGCGGTGCTCGGCGCGGTCTCGGCGGAGCTTCCGCATCCGCGCTTTCCCGAGATCGCGGCCGCCGACATTCCGCATATCGTCGGCCTCGCCATCATCATCGCCATGGTGATCATGGTGCAGACGGCGGCGACCTCGCGCTCCTTTCCCAATGAGGAGGGCCGCGCGCCGGATGTCGATCGCGATTATCTCGGCGTCGGCGCGGGCTGTCTGCTGGCGGGGCTGGTCGGCGCCTTCGCCGTCGACGCCTCGCCGCCGCGCACGGCGATCGTCTCGACGACGGGCGGGCGCTCGCAGCTCTCGTCGATCGTCGCGGCGCTGGTCATTGCGGCGCTCCTGCTGTTCGGCGCCGCGCTGCTCGAGCATGTGCCCAACGCCGCGCTCGCCGGCGTGCTGATGTTCATCGCCGCGCGCATTTTCCGCCTGCATGTGATGCGCGACGTTTATTCCAAGACGCGAGGCGAGTTCGCGCTGGTCGCGCTGACCATGGCGGCCGTCGTCGCGCTGCCCGTGCAGAATGGCGTGTCGCTCTCCATTCTGGCGTCGCTGCTGCATGGGGTCTGGACGACGACGCGCTCGCGCCTCATCACATTCGCGCGCCTGCCGGGAAGCTCGGTGTGGTGGCCTTGCGCATCCAGCGGCGCCGAGCCTTATGGCGAGCGCCTCGAGGGCGTGCTGGTGGCGGCCTTTCAGGCGCCGCTGTCTTTCCTCAACGCCTATGGTTTCCAGAGCGATTTGCGCGAGGCGATAGAGGAAAAGCCGAAGCTCGTCGTGCTGGAGGCGAGCAATATCGTCGAGATCGATTATACGGCGGCGCGCATATTGCGGCAGGCGATCGAGGATTGCCGCGCTGCGGGCGCGGATTTCGCCATAGCGCGGCTCGAATCGGTACGCGCGCATGAGGCGCTGACGCGCTTCGGCGTGATGAAAACGCTCGGCGAAGGGCGCTTGTTCCGCAGCGTCGACGAGGCGACGCGTGCGCTCGCGCCGGACGCCGTCGCCTCGAAGATCGAGGCTCCCACGCTCGTCGCGCGCAGGAGCCGCGCCTTCAAGCCGCCCTCTGCTTCGGCGTGATGAGCTTTCTATTCGCCAGCACTTCGGCGATCTGCACCGCGTTCAGCGCCGCGCCCTTGCGCAGATTGTCGGAGACGCACCACAGAACGAGGCCGTTCTCGACGGTCGGATCGTCGCGAATGCGCGAAATATAGGTCGCGTCCTCGCCCGCCGCTTCGTGCGGCGTGATATATCCTCCAGGCTCGTGCTTGTCGATGACGAGCACGCCGGGCGCCTCGCGCAGAATGTCGCGCGCCGCGTCCGGCGACAGCGGATTCTCGAACTCGATATTGATCGCCTCGCTATGGCCGATGAACACCGGCACGCGCACGCAAGTGGCGACGAGCTTGATCTTGGGATCCAAAATCTTCTTCGTCTCCACGACCATCTTCCACTCTTCCTTGGTGAAGCCGTCTTCCATGAAGACGTCGATCTGCGGAATGAGGTTGAAGGCGATGCGCTTGGGGAATTTCTTCGATTCCATCGGATCGGAGACGAAGACGGAGCGCGTCTGCGAGAACAGCTCGTCCATGCCCTCCTTGCCGGCGCCCGACACGGATTGATAGGTCGAGACGACGACGCGCTTGATCTTGGCGGCGTCATGCAGCGGCTTCAGCGCCACGACCAGCTGCGCGGTGGAGCAATTGGGATTGGCGATGATGTGCTTTTTCGTGAAGCCGGCCGCGGCGTCGGCGTTGACCTCCGGCACCACCAGCGGAACATCCGGGTCCATGCGCCAGGCGGAGCTATTGTCGATGACGACGCAGCCCTTGGCGCCGATGCGCGGCGCCCATTCGCGCGCGACGTCGCCGCCGGCCGACATCAAGCAGATGTCCGTGTCGGAAAAGTCATACGTGTCGAGATGGCGGCATTTGAGAATCTTGTCGCCGAACGACACTTCCGTCCCGATGGAGCGGGACGAAGCCAGCGCGACGACTTCCGAGACCGGAAAGCGGCGCTCCGCCAGAATGTCGAGCATCTCGCGGCCCACATTGCCCGTGGCGCCCGCGACGGCGACCTTGTAACCCATGGGATGGAACTCCTTTTGCCCGCTTATGGCGACGGGCGCGCCTTTTGTCGAGGGTATGGACGAGAATAGCGAAGCGACCCCGCAGGCCGACTGGGCCACGGAGCGGCTTCGCATCGATCTCACAGCATGGCCACGGCGAACGCGCCGAGGCCGACGGGCTCAGAAAGGCATGCCGACCGACATATTGCCGTTATTGCCCATGCTCACCGGCGCACGGCCGCCGAAACGCGGCGTATCGTCCTCTTTGTCTTTCTTCTTGGGCGGAGATTTGCCCGGCGACCAGCCCTCGAGCTCGCCGAATTGGCGGTTCTCGACCTTGGCCGGCGGCTTGCCGGGCGCAGCCGGCTGACCGGCCGTCTGCTGCTGTTTGTTTTTCTTCGGATTCGCCTTGACGGCTCCAGCGGCGGACGTGTCTAGCCGGCTGGGGTCGAGCGCGTCCTCCGCCCCCGCGGACAGCGGCAGCGCGGACGAAAAGGCGAAAATAGCGGCGACCAGAAGAAGCGGGCGCGATCGCATGGCGGCTACTCCTCGAGCATCAGCTCCAAAATGCTCCCACGCCGGAAAAAAGACAAGTTCCGGCGATTCCACGGGCGAGATTGCGCGGCGATCGGGGCGCCATTGCGGCGCCGGCCCCGCTTCACTCGCCCGTCGTCTGCGCGATCGCCAGATTTTTGAGCTCGGCGATGGCCGTGCCGGGCAGCAGGCTCTTGGGGCAGGCGTTGGAGCAGTTCAGAATCGTGTGGCAGCGATAGAGGCGGAAGGTGTCGTCGATATAGGCGACGCGCTCGGCTGTCGACTCGTCGCGACTGTCCACCACCCAGCGATAGGCCTGCAGCAGCGCCGCCGGGCCCAGGAAGCGATCCCGATTCCACCAATAGCTCGGGCAGGATGTGGAGCAGCAGGCGCAGAGAATGCACTCATAGAGCCCGTCGAGCTTGCGGCGATCATCCGGCGCCTGCAGCCATTCCTTCTGAGGCTCCGGCGTCACCGTCTGCAACCAGGGCTCGATGGCCGCGTGCTGGGCGTAGAAATCGGCGAGATCGGGCACGAGATCCTTCACCACCGGCATATGCGGCAGCGGATAGAGCTTTATCGCCCCCTCGATCTCGTCCATGCCCTTGGTGCAGGCGAGCGTGTTGAGCCCGTCGATATTCATCGCGCAGGAGCCGCAAATGCCCTCGCGGCAGGAGCGGCGGAAGGTCAGCGTCGGATCGATCTTGTTCTTGATCCAGATGATCGCGTCGAGAACCATCGGCCCGCAATCGTCGAGATCGACGTAATAAGTATCGATGCGCGGGTTCGACGCCTCGTCCGGATCGAAGCGATAGATGCGGAATTCCTTGAGCCGGCTCGCGCCCTCGGGCCGCGGCCAGACCTTGCCCTCGACGGGACGGGAGGATTTGGGAAGGACGAATTCGACCATGATTTGTCCACTCGCGTTCTATGCCGCTTCGAAGCCGACGCCCGCGCCGCCCCTCAATACACCCGCGCCTTCGGCTCGATATAAGCGACCTCATTGGACAGCGTGTAGCTGTGCACTGGGCGATAATCGATCGCGACGCTCTTTCCCGCCTCGTCGATCGTCGAGAGTGTGTGCTTCATCCAATCGGCGTCGTCGCGGTCGGGAAAATCCTCGCGGGCGTGAGCGCCGCGGGATTCGGTGCGGTTCTTCGCCGAATCCATCGTCACCACCGCCTGTACGATGAGGTTGTCATATTCCAGCGTCTCGACGAGATCGGAGTTCCAGATCAGCGAGCGGTCCGTGACCTTGACGTCGTCGCTCTTCTTCCACACCGCATGGATCGCCTGCGATCCTTCCTCCAGCACCTCGCCGGCGCGATAGACCGCGCAATGCGACTGCATCACGCGCTGCATCTCGAGCCGCAGATCGGCGGTCGCGATCGAGCCGGAGGCGAAGCGACGCGCGTCGAGACGCGACAGAGCGAGCTCGGCGGAATCGGCGGGCAGCTCCGGCTGTATCTGGCCGGGCTTCACCAGCTCGGCGGCGCGCTGGCCGGCGGCGCGGCCGAAGACGACGAGATCGACCAGCGAATTGGAGCCGAGGCGATTGGCGCCATGCACGGAGACGCAAGCCGCCTCGCCGATCGCCATCAGGCCCGGCACGACGACATCAGGATTGTCGCCGATGCGGCGCAGCACCTCGCCGTGAAAATTCGTCGGTATGCCGCCCATGTTGTAATGCACGGTCGGCAGCACCGGAATGGGCTCGCGCGTCACATCGACGCCGGCGAAAATCTTCGCGCTCTCGGAAATGCCCGGCAGGCGCTCATGCAGGATCGCAGGATCCAAATGCTCGAGATGCAGATGGATGTGATCGTTCAATTTGCCGACGCCGCGGCCCTCGCGAATCTCCACTGTCATAGCGCGCGAGACCATGTCGCGCGGCGCGAGATCTTTCACCGACGGCGCATAGCGCTCCATGAAGCGCTCGCCCTCGCTATTGGTGAGATATCCGCCCTCGCCGCGCGCGCCCTCGGTGATGAGGCAGCCCGCGCCATAAATGCCGGTCGGATGGAATTGCACGAATTCCATATCCTGCAGCGGCAGTCCGGCGCGCAGCGCCATGCCGCCGCCGTCGCCCGTGCATGTATGCGCAGACGTCGCGGAGAGATAGGCGCGGCCATAGCCGCCTGTCGCCAGCACGGTGAGCGCGGCGCGGAAACGATGGATCGTGCCGTCGTCGAGCTTGAGGCAGACGACGCCGCGCACGGCGCCCTCCGCATCGACGATGAGGTCGATGGCGAAATATTCGACGAAGAACTCCGTGTCGTGACGCAGCGCCTGGCCGTAGAGCGTATGCAGCATCGCATGGCCGGTGCGGTCGGCGGCCGCGCAAGTGCGTTGCGCCGGCGGGCCTCTTCCGTAATCCGTCGTCATGCCGCCAAAGGGCCGCTGATAGATGCGTCCATCCTCGGTGCGCGAGAAGGGCACGCCCCAATGCTCGAGCTCGTAGACGGCTTGCGGAGCGTTGCGGCAGAGATATTCGATCGCGTCCTGGTCTCCGAGCCAGTCGGAGCCCTTGACGGTGTCGTACATGTGCCATTTCCAATCGTCCGGCCCCATATTGGCCAGCGCCGCGGCGACGCCGCCCTGCGCCGCCACAGTGTGCGAACGTGTGGGAAACACTTTTGTGATGCAAGCGGCTTTCAGCCCCGCCTTGGCGCAGCCGACGACGGCGCGCAGTCCCGCGCCGCCGGCGCCGACGACGACGACGTCGAATGTATGATCGACGATCGGATAGGCCCTGCCCCCGATATTCACCGTCGTCTTGCCGTTCCCAGCCATTCCAAATCCTCGTCGAAAGAGCGCCCTTGCCTCTTTTAGAGTCTTTCCATGTCTCAAAGAAACACGGAAAGACTCTAGCGCGGCGCGGCGATGATCATGATGGCGAGCGTCCAGACCGCGGCGATCGCGATCGCCGTCCATTTGTTGACGATGAGCGCCGTCGTCTTGAGCGATTTGTCGTGGACATAGTCCTCGATGATGTTCTCCATGCCGAGCCGCGCATGATAGGCGACGACGACGATGAAGCCGATCAGCGCGATGGCCGGCAGCAGCCGTCCGATCTCGGCGCGCGCGGCCTCATAGGATTTGCCGACCAATCCGACGAGATGCCAGATCGAGAGCAGCGCCAGCGGCGCCAGCGCTCTGGCGCTGTGACGCATGGCCAGCGCATGAAGCGAGCCTGCGCGATCGGAGACGAAGGCGTCTCCCTTGCCGCTGCGGCCGCTCTGGAACGTCGAGCGCGACATATTGCTTCTCCATTGACCCTATACGAGACGGCCCGAGCGCCCTCAGCCCAAGAGCGAGGATGCGATCCACAAAAGCGCGGTCAAAACCAATCCGCCGCCCAATGTCGCTTTGGCGAGCAGCTCGCGCCCGTCGCGATCGAGATAGAGCCCACGGTCCCATATCGCATGGCGCACGCCGCCGAGAAGATGATGAAACAGCGCCCAGCTGAACAGCAGCATGAACAGCCGCCCGACGAAAGAATCGACGATCCAGGATACGGCGCCGAAGGCGGACGGCCCGAGCGCGAGCCCCAAAAGATAGACGGCGAGCAGCAGCGCGCCCGCATAGAGCGCCGCCCCGGTGATGCGATGCGCGATCGACATCATCATGGTGAAGATCAGCTTATAGACCGATAGATGCGGGGAGAGCGGCCGCGCGGCGGCGAGGCTCTCGCTCATGGGATCGGCGTCGGCCATGATATTTTTTCTCCGCTCGAGGCTCGGCTCGACTGATAATTCAATCGCGTCGCGGCCGCAACCAGCGTTCCGAGCCTCGGTAGACAGCGCTGCGCGGGGCGGCGGCGGCGCGGCGAAAGGACGCGAGACTTAAGTAACGCGCAGAGACGCCCTGCGCAATCGAAGCGTCGATGCGTAGGTTTCGAGTCGAAAATCGTGGCGCGAGCGATACGATCTGTTAACATGCGCTCGCCGACGTTGCCCGGGACCAGCCGGCGCATCGTCGTTCGCAGCCGGCTTTTTCTCCACCGGCGGCGAACGCGTCGAGTAGCGTGAGCGTCGAGGTCCGTCTGTGTCTTTTGCGTCCTTGTCGCGTCGGTTCTCGCAGCAAGCGTCGATTTCGTCGTAACGTCGGACCGCCGATCATTTTGTCGGCGGCGGGAATATGCTGGTCTCGTCGAATGACTTTTTCGTCAACTCATCTCGCGAGCGATCTATGAATTACAGTGAAACCATCCATATCTTGAACATCGACCCGATCATTCGTTCGTCTTTGACGAGCGCGCTGGACAGGGCGGATTATCACCTTCGCCTGCATGAGGACGCGGGACGCTTCTTCGAAGCCGTCGAAACCGACAGCCGCGGCTGCGTCATCATCTATGTCGACATGCCCGAGATGATCGGGATCGAATTATTGAGAGACGCCAAGGCGCGGCGGATCGAATTGCCGATCATCGTCATTACCGCTCAGGCCAATGTGCGGGGCGCGATCCAAGTGATGAAGGAAGGGGCGTTCGATCTGCTCGAATTGCCCGTCAACGAGGCCAAGCTCCTCGCCTCCGTGCAGCAGGCGCTGACCCGCCGCGTGGATCATCGCGCCTATCGCGGCCGCACGCGGACCACGCCCGGCCGGCTCGCGACGCTCACCAATCGCGAGAACGACGTGCTCGCCGGACTCGTCGAGGGCAAGCTCAACAAGGTCATCGCCCATGAGCTCGGCATCAGCGCCCGCACGGTCGAGACGCATCGCTCCCACATCATGACCAAGATGCGCGTGAAGAGCGTCGCCGATCTCGTACGTATCTCGCTCGGCGCGCCGCGGCCCGATCCGGCCGTTCGCCTCGGGGCGCCGCGACCGCCCGTCGATCCGGCCGCCCGCATGGGAACGCCGGCCCCGCGGGCGCTGGCGGAGCCGGGAGCGGCCGCGACCCGCCGGTGAAATTAATGACGCCGGAGCATTGCGCATTCGAATAGCCATGCGAACGCCATGCTCCGGCGCTAGAATAATATGTCATGAGATTCGACCGATCGGCCCGAGCGCCCCTGAACGAGACCGCCCCCGCCGAGGCGCGCGCGGGGGCGATTCTCACCATTGATCTCACCGCCCTCGTCGCCAATTGGCGACGCCTCGCCGCGCGCGCCAGCGCGAGCGAATGCGCCGCCGTGGTCAAGGCCGACGCCTATGGCCTCGGCGCCGAGGCTTCCGTGCGGGCGCTGGCCGTCGCCGGCTGCCGCACATTTTTCGTCGCCGCCGCCGGGGAAGGCGAGCGCATTCGCGCCGTCGCGCCGCGCGCCATCGTCTATGTGCTCGAGGGCCTGCCGCGCGGCGGCGCCCGCGCTCTGGCCGCCGCGCGGCTGCGCCCGGTTCTGGCCTCGCTCGAGGAAATCCGCGAATGGGGGGCTTTCGGCCGCTCCATCGGCCGCCGTCTGCCCGCGGCGCTGCAATTCGACACCGGCATGAATCGGCTGGGACTCGCGCTGCGCGACGCCGAGGCCGCAGCCATAGCGGCGCAGGATGTGGACCTCACGCTGACGATGAGCCATTTCGTCTGCGCCCAATGGACGGACGACCCGCGCAACGCGCGGCAGATCGCCGCTTTCGAGGAGGCGCGGCGCGCCTTCCCCGGCGCGCCGGCCTCGCTCTGCAACTCATCCGGGATTTTTCTGGCGCAGCAGCCGCATTATGATGTGCTGCGTCCCGGCTACGCCCTCTATGGCGGCAATCCGACGCCCTCCGCGCCCAATCCGATGCTGAGCGTCGCCCGGCTCGAGGCGCCGATTCTGGCGACGCGCTGGATCGAGGCCGGCGAGAGCGTCGGCTATGACGGCGTGTGGACGGCGGCGCGGCCGACACGGCTGGCGACGCTCGGCCTCGGCTATGGCGACGGTTTTCCGGCCGCCGTCGCCGGTCCAGGCCGCCCAGCTCCCGAGGCGATCGTCGCCGGACGGCGCTGCCCGATCGTCGGCCGCGTGTCGATGGATTTCGTCATGCTGGACGTGACCGACGTCCCCGAGGGCGCGGTCTATCGCGGCCAGACGGCGGAACTGCTGGGCGAGACGATCGGCGTCGACGAGCTGGCGCTGCGCTGCGGCACGATCGGCTATGAGATTTTGACCCGGCTCGGGCGACGCTATGAGCGGGTCTATATCGGCGGGTAGAGGACTCTAGTCCGCCTCCTTGGGCGCATTGTTTGCGAGCGGCAGCGACGGATGCGCCTCGATTCGCGGAGCGGAAGCGCCTTTTTCCATCAACGCGACCTTGATGGCCAAATCCTCGATTCTCTGATTGAGGCCGCCTTGGACGGAATTGACAATATTCTGAGTCTCGCGCAGCGCATCGACGCGCACATCGGCTCGGATCACCTTCAACTCGACCTCCAGAAGCCGCAGCCGCTGGTCCAGCGCACCGATCGCATCCGCGAGCTGCTTCTGCGCTTCCTGCAGAGACTTGATGTTCTCGATGATCTGCAGATGCTCGGCGAGTTCCCTGGCCGCGCGAGCGATCTTATCGCGCCCCAGCATCTTTCGACAAAGCTCCCGATAGAGCGCGCTGAACATAGTCGAGATGCGTCTTCGGAGAATCGAGCAGCTCGGCGCACAGCAGCTCCAGAGCGCTACGCCGGATCAGCCCGTAATCCGCGGCCGAGATGGCCCGACTTCTCGGCTCATGGCGCGCCCCGCCGCTCGCGGATCCGCCGCCTCGCCCCCAATAACCTCTTTTACGCCGCTTTCCCGATTTGGCCGCGTTCTCGGTCGCCTGGCGAACGGCGCCTTCGCCGCGCGCCGGCTGCGCCGCATCCTCGCCGCCGCGAGCATCGATGATCTTGCTTTTCGCCACTGGAGACGTCCCGAACCACATCGAAGACCAAACTAGCAAGCCACGGCCGTAATATCCAACGAATTCATGGTCCCGTTCACGCCCCCTCGAACCAGGGCGTCAGCACCGGATAGCCCTCGCCGGCCAGCAGCGCCGCGGTCTCATAGAGCGGCAGGCCGACGACGCCCGAATAAGAGCCGATGAGCCGCACCGCGAAAGCGCCCGCGAGCCCCTGAATCGCATAGCCGCCCGCCTTGCCGCGCCATTCGCCGGAGGCGAGATAGGCGTCGATCTCGGTCGCGCCGAGGCGCTTGAAGCGCAGCCGCGATTCGACCAGGCGGCGGCGCTCGGCCCCTCGCGGGGTGATCAGCGTGACGCCGGTAAAAACCCTATGCTGGCGGCCCGAGAGCAGGCGCAGGCAATCCTCGGCCTGCTCTATGTCCTCGCATTTGGGCAGAATTCTCCGGCCGACCGCCACCACAGTGTCGGCGGCGAGCACATAGCTCCCCTCGAGCCGAGGCTGATAGGCCATGATCTTCACGGCCGCCGCGGCCTTCTCGCTGGAAAGACGCTGGGCGAGGCTGCGCGGCAGCTCGTTGCGCTGCGGAGTCTCGTCTATGTCGGTCGGCAGCAGCGCATCGACGTCGAGGCCGATCTGCTGGAGCAGCTCGAGCCTGCGCGGCGAGGCGGAGGCCAGCGCTAGCTTGGGCCGCGTATCGGTCGGGTGGGACGTCAAGACGATCGGCTCCGCTATAAATCGAAATTATTTGAAACGATAGGTAATCCGCCCTTTGGTGAGGTCATAGGGCGTCATCTCCACGAGAACCTTGTCCCCGGTGAGCACGCGGATGCGGTTCTTGCGCATCTTTCCGGCCGTATGGGCGATGATCTCGTGCTCGTTCTCGAGCTTGACCCGAAACATCGCGCTGGGCAGCAGCTCGGTGACGACTCCGGGAAACTCCAACAGTTCTTCCTTGGCCATGTGGTTCCTTCTTCAGAGGCCGTAGCGGACCTCGGATAGCGAAAGGCCCGCTTGCGAAGCGGGCGCTCATCAATATGGGATCGAAGCCGGGACGCGCAAATCCGCGCCGGACCCTAATCGAGTACGGCCGATTTGTGAACCTCGCCTTTCGCCCTGTCGCGCCGTTCAGCGCTCGGGCGCGGAGGCGGTCGCCGCGGGCGGCTCGAGCGCGCGCGGCTCGGGAGCGGTCGGCTCGGGAGCGTCCGCCTCCGGCGTCGCGACGAGGACGCCGCTCTTGCCCTCCCCCGCCCAGGCGCTCAGCAGCTCCCAGGCGACGGCCAGCACCACCGGACCGACGAAGAGGCCGATGATTCCATGCACCAACACGCCGCCGATGACGCCGACGATGATGACGAGCAAGGGCGTCGTGAGCCCGCGCGCGATGACGATGGGCTTCAGCACATTGTCGACCAGCGTCACCGTCAACATGCAGCAGGTGAAGAGCAGCGCCGGCAGCGTGCGCATCTCGGTCCAGGCCCAGAGAATCGAGGGCACCACGACGAGCAGCGGCCCGATCTGGACAATCGCCAGCACCAGAATGCACAAGGTCAGCAGGCTGGCGCCGGGCGCGCCGGCGAGCTGCAAGCCGAGCCCGCCGATCGCCGCCTGCAGCAGCGACACGCCGATGACGCCGCGCGAGACCGTGCGGATCGTCGAGCCCGCGAGCTCCACGAAATGCTCGGCGCGCTTCGAATCGATTCGCGTCACCGCCGTCTTTATGGCGCGCACCAGCGCCGGCCCGGGCGCGAACAGGAAGCCGGCGATGATCACCGAAATCAGGAATTTGAAGACGCCGGCGCCGGCGTTCTTGGTCGCGTCGAGCGCGATCTCGCCATAGGGCTTGAGCTGCGGCAGCGCCTGGGCGAGCGCGCTGCGCAGATTGGTGGAGGCGAGCTCCCAGAATTCGTAGGCCGATTCGCCGACGAAGGGCCAGCTGCGCAGCGCCTCGGGCGGCGGCGGCACCCAGACGCCGCCGGCGTCTATGCGCTCGGAGAGGACGCGCAAGCCGTCGACGACCCCGAGGCCGAGCCAGGTCGCCGGCCCGATGACGAAGAGCAGGCCGAGAAATGTGATGATGGTCGCCGCCAGCCGGCGCCGCCCGCCGAGCCGGACCGCCGTCCACTCGAACACGGGATAGAGCGCCACGGCGAGAATCGCGCTCCAGGTCACGATGGTGACGAAGGGCCTCACCAGCAGGAAGGACCAATAGGCCAGAGCGCCGAGCGCGCCGAGCCTTATGATCAAATCGATGAGTGTCGCGTTCAGCCGCCTGCGGCCGGACGCTTCGCGCTGGTCCTCGATCACCCGAGTTTTCCCCGATCTTTTGTCGCGCCTCGGCCGCCGACGCGCCTCCCCCGCGACAACATAGCGCGGATCGCAAAAGGTTTCACGCCCGCGGCCGCGTTTCCGTCCTATCGCCCGAAAGCCATGGCGAGCCGCGCCCCGATCAGCCGGCCGATGAGCCGCAGCGGAAAGCCGCGATAGCTCGGCGCATCCTGCGGCAGCGGCAGTTCCGAGCGTCGGCGCTCGATCTTCGTGCGCATTTCGATCGGCGGCAGATCGCCGTCATAGCGCAGCCGATAGGTCGAGACCCAGAAGCCCGGTTCGAATTTCAGGAACATGCCCGTGTTGCAGCATCGGGCGACGACCCTTCGCGTCGGCGAATTGGCCTTCAGCCTGTGGTCCTCGAGCTGGTCCTCGCCGGCGACGCAGCGAAAGCGGTCGTCGCGAAAGGTGAGATAGGGCGTGCCGCCGTCGGGATCGCGCAGGCGATGCGCATGGGGAAGGGCTTCGATCCTGCGGCCACCCTCCTGGCAATCGGAGCAATAGCAGACGGCGCAGACGATCGGCTCGCCGACGACCTCGCAGCGGACGCGCCCGCAGGCGCAGGAAAAGGACCGGGATGAAGTAGGCACGATCGAAACCCCCTGTATGAAAAGCGACCGCATTCTACTACGCGACGGGAGAACGTCATCCCGGCCCCAACGCGCCGAAGCCCACGCCCCACGCCCCACGACCCCTCGCCCACTCTTCCCATTCGCGCGCGCCGGGCATAAATCTCGCCGCATGAGCGATACGCCCGACCTTCCCGAAACCCTCGATGAGGAAGAAGACCTCACGGAAGAGGCCGACGGCGCCGCTCCGCCCGAACTCGCGGCCGATACGCCGGAGAGCGTCAAGCGCGGCGTGTCGGTCATCAAATCCTATTGGAAGAACGCGCCCAATGGGCCGGGCGTCTATCGCATGATCGCCGAGAATGGCGAGGTTCTCTATGTCGGCAAGGCCAAGAATGTCCGCAAGCGCATAGCCAGCTACACGCGCCTCGCCGGCCATGTGAACCGCATCGCGCGCATGATCTCGGCGACCGCCTCGATGATGTTCATCTCGGTCGAGACCGAGACCGAGGCTCTGCTGCTCGAGACCAATCTCATCAAGCAGATGAAGCCGCGCTTCAACGTGCTGATGCGCGACGACAAGAGCTTTCCCTATATTCTCATCGCGCGCGATCATGATGCGCCGCAAATCGCCAAGCATCGCGGCGCTCGCTCGCGCAAGGGCGATTATTTCGGCCCCTTCGCCAACGCCGGCGCGGTGGGGCGTGCGCTCAATGCGCTGCAACGGGCGTTTCTGCTGCGCTCCTGCACCGATTCGTTTTACGAGAACCGCACCCGGCCCTGCCTGCTCTATCAGATCAAGCGCTGCGCCGGCCCCTGCACGGGCGAAATCTCGATCGCGGATTATTCCGTGCTGGTGCAGGAGGCGCATGACTTCCTCACCGGTAAGAGCCGCTCCGTGCGCGAGCAGCTCGCCATGGAGATGACCGCGGCGGCTGAGCGCCTGGAATTCGAGCGCGCCGCGCGGCTGCGCGACCGCATCTCCGCGCTGTCGCTGATCCAAGGCACGCAAGGCGTCAATCCGCACAGCGTCGAGGAGGCGGACGTCTTCGCCATCGCCAAAGAGGCGGGGCGCTTCTGCATCGAGGCGTTTTTCTTTCGCGCTTTTCAGAATTGGGGCGACCGCGCCTATTTCCCGCGCGCCGATCAGAGCCTTTCGGAAGAAGAAGTGCTCGGCTCCTTCCTCGCGCAATTTTATGGCGAGCATCCGCCGGCGCCTCTGGTGCTGCTCTCACATGTGATCGAGGATCGCGAGCTATTGACGGAAGCGCTGTCGGACAAGCTCGGCCGCAAGGTGGAGATCGCGACGCCGCAGCGCGGAGAGAAGCGCGAGCTGGTCGAGCATGCGCAGACCAACGCCAAGCAGACGCTGACGCGCAAGCTCACCGAGGACGCCAGCCAGGAGAAGCTGCTCATCGCGCTCGGCGAGATGTTCGGCATGGAGAAGCCTCCGCGCCGCGTCGAGGTCTATGACAATTCCCATACGGGCGGCCAACAGGCGATCGGCGCGATGATCGTCGCCGGGCCGACGGGCTTCATGAAGACGCATTACCGAACCTTCAACATAAAGAGCGCCGAGATCACGCCCGGCGACGATTACGCCATGATGCGCGAGGTGCTGGCGCGCCGCTTCGCCCGAATCGCGAAGGACGCCGAAAAGCCCGAGGAGGAAGCGCCGGACGCTTTTCCGTCGAAGCCCGATCTCGTCATCATCGACGGCGGCCGCGGGCAATTCGACGCCGCGCGCGCCGTGGCGGCGGAGATCGGCCTCGAGGGCGTGACCATCGCCTCCATCGCCAAGGGCGCCGATCGCAACGCCGGCCGCGAGATGTTTTTCGTCGAGGGGCGCGAGCCTTTCCGCCTGCCGCCGCATGATCCGGCGCTCTATTTCGTCCAGCGCCTGCGCGACGAGGCGCATCGCTTCGCCATCGGCACGCATCGCGCGCGGCGCAAGAAGGAATTCGCCAAGAACCCGCTGGACGAGATCGCGGGAGTAGGGCCGGCGCGCAAAAGGGCGCTGCTGCTCGCCTTCGGCACCGCCAAGGCGGTGGCCGGCGCCGCGCTCTGCGACCTCGAGAATGTGCCGGGCGTGAACAAGGCGACGGCGCGGCTCGTCTTCGACCATTTCCAGCGCGGCGGCTGATCGGCGGCCAGCGGCTAAAATTTGTGCGCGGCTCGGCGACGTTCCCGCCGGCGCGCCTCGAGCGGCAAAATGCCGGTTTTGCCGAAGCTTCCCGCTGTTGCGCGGGAGATCGGACCGGCGGCGGAGGAGCGCGGCGCCGTCGAGGCGCCCGTCTCTTCTATTGACAAGAGAGGCGCTGGGCATGTTCCTTCGCGGCATGACATCGACGGCCATTCCGCCGCGCCGCGGGCGCGCGCTCTCCCTGCCCAATATTCTGACCTATGGCCGGCTCGTCGCCGTGCCGGTCGTCGCGGGCCTCCTGCAATGGCCGGACGAGCATTGGATGCGCTGGACGGCGCTCGGCGTCTTCACCGCCGCCGGCATCACCGATTTCTTCGATGGCTATCTCGCCCGCGCCTGGGCGCAGCAATCGACGCTCGGCGCCATGCTCGACCCCATCGCCGACAAGCTGCTCGTCGCCGCCACTCTGCTGATGGTGGTCGCCGATCAGACCATCGCCGGCGTCACAATATGGGCGGCGCTCATCATCCTGTGCCGCGAGATTCTGGTCTCCGGCCTGCGCGAATATCTCGCCGAGCTGAAAGTGCCGCTGCCGGTCAGCGCCATCGCCAAATGGAAGACGACGCTACAGCTCTTCGCGCTCGGCTTCTTCATCGCCGGCCGCGCCGGCGAGCTGGTGCTGCCCGGCACGGTCAATATCGGCAGCGTGCTGCTGTGGATCGCCGCGCTGCTGACGCTCTATACCGGCTATGACTATATGAGAGCCGGCTGGGCGCATTTCGGAACGGATGAGGCGCGATGAAGGCCCTCTATTTCGCCTGGGTGCGCGAGCGCATCGGCCGCGCGGAGGAGGAGCTCTCCCCTCCCCCGGAGGTGGCGACGGTCGGCGAGCTGATCGCCTGGCTGAAGTCGCGCGACGAAGCCTATGCTCTGGCTTTCGAGAACGCCGCCGTCATTCGCACGGCGATCGACAAGGCCCATGTGCGCCATGAGACGCCCATCGCCGGAGCGCGGGAGATCGCCTTTTTCCCGCCGATGACCGGAGGGTGAGGCGCGACGGACAAGAGCGAGCCTTCATGCTCGCATCGAACCCCACACTTCCATGACCCCCACCATCCGCATCCAATCCGCCCCCTTCGATCCGGCCCATGAGGCCGCGCTGATCGAGGAGGGCCGCCGCGACATTGGTGCGATCGTCTCCTTCACCGGCCTCTGCCGCGACGAGGACGGCGCGCTCTCGGCGCTGGAGCTCGAGCATTATCCCGGCATGGCCGAGGCGGAGATCGCCCGCGTCGCCGAGGAGGCGCTCGCCCGCTGGCCGCTATCGGCGCTCACTGTCATCCATCGCCACGGGCGCATTCTGCCGGGCGAGAGAATCGTGCTCGTCGTCACGGCCGCGCGCCATCGCGGCGAGGCCTTCGCCGCGGCGGAATTTCTGATGGATTATCTGAAGACGCGCGCCCCCTTCTGGAAGAAGGAGCATCGCGCCGACGGCAGCGTCGGCGACTGGGTCGAGGCCAAGGCCAAGGACGACGCCGCCGCCGAACGCTGGAACAAATAGCTAGAGCCTCGTCACCGCCCCATCCGCCGTCGCGACGCGAATGTCGGCGTAGCGGCAGGCGCCGCGACGACGCTGGAAGGGCGTGATCGCCAGCAGCCAAATATGGCTGATCGCCTTGGCCGGCCCGCCGATATGGGCGGCGTAATCGGCGGCGACGTCGCGCTCCAGCGCCCGCCACTCGCCGAGCCCCGCGGCGCCCGAATCGACGACCATATGAGTCTCGACCGCGCTCCAGCCGGCGAGCGGACAGCGGAAGACTTTTCCGGTCGGCAGGCCGGCGCTCCAGAAATAAGTGAGGTCCTGACCGTCCTCGAATTTCACGCCGATCGAGAGATAATCGTGGAAAGGCGCGACATCCTCCGGCTTCGCCGAAGGAAGCTGGTCGATCTTCCAGCGCCAGCCGAGCTTGGGCCGCGTGGCGAAGGCGAGCGGCAGCGGACGCTCGATGATGGAGGCGGAGCCGGCGCTCTCGCAGACGATCTCGCCATTCGCCTCGCGCCCGAACGCCTCGGCGCCGCCGCCGAGGCTGAAGAGATCGTTCCAGCCCTCCGGCAATTTGCGGCCGGCTTTCAGCCGCGCGATCTCCGCCGCGACGAGACCATTCACGTCCCCCGCCGCGGCGAGGCTCTCGAGGCCGGAGAGCGCCTCGCCCTTCCAGACCAGCGCGACGCCGACGATCTTCACCTCCTGCTTGCGATACTCCATCTCGGGCGTCCACAGCCTGCCGTCGGCGTCGGCGAATTGCGCGGCGGACCGCGCGATCTCCAGCGGGCCGTCGTGGGCGGCGATCATCGTGCCGGTGTCGACGCCCGGGCTGTAGATCGGCCTTTTGCCGCGCGTGCGCGCATGGAAGACGAGGCCCGGCTTGAACCAGAGGTCATAGGGCCGAGCGATCCACATGCGCCCGGCGACGAGAAAGCTGACCTGCTGGCCCTTCGACGCCGCGAGGCCGAGATCGATCCACGGCAGATCGTCGCCATCGATCTCGAACAGGCGATAGGAGACGAGCGCGCCCGACCGGGCGCGCGCGATCAGCGCCTCCATATCGCGTTTGAAATCGTCGCGCACGAGATCGGCGCTCTCGGCCGTCGCGGGCGAGGCGACGAAAGGCAGAGCCGCGGCGCCGAGCGCGCCCATCCGCAACATGTCGCGCCGAGACAATGCGGCCGAGGCGCGCGCGAGACAATAGAGGCACATATCCAAAATCCTCCCCGAACTCGGGCAAATCCCCCGATGGATCGGCCTTTGTGAGCCGATAGGGGATGCTATCGTCGGGCCGCTGGCGGCGCTTGCCAGGACATGCCGAAAACGCCGGACGATGGCGCGAGAGGGCAGATGCGACAAACGGGCTACACACGCGCGAGCACGCTGGGGCCGATCGCCGAGGTCGTCGGCGGCGCCGGCGGCTCGATCGAGCGCGCGTTTCGCCGCGCGGAGCTGCCGCTCGGCCTGCTCGAATCGCCGGACACGCTGCTGCCGCTGCGCGATCATTTTCGCCTGCTCGCCGCCGCCTCCCGCGAGCTGGCCGACGAAGCCTTCGCCGCCCGCCTCGGCCGCCGGACGTCGATCGCCGGCCTCGGCGTCTATGGCAAATGGGTGACACGGGCGCCGACGCTGCTCGAGGCCATCCATCGCGCCGGAGCCAGCCTGCCGCATATGCTGCAGAGCGCGACGCGGCTGGTCCTGCGGCGACAGGGCGAGGAGGCGATCTGGTCCTATGAGCTGGACGACCCCGCGACGGAAGGCCGGCCGCAGAACGAGATGCTGGCCGTCTGGTATATGATCGCCCTCGTGCGGCATTTCGCCGGCGCGCGCTGGCTGCCGCGCCGTGTGATGTTCGGCGGACTGCCGACGAGCGCGCGACGATCGATCGGCGAGCAGATGGGCGCCGACATCGTGCTCTGCGACGGCCCGGGCTCGATCGTCTTCGATCAGCGGCTGTTGATGGCCGTCAATCCGCGACTGGGCGAAGGCGATGGACTGGGCGCCGAGGAAATCGCCCGCATCTTCGACATTCCGGCGCCGGACGATCTTCCCGGCAGGATCGCCGTGCTGATCGAGCTGGAGCTGCTCGGCGGCCGCCCCACGCTCGAGACCGTCGTGCGGCGGGCCGGACTGTCGAAGCGCACGCTGCAACGACGGCTCGGCGATCTCGGACTGAGCTACGCCGATCTCCTGCGCGACACGCTCCAGCGCCGCGCGATTGGCCTGCTGCGCCGGCCGGAGCTCTCGATCACCGAGATCGCCGCGCAGCTCGGCTATAGCGATCCGGCGCATTTCACCCGCGCCTTCGAGCAATGGAGCGGCCTCGCGCCCAGCCGCTGGCGGGAATTGGCGCGAGCCGCGGAGCGATAGACCAGAGACGAAAAAGGCGGCCCGCGAGGCCGCCTTTCTCATTTTCTTCGAACGAAGCTCACTCCGTATAGGCGAGCGCCGCGGCTGGGAGCTGCCGCTCCACGCCTTTGTAGCGATCGGAGCGCTTGCCCATCATCGTCTCGAAGGCCTCGTGCACCTCGCCGACCGACTTCGGCTTCATCTTCTTGCCTTCGCGGGCGAAGAAGATGGGCTTATTGGCGCGGGCGGGCCGCGGAAGCAGCTTGGCGGCCGGCGTGTTCGGCGCCTCCTCCACCTTCGCCATGAAGCGGGCGGCGTCGTCCGGCCCCAGGAAGTGGATCAGATAGGTCTCGCCCGCCGTCAGCGGACGGCCGATGCGCTCGGCGATGCGCTCGCCGTCATGCTTCAGCATCTCGGCCGCGAACACGGCGGAGAGATACGGATCATTGCGCATGGCGAGGATTTCGGAGCGCTTCTGCGGCGCGACGCGATAGTCGCCGCCGATCGCCTGCGCCGCCGCCTCCTGGCCATGGCTGCGGCCGAACATGCGCACAGCCTTCAGCCACGTCGAATCGATGAACTGGAACAATCCGCTCGCCGAGGAGGTGCTGGCCTTGGCCTTCGGCGCGAAGCTCGACTCCTTGTCGGCGATCGCCATCAGCAGGGCAGGATCGGATCCCGTGGTGCGGGCGGCCTGCACGACGTGCTCGACAATGGCGCGGGCGACGCGCACAGGGCCGAACTGCAGCACCATCGGAGCGGCGCCGGCCACGTTTTTGTCGGCTTCGGCGTCGGCGGAGCCGGACCAAGCCTTCACCGCCTCGCCTATCGCCTCGGCGGCGTCGGCGTCGAGAGGCTGATCGGTGAGGCCGCGATTGGTCAGAAAGAACAAGGGCGGCGCCGGGCGGCTCCGCGCGCCGGCTCGCGACGCCTCCGACAATCTGAACCGGCCCCAGCCATCCGGCATAGAGAGCAACGCGGCCACCAGAGCGAAGGCGAGAGCCGTCGCTATGGCGAAAGCGCGAAGGAGCATGTGAACGGATCCGTCGGCCCCCGCGAGGGGGCGGTCCGCGTCTGCGCGGTCGAACACGGGCAGAAAGCGCGACCATTTCGGCGCCGACGCTTCGCCGCGAACGGCAGGAGCTATCGCTTCGAAAGACACTCTGTTTCATTCCTCGCTGTTGTTTGGACGAGACAGAGGCTAGCAACCGCGAGGGGCGAAAAATCGACTGCGCGCGTCACGCGCGCGTCACATTCGGCCGGCGCTCCGTATTTCCCACAAGCCTTTAAAAATGAAGCGATCGGCTACGTACGAAGCTGGTCGGCCGATTCGGCCGCCACATTTGCGCCAAATCGACACAGCCATGCTTCCGATTGAAAAAGCTCGGATTTTTCTCGAATCCTCAGAAGCTGGTCAGCTTCGCCAGCATATTGCGGATGAAATTGAACTCGGCCCCGGCCGTGGGCGTGGTGCGGCTGAGGAAGTCGACGACCTTGCCGTCCTTCAGCCCATAGTCGGCGATGCGCTGGACCTTTTTCGTCTTGTCGAAATAGACCGCGAGAATGTGCTGGTCGGCGACCTCGGGCGGCAGGAAGGCGAGCTCGCGCTGGATGCGCTGGCTCACATAGTACCAGGCGTCGCCGCCGATCGTCGATGTCGTCGAGGGCGTGCCGAGAAGAGCGAGAACCTGCGGGGCCGGCATTCCCACCTTCACCTGCGCGACCTTGCGCTCCTCGATGATGGCGCCGCGGTTGATGACGCCGTCATAGCCGAGGCACCCGCCGAGCGGCGCCGCGAGCAGAGCGAGAGCGGCGAGGCAGCGGGCCTGCCGCGAAACGACGACGAGCGAAAACCCCATGTTTCTCTCCGCGCTGGGCCTCCATGAGGCCGACCTCTATCGCGACAATGTTCGAAGCGTTTGCCTAACTCTCGGCTGGCGCGAAAGCAAGCGGCGACGCCTCCGGCGCGACCCGGAGGCTGGCGTCGGCGCGTCTTCGACCGTATCAATGGCCGGAAAATGGCGAAGCTTCCCCCAATGGGCGCGGCGCCCATCTATATTTCACCGTGGCCGGCCGAAGCGGCGACGTCGAAAAGAGTCGAGGAGCGGCGAATGAGCGACGATCTGCAATTGCCCGAAAACCCTTTCGCGCGTCCGCTCGCCGCCGTCGACGTCCCCGAGGACGGGCTCGAGCTGACCATCGCCGCCGACGCCGCCGAACGCGCGGCGCTCGCCGAGATGGATGATCTCGCAGCGCTGAATCGCCTCGAGGCGAAGCTGAAAGTGACGCGGGCGGGCCGCGGCGGATTGCGCGTCGAGGGCGAGCTCGCCGCCGATGTGCGCCAGACCTGCGTGGTGACGCTGGAAGAATTCGACGCCCGCATCGTCGAGCCGATCGACGTCTCCTTCGCGCCCGAGCCGACGCCGACCGCCTCGCCCCCGGCGGAGCGCATGTCTCGGCGCCGGCGCGAGGCGGAGCCCGTCGAGCAGAAGGAGGAGCCGCGAGCGAGCCGCCATATCGCCGATCTCGACGCGGATGCGCCGGACCCGCTGGTCGACGGCCGAATCGATCTCGGCGCCATTGTCGCGGAATTTCTGGCGCTGGCGCTCGACCCCTATCCGCGCAAGCCGGGCGCGCGCTTCGCCCTGCCCGACGAGACCGAGCCGCCAGAGGAGGCGCCGGCGAAAGTCTCGCCTTTCGCTCGCCTGCGCGACGCGCTCGGCGAAGACTCCGGCAAGCGACGCCGGAAGTAGGGAAGCGAAAGCTCCGGCAGGAATTGCTCTTGCGCTGGAGCGGCGCAAATGGCAATTCGTCAGCGGCTGGCGCCTTGGGCCGGCGGCGAGTTCGGTCCGCGACGAGCGATCGCGCGGAACCGAGAAACGAGCGGGCGCCTGGCCGCTCCGCTTCGCCGCATCTTTCGCGCGACCGGCGGCCCCGTGGGGCGGAACAATACGGGCCGCGCGGATCGTCATTCGTACGTCATTCGTAAACAATGTCGGGAGACGAGGCAGAATGGCGCAGCCCATTCGCATAGCGTTGGACGCCATGGGCGGCGATCATGGTCCGAAGATCACCATCGCCGGCGCCGCTATCGCTCACGATCGTCACCCCGACAGCAGCTTCCTGCTGTTCGGCGACGAGGCGTCGATTCGCGTCGAGCTCGCCGCGCATCCGCGCCTCGCCCGCGTCGCGACCGTCCGCCATTGCGACGTCGCCGTGCGCATGGACGACAAGCCGAGCCAGGCGCTGCGCTCCGGGCGCCGCGTCTCCTCCATGTGGCAGGCGATCGAGGCGGTGAAGAAGAACGAGGCCGATGTCGCCGTCTCGGCCGGCAACACCGGCGCGCTGATGGCCATGGCCAAGGTCTGCCTGCGCACAATGGCCAAGATCGAGCGGCCGGCGCTGGCCTGCCTGTGGCCGGCGCCGACGGCGCGCGGCTATTCCATCGTGCTCGACGTCGGCGCCTCCATCGGCGCGGACGCCCGCCATCTCGTCGATCTCGCCGTCATGGGCGCGGCGATGGCGCGCTCGCTCTTCGACATGGAGCGGCCGAGCGTCGGCCTGCTCAATGTCGGCGTCGAGGAGATAAAGGGCGTCGAGGAGGTCAAGACGGCCTCTCGCCTGCTCCGGGAGGCGGACCTTCCCGATCTCGACTATCACGGCTTCGTCGAGGGCGACGAGATCGGCAAGGGCGTCGTCGACGTGGTGGTGGTGGAAGGCTTCTCCGGCAATATCGCGCTGAAGACCGCCGAAGGCACAGCGACTCAGATCACCAATTATCTGCGCGAGGCGATCGGCCGCAGCTGGCTCGCCAAGATCGGCTATCTGCTGGCGCGCGGCGCCTTTCGCGAGCTGCGCGACAAGATCGACGTTCGCAACATCAACGGCGGCGTGTTTCTCGGCCTCGAGGGGATCGTCATCAAGAGCCATGGCGGCGCCGACGCGCTGGCCTTCGCCCGCGCGGTCGAGATCGGCTATGAGATGGCGCATCAAGGCCTGCTCTCCAAGATCCGCGACATGCTGGCCTCGAGCCGCCGCGACGACCAGGAAGCCGCTCAGTGACTCTTTCTCCGCGCCCTCTGCGCTCTGTCGTCGTCGGTCTCGGCAGCTATCTGCCGAGCCGCATCCTCACCAATGAGGAGCTCGCCGCCACTGTCGACACCAGCGACGAATGGATCACCCAGCGCACCGGCATAAAGGAGCGCCACATCGCCGCGCCCGGCGAGACCACCTCCATGCTGGGGGAGAAGGCCGCGCGCGCCGCCCTCGCCGACGCCGGCCTCGGGCCGGAGGACATCGATCTCGTCATCGTCGGAACGTCCACGCCCGATTATACTTTCCCCTCGACGGCGACGCAGATTCAGGCCGCGCTCGGCATGACGCGCGGCGCCGCCTTCGATCTTCAGGCCGTGTGCTCGGGTTTCGTCTTCGCTCTGGCGACGGCGGAGAAATTTCTGCGCTCCGGCTCGCACAAGCGCGCGCTGATCATCGGCGCGGAGACTTTCTCGCGCATTCTCGACTGGAACGACCGCACCACCTGCGTGCTGTTCGGCGACGGCGCCGGCGCCATGGTGCTGGAGGCGCGCGAGAGCGAAGGCTCGCTCGCCGAGCGCGGCATATTGACGACGCATTTGCGCTCGGACGGACGCCATCGCGCCAAATTGCATGTCGACGGCGGCCCCTCCTCCACCGGCACGGTGGGCCATTTGCGCATGGAAGGCAAGGAAGTGTTCCGCTTCGCCGTCGGCATGGTGACGGATGTCGTGACGGACGCCTTTGCGGCGACCGGCTTCACGGCGGCCGATCTCTCCTGGTTCGTGCCGCATCAGGCCAATCGCCGCATCATCGACATGTCGGCCGCAAAGCTCGGCATAGCGCCGGAAAAAGTCGTCGCCACAGTGCATTTGCACGGCAATACTTCTGCGGCCTCCATCCCCCTCGCTCTGTCGGTCGCGCGCGACGACGGCCGCATCGAACGTGACGATCTCGTGATGCTCGAGGCGGTAGGCGGCGGATTCACCTGGGGGTCGGCGCTCATCCGCTGGTGAGGCGCCACGAAATCCCGGTCCTGAAACTGCAACCTGCGCTTGATTTTCGCCGTAGTTTCTGAAAAATAATCAAATTGAGTTTTTCGCGCCTCGCGATGAGGGCCCGCTATGGCCCGTCGCGATGCTTTGCGACGAACCCTTCTCCCGCGAGAGTTGTCACAGACCAGAAAAAGAAGTCGAACTCGACGATGTTAGTTTTCGTTTTGAATCGATAAGGCCGATCATGTCACAAAATGTTTCAGAAAAAGCCCCGCCGGCAGTCGAAGACCTTTCCCGCGACGAGCGCGCCATTTCCACGAATTCGACCTCCACGAATTCGACCTCCACGACGTCGACCGCTCCGGCGCATCACACGGTGACGCGCGCCGATCTCGCCGACGCCGTCCATCGCCGCATCGGCCTCTCCCGCGCCGAGTCGGGCGAGTTCGTGGAAGCCGTGCTGTCGGAAATTTTCAACGCCATCGTTTCCGGCGACGACGTCAAGCTCTCCTCTTTCGGCTCCTTTCACATTCGCTCCAAGGGCGAGCGCGTCGGCCGCAATCCCAAGACCGGCGCCTCGGCGCCGATCACCGCGCGCCGCGTCGTGATGTTCAAGGCGTCCAATGTGCTGCGCGCGCGCATCAACGGACAACGCGCGATCGAAGATTAGAGCGCTGGTCCACCCGACGCGCTGAAAGCGCGCCTCGGAGCGCGGCCTGATCGATCGAAGGCGTCCGTTCGAAAAATCCGAGCGCTTTTCGCTTTCGCTTGCCGAGGCGATGATCGGCGACATACAAGCGCGCATGAGCGAGCGAGCCCCCGCCTCCGCGACGACGATTCGCGCGGCCGCGTCCATGCCCTCCGCCGTCTGGGCGTTGGGCGTGACCTCGCTGTTCATGGATTTCTCCTCCGAGATGATCCATGCGCTGCTGCCGGTCTATCTCGCCGGAACGCTCGGCGTCGCCATCGCCGAGATCGGCTGGATCGAAGGCGCGGCGGAAGCGACGGCGCTCGCCGTGAAAGTCGTCTCCGGCCGCGTCTCCGACATGATCGGCCGGCGCAAGGGGCTGGCGCTGTTCGGCTATGCCCTCGCCGCGGCGACCAAGCCGATCTTTCCGCTCGCCGGCGGCGCGGCGGAGGTGATCGCGGCGCGCGTTCTCGACCGTGTGGGCAAGGGATTGCGCGGGGCGCCGCGCGACGCGCTGATCGCCGACGTCACCACGCCGGAGCAGCGCGGCGCCGCCTATGGCCTGCGCCAGACGCTCGACACGGTCGGCGCCGTGATCGGCCCGCTGGCGGCGATCGGATTGATGCTGGCGACGCATGACGACACGCGCTTCGTCTTCTGGATCGCCTGCCTGCCGGCGCTGATCTGCGTACTGGTTCTCGCGATTTTCGTTCACGAGCCGGAGGAGACGCGCCCGCCCGCCACGGGGCGCAAAGCGCTGCTCGCCGGATTTTCCGAGCTGCCGTGCGCCTTCTGGCTGCTGCTCGCCTTCGGCGCGCTGCTCGCCGCCGCCCGCGTGGGCGAAGCCTTTCTGGTGCTGCGGGCGACGGGCGCCGGCTTGCGCATCGCCTTCGCGCCGCTGACGCTGGTGGCGATGTCCTTCGTCGCAATGCTCGCCGCCTATCCGGCCGGCAAGCTCGTCGATCGCTGGAGCGAGCGCCGTCTGCTCGTCGCCGCGAGCGTGACGCTGGCGATCTCCGAGGCAGCGCTCGCGGCGTCGCAGGAGCTTTCTTTCGTCTTCGTCGGGATCGCGCTCTGGGGCCTGCATATAGCGCTGGCGCAAGTGGCCTTCTCGGCTCTGGTCGCCCGCGCCGCGCCGGCGCATTTGCGCGCCACCGGCTTCGGCGTTTTCGGCCTCGCCAACGCGGTGGCGGTGATCGCCGGCAATGTCGCCTTCGGCGCGCTGGCCGAGGCGAGCGGCCAAGGCTTCGCCTATGGCTGCGCCGCTGCAGCCGCTCTGGCGCCGCTGGCGCTTCTGCCGGCCATGTCGGGAGAGGGCGAAGCTCGCCATGGCTAAAGCCCGCCAGAGCTTCGTCTGCCAGAGCTGCGGGGCGGTGACGAACCGCTGGCAGGGCCGTTGCGAATCCTGCAACGAGTGGAACACGATCGTCGAGGAGAATGGCGGCGCCGGCGGCGGCTTCGGTCCGACGGCGCGCGTCGGGCGCGGCCGGCCTTTCGCGCTCGAGGCGCTGGCCGGCGACGCGCGCCCTGCCCCACGCATCGCCACCGGAATTGAAGAATTCGACCGCGTGACCGGCGGCGGCTTCGTACCGGGCTCGGTGGCGCTGCTCGGCGGCGAGCCGGGCATCGGCAAATCGACGCTGCTGATCCAGGCCTGCGCGGCGCTGGCGCGGCGCGGCGAGCGCGTCATCTATATTTCGGGCGAGGAGGCTGCGGCCCAGGTGCGGCTGCGCGCCGAGCGGCTCGGCCTTTCCGACGCCCCGGTCGAGCTCGCCGGGGCGACGCAGGTGGAGGATATTCTCGCCACCTGCGCCAGCGGCAAGCGCGCGGCGCTGATCGTCATCGACTCCATACAGACGATGCATACGGAGGCCGCCGAATCGGCGCCCGGCACGGTGACTCAGGTGCGCGCCAGCGCCCAGGCGCTGCTGCGCCACGCCAAGCTCAGCGGATCGACGGTGATTCTCGTCGGCCATGTGACCAAGGACGGCCAGGTCGCCGGCCCGCGCGTCGTCGAGCATATGGTCGACGCCGTGCTCTCCTTCGAGGGCGACAGCGCGCATCATTTCCGCATGTTGCGCGCCTCGAAGAATCGTTTCGGCGCGACCGGCGAGATCGGCGTCTTCGAGATGACCGGCGCCGGCCTCGCCGAGGTCGCCAATCCCTCCGCCCTATTTCTCGCCGGCCGCGACGCCGCCGCGCCGGGCGCCGCCGTGCTCGCCGGCATGGAGGGCCAGCGCCCCATGCTGGTGGAGATTCAGGCGCTGGTCGCGCCCAGCTCGCTCGGCACGCCGCGACGCGCCGTCGTCGGCTTCGATTCGAATCGACTGTCGATGATTCTCGCCGTGCTCGAAGCCCATGCCGGGCTCAAGCTCGGAATGCACGACGTCTATCTCAATGTCGCCGGAGGCCTGCGCGCGGACGAGCCGGCCGCCGATCTTGCCGCGGCGGCGGCGCTGGTCTCCTCGCTGACCGGCGCGACCCTGCCCGCCGAGCTGCTGTTTTTCGGCGAGATCGCGCTCTCGGGCTCGGTCCGCCCCGTGATCCACGCCGGCGCGCGGCTGAAGGAGGCCGGCAAGCTCGGCTTTCGCCGCGCCGTGCTGCCGCAGGCCCAGCAGACGAACGAAGACGACAAAATGTCGGGAGTCGCTTTGTCGCATTGCGGCCATGTCGCCTCGCTGGTCGCCGACATTGCGAAAGATTCGGTCGGCGGGCGCGAGCGGGGCCGCGCGCCGCGGCGCGATTGACTCGCCGCGAGCCGCGTTCTGGCCGCTCGCGCCGCGCCGAAGCGCTCTCTCGTCGAACAAAGAACACGTAGTCATAGCCCGGATGAATACGCATTTTTGCTTGGCGCCCTCAACATTCACCACAGGAATGACGACGTAGAGGCAGAATAAACGGTGCAGCGTCCGGCTCGGATGGTTGCAGAAAATTAACCATGGGCAATAATGATTTCATTCAACGAATCACGCGTTTTACAGGTTTCCACGAGGCCAGACGATGCAATCTCGGGAATTTGCGGAGACGAGCAGAGAAATCGCCCGTTGGAGTGAACCACTAGTGGCGGACCGAATATTCAGCGTCTACGAGGCCTGGTTTCGCGGTCGTCGACAGATGTGGGATGCGCTCGGACGGCAGCATTGCCGCATGTGGCGCAGCCTGCTCGAGGGTGAGCCGCTGCTAGCGCGCGACGCTCGCAACGATCTCGTGCTGCTCGCCCGCCGCGCAAACATAGAAGAGCGCTCGCTCGAAGCCATAGACGAGACGGTGATGGACGAGCTCTTCCGCGTGATTCTGCGCCGCTGGCAGGGCCGCGACGAGGCCCGCCTGCACGGCATGGCGCTGATGATCGCCGCCTCCACTCTGGGCGAGATTCGCCGAGCCGCCTGAGCGCCGTTGCGGCGGTCGCCCCGCTTCGCCCGCCGCGCTTCTCGCAAATGCCGCAATCGCGGGGTTTGTAGGCCTCGCGCGCGCGGCCGCTTGTGGACAAACGGCGCCGCCCACGCCGGGACGTGACGAATTTCGGCCGCTCCCTTATACTCCGCCTCGAGATTCCGACGGCGACGGCGAACGCGCCGGCGTCGAGCTTCGGCGGCGCCTCGTGTAAGGTCCGCTCGAGCGCCGCGCGCGACCCGAGGGATTCGACGTCAGAGCGATCGACATTCGCTCCGAGCGACAAGCGAGAGCCTTTCCGATCCGATCGGATCGGCTCTGAAGAAGACGAAACACGAGAGGCCTTGCAATGCCGTCCTATCTCGATCTCGCCGTCACCATAGTGGTGCTGGTCTCGGGCCTGCTCGCGCTGCTGCGCGGCTTCACGCGCGAAGTGCTGGCCATTTTGTCCTGGGTGGCGGCCGCAGCAGCGGCCTATTATTTGCATCCGCTCGTCGTGCCTTACGTCAAGCCCTATGTCCCGAAGGACAATATCGCCCTGCTCGCGGCGGCGGCGATCGTCTTCTTCGCGACTCTGGTGGTGGTGTCGCTGTTCACCGTGAAGCTCTCGGACGTCATCCTCGACTCCAAGATCGGCGCGCTGGACCGCACTTTGGGCTTCCTCTTCGGCGCGGCGCGCGGTCTGCTTCTCGCGGTCGTGGCCTTTGTGTTCTACGCTTGGCTGGTGCCGGACGCGAGCCAGCCGGAGTGGATCAAGAACGCCCGCACCAAGCCGGTGCTGCAAGCCTCCGGCGACAAGCTGCGCGAATATCTGCCCGACGACATCGAGGGCCTCGTCGCGAAGATCAAGACCAAAAAGGCCGGCGTCGGCGCGGATGAACCGCCGGCCGAATCCGACAGCGACGCCGGCAAAGGCGACGCCGAGCCTGCGCCCGAAAAGCGCGGCGATCTTACAAATCGCTCGTCCGTCGCCACATATGGCGCGAACGAACAACAGAAACTCGACGCCCTCGTCTCGGGTCACAAGGCGCGCTGAGCGCTCGGGACGCTTCGGCGCAAATGGTGGAGTAGCGAAACATGAATGGTTCCGACCTGGACGGCGGCGGGCGTCCTTCCATGTCGAACATCGAGGCCGAATCGAACATAGAGAGAGAGCCGAACATCGAGGCCACGTCCGGCGACGACGATCTCGACGGCGATCGGCTGCGCGAATATTGCGGCGTCTTCGGCATATTCGACCATCCCGAAGCGACAGTGCTGACCGCGCTCGGGCTGCACGCCCTGCAGCACCGCGGCCAGGAGGCGGCGGGCATCGTCGCCTTCGACGGCAAGCGCTTCAATTCGGAGCGCCGCCTCGGCCTCGTCGGCGATCATTTCTCGCACGAGAGCACGATCAAGCGCCTGCCCGGCAATTCGGCGATCGGCCATGTCCGCTACGCCACCACCGGCGAGACGATCCTGCGCAATGTGCAGCCGCTGTTCGCCGAGCTCAACACGGGCGGCTTCGCCATTGGCCACAATGGCAATCTCACCAATGCGCTCACGCTTCGCCGCGATCTGATCGAGGAAGGCGCGATCTTCCAATCGACCTCCGACACGGAAGTCATTCTCCATCTCGTGGCGCGCAGCCGCAAGACGCGGCTGGTGGAGCGCTTCATCGAGGCGCTGCGCTCCATAGAGGGCGCCTATGCGCTCGTCGTGCTCTCCAACAAGAAGCTGATCGGCGCGCGCGATCCGCTCGGCATTCGCCCGCTCGTGATCGGCGAGCTGGACGGCAAATATATTCTCGCCTCGGAGACTTGCGCGCTCGACATCATCGGCGCGCGCTTCGTCCGCGACGTCGAGAATGGCGAGGTCGTCGTCATTTCGGAAGAGGGGCTCGAAAGCGTCAAGCCCTTTCCGCCGCAGCAGATGCGTCCCTGCATCTTCGAATATATTTATTTCGCGCGCCCCGACTCCATCGTGCATGGCCGGCCGGTCTATGAGGTGCGCAAGGCGATGGGCGCAGAACTCGCTCGCGAGCGCAGGATCGAGGCGGATGTCGTCGTGCCGGTGCCCGATTCCGGCGTGCCGGCGGCCATCGGCTATGCGCGCGAGTCGGGCATTCCCTTCGAGCTCGGCATCATCCGCAATCATTATGTCGGCCGCACCTTCATCCAGCCGACGCAATCCGTGCGCGAGATCGGCGTGCGCCTCAAGCACAGCGCCAATCGCTCCGTCGTCGCCGGCAAGCGCGTGATCCTCATCGACGATTCGATCGTGCGCGGCACCACTTCGGTGAAGATCGTGCAGATGATGCGCGACGCCGGCGCGCGCGAGGTGCATTTCCTGATCTCGTCGCCGCCGATCACCAATCCCGATTATTACGGGATCGACACGCCGCAGAAGGAGAAGCTGCTCGCCGCGACGCATACGCTCGAGGAGATGCGGCGATATATCGGCTCGGACAGCCTCGCTTTTCTCTCGATCGACGGCATCTACCGCGCCATGGGCGAGGACAAGCGCGATCCCGTGCGGCCGCAGTTCACCGACCATTGCTTCACGGGCGACTATCCGACGACGCTCACCGATGTGACCGAAGAGCGCGTGCGCACGCAGCTGTCGCTGCTGGCGGAAGCGAGCTGAGTCACGCGGATCGCCGGAATTGCGCTGACCAAGAACGCGCGACTCGTCACGCGCAATCTGCGCGATTTCGCCGATCTGATTTTTCAGAGATGACGAATCCTCGGAGCGAATGCGCCTGTGCGCGCAAGTCGCCGCTCCCGACTTTGTCGGGAGCGGCGCAGCCGATCGTTCACCAGCTGTATTTCAGCCCGCCCTTGCCGCCATAGCTGCGTGTCATATCCGAGAACTCGCCCTGGAAATCGACGACGAGCGCCAGGCGATCCTCGAGATAGAGCTGCGCGCCGGCCTTGATCTGCGCGAGATTATAGGCTTCCCGCGGACCGAAGACGGAGAAGCTCGCTCCCGGCAGCGCGACCAGCGTATTGGCGAGGCGTCGCTGCGGGAAGAACTCATGCACCCAAGCGACGCTGCCCGTGGGCGTGACGCGCCAGCCATTGTCGAGGCGGAAGCTGTCGGAGAAGCGCAGGCCGAGGAAGGTCGGCAGCGAGGTCGTCGACTGGCCCCGATTCGTCAGCGCCAGCGGGCTCGCCGGATTGAGGCCCTTCTCGGTGAAGGCGTCGGATTCGTAGAAGGCGACCTCCGCCGCGGCGAAGGGCGTCAGCTTCACGCGGCCGATGTCGAAGCCATGGCCAATCTCGCCGCGCGTGCGATATTCGTGCGAGGAGAAATCCGCCGTGAGCTTGTCATAGGGCAGAAAGCCGAAGCCGCCGGCCGTGCGCGTCGTCGAATTCTGAAAGACGCTGAACGTCTCGCTCAATTCGACATAAGAGCGGCCGAAGAGACGGCTCGTATAGACGCCGCCGTGGAAAGCGGTGATCTCGCCGCTGCTCTGCTGCGACGCGACCGAAAAATTCGACGAGCTGCCGCCGGCCGCGACGCCGACGAGCCAATCGGGATCGATCTGATAATCGAGACCGATGATTCCGCCATAGTAATTGGCCTTGGCGGAAGGCGCTCCGAGGCCGGCGTCGGACGAGGTGTCCACCGCGCCGCCGAAGAAGGAGCCCCAGGCGCGCCAAGTGCGGGTGAAGACCGGCGGGCTCTTCACGGCGATCGGACCTTTGCGCGATTGGAGCTTCGCATAGTTGAGCGCACCGGCGACGCTCTCGCGCGAGGTGATTCCGGTGACATCGCTGGTCTCGGCGGAGCGCCAGAAGGCGGCCTGATCGGCGATCGCCGAGCTCGCCAGCGCGCCGACATGGATCGCCGTCGATTGCGCGCCCGCGAGGCCGGCGCCGCTCAGCGTGTCGAACACCGATTGCGCGCCCTGCGCGCTCTGCAGATAGAGCGTGTTGAACAGGCTCGCGCCGGCCGCGCCATAGGGGCCCTTGCTCGCCGCCGTCAGCGCATTGGCCACAGCGAACTGATTGGCGCTCGCCGCCACTGCGCCGAAGGCGAGATCATTGCGGTTCAAGCTCAGATAGACATTATTCGCGTCATAGCCGAGCCGCGGCGTCAGAAAGGCGAGATTGGTTCCGACGCTGGAGAAGGCGCCGCTCAGCCCGCCCTGCGCGTTCAGGATCGGGTAGGACGTGCTCGGCAGATAGAGGCCGGAGCCGGCGAGAACATTCACCGAGCCATTGAGCGCGGCCGTCCCCGTGACATTGGTCCGATCCGCGAGCAGAGGCGTCGCGCGCACCGAATAGATCGAGCCCGGCTGGAAGGCGAGCGCGCCTTTGACGGTCAGCGTCCCGATCGCGTCCACAGCGCCGGGCGCGAGCGTTCCGCCCGAATTCACCGTCACATTGCCGACCGTGCCGGCGCCGGCCAGTGTTCCGCCCGAATTTACCATGCTCGCCGAGACGATGGAGCCGCCGACTTCCAGCATGCCGCCATTGACGATGGTGGGGCCGGCGTAAGTGTCGGCTCCGGTGAGCTTCAGACGGCCGGTTCCGTTCAATGTGAGGCCGCCCGCGCCGGAAATGTCATTGTTCCAGGAATCGCTCGCGTTGAAGCCGCCGAGCGCCGCATTCATCGTCACCGAGACTTGCGAGCCGAAGGAGCCATAGCCATCCGCCGCGGCGAAGAGATTGAGCCGCGCATAGCCCGAGGGGTCGTCGAGCGGCTGGCCGGAGGGGAGCTCCGTCGTGGCCAGCACGTCGCGCTGCTGGTCCTTGGTCAGATAGGGAAAGCGGCTGGCGATCAGCACTTCCGCGCCGACGGGAACGACCGGCGCCAGATTGGTGGGGCCGACCGGCGAGAGGCCATAGGTCAGCCAATAGGTGTAATTGGCCTTGTCCGTCGCGATATTGCTGAAGCGATCGGTCGCCGAGGTCGCGGCGCAAGCGGCGATCCCGCCGGAGCATGTGCTCAGCAGCGCGCGAAGATCGTTCTGCGCGGCGGCAAAGAGCGCCGGGAAATCGCTGGTCGTGGTGATGGTTCCGCCGAGCAGGCCCGGCACGGTCCGATTGGCGTAATCGGGATTGCCGTTCAATATCTGCACCAGATCATAATAGGTCTGGATGCGCGCGCCGATGACGTCGAGCGGATAATGCGCGCCGAGCACGATGCGGCTGTTGCCGAATTCGGCGCCGCGCGTGATGAGCTGCTGATAGCGCTCGGGAACCATGATCGCGAGCAGCAGGCTCGAGGTGAAGCCATAGGTCGAATGGCCGCTCGGGAAGGAGGCGTTGCTCTTGAGCGTCGGCAGGATCGCCGTGGCGGAATTGGTCGAGACGCCGAAATAGTCATTGGCGACGAAGGTCTGAATCTGCGTCGGCGCCACCTGCGCCGGACGGCTGTCGCCCACGGTGTTGGCGTTGGCGAGCAGCGGATTATAGGCCTTGTCATAGACATTGAACTGGCCGCCGGCCGGCAGCGAGACGCCGACCGCCTGATGCGCCGGATTTCCGTCCGTGCTGCCATTGGCGAAATAATTCTTGGTGAAGGCGGAGTCGCCCGCCGTGATCAGCGTGTTGACCTGGGCGAAGAGGCTGGAGAAATTCGCCGAGAGGGTGGTCGCCGTGTAATTCGGCGCCACGGAATTCTTCGTCGCGAAGGTCGTGAAGAGATTGGAGCCGAGCCCATCCGCCACCGACATGCCATTCTGCATCGAGCCGACGAGCGAGGCGATCGTATTGTCGGAAATCGCCTGCGCCCGCACTGCGGCGGAAGAATTATTGTTGATGCCGATCGCCGTGGCGAGATTTTGATCGAGCACAGTGACGCCGGCCGGCGTGTTGCCGAGCAGGCTGAATCCGGAGAGGAGATTGGCGTTGGCGATATTGGTCGCCGATTGCGCCATGGCGGCATGAGGCGCAATGCCGAAAGCGCCGGCGAAAGCCGCCGAAGCCAAGAGACGTCTCTTCATTTTTGTCGTTCTCCTCATGAGCTTAGCTAGAGCTTTGCTGCTTGTTTGCCCCTATTGCTCCTTCGTGTATGCCTGATGACATCGGGGCCGCGACGGCGCGGCCCCGCTCTTGCTTCGTCGCGATCAGAAAGGCCCCCGATGACGCCGGAAGCAGACGACAAACGCCTCTACGCCCCCGCCGCCGCGCGCAATCGCGGGCCGATCCTCGAGGTGCTGCGCGAGGAGCTGCCGGCGGAAGGGCTCGTGCTGGAGATCGCCAGCGGCACGGGCGAGCATTCCGCGCATTTCGCCGCCGCTCTGCCGGGGCTCGTCTTCCAGCCCACGGACCGCGACCAAAGAGCGCGGGAGAGCGTCGCGGCCTGGGTCGCGGCGACGGGGCTTCCCAATCTCCGCGCGCCGCTCGCGCTGGATGCGACGCAGCAGCCATGGCCTCTCACAAAGGCCGACGCGATCGTCTGCATCAACATGATTCATATCTCGCCCTGGGAGTCGACCGAGAGCCTCTTCGCCACGGCGGCGGCGATGCTGCCGGAGGGGGCGCCGGTCTGCCTCTACGGCCCCTATAAGCGCGGCGGCGCCCATACTGCGCCGAGCAATGAGGAGTTCGACGCCAGCCTGCGCGCGAGCAATCCCGCCTGGGGCGTGCGCGACATTGAGACGGTGATCGCCTGCGCGCAGAAAAACGGGTTTTCCGAGCCGCGCATCGTGGAAATGCCGGCCAATAATCTGACCCTCGTGTTTCGCCTGCTCCGTGCTAGATAGGCGCTCATGACAGCGCCCGCCCGCGAGCCGATGACGATAGCGGACTTCCTCGCCTGGTCGGAGCGGCATGAGGAAGGCCATTATGAGCTCGTCGATGGCGAGATCGTCCCCTTGCCGCGCGCGCCGTCGGAGCATGTGGCGGCCAAGGGCAAGATCTGGCGCGCTATCGCCGAAGCTCTCGCGCGCGCCGGAGCGCCCTGCGAGGCCTATGTCGGCGGCCTCGGCGTCGCGGTGGATGCGCATAACGTCTATGAGCCCGACATTCTGGTGAATTGCGGCGCTCCCATCGCGACGGAAGAGACGCTCGCCCCCGCCCCCGTCATCATCGTCGCGGTTCCCGCGCCGTCCTCCGACACGATCGGCGAGAGCGTGAGGCGGGAGGGCTATTTCCGTGTGGCGAGCGTCGCCCATTATCTCATCGTCGATCTCGCCCGCCGCGCCGTGACGCATTGCCGCCGTGACGGCGGGTCGGCGTTGCGAGAAGAGACCGTGACCGAAGGGTCGATCCGGCTCGATCCGCCGGGACTCGACCTCGCGCTGAAGGATATTTTCGCATGACTCTGGAAGGCCGCGTCGCCCTCGTCACCGGCGCCTCGCGCGGCATAGGCCGCGCGCTCGCCGTCGCTCTCGCGCGCGAGGGCGCGCATGTCGTCGCGCTGGCGCGCGGGCAAGGCGCGCTCGAATTCCTCTATGACGAGATCGTCGGCTTCGGCGGCCAGGCGACCATCGTCCCGCTCGACGTCGCCGAGTTCGACAATCTCGACCGGCTCGGCGCCTGCATTCACGAGCGCTGGAAGAAGCTCGACATTCTCGTCGGCAACGCCG
Organism: Methylosinus sp. KRF6; assembly: GCF_018887255.1. Taxonomy (NCBI): domain Bacteria; kingdom Pseudomonadati; phylum Pseudomonadota; class Alphaproteobacteria; order Hyphomicrobiales; family Methylocystaceae; genus Methylosinus; species Methylosinus sp. KRF6. The sequence continues at coordinate 2,455,034 of NZ_JAHLJF010000001.1, read as the reverse complement.
GCCTGCTCGGCCCGGTGACGCCACTGCCGCATGTCGATCCGCCGCAATGGAGCCGTCTCTTCGACGTGAATGTCACCGCCAATTGGCGGCTCATTCGCGCAATGGATGTTCTCTTGCGCTCGTCCGACGCGGGACGCGCGGTGTTCGTCACCTCCGGCGCGGCGCATCGCATCAAGCCCTATTGGGGGCCTTACGCCGTCACCAAAGCGGCGCTGAACGCGCTCGGCCGCACTTACGCCGCCGAGACGCAGAACACCTCACAAGTGAAGGTGATGCTGGCCAATCCCGGCCCGCTGCGCACGCAAATGCGCGCCGCCGCAATGCCGGGCGAAGATCCGATGACGCTGCGCACGCCCGAGGAATTGGCGCCCAAGCTCGTCGCTCTGTGCCGCCCGGATTGGAGCGAGACCGGCAAGCTCTACGACTTTCCAACCGACAGCCTCATCGATTTCGACTGAACGCCCATCCGAGCGCATCTCGTGCTCGGCCGCCGTGGGAGAATGCGCCTTCGCACAAGGCCGCGCTCGCCCTTGCGGCGCAGGCTTTTTCATCCGATCTTAGCGGCCGGGGCGGGAGCGATCGGAGAGGAAAAGCAAGCGTGTCGCAGGCACTTCCCGTCGTGACCGAGCGGCCGATGACGGAGGCCGACCGCGCCGCTCTGCGAGCGGCGGTCGAAATTCTGGAGCGCGAGAGCTTCGCCCAGCGGCTCACCGCGCTCGCCGGACGGCAGATCGGCTTCGCCGGCCGCATCATTCCCACAGCCTTGCAGGAAGTGGCCGCGAGCGCGACCCGCCGCGGCATCAAATCGGCCCTGCGCGTCGCGATCTCGAGCCTCGATCCCGCCGCCCCGGCGCGCGACGCCTCGCGGCTGCATCTGCGCCTCGCCGCGGCGAGCGGCGCGATCGGCGGCGCCATCGGCCTCGCCAGCCTACCGATCGAGCTGCCGGTCTCCACCGTCATCATGCTGCGCTCGATCGCCGACATCGCCCGCAGCGAGGGCGAGGACCTCGCCGATCCAGAGGCGACGATCGCCTGTCTGCAGGTCTTCGCGCTCGGCGGCCATGCGGAGGAAGGCAACATCCTCGAGGGCGGCTATCTCGCCATTCGCGGCCTGCTCGCCAAAACGGTGAGCGACGCCGCGCATTATGTCGCCGCGACCGCGGTCGCCGACGAGACGGCGCCGGTGCTGGCGCGGCTCATCGCGCAAATTTCGACGCGTTTCGGCGTCGTCGTCTCGCAAAAGGCCGCGGCGCAGGCGGCGCCCGTGCTCGGCGCTCTCGGCGGGGCGGCGGTCAATATCGCCTTCACACGGCATTTCCAGTCGCTGGCGCGCGGCCATTTCACCGTGCGGCGATTGGAGCGCGCCTATGGCCGCGAGATCGTCTTTGGCGAATATGCGCGCTTGGCAGGGCGCGCGGCGGCCGCTTGATCGGCGAGTAGCGAATAGCGAGTAGCGAGTAGAGCTTCTTACTATTCGCTACTCGCTATTCGCTATTCGCTACTTCGCCACTTCCGCCGGATGCAGCGCGCGCCAGAGATTTTCCACCTGGCTCAGCGTGCCGATATTGGCCTCGTTCTCCTCGAGCAGAATGGCGTCGGCCTCTTCCGCGCTGGCGCGCAGCTCGGTGAGATCGGCCGGCCGCCGCTCGCCATTGCCGGTCTCGCCGGGCGCGGTGTGATAGCGGACGAGATCGAAGTCTTCATTGGCGAGCCGCATGGAGAACCAATAATCGATCTGCGGCGGACAAGGCGCCTGCGCGAGCGAGACGATGATCTCGCGCACGAAGCTGCCGCCGAGCGCGAGCAGCCTGGGCGCGCGCGCGCATTGCGCCTTCGCATCGGGCGCGCGCAGAATCGTCGCGACGGGATAATGCGGATCGGGCCAGAGAAGATTGAGCAGATCGAGCAGATCGCGATCCGCTCCCACGGCGACATTGTCGCGGCGCCAGTCGAAATCGAAGAGGCCGAGGCCCGCCTCATCGCCGATGAGGCGCGTCGCCTCGCGTGTCGCGAGCGCGGCGCCGAGCAGATTCCAATGCGTGCCGCCGCGCGGGAAAAAGTCGATGTCGAAATCCTTTTTTCGCGCCTCCAGCAGCGCCGGCGAATCGACGAAGCGCAGCCCGCGCGCCTCTAGCGCCGCGCGATAGGGCGTGAGCTTGTCGATGGTTCCGCGCGCCTGCGCCGGGCATTTCATTCCGGCGGGAAAATATTGCGGATATTGCGAGGCCTTGGATGGCGAAATCACATAGGCGAAACCTTTTCCGCGCGCATGGGCGGCGGCCTCGTTCTCGGCGACGCGCTGCGCCCAGCGTGAGAGCGTCGGCTCGCTCGGCGGCGCATCGCGGCGGCAGAATTCATCGATATAGAAACGCTCGAACAATTGCGCGTCGCGCCCGATGACGAGGCCGCTCGCTCCCGAGGCGCCGAACAGCGAATAGAGCAGCTGATTGCGCGCGCGCACCGCGAAGGGAAACACCGGCAGCGATTGCGCGAGATTGTCGGAGAAGCTCTTCTGCGTCTCGCCGGAGAGGATTTTGCCGAGCGAAACCTCCGTCGGCGCCGGCTTGGCGACGCCGGCGAGCGGATTCGCGCTGCGCAGCCGCAGTTTCGGATAGTCGCGCTCGACCGCGTAATTCCATAGGCTCGCGAGAAAGAAGAACAGGACGGCGCCGGCGGCGGCGTAGATGGGCGAGCGATGCAGAAGCGTGCGGCGCATCGTTTTAGAACCGGAAATAGATGAAGGGCTTGAACGGATCGGCGAGGCCCTTGCCGACGGCGCAGACGAAGAGCAGCGCGAGAAAAGCGTTGAGCGCAAAGGCGTGGCGCTGTGCCAGCAGGCTCGAGGAGAGCCTGTCGCCGAAGGAGAGATAGAGCCGCTGCGAAAGGCAGATCGCGGCCGCTAGAGCGAGCGCGACGAAGTGATAGGCGGGAATGGCGACCGGCTCGGCGCCGCCCGCGAGAGGCCGCGCCATTGCGAGGTAGAAGGCGCCCGCCTGCTCGAGGGAAGAAGCGCGAAACACGGTCCAGCCGATCGTCACCACGACGAAAGTCAGAAGATTGGCGAGGAAGACCGGGCGGCGCTTCAGCCAATCGAGCAGGAACAGCCGATCGAGCACCAGGAAGAGGCCATTATAGGCGCCCCAGGCGACATAGGTCCAAGCCGCGCCGTGCCACAGGCCCGAGGCGAGGAAGCAGAGCCAGAGATTGACCTGCGTGCGCGTTTCGCCGCGCCGATTGCCGCCGAGCGGAATGTAGAGATAGTCGCGAATCCAGGAGGTGAGCGACATGTGCCAGCGGCGCCAGAATTCGCTGACGCTCGCCGCCACATAGGGCATGTCGAAATTCTCCTGCAGACGAAAGCCGAACATGCGCGCGAGGCCGATCGCCATGTCGGAATAGCCGGAGAAATCGAAATAGATCTGGAAGGTGAAGAACAGCACGCCAGCCCATGCGTCGAGAAAGCCGATGCGCGACGCGTCTTGCGAGAAGACGAGATCGGCGCCGCCGGCCAGCGTGTCGGCGATGAGCAGCTTCTTGCCGACGCCGAGCATGAAGCGCGCGAAACCTTCAGTGAAATCCTCGCTGGTCGCATGGCGGAACCGCGCCAATTGCTCGGCGATATCGTGATATTTGACGATCGGCCCGGCGAGCAGCTTGGGAAAGAAGAACACATAGAAAGCGTAGAGCGAGAGGCTCTGCGCCGGCGCGGTGGCGCCGCGATGCACATCGACGAGAAAGGTGATCTTCTCGAAGACGATGAAGGAGACGCCGATCGGCAGCGCGACCGAGGCGAAGGCGAGCCCCGGCATGGTGAGCGCGCGCAAGATCACGTCGAGATTGGCGACGAGAAAGCCCGCATATTTGAAATAGACGAGCAGGCCGAGATTGGCCGAGACGCCGAGCGCGAGCCAGAGCTTGCGCGATTTCTGCTCGGGCGGAAGCGCCGCTATCCGACGCGCGATGAAGACATCGGCGAAAGCGGAGCCGAGCACGACAAAGACGAAGAGCGGCTCGCTCCAGGCGTAGAAGAAAAGACTCGCCGCGAGCAGAATGGCGAGACGCGCGCCGCGATCGCCGCCGACGAGCAGATAGAGGCCATAGACCGCGGGAGCGAAGAGAAACAGAAACAGCGGTTCATAAAAGAGCATCCTCTCGTCCGCGGCCCTTTCCCTCGTGAAGGTCTGCGTCTTAGCAGAGTGGCGGGGCGCGAACAATCGGCGGCGCCAGCGTAAGCTCGGCGTCGGCGTCGGCTGGCGCATCGCCCCCCGCGCTCTATCTGCCTCCGCGACGCTCGCCCAGCGGAGGCCGGGATGGATCTCGACTATCTCGTCTCGGCCTTTGTGACGCTGCTCGTCGTCGTCGAGCCGCTCGGCCTCGCGCCGGTCTTCGTCGCCGCGACATCGGGGCTCGAGGCGCGGACGAAGCGCGCGATCGCCTTTCGCGCCGCCGTCTATGCGCTGGCTATTCTCGCGGGCTCGGCGCTGATCGGCCAGCGGCTGCTCGGCGCGATGGGCATTTCCATTCCCGCCTTCCGTATTGCGGGCGGATTTCTCTTATTTTCGATCGCTTCGGAAATGGTGTTCGGCGTGCGCATTCAGCGCGATTCCAAAGCGGCGGAAAAGGCCCTCGCCGAGCATGTGCACAATATCGCCGCCTATCCGCTGGCGATTCCGCTAATGGCCGGCCCCGGCGCGATCACCGCGACCGTGCTGCTGGCCAGCGACGCCCATGGCAGCGTGACGCTGATTGCGAGCCTGATCGCGGTGATCGCCGCGATAATGGCGATTTGTCTGATCTTCTGCCTGATCGCGGGAGAGGTGGCGCAATTCTTCGGCACGGCGGCCAATGTCGTGCTGACGCGATTGCTGGGCGTCCTGCTCGCCGCCCTCGCCGTGCAATTCGTGGCCGATGGCGTGCGGGCGTTTCTGCAGGTGTGAACGACGACGCGATCTCTCGGGATCGCGTCGCCGTCTCGCGTCAGTGGTGGACGTCCGCCCAGATCTTGCGCTTGGTGAAATACACCAGGAAGGACAGGACGATCAGGAAGCCGACCACCTTCAGGCCGATCGACTTGCGCTCCTCGAGATGCGGCTCGGCGGCCCACATCAGGAAAGCGCTGACATCCTTCGCATATTGGGCCGCCGTCTGCGGCGTTCCATCATCATAGGTCACGGCGCCGTCCGAGAGTGGCGGCGGCATGCCGGTGCGGCGGCCGGGCATGTAGAGGTTGTAATATTGGCCGGGCGCCAGCTCGACGCCCTGCGGCGCATCCACATAGCCGGTGAGCAGAGCGACGATATAATCGACGCCATGCTCCTGATAGGAGAAGCCGGGCAAAGCGTCGGCGAGGAACAGCGGGAAGCCGCGCGAATAGCCGCGCGCCTTGGCGAGAACCGACATGTCCGGCGGATAGGCGCCGTTGAGCGCCGCCCGCGCCGCCTGCTCATTGGGGAAGGGCGGCGGGACGCGGTCGCTGAGCCGGCCGGGGCGCTCGAAATAATCGCCGGCGTCGTTGGGGCCGTCCTTGATCTTATAGCTCTCGGCCAGCGCCTTGGCCTCCGCCTCGGAGATCTCCGGCCCGCCCTTCTCGGCGAAATTGCGGAAGGCGAGGCGCGAGATCGAGTGGCAGCTCGAGCAGACCTCCCTATAGACCTTGTAGCCGCGGCGCAGCTGCGCATTGTCGTAATGGCCGAAGGCGCCGGCGAAGCTCCATTCCTGCCGCGGCGGCTTGGGCTGCGAATGCGCGCCGCCCTCCTCGGCCACAGCGACGCCCGCCGCGCTGGCCAGGGCCGCCGCCATAATGATCGATTTCATGATCGATGCTCTCTGTCGCGCGTCACGCATGGGGCTTCTCCTCCGTGGCGGCCTCGCCGAGAGAAGCGGCGATCGACCGCGGCTCCGGCAGGGTCTGCTCATATTTGCCGAGCAGCGGCAGCACGACGAGGAAGTGCAGGAAGTAATAGGCCATCAATATGCGGGCGGCGATGAGATAGACGCCCTCCGCCGGCTGCGCGCCGAGATAGCCGAGGCCGACCGCGACGAAGACGAAGACCCAGTAGAACTTCTTGAAGGCCGGACGATAGACGCCCGAGCGCACCTTCGACGTGTCGAGCCAGGGCAGCGCCGCCACGATGAGGATCGAGGCGAACAGCGCGATGACGCCGATCAGCTTGTTGGGAATGGCGCGCAGGATCGCGTAGAAGGGCAGGAAATACCATTCCGGCACGATATGCGGCGGCGTCACCAGCGGATTGGCCTCGATGTAATTGTCGGGATGGCCCGTGTAATTCGGCACGAAGAAGGTGAGCCATGCGAAGAGCCCGACGAAGACCACGAGGCCGACGGCGTCCTTCAGCGTCGCATAGGGCGTGAAGGGCACGGTCTCCTTCTTGATATCCTTGACCTCGACGCCGGTCGGATTGTTCTGCCCCGTCACATGCAGCGCCCAGACATGCAGGCCGACGATGGCCACGATGACGAAGGGCAAGAGATAATGCAGCGCGAAGAAGCGGTTGAGCGTAGCGTTGTCGACCGAATAGCCGCCGAGCAGCCAGGTGGTGATGGAATTGCCCACATAGGGAATGGCGGTGAAGAGATTGGTGATCACCGTCGCGGCCCAGAAGGACATTTGCCCCCAGGGGAGCACATAGCCCAGGAAGCCGGTCGCCATCATCAGCATGAAGATCACGACGCCGAGGATCCACAGCACCTCGCGCGGCTCCTTGTAGGAGCCGTAATACATGCCGCGAAAGATGTGGATATAGACGGCGAGGAAGAACATCGAGGCGCCATTGGCGTGCGCATAGCGCAGCGCCCAGCCCCAATTCACATCGCGCATGATGTGCTCGATCGAATCGAAGGCGAGCGTCGTCTCCGGCGTGTAATGCATCGCCAGAACGATGCCGGTCACGATCTGCGCGACCAGCATGAAGGAGAGGATCGCGCCGAAGGTCCAAAGATAGTTGAGATTCTTCGGAACGGGATAGGCGACGAAGGATTCGTGGATGAAGCCGAGGATCGGCAGGCGCCGCTCGAGCCAGCGCGCAAAGCCGCTCTTCGGCGTGTAAGTCGAATGTCCGGTCATGAATGTCGTCTCGGAGGTTGGGACGGCGACGGGGCCGCGATCAGCCGATCTTGATCTTGGTGTCGCTCAGGAAAGCGTAATCGGGCACTTCGAGATTGCTCGGAGCCGGACCGCTGCGAATGCGGCCGGAGGTGTCGTAGGTGGAGCCGTGGCAGGGGCAGAACCAGCCGTGGAACTCGCCCTCATGGCCGGTGGGAATGCAGCCCAGATGCGTGCAGACGCCGACGACGACCAGCCATTCCGGCTTTTTCACGCGCGCCGAATCGGCCTGCGGATCGGGAAGCTCGGCGAGCGGGACGTTCTGCGCGGCCTCGATCTCTTGTTTGGTGCGGTGCCGCACGAAAACGGGCTTGCCGCGCCATTTGACGGTGACGATCTGCCCCTCGGGAATGGCCGAAATGTCGAGCTCCGTCGAGGCCAACGCCAGCGTCGAAGCATCCGGATTCATCTGCGCGATCAACGGCCATACGGCGGCGCCCGCTGCGACCGTCGCCGCCGCTCCCGTGGCGAGGAACAAAATATCCCGGCGGCTCGGCTCCGCCTTTGTCGCATTGCTCACTTTCTGGAACCTCTCTCGCGAGTTCGACCTTGGCCCCCTTGCCTCTCGGCTCGGAACACGAATAGAAACAAATCTATTCGCGAGGGCGCGCCTGTTTTGAGCAGTTTGGCGTGAGACCGCAAGCGGCCTTCGCGTCGCTGCGACAAATAGCGCGCTTGCCGCCGCCTCGGGATCAGTGGCGCAGCAGCCCGCTGTTGTCCACAAACGGCCCGCGGGAAAATTTGTCAACCGCCGGGACCCGCGCCGGGCCTGACGCCACGGACGCCTCTTGACGCGAGCGGCGCCGACGGCCCTCATGCGGGCTGTCGAAGTGGAGCGCAGGCGAAGTGAGCGGCCGTTATCTGGTTTTCGTGGCGACGGTTGTCAGCCTGATCGCGGTTCCAGGACCGGATATGCTCTATGTGCTCGGCCGCTCGCTGGCCGCCGGCGGGCGGGCGGGCTGCTTTTCCGCGGCCGGCATAGCTTCTGGCTATGCGCTGCTCACCTCGCTGGTGGCGGCGGGGTTTCAGCTCGTCTTCGAGGCGTTTCCGGCGCTGTTCCTCGCCCTCAAATATATAGGCGTCGCCTATCTCTCCTGGCTCGCTTTTCGGCTCGTCCGCTCGGAGGGCGGGCTCCACGCGCCGAGCCGCGGCCCCAGGCGCAGCGAATGGGCCTCCTTCTCGGCCGGCGTCGCGACCAGCCTGCTCAATCCCAAGGGACTTCTCTTCTATTTCGCCATATTGCCGCAATTCTTCGCGCCCGCCGACGGGCCGTTCTGGCGCCATGCGCTCGTCTATGGCTGGACGACGAGCTTTCTGTGCCTCACGCTCTATTCCGCGCTCGGCTATGCGGCGAGCTATGGCGCGCGGCGGTGGACGCCGGAACCGTCGGCGAGTCGCGATCTCTCACGGCTCGCCGGCGTTCTGCTGCTCGCGTCGGTGCTGGCGATGCTGGGCGCCGAATGGAGCGGCGTCACGGCCGCGCGCTGACCGCCGCGCGCCGGCCTCATTTGGTCAGGATCGGCGCCGGCGGAGCGGCGGGCGTCGCGAAATGATAATTGACGCCGCCACGCACGATATGGCCGGCGCTCTTCACATTGAGCGGGACGGCGCCGAAATTGGTGGAATAGGCGACGCCGGAATCCGCGAGTTCCGTATAGAGATATTCGCCCTTCACCGTGATTTTGTCGGACCATGCGTATTCGACGCCGGCGCCCGCGGTCCAGCCGGCGCGCACCGTCGTTCCGGTGGAGAGCTGGCCGAGGGTCAGCGGAAGCTGGGAGGTGAAAGCCGTCGGCACGAAATCACTCCCATAGGCGAGACCCGCCGTTCCGTATATGAGCCAGTTGCGCGTGAAGGCGTAGCCGGCGCGGCCGCGGAATGTACCGAACACGCCGGTCTCCGTCGCGCTCGGCGTGTTCCAGCCGACCGTCTCCGCATTCTGCGACCCGCGATAGCCGAAATCGGCTTCGAGGCCGAGGACGATCGTCGGCGTCCATTGCCAGTTATAGCCGAGCGTTCCGCCGCCGAGGAAGCCCGCGCCGCGAATGGGCGTGTCGCGCAAATAGGTGAAGGTCCCCTCGCCGAGCAGCGCGCCGGCATAGGCGCCGACATAGAACCCCTGCCAGCTGAACGCGGGAGCCGGGGCCGACAGCGGAGCGGGCGGCGCCTTGGCGGAAGGAAGATCGGCGGCGATGGCGGAGCCCGCCGCGAGCGCGCCGACAAGGGCGCCGATCAGCCGAAGCCTGTCATTCATATATCGCATGTTGCACTCCTCTAACGCTCGTCGCCGCGCGCCGCTCCACGCGAGCGCAGCGAAAGGCCAAAACTTCAATAGAGCTTGACGGTCAGCGTGCCGCCGAAAGTGCGCGGCTGCGCCTGCAGAGTCACGGTCGCCGCCGTGGTGACCGATCCCGGACTCCAGGCGGTGACGTAGCGCTGATCGAAGAGATTCTTCGTCCAGAACATCAGCTGCCAGCTCTCGTCGTCGGCGCGCAGTCCCGCTCCCGCATTCACCAGCGCATAGGCTGGCTGCCAATATTGGAAGACGGAATAAGGATTGGTGAGCCGCTGCTTGTCGCGCCAGGACAGATTCGCATAGAGGATTCCGGTGACGGGACGGTTGGCCCAGCCGCCGACATCGGCGAAGAGATTGCCGAGCGGATGCTCGTAATTGGCGCCGGCGTTGAACGACCACAGCGGGAAATTCTCGAAACGCGAATTGTCGCGATTGAGCGACGCCGGCGCGGCCGGCTGACCGGCCACCGTCGGCCAGAGCCAATCGGCAGGCGGCGGCGATTTGTCGAAATTGATGTAGCGCGCTTCCGCATAGGCGCCGTTGAGCGTGAGCCACAGCCGCTCGACCGGGCTCCAGCGCGCGTCGAGCTCTATGCCGCGCAGACGCACATGGCCGATGTTGCCGAGATAGTTGCGACGCAAGACCTGGCCGGTGCTGTCGCGATAGTCGGTGTTCACGAGCTGCGCCTGATAATTGAAAATATCGTTCCAATAGACGTTGGCGTTGACGATGAGCCTGTTGTCGAGCCAATTGGTCTTGACGCCGAGCTCGTAATCCCAAGACACCTCCGGCTTGGTGATGACGGGCTGGAACTGCTTGAAGTTGCCCTTGTCGTCGAGAATCGGTTGCGCATCCGTATTGGTCGCGCCGGATTTCTCGCCGCGCGCCACCGAGCCATAGACGAGGACGTTCTCATTGTAGCGATAGGAGGGATTGAAGAGGCCGGAGAGCGAGTTGAAATATTTCTTCACCGCGCCCGTGTCGTAGAAGCCGACGCCGCCGCCGCCGCGGATCGCCGCATCGACGACGAAGGGATTGAGTCCCTCCCCCCAGGCCTCCTCCCAGGCGAACACCGAGCCTTCGCGAATCTCATAGGTGTCGCGCAGGCCGAAGGTCAGCGCCCATTGCTCGTCTATGTGATAGGTTCCCTGCCCGAAGGCCGCGACGCTGAAGGTCGTCGCCTTGCCGTCGCGATGATTTTTGAAGCCATTGAGCAGCGAATTGCGCTGCGCGACCGCCGTCGCCGAGCTGCCCGAGTTGAACCAGCGGCCCGCATCGGAGCCGAAGTCGAAATGATTGAGCGACCAGACGCGCTCATAGAGCGAATAGAGCCCGGTCTGCCATTCGAACGTCTGCTCCTTGGGCGAGGTGAGGCGTATCTCCTGCGAGAATTGATCGACGGAGACGTCATAGGCGTTGGAGGTGATCTCCGTGAGCTGTTCGCCGAGCGAATTGCGCGGATGCAGGCGAAACTCGCGCCAAGCGGAGATAGAGGTGAGCGTGTTCTCGCCGAGGCTCCAGGTGAATGTGTCGGAGACGCCGATCGTGCGCTGATCGAGCGTGCCGACGCGCGTCTGAAAGCGCGTGTAGGGATCGTAGGTGAGGATCGGCTTGCCGAGACGATTGGCCAGCGTCGTCGCATAAGACGCGCCGAGCGCTCCATTGGCAAAGAGCGGCACGGAGTCGCCGATCACGCCGCTGCCGGAGTTGTTGTATTCATGCGAGGTGGAACGATCGAAGATGAGACGGTTGGTGATCTCGTCGCCCACATAATAGAGCTGACCGCGCACACCCCAGCGATCGTTGTTGAGATAGCTCGCGCCCGTGACGGCGTCGCGAATCCAGCCGTCGCCCTTGTCGAGATAGAAAGTGACGCGATAGGCGAGCTTGTCGTCTATGATCGGGCCGGTGACGTTGAGCTTCTCGATGAAGCGATTGTAATTGGCGAAAGACGATTCGATCGTCGCCGAGCGCGTGAAGGCCGGCAATTGCGTGCGGATGACCACCGCGCCGACCGTCGTATTCTTGCCGAGCAGCGTGCCTTGCGGACCGCGCGCCACCTCGAAAGATTGCAGATCGACGAAGTCCTGCCACTGAAAGCCGACATGGGTGTAGAAAACATCGTCGACGATATAGCCGACCGACGCCTCCGAGCCGTCGGCGCCGCCCGATGACGCGCCCGTGCCGCCGGCGACGCCTCGGATCGCCGTGCCGGAGGTGCGCGGGTTGGAGATGTTCGGACGATAATTGGGGACCTTCTCGGCGAAATCGGACAAACGCTCGAGACGCTCGCGCTCGGCCGCCTTGGGGCCGACGACGCTGACGGGCAGAGGAACGTCCTGCGCCTTCTCCTCGCGATTGCGCGCCGTGACGGTGACGTCGTCGACCTGCGCGCTCGCCGCGGCGGCGCCGGCCCGGCCGACCACCGGATCGGGGATCGGCGCCGGAGCCGTTTGCGCCGCAGCCGAGCCGCCACATGCCATTCCAACGGCCAGAACGCCGGCCGCCGCCAATGACGCAAAACCGACGCTGCGCAACAAATTCGCACGCGACGCGCCGCCTGTTCCCCTCGCTTTCGGCATCACTGAATTCTTCCCCATGTCCCGCCGCGCGCGGCTCTCGTGAGACGCGGCGCGGGTTACGCTCGCTCCACCATGGCGCGCTTACGTATAATATCTATAGATTACGTATATTTATAAGAGCGCGTCAACAGCTGCGCTCGACCTCTTCGCAACGCTGCGACTTTCTGGAGCCGCCTGTGGCGCCGACGCCACAGGACGATACGCGCGAACGAAGAGAGCCCCGCCTCCTCGAGGGAGGCGGGGCTCTTCTAGTCTATCCTATGATATCAATAGAGATTGAGATCGGCTGCGCGCCGGTCAGGCGGTCTGCGCGGCGCGACTTTCACGCTTTTCGCCGCTCGCCGCCTGCGGAGCCGGAAGCGAGCGCCGCAGACGCCGCCAGGCCAACACCACGGCGCTGGCGCTCAGCGCGACGCCGAAGGATATCCACACGCCCATCCAGCCCCACCAGAGCCAATGATTGCGGAACCAGCCGAAATCCCAATGATGCACAGCCGAATAGAGCCAACGATAGGCGCGCCGGCTCGTGTCGAATTTGACGAGCAGGCGGCCGTCGGCCGGATCGATATAGAGCGATGTGCGCTCCGCATCCGCGAAATCGACGCGCAGCACGGGCAAGGGCTTGTCCAGCGCCGTCTGTCGATGATTGGCGAAATAATAGGAATCATAATCGGCGAGCGTCTCGGCGCCGGCGATGGCGACGCCCTCCTTCAGCCGTTCCGCGGCGGCGCGCAGCGCCGGCTCGCCGAGGCTAGCAACGGCGCCCGGCGCAGAGACGGAGCGGCGCGCGCCGTCACGCGATTGGGCGATCAGCAGCGCCTCCTCGCCCAATCGGCTCCAGGAGAGCTCCACGACATCGGCCGAAAGGCCGAGCGCTGCGGAAGGCCGCCACTCGCGCAGGGTCTGCGGCAACCCGGCGCCGCGATAGCGCCCGAGCTCCTCGCGGCTCGCCGTCGCCTGCGAGAATATCTGCCCTGGATTGGTGGAGAGAAAACCGCTCGCCGCCCAGCCGAAAGCGAAAGTCCCGCCGATGAGGCCGGCCCAAAAGTGATATTTCAGCCAGCTCTCTCGATAGGGCTGCGTGCGGCCGCGCGCATAGGTCGGACGGCCGAAAAATCCCGGCTTCCACTTGATCCAGCCGAGGACGATTCCGGTGAAAGCGCCGACGGCCGCGAAAAATCCGGCATAGGTCAGAGCGTCGCGCCGATAATCGCCGGCGCCGAGCGCGTCCAGCCAGCGGAAAAGATGCAGCCAATTGCCGGCATAGACGAAAGCGCGCTCGACCCGCGTCGCCACTTGCGCGACCTCGCCGCTGCGCGCGGAGACGATGATCTGCGTTCCCGCCGCATCGCCGACCGCAAAGCGATGGAAAGGCTTCAGCGCCTCCGCATTGCGCAGGCCGACAGCCGCCTCCACCGTGTCGAGATAGAGCAGCGAGGGCGCGCCGAGCCAGTCGCGCGCGATGCGCTCGGCCGCCTCGCGGTCGAATTCGAGCAGCGCGCCAGTGGTCGCGGAGAGAGCGAAACGGCGGCCGGCGTCGTCCTCGATCAGCCAGACCGGCTCCTCGCCGATTCGCAGCAGCCGCGCATCGGCGACGCCGCGCTCGCTCTTGGCGCCGCCATGGTCGGCGCGCGCGCACCGCGCGCCGCCCCCCATTCCACCCCCGACCATTCCGCCGGCGCCCGCTTTCACGGCCTGCGCGCGCGCCGGAGCGCTCGCGGTCAGCGCCTCGCCGAGCGAAAGCCAGCCATCCTGCGGGAGCAGCGCCGGCGCATGAGCGAGCCGCTGCGCGCGATCGATCGTCGGCGAGCCGATGAAAGCAATGGAAAGTCCAGTGCTGAACCAGACCAGCATGAACAGCGCCAATACGACCCCTACCCATCGATGAAGGAAAAGCAAGATCGACATTCGTGACGCTCCGCCTCGCGCTGAATGGCCGCCGGCGTCGATCCGCCCGCGGCGAAATCCCGAAAAATCGTCACGAAACATAAATGACAAATACGACTAGGTAAATAGGAATATATCCAGTTTTCTGCGCCATTGCAGCGCGATGCGCGCCTGCGCCGCCACCCGCCCGGCGACGAACCGCGGGATCGCCACAAGCGGATTCTCCACAATCGCCGAGGCGTCGCCTCCGGCGCTAGCGTTCCCCCTGCGTCTGAGACGATCGCGACATCGCACGAAATCGCGATCGATCGGTGAAGGCGATCTGCGGAGGAGCGGATGGGCGTCTATATCGCGCATACTCGACGCAAAACGAAACCGAACAAGCCGGAGATATCGACGATCGACGCTGCGGCGATCGCGGCGCGCGAGCAAGCGCTCGCCGCGTTGCGCGAGCAGCAGCGCATAGAGGCGGAGCGCGCCCGCGCCGAGAAAGCCGCGCGCGCATTGCGGCGCGCGGTCGGCAAGCGCATGAACGCCTGCGATCCCGACACATCGGGACGTCGCCGCACGGCGGCGCGCGCGGCCGGAATCATGCTGATCTCGGCGACCGGCGGCGTGCGCACGCAGAGCGTCACTCTGTTTCGCGGCTCGGGACGCGCCGGCTCCGATCTCTGGCTCGCCGATGTGCAATTCGAGCAGGAGAGAGGCGTCGCGCATTTCATCAATGATCTCGCCACGCCGGCCGACAAGGACGCGCTCCATGCGATGCGCGCGCTGGCGCCGCGCATCGCCGAGCATATTTTCATCGGCGCCCCGCCGCAGGACGGCGTCGACGATCGCAATATGAACACCGCCTTTCGGCTGGCCCGATCTTTCATGCACAAGACTCACTACACGGCCTCGCTCTCCGAGGAGGAGAAGGAGCGGCTGAGCCTCGCGATCTTCGAGGAGCTGCAATCGGTCACGGCCATGCGCCTCAGACATTTGCACAAGGAGCTCGAGCGCATCGTCGAGACGCTGATGCACAAGACGAAACTCTCGCGCTCGGAATGCAATGGCGTCCTCGCGCCGATCTATGAAGGATACGAGGAATTCCGCCGCGCCGAGCAGGAAGGCCGGCCGCAGCGCGCGCCGCGATATCTCGAGACGCCCGCCGAGCGATCGCCTTCTGTCCAAATGGAAGAGGAGGACATTCCCGCGACCGGAACGCACGGCCGCTGAGCGGCCTCAGCCGATCGCGAGATAGACGACGAATCCCGAGCCGAGCAGCAGCAGCGCGGAGAGAATGACGAGCTCGACGACGCCCGCGTCGAATCCATGCTGCGCCTCATCGGCGATGAGACGCCGCGTGTGAATGAAACGCACGGTTGCGACTATGATCAGCACAACGCCGCCGAGCGCCAGCAGGCCCCCGCCTCCCCCGCTCGTCAAAGGTCCCGACAATTTTTCGAAACGCCGCAATATCGCGCCGCGCTCCGCCTCGGGAAGCGTGAGGCTGATCGTGCGCACGAACAGATCGAATTTTTCGATCACGAAGCCGAGCGCCATGATCGCTATGCCGGTGCGAACCCATGCGAGAAACGTCCGCTCATTGGCGGCATGGCTGACATAGTCGCGTATCATGGCGTCTCCTCTCGCGGCTCCGGGCGGATGCCGGCGGATCATATGCGGAGCGACGAGACGACGCACATTGATCCGCTTCGATGGCGCGATAAATAGCCCCTCGTCGATCCGCAGACATCTTCGGAGCTTCCGCCATGATCTATCCGTTGACGCGCCTGTCGGCCGCCATGCTGATCGCCGCGACCGCGGCCTCCGCCCAGGATTGCCGATCGACGAGCGATTCGGGAGCCACGCGATGCATCTCCGGCGTGCTCTACAGATGCACATGCACGCGCGGCGTCGGCGCGACGACCTGCACATGGGACAATGCGGCGGCGCTCTGCTCGGCGCTCTCCGAGCGAAACGTCCCTATGGGCGAGGGAGACGCGACGGAAGAGACGCCGGCGAGCGCCGCCGCGCCGACCCCGTGACGCTCAGATGCCGGCGCCGAAGGTGAAGGATTCGCTCAACGGCTTCGCCTGCGTGACATTGCTGCCCGCCGGCACGCTATGCGTCAGCCAGACATTGCCGCCGATGACGGAGCCGCGGCCGATCGTGATTCGTCCGAGCACAGTGGCGCCGGCGTAGATCACCACATCGTCCTCTATGATCGGATGACGCGCGCCGCCCTTCACCAGCGCGCCGCTCGCATCGATCTCGAAGCGCTTCGCGCCCAGCGTCACCGCCTGATAGAGCCGCACATTCTTGCCGATGACGGCGGTCTCGCCGATGACGACGCCGGTGCCATGATCGATGAAGAAGCCTTCGCCGATCTCCGCGCCCGGATGAATGTCGATTCCCGTCGCCGAATGGGCGATTTCCGAAACGAGCCGCGCGAGCATGGGCGCGCCGAGCAGATAGAGACGATGCGCGAGCCTGTGACGAATGATCGCCGAAAGGCCGGGATAGGAGAACACCACCTCGTCGAGGCTCTTGGCCGCGGGATCGCCCTCGAAGGCCGCGCGAATGTCGGTGTCGAGCAGCGCGCGTATCTGCGGCAGCGCTTGCGCGAAAGCATCGACGATCTCATGCGCGCGCGGCCGATGGTCGATGGCTCCGTCATCGGAGCCATTGGCCAGCAATAGCAGCTCGCGGCGCACCTGCTCGCGCAATGCGCGCAGGCTCTTGTCCAGCGTGTGGAGCACGAAGCCGTCGGCGCCGTCTGTCGTCAGCTCCGGCGGACCGAAATGGCGAGGGTAGAGGCTCGCCGCGAGGTCCTCGATAATCTCGATCGTCGCCTCGCGCGAGGGCAGTTCGGGCAGGCGCCCGTCACGATAGCGCCGCTTCTGTGAGGCGCGGCGCAATTCGCCGAGCTCCGCGACAATGCCGCCGAGCCGCGGAAAGCCGCCGAATTCGGTTCTGGTGGGAATGGGCTCCGCCTGCGGCCCATGCTTTGCTTGCTGCGTCACCCGCGCCGCCCCTCAAACTCAGTCTATAAATCTACTACACTAATGTGGGATGGAGGACAACTGGCGCGAGGGCGCGCGAGCGCCTAATCTCGCGGCGAAGACCGAGGAAAAAGATGACGATCAAAAATCCGCTGCTCTCGCCGCCGCCCTCCGCCTCGTCCCCCGCTTTCGGCCTGCCGGCCTTCGGCGCGCTGAAGGCCGAGCACTACCGTCCCGCTTTCGAGGCCGGCATGGTGGAAAATCTGGCCGAGATCGCGCGCATCGCCGAAAATCCCTCGCCGCCCGATTTCGAGAACACGATCGCCGCTCTCGAGCGCTCCGGCCGCCTTCTGGCCCGCGTCGGCGGCGTCTTCTGGAATCTCTCCGCGACCGACTCCACGCCTGAGCTTCAGGAGATCGAGCGCGAAATGTCCGGCGCGCTGGCGCGGCACGAGAATGAGATATTGCTGAACGCCGCGCTGTTCGCCCGCGTCGACGCGCTCCATGCGCGCCGCGACGCGCTGGCGCTGACGGCGGAGCAGGCGCGCGTGCTGGAGCTCACGCATAAGCGCTTTTTGCGCGCCGGCGCGAAGCTCGACGAGACGGTGAAGCGCCGCATGACGGAGATTTCCGAGCGCCTCGCCACTCT
The DNA here is from genome assembly GCF_018887255.1 of Methylosinus sp. KRF6. Lineage (NCBI taxonomy): Bacteria > Pseudomonadati > Pseudomonadota > Alphaproteobacteria > Hyphomicrobiales > Methylocystaceae > Methylosinus > Methylosinus sp. KRF6. The sequence goes on along the minus strand of NZ_JAHLJF010000001.1, from coordinate 2,437,507 downwards.
CACCACTTCTTTCGCGCAGAATGTCCTCGCCGACGAGGCCGATTATCTCCTGCTGCTCGAGGAGAGCGATCTCGACGGACTGTCGGAAGATTTCCGCGCCTCGGCGGCGCAGGTCGCGCAAGAGCGCGGCGCGCCCGGCAAATATGGCGTCACCCTCGCGCGCTCGAGCGTCGAGATTTTCCTGCAGAGCTCGACGCGCCGCGATCTGCGCGAGACCGCCTTTCGCGCCTGGGCCAGCCGCGGCGAGAATGGCGGCGCGACCGACAATCGGGCTTTGATCGCCGAGATTTTGCGCCTGCGCGAGGAGCGCGCGCGGCTCAACGGCTTTGCGAATTTCGCCGCCTATAAGCTCGACGACACGATGGCGAAGACGCCCACGGCCGTGCGCGAGCTGCTCGATCGCGTCTGGGCGCCCGCTCTCGCCGCGGCGAAGGCCGAGCGCGACGATCTGCAAGCGCTCGCGGAGCGCGACGGCGCCAATGTCGCGATCGGCGCCGCCGACTGGCGCCATTACGCCGAGCGCGTGCGCAAGGAGCGCTATGATCTCGATCAAGCGGAGCTGCGTCCCTATTTCCAGCTGGATCAGATGATCGCCGCCGCCTTCCATGTCGCGACACGTCTGTTCGGCCTCTCCTTCATCGAGGTGGAAGGGCTCGATCTCTATCACCCGAGCGTGCGCGCCTTCGACGTCCGCGATGCGAAAGGCGAGCATGTCGCGCTCTTCCTCGGCGATTATTTCGCGCGGCCCTCCAAGCGCGGCGGCGCCTGGATGTCGGAGTTTCGCGGCCAGGAGAATCTCGACGAACGCATTCGTCCGATCGTCGTCAATGTGCTGAATTTCTCGCGCGCGCCCGATGGCGCGCCGACTCTGCTCAGCCTCGACGACGCCCGCACTCTATTCCACGAGTTCGGCCATGCGCTGCACGGAATGTTGTCGGACGTCACCTATCCGCTCGTCGCCGGCACAAATGTCGCGCGCGATTTCGTCGAGCTGCCCTCGCAGCTCTATGAGCATTGGCTGCTGGAGCCGGAAATTCTCCGCGGCTTCGCGCGCCACGCCGAGACTGGCGCGCCCATGCCGGAGGAATTGCTCGAGCGCATCCAGAAGTCGCGGCACTTCAACCAGGGCTTCGCCAGCGTCGAATTCTGCGCCTCCGCCTATGTCGATCTCGATCTGCACGAAAGCGCCATCGACGAGAGCTTCGATGCGCTTGCCTTCGAGCGCGAGAGCCTCGCGCGCATATCGATGCCGGAAGAGATCATCATGCGGCACAGGACGCCGCATTTCACCCATGTCTTCGCCGGCGACGGCTATTCGGCCGGCTATTACTCTTATCTCTGGGCGGAGACGCTCGACGCCGACGCCTATGAGGCTTTCCTCGAGGCCGGCGATCCTTTCGCGCCCGACATTGCCGAACGCTTGCGCCGTCACATCTACGCCGCCGGCGGAACGCGGGACCCGGCCGAGGCGTATGTGGCCTTTCGCGGCCGAATGCCGAATGTCGACGCGCTGCTGCGTCAGCGCGGCTTCGCTCGGTAAGAGCGCGAGCGCAGCGTCGCGCCCCACGAATGTCACATTCGTCGCCGCTATGCTGATCGCATGACGAAGCCTCCCTCCCCCTCCAAGCGCAGCGCCATCGCGCCCTTCATCGCGATGGATGTGCTGAGCGAAACGCGCGAGCTCGAGCGGCAGGGCCGCCGCATCGTCCATATGGAGCTGGGCGAGCCCGGCGCTCCGGCGCCGCGCGCCGTGCGCGAGGCCGCAACGCGCTCGCTCGCCGAAGGCGCCATAGGCTATGCCGAAGCGCTCGGCCGCCCGGCGCTGCGCCAGCGCATCGCGCGCCATTATGGCGAGGCCTATGGCGTCGACGTCTCGCCGGAACGCGTCATCGTCGCCACCGGATCGTCGGGGGCGTTCCTATTGGCCTTTCTCGCCGGCTTCGATCCGGGCGCGCGCATCGCCATGACGGCGCCGGGCTATCCGGCCTACGCCAATATTCTCGCCTCGCTCGGCCTCGAGTCCGTGCTGATCGATGTCGGCGCCGACACGCTCTATTCGCCGACCGCCGCTCTGCTCGAGGCGGCGCATCGCGCAAAGCGCCTCGACGGCGCGCTGCTGGCGAGCCCGGCCAATCCCACCGGCGCGATGATTCCGAGCGACGAATTTCAAAAAATCTGCGCCTTCTGCGAAGACGCCGGAATTCTCTTCGTCTCCGACGAAATCTATCACGGCCTCTCCTATGAGCGGCCTTGCGAGACGGCGCTGGCGCATTCGCGCAACGCCATCGTCGTGAACAGCTTTTCGAAATATTATGCGATGACCGGCTGGCGGCTCGGCTGGCTAGTCGCGCCCGAATCTTTGGTGCGGCCGATGGAGCGGCTGCAGCAATCGCTCGCCATTTCGGCGCCGACACTGGCCCAGATCGCCGCGCTCGAGGCTTTCGAGGCGAAGGCGGAGCTCGAGGCGGTGAAGGCGAGTTATGCGCGCAGCCGCGCGCTGCTGCTGGAACGGCTGCCGCGCTTGGGCTTCGCCGAATTCGCGCCGCCGGACGGCGCCTTTTACATCTACGCCGATATCTCGCGTTTTTCCGCGGATTCGGCGGCCTTCTGCAAGCGAATGCTCAAGGAGGCCGGCGTCGCCGTCACGCCGGGAATCGATTTCGATCGCGCGCGCGGCAAGCGAATGCTGCGCTTCTCCTACGCCGGAGCGGAGAGCGAGGTGCGCCTCGGCCTCGACCGCCTCGCCGCTTGGCTCGGAAAGTGAACCGACCTTTTAAAACAAAGGTAGCGTAACGGCGACGCGCGCGCCGCCTTTCACAGCGCGGCCGATCGTCACCTCGCCGCCATGCGCCTCGACGAGCGCGCGCACAATGGCGAGGCCGAGGCCGGCGCCGCCCGCGCCGCGACTGCGCGATGTCTCCAGCCGGCTGAACGGCTCCAGCATCAGCGCGCGCTGCGCCTCCGGAATTCCCGGCCCTTCGTCCTCCACCGCGATCTCGACGCAGGCGCCGCGCGATGTGAGAGAAACATGCGCGGCATGGCCATATTTCAGCGCATTGTCGATAAGATTGGCGAAGACGCGACGCAGCGCCAATCGATCTCCGAGAACGATCGCATCGGCGACGCCGCCAAAATCTATATCGACAGCAGCGCTCTGCGCGCGATCCTCGATCTCGGCGCGAAGCAGCGCCGCGACATCGATCATCTCGCGTACGAGCTCTCCAGCGCCGGCTCGACTCGAGAGAAGCGCATCGTCGAGCAGCCGGATCATATCGTCTATATCCGCAATGGCGCGGCTCCGCTCGCCATCGTCGGCGATCGCTTCGACACGCAGCCGCAGGCGCGTCGCGAATGTGCGCACATCATGCGAAATGCCGCCGATCAGCGCCATGCGCGCGCGCAGGAGACCGAAGAGCCGCGCCTGCAATCGCTCGAAGGCGGCGACGAGCGCGCGCACTTCCGGCGCATTGCCGCGCCGGCGCGGCAACGGCGCCGGCGCGCCGGAGAGATCGATCGCGTCGACCGCGGCGGCGAGACGCGCGATCGGCTTCGTCTCGCGATACATGACGAGCAGAGCGGCGAGCGCCACGAGCGTCCCGAAAAGACCGGCGAGCAGCCCGACCGGAACGCCCGAACGCGCCACCATCATCGCGCCGCGCGTGTCGATGAGCAGCGTCTCGCCGCCGCGCAATGAAATGCGGAACTCGAGCGCATTGGAGAGCGCGCCCGCGAGACGCGGAAATCGACGGCCGATCGACAAAGTGGGGCGCCATTCCAAAACCAGCGCACGGCCATCCAGCGCGTCGGCATAGTCGCGGCGAATGTCGTCCGCGACGAGCGGACCGGACGGCGCCGCGACCACGCCGGCCGGCAAAAGCCGCGGCGCGAATAGGGGCGACGCCACCGCCTCCAGCGCCAGCGCGCGCATTTGCGGCGGCGTGCGCTCGATCAGCTCGACGACGGCGGCGACATGTTCGGGCGTCGGCCGCGCCCGCGCGCTCTCATCGGCGGTGAAGCGATAGAGAGCGGCGATGGCGGCGACCCAAACAGCGGTCAGGCTCACGATGACGATGAGCGTGAGGCGCGCGGCTATGGTCCAGCGCGACATCATGAGAGGCGCCGGACCTCGGCTTTGAACAAATAGCCGCCATTGCGCACAGTGGCGATGAGATCGCCGCTCGCCCCCGCCGCATCGAGCTTCTTGCGCAGGCGCGAGACCAGCATGTCAATCGCGCGGTCGAAAGGATCGGCGTTGCGGCCATGCGTCCAATCGAGCAATTGATCGCGCGTCAGCACGCGGCGCGGATGCTGGACGAAACAGGCGAGCAAATCGAATTCCGCGCTGGTCAGCGCGATCGGCGCGCCGGCTGATTCGAAGTTGCGCGCGTCGAGATCGAGCACGAAGCGATCGAAAGAATAGCGCCGGCTCGCCGGTCGGCTCGGCTCCGCCTGGGCGCGGCGCAGCAGCGCGCGCACGCGGGCGAGCAATTCGCGCGGCCCGAAAGGCTTCGTCAGATAATCATCGGCGCCCATTTCGAGGCCGACGACGCGATCGATCTCGTCGCTTTTCGCCGTCAGCATCAGGATCGGCAGAGAATCGCTCGCGCGCAAGCGCCGGCAGATCGAGAGGCCGTCCTCGCCCGGCAGCATCAGATCGAGGATCAACAAGTCCGGCCGTGCGCGAGCGAGCGATTCGTCCATCGCTCGCGCATCCTGAGCGAGAATGAACTCGAAGCCCTCGCGGCGCAAAAAATCGCCGACCAGCCGGCCGATCTCGGGATCGTCCTCCACCATCAGAATTCGGGCTGCGGGCGCGCTCATGAGGCAAATGTCGATCCACAACGCCTTTCAGGCAAGAGCGCGAGAGGCGCTGTTACATGATGTTACGAAAGCGCGACAAAAGGAGACGAAAAGTCGCGCGATGGTGATCGGCGCAGGACGAAGCGCGCGCATCCTCATCCTCATGTCGAAGCATCGACGGCAAGAGGAAGAGGAGATTTCACATGTTTCGATCCATCGCCGCTCCGGCTCTGGCCGTGCTGACAACATTCGCCGCCGTCTCCGAGGCCAACGCCTGGACGCGCAGCGGCTCTTTCACGGGTCCGCGCGGGACGAGCAATTGGAACGCTTCGAGAAGCTGCGGCGGCGGCTCTTGCTCCTGGGGGCGCGGCGCCTCCGGTCCGCACGGCGCCTGGAGCCGCTCCGGCGCCGCGAACTGCGCCGGCGGCGTCTGCAATGTCAGCGGCCAAGGCTCGGGACGAGGCGGCCGATCCTATAGCTATTCCCGCTCCGTCTCGCGTTGAGCGGCAAGCCCGCGTCGAGCCGCCAGGACAATCGCATCATGCCGCAACTCACGAACTCTCCGATCGACCTCCATGCGAGGCTGATCATTCTCGCCGCCGCCATCGGCTTCATGACGCTCGAATATGCGTTCGCGCGTTTTACCGCGCACGAGCGTCATGATCTGCGCGAGAGCGCCGCCTCGCTGGGCGTCGCGCTCGGGCGCTCGCTGCTGCGCGGGGCCGAGGCGCTGATCATGGCCGGGCCTTACGCCTTCGCCTATGAGCATCGCCTCCTCGAATTCGATCCGACCAGCGCGCTCGCTCTCGTGGCACTCTTCATCGGCGTCGAATTCTTCTATTATTGGGACCATCGCGCCTCGCATCGCGTGCGCTGGCTATGGGCGACGCATAGCGTTCATCATTCGCCGACGCGCATGAATTATACGGCGGCGGTGCGGCTCGGATGGACGGCGGGGCTCTCGGGCAATTTCCTGTTCTTCCTGCCGCTCGCCTTCATCGGCTTCCACCCCATCGCCATAGCGCTGATGCTGACCGGCAATCTGCTCTACCAGTTCTTCATCCATACCGAGCTCTGCCCGCGCCTGGGCGCGCTGGAATATCTGCTCAACACGCCGGCGCATCATCGCGTGCATCACGCCTCCAACGAATCCTGTCTCGACAGGAATTACGGCGGCGTGCTGATCCTCTTCGATCGCCTATTCGGCACATTCGCCGAGGCGCCGAAGCAGGAAGCGCTGCGCTACGGGCTCGTCGGCGGATCGCCGAGCTTCAATCCGCTGAAGATCGCGCTCGGCGAATGGGCCGCAATGTTCCGCGACGCCGCCTCCGCCGCCGATTGGCGCGCTGCGCTGCGGACATTGCTCGCGCCGCCCGGCGCATCCGAGGAAACGCCCCGCCCCGGCGCGGCGAAGGCCATCCCGGCCTGAGCTTTTTAAAAAGAGGAGAATGACGATGAATAAGACGACGCTTTACGCCTTCGCCGCCGTCGCGCTCGCCCTGGCCGCGGGTCCGGCCGCCGCGCAGACGGCGCCCGCCGGCGCCAAGGCCGATGCGATGAAGAAAGCCTGCAAGCAGGATTATCAGCGCTTCTGCAGCGGCGTCATGCCGGGCGGCGGCCGCATCATCGCCTGCCTGCAGAACCATGCGTCGGAACTCGGGCCGGATTGCGCGAAGGCGCTCGGCAAGTAGGCTCCGCCACGGATAAGAAAGGCGCGACGGCCGCTCGAGGCCGTCGCACTTTTTTCGTCATTCGCCGCCGAGCGAGGCCTTGGCGCGTTGCCACCAGCCGCCCTTCTTGGGACGATTGGGGTCGGCCTCGGTAATAACCGTCTCGGTCGGCTTGCGGGGCGGAGCCGGCGGGGCTGCGGCCTCGTGCACGATGGGGGTAGGCGGAGCCGCGGGCTCTGGAGCCTCCGCAGCCGCCGAGGGAGCCTCGGGCGCAGGCGCGGCTGGGGCCGCGCCCTCGACCGGCGTAGCCGAATCGGCCGGAGCTTCCGGGGCCGGAGCCTCCGGGGCCGACGCCTCCGGGGCCGACGCCTCGGCGATCTGGGCCGCCTCCGTCACGGCGGGAGCCGGAGCCGCCTCGGGCGCCTCATAAGGCGGAATATGCGCCTCGGCCGCAGAGACGGCCGTCTCGGCGGCGCCCTCGTCGAGCGGGAAGGCGCCCTGCTCGCGAAACTCGGGCGGCAGCGGCGAGGATCGCGTCCAGCGGCCGGCGCGACGACCGCGTCCGCCGCGGCTGCCGCGTTCCGCCGGCCGCGGAACCTCATTGGCCGGCGCGGCGGGCACGCCATCGATCTCCGCGACAATGGCGAGGCCTTCATCCGACGGCTGCTCAGCGCCCGGCGCCGGCGCTTCTCCGCCGGACAGTCCGCCGCCGCGTCCGCGACGACGGCGCCGACGGCGCCCGCGCGCCTGTCCCTCGCCCTCTTCCTCGGTGAAAGGCGCACGTTCTTCACGCCGCGGAGTCTCGGGCCGACGCTCGGCAACTTCGTCCGCCTCGGTCTCGGTCTCGGTCTCGGTCGGCTCGATCTCCTCCTCGAGATCGGCGAGCGAATCGACGCGCAGCGGCTGCTGCGTCGGAAGCTCGCGCACGCCGGTGGCCGGCTCGCCGCGCTCCAGCGCATGATAGGAGGTGCCGGTCAGGCTGTCGTCCGCCGAAACGGTGATGGCGACGCCGAAGCGGCGCTCCAGCGCCTGCAGATGGCCGCGCTTCTGATTGAGAATATAGAGCGCCACCACAGTGCGCGTGCGCAGGATGATGTCATGCGCCGCGCTCTTGATGAGCGCATCCTCGAGCACACGCAGCACATGCAGCGCGATGGAGGCGGTGGAGCGCACCGTGCCGGCGCCGGCGCAATGCGGACAGGGCACGGTCGAGCCCTCGAGCACGCCGGCGCGGATGCGCTGGCGCGACATTTCGAGCAGGCCGAAATGCGAGATGCGGCCGACCTGAATGCGGGCGCGGTCGTTCTTGAGCGCGTCCTTCAAGCGGCGCTCGACCGAGCGATTGTTGCGGCTCTCTTCCATGTCGATGAAATCGACGACGATGAGGCCGGCGAGATCGCGCAGGCGCAGCTGGCGGGCGACCTCGTCGGCCGCCTCCAGATTGGTGCGCAACGCCGTGTCCTCGATATTGTGCTCGCGCGTGGAGCGACCCGAGTTCACGTCGATGGCGACCAGCGCCTCGGTCTGATTGATGACGAGATAGCCGCCCGATTTCAGCGTCACCTGATTGGAGAAGAGCGCGTCGAGCTGCGCCTCCGCGCCGGCGGCGGCGAAGATCGGATTGGGATCGCGATAGAGGCGGACGTTCTTGGCGTGGCTCGGAATGAGCATACGCATGAAGTCCTTGGCCTCACGATAGGACTCCTCGCCGGAGACGATGACCTCCTCGACGTCGCGGCCGTAGAGATCGCGAATGGCGCGCTTGATGAGCGAGCCTTCCTCATAGACGAGGGTCGGCGCGCTGGAGCGCAGCGTCAATTCGCGCACGCTCTCCCACATGCGCAGCAAATATTCGAAATCGCGCTTGACCTCGGCCTTGGTGCGCGTCGCGCCGGCGGTGCGCAGAATGACGCCCATGCCCTCCGGCACCTCGAGCTCCTGCACGATTTCCTTGAGGCGCTTGCGATCGGCGCCGTCGGTGATCTTGCGGGAGATGCCGCCGCCGCGCGCGGTGTTGGGCATCAGCACGGAATAGCGGCCGGCGAGCGAGAGGTAGGTGGTCAGCGCCGCGCCCTTGTTGCCGCGCTCTTCCTTGACGACCTGCACGAGCAGAACCTGGCGGCGCTTGATGACCTCCTGGATCTTATACTGACGGCGCGAGCGCGAAGGCCGGTGCGGAACCTCTTCCATGGCGTCGCCGCCGATATGCTCGACGTGCTCTTCCTCGTCCTCGTGCTCTTCTTCCTCGTCATGGTCGTCGTCGCGGCGGCGCGCCTCGGCCTCCTCGCGCTCCGCCTCATGCTCCTCGTCGCGCTCTTCCTGGTGGCGGGCCTTGGCCTCGTGATCGGCCTCGGCCGGCTCGACGGGCGCCTCTTCGGCATGGCCGACCTCGACGACGCCGAAGCCTTGCGGATCGACGGAGATCGGCGCCTCGGCCGCCTCCGGCGCGAGCGTCTCGACCGCCTCCGCGACAGGCGCCGATTCGGGCTCGGCGCTCTCGACGCTCAGGTCCTGCGCCGGCGTCTCGGCTTGCGCTCGCGTCTCGGCCTCGACAGGACCAGCCGCCTCGACGGCCGGGGCCTCGGCCTCGGCGCCCTCCTCGTTTTCGGGCGCGCTTTCGGAAATCACCTCATCGGCGTTGGCGCGCTTCTCTGCGCCGTCCGAATGGCGGCGGCGCGAGCGGCGGCGTCCGCCGCTGTGCTGGCGCGGCTCCTCGTCCTCCTGCTGATGGACGCGGCTCTCCTCCTCGAGCAGAGCGATTCGATCGGCGACGGGAATCTGATAATAATCCGGGTGAATTTCGGCGAAGGCCAGAAAGCCGTGACGATTGCCGCCGTAATCCACAAAGGCGGCCTGGAGCGAGGGCTCCACGCGCGTGACCTTGGCGAGATAGATATTGCCGCGCAGAGGTCTTTTGTCGGCGGCTTCGAAGTCGAATTCCTGAACGCGATTGCCACGTAGCACGACTACGCGGGTTTCCTCCGGGTGGGAGGCGTCGATGAGCATTTTGTTGGCCATGAGAAACTCTTTGCGGCGCGACGCGAGGCGACGCCGGCGGTCTCGAGCGAACATCCCCTAGAGGATGATGCGACCGCGGTCCGGCGAAGCGTCGGAGCGTCGACGCGTGTTTTCTGGGAGTTGGTGTCGATCGCGAAACATCGGATACGCGAACCGGCGCGACCGCCGGCGGACTGGGCGAGAGGCCCGACCGGCCGCCGAAGCGAATCCGACCGGGAGCCGAAGTGACGACGGCTCGGCGCGACAGCGCGAATCGATTGCTCCGCCGGCGCGCGATACTCGCGAGCTGAGCGGGGCCTCGATCGGCGGCATGTCATGGACTTCGCCATGAGCTCGTACTTCGCCATGAGCTCGTCACAAAAACCTTATGTCACAGCGCCTTACGGCGGCGCCCGCCCGTCCGGAACCCGCGCGCGAGGCGTGCATTCGAACGTGTTCGTTCCGCGGAAAACACGCCGTCCGTCCCGAGACGGTTCCCAGCGCCGAGAGCCGACGAAATACGCGCGGCGTATTTCGGACCCTTCCACGGAACGTTTCCATACATAATGTCTCGAAGGCGACACCGCAAGTTGGGCGAGCCCATTCGGCGCCTTCGCCCACAGCCTGTCCTAAACTTCGCGTTAACCAGATATCCTCAGAAAGATTTCGGGCTCGCGCCCATGCGCGAGCCGCGCCATATTGTTTTCGGGCGAGCGCGCGAGCGGGGCGGTTTTCGAAATGAACGACAGGCGACCGAGGGGAGCTCGGCCTTTGCGGGCTCAGGATCGGTCGGGCCGGCTCGCGCCTCGGCGACGATTTTCCGCGGCGGCTCTGGCCTTTAGCTTGGCTTTCGCCCCATTCGGCGCCGGCGCCGGCGCCGAGTCCGCTTCGTCGGCCGAGCCGGTCTCGGCGATCGCCGCGCGAATCGAGCAGAAGAAGGACCGGGCGCGCCTCGTCTTCGAGACGACGGCAGAGGTGACGCCCACTGTCTTTCCCGTCGCCGATCCGTACCGAATCGTCGTCGATCTGCCGGAAATGGCCTTCCGGCTCGACCCCGAAATCGGCCGCCCGGCCAAGGACAAGCGCGGCGCCGACGATCTCGTCGCCTCCTTCCGCTTCGGCCATTTCGCGCCGGGACGGTCGCGAATCGTCATCGATCTCGCGCGTCCGGCCAAAATCATCCGCGCCGAGAGCGATTCGAAGCTGAAGTCTCCCCGTTTCGTCGTCGAGCTCGAAGCGACCGACCCCGCGAGCTTTGCCGCAGAGGCGGCCCGAAGAGCGCCGGCCGCCGTCCCGAGAATCGCTCAGAGCGCGGCCGTGGAGCCGCCTCCACCGCCGGGAAGCAAGCCCATGCTGATCATCGACCCCGGTCATGGCGGCGTCGATGTCGGCGCGGCCGGACCGCATGGCGAGCAGGAGAAGACCATCGTCCTCGAATTCGCCCGCGTGCTGAAGGCCAAGCTCGAGGCGAGCGGCAGACTGCGCGTGGCCCTCACCCGCAATGAAGACGCCTTTATGGCGCTCGACGAGCGGGTGCGCGTCGCTCGCCAGGCAGGCGCCGAATTGTTCTTGTCGATTCATGCGGATACGCTCGGCGAGGCGAGCGTCGAAGGGGCGACGGTCTATACGGTCTCCGGCCGCGCCTCGGACGCCGAGGCGGCGAAGATCGCGGAAAAGGAGAATTTCGCCGATCGCGCCGCCGGGCTGGAGCCGAAATCGGAGGACGCCGGCGAGGTCGGCGACATTCTCTACGACCTCACCCGCCGCGAGACCCGCGCCTATAGCCGCGTCTTCGCCCGCACGCTGATCGCCTATTGGCAAACCTTCGGCCATCTCAACAAGAATCCGAGCCGTTCCGCCGGCTTCGTCGTGCTGAAGGCCTTCGATATTCCCTCGGTTCTGCTCGAGCTCGGCTATCTTTCGAGCACGCGCGATCTCTCGCGGCTCGTCTCGCCCGAATGGCGCGAACGCGCGGCCGCGGCCACAGCGCAGGCGATCGAGCGCTATTTCGAGGAACGCCAGGATCCGGCTCGCGAGCAGGCGCAGGCCAGCGCGCCCGCGCAAGCCGTGGCCGCGACCGCGCGCCCACAATAAAACATAAAAACTGGCATAAGGAAGGGCGCGGATGCGGGGCCGATTCGGGTTTCCGTCGCGATAAAATATCTCTAAACGAGACGCCGACGGCGCGACGCGCGCCAGATTTCACGGCAATGCGTCTCCTTCGAGGATCATCCTTCATGCGTCTGCTCGTCCGGTTCTTCGGCTTCCTCTTCGCGACCGGCGCCATCGTCTTCCTGATCGCCGTGACGGCCGCCGCCGGCGTCGTCTATGTGTTCTCGAAAGACCTGCCGGACACGGCGCAATTGCGCAATTACGAGCCGCCGGTCACGACGCGCATCCACGCCAATGACGGCTCCATTCTCGCCGAATATTCGCGCGAGCGCCGGCTGTTCCTGCCGAGCTCGGCGATTCCGCCGCTCGTCAAGCAGGCCTTCATCTCGGCCGAGGACAAGAATTTCTACACGCACAACGGCGTCGATTTCGAAGGCATCGCCCGCGCCGCCTCGATCCTCGCCCAAGGCGGCCGGCACATGCAGGGCGCCTCCACCATCACCCAGCAGGTGGCCAAGAACTTCCTCGTCGGCAATGAGCGCAGCTTCGAGCGCAAGATCCGCGAGGCGCTGATCTCCTTCCGCATAGAGGCGGCCTATCCCAAGGACCGCATCCTCGAGCTCTATCTCAACGAGATCTATCTCGGCCTCGGCAATTATGGCGTCGCCGCCGCGGCGCTGAATTATTTCAACAAATCGGTCTATGAGCTGACGATACCGGAAGCCGCCTATCTCGCCGCTCTGCCCAAGGCGCCGAACAACTATCACCCCTTCCTGCATCGCGACCGCGCGCTCGAGCGCCGCAATTACGTCATCGATCGCATGGTCGCCGACGGCTTCGTCTCGCAGAAGGACGGCGACAAGGCCAAGACCGAGCCGCTCGGCGTCAATCCGCGCGTCACCTCGCCCAACACCTATGTCGCCGGCTTCTTCGCCGAGGAGGTGCGCCGCGAGCTGCTCGACAAATATGGGGACAAGAAGCTTTATGAGGGCGGCCTCTCGGTGCGCTCGACGCTCGATCCGAAGATGCAGGCGATCACGCGCAAGGCGCTGGCCGACGGCCTCGTGCGCTTCGACGAGGCGCATGGTTTCCGCGGGCCGATGCGCCATATCGACATCTCCTATGATTGGGGCCTGCCGCTCGCCGATATTCCGGCTCTGGGTGATGTGAAGCCCTGGCGTCTCGCCGTGGTGCTGGAGACGAATGACAGCTTCGCCCGCATCGGCCTGCAGCCCGGGCGCGAGAAATCCGGCGAGGTGGCGCGCGAGCGCGAGACCGGCCAGCTCGGCCAGGAAGGGATGCGCTGGGCCGGCCGCAGCATTCGCGCCGCCCTGTCGCCGGGCGACGTCATTTATGTCGAGCCGCTCACGGGCCGGCCGGGACAGTTTCGGCTGCGCCAGATTCCGGAAATCTCCGGCGCCATGGTAGCGATGGACCCCTATACGGGCCGCGTCTTCGCCATGGTCGGCGGCTTTTCTTATGATCAATCGGAGTTCAACCGCGCGACGCAGGCGCTGCGCCAGCCGGGCTCCTCCTTCAAGCCCTTCGTCTACGCCACCGCGCTCGACAATGGCTACACGCCCTCCTCCTCCATTCTGGACGAGCCGATCACCATCGTGCAGGCCAATGGCGAGAGCTGGACGCCGGAGAATTTCGAGGGCGCTCACGGCACGGGCGCGCATCCGCTGCGCTATGGCATAGAGCACTCCAAGAATATGATGACGGTGCGCCTCGCCAAGGACGTCGGAATGCCGCTGATCGCCGAATACGCCAAACGCTTCGGCATTTATGACGAAATGCCGCTCTATCTGCCCATGGCGCTCGGCGCCGGCGAGACGACGGTGATGCGCATGGTGACCGCCTATTCCATGCTCTGCAATGGCGGCAAACGGGTGAAGGCGACGCTGATCGACCGCATTCAGGACCGCTGGGGCAAGACGATCTACCGCCATGACGAGCGCCAGTGCCTGGGCTGCGACGCCCCCAAATGGGAGAGCCAGAACGAGCCCAAGCTGATCGACAAGCGCGAGCAAGTGCTCGATCCACTCACCGCCTATCAGATCACCTCGATCATGGAGGGCGTCATCGAGCGCGGCACCGGCCAGTCGATCAAGGCGGTGGGCAAGCATCTCGCCGGCAAGACGGGCACCACCAACGAGGCCAAGGACCTCTGGTTCGTCGGCTTCTCGCCCGATCTCGCCGTCGGCGTCTATATCGGCTACGACCGCCCGCGCCCCGTCGGCGAGGGCAAGAGCGCGCAGGCGGCGACCTATGCCGCGCCGATCTTCCGCGACTTCATGACGGTGGCGCTGAAGGACAAGCCCGACGTGCCCTTCCGCGTGCCGCCGGGCATAAAGCTGATCTCGGTCGACCCGCATTCGGGCCTGCGCTCCAAGGGCGCCGGCTCGATCCTCGAGGCCTTCAAGCCCGGCACTGCGCCGCCGGATTCTTACTCCCCGGCCGGCAGCGACGGCGGGCTCCAGTCTGGAGCCGCGCAGGATGTGGACAAGCAGGTGGGCAGCGGAACGGGCGGGTTGTACTGAAGCGGGGCGGGAAGCGATGTTCGGCCGATGACGACAGCAATCGATCCGATCATGAGCCGCTTCCGCGCCGCGCTCGGCGAGGCTTACGGCCCGCGGCTCGAACGAGTCGTGCTATTCGGCTCGAGGGCGCGCGGCGACGCGCGTCCCGATTCCGATTATGACGTGGCGATTTTTCTGACGGATATGGAGAGCTTCGGCCGCGAGGCGGATCGGATCGCCGAGATCGAGACAGACATTCTCTACGACACCGGGGCCGTCATCAACGCCCTGCCCTTCATCGCAGCAGCCTATCGCGAGCCGACCGCGCTGATGGGAGAGCTACGACGCGAAGGCGTCGATCTGTGAAAGCGGAAGCCGCCGACTTTCTCGAGAAGGCGCGCGAGGATCTGAGCGACGCCCGAAAGATCGCCGCGATCGGACTCTCCAAAGTCGCCGCTCGTTGCGCTTATTACGCCGCTTTTCACGCAGCCGAAGCCTTCATCATCGAAGCGACCGGAAAGAGCGTGAAGACCCACTCCGGCGCGAGAGCCGAGTTCGCTCGTCTGGCGAAAGACAGCGGAGCGATCGACAAGTCGCTGCCGAAATTCCTCGCGAAAGCCTATATTTACAAGGAAATCAGCGACTATGGCGCCGGTCCCGGCGCCGATGTCACGCCCTCTGACGCAGAAGAGGCGATCGTGGCGGCGACGCACTTCATCGATAGCATAGCGGCTTTGCTGGCTAGAGAGTGACGCCTCTACTCCCCCGCGCTCCGCAGCGCCGCCGCAGCGGCGAAGGGGCAGAGCGCCAGCGCGCCGAGGCTGATCGCGCATAAAATAGCGAAAGGCGCGGCGAAGGACACTGTGCCGCCCGTCGCCGCCTCCGCCGCCGAGACGCCGAAAATCAGCACCGGAATCGTCAGCGGCAGCACCAGCAGCGCCATCAACAGGCCGCCGCGGCGCAGCGTCACCGTCGCCGCCGCGCCGATGGCGCCGATCAGCGTCAGCGCCGGCGTGCCGGCCAGCAGCGTCAAGGTCACGGCGGCGAGCGCCGTCTCCTCCTGCTGGAGCATCAGGCCGAGGAAGGGCGCAGCGAGCGTCAGCGGCAGGCCGGTCGTCACCCAATGGGCGGCGCATTTCGCCAGAACCGCCAGTTCGAGCGGCGCGCGGCCGAGATGGAAGAGATCGAGCGAGCCGTCCTCGAGATCGGCCTGAAACAGCCGATCGAGGCAGAGCAGGCTCGCCAGCAGCGCCGCGATCCACAAGATCGCCGGGCCGATGCGGGCGAGGAGATTCGGGTCCGGACCGATGGCGAAGGGGACGATCGACACCATCACCAGAAAAAACACGACCCCCATGGTCGCCGAGCCGCCGATGCGGCGAGCGACGCGCAAATCGCGCAGGAAGATAGCGAGAAGCGGAGAATTCACGAATTCGCTCCCAGCGCCAGCTCGCGCTCATCCTCGAGGCCGAGCGGCTCGTGAGTGGCGGCGATGATCATTCCGCCGAGCGCCCGGTGCTCCGTCATCAGCCGCGCGAGCCGCACCCGCGAGGCGGCGTCGAGCGCGCTGGTCGGCTCGTCGAGCAGCCAGAGCGGCCGGAAAACCACCAGCAGACGGGCGAGCGCGATGCGGCGCTTCTGCCCGGCGGAGAGCATGGCGACCGGCGTCTCCGAAAGATGCGCGAGCCCTACGCGCTCCAGCGCCTCCGCCGGGGCGAGGCTGCGCCGATCCGGCTCCTCGCTCAGAAATTGCGCCCAGAACTCCAGATTCTCGCGGGCGGTGAGCGGCGCCTTCAGCCCATCGGCATGGGCGAGATAATGCAGCAGCGTCGCCGGCTCCTCCGCCTCCGTGGCGCCCTCGATCGCAATATGGCCGGAAAGACGCGGCAAAAGCCCCGCGAGCGCGCGCAAAAGCGTCGATTTGCCGGCGCCGTTGCGGCCGGTGACGATCAGCGCCTCCCCGCTCGCGAGCGTAAAGCCGAGTCCCGCGAGCACGCGCCGCCCGCCGCGGGCGATGGCGAGATCCTCCACCCGCAGGCGCAGGGCGGAGGCGCGCTCGGCATGGGGACGGGACGGAGGATGCGGAATGTCGGTCATCGGCAGAGCCAATAGAGCAAGTCGCGCCGCAGGGGAATTCCATCCCGCCCGACCGCCTCCGGCCGCACGATGCTTTCGCTGGCGCTAGGGCGCCGAAGGATGCTAAGCCTGCGGGCCGATCGCGGGCGTTCCGAGGAATCGGGCGCCGGCTTGCAACGAGGCGCCGCGCCGCGACAGAAGCGTGCGGCCGAAGATTCGAGGATGACGCGCTAAGTGGCGAAGCATAACAGCCTTTCGGATTACGCATCGAGACGATTTCGTTTCGCCGGCAATGCGCTCCTCCAATATCACGATCCCTTCTTCGCGCAGATCGATCGGCTTCGCGCCGATTTCGAGGCGAAGGGGACGCATTTCGTCAGCTTCGCCAATTACGACTATCTCGGCCTCGCCAATCACCCCAAGATTCTGGAGGAGGCCGATCGCGAGCTGCATCGGCTCGGCGTCGGCGCGCTGGCCTCGCGCCTCGTCGGCGGCGAGCGCTCGACGCACAAGCCCTTCGAGGCGGAGATCGCCGAATTTCTCGGCATGGAGGCGGCGCTGACGCTGGTCTCCGGCTATCTCGCCAATGTGACGACCATCTCCTGGCTGCTCGGCAAGCGCGACGCTCTGTTCATCGACGAACTCGCCCACAACAGCATCGTCGCCGGCTGCGAAGCCTCGCCGGCCGAGGTCATCAAATTCCGCCACAACGACTTCGAGCATCTGGACCATCTCCTCGCCAAGAAGCGAGAGGACTTCCGCCATGTGCTCATCGTCGTCGAGGGCATATACAGCATGGACGGCGACACCGCCGATCTGCCGCGCCTCGTGGAGCTGAAAGACCGCCACGACGCGTGGCTGATGGTCGACGAAGCCCATTCGCTCGGCGTGCTGGGCGAGACGGGCCGCGGCCTCGCCGAGCTGCAGGGCGTCGATCCCGGCCGGCTCGATCTCGTCGTCGGCACAATGTCGAAGACTCTCGCCTCCTGCGGCGGCTTCGTCTGCGCGAAAAAGCCGGTCATCGACTGGTTCCGCTACACGCTGCCGGGCTTCGTCTACAGCGTCGGCCTCTCGCCGGTGATTCTCGCCTCGGCGCGCACCGCTCTGCGGCTGATGCAGGAGGAGAGCTGGCGCGTCGGCAAGCTCGCGCGCAACGCGGAGCTCTTCCGCGACTACGCCCATGCCAATAAGCTGAGCACCGGGCCGGCGATCGGCCGCGGCGTGGTGCCGATTCTGTTCCAGGACAGCGTCGAGACCATGTGGGCCTCGCAGCATCTGCTCGGCCTCGGCTTCTATGTGCCGCCGATCGTGCAGATCGGCGTGCCCAAGGACCAACCGCGTCTGCGCTTCTTCCTTTCCGCCAATCATTCCGAGGATGAGATTCGCGCCGTGCTCGACGCGTTGCGCGATCTGCCGCCGGTGGCCGCAGAGGCGCATGAATTGGTGAAAAAGGCGATGGCGGGCGCGAGCCTGTGAGGGTAACGAGGGAGTGAGCGGGGCGTAGAGAAACGCAGGCCGCCGCTCGCGACCGCCTGCTCCCCACTCGCGCCGCTCTCCCGCGTCGATATGCCAGCTTTCGCTCGCTTCTCTAGCTCGATAGGTGTTCGCTATGGCCGGCATCGAGATTGTTCCTGTCGATAATCTTTTGCGCTTCCTGACCTTCTGCAAGCTGCCGCGTCTCATCTATAAGGGCCAGAAAGGCTTCGCGCCTTCGCTCGACGCCGAGCGCTGGAATCTCTACAGCCACAAGCTCAATCCGCATTTCAAGCATGTCGACGCGCAGGAGTTTCTGGCGCGCAAGGACGGCAAATGGGTCGGCCGCATCGGCGCGCAGGTCTATAAGCCCGAGATTCAGCCCGTCTCCACCTCGCGCTGGCAATTCGGCTCGCTCGACGCCATCGACGACATAGAGGTGGTGCGCGCGCTGACGCAGGCCGCGGAGGAATGGCTTCGCGCGCGCGGCGCGGAGACCATCGTCGGCCCCTTCTCGCCGGACATCAATGGCGAAAGCGGCATGCTGATCGACGGTTTCGAAGCGACGCCGATGTTTCTGATGCCCTGGCATCCTCCCTATCTGTCGCGGCTCATCGAGGCGCTGGGCTATGACAAGGCGAAGGATCTGATCTCCTACCGGCATCTCTCCGCGGAGCAGGATCTCAGCAAGGAACGCCGCATCGCCGATCGCCCGGAATGGCGCAACCGCTTGAAGATTCGCCAGCTCGATCGCGATCATCTGAAGCAGGGCGAAACCGCGCTGATGTCCGATCTCTTCAACGACGCCTGGCGCGGCAATTGGGGCTATGTGCCGCTCGGCAAGGACGAGCTCGACGGCTTCGCGGACCTCATGAAATATGTGATGCCGCCGGAATTCGGCATTGTGCTCGAATTCGACGGCGCGCCGGTCTCCTTCGCGGTGGCGCTGCCCAATCTGCACGAGATCACCGCCGATTTCGACGGCAAGCTGCTGCCGTTCAATCTGTTCAAGCTGATCTCGCGCATCCGCAAGCACAAATTCTCGACCGCGCGCCTGCTGCTGCTCGGCACGCGCAAGACGCTGCAGAACAGCGCCACGGGCGGCGCGATCCTGCTGTCGCTGATCGAGGACATGCGGCGACGCAGCTGCGTCGACGCCAGCATCGTCGCGCTCGAGGCCG
Source organism: Methylosinus sp. KRF6 (assembly GCF_018887255.1). NCBI lineage: Bacteria > Pseudomonadati > Pseudomonadota > Alphaproteobacteria > Hyphomicrobiales > Methylocystaceae > Methylosinus > Methylosinus sp. KRF6. The sequence goes on along the minus strand of NZ_JAHLJF010000001.1, from coordinate 2,418,676 downwards.
GCTGGGTGCTGGAGGACAATATGGGTATGCGCAAGCCGATCGAAATGTTCGGCGGCAAAATCGACAAGATTCACCGCGTCTATGAGAAGCGCGTGGCGGGCGCGCCGCCCGCTGCAACCGAGGCTGTGAGAGAAGAGGCGACTCCATGAATGTCATCTCGATTTCTTCGACGTCCTCCGCCGATCGCTCGCATGTCGAGCGTCGCCGCCTCATTCTCGAGGCGCATCCGGAAGTGAGGACGCTGTTCGGCAAGGACGATCTCACTTTCAAGATCACCGCCGGCATATTCGCCGGCCAGCTGCTGATCGCCGCCATTCTCGGCTGGCTCGGCCTCTCCTATTGGCCGCTGACCCTGCTGCTCGCCATTTGTGTCGGCGCCTTCGCCAATCACGCAGCTTTCGTCGCCATTCATGACGCGATCCATAATTGCGTGTTCGACAACACGCTCTACAACAAGCTCACCGCTCTGCTCGCCGATCTGCCCAACGCCTTTCCGACGGCGATGGGCTTTCGCTGCTATCACATCAAGCATCACTCGCATCTGTCGGCCTATGATTACGACGCCGACGTTCCGAGCCATTGGGAAGTGGAATGGGTGGGCGACAGCACATGGCGCAAGGCGCTGTGGCTGTTCTTCTTCCCGGCGATCCAGCTGGCGCGCCTGTCGCGGCTCAAGGGCACTGTGCCGATCATGGGCCTGTGGACCTATATCAACGCGGCCGTCATCCTGCTCTTCGACGTCTTCGTGCTCTGGGCCTTCGGCCCCAATGCGCTGCTCTATCTGATCCTCTCCTTCTGGTTCTCGGTCGGCGGGCTGCATCCCTTGAGCGCGCGCTGGGTGCAGGAGCATTTCGCCTTCGGCCCCAATCAGGGCACGTTCGACTATTACGGCCCGCTCAACAAAGTCGCGCTCAACATCGGCTATCACAACGAGCATCACGACTTTCACGAGATTCCCTGGCGCCGCCTGCCGGAGCTCACCGAAATGGCGCCCGAGTTCTACAAGCCGCTCGGCGCGCATTATTCGTGGTTCGCCCTGCTCGTCACCTTTGTCTTCGACCCGCGCTATTCGCTGCGGACGCGCTCCGCCAATGTGGAGGCCGCCAGCGCCGCGCAGCTCGTTCCCGTCCCGGCGGAGTAGAGTTTCCCATGACTGCGACCGAACACGAGGCGCTCGACGCCTCGCCGCGCCTCTTCGAGAGCGACCTTCTCGACAAATATTCGCGCGTCCATCATCTGACCCCGCCGCTCGTCTATGGGCCGATCATTCTCTGGCTGATCGCCTATGCGAGCAATTATGCGAGCGCGGGCTATATCCTCCTCGCCTTCGTCGCCGGCTATGCGGCCTGGACGCTCACCGAATATTTCGGCCATCGCTTCCTGTTCCATACGGTGTTTCCGCTGCCCTTCGGGCTCGGGCCGCGCTTCCAGTTCCTCATCCATGGCGTGCATCACATCTATCCGAGCGATCCGCTGCGGCTCGTCATGCCGCCGCTGCTGTCGACGCCGATCATGCTGATCGCGCTCTCGCTCATCCGCCTCGTCTTCGGCGGCGATTTCGCCTGGCCCATGCTGGCGGGCTTCATCGCGGGCTATGTGCTCTATGACTGCGTGCATTACTGGACGCATCACGGCCAGCCCAAATCCAAGCTCGGCCATCTGGTGCGCCGCCTGCACATGCTGCATCATTTCCGCGATCCCGAGCGCGGCTTCGGCGTTCATGCGATCTGGTGGGACTATGTGTTCGGCACCAATTACGAGCAGGGCCAGACGCCCGGAAACCGCGCGGTGTGACGGGCTTATCGTCGCAGGACCTACTATGCGCCGCTTTCGGTCATAAATGAGCCGAGGCGCCGGCGCATAGGACGCATAGGCAGGCGACCGCCGCGCCTCGAGCGAGCCGAACCATGTCGAGCCTCAAAGGTCCGCCTGTGGCGAGTTCCGATCTGCCGCGCGCCGAGCATGGCCGTATCCGCGCGATCTTCGTCGCGCTCGCGCCGCGGCTCGTACGCTGGTATCGCTCCTCGCTGTCCTGGCGCATCGCCATCGGCCTGCTCGCCGCGGCCGCGGGCGTCGTCTGGCGGCTGCTCATCGCCGGCGAGAGCGGCGGCCACACCTATGTCACCTTCTATCTCCCGGTCCTCGTCGCCTCCTTCACCGGCGGCGCTGTGTCCGGCGCTCTGACGCTGCTCCTCAGCGCCGCCGTCGCCCAGCTCTGGATCGCGCGGATCGAGGGCCTCGAGGATGCGCTCGCTTTCGCCACCTTCCTCACGACCAACGGCCTCATCGTCGTCGTCGGCGAAGCCTTCCAGCGCACGCTGACCCATATCGACAACCTCGAGACGCGCCATGCGATGGAGCGGCTCGCGGCGCAGAATGCGCGGCTCGTCGAGCAGTTCGGCAATGTCGCGCTGGCGGCGCCGGGAGTCGTCTTCTCCTTCCGGCTCGACACGGGCGGCTTCAGCTCCTGCCCCTATCTCGCCGAGAATGTGCGCACCGTCTTCGGCGTCGCGCCGGATGAGATTTCCGCCAACGCCGCGCCCATGCTCCGCCGCATCGACGGCGCCGACGCCGAACGGATGCGCGCCAGCTTCGCACGTTCGGCGGCGCAGATGACGCTGCTGCGCGAAGAATTCCGCTACAGCCATCCCACCAAGGGAACGATCTGGCTGGAGACGCAGGCGCAGCCGGTGCGTCAGGCGGACGGCTCCACCGTCTGGCACGGCTATGCGCAGGATGTGACGGAGCGCAAGCGCGAGGAGGCGGCACGGCTCGAGGCCGAGCGCGCATTGGAACAGCGCATCGTCGAGCTCGAGCGCGCCAATGAGCGGCTCGCCCGCTTCGCCTATGTCGCCTCGCATGATCTGCAGGAGCCGCTGCGCAAGATCGTGGCCTTCTCGCAAATGCTCGACGCGGCCGTCTCCGCCTCCGATCAGAAGGACATTTCCTATGCGAGCGAGGTGATGCGCGGCTCGGCGCTGCGGGCGCGCGAATTGGTGGAGGATCTGCTCGTCTATTCACGCATCGTCGACGCCCCGCTGAAGGTGCAGCGGCGCGAGCTGCGCGTCGAGATCCAATCGGCTCTGACCGACCTCTCCGAGCTGATCGAGGAATCGAAGGCAGATGTGACCCTCGATGCGCCGCGGGTCCAGTTCGAGGCGGACCCTCCGCAATTCGCGCGGCTCATGCATAATCTGGTCAGCAATGCGATCAAATTCCGAAGGCAGGGGGAGACGCCGCGCATCGCCATCGCCGGCCATGTCGAGGACGGGCTGCTCCGCCTCTCCGTCTCGGACGACGGCGTCGGCTTCGAGGCGAAATATGCGAAAGCCATCTTCGAGCCGTTCAAGCGCCTGCACAGCAAATCGGATTATCCCGGCACCGGCATCGGTCTCGCCATTTGCAAGACGATCGCCGATCGCCACGGCTGGATGCTGACCGCGCGGTCGCAGCCGCTACAGGGCGCGACATTCGAGGTGACGATGCGCTTGCCGAGCTGACGGCCGCGCCCTGGATTTACGAGATGCGACCGAGACCAGATCATGCATGAGCTTTTCGCGCTCGCCGCGCGCTGCCGCGCCCTAACCGGCTGGATGCGCTATCTCGGAGCGTCCAGCCTCACTTTGGCCGCGCTCGCGCTGCTGGCGCTGCTGCGCGACCGGCTGCCGCCCGGCGAGCTGCTCTTGTTTCTGCCCGCCGTTCTGCTGTCCGCCCTGTTTTTCGGCGGCGAGGCCGGCGGCTGGTCGGCGGCCTTCAGCGCCGCGCTCGCCGCCTTGTTCCTGTTCCAGGGAGAAGGCTTCGCCGTCTCCGACCCGGCGGAAGCGCTCGCGCTCGTGCTGTTCATCTGCGTCGCACTCTTCGTCGTCTATGTGCTGCAAGAATTCTCGAACGCGATCGACCGGCGCGACGACGAGACCGCCGCCGCCCAGGCGCTGGCGACCAAGACCGAGCGATTGAGGCGGCTGTATCTGCAAGAGATGGCGCATCGCACGAAGAATGATCTGCAATTCGCCGGCTCCATGCTGCAGATCGAGGCGCGCGCTCTCGACGACGAAAGCGCGCGCGCTGCTCTGCTCGCGGCGGCGAGCCGCATCGCCGTGATGAGCCGCGTCTATGCGCTGCTCCAGCACGGCGACATGTCCGATGTGTCGATGAAGCCGCTCATCGGCGATCTCTGCGCCAATCTTCGGCTGGCGCTCGTCGGCGTGCGGCCGATCGCGCTGCGGACGGAGGTGGCCGATTGCGCGCTCGGCGTGGACGAAGCCCGCGCGGTCGCGCTGATCGTCAATGAGCTCGTCGGCAATGCGCTGAAATACGCCTTTCCCGAGGATCGCCCCGGAACGGTGCGCGTGCGCTTGAGCCGCGACGGCGACGATCTGACTTTGACGGTGGAGGATGACGGCGTGGGGCCCGTCTCGGCCGAAGCGAAGGGCGCCGGCGTCGGGCAGAAGCTGGCGCGCTCGCTCGGCCAGCAGCTCGGCGGCTCGGTCACGATCGAGGCCCGTGGGACGGGCCTGCGTTGCGAGCTACGTTTTCCCGCGCCGACGGGGTGAGGCGGACGCTCACCCGGCCCGCAGCTCGATTTCCTCTATATCCTCGTCGGAGAGGCCGAAGTGATGGCCGATCTCATGCACCAGGACATGGGTGATGACCTCTTGCAGCGTGTCCTCGCCATCCGCCCAATAATCGAGGAGCGGACGGCGATAGAGCCAGATCATGTTCGGCGGCTCGCCGGTATGTCCCGTCGCATCGCGCTGGGCGAGACCCTGGCCGCGGAACAGCCCCAAGAGATCGAACTCGGTCTCGCATTCCATCTCCTCGAGGATTTCCTCGTCCGGGAAATCCTCGACATGGATCACGAGACCTTCGCAGAGCCGCGTGAAACGCGACGGCAGCGAGGCGAAAGCCGCATCGGCCAGAACCTCGAGGTCCTCGAGCGAAGGGGCGCGGAGCTGGGCGAGAGCGCTGTCGTCGAGAGGCGAGGCCATGCGAGACTTACCTCCAGCTGCGAACGTCCACGAAATGGCCGGCGATGGCCGCCGCCGCCGCCATGGCCGGCGACACGAGATGGGTGCGGCCCTTGAAGCCCTGGCGGCCCTCGAAATTGCGGTTCGAGGTGGAGGCGCAGCGCTCGCCCGGCGCAAGACGATCCGGATTCATCGCGAGGCACATGGAACAGCCCGGCTCGCGCCATTCGAAGCCGGCGGCGGTGAACACTTTGTCCAGCCCCTCCGCCTCGGCCTGCGCCTTCACGAGACCAGAGCCCGGCACGACGATGGCGTTGACCTTGGCGTTGATCTGCTTGCCGGCGATGACCGCCGCGGCGGCGCGAAGATCCTCGATGCGGCCATTGGTGCAGGAGCCGATGAAGACGCGATCGATGGCGATGTCGATGGCCTTCTCGCCGCCCCCGAGACCCATATACTCGAGCGCGCGAGCGATGGCCTGACGCTTGGCCGGATTGGCGACGCTGTCCGGCGTCGGCACCAGGCCGGTGATCGGCATCACATCCTCGGGCGAGGTGCCCCAGGTGAGGGTCGGCGGCAGAGCGGCGGCGTCGAGCACGATCACGCGGTCGTAATGCGCGCCCTCGTCGGAGCGCAGCGTCTCCCAATAGCGGACGGCGGCGTCGAAGGCCTCGCCCTGCGGGGCCTTGGGCCGGCCGCGGAGATATTCATAGGTCTTCTCATCCGGCGCGACGAGGCCGGCGCGGGCGCCGCCTTCGATCGACATGTTGCAGACAGTCATGCGGCCCTCGATCGAGAGATCGCGGATCGCCTCGCCCGCATATTCGATCACATGGCCGGTGCCGCCGGCGGTGCCGATCTCGCCGATGATGGCGAGAATAATGTCCTTGGCGGTCGCGCCCTCGGCCAGCTTGCCGTCGACGCGCACCAGCATGTTGGCGGCCTTTTTCTGGATCAGCGTCTGCGTCGCCAGAACATGCTCGACCTCCGAGGTGCCGATGCCATGGGCGAGCGCGCCGAAGGCGCCATGGGTGGAGGTGTGGCTGTCGCCGCAGACGATCGTCGTGCCGGGCAAAGTGAAGCCCTGCTCCGGGCCGACGATATGGACGACGCCCTGACGCGAATCATGCTCATTGTAATATTCGACGCCGAATTCCGCGGCGTTGATGGCGAGCTGCTCGACCTGGGCCTTGCTCTCGGGATCGGTGATCGGCAGAGAGCGGTCGGTCGTCGGCACATTATGGTCGACGACGGCCAGGGTCTTGCCCGGCGCGCGGACCTTGCGGCCGGAGGTGCGCAGCCCCTCGAAGGCCTGCGGGCTCGTCACCTCATGAATCAAATGGCGATCGATGTAGATGAGGGACGCGCCGTCCTCCTGCTCGTGAACCACATGATCGTCCCAGATCTTGTCGTAGAGCGTGCGCGGGCGTCCTGCCATTTGTCTCGTTCCTGCTCCGAGCCGTAAAAAGAACCGTAATTCGGCCTCGACCGAACCGGGTAGGCTGTTCTACTCGCAACATGGGCGGCTTGGAAGCATGTAATCTCGCCGTCGCCCCAGCGGGAGGTCCCTTCGACGTGACGCGAATATCGACGGCGCCGCCACAGGAGCTGACGGCGGCGCTGGAACGCCTGCTGGACGAGCGCTCGCGCCGGGCTCTGGCGGAGCGGGCGGCGCGCATTTCCGCCGTCTATCGCACCGGCGGAACGACGGCGCAGGCGATCCTCTGCGAGGACGACGCTCTCGCCTACGCCCTCTATCGGCTTCCGGCCACCTATGCGGCGACCGTCCATGTGCTCGGCCGGCTCACGGAGCGGGCGCCGGATTTCTCGCCGCGCCGAATGCTGGACCTCGGCGCCGGCCTCGGGACCGCGAGCCTCGCCGCACGTGCGATCTGGCCGCAGATCGACGAGAATGCGCTGCTCGACCGTAGCGAGCCCTTTCTCGCGCTCGCCCGCCGGCTCGCCGACGCGACCTCGGAGAAGGCGCGAATCATCGCCGGCGATCTGTCCGCGCCGCCCGCGCTCGGCGCGCCTTTCGATCTCGTCGTCGCCAGCTATGCGCTGACCGAGATCGCGGAAAGCAGCCTCGACCACGCCATCGACGCCGCCTGGGCGAATTGCGCCGGCGTTCTGATCCTCGTCGAGCCCGGCACGCCGCGCGATCATGCGCGGCTGATGCGGATGCGGGCGCGGCTCATCGCCTCGGGCGCGCGCGTCTCCCTGCCCTGCCCGCATTCGGCCCCCTGCCTGCTGCAGCCGCCGGACTGGTGTCATTTCTCTGTGCGGCTCGCCCGCTCGCGCGACCACAAGCTACTCAAAGGCGCCGACGCGCCCTTCGAGGACGAGAAATTCGCCTATCTGGCGGCGACGAGAGAGGAGGCAGCGATCGCGCCGGCCCCGGCCCGTCTGCTGGCGCGGCCGGAGGTTCTAAAGCATGGATTAAGGATAAAGCTTTGCACTATGGCGGGAATCGAAGAAGTTACGGCGCCAAAGCGCGATAAACAGACCTTCGCGCCTATAAAAAAGAAAGACTGGGGCGACGAAGTCGTCCAAGGGGAAACACCGGCGAGGGAATGACATGCAGCGCCCGAGGGTCGCGCCCTATCTCACCGTCTCGCCGGCCGCCGGCGCGATCGCTTTCTACAGCGCGGCTTTCGGCGCGCAGCAAAGGGCGCTGATGCCTTCCGTGGATGGAATGCGCATCGCCCATTGCGAGCTCGCCATCAATGGCGGCTCGGTCATGCTCGCCGACGTCTTTCCAGAATTGGGCCACGCCAGAATGCCGCTGCCCGGCGAGCAGGTCACCGCCTCGGTGAGCCTGGAATATGACAAAGCGCAGGAAGTGGACGATATCGTCGCTCGCGCCAGCCAGCTCGGCGCCAAGGTCGAGACGCAGCCGACCAATACATTCTGGGGCACGCGCTACGCCGCGCTGCGCGATCCCTTCGGCCACAGATGGATATTGAACGCGCCGCTCGACTCGCGCAACGGCGCCTGATCGCTCACGGCTCGACGAAGAAAGACCGCCGCATCGACGTCCAGGTTTCGAGCGCCAGCTCGATCTCCGACGGCTTTTCGCAGCAGAATTGCGCCAGCGGCGAGGCGTCGCCGACCAGAATGGACGGAACCACAGCCGCCCGCGCCGGCATCACGGCGCCGGACACGCTGGCGGCGATGACGAAAGCCTGATCGAAAGGCCGCGCGGCCTCGATCGCCCGCGCCAGCGGCTCCGCGCCCTCGCCGGCGTCATAGAGCCCGGCGAATCTGCCGGCGAGCCCGAGCCCTTCCGCCACAGCGGCGAGATCCTGCGTCCCCGCAGCGAAGGCGATATGAGTCCAGCCCTTGGCGGCCAGCGCCCCCAGCGTCTCCGCCGCGCCTTCCACGAGCCGCCAATCCGGATCGCGGCGCGCTACGACGCCCTCGAAATCCCAGAACAGGATTTTGCTCATCGATTTTCTCACATGGAAACGACGAAAGCGATCCTGCGGCCTACCGCCGGATCGCTCCGCCAAACTCGCAATGTCGGGAAAGGCTCCGGGAGCCTTACTCGGCCGCAGGGGCCGGCTTGTCCTTGGCCTTCGCCTTATTGTCGATGCGCTCGGCAATGCGGGCGGATTTGCCGCGACGGTCGCGCAGATAATAGAGCTTGGCGCGGCGGACCTTGCCGCGGCGGACCAGCTTGATCGAGTCGACGAGCGGCGAATGGAGGGGGAACACGCGCTCCACGCCCTCGCCATAAGAAATCTTGCGGACGGTGAAGGCCTCGTTGAGGCCGCCGTCCTGACGGGAGATCACCACGCCCTCATAGGCCTGGATGCGGGAGCGGTCGCCTTCCTTCACCTTCACATTGACGATGACGGTGTCGCCGGGGCGGAATTCCGGGATCGACTTGCCTTCGAGAAGGCGGGCCGATTGCTCGGCGTCGAGTTGCTCGATGATAGAGGGCATGAAAAAACTCCTGCCGTTTCGCCTTTTGCCGCCGCGGCGGCTCTGGCGAGCGTTTCGGGACGCTGTTTTGATTTGGACGCGTCGCCTTACACGAGGCGGCGCCGATTGTCGAGAGCGAGAGGAGCGCGCGCCCAGCTTCCTGTCACGGGGAGGGTCGGACCGCAAAGCGTTTCGGGGTGGGGTTCCACCGAAAGACTCGGGGCATCACCCCCTCCCGAGCGCCTGCGGCGCTCGACTCCCCCCTCGAGGGGGAGGTGGGAGCGCCTCCTCCGCCGGCTCTTCTCGTTCGGCCGGTTGGCCCCGTCTTCGCATGGCGCGGCCGGAGCGGCGCCGAGGGCGCCATTTGAAAGCGCGAGACCGAACAATGGCGCAAGACTTTCGCAGGATCGACGTCGCCGCCGCGCGCGACGTGATGAGCCGCGGCGAGACGCTCGTCCTCGACGTGCGCGACCCGCAATCCTTCGCGCGCGGCCACATAGAGGGCGCGGAGAACGCCTCCCAGGACGATATGAACTATTATCTCTTCGAGACGCCGAAGGACAAGCCGGTCATCGTCTGCTGCTATCACGGCAATTCCAGCCAGTCCTACGCCCGCATCTTCGCCGATATGGGCTTTGCCGAGGTCTACAGCCTCGACGGCGGCTATGAGGCCTGGGCGGCGGCCGAGCGGGCCTGAGGCGGGATAGTTGCGCTCGGGTTCTTGCGCTCGGGCGCCCGCATTGTCATAAGGGCCGCCGGCCTCAACCACTCGGCGCTCCTCATGACCAGCTTTCTGCAGCGCGTCTTCTCCGGCGTGCAGTCCACCGGCAATCTGCATCTCGGCAATTATCTCGGCGCGATCGTCAAATTCGTCGAGCTGCAGCAGAGCTTCGACTGCCTCTATTGCGTCGTGGACCTGCACGCCATCACCGTGCCGCAGGACCCGATCGCGCTGCGCAACAACACGCGCGAGATCGCCGCGGCCTTCATCGCCTGCGGCATCGATCCGAAGAAGAACATCGTTTTCAATCAGAGCCAGGTGGCCGAGCACGCCGAGCTGGCGTGGGTGCTCAATTGCGTCGCCCGCATCGGCTGGCTGAACCGCATGACGCAGTTCAAGGACAAGGCCGGCAAGGATCGCGAGAACGCCTCCATGGGCCTGCTCGACTATCCGGTGCTGATGGCCGCCGACATTCTGCTCTATCGCGCCACCCATGTGCCGGTCGGCGAGGATCAGAAGCAGCATTTGGAGCTCGCCCGCGACATTGCGCAGAAGTTCAACAACGACTTCGCCGAATCGATCGCGCGCAACGGCTTCAACGACGCTTTCTTCCCGCTGCCGGAGCCGCTGATCTCCGGCCCGGCGACGCGCGTGATGAGCCTGCGCGACGGCACGAAGAAAATGTCGAAATCGGACGCGTCCGATTATTCGCGCATAAATCTCTCCGACGACGCCGATCAGATCGCGCAGAAGGTGCGCAAGGCCAAGACCGATCCCGACGCCCTGCCGTCGGAGGAGAAAGGCCTCGAGGGACGGCCGGAGGCGGATAATCTCGTCGGCATTTTCGCGGCGCTGTCGCAGCGCACGAAAGCCGATGTCCTCGGCGAATTCGGCGGCTCCAATTTCTCGACTTTCAAAGTCGCCCTCGTCGACCTCGCCGTGACGAAGCTCTCGCCGATCACCGCCGAGATGCGCAAGCTGATGGCGGACGCAGCCTATATCGACGATGTGCTGCGCGACGGCTCCGCGCGGGCGCGGGAACTGGCGCGCACGAATATGGATGCGGTGAAGGATATCGTCGGCTTTTTGCGCTGACCGATCTGCTTTAGGCGAGCGGCTTCGGGCCGCCGCTCGCCCAGTCCAGCAATTGCACCGTATGGACAATGGGAATCGCCGTCCCCTGCCCGATCTGAATCATGCAGCCGAGATTGCCGGCGGCGATGGCCTGCGGCGCGACCAATCGGATATTGGCGACCTTGCGCTCGCGCAACGCGCTCGCCAGCTCGCCCTGCAGGAGATTATAGGTTCCCGCCGAGCCGCAGCAGATGTGGCTCTCGGGCACGGGAACGACCTCGAAGCCGGCGCGGCGCAGCAGCTCCATCGGCAGATCGGCGATCTTCTGCCCATGCTGCAATGAGCAGGCGGAATGATAGGCGACGCGCAGCCGTCCGACATCGACCGACGGCGCGAAATCGAGAGCGGCGACGATCTCCGTCACGTCGCGCGCCATTGCGGCGATGCGCGCGGCCTTTTGCGCGAGCGCGGGGTCATCGCGGAACATATGGCCATAGTCTTTGACCGTCGTTCCGCAGCCGGATGTGTCGATGACGATGTGATCGAGCCCGCCGCATTCGATCTCGCGCGTCCAGGCCTCGATATTGTGGCGCGCGAGCGCATGTGACTCCGCGCTCTTGCCGAGATGATGCGGCAGCGCGCCGCAACAGCCGGCGCCTTCCGCCACCACTATTTCCGCGCCGAGACGCGTCAGCAGCCGCGCTGTCGCCTCATGAATTTTCGTGTCGAGCACGGTCTGCGCGCAGCCACTCAGCAGCGCGACGCGCATTTTGCGCGCGCCCTGCGCGGCGAGGATCTGCGGGCGATCGATCGGCGACGGCGCGGGTAGACGGGCCGGCGCCATTGCGATCATGTCCCGCAGGCGTCGCGGCAGCAGCCCCGCGAAAGGACGCGCCAACGCCGCGGCGCGCATGGACTGGCGGAACAGCGCCGGCCGTGTCAGCACAAAAGCGAGCGTCGCGCGCAACATGCGATCGAAGAAAGGGCGCCGATAGGTCTTCTCGATATGCGCGCGCGCATGATCGACGAGATGCATGTAATGCACGCTCGACGGACATGTCGTCATGCAGGAGAGGCAGGAGAGGCAGCGGTCCACATGGCGCACGGTGCGCGCGTCTGCAGCGCGGCCGTTCTCCAGCATCTCCTTCATCAGATAAATGCGCCCGCGCGGCGAATCGAGCTCGTCGCCGGTGAGCAGATAGGTCGGACATGTCGCCGTGCAGAAGCCGCAATGGACGCAGGCGCGCAGGATTTTCTCCGACTGCGACATGTCGGAATCGGCGAGCAGATCGGGGGAGAAATGCGTCAGCATCGTCGCGTTCAGAACTCCGCGCGCAAGCGGCCGCGCTCCAGAATGAAGCGCGGATCGAACGCCTCCTTCACGCGCCGCGTGAGCGAGGCGAGAGCGGAAGGCTGCGGATGGAACACATCCACGCGCGCGCGAATATCGGCGTCGGCGCGGATCAGCGTCGCATGGCCGCCGAGCGCATCGACGATCGCGCGTATGGCCGTCGCATGAGCGTCCGCCGCCGTCTCGAGCCGCAGCCAGACGAGGCCGCCGGCCCAATCATAGAGATGCGCTACGAGCGGCGCGCCGGCCCCGCGCAGCCGCTCGACGAAAGCGAAGCCGTCGGTCGGCGCGAGCGAGACGCGCCATATGACGCCCTCCCCCGCGATCGGCTCGGCGTCGCGAAGGCGCGTCCAGAACGCGCGGCTTTCGTCTGCTTGCAGAACGCTCGTCGCGCCGCCGAAATCGGCGAGAAAGCGCGTGAGATCGTCGCGACGCGTCGTGACGGAAATCTGAGGCCCCTCGAGCCGCAGCGCCGCCGCGTCGCTGCGCGGATCATAGGCGTAGCTCGAGACTTCATAGGGCGAGCCCGACGCCTTGCGCAGAGCGGCGAGGGCCTTCTCCTCGCCGAGGCCGGAGAGCAGCAAGGTCTCTTCCGTCTCCACCTTGGGCAGCACCTTCAGCGTCAGCTCGGTGAGCGCGGCGAGCGTGCCATAGGAGCCGGCGACGAGCTTGGAAAGATCATAGCCGGTGACATTCTTCATCACGCGGCCGCCGGATTTGACGATCTCGCCGCGGCCGGTGACGCTGCGAAAGCCGAGCAGATGATCGCGCGCCGCGCCCGCCTTTATCCGTCGCGGGCCGGAGGCGTTGACGGCGATCACGCCGCCGATGGTGGCGTCGTCGCGCGCGCCGCCGAGCAGCGCCGCATGATCCATCGGCTCGAAGGCCAATTGCTGATTTTGCGCATCGAGCAAAGCGACGATCTCGCGCAAGGGCGTTCCCGCGCGCGCCGTCAGCACCAGCTCTCGCGGCTCATAGAGCGTGACGCCGGTGAGCGCGGCGAGCGAGAGCACATGCTCGTGCGGCGCAGCGCGTCCGAGCGCGGCTTTGGAGCCATGGCCTTCGATCGACAAAGGCGCATCTCGAGCGAGCGCGGCGCGGATGGCCTCGGCGACGTCGGCTTCGTCTCTCGGCGTCAGGCGCATGTGACGTGCTTCCCGAGTCGCGCCGCGCGACTCCTTCTCCCAGGAGTGGGAGAAGGATAGCGGCGGCGAGACTCAGCCCTTCTCGGGCAGGTTCAGTCTTATGTGCAACTCGCGCAGCTGCTTGGCCGTCGCCTCGGAGGGCGCGCCCATCAGCAGGTCTTCGGCGCGCTGATTCATCGGGAACAGCACAACCTCGCGCAAATTCTCCTCGCCCGCGAGCAGCATCACGATGCGATCGACGCCCGGCGCAATGCCGCCATGCGGCGGGGCACCATATTGGAAGGCGCGATACATGCCGCCGAATTTCTCGATCAGCACATCCTCGCCATAGCCGGCGATCTCGAAGGCCTTCTTCATAATGTCCGGGCGATGGTTTCGGATCGCGCCCGAAGACAATTCGACGCCGTTGCAGACGATGTCGTATTGATAGGCGAGAAGATCGAGCGGGTTCTTGCTCTCGAGCGCCTCGAGGCCGCCTTGCGGCATCGAAAACGGATTGTGCGAGAAGTCGATCTTCTTGTCGTCCTCGTTGTACTCATACATCGGGAAGTCGACGATCCAGCAGAATTCGAAGACGTCCGTCTTGGAAAGCCCGAGCTCGTGGCCGATGCGCAGACGCGCGGCGCCGGCGAGCTTTGCCGCCTTCAGCTCCTCGCCCGCCGAGAAGAACAGCGCATCGCCGGCCTTCACGCCGCCCTTGGCGGCGAGCGCGGCCAGCGCCTCCGGCGGGATGAATTTCGCGATCGGGCCCTTGCCGACGAGCGCGCCATTCTCCTCGTCGAAGATGATATAGCCGAGGCCCGGCGCGCCTTCCGACCGCGCCCAATCATTGAGCTTGTCGAAGAAGCTGCGCGGCTGCGCGGCCGCGCCCGGCGCCGGAATGGCGCGCACCACCTTGCCCTTGAAGGCCTTGAAGCTCACATCGTCGCGCGCGAATTCTTCACTCACATCGGCAATGACGAGCGGATTGCGCAAATCCGGCTTGTCGGAACCATATTTCAGCATGGCGTCACGGAAGGCGATCTTGGGGAAGCTCTGCGTCACCGGCTTGCCGCCGCCGAATTCCTCGAACACGCCGCGCAGCACGGGCTCGACGCAAGCAAACACGTCTTCCTGCGTCACGAAGCTCATTTCGATATCGAGCTGGTAGAACTCGCCGGGGCTGCGATCGGCGCGGGCGTCCTCGTCGCGGAAACAGGGCGCAATCTGGAAATAGCGATCGAAGCCCGCCACCATCAAGAGCTGCTTGAACTGCTGCGGCGCCTGCGGCAGCGCGTAGAATTTGCCGGGATGAATGCGCGAGGGCACCAGAAAGTCGCGCGCGCCCTCGGGCGAGGAGGCGGTGAGGATCGGCGTCTGGAACTCGAAGAAGCCCTGGGACTTCATGCGCTGGCGCAGCGAATCGATCACTTGGCCGCGCAGCATGATATTGGCGTGCAGCTTCTCGCGGCGCAGGTCGAGGAAGCGGTATTTGAGCCGCGTCTCCTCGGGATAGGGAAGGTCGCCGAACACCGGCAGCGGCAGCTCGGCGGCGGGGCCGAGCACCTCGATCTCGGTGACATAGACCTCGACGAGGCCGGTCGGCATGTCGGGATTTTCGGTGCCGGCGGGGCGCCTGCGCACCTCGCCGTCGAGGCGCGCGACCCATTCGGAGCGCAGTCTTTCCGCGGCTTTGAAGGCCGGCGAATCGGGATCGACCACGCATTGCGTGAGGCCGTAATGGTCGCGCAGATCGATGAACAGAACCCCGCCGTGGTCGCGAATGCGGTGGCACCAGCCGGAGAGCCGGATTTTCTCGCCGGCATGTGCCTCGCGCGGCTCTCCACAATTATGCGAACGATAGCGATGCATCTCGAGTGTCTTTGTGTTCGTAGGGAGGGATGTTTCTAGCCGCGGAGAAGCGCAGGGGGAAGGGGCGGTGTCAAGCGGCGGGGCGGCTCGTGTCTCGATCGGGTGAAGGAGCGAATCCCCGACCCTCGTCCTGAGGAGCCGCCGCAGGCGGCGTCTCGAAGGACGGTCGCGAGCCGAATTCATGGGTTTCTCGCTGCGGCCGTCCTTCGAGACGCCCGCTTCGCGGGCTCCTCAGGACGAGGGGATTGGGAACTTCGTCCTTCGCCTATAGGGTCTGACCTTGGTGTCTTCATGGTGAAATTCGAACCACGAAGACACGAAGAGGCGCCCCGCCGCCGGAATCCGGCGCGGGAGGATGGGAGGGCCGGGACGCCGCGGCTCCGTTTCGGCCGTGGCGTAAAAAAGAGACGCGCATCGAAGCCGGAAAGCATCCCGGACCACGGCCGCCTTTTCTGTTCGCCGCCTGCGGGCTCAGGGTTGTTTTCCCCTTTCGGGTAGTCTATGCCCGCGCGAGCCTCGGAAATTCGGCCGACTTTCGCATGTGTTCCCACATGCCTCCGCACGAAGGAGAAGTCGCGCCGGCGGCGTGGCGTCGCTCGAGACGAGAGAGGGTCTGCCCTCGCCCTTGCGAACCGCGCCCCCGCCGACGCCGCCTACCCTTCAAGGCGACGCCCCATCGGCGGAGGCAGGGAGAAAGATAGGAAATTAGTCCGAGAGCGTCAAGAGGCTTTCCTTCGCGCCCCCGCGTGATAATCTAGTCAGCATGACCAGATCGGCCCGACCAACTCCACCAAAGCCGCCTCGCCCGCCGAGCCGTTGGGCGCTGCAGGACGCCAAGGCGCGCTTCAGCGAGCTGGTGCGGCGCGTTCGCAGCGAGGGGCCGCAGCACGTCACCATTCATGGACGCGACGAAGTGGTCGTCGTCGCCGCCGACGAGTTTCGCCGTCTCGAGGGCGAGAGAACCGGCGAGGCCCTGATCGCCGCCATGCAGTCCTCGCCCTACCGCGACATCGACATCGAGCCGAGGCGCGAGCGGGCGCCGGTGCGTGACGTCGAGCTGTGACGGGCTGGCTGCTCGACACGAATATTCTCTCGGAGCTGCGCCGCCCCAGACCCGAAGCGAAGGTCGTCGCCTTCATCGCCGCGCAGCCGCTCGATCTGCTCTATGTCAGCACGGTCACGCTCGCCGAGATTCGCTTCGGGATCGAGCTCGTCGAAGACGCGACGCGACGCGCCGAACTCGGCGACTGGCTGACGCACAAGGTACGTCCGATGTTCGAGCGGCGCGTGCTGCCCGTGAGCGAGGATGTGATCCTCAAATGGCGGCTGCTCGTCGAGGACGGCCGCAAATCCAGACACACATTCTCGCAACCGGACTTGTTCATCGCGGCGACGGCGCTGCATCACGGCTTGACAGTGGTGACGCGCGACGCCGCCGAATTCGCGCGGGCGCGCGCGCAAGTGCTCGACCCGTGGCGGTGAGGGCGCCTTTTCGCGCCTGACTTCGACATCGTGCAAACCATTGATTGGTCCGGGATCGGCGCGCGCGCCGAAGGTCTTGAATTATGCATTACGTCGCTCTGGGGATTGTGTCCGCGACCATCTTAATATGATATGATCAAGGGTTGTCGCTGGGCGAGAGAGGCCGCCATCACGCCTTCCACTCGAACGGATTCAGCGTCGGCGCCC
Source organism: Methylosinus sp. KRF6 (assembly GCF_018887255.1). NCBI lineage: Bacteria > Pseudomonadati > Pseudomonadota > Alphaproteobacteria > Hyphomicrobiales > Methylocystaceae > Methylosinus > Methylosinus sp. KRF6. Next base: position 2,401,951 of record NZ_JAHLJF010000001.1, on the reverse strand, counting down.
GCAGTGCTTCGAAATCCCGCATATCGCGCGTGACGACGGTGAGCCCGTGGACGATCGCCGTTGCGGCGATCATCGCATCCTCGATCAGCCGATCCGGCTTGCGATGCACGAGACGCGCCCATTGGCGAAAAGCGGGCGCGTCCATGGCCAGCACATTATAGGTCGCCGCGACCTGCTCCAGCCAGGCTTCGATCGCAGCCGCGCGTTCGGCGTCGCGCGCGCGCGTGATCTCGATCCCCGCCTGAATCTCGCCGATCGTCACGGCCGACAAATAAAGGTCATGGTCGGCGACGCTCTCGAGCCAGGCAATGACGCCGCCATGCGGCCGCGCGCGCCGCAATTCCGAGACGACATTCGTGTCCAAGAGATACATTAATCGAAGCCGCGGGGCGGCCGACGACGCCGGGCGCCCCGCTCCGGCAAATCCAGATCGCCGCGCGCCGAGTCGGACAGGAGCAGGGCCTTCAATGTCGGCGGCGCGGATTGACGAAGCCTGCGCCATTCGCCGATCGGGACCAGAACAGCGGCCTCCGCGCCGCGCCGCGTGACCATCTGCGGACCGTCGTGGAGACACGCGTCCAACAGCTCGCTGAATCGCGCCTTGGCGTCCTGGACAGCCCAGCTCTTCATGATGCGCCCTCTGCTGACCAGTCAGATAACTAGTTATTTTGTCGCATCGGCGCAAGCGACGAGCGAAGCGAAGGCGGCGCAGACGGTTTCCTCGCCCTCCGAGACGCCGGCTTCGCCGGCTCTTCAGGATGAGGAAAAATTTCCCAATCGCTCGGGTGCTGGACGCCGAATCTCGCCTCGGGCTATCACCGCTCCACTGAAAGCGCCCGCCCCGCCCACCAAAGAGCACCCATGATCCCCTGGACCCTCCTCGATACGGCTACCGTGCCCGGCGGCGAGGGCGAGCTGCGGCTCCGGCGGCGGGGCGCGGAATTTTCCATTCGGCTCGGCACGGTCGAGCTGATGAACAGCCGCATCAGCGGCTCGGAGGAGGCGCTGGCGACGCTCGCCTGCGCGAAAATCGCAGGGAAGACGCAGCCGCGCATCCTCATCGGCGGTCTCGGCATGGGCTTTACCTTGCGCGCCGCGCTGGGCGCGCTCGGGGCGAAGGCGCAGATCGTCGTCGCCGAGCTCGTGCCGGCCGTCGTCGCCTGGGCGCGGGGGCCGATGGCGGAGCTGTTCGGCGACAGCCTGACCGACGAGCGCGTGCGCATAGAGGTGGAGGATGTCGGGCGAGTGATCCGCTCCGGCCGCGGAAGCTATGACGCCATTCTCCTCGACGTCGACAATGGCCCCGAGGGCCTCACGCGCGACTCCAATGGCGGGCTCTATGGCGTCGAAGGATTGCGGGCGGCGCGCGCCGCGCTGCGCCCCGGCGGCGTGCTGGCCGTGTGGTCCTGCGCTCCGGATCGTGATTTTGCCGTACGGCTGCGCAGGACCGGCTTCGGCATGGAGGAGGTGAGGACGCGCGCCAGAGGCAGAGACGGCGGCGCGCGGCATGTGATCTGGCTCGCCACGCGCGCCGATGCGCCGGCCCGGACGCGGGCGGACGCATATCCGGATTGACGCGGAAGGCTCGGGACACTCGCGCAGCCGCGCGAACACTCTCAGAGTGGAACCCCTCCCCGCTTTGGATGCTCAAGAATCGGCGTCCGCGTGGGTTAGGCAGGGCAGCGGCATCGGTTCTCTCGACCAGACTTTGGCCAGACTCGCTGCATCTGCGCTTATCGTCGTTGTTCCAAAAACTCGCTAAAAGGTTCTGGAAGGCGTTCATGTACAAATTCTGTGACCAGCTCCCTTCCTATCGGTGTAGTCCTGACGGCCTCGGCTCTGATGACTTCGACCATCCCTTTTCTTATCATAAAATCAACGAACTCCCGGGCAAAAGGCGGATCATCGCGAGCCACGCCTCTTTGCGTAAGCCCTCGAATTTCACGTAGTGGCTGCTCAGCTAGCTTCTCAAGAATCTTTGCTACAATGTCGAATTTTGGATGATGACCGTAAACAAAATAATCATCTATTTCATCAACTATAGCTCCTTGATATTTCAGGTATCCATAAGCATTATTTCCTTCAAGATATACCCTACTGCCATTTATGCTTACGTATATACATGGCTTTTCAGCCAACGCCTTAAATGACGCGCCCTCAAAAACGCAATTTGAAAAGTCACACTCATATATAAGAGATCCATCAAAGCTGCTAGAAGTCAGATTGCAGTCGGAGAACAAGATAGAATCTAACAAAGAATTTTCGAATGCACTATTTGATAGATCGAGCGCGCCAAACGACAAGCGCGATACCTCAGAGTTTCTCATATTTATAGATATTTTATTTGAACTTAAATTGTTTATGTTGAAGCTGATTTCTTGAACACGTATTGAATCCATAAGCAGGTCTCCACCTCCAAATTTCTTCAAAACGCTATCTGTTTTTTGACCATCGCCAAGTCTCCCAAAGGCCTCCCATAATAGGCATACATAGTTACCAAGCGATGGCTTTGCTTCTCGATACGGCCACACCGCTGTAATTGAACTAATACAGCTTTCTATTACACTCCTGTCCATTGAGGCGACAAACGATTTCATTGGCTCAGAGATGGGAACTTTTATATCCGGAAAATCCCTGGCCCTGCATTTTCCAATAAAATATTCAGCAACTAGATATTCTCTCAGAGAATTGTGAGAAAACGCCCACCCAGCCTGAGAGTTCTCTGTTGATCTAGTGAGAGTGGCTGAGCTTCTAAGATTCTCAAACAATGAGATTCTTTCCGATACTCGGTGGTCTGCATCAAGAACTCTCAAATGCGCCCTGAACTCCTGATCAATGATTGAATAAAATACACCGTCTGTTGCAACCCTAACATCTCTTTGAGAAATAATAATTGCCAGCTGATGAAGGCACGCCCTCCGAATCTTCGGCTCAATTCCAGGCGTCCTCTTTTGATCTCTTAACATCAATCTATCAATTATCATTTTATATATAAACCACTCCCCCAACACCCTTGGATTGCCATTCATTTCTTCTTCCGGCTGAGCCTTCAATTCATCAATGAGATCTAGCAAGTACGTAATTATTACCGGCTTACCAGAAAGAGAGCGATTTTCACCAGAAATCGTACGAAAAACAGACTTAAGAATTGAAATAACGATCCCCTGGCCAGCTAAGTCATCTTTTAGCTTTCTTTCTACTAGAGCCAATGTTTGCGCCGGGGATAGATCTTGTAGAACTCTTTCAAACCTGTTTAAAAGCAATCGAGTAACTGCAATGTCAACGCATCTCTCTGTTTCCAGATAGCCTTCATCGCTCTTGCTAATATAGTATTCATTGTCCTTAAACATCTTATATAACGCCTCGAAAACGTGAAACTCCTCGGATTCCGTAAAATAGTTTGGCCTGCTAGTAAGCACTCCCTTCGCTCCCCCAGAAGCTAGGTCCGCCAGGGCGCTTAGGCATGCCCTCCTCTCACGCGTATTTAGAAATTGAGCCATCTCGTCGTATCCATCCAATAGCAGGATAACACGACCGGTACGAATCAACTGAAGAAGAAAATCGATTGAGATATGCGTCAGCCCGTTTGTATCCAAGAAATGATGCAACAGAGTCCGAGAATCAAATTGTCTCGAAAAATCACGGAGCTCAATCCGCAATGGAATTGGCTCATCTGGTGATTTTCTATATTTCTCTACTAAGCGCCTCTGTATCACCTGAGTAAGCGCTGTCTTGCCTGTTCCATATTCCCCCAGTACTATTATCCAACGCCTGTCTGTCGAGTTGTCTGACGCCCACGACATGATCCAATCGGTCGCGCGTTCGTGACCATTCGAATCGTCAAAAAAAGGTTCTTCATAGGAGTTTTCAAACTGTTTTAGCTCACGATCTTCCAGGATTCGATCTGCATAATACGAGAACTTTTCAAACGACCTAAATAACTCTGTATAAGTCATTGTTTTTATGCCGGTTGCCGTCGCGCGCTCTCGTACCTCAGCTGTAAACCCGTTGCTCGAAATTAGCAGGCAGACACATGATGCGTCCTGCTTTTGTAACAAGGCAAATTTCGTCAAGTCCTTTGCATATTTTGTATTGCTCACATATTCAACCGTAGCCTCTATGTATATGGTAGGAGCGAATGGGCTTGCCTTCGATTCTGCAATAAGGTCGACTTGAGCTCCATGTATATGGATGTTTTCTCTAACATCATAGCCGTTCAACTCGAAAAGCCGTCTGATCGCAGGGGGAAGAGTATCTGCTGTAAAATCGAGTTCCAACATCGCTGCGTCCTCCAAGAAATTTTCTGCCACACGAGCGAAGTTCAAAGGCTCGATCGTCCGGACCAAGGCGCTCTCCCGCCACGGAGCATATGTTAGGAATTCCTTGTCGGCAAACGGCTGCGCCCCCTTCCCCTGCCGCCAATTCTCGTCTAACACACGGCCGACCGCCGGGCCGGGCCTCCCGCCCCGCCGGATCTCGTCTCACGGAGGGCGCGCTGGACCTTGAATAGGCTGCGGCGCGGCCTTTTTTTGTGCGCGGCCCTCGCGAAACGGGACCGCTTCAGGCGATGAGACGCGCGCTCTCCCCCATTCTGGGGAGCGTCCCGCGACGAAAGGATGACAGACGGACCGACATGCCGAAGCGAACAGACATCTCGACCATTCTGATCATCGGCGCCGGCCCCATCGTCATCGGCCAGGCCTGCGAATTCGACTATTCCGGCACTCAGGCCTGCAAGGCCCTGCGCGCCGAGGGCTATCGAATCGTCCTCGTCAATTCCAATCCCGCGACGATCATGACCGATCCCGACATGGCGGATCGGACCTATGTCGAGCCGATAACGCCCGAGATCGTCGCCAAGATCATCGAGAAGGAGCGCTATCGGCTTCCCGGCGGCTTCGCGCTTCTGCCCACAATGGGCGGCCAGACGGCGTTGAATTGCGCGCTCTCGCTCGAGCGCATGGGCGTGCTGGAGAAATTCGACGTCGAGATGATCGGCGCCAACGCCCAGGCCATAGACAAGGCCGAGGATCGCGAATTGTTCCGCGAGGCGATGACCAAGATCGGCCTCTCGACGCCGCGCTCGCGCCTCGCCAACGCAACCGACGTCAAGACCTCCGACAAGGCCAAGCGCAACGCCGATATTGCCGAGATCGAGGCCTCCGCCCTCTCCGCCGAGGAGAAGCAGAAGGCGATCGCCGATATTCGCCGCCGCTGGGAGGCGGACGAGCCGGAGCGCAAGCGGCGCTACATTTCCAAGGGCCTGACCGAGGCGCTGGAGGCGCTGGAGGATATCGGCCTGCCGGCGATCATCCGCCCCTCCTTCACCCTCGCCGGCACGGGCGGCGGCATCGCCTATAACAAGGCCGAGTTCATCGACATCATCGAGCGCGGCCTCGACGCCTCGCCGACCACCGAAGTGCTGATCGAAGAGAGCGTCATCGGCTGGAAAGAGTATGAGATGGAGGTCGTCCGCGACAGAGCGGACAATTGCATCATCGTCTGCTCGATCGAGAATATCGATCCCATGGGCGTGCATACGGGCGATTCGATCACCGTCGCCCCCGCCCTGACGCTGACCGATAAAGAATATCAGATCATGCGCGACGCCTCGCTCGCCGTGCTGCGCGAGATCGGCGTCGAGACCGGCGGCTCCAATGTGCAATTCGCCGTCGATCCCGCCACCGGCCGCATGATCGTCATCGAGATGAATCCGCGCGTGTCGCGCTCCTCGGCGCTGGCCTCCAAGGCGACGGGCTTCCCCATCGCCAAGGTCGCCGCCAAGCTCGCCGTCGGCTACACGCTGGACGAGATCGCCAACGACATCACAGGCGGCGCGACGCCGGCCTCCTTCGAGCCGACGATCGATTATGTCGTCACCAAGATTCCGCGCTTCGCTTTCGAAAAATTCCCCGGCGCCGAGCCCGTTCTGACGACGGCGATGAAATCCGTCGGCGAGGTCATGGCGATCGGGCGCAATTTCGCCGAATCGCTGCAAAAGGCGCTGCGCTCGCTGGAGACCGGCCTCTCCGGCCTCGACGAGATCGAGATCGACGGCATGGGCCGCGGCGACGATATGAATGTGCTGCGCAGCGCGCTCGGCACGCCGACGCCGGATCGGCTGCTCGTCGTCGGCCAGGCGCTGCGGCTCGGCATGGATCCGCAGGAGATTCACGAAGCCTGCAAGATCGACCCCTGGTTCATCGCGCGTCTGCAGGAGATCGTCGCGCTGGAGGCGCGCGTGCGCGCCTTCGGCCTGCCGCAAGACCCCGACAATTTCCGTGCGCTGAAGTTCGCCGGCTTCTCCGATGCGCGGCTCGCCACGCTCACCGGCGCCGGCGAGAAAGAGGTGCGCGCGGCGCGGCGGGCGCTCGACGTGCGGCCGGTCTATAAGCGCATCGACACTTGCGCGGCGGAATTCGCCTCGCCCACCGCTTACATGTATTCGACCTATGAGACGCCTTTCCTCGGCGCGCCGGCGAATGAGGCGCGGCCGTCGAATCGGCGTAAGGTCGTCATTCTCGGCGGCGGCCCGAATCGCATCGGCCAGGGCATAGAATTCGACTATTGCTGCTGCCACGCCTGCTTCGCGCTCGCCGACGCAGGCTACGAAACCATCATGATCAATTGCAATCCCGAGACTGTGTCGACGGATTACGACACCTCCGATCGTCTCTACTTCGAGCCGCTGACCGCAGAGGATGTGGAGGAGATTTTGGACGTCGAGCGCAGCAATGGGACATTGCATGGCGTGATCGTCCAATATGGCGGCCAGACGCCCTTGAAGCTCGCCCATGCGCTGAGCTCGGCGGGCCTGCCCATTCTCGGCACGCCGGTCGATTCGATCGACCTCGCCGAGGATCGCGACCGTTTCAAGCGCCTGCTCGACAAGCTCGGATTGAAGCAGCCGAAAAACGGCATCGCCTATTCGGTGGAGCAGTCGCGGCTCGTCGCCGGCGAGCTCGGCCTGCCTCTGGTGGTGCGGCCCTCCTATGTGCTGGGCGGACGCGCGATGGCGATCATCCGCGACCAGAATGCGCTCGACGATTATCTGCTCGGCACGCTGCCGAGCCTCGTGCCCTCCGATGTGAAGGCGCGCTATCCCAATGACAAGACCGGGCAGATCAACACGGTTCTCGGCAAGAATCCGCTGCTCTTCGACCGCTATCTCACCGACGCCATAGAGGTGGATGTCGATTGCCTCGCCGATGGCGAGGAGGCGGCCATCGCCGGCGTGATGGAGCATATCGAGGAGGCCGGCATTCATTCCGGCGATTCGGCCTGCTCGCTGCCGCCGCGCTCGCTGTCGGCGGAGATGGTGGCCGAGCTCGAGCGGCAGACGATCCAGCTCGCCAAGGCGCTCGGCGTCATCGGGCTGATGAACGTCCAATATGCGCTGAAGGACGGCGAAATCTTCGTTCTGGAAGTCAATCCGCGCGCCTCGCGCACCGTGCCCTTCGTGGCCAAGGTGATCGGCGCGCCCATCGCCAAGATCGCGGCGCGGATCATGGCCGGGGAGAAGCTCTCGGCCTTCACTCTGCCCACCCGCGCGCCGAATCACGTCGGCGTGAAAGAATCGGTCTTCCCCTTCGCTCGCTTCCCCGGCGTCGACACCGTGCTCGGGCCGGAAATGCGCTCGACCGGCGAGGTCATCGGCCTCGACCGCAGCTTCGAGGCCGCCTTCGCCAAGAGCCAGCTGGGGGGCGGCACCAAGGTGCCGCGGCAGGGAACGGTCTTCGTCTCGGTGCGCGACGCCGACAAGCCGCGCGTCATAGCCGCGGTCCAGCAGCTGGTGAGCCTCGGCTTCACCGTGGTGGCGACCGGGGGAACCGCCCGCTATCTGCAGGAGCAGGGCGTGCCGGCGCAAAAGCTGAACAAAGTGTCGGAAGGGCGCCCGCATATCGTCGACGCCATCAAGAACGGCTCCGTTCAGCTGGTGTTCAACACGACCGAAGGCGCCCAGGCGCTGGCGGATTCTCGTTCCTTGCGCCAAGCTGCGCTATTGCATAAAGTCCCCTATTATACGACTCTGGCCGGCGCCATAGCGGCGGTCCAGAGCATCAGGGCCTATGTATCGGGAGATCTCGAAGTCCGCGCCCTTCAGGACTATTTCGCGCCGGATGCGTGATCCCGCGCGCGCAAATATCAAGTGAAGGCCGCCGCATCCGCGGCTCGTTCATGTCGAAGGAAGTCCGACCGTCCGCCGCAGCTGTCGCTGGTCCGGGGGCGCGGGAATTTTTTGACCGGGTCAGGACCATCCAGGAGCGAAAGAGCAAGAGACATGGTGGACAAGGTGCCCATGACCGCCGCCGGCTACGCCACTCTCGACGAGGAGTTGCGTCAGCGCCAGCAGATCGAACGTCCGCGCATCATTCAGGCGATCGCCGAAGCGCGCGCCCATGGCGATCTCTCGGAAAACGCTGAATATCACGCCGCGAAAGAGGCCCAATCGCTGAACGAGGGCCGCATCGCCGAGCTCGAGGACAAGCTCTCTCGCGCTGAGGTCATAGACGTATCCAAGCTCACCGGCAATACGGTGAAATTCGGCGCGACGGTCACCGTCGTCGACGAGGACACCGAAGAGGAGAAGGCCTATCAGATCGTCGGCGAGCCCGAGGCCGATGTGAAGAACGGCCGCGTCTCCATCGCCTCCCCCATCGCCCGCGCGCTGATCGGCAAAAAGGCCGGCGACACCGTCGAGGTGAAGACGCCGGGCGGCGGCAAGAGCTATGAGATTTTGAAGGTCGCCTTCGTCTGAGCGGCAAACAGCGCCCTCCCCTTCTCCCACTCGTGGGAGAAGGTGGCCCTCGCGTCAGCGAGGGTCGGATGAGGGCGCCTCCCGCAGGCCAACATCTCGATCAACGGCACGGCCCCTCATCCAACCCGGCCATTAGCCCGGCGCTTGCGACGGGCGTCCTATCGGACACCCTATGGCCGGGCCACCTTCTCCCGCGCGCTGGAGAAGGGAGAGCGGGAATAGCCTGGGTCCTCTCCGACGCCCGCGTCGGCCACGAAATCCAGAGCCTCGGCATAACGGACGCCCTCGGCCTCTCCCCCCGCCTCATTCGCCTCGCCCCACGTGGCCTCATCGCCGCGCTCGCGCCCTTCGGCCCGATCGACCCGCGCGAGGCGAGGCTCCTCGCCCCGCCCTATCCCGATCTCGTCATCGCCTGTGGGCGGCGGACAATTCCCTATCTACGCCATGTGAAGCGCGCCTCGGGCGGCGCGGTCTTCACCGTCTATGTGAACCGGCCGGCCAGCGGGCTCGGGACGGCGGATGTCATCGTCGCGCCGCGCCATGACCGGCTCGCGGGGAAAAATGTCATCGCCCCGCTCGCGCCGGCGAATCGGCTGACGCCGCAGCGACTCGCCGAAGCGCGCGCGGCGCTCGATCCTCGGGTCGCGGCGTTGCCGGAGCCGAGAGTGGGGCTGTTGATCGGCGGGGATAGCCGGCATTTTCGGTTTTCGCAGCGGGATGCGGAGAGGCTTCTCGCCGCCGTCGGCGCCATGCTGGACCAGGGGTGGAGCGTCGCCGCGACCGTCTCGCGGCGCACGCCCGCGGGGCTGGTCGAAGCGTTGCGCGAGCGGCTCGCGAGCCGTCATCCGCCGCTCGCTGACGCGAGGGGCGCCTTCTCCCGCGCGCGGGAGAAGGAAGCGCGCGCCTTTCTTTGGGCGGGGGATGGCGACAATCCCTATCTCTCCACACTCGCCGGCTCGCAGGCGCTGCTGGTGACAGCCGATAGCGTCAATATGGTCGCCGAGGCGGCGGCGACCGGCGCGCCGGTCCATGTCTTCGAGCCGGAAGGCGGCGCGGCCAAGATCGCCGCCTTTCTCGATGCGCTCGAGCAGCGCGGCGCTCTGCGCCGCTGGCGCGGCCGGCTCGAACATTGGCGATACGAGCCGCTGAACGAGACGCCGGCCATCGCCGAAGAGATCGCTCGCCGCTACGCCGACTTCCGTGGGGCGGCCCCCGTATTGCTTCATGGCTCGCGCGCTTCGTAATGAATTCGCGAGTCGCACGAAGATCAGGAGCGGTTGCGGCGCAACGCATAATGGCTAGATTGCGCCCATCCGAACGCGCCGCGCCGTCCGCGCGGAGACATTCGCAAAGAGCCTCTTCATGTCCGCAGACGATAAAGGCCGCCTGCACGCCCGCGTCATCGTGCTGGGGTCCGGCCCCGCCGGCTATACGGCGGCGATCTACACCGCGCGCGCCATGCTCGAGCCCGTGGTCATCGCCGGCTTCGATCAGGGCGGCCAGCTCATGATCACCACAGATGTGGAGAATTACCCCGGCTTCGCCGAGCCGATCCAAGGCCCCTGGCTGATGGATCAGATGCGCGCCCAGGCCGAGCATGTCGGCGCCAAGCTCGTCTCCGACCATATCGTCGAGGCGCGGCTGGACAAGCGGCCCTTCGAGCTATTGGGCGATTCGGGCACGCTCTATACGGCGGACGCGCTCATCATCGCGACCGGCGCCAAGGCCAAATGGCTCGGCATTCCGAGCGAGGAGACGTTCAAGGGCTATGGCGTCTCCGCCTGCGCCACTTGCGACGGCTTTTTCTTCCGCGGCAAAAAGGTGCTGGTCGTCGGCGGCGGCAATACGGCCGTCGAGGAGGCGCTCTATCTTTCGCAGATCGCCGCCGAGGTGACGGTTGTGCATCGCCGCGACGCCTTCCGCGCCGAGCGCGTGCTGCAGGAGCGGCTCGCCGCGCGGCCGAATGTCAAAATCCTCTTCGATCACGCCATCGACGAGATATTGGGCGGCAGCGCGCCGCCTTCTGTCACGCAGACGCGCGTGAAGAACGTGAAGACCGGCGCGACGCAGACTCTGGATGTGGACGGCGTCTTCATCGCCATCGGCCATCAGCCGGCCTCGGAGCTGTTCGTCGGCCAGCTGGAGCTGAAGCCCTCCGGCTATATCGCCGTGCAGCCGGGCACGACCAACACCAATATTCCGGGCGTGTTCGCGGCCGGCGATGTGGCGGACGAGACCTATCGCCAGGCGGTGACGGCGGCCGGCCTCGGCTGCATGGCGGCGCTGGATGTGGAGCGATATCTGTTGGAGACGCCCACCCATGCGAGCGACGCGCTCGCCTCCGAGGAGCCTTTGTAACAGCAGCCCCCAGTCCCCACCCTCCCCTTCAGGGGGAGGGTCGCGCCGCAGGCGCGGGGTGGGGTCCGCGCGACAAAGATTCGGGGAACACCCCACCCCGGCCTGCTGCGCAGGCCGACCCTCCCCCTCGAGGGGAGGGTGAGCAGGACGGCCGGCGATGCGCGACGAGGACAGGCTTCGACGATTTCGCCTCGGAACGGCGCGTCGCCTGCGCGAGAACGCGACAAGCGCAGAGCAAAAGCTCTGGCGTGAGCTGGATCGCGTGCCGCTGCTGAGGACGCATTTTCGAAGACAGGCGCCGATCGGTCCTTACGTCGTCGATTTTGTCTGCTTGCGCGAAAAGCTCGTGATCGAGGTCGATGGCCCGTCGCATACGGAACCCGGGGCGTCGCAGCGAGACGCCGAGCGGACGCTCTGGCTCGAACGGGAGGGTTATCGCGTTCTCCGTTTTTGGAACCAGGAAGTGTACGAGAATGTCGATGGCGTTCTCGACACGATCTATGCGGCGCTGTACGGCTCTCTCGCAGCGGAGGCTGGCGCGCCACCGCCGCCGGCCCCACCTTTGAGTGAAGAGCTCTGAGACTCCCGATGGTCATCTCTGAGATTTCGCAGAGCCCGAATCCCCACCCTCCCCTTCAGGGGGAGGGTCGCGCCAAAGGCGCGGGGTGGGGTCCGCGCGATAGAGACTCGGGAGCGCCCCACCCCGTCCTGCTTCGCAGGCCGACCCTCCCCCTGAAGGGGAGGGTGGAAAAACGCCTCGTCTCCGCACGCACGAGAAACAGATAATCGATGCCCGACCTTCTCCTCGAACTCTTCAGCGAAGAAATCCCCGCCCGAATGCAGCGTCAGGCGGCCGATGATCTGCAGCGGCTGGTCTGCGGCGCGCTCGCAGAAAAGGGGCTGACCTATGAGGGCGCGGCCGCCCATGCGACGCCGCGCCGGCTGGCGCTGCATATCGCCGGCCTGCCCGGCCGTCAGCCGGATACGCGCGAGGAGAAGAAGGGTCCGCGCGTCGGCGCGCCCGACGCCGCCATTCAGGGCTTTCTGAAGAGCGCCGGCCTCGCGTCGATCGATGAGGCCAGAATCGAGAAAGACGCCAAAAAGGGCGAGTTCTATGTCGCCGTCATCGAGCGCGCCGGGCGCGAGACGATAGAGGTGCTGGCGGATCTGCTGCCGGGCATTGTGAAGAGCTTCCCCTGGCCGAAATCCATGCGCTGGGGCAAAGCCTCGACGCGGCTCGATTCGCTGCGCTGGGTGCGGCCGCTGCAATCCATCCTCGCGACTTTCGGCACGGAGATGGAGACGCCGGATGTGGTGCGCTTCTCTGTCGATGGAATCGAGAGCGGCGATCTCTCCCACGGCCATCGCTTTATGGCGCCGGCGTCTTTCGCGGTGAAGCGCTTCGACGATTACGTTCCCGCGCTGGAGAAGGCGAAGGTCGTGCTCGACGCAGCGCGCCGGCGAGACATCGTGCTGCACGATGCGCGCAATCTCGCTATGGCTCTGGGGCTGGAGCTGGTCGAGGACGCCGCGCTGCTCGAGGAGGTCGCCGGCCTCGTCGAATGGCCGGTGACGCTGATGGGCGCTTTCGACGAGAGCTTCCTCTCCATTCCGCCGGAGGTCATTCGCGCGACCATTCGCGTCAATCAGAAATGCTTCGTGCTGAAGCGCCATGACGGCGGCCTCGCCAATCGCTTCATCCTCGTCTCGAACATCGAGGCGAGCGATGGCGGCGAGACGATCATCGGCGGCAATCAGCGCGTCATCGCCGCGCGTCTGTCGGACGCCAAATTCTTCTACGAGACCGATCTGAAGACGAAGCTCGGCGAGCGTCTGCCCAAGCTCGACACTATCGTGTTTCATGAAAAGCTCGGCACACAGGGCGAGCGCGTGAAGCGCATAGAGGCGCTGGCGCGCGAGCTTGCGCCCATCGTCGGCGCCGATGCGGACAAGGCCGCGCGGGCGGCGACGCTCGCCAAGGCAGATCTCGTCACCGAAATGGTCGGTGAGTTCCCCGAGCTTCAGGGACTCATGGGCCGCTATTACGCGGCGGCGCAGGGCGAGGACGCAGAGGTCGCCGCGGCGCTCGAGGAGCATTACAAGCCGCAGGGGCCGGCAGACCGCATTCCGACGAGCCCGGTGTCCATCGCCGTGGCGCTGGCCGACAAGCTCGACACGCTGGTCAGCTTTTGGGCGATCGACGAGAAGCCGACCGGGAGCAAGGACCCTTATGCGCTACGCCGCGCGGCGCTGGGCGTCATCCGCCTCGCGCTCGAGAATGAGCTGCGGTTGCCATTGCGCGAAGCCTTCGCCGCCGCGCAATGGCCTGTCTGGCTCGCGGCGCGCACGCCGCTGCGCGAGCTGGTGACGAGCGAGGTCAATCGCGTCGCCTCGGACCTCTCGCCCAATGGAGCCGCGACTCTCTCGGCCGACGCCGAAGCGCATCTGCGCCGCGACATAGAGAAGCAGCTTCACGCCGTCGGCAGAGAGCCGGGCGCCGAGGCGCCCTCGCCTGCCGCCGAGATTTTCTTGCGCGAGACGCTGCCGCCTCTCCTGGCCGCCAATGCGGCCGATCTCCTCGCCTTCTTCATCGACCGCCTGAAGGTCTACCTTCGCGATCGCGGCGCACGATATGACCTCATCGATGCGGCGCTCGGGGCCTCGGCCTCGGCGCAGTCTCGAGAAGGGAGCGCGCAAATGCCGGACGATCTGCTCACCATCACGCGCAAGGTGGAGGCTCTGGGGAAATTCCTCGACACTGACGACGGCAAGAATCTGCTCGCCGGCTTTCGCCGCGCCGCCAATATTCTCAAGATCGAGGAGAAGAAGGACGGCGCCGGCGCCTATGAGGAGCCGCATCATCCCAATCTGCGCATGGAGCAGCCCGAGCATAAGCTCGCCGCCGCCATCAAACGCGCGCGGGAGGAGACGTCGGAACGGCTCGACAAGGAGAATTTCGAGAGCGCCATGCAGGCGCTGTCGAAGCTGCGAGAGCCGGTCGATGATTTCTTCGAGGCGGTGACGGTGAATTGCGACGATCCGAAAGTGCGCCTCAACCGTCTGCGCTTGCTGGCCGAACTGCGCGAAGCCATGTTGCAAGTGGCGGATTTCTCGAAGGTGGCGTGAGCCGCCGACAGCGAGCGAAGCGACGACGCTTCGCTCGCAATGGCGCGCCATCCTGCGATGAAGCACGATTTCGAACGACTCCAGACACGTTAACTCTGCTTGAACGAGATCGAGGTAAATTGCGTATAACTGTGAAAGCGGGAACAAATAGGATACGTTTTCAAATGCGGTTCACCTCGATCGGCGCCGGCCTCGCGCTCAGACAGTTCCTTTTTCTGGCTCTGCTGCTGATCATGGGCGCGACCGCCTATGTGTCGGTCGCCAATGTCCGCGATCTGACCGCCGCCGCGGCGGACCCCGCCAATGCGGCGCAGGCGGCGCAATTCGCCGTCACCGCGAATCAGGCGGCGGCGACGCTCTCTCTCGAGCTGCTGCTCGGCACACTGGCGGCCGCTTTTCTGGTGGTGGGGGTCTCGATCCCGACCATTCATCGCACCGTCGCCGCGCCGATCAAGACGATCGCGCGGCAAATGGCCGATCTCGCGGCCGGCGACACTACGATCGTGGTGCGGGGCGCCGAGCGCGGCGATGAGATCGGCGCGATTTCCAAGGCGCTGATCGTGCTGCGCGACGCGATGCGCGCCAACAACGAGATGGCCGCAGAAATCCGCGCCCGCGACGACCGCGAGGAGCGGCTGCGCCGCGAGGCCGCCATTCGCGATCAGGTCGAGCATTATTCGCATGACCTTTCGGCGACGACCGCGGCGCTCGGCGAGCTGACCAAGAAAATGGCCGGCGCATCGGAGGAGATGATCGTGCAGGAGCGTCGCGCCCGCGAGGATACGGATTTCGCCCGCACCGCCTCGCTGCAGGCGGCCGCCGACGTCGCCTCCGTCGCCACCGCCTCGGAGCAATTGCTGGAGGCGATCGGCGAGATCAGCCGCCAGGCGGTGGAATCGACCACTGTGGTGCGCCAGGCCGTGCAGGAGACCAACGGCTCCAGCGCCGAGATGCTGCGGCTTTCGGCCGCCGCCAATCGCGTCGGCGATGTGGTGAGCCTCATCTCGCGCATCGCCGCGCAGACCAATCTTCTGGCGCTCAACGCCACCATAGAGGCGGCGCGCGCCGGCGAGGCGGGCCGCGGCTTCGCCGTGGTGGCGCAGGAGGTCAAGAGTCTGGCCACCCAGACCGGCAAGGCGACGCAGGAGATCGCCGATCAGATCTCCGAAATTCAGGCGGCGACCAATCTCTCCGTGTCCTCGATCGACAAGATCAAGAACAAGATCGCCGAGGTGGAGCATATTTCGGCGATCATCACCTCGGCGGTGCATGAGCAGGACGCCGCCACCAAGGACATCACCCGCAGCGTGCGCTCGGCCGCCGACAGCGCCTCGGCCATGTCGCAGCATGTGGCGCAAGTGGCGAGCGCTATGGCGATGACAGGCGCCGGCGCCGAATCGATCGTCACTCTGGCGCGCGAGATCGACCATATGGCCCGCCGCACCCAGGCGCATACGGAAGAGCTGGCGCAGAGCCTGGCGAGCTGAGACAGTCCGCACGAGATAAAAAGGTTCGCGCTCTCCTTCTCCCACAAAGTGGGAGAAGGAGAGCGCGCGCGGCTTCAATGCTTCGCCTTTTTCGTCACCCCAGATCCAACTCCATCGCGGCTTCCATATGCAGCGGCAGGCGCTTCGGCGCGATAAAGATCGCGTCCCCCCGCAGCACATGATCCGCGGCCCATGGATTTGACGCCAGCCATTTCGACGCCGCACGGGAAATGCGCCGGCGTTTCTCCTCGGTGATCGAGATCATCGCCTCTTCGAGGCTGGCGCGCGCCTTCACTTCCACGAAGGCGATGGTCCGCCCGCGCCGCGCGACAATGTCGATCTCGCCGCCGCGAATATGATAGCGGCGATCGAGGATGGCGTAGAATTTGGCGCGCAGCCACAGCGCCGCGATCGTCTCGGCGCGCAGCCCGCCGCGATGGCGCGCGCGCCGTTCTTCTGTCTCGCTCACTTTCGGCTCTCGCTCACTCGCGCGTCTCGCTCTCGCGCTCGGCGGCGAGCTTTATCGCCCGCGCATAGACTTCGCGGCGCGGCCGGCCGGTGGAGGCAGAGACGACGCTGGCCGCGTCCTTCAGCGAATGGGCGGCGAGCGCCTCCTCGAGCTGAGCGTCGAGCTCGGCCTCGCTCGTCGCCTCGGCGTCCACGCCGGGCGGGGCGATCAGCACGACGATCTCGCCGCGCGGCGGCTCCTCCTCGCGCAGAGCGGCGGCGAGCTGGTCGAGCCTGCCGCGACGCACCGATTCGTAGAGCTTCGTCAGCTCGCGGGCGATGGCGGCGTCGCGCGGGCCGAGCACGGCGGCGGCGTCCTCCAGCGTCTCGGCGACGCGCTTGGGCGATTCGAAAAACACCAGAGTGCCGGGAATGCGCGCCAGCTCGGCGAGGCGCGCGCGCCGCGGCCCGCCCTTGTGCGGCAGAAAGCCCTCGAAGAAAAAGCGGTCCGTCGGCAGGCCGGCGACGACCAGCGCCGCCAGCACGGCCGAAGGGCCGGGAACGGAAGTGACCTTGATTCCCTTTTCCAGAGCCTCGGCGACGAGCTTGAAGCCCGGATCCGAGACCAGCGGCGTGCCGGCGTCCGAGACGAGGGCCAGCGCCGCCCCCGCCTCCAGCCGCGCGATCAGATGCGGACGCATCACATGGGCGTTGTGCTCGTGATAGGCGACGAGCGGCGTCGAGATTCCGTAATGGGCGAGCAAGGTCTTGGTGACGCGCGTATCTTCCGCCACCACGGCGTCGGCCGCCGCCAGAGTCGACAAAGCGCGGAAAGAAATATCCTTCAGATTGCCGATCGGCGTCGCCACGAGATGCAGTCCCGGCGCGATCTTCTCCGCCTCCGCCCGCAGACCGAAAGCGGTATAGGCCGCCGTCGCCGTCACTTTATCCTCGCTCATGGCCATCCGCCCGATCTCCACCGATACGGCCGTTCGATGAAACGCCCGATCGTTCTTTTTACAGAACATTACCAACGCGTTCAAGGCCGCAATTTCCCCGCAAAATTCGATTTTATTTCAATTTAGGGGTTGCCGTGCGCTTTCCGCAATCGCGTATAAGACGGCGATTTCATCGTGCCGTTCGAGCGGGAGGCTTCCATTGGTCACGGGTAGGCAGGACAGGTTTCGGCGAGACGGCGCAGCTGCGCCGGCGCGCCTTTTCTGCGCCTTGGCTGCGGCGGCCCTGCTCGGCGCCTGCAATCCGACGGCGGGGCCCGGCGTTCCGGGCGCGCCCGAGCTACGGCTCTCGGCCCCGCTCGGCAAGGTGGAGGTGGGCCAGCTCAGCGAGGGCGATCAGATCGGCAGCGGCGCGACGCGCATCGCGCTGATCGTGCCGCTCTCCATGGCCTCCGGTCCGAGCCAGGTGGGCGCCTCGCTGCTGAACGCCGCCAAGCTCGCCTATGCCGACAGCGGCGCCAATGACGTGACCATTCTGGTCAAGGACGATCATTCTACGGCCGCCGGCGCCGCTCAGGCGACGCAGAGCGCCATCAATGAGGGCGCGGAAATCGTCATCGGCCCGGTGTTCGCCAGCGGCGTGAAGGAGGCGGCGCGCGTGGCGCAGGGCGCCGGCAAGCCGATCATCGCCTTTTCGACCGATTCCTCGGTGGCCGGCAAGGGCGTCTACCTTCTGTCTTTCCTGGTCGAAGGCTATGTCGAGCGCATCGTCGATTTCGCCGCGCAGCGCGGCAAGAAATCTATCGCCGCGCTCGTGCCCGACAATGATTACGGCACTGTGGCGCTGGCCCAGTTCCAGCAGAGCGCCGCCAATCACGGAATGCGCGTGCTGACGATCGAACGTTATAAACCGGGCGCCGTGCAGCCCTCGGTGCAGCGCATCGCCCAGGCGGCCGAGCAGATCGACGCGCTGTTCATCCCGGAGCAGGCCGAGGCCATGGCCGCCGTCTCGCAGGAATTGCAGGCCGCGCATATCGACACCAAGCGCATTCAGGTGCTCGGCACCGGCCTTTGGAACGATGCCCGCGTGCTGAAGCTGCCGGCGCTGCAGGGCGCCTGGTTCGTCGCGCCGGAGAACGCCGGCTTCAATGCGCTGGCGCAGCGCTATCGGGCCAAATTCAGCAGCGATCCTGCGCGCATAGCCACGCTCGCCTATGACGCCGTGTCGCTGGCCATCGCGCTGTCGCGCAGCCAGGGCTCGCAGCGCTATTCGGAGAATGTGCTGCTCAATCCGTCGGGCTTCAACGGAGCCGATGGCGTGTTCCGCTTCAAGGCGGACGGCATGAACGAGCGCGGCCTGTCGGTGCTGGAGATTTCCGGCGGCGCCGCCAAAGTGCTGTCGCCGGCGCCGCGCACATTCACCGGCAATGGGGCGTGATTCCCTCATCGGGACGCCTCCGAAGAATCTTCTGAACGAACATGTCCTCCGGGTCTTTCTCATAGCCCCCCCGTCCGGCTTCGCCGGCCGACCCTGCCCCTAGAGGGGAGGGTGGATGCGAATGCGCCGCCCCGCCCCGCTCGAGACATGAGGAAGCGCTTTCGCCCCGGGGCGAAACGCGTTACTTCCTCAGGGGCGGCCCGCCGGGGGCGAGCTGCGCCACGAAAGAGACATGGCGAGCATGATCGACGTCGCGGTCCAGATGGACCCTCTCGAAAAAATCAATTTCGCCGGCGATTCGACCTTCGCGCTGATGCTCGAGGCGCAAAGGCGCGGCCATCGCCTGTGGCATTACACGCCCGACAGACTCTCGCTCGGCGCCGGGCGGCTGAGCGCGCCGGCGCGCGAGATTTCCGTCTTCGACGATTCCGCGCGCTATTATGAGCTCGGCGAGGAGCGCGTGCTCGATCTCGCCGGCGTCGATGTCGTGCTGCTGCGCCAGGACCCGCCTTTCGACCTCGCCTATATCACCTCGACGCATTTCCTCGAGAAGATCCAATCGAGGACGCTCGTCATCAATGATCCCGCCGCCGTGCGCAATGCGCCGGAAAAGCTCTTCGTGATGGAATTCGCCGATCTGATGCCGCCGACGCTGCTGACGCGCGACCGGGCGGCGATCGAGGCGTTCCGCGCCGAGCATGGCGACATCGTCATGAAGCCGCTCTACGGCCATGGCGGCGCCGGCGTGTTCAAAGTGGCGCCGGTCGATCCCAATTTCGGCTCGCTCTTCGATCTCTTTTCCACGACCTTCCGCGAGCCCTGGGTGGCGCAGCGCTTTCTCCCCGCGGTGAGCCAGGGCGACAAGCGCATTTTGCTCGTCGACGGCGAGCCGCTCGGCGCGGTGAACCGCATTCCGGCGGAGAACGACATTCGCTCCAATATGGTGCGCGGCGGCGCGGCGGCCTCGACGGCGCTGACCGAGCGCGAGCGCGAAATCTGCGCGCGGCTCGGCCCGGCGCTGCGCGCCCGCGGCCTGCTGTTCGTCGGCATAGACGTCATCGACGGCAATCTGACCGAAATCAACGTCACCTCGCCGACGGGCCTGCGGGCCCTCTCCCGGCTCGGCGGCCCCGATCTCGCCGCGCCGATCTTCGACGCGATCGAGGCCAAGCTCGCGAGGCTGCGCGCGAATGGCTGACGCGCGCAAGGCCGCGCTGCGCGCGCGGGAAGAGCCGCGGCCGCCGGCACGGAGCGAGGCGCCGAGCGCAGACGGCGTGCGCGCGACGCTCGGCGAAAAAATCGCCGCCGTGAGCAGAGCCGCCAAGCCCGGCGAGCCGCGCGCGGCGGTGGTCGAGATTTTGCGCAAGGCCCTCGCCGAGAGCCACGAAATCGCGCGCGCCTATCTCGAATCCGGCGGCAAGGGCCTCGTCTGCGCGCGCTATCTCTCCGATCTCGAGGACGAGATCATCGGCGCGATCTATGATTATGTCGTGCGTTTCGTCTATGTCGCCGACAATCCGACCTTCGGCGAGCGGCTGACCATCGTCGCCGTCGGCGGCTATGGGCGCGGCACTCTGGCGCCCGGCTCCGACATCGATCTTCTGTTCCTGCTTCCCTATAAGCAGACGCCCTGGGGCGAGAGCGTCGTCGAGGCGATCCTCTATATGCTCTGGGACCTGCGGCAGAAGGTCGGGCATTCGAGCCGCTCCGTCGCCGAATGCCTGCGCCAGGCGCGCGCCGACATCACCATCCGCACCACCATTCTCGAGGCGCGCTTCATCCTCGGCAGCTCGGATCTCTTTCATGAGCTGCTCGAGAGCTTCGAGCGCGAGATCATGCGCGTCGACGCGCGCGAGTTCGTCGCCGCCAAGCTGGCCGAACGCGACCAGCGCGTCTCGCGCGCCGGCTCCTCGCGCTATCTCGTCGAGCCCAATGTCAAAGAGGGCAAGGGCGGCCTGCGCGATCTGCACACGCTGTTCTGGATCGCCAAATATGTCTATCGCGTGCGCGAGCCGGAGGAGCTCGTCGCCGCCGGCCTGTTCACGCGCAGCGAGCTGACGCTGTTTCAGCGCTGCGAGGAATTTCTGTGGCGCGTGCGCTGCCAGCTGCATTTTTCGACCGGCCGCGCCGAGGAGCGCCTGTCCTTCGATCTGCAGCCCATGCTCGCGGCGAAATTCGGCTATCACGATCGCGCCGGCCTCTCGCGCACCGAGCGCTTCATGAAGCATTACTTCCTCGTCGCCAAGGATGTCGGCGATCTCACCGCCATCGTCTGCGCGGCGCTGGAGGCGCGCGAGGCCAAGCCGCCGGCCATGCTGGACCGCGTGCTCGGCCGGCTGCGACGGCGCGCGCGCAAAATGCCGTCGGATGATTTCATCGTCGAGCACGACCGCGTCAATGTCGCGGCCGAAGACGTGTTCCGCCGCGATCCGGTGAATATCATTCGCCTGTTCTGGACCGCCGACCGCTATGGGCTCGCCATCCATCCGGACGCCGTGCGCGCCATCACGCGCTCGCTGCGGCTCATCGATTCCGAGCTGCGCGCGAGCAAAGAGGCCAACCGCCTGTTTCTCGATATTCTGCTGTCGCACAATACGACAGAGACCGTGCTGCGGCGCATGAACGAGACCGGCGTGCTCGGGCGCTTCATTCCCGAATTCGGCCGCATCGTCGCGATGATGCAATTCAACATGTATCATCACTACACGGTCGACGAGCATCTATTGCGCGCAGTGGGCGCGCTGGCGGCGCTCGAATCCGGCCGCGGGCCGAAACAGGCCGCGCTCGCCAATGACATTCTGCCGACAATCTCCAATCGCAAGACTCTCTATCTCGGCCTGCTGCTGCACGATATCGCCAAAGGCCGCAAGGAGGATCACTCGCAGGCCGGCGCGGAGATAGCGCATTCGCTGTGTCCGCGGCTCGGCTTCGATCCCGGCGAGACGGATACGGTCGCCTGGCTGGTGCAGCATCATCTCCTGATGTCCAGCATAGCGCAGAGCCGCGATCTCTCCGACCGCCGCACCATCGAGAATTTCGCGGCCATCGTGCAGACGATGGAGCGGCTGAAAATGCTGCTCGTGCTGACCATGTGCGACATAGACGCGGTCGGCCCCGGCGTGCTCGACGCCTGGAAGGCGCAGCTGCTCAATGTGCTCTATTGGGAGACGGAAGTCGTGCTCGGCGGCGGCCATTCGGCGGCCGATCGCAAGAGCCGCGTCGCCCATGCGAAGGAAGAGCTGCGCGCCGCGCTCGCGGATTGGAGCGACGCCGATTTCGCCGCCTATGCGCAGCGCCATTATTCCGCCTATTGGCTAAAGGCCGATCTCTCCCGCAAGATCCGCCACGCCCGGCTCTTGCGCGATCTCAGCGACACGAAGACGCCGCTCGTCACCACTGTCGATCTCGACACCAAGAGCGGCGCGGTGGAGCTCACCGTCGTCGCGCAGGATCATCGGCGCCTGCTGTCGATCATCGCCGGCGCCTGCGCCGCGAGCGGCGCCAATATCGTCGACGCGCATATTTTCACCACGGCGGACGGGCTCGCGCTCGACACCATCTTCTTCTCGCGCGCCTTTCCGCTCGACGACGACGAATTGCGCCGCGCGCGCCGCGTCGCCGAATACATAGAGAAAGCGCTGCGCGGCGAGATCGCCATTTCCGAGGCGGTGGCAGCGCGCAGCGCGCAGCGCGGCGCGACCACGGCCTTCGACATCGCGCCCGGCGTCGTCATCGACAATAGTTTCGCCAATATGGCGACCGTCATCGAGGTCTCCGGCCTCGACCGCGTCGGCCTGCTCTTCGATCTGACGAACGCCATCTCCAATCTCAATCTCAACATCGGCTCCGCTCATATCGTCACCTTCGGCGAGCGGGCTGTGGACGCCTTCTATGTGACCGATCTGACCGGCGGGAAAATCGTCTCGCCCTCGCGTCAGGCGGCGATAAAGCGCCAATTGCTGGATGTCTTCGCGCTCCGCGTGCGAAAGACCTCCGGCGGGGGCGCGGGCGCCGCCCCGACTTGATTTTGCGCGCTCCCGCACTGATATCGGGGGCGTTTCATCGCCAATGGAAGAGATCATGAGCGACGATAAGAAAAAGGACACCCAGGAAGAGGCCCGCGCCCGTCAGGCGCAGGCGAGCGACGACGCCTCCGCCCTGGCGCAGCCGGGGGCGGAATCCGACATCGCCGAGCCCGAGCCTTTCACGGAGCTCGAGAATCTCCACGCCGAGGTCGCCAGCTTGAAAGACAAGCTGCTGCGCACGCTCGCTGATATGGAGAATATGCGGCGGCGGACCGAAAAAGAGATCGCCGACGCCAAGACCTATGGGGTGGCCAATTTCGCCCGCGAGATGCTGACCTTCGCCGATAATCTGCGCCGCGCCGTCGACAGCGTGCCGGAACAATCGCGCGAAGGCCTCGAGCAGAATATTCGCACGCTGATCGAGGGCGTCGAGCTCACCGAGCGCGATTTCGTCTCCCGCCTCGCCCGTTTCGGGGTCAAGAAGATCGAGGCGCAGGGCCAGCGCTTCGACCCCAATCAGCACGAGGCGCTGTTCGAGATACCGGACGAGAGCGTGCCCAATGGCACGGTCGCGCAAGTGGTCGAGCCCGGCTATACGATCGGCGAGCGCGTGCTGCGCCCGGCCAAGGTCGGCGTCGCGCGCGGCGGGCCGAAGGCCTGATCGGCGCTTTTTTCAAGAGTGGCCGCGCGCGACGTCGATGACGCCGCGCGTCACAGCCAATCATTGCGGCGAAAGCGCCAGTAGAGCGTCGCGCAGATCGCCGCCGTCGCGCCGAGAATGAGGAAATAGCCGTAGCGCCATTTCAGCTCCGGCATATGCTCGAAATTCATTCCATAAATGCCGGCGATCGCGGTCGGCACGGCGAGAATGGCGGCCCAGGCGGCGAGACGCCGCGTGATATGCGTCTGCTGCATCTGGCCGTTCATCAGGCTCGCCTCGAAGGCGAAGGCCAGCACCTCGCGCAAAGTGGCGATCTGCTCGCGCACGCGCAGAATATGGTCGGTCACATCGCGAAAATGCGGACGCATGGCGGCGTCGATCGCCATGACCTCCGTATGCTCCAAGCGTTGGCAGACATCGACCAGCGGCGCGACCGCATTGCCGAGCCGCAAGAGATCGCGGCGCAGCGCATAGAGCCGATCGACATGAGCCCGGTCCAGCGATCGCGCGAGAATGTGATCCTCTATCGCTTCGACTTCCGCATTGATCGTCGCCAGCACGGGAAAGTAATTGTCCACGATGAAATCGAGTATGGCGTAGACGATGTAATCCTCGCCCTCGGAGAGCCCATGCGGCGCCGCCTCGCAACGCTCGCGCACATGCGCGTAGGAGCTGGAGGCGCCGTGGCGGATCGACAGCACATAGCCCTTGCCGACGAAGAGATGCGTCTCGCCGAAGGCGATGCGGCCATTCTCCATCTGCGCGGTGCGCGCGACGATGAACAGACCGTCGCCATATTGCTCGAGCTTGGGATATTGATGCGCCTTGCCGGCGTCCTCTATCGCCAGAGGATGCAGATCGAATTGCCGCTGCACGCGCGCGAGCAGCTCGAAGGACGGCTCATAGAGGCCGATCCACACGACATGGCCGGGACGCGCGGCGAAGTCGCCGGCTTCCTCTATCGCTATGTCCTGAAGCCGGCGGCCATCCGCATAGACGGCGGCTGCGACGACGCCGGGCTCGATCGATGCATTCATGTTGGGCCTCGTCGGGACGTTCGACATCGGCGACGATCTAATCGCCGCCGCCGATGAAGGCAATCGACGCCTCCGCGCCCGCCCCTCACAATAGAGCGCGAAAATCTTCCACGGTGAGCGGCGCGACGACATTCTGCGCATCGTCCAAAATTTCGTAGAGCAGGCCCTTGCCATAGATGGTGAAGAACACGATCACGTCCTGATCGCCGCCGCCTTCCCTGTGCGGATCTTCCGACGGCGGGCTGACCTTGTAGCTGCCCACCGGCCGGATCTCCTTTAGCTCGCCATCGGCGTGATAGAGGCGATGCTCGCCCTGGATCACGAAGGTCTTGTTGACCGTCTTGTGACGATGCAGCAGGATTTTCTCATTGGCGGCGAATTTGTACAGAACATGGACGATCCCGGCCTCGTCGTCTATGTCGCGCACGGAGAGCCAGAGGTGATCCACCCCCTCGAGCCTCCGCCACTCGATGTTGCTGTCGTCGAAAGCGAAATTCGACATTTTCATCCTCCCGTCTCGCGATTGAGACCCGCCGAATTGTGCCGCGCCGCCCAGCGCGCCGCCCACGGACGGGCGCCTTCGCCTTCCCGGGCGATTTTCCCGCGGCCTTTGTTCGCCCGAGCTCACGCCGCGCCCCGCGCGGCCTTACGAAAGTTTCATGCGCGGGCCACTGTGGCGTAAGCTCGCGAACGCCATCTTCATCGTCGACAGGCGGAGGCCCCGCCGCGCCCCCGGCCCCGCTCGAGGGGCAGACGATGGAGACGGTTCGATGACCTTGCCGGTGATTTTTCGTCGAGTTCTCGCCACGACCCGAACGGCGCGCTGGCGTCGCCCGGAAGGGCGCCCGTTTCGTCTCGCGCTGATGTCCGGCGCCGCTGCGCTCGCGCTCGGCGCGACGCTGCTGCCGGCGCAGACCTTCGCCTGGGGCCAGGCCCCGGCGACCCAGACGCAGACGCAGAGCACCGGCCAGAGCGGGGCTGCGGCCGTCGGCCCGCAATCTTTCGCCGATATCGTCGAGCGGGTGAAGCCGGCCGTGGTCGCGATCAAGACCAAGGCGCTGGAGGCCGGCGGCGGCCCGGAGGAAGGCTTTCCCGGAATGCCGCCCGAGCTTTCGCCGGACGATCCGCTCTATCGCTTCTTCCGCCATTTCGGCGAGCCTCCGGGAGGACGCGGGCGACAAAAGCATATGACGCAGGCGCTGGGCTCCGGCTTCATCATCACCGGCGACGGCTATGTCGTCACCAACAACCATGTCGTCGAACATGCGACGCAGGTGGAGGTGACTTTCGACGACGGCCGCACGCTGCCGGCCAAGATCATCGGAACCGACAAGCGCACCGATCTCGCTCTGCTGAAGATCAATGACGGCAATAATCTGCCGCATGTCGATTGGGCGAGCTCCAGCCCGCGCATCGGCGATTGGGTGATCGCGGTCGGCAATCCCTTCGGCCTCGGCGGCACGGTGACGGCGGGTATCGTCTCGGCGCGCGGCCGCGACATCGGCGCCGGCCCCTATGACGACTTCATCCAGATCGACGCGCCGGTGAACCGCGGCAATTCCGGCGGCCCCTCTTTCGACGAGCGTGGTCAGGTGATCGGCGTCAATACGGCGATCTATTCGCCCTCCGGCGGCTCGGTCGGCATAGGCTTCGCCATTCCTTCAGAGGTCGCCAAGGATGTGATCGCCGCGCTCAAGGACAAGGGCCAGGTGGCGCGCGGCTGGATCGGCGTCGCCATTCAGCCGATCACGCCGGAAATCGCCGAGAGCCTGGGGCTCAAAAACAACAAGGGCGCGCTGATCGCGCAACCGCAGCGCGGCGGGCCGGCGGAAGCGGCGGGGCTCAAGGCCGGCGACGTCGTCGTCGCGGTCGACGGCCAGAAGGTCGACGGACCGCGCGATCTCGCCCGCCGCATCGCGACGCTCGGCCCCGGCAAGAGCGCTGAGCTCACCTATCTGCGCAATGGCGCCGAGAAGAGCGTGAAGCTGAAACTCGGCAAGCTGCCGAGCGAGAAGGAGGCCGCCGCCGCCGAGCCCAATGACGACGGCGTCGAGCCCGGCGCGGCGCTCGCCGCCTATGGCATTGAAGTGGCGCCGGCCGCGGAAGTGCGCGGCGGCCGCGGCGGCGAGGGACTCATCATCGTCGGCATCGACCCCAATGGCGCCGCCGCCCAGAAGGGGCTGCGCCAGGGCGATGTGATCGTCGAGGCCAATGGCCAGGCTTTGAAGGCGCGCGGCGATCTGCAGGCGGCGATCGACTCGGCCAAGAAAGAGGGCCGCAAATCGGTGCTGCTGCGCGTGAAATCGCCGGAAGGGGCGCGTTTTGTCGCGCTCTCGGTCAATCCGGCGTCCTGACGATGAACGAGGACAGGCGCCGGAAAGGCAATTCCACCTCCCCCACTAGGGAGGAGGTCGATAGCCGCAGGCGCTCGGGAGGGGGCGACGCCACGAGTCTTCGCCGCGGAACCCCACCCCGGATTGCTCCGCAGTCCGCCCCTCCCCCGAAAGGAGAGGGTGGATTCCCAGAGCTTCTTGCGCGGGGCCCGTATTGCCCGCCCCCCGTGTAGCGGGCGCTGCGCATGAAGGCGGCGGGGGACGTTTCGTCTCCTCTCCCGCCGCGTCAGTCGCGGCAGGTCGGCGCGTTCTCGCCGGCCTGCCGTTTTCATTCGAGGCGCGCTATATGGATGAAATGCGAATATTGATCGTCGAGGACGATTCGGAAGCCGGCGCCTATCTCGTGAAGGCGTTCCGCGAGCAAGGCCATGTCGCCGACCATGCGGCCGACGGGCTGGAAGGCTATGCGGCCGCGACGGACGGCAAATATGACGTGCTGATCATCGACCGCATGTTGCCCAAGCTCGACGGGCTCTCGCTCATCTCGGGCCTGCGCGAGCAGAAGATCGACACGCCCGCTCTCATCCTCTCCGCGCTCGGCCAGGTGGACGATCGCGTGCGCGGCCTGCGCGCCGGCGGCGACGATTATGTGTCCAAGCCCTACGCCTTCTCCGAGCTGCTCGCCCGCGTCGAGGCGCTGGCGCGCCGCCGCGGCGGGCCGAAGCCGGAGGAGACCGTCTATCGCGTCGGCGATCTCGAGCTCGATCGGCTCGCCCATAAGGTCGTCGCCGCCGGACAGGAGATCGTGCTGCAGCCGCGCGAGTTCCGCCTGCTGGAATATTTGATGAAGCACGCCGGCCAAGTGGTGACGCGCACCATGCTGCTCGAGAATGTCTGGGATTATCACTTCGATCCCCAGACCAATGTCATCGACGTCCACATCTCCAGACTGCGCGCCAAGATCGACAAGGGACGCGAGACGCCGCTCCTGCACACGATCCGCGGCGCGGGATATATGATCCGTGAAGGCGCTCGTTAGACTCTTCCGCACGACGGCCTTCAAGCTGTCGCTCGCCTATCTGGTGCTGTTCGGCATCGGCGCGGCCATTGTGCTGACGCGCGTGCAGATCAATGTCGAAGACCTCTTCGACGAGCAGACCGCGCAGACGATCGACGCCGATATTCGCGGTCTCGCCGAGCAATATTCGGAAGGCGGCATACGCCAGCTCGTCGAGGTGATCGAGCGCCGCGTGCGCACGCCGGGCGCCTCGCTCTATCTGGTGACGACATTTTCCGGCGAGCTCATCGTCGGCAATATCGCCGCGCTGCCGCCGGACCTTCCCGATCGATCCGAGCTGGTCGAGGCGCGCTATCAGCGCCGCGGCGAAACCACCGCCCATCATCGCGCGATGATGCGGCTGTTCCAGCTGCCGGGCGGCTTCCGCCTGCTGGTCGGCCATGATCTGCAGGACCGGAGACTGCTGCACGGCATATTGCGCCGCGCGCTCGTCACCTCGCTGTTCTGGCTGATCGCCATCGGCACGCTCGGCGGCCTCATCGTCGCGCGGCGCATTCTGGCGCGGCTCGACAAGCTCTCCGCCTCGGCGCGGCGCATCATGTCCGGCGATCTCGAGCAGCGCCTGCCGCTGATGGGCGCCGACGACGAGCTCGATCGGCTCAGCGCCAATCTCAACGCCATGCTGGACCGCATCGAGCAATTGATGACCGGGCTGCGCGAAGTGTCCGACAATATCGCCCATGATCTGAAAACGCCGCTGACGCGGCTGCGCAATCGTGCCGACGCCGCGCTGCGCGCCGATCTCGGCGCCGAGCAATATCGCGACGCGCTGACCGATATGATCGAGGAATCCGACGCGCTCATCCGCATTTTCGACGCGCTGCTGATGATCGCGCGCGCAGAGGCCGGCTATTGCAGCGATTTTTCCAGCGACTTCGACGCCGGCCGCGTCGCCGCCGATATTGCCGAAATGTACGAGCCCGTCGCCGAGGAGCATGACGCGCGCATAGAGCTCGCCGCCGCCGACGGGCTGACGCTGCGCGGCAATCGCGAGCTGCTCGGCCAGGCGCTGGTCAATCTCGTCGACAATGCGCTGAAATATGGCGCGGCCGCGCCCGGCGCCGTCGTGCGCGTCGCGGCGCGGCGGGCGGGCGACAGCATAGAGATCGAGGTTTCCGATCGCGGCCCCGGCATAGCGGAGAAGGACCGCGACCGCGTGATCGGGCGTTTCGTGCGGCTCGAGAATTCGCGCTCGCGGCCGGGCTCCGGCCTCGGCCTGTCGCTCGCCGCCGCGGTGGCGCGCCTGCATGGCGGGACCTTGCGCATAGAAGACAATGCGCCGGGCCTGCGCGTCGTGCTGGCGCTGCCGCGCGCGGCCCCGGCGACCCATGCGCCGAGCGCCGCGCCTTCCCCCGCCGTTCCGCAGGCGCCGTCGGCGGAGTGACGAATTTTCGGCCGATCGTTTCGCGCGGGTTCCGCGGGCGAAAACGTCAGTCGAGATCGAATCTGTCCTTATAGTCCTTGCGCAGCGCTTGGTCCTGATCCTCCTTGCGCAAATGGCAATTGCCGATGACGAGCGTCTCGATCTCCGTGCCCATGAAGCAGGCGAAAGCGTCCTCCGGCTTGCAGACGATCGGCTCGCCCCGCACATTGAAGCTCGTATTGACCAGCACGGGACAGCCGGTCCGCACATGAAAGGCCGAGATCAGCGCGTGATAGCGCGGATTGGTCTCGCGATGCACCGTCTGCACGCGCGCGGAGCAATCGACATGCGTCACTGCAGGAATGACGCTGCGCGGCCGCTGCAAGCGTTCTATGCCGAACAGCGCCTCGTCGTCCGCGCGCGTCGCGAGCCTGTGCTTGGTCGCGACATCGGCGACGAGCAGCATGTAGGGCGAATCCTCGTCGAGATCGAACCAATCGGCGACATGCTCGCGCAGAACGGAGGGCGCGAAGGGCCGAAAGGATTCGCGATATTTCACCTTGAGATTGAGCGTCCTCTGCATTTGCGGCGAGCGCGGATCGGCGAGAATGGAGCGCCCGCCGAGCGCGCGTGGGCCGAACTCCATGCGCCCCTGGAACCATCCCACCGCCCTGCCATCGGCGAGATCGCGCGCCGTGGCGGCGATCGTCTCCTCATCCGAGAGCGTCGTGAAGCGCGCGCCGCTATCGGCGAGGCGACGCTCTATATCGCTCTGCGAATAGGACGGCCCGAGATAGGCGCCCTGCATTGCGTCGCCTTCGCCGCACGCGGCGCGCGGACGTCCGTTGAAATCATGATAGGCGAGCAGCGCGGCGCCGAGCGCGCCGCCGGCGTCGCCGGCCGCCGGCTGAATCCAAATGCGCTCGAAGCTCTTGTCGCGCAGCACTTTGCCATTGGCGACGCAATTGAGCGCGACGCCGCCGGCGAGGCAGAGATTGCGCGCGCCCGTCTCCGCCGCCAGCGCGCGCGTCAGGCGCAGCACGATCTCCTCCGTCACCGCCTGGATCGACGCGGCTATGTCCATATGGCGCTGCGTCAGCTGCTCTTCCGGCGCGCGTGGCGGACCGCCGAACAGGCGATGCAGCTTCTCGCTCGTCATGCGCAGCCCTGTGCAATAATCGAAATAGGATTGATCGAGACGGAATGTGCCGTCCTTCTTCAGATCCACGATGTGATCGAGAATGAGGCTCGCAAATTTCGGCTCGCCATAGGGCGCGAGGCCCATCAGCTTATATTCGCCGCTATTGACCTTGAATCCCGTGTAATAGGTGAAGGCCGAATAGAGCAGGCCGAGCGAATGCGGAAAGCGCAATTCGCGCTGCAGGGCGAGCTTCGCGCCCTCGCCGAAGGCGACCGACGTCGTCGCCCATTCGCCGACGCCGTCCATGGTCAGCACGACGGCCTCGTCGAAGGGCGAGGGATAGAAGGCGCTCGCCGCATGGCTGAGATGATGCTCGGCGAAGAGGAGACGCGCGCGCCAATCGACATTGGGCGCATGATGCTTCAGCTTTTGCGCGAGCAGAGATTTTTGAAACAGCTTGTCGCGCAGCCACACCGGCAGAGCGGTCGCGAAGGACTGAAACCCGCGCGGCGCGAAGGTGGTGTATGTCTCGAGCAGACGCTCGAACTTCACGAAGGGCTTGTCGTAGAAGGCGACGTGATCGATGTCCTTCGCCTCGAGGCCGGCGGCGGCGAGGCAATAGTCGATGGCGTTGGCGGGGAAGCGCGCATCATGCTTGACGCGAGAGAAGCGCTCTTCCTGCGCGGCGGCGACGATGCGTCCATCCTCGATCAACGCGGCCGC
Source organism: Methylosinus sp. KRF6 (assembly GCF_018887255.1). Classification (NCBI taxonomy): domain Bacteria; kingdom Pseudomonadati; phylum Pseudomonadota; class Alphaproteobacteria; order Hyphomicrobiales; family Methylocystaceae; genus Methylosinus; species Methylosinus sp. KRF6. Next base: position 2,371,020 of record NZ_JAHLJF010000001.1, on the reverse strand, counting down.
GCTGTCGTGATAGAAGGCGGAAACGCCCAGAATTCGCACGAGCGATCAGAACAGCGTGTAGATGAAAGGAGCGACCGCCGTTCCCTGCAGCAGCATCAGCCCGCCGAGCAGCATCATCACGCCGAGCACAGGCGCCATCCAATATTTCTTGCGACTCGCGACGAAATCCCACAGCTCGAGAACCATATCCATCGCATTCGTCTCCTGTCAGAAATTGCTTTTCCGGTCAGAATTGCTTGCGCATGTCGGAGGCGCCGTCCGCATCGCCGCGCAGCGTCCAATAGCTCTCCGCCGCATGGTCGAAGCGCAGCGCGAGCGGATCACGCCCGCGCAGCCGAAAGAGAGTTGCGATCGGCGTCAGCACGCCGAAGAACATTACGGCCATGACGATCGGATTGACGATTTTGTGAAGCGTCGATCCGAAGGCGAGCCACAGATCATTGAGCGCTGCGAGCCGCTTCGGCGCGATAATGGCGAAGGCTGCGAAAACCGCAGCGACCGCGAGCGCCCAAAGATGCGGAGAGTCGTTTCGCCACATCGGCGCCAGCGCCAAAATGGTCAGCGCGGCGGCGATCACCAAGCCGAAGGAGCGATCGGAACCAAGCTCGACCGGCCGATCCGAGGTGAGGGCTTCATGCGTCATCTTATGGTGCTATCCCCTAAAAAAACCGTAGAAACGCGTCGTCACCGAAACCTCGCGAGGCTTAGGCGATGAAAAGTGGAGCGTCAATTACGGGGTATCCCCATCCGCGTCCGCAAATCGATGTAGAAGATTGAGCGGCAAGACGTTTCGACAATCGCACGACTTCGCGCCCCGGCCTCGCGGCGCGGGCGAGCCTGTGGATTACCTTCGAGCAAAGGCCCGGCGCCTTGCGAAATAGGAGGCCGCGGCGCGCTTTGGGCTTGCGCGCGACAAAAAAAAAGACCTTAATTCATGGGTTGTCGGAAAGGGGCCTGCAATGACCTCATCCCTTTATATCATCAATCCCGCTGCAGATTTTCCAACCTACTTCGGCGCCGAGATTCTCGTCGCCTCCGGCCGGCCCTCGGGCGTCATGATGGCCGATCTCTCATCGACGACCGTCGCCGCAATGGCGCCGCGCGATTTCGCGATCGAGATCAGCGACGAGGGCGTCGCGCCCGTGAATTTCGATCATGAGGCGGATTGGATTTGCATCACCGGCAAGGTGAGCCAGCGTCGTCGCATGATCGCCATCGCCGACGAATTTCGTCGCCGTGGCAAGAAGGTCATCATCGGCGGGCCATACGCCAGCCTCAGCCCCGATCATCTCGCCGCGCATTGCGACGTGCTGGTGAGCGGCGAGATCGAGGAGATCGCCGACGAGCTCTTCGCCGATCTGCGCCGTGGGCGTCCGCGCGATCGCTACATCGGCGACAAGCCTTCGCTGGCGACGAGCCCGATCCCACGTTGGGATCTCTATCCCAATCATCGCGCCATGCTCGGCGCCGTGCAGACATCGCGCGGCTGTCCGTTCGAATGCGAATTCTGCGACGTCATCCAATATCTCGGCCGCAAGCAGCGTCACAAGCCGATCGCCAATGTGATCGCCGAGCTCGACGCTCTTTGGGCGCATGGCTTTCGCGCGACATTCTTGGCGGATGACAATTTCACCGCCTATCGCGCCCATTGCAAGGAGCTGCTGGAGGCGATGGCGCATTGGCGGCGCAATGGCCACCATATGGATTTCGTCACGCAAATCTCCATCGACGCGACGCGCGACGCGGAGCTGATGGATATGCTGGTCGAAGCCGGCGTGCATCAAGTGTTCATCGGCATAGAGACGCCCAATCTCGACAGCCTGCGCGAGACCGGCAAGAAGCAGAATTTGAAGATCGATATTCCGAGCGAGGTGCAGAAGCTCATCGACCGCGGCATTTCGGTGATGGGCGGCATGATCGTCGGCTTCGATCACGACGGGCCGAATGTGTTTTCACAGCAATATGAATTCGCCATGTCGACGCCGATCCCCATCTTCAGCCTCGGCGCGCTGATGGCTTCGGAGGCGACGCCGCTCTTCGAGCGCATCACGGCCGAGGGGCGCCTGCTGCAAGGCACAGTGGAGACGCAGGCGGTGCCCTGGGGCTCCAATATTCGCCCGGTGACGATGAGTATGGAGGAGCTCAACTCTGGCCTGCACAATCTCTGCAACGCGCTCTATTCGCCCTCCGCGTTCGGCGAGCGCATGTTGAATTTCATTCAGAACTTCGGCCGCGCGCGCGACCTCGGCGGCGAGACGCTGCCCGAATTCGAGAGATTCCGCGAGGTGGAGCGGCAGGCGATAGAGATCGCCGGCGAGGTGCGACGTCTCGGCGACGCCGAGGGGCGCATGTGGAACAAAGTGTGGGGCGCGGCGCTGCGCAAGCCGGCGACGGCGAAGATCGTCGGCCGCATCATGTTCCAATATGCGCAGGCGCGGCACATGTTCGACCGCGGCAATTATTGGGAGCCGCAGCTCGCCTATGCGCCGCCGCGGCGAGAGATGGCGGAGGCCGCGGCGGAGTGACGTAAGAGCAGCGGTCGGAGAAACGTCGCGCGATGGTGGAAGTCGAATTGCCGGACATCGTTTTGTGGCTGCGCGTCGAACGGCCCCATTCCGATCTCGGAAAATTGGACTGGGGCGTCGCTCCATTGCGGAATGTCGCAACGGCGGAGAGAGACCTCGTTTCTTTCGCGGCCGATCATATCCTCGCCAGCGAAGAGACGCTGTCGAAATTTTTGCGCGCGATCGGAGAACTGCGCTCTCTCGCCGAGCTATCGGTTTCGGCGAATGTCGCTGTCTATTTCGATCATGACGCAATGACGCGAAACTTTGTGCTGCCGTCCGAATTCATGAGGACGATCGGCCGCGCCGTCGATGAAATCGAGATATCGGTCTATTCGACCGACGCCGAGAAAAGCTGAGCGCCCACTAACGCCGCTCGCGAGCCGCGGCTACGACGCTCAGTGCAGCGACGTCCGCGCGCCTTGCGCCGAAATCGCCCGCGTCGTCGGCCGCACCGGAATGCGGAGCATCGCGATCGTGCCGATGCCCACATGCGAGCGGATGCGCAGCGCGCCGCCATGCAGCGCGATCAGCGAGCGCGCTATGGCGAGGCCCAGGCCGGAGCCTTTCATGCCATTTTCGATGACGGCGATCGGCTGCTCGAAGGGGCGGCCGAGCTTGGGGATGGCGGCCTTCTCTATGCCGCAGCCATCGTCCTCGACGAAAATGGCGACCGAGCGCGCGAGCCGGCGCGCTCGCACGCGCACGGCGCCGCCGGCCGTGGTGAATTTCAGACTGTTGGAGACGAGCACGCCGATCGATTTGACGATCGCGTCATGATCGCCATAGCAGCGAAGCCCGTCGCAGGCGTCGACGCTGATCTCGACGCGCTTCGTCTCGGCGCTATGGCGGTACCGCTCCACCGTGGCGCGCACGGCGCCGGAGACGTCCACCTCGCGCTGGTCGAGCCGCACGCGGCCGGCTTCGAGGCGCGACATGTCGAGAATGTCGGTCAGCACATCGAGCAGATAGCGGCCGCCCTGATGGATATGGTTGCAATATTCGACATATTTGGTCGAGCCCAGCTCGCCGAACACCTGCGCCTGCATCATCTCCGAAAAGCCGATGATGGCGTTGAGCGGCGTGCGCAGCTCATGGCTCATATTGGCGAGGAATTCGGACTTGGCCTGATAGGCCGCCTCCGCCTCGCCCTTCTGCAGATGATATTGCTCGGCCAGCGTCGCCAGCTGCTGCGCCTGCGCCTCCAGCGTCTGCCGCGATTTCAAGAGATCGGTGACGCTCGCCGTCAGCCGGCGCTCGGAGTCGATGAGCTTCTCCTGATTGCGCTTCAACGTCGTGATGTCGGCGCCGACGGAGACATAGCCGCCGTCCTTGGTGCGGCGCTCGCTGATCTGCAGCCAGCGGCCGTCGGCGAGTCGCGCCTCATAGGTGCGCTCGCTCGCCGTCACGGCCTCGTCGGAGACGATCTGCGTCTCGGCGAGCGCGGCGGAAGCGCTCGCCATGATGCGCGCATAGCTCGCGCCGGGCGCCGCCGCCTCGGCGGCGAGGCCGTGCAGCGCCAAAAACTTCGAATTGCAGGCGACGAGCCGATTATGCGCGTCCCACAGCACGAAGGCCTCGGAGATCGTCTCTATGGCGTCGCGCAGCCGCATATCGGCGGTGGCGGCGCCTTCCGCCAGCGCGCGCTGCTCGGAAATGTCGACGGCGACGCCGACGAGGCGCTTGCCGCCCTGCGCATCGTCGATCAATTCGGCGCAGGCGCGCAGCCACAAAAAGTCGCCGCGCGCAGTGCGGATGCGGAATTCGTGATCCATGCCGCGCGAGCCGGAGGCGACGATGGTCTCGACAATGGCGATGAGATCGCCGTCCTGCGGATGCAGACGCGTCTTCAATTCGCCGAAGGAGAGCGAGCGCGGTTGCGGATCGAGGCCGAGCAGCGCGAACATGGATTGCGACCAATGAATGCGCCCGCGCGCAATGTCCCAATCCCAAAGGCCGCAGCGGCCGGAGCCGAGCGCGGCGTCGACGCGCCGGCGTAGATCGATCTGCGCGCGCTCGGCGAGCGCGGCGCGGCGCGCCTGCCGCCGAAAGGCGACGAGGCCGAGCGTCGTCGCCAGCGCGGCCGCCGCGGCGAGCGCCGCATTGCGCGCGACCGACCAGCGCCAATCGGCGAGGGCCGCGTCATAAGGCAAGATCGCCGCGACTTGTCCCGCGCCTTGCCCCGCCGTGGGCGCCAGATTGCGCACAGTAGCGAGCGCCTTGCGGCCATCGGCCAGAGTGACGCGCATCACTCCCGCCTTATCGGCGAATTCGGTCAATATCTGCTCGGCGCCGAGCAGGCCGGCGAGCGCGCCGGAGGCGTCGAGCGGCGCTGTCGCGGCGACGATCCGGCCGGACGCGTCGGCGACGGCGACGCGGCGTCCGCGCATCGCGGCGTAATCGGGCAGCGCCGCCGCCCCGCCGCGCGCGCTCGCCTCGACGTCGCGGGAGACGGCGCGCGCGAAAATCTCGAGCTCCTGCGCCGCCTCGATCAATATGCGCTCATGCGCCGCCTCCGCCAGCAGGAGAAGCAGCGCGCCGAGCGCGAGAGCGCAGGCGCCGAGCGCGACAGTCGCGCGCCGCGCGCTCAGCTGTTGCGCGATCGCCCGGCCGATGCTCGCGGAGCCCGCAGCGCTCCATGAGGAATCGGCGCAAGTCGTCGTATTGGCCGCGCGTCCACGCGCCATTTCGTAAGTCCCCGCGTTTGTCGAAGAGGGGGAAAAACGCGCCGCATCCCGCCCCGAATCAGCACCATTCGAATCCGGCGGAGGGCTTTTGTCCAGACCTTAAAAGGACGTAAACGCTCAGCCGAGCGCGCGCGTCGCTATGTCCGAAACATCGGCGGAGAGATCGGGCGTCGCGAGAATGCGGCGCAGCGTCGTCTCGGCGATTTTACGCCGCCGCTCCTCCAGCGAGCGCCAGGAGCGCAGCGCCGAGAGCAGGCGCGCGGCGAGCTGCGGATTTTTGGGGTCGAGCTCCAGCACGACGCGCTCCAGCAGCGCATAGCCGGAGCCGTCCAGCGCATGGAAACGCGTCGGATTGCCATTGGCGAAGGATCCGACCACCGCGCGCACGCGATTGGGATTGGCGAGCGAGAAGTCCTCATGCGCCATCAGCCGCGCGACGCGCGCCGTCGTCTCGACCTCCGGAATCGTCGATTGCAGAGCGAACCATTTGTCGACGACGAGATGATCTTTTCGGTAGCGCTCGTAGAAGGCGGCGAAAGCGTCCTCGCGCGCGGCGCCCGGAAGATGCGACAGCGTCGCCAGCGCGCAGATGCGGTCGGTCATATTCGTCGCCTCGGCGAATTGCCGCTCGGCCAGCGGACCGCCCGAGGCCGGATCGCCCGCTGCGAGAAGATCGAGCGCGACATTGCGCATGGCGCGCCGGCCGGCGCTGGCGGCGTCCGGCGAAAAACCCTCCTGCGGCGCGAAGCGCGCGTGCGCCTCGGCGAGCGCCGGCGCCAGAAAGCGGCCGAGATCGCGCTTCAGGCCGGAGCGCGCGGAATAGATCACATCGGGATCGACGTCCTTGCCCATCTCGCGCGCGATGTCGATCTCGGACGGCAGAGAGAGCGCCTGGGCGACGAGGCTCGGATCGCCCTCCCCCGCCTCGACGAGCCGTTTCAGCGCGTCGAAAAAGGCCTTGTCGTCGACGCCCTCGCCGCCGCGGGCGGCCTCGACGCGGGCGAAGACGGAACGCAGCGCGAGGCTCTGCGCCGCCTGCCAGCGATTGAAGGAATCGCTGTCATGGGCGAGCAGCCGCTCGAGGTCTTCCGCCGATTGCGGCGGCGCGAGGCGCACGGGCGCGGAGAAGCCGCGCAGCAGCGACGCCACCGGCCGCGAGGGGACATTCTCGAACACGATCTTCCGTTTTGGCGTCGAGAGCTCGACGACGCCGCGCGCGCATTCCTCGCCGCTCGCGCCGGTCTCGCCGGGCGCTGCGGACAGCGTCAGTTCGTCGCCATTCTCGCCGATGAGGCCGAGCGCGAGCGGAATGACGAAAGGCTTTTTCTCGCTCTGGCCGGGCGTCGGCGGCGTCGACTGCTCGAGGGCGAGCGTGAAAGTCTTGGCGGCAGCGTCATAGTCGCTCTGCACTGAGATTTGCGGCGTGCCGGCCTGCTCGTACCAGAGCGAAAATTGCGCGAGGTCGCGGCCGGAGGCTTCGGCGAAACAGGCGAGGAAATCCTCCACCGTCGCCGCCGTTCCATCGAAACGCGCGAAATAGAGGTCCATGCCGCGACGGAAATCGGCCTCGCCGATCAGCGTCTTCAACATGCGGACGATCTCGGCGCCCTTCTCATAGACTGTGGCCGTGTAGAAATTATTGATCTCGTGATAGAGGCTCGGCCGCACCGGATGGGCGAGCGGGCCGGCGTCCTCGGGAAATTGCTGCGCGCGCAGGCCGCGCACGTCGGAAATGCGCTTTACCGCGCGAGAACGCTGGTCCGCAGAGAATTCCTGATCGCGATAGACGGTCAGCCCTTCCTTCAGGCACAGCTGGAACCAGTCGCGGCAGGTGATGCGATTGCCGGTCCAATTGTGGAAATATTCATGGGCGATCACCGACTCTATGCCGGCGTAATCGGAGTCGGTCGCGGTCTCCGGCGAGGCCAGAACATATTTGTCGTTGAATATGTTGAGGCCCTTGTTCTCCATCGCGCCCATGTTGAAATCGGAGACGGCGACGATGTTGAACACGTCGAGATCATATTCGCGGCCGAAGGCCTGCTCGTCCCAGCGCATGGAGCGCACCAGCGAATCCATCGCATAAGAGGCGAAGGGCTCCTTGCCGCGCTCGACATAGATGGCGAGCTCCACATCGCGGCCGGAACTCGTGCGATAGGTCTCGGAAATATGGCCCAGATCGCCGCCGACGAGGGCGAAGAGATAACAGGGCTTGGGGAAAGGATCGCGCCAGATCGCGAAATGCCGGCCGCCGTCGAGATCGCCCGAGGCGATCGGATTGCCATTGCCGAGCAGAACCGGGGCTTCGCTCTTATCGGCCTCTATGCGCGTCGTATAGACGCTCAGCACATCGGGCCGGTCGAGGAAATAGGTGATGCGGCGAAAGCCCTCCGCCTCGCATTGCGTGCAATAGGCGGAGCCGGAGCGATAGAGGCCGCTCAATTGCGTATTGGCCGAAGGATCGACCTCGGTCTCTATCTCCAGCGTGAAGGGCCCCTCGGGCGGGGCGCGCAGCAGGAAGGAATCGGGCGTCGCCTCATAAGCCTCGGGCGCGAGCGGCGCGCCATCGAGCGCGACGCGCCGCAAGATCAATCCGTCGCCGTCGAGCGCGAGCGGCGCGCCGGCCTGTCCGGCCGGATTGCGCCTGATCGCGAGGCGCGCGGCGACACGCGTTTTGCTGCGATCGAGCGAAATATCGAGATCGACCGCGTCGATCAGAAACGCGGGCGGGCGATAGTCGGCGAGGCGGACGGCCTGAGGGGGTGGGTTGCGCATGGGACCTCGATGCACGTCACACCTACACGCGGCGGCGCGCCTTCGCAACGGGCTAGGGAAAACGGGCGAGGCAAGCAGCAGGAGAAGAGAGCCGCCGCCGACGATTTGCGTCAGGCGTTGCCGCGACGGCCGGCCTCGAAGAGGAACCAGACACGCCTTTCGGCCTCGTCGATGTAATTCTCGAGCAGGCTCGCGGTGGCGACGTCGCCGCGCTCGTCGCAGAGGGAATGCGCCTCGCGCATCCGCGCCGCCAGCGCGTTATTGTCGTCGCGCAGCTCGGCCAGCATGTCCTGCGGATCGACATAATCGGCGTCATTGTCGAGGATGCGCTGGAGCCGCGCTATGTGGCCGATGGAGCGCAGCGTCACGCCGCCGACCTTGCGCACCCGCTCGGCGAGCTCGTCCGTCGTCGCGAAAATCTGCGCGCCCTGCTCGTCGAGCAGCAGATGATAGTCGCGAAAATGCGGGCCGGAGACGTGCCAATGGAAATTCTTCGTCTTCAGATAGAGAGCGAAGACATCCGCCAGCAGAGCGTTGAGCGCGCCGGCGAGGTCGCGCGTCGCCTCGGGCGAGAAGCAGGTCGGCGTCTCGAGCGCGGCCTTTTGGCGGGAGCGCAGTTCACGATTGGTCATTGCGATTTTCTCCTCGAGCGGAGGGCTGGATCGCTATGACCAGATATGCCGGCGCGCGCGGCTTCCCATGGCTCGGCGCGGATTTTTTGGCGGGGCCGAGACGGATCGTCGCGCGCCGTCAGCCGGCGGAGGCGCTGGGGAGCTCGTTTTCGAGCGGCTCGGCGGGCT